>OZ242042.1:0-4093831 GCA_965204905.1 Dehalococcoidia bacterium
TAGTTGGCGCCGAACGTCTTTCCCGTCGTTGTCGCTCGCCGCCGCGCCGGTGAGGAAATCGGTGAGATTTACCACGGGAGGGGTGCCGCCGCCATCGGTGCGGGACGGCTCGGCATCAGACTCCAGGGCGACGTGCAGCACCACGCCGTTATAGTTGGGGTCGTGGTGGTGGCCGTGGGATTGCCAGTCGCGTTGACGGAGGTGTACCTCCACGTCGCCCTGCACCAATCCCTGGCCTTCCACCACCAGCAGGGCATCGCGGAAATCGGGGCCGGCGGTGACGCCGGGTCGGCCAGGATACAGCACCTGGATGCGAGCGCCGGCCTCGCTGTGAAAAGCCCGGTGGCGCGCGGCGCGACGTTGCCACAGGCGCGCCAACTGCTTTTCCGAGATGGGCGCGATTGGATCAGCGCCGTCTGAATGGGTGGAGCGATGGTGGCGAGGCGGATTCATCGTGAGTACCTGCCACAAGGTTTAGCATCCCTAGCGTTGTACTGTCCACGGGCCGGCGTCACCGGCTGCGCCGGGCCGGCGCTGGGCCGCCCGGTACTCGCCGCGCCACCAGAGCAGCACGCCGCACAGAGCGGGCACTGCGATTGAAAGAACAGCCAGGATAATGGCGATACCCTTTTGATCCATGCCCGTCACCGCGTACGCTAGCAGGCCGAGGTTCCAAACGGCGAGCAGCAGGAACAGCAGAGCAGCCCACCGGGCCCGCCACATGCCGCCCAGGCCGGCCACCATGCCGGCGATGGCGGCGGCCAGCACGATGCTGACCATCTGGGTGCTGGCATCCTGGGGGAACCGCAGGAACAGCTCGGTCCAGGCCAGACATTCGGTGTGGAAGACGTACTCGCCGATCTGGGCGGCGCCGCAACGCATACCGACGACCTGGGACCAGACGGTCTGGCACAAGCCGCCGGCCAATCCCAGCAACAGCGCCAGCAGGCGGACCATCAATTGTGTGCTGGTGTAAGCGCCCATGGTTGCCTCTTGTGTACGATTTGCTGGTGTATTGTACCGCGTAATGATTTCACCCTCACCCCCCACCCTCTCCCGTCAAGGTAGAGAGAGGCCATATGGAGGGTTTTCGAGATAGTAGGGTGGTAGAATGGCGCAATTGATGCGCCTGGAGGGATTATGACGGCCAGCAAAATTACCATCGGGAACGTGGAAATTGCGTCCCTTTCCGACGGATTACTGGAATTTGACATCTGCAACTTCTTTCCCAACATCCCGGCCGAGGAATGGGAACCGTTCCACGACCACCTGACTCCGGACAAGAAGGTGAGCTTCAACCTGGCGTGTTTCCTGGTGCGCTCAGAGGGCAAGACCATCGCCATCGACACCGGCCTAGGCGCGAAGGATACGCCGGAAACTCCCTGGGGCGAGCTGCTGGACGACATGGAACGCAATGGCGTTTCGCCCAACGACATCGACGCCGTGGTAATGACGCACCTGCATCGGGACCACGTGGGCTGGAACACGGTGCGGGACGACGGGGGAACGCTCAAGCCCACCTTCCCCAACGCGCGGTACTACTTCAGCCGGGTCGATTACGACGCGAGCCACGACCCTGCGTTGCAGCCCGACCGGTTCCCCAACGCGCCTGATTGCGTGTGGCCCATCGCCGAAATGGGGCTGGTGGAATGGATGGAAGGGGAGTTCAGCATCACCAGCGAGCTGACCACGCTGCCGACGCCGGGGCACACGCCGGGCCACATGAGCATCATGATCAACTCGGGCGGCGAGCGCGGGCTGATCCTGGGGGACGTGCTGCACAACACGGCGCAGATACAGCAGACCGATTGGGCCTCGCGGGCCGACATCATTCCTGAGCAGGCTATCGCAACCCGGCAGAGCGTACTGGACCGGCTGGAAAGCGAGGGCATTCCGGTGGCGGCGGTGCATCTGCCGGCGCCCGGATTCGGGAAGATCGTGCGGCTACAGGGCAAGCGGTACTGGCAGGCGATCTGACCACGAATTGACCTCAATGCGTCAGGTAGGGGCGGGTTTCAAACCCGCCCCTACGACTGATAGGGCCGCACTTTGGACGATCAAGAACACCGGAATAACGCGCCGCAGAGGCAGCGGTTTTTCTACGGGTGGGTCATTGTAGCGACCATGTTCACCGTCAACTTTTCTACGATGGCGACAGGGACGCTGAACTATGGTCTGTTCGTGCTGCCGATGCAGCGTGAACTGGCGCTGTCGCGGGCGACGTTTGGGTGGATGCAGACGACGCGGAGACTTTCGGCCGGCGTGCTCAGTTTTGTGGTGGGCTGGCTGATTGACCGGTACGGGCCGCGGGTGTACATCCCGGTGGCGGCTTTGATGATCGGCGGTTGCCTGATACTGGTGGGGATGAGTAACCATGCCTGGCAGTTCATCGTGCTGTTCAGCCTGGTCGGCGTATCAGGGTTGGCCGCGCCCAACGGGCTCGTCACGTCAGTGCCGGTGGCCAAATGGTTCGTCCGGAAAAGAGGCCGCGCGCTGGCATTGTCAACCGCCGGATTAGGCATCAGCGGTATCGTATTTCTGCCGGTGACGCAATGGTTGATCGACGGCTACGGCTGGCGCAGTTCGTGGCAGATACTGGCCGTGCTGTTCATGGTCATATCCATCCCGGCGTCCGCGCTGTTCCTGCGCCGGCAGCCGGAGGATATGGGCCTGCGGGTGGACGGCGACCTGCCGGATGCGGCGGAGGCGGATGCCCCCAATTCTCAGACGCAGAGGCCGACGGCGGAAGAACCGGTCTGGACGGTTCGCCAGGCCTTTCGGACGGCGACGATGTGGAAGTTGGTGGCGGTCTATGCGCTGTCGGGCGTGGCGCAGGGCGGGGCCAGCTTTCACCGGATACCGTACTTCGTGGAGAAAGCCTACGATCCGCTGCTGGTGTCGTGGTCCTTTGCCGCCGACGCCGGCGGAGCGGCAGCGCTGGCGCTGGTGTCGGGATGGCTGGCCGACCGCATTCCGATCCGGTTCCTGGCGGCAGCATCGTTTTCGGGATTCATCATCGCCATCCTACTGATGATCTACGTGGCGTCGGCGGAGATGATGTTCCTGTCCACCATCGTGTTCGGGTGCTCGGTGGGCGTCGGCATGATCGTACACACGTACATCTTCGCGGCCTACTACGGGCGGACGTTCCTGGGGACGATACGGGGCATCGTGATGCCCATCAACCTGTTGAGCGCGGGCCTGGGCGCGCCGCTGGTGGGGTACCTGCACGACTACGCGGGATCGTACCTACCGGCGTGGTGGACGCTGCTGTTTATCTACGGCGCGTGCGCCGCGCTGATGTTGACGGCGCTGCCGCCGCAGCGGGGCGTGCCCGCTCATGGTTCGACAGGCTCACCATGAGCGGTACCAGTTACCGGCCCTGGCCGCGATCCAGGTAGTCCTGGGCGGAGCCGAGACCCTCCAGCGCCAGGCCGTAGCCCAACAGGTCATGGAGTTCGCCCCGGAGCTTCTGGGTGAGCAGGACGCGGGAATAGCGGAGCACCAGGCGGGGTTGACTTGCCAGTTGCCGGGCCAATTCCCAGGCGCGGGGGAGGAGTTCATCCGACGGCAATACTTCGGCGACGAGGCCGAATTCCTGGGCTTTGGTGGCGTCGAGTAGCTGACCGGTGAGCAGGAAGTAGCGTCCCCGGTTGAGGCCCAAAAGCAGCGGGTAGATGATGTGCATGCCGTCGCCGGGGGTGAGGCCGCTCATGAAGTGGCCGGAGTCCTGGAAGGTGGTGTGTGGCGCGGCCAGCACGATGTCGCTCATCAAGGGTAGCTCGGAATGGCGGAGGGCAGGGCCGTTGATGGCGGCAATGATGGGCACCTCGATGTTGAGGAGGTTGCCCAGCAGGTGCTTGCCCTCCCAATAGGTGGAGTCCCACTGCTCTGGCGTGCGGCGTGGCACGGTGTCGCTGCTGCCGGCCGGGCCGGTGAATCCGGCGCCGGCGCCGGTCATGATGATGACCTTGTTCTCCACATCAGTGCTGATGGTGTGGAAAACCTCGGGCAGTTCGGTGTGCGGGCCGGCGCCCCACTGCAGGGTGTCGCCGTCGCTGTGGAAGGTCATCTGGAGGATGCCGTCCTCGCGCTCGAACCGGGCGTACTGGAATCGGTTCTGGTAGTCTTCAAGCCGGGCCATTGTTATGCTCCTTTCCGCAGGGGCGGTTGGCGTCAAGTATAATCAAAATGTCCAGCGGGAATAACCAAGGGTACAACTATTGCAAACGGGGGAATCATGACCACGACGGAGCAGGGCCGGAGCAAGGATTCGCTGCAGGCCGAAGCATTTTACAACGAGGAACTGCGCAGCAAACTCGAGCCCACCGAAAACGGCAAATTCATCGTAATCGACGCCAAGTCCAGTGACTACGAGGTACATGCGGACTTGATCTTCGCGTATGTTCACCTACGTGACAGGCGTCCTGATGGAGAACTGTTCACCTTTCGCGTTGGCGACAGCGAACGAGAGCGGTCAGTGCTGCACGGCAAGCGGATGACGCATAAGTGATGATTACCGGGCGCGTCAACGAAAATTACGAGGCCGTGATTCCAATCGCGCTTCCCGATTTGGCAACCCGTGAATTGCACCATTTTTCGGCATTGCTCGACACCGGGTTCCAAGGTTATTTGATGCTGCCACGAGTAGTCGTTCAGCAGCTGGGGTTGACAGTAATCGATACCAGAGACTTGGTGATTGGAAATGAAGAGACGTATCGATTTGATCTGTGCGCAGCGGTTATTCTCTGGGAGGATGAACCCATCCCTATCCCCATACTAGTCTCCGAAACCCAAACCCTGGTCGGCGCCCGCCTGCTGGCCGGTTACTATCTAACCGTGGCTATGGTTCCCGGCGGCAGGGTAACTCTCACCAGACTCCCTTGAACTCGGGCTTGATCCAAACCAACATTATGGGCGATACCAACAGCAACATTGGGCCGCAATACCTGGAGGGCGCCGCGGCGTCGGACGTTGCGGCGCTGGACGCGCGGCCACGAACGATGTTTCGCGCGCCGTTTTGCGCCAACTTCGACGAGCTGGACGCCGACGTGGCGTTCATCGGGATGCCCTTTGACCAGGGCACCTTCGGCCGGCCGGGGGCGCGCTACGGGCCGGACGCGCTGCGGGACGCGCCGCGTGCGTATTCCTACCTGGACCCCTTCGGGCAGGGCAGGGACGCCGAGGGGTTTTTCGACGCCGACGCCGGCGACGAACTGCTACGCGGCGTCACCATGGCCGACTGCGGGAACGTGACGGTCGCCCCGTCGGACGTGCTGCACAACTTCGAGCGGCTGGCCGGCGTGGTGCGACGGGTGGCGCAGCGGGGCGCAATGCCGGTGATCCTGGGCGGCGACCACGCCGTGACGTTTCCGGCGGTGGCGGGGCTGGCGCAGTTCGCGCCGCTGGACATTGTGCACTTTGACGCCCACCTGGACTACACGCACCACTACCACGGAGCCATGCTGACCCACGGCAGCCCCATCCGGCGGTGCCACGAACTTGAACACGTCGGCAACATCACGTCCGTGGGCATCCGCTCGGTGCGGCGGGAGCCGTATGAGGAGGCGGTGAGCCACGGCAACGGCATCATCACGCTGCGGCAGTTCCGCGAAATGGGGCCGGAGGCGGTAGCCGAAAGCATTCCCGTTGGGTCTAATCTGTACATCACCTTTGACGTGGACGCACTGGATCCGACGCAGGCGCCGGGAACGGGTACGCCGGAGGTCGGCGGCCTGTTTTACGAAGAGGCGCGCCGATGCCTTGAGACGCTGGTGCGTCGTTCCAACTTGGTGGCCTTTGACGTGGTGGAGGTCGCGCCGCCGTATGACGTTTCGCAGTTGACGGTACAGGTGGCGGCGCGGCTGATCATGGACGTGTTGGCGGCGCGGTTCCCTAGTCGCCGCGCAGGATGAACTCCGAGACGCGCTCGCCGATCATCATGGTGGTGACGTTGGTGTTGGCGCGGATGCAGTCGGGCATTATTGATGCGTCCACCACGCGGATGTTCTCCAGGCCATGCACCTTGCCATACTGGTCAACCACCGCCATAGGATCTGAGGACGGCCCCATCTTGCAGGTGCAGGAGATGTGCTGCGCGGTGGAGACGTTGCTGCGCAGCCAGTGGTCAAGGGTCTCGTCAGATTCGAGGTCGGAGTCCAGGGGTTCGATGCGTTCCTGGACTATGTTCTCGAAATCGCTGTGCTCGCCAAGCTGTACGGCGATGCGGACGCCGTCGCGGAGACGCTGGCGGTCGAACTCCTCCTGGAGATAGTTGTAGTCCAGATATGGCTGCTCGTGGGGATCGGTAGAATTGAGGCGCAATTCGCCGGCGCCGACGGCCAGGTAGATGGACACGGAGGCGCGGATGCCCATAGGCTCCATGCGGTCGCCGCCTCGAATGACCTGCTCGGTGGCGAAGGACGAGAAAATCATGATCATGTCGTTGCGTAGGTCGGAGCCGTCGGCGGTGTACTTGAGGCAGGTCTGCATTCGGGGAGCGAAACCGTCGAGATCGAACCCAGGGACGGTGCGCCAGGTGACCGGAACGATGGGATGGTCGCGGAGGTTCTGGCCGACGCCGGGCAGGTCGTGAACGACAGGGATGCCCATGCTGCGCAGGTGGTCGGCGGGACCGACGCCGGAGAGCATTAGCAACTGGGGCGAGGCGATTGCGCCGCCGCTGAGGATGATCTGGTCGGCTTCGACGGTGAACACCTCGCCGCCGCTTTCGACCACGACCGCGGTGGCCCGGTTGCCGTCGAATATGACGCGATGCACCGTGCAGTTGGGGCGCAGGGTGAAGTTGAGGCGATGGCGGGCCAGGTCCAGGTAGCCCAGGGCGGTGCTCCAGCGGATGCCATTGGGGTTGTTGAACGGCGTGGGGCCGATGCCCGTGGAATCGGGGCTGTTGTGGTCGTCGGTATGGGGGAACCCGTAGGCGCGGGCGGCGTTGTAGAAAGCGTTTTGAGCGGGCAGCCATTCATCACGCTTGAAGCGGCGGGCGATGATGGGGCCGTCATTGCCGTGAAAGTCGTCGGAGAAGTCGGTGTCGGTTTCGAGCCTGCGGAAACAGCCGAGCAGGTTCTGGAAAGTCCATTCGTCGTTTCCCATGGCGGCCCAGCCGTCGTAGTCCTCGGGCACACCGCGCAGGAACATTTGGCCGTTGATGGCGCTGGAGCCACCGGTGACCTTGCCGCGGGGCACCATGATCTCCGGGTTTTCGGCGGTGCCGTGGCCGGTGAACTGCCAGTTGTGATCGCTGGTCATGACGTCGGTGGCGGTGGCGTACCCGTGTTTCACTTCGTCGGGCAGGTGGTCGAAGTCGGGATAGTCGGGGCCGGCCTCCAGCAGCAGGACGGAACGGTTGGGGTCTTCGCTCAACCGGGTGGCAACGATGGAACCGGCGGAGCCGGCGCCGATCACGATAACGTCGTACTTCACAATGGATCTCCTTCTTTGCATGGATGGACAGGATGTGCAGGATAACGGGATTTTACACTGATACCAGTGCCTGTGACATTTCCTGTCATTCCCGCGAAAGAACGTCACCCCGTACTTGATACGGGGCGGGAATCCAGTGAGCGCAAAATCAGACCAATACGCTCAACGCGACAGTAGCGGCGACGGTCAGCGTCGCGCCGGCCCACTGGGTGATGCTCGGGCGTTCGCGGTTGATGGCGACGGCCAGGGCGATGGTTACAACGGGGTGGGCCGCCGCGATGGGCGCGACCAGGGATACCGGAGCCGCGGCGACGCCGAGGTTGTAGCCGACGTAACCGGCGGCGTCCACGATGCCAATCACCAGCAAGAGAAGCCATCCGTTGCGAGTTTGCGGCCGGCGGACGGGTTGCCGCCTGACCCGGGTGAAGGCGAAAGCGGGAATGGCCGACAACGCGCGCACCACCAGGACCGCCAGCATGGGGCCGGCCGCAGCGGTGGCGCGGTCGAACAGGGCCATGGCAACGCCGATGCCGAGCATCGTGCCGAGTCCCCACGGTAAACCGGAACTTACTTCGGACCCGGTCAGCGGGCCGGCGGACAACAGCAGTATGCCGGCCAAAATCGCAGCCATCAGGGCCAACTGTCCCGGCGACGTGTGTTCGCCGAACAACGGCACGGCGATTAGCACCGTGACAGCCAGCCAAGCCGACGCCGCGCTGCTGACGACGGTGACCGCGCCGCGCGCCAGGCCGGTGTAGTACACCAGGTAGCCAACGCCCAGCGCCGCAGCAGTCAGGGGCGCCCACAACGCCAATGCTGACAGGTCGATGGTCAGCCTGCCGCCGGCGACTTCGACCGCCACGAAAGCCAGGGGCAGCGCCAGCCCGATCAACTGGGTAAGCAGGGTGGCGCTGACGCTGCCGATCCGTTGGGACGCGATACGGGCCAGATAGTCGGCGATTCCCCAGGCCAGCAGCCCGGAGAATCCCCAATAGAATCCAACGGCGGGAAGGTTCACCCTCACCCCAACCCTCTCCCATCGAGGGAGAGGGAGTATTGGTACACTCGTCAGATGGGCAGTTTGGGTTCGGCGCCGTCGGGCACGTCGATTTCAAAGGCGTTGGCGTTGAAGGCGAGCAGGGAATAGTAGCCCATCAGCGTACTGATCTCCGTGACGCTCAACGCGCCGTAGCGGTCGATGGCGGCCTGGAAGGTGGCTTCGTCAACGCGGTGGTTGTCGAACAACTGGGTCACGTAGTTGACGACGATTTGCAGATCGTCGGACAGTTGGGGCAACGGTTTGCCGTCGCGGAGGTTGTCCACAAACTCGTCGCTGATGCCCTGCTGGCGGGCACGGGCGGCGTGGGCGTGCCAGATGTACTGGCAGTCCATGTTGCGGGCGGTGAGGATCATCACCAGCTCCTGGATCTGCTTGGGGAGGGACCCTTCGTCGCGTAGGTAGTTGACGAGATAGTTGGAGCGGCGGCGCATTTCGGGGCTGTTGATCATGGCAGAGCCGGGGCCGGCGTCAACCACGCCCCCGGAGTTGGCGGTTTCGTGGTCGAAGGCCTCGCGGAGATTTTCGGGAACCTGGTCGCGGGTAAGGATCGGGGTTCGCATTTTGTGCCTCCCTGGGTTTTGGTCGATGATAGACGGCAGGCGGTGTGACGGCAAGCGGCGAGTGTCCTCAGGCGTACCCATTTGTCATTGCGAGGAGCGCAGCGACGCGGCAATCTCGTTCCAGTAGCGATGACCGCTGCCCAACTAGATTGCCACGCTTCGCTCGCAATGACAGTTTGGGCGAAGGTGAATATGCGTGAGGCAAGTATCCCTTGCCATCGGAGGGAGAAGGGATAGGATAGGGGTATATGCCTGATTGCCACCCACGTTTTGAGGGACGACCACGATGCGAGCATTGATCCAGCGCGTAACCGAAGCCTCGGTTTCCATTGACGACCCTGAGACCAGCAGTACCGAATCTGAGAGTGTCGAAGCCGGCAGCATCGGCGCCGGCCTGGTTGTCCTGCTGGGCGTCGCCGAAGGGGACGATGACACCGACGCCCGGTACCTGGTGGACAAGATTGCGAATATGCGGATCTTCGCCGACGAGCAGGGCCGGTTCAACCGCTCGGCGCTGGACGTTGGCGGGGAGTTGCTGGTGGTATCCCAGTTCACGCTCTACGCTGACACCCGGCGGGGCCGCCGTCCCGATTTCACCCGCGCCGCCGGGCCGGATGAGGCCAACCGGCTGTACGAGCGCGCCGTGGCAATGTTCCGCGAAAAGGGGCTGCGGGTGGCTACGGGCCGGTTCCAGGCTTACATGCACGTTCGACTGGTGAACGACGGGCCGGTCACGATAATGGTGGACAGCGCGGACCGCGGGCGGCCCAGGAATTCGTAGGGGCGGGTTTCAAACCCGCCCCTACACGGCCGGTTGCAGATCTGAGTTTAGCGATGCCAACCCATCCCCTTGTACATCCCTCGCAGATAGGCGATCTGGCCGCCGTGGGACACGCAATCCCACGTCATCTGGCCCAGCGCCGCCGCGACGGTGCGCGGCTCCGACACGGGCGGGATGATCTTGGCCTGTTGCATCTGCGCCTCGGTGAGGCCGGGCAAGTATTCACGCAATGCGGTGCGGACTTCCTCGAAGTATTCCATCTGGCGGGTCCGCGACGGCGGCTGCCAGTCGCATACCATCTGGTGGTTCCAGCCCAGGCCGCGGTTCTCGCCGTCCGCGGGCATGACGAAGTGCTGCTCCCAGTTGTCGGTGTCCCACAGCTGGGGCAGGTCGCGCAGCCGGGTGTGGATGAACGAATCGATCACCCGGGAGAGGTGCCACAGGATCCAGGCCACGGAATTGCAGTCGGACGCCGGAATGCGGTGGAATTCCTCATCCGTAAGGTCCTGGAGGGCCAGGTCGATGGTGGTGAAGTTGTTCTCCAAAGCGGAGATAAGACCGTCGGCGGCAGTGGACATGGGATCCTCCTTTAGGTGATCTCAGGCTGAACGCCGTCCGGCAGGTCCACTTCAAACGCGGACAGGACTTGCCCCACCAGCATGTAGTGGCCGATCAGGGCCGTGATTTCCAAGGTTTTCTGCGTGCCGAAGTGATCGGAAACCGCGTTGAACGTCTCGTCGCTGATCTTGTGGTTCTGCGCCAGTTCCTGCACGTACTTGACCAGCGAAGCCTCGATGCCGGACATGCCCTCGGGCGCCTTGCCGGTGGCGATGGCGCTGACCACGTCCTCGGAAACGCCGGCCTGCCGGGCGAGACGGGCGTGGGCGGAAAACTCGTACTGCTGGCGAATCTCTCGGGCGGTGGCGCAGATGATGATCTCGCGCTGGGCTTCGGTGATGTCCAGTTCAAAACGGACGTAGGTGCCGGTGTGGGCCACCCGCGCCGCGAGGTCGGGGCTGTGCAGCAGCACGCCGTAAGGGCCGCGCACGCTGCCCCGGCTGCTGGCGATGGAGTCGAAGAATTCTTGATGCTCGGGGGCGAGCTGATCGCGGGTGATGTCGTTGAGACGGGCCATAGGTCTGGGCTCCTTGGATTTTGCTCGAATATGGTGCTGGCAATATACCGTTGCGGTGTGCGCTATTCAAGCCGAGAGAGTTATGCGCCGGGTACCGGCCCGGTTCTGATGACCGTAAAGTTGCCGCGCCATGCAGCCGCTTCGTTGTTAAGAACGCCGAATATGAACTGTGTCTGGCTGACGTATGGCATATGGCGGAACCGGAACAGGACCACGCCGCATTGCGCCGGCTGCCCGTGCTGATAGACGAGGCTGCCGTAGTCTTCTTTATCGCAGGTTACGACCACTCTGTATTCCTGCACGGCGCGAGCCAAGACTTCAGAATCGGGTGCAGACGGCATGACCTCCAGGGCCCAATCTACGTTATGGCCGGCGCGACGAAGCAACTCAACCACTGGTCTCGGCAAGTGTTCGTCGGCCATGAAACGCATAATATGGCAATCAGACCGAGCGGGCCAGGTCGGTTTTTAACGACCCGTCAGGGTTGTGGTGAGGGCAGAGCTCGGTACCCCAGTCCTCGTAGGCAACCATGCCGTGGGCTTCGGCGTAAGCATAAGCGGCTCGGATGCTTTCACGGGACAAGTTGGGGTGATTTTCCAGTAGTTCGTCTTCGGTGGCTCCGCAGGCCTGGAATTCCAGCAGCAGCCACACGGGCATTCTGGTGCCCTTGATGATGGGTTGCCCGCCGCACGTGCCAGGGACTCTTACTATGATGCCTTCCCAATCAGCCATAGCTTTCCTCCTGCCGTGTTTGCGTTGGGGTTCCGCGTCGTTATCCTTCCGGTTCATTTTAGCATCGGGATCGCCGGCCAGCCGGTTACTGCGGGAACTCCAGGTCCAGCGATATGTCCAACGCATCCGTCGAATGGGTGAGGCCGCCGATGCTGATGAGATCGACGCCGGTTTCGGCTACCGCGCGGACGGTGCTCATGTTGATGCCGCCGGAGGCTTCCACGGAGGCGCGTCCGTCGATGATGGCCACGGCCTCCCGCATGGTGTCCACGTCCATGTTGTCCAGCATGATGATGTGGGCGCCGGCGTCCACCGCTTCCCGAACCTGGGCCAGCGATTCGACCTCGACCTCGACCCGGATGGTATGGGACGCCTGAGCGATGGCGTGGCGCACCACGGCGGCCAGCGGCTCTTCGAGCGACGCGCGCGCCTCCAGGTGGTTGTCCTTGATAAGAATCCCGTCGGCCAGGTTCAGGCGATGGTTGTGCCCGCCGCCCATGCGGACGCTGTACTTGTCGAGGAAGCGGTGGCCGGGCGCGGTTTTGCGCGTATCGACGATGCGGGCGCGGGTGCCGGCCACCGCGCGCACGTATTGGTTGGTGGCGGTGGCGATGCCGCTCATCCGCTGCATGAAGTTCAGGGCGGTGCGTTCGGCGCGCAGAATCGAGGCTGCCGAGCCGCGGACGCTGGCAATGTCTGTCCCCGGGGCCAGGTCGGCGCCGTCATTCAGCAGGATATCGACCTCAAGGGCAGGGTCGATGCGGTGAAACACCTCCTGCGCGACTGCTCCGCCGGCCAGGACGCCGGTGGCCTTGGCGCGCAGGATGCCATCCCCGACGATGCCATCGGGGATGAGCGCCTGGGTAGTAGGGTCGTTGAATGCTTGGTCTTCGGTGAGGGCGGCGTTGATGAGGTTGAGAACTTCCGGTGGGAGCATCTGGGTCATGGTGGCCTCGCGGTGTGTCGCCAAATAATGCTTGGATAGAGTTTGCCACGCCCCGGCCTTGCCTGCAATCGCGCATCGGCAATCGCGCAGCTCGATGGGCTATACTGACCCGGCGCGTTCGGCTCACCGTGCAAAACAGCCTAAAATACGCAGACACCGACCAATGCCATACTCCGCCCGTTGATACTACAATGCCCCCGCGCAACACCAATACGATGCGCGTTTCCGGCGGCGATGCGCGCGGGATCAGGCTGAAAGGCCCGTCAGTAGCCGGGGTTCGGCCTACCACCGAGCGTGTTCGCGCCGCCATATTTAACATACTAGATGATAGACAGGTGACGGACCGCATTGTGCTGGACCTGTTCGCCGGCACGGGCAGCCTCGGCATCGAGGCCCTGAGCCGGGGAGCAGCCTGGGCCGATTTCGTGGAACGAAACCGGCGGCAAAGCCTCGACCTCGAGGACAACCTGGCCCGAGTGGGCTATGCGCACGCCGGAAGGGTGTACCGGGCGGAGGTTGCGCGTTGGCTGGAGCAGCCGCCATCGGACATGCCATCGCCAAGGCTATACGGTCTGGCGCTGCTGGACCCGCCGTACCGGATGGGAGACCCGGCCCCCATTCTGCAGGCCGTGTGGGATTCGGGGATGCTGGATGCGGAGGCTACAGTGGTGGCGGGGCACAGCAGCCGAATTACGCTGCCCGAATTGGTGGGCGGCCTGAGCCGGTACGATAGTCGCCGTTATGGGGACAATGCGATAACCTTCTACAATTGCCGGTCCTCATCGCCGGCCACAGGCTGACAGTTGGTTCCGGCGCGGGCCGGAAAGGCAGGTTTGGGAGAATCGCCGAATGGTAACTGCTTTATACCCGGGCACTTTCGACCCGGTGACCATGGGACATCTGAACGTGGCGACGCGCGCCGCCCGGCTCTTCGAGCGGCTGATCGTCGCCGTGTACGATACGCCGTCCAAGAGCCTGCTGTTCAATACTGAGGAACGGGTCTCGCTGCTGCGAGAGGCGGTGGCCGACATCGGCAACATTGAAGTCCGCCCGTTCAACGGTCTGGTGGTGCAGACCGCGCGGGAGGCCGGGGCCGCCACCATCATACGCGGGCTGCGCAGCGGCCCGGACTTCGAGTACGAATGCCAGATGTTCTTTATGAACCGTCGTCTCGAGCCCGACGTGGACATGGTTTCGCTGATGAGCGACCAGGAACATACCTTCATCAGTTCCAGCCTGCTCAAGGAAGTGGCGCAGCTGGGCGGCGACATCTCCGACATGGTGCCGCCCAACGTATCCGGCGCTTTAGCCGAAAAATTCCCCGCCATAGGCGGGCCGCAGCGGTAGCCAACACCGACAATCCTACCGCCGGCTCAAGGAGGACATCATAGACATCAACAATATCATCGACCGCATCGAATTGCTGGTCGAATCAAGCAAGTCAGTGCCCCTCAGCAGCAACGTGATGGTGGACAAGGCCAGGCTCAACGAACTGGTTGCCCAGTTGCGCATGGAAATTCCCCAGGAAATACGCCGTGCCGAAGAGATGCTGTCGCGGAAGGATGACATAATTTCCTCCGCGGTTTCGGAAGCCAACCAGTCGCGGCAGAACCTGGAGCAGGATTTCCGCAACCGGCTGAATGACCATGAACTGAGTCGCAAGGCCGAGGAGATGCTGCGCGACGCCGAGGCAAAGTCCCGCCGAATCATTGACCAGGCCGAACAGGAGGCGGAAAACCGCCGCAACCAGGCGGACGCTTACGCGCTCCGCACTTTGCGGGAATTGGAACGCGAACTGAGCGCCGCCACCGGTTCCGTCCGCAAGGGCATCGACGTGCTTGCCGGCTCTGCGCTGGCTGCCTCCGCCTCCGCGCAGCCCAAACCCGACGTGCCGTCTCCAGAGGACTTTGCTCCCGAGGATATCGAGGAACGCATTCGTATGCGCTGACTGCCAGGCCCTGCTCCAAAAGTGTAGGTCTTGTCAAGTGGTTTGCTTGACACTTATGGTAGCAGTGGGGTATAGAATCTAATTGGCCGGCCGGCGGAACGCCGGCCTTTAGGCCAACTTGCGCCGGACGCAGTCGTTGGAGCAATGCAGCAGATGCGTGAATTGGTAATTGACAGCATCCGGATCAGCCAGATGAACTACCAAAGGGTGGTGGTTCTTAAAGAGTTGGCAACCAACCTGTTTCTCCTGATCTGGATCGGCCCGACCGAGGCCGAGGCCATTGCGGTGAAAATGCAAGGCATGAGTGTGCCGCGGCCTTTGACCCACGACCTGCTGGTGGACCTGGTCAAGTCTGTGGGCGGATCCATTGAGCACATCCTAGTCAGCGACTTGCAGAACGAGACCTTTTACGCCCGTATCGTCGTCAAGGTTGGCGACCAGTTGCACGAAATCGACTCCCGGCCCAGCGATGCTATGGCCGTGGCCGTCCGGGCCGAGGTGCCCATCTATGTCTCCGACCAGGTGATGGATAAAGCGGCCATATCCATGGACGAGGAAACGGGTCAGCCCGTAACCGCTTCCGGAGGCGGCGAATCGGCCCCGGCCGAAGTGACCGAGGAGGAGTTGCAGGGTCTCTCCGCTTTTACCGATCTCATCAACGAGCTTGACATGGAAGACTTTGAGCGGAAGTAGCTTGACTCACGCCGTAACAGCAGTTGCCGACACTTTGAAACGTAGCCCCGATCCTCAAGCGGCGGGGCTTTTTCGTAACGTCGGTTACGCTTTCTGTAAAATTACCGATTGACACGTTATAAACCCGATGCTACTATGCCTGCCGTTTGGAATCGGAAATGCCGCAATGGTTGATCGTAGCTCTGCGGCTAACCGGACTGGGATGGTACGTAGCCGCGTGCATTGTAGCGGGCATAATTGGAGGCGTATGGCTGGGCAAGTTGACCGGCCAGGTAGCATTGCTGGTGTTGCTAGGAACCGTGCTCGGCAGCGTAGTGGCCTTTTACGGGGTGTACCGAATGGTGCTCCCCGCTATCTATGGCTCGCGACGAGGCCCGCAACCGCCGTCCCCGCCACCAGGCCGGGATACTGACCACGGAGGCAACGGGAAGTCGTGACAGTCAAACGAGTACTGCTGCTGATTGGCGTCGCTTCCGCGGTCCTGCTGATAGTCGGGTTCGTGGTTGGCGCGGTGGGTTCCAAGATGTTCGGTCTGGAGAAGCCGTTCGTGTCCCAGCCGGGGATCCACCTCCCTCCCGATCCGGTATTCCCCGCATCCGTCCGCCAGGACGTCGTTGGCTACCGCGTGGCCGAGAAGAAGGACGAGGCCAAAGGGGATCACGGCGCAGCCGATGGCAAGGACGACAGCAAGGAAGAGCATCACGGCCTGGGCCTGATGCAGTTCGCGGTGACCAACACCATGCTGTCGGCATGGCTGACCAGCATTGTCATGCTGGTGTTCTTCATCGGAGGCGCGCGCAACCCCAAGGTCATTCCGGGTCGGCTACAGGCGTTGATCGAGATGCTGTTCGAGCTGGTGCTGAACTTCGCGTCCAGCATCCTCGGGCCGGAGATGGGACGCCGGTCTTTCCCGGTGGTCGCCACGATCTTCTTCTTCGTCCTGTTCAACGCCTGGATCGCGATTTTCCTGATCCCCATTTACCAGGCGGTCGGCTACGGCGCGAACGTGGGCGGGGAATTCAAACTGGCAACGCACCTGGTGCGCCCCGCCGGAACCGATCTGAACATGCCCCTCGCTCTCGCTCTCGTCTCCTTCGTATTCGTGGAATACTGGGGGTTCCGGGCGCATGGCTTCGGCTATCTGAAAAAGTTCTTCGCCTTCGGCGACATCCTGCGCGGACGACCTTCCGGCCTGATCAATGTTTTCGTTGGCCTGCTGGAACTGGTCTCGGAAATGGTGCGGATCGTCTCCTTCACCTTCCGTCTCTTCGGCAACATGACTGCCGGCGAAATCCTGGTGGTGATGATAACCTTCCTGGTGCCTTTCGTGGCAACGCAGTTCGTCTTCGGGCTGGAGTTGCTGGTGGGGCTGATCCAGTCGGTAATCTTCGCCGGTCTCACCCTGGTGTTCCTGTCAGTTGCAGTGAGCCACGAGGAACACTAACCACAGCGTTTATAATCGGCGCATTACCCTGACGCATCACCGCGTGGGGGACGCAAAAACAAGGCCACCTTTGAATCGGAGGATTTTCAACAATGGCACTTGACCTCTCAATGATTACGACACTGCTCTCGGTCGCGGCTCAAAGCGGCCTGGGCGACGTGGGCGCCAAGTACCTGGCGGCCGGCCTGGCCATCGCCATCGGCGTCATCGGCCCCGGCGTGGGTATCGGCATCCTCGGCGCGGGAGCCATGGGCGCAATCGGGCGCAACCCCGAAGCCGCCGGATCCATCACAACGAACATGATCCTGGCGATCGCGTTCGCCGAAGCGTTGGGCATTTACTCGCTCATCGTGGCCGTCATCCTGCTCTTCGTGGTGTAGCAACATGGTAGAACTGGGCTTGAATGTGCCCTCTCTGATCAGCTACCTGATCAACTACATCATCCTGTTGGTGCTGTTGGGGGCCCTGGCTTATCGTCCACTGCTGAACGCGCTGGACAACCGGGTGGAGAGCATCCGGGAAAGCCTGGCCGCCGCCGACCGGGCCCGGGAAGAGGCGGCCACGTCCCGTTCCGCCATTGAGGAAGAGCTCAACGAAGCGCGGCGCGAGGGCCAGCGTCTTTTGGACCAGGCCCGTGAAGCCGCCGAGCGATTCCGCGAGGAAGAAATGGACCGGGCGCGCCAGTCCGCAGAGGAATTCTCGGAACGGGCGCGGGCGGACATCGCCCGTGAGCGCGACGCTGCCATCAGTGAAGTGCGGGCGGCATTTGGTGATCTGGCGATCACGGCCGCCGAGCGGATTATTCGCCGCACGGTTGACCGGCAGGCCCATCAGGAACTAATTGACCAGGTGTTGACAGAAGGGGAGCAGGCATTACGCCGCAACTAGTCTGTCTTTACGGCGAAAGAGCGTCACCTCGCACTTGATGCGAGGCGAGGCCGGAATCCAGTCGTCGCCGGTGGCTGCCACCGGATATGTCAAAAATCGTTGGCAGCCACCGGGTTGACGGCATAAAACATGGAGGCTGCAAGCCGTGGCAAGTCGTTTGTCGGGGCAGCGCTACGCCCAGGCCATCTTTGAGTTGGCCTTGGAAAATCAACAGCTCGAACAGTGGGATCAGGACCTGCGCCTGGCGGCTGACGTGCTTGGGGACGAGGAATTTGCCCTGTTCCTGGGACACGCCGACGTGCCCCAGGAACGGAAAATCGCGGCCGTCGAAGCGGTCCTTTCCGAGGCCCACCCACTGGTCCGCAACCTGGTGTCCCTGCTGGTAGGCCGGGGCGGCGTCTCCGCGATGCGCGACGTGCAGGAGGGATACTCCCAACTGCTGGACGACCATCTGGGACGGCAACGGGCCGAGGTTACTACGGCGGTGCCGCTGGAACCGGCGGAGCTGGAACGCATCACCGACTTCGTAAGGCAGTTGGTGGGTCGCGAGGTCGTGCTGACCGCCCGGGTTGACGAAGACATCCTCGGCGGCCTCATCGTCCAGATTGGCGACCAATTGCTGGATGGAAGCACTGCCTCGGGCCTCGAGCGGATGCGCCAAGCGGTGCGGGCGCAAGTGGCCTGACCTTTGTGATTGGAATGACGAATGTGATTGGAATGAAGAACACCGCTCACCGCCGGCATCGCAACTAAAGAAACAAGGAGACTCGCCGATGGCAGTCAGGGGACAAGAGATAGTATCTCTAATCAAGCGGCAGATCGAGGAGTTTGGCGGAGACCTGACCCTCGTGGACGTGGGCACCGTGGTGCAGGTTGGCGACGGTATCGCCAGCATCCAGGGTTTGCAGAGCGTGCGGTCCAACGAGTTGCTGGACTTCGGAAATGACGTCCTCGGACTGGCCCTGAACCTGGAATCGGACATCGTGGGCGCCGCCATCCTGGGCGATCCCAACGCCGTGAAGGAAGGCGACCGGGTCCGCGCCACCGGCCAGATTATTGAGATCCCCGTCGGGGAGTCCCTGATCGGCCGCGTGGTAGATCCATTGGGCCGCCCCTTGGATGGCAAGGGGCCTATCCTTACCGAGCAAACCATGCCGGTGGAGCGCACCGCGCCCAACGTGGTGGTGCGCAAGTCGGTGGACACCCCGGTGCAGACGGGCATCAAAGCCATCGACGCCATGATTCCCATCGGTCGCGGACAGCGCGAGCTGATCATCGGTGACCGTTCCACGGGCAAGACCGCCATTGCCATCGACACCATTATCAACCAGCGCGACACCGACCTGATCTGCATCTACGTTGCCATCGGGCAGAAGCAGGGCAAGGTCGCCCAGGTGGTGGGAATTCTGGAAGAATACGGCGCTATGGACCACACCATCGTGGTCAACGCCGGTTCCGCCGACTCTGCGCCTTTGCAGTTCATCGCTCCCTACGCGGGTTGCGCCATGGGCGAAGCGTTCATGGAAGAGGGCAAGGACGTGCTGATCGTCTATGACGACCTCACCAAGCATGCCTGGGCCTATCGCCAGATGTCGTTGCTGCTGCGTCGCCCCGCCGGCCGTGAAGCCTACCCCGGCGACGTGTTCTACCTGCACAGCCGCCTGCTGGAACGAGCCGCGCGCCTGGACGATGAGAACGGCGGTGGTTCACTGACCGCCCTGCCCATCATTGAAACCCAGGCCGGCGACGTGTCGGCGTACATCCCCACCAACGTCATTTCCATCACCGACGGGCAGATTTACCTGGAGCCGGAGCTGTTCAACGTCGGCATCCGGCCGGCCGTCAACGTGGGCCTGTCGGTTTCCCGCGTGGGCGGCGCCGCCCAGACGCGGGCCGTTCGGCAGGTGGCGGGACGGCTGCGGCTGGACTTGGCGCAGTACCGCGAGCTGGCAACCTTCGCCCAGTTCGGCACCGCCGATCTGGACGCGGCCACCCGCGCCCAGCTGGCCCGGGGTCAGTTGGCCACCGAAGCCCTGAAGCAGGGACAGTACCAACCCCTCAACCTGGGTGACGAGGTATTGGTGCTGTATGCCGTGAACGCCGGATTGATGGAAGACGTGCCACTGGAACGGCTGGGCGCCTTTGAGGAGCAGATGCTGCGCCACCTGAACGCCACCCATCCTGAGTTCGGCCAGGCCATCCGCGAATCCGGGAACCTTCCGGACGAACTGAGCGAACAGATCACGGCAGCAGTCAACGAATTCAAGCCGACTTTCAGCTAGCCCCTTCCTGTCATTCCGGCGAAAGCCGGAATCCAGGAGTCCCACCAAACAACACGGTACGGACGAGGCTTTATGCCCAGCGTAAGAGACATACGGCGGCGCATTCGCAGCGTCGAAAACACCGGCAAGGTAACCAACGCGATGTCGCTCATCGCCGCGTCCAAGATGCGGCGCGCGCAGTTGGCGGTCACGGATGGACGGCCTTACGCGGAAAAGATTCACGAGGTTATCGGCCTATTGGCGGCCCAGCCCGCCGGAGACGACGATACCGCGCATCCACTGCTCCAGGTACGCCCGGTTAACAACGTCGGTATGGTGATAGTCACCCCCGACCGCGGCTTGGCCGGCGGCATGCACGCTACAATCAACCGCCGGGTGGCGCAGTTCATCTTGGATAGCGACGCCACCGTCCGCAGCATCGTCGTGGGCCGCAAGGGGCGCGACTTTATGGTGCGTTACACCGATACGGTGCAAGCGGTATTCACCGATCTGAGCGACCGCGTCGCGCTGGCCGACACTACCGCAATCTCGCGGTTGGTCATCGACGGATACACCGCAGGCCAGTTCGATGAAGTGTACCTGGGCTACATGAGGTTCGTGTCCACGGTCCAGCAAGAGCCGGTGATACAGCGCATCCTGCCGGTGGAGCCGGCGGAGCTGGAATCGGCGCAGCGGGTTGGCTTCATCTACGAACCGGACCCGGCCGCGGTGCTGAGCGCGCTGCTGCCCCAGTTCGTGGAAATGCAGGTGTACCACGCCATTTTGGAAAGCATCGCCAGCGAGCAGTCGGCCCGAATGGTCGCCATGCGCAACGCCACCGACAACGCCAACCAGTTGGCCTCCGACCTCACGCTAGTAATGAACAAGCTGCGCCAGGACAGCATCACTAACGAGTTGCTGGACCTGGTGGGCGGCCAGATAGCGCTGGAAGGATAGTGGTGAATGTTGGATGTGAACCCGTTGTTCCCTCCCAACGTTCCCCGTGATCTTTATCGATGGTTTCTCTCCGCTTACGGCATCACCGCTTTGGGTCGTATGGCTGTAGAAGGATACAAGCAAGTAGTCATCCTACAGACCGCTTGGTATGATGTTCCCACAACGGCATTCGCTATTTTGGAGCGCGGCTTCATCCAGCACGCACTGTTGTCACTGGCCATAGCGGAGGTATGTAACATGGTTTTGGGAGCGCTTTATAAAGAGAAGGTCAGGCGCGAGGCTTGGTATGAAGCTAACCGAGCCTGGGAAGAATGGCTGCGACGCAAAGCCGAAGCAGAAAGAAACGGCGAGCCTTTCGACGAACCAAGCCCTGCCGAACAACCTGAGGAACCGCGCCGCCGCTTCCCGTTCTGGCGACGCTAGGCACTATTGATTTAACTACTCTTCCACAATTACTGCTCGGCCGTAAGCATATCCCGGAGGACAACCCAAAATGCCCGGACAAATTGCCCAAGTTATCGGTACGGTGGTGGACGTAGAGTTTCCCGCCGACCAACTCCCCAACCTATTTGACGCGCTGGAGGTGGATAACTCCGGCGAGCGTCTGGTGCTGGAAGTGCAGCAGCACATCGGCAACCACTGGGCGCGCTGTCTCGCCCTGGGTTCCACCGACGGCCTGGCCCGCGGAACCGAAGTGACCGACACCGGCGACAAGGTTGCCGTTCCCGTCGGCCCCGAAACCTTGGGCCGCCTTTTCGACGTTACCGGAACCCCATTGGATAATTTGGGCGCCGTTGAAGCCGGGCAGTTCTGGCCCATCCACCGGGATCCTCCCGCTTTCGACGACCAGAACCCCAACGTTGAAATTCTCGAAACGGGCATCAAGGTGTTCGACCTGATTACACCGTTCCCCAAGGGCGGCAAGGTCGGAGCCTACGGCGGCGCCGGCGTGGGTAAGACCGTCATCATCCAGGAACTCATCCGCAACATCGGCGCGGTGCACAGCGGCGTTTCGGTGTTCGCCGGCGTGGGAGAGCGGTCCCGCGAGGGCAATGACCTGTGGCACGAAATGGAAGACTCCGGCGTGCTGGGCAGCACCGTGCTCGTGTTCGGGCAGATGAACGAAACGCCCGGCGTGCGCGCCCGCATCGGCCTCACCGGCCTGACCATGGCAGAGTATTTCCGTGAAGAGCAGAACCAGGACGTGCTGCTGTTCATCGACAACATCTATCGCTACATTCTGGCGGGCATGGAAGTGTCCGCGCTGCTGGGCCGAATGCCGTCGGCGGTGGGTTATCAGCCGACCTTGAGCACCGAGATGGGCGCGTTGCAGGAACGCATCACGTCCACCAAGAGCGGCAGCATCACGTCCTTCCAGGCCATCTACGTGCCGGCCGACGACTACACCGACCCCGGCATTGTCACCACGTTCGGACACTTGGACGCGGTGGTGTCGCTGGAGCGCTCCCTGGCCTCTCAGGGCCTGTATCCTGCCGTGGACCCGCTGGCGTCCTTTGCCCGCATCCTGGAACCCCGCGTTGTGGGCGAAGAGCACTATCGCGTGGCGCGCGGGGTGCAGCAAGTGTTGCAGCGATACCGTGACCTACAGGACATCATCGCCATCCTGGGCATTGAAGAGCTGTCCGACGAGGACCGGCAGATCGTGTTCCGCGCTCGCCGGATTCAGCGGTTCCTCACGCAGCCATTCTTCGTGGCCGAAACCTTCACCAACCAGCCGGGCAAGTACGTCGCCCTGCGCGATACCGTGCGCGGGTTCGCTGAAATCCTGGAGGGGCAGCACGACGACCTGCCGGAACAGGCCTTCTACATGGTAGGAACCATCGAGGAGGCTGTTGAGAAGGCTGAGCAGATGAGGGCCACCGCCTAGCAGACGGTTCCATTCACTTGGCCCGTCATTCCGGCGAAAGAACGTCACCCCGTACTTGATACGGGGCCGGAATCCAGACCTTTGACCAATCAGGGAGTCCCCACCCATGCCCATGCAATTACAGATCATCACCGCCGAGCGCGAAGTATTTTCGGGCGAGGTGGACGCGCTGGTGGCTCCGGGTATGGAGGGGCAGCTGGGCATCCTGCCCCGGCACGCGCCGCTGATCACCGTCTTGCAGCCGGGCGAGTTGATGGTCCGTTCGGGTGGTGAGGAATCGTTCCTGGCCCTCTCCGGCGGGTACATGGAAGTGCTGGGCAACCAGGTAATCATCCTGGCCGACGCCGCCGAGGACGTTGACGAGATTGACGAAACCCGGGCGCAGGCGGCTATGGAACAGGCGCAGCAGCGCATTGCCAACCGCGAATCGGACGTGGAATTGGAGCAAGCGGTGGCATCGCTGCGCCGGGCGCAGGTGCGGGTCACCGTGGCGCGCCGTCGGCGCAACGCGCCTCACCGCTCAATGGCAAACCGCCAACCGGGTATGGGCGGTTAGCCGGCTCCCTTGTAACCGTTGGCCGGATGCCCTTGGTAAGCCAGGTAGTACGTCATCGACTGTAGGGCCAGCACGGGGTCGATGCTGCGCACTCGCACTCCGGGCGGTACTTGGGCGTTAATGGGCGTGTAGTTCAGGATTGCCCGCACACCGCAGGCCACCAGTTGATCCACCACCGCTTGGGTGTGAGCGCTGGGGACGGCGACGATGGCGATGGTGATGTTGCGAGACGTTACGGTCTCGGCCAGCGCGTTCATGGGCTGAATTGAGATTCCGCCCACTTCCTTGCCGACGTTATCCGGATTGTTGTCAAAGGCCGCCACCAGGTGAAATCCGTCCGGATTAAATCCGGGATAGTTGAGGATGGCGTTGCCCAGCCGCCCCACGCCGATTACGGCGACGTTCCATTCGGCATCCAGCCCGAGAATCTGTTTCAGCTCGGTGAGCAGGTGGCGCACGCGGTAGCCGCGACCCTGTTTGCCAAACCTGCCGAAATAGGACAGATCCTTGCGGATCTGGGCCGGCGTTACCTGTAGTTGCGCGCCGAGTTGCTGGGAGTTGGTGACCTCGACGCCCTCTTCAAGCAGTTGCGTCAGAGTGCGCACGTACTGGGGCAAACGGTCAATTACAACCCCTGGAACCTCTAATGCGGACGCCGGGGTTCCAGGGGGAGCGTCAAAATCTCGGGGAATTGTTGTCATGGCGACGGAATAATTATATTGAACGGTTATAACGGACGAACTTTTGAAAGTATGTCGTTAACGTTGCATTTCGTTGACTCCATTACCTGCGCCAACGAAATATAATCTATCGGGCGAATTTACTGCCGTCAATAGCCGCCCGTACCGGCAATGCCTTTGTAATTACAAAACCGGGGCAAAATCGATTGAGAGGGGACCTTATGCACGTGGGAATCGTGCGCATCTCACTCCGTGCGCCCAATAGCCACAGCCTCAAGGACCGGAGGCAGGTATCCCGCAGCCTGATTCAGCGGATACGAGGCCGGTTCAACGTGTCGGTGGCGCAGGAAGTTGAGGCGGATGGCGATGCCTGGCAGAGCGTAACGCTGTTGGCGTCCTGCGTGAGCAGCGACGCGAATCATGCCGATGTGGTGCTCAACGATCTGGTCGAGTTCATCGAGAAGAGCCGGCCTGACGTGGAACTGATCGATTACGGCACCGAGGTAATCAGCGGGGTTTAGAGATCGAGGGATCAGTCCAATCCATCCAACCAGCCACACAGAGCGTCCCAGAACTCCGGCGCGTCGCCAATGTCCATGTGGTCGGCACCGGGGATTTCGGCGAAACGCTTGGGTTCCGCCGCCGCGTTGAACAGCTTGCGGCCCTGGGAAGTCGGCACCAGGGTATCCTCCGCGCCGTGCAGGATGAGCAGCGGGCAGCCGATGCGGCTCACGTAGGACATGGAATGGAACTTTGGCCCCACCAACCGGCCGCCCAGGGTTAGCACAGGGTGGACCAGACGGGCCATGTCGGTGAGGGATGCGAAGGGCGCAACCAATGCCGCGCCTTTTGGGGATGCCGTTTCGGCGGCCAGGCGGATGGCCACCGCCGCGCCCAGCGATACCCCAAGGTACAGGGTGTTTTCGGATCCGACACCGTAGCGGTGTTGTAGGTGGGTCAGGGCAGCGCGGGCGTCAATTGAGGTGCTGCGCACCGACGGCCTGCCCTGGCTGTGCCCGAATCCGCCGTAGTCGAAACCGAAAATGTTGGCGCCGGTGTACTTCCGGACGGCTCCGAATTCGCCCACCCGCAGGCTGAGGTTGCCGCCCACGCCGCCGAACCACAGCCAGGTCAAGTCATTGCGGCTGTCGCCGGGAACGTACCAGCAGTGGAGGCGCCGGCCGTCGGGAGTTTCAGCCCAGCTTTCGTCATAGTCCAGGCCCAAGTCGGTGGGCACAGCATCGCAGACCGGGCGAGGCTGGAACAGGAGCCGTCGTTCCAGAGGTTCAATCAGCATGGAGGTGTAAAGTCAGGTTCCTAATGGTCGGCTACTCTTCGTTACTGTAGGGTTCAGGTTCGTTGAACGGCTCGCCGCGCTCCTCGGCTTCCTGCCGGCGCCGGAGCCAAGCGCGCCAGTTGTCGTTGGCTTCGGCCCTCCCTTCGGCACGGCGTCGTTCTATCAGGGGCGTTACGTATTTTGCTCGCAACCAGTCGGCGATTACCATAGTTCCTCCCGTTATTTCAGCCACCGTCAATGCCAGTCCTAAGGCGGTGGCGTGGGCGATGGCAAAGCCCATCATGATGGACATGGCGGTTGCCGTCACGCCGCCATCACTCCCAGAATTTACTAATGCCGGCCCGCCGGATACGTGATGCCATATTACCACCCCGTAGCCGACGAGGCTGAACGCAACGAACGCGACCAGGTAGCTGCGCCGGCGTAACGTTGAACAGTGATTCGGTCTGCTCCGGCCCTTCGTTAGCCATAGCTGCTCATAAGCCGCCTTGCGGCCGGAGCGTCAGTCGTCGGCGAGGCTGTCGGCCAGTATCTCCAGCACGTCGCGGGCTTCTTTGGCGTCGGCCTGGCCCTTGGACTGGATGCCCTCGTTCATCATCTGGAGGCAGAAGGGACAGGATACGCCCACGGTGTCGGCGCCGGTTTCGAGGAAGTGGTCGGTGCGGGCGTGGTTGATGCGCTCGCCCTGGCTCTCCTCGATCCACATATGGCCGCCGCCGGCGCCGCAGCAGAAGCCGCGCTCGCGGCAGCGGGGAGACATCTCCACGAGCTGCAACCCGGGGATCGCCCGTGCCACGTTGCGAGGCTCGTCGTACACGCCGTTGTGCCGGCCCAGGAAGCAGGAATCGTGGTAGGCCACGGAGACGTCCATCATTTTGACGGGCTTGACTCGCCCCTGCTTGATCAGGCCGTCCACGAACTGGCTGTAGTGCAGCACCTCGTAGTCGCCGCCGAACTGGGGATACTCGTTTTTGATGGTATTGAAGCAGTGGGGGCAGATGGTGACGACGGTCTTGATGTTGTAGGAGTTCATCACCTCGATATTCTGCTGGGCGAGCATCTGGTACAGGTACTCGTTGCCCATGCGCCGGGCCGGGTCGCCGGTGCAGGATTCCTCCTCTCCCAGGATGGCGAAATTGACGCCGGCGGACTTGAGCACCTTGACCATGGAGCGGGCGATGCCTTGGCTGCGCTGCTCCAGGGCGGCGGTGCAGCCCACCCAGAACAGCACCTCGGCATCGGGCTTTTCAGCGATGGTGGGTACGTCCAGACCCTCGGCCCAGTCGGTGCGGGCGAAGGTGGTGCCGCGCCAGGGGTGGCCGCGTTGCTCCATGCTGAGCAGGGCGTTCATGCCGGTTTCGGGGATACGGGATTCCTCAAGCACGAGGCTGCGACGCATATCCATGATGGTCGGGATGTGCTCCACCACCACGGGGCACTCCTCCATGCACGCGCCGCAGGACACGCAGTCCCACACCGCCTGCTCCGGAATTGCGCCGTCAATCAACGGCATGGGCTCCACGTGCTGCGCGTCGCGGGGACCCTGGTGCCCGATGGCGATCATGTGCTCCTTGAGGTTCTCGACGATGTGCATTGGGGAGAGAACCTTGCCGGTGGTGTTAGCCGGGCAGGCATCGGTGCAGCGGCCGCACACCGCGCAGGCATACCCGTCCAGCAGCTGACGCCACGTGAAATCCTGGACGCGGGACGCGCCGAAGCGCACGTCCTCGTCCATGCTGTCCAGATCGATGAGCGGAATCTGCAAGCCGCCGCGGGGTTCCAGGTTGCGGAAGAAGGCGTTGACGGGCGCCGCTACCATGTGGATGTGCTTGGAGAAGGGGATGTAGAAAGCGAACCCCAGGATGATGAGCAGATGGACCCACCAGAATATCGCTTGCAAGACTCCGGCCGTGCCGGCAGACATTCCGGCGGCAGTGAGCCCACCGCCGATAGCGCCGCCGATAGGCACGCCGGCCTCCGGGCCGTGTCCGCCGCTGGCTACGTAGAAGGAATGGACCAGCAGGGTGGCGATCATCAGGCCGGCGGTGAGGCCGACGATAATGACGGACTCGCCCTTGCGGGTGAGGTCGAAACTGAGGCGATGCGGCTGGGCGATCCAGCGGCGGAACAAAGCCCAAACCAGGGCGGCCAGCACGACGACGGCCAGGATATCCAGGTAGATGCTGTACACCAGGACGCCGGTGGGGGTGAGGATGGTCTCGCCCAGGGGATGCCAGATCGACCCGCCGAAGATGAAAATCAGGTACGAAAGGCTGAAGGACAGGAAACCCCAGAAGATGGCCGCGTGGCCGATGCCGGCCAGGTCGATGCGGCGGGAGCGGGGATCGGTGCGCCCGACCCGTTGCAGTACCTTGCGTTGGCCCAATACTATCGCCGCGGCACCGACCAGACGGGTCAGCGGGCGGTCGAAACGGGATGCCGGCGCCCCCTGCAACACCAGGCGGAACACCCGGTAGTACACGGCGTAGCCGGCGACGGCGAAGGTGACGGCAGTGAGGACATAGACGCCAACCCAGACGGGCAGGACGCCAAACAAAACATCAGGGGGAACCATAGACAGCCTTGATGGGAAACTGCCGAAGGGTTGCCCCGGCAGCCCCGCTTGAAAATTGGCGGCTAGTGTAACACGTCGCCTGTTCCGGGCGGGGATGATGTCCGCACTGAAGACATAGCCAGTCGGCATTGCGGCAGTTTTCATAGTTGATGTAGAGGTCGCCTCCGCAACGGCGGCAACCTCGAAAGATGTACCTGGTCAACAGCAGCTCCTGTAACCGTAGTCGGGGATTCGGGCCCTCCGATCAGTTCTGGAGCAGCAGGATAAGTATAAAACATAAGTTTGCTTTTGATAAAGACGACGACGTCATCACGTTGACAGATTGGCCGACCCGGAGCAGCACACGGGCGGGCTGTCGTTTGCCGAGTGGCTGGCGCAGTCGGACTGAGGCAGCGGTTCAGGCGACCTGTTTCCGGCGGCGGCCCACGAAATCCGCAACCCACATGGCGCACACGGACGCAAAGGTGAGGGCCGCGGACAAGATGAACGCCTGGATGTAGTCACCCTGCAGGTCGAACATGATGCCGCCGATGATCGGCCCCAGGAATATGGCGGAACCGCGTCCCATTTCGACGAATCCCATCACCGTGCCCAGGGACTCGGAGGGAAAGAGGTCGGCTGCTTTGGCCCCCACGATCAGGCCGCTGATGCCATCGGTGACCCCGGCGAAGAGCACGTAGATCGCCAGGGGCCAGAAGCTCGTGCCGTCGCCGAAATAGAGGACAAACAGCACCGACGCGGCGGCGATGCTCATGCCGACCGTGTACACCGATTCGCGGCCCCAGCGGTCGGTGGCCAGTCCCACCATTGGGCGGGCGAACAGGCTTACCAGGCCCACCGCGCCCATGGTGTTGGCCGCCTGCTGCGCGGTGTATCCCGCCAGCACGAAAAAGGACACCAAGTGGACCCGTATTAGCTGCACACCCACGGAGCCGGTGATGCGCGTAAGCACCAACAGCCACATGGTGGGGTCGCGGACGACGCTGGACAATGCGGGGGACCGCTGACGCTGTACTGATGGGTTGTTGGGATTGTGCGACGCTTCGTCCAGTGGCGTCGGGCTGGATGAGGATTCTGGATTCCGGCTTTCGCCGGAATGACGGGAAGAGTGTTGGGAGTGAAGGGACAGGTCTTCAGCTTCCGGAGCGCGGCGTTGCAGCAGGCCGTTGGGCAACGCGATCAGAACGGCGAAGACGAGGCCGAATATGCGGTAGGCCCAACGCCAACCCACCTCGCCCGTGAGGTATCCAGCCAGAGGGGCGAAGATGGCCTGCCCAATGGGATTGCCGCTGTCGGCCAGGCCCAGCATCCGCCCCCGAGTTTGCGGGAACCACGGCGCCAGGGTGGCCGTCATGGAGAATGACGAGATTGCGGTGTGGCCGATGCCGGCGAAAATGCCGTAGAAGATGAACATCTGCCACAGGTCGGTGGCGTAGCTGGAGGCCCACCAGGCGAACAGGATGGTGGCTCCCGCCAGGGGAAACAGCACCCGCGCTCCCCACCGGTCCAGCAGGATGCCCAGCAGCGGGGCGGAGAGTGCGCCGATGAGGCCCGCCGTGGAAAAAACGCCCGACGTGTAGGTTGCGCTGCGTCCAAAAGCATCCCTCAGCGCGTGGAAATAGACGGACTCGCTGTTCTTTGTGCCTCCCTCAACGGTCATGTTGCCGAGGGAAAGCACGAAAACGACCCAGCCGTAGTGCAGGCGGGAACGGGCAGCGGCAAGCATCCGCCGATTATACACGGTGGAGAGCGGCGCAATTCGCCAAATTGTATTGACCGGGGAAATAGAATCTGGTACAAGGTATTCCCGGCGTCCGAGCGGCTGCCGGGTTTGTTTTACAAGACTGCCAGGAGGAGGGGCAGCGCAGCGCGAGACGCCGACCACAACAAGGAGGCGAATCGCCCATGATTTCACTCTTCAAGCCACTGGGGTATTTGAAATTGCCCCTTTTGCCGCAGTCGAAGCGGCGTTCCGGTTTGCGACGGGTTTTACCCGTCGTTTTTTTTGGCCTCACGGCTGCCTTGATTCTGGGGGTGGCGAGCGCGCAGTTTTCTGCCGATTCCGGCGTCGGAGCCCGGGGCCATAATGACGCAGCATCCCAAATGCTGAAAAGTACCCACGCGGCCTGGAACGTGGAGACGGTGTTCACCATCGGCGACCGCGTCGGCGGCGTTATCGACGGCTACCGCCCGCCGGGGATTTTGGACGGCATGGGCGCGCTGCCGGCTGACGACGGCAAAATGACGGTGCTGACCAACCACGAACTCCGGCCCGGCTACGGAGAACCTTACGCGCTAGCCAACGGGGCTACCCTGAGCGGCGCTCGCGTTTCCAAATTCCTCATCAACCCCGTTACCCTCGAAGTCGAAGCGGGTGGACTGGCCTACGACACCATCATTGACCGCGACGGCAACGCCGTGACGCCGACCATGGTGGCCGCCGCTGTCGAGTCCGACGCGTCGCTGGACCTGCGGCGTCTCTGCTCGGCTTACCTGGTACGCAAGGGCCAGTATGGCGTGGAGGACAACATTTACTTCACGGGCGAGGAGACTTCGGGCGGCCAATTGTTCGCCCTCGACATCGCCAATGACACTCTGTACGCGGTTCCAGCTGCTGGCCGGGCCGGTTACGAAAGCGTTGCGCTGGTCAACTCCGGCGATCCCAACAAGATCGCCATTCTGATTGGTGATGACCGGCAGGGCGCGCCGCTGCTGCTCTACATCGGCATAAAGGACACCACGACCGGCGCCGGTTTCCTGGAACGCAACGGGCTGGCAGAGGGCAACCTCTACGTCTGGGTTTCTCGGGATGGCTACATATCCCCGGAGGACTGGAGCGGCACGGATGCCGACTTGAACGCTCCGGTCTGGGGCGATTTCGTGGAGATTGCCCACTATGATTCGACCAAAGCCGGCGCCGATGGCTACGACGCCAGCGGCTACGCCGACCAGGATACTCAGGATGCCCTGACTGACGCCGCTGGCGCTTTCGAGTTCTCCCGGCCTGAAGACCTTTCCACCTGGCCGGGGGACACTGCGGGTCGCTGGGTGGTCCTGGCCAGCACCGGCCGGGGCCGGGCATACCCTTCCGACAACTGGGGCACCACCTATCTGATCAAGACCGATCCGGAAAATCTGGCGGCTCAGCTGTACATCAGCTATGACGGCGACGACGCCGGCAACGGGCAGTTCCCCGGCGGTCCCGACTTCGGCCTCCGCAGCCCTGACAACCTGGTCTGGGCTAAAAAGGACAATCTGATCTACATCCAGGAAGACCGCTCGACGGTCAGGAGTGAAAACCCCCGAGAGAACTTCGGCGGCGCCAGCGGCCGCGAGGCCAGCGTCTGGCAGCTTACTCCTGCTACCGGCCAGCTTACCCGCATTGCCGAGATGAACCGCTCCGCCGTGCTCCCCATCGGCGCCTACGACACCGACCCCACCGACCTGGGCGACTGGGAATCCAGCGGCGTCATCGACGTGAGCGAGTTCTTCCCCAACGCTGCGGGAACCACATTGCTGGTCAATGTGCAGGGACACAGCGTCAAGGGCGACCTGTACGGCGGAGACGCCGTCAACCAGGGATTGGTCGAAGGCGGCCAGCTGCTGCTCCTGCAACAGACCCGCTGACCCCAGTACGGCGCCGGTACAAGCCGGCCGACAGAGCGGTTCACCCCTCCGGACCGCTCTGTCTTTTGATTTAGCGCGCCGTGCGTTCTAAGCGTTGACGGTTTCGATGAAGTTCAGGGTGCGTTGGGCGAGGGTTTCGGGGATTTCCACCTTCATGTTGTGGCCCACTCCATCGAATACCTCCAGCGTGACGTTGGGCACCATCTGCGCCATCAGCTGCTGGGCTTCCAGCGGGGTTATCGGGTCGTGGTGCGCGGCGAGGATCAGTGTGGGTACGTTGATGAGTGGCAGCAGCGGCGCAAGATCCGCCGCCAGCAGGCAGGCCTGGAGCGCGAGCACCTGGGACGCCTCGGTTTTCGCGCCCTCGTCGGCATACCAGTCGATCACCTCGCGGGGAGTGTCGGGTCCGAAACGCTTGTCGGTATCGGACAGCAGCCAGGCGCGCGTGCCCTCCCGTTGCAGCGTGTCGCCCCAGCCGCTGGCGTCCATGTCGGCGCCCATCTGAGCCAGGCGCGGCGTTGAGGCGACCAGCGTGAGGCTGTGCAGACGGTCGGGAAAGTCGTGAGCGAATTGCAGGCTCACGATGCCGCCGGCCGACGCTCCCGCCAGGTGCGTCTTATCAACCTCCAGAGCGTCCATTACCCGGGCGATGTCGGCGGCCAGCTCGGTTATGATGAATGGCGACGCCGACCGGGACGTGGTGCCGGCGTGGCCGCGCATGTCGAAACGGAACGTGGGATGACGCCGGGCGAGGGTCGGAACCCATGGTCGCCAACGGTGCAGGTTGCCACCGGCGGAATGGTGCAGTAGCACCGGCTCAGCCGGGCGCCAGGGATCGGAGAAGTCGTCCACATGATAGTGAAATTGCTCGCCGTTTAAATCCAGGAAAGGCACGGATTCACCTCCGGAGCGATTGTAGTGGTCGGCCACGCTAGGCGAGATATGCGTCGTTGGGTATTATTAGGCTCGCTATGACAATGCGCAACGACTATCAGTCAGATTCAGCTATCTCAGGAGGCCAAGCATGAAATATGACGTAATAGTGGTGGGCGGCGGTTCCGCCGGATGCACCATCGCCAGCCGGCTGTCTGAAGACCCGGACCGAACGGTGCTGCTCCTTGAAGCCGGGCCGGACTATCCGGTGTTCGAGCACCTGCCGGAAGACCTGAAAATGGGCAACAACGTATGGCTGTCGGCCTACGGGCCGCACAACTGGGGTTATACCGCGAAGATCACCGAGGATCAGACCGAATTGGTGATTCCCAGGGGCAAGGCCACTGGCGGGTCCAGCGCGGTGAACGGGCAGGTGCTGTTCCGGGGCATCCCCGAGGACTACGATCGCTGGGCGGAATGGGGCAACGACGAGTGGAGCTTCACCCGCGTGCTGCCCTACTTTAACAAGCTGGAGACCGACCTGGACTTCGGCGGCGACGACTTCCACGGTTCCGACGGGCCGGTTCCGGTGCGGCGCGCGCCACGCACCGAGTGGCTGCCTCACTCGGTGGCATTCGAGCGGGCGTGCCTGGACGAGGGTTTCCCCCGGGACGAGGACCAGAATCACCCTGAATCTACGGGCGTGTCGCCACGGGCGCGCAACACCATTGACGGCGTGCGGATGAGCATGGCCATCAACTACCTGGACATCGCCCGCCACCGGCTCAACCTGACCATCCGGGGCAGCGTGACGGCTCGGCGCATCCTGTTCGACGGCAACCGGGCCGTGGGTATCGAGGCTGAAAGCGGCGGGGAGGTCTTCACGGTGGAGGCCGACGAGATCATCGTGAGCAGCGGGGCGGTGGCGTCGCCGCAGTTGCTGATGCTGTCCGGCGTCGGGCCGGCGGAGCACCTGCGCAGCCTAGGCATCCCGGTGGTGCATGACTCGCAAGGCGTGGGCAAGAACCTGCGCGACCATCCCGCCGCGTCGGTGTTGTACCTGGCCAAGGGGGAGAAGCCGGACGTGCAGGCGCCGGTGATCCAGGTGGGCCTGCGCTACACCGTCGAGGGTTCTGACCTGCGCAACGACATGCAGCTGAGTCCCAACCTGATGACCAGCGAACACCGGCCGGCCCACGTGCCAATCGACGAGGACCTGAACTACATCGGCATGGGCGCGAGCCTGCAACTGGCGCTGGGGCAGGGCGAGCTGACGTTGCAATCGACGGATCCGCACGTGCAGCCGAACCTGAACTACAACTACTACCAGGAACCCGAGGACCTGCGGCGGATGCGCGAGGCGATCCGGCTGGGGGTGCGGATGGCGGAAAAGCCCCCGTTCTCCGACCTGGTCGAGGAACGGCTGATGCCCTCCGACGAGGAGCTGGCGTCGGACGAGTTGCTGGACGACTGGCTGCGCAAGAACTCCGGCACGTCGCACCACATATCCGGCACCTGCAAGATGGGGCCGGACTCGGACCCGCTGGCCGTGGTGGACCAGCACCTGAAGGTCAAGGGCGTGGAGGGCCTGCGGGTGGCCGACGCCTCCATCATGCCCGACTGCATCCGCGCCAACACCAACGCCACCACGATCATGATCGGCGAGAAGTGCGCGGATTATGTGAAAGAGGGGCAGTAAACGACGCGATGGCCAGGGGAGGTTAGAGTCGATGGAAGTCCAATGGATGAACCACACGGGTTTCGTGGTCAGTGACATGGAGCGTTCCCTGGCGTTCTATCGGGACCTGCTGGGCCTCAGCGTCGAGCGGGACCAGATACTGGAGGGCGAGTTCATATCGGAGCTGGTGGGTTATCCCGACGCACGGCTGCACATCGTGTACCTGGGACCTGGAGACATGCGGCACTCGGTGGAACTGATCCAGTATCTGAACCCGTCGGGCGTTGCCGTTGAAATGCCGGAGCGTTTCCAGGTGGGGGCGACCCACCTGGGCGTGATGGTGGACGACCTGGACGCCTTTTACGAGGAGCTTTCGGCACAGGGCGTCCGGTTCGTCAGTCCGCCGGCGGAACGGCCCAACCCGGTGTATCCGGCGGCGCGCAAAGGCTGCTACATGCAGGACCCGGACGGCAACTGGCTGGAATTGCTGGAGCGCGGGCCGGCTCCGCCGGGGGCGACGTCGGTCTAGCGGAAATAGTCCAATCTTTCAGGGTTCCAACCCCAGCTTTGACCGCAGGGTTTCGTACACCGATTGAAGGAACCCGCCGGCGTATTCCCGGTGGGTGAAGGACATACCGGCGGTCGCCGCATCGGATCGGGCGGCCTCGTACAACTCGACTGCTTTGGCGTTGTCGTAAGGAAAGGGCAACTGGCCCATGTAGTGCTCGAAGTCGGCGATGTCGGCCCAGGCGATGAGCTCGTGGGGTTCGGCATCGTTGGCAGCCCAGTTTTCGCCGTCCACGCGGCCGCGCATGAGCGACCAGGCGCGCGGGCCGACGGACGGCGATTGATCTTCCCCGGACGACATCAGCCTATGACCTGCTCCGCTAGGCGTTCCATCTCCTCCAGTCCGTTGGGGCCAGCGTCGGGCGGGAGGGCGACTGTGACGCGGTTGGCGCCGGCTGCCTCGTATCCGGCGATGACTTCGCGGTCGGGGGTGACGTTGGATACAATCAGTTGTATTTCGTTGGGATCGCGGCCGGCGGCCTCGGCCAGTTCGTCCATGGTGGCACGGCCGGCACGCACCTGCTCCTCGGTTACGCGCACCGGCATCCAGCCGTCGCCCCAGGCCACCACGCGCTTGAACACGTTGGCGGCGTAGCCTCCCAGGAATACCGGCGGGTGCGGTTTCTGCACCGGCTTGGGGGAGCATCTGACCGCGGGAAAGTCGTAGAAGGTCCCGTGAAACTCGGCCTCGTCCTTGGTCCAGAGTTCCTTCATGGCCAGGATGGCTTCACGGGTCTGACCCCAGCGGCGCGGGAAGTTGCCGCCCATGATCTCGGTCTCTTCCTGCAACCAGCCGGCTCCGATACCGAACAGGAATCGGCCATTGGAGAACTTGTCCAGCGTGGCGATCTGCTTGGCCTGCATCAGGGGGTTGTGCTCCGGCACCAGGCTGATGGCGGTGCCCAGCTTGATGGTACTGGTGACCGCCGCTGCCATCGCCAGGGCGATGAGCGGATCGCCGATGTCGGCCATTGAGGGCGGTATTGAGCCGTCGGGCGTGCCGCCGTAGCGGGACGTTGTATGCACGGGCAGGACTGGATGCTCCGGGAGCCAGAACGACTCAAACCCCAATTCCTCAGCCCGCTTCGCCAATTCTGCCGGGTCAACTGAATTGCTGGATGCCCTGGCGGTAACCCCAATGTCCATAGTGATGCCCTCCGTTTAGTTAGTAAGTGGGCTGATGATACCACCGCTTGCCCGCCTGATAGATTACAATCGGCGCGTGATAATCCGCTTTCACCCCATGACTCCACCGTGCGGGGTCGGACCCCGAGCTGAGTTCACGTTGTGGTAGAGCCCCAAAGCGGCGGAAACCGCGCTGCGTCCTACGTGCGTCGGGCCGTGAGTCCGTGGCGCGCGTCCAACTTCCGGTGGTACTGGACGAGTTCGGCGACTCAGGCCCTGGCGCAGGGGATGCAGTTCCTGGTTTTGGGCTGGCTGGTGCTGGAGGTGACCGGTTCCAAAACGCAGTTCGGGTTGGTGGTATTCCTTTACGGAGTGCCCAACGTGGGGCTGCTGATGGTAGGCGGAGTGATTGCCGACGCCATCGACCGCAAGCGGCTGCTGATGGCGATACAGTTCACCGTTGGCGCCGTGATCTCCGTGCTGGCCGTCCTTTCGTTCACCGGCGTGGTGACCATTTGGCACATCTACCTGGCGGCGGTGCTGCTGGGTTCGTTGCAAGCGTTGAATCAGCCGGCGCGGGTGGCGATGGTGGCCGATCTGGTGGATCAGCGCACCTTGCTGGACGCGGTGGCGCATTTCAACGCGGCGGTACACATCGGGAGGATAGTCGGTCCGACGCTGGTTGGGTTGGTGATCGACAATTTGAGCATCAGCGCCGCTTTGTTGCTCAATGGATCGTGCTACGTGGTGAGCGTGTTCTCCGTTTACTGGATCCGCATCGCACAACGCAGTGCCAGATCAACCCACGAACCGGTACTGCGTCACTTCACCGATGGGCTGGTCCAAATCTGGCGTTCGCCGGTTCTATTGACGGTGATTGTGCTGGCCTGCTCGTGGGGAGGCTTTGGCATGAGCCACCTGGCGGCCCTACCCGCCTTCGCGTGGGACCAACTTGAAGCCGACGCCTACCACGCCGGGCTGCTGTTGTTGGCATCCGGTGTAGGCTCGTTGATCGGAAACCTGAGCATCACGTTTATGAACCGCCGCTGGCTGTACCGGTGGCTGCTGGCCTGCCTGGGGCTGTTCTGCGTATGTCTCACGCTGTTCGCATGGTCGTCCAGCTTCTGGGTGTCGTGGGCGGTGTTCTTGGTTCTGGGAGTTGCTAGCCTGGGTACCGTATGGCCGTTGGCTACGACGATCCTGCAACTGGCTACTCCGGCTGAGATCCGGGGGCGAGTGATGGGGATTTTGCACTTCACGCCCGGTTTCCACCACCTGGGGGCGTTGCCGCTGGCCGCGGCCGCCGGCTGGGTGGGCTGGTCCACGTCCATCAGCGTTGCTGCCGGGCTGTGCCTGCTGGTAACGGTCTGGTTCGGGTTGGGACGCGCGTCGGGCCGGCAGCTGGCCGCCGCGCCTGCGGGGTGAGGGGATGTATCTGTAGGGGCGAGGCATGCCTCACCCCTACACTCCCACCGAAACAATAATCTGGCGTTCAGAGACTCACTTGCGCATGTTAGAGCGCAAGCGCGTAACAGGCGCGGCGGGGATCGGCGCCGGTGCTGAGGGAGCGGGTTTTCGGGTCGCGGGCCGAGACGGTTGCGCCGAGGCCGCAGTTGGCGGTGCGGTGGATCTTGTGGCCGAACGCCCGCAACGCATCGGCGGTGCGCTCGGGGATTCCATCCTCAAGGTCGAGTTGGCCGGGGTAATAGACGTGGGGGAAGAAGGAGTTGACGTTGCTGGCGGTGGCGAACCGGGGCGCTTCCACAGCCTGCTGGGGGTCCATGCCGAAGACGACGGAGTTCAGGATGAGCTGGAGGTTGCCCTGAACTTGGTTGTCTCCACCGGGGCAACCCACGGTCATCACGGGCTGGCCGTCTTTGGCGACGATATAGTTGACCAGCGTGGTGCGCGGACGCTTGCCGGGTTCCACCACGTTGGGGTGTCCCGGCTCGCAGTTAAACATCTCGATTCGGGTGCTGGGGCAAGCGCCGAGTTCGGGAAAGAACACCGACTTGGAGAACGAGCCGCCGCTGATGGTGCCGCAAACCAGGTTGCCCTGCTTGTCCAGCACGGAAACGTGCGTGGTGCCGTCGTCGCCCGAGGAGTCGGGGCCGGTGTAGATAGGTTCGGCCATCACCTGGGGAGCGGTCTTGCCGCTGAGGCGGGAGTACTTCCACGGGTCGCCCGGCTGCGGCTGCGCGGGATATGCGCCCTCGGGGTCGATGAGCTGCGCGCGTTCGGCGGCGTACTCCTTGGAGAGCAGGCCGTCGATGGGAACGGCGGCGAAGTCGGGGTCGCCGTAGAATGCCTCGCGGTCGCCGAAGCATAGTTTCAGCGTTTCCGCGACGGTGTGGATGTAGGCGGGGCTGTTGTGGCCCATGGCGCGGAGGTCGAAATTCTCCAGGATGTTGAGGGCCTGCATCAGCATCGGCCCCTGGGTCCACGTGTCCTGTCCCCAAACCTGGTGGCCGTTGAAGGTGGTGGTTACGGGTTCGGCGAACTTGCTGTGGTAGCCAGCAAGGTCATCCATGGTGAAGATGCCGCCGACCGCCTTCGTGGACTCGACGAAACGCTCGGCGATAGGGCCGCAGTAGAAGGCATCGCGGGCGGCCTGGAGGCTGGCGCTGCGGCTGCTGGATTCGGCCACCGATGCGTCGCGCATGGTCTTCAGGGTGTTGGCGAGACCGGGTTGCACCATGAGCGCGCCGGGAGCCGGAACCTCGCGGTCGTCGTAAAACACGTCCCAGCCGCCGGGCGGGAAGTTGTCGAACTGTTCCTGGCCGGACTCAGACTTCAGGCGTTCCAGCATGTACTCGTAGTGGGGGATGCCGTCCTCGGCGTAGCTGATGGCCGGGGCGGCTACCTCGGCAAAGGAAAGGCTGCCGTAGCGTTCCAGCATTGCGATAAAAGCATCCACGATCCCCGGCTGCGTGAAGGACAGCGGAGCGTCCATGCCCGGGCCGGTAGGGATGCGTTCGTGTCCACGGGAACGATAGAACTCCGGCGTGGCCGTGGCCGGCGCGCCGCCCTGTCCGTTGAGCGACGTGAGATCGCCGCTACCGGAGTCGTAGAGCATGAACACGCCCTCGGCGAGCAGCGAGTAGGACGCGATGGGTTCCACGACGGCGGCGGCTAGGCTGGCCGCGACCATGGCGTCGAAGGCGTTGCCGCCGGCCATAAGCATCTTCATGCCGGCCATGGAGGTCAGGTAGTGACCCGAGGAGATTACGCCCTCGTTGGAGCGGACGACGGGACGGCCGGTGTCAGGGAGGGCGTCGTCGCCCTGTTCCAGATTGTGCTCAGCTTGCCGGATGACCATTATCGACTCCTTTTTGGCGTTGATTGCGGATGAAGTTTGTGATGCTAGGGGCCGGCGTCAGGGTCCAGGCCCAGAGCGACGCGGCCGAACTGCTGGCCGCCGAAGTCCATGAGCAGGGTGTCCCGGTGTGCGACGGCGTTGGCGTCTCGGTGGTAGCGTTGCAGCGCGACCGCATCGAACAGGGCGTGGGCGCCGCTAATGTCGAAGATGCGGTTGACCGATTGGAGGCACAATTGGATCGCGTACGCTCGGTCGCGGCGGTACCTGGCGCGGTCCAGCGCTGAATATCCTTCCCCGGCTGCGGCGCGGTCGAGGATCTCGCGGACGTCGCGGTGCATCAGCGCGCGAGCGGCGTCAACCTCGGCGCTGGCGTGGGACAGGCGAACGTGGACGGGTTGGGATTCGGCGGTGCGTCCCACGCCGGTTGTCCCCGTCAGCCGTGCTATGAATTCATCAATCATGCCGCGGGCGATGCCAATCATGGGGGCGACCAAATCCCAGCCGAGCAGCGCGGGAATCGGCGCGCGATACCTGTCCTGTCTGTGGAGTTCCCATCCGGTCCAGTCGCCGTCCCCTGCGGTGGTAACGTCCAGCACGCGGTGGGACGGCACGAAGGCATCGTCCACCACGATATCCTTGCTGCCGCTGCCGCGCAGGCCGGAGACGAACCAGGTGTCAATTATCTCGAAATCAGTCCTGGGTATCAGCGCCCAGTTGCGCTCACCGATGCCGGGCATCACCCAGTCGGAGAAGTCGCAGCCGCTGGAGAACTCCCAGCGACCGGACAGACGGTAGCCGCCGTCAACGGGAACGCACGTGGATTTTCCGGTGTTGAGCGAACTTGCGGCGAGAGTGTCCGGACCCGGTCCGAACACTTCTTCCTGCGCCGGCAGCGGCCAGTATCCAATGAGCCAGGCGTGGGCGGCCCAGAGGCCGTAGCACCAGCCCGTGGCAGGACAGGCGCGGGACAGTTCCTCAGCCACGTCCAGCACGAGGGCGTAGTCCACACCGAGGCCGCCGAACCGGATGGGTACGGCGACGCGGTAGAGTCCGGAAGCCATCAGGGCATCGACGGAATCGTCGGGCAGGCGACGCAATTCCTCAGCTTCGGCTGCCCTTTTTCTGAGGGCGGGAACGAGCGCGGAAGCGCGGGCCATCAATTCCGCCGGCGCGACGGATTGCGCTCGTATGTCGATCTTGGTGGACAATTGCTCGCACCCTGCTGCTGCGACGCAATGGTATCACCTTTGGCCGCCTCACGCCGGGGTGGTTTCGGTTGTGTCTGGGCGGCGGTACGCTTCGACCGCTCGCCAGACCAGCGGCGTCCAGATGATCACCGGCAGCATGAACAGTATGCCGACGCCGGCGTTGACGCCGATGGCGATGGAAATGCTGAACGCCTGGGCGATGGCACCGACCTCGACGCCGCCGACCACGTGTCCCACGCCGTTGACTAGCCCCTGGGATCCCATGATGCGGCCGCGCATGTCGGGCGGAGAGCACAGCAGCAGGATCGAACTTTGCATGACGCTGAACCCCGATTGGCCCATCCCGGCGCTCAGAAGCACTAGGAAGGACACCACGAACCAGGGCGACCACGCGACAATGGCAACGCCGACGCCGACGATGAGGGCGCCGATGATGAAGTATCTCCCGTGGTACGTGAACCTGGAACGGCCGGCGAGCACGATGGCGCCTAGGAACGAGCCGATGCCTTCGGCAGCGGCCAGTATGCCGCCCAGGGCAGGACCCACTTTCAAAACGTCGGTGGCCACCACGGGAATGAAGTATTGCAGCGGAAACACCATCCCGTTCATTATCAACGATACGGCCAGCACGCCCAGTACAAACTTGTTGGAGAACGAGTGCCCGATCCCCGATTTGATGCCCTGCAAAAAAGCGGTGTCCCGAACCATCCGGGCTGAGCCGTCCGGCAGGCGCATTTTGAATATGAGGAACGCCGCCAGCAGGTCAAGGACCACCAGGACGATGAACGCGCCGGTGAAGCCGTAGAACTGCACCATGAACCCGCCAATGACCGGGCCGATGATTTTGCCGCCGTTGTTGGTGAGCATCTCCAGCGACATGGCATGGGTGATGCGGTCCTGGCCGGCGATGTCGAACAGGGCGGCGCGACGGGTGGGGTCGTCAAGCACTTTGGCAGTGCCCTGCAACAGGATGGCGAGGAAAACGTGCCAAGGCTCGACAAGTTGGTAGATCAGCAGCACCAGCAGGCAGGCGGCGATGAACAGGTAAACGACGTGCGTCCCCACCATGATGCGCCAGCGGTCCAGGCGGTCGGCCAGCATTCCCGCCACCAGCGAAAGCGGCGGGCGCGGCCCGTTGAGGAAAACGGAGATCAATCCCACCGCGAAGGCCGAACCGGTGAGTTCCAGGATGAGGTAGCCGAGCACGATCAGTTCCATGCGCCGGGAGATCTCGTGGATCCACCGGGCCGCCCACAGGAACTGGAAATTCCGGTCTTGGAGGATGACCAGCACCGGAATGTTGCGGATACGCATCAAGGAACCGCCGTTTCAGAATCTGCGCCGTGGCGCGTTGAGCTAGCGGGATCGGGGCGACGGTACAACTCCACAGGCCGCCACACCAGGGGCGTCAGGATAATCACCGGCAGCATGAACAGGATGCCGACGCCGGCGTTGATGCCTATGGCGATGGAAATGCTGAACGCCTGGGCGATTGCCCCGATTTCGACACCGCCAATCAGATGGCCCAGGCCGTTCACCAGCCCCTGGGATCCCATGATGCGCCCCCGCATTTCAGCCGGAGACGACAGCATCAGGATGGTGCTCTGCATGGTGCTGAACCCGGATTGACCCACGCCGGCGCCCAGAAGCAGCAAAAAGGAGACCACAAACCAGGGCGACCAGGCTACCGCCACAACCCCTGCTCCCACAATCAGCGCTCCGATCACGAAGTACCGCCCGTGGAAGGTGTAGCGCCGACGCGCCCCGATGATGATGGCTCCAATGAAAGCCCCGATGCCGTCGGCGGAACCCAGCAACCCTCCCAGGGCGGGGCCAACCTTCAGGACATCGGTTGCAATCACCGGTATGAAGTATTGCAGGGGCAGTACCATTGCATTCATCACCAGAGATATGGTCAGGACACCAAGCACGAACTTGTCAGAGAAGGAATGGCCGATGCCCGACCGGATGCCCTGTAGAAACGCAGTGTCCCGGACGATGGTGGCGGAGCGGTCCGGCAACCGCATCTTGAAGATCAGGAAGGCCGCGATCAGGTCGAGGACGACCAGAACGATGAACGCCCCGGTGAATCCATAGAATTCGACGATTATACCGCCGGCCATGGGTCCTAGAATCTTGCCGCCGTTGTTGGTGATGGTCTCCAGCGACATGGCATGGGCGATGCGATCCTGCCCGGCCAGGTCGAACAGGGAAGCGCGACGAGTGGGATCGTCCAGCACCTTGGCGGTTCCCTGGAGCAGCACGGCCAGGAAAACGTGCCAGGGTTGAATCGATCCCACTACCAGCAGCGCGAGGATGCCCGCGGCAATGAACAGATAGACGGTGTGCATACCCACGAGGATGCGCCACCGGTCCAGCCGGTCGGCGAGCATCCCCGCGACCAGCGACAAAGGAGGCCGCGGCCCGTTCAGGAACACAGAGATCAGGCCCACCTGGAAAGCCGAGCCGGTCAGCTCGAGGATGAGGTAGCCCAGCACAATCAGTTCCATGCGCCGGGAGATCTCGTGGATCCACCGGGCCGACCACAGGAACTGAAAGTTCCGGTCCTGCAACACGACCAGGACCGGAACGTCGCGGATTCGCATCAAGGAAGCGCCCCCTTATCGGGCGCTTGCCGCCCGCGCGCCTGAAAGCGGAACTATCAGCTATCAGGGATTGGGCGGAACGTTGAACATGATGTTGCCGTCAACGTCGTGGCGGTGATTGGCCAGGGCAGTCATCATATTGATGACCCGATTCAAATCACCCTGCATTGCGTCAATCTTGGATTCCAATCTCCGCTGACCGTCGGCCAGATCATCAATCTTCTCATTCAGGTCATTAACCTTTACATCAACCTTCTCGTTCAAGGCATCAACCTTGATATCAACCTTCTCGTTCAGGGCATCAACCTTCATGTGCAGGCCGCCCAGATTGAAGACGCCTTTGAGTACCCAGATAACCACGGTGGCAGCCACGCCGGCGGCAGCGACGATGACTCCGGCCCCGGTCAACATCAAAACAGTGTCCATAGCGTTCTCTCCGGCTGCACAGGGTACAACCCAGCAATAGCCAACCGCAAGCGCCATCTGAAACCGAACGACTCAAAGCGAGAGGACATGCTAGTCGCGGAAGTCATTTTCGTATAACTTCTGCAACCTTGCCAGGTGTTCTGAGGGTATCGGCGGCAGGTCAACGCAGCCGGCTGTCTCCTCCGCTTCCGCCACGTTCTTGACGCCGGGGACGGTAGTGTGGATGTCAGGATTCATCAAGCAGAAGACCATTGCTGCTTGGGATAGGGTGCTAATGGGCCCGTCAAGGAGGAAGCCCAGTTTGGCCGCGCTGGCCAGGTCCTTCTGCATCGGGGCGTCGCCGGGACGGGGCGGGCGATCCAGCGCGTCGGTCAGCGCGCCGGCCGCGTGGGAACGGATGCCGATGATTCCCATGTTGTGGCTCTTGGCCAGCGGGATGATCTGGCCGTTGTCGAACAGGTCGGCGCTCGCCGGCGGCGGTTCCATCGCCGTCCTGTTGAGCAGGTTGTAGTAGGCCAGTACGGTGTCGTACTCGCTGCTCTCGAGGATCCGGCGCATGGTGGGCACGTGGTGGTCCATGGCCGACAGGCCGATGAACCGCGTCTTGCCCGCCTGCTGCACTTCCCGGTAGGCGTCCAGCACCGGCCCCAGCACGTCGTCGCCCGACAGCGAGTTCGGAACCTCGCCGCGCGTGGCGGTAAAGCGGTTGTGGACGTGGAGCACGTCCACCGAATCCCGACGCAGGCGGCACAGGCTGACGTCCACCGAGCGACGCACCGCGCCGGACACGTCGTCCATCTCATCGGCTCCAAGCCGCACCTTGGTTGCAACCACCACGTCCTCGGTCCGACCCTCCAGTGCCTTGCCCAACGCCTCCTCGGCCTTGCCGTCGCCGTAGGCCGGTGCCACGTCGAAGAACGTGATGCCCAACTCCAGCGCCCGGTGTACGGAGGCGATGGCTTCCTGTTCGGTGGTTGGACCCCACACCTGCCCGATGCCGCCGCCGCCGAATCCGGCGCGGGATACGGTCAGGCCGGTTCGGCCCAGTTGCGCGTATTCCATGTTTAGCTGTGCTCTCCTTCGGCCAACTGGAAGTAGATGCCGTGGGAACTACCAGTTTCGATGCTGGCGGTCTGGTATCCGAAGGGGCTGGTAGATGGGCCGTCGCCGCGCATGGCGTTGCCCTTGGCTTGCAGGTCGCTGAATACCTGGTCGATGCCGTCCACGCCCCAGGCTACGTGCATCACGCCGGGGCCGGTGGCGCGCAGTTGCTCGGCCATGGGCGTGTCGTCGCGGAGCGGCTCGAAGAAGTCCACCAGGGTATCGCCGATCTGGTATAGGATGGACCTGAAGCCGCGCTCGGTGAATTCGTCGGTTCGCAGGGGAGTGAGGTTGAAGTTGGTTTCGAGGTACGCAGCCATGTCGCTTACGCTTTCCACAACGTAGGTCACGTGATGTACCTTGTTCAGCATTATGAACCTCCGCGCTGTTAGACTTGGCAGCAGCGTATTGGTTTTGGCGACCTTATTCAACCCCTGACGAGATTGCGACGCTTCGCTCGCAATGACAAACTGCGTATGCACGAGTATTCAACCCTGTTGAGGCAGATATATGACCGAACACAAGATTTTCGAGCTGGGCGACGTTGACCTGCAATGCGGCCTGCGGCTGCGCGGGGCAAGGCTGGCGTATCAGACCTATGGGGAGCTGAACGCGCGGAAGGACAACGTCATCGTGTTCCCCACGTTCTTCGGGTCGCAACACCCGTCCAACGAGCCGATGATCGGGCCGGGGATGGCATTGGATCCGACGCGGTACTTCATCATCATCCCCAACCTGTTCGGCAACGGGCTCTCGTCGTCGCCGAGCAACACGCCGGCACCGTATGGCAAGGCGCGGTTTCCCAAGGTCACCTACTACGACAACATCGGGTTTCAGCATCGGCTGGTGACCGAGGAGTTCGGCATCGAGCGGATCGCGCTGGTGTGCGGGTTCTCGATGGGCGCGCAGCAGACGTTCCACTGGGGCGCGCTGTATCCCGACATGGTGGAACGGATCGCGCCGTGGTGCGGGTCGGCGCGGACGGCACGGCACAATTTCGTCTTCCTGGAGGGCGTCAAGGCCGCGCTGTGCGCCGACGACGCCTTCAAAGACGGCTGGTACGAATCCCCGCCGGAGAAGGGGCTGCGGGCGATGGCGCGGGTGTACGCGGGTTGGGCGCCGTCCCAGGCGTTCTACCGGGAGCGGGTGTACCTGGACCTGGGGCACTCGTCTTTGGAGGACTACCTGATCACGTCGTGGGAGGGCCGGTACCTGCAAAACGACGCCAACAACATCCTGGCGATGGTGGCGACGTGGCAGGCCGGCGACATCAGCGACAACCCGCTCTACGGCGGCGATTTCGAGAAGGCGCTGGGGTCCATCAAGGCCAAAGCATTCGTGATGCCATCGGAGACCGACCAGTACTTCCCGCCGGAGGACAACCGCATCGAGGTGTCGATGATGCCCAACGCCGAACTGCGCGTCATCCCGACGATTTGGGGGCACACGGGCGGCGGCCCAGGCCGTAACCCGGTGGATACCGATTTCATCGACGCGCAGTTGAAGGAGTTGCTGGCGAGTTGATGGGTATTGTAGGGGCGAATGATCATTAGCCAAGCGGGTTTAGCTCATAAATACCCACTTTGCGCAACCTGTCATTGCGAGCGCAGCGTGGCAATCTCGTTGCCGGAGGAGCCGTCGTTCAGTCCGGGGAGATTGCCACGTCGCTGTGCTCCTCGCAATGACAAAGTGGGTACGGGTGAGGGCCTTCTAGCGGTATGCTAGGATTGGGTGACTACACACGGGTATGGAGGCGCTGTTATGCCTTACGGAGATAACGATTGGCTGGCCCTGACCGCCGAGGAGACGCTGGAGCCGGAGCTGCCCATCTGCGACGCGCACCATCACTTCTGGGACTACCGGATGGACCGGGTGCCGTATCACCGCTACCTGCTGCACGAGCTTGCGGCAGACATCAATAGTGGACATAACGTGCGCTCCACGGTGTTCCTGGAGGCGCGGGCGATGTACCGGCAGACCGGGCCGGAGGAACTGCGTCCGGTTGGCGAGGTGGAGTTCGTGCAGGGGCTGGCGGCGGCCAGCGGCAGCGGACTCTACGGGCCGGGTCAGGCGGCGGCGGCCATCGTCGGACACGCCAACCTGAACCTGGGCGATGACGTGGCGCGGGTCCTGGACGCGCTCCAGGCCGCCAGCCCCAACCGATTCCGGGGCATCCGGCACAACACCAGTTGGGACCCCCATCCGGAGGTGGAGAGCCGCAGCTTCGACGGGCAGTTGCAGTCGGCGGATTTCCGGGCGGGCGCTCAAGTGCTCGCCAGCCGGGGACTGGCCTACGACAACGTGGTGTACTTCCCGCAGCTTGCCGAGCTTGCCGACTTTGCGCGGGCAGTTCCCGACCTCACTATCGTGTCCAACCACATCGGCGGGTTGACGCGAGTCGGGCCCTACGCCAACCGGAACGACGAGGTGATGCCGGCGTGGCGCGACGGTATCGCCAAGCTGGCTGAGTGTCCCAACGTCGTAATGAAGCTGGGCGGCGTGGGACAGCCGCGCTACGGGTTCGACTGGCACCTGCGGGATCGGCCCATCGGGTCGGAGGAACTGGCGGAGGCGATGGCGCCGCTGATGAACTACTGCATCGAGCAGTTCGGCCCCGACCGCTGCCTCTTCGAGAGCAACTTCCCGCCGGACAAGGTGTCGTACTCGTACAACGTGATGTACAACGCCTTCAAGCGGATGACTGCCGCATACTCGGCCAGCGAGCGAGCGGCGATGTTCCACGACAACGCGGCGCGGGTGTACGGGATTGAGTATTGATGGGACGCCCTTTACCCGTGGTAGAACCCCGGCGCTGAACGGTCGATGGGGTCCTCGCCTTGTGAGAGGTATTTTTGGCGCAGGCGGTCCCAGAGGTAGAGGCGTTCCCATTGGGGTTGCTGCTCGTAGTGCTGGTTCTCATCGAGGTGTGGGTTGGGCAGCAGGACGGTAATCTGCTGCTGGTCGCCGCCATTGAAGAGGCGGAATCCCCATGAGGTAGGCTGCTGTTCGGGGTTGAGCCGGCGGTACAACTCCGCTCGGGCGGTGCGACGTAGGCGGGCTACCTCCGGCGGGGCCGAGGTGTGCTCGCCGATGCACAGGTGCAGGTGCCACTCTTGGAAATCCACGGTGAGGTAGCCGTCGAGGAAACCGATGCGCGGCTCACGCGGCGGCTTGATCTCCCAGACTGCGCCGGGGATCAGCAGGCCGATGCGGATGCGTTCCCATTCGGCCAGGCAGTCATTGAGGATGGCGAAAAGGGTATCCTCGTCGGTGGGCAGGGAGAACAGTTCGTAGGTTCCGTCCATTTGCTGGATGATTTCGCCGCGTGGGAGAGGTTTTGCGGTGGTCATGGTGTCGCTCCCGGATGGGTGTGAATAAGAGACGAGACGGCTGCCCGACAGAATTCGTAATTTATGGTATAATAACCGTCGCGTGTGTGCTTTACGGCGTTGCTATCCGACGCCGTTTGTGATGTTAGACTACGCCGCGCGCCGCATAATCGCAAGAAGCAGCCGAGCTGCCAAACCCAGGAGTTTTCCGTATGACCTTGACCAAGATTGCCCCGCAAAACCTGCGAACCCCCGGCCCGACGCCCATCCCCGACGACATTGTCGAGGAAATGTCGCTGCCCATGATCAACCACCGGGGGCCCGAGTTCAAGGAGCTGATCGAGGCCACAACCGAGGGGTTGAAGCAGGTCTTTATGACCACCGACGACCTGTATATCCTCACCGCCAGCGGAACCGGCGCGCTGGAAGCCGCCGTAGTCAACACCCTTTCCCCCGGCGACCGGGTGATCGCGTGTACCGCCGGCGCGTTCGGCGACCGCTTCGTGCAGATCGCCGAGACCTACGGCGCCGACGTGCTGCGCATGGACTTCGAGTGGGGCGACGCCATTGACGCCGAAGCCATCCGCGCCGAGTTGCAGAAGGACCCGTCCATCAAGGCCGTTCTGGTAACTCACAACGAGACCTCCACCGGCGTCACTCACGATCTGGAGTCCATCGCCCGCGTAGTCAAGGGCGAGTTCGACAAGCTGCTGCTGGTGGACGCGGTGAGCAGCCTGGGCTGCCTGCCCCTGCCCGTGGACGGCTGGAACTGCGACCTGGTGGCCACCGGCTCGCAGAAAGGCTTTATGATCCCGCCGGGGCTGGCGTTCATCAGCATCAGCCCGCGCGGTTGGGAAGCCTACAAAGAGGCCAAGATGCCCAAGTTCTACTTTGACCTGATGGCCGCCGAGCGTTCGCTATCCCGCGGTCAGACGCCGTGGACGCCCAACGTCGCGCTGCTCTACGGCCTGCGGCTGGGGCTGGACCGCATCCTCGGCGAGGGCCTGGAGTCAGTGTATGACCGGCACGCCGAGATCGGCGAGTACACCCGCGCCGGCGTCAAGGCGCTGGGCCTGACGCTGCTGGCGAATGACGAAGCCCGCGCCTCCAACACCGTAACGGCCATCAAGATGCCCGAGGAAATCGACGGCGGCCGGTTCATGGCGATGATGCGCGAGGAGGAGGGCGTAGTGCTGGCCGGTGGCCAGGGCAAGCTCACCGGCCACTGCTTCCGCATCGGACACCTGGGCTGGGTCAGCAAGTCGGACATCGCCGAGGTACTGGAAGCCCTCGGACGGGTGCTACCCAAAGTCGGCTTCAAGGGCTAAAATACTCGAAATCCAACGGTGGGGGCGAATGATTATTCGCCCCTACGCATATTTACAGCCATGTCATCCGTTTCCCAATTGCAACAGGCCATGGCGGCATTGCGGCTATCGCTGGCCGAAATCCGCCACAAGGAAGAGCAGTTCGATGCGACCATCGCGCAGTTCCGCACCCAGTTGCGCCGGCTGCCCCGCCAGACCATCTACGGGCGCGCGCCGCTGGACATGGCCCTGTCGGCCATGGGCGAGATTGAAGAGCGGCTGCGGGACGCCGAGGACAACCGGCGGCGCGTGTTGACCATCAAGCAGGCCGCCGAGGACGAGTTGGCCGCGCTGGAATCGGTGCAGCAGGTGGACGAGGCGCGCAAGGCGCTGGCCCGACTGAAACAGCAAACCGGACGACAACCCATGTCCGGCGAAACCGAGGCCGAGATCCGGCGGCTGGAGCAGTTCATCGCCATCCACAGCAAGCGCGCCGAACTGACCATCACGGCGGCCTTCGAGGAACGGCGCAACCGGGGCTAGTGATTCCACCCTCCGCTGTCATTGCGAGCGCAGCGTGGCAATCTCGTAGCGATTTGCGTCGGGTACTCGACTAAGCCACAGCCAGGGCCTTCGAGGAACAGCGCAACCAGGGCTGTAGTTGGTGCTACACTGGCCTCATGGATCGCATCTCCCTGCAAAATTACCGCTGCTTCGGCAGTGAAGAGCAGTCGGCGCGCCTGGCTCCGCTGACGCTGCTGGTCGGCCCCAACAGCACGGGCAAAACGTCCTTCCTGGCCCTCATACGCGCGCTGTGGGACGTGGCGTTCAGGGAGGTGGTGCCGAATTTTCGGGAAGAGCCGTATGACTTGGGATCGTTTGAGGATATTGTTCACCAGCCCGGCGGCCGTAGCAAGCCGTCCAAATCATTCACAGGAAGCTTTACGTACACACCGGGAATTTCGCACGAGTACAAGCTTCGTTTCACAGGAGTATTTACAAACCGGCAAACGGCCCCATTTCCGGAGATGCGGCGTATTGCCATGAGCAATACCGAGTTAGAGTTGTTATCGACGGAGAGCAATACACAGGCGCGGGCGCGTTACCGCATCGATCCAGAGCAATGGCAGTATTGGGATGATGATGCAAGGGCTACCATCGTCAGCAACGAGTTAGTTTCATTCCAGTTTATGACTGGAGTGCCATCGTCGTTGCCTTTGACTGCGGTTGACTCGTACATGGAAGATGTAAGTTCCATGCTATCAGTCATAAGTTTCAACAACCGTGCCGTTCACCGCCCTTTTGCCGCTGCTCCCATCCGCTTCCAGCCCCGTCGCACTTACGATCCAGTACGGCAAATGCAGGACGCTGAGGGAGAATATGTCCCTAGCTACATGGCCGGCTTGCATCGTCGCGATCCTGATAGTTGGCAGTTGTTGAAAGGACGGCTCGAGGAATTTGGTAAAACGTCCGAATTATTCGACGAGATTTCTGTCAGATCGTTTGGGAACTCCGATGGAGACCCTTTCCAAATCCAAGTCCGCAAGTATGGCAAGCGTCGTAAAGGCCCATGGCGTAACCTGATTGACGTCGGCTACGGAGTCAGCCAGGCGTTGCCGGTTTTGACGGAGTTGCTGCGCCCCGACGGCCCGGCCATTTTCCTCCTCCAGCAGCCCGAAGTTCACCTGCACCCGCAAGCGCAGGCCGCTCTGGGAACTCTGTTCTGCCAGACGGCTGCCGCCGGCCGCCAACTGGTCATCGAAACCCACAGCGACTACATCATCGACCGGGTGCGGATGGATGTGCGGGATGGGACAACGGGGCTGAAGCCGGAGGATGTTTCGATCCTCTACTTTGAGCCGGGCGACCAGGCAGTGAAGATTCACTCGATATGGATCGACGAGGCTGGTAACGTAAAAGATGCTCCACCAGGATACCGGCAATTCTTCACCGACGAGATGATGAGGTCGATCTGGGCCTAGATGTGTGCCATTATCGACAACGATGTGAGCCATCAGGTCTTCGGCGCAAACCCCACGGGTCCGGGGCTGTTTTTCCGCGATTGGTTGAGTAGAAGCAATGGCGGGATCATTGTTGTCGGCGGACGGCTTTTTCGAGAATTGATCCAAAACCCTAACTTTCGGAGTTTCTTTGAGGCGCGGCAGCAGGCCGGCCGCGCGATCAGAATTCCAGATCCGGTGGTGGACGCTGCGGAGGCCGAACTGCAATCGGTCGATACCAGATCCAATGATAAGCACGTGCTCGCCCTCGCCCAGGTCAGCGGCGCGCGCCTGCTCTTTACTAACGACCGCGCTTTACAGGGCGACTTCAGAAACACACGCATAGTCCCCGGAACACGTGGCCGGATCTACACCACGGTCGAATTTACTGACATCCGCCGCACCCACCGCAACCTGCTCAACCGCACTGACCTGTGTGCGGCGTGATGCTCGGCGCCGTCCCTGTGGTATATTTATCCGGCATTTTTGCCACATATTCACGGTTACCAGGAGCGCGTTTATCATGCCCGCCAGCGCAGAGATCACCCCCATTCCCAACGGTACTGTCACGTCGGCCCAGGGCTTTTCCGCCGGCGGCGTGTTCATCGGCCTCAAGACGCGAGGCGAGGACAAGCTGGACCTGGCGTTGCTGGTTTCCGACGCCGAATGCTCCATCGGCGGCGTGTTCACCACGTCGGCCATACGGTCGGCCACGGTTGACCTGGACCGGGAGCGAGTCGCCAGGGGCCGGGGCCGCGCGCTGATCGTCAACGCGGGCATCGCCAACACCTGCGTGGGCGCGCAGGGCTACAAGGACGCCGAGGAGATGACGCGCCTTGCTGCTGATAAGCTGGGCCTGACCGCCGAGGACGTGCTGGTGTGCAGCACCGGCGTCATCGGTGTGGAGTTGCCTATGTCGCTGATCCGCACCGGCGTGGACGAGATCAGCCTGAAAGGCGACGGTGGGCCGGAACTGGCGCGCGCCATGATGACCACCGACACCCATCCTAAGGAAACCGCCGTGTCCTTCGTGGCGTCCACCGGCCAGACCATCACCGTGGGCGGTGTCGCCAAGGGTTCCGGCATGATCCACCCCAACATGGCCACCATGCTTACCTTCGCCGCCACCGACGCCGCCGTTGACCCTGGCTTCCTGCAAACCACCGTCAAGGCAGTGGCCGATGAGACCTTCAACATGCTGACAGTGGACGGCGACAGCAGCACCAACGACACCTACCTGGCCTTTGCCAACGGGCAGGCCGGCAACCCGGTCATCGACGAGCGGTCGCCCGACGCCGACAACTTCCGCGCCGCGCTGCACGCGGTGGCTTCCTACCTGACCCGAATGTTGGCCCGCGACGGCGAGGGCGCGACCCGTCTTATCACCGTGCAGGTGGACGGCGCGCGCGATGCCGCCGACGCCCGCCTGGCCGCTAAGACCATCGCCGGCAGCAACCTGGTCAAGTCGGCGGTGTACGGCGCGGATCCCAACTGGGGCCGGCTGATGATGGCGCTGGGACGCAGCGGCGCAGAGGCCACTGAGGAAAAGGTTGACCTGTTCGTCAACGGCGTGTGCATCATGGAAGCGGGTACGCCCATACCCTTCCACCGGGACGCGGTAGTAGCGCTGATGTCGGGCGAGCACGTGGACTTCCGCGTGAGCCTGAACCTGGCCGACGGCGCGGCCACCGCCTACGGCTGCGACCTGACCGAAGAGTATGTCATCATCAACAGCGCGTACACGACGTAAGCAACTGCGCTCACATGGCTCATCTTTACTCCGAACCTCCCATCGTCGTTAAAATCGGCGGCAGCACCCTGGGCGGCAACGATACGTCGCTTCAGGATCTGGTTGCCCTGCACCGCGACGGTAAGCCTATCGTGATCGTCCACGGGGGCGGCAACGTCATCAGCGAGTGGATGCAGCGGCAGAACCTCGCGCCCAACTTCGTCAACGGCCTGCGGGTCACCGATGCCCCGTCGCTGGAGATCGTGGTCGCCGTGCTCGGCGGGTTGGTAAACAAGGAACTCACCGCGCAGATGCAACAACTCGGCGGCCCGACCATCGGCATCAGCGGCATGGACGGCTGCCTGCTCCAGGCCCGCGTCGCCAACCCCGACCTTGGCTACGTCGGCGAGATCGTGACGGTGGACCCGACGCCAGTGAACGCTATCCTGTCGTCCGGCTTCATTCCGATGATCTCTCCCATCGCCGTGGACGTAAGCGAGGGCAGTGACCACGCCGGTCAGCCGCTCAACATTAACGGAGACACCGCCGCCGGCGCATTGGCCAACGCCATGAAAGCCCAGACCGTGGTGTTCCTCACCGACGTGGCCGGCGTGATGGACAACGGCGGGCGCGTGATACCCCGATTGACCGCACGGGGAACTGAGGCTTTGCGCGAGTCCGGCGTGGCGCGGGGCGGAATGCTGCCCAAGCTGGCGGCGTGCCTGGATGCCATCGCCGACCGGGCTGTGCCCAGCGCCCACATCATCGACGGCCGGCAGCCGGGCGCGCTGATGGACTGCGTAAACGGCCGGCCGATCGGGACGCGGATTACGCCTTGACCGGCGCCGTATGCCAATAACGTAGGGGCGAATAATCATTCGCCCCTACAAAGTAACGGTATTTGCAGCCAGCTCTATGCCGCGATCAGGTCCTTGGCAATCGCGTCGGGAATCAGGTCGCCCTGCTCGGCCAGGTGCGCCTTGATGGCCTCGGCGGCGGCGTTCACCATTTCCGCGTCCAGGTTGGCGGCGGCTTCCGGATAGCCGGCCTCGGTCAGGTAGGCGCCCGTCTGCTCACGCAGCACATCCAGCGACCAGTCGAGCTGCGCCCCTGCCTCCATCACGTCTTCGGGGTAGTCCACGTGGGACCCGCCGGCGCCCAGCTTGTCGTAGCCGCCCTTGTGCCAGTGGCCGCGCGCTCCGTGGGGGTCGAACCGGATGATCTCAACACCCTGGACGTCCACGCCGAAGGTGGGGCCGCCGAACTTGGCCTTCAGGCAGCGCAGGGGCCACAGGTACATCGTAACGTCGCCCTGCTTGCTCAGCGGCCGTACCATGACTTTGCCCAGGTAGGACTCGCCATCAATCATTGTTGCCATTCGTATTTCCTCCATCGTCCGCCACTGGCGGACCCGTTTCGGCGTATAGTAGCACAAAGTCGCCGGATGCCCAAAAACACGGACTCTTTAGCAATGGTTATACTGTCGCTTGCTGCCGATCAATCCGAACCCGGCCGGCCGGCGTATCTGATTCCGACACCTGCGCCCCTGCGAGTAACGTCATGCTTTTCCAAATGCGCCGCATCACGCCTGGCGTTGTCTTTCTGACGGCGCTGATTCTCACGATAGCCATCGCTTGCGGACCCAGCGCGGAACCCGCCGCATCGTCCGCAACGTCGCCGGCGGCAGCGCCAACGATGGCTCCGGCGGCCGAGCAGCCGGCCGCCACTGCCCCGTCAGCGGACGCCAGCGCCCACCGGACGGATGGAGCAACCGGCGAACAACCCACCGCCGCGCCGGAGAGCCAGACCGCCGCTGAGCCGACGGCAACCTCCGCGCCCGCGCGTCCGCAGACGGTCCCGATACGGACGGCCGAGGACATTCCGGCGATTGAGGGCATCGACGCCTGGCTGAACACGGAGATGGAACTTCAGATTGCCGAGCTGGCCGCCGAGGGCAAGGTGGTGCTGGTGGACTTCTGGACTTACACCTGCATCAACTGCATACGCACCCTGCCCTACCTGCGCGACTGGTGGGCGCAGTACGAGGACGACGGGCTGGTCATCCTGGGCATCCACACGCCGGAGTTCGAGTTCGAGAAGGACTACCAGAACGTCGCCGACGCCATTGAGACGCACAGCGTGGGCTGGCCCGTTGCCCAGGACAACCTCATGACTACCTGGCGGAACTTTGAGAACCGCTACTGGCCGGCCAAGTACCTGTACAACGTCCGCGGCGAGATGATCTACTCCCACTTCGGCGAGGGAGCATACGCCGAGACCGAGGAGCGGATCCGCAACGCCCTGGTGGAGGCCGGCGCTGACCTGAGCGACGATCCATTCAACGCGCCCCAGGACCAGGCCCGGGATTCCGCTTTCCAGTCTGCCCGACAGAGCGGCCGGGCCGCCGTGACGCCGGAGCTGTACGCCGGCTGGCATCGCAACTTTCTGACTGCCCGCGCCGGTAGGCCGCCCTACGTCGCCCAGCAGGAGTATTTTGACGCGATCCTGAACGCCGAGGACCGGACTGAACACACCATTGCCACCATCGACGTGACGGTTCCCCAGGACATCCAGCCCCATGCCATGTACTTCCAGGGCCAGTGGTCGGTGGAGCCGGAACGCATCCGCCACGCCCGCATGACGGAGAACCTGGAGGACTACCTGGCCCTCAACTATGCCGGCAAGAGCGTCAACGCCGTGCTGACCTCCGATTCCGGCGAGCCTTACCGTGTGGTCATCACTGTTGACGGCGCGATGCTGACGCAGGCCAACGCCGGCCAGGATGTGCAGTGGGACGAGAACGGCGTTTCCTACGTGCTGGTTGACGAGCCGAGGATGTACGGCCTGGTTGACAACCCGCAATATCTCCCTGAATCGATCCTGACCATGCGCTCCGACTCGGATGACTTCGGGCTGTTCGCCTTCACGTTCGGCGTTTACGCAGAGGGGCCGTGATGCTTCGCTGGAGTCTGATTGTTGTCGCTGCCGTTGCGGTGATGGCGGCTATCGGGTGCGCGAGCCCGGGCGTAGAGCCGGCGCCGACAACAGCGCCGGCCGTAGTAGTGCCCACGATTGACTACAGCCAGGATGACATCCATCACCACCTGGCCACCAAGGTCCTGGAGGTCGGAACCCAACGGGTCGCGTTCCTGCTGTCCACGCAGAAAGCGCTCGTCAAAGCGCCCCAGTCCCAGATCACGGTGACGCGCCAGCAGGGTTCGGAGCCGGTAGCCGAGATCACCGCCAACTACAACGAGTGGCCCTACGGTGTGCGCGGGTCGTACAGCGCGCCAATCGAATTTCCCGAGGCCGGCGACTACCTGCTGACCGTAACGCCCATCGGCGGCGACGTGGATGGCGAGGCGCATATCCCGGTAAAGGTGCTGGCCGACGCTACCGTGCCATCGGTGGGAGACGTGCCGCCGGCCAGCCGGACCAAGACCCTGGGCGATGGGCTGGAACTGCCGGACGTCACCACTGCGTACCAGGCCGACGCCGGCCTGTACGAAGTGTCGGTAGCCGACGCGGTGGCGTCGGGCAAGCCCAGCGTGATCGTGTTCGCTACGCCGGCGTTCTGCACCAGCCCCACGTGCGGCCCGCAGGTGGACACGGTGGCGGAGCTACGGGCGGCGCATCCCGACGCGGCCAACTACATCCACGTGGAACTATATGACAACCCCGCCGAGATCCAGGGCGATTTGAGCCAGGCCCAACTGGTTCCCGCCGCCGCCGAATGGGGGTTCACCAGCATTCCCGAGTGGACCAACGAATCATGGGTATTCGTGCTGGACTCAAACGGAGTAATCCGCCAGCGTTTCGAGGGATTCGCCACGCTGTCGGAACTGGAGACGGCGCTGCTGGAGGCGACCGGGTAGCGCGCCATCGCGTTCCTAATTGAGGCCCACCCTGCCCTACCCCCGTCATTCCCGCGAAAGCGGGAATCCAGGCATCGCCCGGCAGTTACGTTGTTGGCCATGCCCTGCGTACTTACCGCCACGTCGCTGGCGCTGGTCGCCTGCGCCAACCAAACCCCGGAGCCGGCCCGCACGCGCCGCGCCGTTATACCCGACCCCAAACATACTCGCCGCCATCACACGCTTGGCAACATCGGTAGTAAGACGAGATTTCACTACTCCGATTCAAGCGCAGGAATGACGGAATCCAATCACGAACGCAGCGGATGGCGAGATTCACTGACCAGCCTGACACGTTCCGCATCTATCTCTCTCCCCACCTTCCCTAAGGCACACGCCAACGCGCGGGCGACACTCACGCTAATCTTCTCGGGACTCTTGACGTAGTTAGTGCCGGCAATGCTCCTGCCCTCGGCCACCTTCACCGCTTCCGCATAATTGCCCGACTGGACGCTTTTGACGATTGTCCGCTTTCGCAAGTACATCAGACAAAGATGATATATCCTGAGAACGTATATGATGAAGGTGACTATGCTGGCACTGGCCGCAACTACGAAGGAACCCAACACCGTTTCCCCAAGAGTGGCGCCGGTCACATCGGCTGTCCCAACTCCCGACATCCCCAGGGCGACCACCACTATCAACGTTGTCATGGACAGCCTTTTCCACTGCCGCTTCTCAAGGTAATCCCTAGCAGTGTACATCGATCCCGCAGCTACCACGAATGGCATTCCTATGGCGACGTACTCTTTAGCATCTCCGTCCATCGCTAGCAGCGCTGTAGCAACTGCCACCACGAGGAAAGCTGCTGTTAGGAACAACATGAACTCTCCGATGACTCCCACCATCGTCTCTGTAGCACTCATTTTGCCCTCACATTCACCAAGCCTTTTTGCCTTGGTAGAGTCGCTGACCGCCCTCAAATCTCCAACGTGGCATCTCAAATAACCATAACATGCCGCCCAACTACGCTACTCTCCGGATTGCAAATTCCGTCAACGTCACTGGTATCAGAGTAACGAAATCGCCCGGTAGTACGGGGCTGGCCCCTACCCATAGTGCCGGCCAGCCTTTGAGCACTTGGCGTGGCAACATCACAACCAGAGCCGGGTAGTGGCGACTCCCGGCTCGACCCTCGTCTATTATACCGCTATACCGCGAGCAATTCCGGTTGCGTTGTTGGCGAATTGTACGGCAGCCGGTGGCTGTGGTAGGGTACATACTGCAACAGTAACCTGACCCTGGGCCGAGAACGGCCCTGCGGCATCCCCGATGCGTGATAGCGCATGCGCGCTTGGTGGAAGGCACGTCTCTCGTGCCTTCCAGCGGAACGCATCGGGTCTTGGTTGCTGTTGCAAGTGCCAATCACCGACCGCTGGGAGGTATCAGCAATGGCTGCCATCCGCGCCACGCTTCTTGTTCTTCTAATCGTCCTGCTGCTCTCGTTGGCTTGCACTGGCAACGTGCCTGAACCTGCACCGACGCCCGCGCTCACAGCAACGCCCATGGCCACACCGACGGCGCTGGCTTCCACCACTGCCCCGACACCAAGCCCATTCTTGGCGGCAACACCGATGCCAACCCCCAACCAGATTAGCAAAGCAAACCAGGAGTACCTTGAACAGGTTGGCGTAACGTCCGTACTCACGCCGGAAGAAAAAGCGGCAGCCATAGGCGTCAGTAAGTACATGATGGTTCTTACTGACTGCTACGTAGAAAAAACGGCGCAGGCTTTGGAACGGCCTCGCGGTGGGGTATTTGCCCAGCTTCCCTATTTCTCGGAGGTTTTTGGGGCTGGTTCCATTCTTGCTGCTGACCAGATGATTACGTACCAGCGCGAGCACTTTAACAGGGATGTCATCGTTTCGGTCGTCGAACCTTGTCTCTTGGAGGCATACGCCTATAGCAATGACGCCGAGGCCGAAACAGAAAGCCAGGAATCTATTGAAGTAGGCAAGGCGGGCGCGGTAGTTGCCTTTACCGGGCTCCTATCCCCTGACATGGAGTACAACTGCCAGGAATGGGTTAGAACGCACCACACGAACTACTTGAGTGATCGAGAGGGTAGCGTGCAACGACGTGGCGAAGCGGCCGGCCTTCGCTTCGATTACGCTTGGGGAAAAGCGAAAGAAGCGATTCACCTCGCCTGCTCTGCGGATGACCAATAGAGATTATCCCTCACCGAAAATGAACCGCCCGGACACCAAAGACCGGGCGGTTCTCATTCTGTCAAGCTTTTGCAATCGCCTCCGATGACACTTCACCCCTTGCCTGCACCATCTACCCGTCCGTACCATAATTAATCAGTACCCCTTAATCAGTACCCCTTAATCAGTACCCCAAATCCAACCCGCCACCCAGGCCGCGAGCCGTCAATGCCCACGTCCAAACATCGCAAAAATCGCTCACCCAGACCCGCTCATCTGCCCGTCCAAGCTACTGACAACGCCCTCAAAACGCCTCTCCCGGTGCCCATTCAGCCCCCCGACCCGCCCGATTCCCTGCCTGCATTAGCGGAAATGAGCGGAAATGAGCGGAAAATCGACCTTTCCGCCCTTTCTCCACGCCAGCAGGCCGCCCTCCCCATCGTCGCCTGCTTCCCCACCATCGTCCAGGCCGCCCGCGCCGCCGGTGTCGGCGAGTCCACCCTGCGCCGTTGGCTCAACGACCTGGCGTTCAGCAACTGCCTGGCCGAACTCCGCCGCCAGTCCGCCAACCTCGCCCGTCAGAAACTCCTGGAACTCACCCCGCTCTGCGTTTCCGTTCTCGCCGACGCCATGTGCCACTCCGACCCGGCCATCCGCCTCCGCGCCGTCAACTACGCCCTGTCCTTCAACCTCCGCGCCGCCGAACTCGAAAACCTCCGCTCCGACCTCAACACCCTCGAAACCGCCATCAGCCTCCTCCAAGCGCCTACCTAACCCCACGGTCTTTCGACTCTCCGCCAGCGTCAAGATTCGCCAAATCTTGCCGCTCTCACGATACCCCAAATCCCGCTAATCACATAATCACAAAAATCACAGTTCAGACAACCCCGAGGCAATCCCATGACCATCTCCCAAATCCGCCGTCGCATCGACGCCCTCAAGCGCAAGTTCGCCCCCGAACTCGCCATCATCAAACTCCGCCGCATCGCCGAAGCCGTTGCCGACGAGTGGGACCCTTCTGAACCTCCCGAACCCGCCGACGTCATTATGCGCATCGCCGATGCCGGCTTCCGGCTCACCACCTTCGCCAAACTCCGCCACTACCTCGATAAAACCCGACGCCGGGAGGACGTCCCCGAGCCTGAATCAATCGTCATCTACCTCCTGCCCTGGGCCTGTGAAGGCCGCTACCGGGAACTTCTCAACTGGGACCTTCCCGCCCCAGCCCGCTAGCGTTCCGTTAGGCCCTCCCAGCCGGCCTACATTGACAGGACATACGGCCAGGCGCAGAATGACGCCAATCCTGGGGCGACCATCTACCGGACGGCTCCGTCCGGTCTGTGTCATTTGGGTGGTATGGAGCTCCGTTGCATCCCCTAACCGGAGGAGGTCCTGATATGGCGTTTCCCGAGCGTATGAAGTTTGGCATCTTTCTCGGCCCGTTCCACCGCGTTGGCGAAAACCCCACGCTGGCCATGGAGCGCGACCTCGAACTGATCGAATGGCTGGACAAGCTGGGGTTCGACGAAGCCTGGGTCGGCGAACACCACAGCGCAGGCTGGGAGATCATCTCGTCCCCCGAAGTATTCATCGCGGCGGCTGCCCAACGCACCAACCGCATCAAGTTGGGCACCGGCGTCGTGAGCCTGCCGTACCATCACCCGCTGATGGTGGCGAACCGCATGGTGCAGCTGGACCACATGACCTACGGTCGGGTGCTCTTTGGAGTAGGCCCCGGCGCGCTGCCCGGCGACGCCTACATGATGGGCATTCCTCACGAACTCCAACGCGAGCGCATGGACGAGTCCCTGGGCATCATCCTGCGGCTGTTCACCGAAACCGAGCCCATCAGCTACAAGAGCGACTGGTTCGAGCTGAAGGAAGGACTGCTGCAACTGCGGCCCTACCAGCGGCCCTACATGCACACCGCCGTGGCGTCGGTGCAGTCGCCGGCTGGCGTGACCCTGGCGGGCAAGCACGGGTGCTCGGTGTTGACCATCACCGTGCCGCGCGACCCGTCGGCCGGCCCGTCCGACCTGCAAGGACTGTGGAGCATCGCCGAAGAATCCGCCGCCGAGCATGGCAACACCATGAACCGCGACGACTGGCGGTTGGTGCTGCCTTGCCACCTCGCCGAATCGAAGGAAGAGGCCCTGAACGATGCCCGTATGGGTGCGGGGCGTTACCTGCGGGAGTACAGCGAAGGAACCAACGGGCGCAAACCTGTGTTCGACGGCCCGCTGGACAAGGTGATCGACAACATGGCCGACACCGGCAGTTGGATCATCGGCACTCCCGACGACTGCATCGAGGCCATCGAGCGGCTGGGCGAGCAGAGCGGCGGCTTCGGCGCGTTCCTCGTGCAGACCATCGACTGGGCGCCCCGCGAGAAGATGCTGAAGAGTTACGAGCTCATGGCCCGCTACGTGATGCCCCACTTCCAGGGCAGCGTGCTCAGCACGCAGGCGTCCAACCAGTGGGCGAAGGAGCGGCAGGACGACCTGGTAAGCGGCCGGGTTCGCGCCATCGATCGGGCGCGGCAAGCCTACGCTGAGCGGGTCGGGTAGGGTAGCGTGAACCGCGGGGCGGTAGCGTTCCATTTTAGGCAGTTCTCATTTAAAACTCCCTCTCCCCTGGTGGGAGAGGGTTGGGGTGAGGGGGCGTCCTTCCTTCAAACTACCTGAATTGCAACGCTGCCATTCTGCTTGCCCGCCCGTTGGGGGTGTGCTACCATCGTTGAGCCATGCTACGCGACGCCGCAGCGGACACTTGCACCCACTGGCGCGCCGGGCGCCCCTGACTTCCTGCGGCCAACGCTACGTCCGTTCATCCTATTCGCGGCCAATTTGCAGCAATGTCAACTCCGGAAAACCCTGCTCCCCGCGCCCTCGGCGGTGGCAGTTTTCGCCAGGCCCTTGCCGACGCTGCGCCCCCGCCCGGCGGGGAAACCGTCATCACCATCGGCGTTTTCGACGGAGTGCATCGCGGCCATCGCCACCTGCTCCAGCGTATGTTCGAGCTGGCCGGCGACTCCCTGATCCCCACCGTCATCACTTTCAGCAATCACCCCGCCGAGGTGGTTAACCCCGACCGCACCGTAAACAAGATCATCACCCCCGAAGAAAAGGTCGAGCTGCTCTACCAGGCCGGCGTGGGCCGCGTCATCTGCCTGGAATTCACCAACGAGTTGGCCAACCTCGACGCCAACGAGTTCACCGCCCTGCTGGTCGATTGCCTCAAGATGAAGGGTATCGTCACGGGGCCGGATTTCGCCCTCGGCCGGAACCGCAGCGGCAACCTGGAATACCTGCACCGACGCGGCGCGTCCCTGGGCTTCTGGGTGGAAACCGTGCCCCCGCTGGAACTCGAAGGCGAGGCCGTCCGCAGCCGGCGCGTGCGCAACTCCCTGGCCGATGGCAACGTGGACGGAGCGGAATATCTCCTCGGCCGCCCCTACGCCACCGACGGCGTGGTGGTGCACGGCGCGAAGATGGGCCGGCAGCTCGGTTTCCCCACCGCCAACATCATTCCCACCCAGAACTTTGTCATCCCGGCCGACGGCGTGTACGCCACCTACGCCACCGTCAACGGCGTGCGCCACCTGGCCGCCACCAGCATCGGCGTGCGCCCCACCTTCGGCCTCAGCCAGCGCCTCATCGAAGCCCACCTGCTGGACTTCTCGGATGACATCTACGACGAGAATCTGCGGCTGGAGTTCGTGTCCCGGCTGCGCGGCCAGGAGACCTTCGACGGCATTGATGCCCTCATCACCCAGATGAACCGGGACGTGGACAACGCCCGCAGGATACTTGAAGAACACGACCGGCTGGACAACGCGTAACCGGCCGGGACCACGGCGAGGTTAACAGCGTGACCAGTCGAGTAGAAATCCCCGATAACCTGTCCCCCATCACCCGGCGGGGCGTCAGCCGCATCATCTCCGAGGAGGAGTTCACGGCGATGCTCCGGCGCGGCCAGCCCCTGCGCCTCAAGATGGGCTTCGACCCCAGCCGTCCCGACATCCACCTGGGCCACGTCGTCGGCCTGCGCAAGCTGCGCCAGCTCCAGGACCTCGGCCACCAGGTCATCCTCATCGTCGGCGACTGGACCGCCCAGATCGGCGATCCCTCGGGCCGTTCGGCCACCCGCACTATGCTGACCCACGCCGAGGTGCTGGAAAACGCCGAGTCCTACATGCGCCAGTTCTTCAAGGTGGTGGACCGCGACCGCACCCAGGTGGAATGGCAGAGCCAGTGGTTCGGCGAGTTCACCCTGGCCAACGTCATCGAGCTGACCAGCCGCTTCACCATCAACCAGTTTCTGCACCGCGAGGACTTCGCCAACCGCTACTCCCAGAACCAGCCCATCGCCATCACCGAAATGCTGTACCCGCTGATGCAGGCTTACGACTCGGTGGTCATCGAGTCCGACGTCGAGTTCGGCGGCACCGACCAGATGTTTAACCTGCTGGTGGGCCGCGAGCTCCAGGGCATGATGGGCCAGACGCCCCAGCAGTGCTTCATGATGCCCATCCTGGTGGGCACCGACGGCGTCCAGAAGATGAGCAAGAGCCTGGGCAACTACGTCGCGCTGGAGGAGCCGCCGGCAGAGATGTACGGCAAGCTCATGTCCCTGCCCGACAACCTTATCACGTCCTACTACGAATACCTGACCGACGTGCCCGACGCCGACATCGCCGAAATGCAGCAGTCCATGGCCTCCGAATCCGCCAACCCCATGGACTTCAAGAAGGGCCTCGCCCGCTACATCACGGCAGTGTTCCACGACGCCGACGCCGCCAGTGCCGCCGAATCCCACTTCGAGCAGGTAGTCCAGCGCCGCGACCTCCCCGACGACATGCCCGAAGTCAGCCTGTCCGAAATCGCGGATCTGCCCATCAACCGCCTCCTGGCCCAAACCGGCCTGGCGTCCAGCAACGCCGAAGCCCGCCGCCTCATCACCCAGGGCGCAGTCGAAATCATCCACCCCAACGGCGACCGAACAAGCGTAACGCCCGCCGACGCCCCAACCCTAACCGCCGGCACCGTAATCCGAGCCGGCCGCCGCCGCTTCGTCCGCCTGGTGGGGTAGGATACCCGACATGGAAATTTGTCCTGCCTTCATCGATGAAACAGGCATCCTTTCCGGGTTGCGCCGTGAGCAGCCCGTCTATGGCATCGGCGTACTGGTCATACCAGATACCAGGGCTATCACCAATAGTCTTTACCGCCTGCACTTCAATTTCGGCTCGGACCGTATGGCCGAGCGCAAACGTATCCGCACACAAATCCAATCGCGCGCCGATAGGCCGACGCTACGTGAAATTGACCTGCTGATGCACTCCACCCGTCACCACGAGTATAAGTTCAGCGAAGTCTCGCGCTTCAACCTCCAGCAGTACATCGACTTGCTGAACCTCTACTTCTCTTTTCGGGAGCCGCAATTCCACGCGCTGATAATGGACCGACTTAACCCAGGCTATAGCCTGTCGCGCTGGAACAACGATACCTGGTTAGCATACGCAGACATGGCTAGAGAGTTGCTGAAACAGCGGCTTGACCGGGATGTGTTCGCCATCGTTGACTTACAGGACAAGCCGGATCGGTCCTCAATATTCATTGAGGATGTGCTTTGCTCCGTGCCAACTGTAAAAGGCTGCTTGCGTGCTACCTCCGATATGGCTGTCTATTTGCAGATTGTGGACGTGCTGCTGGGCTGCGTACAGTTCGATTGGAAGGACGCAAACGGCTATTACGGCACGGCGTCACAGCGCGCGAGAGAAAAGCGGGAATTGGTCGACTTTGTGAAAAGTCAGCTGGGCTTGCCCTCGGGAGAGCGGATGCTGACCAAGGTAACCTCGTCCCAAAGGTGGGAAACACCGTCCTTATTCACGGTGCGTCTCGGGAGTTGGTAAGCGCCACAACAGGACAGCTTTAAAAGCAGGGGCGCGGCTATGTCCGGCGCCTGTCCCTTGGGCGGGACGGCGTGCTCCGACCACTCCGCGCTTACTGCTAGAATATACACACTGCGGCGATTCGCGTCAAGCCGGCGTGGGCGCTTCAACTATATTTGACAACCCAGCGACAGGAGCCTCTCAATGGTTCTTTCCAACGAACATGACAACGACGCCATCGAGCAACGCACCGCCGCTTGGCGGCAGCGCGCCGATTCCGCCCCCGGGCGCAAGTCGGCCTACAAGACATTGAGCCAGATACCCGTCGCGCCGCTGTACGGGCCGCCGGAGGTTGCCGACAGCGACTACCTGCGCGACGTCGGCCTGCCCGGTGAGTACCCCTACCTGCGCGGCGTGCATCCCACCGGCTACCGCTCGCGGCTCTGGACCATGCGCATGTTCGCCGGGTTCGGCGAGCCGGCCGAGACCAACGAGCGGTTCCGCTTCCTGCTGGACCAGGGCGAAACCGGCCTCAGCGTCGCCTTCGACATGCCCACCCTCTACGGCTACGACCACGACGACGAGCGGGCGCGCGGCGAGTTCGGCAAGTGCGGCGTCGCCGTGTCCTGCCTCGAGGATATGCAGACCGTATTCGAGGGCATCCCCCTGGACCAGGTCACCACCTCCATGACCATCAACAGCCCCGCCGCCATCATCTGGGCCATGTACATCGCCGCCGCCGAACGCCAGGGCGCGAAGATCGCATCCCTGGGCGGCACCCTCCAGAACGACATCCTCAAGGAATACATCGCCCAGAACGAGTACATATTCCCGCCCGACCCGTCCATGCGCCTCGTGGTCGATACCGTCGAGTTCGCCACCGACAACATGCCCCGCTTCAACCCCATCAGCATCAGCGGCTATCACATCCGCGAGGCCGGCAGCAACGCCGTGCAGGAGCTGGCCTTCACCCTGGCCGACGGTTTCGAGTACGTGCGCCATTGCGTAGAGCGCGGTATGGTGGTGGACGACTTCGCTCCCCGCCTGAGTTTTTTCTTCAACGTCCACAACGACTTCTTCGAGGAGATTGCCAAGTTCCGCTCGGCCCGCCGCATCTGGGCAAAGGAAATGCGGGAGACCTTCGGCGCGGAGAACGAACGCTCCGGCTGGATGCGGTTCCATGCCCAGACTTCCGGCGCGTCGCTCACCGCCCAGCAGCCGGAGAACAACGTGGTGCGCGTGTCGTTGCAGGCCCTGGCCGCCGTGTTGGGCGGCTGCCAGTCGCTGCACACCAACGGCAAGGACGAGGCTTGGGCGCTGCCCTCGGCGGATGCCGCCCTCCAGGCCCTGCGCACCCAGCAGATCATCGCCCACGAAACCGGCGTCACCGACACCGTTGATCCCCTGGGCGGCAGCTACTTCCTGGAGGCGTTGACCAACCAGGTGGAGGCCGGTGCCTACGATTACTTCCAGCAGATCGATCGCCACGGCGGCGTAATCCCGGCGTTGGAATCGGGATTCTTCCAGCGGGAGATTGCCGACGCCGCCTACATCTACCAGCAGGAGGAAGACCGCCTGGAGCGCATCACCGTAGGCGTCAACGAGTACGTGGACGAGAACGAAAGCCTCAGCATCCCCATACTGCGCGTGGACGAAGCCGGCGAGCAGCGCCACGTCGCCCACCTCAACGAAGTCCGCCGCCGCCGCGACGACCGCGAGGTTGCCGTGCGCCTCCGCGCCCTGGAAACCGCCGCCCGCCAATCCGGCAGCAACGCCAACCTGATGTACCCGCTCATCGAAGCCGTCAAAGCGGAAGCCACCCTGGGCGAAATGATGGGCGTCTTACGCGACGTGTTCGGCGAATACCAGCCCACCTGGGGCTTTTAGCCGTTGTACTTGGAGCACGAAACCCGGGTCAAACCGGAGGCCATTGTGGTTATCACCAAACCGAAAGGAAAGTACACTTACGCGGACTACTTCGCTACGCCGGAGGGCGAACGGTGGGAGTTGATTGACGGAGTGTTGTATCAAATGGCCGCTGCGCCGAATCTTAAACATCAGACTGCATCCGGCAACTTGTTCCTTCGGTTCAGCAACCATATCCGGCCGCGTCGGTTAGGTTTGGTTTACGCTGCGCCTTTGGCCGTAATCCTACCCGGCGAGTCTGCGGTTGAGCCAGACCTGTTGTTTATCAGCGCGGAGCGGAGGAATATCCTCACGGAGCGCGCTTGTGAAGGGTCGCCCGACCTGGTGGCAGAAATTTTATCGCCATCCAATCCGCGCCATGACCTGGAGCGAAAGCGAGAGCTGTATGCCCGGCATGGCATACCGGAATATTTGATCCTGGAGCCGCAAGAGGAAACCGTGTTGGCTTTAGCCGAACCGGTCGTCAGCGCCGGCCAAGGCGCCTACGAGTCAGAAAGACTGTACCGCCCTGGCGATACGTTCACTATCGCTGCTATTCCCGGACTGGAGATTGCGGTTGCGGATATTTTTGCCGAACCTTGGTAATCGACCGCACGTGTCCAGCCACTGGCTTGGCGCCTCATCCCCATGCCCGCAGGCGGATCTCTTCGCTGGTGTCCATATCCGCCTGCGCCTCCTCCGGCTGGTCGTTGAATAGGTACGATAGCGACCGGCGGGAGTAATAGTTGTCATCCTCGGGGTCCAGGCGGATCGCCTCCGTCAGGTCCGCAATCGACTGCGCGTAGTCGCCCACTTCGTACCAGGACACGCCCCGGTTGAACCAGGCGTCGGCGCAGGCCGCGTCCAACTCGATGGCTGCCGTGTAGTCGGCAATCGCCCGCTCGTACACCCCGTTGCGGCTGTAGCGGTTCCCCCGCTCAACGTACTCCTCAGCCGTAGTCGGCTCCGGCGGCTGAGTAAACTGGGGCCTTGATGTAGTCATTGCGAGCGCAGCGTAGCAATCTCGTCAGCAAGTGCGGCCATTACATCACCGACCGTACCAGCCCGCCGTCCACCAGCATGGTAGTGCCGGTGATGTAGCTGGAGCGTGAAGATGCCAGGAAAGCCACCAGGTACGCCAGCTCCCGAGGTTCGCCGATGCGCTTCAGCGCCGTCTGTTCCGCCCGTTGTGCCAGCGCGTCCTCAATGGGGATGCCCTGCGTGCGCGCCCGGTCCTCCACGTTTTCCATCATTCGCTCCGACATAATGCTGCCGGGGCAAACGTTGTTGATCAGGATGTTCTCGTGTCCGATGTCATCGGCCAGGTTCTTCATAAAACCTATGACGCCCATTCGCGTGGCCGCCGATAGCGCCAGGTTCGGGATCGGCGTGTACACGGTGCTGGCCAGGATGTTGATGATCCGACCGCCGCCCTGCGTGCGCAGGTGGGGCAGCGCCTCCCGGGTCATGCGGGCGAAGAAGAACAGCGAGCGGTTTGCAGAAACCTGCCACAGCTCTTCGGTAGAGTCCTGGGCGTAGGCCTGCGGCGGCCCACCCGAGTTGTTGACCATGATGTCCAGCTGACCGAAGTGGGACACCGTGCCCGCCACCAGTTCCCCGATGGTTTCTTCCTTGTCCAGGTCGCCGGCAAAGGTGTAAATCTCCGCTCCTGTCGCCGCGCGTATCTCGTCCGCCGCGCGCTCTAGGTCCGACACGGTGCGGGCGCACATCGCCACCCGGACGCCTTCCTCGGCCAGCACTTCCGAACACGCCCTGCCGAGTCCTTTGCTTGCGCCGCCCACTATCGCCACTTTGCCATTCAGTTCCAGGTCCATTGCCCGCCTCCTCAAATGCTGCCGAAGATTATAGCAGCCTCGATCCCTCTTTCATTGCGAGCAAAGCGCAGCAATCCCGTTCCCGACCCAAACCATACATGGTGTACAATCCGAACCGTTATGACCTTGCCAGCCACAGACCTCTGTACAATCGAGTCCGCCGCCGTGGAGTTTGCCCAAGGCGCCGGAGACCTCCTCGCCGGATATTTCGGCCGCGTCATCAGCGTCGAGTACAAGGACAAGGCGCAGCAGGACCCGGTAACCGCCGCCGACAAGGAAACCCAGGCATACCTCGAACGCCGCATAGCCGAAAGGTTCCCAACCCACGGTATTCTCGGCGAGGAGGACGACGCCAGCGCGGACGGAGACAATACTGCCGCCGATTTCCTGTGGGTGCTCGATCCCCTGGACGGCACCACCAACTTCATGAACGGCCTGCCGGTGTACGCATCTTCAATCGGCGTGCTGCACCGGGGCATTCCGGTCGCTGGCGCCGTGTACATCCCGTGGCCCGCGAACTCTTTAACAGGAGATACTGGGAACGGCATCGTGGTTCACTGCCGCGCTGGCGGCGGAGCTTTCGCTAACGGTGAGCCGGTGTCCGTCTATCAGACCGACAAATTGCGCGGCGACCGGCTGGTTGGGCTGCCCGGTTCTTTCGGCGCGTCAACCCGCGTCGGCAAGGGACTCAAAGGCCAACCCCTAGGCCAACTCCGCGTAACCGGCAGCATCGCCTACGAGCTTGCCATGACTGCCATGGGCGTGTTGCAATTCGCCGTCATCGGCGCGCCCCGAATGTGGGACATGCTGGGCGGCGCGATTGCCGTCCAGGAGGCGGGAGGCACTGTGATGACGCGCCTGCCCGGCCGCAAACAGTGGCATCTCATGGAGTCTTTGGCGCCCACGTGGGACGACAAGCCGCCTACGATGGCCGAACTGCGAAAGTGGGTCGCACCGCTGGTCGCCGCCAACCCCACATTAGCGCCGCTGATCGCCAACAACTTGCATCCGCGCCGGCGCCCAATACGGCGGATGGTGCGCGGGGTCAAGAAGACGTTGGGCGTTGGGCGATAGCCGGATTGACGACGCCGTACCGGCTACCACGGTTCGGCGAAAATATCGGCCACGTCAATCGCCAGACCGGAGATGCGTTCGGTGGTGAGGGTATCGCCGGCTTGGTACAGCGCCTCTGTGGTGTATTCTCCCACGCCATCGCTGGCGACCGGGTCAGTCAGGGCAAGCAAGGTCTCCCGGTCCGGGTCAACTATCCAGTACTCGGGAATGCTGTGACGAGCGTACAGTTCGCGTTTGACCTCCAAGTCATGCCCTCGATTGGATGGCGAAAGGATTTCCACAACCAAATCCGGGGCTCCCTCGCATCCTCGGTCGGCAATGATATGCCGACGAGATGCGCTGATGTAAAGCAAATCCGGCTCAACCGCCGATTCTCCCGGCAAAAATACCGCACAGGGAGCTCGATACAATAATCCCAATAACAGCGGCATGACGTGGCGGTCGATTAGCGCTCCCAACAACAGCGAAACGGTCTGATGCCTGATGTTGGGGGCTGCGGCCATGTGATAGAGCGCTCCGTCAATCAGTTCCCACCGCTCGCCCTCGGGTGTGGCAGCGTAATCGGCATGGGTGTACTTGCCTTTCGGCTTTCTGGTTACCATGCGCTAAGCTTCCTCCGGCCCCCGCAACAGGTCCAGGTACTTGTAGCCGGACCCGGTGTTCAGCAGCACCACCTCTTCGTCGGTGCGGATGCTGCCGTCGGCCAACAGCCGCTCCAGTCCTACCAGCGTGGCCGCTCCTTCGGGGCACGCGATGATGCCCTCTAAGGTCGCCAAGCGGTACATGGCCTCCACCATCTCGTCGTCGCTCACGGCCAGCGCGCCGCCGCCTGTTTCCCGTATCGCTTGCAGGATCAGATAGTCTGCAAACGGCCCGGGCACCCGCAGCCCGTCCGCTTTAGTAGTGGCATTTTGCCACGGTTCCGCCGTATCGGTTCCGTCGTTAAACGCCTTCACTATCGGCTGACATCCCTCCGCCTGCACGGCGTAGAACCGGGGGGGCTTTCCCTCGATCCAGCCCAATTCCAGCAGTTCTTGGAACCCTTTGTACATCCCGATAATGCCTGTGCCGCCGCCCGTGGGATACACGATGGCGTCCGGCATACGCCAGCCCAGTTGGTGGGCAATCTCTAGGCCCATCGTCTTTTTGCCTTCGGCCCGGCAGGGTTCTTTCAGCGTGGAGAGGTCGAACAGTCCTTGTTCCGCTGCGATGCCCACCGAAATGCGTCCGGCATCGCTGATCAACCCGTCCACCAGGTTCAACTCGGAACCCGCAACGATGGATTCCTTCTTGTTGGCATCCGGCGCGTCTTGGGGCATGAACACCTTGACCGGGGTTCCCGCCCTGGCGCCATACGCCGCCGCCGCGCCGGCGGCATTGCCCGCCGACGGCATGGTGAACCCGGTTGCGCCCACTTCCACCGCCTTGGACACCGCCGCTGCGATGCCGCGGGCCTTGAATGTTCCGGTGGGGTTTAACCCTTCTTCTTTGACCAGCAACCGCCGAATACCCACTTCCCTGGCCAGCGTCGTCGCGTCCAGCAGCGGGGTTCCGCCCTCGCCCAGGGTGATAACCGATCCAGGGTCGGACACCGGCAAAAGCTCGTTGTATCGCCACATATTGGCCGGCCGGTCATCGAAAACTTTCCGGTCCACCTCCCGCCGCAAACGCGCCAGGTCATACCGCACAAACAGCACTTTGCCGCAGCAATCGCTCACCGTCGCCAAACCGTCGTACTGAAACTCGTTGCCGCAGATGGTGCATTCCAAATGGTCTATGTAACTGAACTCGGCCATGCCTACTCCGCTTGGTAATGTCCCCCGGTGGGTTCATTTGCCATCACCGGGTTGCTGATGCTCGGTCGGTTCAATCCCAGCACGTCCCGCACCAGTTCGTTGGTCCGCACCAGCCGGATCGCCGAAGTGGGAAACTGGGGGTTGTTGGGATTGTACACGTCATGCCGCTCAATGATTTCCTCGTAGATCCACTGGTCAACCAGCTTACGGCACTCGTACTCGTTCCAGGCCATTCCCCAATCCAGCATCCACTGGTTGCACAGCATATTGTAGCCCACGAAGTTCATGCGGCTTTCCAACCTGCCCATTTCCCGCACAAACACCTCAAGAATGTCCTGCGCGGCCGCTTCCTGCTGTTCCTGGACCGGTACGTCGCCGTGCTCCGCCAGTTGGATCCCAAGCTCCGCCTCCAACGGAAACAGCGGCGCCACTGCCAGCATATCGCGCGCCACCGACTGGCTGAACGCGCACAACACGATACGGCGACCCATGTCCTTGGCCCGGTCCACGAGGATCTGAAAGTCAGAATCGCCGGACGCCAGGATTATCACCCCGCAGTCATCGCGGTCGCGCAGCCAGTCATATACTTCCAATAGCATCGCGGGATCGCTCCGGTCCTTGCCGGCCATTGTGCGGGGGGCCTGGTAGGGCTGGATGCCGGTTTCGCTGAAGGCCACGCCATCGTCAGGACGCAATCCCCAGTCTCCGAATGCTTTGCCGCCTTTTACCTCTCCAAATACTTCCCCCACGTTTCTCATAGCGTCGTACAGGGACCGTGGCGTTACGCTCCGTTGGTAAAGTTGCGCCCCTCTACGAATGTTTTCCCAATCTATCGCGAGTAATACTCCATTACCTGACCCATCCAACTCAATTCCCTCCAGTGGCGATTGTGGGCAAGAAGTCGTTTTGATCTACGCTGCCAATGACGCATTATAGCCTAATCGTGTAACTGAAACCGCGAATCCGCGTGCTATACTCATTGTCCAAAATATGCGCTCAGGAAAGATTTCAATGCCCGCCTACGACCTGATCCTTTACCATGCCGACCACGATTCCGGCATTGCTCGTATCACCCTCAACCGCCCCGACCGCCTCAACGCCCTCAACGACCAGATGCAGATCGAAATCGCCGACGCCGTAGCGGAGGCTGACGCAGACCCCAACATCAGGGTCTTGATAATTACCGGTTCTGGGCGGGCCTTTTGCGCGGGGGGAGATCTCAACAATCTGGGCGGCTCTGCCAACGGTTCCGGTGAAGGTTGGACCTCGGGCAACGCCGACGAGGTGCGCCGCAGTTTCCGGTTGGCGCAGGAGATGATCCTGGGTGTGCAGCGTTGCGAAAAACCCGTGATCGCTATGGTCAACGGGGTCGCCACCGGCGCCGGCCTGGATCTGGCCTGTGCCTGCGACATTCGCATCGGCACCCAACGTTCGCGATTTATGTCGGCCTATGTGCGTATCGGCCTGTTCCCCGGATTTGGCGGCACCTGGCTCTACCCGCGCACCATCGGCAGCCTGGGTCGGGCCGCTGAAATGCTCTTCACCGGCGACTTCCTGGAAGCCGATGAGGCTCACCGCCTCGGATTCCTCAACCGCTTGGTGTCCGAGGAAGAACTGGAAGCGACAACGATGGAAATGGCCGAACGCATTGCCGCCGGCCCGCCCATCGCCATCCGCCTTTCCAAGCTCATGCTCTACAAGGGCCTGGAGTTTGACCTCGAAACCGCGATGAAAATGGCCGCCGCCGGCGAGACCATCACCCTCACCTCACGGGACCACGTTGAGGGAGTAGCCGCCTTCCGCGAAAAGCGCGACGCCCAGTATCTTGACCGCTGATTACTGTCCCCGGGGCTGGCTTCTCTCAGTCTCTTCAGCGTATGACCAAAGTTGACAATAGCCTATCCCCGCATGGGGGGACGCTCGTTCAGCGTGTGCAACCCCTGCGCTCCGCCGATGAGGTTGCTGGCCTGTCCGCCATCGAAGTCCGCGAGCAGATCGCCCACGAGTGCGTGAACATCGCCTATGGATTCTTCTCGCCGTTGACGGGGTTCATGGGCAGCGCGGATGTAGCGTCGGTGGCGGATTCCATGCGCCTCGCCAGCGGCTACGTCTGGCCCATTCCCATCGTTCTCGACGTCGCTGACGCAGAGTTGCAGCGAGTCGGCGTGTCCGTGGGCGACACTGTGCTACTGACGCACCAGGGCAACCCGTTGGCCATCTTGGAAGTCTCCGAGATTTTCGCTGCTGACCTGACCGAACTCGCCGGCAAGATATACGCTACCACCGACCCTGCCCATCCCGGCGTACAGCGCACCCTGGGCTACGCCGACCGTTTCGTCGCCGGCGACATCACCCTGGTCTGCGAGCCTGTCATCAGCCCGCCATTTGACCGCTATTGGCGCACGCCGGCGCAACTCCGCGCGGAGCTGGACACGTTGGGTTGGCAGCGGGCCGTTGCTCACCAGACGCGCAACGTTCCCCACTCAGGCCACGAATACCTGATGAAAGGCGCGTTCATGGAGGCCCAAGCCGACGGTGTCCTGGTCAGCGCGGTCATCGGCGAAAAGAAGGTCGGCGACTACATCGACGAGGCGATTGTCCTCACCCACGAAAACCTGCGGACGCACGGGTTCTTCCGCGACGAGATTCACCGGACCACCGCACTGCTGTGGGATATGCGCTACGCCGGCCCAAAGGAAGCGGTGTTTCACGCCCTGGTACGCAAGAATCTCGGTTGTACCCACCACATGTTTGGACGCGACCATGCCGGCGTCGGCGACTACTATGGGCGCTACGCGGCCCATGAAATCTTCGAGGAACTGCCCGACCTCGGCATCAATTCGGTGCTGACGCTGGAATGGTGGTACTGCCCAACGTGTGGCGGCGTCGCCTACGAAGGCATCTGCGGGCACCCCGACACCAAGCAGGACCTGGCCGGCCGTCTCATCCGCAGCATCATAGACGGCGGAGCGGAGCCGGCGCCACAAACTCTGCGGGCCGAGACTTTGGACCTGGTTCGCCAGTGCGCCGACGAATACGGCTTCGGCTCACCCTTCGTAACCGAGCGTTACCTGCGCGAACGGACCCCGGTGCTAACCATTCCGCCGCCGCCTTAGCCGCCCGTAGGCTATAATCTTCTGCCAGTGAACACATCGGAGGAATCGTATCATGGTGCTGGAATCCGGCAGAATTACCGAAGAGGGGCTGGACCGCCTCCGTAGCAGGGTAGGCAGCTTCAACCGCCCGCGACAATATGGCGTAGGGCTGTTCAATGAGGAAGCCTCCCGCAGCGCCATCCGGCACTTCTGCCAGGGCATCGGCGACACCAACCCGCTGTACTGGGACCGTTCCTACGCCCAGACCAGCAAGTACGGCAACATCATCGCGCCACCCTGCTTCCTGTACAGCGTCTATTGGTGCTCCGGGCGCACCGGCGGCCTGCCCGGGGTCCACGGGTTCCACGCTGGCAACGATTGGGAATGGTACCGGCCCATCTACCTGGACGATCAGATCAGCGTCCAGGAGCAGTTCACCGGGCTGGAGGAAAAGGAAAGCGAGTTCGCTGGCCGCATCGTCATCCAGTCCAGCGTCACCCACTACTACAACCAGCGCGGCGAGACCCTGGCCAAGACCAAGGGCTGGCAGATCCGCGCCGAGCGCAGCGCCGCCCGCGAACGGCAGAAGTACACCTTCGAGCCGTACCAGTACTCCCGCGAGGAACTGGAGACCATCCACCAGGCCATCCTCAACGAAGAAATACGGGGCAACAACCCGCGTTGGTTCGAGGACGTCAACGTAGGCGACGAGCTGACGCCGGTGGTCAAGGGGCCGCTGAGCCACGGTGACATCACCGCGTTCGTCGCCGGCTGCATCGGCGGCATCAGCCACGGCATCCAGCTGCGCGAGATGCTGCGCCATCCGTCGTGGGGTTTCACCGACCCCAACACCGGCGCGCAGGAGGCCATCATCCGCGTGCATGACATCCAGGAAGCCGCCGAATCGGCCGGCTTGCCCGGCGCCTACGACTACGGGTGCCAGCGCTGCTGCTGGATGGGCCACCTGCTCACCAACTGGATGGGCGATGATGGCTTCCTGAAGGCGATGCACGTGGAGTTGCGCCGCTTCAACGTGGTGGGCGATACCACCTGGTGCAAGGGCAGAATCACCGGCAAGCGCGTGGAGGACGGCGAATACCTGGTGGACATGGACATCTGGGGTGAAAACCAGCGCCAGCAAGTAACTACCCGCGGCAACGCCACCGTGCGGCTCCCGTCGCGGGAGGCTAATGCGGGTTGGCCGTAGGCACGCAGCGGAGGTGCATCATGACACAACCTAAAGCCAAACCGCGCGTCAAGTTGACCGGGGCCGACTACATGAGGCTGACGCCGCCGTCGCATCGCGGCGTGCGCTACCAACTCATCGAGGGAGAGCTCATCAAGATGGCCGGCGCCAACCAACCGCACCAAGTGTTTATCGGCGAGCTGTACTTTGCCGCCAGGTTGCAAATTGGCGCGGCGGGTACATTTGAGATCAGGCTCCCGCCGTTCGACGTTTATATTGACGAACACAATACGTTCCAGCCTGACCTGATGTTCGTTTCCGGCGAGCGGCGGCATATTTTGGGCGAGCGCGGCGTGACCGGCACTCCCGACGTGGTGGTGGAAGTGCTTTCGGAGTCCACTCGACAGCGCGACTTCAACGTCAAGTTGCCCGTGTACGGACGCAATGGCGTCCGCGAGGCGTGGATAGCCGACCTCCGCGTTGAAACGGTGTCCAAGTACGTCGGCGATGGAACAACCATGACGCTGGCGACGGTCTATGGCGCCAACGACGTTCTCACCTCCGACGCCATGCCTGGGGTCGCCATCGACCTGGCGCCGATTTTCGCGTTGATTCGGGACGCGGCCCTGCCCGAAACTTAGCTCAGGTACTGCTCCGCAGCCCGCGCGAACCCGTCCATCGACCCTTCCAGCACCCGGTCGTCCAGGCAGTACGAAATCCTGAAGTGCCCGGGCGTTCCGAAACCTTTGCCGGGAACCACCAGCACGTTGTACTCCTGCAACGCCGCTACAAAGGCCTCATCATCCGCCAGTGGCGAGCGCGGGAACAAGTAGAACGCGCCTTGGGGCTTGACGACGGAGTAACCCATGCCGGTCAGGCTGTCGTACAGAAAATCCCGCTTGCGCTGGTATTCGCCCACGTCCACCGAGGCGTCCTGCACGGCGCGCACCACGTGTTGCATCAACGCCGGCGCGTTCACGAACCCCAGCACCCGGTTGCAGAACACCAGCCCGTCCATCAGCTCCGCCTTGCCGGCGTAGTCGGGATGCACCGCGATGTGTCCGATCCGCTCGCCGGGCAACCCCAGGTCCTTGGCGTGGGAGTTCACGACGATGGTGCGCTCGTAGTGGGGAAACACCTGCGGATACACCAGCCCGTCGTAGATGATGCGCCGGTAGGGTTCGTCGCTGATGATGAAGATTTCCGACCCGAATCGCTGCTCCGCCTTCCTCGACAGGTCGGCCAGCGCTTTCACGTCCCCCGCCGGATACACCACGCCTGACGGGTTGTTGGGGGAGTTGAGCATCACGGCCCGGGTACGCGAAGTGATGGCTGCGTCGATGGCGTCCAGGTCCAGGCCGAACTCGGCGTCCGTCGGCACGATGACGGGCACGCCGTTGTGGTTCTGAATGTAGTAGGTGTACTCGCCGAAAAACGGCGACAAGATGATCACCTCGTCGCCGGGGTTCAGGATCGCCCTTAGCACCACGTTCGCCGCGCCCGCCGCGCCGCACGTCATGATGATGTCGCCGACTCCGAACGGCAACCCGGTTTCGCCGGACAGGGTATCGGCTACAGCCTGCCGGGTTTCGGGATAGCCCGCGTTGGGCATGTAGCGGTGCATACCGGGGGAGGGATTGCTGGCGATGCGGAGCAGCTCGGCGTGGAACTCTTCGGGAGGCTCCATGATCGGGTTGCCCAGCGAGAGGTCGAACACGTTCGCCTCACCGTACTGCGCTTTCAGGGCAATTCCCACCTCGAACATGCGGCGGATCCATCCGCCTTCTGCCATGGAGCGGCTGACGTATTCGGATATCGGCATTGGGCAGTCTCCGGAAATGCGCGGTGCGCAGGTTTGCCGCGCAATTATAGCGCAGCCTTCAAAAAACCCCCTCTCCCCTGATGGGAGAGGGTTGGGGTGAGGGAGTCGCCCTGTTACGTCATAAAATCCGCCGCCCGTTCGCCGATCATCACCGCCGTGGCGTTGGTATTGGCCCGCACCACGTCCGGGCAGATGGAAATATCCACCACCCGCAGGTTGCTCACGCCATGCACCCGGCAGTACTGGTCAACCACTGCCATCCCATCGGCCGCCGGCCCCATCTTGCACGATCCCGACGTGTGGAAGGTGGTGAACACGTTGCGCAGCACCCAGTCGTCCAGCGCGGCATCGTCGCCCAACGCGCTTTCGGTGGGCGACACCGCCGGTCCTACCACGGCGGCAAACGCTGGTTGCGCCAGTATCTCCCGACACAGGCGCACCGCCTCGCGCAATCGCCGGCGGTCTCGCTCACTGCGTAAGTAGCGATAGTCGATGTGCGGTTTGTCATGCGGATCCGCAGAGATCAGCCGCAGCACGCCCGCGCTCTCCGCCTGCTGCAGGATGCAGGTCATCCGTAAGATCGCCTGATCCGCGCCCGGCCCGCTGCCCAGAGGGCTGGGCCCCGACGCCACGTTGTTCACGTACACCTGCATATCGTTCCGCGACGTTGACCCGGCGGTGGTGTAGCGGAGCATGGTCTGGATGCGCGAACCAGCGAACTCGGGTTCCACATAGTCCGGCAGCAGAGCAGTGTCCACGTACACCAGGGGGTGGTCGCGGAGATTTTGACCCACTCCGGGCAAGTCCTGCACTACCGGAATCTGCAACTCACGCAGATGATCCGCCGGCCCGATTCCCGAAAGCGTCAGTAACTGGGGCGACGCTATGCCGCTGCAACTCACGACAATCTCATCTCCGAACACCTGGAAAATTTCGCCGCCGCTCTCAGCTTCTACGCCCACCGCCCGCGGCGAGGCGCCCGCTCGTGGTGAGCTTGTCGAACCACGCTCAAACAATATACGCCGGGCCGTTACGTTGCCTCTAATCGTTAGATTGAGCCGGTGCCGCGCCGTGGCAAGATGGGCCAGCGCGCAGCTCATTCGGATACCGGCCGGGTTGTTCATGGGCGCGGCGCCCACGCCGCCGGATTCCGGGTGATTCATGTCCCCGTCGGCGGGGTAGCCCATGGCGACGCACGTATCTACAAAAGCCCGCTGGAGCGGGTGCCAGGATTCCCGTGAAGCGCGCACCACCGGGATTGGCCCATCGTTGCCGTGAAAGTCGTCCTGCACGTCGGCGTCCGACTCCATCCGCCGGAAATAAGGCAGCACGATCTGATAAGCCCACTCGTCGTTACCCAACTCGGCCCACGAGTCGTAATCCTCGGGCAGCCCCCGCAGGAAAACCTGTCCGTTCACCGACCCCGAACCGCCGATAGCCCGGCCACGGGCGATCTCCATTAGCCTTTCTTGTCGCTCCGTCCCAATCGCTTGGTAAGACCAGTTATAAGGGCCGCCGGGCGTTGACGCTACTTGGCTGTTGCCATCGCGCAGTTCCGCCGGCCAACGCTCAAAATCCACGAAATCGGGGCCGGCCTCCAGCAACAGAACGGATCGCATGGGATCCTCGGACAGCCGCGACGCCAGCGCGCAACCCGCTGAACCCCCGCCGACTATAATCACATCGTATGGCATACTACGCTTTTCGTCGCAACTACCAGGATTACACCGCGCCGCCCCAGCCCAAACGCGACGTTGTCACCGGCCTCAGCTGATTGTTAACCAGGTCCACGGTCAGTTTAAAAATTTCCAACGTGGTGGCTCCCAACAAGTAAGACTCCAGATCATCCGGCCCGAAGATGACCGGACAGGGCCACTGTCTGCCGTCAATCCTTATCATGGCGCTACCGTAGCCCCAGTCCACTGTACTTCCGTCAGCCAGGGTGCAAGAAATCTCCTCGACAGGAAATATCCCTAACTCCGCGAGTATCCCCGAAGGCATTACCGAATCGGCGGCTCCGGTATCTACAATGGTTTCCAATTCAACCATAGCCCCACCCTGGAGACTGCCCACTTCAATTGTTTGATAAACAGTGCCCATTTGTCAGCTTCCGTACATTTGCCACCAGGCGCTACTGTCCTGCCTGTATGCTAGCACAATGGCGCTAAGGAAACCGCATCGCAGAACCGCTCTGCTACCACACTGGACACCGCATCCATAGGCGGCGCAGCGCCCAACTCCGCGGCCAGCGACGTAACTTCCCGATCCCTGATCCCACACGGTACGATACCGTCGAACATCGTCAAATCGGGATTAACGTTGATGGCGAAACCGTGGTAGGCGACACCGCCGGCGATCTTCACCCCAATGGCCGCAATTTTGCGCTGCCCGTCGGCCGTCCAGACGCCGGTCAATCCCTCAACGGTGGCGGCGGGCAGGTTGAACTCAGCTAACGTGCTCATGATGACCTGCTCCAGCGTTCGCACGTACCAGTGGGGGCCGCCCCGTCCGCGTAATCGGATGATGGGATAAGCGACCAACTGCCCCGGTCCGTGGTAAGTGATCAGCCCGCCCCGGTCGGTTTCAACCACGTCGATGCCGCGCGCCGCCCGGGTCGCAGCGTCAAGCAGCAAGTCGGCATCGGGAGCCAGCCGGCCCTTGGTGTAGGTGTGCGGGTGCTCCAGCAGCAACAGGGTATCCGGGGACAATCCCTCCCGGACTTGCTGCGCAATCTCTACCTGCCAGTCCCACGCTTCACGGTACGGCACTACGCCGGCGTTGATAACGCGGCACGCGCCGGGATCAACCGCCGGACGCTCGTCAGTAGATTGGAGTGTCGCCATCGAACGCTTCCAGGCGACTCTTCACCGATTGCAGGAACGCCCCGGCCTCGGCGCCGTCGTTGATCCGGTGGTCGAATGACAGACACAGGTTCATCATCCACCGGATGGCGATTCCATCGTTAATGATCACGGGCCGCTGCTGCAACGCTTCGGTAGTCATAATCGCGGCCTGCGGGTGGTTGATGATGGGGCCGCCCAAAATGCTGCCCAGAGCGCCGGTGTTGTTCACCGTGAAGGTGCCACCCTGCACGTCCTCCAAGCGCAGGCTGCCGTTCCGGGCGCGGCCCGACAACTCATCAACGGCGTGGGCCAGCCCGGCGATGCTGAGCCGGTCGGCGTCATGGATCACGGGCACCACCAGCCCGGTCGGCGCCGCCACCGCGATGCCCAGGTGAATCCGTCGCTTCAACACGATGTGGTCGCCCGCCCAGGATGCGTTCAGGGTCGGGTTGTCCTTCAAGGCTCCGGCCACCGCTTTCAGCGCAAAGGGCAGGTAGGTCAGGTTGACGCCCTCGCGTTGCCGGAACGCATCGCGTTCCCGGTTCCGCAGCGCGACCAGTTCGGAGACATCGACCTCGACCATGCTCCAAGCGTGGGGGATCTCGCGCACCGAGCGTTCCATCGCCTCGGCGATCATGCGGCGCACCGGGGTCAACGCCACCCGTTCCTCGTCTGCGCCCGCCGGGGCTGTCGGCGCGGCGACGGGTGTTCCCGCCGGGGCAACGGGAGTCCGTGCGGGCGCGGTTTCCAGGTAGCGCAGCACGTCGTTGCGCGTGACGCGCCCGCCCATTCCGGTGCCGGTTATCGCGTCAACGTCGATGTTGTGTTCCCGCGCCAGCCGTCGCACTGCCGGAGACAGGCGGTTGGGTCCCCGTTGACCATTGGCGCGTTGAGGAGGGGGCGCGGCAACAGCGAGTTCGATTTGCGGAGACGTCGGTTCAGCCGCCGCGGACGGGGCCGATACTGCCGCATCCTGCGCCGCCAGCGCGGAACCACCGGTGGGCCCCACGGGCTGGGCATCGATCAGATACGCTACGGGAACAGCCGGCGTTCCGCCGGTATCCCGCGACGGTGCAGCCGCTGGCTTGATTTCCGGTCCAGGGGCCGGCGTCGGCATAGCGGATTGCGTCGATGGAGCCGTCTGCCTGTCCTGCGTTTCCACTTCAGCTATAGGCGCGCCCATGGGCACAGTCTCGCCCTCCTGGGCGATGATGCGCAGCAACTCGCCGGATACCGGAGAGGGAACCTCCATGGTCACCTTGTCGGTGACCACCTCAACGAGCGGGTCATAGCGTTCGACCCGATCTCCCGGCTGCTTCAGCCACTTCCCGATGGTGCCCTCAACGACGCTCTCGCCGACGTGCGGCAGCTCAATCATCTGTGCCACGGATTAATTCCCTCAGTCAGTAGGCGGCCAGCCGCCGGATTTCCGACGCGATAGCTTCAGGGCTGGGCATATAGGCGTCTTCCAGCGATTGCGCGAAGGGCATGGTGGGCACGTCCGGCCCGCACAGCCGGGCGATTGGGGCGTCCAGGTATTCAAAGGCTTCGTCCGCCGCCAGCGCTGCGACCTCGGCGCCAATTCCGCCGCTGATGTTATCCTCGTGGACAATCAGCAGCTTGCCCGTCTTTTGTACCGACTCCAGTATCGTCTCAGAGTCCAGCGGCTTGAGCGTCCGCAGATCCACGACCTCGGCGCTGATGCCGTCGTCGGCCACCGCTGCGGCTGCGGCCAGGCAGTAGTGCATGGACAGACCGTAGCTCACGACGGTAACGTCGGAACCCACGCGCTTGATGTCGGCGGGGCCGATGGGCAGCGTGTATTCCTCGTCGGGGACTTCGCCCCGCACCAGGCGGTAGGTCTTCTTATGCTCCAGGAAAATCACCGGGTTGTCGTCGCGGATGGCTGATTTCAGCAATCCCTTGGCCTCGTAGGGAGTGGACGGCGTGACGACGAGCAACCCTGGCGTGTGGAAAAAGAGAGCCTCAACGTTCTGGGAATGAAACAACCCGCCGCGTATCCCGCCGCCGTAGGGGATACGCACCGTCATCGGCACCTTCAGCGCGCCGTTGGTGCCGTAGTGGGAGCGCGCCGCTTCGCCAATCAACTGGTTGACGCTGGGCCAAACGAAATCGGAGAACTGGACTTCAGGGATGGGGCGCATACCCCGGAACGCGGCGCCGAGGGCGATTCCCATGATGGACGCTTCCGCCAGCGGGGTGTCCATCACACGCTGCGGGCCGAAATCCTCGATGAACCCCTGGGTCGCCAGGAATACGCCGCCGCGCTGTCCCACGTCCTCGCCCATGACGAACACGCGCTCGTCGCGTTCCATTTCCTCATGCAGCGCCGAACGCACTGCTTCAATTACCGTCATCTCTGCCATAGCATTATTGCCTTTCACGCTTTCACAGTCTTGCCAGTCAGCGATCAGCCTCCCCCACTTCCTCATCAAGTGGGAATATAAGGTCGGGGTCGATTCCTTGCTCAATCAGGCGAGCGCGGCCTTCGGTTATTGTTTCGGCGCGAGCTTCTTCACGACCCTGGGCCCTTCCCCGTTCGATGAGCCGCCGTCTCTGCGGTTCAACCAAGTGAGTGTTGAGAAAATCGGCCAGTACCATAATGGCTCCTTTTGTCTCTTTGGCTACGTCAATCAGGATTCGGTAAATGCTACCGGCAATCCCCAGAGCAATCAGCGCAACGGCGATTCCGGCCACTACCGGAGGCGCGTCCAGCTTCTCTGCCGTCTCAACTCCCTACCATAATACCAGAGCGTAGATAGCCACCGCCAAAAGCAGGCGTACCAACCGCCATAGGTAGCGCAGGACGCGGTCCCACAGGCTTTCACTCTCGCCTATCCCTGCCATGCACGGCGGCTAAACGTACAGGTGATTGTAGATGGTAGCCGCGTCCGGCGGTTGCGCGTCATCGGCAAAGTCGGTGGCGTCGTTGACTTGATCTCGGGCGGACGCGCGAAATTCGTCGATCTGATCCTGAGCGACAATCCCCTGCTCGACCATCAGCGCGGGGAATGCCTCCGCCGGATCGCGCTGGCGGGCCGCTTCCACGGCATCACGATCTCGGTACCTGCTATCGTCGTCGTCGGTGGTGTGCGGCATGAACCGCTCCACCTTCATCTCCACCAGCGCCGGTCCGACGTTGCGGGCGTGCTCAATGCCCTGGCGCGTCGCTTCGTAGCAGGCCATCACGTCCATGCCGTCGATGACGAACCCAGGGAAACCGTAGCCTTCGGCGCGGGCGGCGACGTCGCCCACCACCATCTGCGATTCCTGCGGCGTCGAGATGGCGAATTTGTTGTTCTCGCAGATGAAAACCACCGGCAACTTGTGGATCGCCGCGAAGTTCATCGCCTCGTGGGTTTCACCCTGGCTGGTCGCGCCATCACCGAAATAGCAGATGGTAACGGTGTCGTCCCCCATCATCTTGCAGCCCAGGGCGTAACCTACACTCTGGGTTAAACCGGCGGCAACCACGTTGGAAATCTGGATGATGTTGCGAGGCAGGTCGGCGCCCTGGAGGGGAAATTGTCGCGCCCCGGAATAGGGTTCGCCGTCCTTGCCCATGAAGGACAGCATCACCTGGCGCGGCGTGAGACCGGCCGCCATCTTCAATGCAAGGTCCCGGTAGTAGGGGAACAGGAAGCAATCACCATCCTTCTGCGCGGCCAGGAGCGAACCCAACTGCGCGGCCTCATGGCCCTGGCACGACGCCGCGATGGGCACCTTGCCCTGCCGGTTCATCATCCAGATGCGCTCGTCCATGGCGCGCACCAGGATCATCTGCCGACAGACTTCAACCAGGTCGGCGGCGGCAAGCCCCTCCGGTAGGGGTGGGCCAGCGTGGTCTCCGATAGCGGCAATGCTGGGCTCGGCGTCGGTCTCGATAGGTAAAGAGCTGGTGGCCTGGGTCATCGGGTTGGTTGTCTCCTGGTCGCTTTTAAGCGTAAGGCGACGGCCAGGGCCGCCTGCCGCCATGATAGACCAACCGGGCAGGGCTGGCAAACCGGCCCCTTTCTGTTTTCAAAACCCACCCGCCGCTCCCGCCCTCCTCAGGCGTTCCCACCTTGCACAACCTGTCATTGCGAGCGAAGCGCGGCAATCCCGCGTCCCCACCGTTCACAACCTGTCATTGCGAGTGAAGCGCGGCAATCCCGCGTCCCCACCGTTCACAACCTGTCATTGCGAGTGAAGCGCGGCAATCCCGCCCCATCACCGTCATTCCCGCGCTACCCCCGTCATTCCCGCGAAAGCGGGAATCCAGAAAATCCCGGTGACACCCACTCCTTGACGACCAGCACGTCCGTTCTCTACACTGTACTCCACGTCAGGCAAAAGGCCCATGGCCACGGCCCAACGCCCGACACCGGCCAATCCAAAATCGGGTCAGCAGAGGTTCAGGATTCACGTTGCGCCCCGGCGCAACACCACGGTCAAACCAAGTCGGATTTACATGCAACGCCGGCTCGCGCCTGAGGACGACCTATTCATCGTCATGGCCGAGACCGGTACGGCGGGTGTCACCACCGCTCCGCGAGGGTCGCAAGTCCCCTCTCCCCTGGCGGGAGAGGGTTAGGGTGAGGGGGAAACCCCTCATCGACCAATACGGTCAGCACGCGGAAGTCTAGGACGCAATATCGCATACCACGCTCCGGCCGTAGCGCCGACGATCCTGAACCTCCCCGACCCGAATCAATCATCCAGCAGCAAGGAAAACCCCGCAACCATCAATCAAGGAGACGTCAATCGAAAACCGGATGCGCTGCAATGAGCAAACTCTTTATCTCAGTAGCCCTACTGTACGTCGCTTGCGCCTTCGCTGCCGGAGCCGGGGCGTTGACCGTCACCATTTGGGCGTATAATGGCGATGGTCGGATGCTTTCGGATACCGTAACTGCGTCTGTCATCAACACCGCTGCCGCAGTTGCCGCCATGGGCTTCTTTGGAGGGTTCGACATGATTTTCACCATCTGGCAATTTATGCGCAACCTGGAAGCCGAAAAGGCGCGCGACCAGGAGCGCGAACAAGAACGCGAGACCCGCGAACAAGAACGCGAGACCCGCGAACAGGAACGTGAGGCCCGGCAACAGGAACGCGCCGCTATGCGGGCCGAACACGAGGAAATCATCGCCCTGATGCGCGCCGAACGGGAACGAACCGACGCCATGACCGCGCTCATCACCGAACTGCGCGAGGAACTGACCCACCGGCGCAACAATAGCAACGGCTCCGTAGATGGAGGCGGGGCCGTTTGACGCCGTATGACCGATGCCATTAAAATAGTCGTAATGCAAGGCTGGTTTCCGGCCGGCGCAAAACATTGCGACGGCTTACGTTTTGCGTTAGGGCCTTCAATATATCCAGGCCGGCTGTGGGTTCAGAGTAGTATGAGTCTTCAACTTGGGCCGATGGACAGCCTCGCTGACGAAAGGCCCCGGACTACTCCGGGGCCTTTCCCTATTTTGGCAAGATCGTCAGCCCCGATCCATCCGCATTGAAATGCCGGCCAACAGGATCATCTGCCGGCAAACCTCGACCTGGTCGTCTGCGATCGATCCCGCCGGCAGCGGTGGGCCGGCCTTGTCCCCGACGGTAGCAATGCTGGGCTCGGCGTCGGTCTCGGTAGGTAAAGAGCTCGTAGCCTGGGTCATCGGGCTGGTGGCCTTTTGATCGCTTTAAGCGTAAGACGACAGCCATGGCCGCCTGCTGCCATGATAGCCCAAGCAGGCAGGGCTGGCGAACGGCACGTTCCATTCCAGAGCGGATTCGGATGCTGACAGACAAACACGCCGCTCTGGCACCAGACCAATTAGTTCCAGAGAACTGATTTTGCTTGACAGCTAATTTGAGCAGGACTACCTTATCCTCGCTACAGATGTCAGTCCGTTCCCGAACCGGGTCCGGGCAACATTTTTCCGGGAGCAGGCGTTGCGCCTTCTCGCGACGTTGCCCATGGACTCGGCATCTGTAGCAAGTAGCCTTCCTGGTGTCGCGAGGAGGTACCAGCTATGGATAAGAGGCCAGTCGCTCGTGGGTATCCGCCCTGGGCATGGATACTCGGAGCGCTTTTCCTGTTTCCCCTGGTTCCAATGCTTATCGGAGCCACTATTCCCAGAGCCAGAATCTATTTGGGCGCTCCGGGCATCATCATTTCAAGCATTGCGCTCATTGTGGTGATAGGCATCATAGGAACATTCAGCGGGGGTACCGAGTACAGCTCGCCTCAATCCGGGAACGCGAGACTGTTGCCAACACCCACCCCGGCATTGTCCAGAGACGATCGGTGCCTCAAAACACAGGGCTGCGCGGTGAATCGCGAAGACTGGCTGATCCAAGCAGCAGGACATTGTACGGGTCGCATCGAGAGCGTGGCCACGTATGGCGCCCGGTGGATCAAAGACGACATCGCCAATGTGTTCGATTCATCATTGACCGCGCACCGGAAGGGTGCCAGCGGTGTTTTGTACTTGGGCAACAATATCGAATTCCTAGATGACTCTGGAGACTGGCATAGAATGGAATACGAATGCCTATACAACCCACTCACCAAGTATCCGGTTAACGTAGTGGCACGCCCATACAGCCGCTAGCTCGTTCCAAAAACGACTGGTTAGCACATAGCTCGGTAAGGACGCAAATGTGCCGAATGCCTACAGCATTTCTACACCGCTCCCATCCGCGCCAGACCGTCAAAGAACCGCGCCACATCCCGCAACAACTGCATATCTTCGTCGGAAATACCATCGGGGTTGAAGTGCATGATGCTGTTGCGTATTATTCGCACGCGACACAGGTGTTTTACAAATTCCATACGGTCAATGTTCAGCTTCAGTCGTTCCCAATGCTCTTGTTGACCTAACAGCTGCTGGTATGCTCCCAGTGTCAAGTCTGACGAGCCCTGTATTCTCTTGGTTTTCGCTGCCTCCCTCAGTTCTGCCAGGTTGAACTTGCGGTGTATCAGGTTGCGCAAATGTCTCTCTATCTCCTCGATGCGCAGAAAAGGCTCGGCGAGCAGGGCGAATTGGTTAGAAAGGTCGGTCGCCGTCACAATCCCGCTGATGGTGTTTCTTGCCACACGGTCTCGCACCAGCACGTAACCTTGCTCAGCGATGATGCTGATGGCTTCAAAAAGCGGCGCTTCTTTGGGAATCTCCACCTTGGGAATTTGCACCGCCGGTTCCATGCACTGGCGCACGTATTCGCACTCGCGCTCCAGCGCCAACCGTGCGCCGATTGATTGCCAACTGATTATGCCTTTCACATCGTGGTCATTGTCCATCACAGGCAACTGGGAGTAATCATGCAGCAGCATTAACGCAGTGGCAACGTTGAGTTTGTCGCTGGACTTCACGCACGTCGGCTTGTTATGCGCTGCCTCAAGCGAATCAACGCGACGGGTAGGATCAGGCCGTTTTCCTGATTCTCCGGTAATTTCCGGGTCCAGTTCAATCGCAATCGTCGTGTCCAGCCACTGATTCGTGAAGTCCGGCACGGCTACCAAATCCAATTCATCCAATCGGTTTTGGATGCGATTATTTATCCAATCGCTTCTCCTGAGAAAACCGTACTTGCCGATGAGTTCGCGCACTGTCAAACGCTCCGGCGTCTCGGCATTGCCGTTCTCGAATTCGTCTTTCATCCGCTGGGCTATTTCAGCCAGCCACTTATCGCCGTCGCTAATGCTCATTGGACTACCTCACCAAGCTTGCCGCATCTTTGCAGGGCAGCCCCATTCACCCCACGTACGTATTCCGAAAACGATACAGCGTGAACTCCGGCTCCACCGGCGCGACGGGCATATACTCCGCCGCCTCTTCGATCTTGGCGACGATGAACCACGGGCCCGGCTCGTTCATGGCGCGGCCGAACGCCTCTTCGAGGGTTTCCAGGTCGTCAACCGTGGTGGTCTTGCTGATGCCGCAGGACTTGGCGACGTCTTCGAGGTTGGTGTTGGTGGAGGTGTGGCTGGGCTGGCCGCCGGTCTGCGCCCATGCCTCGTTGTCCCAGACAATTACCACCAGGTTTTCGGGCATCTCGCGCCCGATGGTGGCGATGGTTCCCAGATTCATCAGCAGCGAGCCGTCGCCGTCCAGGGAGATGACCTTGTCGTCGGTGGACAGGGCCATGCCCAGCGCGATGGACGAGCACAGCCCCATGTTGCCGTAGGTGTAGAAATTGCGGTCGCGGTGGCCGGCGTGATAGAGCTCGTCGCTGGTGGGGCCGAGGTTGCCCACGATGGGAGAGTCGCCGGCGTGGCGCAGGACCAGTTGTGTGGCGTCGAACCTAAGCAATTTTCCCTCCGTGCAGCATGGGCGTCATGCAGATGGCGACCGGGTTGCGGTGGGCGTGGCACAGCTTCATCACGCCGTCCAGCAGCGTGTCCATCCGGTCTTCGCTTTCGATGGTGTAGTGGGCAATGCCGAACAGGTCCAGGATGGGCTTGGTGTTGCGGCCCATGGCGACCTGGGCGATGTTGAACTCGCCGACCTGGCCCCGCAGATTCATGAAAATGGGTATGGGCGTGCGCGACGGCAGGCACAGGCTGGCGATGCCGTTGATGCTGTTGCCGAATCCGCTGGACTGCATGAACACGGCGGCGTTGCGCCCCACGGCGTAGCTGCCCACGGCGACGCCGACGGCTTCCTCCTCCCTGGTGCAGGACACCAGGTGAAAGAATGGGTCGGCGTCGATGATGCTGGTGACCCGGTCAATGGAGATGTCGGGCACGTACGCGATCAACGACGTGTCCCACTTTTTCAAGGTGTCAACGATGGTCTCTGCCCAGGGCATGGGAAAACTCCTCTCTTTACAAATCGCGGGCTAGTATAGCGTATGTGGAGCAACCCGTAGGGCCGGCCCCTGTAGTCGCCCCTACAACCACGCCGTTACCTCGCCCACCGGAGCCCGCACGGAAGCGGAGGGACGGGCGGGATACCCGATGAACAGTGCGCCGACCATCATCCAGTCCGATTCTCCACCCATGGCTTCGGCCAGCTCGGGGTGGCGGGTGGTGTTCCCGGTGCTCCAGTCTCCGGCCAACCCCTCAGCGACGGCGGCCAGCAACAGGTTCTGCACCGCGCAGCACGCGGCGGCATAATTCTCCTGCGTCATCTCTTCGGTGTCGCCGGGAAGGCTGAACACATAGATTAGCCCCGGAGCATCGAGTACACGCTGGCGGCTGCCGGACGCGAACTCATCGTTTTGATTGCGCTGGTACATGTGGTCGTAGGCCAGTTGGGCCACTTCCGCGCGTTTCTTGCCGCCGCGCTCCAGGACGACGAACCGCCAGGGGTTGGTCAGCCGGTGGTTCGGCGCCCAGATGGCAGCGTCGAGCATCCGTTGCAGCGATTCCCGGCTGGGAGTCTCATACGTGAATTCGTTGTTCATGCGGCGAGCGTGGATCGCTTCGTAAACGGTGGTAGTGGTGGTGGGCGGCGTTACGTTTCCGCTGCGGACCCGGCTGGGTTGCGTCATGACATCGCTCCTTATCTCGGATGACTATGCGGTTAGTGTATGCTAAAATCCGGCCAACTGTAGCGTGCGTAGCCGAACTACCGCGTGAGCAAATTACGGAGGTGGCACCATGGCCGACACCGATTTCAAGGTATATTACGACTTTCGTTGACCCTTCGTGTACAACGCTGCCATGTGGTGGGCGAAAGTACGCGAGAACACTGACCACGAAATCAACGTGGAACTCAAGCCGTTCTCGCTGGTCCAGGTAAATCACGACAACAACAACGACGACGGGTTCAAGTACTGGGAACAGGACGACTCGGACAACACCCTGCTGGAACTGCGCGCCGGCCTCGCCGCCGAACGCCAGGGACAGGAGATCTTCGACCGGTTCTTCATCAACCTGCTGAGGGCTCGCCACGAGGATCGCATCGACCTCACCGACGCGGACGCCATCAACGCCGTGGCCGAGGCCTCCGGCGTGGACATGGGCCGGTTCGCGGAAGACCTGGCCGATCCTGACGTGCTGCGGGAAATCGGTGAGAGCCATACCGAAGCTGTGGAAGTCCACGGTGCGTTCGGGGTTCCCCTTTACGTCTTCCCCAACGATAACGCCGCCTTCGTCAAGATGTTCATACCTACCGACGACGAAGCCGGACCCATCTACGACAACCTGGTCGAGATGATGGCGGACCACCGGCACGTGGGCGAGGTCAAGCGACCGTCCCCGCCGTGGCCGTATGAGGGTGTTCGCGGCTAAATCAGCGGATAATCCGACAATGAGCGCCGCCGGCGGAGCCCGCTCCGCCGCAGAACTCGAACAAGCCCTGGGCCTGGACTTCCGGGACCGGGGCTTGTTGCGTCAGGCCCTTACCCACCGCTCCTACGTGAACGAGACCAGCGGCAATGATGCCGATTCCTACGAGCGCTTGGAGTTCCTGGGCGACGTGGTGGTGCGCCTCATCGTTAGCGAAGAACTGTACCACCGGCTGCCCGACTGCGACGAGGGCGGACTGACCCGACGGTGGACCGCCCTGCTGAGCCAACGAGCCCTGGCCGCGGTAGCTGAACGGTTGGGTGTCGCCCCGTACCTGCTGTTGGGGCGCGGGTTTGAATCCACCGGCGGACGCCACAGCGGAGCGGTCCTGGGCGACGTTATGGAGTCGCTGATCGCCGCCGTTTATCTGGACGCCGGTTATGAAGCAACCAGGCGATTTGTGCTATCGTCAATGTCCCCTGAGATCGAAGCGGCGTGCCGGGCCGATTGGCGGCCGGACAACCCCAAGGCCGATTTACAGGAACTGCTCCAGGGACAAGGCCGGCCCACACCCGTTTATCACGTCGTTGATTCCTCCGGCCCTGCCCACCGGCCACAATTCACCGTTGAAGTGGCGGTAGAAGAGCAAATCCTGGGATCGGGATCAGGAGGCAGCAAAAGCGCCGCAGAGACGGAGGCGGCCCGAGTGGCGCTCGCTGGTCTGACGGTCCAAGAATAGCGGACGACTATGGAAACCCGAGCGTAATCTATAATAGAGTCATCCACACCGTTGGGGCCGGGAGGAATGCTGATGATAGAGTTGACCAAAGAAGTCAAACAGCAGGTAATCGGCCTGGTCAGGGAGTACTTGACCGATAAGTTCACTGACGACGACCCCATTGTATTCGGCCCCATCGTCATTGACCTCCGTTACGACCCGGACGACGAGCCATACCTGCACATCTACGTGGTCTATGACGGTGACCGGGCTTTGCTGGACCCAATATGGACTGCCGACCTTACCGGATACCTTTGGCCCAGGCTGGAAGCCATAGGAATACCGGAGCTATCGACCAAATCCTTCGTCGAGAAATCGGAGTGGGAGGAAGTTCTGGCGGACCGATACCGTGAATCCATCTGACCTGATTGACTCCGCTCGGCAACGAGCCGGCGGAGTAGCCCCGTTCCAACGAGGGCGCCCGCGCCAAACCGACCTGCAACGGGCAGTGAGCGACGCTTACTATGCCATGTTTCACACTTTGGCGACTTGCTGCGCCGACCTGCTTATTGGAATCGGCTATGCTGCCAGAAGACTACCAGAATGGCGTCAAATTTACCGCGCCCTGGAACATGGTTACGCTCGCCAGCAATGCAGCAATCGCAGAGCCTTAGCCCAATTTCCGGCCGAAATACAGCGGTTCGGGCGCCATTTTGCCGAGGCCCAGCAGTTGCGCCACCTGGCTGATTATGACCCTGACACTACGCTTGCCCGCGAGGATGTTTTACAGCTAATTGATGAAACCGAGCGAATCATCGCGGCATTCAACGCCGCGCCGGCCGACCGTCGCCGCGCTTTCGCCGTTCACGTCCTTTTCCGCACCCGCGCTGCCTAGCCGAAAACCAGGCAAAGCGCAACTTGCGCCCTTGATGCACCGCTGATAACCTCTTTCCGCCATGTTTTCCATATTCAAACGCAACCGGGAAAAGGTCAACCGCGAGCAGACCGACGCCGGCGTGAAGCGCAGCCGCGAAAGTTGGTTCGGGCGGATCCGCAACCTGTTTTCTTCCCGCCAGCTCGACGACTCCGTATGGGACGAGATTGAGGAAATCCTGATCTCGGCCGACGTCAGCGTGGAGACCACCATGACCGTGCTGGACGACCTTCGCGCCGATGTTCGCGCCGGACGCATCACGGACGGAGAGGGCGCATTCTCCCGGCTCAAGGACCTGCTGGCCGCCGAGTTAGCCGCAGACGACGACCCCGACGTGTGGCTGGATGACGACAGCATCGCCGCCCCGTACGTGATACTGGTGTGCGGCGTGAACGGCGTTGGCAAAACTACCAGCATCGCCAAGCTGGCGCACCATTTCACCGGCTCGGGCAAGAAGGTGGTGTTGGGCGCGGCCGACACCTTCCGCGCAGCAGCGGAAGAACAACTGGAGATACTGGGCGAACGGGTTGGTGTGGACGTCATCAGCCACCAGCACGGCGCTGACCCCGGAGCCGTGGCTTATGATTCATGGCAGGCGGCGCGGGCCCGGGGCGCGGATATCCTGATAGTTGACACAGCCGGACGATTGCACACCCGGAACAACCTGATGGACGAGTTGCGCAAAGTTCGTCGCGTCATCAACGGGCTGGACGACGCGGCGCCTCACCAGGTGCTGCTGACGTTGGATGCCACCACCGGACATAACGGATTGACCCAGGCGCGCGCGTTCACCGACGCCGTCGGTTGCACCGGCATCTTCCTGGCCAAGCTGGACGGGACCGCCCGCGGCGGCATCGTGCTTTCCATACGAAAAGAACTGGGCGTGCCGATCCTGTTCATCGGCACCGGCGAGGGGTTGAGCGACATCGCCCCCTTCGACGCCGGAGAGTTCGTGGACGCCATGCTCACCTGACGAAGCGGCTGGTTCGCCGGAGGTTTGGTTTTGTTGATGAACGTGCCTCGTCGGTTTGGTCTGGTTTTGCTTGTAGCGTTTTTTCTTGCCGGGGCAGCGTGCCAGACCGTAACCATCTCGACCAACCAGGTTCCCGGCGTTTCAGATAACGAAGTGCTGTTTGGGCAATCAGCCGTGCTGACCGGTCCGTCCCAATACCTGGGAACATCGATGCGGCTTGGCATCGAGACTGCTTTTCACGAAGCGAATCAGAAAGGTGGGGTGCATGGCCGCTTTTTGTCTTTAACGTCCATGGACGATTCCTACGAAACGGAGTATGCAGTTCACGCTACCACCCAGCTGATTGAAAAAGACCGGGTTTTTGCCCTTATTGGAGCAGTTGGAACCCCGACTTCCTGGGGAGCGCTGCCCATTGCACAAGCCGAGGGAGTTCCTTTCATTACTCCCTTCACCGGCGCCGAGTTTTTGCGAGATCCATCGCTGACAAATGTGATAAATCTGCGCGCTTCCTACTACCAGGAATCTGAGCGGATCGTTGATCATCTGACCGGTGAGGATGACTTTAGCCGGATTGGGGTGTTCTATCAGAATGATTCTTTCGGGACAGCGGGGCTACAGGGAATCCGATTGGCGCTCGACAAGCGCGGAATGGAGATATTTGATACCTGGCATTACGAGCGCAACGCCGGCGGCATTGATGACGCCGCAGCAGAAATCATCGCAGCCAAACCGGATGCGGTGGTGATGTTCGGTACGCCGGAGGCGGTGGCCAATCTGGTCAAACTGGTGCGAAAAGAAGCCGATCCGCGGTTCGCCACCGTTTCTTTTGCCGGAGGGAAGACGCTGGCAAACAAGCTTGGAGAGAATAGAAAGGACATATATGTTACCCAAGTGGTGCCGTTTTACGATGACGAACAGCTCCCGGTGGTAGCCGGTTACAATGCCGCCCTGCGCGCCTATAACCCCAGCGCATCACCCGACTTCGTATCGTTGGAAGGTTATTTGGCGGGCCGGCTTGCCGTATGGCTGCTGGACGCCTGCGGGCCTGATTTGACCCGCCGTTGCTTTGTAGAATCCGTGCTCAGCCGGAGCGAGATTGATCTGGATGGACTCGTCCTGAAGTACAGCGTTGGGGACAATCAGGGGTCAGACCAGGTCTATCTGACGGTGCTGGACGAGAACGGGGAATACCGGCAAATCGGAAACTAGCCAGGTTCCTCGTGATTTTCATAAGACTATATTTTTCGCGTCCCCGGCCGCAATAACAGGCTCGATAAAGAGTCGGCAGAAATCCTGGGAGTAACGACGGTGCGGAATAACAACCTGTCGTACGAAGCGGCTGACGCATCCCCGCCCCTTGTGACGTTAGGAGTAGCGGCGCAGGGGGTAGTGATCGCAATAACGAACATCGTCACCATCACTACCGTTTTTGTACTGGCGGTAAGGGCCGATGCCGATTATTTGTCCTGGGCGGTGTTTGCGGCTTTGGTGGTGGCCGGAATCGCAATCATCGTTCATGGGGTCCGTTTTGGCCGGCTGGGAGCAGGTAATTTACTGTTGCATGGAGCCACTGTTCCATTTCTGGCAGTATGCGTGCTGGCTGCCATTCAGGGCGGCCTGGGCTTGATGTCGATACTGGTGATCACGGCGTCTTTGGTCCAGTTCGCCATGTCAACGTTCCTGGCGAAATTGAACCGGGTGATCACCCCGGTCGTTTCGGGAGTGTCGCTCATGGTGGTGGCCCTTTCCGCTATGCCTGTAGCGGTGGCCAGATTAAATGACATCCCGCCTGACGCCGCGTTTTTTACGGGACCGGCGGTCGGAGCCATAACCCTGGCTACGGCGACCGTTCTAATGCTCCGTGGAGCCGGATTGTTCCGTGCCATCGCCCTGCCAATCACCATCATAATCGGATGCGTGGTCAGCTACATTTTAGGGATTTATGATTTTCAACCGGTGCTGGAAACGTCCTGGTTTGACCTTCCTGAATTTTCCGCATGGCCCGGATTCGGCTCGGTGCTCAACCCTGATTACTGGGCGCTCCTGCCTTCTTTTCTGATCGTCAGCGTGGTGGTCGGCCTCAAAGCCAGCACCGAGAGTGCGGTGATTCAGCAGGTGTCACGCCGGATACCCCGCGCCATCGACTTTCGCAGGGTACAGGGAACGCTCAATGTCGGTGGATTGGCAGTTTTACTATCAGGAGTGGCGGGGATTTTGCCGGTTCTCACATATTTGCCATCCACAATTGCTCTGGTCAGTTTTACCGGCGTGGCTGCTCGCCGGGTGGCATACGTGGTCGGGGCCATTCTAATTGCTCTGGCCCTGTTTCCCAAAGTAGTTGCGCTGATGATGACCATACCGCCGCCGGTGTCCGGTAGCATTTTGATGGTTATCATGGGTTTGCTCTTTGTGGAGGGAGTCCGCACCGTAGCTCAAGACGGTTTCACTCCACAAAAATCAGTGATCATGGGCCTTGCTCTGACTATTTCGGTGGGACTGCAAAGTCGAAACATTCTGGCAGTCGTTTTAGGCGATTTTTGGGGCGTTGCGTTTGGCAACAGCGTGGTGGTGGGCATTCTGTCGGCCCTATTGATGTCGATGGTGGTGGACTTTACGATTTCCCGTCGTCGCCGACTGAACACTGAACTGGATATCTCAGCAGCTCCAGCCATTGATGAGTTCCTGCGTCGTATCGGAACAGGCCTGAATTGGAGCGACTCGTCTGTGGAGCGGTTGTGTGCCGTCGGTGAGGAAACTCTATCCAGCATGCTTGAGCTGCGAGACGATTACGAAGCTGACACACCGCCTCGCCTGATTGTTTCGGCAAAGCGCGGCGCCGGGTCTTTGGAAGTCGAGTTTATGGCGGTTTTTGCCGAGGAGAACATAGAAGACCGGATTGCGTTCATGAGCGAACAGGCGGAAACACCGGACGTTGACGATATTTCTTTCCGATTGCTGCGTCACTACGCATCATCGGTCCGCCACAGGAAGTATCACGGCATCGACGTGGTCACGGTTCAGGTGGATGCCTGAGATTGCTCAGGGTTTGGTTGTGCTTCACCTGGCGCTCGATTGAAATGCTGGCGCGTATTCTATAAGATACCGGTTCACAAGAACTCAATATCACAAGAAATCAATATATGGAGGATATACCGTGCCGGCTTACGTAATTTTGCACACCACCGAGATACTGGATGAAGAACTTCATGCGGAGTTTCGCCGCCGCGTGGGGCCGATGTTAGAAGCGAGAGGCGGGAAGTATTTGATGCGCGGCGACGTGTCTGAAGTAATAGGCGAAGCTGCGACTGGTCACACCCGTGTGGCGATCATGGAATTTGAGACGACCGAGCAGGCTCAGGAGTGGGCGAGGGATCCGCAGCCCCCGGGAGAGTATGCTGAACTGAGGGAACTCCGCAACCGTGCAGCCAGGTACGTGTCTTTGATTGTGGAAAACACTGACTGAACAGATTTGGTTTCGATGCATCGATTCGAGATCATCGTTAGGGCTGGTTGATACTCGCTAGTACCGTGGCGGATATTCTCGCCTGGCTTATCGCCCTCTGGGCTCTGTCCCTGGTCGGCTTCCCAGTCGCCTGCGCCGCCACCGGGTTGGGCCGGCTTGCGGATCGGGGATGGACGGTTGCCCGCCCGCTGGCCCTGTTGATCCTGGCCTGGATAACCTGGATCGGCAACACGTTGGGCATTATTCCCAACTCCCAGGCCGGCATCGCCGCAACTCTGACCTGTTTGGCGGTTTTGGCGGCATGGCTGGGTTGGTGGAAACGTGTGGAGTTGAGGGACTTCTTCCGCCGACGCTGGACTGTAGTGGCGACGACGGAGTTGCTCTTCCTCGCCATGTTCGCCTTCTGGGCCTTGGTGGCCAGCGAGGCTCCGGCCATCAACCACACCGAAAAGCCGATGGACTTCGGCATCATGAACGCCGTGATCAATTCGGCGCAATTCCCGCCGGAGGACCAGTGGCTTTCCGGACACTCCATCGCTTACTACTACGGCGGCCACTACGTCGCGGCCATGCTGACCACTTTGACCCGCATACCGTCGGATGTGGGCTACAACCTGGCGATGGTCACTATACCGGCCATGTTCGGCGCGGGGCTGCTTGGCTTGGTGTACAACCTGCTGCGGTACGCCGGAGCATCTGCCGTCCGGTCGTTGGCGCTGGGAACCGGAGCCGCAGTGGGCATAGCGTTGCTGGGCAACCTGTCCGGCGTATTGGAGTTCGCCTACTTGCGCGGGCTGGGTTGGGATGGCCTTTGGGAATGGGTCGCCATCAAGGGGCTGGAACCGCCCGCCGGCGGGGACGGTTGGCTCCCCGATGGCTTCTGGTGGTGGTGGCGCGGCACGCGGATTATTGACACTCTGGGAGCGGGGGGCGCGTCGCTGGACTACACGATCACCGAGTTTCCTTTCTTCAGCTTCCTGCTCGGCGACCTGCACGCCCACGTCTCCGCCCTGCCGTATTTGACCCTGGCGTTGGCGTTGGCGTTGACGCTGCTGGTCGCCCCGGTTCCTCCGGGTTTCCAATGGGTCAGGAAATACCCCGGCGAGGCTGGCGCGTTGGCCCTGACCCTGGGCGCGCTGGCGTTCATCAACGCCTGGGACTTTCCGGTGTACCTCTGCATCGTCGGCATGGTGGCGGTAGTCCGATGGACGGCATGGCACGGCCAGCCGCCGCCCGTGGCGTTGCGCGGGCCCCGACCATCGGAAACGGAGCGCGGCGATTCCGGCCCTTCAGCGACTTTGGCCCGATCAATTGGCTACGGAGTGTTGCTGACTGTGGCGTTGGCGGCCACCGGAATCATCCTTTACCTGCCCTTCTACACGTCCTTTGACAGCCAGACGTCGGGCATACTGCCCATCTCGGGGCCGGCGACACGGCCGGTTTTGTTCATGATCGTGATGGGAGCGCCGGCGATTTTCGCGGGCGGTTTTGTAGCGCGGGCCGCCCTTGATGCTGGCTGGCCCACCGGGGAACGACGCGCCAACGCCCTGCTGGCCGGGTCGTTCGGCGTTGGAGTGTTCGCGCTATGGCTGATTGCATTGTCGGTAAGAGTTTCGATCTCCCCCGATGGTCAGGACCTGGCCGATAATCTGGTCCTTGGCCGTTTGGTCCTGGCGATTCCACTGCTGTTCATGGGTTGCCTCGCGTCCTACTGCGCTTTGACGCTGGCCTCCTGGCGGCGGCGGGCGCAATGGGTGGTGTTCGCGCTGGTACTCGCGGCGGCCGGCTTCTTCCTGCTGGGCGGCGCTGAGCTGTTCCACATCGCGGACCAATTCGGGAACCGGATGAACACGGTCTTCAAGTTCTACTACCAAGCGTGGCTGCTGCTTGGAATCGCCGGCGCCATCGGCATGTATTACATACTGGTGGTGCCGCTGCGCCACTCTTGGGTGGACGAATGGGCGTTGGTGCTGGCCGGGTTGAGGATATTGTGGGTGGCAGTAGTGGCGGTTCTGCTCATCGTGTCCGCCTACTATCCGGCGGGGGCCGTTCTGGAACGAACCGGCTGGATGTCGGTGGGCGAAACGCGGGCGGACAACACGCTGGCGGGACTGGATTACCTGCGCAAAACATCGCCGGGAGAATACGAGGCGATAGTCTGGTTGCGGGATTCGGTGGAGCCGGGTCGTATCCTGGAAGCGGTCGGAAACGACTATGACGCCCACGGCGGCATCTCGGCCGCCACCGGACGGCCAACGCCGCTGTCCTGGGAAGGCCACGAGCGCCAATGGCGGGGCGACGACATCAACCCCGAGTTGGCGCGACGCCGAACCGACGTGGAAACCATCTACACATCCGATCAAAGCGCAATTTCCCAGGACTTGCTGCGGCATTACGGCATCCGTTGGCTGGTAGTAGGACCGCGGGAAAGGTCGGCGTATGGCAACGATGTGGGCGAGCGGATGGTAAAGTGGGCGGAAGAAGGCTGGCTTGCGCCGGCGTTTGAATCGGGTGAGGTCGTGATTTACGAGGTAGCCGGCGAGTCAAACAACAACTAGCGATTATCAAGGAGGAATCATGGAATTCAGCGACGTGAAGCAGTTTTTTGCCAGCAACCACCGGGGCGTCATCAACACCTTCCGCAGGGACGGCTCCGCCCAGACCAGCATCGTGGTCTGCGGTGTGTCGCCCTTTGAGGGGGATGACGGCCCCATATTCGTCACGGTGCGCGGCACATCGTACAAGGTGCGCAACCTGCGACGGAACAACCGCTGCAACGTGATGGCGGTGGCCGAGGACTGGCGGCAGTTCGCCGTGGTGGAAGGCACGGTAACACTGAACGACTACCAGAACACCGACGCCGAAGAGATGCGTCAGATGCTGCGGACGGCGTTCCGGGCCTGCGGCGACCACGAGCATCCCGACTGGGAAGAATACGACCGCGCCATGGTGCAGCAGGACGCGGTCATCGTAAGGCTGACGCCGGACCGGGTGTACGGCCTGATTCGCTAGAGCAGCGGCGGGGTTGCGTCTGGTTCAGCGCCGGCTACAGCTTCGGCGAAGATTGAGCCGGGTTCCGACAGCAACGCCAGCAACCCGTCTTCATCCAGTACCGGCACCCCCAACCGCTCGGCGGATGCCAGCTTGCTGCCGGCCGATTCTCCGGCGACCAGCCAGTTGGTCTTGCGGCTCACCGACGATGTAGTGGTTGCACCCAGGGCCTTGACCTTGCCCTCGGCCTCACGGCGCGTCATGGACGATAGAGTGCCCGTGATAACAAACGTCTGCCCTTTCCAGGGCTGGGCGGTTTCGTCCACTGGCGCCAGTTCCTGCCACAGCTGCACGCCGGCGTCGCGCAGCCCGGAAATGGTTTGCTGGTTCCGTTCGGCAGCGAAGTAGCTGACGATGCTTTCGGCGATGCGTGGCCCGATACCGTCGATCTCGGTCAGGTCGTCAACGCTGGCGGCAGCGATGTCGTCTATGCTGGCGTAGCGGCCGGCCAGCAGTTCCGCCACCTCCGCGCCGACATGCAAGATGCCGAGAGCAAAGAGGATGCGGGCTAGTGGCCGCCGCTTGCTGGCCTCGATGTTGGTGAGGATGCGGGTGGCGAGCTTGTCGCCCATGCGGTCCAGTTCAACCAGTTGCTCGGCGGTGAGGTTATAGACGTGGGACACGTCGGACACCAGGCCCCGGTCGATGAGGATGCGGCACCAGCGCTCGCCCAGGCCGTCCATGTCCATCGCGCCCCGGCTGACGAAGTGCTTGAGCGACTCGAAGAACTGGGCGGGGCAGGCGGAGTTGGGGCAACGGTGCATGGCGTCGCCCTCGACCTTGACCACGACGGTTTCGCACTCCGGGCAGCGCGCGGGCATCCGGAACACCGGGCCGCGTTCCTCGCCGGGAACCGGCACGTGGCCGATGACGTGGGGAATCACGTCGCCGGCGCGTTCGATTTCCACCAGGTCGCCGATGCGGACGTCCTTGCGGTGGATGTCCTCCTCGTTGTGCAGCGAGGCGTGCTGCACGGTGGCGCCGCTGACGACCACGGGCTTCAGGATGGCTTGGGGGTTCAGGCTCCCGGTGCGTCCGACGTTGATGATGATGTCCAGCAGGCGGGTGTTGGCGCGTTCGGCAGGGAACTTGTAGGCGATGGCCCAGCGAGGTTCCCGGCCGGCGAAGCCCAGGGCATTCTGCTGGGTGATGCTATCGACCTTGACCACCAGGCCGTCGGCCTCGTAGTTCCAGTCGTGGCGACGTTCCAGCATCTCGTCGTAGTAAGCGCAAATCTCGTCCACAGTATCGAAAACGCAGTTACGGTCGTTGACGCGAAAGCCCCAGGACTCCAACGCGGCCAGGGCGTCCCAATGGCTGCCCGGCAGGGGCGAGTCGCCGGTGTCGTTGAGGCTATAGGTCCAGATTTCCATGTTGCGGTCGCGGACCACTTCCGGGTCTAGCTGGCGGATGGTGCCGGCGCCGGTGTTGCGGGGGTTGGCGTAGAGGGGTTCGCCGTTGCGTTCGCGCTCCTCGTTCATACGCCGGAAACTGTCCAGTGGGAGATACACTTCGCCCCGCGTTTCCAGAACGGGTGGGTAGTCGCCGGTCAGGGTATGAGGGATGCTCCCTACCTGGCGCAGATTTTCGGTAACGTCCTCTCCGGTCTGTCCGTTGCCCCGAGTCGCGCCGAGGACGAATTTCCCGTTGCGGTACACCAGGCGCACGGCCAGCCCGTCAATCTTCAGCTCGGCGACCATGCCGAACCGCTGGCCGTCCAGCAGGTCGGTAACGCGGCGATGCCACGCTTCCAGGTCCTCGCGGCTGAAGGCGTTGGCCAGGCTCAACATGGGTATGGGGTGTTCCACCTGCGGGAACCGGTCGGACGCGCTGCCGCCGACCATTTGCGTGGGCGAGTTGGCCGTGCGACATTCCGGGTAGGCGTCTTCAAGGTCGCGCAATTCCTGCATCAAGGCGTCGTACTGGCCGTCGCTGATGACGGGCGCGTCGTCGTTGTAGTAGCGCTCGTTGTGGAACCACAACTCGTCGCGCAACTGCCGGGCGCGTTCGGCGGGGGACAAGTTTTCCGGTAACGGGGTAGTCATATGCTGCACCATCCTGCACTGCAACACAGAGGGTTAGGCACAGTATAAACCGGGCAGGATTGTGCCTGCATCGAGATTGTTGGACGGACGTGGCCGATTCAGTCGATGAATCCTGCCGCGCGTCGATGCGTAACTGAAAAGCCCCTACAACCACGTCACTTCGTAGTTGGCAGAAATGGGCGTCATGCTGTCCAGGTCCCAGTCGAAAGCCAACACCGCCGATTCCTCGCCGCAGTAGGCTTCCAGCACGCGCTTGCCGTCGCGGGCCACCACGCTGACCGCCTCGTTGAAATCGAGGTCGTCGGCCTCCCAGCCCGAGCGGTTGCAGACCATGATGGGCAGCCCGGTATCCAGCGTGCGCTGCTCCCACTCGCCCAGCGGCCCGCAGTCGCCCGGCCCCCAGGATGCCGGCGACACCAGTAGTTTCGCGCCCTGTTCCTGCAAAATGCCCGCCACGTCGTTGCGGTAGGCGTCGGCGCAGATGATGACGCCCACCGGCACTTGGCCATCCGATTCACCGTCCGGCACGGCAATCGGCGCGATCTCAGCTCCCGGCGACGACCACGCTTCCGGCCCCCGCAGCGCCTTGACCTTGCGATGCCGGCCGATGATGCTGCCGTCCGGACCAATCACAAACACCGTGTTGTACATCAACCCTTCGTTGGGATCGCGCTCCGGATGCGACAAAAATACCGTAACGCCGTGATCCGCCACCTGCACGCAGAACCGCTGCATCCAATCGTCCGGCTGCGGCAGGATCCAGTCAGTCCCGATGACCTCGGCGAACTTATAGCCGGTGATGAACAGCTCCGGCGTGATGACCCACTGCGCCCCCATCTCGGCGGCGCGCGCCAACCCTTGCTCCGCCAATCCACGGTTATGTTCCACGTCAGCAACAACGGGAGCCAGATGCAGCATGGCAACGCGCAAGGATTTCATAGTACGAACCTGCCGGACGGTGGGGGTGGGCGGATTATAGCACTACCGCAACGTCGGTACGTGCAAAATCGTTGCCCTTGAACAGCAGCGGCAGTCCTTGAGCCTTGGCTAGTGCATAGGCGAAAGTATCGCCGAAGTTCAGTTGGGCCGGATGCCGGCGGCCTTTGCCGTATCGGTGGTTGGCGTTGTTGGCCAGTTCAGCTTGTTCTTCATCAAACGGAACTACGGTTATGGGCAGGTCGTGAAGCAGAGACTGAGCGCGCTCATAAACGTCCTCGCCTCGGCCCAGCGCCACGATATACAGCTCTACCAGAGTGGCTGCAGAAACCAGAACTTGCCCGTCGTCGTGCATTACCCGCAAGAATTCTTCCTCTTCCGGCTCCCGCAACGCAATGGCCATCAGGGCCGATGTCTCGGCCACCATCACTTTGACGCTCCGGGTTTATGACCGACATCGCCAAGTTTCGGCTGTTCCGCGTCGCTGTCATAGCCTTGCCGGGCTAAATTATGAGTGTAGCGTTGCCATCCGGCGTCGGTGGACTCACGAGTGAAGTGGCGCTTCTCCTCTGACGTGCTGTCAGCGAGATACTCCAAAGCCATGTCCAGCACTTTCTCTGCCGCGTCGGGACAGTTAAAACCCAACCGTTGCGCTAGTTTAGCAATGCGGGTTTCGAGGTCCGGTTTTATAAATGTAGCCACGGCTGCTCCTCCGAGATTACTTGGGCAACCCGAATTCGTCGTACAACTCATCCTGCAAGCTCAGCGACAACGGGCGCACTCCGTCGCCATAGCCTTGCCGTTTCATATCCTGGAGGTAGTGGTGATTGATGACCTCAACTTCCTCAGCGGTGTACCATCGTTCCCACTTGCCGGTGCTTTCGTCCAGATAGTCCAGAGCGGCCACAATCACCCGCTCCGCCGCGTCCGGCCCGGCAAAGCCCAGCCGCTCCGCCAGGTCGGCGATGCGCGTTTCCATCTCCGGTTTCAGTGCGGTAGCCATGTCGTTTTCCAGTGGAGTTGTGGCCTGCCCATTATTGCCCCACTTGCAATTGTACGGTATTGGGGCTGACGCCGCAGTGACGCAACAAAATTTGCGTGTTTCGACGTGCCTGGTGGGCACTGAGATCTGTATTAATCGCAAGCAAGCCATCGGCAATAGTTCGATAATACTTAAACTGTCTGCCCGTCGGATGTATAGGCTGGTTATGGACAATGTAATTGTCTGCGCTTGACCCTACTGGCGTATTTTCCGCTATAAGCCTTCCGGTTGAATGCAACCACGTCGCAGTCGCTACCAGAATATCGTTCCAATACCAGAGTTTTTGCCCATCGCCGTCCGGGAAAAGAATAGCCTGTGGCGGATCGTTGCCGCGCGGCGGATCGAACTCAGCCAATGATACCCAGCCCTCCGGGGCGATGGGTGTTTCAACTGGACTTGGCTCTGGCATCGCAAAGCTATCCGGGGGTTCCGGCGGGGCGGATATTGGCGTCGTCAGTTGTGGAACGGAATCCAGCTCAAGCACAGGCGCACTCGCCGCCACAGGTTGTCCGACGCCTAGGTTAGACCGCCATAGCAGCAGCAGTTTCAGCGCAAGTTCGTGAGCGCTCATATCGGCAATCGAAATGTCCAGAATCCGCCGATCCTCCAACTGGCCCCTATGGAATACTTCGTACAGTTCCCAATGGTCGCCATCGGTCAAGCCGGCGTATTCCACTCCCGATGCGTTGGAGTAGTTGAGCATCTGCATCCGATGCGACGCTAACGATTCGCCCAGTTTCTTGGCTTCTATCGTGGCCGCCGGTTGGCTGTCAGGACGCAACAAAGCGTAGTCTGCCCAACGTCCGCTCACGTTGTACTCCGGCGTTACCAACGCCGGGTCGGACACGTCCCAACCCAGCGCCGTCAGCAGCGGATCGATCAGCGCCATGCGGGTGCGCGTTTCGTTCTCTCGCAACGCAGCTCCGTGATCTCGGATGCGCTGCTGCAACGTCTCGACTACGCTTACCAGGTCGTCCAGCATGGTCTTGCCTCACGTTACGGCGGCCAGCCTATCAGGCGGCCCGTTCTGCCACTGCCAGCTCGCAACCCACGGCTCTGAGGGCTTTTGCGACCTCACCGATTGGCGTGCGGTAGTCCAGGTTCACGAGCGCGGCTGCGTCGTCCTCGCAGATACCCAGACGCGCTGCCAGCTCTGCCGCACCCAGATTCTGCTCGCGCATGGCGGTGTACAGATCCAGTTGCGCGGCAACCACCGGCTGCACCGTCAACAGTTCCTGCCCCTCTTGGTAGGGACTGGGCGCGGGCAAATTCAGGTCGTGGTCCACGTAGTGGCTCAGCGCGACTACCAGGCAATCTTCAGCGAGGATGAGGGCTTCCCGAAACTTAAAGCCTCCGGTGTGAGCCCAAGGAATATCCGGAAAGGACACCACAAATCCGTTCCCGTCGTCCATGTTCCCCTCTATGGTGCATGGGTACAGGTATCGCATGATCAGAATTGCCTCGCGTTGATTCCCATCGGGACTATTCCTCCAGCGTCGTTATATCCCCCGGGTCGAGGCCCAACTCCTGCGCCTTCAAGAGCCGCCGCATGATCTTCCCCGACCGCGTCTTCGGCAGCGTCGGCGTGAACTCAATCTCCGATGGGACGGCTATGGGGCCAAGCTCGCGGCGGACGTGCAGTTGCAGCTCGTTGATCATGCGGTCGGAACCTTCGCTGCCCATGCGCAGCGTCACGAATCCCTTGATGGTTTCGCCGCGCAGCGCGTCGGGCTTGCCGATCACCGCCGCCTCCGCAACCTCGGGGTGGGACACCAGGGCGGATTCCACCTCGGCGGAACCGATGCGGTGGCCAGCCACGTTGAGCACGTCGTCGGCGCGGCCCACCACCATGTAGTAGCCGTCGGCGTCGCGCAGGGCCACGTCGCCGGATGAGTACACACCGGGAATCTGCTGCCAGGTGTCGGCGTAGCGATCGGGGTCGCCCCACACGGTGCGCGAGAAGTGGGGGAAGGGCCGGCGGATCACCAGGAAGCCGCCCTTGTCCGGCTCCTCGATGGGCTGGCCCTCCCGGTCCACGATGTCCATCACCGCGCCGGGCAGCGGCTTGCCGACCCTGCCGGGTCTCGACGTCATCGTGGCCGTCGTGCCCAAGCACGGGCCTCCGGTCTCGGTCTGCCACCAGTTGTCCACCATGTGCGCCCACTCGCCGCTGCCACAGATGTGCTCGTAGGCCCAGCGCAGGGCTTCGGGATTGAGCGGCTCGCCGGCACAGGTGAGGAACCGCAGCGAGCGCAGGTTGTAGCGGCTGGCCGGCTCCTCTCCGTAGCGCATCAGCATCCGCACCGCCGTGGGCGCGGTGAAAATCACGTTGACGCCGTACTTCTCGATGACCTCGTAGAACACCGCGTTGTGAGGGAAGTCCGGCGCGCCTTCGCGGAACACCGTGGTCGCTCCCGCCACCAGCGGCGCATAGACGATGTAGCTGTGGCCCACGACCCAGCCGATGTCCGACATGCACCAGAATACGTCGTTGTCCTTCACGTCCCAGAAGTTCTTGAAATGGTAGTGCGTGCCCACCATGTAGCCGCCGTGGACGTGGACGACGCCCTTGGGCTTGCCAGTAGTGCCGCTAGTGTAGAGGATGTACAGCGGGTCCTCGGCGTCCATCACCTCGGCGGGGCAGTCGATAGCGCTGTTGGCCAGCAGTTCGTCGAAGTCCACCTCGTTGTAGCCGTGCGCGGGCGACCCGTGAGAGGACGCGATATGTTCGCGCCGGAACACGATGACGTGCTCCAGGCTATCGCAGCCGGCCACGGCCTCGTCCGCGATAATCTTGAGATCAACGCGGTTGCCCCGCCGGTAGCCCACGTCGCCGGTGATCAGCACCTTGGCCTCGGCGTCCTGGATGCGGTCCCGCAGCGAGCCGACGCTGAAGCCGGCGTACACGACGCTGTGGATGGCGCCTATGCGAGCGCAGGCCAGCATGCTGATGGCCCCCTCCGGCGTCAGCGGCATATAGATGACCACGCGGTCGCCCTTGCCCACGCCCAGGGATTTCAGGCCGTTGGCGAAGCGGTTGACCTGCTGCGCCAGGCGGGCATAGGTATAGACCTGCTCGGCGCCGTCCTCGCCCAGCCAGATGAGGGCGGCCTTGTTGCGCCGCTCGGTGGTCAGGTGGCGATCCAGCGCGTTGTAGGCGATGTTGGTCTGGCCGCCCACGAACCAGCGGAAGTTGGGGTATTCCCACTGGAACACGTCGTCCCACTTGCGGAACCAGTGCAGTTCGTCGGCGGCCTCGGCCCAGAAGCCCTCGGGGTCCTGCACGGAGCGGGCATAGACGCCGTCGTAGTCGGAAAGCGTGGCCTGGCCGGAAACGTGGGGCGGCGGCGGAATCTCGCCGGCCTCCTGCAAAAGATGGTCAATCTGTCCCTGCTGAACCATAAAAGCGCACCTCGCAGTGAATCGCGTAAAGTGCGCCTATTGTACCGGGAATGCTTGGGGGATGTGGGTAGGACCAATGTTAACAATTAGATAGTCAACGGTAAGCCTCTCTGCGGTGCTGGACCCTTAACTGGGACAAGTCGCTGCTGGCACGTGTCTCAAACTCCAGCGAATACGGCACTAGTCTAGTCCCAGCCGGCGGTACACTTCCTCCGCGGGTATGGTATTGCCGGCTGCGGCCGACGCTGACGCTTCGAGAATCGATGCTGCGAACTCTTCCGTGAACTCCAACCCTTCGTCCGGATCAATGTCCGTCTGCGTATCCAAATCGTCCACGATGTGCATCGTAGCGACACTGACAGCACAGACGCGACCCAGCAGGTCAATCACCCGCTCCTTGTGGTCGGCGAAACGGTAGGTGTTGAAACGCTCCCGTATCGTCGGGTCCCGAGGTTTGCGTTCCCGGTACTGGTCCAGCACCCACTCCATGGCAGAGCGACTGCCCAGTTCATACAGCCAAGCTTCCCAGGGAATGCCGGACAGAGTGGTCTGATCGTCCAAGACAATTAGGTTTCGGTCTTTGTCAGCCCGCAGGATGGCCCGTCCCGGCGATCCATTTTCTTTATCCCGCCGTTCCAACGGCCACGGCTCTGCCGTCTCAAACCCCAAGTGCAAGGCCAGCAGTTCACGGCCTTTCTGCGCCCACCACATGAAATCTTCCTGGAAGTACACCCGCGGAAACTCCCGGCGCAGGTCAATCTCGTATCTCTGCTGGTAGGCTGGGTCATGGAGCATGGCATAGACGTAGGCGAAAATGTCTTCGGGGGTTATGGCGTCGTCGCCGTAGTGTTCGCGGAATTGTTGAAGGCCCCACTCGGTGATGTTGCTGACGCGCTTACCGTCCGCCGTGTAGCGGTACAGGGGCAGGCATTGGGCGTCGCCAGTGAAATGAAGATCTGGCAGTCTATTTGTAGCCAACACATAGAAATGACGGTGGTTCACACAGAAAGAGATAACGGTATTTCCACCCTCTGCATTGTGCGGAAATATCTGAGGCATCTGATAACGATGATGAGTAACGATTGGTGCGTAATAACAGTGCTTTTCAACATACGGACGGTACATAGCCGGGACGATGTTTTCCGTTGCGAACGGGATCGTGTCGCCATCTACTAAGTGCTTTTCCAACTCCGAAGTCCATTTTATGGACCTGTTGACCCATTCACTTATACTACTAACGTCTGGACGCTCGGTAGCTAGCCGTCGCATTTCATAGCTATAGGTTCGACAGAAAAGATAGACTTTATCGGACACGACAGCAGCGTCGAAATCGTATGTCCACTCGTCTCGGTTAGTAGCGATGCCGAGCGAATACAACCCGAATACCGCCTGCTCGTCGGCAACCGCCTTGGCGAATTTAGTCTCGCGGTTTGCTAATGGCATCAGCAGTTCAAAATCGCCGTCGGATTGTTCGAGCCAATAGGATTTGGCATCCGGCGTGATTTCGTCAAACGCGATACTGTCCAGCGTCGCATTGCGCAGATAGGCCAACTTGTCCATCGCCAGTTCCGCATCCTCGCGCACTGCGTAATGGATGCCGCACTGCCCCAACTTGGCCTTTTTGCGGACAAAGAAACCGATGGCAACCCCGGTCTGGATGCCAAAGACGTTGTGCGTCGTGCCCGATATTTTCGGATTGCGGCGCACATCTGAACCCAAGTCCAGTATGTATATGTCTGTAAACTCTTGCGCAGCTACTTGCCGGAAACCGTCATCCTGACGAGTATCAAGATAGGCGCGGTTGGTGATAAAGCCGACTATCCCGTCGTCGGCTAATCGGTCACTAGCCCAGCGGATGAACCGCTTGTACATATCGTACTGCTTGGTTTTCTGCGCCGTGCTGGCGGCGATGTAGGTTTCGCTGATGCGGCGGTCCATTTCGGGATATTCCCGGTTCTTGTTGTTGTCGTTTTCGTTCTGCTGGTTAGCGTTGTAGGGCGGGTTGCCGATGATGACGCTGATGGGCTGCTCGTTCTGTTCCTGGACGCGGATCCAGTTTTCCTCGGACAGTCCGCCCAGGTTGAACGCCGCCTGCCGCTGCACCGCGCCGCCGCTGGCCCCCGCCCCCTGCCAGTCCATGTTGTCCAGTGTATCGACGAAGCACAGGTTGGGGAACTCCAAGTACTGCCCTGTCCGTTCCTTGTAGGTGTACTCGATGTTGAGGTTGGCGATGTAGTAGGGGAGGATGGCGACTTCGTTGGCGTAGATCTCGTTCCTATATTTGTACTCCAATCGCTCCACCGGCAGATAGTTGATGAGGTTGGTGATGAACGTGCCCGTGCCCGTGGCCGGGTCGAGGATGCGCACGTGGTCGTCGGCCAGCGTTTTGCCGAAGTGCTTTTGCAGCAGGTAATCCGTGCCCCGGATGATGAAATCGACGACCTCGTTGGGGGTATAGACCACGCCCAGACGGTCGGCGGCGGCGGGGTTGTAAGCCTGGTAGAAGTCCTCGTAGGTGGCCTTGAGGAACTGCTGTTTTTCGGCGTAGTCGGCAATCTCGTCGGCGGCGCGGCCGATAGCGCCGTAGTAGGCGCGGAGGCGGTCGATGGCCTGGCGGCGCACGTCGCCGGTGAAGAAGGTGCGTTCTAGGGCGTCCAGTTGCCGGGCCACGTTGTTCTCGCGGTGGAACTGGTCCTCGGCGAAGACGCGCAGGAAGATGTCCTTGGTGAGAATGTGCTGGAGCAGCATCTCCCGCACGTCGGCGTCGGAGATCTCGGGGCTGATGCTGCGCCGGCACAGGGCGAGGAAACCGGCCGCGGCAGCCTGGTAGTCAGGGTTGCCGGCCTCGGCTTCGGCGACGGCCTCGCGCAGGCTGTCCAGGACGGCGGGCAGGTCGGCCTTGAACTGCTGGCGGGCATGGCGGAACTCCTCGATTTCCGGCAGCTCGTAGTCCAGGAAACGGCGAATCAGCCGATGCAACTCGCCGGGGCGGGTCATATCGGCTCGCATAGCTTCGTCGTTGTTCTGTATCAGCACGGCGGTTTGGGAGTCCTCAAAGACGATGTTGTCCCTGGGATAGCCCCGGTTGAACTTGGCTTGGATTTCGGCCTCCAAGTCGTCGTGAGTATCTTTCGCTTCCCAGTAACCTCGTGTCATGCGGAGGGCATCCTTCACCGTTCCGTCGGGGACGTTGGCGCCGGTCGCCAGTTCGGGCACCAGCAGCAGGCGCTCGCGGTGGTCCCGGCAGTAAGCGGCCAGGCAGTTCTGAAAGGCAGGGCGGATGTTCAGCTCGTGGTCCGATCCGCCGAACTCGATGAGTTGCGCGAGGTCTGCGTGGTAACGCTCAATGTGGGGGTAGGATGGCATGGTTTCATCATAGCACTAGCTGCCCTTCTTTCGGAGCGGTGAAAACGTCCGCCTGTGCTAAAATCCCCTCACCCAACCCTCTAATCCAATCAGGAGCCATCCCATGACCACCGCCGCTGACGGCTACGCTCATCCCGAATACCTGACCGATCCGGCCTGGGTTGCCGCGCACCTGGACGATCCTGACGTGGTGGTCCTGGACTGCGCCAACACTGCCGATGCCTGGCAGCGGGGGCACATCCCCGGCGCGGCTCACCTGTCCGACAACTGGGCCAAGAATCCCGACGACCGGCAGCACGTGATGACGCCCGACCAGTTCAAGGCTTACGCCGAGAGCCTGGGAATCGGCGACGACACCACCGTGGTCACCTACGACCACGCGCAGGGACTCACCGCCGCCCGCATCTGGTGGGTGTTCAACTACTACGGCCACGGCAACGTCAAGGTGCTCAACGGCGGCTGGCGGGCTTGGGTCAACGCCGGCCAGACCATCGACTTCAGCCGGCCCCGTCCGCCGGCGTCCGTTACGTTCACGCCCCGCGCCGACGAGTCGTTCATCGCATCCGGCGACGAGCTCAAGGAAGCTTGCACTCTCGATAACGTTGTGGTGTGGGACGTGCGCAGCGACGCCGAGTGGGACGGCACCGCCGAGAACTACCGCAATAAACGGATCGGACATGTGACCGGCGCGGTGCACCTGGAGTGGTTCAACCTGATGGACCGCAACACCCACGAGTTCAAGCCGGCCGACGAGATCCTCCGCATCCTCACCGAGCACGGCATCACGCCGGACAAGACGGCGTACTCCTATTGACAGGCCGGCATCCGTGCGGCGCACGGAAACTTTGTACTGCGCCTGGTCGGTTTCGAGAACGCCAAGAATTACGACGCATCCATGGGAGAATGGGCCAACCGGGACGACACGCCTCTGACGGTGTAGAGGCAAACGATGGCAGCAAGTACGAAAGCCAACGGTAGTCCCGCCGTCGCTAATTCGCCGCCGCGCAACGCCGGTTCGGAGTCTCTCATCTGGGTACACGTCAAAGCGACGTTGGTGGTGCTGCTGGAGTTCATCGCGTTGCAGTTGGTTGCCGTCGGTCTGGCATCCGGAATATACTCATTGATACCGTTACTGGACTTGGATTTCCAGCGGGGGTTTGACGACTGGATGCGGGCATTTCAGATATTGAGCCCCACTTTGTCCATATCGGGAGGAGCCGCAATCGTGCTATCGAGCTACTTTTTCCATAAACTGGCGCGTGAGGCTGACCAACGTGCAGCGGAAGCCAATCATCAGGCAGCGGAAGCCAATCAGCAAGCAGCGGAGGCCAATCAACGTGCTGCTGTCGCGGAAGCCGCTATCGAGCAGCTCAAGGCTGAGTTGGCGGAACTCCGCTCAGAACGGACTGACCTACCGGCCCGCCGTCGTCGCCGTAGCCTGCGCTAATGCCGGCATGACGTCGGCATGCCCCGCAAGGTCAGGATAAGGAGAGTTATCGACGGCGATTCGCTGGAGGTGAAGTACGGCGGGTGGTTCAGCTTCCTGCGCCGGCCCTTCGCGGTGCGGCTCTACGGTATCGACGCGCCGGAGTTGGCGCAGCCCTACGGACGGGAGGCGCGGGATGCATTGGCGTCGCTGGTGCGGCGCGGCGGCATCCGCATGGACACGATGGCGACGGACCGCTACGGGCGCACGGTTGGGCTGCTGTATCCCAGACGGCGCGACCGTGAACCCATCAACGTGGCAATGGTTCGGTCCGGCATGGCCTACTGGTATAGCCGGTACGGAGGCCGTGAGATGGGGTTTCCCGAAGCGGAGGCCGAGGCGCAGGCGAAACGCCGCGGGGTATGGCGCGACGGCCGGCGCGCCCGTCGCCCGTGGGATCATCGAGCCGACCTGCGGCGGTCGCGGGAGCGGCGCAGATGGCGACGGCGGTGGCTCACCCGGTTGGTGATTGCGGGTGTTGTGCTGATTGTGCTGTCGGTCGTGCTGCTGGCGCGCGGTTGGTTGGGGTGATGGCTAATTTGTCATTGCGAGGCGCGATAGCGCCGTGGCAATCCCCTCGGGGTAAGGGTTGCTGTCACGTTTTCGGGATTGCCGCGCTTCGCTCGCAATGACAGTTTAACAAAATGGAAACGGCTACGGGGCCAGCGGGTAGCCTACTAGGTTCCAGTAGGGAACCACCAGCAGCAACAGCACCGCGATGACGGCGACGGTCATGGTGATGCCGAACCGGAAAATCTCCGGGTTTGCGATGTTGGCCCGCTGGAATACGAACACGGCAGAGGTTCCGCCGGCGCCGTAATAAACCGCCGAGTCTCCTACCACCACGGCGGCCATTCCGCACACCAGCGGATTCAGGCCCAGCGATTCCGCAGCGGCCATGGTTACGGGTATCACCAGCGCCAGGTAACCGGCGATGTTGGGCAGCAGCATCCGCAGCAGCGCGAAGCAAACGCACAGGGCCAGCAGGATCAGCATGGGTGAGGACACCAACTGCGATACTCCGCCCACCAGCGTTTCCGAGAACCAGGCCGCCGCGCCGCTGGACACCAGCGCGTGGGACAGCGACAGCGACGTGGCGATGACGAAGAAGTTGGTCCAGCCGACGTTGCGCTCGAACTCGCTCCAGGTCAGGATGCCCACGCGCGGCAGCAGGATGAGGCAAAGGGCGATCAGCGCCGGCACCGCCGGATGCAGGCCGTGCGCGAAGTCGGTGAACCACATCAGCGCGGTGACCATGACGATGGCGCCCGCGCGCCATTCGGCCGGCTTGACGGAATCCGGAACAGGCGAGACGGCGTTGCCAATGTTCTCGGGGCGGAAACCCGATCGGTAGAACAGGAACAGCAGCGTGCCGCCCACGATGAGGTTGGCGTAGAAGGGCACGCTCATAATGACGAACCACTGGGTCCACGAGAAATCCCCCAGCAGGCCCGATGCCACCACCGGTGTTATGCCGCCGGCCAGCAGCGCGGTGGAGCCCAGCCGGTTGAGGGTCCCCAGCGCCATCATCAACGCCTTATAGTAGGGATGGCCCTGGGGAATGCCCCACTGTTCCAACACCTGCTCGTACACGTGGACCAGGATCGCGCCTCTGGTGCTGGCCGATGGCAGCGCGAAGGTGAGGGCGGCGAAGGAAAAGAGCATCTGTAGGTAGAGCAGGTACGGGCTGCCCACCGCGCCGCGCATCAGGAAAATCGCCATGCGCTCGGCCAGGCCGGACTGATGCACCGCCAGACCCAGCGTCAGGATGCCGATGAGGAAGTAACACACGGGCTGCGAGAACCCGTACACCGCCTCGCCGATGCCGGGCACGGCGCCGAGGAGCACCAACAGCGCCACGCCTATGATGCCGGCGACGCTGGAGTGGACCACTTCGGTGGCCCAGAGGACGACTATGAATGTCATCACCGCGAGGGATCGTTGCCCCGCAACGGTGAGCCCCTCGGGCGTGGGCATCAGCAGTATTGCCAGGAATACTGCTGTGGCAACCAGCAACTTGGCCGCCGTGGGGGTGAAGACCGCGCGGGAGAGAGCGGACGCTCCCGGCGGGGAGCCGGATTTCACCGCTCGGTTTGCCGCAGCGGGCTGCCGGTTACCCGACTGGCCGAGGTTACGCCCCGTATCCCCTCAATACGAGAGAACACCCGGTTGAGTTCGGGCAGGCCGCCGATGTGGATGGTGAGTTCCATGCTCACGGTGGCATCATCGTTCTCCCGGGTGACCACCCAGGCGATGTTGATTTTGTCCTCGGACAGCTTGGTGGATACGTCGCGCAGCAGGCCGACGCGGTCGATGGCCTCGATGCGGACGCGCACGGGATAGATTTCCTGCTTTTGTCCCCAGGACACCGGTACCAGGCGCTCCTTTTCGTCCTCGTTGAGCACGTTCTTGCACTCCACCTTGTGAACGCTGACCCCGCGGGTGCGGGTCACAAATCCGATGATGGGATCGCCCTGGATGGGGTTGCAGCAGGCGGCAATGCGAGTGAGGAGGTCGCCGACGCCGAGGACGGATATACCGGAGGATGGGCTGTCCAGACGCGGGGAACCCTTGAGAGGAATCCGCCATTCCTCCGCCTCGGCGTCCTTGCCGCGATGGTCGGCGAGGCGGTCGGCGAGGGCGGAATCGCTCAATTCGCCGGAACCCAGCGCGGCCAGCAGGTCTTCCATGGTCTCGTACCGGCAGAGTTGGAGCACTTCCCGGTCGGAGAGTTTGACGCCCATGCGGCGCAATTCGCGGCGCAGCAGGTCCTTGCCGCGGGTGATGTTGGCGCTGCGGGCCTGCCGGTTGAACCAGGAGCGAATCTTCTGGCGGGCGCTGTTGGTGGCAACGTAGCCCCGGTCGCGGTTGAGCCAGTCGGGCGACGGGCCGCGGCCGGTCTTGCCGGCGACGACCTCCACCGTGTCGCCGTTCTCCAGCGGGGTGTCCAGCGACACCAGGCGTCCGTTCACCTTGGCGCCGGAGATGCGATGGCCCAGGTCGGTGTGAATCTTGTAGGCGAAGTCGATGGGCGTGGCGCCGGAGGCGAGTTCCATGATGTCGCCCGCGGGGGTGTACACGAAGACCTGGTCGTGGAACAGGTCTTCCCGCACCGACTGGAGGAATTCGTCGGTGTCCGGGGTTTCGCGCTGCCACTCCAGCAGTTGCCGCAGCCACGTCATACGCTCTTCAAAACGGCCGCCGGCCGCGCCGCCGGCCCTCTCCTTGTAGCGCCAGTGGGCGGCGACGCCGTACTCGGCCACCTGGTGCATGTCGCGGGTCTTGATCTGCACTTCCAGCGGATGCCCGCCCTCGCAGTGAACGGTGGTGTGCAGGGCCTGGTACATGTTCTGCTTGGGCGTGGCGATGTAGTCGTCGAACTGGCCGGGTATGGGGCTCCACATACGATGGGTCACGCCCAGGGCGGCGTAGCAGTCCGCCACGTCATCGACGATCACGCGCATGGCGTAGAGGTCATGGATGTCGCTCAGTTCCTTGCCGTCGGCTTCGTACTTCTGCATCTTGCGATGGATGGAGTAGATGCCTTTGGGCCGGCCGTTGACCTCGGCGTTCAGGTGGTTGACCGCCAGCTCTTCGCGCAGCCGCTCGGACACCTCGGCGACGTAAGCCTCCCGCTGGGAGCGCCGTGCGGCCAGCATCCGGGATATTTCCCGGTACTTGACCTCATTCAGGTGGCGGAACGCGAGGTCGTCCAGCTGCCACTTGAGTTCCCAGATGCCCAAGCGGTGCGCCAGTGGGGAATACACGTCCAGGGTTTCCTGGGCGATGCGCCGGCGCTTGGGTTCGGCCAGGGCGTCCAGCGTGCGCATGTTGTGGAGGCGGTCCGCGAGCTTGATGAGGACGACGCGGATGTCCTCGGCCATGGCCACCAGCATCTTGCGGAGGCTCTCGGCGTACAGGTTTTCCGTTCCCCGGTCGGCCACCGGCGGGCTGGCGCCGTTGGAACCGGGCGGGCGGTAATCCACGCGCTCCAGCTTGGTGACGCCGTCCACCAGGCGGGCTACGTCGGGGCCGAAGCGGGTATCCAGTTCCTCCACGTCCACCCCGCAGTCCTCCAGCACGTCGTGCAGCAGGGCGGCCTTGATGGTGTCGGGGTCGAGGTACAGGTCGGCGAGGATGGTGGCGGCGGCCAGCGGGTGGACGATGTAGGGGTCGCCCGAGAGGCGTTTCTGGCCATCGTGGCACAGGGCGGCAAAGTCGTAGGCCGCCCGAATTGCGTCAACCTGGGCGGTCTCCTCCACGTACTCGGATACGCGAGCGATAAGATCAGTGGAGTCGCTGGCGACTTCGACCATAGGCGGCCTCCTCCCGCAGCCCGCCCCATACTCCGCACACGCTACTGGGACGCGATACTGCGCTGCAACCTATGAGAGATGATGATACCGATACGCCGGCAGGATGTCCAGCGTTGGGGATGAATCTATTGCAGCGGTATTGCTCCGGGCCAGCCTCTCCGGAGCGCCGCAACGGGCGCTAATTCTTCGTTGGCGGAGTCCACTGCCAGGGTCAGGATCTGCAACGTCGTCGCCCCGATGCACTGGCCGCTCTCGTCCGGCCAGAAGGCAACAGGGCAGATACCGCTCAAAGTTTCGCCTGAGCGAACCGTTATGGAAATGCGAGCAAACCCGCGAGGACATTCCAACGTACTGCCATCGGCCAAGACGTACTGCATCGGCTTCTCCGTGGGCTGAACACGGAGATATTCCAGAAATTCAGCGGGAAAGGCGGACTCGGTGGCGCCGGTGTCCACCAGGGCGGATACCGGGTGCATATCGCCCCCATCGATGTTGCCGATGTACACTTCGGTAGCAAAATCGCCCATTGCGTTGTTCCCTCGCGTCGCCGCCGACCGTCCTTTATTCGGGTGGTTGATGGCAGGATTGTAGCAGAGCCGCGGGTATGTGGTGGTGTTTCGATAGGCGTTTCCTCGTGATGGTTGGTTTGGTTTTGCTCTCCTTTGCCTGCCAGAAGTGATGGTTTCCGGTGGTCGTGGTCAGCCCCACGGCCGGGGGGTTACGCATGGGTTTTTGCTGCATCAAATTTGCGCCCGACATCGCCTTGCGGCTGGGTCGGGGCGCCAGCGTTGCAGCTAGCGCTGTGTCGTTGGGACCGCGCCGAGTAAGCATTGTTCGGACGCCGGTCTTGCCGAGCGGTATGCGGTTTTGTTGCCGACGGGTGGCCGTTACGACCGACGTAGTGGTATCACCTCTGGCAGGCGTGGATTGCGGGTTGGGATGGCTAGCCTCACATGTGATGAGTTCATTATGGGGAACGGGGGCAGGGGGGCGCAATGGGCGGGGTGTCATTTTGTCAAAACCAGGATTTTCAGGATTTTTGGATTAGCGGGATTAGGGGGTGCCTTTTGCCTGAGATGGAGAGTACAAAACGGCTGGCCCGGTGACGTTTGGTCGTTGACACTGCCGCCCTTGCTCCTGCTATCATCAGCGGTGACTAATTGCCGGGCTGTCCCGAATGGCAACGCTGGTAATAGTACCAGGCTAGGCCACCAGCATATTGGTTTTATAGCATACGTTGAAACGGAGGAATAACCATGACACCTGAGGAAACGAATAACATCGCAGCAATCGTCCAGCAAGTTTCCGGTGAATGGGAAACTCGTTTTGGCGACGTTGGTGCAGAACTCGCCAGGGATATGCGCAAGATCGTCGATCTGCTCCTCGAATACGTCGATGAGAATTACGTCACGGAAGAAAAGCTTAGGAGCATGGTTGCTCCATGGGCTCTACAGGGAAGTGATGAGCTCATCCCACTTAGCAAAATCAGCAAAGAAGGGCTTGAGCGATTGTTGGCTAATCCCGGTTACATAACCGATGGAGAACTTATCGAGATTCTCGCGAGTCGTCACGCTGGGAATAGAACCTGAACTTGTTGGGGGATCACGGATGCCGACATTTAGGGTTCACGGGCAAGCGGCGCATCTACGCCCACTACCTTATCGTGTCCTATTCCCACTGATGCCTGCTTTTGCCATAGTGCAGGAGGGTGTTATGAGTAGTCAGCATTTTAACGAGTTGAACACCGACGATCTGAACCGGACGGTGTTTATCAGCGATAACCTTCCGTTCCTGAAGGCACTGGACAGCGAAAGCGTTGACCTGGTGATTATCGATCCCCCTTTCGGTAAGCAGCAGACTTTCATGGGAAATCTGAAACCGCCGCTGAATGACGACGAGCGACGCATCGAACGTGAGCTGATGGACAGTTGGGGCATTTACGACCCTGCTACTGCCTACGAGGTCGGGCTCGAATATCCCGACCAGGCCGGAGTAACCGCCAACTTTGGTGATATTTGGAACTTCCGGCAACGAGTGTACAAGGACTGGATGGATGAACTGGAACGCATTTGCGCCCCGGCATGGTGGCTGATTCAATCTACCCGCTATTCGCACGGGGACGGCCACGCCGCTTACATCGCTTTCATGGTGGAGCGGATGTTGGAAATCAAGCGGATACTCAAGACTACGGGTAGCGTGTATCTGCACTGCGACAACGAGGCTAACGCATACCTACGGCAGATGATGGACGCCGTGTTTGGAGGTGGCAATTTCACCAACGAAATCGTGTGGAAACGAACAGCCAGGGGGTTCAAAGGGTCACAGTTCCAGCCGCGCAGTTTCAACGTCAACGCAGACACCATCCTGTTCTACAAAAAGACGGACAACGCCTTTTTTGACATGAGCCGAGTACTGGAACCGTATGATCCTGATTACCTTGAAAAGGCATTTAAGTTCGAGGACGAAAAAGGACGGTACTATTTGGATGTAGCGTACAACCGCCCAAGCGCAAGTCCGCGTCCCAATCTGTGCTACGAATATAAGGGGTTCAAACCGCCACATCCATCGGGTTGGAAAACCGGCAAGACGCGAATGGAAGAGCTCGACAAGGCCGGCGAGTTAGTCATCCAAAACGAACGTCTTTACCGCAAAGTCCGTCCCAAGGAGGGGACCATTCGTAACAGCATCTGGGACGACATTGGGGAAGTGAAAGGTAAAGAGAGCACCAGTTATCCGACGCAGAAGCCGCAGGAGTTGGCAAAACGCATGATTGAGGCCAGCAGCAACCCCGGCGACCTGGTGCTGGACTGCTTCGCCGGCTGTGCATACGTGCCGATAGCGGCGGAACTGGCGGGCCGTCGCTGGATCGCCTGCGATATGTCGCCCAGAGCGTGGACAATGGTGCGGCGGCAGTTTCACAAGCAGTCAGACCTGCGCATCATCACCGAAGGCGAATACCCGGAGGCAACGGGCGGAATGCAGGCCGACCTGTCCGCCGGGCGCATCATCAAAGTGCGCGGCCCTTACGATCTTCCGGTGCGCACCAATGAGGACGCGCCCATCGCTATGAGTATCAACACGCTGCCGGACCCGCAGTATCGGCAAAAGCCGGTTGAGAGCAGTCAGCAAATCTGGGAGGCGTTCGTCGCCGAATGGGGAACGGGATGCTGGTATTGTGGCATGGCGAAGCAGAAGGACCGCAGGGAGTTGCAGTTGGACCACGTTGAGCCCAACGCGCGGGACGGCAGCAATGATGACTGCTGGAACCGCGCACTGGCCTGCGTAGCTTGCAACAGCGACAAAAGCGATCGGCTGACGGTTGCAGACACGATTCAACTGGCATTCGAAGCCGGACGTATCGCAACCGAGTCATTACGCGATGAGCAGGTTGCTAATTCAAGCGACGGCACAATTGGGCAAAGGAACGTTGGGAAACCGTCAGGCCGCAACGCCTGCCCATTTAAGTGCATTTCTAACTTGCTCACCCTGTCGCCCCGGCAACCCACCCTTCCAGCGACTCGGCCTAATCTAGGCAAGGTAGAGACTGGATACGTGCCCACGCCCACGCTCCACACGGGTCTCAAGACATCAAAGAAACGAGGGTGGGGTCATGGCAATGATAATGATGGCGCTAGGAGTAATCATCGTCCTGCTCGGTATTGCAGACGCCGTACTGATATGGATGGAGATTCCCGTCGGTCCAACTCACGATGCAATTATCCTAGTGGTATCAGGGTTGTTCTTTGTCGCCATCGGATTCGTGGCGAAGCACGGACGTGGTAACATCAAGGTCTCGTTTCTGCTGTCGGGATTGTCCGTGGGCCTCTGGTCAGTAGTCGCTTCCGAAATGGTGGCACGGTTAATAGTAGAAAATTGGGCGTTCGTACTGGCTTTTGCCTTGGCGCAGGGACCCATGGTTAGAATCTGCATCTACAAGACTTACGGCGGATGGGTACGATCCACAGTGCTGAACCATATGAAAGAGGCAGGGTCTCTCAACGATCACAAGACACGAATAGCTAAAAGGCTAGTCAGTCAATTGCCGATTGAAGAATCGGCAGTTTACGCAATTCAAGCGAGTGCCATCGCGACCGCGCTTTTCATGAACGAACTCGGGTTTACTGTGAACTCAGCCACTACCGCCGCATTTCTCTGCGCTGCTGGTGCTGGCACGCTATTTTACACGTACCATTCAAGTGTTGAAGAAATACGGGCATTCCTCAAAAACCCGAAGGATTTCTTTTAGCACTTGCGACACAGACATGAAAAGGTCGCTTAATAACAGCAGTCGAAGCCGCTACCGGACAATGATGCAGCCAGTTTAGGCCCTTATGAAGACTACCGTGGACATCCAGGACGAACTGCTGGCCCAGGCAAAGCGTCATGCCCGGAGAACCGGGCGCCCATTAGAGGCGTTGGTGGAAGACGGGCTGCGTCAGGTCCTTGCTACCGCGCCGGCATTCGACGGCGAGGGGTATCGGCTGCCGGATTGCAGCGTGGGCGACGCACGCCGACCTGACCCTACCGTCCGCTATTCGTGGCCGGAAATGCGTGCAATGATGTACGGAAATCCGCCGCAAAGTTGGACGCGGTAGATAGGGTGCGGCGTTTGGGGTCCTACTGGAATAGCTCGCCCACCGAGCGGCCTTCGTGGATGCGCTTGATGGCCTCGCCCATCAGGGGAGCGATGGACAGTACAGTCAGGTTGCCGGTTTTCTGGGCCGACGTGAGCGGCACGGAATCCGTCACCACCACCTCTTTGAACGCGCTTTCGCCGAGCAACTTGGGCGCCGCCGGCGAGAAGACGGGATGCGTGGCGCAGCAGAACACCTCGGTTACGCCGGCGTCCAGCAGCGCGTTGGCGGCGTTGACGATGGTGCCGCCGGTGAGAATCTCGTCGTCAAAGGTGAGGGCACGCATGCCCCGCACGTCGCCAATCACGTTCAGGGTTTCGTTGCGGTCGTCGTTGCCGGTGCGCCGCTTCTCGATGACGGCGACGGGCACCCCCAGGCGCTCGGCCATGTCGCGGGCGCGCTTGCTGATGCCGAAATCGACGGCTACCAGCACCAGGTCTTCCAGCCCCTTCTCGAAGAAGTAGTTGGACAGGATCGGCTCGGCGGTCAGCTCGTCAACCGGGATGTTGAAGAACCCCTGGATCTGGCCGGCGTGCAGGTCCAGGGTCAGCACTCGGTCGGCGCCGGCGGTGGAGATGAGGTCGGCCACCAGCCGGGCGGTGATGGGCACCCGGGGCTGGTCCTTCTTGTCGGTGCGTCCGTATCCGTAGTAGGAGATGACGGCGGTGATGCGCCCGGCCGACGCCCGCTTGCAGGCGTCGATCATGATCAGCAGCTCCATCAGGTTGTCGTTGGTGGGGGCCACGGTGGGCTGGACAATGAACACGTCGCGCTCGCGGATGTTTTCCCGGATGCGGACGAAGGTGTTGTCGTTGGCGAACTTGAAGGCCTCGCTCTCGCCCAATGGAATGCCCAGGTAGTCGCAAACATCCTGGGCCAGTTGGGGATGGGCGTTGCCGGAAAACACCTTGAGTTCATTGGCATCAAGCACGGTCATGGCCATGGGACCACCTTTTCGCAGGGCGACGAATTGAATGGAGCGGCCGGCGACAAGCCAGCAGCGTTGCGGACGGGAAAGTAATGGTAATTCGGCAGTCGATGGTAGTCAACTTTAACCGACAGCCCGGGGGTCTGTGCAGTGGGTACGGATTGCCGCGCTGCGCTCGCAATGACGTTTGATAGAATTGAACGCGTAACCTGGCAACCGGACGAACGGTGAATAACTCCAATTGGCTCAAAGAACTGGTGGAGGCCGCGTACATCGGCGCGGTGGTGTTCATCGCTATCCAGCTGGCGGTGGTGAACTTCCGAGTTGAAGGCTCCAGCATGCGCCCCACGCTGCTGCCCGGCCACTACCTGATGGTGAACAAGCTGGTGTATTTCCCGGTGGACACCGAGCGGTTGGGCATGATCATCCCCTTCTGGCTGCCCGACGAACCCGGCAGGATCTACCTGGGTAGGTCGCCCCGGCAGGGCGACGTGGTGGTGTTCGACTACCCGGAGAACCCGCAGCGCCAGTTTGTGAAGCGAATCATTGGCGAGCCGGGGCAACGGGTTCAGATAGACGCCGGACAGGTTTTCGTGGACGGGGCTCGCCTGGACGAGTCGTACCTGCCCAACATCACCACCGGCGACATGCACCCGGTGCGACTGGATGATGACGAGTATTTCGTGATGGGGGACAACCGCAGCGGCAGCCAGGACTCACGCCACTGGGGTCCACTGCCGGCCGACCACATCATCGGAAAGGTGTGGGCAATCTACTGGCCCCGCTCCGCATGGGGCTTTCCGCGTTGACCGGTCAGATTTAGATAGCGTACTCGGGAATCGCGTGCCGGATGATGACAACGCCCAACTCGCGGGCAGCGGCGTCCATTTCCGCCGGCCATTCGTGATGAGTTACCAGATAGGCGGCTGTGGGAACGCCGGTGACTCTTCCGATCAACTCTGCGCGGCGGCTGGCAGCTTCCAGATCTTCACGGTTGAATGTGACCGACACTTCGACGACGGCCAGACCTTCGGTTTCGTCGTCGTCATGGGCGGCGCGGGCGATGATGTCGGGGCGGTAGTGGTCCAGGAATTCCTCGCGAGAGATCAGTCCTTCCTGGCGAGCATTCAAGAACGGCCTTCTGATCCTTGCCCGTTCGGCCAAGACGGCAATTTCCATATAGCCGTCAAGGATGCCGTCGATTTCAGCAGCGCATACATCCTCGTAAGCTTCACCTCGAAGCTGCCCTAATGAACCGTTGACGCGCCGGATCTCGCTTTCTATCAGCGGGATGCGTTCCACCGCCTGCTCGATGGCGGGGATGCGTTCCACCGCCTGCTCGATGGCGGGGATGCGTTCCACCGCCTGCTCGATGGCGGGGATGCGTTCCACCGCCTGCTCGATGGCGGGGATGCGTTCCACCGCCTGCTCGATGGCGGGGATGCGTTCCACCGCCTGCTCGATGGCGGGGATGCGTTCCACCGCCTGCTCCACAACACCCATCCGTTCCAGGATCAGCTTGATGCCGTCAGTGTTTTCGCGGCTCATCGCTATGAGCTCGTCGAAATCGTCCGCAGTCAAAAAGCGGAGCAACGGCTGACGGATGCGCGGATACTGTCGCACTTCCTGAACTATGCGGCGCACGATTTCCGCTTCCGGCGGAATCAGGTCGGTGATGTCGGTTTCACCGGGGATCGTCATGTTTGCTGCCCGTCAAGGGATATGGAGGCTGCGGATTCAATGCTACCATACGGCGCGTGTGCCGTAACAGTCGGCAGGTCACAGAATCGCGCCGTCGTCGGCATCCAGCATTGCCGCCCGCAGCAGCGGCACGGGCGGCGCGCCCCACGAGAGGGCGGCGTCGTGGAACCGGCGCAGGGTGTAGGCGGAGCCTTCCTGCCGTCGCCAGTCCTGCCGGAGTTTGATCAGCATCAACTTGCCCAGCGTGTAGTTGAGGTAGCCGGGGTCGAAGGTGCCGCGGATGGCCTCCTGGTAGGCAGGGTGTTCCTCCATGTAGGCGTGGGCCTGGAAGAACCTGGTGGCCTCATCCAGCGTCATGCCCTGGGTGTGCATCCCCAGCGAGCACAGGTAGCGGCAGTTGCGCACCAGGGCCTCCAGCAGTTGGGTGAGCCACAGGGCTGGGTTGTCGCGCCCGTACTCCGTCTCCAGCATCATCTCTTCGGTGTAGTGCGCCCAGCCCTCGGTGAAGGCGTATGACGTGGCGACGCGGTTGATCAGCGACAGTTCGCGCCCGTGCTGCGTATGTCCGTACCGATTGTGCAGGTTGTGAACGTAGTGGCCGGGATAGACCTCGTGGATGCTGATGACCTTGAGGGTGTGGTAGTTGAAGTTACTTAGCCATTCCTCCTGCTGGCGCGGCGTCCAGTCCGGTTCCACCGGCGTTACATAGTAGAAGGCTTCGGTGGCGACCTGCTCCAATCCGCCGGGGGAGTCCATGGCGGCGAAGGCGTAGCGCATGTAGGACGGCGTTTCGGTTACCTGGCAGCGTTCCTCGGAGGGCAGCCCGATGATGTCGTGGTCGATCAGGGCCTGGCGGATGTCCTCCAGCATATCCCGTGTTTCCGGTATCAGGCTCTCGGCGGTGGGATGGCTGGCGCTGACCATCGCCACGGCCTCGCGCACGGATTTGCCCGGAGCGACTAGCGCCGCCGCTTCGTCCAGCCGGCGCAGGTTCTGCTCCAGGTTGGCCTGCCCGATGGAGAGCACGTCGGACAGCGGCGTGTCCACCGCCTCGCCCACCGATAGCATCCGGTGGTACAGCCGGGAGCCGATGGCGAACTCCGGGCGGATGCTGCGGGCTTGGATGCGGTCGGCGAACTCGGTTACGGCGGCGGACGCAGTTTTGCGGGCGGCGTTGAACTCGGCGGCCACGTCGGGCGCAATGGCGGCGCATTGCTCGGCAGCATCAGACAGCCCGGTCTCGTAAAAAGATGCCATGCCTCGGTAGGCGCGCACGGCCATATCACGCACGGGTTCGCCCAACTCCGGCTCGGTAAGGGCATCCAGGGTCGCCAGGAAGTCGGGAACCTGGCGCAGCGCGGAGGCGGCGGAGCGCAGGCGGTCGGGCAGCGGCGCGTAATCTCGCTGCACGTAGCTGCCCACGCCGATGTAGCCCACCTGTCGCTGGGGGTTGGTTTCCAGCGTCCGCATCTCCTCCAGGTTGAACAGCTCGCGGCGCAGGAACAGCTCCAGCAGGCTGCGGTTGAGTCGGTCCATGCGGGCTTCAGGGTCGGCGGCACCATTGGACGCCGGATCAGACGGCAGGGCCGACAGTTGCGCGAGGGTCTGGTGCAGTTCCTCGACGCGGCGACGGATGTGGCCGGCGGAGAAGTCGGGCAGGCGTCCATCGTACTCGTGCAATCCAATGCGGCTGCCGGCGGTGGGCAGGAAATCCCAGTGTTCGCGGATGGCGCGTTCGGTGAGGGCCTCGACGGCTTGGTTCATGACAATTACCCTTCTTGCCGGTTTTCCAGTTGCGCTTCCAGTTGACGGATGCGGGCTTCGGCGGCAATGCGCGCCGCCCGCTCGACATCCCGTTCCTGTGCCAGTTCCTGCTGTTCCCGCAACAGCTCTTGGTGGTTGGGCAGAAACTGCCCGGTCGCTGGGTTCATAAACCGGAACCATCCCAACCGGCCGTGCAGTTCCAACCCCAGCAGCGGGCTGAATCCCCGGCACTCACCACGCTCCGCGTCCACCGTAACCGCGATGGGCGTGTACTGACCGTCCACCAGACGATAACCCTGCAACAGCGGCGTGAACAGTCCGCCTTCTGGGTCGTAACGCCAGTATTCCTGCACGCCCCAGCTTTCGTACAGTCGGTACTTGAACCCGCCATCATTCCGGTAGGTGCTGCTGGACGCTATCTCCATGGCAAAGCTTGGGACTTCATGCTCCAGCCACAAAAAGTAGGAACGGCGCAACGCGCTGCCCACGTTGGGAATAATGTACACGTCCGGGGCCACACTGACCCGGGGATTGCCCGGCTCATAGTAGATGAACATATGGCTTGCGACCAGGGTCGTGGGGTCATCCAGCCAAGTTTCCAGCGCGCCCTGCATATAGGCTTGAGGGACAAAGTGAAACATTGACTTTGGCGGCAGCACGTCGGGCGCGTAAGGGTAATCAATACCGTCATCCGGCTCCGGCGGGCGGGCGAGTGGGGATTTAGCGGTTGCGGGAGTAGTCATCAGTCCGCTCCGGGCGCAAGAGTCGGCGCGGCTGGGGGATTCCGCGGCGCCAGGCAACGGCGCTCATTATACGCTATGCCGCGGGGATGCAGGGATTGCGTCGGTGGCATGGCAGTTTCTCAACGCGGCAGCGGAGAAGTCGGGCAGCCGCCCCTTGAGCAATGCCAGGGTTCAGGTTAGCGATGCTTCCGTCGCCTCATTCCAGACGGGAATGTACCGCTTGACGATTTCGGCGTCTGCCGGGAAAGTCAGCCAATTCGAGCTTGGTTGAACCAAACAGTCGAATTCCGCCGCTGCCTGGTGGCCGTTGATCGCGCCTTCCGCGACGGGGATGTTCAACCGGAGCGGTTCGCGGGCCAGAATACGGGACGAGTAGAACAGTATCATCACGCTTTCCACTTCGTCTGTATCAGGATGGCGCCGGGCGATTACACCGTCCTCAATGTCGTCTTCATCCTGCCCAGGATAAGGCGGGCATTTCTCGATGTACATGATGTTGCCGGCCACATCGTGCTCGAATCTCAACGTCGTTGCCATATGGTTTCTCCTCTCTGCAACCTCCGGGTAACGAACGCAGTGATTATCCAATTACGGCCCGGATGATTAACCACCGCCACCATCGTGTACTTGTCTAAGTCGTAGAACCAGCGGTAGAACAAAATGGTGTCATCATCGGCCGTTTTGCGCAAGATTCTGGCAGCCGCCCGTCGTTCTCATACCGAAGGATGCGGCTGCCGGTGGGGGCAGAAATTCTCAATGTTCGCGGATGGCGTGTTCGTTCAAGGTTTGGACGGCCGGGCTACCCTGAGCATGGAGTCGTAGACGCGCTGTTACGCCACCAACTCGCTGATCAAAAACTTGGGTTCGATATCGGTGAAGTTCTTGACGTCGCCCACCAACTCGCGCCCGTGGGTCTTGAAGCCTTCGTGGACGCCGTCAACGTCGTTGAAGAGGAGGTAGCCGACGGCGACGTACATCGGCGGCGCGTTGGGGTCGGTGTCGGAGATGCCCTTTTCCACGTTGTAGTAGCGCATACCGAAGGGAGTCAAACGCTCCTGCACCAGGGGCATGTGGGTGTTGACGTAGTAGTCCATGTTGAAGGACTTGCCTTCCTCGTTGCCGTAGAAAACGGTTACCTTGATCATCTTGCGAGTCTCCTCTGTGGGATTTCTGGATTCCCGCCGGCGCGGGAATGACGGGATTGGCGATTAGTGATAGACGTTGAGGCCGGCGCCCCCGCCGGCCGCGATGGTCTCGCCGCTGATGGCGATGCTGCGGGGCGAGGCGAAGAAGGCCACTACCCACGCCAGTTCCTCGGCATCTACGATGCGGCGCGTGGAGTTGCCGGCGGCGACGCGGCGCTCGATCTCTTCGACGGTGGTGCCTTCCCGCTCGGCCTGTTCGGCGTACATCGGGCCGCTGCGCTCGGTGCGGGTGGTGCCGGGATGCACCAGGTTGACGCAGACGCCGGACTCGCCCAACTCCTCGGCCAGGTACTTAGTGAGGTTGGACAGGCCGGAGTTGCGCACGCCGGCGCTGACGTTGCTGGCGCCCCGGCGGGCGGACAGCCCGCCGACGTTAACGATGCGGCCCCAGCCCTGCTGCTGCATGTAGGGCGCGACGGCGCGGGCGCAGCGCAGGTAGCCCATGACCTTGGTGTCCAGGTCCAGCATCACGTCTTCGTCGCGGATTTCGTCCAGCGAGCCGCGCGCCAGGCCGCCGGGCGCGGCGGCGTTGTTCACCAGGATGTCGATGAGTCCGCCGAGAGCATCGGCGGCGGCGGCAACCATGGCATTGACCTGCTCAGTGCTGGTCATGTCGCACACGATGGGTGTGACGGAGCCTCCGGTGTCGGCGGCCACTTCTTCAGCGGCGGTGGAAAGAGTGTCGGAGTAGCGTCCGGTGATAACAACGCGGCATCCATCGGACGCCAGGACGCGAGCGACCGCCTTGCCGATGCCCCGGCTGCCGCCGGTTACGATGGCCGATTTCCCGTTGAGTTCCAGATCCATGCGTCAAGGGCCTCCCGATTAACGTGGCGGCATTGTACACCACCGCAAATATGTAGGGGCAGGTTTCAAACCTGCCCCTACGGTACGGACGACGATGGTGATCTGGGTCGAACTACGCAACCTGAACGGTGGCGCCGGCTTCTTCCAGCTTGCCCTTGATGGTGTCGGCCTCTTCCTTGTTGACGCCTTCCTTCACCCGGGTGGGCGCGGACTCAACGAGCTCCTTGGCTTCGCGGAGGCCCAGGTCGGTGACTTCGCGGACGGCCTTGATGACGTTGATCTTGTTGGCGCCGAAGTCCGCCAAAGTGACGTTGAACTCGGTCTGATCGTCAGCGGCGGCGGACGGAGCGTCGTCGGTCACGACACCGGCGGCCGGCGCGGCGGCTACCGCCACGGGAGCGGCGGCGGAAACGCCGAATTCTTCCTCAATGGCCTTGACCAGATCGGCCAGGTCCATAACGCTCATGTTCTTGATGGCGTCCAATACTTCCTGATTTACTGCCATGATTGTTTGCCTCCTGATTGTTTGCTGATACTCCCTCTCCCTCAATGGGAGAGGGCTGGGGTGAGGGTGTACGGTTACCGTTCCTATTCGGCGGCCTCGGCGGGTTGTAACTGGTCGATGCGGGCCTGTAGCGCGTAGGCCAGGCCGCTGATGGTCGCGTTGAGTACGCCGGCCAGCGCGTACAGCGGGGCCTGCATGTTGCCCAACAGTTGGGCGACCAGCACGGGCTGCGGCGGCAGCGACGCCAGCCGCCGCACCTCTTCGGTGGGCATGGCCGGCCCGCCGCTGACCACTGCGCCGTGGATCTGCAACGTGCCGTCGGCGTTGGCGGCGTCCGAGACCGTCTTGGCGATGGCGGCGGCGTCATCGTAGCCGAGGGCGATGGCCGTTTGACCGGTTAGAACGTCTTTCAGCTGAGGCACGTCGGCGCCGTCGGCGGCCAGGCTCAGCAGGCTGTTTTTGACGACGATAAACTCGACGCCGCCTTCATGCATCCGGCGACGCAGGTTCACCATCTGGTTCACGCCGATGCCGGAATAGCCGGTGGAGATGACGATGGAGCAGTTCTCCAGTTTCTCCCGCAGTTCGGCCACCCGGTCAACTTTTGCCTGGGTTGGCAATGTTTTCCTCCTCGTATCTGGATTTCAGTCGGGGAATTTGCCGGGGGAACCAAGCAAAAACCCCGCGCTTTTGAGACATAGACGCGGGGCGCGCGTCCCCATGGGGACGTATCACGTAACCTGTCGCTTCGGCGGGCGGCAACAACGTGCCATTACCCCACAATCGGGACCCGCTGTCTCAAGCGTTAACTGCTGTATTCGGATTTGGATTAGCCTATCACCTGGGTTCCGGGAACGCAAGGCGCGGCTGGCTATTCTGGTCTCAACGCCGACAGCGTCCCCACGTCCACCGAGATGCCGGGGCCCATGGACGAGGTGATGTAGGCGGACTTGATGAATGCGCCCTTTACCGCGTCGGGGCGTTCGCGCATCACTGAGTCCATGAACACGGTCAGGTTGTCCATCAGCGAGTCCGTCTCAAACGAGGACTTGCCGAACTGCCCGTGGATGATGGCGGTGCGGTCGGTGCGGAACTCCAGACGGCCGGCCTTGGATTCCTGGATCACGCGAGGCAGGTCGCGGGCGGGAACCAGCGTCCCGGTGCGCGGGTTCGGCATCAGGCCGCGGCGGCCCAGGATGCGACCCAGGCGCCCGATCTTGGACATGACCTCGGGTATCGCCAGCCCGACGTCAAACTCCAGCCAGCCGCCCTCGATCTGGGCGATGAGATCATCGTCGCCCACGTAGTCCGCGCCGGCCTGCCGGGCGATGTCCACGGCTTCGCCATTGGCGAACACCAGGACGCGCGTTTCCTTGCCCAGGCCGTGGGGCAGCACGGTCACGCCGCGCACCTGCTGTTCGGCGTGGCGCACGTCAGCATTGGTGCGCAGATGCACCTCCATGGTCTCGTCGAACTTGGCGGTGGAAAGCTCCTTCACCAGGTCGATGGCCTCGCGGGGCTGATATACGGCGTCTTCAGGCACTCGCTCGGAGACGCTGTTGTAACGGCGGCTGTGCTTGGGCATTTTGCTGTTCTCCTAGTCGTCTTCGATGGTGATGCCCATGCTGCGGGCGGTGCCGGCGATGATGTTCATGGCCTGTTCGACGGAGTTGGCGTTGAGGTCCTTCATCTTTTCTTCCGCGATGCTGCGGAGCGCGTCGCTGCCGACGCTCACGCCGATGGGCGCCCGGGCGTCTCCCTGCCCCTTCTCGATGCCGGCGGCCCGCCGCAGCAGGTCGGAAGCGGGAGGCGTGCGGGTTACGAAGGTGAAGGAACGGTCCTGGTACACCGTAAGGTGAACCGGCACGATGGTGCCGGCCTGGCTGCCGGTGCGCTCGTTGTACTCTTTCACGAAGGCCATGATGTTGACGCCGTGCTGACCCAGGGCCGGGCCGACGGGCGGTGCGGGCGTGGCCTTGCCCGCTTCCAGTTGCAGCTTGATGACTGCCATTACTTTCTTAGCCACTGATGGCCTCCAACTAACTATCTCCTCTCTCTTGATGGGAGAGGGCTAGGGTGAGGGTGAAAAAGGAACTAGACCTTTTCCACCTGCATGAAGTCGAGTTCCACGGGGGTTTCCCGGCCGAACACGGAGATAAGCACCTTGACCTGTCCCCGGTGTTCGTCCACTTCTTCGACCCGGCCCAGCATGTCGGCGAATGGCCCCTCGGAGATGCGAACCATATCGCCGGCGTTCATGCCGATCACGGCCCGCGGTTCGCCGGACGCAACCCGGTCCAGGATTTCGTCAACCTCGCGGTCGTCCAGCGGGACGGGGCGGGGGCGGTCGCCGCCTTCTTCTTCAGCGGAAATAAAGCCGGTTACGCCGGTGGTGTTGCGGACCAGGAACCAGGCCTCGTCGTCCATCACCATCTGCACCAGGATGTAGCCGGGGAATAGCTTGCGGCGCTGAGAACTGCGTTCGCCCTTGTTGCGGATAATCTCGTCCTCGGACGGAACCTCCACTCGCGTAATGCGGTCGATCATTCCGAAACTGTGCCGGCGCAAGTCCAGGTTGCGCTTGACCATGTCCTCCTGGCCGGTATAGGTATGGACGATATACCAGCGGAGATCGGCATAGGGTTGCATGGTGGTCATAGCGAGCCTGCAATCAGGTTGAGTCGTTTGAAAATACTGATGCCGCCGGGACGCCTCGGAGAGCCGCCCCGCATCGCTGCAAGGAGTTGCCGGCGTTCCGCGCTAGAACAGGGTGGGGTTCAGGATCACCCGGGTGAACAGCTCGGCGAATACCCGGTCCAGCAACCCGAGGAAGAAGCCCATGGCGATGGCCAGCACCAGCACGATCACGGTGAGCCGCGCCGTTTCCTCCTTGCTGGGCCACACCGACTTGCGCAGTTCGGATATAGTCTCCCGCAGGAACCCGATGGGCCCGACCCTCCCCACGGACTGGGGAGAGATCGGGGAAGGTCGTCTGGCTGATGCCCTGGCCACGGCGTTTTACCTCACTTCGCGGTGTACGATGTGGTTGCGGCAACGGCTACAGTACTTGCGCAGTTCCATCCGGCTGGTGTGGCTGCGCCGGTTCTTGATGGTGGAGTAGTTGCGCTCGCGGCAGTCGGTGCATTGCAGCGTGATGATCTGCCGGGCGTCGGTTGACTTGCGCGCCATGGGATCACTCCAACAGTTTGGTGAACACGCCGGCGCCGACGGTGCGGCCACCCTCGCGGATGGCGAAGCGCAGGCCCTCTTCAACGGCGATGGGCGTAATCAGGCTGACGGTCATGGTGATGTTGTCGCCGGGCATCACCATCTCCACCCCGTCGGGCAGAGCGATTTCGCCGGTGATGTCGCTGGTGCGAATGTAGAACTGGGGCTTGTAGCCGGTGAAGAACGGCGTGTGCCGGCCGCCTTCGGCCTGGCTCAGCACGTACACCTCGGCCTCGGCCTTGCGGTAGGGCCGCATGGAGCCGGGGGCTACCAGCACCTGGCCGCGCTCGACTTCGTCGCGGTCCACGCCGCGCAGCAGTACGCCCACGGCGTCGCCGGCTTCGGTGGTGTCCAGCAGCTTGTGGAACATTTCCAGGCCGGTGGCGACGGTGCGGCGCACGTCGCCGGAGCGGATGATTTCCACTTCCTGGCCCACGTTGAGCTGGCCGCGCTCGACACGGCCGGTCACCACGGTGCCGCGGCCCTTGATGCCGAAAACGTCTTCAATGGGCATGAGGAAAGGCTGGTCGGTTACGCGGGACGGCTGGGGAATGTAGTCGTCCATGGTCTTGACCAGTTCGCGGACGCCATCCATCGCTTCGGCATCGCCTTCCAGGGCCTTGAGGCCGCTGACGCGGACTATGGGGGTGTCGTCGCCGGGGAAGTCGTAGGTGTCCAGCAGTTCGCGGACTTCCATCTCCACCAGTTCCAGCAACTCTTCGTCGTCCATCATGTCAACCTTGTTCAGGGCGACGACGATGGAGGGCACTTCCACCTGGCGGGCCAGCAGGATGTGCTCCCGGGTCTGGGGCATGGGGCCGTCGGGGGCGGACACGACCAGCACGGCGCCGTCCATCTGCGCGGCTCCGGTGATCATGTTCTTGATGTAGTCCGCGTGGCCGGGGCAGTCAACGTGGGCGTAGTGCCGGTTGTCGGTTTCGTATTCCACGTGGGCGATGGCGATGGTGATGCCGCGGGCCCGCTCTTCCGGCGCGTTGTCGATGCTGTCGAAACTGCGGAAGTTGGCGTTGTTTTCCTGAGACAGCACGTTGGTGATGGCCGCCGTGAGGGTGGTCTTCCCGTGGTCAACGTGCCCGATGGTGCCCACGTTTACGTGCGGCTTGGAACGGTCGAAGACTTGCTTAGCCATGGTCGGGAGTTACTCCTTGCTCCTTGATTTGTTTTATTTCTCCCGCGGGAGCCCCCGGCGGGCATTTGACGCTGGTGGAGCCCAAGGGCGGAATCGAACCGCCGACCCCGTTCTTACCAAGAACGTGCTCTACCTCTGAGCTACTTGGGCGTGGTATGTGGCGCTGGCGGTCTTTGGGTTTCCTGGATTCCCGCTTTCGCGGGAATGACGATGTTCAAGTGGTGGAGGGGGCAGGATTCGAACCTGCGAAGCCCGTCAGGGCGCCAGATTTACAGTCTGGTGGCTTTAACCACTCACCCACCCCTCCATGTTGGCGCTGTTTAATTCTCCAATATGTTTCAGAGATCCGTTGAAAGAGCCCCAGAGGGGACTCGAACCCCTAACCTGCCGATTACAAATCGGCTGCGCTGCCAATTGCGCCACCGGGGCGCGATTTTCAACGGTGACCGGGGCGGGAAAAACTTCACGCCGTAACCTAAAAATGGCCCCGACAGGTCCGGGGCCATCCGGTTTTCGTCAGTCGGCTTAACAGGTTACGGAACGCCCGCAAAATTGTCAATAGTCGCAGCCGCGCTTTGGCCCGACCTTTGGTCGCCGGCGGCGGTTCACTCGCCGCGCAGTTGTTGCAGTTGCGCTTCCAGTTCACGCACCCGCGCCTCGGCTTTCTCCCGCGCCGCCTGCTCTTGCATCCGCGCCGCCCGCTCTTGCTCTCGCGCCGTCTGTTCCAACATTCGCGCTGACTGTTCCCGGTCCGCCCGCTCCCGCTCGTCCTCCAGCGTGGCGATGCGCCGGCCCGTCGCCGGATCGTGCAATACCAACGTGCCGGCCTCCCAGCGCAGATACAGATTCAACGCCGCGCTGTGTCCCTGCAACACGCCGTCCGCCAACTCCTCGATGTCAATGGCCTCGTATCGCCCATCCACCAGCCGATCCCCGGCCAGCCGCGCCCCGTGATACTGCCCAGTTTCGTCAAACCGCCAGTATTCAAGAATGCCCAGCCCTTCGTAAGCCTCCCGCTTCTCCCCAACGTCAGCATTCCCGGTATGTCGCGACGCGATCTCCAGCACGAAGTCCGGCGGCTTGCGCTGCTCGTCGATGATGTAGCCGTTGCTAGCTTCGTAGAGGGCCGGGTCAACGTCGAAGGCCACCAGCAGATCCGGGTAGTGGCTGCCGGCCATGTTCCGGGTGGGCAGAACCACTACGTACCGCTCGCCGGTTACCAGCGTTGTTGCCGGGTTTCCCAAGTGGTCCGCCAAGAGGTAGGCGTTGCCGTTGCTGGCGAGATGCTTGAAGCTGGTCATGTCGTCAGGATGCTTCTCCGGCGGGTCCGGCAGACGGAAACGGCCCGGCTCCGCTGGCGTCTTCACGTGGGTAGTATTGACGTTGGCGGTAGTCATGCTGCTCTCCTTCCCGCGGCTCGGCCAACCAATCAGGCGGCCAGTCCGACGGCCGCCATTATACCCGACGCCAAACCCACTCGCCGCCGCCAACCCACGTGGGTCGGAGCCCCGTAGCGTTCCATTTTGGGCGGTTCAATCTCCCGTCATTCCGCCCAGCCATCCGTCATTCCCTCGAAAGCCGGAATCCAGTGGACAGCCGCCGCAACGCCCCGCCCCTTTCGGCCATTGCTCTGCGACCTCCCTACGCCGCCACCCCCATCTCCCGCTCATAGCCCTACTCAAATGACAGAAAACGAGCGGAAATGAGCGGGATTTCTCAAAATCGCCACCATCCCGCACCCCCATCGTCATCCCCGCACCTCCACCGTCATTCCCGCGAAAGAACGTCACCCCGTACTTGATACGGGGCGGGAATCCAGATCTCAGAGGCAATCCCATGGCCATCTCCCAACTCCGCCGCCGGCCCGCCTCAACTGGCAAGTCGCTGCGGTATGGCCTATACTGCCGCCCAATCTACGGGACAATCCGGGGGATAAGGTTTGCAGCGCGGGTTCGCTGCGGAGGTTGATATGGCCATTGGTTTGAGGAGTTACCGCCCATTGGTGGGCGGTGTTACCCACATGGTGAGCACCGGGCATTACCTGGCCACGGCGGCCGGCTATCGCATCCTGGAGCAGGGCGGCAACGCCATCGACGCCGGCGTGGCCGCCGGCATCGTGATTAACGTCACGCTGCCCCAGTACACCAGCTTCGCCGGCGTCGCGCCCATCATCATCCACCACGCGGGAACCGGCGAGACCCGCGAAATCAGCGGGCTGGGCCGGTGGCCGGCCGAGGCGTCCATCGACTACTTCCACCGGGAACACGGCGGCGACATGCCCCACGGCGTGATGCGCACCGTTACACCCGCCGCGCCCGACGCCTGGATCACGTCGCTGATCCGCTACGGCACCATGACCTTTGAGCAGGTGGTAACGCCCGCGCTGGAAATCGCCGAAGGCGGCTTCCCCATACCGGCCACCCTGCACCGCGCCCTGGTCAGCAGCGGCGATAACATCATCCTGGACGAGGGCGACACCAGCCAGTGGACCAGCACCATGCAGATTTTCTACCCTGGTGGCCAGGCCCTGGGCATCGGCGACCTGCTGGTCCAGTCCGACCTCGCGCGCACGTTCCGCCGCATGATCCGCGCCGAGCAGTCCATCAACGGCCAGGGCCGCGAGGCCGGCCTGCGCGCCGCCCGCGACCTGTTCTACAAGGGCGACATCGCCGAGGAGATGGTCTCGTTCATCCGCAGCCAGGGCGGCTGGCTGTCCATGCAGGACCTCGCCGACTTCTCCGTGGGCGTCGATGAGCCGCCGGTGATCGACTACCGGAACTCGGCGGGCGACAACATCGACGTGTATGCCTGCGGCCCGTGGTGCCAGGGCCCCATGAACCTCCACGCGCTCCGCATCCTGGAAGGCTGCGGCCTGCCGGGCATGGGACACAACTCCGCCGAGTACATCCACACCGTGCTGGAAGCCCTGAAGCTGGCATTTGCCGACCGCCACGCCTACTACGGCGACCCCGACTTTGTGGACGTCCCCATGGCCGGCCTGCTCTCCCGTGAGTACGCCGAGATTCGCCGGCGCGAGATTGACCCGCACCGCGCCAATCCCGAAATGCCGGCCGCCGGCGACCCGTGGGCGCACCAAAAGGGCGGCGCGCGCTACGGCGCCAAACAGCCGGAACCTGTGGCCGGCCCGCTGTCCGCGGACACGTCCTACATCTGCGCCGTTGACCGCTGGGGCAACGCCTTCTCCGCCACGCCCAGCGACGGCTTCGGCGGCGCGCCCATCGTGCCGGGCCTGGGATTCATGGTGTCGGCGCGCGGCGCCCAGAGCTGGCTGGATGAGGATCACCCGTGTAGCCTGGAGCCGGGCAAGCGTCCCCGTTTGACGCCCAATCCGGCGATGGCCTTCAAGGACGGCAAGCCCTGGCTGCCCTTCGGCACTCCGGGCGGCGACGTGCAGCCCCAGTCCATGGTGCAGTTGTTCCTCAACGTGGCCGAGTTCGGCATGGACGTGCAGCAAGCCATCGAAGCCCCCCGCGCATCGACGTGGAGCTTTCCCAACTCATTCTGGCCCCACGCCTATCGCCCCGGCCTGGTCGGCGTGGAGTCGCGCATCGACCCGTCGGTGGTGGACGACCTGCGCAAGCGCGGCCACGACGTGGACGTGTGGAACGAGTGGACTCCGCGCATGGGTTCCCTGTGCGCCATCGAGGTTGACCGGGAACGCGGTACTCTATCCGGCGGCGCAGACCTCCGCCGCGACGGTTACGCCATGGGTCGGTAGCGCGGCCCGACGGCGACGGCATCATCAGGGGCGGCCCATGGGTCGCCCCTACGTTATGAGCGTATCTTGGAGGTCAGGATTAACAAGGCGTGGTTCTACGCGGTGCTGGCGTTCGCCGTATTCGGCACGCAGAACGCGGTGATGATGGTCCCGCCGCTGCTGGTGGAAGTGGCGACGGACCTCGAAATCTCGGTGGCCGTGGCGGGTCAGATGGCGACCGCCACGTTCGCGGCCTGGGCGGTCGCCGTGCTGACCGTTGGCCCGCTTTCCGATTCCTTCGGCCGGAGGCCGGTGGCGTTGACCGGCATGGCGCTGACGCTGATTTCTGTAGTGGCGTCGGCTTTCGCGCCCAACATCGAGACGCTGCTGGCGTTGAGGTTCCTGACCGGATTCGGCGGGGGAACCCTGCCCCCCAACGCGGTGGGGTTGCTGTCAGACGTGATCTCGCCGGCGCGGAGAGCGCAGGCGGTGAGCGGGATGCTGGCCATCAACGGCGTGGCGGCGGCGGTCAGCGCGCCGCTGGCCGCGTTGCTGGCGGACGCGGGCAACACCCTGTTGGACGGGTCGGGCGGTTGGCGAATTGCCTTCCTGGTGGGCGGGCTGCTGCTGGCGACGGCGTTCACGGCCAGCTGGGTGTGGTTCCCGCGCGAACGCGGGGATCGCGTCCGCAACTGGGAGTTCCTCTCACGATACCGCGCGCTGATCTCACGGCGATATTTCCGCGTGGCGGTGCCGGTGGGCATTTCGCAGCGGATCGCCTACTGGAGTATGACCAGTTTCTTCGCGGCGTATCTGATCAACACGTACAACCTGGACGTGGGATTCGCCGCCCTGCCGCTGGGAATAGTGGCGTCGGCGCAGGTGGTGGGCAGCTACTGCGCGGCGTTTGTCGCCACCAGCCGGCGCCGCGCCGTTCTGATTGCCGGCATATCGGTGGCGGGAGGAGCGCTGGGGTTGGTGAGCTTCGGGTTCCACCTTGGACTCTGGACGACGGTGGCAGTGGCGATGGTGAGCAGCGGCCTGCTCAGCGTGCCGATTCCGGCCTTGGTGTCGATCAGCACGGAGTACTCCGGCGAATCCAAGGCAACAGGAGCCAGCCTGATGGGGTTGAGCAACCAGTCCGGGGGCATATTGGGCGCCGGCATCTCCGGGGCAATCCTGGCAAGTTCAGGATACGCAGGAATCGGATACCTGCTGCTGGGCGCAAGCGCAGTGAGCGCAACGCTGACCAGCCTATTCGGCAAGCAATTCGGAGAGGTAGCCGGCCGAACCTAACCGCTGCCTACGATTATTCCCGTCATCCCCGCATCCTACTCCCGTCATTCCCGCGAAAGCGGGAATCCAGTGGACGGCCAGCGCAACGGCCCGGCCCTGAATCAGCGAGGCAGCGTCCAACTCTAACGAGTGGACGTAGTTACGCCTGACCTACTTTTCTGTGGCTATTCGGCTTCTCGCCCGTCTTTTTCCTCATCATTGTTCGCCGGCATTGAGCTGGCATGGTCAACGCTTGACTCCGCCGGCGGTTTCGGCGGCTTAGCCGGCTCCAATGCGCTTTCGAACATGATCGAGGTAATCCCATAGACAAGCCCCTTCGGCAGAGGCTTATCACGTCGGTATCTGAACGACATTTCGCACCTCCCTCTCGATTCCGTGCTGGCATCGCGCAATCCAGCACAGCGGCGAACCTTCCGAATTATGTAAGAGCTAACATCAGTTGCGTTCAGAGAGGAAACCAAGCGGTGGCGGTGGCTTACTTTCACCTGTAGCTGCCGGTTTCTGATGAAGCCACAATTTCCATTGGTGGGGTCTACGCTCAGAAACACGGACTTGCCCGTCATTGAATGTTCTTGTTTCAAAGGCTGGATGGTGTTCCCATTGGAGAATCGTCACTGTAATTGACACTCCGCTTTCCTCTCCCTCACCTACCCATTCAACATCATCGCCTGCGATGAAACCGGGCCCCTGCATAAAACGCAAGGCTTGTTTTTCGTGATCGAAAAGCCCTTCGCAACTGCCCTCCATCTCAAAGACGGTCCCATCGGCCCTTTGCGTCCAGAATAGGGAGGCAAGATTGAGGCCTAAATGGTTGAGGTCTAGCCAATCCCCCTTTTTTGATGCAAGAATCATCGTGTATCTCCAGTTCCAGATTGCCCAGCATCATATCGGAATTTTGACCCCCATCGCCAGCCTGTTTCTAGGCTGAGGTACTCGTGATGCTCATTGCCAACTGGTCTCCAGGTGCCTCACGCCGCCATCCCCATCTCCCGCAGCCGCGCCACCAGGTACTCCTGCGACCTGTCCCCCTTCACCCGGTTGCAGTGCGCGCACAGCAGTTGCAGGTTGTCGATGTGGTCGCCGCCGCCGTGGGAGCGTGGGATGATATGGTCAACTTCAAGGATACGGAAAGGGAACTCGCTGCGGCAGCCGTTACACCGCCCTTCCTGCTGCCCAAACAGCACGTGCTTGTTCTGCCGATACGGAATCGGCGCGTCAATGTCCGTCCGCCGGGGAATATCCGTCCGCGCCGTCACCAGCCGGTTGTGAAACAGCTCCCCCATGGTCTGCTGCAACCGCATATTGACCAGTTCAACGGCTTTGGGCGATATGTCAATGCCAACCCAACGCCGACCCAGGTTCTCGGCGGCCACGCACGCGGTAGCACACCCACAGAACGGGTCCAGCACCACGTCGCCTTCGTCGGACGACGCCTTGATGATGCGCTCCAAAAGCGCGATTGGCTTCTGTGTGGGGTAACCGGTGCGTTCCCGCTTATCTCTGGGTGGTATCCAACGTACATCCTCATCTATGCCCGCATCCGTGCCATAGAGGCAGCCTTTGGTGTACGGCTGGAATGCCCAAATGTCCTGTAGGAGTTGACCGGGGCTTCGATCAAGATACTGTCGATAAGTCGGCAAACTCTGCCCCGGGGTCTCTGGCAGGTCAATCAAGCCCAACTCATAGAGAGCATCCAATTTTTCGTGTTGGGGTAGATTAGGATCTATTCCAAAAGCTAAAACCAATTCTCTGGGAATGGCCCAATGCCGACCTGCCAAAGTCGGGTCAAACCCACGCCACGGCTCCCCGCTCTTGCCGTTCCGGGTTCCTGACCCGTGGATGGAATTTGTCCAGTATTGGCCGTTCTCGTCTTGCCGCTTGAAGTAGGTTTCTACATGGCCTTTCATGTACGGCGCGTATATGGCTCGATGCTTGTACTCACCAGATTTTGCGTAGAACAGTATGTCGTCGTGGATTGGGCCGAAACGGTCGGCTGAGTTGTGTGCACCGGTCCTTCGCCAGATAATCTCGTTTCTGAAATTCCCGGCTCCAAAAATTGAGTCCATTAGCAGCTTCAGGTAGTGATGGGCAGTCGGGTCGCAGTGCAGGTAGATGCTGCCAGTCTCTTTCAGCACACGGCGCATTTCCAGCAGCCGCACCGCCATCATGCACAGGTACGATTGCATCCCCTTGCCATGCGTCAGACCCGCCGTCTGCAATACCTGGTACATCGCCGGCTGTTCGTCGGCGATCAACCCCATCCACGCTACGTCCAAATCCGACAGCGTCCAGGTGTCCTTGAAGGCGGCGCCGGCCGCAGCGCTACCCACGGGCGCGGCGTAGTCTTGGTTCGAGTTGAACGGCGGGTCCAGGTAGATCAGGTCAACACAGTCGGAGTTGATACCCCGCAGGATATCCAGGTTGTCGCCCGTCCAGACGGTCTTGTCGGCAAAGTTCGGCGTCGTCATAGCCCAATTTTAGCACGGATGCCCAGCCCTCAGTCCTGATCCGGTGGACGACAATCCATGACACTTCACCCCTTGCCCGTACTATCTACCCGTCCGTACCATATTATCCAGTACCCCAAAATCCAACCGCCACCCAGGCCGCGAGCCGTGCCATGCCCACGTCCCAACACCGCAAAAATCGCTCCCCCAAACCCGCCCATCTCCCCGCCAAAATCACCGATAACGCCCTCAACCCGCTTCTCCCGGCGCCCATTCAACCCCCCGACCCGCCCAGTGTCCTGCCTGAATTAGCGGAAATGAGCGGAAGTGAGCGGGAAATCGACCTTTCCGCCCTTTCGCCACGCCAGCAGGCTGCCTTGCCCATCGTCGCCTGCTTCCCCACCATCGTCCAGGCCGCCCGCGCTGCCGGTGTCGGCGAGTCCACTCTGCGCCGCTGGCTCACCGACACCGCCTTCAGCGGTTGCCTTGCCGAACTCCGCCGCCGATCCGCCAACATCGCCCGCCAGAAACTCCTGGAACTTACCCCGCTCTGCGTCTCCGTTCTCGCGGACGCCATGCGCCACTCCGACCCGGCCATCCGTCTCCGCGCCGTCAACTACGCCCTGTCCTTCAACCTCCGCGCCGCCGAACTCGAAAACCTCCGCTCCGACCTGAACACCCTCGAAACCGCCATCAACCTCCTCCAACAACCCTGATCCGTACCCACTTCTCGCACTTTGTCATTGCGAGCCCGTACTTGATACGGGGGTGGCAATCCCGTCGCCGAAAGGAAGTACTCCCATGACCATCTCCCAAATCCGCCGCCGCATCAATGCCCTCAAGCGCAGGTTCGCCCCCGAGCTCGCCATCCTCAAGCTCCGCCGCATCGCCGAATCCGTCTCCGACGACTGGGACCCTTCTGACCCCCCGGAACCCTCCGAAGTCATCGGGCGCATCGCCGATGCCGGCTTCCGCCTCCCTAGATTTATGTGGCTTCGCCGCTACCTCGATGACATCCGACGCCAGGAGGATGTTCCCGAGCCTGAATCGATCGTCCTCCAGCTGCTCCCCTGGGCCGACCACAAACGCTACCGCGCCTTACTCCTCCGGGACCTGCCGGCGCCTGCCCGCTAGCGTTCCGTTTTAGGTGGTATGAACGTAGGGGCGACCCTTGTGGTCGCCCTGGCTATACTGGCCATGCCCTCAACCCGTCATTTCCCCAACCATCCGAAAGCCCCCGTACCGCCGCCCGGTTGCGATTGCGCGTTATAGGTGATGGCGGTATGATGTTCGGACAGCATTTTGACGTTGTCACCATTCCCGAGCGATACGAAAATATGGCGACCGATACCTCCCCCGCAGAGAATCTCCGGACCACTCTCTACGAAACCCACGTTGGGTTGGGCGCGCGGATGGTGCCCTTCGGCGGCTGGGACATGCCGGTGCAGTACCAGGGCGTCATTGCCGAGGTGGAGGCCGTGCGCCAGCGGGCGGGCATTTTCGACGTGTCGCACATGGGCCGTCTCAACATCGGCGGGCCGAACGCGGCGGGCTTGCTGGACATATTGCTCACCGGCTCGGCGTCGGAGTTGCGGGTGGGACGCGCCCGCTACTGTTTCATCTGCAATGACCGGGGCGGCGTCATCGACGACACCATTTTCTACCGCCTGTCGGATGACGAGTTTCTGCTGATTCCCAACGCCGGCAACCGCGAGGCCGTGGCCCTGTGGTTCGACCGGCAGCTGGCGCAGCACTTTGACGGTCGCGGAGTGCAGATAACCGACCGGACCATGGCCACGGGACTGATCGCGGTGCAGGGGCCGGCGGCGGCGGGCATCGTTGACGGATTGTGCGAGGATTTCAGCCCGGGCGCGCGCCTGGCGCGGAACCCTGGCCGCGAACCGCAACCGTCATTGCTCCGCCCGTACACCTGGGGCCGTGGACACATTGATGGCCGGCGCATATTCATCGGTCGCACCGGCTACACGGGCGAGGACGGCTTTGAGCTGGCGGTGCAGGCGTCCGACGCCGCGCACATCTGGCAGCGGCTCACCGAGGCGGGAGCCACCCCCTGCGGTCTGGGCGCGCGGGACGTGCTCCGACTCGAGGCGGGATTGCCGTTGCACGGGCACGAACTGGCGGACGACATAACGCCCATCGAGGCCGGCTTGAGCCGGTTCGTGCGTCGGGACGGCGGGTTCAACGGGGCGGACGTGCTGGACCACCAGCGGGTGTACGGCGCTCCGCGGCAGCTGGTCGGCCTGACGATGCCCGGGCGCAGCGCGCCGAGAGCGGGCTACGACGTGCTGGCTGGCGGCGCAGTGGTGGGAACGGTCAGCAGCGGGAGCTACTCGCCAACCCTGGAGCGTTGCATCGCCATGGCGTTCGTTGACGCGGCGCATTCTGAGCCGGATCTGACGCTGCAAGTGGACATTCGCGGACGCACGGCGGACGTGACAACGACGGAGTTGCCGTTTTACCGGCGCGCCGCATGAGAATACGGCAGGGACCGACATGGAGGTTTTAGCAAGGTGAATCCGGACGACCGCAAATATACCCGTGAGCACGAATGGGTTGTGTCTGAAGCCGGCGGTGGCGCCGCGCTGGTTGGCATCACGCACTACGCGCAGGATCAGCTGGGCGACGTGGTGTACGTGGAGTTGCCGGCCGTGGGCGACGCCGTGGGCTATCTCGCCAAGATGGGCGAGATCGAATCGGTGAAGGCCGTATCCGACCTGTATTCGCCGATCAGCGGCGAGGTTACCGAGGTGAACGGCCGGCTGGCTCAGGAACCGGAACTGGTGAACAACGACCCGTTCGGAGACGGCTGGATGCTCCGAGTGAACATGAGCGACCCCGCCGAACTGGACGCCCTGCTGGACGCCGCCTCCTACGAGGAATACATCGGCCAGTTGTAACTTGGAAAACCCAACCGGACTCCGGCTCACGCAGGGCAGCTTTCATGGCTGCCCTTATTTTTAGCGTTGCGGCATTGCCAGGATCGCCCCCGAGTGATATATTATCTCTATAAACAATAATCAATATCCATAAATGGAATGTACTGGATTTCACAAACTCGGAATCGCAACCAATCCCATATCAAGGAGGTGCCGCCATGGCGCTATACGACAACATCATCGTTCCGCTGGACGGGTCCGAACTATCATCCCATGCCCTGGCCCCGGCCTGTCTGATGGCCGGTATCAGCGGAGCCGCTCTGACCCTGGCGCGAGCCTATGACGGCATTCCGGTGTGGCACGCCGACGCGGAACATGGCCGCTTCAGCAGCGCGATGGCCCTGGCCGAGCACGACCGGATCACCGCGTTCCTGACGGCGGAAAAGGGCCGTCTGGAAAGAATGGGCGTAACCGCGCCTGTCCACATCGCAGCTCAGGAAGGGCCGGCCGACGAGTTTATCGTTGACCTGGGCAATCGGCATCCGGGCGCGCTCATCGTGATGTCAACCCACGGCCGGGGCGGGTTCTCTCGCCTGGTGATGGGCAGCGTAACCAGCCGGGTGGTTCGCAGCGTCGGCAACCCGGCGCTGGTGGTACGCGGTTGGGGAAAGGGTGGCACGGCGGTTGGCAAGTCGCTGGACAACATAATCGTGCCGCTGGACGGCTCCGCCTTCGCTGAGCGCTCGCTGCCCCACGCCGGAGAACTGGCGCGGGCCTGCGGCGCGCAGCTCATCCTGATGCGGAGCACCCACGACGCGGACTACTTCCGCGCGCATACGCAATGGAGTCGGTTGGACGGCGAAGGCGGGTTCCATTTCGGCGGCCCGGCGGAAATGGCGTCCAGCCTGGCGGCGCTGTCGCGGGAATACCTGTGGCGCAAGGCCGAAGAGATGGAAGCGCAGTTCGGGCTGTCCGACGTCGAGGCCGTGAACTCCCGGGCGAATCCGGCGGACGCGGTGGTCGAACTGGCGGAACGGTCAAGGAACGCGATGGTCGTGATGGCGACGCGCGGACGCCGGGGAGTGGAACGCGCGCTGCTGGGCAGCGTGGCCGACCAGGTGGTGCGCCATTCGCCGGCTCCGACGCTGCTGGTGCGCGGGCCGATGCCCGTCCGGGACGTAGCAGGCGAACGTCGGGAAAAGGAGATGGCGTCAGTGTAGGGCAGTTGGCCGCGCCGATAGGTAAGGGCGGGTTTCAAACCCGCCCCCATTATGTGCTGGATTCCGGCTTTCGCCGGAATGACGATTGAAAGGTTGATGCCTACCACTTCTGGATGACAGGCAGGACTTCCTTGCCGAAAAGCCCAATGTTTTTCATGGTAGCCTCGTGGCCCATGCGAGATTCCTGTCCGTAGAACACCAGGTGGTCCATGCCCAGGCGTTTGTGGAGGTATTCCAGCTTTTCCAGCACGGTGTCGGGAGTGCCGCAGACGATGTGGTAGTTTTCCTTGAGTTCCTCGAAGGTTTGCAGGTTGAGGGGTTTGAGGCCGGAACGCCGGGCGGCGATAGCGGCGCCGGCCGCGGAACGATAGCCAACGGGCGCCATGTACTCGCGCGGGCCGCGGACGGTCGGCCCCATGCGCCAGATGAAGTGCTTGGCCTGCTCGTCCGCCTCTTCCTGCGTGTCGCCCACGTAGCAGCACAGCAGGTAGCCGAAGTTGTCCGGCACGGCCTCGCGTCCGGCGGCGTTGGCGGCCTGCGTGTACATGCCGAAGAGTTCCTCGGTCACGTCCAGGTCGGTCAGGAAGGCGACGTAGGTGTAGCCGTGGCTCCCGGACCACTCGGCGGTCTCGGGCGACGACGTGCCCGGCACCCAGATGGGCGGGTGCGGCTGCTGGATGGGAACCATCCACGGGTTGACGACGCGGAAGTTGTAGTGTTTGCCCTCCCAGCGGAAGGGTCCCGGAGTGGTCCACGTCTTCATGATCAAGTCGTGGCACTCCTCGAAGCGCTCGCGGTTGGCCACCGGGTTGTTGTTCGTGGATACGGTTTCCACGCCTGTGCCGCGCACGAATCCGGAAATCAGCCGTCCGCCGGATATGACGTCGATCATGGCCAGCTCTTCAGCCAGCCGGACCGGGTTGTCATGAATGGGCAGGATGTTGCCCAGCAGCAGGATTTTGGCTTGGTGGGTGATGCGCGCAAGGACGGCGGCAGACAGGTTGGTCGCCGCGTTCATGCAGGACGGCGTGTTGTGGTGCTCGTTGAGCATGATGCCGTCGAACCCCAGCTCGTCGGCATACACGCACTCGTCGAAGTACCGCTTGAAGAGGCCGTTGGCCGTGTTGGGATTGAACCAGGTGTTGGGGAAGGTGAGCCGGAGAGACGGGTACTTATCGCCCTCTTCGTCGGGGTATTCGTGGTACGGAAACTCGGAGAAGTAGTAGCTCTTCACGGGGAGGTGACCTCCGGGGTGATAGTAGTAAAGGCGGCCTATGATAGCATAGGGGAGTGGCGCTGAAAGGAACTGCCATCTCTCCGCCGAAATGCAGAAATGATTGAGTACACCCATGACCACCATCAACAACATCGAAGACTTGGTGAGGGTTCTGGATGAGAACCCCGAATGGGCTGAGGCGCTGCGGACGCGGCTGCTGACACGGGAGCTGCTGGAACTGCCGCAAACCGTCGCTGGGATGGCGGAGACGGTTGCCGAACTGTCCAACGAAGTCAAGACTGTCTCAGCCGCGGTCAAAGAGTTGACCAACACGGTTAACGAGCTGGCCAATGATCTCAGGGCTACTAACAGGCGTCTTGACCGGTTGCAGGACGATGTAGGATGGCTGAAGGGCCGCATCATCTACGACATAGTTCGTAACGATGCCGCGCTGATTGCCGGTGACATGGGCTTTACGCTGGAGCGAACCTTGGTTAGTGCAGACTTAAGGCGGCTGACGGAACGGCACGATGTTTCCGACCTGCCCCGCGGCGACGTGCGTAGCTTCCACCGGGCCGACCTGGTGATGCAGGTTGCCGACGAGGAAGGCGCTCAACACTACATTGCCGTGGAGGCATCGTTCACGGTGAACGGGCGCGACTCCAGCCGCGCGCTGCGCAACGCCGAACTGCTGACCCGATTCACCGGCCTGCCGTCAACAAGCGCGGTGGCCGGCGTGCGGTACGACTGGGAATTGAAAGACTCGGTGGAATCGGAGCAACTGTACTGGTACGAAATCCCGTCGGAGGAATTGGAGGCGGAGTAGTTGCCGTACAAGGTGCGGGGAACAAGGTCGCACGAAATTGTCGCTATACGGTGATCTTGGCGGCGATTTTCTCAAATATTTTTGGACCAATGCCGGGAACAGCTATCAAACCATCCTCGCTTTGAAAAAGTCCATTTTCCTCACGATGATCGACTATCCTTTGGGCAAGTTTTTGGCCAATGCCCGGTAATTTGACTCGTGCTAACTCGGTGGCCGTGGCGATGTTGATGTTGATACTCGGGCAATCGGCATCAAAAAGCGCATAATTTCCGAGCGCTTCTGCGACCCTAGTTGATGGTGACGTATCTGCCTCTACGTGGGTAAGTCCGTCGAAATTTGCTTCTGGCTCTCTGATCTCCAGCTCGACCTGATTCCAAATCATGTGACTGTTCTGGCAACCGACGGGCTCAATGGGGCGCTCGTAAAGCAAGAACTCGGGAATGGGCAGGGGATCCACGAAATTTAGGTTTTCTCTCGGTTCGTCTTTCACCCGCTCTCTGAGTTCCATAAGCAAACGACCCAAAGCATTGGTGCCGACTAGCGTTTCACCGTCAATTGGTTTGGCTCCCCAAAAATCATCGCGGCGCGAGTGTTCAACAATGGGCGTGTCACCAGTTTCCAGCAACAACTCACTGAATTTGTCCCAATTTTGCGCCAGCTTCACCTGTAGGCACCAGCGCATGATCTTGACGCGAACCGCGTCCCAATCAGGGCGCGAGATATGACGATATGGCTTGCCTTTCATTTTGGCGGTCATCGGGCTTTTCTGGGTGATGATTTCTCGCTGGAGGTCAGGCAGGTGAGGAAAACGGCAAGCTTGGTACAGTGCTTCGGACGTGCGAATATCCACTCCGTTGACTACCAGCGGAAATCCACCAGCCATATTAGACAGGCCGCCGTGCTTTTCACGGGTTTTGAGGAAGACGGCGGAGTCGGAGCGAAAATATTTTCGCACCTGGTCATTGCTTGTGGCGTGAGCTGTGGTAGTCATAATGGACACCTATGGGTTGTAGGTTTTGCGTGGGAACAGTGGATACCACCTGCCGAGAGGGTGGTTTGAACCGTATGACGGGTCGCCGTACCATAGAGCCAATGGAGAGTTGTTAGGGCAGTTCCTGTAGGTCAAGAACAATGAGCCAAAACCGGGATTGAAGCTGTAAAAACCAAGAGGCTTCAGGATGGGGCTAGGGTTGTTGGCGAAACCCTGTATTTGGAAACCAGCGTTCAGGAATTCCTGCTCGAGTAACTGTCTGCCTTGCTCGGTAGCAAAAGGGTACATTGCTTCGGCACTGGGCTGGCGAGGCTCGAAGCCGTAATCGTTATAAACTCCCGCGGTTGGCCAGAGTACTCCAGACCCGTTGCGAAAATACTTTCGATTTTCGAAACTGTAGAATCGCCAGAACTTCAGGTCAATTTCTTTACCAAGTTGGTCTGCAATCTGTGAAACCCGTATTTGGCACCAATGCTCACCGCAGGGTGGCTAGCAAAGACACAAATGTACACCGTAGCTTTCTCAGGTGCTTGAGGCATCCAATTTCCCAAATCGCGGATGATTCGATTCCCAGTAAAGAGAGCATCGTCAAGATAGATGGAGGTATTGCCATTGGCGACAGTTTGGTCAATATCCAAGCCGCACTCGAAATGCAACACCCCGCCAAACAGGCTTCTAATCACAGCTTGACTTTCGCCGTTTTGCTGGATGTTCAAAATTTGGGCGCGTTGCCAAAACGAGCATACAGATTGAGTAGAGAGATTAGGCGGATGATGTACCAAAGTCTGAAGCAGGCTGACAATCTTGTCCTTTGAGCAATAAGTGCGTTGGAAAATGTGGTTTAACTCGCGCAGCATCAGAACCTGCACATCATCGCCGAATTGCCTGATCCAACGATCAACGTGATCAGGTGTGAGCTCGGCGATTTCACCGACCCGGTAATCCTTGATGGTGTTGGCGATGGAGGCCAACAGGTTTTCGCGCTCTGTCATCGGGTAGTACTTGTCAAAGTTGCTGCCACGATAGCATGACGATGCTCACATCGCAACATTTGTTCAAATTTTATACTATTTTGAGAAACTTGCCGGGTTGATGGGGCACCCCGCGCACATCGCCCCCCGGCTTCCAGGGATGCAATCGTGCCCGTCGTATGACTGGCCAGTGCTGTACGTAGCCGGCGTCTCCATGATGCCGGACAGCTTCTCCGACCTGGGCGGTGGCAACGCGACCCCGTCGGCTTCGGCGGCCCGGCGGTCGCTCGCCTCGTTGAACAGGTCCAGCCGCAGCTGTTTGCCTGAGGGCGGGCGCTGGCCGGGGAACACCACGTAAGGCCACGCCCGCTTCCGCACTACCCCCATGCTTTGCAGGTCGCGCCAGTTGTCGATGCTGTGCCGGCGGCGGTTCTCCAGGATGCGGCCGGCGGACACCGGCCCGATGCCGGGGATGCGCAGCAACTGGTCCCGTGTTGCCGCGTTCAGGTCGATGGGAAAGGCGTCCAGGTTCTCCATGGCAATGACCGTCTTGGGGTCCTGCTCCAGGGAGAGAAACCCGCCATGGTCAAAGGCCAGGTCGATTTCGTCGGAGGCGAAGTTATAGACCCGGCGCAGCCAGTCCATCTGGTACAGGCGATGCTCGCGGCCAGCATGGACCGGAGGCTTTTCCTCCATAGGGGTGTGCCGGGCCGGTCGGAAGGGTGGGTAATAGACGCGCTTCAGGTTCCAGTCGGTGTACATCTGGTCAACCCGGTGGTAGATCTGCCAGTCGGATTCGTCGGCGGCCCCCACCACGAACTGCGTCGCCTGGCCCACCGCGCCGCCGCTGGTTTCGCGGGTCAGGTCGTTGATCCAGGCCATGGGGTCCAGGATGTCCTTCTGCAAGTCCTTGTGAGGGCTGATGCGCCGCATCATGTCGTGGTCGGGGGTTTCGATGTTGACGGACAGGCGGCTGCCCAGATGATGAGCGCGTTCGACCAGTTCGCGGCTGGCTCCAGGCATGACCTTGAGGTGGACGTAGCCCTTGAACCCGTGCTTTTTGCGGATGATTTCCACGGTTTCCACCATTTGCTGGGTCGTCTTGGTGCCGTCGCCGGCAATGCCCGAACTCAGGAACAGCCCGTCCACGGCTAGGCGCTGGTGCAACTCCGCGAAAGTATCGGCCAGTTCCTCACGCTTGAAGGCGTAGCGCTTGCGCGGCACGTAGATGCTGTTGGGGCAGTAGGCGCAGTCCATCTTGCAGAAATCGGTGAACATGACGCGCATCAGGTTGATCTTCTTGCCGTTGGGCAGGCTGGCCTTGTAGATGCCGGGGGCCGGGTTCTTGCGCGGGTCGGAATATGCGACGCGGTCGGCGCCGCGCCCGATAGAACCGGCGGCGAACTTGCCGCTGAGAGTGTGCCCGCCGCTGTCGGCTTTGCCCGCGGTGAGGATGTCGTCGGAGGCGGCCATGCCACCCAGGATTTGCAGCTTGTCGTAACGGTCGGGCGCGCGTTTGATGAGCATAGGTCCTTCGCTCCTGGCCAGCGGCGCGGTATGGGATGCGCCGGCGTTGGCGAACCTATGTTCATTCACCCTGTTGCCCTGCGTCAATGGGCAGGTGTCACCAAAATTTGGAGCTAGGATTCCCGCGAAAGCGGGAATGACGGGCAAGCGTGCGCTAGCCCAACTCGGTAAGGCGGTGCCGCGCGTCGGGGGTCATTTCGTAGCGGCGTGGCTTCTCTTTGGCCAGGACGACACCGTGCCGTTCCATAATGGGCCAGAGCTGTTCAGAGAACCAGAGGCCGAACCGCTGGGGAGTCGTCTTCGCAGCAGGATGTTGGGGCCAGGCGGATTTGATGGCAGCCTGGGCCGCGGTTGCGCTGAACAGGTCGTCGGTGATGGTGGCGGCGACGGTGGCGGCAATCCGAGCCGGGGTTGGTTCGGCATCGGATTGTTCCCCGCTTGGCGGTTGTGTCGGGGGTTTAGGCTTTGACTTGGCGATGGAATCCTTGGCGGCCTGGGTGATTTCGTAGGTACGAGGCGAGCTTTTACGGGTCATCAGCACGCCGCGCTTTTGGAGGATGGGCCAAATTTCTTTGAGTAGAAACGTGCCAAACTGGGCCGGCCCGGTAGCGGCGGGATGTTTGGGCCACTGGCTGCGGAAAACGTCATGAGCGTCAGTAACTTTGAACTTGCCAGCGTTAAGCCGGCGTATCAACTCCTCCGCAATGGCTTCGTTACCGGCGTCAGGCTTGTCGATGGTCGGGGCTGGGGCCAGCGCAGCCGGCTGGACCGGCTTGGGCAATGGTTGGGGTTCTGGCTGAGCCACCTCTGCAGCCGGAGCAGCCAGGGCGGAGGACAAGTCCCAGCGCATTGCGTCGGGAATGAACCGTTCCATTTCCGGCGACAGCGCCCCGGCGTCCGGCGATGTGATCCAGAGGAACGGCGTACGCTCCAACCCTGCGCTATGTGCCATTTCCTTGATCTTCACGAACAGCGCGCCAAAGTCGCTGTCGTTGCTCACCACGGCGACGGTGGCGGCTTGGCCGGTAACCAGGTCCGCTACCGCGTCGGCGGTGATGGCCAGGTCCGCGGAATTCTTGGCCTTGTGGTTGCTGAAATGCTGGACCCCGCGCACTCGCACCCGCAAATCGGGGTACGACGATTCGGCCCACATTTCCCATACCGCGATTTTGTCGGCCCGCACGTATAGCGAGACGCTGCCCAGGGGGAGCGACCCTGGCCAGTTGGCGATTATCTGAGCGACGATGTTCTGCGCGTGGTCGGAGTCCCGCAGGTTCTCGGTATCAACATAGATAGCCGCGCCAGGTGATGGCGCGGCGAGATGGTTGCCGTTGGTGTCGAGGGTCATCTGCGTCAGGATTACAGCGTAAGGTTGGCGGGGATGAAACGCTGGCCCTTGAGATCAACCGCCCATCCGAAGGTTTCCAACGTGGTTGCCCCAATGAAGATGTTGCGTGGGTCTATGCCGAACAACACTGGCACAGCGATGACTTCACCCTCGATTTCGATTTGGGCTGAACCCAACGGCATTGCCACAACGGAACCGTCGGCCAGTTCGTAGTCTCGACGCGTATAGACCGGAATATCGAGGGATTCTAGGACGGGAGCGGGAATGACGCTGTGCAGCGCACCGGTGTCCACCAAGCCGACCAGAGAGCGTGACCGCGCCCTGTCGGGGCTATACACGGTGAACGGCGTGTTGAAAATTCCCACTTGTCCCCCTATGGCGGATCCCGGCAGTATCTGCGGATACACCAGAGGTTCCTGCTGCTCGGTGGTTTGCGCTTGATTAGTCATAGCTGCGCTCCTCACGCTGGCCAGATTACACAAACTCCGGCTGCTCGAAGCTCCCGCCAACTACCGGCTTGGCTTCCAGGCCCAGCCACTGCTCCACCAGCGTTCCGTACACGCCGCGGAAGTCGGTGTTGAAGGCCAGGTCGCCCTCGACCAGGTCGCCCTCGGCCAGGGAGGGGTAGGCGCCGTACATGCCGCCGCGTACCGGATCGCCGATGGCGAAGGCCACGCCACCGCTGCCGTGGTCGGTGCCGCTGCCGTTGTCCTTGACGCGACGGCCGAACTCGGTGAAGGCGAACATCACCACGTTGTCGCCGGCGTCGTGCTCGCGCAGGTCCGCGTAAAAGTCGCTGACGGCGCGGCTGAGGTCGCCCAGCAGCTTGGGATGCACGTCGGCCTCGCTGGCGTGGGTGTCGTAACCGCCCTGCTGCGTGTAGAAGACGCGGGTGCCCAGGTTCGCGGTGAGCACCTTGGCGATGCCCTGTAGGTTCTTCGCGATGCTGGTGTCGGCGTATTCAATGGATGACGTGTACATGTCTGGAGCGGCCTTGAGGATGTCCGCGCCCTTCAAGGCGTCGAGTCCCGTTTGGCCCAGGTAGTCCATGGTTGCGCCGAGGCCGACGGTGGGCGAATACATGCGGGCGAAGATGTCGAGCGCTTGGGAACGCTCCGGCTCGCCCTGAATGCCGGTCAATACGCCGTAGGTTTCCAGGATGGCGACGGAGGCCACGGGCACACCGGACAAGGCCATGGCCCGGGGCAGGCCGCGACCGAAGTTGACGCCGGTGAGCACGTTTTCCGCGTGGGGGTCGATGTCTCGAATAACGCGGCCCAGCCAGCCCTCGGTGCCAACCTTTTCCGGCTCGCAGGTGTGCCAAATGTCCATGCTGCGGAAGTGGGAACGGTTGGGCGTCGGGTAGCCAACGCCGTTGATGACGGCCACTTTGCCGGCGTCGTACAGCGCCTTGATCTCGGGCAGGGCTGGGTTGAAGCCGAAGGTATCGTCGATGGGCAGCGCCTGGTCGGCAGGGATGCCGACGGTGGGCCGGTTATCGTGATAGCGACCGTCGTTATAGGGAATGACGGTGTTGAGGTAGTCGTTGCCGCCGGTGAGCTGGATGACTACGAGGATGGGGTCTTTAGTGGTGGTGGTCATGGCGTCAATACTCCGTGGAGTGGTGATGGCCGTAGTTTAGCACAATGCGCTCATTGCCCGGTAAGTCCCGTAGCCGAGCCACGCCGATGTTACAATGCCGTCGGCTGGTTCATCGTCTGCCATCTTTGGAGAACGTCATGACAACGACGCATAGCCGCGCCTTGCGCCAATTCAACGCCGCCGAGAGGGAGGCGATGGTCGCCTGTGGGATTATGCCGGAGGGTGCAAACCGTCGTTTCACGGTGGACGAGTACCTGGCCCTGGGCGCCGCTGGCATATTGGCAAAGGAAGAGCGAATTGAACTGCTGGACGGAGAGATAATCCAGATGGCCCCCATTGGCAACCGGCACCGGAACAGCGTGAACTGGCTAGACGACCGGATGAGCGATGCTGTTGGACACCGGGCCATGGTACAGGTACAAGGGTCAATTCAACTGGACGACGCCAGCGCGCCCGAGCCGGACATCGCCGTCTTCCGGCGAGGCTCCATCAACGACATTGGGCCGGTACTGCCGTCCGACGTGTATTTGCTGGTTGAGGTTGCCGACAGTTCGCTGGAGTTCGACCTGGGCGAAAAACTGGCCCGCTACGCCGCTGCCGGCATCCCCGAAGTGTGGGTTGCCAACCTGCGTGCCGGGGAGTTGGTGGTCAACACTGAGCCGGAAGGGACGGCCTACACCAACGTCCGCATTGTTCCGCTAGACGGCACGGTAAGCCCGCAGGCGTTCCCTGATGTGATGCTGGCGGTGGCCGACTTTATCCCCGCCGTCGGCTGATGGTGGTTAATTATGCCAGGATAGCCAGCCGCTGGCGTATAACGCTGTTCAGGAATGGGATGGATGACGGTGAGGATAAGTCTTCGATGGTGGTGGTCGCAGTAGTGCGTCTCCGTGTCAGTGATGGTGTAATTTTTTTGCAGGAGGTGGCAGCGTGACACCGTTATGTGGAGTTGGACATTGCGGGAACGTCAGAAGCAGGGTATGCTATTAAATAGCACAAATGTAATAGTGATCTTCCCTGTTCAAATTATAAGGAGGCCGCCTTATGCCTGTTCCAGAGAGCCCCAAGATTTACCACATTCTCCACTGGGACCGGCTGCCGTCTGTTGTTGATGACGAGGTCTTGCTTTCCCACGCAATAATGGCACATCGTCAAGGCGGCGGCACGACAATCGGGATGGGAAACATAAAAGAGCGCCGATTACAGTGGCGGTTGCCTTGCTATCCTGATACCTGCATAGGTGAGTACGTGCCGTTTTATTTCTGTCCGCGATCCGTAATGCTGTATCTGATTTACCGCGCTAATCATCCTGAACTCGCATACAAAGGCGGACAGTGGCCTATCGTGCATCTTGAATTTGACCTGTTCGCAGTGATAGATTGGGCCGACACCAACGGTCATCAATGGGCCTTTTCGTTGTCCAATGCCGCCGCAAGTTATACGCAATTTCGGTCTGATACTAAAGATCTCGACGAGATCAATTGGTATGCGGTAGCAGCGAACGACTGGCGAGATCCTCAAATCAAGGAGGCCAAGCAAGCCGAGTTCTTGGTTCACCACTATTTGCCCTGGTGCCTAGTATCCCGCATCGGAGTCATTTCGACTCAGATAGGCAACCAGGTCGCCCGGGCTACCAGCAATGGAGAGCACAGACCCAAGATTGAGGTCTGCCGCCAGTGGTACTACTAGCGATGGAGTCAACCCGATGATTGAGTACAAGGTGGGGGATGTCTTGTCGGAAAAGACGGAAGCCCTGGTGAACACCGTGAACTGCGTCGGGGTTATGGGGCGCGGCGTGGCGTTGCAGTTCAAGAAAGCGTTCCCTGATAATTTCAAGGCTTACTCCAAAGCCTGTAAGCAGGGCGAAGTCGAACCGGGACGTATGTTCGTTCACGAGATGGAACGACTGGACTGGCCCAAATACATTATCAATTTCCCAACCAAGCGGCATTGGCGCGGTAAAAGTCGGATGTCAGATATTGAGTTGGGCTTGGACGCGCTAGTCAGCGAAATTCAGGGCCGGGGGATTCGGTCAATCGCGCTACCTCCGCTGGGTAGCGGTCTAGGTGGCCTGAATTGGGCGGAAGTACGTGAGCGTATTGACGCTACGCTGGGAGAACTGGCCGGCGATGTGAAGGTGGTGGTATTCGAACCGTCCGGCTCCCCCGACGCCAGCGTGATGGCTCGCTTGACCGAGGTTCCGGACATGACGCCGGGACGAGCCGCGCTGGTCATGCTGATGCACCGTTACTTGGGCGCATTGCTGGACCCCTTCGTAACGCTGTTGGAAGTACATAAGCTGATGTACTTTCTGTCAGAAGCCAATGAACCCTTACGACTGTACTACGTGAAAGCGCCATACGGCCCGTTTGCAGAAAATCTGAGCCATGTTCTCCATGCGGTGGAAGGGCATTTTATATCCGGCTATCTTGACGGCGGAGACTCCCCTGACAAACAAATCAACATAGTGCCGGGAGCGGTAACCGGCGCAACCGAGTATTTAGCGAACAACCCAGAAACGAACGAAAGGTTGCGCAGGGTAGTTGAACTGGTGGACGGGTTCGAGACGCCCTTCGGCCTGGAACTATTGGCGACCGTCCACTGGGTAATTACCAAAGAAGGAGCCATAACGATTGAAGACGTCGTGCAACGGACGTATGATTGGAACTCTCGCAAGCGGATGTTCTATAGTGAGCAGATCGCCCTGGCGTGCGAAGTTCTGGAAAGCAAAGGCTGGCTTCCGGATAGATGGGGCATAAGCGAAGGGGAGCAAATCCCACTCATTTAGCCGACACCTCACCTGACCGTCCCTTGCCATCCCTAGATTAGCGTGCCAACTGTGTTGGCTAGTTGGCTATACGGAGATGCCCAAGCACGCCCTCGCGCCCGCTGCTGCGGCGGCATGGGTGTGGCACGAAAAAGCCGGGCGATACTGACCGCCCGGCGGTGCGCTATGAGGCTCTGTCGACCCGGTTACTTGAAATGCGGTATCACGTCCTCGGAGAGGCACTTCAGCGTGTCCATCACCACCTCGCGCGGAACGGATGATGTCCAGTTGCACTCGAACATGATCTCGTCGGTGGTGAAGGCTTCCCGGAACATGTGGATCTTCTCCACCACTTCCGCCGGCGTGCCGAAGAGATTGACTTCCTGGGTGGCTTCGGGACCCGCGCTGCCGGCGTCGGTGCTGCCGATGGCGAGGCGGCCAGCGTAGTAGATGCGGGCAAGATCCATGAGATTCTCGACGCGGCGGTCGGCCTTTTCCTGGGTGTCGGCGACGAGAGTCGGCACACGCACGACGGTGGTGGGGTCGCCCTCGTGTCCCGCGTCGATGTAGGCCTTGCGGTAGTCCTGGACGTCCTGGCGCAGGATGGCAGAGCCACGAAGGTTATGCGGGGAACTACCGGCGCCGATGGCGATGCGATAGCCATGCTCGCCCATGGGTACGAAGCTCTCCTGGCTGTCCACCGGAAGCAGCATGGGCATGGGCTTCTGCACGGGCTTGGGGATGCTCATGTAGCCCTCGTAGAAGGCGGGGTAGCTGAAGTACTTGCCTTCGAACCCGGAGAAGTGGTCCTCGTCCCAAAGCTGCTTGAGCAGTTCCAGGTACTCGTAAAAGTATTCCCGGCGTTCATCGGAGCCGCGAGTGCGGGCCCCTGGGCCGTAAATGAACCGGCCCTCGCTGACCTGGTCCACGATGGCGACCTGCTCCGCCACCTGGAATGGGTCCTCGGGCTGGAGGTTGTCGAATGCGTACCTTTCGTGGGGCAGCGCGCGTGGCGACGGTTCCTCGCCGGGCAACCGCAGGGTTGGGCGGTGGATGGAGGTTCCGATCCTGATGTTTTTGGTGTGGTTGGCCAGGATGCCGGAGAGCATGATGGATTGGGGATCCATGCTGCCCTGGGTTGAGAAGTGGCCGCCGCCGAGCCAGACGTAATCCCAACCTGCGGCCTCAATGTGATCGATTTCCTTGAAGTTTTGCTTGTAGGCCTCGGCTTCCAGGAGCTTGCCGCCCTCATAGTCGGGGTCCCAGGGGACCTTGTCGCCCTCGTAAACCGCGTTCCAAGTGGTGAACAATCCAAAGTCCATTTTGGCCATTTTAATCCCTCCCTGGGTCCGGCCTCCCTGGGTCCGGTTGGATGCTGCAATTCGTAGCCGTCAATGTAGCACCGGGACGGTAAGAGCGTCAACGCCGGGCATCGGCAACGAGAAGCGATCAGCGCGCTAGCGATTTCGGTTGAGGAAGATGACGTCGATCAGCGCTCTGACGGCTTGCACGTCCACCTGGCCGGTGGCCACCCGCCAGGCCAGCCACATCACGAAGCCGACCAGTAGGCCGATTAACGTGAACAGGATGACGAGGCCCGCCGCGGCTGCGCCCTGCCAGACTAGGATGACGCCGAAGATGAGGCCACCTATGAGACCGGAAAAGATCAAGCCGGGCATCGGTTCACCTCGTCAAAACTGGTTGGTCGCGGTCGCCCTGGTAGCGGACGCGAACCGGAACGTCGATAACGGAGAGGCTGGTCAGGCGTTCGACCACCTCGCGGATGTCCTCCTGCATATCGGCAATGGCCGTGGGAACGTCCGCGCCCATGCGCAGACCCACCGCGCAGTGGATCACCAGGCCGGTGGGGGTAACGTGGACACGGCAACGTACGCTGCGGACCTCCCGGTTGCCCCGGGCAGTGCGTTGGGCCAACTGTACGATGCTGTCTATGGACATGCGAACGGCGCCATTGGAATCGGAACTGACCAGCACCATCCCGCGAGCAGCGGTGCGATTCAACATCCTGGTTTCCAGCGCCAGAATTATCAGCCCGACGGCGATGAAGCCAATGGCGATTCCCACGTCGCGCCACCATGCGCCGCCGGCGTCTTGAGCCATGGCGGCGAGTTGTTGGCTCAACGGCGAGACGGGAATAGCCTGGGGAGCCAGGGTATCCGTAACCACCAGCAGCATAAGCACCCCGACGGCAATGCTCGCCAGGGCGCCCAAGGTGACCAACAGGCCGTTGAAGAAGTTCATCGAAGGGCGCTGCTAGAGCACGCCGCGAGTCGGGGTGCCGGACGGGAACTCGATCCCAACGACGCCGACGTTGATTTCCTTGGCCACCAGGCCGATCTGATCGAACAGTTCCTGGGCTACGACCTCTCGGACTTCCTGGACCACGCTGGGGATGCGGTGGCCATAGACCATGACCACGTCCAGGTCGATGATGGCCTCCCTCTGGCCGGCTTCGACGCCGACGCCGGTGGCTCTGGCAGACGCCGGGGAACGCACGGTGTCGGCGACCGCCCGCAGGATTCCGCCGGTGTTGCCCAACCGGTCCACGCCGGATACGTTGCCCACAACGTGCCCGACGATGGCGGCGATGACGTTGGGCTCGACTTTGGTCGCGCCAGGCACGCCGCTGGGGTTGTCGGTACTGAACGGAAATGCGTCGGGATGGAAAATTTCCGCCGCTACGATTTCACCGTTTGCCATAGATAACCTCCTGTTTTTGACCGCTGGCGAGTGGGTTCGCCACTAGTATTTTCTATTATCTTATGCTATCACATTCTCTAAACGGCGTTTCCCCACGATGTCCAACAAGGAGTGAATGTAGTGGCGGACAACAACATTTTAGAAACTCTTTTTGCAATTCCCGGTTGGGATGCTGCACGGTCCCAAGAAGTTGAAATTATGGGCGGAGGCGACCCCATATTGCCTACGCCGTTCCGCATTGGAGACACCGCCGCGGCCAGCTTGGCAGCCGTGGGCCTGGCCGTATCCGACCTCTGGGAACTGCGCGCCGGACGCCGTCAGGAGATTGTGGTCAACGCAAGACGGGCGACGGCATCGTTGCGGAGCGGCCAATACCTGAAACTGGACGGCGAGCGTGTAGCGCGGGAGCGCCCCTCGGTTATGGGCGTGTATCCGGCCAAAAACGGACGCTGGAGCTACCTGCACTGCAATTTCCCCAACCACCGGGACGCGGCCCTTGGCGTGTTGGGCGTGGAGGAAGACCGCGACGCGGTGCGGCGCGCGGTGGCGCAGTGGGACGCTTTGGAGCTTGAGGAAGCCATCATTGCCGCCAAAGGCGCCGGCGGAATGGTGCGGTCCATGACGGAGTGGGGGCAGCACCCGCAGTCCGCCGCCATCGCATCCCTGCCATTGCTGGAGATTGACCGTATTGGCGACAGCCCGCCGGAGCCGCTGCCCGAAGGCTCCCGTCCCCTGTCGGGAGTGCGGGTTCTGGACTTGACGCGAGTGTTGGCGGGGCCGACCTGCGCCCGCACGCTGGCGGAACACGGCGCGGACGTGCTCAAGGTGACCGCCGCGCATCTGCCCAGCAGCGGGATACAGGAGTTCGATACGGGGCATGGCAAGCTGTCCACGCACCTGGACCTCCGCGACGCGGGAGACCTTGAAACATTGCGCGGACTGGTTCGGGAGACCGACGTGTTTTCCCAGGGGTACCGACCCGGTACGCTGGCGCAGCGTGGACTGTCGCCGCAAGACTTGGCCCAATTGCGGCCCGGCATCGTGTGCGTGTCTCTGTCTGCGTTCGGCCGCGTTGGGCCGTGGGCCGAACGTCGGGGCTTCGATACAGTGGTGCAGACGGTGAGCGGAATCACCCACCGGCAGGGCGAACTGTTCCCCGGCGCGGAACCCGGCCCGCAGTTCTATCCTGTTTCGGCGATTGATTATCTGACCGGATATTTGATGGCTTTCGGGACGATGCTCGCGCTGGCCCGAAGGGTACGCGAGGGAGGCAGCTGGCTGGTGCGTATCTCGCTGGCGCAAGTTGGCCGATGGTTGGTGAACCAGGGCCAGGTGCCGGAGGACAAGCTTCAGGGAGTAGCCGCAGAGTTCACTCCTGAGGAGATCGAGAGTTGGTCAACGGATACTGACGTGCCGGCTGGGCGTTTGAGCCACCTGGCTCCGACGCTGGAATTGTCGGAAACCCGTCCTTACTGGCTGCGGCCGACAGTGCCCTTGGGGTATCACGACCCCGTGTGGCCAGGTCGTCCTTGACCGAGTGTGAAAGATGATGCTCGTCCTTTCTTATCCGGTCTTTCACCGCGGTTTTTCACCAAGGGAAGGGTAGAATAAGGGTTGGCGACACTGTACATGACGACAAATAATCCGTAAAATCGCAATGAATTGTTCGCGTGTGACGCGCTCGGCAGCTCCATCCATTGTTGGATTGTGTGCTGAAAGCGGGACAAAGTGGCACGACGCGATACTGACCTGATTTTGTGAACAGAGGATAAAATCATGCCAATTGAATCACGCAGGGACAGCGGAACGTTGATCATCCAGACCGAAGAGCGCGTTGACAGCGCCAACGCCCAGGCTTTTTACCAAGAGCTGGACTCAGCTATCGAGTCGGATGATCGCGCCGTGGTGATGGACATGGAACGGCTGGCGTACATCAGTAGTGCGGGCCTTCGTGTGATCCTGCAAACGGCGAGGAAGTTGCAGCAGCAGAACGCGAAGTTTGCGATTTGCTCACTTTCGGGCACCGTTCGGGAGGTGTTCGAGATCAGCGGTTTTGATCGAGTGATAGACATTCACCCTTCGCAAGCGGATGCTGTTGCCGCTGTGTCCGGCTAGTCAATGGTCTGGGCGTCCGTGGGCGCCCGCGTTGAACGCCGCCACTGAATCGGATAACCGCGGAGGATGGAGTTATGGGTGATACATCAGGGGCATACCGGATATTGGTAGTTGACGACGAGCCGGATTTGGAACCGCTGGTGCTACAGCGGATGCGCCGAAGCATCCGTTCTGGCCAGTACCAGTTCGTGTTCGCGCAGAACGGTCTCGAGGCGTTGCAGAAACTCGAGCAGGACCAGGGCATCGACATGGTATTGTCCGATATCAACATGCCCCAAATGGACGGGCTGTCGCTATTGGACCACATTCCCGATGTGGCGCCGGACACCCGGTCGGTAATCATTTCAGCCTATGGCGATATGAAAAACATTCGGGCTGCAATGAACCGCGGCGCTTTTGATTTCGTCACCAAGCCGCTGGACTTTGATGACCTGCGGGTCACCATCGAGCGAACGCTCAACAATCTGACGGCGTGGCGGGAGGCGGAATCCTCGCGCCAGCGGCTGGTTGCCATCGAGAACGAGTTGGACGTAGCCAGCAAGATGCAGCAAAGCATTCTGCCCACCGAGTTTCCCATCACGGATGGGTACGAAGTCTTCGGCAGCATGACGCCGGCGCGGGAAGTTGGCGGTGACTTCTTCGACATCTTCCAGCTGGATAACGGGAAAATCGGGCTGGCGATTGCGGACGTTTCCGGCAAAGGAGTGCCGGCCGCCCTCTTTATGATGGCCAGCCGCACCCTGCTGAAAGGCTCCGCCATCGGGCTGAATGACCCTGGCAAGGTGCTCAGAGAAGTCAACGACCTGCTTTATGACGACAACGAAGCGATGATGTTCGTAACGATGCTGTACGGGGTGTACGACCCTGAAACCAGGGTACTCACCTATGCCAACGGCGGCCACAACCTGCCGATTATCGTTCACGATGACGGCACCAGCAGCGTGATACCCGGCACCAACGGCGTTGCCCTCGGCATTTTGGCCGGCGGCGAATACGAGCAGAGCAGCATCACCTGCGCGCCCGGCGATACGGTGGTTTTTTACACCGACGGCGTGACCGAGGCCATTGACACCGATGATGAAGAGTTTGGAATGGAGCGGTTGCAGGAAACCTTCAAGTGGGGGCCCGAGGACTGCCGTGAGGCCGTCCTGTCCATTCTCGACGCGGTGAGCGACTTTGCCGGCGACGCGCCCCAATTCGACGACATCACGTGCTTGGCGCTGAAGGTTAAAGGTTAAGTGAGGCCCGCGGGATAGATAATGGAATCAGTTTCCCTGAAAATAACGCCGAGTTTGGACCAGCTGGAGCGGATTACTGCGGTGGTGGAAGACTTGGGAGAGCGGGACGATTGGCCGCCGGACTTGATTTTCAAAGTCAATCTGGTTCTTGATGAGCTGTGGGTCAACGTGGTCCACTACAGCGGGGCCACGGGTGACGTCGAAGTTTCTCTGGACACGGACGCGGACGAAGTAAGGTTGGAGATCGCCGACGACGGCCGGCCCTTCGACCCGCTGTCCGAAGCGGTTGAACCCGATCTTGACGCAGCCCTGGAGGAAAGGCCCATTGGCGGACTGGGGATTTTCCTGGTGCGCGAGATGATGGACGAATTGCATTACCGTCGGGAAGACGGCAAGAATCGCCTGGCAATGGTCAAGCGCAAAGGCGGATGAGGAGAACACTCGGCCAACCAAAAGGCAGGCCGTTGAGCCTCGCGGTCATCATGGTAATTGCCATTGCCTTGGGTCTCGCGGGCTGCCAACCGGCTGCCCCGGGCACACCCGTCGAATCCGACGGCGCAGAGGCTACGCCTGCGGCAAGCGCGACTCCGGCGGCGGTGGTGTCCCAGGGGGATGGCTCTCCCGGAGTATATGAAGACCGGGTCGTGTTCGGCCAATCGGCGGCGTTCAGCGGTCCCGCCAGCCAGCTTGGCCTGGGCATGAAGCTCGGCATTCAGGCTGCGTTTGCCGAAGCCAACCGTAACGGCGGCGTGCATGATAGGCAACTGGAGCTAACGTCGCTGGACGATACCTACGAGCCGGAGTTGGCCATCGCCAATACCACGGCACTCATAGAAGAGGGAGTTTTCGCCCTGATCGGCGCCGTTGGCACCCCGACTTCCCGGTCGGCGACTCCGGTGGCGCGCGAGGCGAAGATTCCGTACATCGCCCCGTTCACCGGCGCGGCTTTTCTGAGGGACGCCAATGCCCTCCCCAACGTGGTGAACATGCGCTCCTCGTATAACCAAGAAACCGAGGAGATGGTGGCGCGTTTGACCGAAGACCTGGGCATTACGCGCATTGGCATAATGTATCAGGATGATTCGTTTGGACGGGCCGGTCTGAACGGAACGCTGGCCGCGCTGAAAAAACGGGGTATGGAACCGGCCGCGGTGGGCCTCTACCCGCGCAATACCACTGCGGTAAAGACAGGGCTGCTTGACCTCCAGCGGGGCGACCCGGACGCCGTGATTCTGGTGGGCGCCTATCGCCCGCTGGCGGCGCTGATAGCGTGGGCGCGGCATCTCGGCGAAGATTGGGAGTTCATCAACATATCCTTCGTGGGCAGCAACGCGCTGGCCCAGGAACTCAGCGAGCTGGACCCGGACCGGGGGACCGGCGTTTTTGTTACCCAGGTAGTGCCTTTCCCTCACGATGGGTCGGTTCCCGTCGTGGCCGCTTATCATCAGGCTTTGGCTGAGTATGATCCGGAGGCGGCGCCCGGCTTCGTTTCCCTGGAGGGCTACCTGGCCGGACGCCTCGCCATCGCCGGGCTGGAACGATGCGGCCCCAATCTGACCCGGCAGTGCTTCCTGGATGGTTTTAGCAGCTCCGAACCGGTTGACCTGGATGGTTTCGGGCTCCGCTACGGCGCCGGCGACAACCAGGGTTCCGACACCGTTTTCTTGACGATGATTGACGAAAACGGCGAATATGTTGCCATCGATTCCCTGGCGACTCATGGGAGGGCTGGCCGATGATGTCTCTAGTGCAAAAGCTCCTCGAATATCGCTACCGCATTTCGGCGCAACTGTATCTGGCCCTGGGTGGCGCGGTGGCCCTTACCTTTGCCGCCAGCCTGGTCGGTTGGTTCTCTTTCAACCAGGTGGGGGAGGCGCAGAGCAGGGTAAATGAGCGCAGCGTTCCCGAACTGGCGGCAGCCTTCGGGGTGGCGCAGTACAGCGGCGACCTGGTGGCGGCGGCGGACACCCTGACGGCGGCGTCAACTCCGGACGAAGTGGCCCGGGTGGGCGATCAAATCGCCACGGCGCACCAATCATTCAGAGAACAGCTGACCGTTCTGGAAAACAAGGGCGGCGATACCGAACGATTCGAGCGTATCCATACCTACTCCACGGCGCTGATCGACAACATCGCCGGCGTGAACAGTAGTATGTGGCAGCGGTTCACGCTGAACGAGCAATCCGACACGCTGGTGGCGGAGCTGGAAACGCTGACTGCCGAACTGGACGGCGTCATCGTGCCCGAAATTGACCGCCAGTTCTTTTACATCCAAACCGGATACCAGGAGCTTGACCAGCCCCGAGCCGCTCCGGAAGACCATCTTGCCCAAATTGAACAGGCCCGGTATCGCTACCTGGCCGAGTTGCAGTCCAACGCCAAAATAGCCACGCAGTTGCTGGCCAGCGCGTCCATCGTGTCCGACAGTTCGCTGATTGAGCCTTTCCGGGAACGGTTTGAGTCTTCGGCCAGCAACATCAGGGGCAACCTGTCCCACCTGCAAGGAACACCGCTGCACGGTGAGCTGACGGACCTTTTCGAGAGGTTGCTGGTGCTGGGCACCGGGCCGCAGAACGGGTTTGACTTGCGCGCCCAGCAACTGGGACTTGACGAGCGCCAGCAATTGCTGTTGGCGAACAACCAGGCGATAGCGCAGTTGCTGATCGATGAGGTGGATGCCCTGGTAATCGTCGCCGAGAGCGGCGCCCAGGCGGCCACCGACGCATCCACCCAGGCGATTCTGACCGGGCGAACTCTGCTGCTGGTAATTAGCTTCATCAGCATCGGCGGGGCATTGCTCATCGCCTGGCTCTTCGTGGGCCGCGTGCTACTGCGTCGCCTGGAATTGCTGTCGGGCTGGATGCGCCGCATGGCCGGCGGCGACCTCGACGCGCAGGTGGAGATCGGCGGGCGCGATGAGGTGGCCGACATGGCCGCCGCCCTGGAAATTTTCCGCCAGCACGCGCAGGAAGCCATCCGCCTGAACCTGGTGGAAGAACTGGCCACGGAACTGGAAGGCAAGAACGCGGAACTGGAAGGCATCAACGCGCGCCTGGACAGTCAGAACCATGAACTGGAAGGTATGAACGCGCGTTTGGATAGTCAAAACCACGAACTGGACAGCAAGAATGCGGAACTGGAGAATATCAACGCGCAACTGGACAACCAGAACCATCAACTTGAAGAGGCGATGACCAACCTGACCGCCGCGCAGGACCGCATCGTTGCCCAGGAAAAACTGGCTTCCCTGGGTCAACTAACCGCCGGCGTAGCCCATGAGATCAGGAACCCGCTGAACTTCGTCAAGAACTTCTCCGAGTCGTCCGAGGAGTTGCTGGATGAAATGCGCGAAACCTTCGAAGAGAACGAGGACGGCAGCCTGGACGATGAACAAAGAGAGTTGATTCAGGACATTTTCTCCGATTTGACCGAGAACCTGGAACGCATCCGCATGCACGGCGACCGGGCGAATCGTATCGTGCAGGACATGCTGTTGTTGGGCCGGGAGTCCGTGACCCACCAGATGAGCAGCATCAACAACCTGTTGGACGAACACGCGCGGCTGGCGTATCACAGCGCCCGGGCTCTGGATTCCGACTTCCAACTCGACCTCCAATACGACTTCGAGGAAATGGACGACATCGAGGTGAACCCCCGGGACATCGGGCGCGTGTTCCTGAATATGGTCAGCAACGCCTGCTACGCCACGGACGAAAAGCGTCGCGAGTTGGCCGAGTCCTCTGGCGATAACGGTTACATGCCCACCTTGTTGCTCTCCACTCGCAAGAATGACGAACAGGTGGAGGTGCGGATTCGGGACAATGGCAACGGGATGCCACCCGAGATAATCGACCAGATTTTCAACCCGTTCTTCACCACTAAACCCACCGGTCAGGGCACGGGTCTGGGGTTGTCAATATGCACCGACATAATCAGGGAGCACGGTGGAACGATTGACGTCGTATCTGAGCCGGGGGAATTCACCGAAATGGCGATAACGCTGCCGTTGGAAGCGCCCGAAATTCCCGACCTGCACCTGGACGATGCTGACGATGAGGAGCCTGTTGGCGCGCTGGCCGAGGAAGCAGGTTAGAGAACGGAGGGCTGGAGCATGGTGAACCAATCCGCAGCAGGAGAGCCCACCGACGGCGATAGCCGCCTGGGGATCCGCATCGAGCAGGTGCTGATTGGGCCGCCCCACGAAGGCGACGCCGGCGAGGGCCTCGTAATACGCACTACGCGAGGCGACATTCCCGCGATTCTGCACGCCGCGCCCGACGCGAAACGCGCCGTCGTCTGGGTTTGTGGCGCTCGCGGTGGGTTCGGTGGGCCGGCCAGCGGCCTCTACGCGGATTTGTCCCAGGAGTTCACCGGGCGGGGAATCACGTCGCTGCGGATGGACTACCGCCATCCCAACGAAATACAGGAATGCGCCCTTGACCTGCTGGCGGGAATCAACTTCCTGAGAGCGATGGAGTACGGGCCGGTGGTGGTGGTGGGACATTCCTTTGGGGGCGCGGTAGTGATTGCCGCCGCTGCGTTCAGCGATCACGTCGCCGGCGTGGTGTCGCTATCGCCCCAGACCTACGGGGCCCAGGGCGCGGGAATGCTGTCGCCGACGCCGCTGCTGGTGGTGCACGGCAAGGCGGATACCAGGCTCCCCTTCTCGTGCGCGGTGGCAATACACGACTGGGCCAAAGACCCGCGAGAGCTGGTGCTCTACGAAGGCGCGGAACACCGCCTGGACGAGTGCCGCGCCGAGTTGATGGATCTGCTCAGAAACTGGATACCGGAAAAACTGACTGCCGTGGCTGTAGGCTAGGTTTGCATCATGGATTTCATCGACCGCATCGGCTACGACTCAGGTGCGACCCGGCTGGAGGAATCGCTGGCCTTCGCCGCCGAGCACGGCATCCACTACCTGGACTTTTCCGCTGACACCGGGCCCAACCGGGTGGACAACTGGCCGCAAGAACGCTTGCGCGCCGTCCGCTCGGTGATGGACGCCCACGAAATCGCCGTGACCGTGCATACGGCCTCGTCCGTGAACGTGGCCGAGTTCGCGCCCCACGTCAGCGACGGCGTCGATGCCTACCTGCGCGGCAACATCGACCTCGCGCGCCGCATCACCGCCCACGGCGTGGTCGTTCACGCCGGTATGCACTTCAGCTCAGCCTTTGACGAGCGGATGGCAGCGGCGCGGGAGCGGTTGCTGCGCGCCACCGACTACGCCGAAAACAGCGGCGTCAACCTGTTCTTCGAAAACCTGAACTGGGAACCGGACAATGCGGAAGTGCATTACCTGGGACACACCGTAGAGGAGTGCCGCTACTTCTTCGACGCTATCAAATCGGACCGGTTCGGCTGGGCCTTCACGGTGAACCACGCCAACTTGGTGCCCGAGGGAATCGACGGATTCATCGACTCTCTGGACGTAAACCGCATCGGCGAAGTGCGGCTGGCGGACAATACCGGCGAGGTGGAGATCCACATGCTGCCCGGCCAGGGCAACATCGACTTTCCCGCCACCTTCCGCCGGCTGGAATCCGCCGGCTACGAAGGCTACTACACCATGGCATTCGGGTCGTTGGACGACAAACTGGCGGCGCGGGAGCTGTTCCGCAGCTACGGCATATAGGGGGAGATAACCCCCTAACCCCAACCCTCTCCCACCAGCGGAGGGAGAGATTTTAAACGCCGGCGTAGGGTTTGAGGGCGGCGTAGATCACGTCGTTGATGGGAGTGGGAACACCCGTAGACTCGCCGGCGCGAACCACGGCGCCATTCAGGGTTTCCAGCTCCATGGGCCGGCCGGCCGTCAGGTCGGCGTGCATGGATGACCGCATGGCGGCCCCGCCCTCTTCAATGTAGCGCAGCGTATCCGGCACGATGCCCTGGGCCAAATCGACGCCGGAGGCGCGACCGGCCCGCTCGATCTCCTCCATGCAGCCGAGGATGATCTTCCGCCATTCCTGTCGAGGCAGCAGATCGTTGATGTACTCTCTCGCCAGCGATGTGGTGCCGGCCATGGTGGCGATGAATAGGAACTTGGTCCACAGGGTAACGGCGATGTCGTCGGAAGCTTCGGCCGGCGCTCCGGCGGCCCGAAAGGCGGCGCAGATTTCTTCGGCGCGCTGCCCATGGGATGGACCCGCGCCGCGCACGGGTCCCGTGACGATGCGGACAACCGGGCCGGACTGACGGATCGCGCCTGGGCCCGGGCGGCTCGCCTCAATGTAGGCGGCCCCGGGCAACACGGTGGCGTCTGGAAAAGCGTCCAACAACGGCCGGTAGGAATCGATACCGTTCTGCAAGCAGAGGATGGCGGTGTCCGGCCCGACCATGGGCGCCATTGAGGGCACGGCCACGGCGTTGTGGTAGGTCTTGGTAGTCAGCAAAGCCAGATCCACGGGGCCAACCTCGGCCGGATTATCGGTGGCGTTGCAGGACACGTTGAAATCACCGGCCTCGGTGTGCATCTGCAATCCACCGCTCCGGATAGCCTCAAGGTGCTCGCCACGGGCGATGAGGGTAACGTCGTGGCCGTCGCGAGCCAGCATACCGCCGAAATATCCGCCGATGCTGCCGGCGCCCATAACTGCTACTTTCATAGGGTTAATCCTAACTAGGGGAGAGGCGCGTTACAGCGTGGCCGCCAATTCTCGAATCAACTCGGCGGCAGCATCACGGGTATCGTTCCGTTGCAGCGCGTGTTCCAGCGAGGCGCGTAGCAGGCCCATCGGGTTGCCGCCATCGTATCGGATGCCCTCGAACTCGCAGGCGTACAGTGGCGTATCTTCCATCATCAGGGCCAGGCCGTCCGTGAGCTGGATTTCGTTACGCGCTCCGGGGGGCGTGCGCTCCAGGCAGTCGAAAACGGACGCCGGCAGTAGGTATCGCCCCACGATGGACAGGTTGGACGGCGCGGTTCCCGGCGGCGGTTTCTCTACCAGTCCGCGCACCCGATGCCCCCCGCCTCCCACCGATTCAGCGTCCACCACGCCATAGTTATGCACCAGCTCCCAGGGGACGCGCTCCACGGCGACGCCGGCTGCATCTCCGGCGTCGGCCAGTCCCATCATCATCTGCGAAAGGACGCCGGGGGTGTGGGCAATGATGTCGTCGGGCAGGATTACGGCGAAGGGTTCGTCGCCCACGGCATCGCGGGCGGTCAGCACGGCGTGGCCCAGACCCAGCGGCTCCTCCTGGATCACGAAAGACACGTCGGCCAGCCGCGCGCCGGACTGTACCTTTTCCAGCAGCGCAGCGTCGTCGGCCAACCGTTCCTCAAGGTCGGGACGTGGCCGAAAATAGTCGGCGATGCCCTCTTTACCGGGCGAGGTAACAATGATTACGTCGGTGATGCCTGCCTCCGCGGCCTCAGCCACCACGTATTGCAGCATTGGCCGGTCGAGGATGGGTAGCAACTCCTTCGGCACCGACCGGGTGACGGGCAGAAAACGGGTGCCCAAACCGGCGGCGGGTATGACGGCTTTGCGAATGGCGGCAAGCATGGCAGTGATGATAGCACGGTCCCATCATTCCATCACCCGCGCGTCCGGCAGGCCCAGCAGGAATTGGCCGTGGTTCTCGTAGGCGGTGTCGCTGACCATCTGGTGCTGCGCGGCGGCGTTGATGTCGCGGAGGCACTGCTGCAGGATGCTGGTGGTGAACAGCGCCGACCCGCCGCCGTAGCGGAACGCCTGGGTTGCCACATCTGCGGCAACGTCTGTGGTGTGAGTGGCGACGGCGCGCATCTGCGCCTGCAACGGTGGCGGTGGCGGGTGTCCGGCGCACACCGCGTCCCAAGCATCGCCCAGGATTTCGATGTTCAGGGCGCGAGCGGCGCGCAGACGCATATCGCCTTCCCCGAGGCAGCGCTGAATCACCGAGCGTTGCGCCAGCGGGTTCGTTGAGTTGTACCCGCGCGTCTTGCCGGCGGCAACGTCGGCGAAGGCGTCCAGCGCCCGTCGTCCCACGCCCAGGGCGAATGCCGAATGTTCGTTGGTCACGAAGCCGGGCCGGCCGAGCCGATACAGCGGGCCGCCCCGCAAAGGTTCAGTGAGCGATACATCCCACGCGAACCGCTCGGGCACGAAGAGATCGTCCACGGAAAAGTCGCAACTGCCGGTGCCGCGCAGTCCCATGACCTGCCAGTTGTCGTGGACGGTGACCTCGCGGCGAGGCATGACCACCCGCAGTTGCAGAGGGCGGGCATCATCGCTTTTCACGCGGGCGCCGGCGGATACCCAATCGGAATGGCGGACACCGCTGCCGAAAGGCCAGCGTCCCGACACGCGGTAACCGCCAGCTACCGGAATCGCCTTCCCATAAGGTGCGAAAGCCCCGGCCGTGCGTGGCGGGTTCCCACCTGCAAACAGCTCGGCAATGGCGTCATCGGGCAGAAACGCGCCCAGGCTGCCCACGCTGGCCGCCCCGATCATCAGGCACCAGCCGGCAGCGGGGTCGATGCGGCTAACGGCTTCCAGCACATCAAGTTGGGTGATAGGATCGGCCTCCGCGCCACCCAGTGCATGAGGCAACTTAAGACGCAGCAGGCCGGAGTCGTAAAGTGCATCGACGGACGCCTGCGGCAAGGTTGCAGACTCTTCGGCAGCTTGGGCGTTGGCTTCCAGAGTGGGCCGCACGCTCTCAACCGCATCCATGAGGACGCGGCGTTTCGCAACGGTGTCGGTGGGGAAGGACAGTGCGACCGGCATGGCTATGCGTCCACCTTGGGCAGGATTTCCTGCGTCAACACGTCGATGGTGCCCAGCAATTGTTGCAGGTTGCCGCACTCGTGGCAGTTGAGCTGGAACTCCTCCAGCCCGGCCTCCTGCCGGTAGCGGTTCATGTCCGACGCGATCTGCTCTGGGGTCCCCAGACCCGGCGGTCGGTCGCTGCCGGAGGCGGAGACTCCGGTGATGCTGCTGACTATAACCCGGAAGCTCATGCGAGTGCGCGGCGGCGTTTCGCGTCCGATTTCTGCTGAGTAATCGCGCAGGTACGCCTGGTTGCTGACCAGGTTGGGCAGCGGCGTCGGTGTCGGCTGCCACACCTCCGCGAAGCGGGCGGCGCGGCGTAGCGACGGCTGGCCGGAGCCGCCGATCCAGATGGGCGGATGAGGTTGCTGCACCGGCTTGGGGCTGGTGTACAGCCCGTCGAAGGAGAAGAACCGGCCGTTGAAGGATACCGGGTCCGGTTCCCAGCACGCCTTCCAGAGCCGCAGGTACTCGTTGGTGCGCGCGCCACGCTCGTTGTGGGGCACGTCCAGCGCATCGTATTCATCCTTGTTCCAGCCCGATCCCACGCCGACGATGGCGCGCCCGTCAGAAAGCTGGTCCAGGGTCGCCACCATCTTGGCGGTTACGACCGGGTTGCGGTAGGGCATGATGAGCACCGAGGTCCCCAGCCGGATCCGGTCAGTGCGCGCTGCCACGTAGGCCAGGGTCATCAGCGGGTCGTACACGTTGCGCCACGGCTCGCTGCGCGGAGTATCGTCAACGATCACGTGGTCGTTGACGAACAGGGCATCAAACCCCGCCTCCTCGGCTTTGAGGGCGGTTTTCAGGATTGCCTCCGTGCTGGCCGGGAAACCCAGGTAGTCGGCGTTGGGAAGGCGGAAGGAACATTGAACCATCAGGCATCACCTTGAGCGTGTTGACTGTATTGGCCGCAATCATATTGCCAACGGTGAGCCGAAACAAGAGGAGGCATTGCGATGGCATTCAGCCGGTTGCTACTATGACCGCATCCCAAGTCTGCGGGGTCTGTCCACGGAGAGTGGCTTTGCGGTTTCCCCCATTGGTCGAAGGCAGGTTCATCAAGCGGCTGAACCGTTTCGCCGCCCTGGTGGACGTGGAAAAGCGCGAATATCTGGTTCATGTGCCCAATTCGGGGCGCATGGGTGAGTTGCTGGTGCCGGGCTACCGGGTGCTCTTGAATCCGGCGCCGGCCGGCACGACGCGCAAGACCGCGTTCGATCTGGCCCTGGTTGACACCGGCGACGCGCTGTCGTCCGCAGACGCTCGGCTGCCCAACAAGCTCGTGGCCGAGGCCATCGCCGAGGGCAGGCTCCCGCAGTTCGCCGGATACTCCCACGTACGTCCGGAGAGTACCTTCGGCGAGAGCCGGCTGGACTTCATGCTGGAAGGGCCGGAGGGTCGCTGCTACGTGGAAACCAAATCGGTCACGCTGGTGGAAGACGGCGTTGGGCTGTTCCCCGACGCTCCCACGCTCCGCGGCGTAAAGCACCTGCACAGCCTGATGGCCGCGCTGGACGAAGGACACCGCGCCGGCGTGATATTCGTGATCCAGCGGGCCGACGCCGAAGCATTTACGCCCCATGATAAAGCCGACCCGTTGCTGGGGGAGACGCTGAGAACGGCGGCGGCCAGGGGTGTTGAGGTCTGGGCATATCGCTGCCGCGTCGATGAGCAAAGCATAACGCTGGCCGACGAAATTCCGGTGCGGCTATGACGCGGTTGATGGAGATCTATCACCGCCTGCTGCACGCCTACGGGCCGCAGGGCTGGTGGCCGGGCGATAGCCAGTTCGAGATGATCGCCGGGGCCATCCTGACCCAGGCGGCGGCGTGGCGCAACGTGGAACTCGCGCTGGCGAACCTGCGGTCAGCCGGTATTGACGACTGGCCGGCGCTGCATGAGATTGAAAGCGACGCGCTGGCCGAGTTGGTGCGCCCATCCGGTTACTACAACGCCAAGGCCCGGAAGCTCAAGGCTTTCGCTGCCCATGTGTCTGAGGATTACAACGGCAGCCTGGACGCGATGTTCGTGGCGGACACGGCAACGCTGCGCCGCGAGTTGCTGGGCATCCACGGCATCGGGCCGGAGACGGCGGACGACATCCTGGTGTACGCGGCGGAAAAACCGTCGTTCGTCATCGACGCCTACACCATCAGGATCATGCGGCGCGTGGGACTGACGCCTGAGGGCAGGGATGACTACGCCGGCTGGCAGGCCATGTTCCACGCCGGCGTTCCCGAGGACGTGCAAGTGTACAATGAGTACCACGCGCTGCTGGACCGCCACCACAAAGAAGCCTGCACCAAGAACGCTCCGCGCTGCGACGGCTGCTGCCTGCGAGACATTTGCGCCACCGGGCGGTCTGCCGCCGATGCCCGATAGGGAGTTGCACTATGACCACGACAAAACCGCAGAGCGGACTCCGGTTGACCGTCGAAGAGTTCATGGAACTGGACGACACCGACGACCGGCGGAAAATGGAGCTCGATGATGGAGTACTTTACATCATGCCCCGACCGAGGATAGTCCACAACTTTGCCCAAATACAGTTCGCTCGCTACTTTGCGAATTATCGGGACTTCACCGACGGGCCGGCAATTCAAATGCATACCGACGTGATTGTCGCGCTGTCTCTCGACCGGCGGCGGCTGTATGCTCCCGACGTGACTATAATTCTGCCGGGGAATCCCTGCGTGGTGGGCGAGCGGATGGTGGAAGGGGCGCCGGACATCGTGATTGAAATTCTATCCTCGGATCGAAACCGGGACCTGGTGCGGAAGCGGCAGGTGTATGCCGAGGCGGGTATCCCCCACTACTGGCTTTGCGATCTGCGGCAGGACACGCTGACATTGCTGGAGTTGCGGAACGGCGTCTATGAAGAGCAAGCAACGCTGACCGCCGCCGAGACGCTGACCACACCGCTCCTACCCGGTTTCGCCATACCGCTGGCCGATATTTTCCGACACCCGCACCGCCCGCCGTATGAAGGAGAATAACCGGATAACTTGGAGAGAGTTTCACGGCAGGGAGAGCCCGAACGGGAGAGAGAAATGGATATATATCAGTTGAACTATGTACTCCACGAGCCGGAGGAGAGCGAGGGCTGGATGTATCTGGCCGAAATTCCAGCGCTGCAAGGTTGCATGGCTTGGGGACAAACCCCGGAAGAAACTCTGAAAAGCCTGGTAGCAGTAGCGCAGACCATCATCCAGCTTCGCCAGGAAAACAAGCAACCACTGCCCCCGGAGATCACCCCCCTACGCAGTGCCGAAGGCACCTTGACAATAACCGCGTAACTCGCCATGACCTACCGGGAACTACGCAGAAAGTTGGAAAGCTTGGGCTGTAGATTCCAGTGCCAGGGCGACGGATCCCACGAAATGTGGATCAACCCCACTAACGGACGGCAGACTCCTATCCCTAGGCACGGCAATCGCGACCTTGCTACAGGAACCCTACACCGGATAAGAAGAAACTTGGGAATATCCAGGTTAAATTTCGACCAGGCGTAAGAGCCGCCGTCTAAAAGGGGAATGCAAATTACTCTGTTCGATGGATAAGTGACGTAACCGTCTGTTCACCTCCGCTTTATAAAAAGGTAACGGAAGCGCAACCGCTACGTAACTGAACGGCAACCGGGCCGTAAAACTTTCCGCCTACTATGGCCGTGCTTACCAATCAAGGGGCACGGTCAAAATGATTTCAGAGCACACGGCGGAACCGGACTCACGGGCAACCACAACCACCCATTGCCCCTACTGCGCCTTTCAGTGCGGCATGGACCTGGCAGGTACGCCGGACGATCTGCGCATCACCGGCTCCGCTTCCTTCCCGGTGAACAAGGGCGCGCTCTGCATCAAGGGCTGGACCGCCGGCGCGGCGCTGGCGCACCCCGAACGCCTGCGGACGCCCCTGATGCGCGGCTCCGGCGGCGAACTGTATCCGGCAAGCTGGGAAGCAGCCCTGGAGCGTACCGCCCAAGCCTTCCGTGACACGCGGGCGCGCTACGGGCCGCAAGCGGTCGGCATCTTCGGCGGCGGGTCGCTGACCAACGAGAAGAGCTACCTGCTGGGCAAATTCGCCCGGGTCGCATTGCAGACGCCCAACATCGACTACAACGGGCGGTTCTGCATGTCCTCGGCGGCGGCGGCCAGCATACGCGCGCTGGGCATCGACCGCGGGCTGCCCTTCCCGCTGGAGGACATCGCCGGCGCGGAAGTGGTCCTGATGCTGGGCAGCAACTCCGCCGAAACCATGCCGCCTATCATGCAGTACTTCGAGGCGCAGCGGGAAAACGGCGGCAAGCTCATCGTCGCCGACCCGCGCCTGACCCCCACCGCGCAGCGCGCCGACCTGCACCTGCGCCTGATTCCCGGAACGGACGCCGCCCTTGCCAACGGCCTGCTGCACATCCTGGTGCGCGACGGCTTAATCGACGCGGACTACATCGCGGAGCGCACCGAGGGGTTCGAGCAGGTGCGCAACCTCGTAGCCACCTACTGGCCGGAACGGGTCGAACGCATCACCGGCGTGCCGGAGGCGCAACTGCTGCGGGCCGCGCGGATGCTCGGGTCGGCGTCGTCAGCCATGATCCTCACGGGGCGCGGCACGGAGCAGCAATCTCAGGGCGTCAACAACGTCCTGTCGTTCATCAACGTCGCGCTGGCCTTGGGACTGATCGGCAAGTTCAACAGCGGGTACGGCTGCCTCACCGGGCAGGGCAACGGCCAGGGCGGACGCGAGCACGGCCAGAAGGCCGACCAACTACCCGGCTATCGCCTGATTACTGACTCGGCGGCTCGTCGCCACGTCGCCGGAGTTTGGGGAGTAGCCGAGGAATCGCTGCCGGGGCCGGGCAAGTCGGCCTACGAGCTACTGGACAGCCTGGGCCGCCCGGACTCCGATGGATCAAGCGGTGTGCGCGCCCTGCTGGTAATGGGCTCCAACGTAGTGGTGTCCGCTCCTAACGTCATCAACGTGGCAGAGCGGTTGCAGTCGCTGGACTTCCTGGTGGTGTCCGACTTTTTCCTGTCTGAAACGGCGGCGCTGGCCGACGTCGTGCTGCCGTCGGCGCAGTGGGCGGAGGAGGAGGGGACGATGACCAACCTGGAGGGCCGCGTGATTCGCCGGCGTCGGGCGTTCGCGCCGCCGGCCGGAGTGCAGGACGACGTAACCACCATCTGCAAGCTGGCCTGGCTGCTGGGCAAGGGCAGCCACTTCGACTACGCCGACACCGCCGAGATATTCGCCGAATTGGGCCGCGCCTCGTCCGGCGGGCCGGCGGACTATTCCGGCATCACCTACGACAAGATTGAGGCCAACAGTGGAGTCTTCTGGCCGTGCCCAGAGTCGGATCACTCCGGCACGCCCCGCATGTTCACGGACGGATTCCCGACGGCCAGCGGCAAGGCGCGGTTCCACGTAGTACGCCACGCAGCGCCTGCCGAGGAACCCGACGCCGAATACCCGCTCTATCTGACCACGGGCCGCAACCTGTCGCAGTACCAGTCCGGCACGCAGACGCGGCGCATCGCGGAACTGAGCGAGATGACGCGGTCGCCCCTGGCCGAAATGCACCCGCTCACCGCGCAGCGTTATGGCGTTGGCGACGGCGATCCGGTGCGGGTTAGCACCCGGCGCGGCGCAGCAGATTTCACGGTGAAGATCACGCGCAACATCCGCGAGGACACTATCTTCGCGCCCTTCCACTGGGGCGGGATGCAGGCGGTGAACCGGCTGACCAATCCGGCGCTCGACCCCACCAGCCGTATGCCGGAGTTCAAAATTTGCGCGGCGCGGATTGAAAGCACGGAGGGCGCGAAATGACCGACAAGCAGAAACTGGTAGTCATTGGCAACGGCATGGCCGGCGCCCGTTTCGTCGAGGAAATGGTCGCGCTGGGCGGCCAGGAGCAATACGACATCACCGTCATCGGCGAGGAGGAGTGCGGCAACTACAACCGCATCCTGCTGTCCGGCGTGCTGTCGGGCTCCCACAACCCCGACGACATATTCATCAATCCGGTGGACTGGTACGCCGCCAACGGCGTGGAACTGCACACCGGCGTCCGCGTCATCGGCATCGACCGCAAGGGCAAGATGGCTTACGGAGCCGGCGGAGTGCTGATGCCCTACGACAAGCTGGTTATCGCCACCGGCAGCAGCCCTTTCGTGCCGCCCATGGACGGATTGATCACCGATGAGGGCGCGTACCAGAAGGGCGCGTTCGTCTTCCGGACTCTGGAAGACTGCAAAGCGATTATCGACTACGCGGCTTCGGGCGCGCAGTCGGTGGCCGTCATCGGCGGCGGCCTGCTGGGACTAGAGGCAGCCCGGGGCCTGCTCAACCGCGGCATGGACGTACACGTCGTCCATCTCATGGCTTGGCTGATGGACCAGCAACTTGACCCGAAGTCCGGCGAGTTGCTGATGCGCAGCCTGGAAGGGCCCGGCGTGCAGTTCTACCTGGAAAAGCTGACCACGGCCGTCCTGGGCGACGACCGCGTTGCCGGCCTGGAGTTCAAGGACGGCACGACGCTGGACTGCGACATGGTGGTGATTTCCGCCGGCATCCGGCCCAACGTTGACCTGGCGCGGATGGCCGGCCTCCACGTCCGGCGGGGCATCCTGGTGAACGACAGCCTGGCCTGCCGCAACGACCAGAACATCTACGCCATCGGCGAGTGCGCCGAGCACCGCAGCCAGACCTACGGACTGGTGGCCCCGCTGTGGGACCAGGCGCGGGTGCTGGCGGAGCGCCTGGCCGGACGCAACGCCGAAGCTTCCTACACCGGCTCGCGCGTCGCCACCAAGCTGAAGGTCATGGACGTGGAGCTTGCCGTCGCCGGCGACAAGGACGCGCTCACCGAGGACGACGAGGTGGTCACCTACGTGGAACCCAACCGCCACGTGTACAAGAAGGTCATCGTGCGCGAGGGCAAGGTAACGGGGGCCATCCTGCTGGGCGACGGGTCAGCCGCGCCGCGGATTTTGCAGGCGTTTGACCGGCAGGAAGCGCTGCCGGAGAACCGTTCCGAGTTGCTGTTCCCGATGGCCGGCGACGGCGGACTGCCCGTGAAGGTTGAGGACCTGCCCGACGCCGTCCGCATCTGCGACTGCAACGGCGTAACCAAGGGCCGCATCATGGCCGCCGCCGAGGATGGCTGCGGCAGCCTGAAAGCGGTGTGCGACGCGACGCGAGCCGGCTCCGGCTGCGGTTCCTGCAAACCCCAGGTGCAGGCGGTACTGGATCTGATCGGCGGACCCAAACTGGAGATGACAAAATGAGCGCATTAGGCTCCGCACACCATGGCGCGCTTTCCGCTTTGGAAAGCGGCAAAGCCACCGGCATCAAGCTGTTCAGCCTGGCGACGCCGCAGATGCGGACGTTCCACCTGACCTGGTTCGCGTTCTTCCTGTGCTTCTTCGGCTGGTTCGGCATCGCACCGCTGATGGCGGTGGTGCGAGAGGACCTGTTGCTCACCAAGGCCCAGATCGGCAACACCATCATCGCGTCGGTGGCAATCACCATCGTGGCGCGCCTCGTCATCGGCTGGCTGTGCGACCGCATCGGGCCGCGCCTGGCCTACAGCGGCCTGCTGGTGCTGGGTTCCATCCCGGTGATGTGCATTGGCTTGGCGAACAGCTACGAGACGTTCCTGCTGTTCCGTCTGGCTATCGGCGTCATCGGCGCGTCCTTCGTCATAACCCAATACCACACGTCGGTGATGTTCGCCCCCAACGTGGTGGGCACGGCCAACGCGACCACCGCCGGCTGGGGCAACCTGGGCGGCGGCGTGACGCAAGCGGTGATGCCTTTCGTGCTTACGCTGGTGCTCATGTTCGGCGTCGGCGAAGTCTGGGGCTGGCGCGTCGCCATGGTGATACCGGGCGCGGCCCTGCTGCTCATGGGCATCGCATACTTCTTCCTCACCCAGGACAACCCCGCCGGCAATTACAAGGATCTGCGGGCGCGGGGCATGATGCCGTCGGCGGCCCAGGTCAAAGGTTCCTTCTGGGAAGCGGCCCGGGACTACCGCGTGTGGGCGCTGTTCGTCATCTACGGTGCCTGCTTCGGCGTCGAGTTGACCATCAACAACATCGCCGCGCTGTACTACTACGACCGCTTTGAGTTGAACCTGGCCACCGCCGGCATCATCGCCGGCACGTTCGGGCTGATGAACATCTTCGCCCGCACGCTGGGCGGCATTTTCGGCGACAAAATGGGCATCAAGTTTGGGCTAAAGGGCCGCGTGATGTTCCTGGGAGCCGTCCTGCTGGTGGAAGGATTGGCTCTGATCCTGTTCGCGCAGATGGCGACGCTGTTCCTGGCCGTGGGCGCGATGATCGTCTTCAGTCTGTTCGTGCAGATGTCGGAGGGCGCGACTTTCTCGGTGGTTCCGTTCATCAACCGCAAGGCGCTGGGTTCGGTAGCCGGCATCGTGGGCGCAGGCGGCAACGCCGGCGCGGTGTGCTTCGGATTCCTGTTCCGCGCGGAGAGCCTGACCTACACGGACGCGCTGATGATAGTAGGCGTAGTGGTGCTAATAGCGTCGGCGCTGGTGTTCGTAGTACGATTCTCGCCGGAAACCGAGCGTGCCGAACGCACCGCGTTGAACAACGCCCTGGCCGCCCGCAGCGCAGCAATGCCGGCGGCAGCGGACTAGGTGGCTTGTGGAACGGGCAGATTCAAGGGTAGGGGCGGGTTTCAAACCCGCCCCTACCCGATTACGTTGAAAGGGTGGTATTGGTAACCCCGCCGAATGCGATAGACTGTGAAGTCGCTGTCCAGGGTGAAAATCGTCCGTAGATTATAGTTTTCGGCCATGGCAACCAGGGAGGCATCGGCAAAATCCATAGGCATACGGATGTACTCCACCATAAGCTCAAGAGCCCGGGCAAGCATCCGTCCATCGAAAAAGAACACCCGTATCCTGTTGGTGACAAAATCGATGAGCGCCTGAAATCCGGCGCTCCCAGGACGCAAAAAGTGGAAAGCCTCGGTGAGTGCGGGCAGCGTCGTAACCATTGGTTCCCTGATCGCCGTCAAAATCTGGCGACATCTGCCGTGGGCATCGTCGGACGGGTCAAACAAAGCAACGAGCGGGCCGGCGTCAGTGAGTATCATCCCTCTTGGCCTGATGCTTCTCTCGGATAATTTTCGGGAGAAGCTCCTCCATGCGCTCCGCTGGGCCGTAGGAATAACCCCCGGGACCCAAGTCGAGCTTACGAAAGTATTCGTAGGGGTTTGACATCGCTTCCCAGTCGGTAGTCCCGGCGCCGATGGCGTCGGCGTACATGCCGAGGCACTGGTTGACGATTTCCGAAACCGAAAGCCCGGTAATTTTCTGTAAATCAGCCAACTTCGCTTCGTTCGCGTCGTCAATTTCAACCATTCTCTTACCCATGACCGTCAACTCCCAACCTGTTCTAAGTCAATCGTAAGTCAGCCAACGCCGGCGGTCAATTGCCCGGCGCAGGTGCTATGATGGCCGCATCCGAAACGGAAACCGGAGGTTCGAGCAAATGCAGGTAGTCAGGATTTACACGGGCGAGGACGGCGAATCGCATATCGAGGACATGGACCTCCCCTTCGAGCAGATGGGCCACGCCCTGCGCACCGCCATGCAGGATGCCATCGGCGTGCAGTTCAGCAGTCTCAAGCCCACCCAACTGGTGGACTTCCACACCGCCCCGCGCCGCCAGTACGTCATCACACTGCAAGGACAAGTGGAGATCGGCCTCGGCGACGGCTCCAAGCGCATCTTCAACGTTGGCGACATCGAGCTGTGCGAAGACCTGACGGGTCGCGGCCACACCACCCGCAGCGTCGGCGACGTTGACCGCGTGAGCGTCCAGATCCCGCTGACCGACCAGACGCCCGGCGGCAGGCTTGGCGTGTAGTCGCCGCGACACGTAGGGGCAAAACCCTTGTGGTTGCCCTGGCATTTGTCCGGAACGGGGCGCCCACGAGGGACGCCCCTACAAAGCAACGGTTTAATCAGGAGACACCATGCCCATAGCGTCCCTTGCCGACAACCTGGAAATGTACTACGACGACGATAACTTCACCGACCCGTGGCGCGACCCGGCGACGGTGGAGACCATCGTGCTGCACCACGGCAACGCCAAGAGCGGCCGGCTGTGGTACGCCTGGCCGCCCCTGCTGGCCCGCCAGTACCGGGTGATCCGCGTGGACGCGCGGGGATTCGGACGCTCCACGGTGCCGGCGCCGGGCAGCTACGACTGGTCGCTGGAAGGCTTCACCGCCGACCTGCGCAACCTGCTCGACTACCTGGAGGTGGACCAGGCGCACCTGATCGGCGAGACCATCGGCGGCACCATCGCGTTGCAGTTCGCCTACCAGTACCCCGAACGTCTGCACACCGTAACCACCTGCACGTCCCCCTACAACTTCACCGGCGTGGACACCTACCAGAACTACTACCGGCTGGTGCAGGAGGAAGGCACTGAGGGCTGGGCCCGGGCCACCGGAGGCCGCCGTGTCAGCGCCGACGCCGCGCCCGAGCATCACGAGTGGTACATCCAGCAGATGGGACAAACTTCCCGCCACGTCGTGCTGGAGACCCTGGCCTACCTGGCGACGCAGAACCTCACCGACCGCCTGCCGTCCATCCAAACGCCCGCGCTGGCGATGGTGGGCGAACTCAGCGAGGGCGACATACCCGACCGCGCCCAGGGTCAGGCCGACCTCATGCCCAACTGCACGCTGGCCCGCATCCCCGGCGCCGGCGGCTATGTGCAACACTCGGCGCCGGAGCAGTGCGTGTTAGCGTGGCAGGAGTTCGTGGGAACGGTGCATCCTTCGACCAGCTCAGGATGAGCGGCCTGGGCTCTCTCGATGTCATTGCGAGCGAAGCGCGGCAATCTCGCCGAGGCAAGAGTCCCTGTTGCAGCGACGGGATTGCCAAGTCGCTTCGCTCCTCGCAATGACATAGCAGTTGAGCGTCAGGTGTGTCGCAGCAGTAACGCACCGGAGCGGCGGATTAAAACAGCGATTTCGACTGCCCGCCGTCCACGTTGATGCACGCGCCCGTGATCAGGTTGGCGCGGTCAGACGCGAGGAACGCCACCGTTTCGCCGATGGGCTCCGGCCAGCCGAACTTGCCCATGGGCAGGTTGCGGTCGATGAAGTCCGCCACCACCTCGGGAGTGTTGTTCTGCTGGAAGCGGTCCCAACTGCTGCCGGGAAAGTCGATGCTGCCCGGCGCGACACAGTTCACCAGCACGCCGGTCTGCGCCAACTGCAAAGCCAGGTGCTTGGAAAACGCGATCATCCCCGCCTTGCCCGTCATGTAATCGACGGACCCGCCATGCTCTCGCCCGTAGATCGACGCGATGTTGATGACGCGGCCCCAGCCCTGCGCCTGCATGTGCGGCAGCGCCAGCTTGGTCATCCGCACCGCCGAGATCAGGTTGACCTCCAGCCCCTCCATAAACAATTCCATTGGCGTCTCGTCGAACAGGACCGAACCGCGCCGTCCGCCCACGTTGTTCACCAGGATGTCGGGCGCGCCCAGAGCGTCGGTCGTTTCCTGCAAAAAGCGGGCCGCGTCATCCTGATTAGTGACGTCGGCCTGGCTGCCGCTGGCCTTGATTCCCAGGCCCTGGAGTTCCGCCACCGTCTGGTTCACCTGGTCGCCGTCGCGTCCGCAGATACCCACGGCGCAGCCTTCGCGGCCCAGCGCCAGGGCGCACTGACGGCCCAAGCCACGGCTACCGCCGGTGATGATTGCTATCCTTCCGTTGAGGGTCAAATCCATTGGATTGCCTCCATTCGTTGCATTTTGGGATGCAGCGATTATAGCGGGTAATTTTGCTATGATGCTTGAACCCGCCCACCCGGACGCCGCTAATGACCACGCAACTCCCCAGACACAGCGAACCCAGCGCCAACAACGAGCTTGGCGACTTGCTGCGGGGCATGCTGTACGCCTGCCAGGTACGCTCCGAGAACACCCAGCTAATCGCCGGCCAGCCCGGCCTGCAACTGGACAACCTCATCACCGCCCTCGACCGCGCTCCCGTAGTGGTTGAGGCCGAATACGAAGCGGTAGGCACCGCCGAAGCCGACGCCGCCGGACGCCTTGGCCTCTCCATAGTCAGCGAGACGCATCCCATCGCGGCAGCAATCGCGCTGCGCTATCCCGACTCGGTGCGGTTCGCCGACAACCTGCGAGAGTCCCTGCAAGAAGCCGCCCTGTCCTACGCCGTCCTCTACGACGACCAAACCCGCTTTCCCGAAGCCGGCTGGCTGAGCGGCTCCGTCGCCGACCTGGCCGACCTCATTCGCCTCGTATCCGTCCCTCAAAAGGCCGTTGACAACGCCGCCGCCGCGTTGGAGCAGGGCATCGAGCGCGCCGCTACCGTGCTGAACCGGACGGCGGAACTGCGGCCCGGAATCACCGCCGCCGTCGCCCGCTTGCTGGGTATGACCGACGTGCCCCAAACCCGGCGCATGGCCGGGGCCATCATCGCTAACGCCCTGGTCTTTCACCAGCGCATCGCCGGGATGCACGACAACGTGAAGTCACTGCACCTGGTCTGCGGCCCGTCGGTAGCCAACCCGCAGCAGGAAACGCTGGACGCCTGGGCCGCCATCCTGGACATCAACTACTGGGCCATTTTCGCCATCGCCCGGGACATCCTGGAGCAGCTGCCGCCGGGAGACGCCGCCCTGATTCTGGCCGAACTGCGCGACACCGCCCAGCAGATTGACGCCGCCGGCGTAACCAACGCCCATGACCTGACGGGTCGCATCTTCCAGCGCCTCATCTCTGACCGCAAGTACCTGGCAACCTTCTACACCCTGCCGGCGTCTGCGGCGCTGCTGGCCAGACTGGCAGTGAGCAAGCTGCGTGCGCTATCCCCTCCCGCTCGTCCTGAGCCTGTCGAAGGACGATCACCCAGCCCGCCGTCCCAACGCACTGACCCGTCATTCCCGCGAAAGCGGGAATCCAGTACCTCCAATGAAGCATCCTTCGACTGGAGCGACCCCGCCGCTATCGCCCAACTCCGTATCGCCGACTTTGCTTGCGGCACCGGCGCCCTGCTATCCGCTGTGTACGAACAGATTGCCTCCCGACACGAACGGGTCGGCGGCGACCCGGCGGCTCTGCACACCGCCATGATGGAGGACGTCCTGTACGGCTGCGACGTGATGCCGTCGGCCATTCACATTACCGGCTCCACACTGTCGGGCGCACAGCCCAATATGCAGTTCGGCCAGTCCCGACTCTACACCCTGGCCTACGGCCGCCAGCCCGACGGCAGCGTCGCCATCGGCTCGCTGGAACTGCTGCAATCATCGTCCGCCATGACCCTGTTCAACACCAGCGATCCGGCCCAGCGCACCGGCAGCGTCGGCGAGCAAACCGCCGCCCAAATCATCGCGGACATCCCCGACGAGGGGTTTGACCTGGTGATAATGAACCCGCCTTTTACCCGTGCGGGTTCAGATTGGGAGGGCAGCAATCGGAGCGAAGATTACGTAAAACAGTTCAGAGGATTGGCGACTGACCTTGATACGCAAAAGGAAATGGCGAAACAGTTGAGCCGGTACGCCAAAGGGACTTGCTATCACGGTTACGCCGGTATCGCGTCTGGTTTCGTGGCGTTGGCCGACCGCAAACTTAAACCCGGCGGCGTGCTGGCGTTGGTGCTGCCGCTGTCGGCGGCGGCCGGCTTGTCCTGGCAGGCGTTCCGGCAGATGCTGACGGACCAATACCACGACGTTGAAGTGTTGAGCATCGCTGCCAACGGCAAGGATATGTCCTTTTCGTCGGATACCGGCATGGCGGAATGCCTGGTAATCGCGCGCAAATCCCCTGCTGACCACAACGTAGGGGCGTCCCTTGTGGGCGCCCCGTCCTCACTCACCACTCGTTTCACGTCCCTGCGCAGCCGCCCGGCCGGTTTCGCCCAGGCTGCCGCCGTCGCTCAAAACGTCATCACTGCCGATGGCATCAGGGGCATTGAGGATGGACCATACGGCGGAGCCTATCTGACCATCGGCGACGACATGGCCGGCGAGATGCTTACCGCGCCGCAGCCCGCCAACGGCGAAAGTTGGGGCGGCGTCCGCCTGAACGATTATTCGCTGGCGCAAACCGCGTATGCTCTGGCCCAATCCAAACTGTGGCTGCCTGGACAGGCCAATGCGATTGCGCTGCCCATCGCGCCGTTGTCCGCAATTGGCAAGCGCGGTTGGTATCACATCAATATAGCCGGCGCGAAAGCTCCCTTTACGAAAGTCGCACCGTCGCCAACGGCTACCTATCCGTCCTTGTGGAACCACGACGCCAAAAAAGAAACCCGGTTCATTTGCGAACCGGATATACAGCTACAAGTTAAGCAGGGTATGGAAAGTAAGGCATCAGAAATTTGGTCAACGGCCAGCCGCACACATTTAAACCTTGAATATACGTTTGGTTCACAACCGCTTGCCGTTGCGTTCACTGAGCAAGAATCAATCGGCGGCGTCGTGTGGCCCAACGTCATTTTCGACGATAAGCGTTTTGACTATGCTTTTACAGTATGGGGCAACAGCACGTTGGGGCTGCTGTCATACTGGTGGCACTCCAACCGGCAGCAGTCCAGCAAGGCGCGCATTACGATAAGCATGGCGGAATCACTGCCCACGTTAGACCTCCGCGCCCTAACCGACGCGCAGTCAGCAACGGCGGAAAGCATCTTCAACGAGTTCCGCGACAAGGAGTTGCGACCCGCCTACCTGGCCGACGCCGACCCCAACCGCGCCCTCCTCGACCGCCGTGTCGTCTGCGACCTGCTGGGCTTCGACGACGCCACCTACCAGGCCGTCCGCCGCCTCTCCGCCAAGTGGTGCGCCGAACCATCAGTACACGGCGGCAAACGCCGGCCTCGGGGATCGTGGCTGGTGATATAGTTTCGCCTTTCAACCAGCGATTGACTGAAATATAAGGCTGTGCTAAATTGAACGTGCGTACTAGCACGGTTTTCGGTCAAAACAACGCCTAAAAGGAGGCAAAGTGTCGGAAGAAAATCAAGACGCTTTTGCGGGACTTGCGTCTACCAAGGGCAAAATGGGCTATATCCACGGCCTGCACGATAGCACGAACATTCACTTAAACCCCTCAAGCTCGGTACAGAGTCGCATAAACGAAGCTACTGGCAGCGCTATCAGTGGCTACGCCGAAGGTTACATACTCGGCTGGGAGGAAGGCCGCAAGCAGGCTCAGGAGTTCTTGAACCAGAATGGACACAACCGCCCACAAAGTAGGTCAGGTTAGCAGTGCTTGACGTGGACAATCCGAAATCCCGAAAATCCTGCTTCTGAGATTCCCTTGAGGCAGTGCCACCCGCCGCCGCAACTGGTCCGGTTGCCCGCGGCGGGCGTTTGCTGTACTGTGCCAAGCAGGTTCCCTCATCCTTGCTCGCTCACCCGCCTTGCCGGAGGCCCCGATGACTGCCCGAAAGATAGAGCGCATCCCCGTCCGCGTCGCGCCCCGCGAAGTGTTCATCGCCGAGAAGTGGGCCATCGTTGAGAAGTACGAACAGCGCTACGAAATGTCCAGCGAAGAGATGGCCGCCCTGGTTGACAACGACGCAATCGTGCCCACCATCGAGGTGATGACGTGGTATCTAGCCTACGACGGTCTCAAATTCTACCTCGAAACGACCCCCACGACTGGAACTCCTGGGACAACTACCGAAACGTTCACGACCGCCGACTGAGCGAGCATCCCTTCGTTGTCAGTTTCCTCGACTCGCTGCGCTTTGAGACGCCTGACGACCGGTTATACCTTCTGAAGTCAAACCGACCCCTAGTCAAGGGACAATCCAACCAGCCGTTACCGATCCCAGCCGGCGCTAAATCGTTCAAGCTTGCGCAATCGGTTCAAGCAGATCCAGCAACGCGCCGACGTCGTTCAACCCCTCGTCGATTTCCCCGGCGCTCAGGTAGTCATCGTAAAAGTTGGCGTGCAGCGATTCGGCCACGTTGTAGAGACGCACGACGTCGCGGTTGCCGAGTTCCGACCGTAGGCGGCCAGCCGCAATAGAGAAATGCCGGTGGCGCTCGTGGTCCCAGTCGCGCCGTTCGGCGATGGCCTTCAGCATCAGGGCCGCGGCCCCCCAACCTTTTTCGGACGCTTGCCGAAGGTCGCCGGCGTCCAGTTCAGTACGCGCCTGGGCTAACAGGCCCCGGCTATCGTCACGAAATTTCTGTGTGGCCATCTGGCGCTCTAATCTAGGGATTAATGGAGCGGTAAAAATCCCTGCACGTCCCGTCGGCGCTCCATACTTCGATTCTACCACCCGCCGGCAGTCCGCGTCGCCGAAGCGCGCGTTTCACAACCTATACCGACACCATAATGCCTCTTGACGCCACCATGGCGAACGTATATCCTAATACCATCTAGATAAAACACGTGTTTGCATCCCGAAAAAGAGAGGCAGGTTCAACCTTCGACGGCCAACCCCGTCAGTATAAAAATCGCAACCGATCCAGGTGGCAACCGTTGCTTAACGACCTAACGCCCCACCATCGATGCCGCACTGGAATCACCGGGTCTGTCCGAGCCCGCGCGCAAGTGCGCCCTACGGCGCGCCGAGTACACGAAAAAGTAGGTTAAATAGTTGCGTAACCCCCGGCCGTGCGCTGACAACGAAGTGCGAACCTGCCTCTCGCCAACCAACCCAAGCCCAAAAGGAGAAAGCCCATCGAAATACCACACTAACCCCGTGCTATAATCGCCGCCGAATCTCATTACATCGGAGCATGGGCTGGATGATTAAGCGGTTTTCGGTTTTGTACGTCGGGCAGATCGACCTGGACAACGTGGGCGCGGACGGCACTCCCCCCGACCAGCGTCGCTACACCAACGAGCAGCTGGCGCAGGCTTACGACCACGCCCAGGCGCTGGCCCAGCACATGGACGAGCGCGGTTTCTACTGCATGTGGATGGCCGAACACCACTTCCAGCACGAAGGCTACGAGTGCATCCCCAACCTGATCCTGATGGGCGTCCACCTGGCCGGGCAGACCAAGAACCTGAAATTCGGTCAGGCGTTCAACATCATCCCCATGTGGCACCCCCTGCGCATCGCCGAGGACTTCGCCATGGCCGACATCCTCACCGGCGGCCGCATGATTTTCGGCGTGGGCCGGGGCTACCACTCGCGCGAGGTGGAGACCTTCGGCTCTCCGGTAATCGACAACGACGCCAACCGGGAGCTGTTCCTGGAGCAGATGGAGGTCATCCTCAAGGCGTTCAACGAGGAATCCTGGAGTCACCAGGGCAAGTATTACACCATCCCACCGACCGTGCCCTATCGCGGCTACGACCTGAAAGAGATCACGATGGTACCGCGACCGGTCAGCCAGCCGGTGGAAATCTGGCAGCCCATCGCCAGCGGCCGCACGCTGAACTACATCGCCGAACGAGGCATCAAGGCCATGGTGGCCCTCACCGGCGAACTCTACGCCGAGCAGATGATTACCCAGTATCATTCGGCCGCCGTGGGCGCTGGCCGGGACATCCCGCTGGGCGGCGACATGGCCCTGGGCTTCGGCTTCTATATCGCTGGCAGCCGCGAGGAGGCCATCGAGAAGGTGCGCCCCTTCCACGACGAACGCTACAAGTGGTTCGCGCCCTTCGGGTTCGTCCGCTACACCGACGAGCAGGGCCGGCCCTGGGGTACGCCCGGCGCGCCCACGCGGGTTCCGCGCATCGAGGACGGTGTTGACCAGAAGGCATGGTTCTGCGGCAACCCCGGCGACTTCATAGACTTCCTGCACGACATCGAAACCAAGTACCCCGGCCTGGAAGACATCGTGCTCCAATGGCCCGAAGGGATGCCTTGGGATGAGTTCAAAGAGCAGTTGTCCATTTTCTCTGCTGAGGTGATGCCCGCGTTTGCCGGGCGTGCATCGGCGTTGGTAGCCGGCGATGATTAGTCCAGCCGCACGTCCTGGAGCGGAGTAGCCGGTTGGCTAACGCTGAGCATATTGCCATCGCCAAGGGGCGCACCTTTGCCATCGCGCGGTGGCGCGCCCGGCACTTCATGGAACGGGCGCACCTGGACCTGTCGGGCGCGTACCTCAGTCGCATCCGGATGCCGGGCGTAGATCTCTCCTACGACAACCTGGACCAGATCGACCTCACTTCCGCAGACCTGCGCCGTGGAGTCTTCAACGGGGCGCGAATGCGCCAGGCATACCTCACGCGCTGCAACCTGAACCGGGCCAGCTTTGAAGACTCCCAGGCGTCGGGCGCGGTTTTCACTCGTTCCGACCTCAGCGGCAGCAACCTCAACAACGCCGACCTGCGAGGAGCCGACTTGTCCAATTGCGACATCGCCTTCTCCACGCTGGTGGGCGCAAACCTCTCCGGCGCGGACCTTACCGAAGCCGACCTGACCATGTCGGACCTTACCGATGCCAACTTGAGCGGGGCCCGCCTCAACGCGGCCTGCCTGGACGTCGCCAACCTGACCCGCTGCGACCTGCGGCGCACCTCACTGGTGCGTACCCGCCTGGACCGCACCATACTGGAAGACGGCGTAGTGGACATGACCCTGTTCGCGGACTGTGACTTGAGCGCAACCCTGGGACTGGGAACCCTGCGCCATGAGGGCCCCAGCATGGTGGGAGCCGATACGCTGGCCCGGTCGGGTGGCGGATTGCCGGAGATTTTCATGCGTTCGGCAGGCGTACCCCCGGATTTCATCAACGGTCATGCGCTGCTGTTCCAACAGGGCACGCCCCACCGGAGGATTCTACTGATTGGCTCCGTTGTCGATGCCACCATCGTGTTCTGGCTGGAGTACGAGTTGAGGCAGCAGGGGATGCAGTGCTGGAGCCTGTTGGCCGACGATGAGGAAACGGTTTACAACTCGCAGGTCATCCCGCCCATGAGCCGGTTTCGTGATTACGACCGGGTGGCCTTGTTGTGCTCCCGGGATGCCCTGGAGAGTTCCGCGTGCTGGCGCCTTTACCGGGAGATTATGCAGCGCCAGACCGACTCATCGGCCCGACGGGTGTACGTGGCTGCGGTCGAGCTGGACGACTGCCTGGGACAGCCGCCGGCCGCTGACGATGAACCGTTCCAACGACTGCACGAGGGACCCACGGCGCGCTTGAGGCCCCGCAAGGATCGGAAGGGCGCTTATCGGCGAGATATACCCGGCGTGCTGGCGACATTGACCGCAGAAGCGAAAGTCGCAGCAGAGCCGTGGCCCGACGCGCCGCCTGATTTTCAACAGCCTAGTGCGGGTGCTGGCTAAAGTCCCAACCCGCCGGCGCATACTCGATCTCAACGTCGCTGCCCAGCATCAGGCAGGCTTCCCCCCACTGCTCGGCGGCATCGGCGTCCCAACCGGAAGGGTCATCGGCCGGCTTGAGGCGGATGCCGTCCTCGCCCCCGTAAATCAGCATGATCACGCCCTCGCCGGAATCCTCGGAAAGCGCGGCCATGGCCGGACAGGGCGCGCCGTTCTCCCATCCGGTTACATCGCACCACACGTCGTTGCCCATGGGATCCGGCGCAACGATACGCAGCGCCGGTCGCGGGTCAGTGAGCAGGTCAAAAACCCGGTTGAGATCCATGGGACTGTTGCCGTCGGCAACCACTTCAACTTCGTAAAGCATGGCGGGCGCTTACAGTAGAGAAGAACGTTGGCGGGATGTTGACCGGGGTATAATGGCGGGCGGGGCAAGCCCACATGAGAGAGGTCCTGTATTTCCTGTTAGAGCGGGGCAACTCGCCCTTGACCACGGAGGTGGTTTTGCTGGTTATCGTTTGGATGCTTGCGCCACGGTTAGTGGACATCGCAAGCCAGGCACTTGACGACGATCTACCCTTCCGCCGTATCGCCGGGTATGTCAACCAGGCATTACGCCTTGGGCTACCCGTAGCTATCCTGATTTGGGTCCTGTCAATCCTGCTCCGTTATCTGTGAGTTAGCTGCTTATGGCATCGCGGCGTCGGTTGCGCCACCACTCGATTCCCCCCTTGAGGACAGCCCACAATCGCCAGCAGGTGACGACGCTCCAAGCCGCAATGCCCACCACGAAGACAATGACGGCAGCGCCGGCGACGTAAAGATGCTCAGTGTAGGCGCCCCAATAGGCAATCCCGAATGAACCAAGCAACATGACGCCTATGACGTAGAAGGCTCGCTCGCCGGTTAGGGACAGCGGCTCAATTACTTCCAACAACTCCACAAACCAACGAGTATCTTTCGTCGGCAGGCTATCTCCCGCCGCCGGGCTGTCGGCCAAAGTGGGGCCGCTATGTGCGTTGCGCCTGGCCATGATACGCTCCCGATTCGCAATCGCTTCCTGCCTAGATAATAGCATATTTGCCGACCGCCGCCCGGTGCTACAATGGCTGCATCATCGCACGAAGGAACGCTGATTTATGGCTGGCATCGCTTTTGAGAAACACACCCTGCCCAATGGTCTCGATGTAATCCTGCATCAGGACCGTTCCATTCCCGTAGCGGCGGTCAACGTCTGGTATCACGTGGGATCCAAGGACGAAGAGGTTGGACGCACCGGGTTTGCCCACCTCTTCGAGCACATCATGTTCCGCGGCACCCGGCACCACAAGGCCAGCCACTTCGAGCCGTTGCAGAAGATTGGCGCGACGCTCAACGGTTCCACCACCGGCGACCGCACCAACTACTGGGAGGACGTGCCGTCCAACTACCTGGAGCTGGCCCTGTGGCTGGAGGCCGACCGCATGGGCTTCCTGCTGGACGCCCTGGACCAGGAAGGCTTCGACACGGAGCGCGACGTGGTCAAAAACGAGCGCCGGCAGAGCTACGAAAACCGCCCCTACGGCATGGCCCAGTGGCACATCCAGCAATCCCTGTTCCCGCTGCCGCACCCCTACCACTGGATGACCATCGGCTCCCAGGAGGACCTGGACGCCGCCAGCCTGGACGACGTGAAGGACTTCTTCCGCCGCTACTACTCTCCGTCCAACGCCAGCCTGGCCATCGCCGGCGACATCGACACCGCCGAGGCGCTGGACCTGGCCCAGCGTTACTTCGCAGACCTCGACCCCGGACCGGCGGTGCGACGCATCGGGCGGGCCGACTCCCCGCTGGCCGGCCGGGTTGATCTGGAGATGACCGACCGGGTGACGCTCCCGCGCCAGTATTCCGTGTGGCTCGCTCCGGCCAACCTGTCGGGAAACGACGATGCCAGCGACATCCTGCGGGCCATCCTGTCCGACGGCCACAGCAGCCGCATGTACCGCTCGCTGGTGTACGAAAAGCAAATCGCCCAGTCGGCATCGGTGAGCTACTACGCCGCCGAGATTGCCGGTCAGTTCCGCATGGAGTTGACCCCCGCCGAGGGCCACACGTTGGAAGAGGTGGAGGAGGCCGCCGAAGAGGTGCTTGCCAGCATCGCCACTGATCCGCCCACCGATGAGGAATTCGAGCGGGCCATCAACCGCATCGAGATGCAGCACTACCGCACCCTATCCCGCGTCGGTGGATTCGGCGGGCGCGCCGACGCCCTCAACTACTTCAACACCTTCACCGGCGACCCCGACCGCCTCAACACGGTGATGGACGACTACCGCAAGGTAACTCGCGAGGACGTGCTGCGGGTCCACCAACACATCTTCAGCGGCGGCCGGGTGCGGATGCGGGTGTACCCTGAGCGACCGCTAACCACCGCGACGCTGTCCATTGACCGCACCAGGCAGCCCGACGGCGGTCCGACCCCGTCCTTCGCGCCGCCGACCCCGCAGCGTGGACGCCTGGGCAACGGTATGGAGGTCATCGTCGCCCGCAAGTCCGGTTTGCCGCTGGTGTCCTTCGCGCTGATGGCCCGGGCCGGGGCGACCGGAGATCCGGCCGGTCTGCCGGGGCTTTCGTCGTTCACGGCGGCAATGATGGACGAAGGTACGACCAACCGCAGCAGCCAGGAAATCTCCGCCGCTTTCGAGCACATCGGCTCGCGGCTGGGCGCAGAGGCCCGCAAGGAACTCACGCTGTTGACCGCCGAGACCCTGGGCCGACACTGGCAACACGCGCTGGGCTTGGCCGCCGACGTCGCCCGCAACGCCAACTTCCCTGAGCATGAGCTGGAGCGCGTGCGCCGCGAACGCCTCACCGACCTGCGCCGGGCCAAAGACGACGCGGGATTCCTCGCCGACTCCAACTTCGGCGCGCTGGTATTCGGCTCCGGATCGCCCTACGCCCATTCCAACCTGGGCAACGAGGCGACGGTGTCCGCCGTGCCGCGCGCCGAATTGGTGGCGAGGCACGGTGAGTCGCTGCGACCCGACCGTCTCTGCCTGCTGGTGGCCGGCGACGTTTCCCTGCACGATGCGGTGGCCGCCGCCGAGGAGCATTTTGGGGACTGGGCCGCGCCATCTGAGCCGACAGCCGGTATCGACTCCGGCGACGTGTCGGACAACGGCGACGGCCCCCGCATCTACCTGATCGACAAGCCCGGCGCGGCGCAGTCGGTGATACGAGCCGGGATGCCCCTGGTCGAGCGCAGCCACGCCGACCACATGGCGCTGTCGGTGCTGAACTACGCCTTTGGAGGGCAGTTCTCGGCCCGCCTCAACCAAAACCTCCGGCAGGACAAGGGATATTCCTACGGCTACAACTCAGGGATTTCGTGGTACAACGCACCGTCCCTATTGTCGGCCGGCGGCAGCGTGCAAACCGCCGTCACCCGAGAGGCGGTGGTCGAGACCCTGAGGGAGTTCGCCCACATCAGCGGCGAGCGGCCCCTAACCGAAGACGAACTGAACAACGCGCAGAACGGTTTGCGCCTGGGCTACCCGTCCGGATTCGAGCGTCCCGCCCAACTGCTCGGCCAACTGGTAACGCTGGCTCAATTCAACCTGCCCGACGACTACTTCCGCACCTTCGAGGACAGGTTGGCCGGCGTCACCCTCTCCGACACCCACCGCGTCGGCGCTGAGTACCTGGCCCCGAACCGCCTAACCATCCTGGTAGTAGGCGACCGCAACCAAGTGGAGGAACCCCTGCGCGAGCTGGGCCACGCCCTAACGGTGCTGGACACGGAGGGCGCGGAGGTGAGATAAAATAGAATTTGTTCAGAGACCGTAACACCGTCACCCCAAAGCTCCCCGCTGCGCCCCGAATAGCGTCTCCATCCCCCGCGCCGCCAACGCCAACGCCTCCCCTACGCGCTGACGTGGAAACGGCTCGCCCTCAGCGGTGGCCTGGATCTCCACCAGGTCGCCGGCGTCGGTCATCACGATGTTGAAATCGGCGTCGGCGGTGGAGTCCTCCGCGTAGTCCAGGTCCAGCAGCAATTCCCCGTCTTTCAGGCCAACACTGACGGCGGCCACGGCGCACCGCAGGGGAACGCGCTCCAGCTTTCCGGCATCCACCAACCCCTGCAACGCCAGATGCAAGGCCACGTATGCCCCGGTGATGGCGGCGGTGCGCGTCCCGCCGTCGGCCTGTAGCACGTCGCAGTCCAGGTAGATGGCCCGCTCACCCAACGCCGGCAGATCCGCGGCGGCCCGCAGGGAGCGTCCGATGAGCCGCTGGATTTCCTGGGACCGGCTGGCGGTGCGCCCTGAATCCCGGTCCCGCCGACGGCGCGAGGATGTGGCCCGGGGCAGCATGTCGTACTCGGCGGTGACCCATCCGCTGCCGCGCCCACGCATCCAGCGTGGCACTTCTTCCTCCACCGACGCGGCGCACAGCACTGCGGTATCGCCCATCTCGATCATGGCGGAGCCTTCGGCAAATGGCTGGCAGCCGGCGGTGATGCGGACCGGGCGCAGTTGGTCAAGCGCGCGTCCGTCGTGGCGAATGATGGAATTGCTCATGTTGGCAGCGTCCTCAACAGTGATGCAGACAGTGTAACCGACGTTTGACACCGCCGCAGGGCCGCCCGATAATGCGGACACTCCCCGCCGGCGACTCACCCACGCATTGCCGTCGCCGGCGGCAACGGACTGCCATGGCCAGCCAGAGCGAACAACCCCATCTCCCCGTGCCGGCCGGCGACATCGGCCTGCTCACCGATTTCTATGAGCTGACCATGGCCCAATCCTACTTCGCCGAGGGCATGGACGGCGAGGCCACCTTCAGCCTCTACGTGCGCGAATACCCGCCCGAGCGCGGATACCTGGTCGCCGCCGGCGTGGACGATGCGCTCGACTGCCTGGCAGCGCTGTCCTTCAACGACGCCAGCGTGGACTATCTGCGCGACACCGGCGTATTCACGGCAGATTTCCTGGAATACCTGCGCGAGTTCCGGTTCACCGGCAGCGTGCGCGCCATGCCGGAGGGCAGCCTCTTCTTCACCGACGGGCCCATATTGGAAGTGACCGCGCCCGTCATCGTGGCCCAGCTTGCCGAGACCATCGTCATCAACCAGGTGCAGTACCAGTCCTTGCTGGCCACCAAGTCGGCCCGCTGCGTAATGGCGGCGGAGGGCCGACCCCTGGCGGACTTCGCCGCCCGCCGCACCCACGGCTCGGAGGCATCGCTGCGGATGGCCCGTGCGTCGTACATCGCCGGATTCGGCGCGACCAGCAACGTGCTGGCCGCCCGGCGCTACGGAATCCCGCCCACCGGCACCATGGCCCACTCCTACATCACCAGCTTCGACGACGAGGCCGCAGCCTTCCGCGCCTACGCCCGCCGGTTCCCCGACCGCAGCATCCTCCTGCTCGACACCTACGACACCATCGACGCCGCCCGCATCGCCGTGGACGTGGCCAAGGAGATGGAGGCCGACGGCCATCGCCTCACCGGCGTGCGCCTCGACTCCGGCGACTTCGACGACCTCAGCCGGCAGGTGCGCCACATCCTGGACGACGCCGGCCTCGACTACGTGCGCATCGTCGCCAGCGGTGGCCTCGATGAGTACGAACTGGACCGGCTGGTCCAGGGCGGCGCGCCCATCGACATGTTCGGCGTGGGCACCCGGGTGGGCGTGTCCGCCGACGCGCCGTATTGCGACATGGTGTACAAGATGGTGTGCTACGACGGCCGGCCCGTGATGAAACTCAGCGCCGGCAAGTCGTCCCTCCCCGGAGGCAAGCAGGTATTCCGTCAGTACGACCCACACGGCAACATGGCCGGCGACGTAATCGCCCTGGAAGACGAGCGCCATGAGTCGGCTGAACCGCTGCTCGCCCTCGCCATGTCCGACGGCCTACGCATCCTGCCGCCCAGCCCCATCGACGCCGCCCGCCAGCGCGTTGCCGACGGTCTGGCGAAGCTGCCCGACCAATACCGCAAACTCAGAACGCCGGCCCGCTACCCCGTATCCGTTAGCGCCGGCCTCCAACGGCTGGAAACGCAAATTCGCGGCGACCTATCCGCCGGTCGATCCCAAGGAGCCTGATTCCTCAAGGAGCCCGATTCAATGAAAATAGCAGTCTGCGTGAAATACGTTCCCGTCGTTTCCCGCATTCAGTTCGACTACGAAAACAAGGTCATCAAGCGCGAGGGCGTCCCGTCGGAAATTAACCCCTTCGACCTGCTGGGCATCAACATGGCCGTTGACCTCAAGGACGGCGACGCCGACAGCGTCGTCGCCCTGTCCATGGGGCCGCCCAACGCCGCCGAGGGATTGACCCAGTGCCATGCGCTGGGCGCAGACCGCGCCGTGCTGCTGTCCGACCGCGCCCTGGCCGGCAGCGATACCCTAGCCACCGCGCAGGCCCTCTCCCTGGCGTTGCAGCGCGAATCTCCCGACCTCATCGTCTGCGGACGCAACAGCAGCGACGCCGAAACCGGACAGGTCGGGCCGGAAGTCGCCGAGCTTATGGGCCTGCCCCACATCGGCAACGTGCGCAAGCTGGACGTTGACCGAGCCGGCAATCGCATCACCGTCGAACGCGCCACCGACGAAGGCTACCAGGTGCTGGAGTGCCCGCTGCCCGCCGTGGTCTGCGTCACCGAGGGCGCCGGGCAGGAACGCTACCCCGGCCGCGAGGAAATGGCCGAGGCCGAGACCAAGACCGTCGAGCAACTGGCCTGCGCCGACCTCACCGATGACCTCTCCCTGTTCGGCCTTGAAGGCTCACCCACCTGGGTCGAGGACATCCGCCTCGTCGAACCCGACCGCCTCGGCGTGGTCATCCGCGACGAGACGCCCGAGGAAGCGGCCCGCCAGATCGCCGAGCATCTGCGTGAACGCCTGGCATCCCTCGCCGCCGAGGCCGGCCAGGACCCCGACGATGCCGAACTGCCGCACCACGACGGCGGCGACCGCCCCATCTGGGTGGTGGCCGAGCTTGCCCGTAACTCTGATGGAATCTTGGGCGTGAGGCAGGTAACCCTGGAGATGCTGGGCAAGGCCCGCGCCCTAACCCCCATCACGCAGAGTGAAGTCGTCGCGGTGGTAATCAGCGATTCCATCGGCGAACCCGCGCAACAAATGGGCATACTGCGCCAACTCGTCAAGGGCGGCGCCGACCGCGTACTCACCCTGGACACTACCGGACTGGGCCCGATCTGCGGACGGGGTGTCGCCGACAGCCTGTCCGACGCCGTCGCCGCCGCGCCTCCCTACGCGGTCCTGTTCGCCGCCACCGCCGACGGACGCGACCTCGCCGCCCGCATCGCCGCCCGCCTGCGCCTGGGACTCACCGGCGACGCTATCGACCTCGAAATCAACGACGCCGGCCAGCTGGTGCAGCTCAAGCCGGCCCTGGGCGGCAACGTCGTCGCGCCCATCCTGTCGAAGACCCTGCCCAACCTGGTAACGCTGCGCCCCGGCGTGCTGACGCCGGCCGCCCCGGAAGACGGCGCCAGGTCGGTGCGGATGGATGCCATAACTCTGGCGACGCCATCCGGCGCAGATGTGACGCTGCTCAACGAGCATTTCTCCGAGGAACACGGCGCGCTGGAACTCACGTCCGCTGAAGTGGTCGTCGGCGTCGGCATGGGCGTGACCGAAGAGGGCGTACCCACCGCGCAACAGCTCGCCTCCACCATCGGCGCGTCCATCTGCACCACCCGCAACGTGGTGCATTCCGGTTGGCTGCCCCATCACATCCAGGTGGGCATCAGCGGGCGCACCATCGCGCCGCAGGTGTACCTGGCCGTGGGCATCCGGGGTGCGTTCAACCACACCGTGGGCATCCAGAAAGCCGGCGTCATCCTCGCCATCAACCGCAACCACCGCGCCGCCATCTTCCGCGCCGCCGACTTCGGCATCGTAGGCGACTGGAACGAATACCTCCCATCAGTAGTCGAAGCCATCAAACCGGTCCTAGCGGAGCACGGGTTAGGGTAATCTCCCCCGGCCCTCTCGGTTTTCAAAACCCCACCCGCCAATACCGCCCCTCAGGCGTACCCACTTTGCACAACCTGTCATTGCGAGCGCAGCGCGGCAATCCCGCCCCCTACCGTCATTCCCGCGAAAGAACGTCACCCCTGCGTAGGCAGGGGCGGGAATCCAGAAAATCCCGAAATAACTGCCCGCCCTGTATCAAGTACGGGGCGGGCAGTTCCTGATTCTGACAATTCCCCAAAGCGGGTTGCGTATGAATGACGAGGAAATTTCGCTACTCCGATTCCGCTGCCGGCACGTCGGACATCGACCAATTGTCCGACGGATTTCGCAATTATCCAAAATGCCTGAAATTCCGGGTATTTCCGGGTTCTCGGACCCCGGCGGCATAGGAGGCTTCCCGATGATGAACGAGAATGAACGACGCAACTCACCAAAAAATCGTTGGACCCGCTGGTACATGTGGCTCGCCTACGGCGGCGGCGTCCTGGCCGTGATCGCGGCCGTGGTCGTAATCGTGGTGATGGCGCCCGCCCCCAGCAGTAACGGCAAAACGGTGGTGAGTCACCACAACATGGCGACGCTGAGCCCCCACGACGCGGCTGCGCTGATCCGCCAACACCCCAGCATCAGCAGCCCCGCCGAATTGGACGACCTGCAATTCATCGCGAATCAGGATGGCATCACTCTCGATGAGTCCATCGCGCGTTATGCCTGGCGCGACGACTTCTCAAGGATGGTAACGGCCATCGAGGACGAGGACCCCGACAGCGTCGTTGATGCTGGATCCGGCAAATCCGGCAGGTTGTCGGCCTGGATCAATTTTTCAGGTTCCATCTCCGGCAACGCCCGGAATGCCATCGACAAATTCAAGTCCGAAAACCCTCACGTTACGGTCAGCCTGCAAACCGGTAAAGACCCGGGGTTTACCAAGCGGGAGGCGGATGCAGCGGTAGTCGGAGCGCATTTCGCGGTGATGGCAGAGGACGGTGTACAGGACAGCGTGACCTTTTACGACAGCGACGCCATTGAAATCGTCGTGACCGTCCAGATGGCGACTCCGCCCTCCGGTGAAAAACTATCCTCGCTGGAGAAGGCAGCCGAGCGCGGCGCCGCCGAGGCCACCAGGCCGGGCATCACGGACAGCCTCGCCATATCGCTGTCGGTCGTCCAGCATGACCTAACGGGAACCGATGACTCCCGTGCGCCCAACTGACGCGGTTTGACACACACCGTTCGATTAGATGAGGAACGCGCTTTGACGTAACTTGCCTAACTATACCCCACATCACTCGCCAAACCTCCGGCCAACGCCCGACGCCGGCTGCTCCAAAAACGCGAAAATCCAGCGACACTTCCTCCCTTGCCTCCACTCATCACTACCATAGTTAACTGGCGTCCCAATCCATCCCGTTTATCCATGTAAATTTCCACCGCTCCCCCAAACCCACTCATCTGCCCGCCAAAACCACCGATAACGCCCCCAAAACCCTTCTCGCGGCCCCCATTCAGCCCCCCGACCCGCCCAATGTCCTGCCTGAATTTAAGGGGCAAGGCGGTCAGCACGCGGAAGACTAGGACGCAATATCGCATACCACGCTCCGGCCGTAGCGCCGACAACCCTGAACCTCGCCGACCCGAATCAATCATCCAACGGCAAGGAAAACCCCATAACCGTCAAAAGGAGCGTCAATCGAAAGGCCCGGTAATTTCCCGCCGGTGCGTGCCTTGGAAACGCTATAATGGTAAAAACACTCCTAACGGTACTGCCCCATGGTTATGGAATCGCAGCTTGACCCCGAATCCCCCGTCGCTCGGATGATGGCCGAGTTGCAAGCTAACCCGGCGGCCCGGGATCTATTCCTGCGCTCGGCGTTGGCGGCAGAGAAAAGAGGACAGACTCCCGAAGACTTGTTGACCCACCTGGAAGAAGCTGTTGCCAACTTGATGAAATCTATCCAAGATACTGTTGTTGATACTGCCTGCCTCAAGAGTATGGACGTGGAAGCCCGGCTGCATCGCAGAGTGCGCTCGCGGGTTAGCCAGTCGCTGGGACTCCGACGCGCCCGGATTATGCAGAGTCAACTACTGGAACCGTTGCCGGAACTGGTGGAGCGAATGGACGCGGCCCTCGCCGACGGCCTGATTACCGACGACCAGGACAGCCGAGTGGAAGCCACCGACGTCATCCTGCGCGCCGAGCGCAAAAACGACGGCGCGACGATATGGGTTGCCATTGAAGCGTCCAGCAGCATCAAAGAGAGCGACATTTTGAGAGCGCGGGAGAGCGCGGACGTTCTGGCCGTAATGTTCGAGCAGCCCACCGAGGCCGCGGTAGTCGGGCACCGCATCAGCATCCTGGACGAAAAACGCGCCGATGATGCCCGAGTCCACGTGCTGATGGTTGCTCCCAGCTTGTGAAGTCACCTGCCTTTTGTGGCAAAAAGCTGCGCCATCGCCCCCATCATCACCCAAATTCCCCCAAAAAAGCCACAGTTCAGACACCGCCCGCGCCCCGGTGACACTTCCCCCTTGCCCCAACCCTTTACCCATCCTTACCATGTTAACCAGTACCCCAAATCTAACTCGCCACTCAGGCATGGATCCGTCCAATGCCCACGCCCAAACACCGCAAAAACCGCTCCCCCAAACCCGCTCAACTGCCCGCCAAAGCCACCGATAGCGCCCCCAAAACGCTTCTCCCGGCGCCCATTCAGCCCTACGACCCGCCCAATGCCCTGCCTGAATTAGCGGAAATGAGCGGAAGTGAGCGGGAAATCGACCTTTCCGCCCTTTCGCCGCGCCAGCAGGCCGCCCTTCCCATCGTCGCCTGCTTCCCCTCCATCGTCCAGGCCGCCCGCGCTGCCGGCGTTGGCGAGTCCACCCTACGCCGCTGGCTCACCGATCCGGCGTTCAGCAACTGCCTCGCGGAACTCCGTCGCCGATCCGCCAACATCGCCCGTCAGAAACTCCTGGAACTCACCCCGCTCTGCGTCTCCGTCCTCGCCGACGCCATGCGAGATCCTGACCCGGCCATCCGCCTCCGCGCCGTCAACTACGCCCTGTCCTTCAACCTCCGCGCCGCCGAACTCGAAAACCTCCATTCCGACCTGAACACCCTCGAAACCGCCATCAACCTCCTCCAACAACCCTGATCCGTACCCACTTCTCGCACTTTGTCATTGCGAGCGCAGCGTGGCAATCCCGTCGCCGAAAGGAAGTACTCCCATGACCATCTCCCAAATCCGCCGCCGCATCAACGCCCTCAAGCGCAAGTTCGCCCCCGAACTCGCCATCCTCAAGCTCCGCCGCATCGCCGAAGCCGTCTCCGACGAATGGGATCCTTCTGACCCCCCGGAACCCGCCGAAGTCATCGGGCGCATCGCCGATGCCGGCTTCCGCCTCCCTAGATTTATGTGGCTCCGCCGCTACCTCGATGACATCCGACGCCAGGAGGACGTCCCCGAGCCTGAATCAATCGTCCTCCAGTTACTCCCCTGGGCCGACCACAAACGCTACCGCGCCTTTCTCCTCCGGGACCTGCCGGCGCCTGCCTGCTAGCGTTCCGTTTTAGGTGGTATGAACGTAGGGGTGACCCTTGTGGTCGCCCTGGCTATACTAGCCATGCCCTCAACCCGGTTTAGACTGAGTCATTGCGCTTGCGTTTGTCCGGCGTTACAGTAGGCGTAATTTCAAAATAGTACAAAAAGTTTCAGTTTGGGGCATCCGTCAAGGAGGTTGGCCATGAGTTCCGGTTCCGGGCAGAAGATTGTGTGCGTCCTGTACGACGACCCGGTGGCGGGCTTCCCGCCCCACTACGCGCGCGACGGCATTCCTACGCTGGGTCGGTATCCTGACGGACAGACCTTGCCCTCCCCGTCCTCGGTCGATTTCACCCCCGGCCACCTGCTGGGTTCCGTGTCTGGCGGCCTGGGCCTCGCTCCGTTTCTCAAGTCACGCGGGCACGAATTCATCGTAACCTCCGACAAGGACGGCCCCGACTCGGTGTTCGAGCGGGAGCTGATTGACGCCGACGTGGTGATCTCACAGCCCTTCTGGCCGGCATACCTCACCGCAGAGCGCATCGACAAAGCTCCCAACCTCAAGATGGCCATCACCGCCGGCATCGGTTCGGACCACGTTGACCTCCAGGCCGCCATCAACCGGGGCATCACGGTCGCCGAAGTGACCTGGTGCAACAGCATCAGCGTCGCCGAGCACGCCGTCATGCAGATGCTGGCGCTGGTGCGCGACTACATCCCCCAGTACGGGTGGGTGATGCGCGGCGGCTGGAACATCGCCGATGCGGCCTCCCGTTCCTACGACATCGAGGGCATGGACGTGGGCGTCGTGGCCGCCGGACGCATCGGCCTGGCCGTGCTCAAGCGCATGAAGCCCTTCGACGTAAACCTGCATTACACCGACCGCCACCGCCTGCCCGCCGACGTGGAGGCGGAGCTGGGCGCGACGTTCCACCCAACCGTGGAGTCGCTGGTCAGCGTGTGCGACGTGGTCAGCATCCACTGCCCGTTGCACCCCGAGACCGAGAATATGTTCAACGACAAGCTCATCGGCAGGATGAAGCGCGGCTCGTACATCGTGAACACCGCGCGCGGCAAGATTTGCAACCAGGATGCCATCGTCCGCGCCCTGGAGAGCGGCCAGCTTGCGGGCTACGCCGGCGACGTCTGGTTCCCCCAGCCTGCGCCCAACGATCACCCCTGGCGATCAATGCCCAACCACGCCATGACGCCCCACACGTCCGGCACGTCCCTCTCTGCCCAGGCCCGCTACGCCGCCGGCGTCCGCGAGATCCTGGAGTGCTGGTTCGATGGGCGCCCCATCCGCGAGGAATACCTGATCGTGCAGGGCGGCGGATTGGCCGGCGTGGGCGCCCACTCCTACAGCGAAGGCGACGCCACCGGAGGTTCGGAAGAAGCCGCGCGCTTCACCGCAAGCTGACGCGGCTTCTCAAATGCCCCCTCTCCCCTGGTGGGAGAGGGTTGGGTGAGGGGGAAGCCTTCGGCAGACCATCGTTTGCGCCGCTAGTCGTCCGTCCAGCCGGAAATCGCGCACCCCGGCTCCGGCTTGCGTGGAAACTCCCGGCACACCCGGGGACGCTCTGCGTAGATGCGGCAGGCAAAGGTGGCTTGGTCCAGCATCGGGCAACATTCGCCCGGATGATCCAGGAACAGCAAGTTGCCGCCGCCGTCCGCGGTTGCCGCGATGCTGGCAGTTACCCCCAGGCGGTCCGCCGCGCGATAAAAGCCGACGATTTCGTCGCGCTCCAGCCGCAGGATCAGCGGGCCACGGCAGCACATGGCCCGGCATTCGTCCATGCAGATGCGGCTCGCCTCTGCCGGCGTCAGGTTCAGCATCGCCTCACCGCGACGCCGGCGTATGCAACGAATCCAGCAGGACCCGAGCGGCCTGCGCAACGTCATCCACCGCCAGGTCAAACGCCGGCGCGTTGGCTCGTGACGGCTGGCGGTACCCGCTGATCTTGCGGACGAACTGCAACGCCGCCGCCCGCACCTCCTCATCCGAGGCCGGCAAGTCCGCCCGCCGCAACGTCTTAATGCTTCGACACATTAGCCTATGTTTCCTGCATCTGGGTTAGTATGTTTCAGAGGTCAAATATCTCGCTCACCGCGCAGGAAAACCCGGGCAAAACGTCGCCGCCGTCGAGGGTATCAGCATCGGTCAGGGTCTGCGCCGGCCCGTCGTGAGGCATCACGGTGACGGTACGGGCATCCGGGTCAATGAGCAACGCCAGACGGACGCCGTAGCGCAGCCACATTTGGGCCTTGTCGTGTACGGCGACGGGACGGTCAGTGGGTGAGATTATCTCAACCACCAGGTCAGGAACGACTTCGACGTAACCGGGAACATGGGCATCCAGGGGCATCTTTTCGGCTGAGATGTAAGCAAAATCCGGTTCACGAACCGTATCGGGGTTGTGTTCCAGCCGTATGCCCGAATCGGAAGCAATAACCCAGCCCAAGCGACTGAGTTTGACGAACGAACCCATCAAAATGCTTATGTTGACTACTATTTTTCCATGCTCAGCTCCTGTTGCCACGGTTTGGTGCAGTACCCCTCTTATCAGTTCGCCCCGAACGCCTTCGCTGCACAGACGCAGCAGGTCGTCGGCAGTAAGCAGTTTCGTTTTCGGTGTTGCCGCGGCAGTAGTCATGGTGAACCGTCCGGATGCCGATTGATGCCGGCATTATACACGGCGGGGTCATGTTACACTGCCGCCGCAAACCCATTGGTGCGCCACCACTGTACATAAACTGCGATTCGCGCAAGGGAGAATCTCATGCAACCGTTGTCCGATCTGAGAGTCCTGGCCGTTACGGTATTCCTGGCCGGGCCGTTCCTGAGCATGACGCTAGCCCGGCTGGGCGCCGAAGTCATCAAGGTGGAGATACCTGGTCGGGGCGATCCGGTGCGCGGCAACGGGCCTTTCGCCGGGCCCGACGGCATCCACTCTGAGCAGCGTTCCGAGCAGCACATCGCCACCCGATTCCTCAAGCGCAGCCAGGGCGTCAAGAGCGTTACCCTGAACCTGCGTACCGAAAAAGGCCGCGAGCTGTTCCTGGAGATGGCGCGGCAGTCGGACATCGTGCTGGAGAACCTCGCCCCCGGCTCCTTGACCCGCTTGGGCCTGGGCTACGACGACGTGGCGGCGGTCAACCCCGGCGTCATCTACGCCAGCATCTCCGGCTACGGCCAGACCGGGCCGTATGCTCACCAGCCGGCCCACGACCCGCAAATCCAGGGCATGAGCGGCCTCATGGACATCAACGGCGAACCGGACGGGCCACCCACCCGCGTCGGGTTCTACATCGGCGATCTGGTTACGCCTATGTTCGCTGCCACCAGCATCCTGGCCGCCTTGCGCGAAAAGGAACGCACCGGCAAAGGCACGTACCTGGATGTGTCCATGATGGACACCCTGACCTCGCTGATGCTGATGGAAAACCTGGAAGAGGACATGGCGGCCGGCATCCCCCTCCGCACCGGCAACAACAGTCGCAGCGGGCCCACGGGCCAGTATCAAGCCAGCGACGGCGCAATCATCATCACCGCGGCCAGCGATGACCAGTGGCGTCGCCTCTGCAACGCCATCGGTACGCCGGAGTTGATCGAGGACGAGCGGTTCGCACGCTACCAGACTCGTTCGGAGAACGCCGAAGCCGCCAGATCCGAAGTGCAGCAACGAATCGGCAAGATGACCCGCGCCGAGGCGTTGGAATGTCTGTCCGCCGGCGATGTGCCCTGCGCCCCCGTCCGCACCGTGCCGGAGATCCTCGCCGACCCCCACTTCCGAGATCGCGGCGCGCTGCGTCCCATGCGCAACGCCGCCTTCACGAACGAAAACGGCGACGGCGAAGTTGACGAAGTAGTAGCCGGCTTCCCTGTACTGTTCGACGGCCAACCCCTGCCCGACGTCCCCGGCGCCCCAGCCCTCGGCCAGCACAACGCGGAGGTGTTTGGGAATATGTGCGGAGTTAGCACTGAGGAGCTGGAGCGGCTGAGAAGCGAGGGGATTGTCTAATTCTTTGCCACGTTGATAAGCAGGATGTTCAGGATTTTCATTTCCCATTCAAGTATCCTGGCCATCTTTGAAGATACAACACAGGTTCAGGAGGAACCCACCGATGCCACGTATTACCACCAAACCCCTGCGCTCCGTCATGTTCGTTCCCGGTAACAAGGAGGACTGGATGCGCAAGGCTCCCCAGTACGGCGCCGACGCGCTGATTCTGGACCTGGAGGACTCGGTGCCAGAGTACGACAAAGACTCTGCGCGCCCGCTGGTCGCCAGGATGATTGACGAACTATCTGAGCGGGGGCAGACCCTGTTCGTCCGTGTTAACCGCCTGGAAACGGGGCTGACCGGCTTCGACCTGGAGGTGGTCACGCGGCCGGGTTTGTACGGCATCCTGCTGCCCAAGGTGGAATCGCCGGCCGACGTGGTGGAGGCGGACATCCTGCTGCGCTACTTCGAGCGCAAGGCGGGAATGGAGCTGAACACAGTCTGCATCGACCCCGGCCTGGAAACGGCGGCCGGCATCCGCACGGCCTACGAGATCGCCATGGCCTCCGACCGGGTGGCCCATATGGGAGGTAGCGGCGGCAAAGGCGGCGACACCGCCCGCAGCGTGGGCTATCGCTGGACGCTGGAGGGCGCCGAGACGCTGTACTTGCGCAGCAAGGTCCTGATCGATAGCCGCGCTGCCGGCATCCAGTGGCCCATCAGCGGCGGTTGGTTCGACATCCGCGACCTGGATGGGCTGCGCTACTGGGCCAACAACCTCAAGGCGTTGGGCTACACTGGGATGCACCTGATCCACCCGTCCCACGTGCCCATCGTCAACGAGATTTTCACGCCCACGCCCGAGGAAATCGCCTTCTGGCAGGGCCTGCTGGACGCCATGGACGAGAGCCGCCGCCAGGGCACCGCCGCCGTAACCTACGCCGGGGACATGGTGGATGTGGCCCACGAGGAAACCGCCAAAGCCATGCTGGAAATGTGCCGTAGCCTGGGGCTGGTGTAGCCGTCAGCCTCCCTCGCCGGCCCGCAGCACCCGCTGCACCTCTAGCCGTCCGGTTACGTAGGCCAACCAGAACACTGTGACGATGCTAACCACGGCCAGCACCGCGTAGGCCAGCGCCAGCATCCGCCAGTCGGTTTCAAAGGTGAGCGGCGGCGTGGCGCGCACTCCACCTTCTGCGACCTCCAGCACGGGCAGCAGAGCCGCCCCGATCTGCGCCCCGGCCCACGTGCCGACAGCCACGCCGGCGATCACCACGATGGCCAGGTTGAACCACACCACCGCGTTGAGCTGTCCCCGGCTGCTGCCCAGAGTGCGCAGCAGCGCGAATTCAGTCTGACGCTCGCGGGTGTCCAGCCAGCAGAACAAGGCAATGCCCGACGCGCTGGCCAGGGCCAGGGCCAGGAACATAATCACCAGCAGGCCGCCCCAACCGGCATTGGCCAGCGGTTGCTGCCCGCGCAGCTCGATCTCCTCCTCGGCTACGATGACTCGGCCGCTGGTTATCCCTATGTCCCGGATCAATTCGGTGGCCTCGTCGGCCTGTGCCATCGCGCCGTCCAAATCTCCCTGAAGACTGTCCCGGTCAACCCAAAGCTCGCCCGCTCCGCCAAAAATGCGCCGACCGTGCTGGTTGGAGTATTTTACGAACTCCTCCAGGTCAGCGACGACGAAGGGTTGCTCACGAGGATCCACTGTGGGGAAGAAATCCGTCACGGCGGTTATTTCCAGGGGAAGCGCGAAGGTTGACATGCCCAGACTGATCCGGTCTCCTATCTCAGCGCCAGTCGCGTCCAGGATGCCGGGGCTGACTATCGCAGGCAACGGGCGTGACGTGGAGCCGGGTGTTACCCCAGGGGCTCCAATGCCTCCGGGAGCCCAACTGAACACCGTGGAGCCGGCCGCTCCGGTACGAGATACGTTCCGGCTGGTCTCAAAAGAGTAGAGACCGGGGCGCACGTAGTCCTCGATCGCCCTCCAGTTGTCCGCCGTGTCGAACGGAGCAATCACCACATCGCCCCGGGGCGTTTGCGCGCTTAACTCATCGAGGAACAGGACGCCGGGACGATCGCCGCCGGTGCGCCCCACGATCTGGATGTTGATCAGCGTATATGGCGGCTGGTCAATGCGGGGTCGTCGTTCGTCATCGGAGCGTCGCCCCGTCCTGCCCAACCGCAGGGCAAGGTCTCCTTGAAGTTGTACCCAGTCGCGCCCGCTGACGTCGCCAAGGGGAACGTCATAGTTGCGTCCGGTGCCGTCGCGCAGCCGCGCCGACACGCTGACCAGCCGGCTCTGTCCGCCGATGGAGGATCCGCTGCGGGCCCACACGGAGAGGCCGGTGGTTCCTTCAGGTAACGGCAGGCCATCGACCGCGCCCGGATCCGGAGCGATTGACGCCATCAAATCGGTCAACGTATTGCCCTCGCCGAAATCTTCTCGCCACCAACTGACTTCGGGTAACCGCTGGGACTCTACGCCCAACACCGAAACCCGTTGCGAACCGAACCCTTCGGTCAGCAGGCTCCCTTCCGTCCGCATTACTTCGGCGGAGTCGGGAACGACGCCGGAAGCGCCGGAATAGGCGCGCGGTATGCGCCCTGCATCATGCAGGATGCGTATGTCGGCCCCGGTCTCGTATCGGACCCGGTCGTTCAGGCTGTGGGTCAAGGTGGCCGAAAACGCGCTGCCCACCACGCCCAGAGCAGTCGCCAGCATGAGCAGGGCGACCAGGCTGCCGGGAGCGATGGGGTCGCGAGCGATATGTCGAAGGCCCTGTACCAGCCATCCGGGCCCGACCGGCCCCACCCCTCGGGCCAGCAACCCCATCGCCAGCGGGAAAAACCGCATCACCAACAGGCCCAGGGCGATCAAACCCAGCACCGGGCCCAGCAGCAGCGCGAAGTCAATTTCCAGTTCGCGCCCGCCCAGGCTGCGGGTCAACACCGTGCCCCGATTGGAGATTTGCCACCAGAGGAAGGCGATGACCGCCAGGGCCAGCAGGTCCAGGTAGTACCTATGGACGAAGGGCGTTTGGGCCGGTCTGGCGCCGGCCTGGCGAAATTCAACGATGCCCTTGCCCGCGGCGGCCAATGTCGCCAACGAGAGCACCAGCACTGCCAGCGCGGCGCCTGCCGCCCCCATGCCAAAAGCCTGCCACGATAGCGACACCGGCGCTGCGCTCGCCTCTTGACCAATCGCAGCCGCATCGAATACCAACCCACCCAGCCCCTTCGCCAGCAGGGGTGACAGTAGGACGCCCACGACCACCGCCGGCGCTGCCAGCAGCAGCCCTTCCACCAGGGTCAGCACGCCGATCTGGAATGTGGTCGCGCCCCGGCTCTTGAGCATGGCGATTTCCGCAGCCCTCGCTCGAATCACCATGCCGGCCGTGATGGTCAGGTAGTAGGCAAGTATCCCCGTAACCAGGAACACCATCAGGAACAGGGGAATCCGTGCCAGCAGCAACCGCTCTTCGTGGTCTTCGAGAATTCTCGCCAGTCCGGTGGACGTGCTGCCGTTGGGGAGGTGGTTCGCCACCTCCCGGCGCACTTGCCGCAGCGCAACCTGGAACTCATCGACCTGTTTCGCCGGCAGCCCGGTGCGGTCAACCTGCAAGAACCACGCCGAACTGGTGTAAATGCCCGGATAGCGCCGGCCAACCTGTTGGCGCAAAGCGTCTTCGGATACAAAGAGCGGTACCAGTGTCCAGTCGTCATCGTGGTAGGACAACAGCTTGTCGCGCCGGTACCAAAATTCCTCATCCCGGTCCACAGGCTCAATGATGCCAACTACCACGACCTGCGTGGTCGGCTGCCCGTCGCCACCGGTGGCGGGAACCACGCCAAACCCTTCGCCCAGCGGGATGTCCAGGAACTCAAAACCGGTCGGGTCAACCGCCACCTCGATGACAACGTTGTCCGTCTCGCCCGTGCCGTCGTCGTACCCGCCGTCGCCAGCGATGCCCGGCCACCGACCCTGGACCAGGCGGGCCTTTCCCTCCTGTAATCCCGACAGGTACTGCATTCGTCCGCGGGGTCTGACGTCGTTGGGCAGGTCCAGGTTGTCCCGCCCTGTGAAGTAGAAGGTTGCCGTTTCCACCTGGAAAGACACCGCGCCAACGGCATCGCCCAGGGGTGTCAAAACGCGCTCGGCGACGAATCTCTGGGCATTGCTGTAGCGGTCGCTGGCCGCCGTAGCAACCCGGGGATCGTCCAGGTCGTTGAAGACGCGCACCCACATGTTCACGTCACCGGAGTCGGCCTCGGCCAACGCCCGGCGCAACGCGGTTTCCGCCAGCAGGTCGTTGAACACCACTGCGCTGGACAGCAGCACCACGGCCAGCGTAACCCCCAGCAACACCGTCAACTCGATACGGAAAGACGACATCAGCCGCCTCCGGGCAAGAACGTAACCAAGGTTGAGGATAGCGGTCATCACTCCGTCTCCCGCAGCACTTCAGGCGGGTGGAGCCGGGTGGCTACCATACTGCCCAGCGCCATGGCCGCCGCAGCCGCTATCGCCAGGCAAATGAAGGTTGCCGCCAGCCACGGCCCTTGCGCGATGAAAATGATGGGCGGCGTTACCGGCCCTCCCGAGGCGTTGCTGGCCAGTTCTCCCAGCGTCCACCGAGCCAAACCCCAGCCGGCCAGTCCTCCGATGATGATTCCCAACACGCTGACGATGGCGCGTTCCAACGCCAACCCGGCCAGGCGTTGCCAGCGAGGTACACCGAGGGCTGCGCCCACCGACAAGTCCACCCGTTGTTCGCGCACTGCCACTGCTGCGTGGGAGCAGAGCGCCAATCCTACGGCCAAAGCCAGCGTTGCCAGGCCGATGCCGGCCAGCGCGTCCCAAGCTCCACCCGCCAGGGGATTCCGCGTCGCCAGGTCAACCGCGTCGGCGCGGTCGCGCATGAAGGAAAGGCGGTAGCCCACGTCCAGTATGGATGCGGCCACGCCCTCCCGGTCCAGGTTGGGGTCTTCGGAAATGTCGAACCACCACTCATCCGGCGTGATGGGTTTGGCTCCCGGCGCCTGGTCCAGCCAGGCCCGCAGTTCGTGTACCGACACCACGACGAAAGGGCGACCGTGATCCAGGGTCGGGAAGTGATTCACCGTGCCGGTAACTCGCGTGGGAACCACGTAGCCGTCAACGGTGATTCGCACCCGCTGCCCGACCTCAAACTCCGGGCCGGCCACCGCCGGCAACGGCAGTTGACCGGGCGGTATTATGATTCCCCGGGGAGAACGTCCCAGAGGCTCTTCCCATCGGATCCACAAACCCGCGTCGCCGGCTCGGGCCGCCTCCGGTGTCCTTTCGGTGCGGTCGGGCGCGTTTCCGCCTTGGGGCAACGCCGTCCAGGGACCCACTTCCTCAAAATCCTCCACCACCAGCGCGCCGCCGGAAAGAGTGGGCCCGTGGGCGGTGATGTCGTCGAAAGAAAGACCGCCCGGAGGAGTCCGCGAGAAGGTATCGCCGGAGAGGTGTACCGATACTACGCGCCACCGTTCCTCTTCCGACAGGGTTTGGTGCTCCGACGCTAATGGCGCGGACACGTACTGCCACGGATCGCCCTTCCCGAACCGCGGCGCCAACTCTCCCAGTTCCAAGTTGCGATATATGCCTCGTTCATTGCCAATGCGCATCCACAGTCGGTACGTGGGCAACGGCACCGCCGCGCCGACGTGTTGCCCGTCATCGCGCCGTACCCAAATGCCGACCTGCGCCGTGCCCGGGGGCAGCGCGACTCCCGCCGCCTCCGGCGTCAAGGTGCGGCGCAGGGGAGCCAGCAGCGTGTCCAGCGGAGCGGGCTCGCCCTCAACGAAATCGTCCCGCCACCAGGAAGTCGCGGGTAACGTGATGGGATCAACCCCCATCACCGTTCCGCGCTGGGAGCCGCCGTCCACGAATCCCACCGACTCGCGAACGATTGGCGACACGCCCTCTACTCCATCTATCGCCAACAGACGCGCGACACGTTCCTTCTCCGCCCGTCCCAGGAACTGGGCGCCGCCCAGGACAATCTCGCCGCCCACGCGGTGGCTGGCCTGGTCGGCTTCGCTGTGTGCCAGGGTGGTTTGGAATGACCCTGCGAATACTCCCAGGGCCGCCGCCAGCGTCACCACCACCGTCAGCGAAGCGTAGGGCAGCGGGTGTCGGGCCATGCGTCGCAACGACAGTGCGACCCATGCTGGAGCCGCCCGCTGGGCGGACCATGCGGTTCCCACCATCAACCAGGGCAGCGCGCGCAGCATCAGGAAGGCCAGCGTGAGCAACGCCGCCGACGGAGCCACCAGCAGCGAAGGGTCCAGAGACGGCCCCGACCCGGTGAGTGTTCCTTCCACAAACCCGCCCCGTTGCCGGATTTGCCAGATCAATATGGCCAGCGCGATTATTGCCAGCAAGTCAATGTAGTAGCGTTGCAGCCAGGGAGCGGATGGCGGTCTCGCACGGGCGCGCAGGAAGTCCAGGATGCCCAGACGGGCCAGGCTCCCTCCGGCAACGGTGAGCACGATTAGGCTCAGCAGGCCGCCCACTGCTCCCATGGCGTACATTTGCCAGGACAGGGTTACGTCCAGGGGAGTTTCGCCAACTCCGACCCGATCGGCGGGATTGATGGAGCCCACAAGGAACAGGCTGCCGATTCCCCACGCCAGCAGCGGCCCGATCAGCGTTGCCGCCACCACTATCAGACCTTCGCCAACCGCAAGCATCCCGCTGATCTGGCTCACGCTGGCGCCCCGGCTCCGCATCATTGAGGATTCGGCGGACCGCGCGCCCGCCAACAGGCTCACCGCCAACGCCAGGAAGTATAGAATCACGACGACGACCAACGAGATGAACAGGAACAGCGGGGCGCGGGCCAGGGTCAGTTCTCGCTGGTAAGTGGCCAGCAGGCCGGTGCCCCGGCTGTTTTCCAGTCCGGTAATGACGTACGAGCGCGGAAATTGATTGTTGATGTCGGTTTCCAGGGCGGTCAGGTCGTCCCGCGTATCCTGCACCGTGTCCGACGTGATGACGTCGGGGACAACGTACAGGAACCATCCGTAATCGCCGACCAGCGTGGGATAAGGCCGGCCGATGCCGTCGAAGTAAGCTCCTTCCGATACGTAAATGGGAGCGACCGGGCGGCCTTCCCAGTCTCCGAATCGGAAGTAATCGGCCGACCCCATCCAGTATTCCGCTCGCGGGTCGATAGGCTCCACGATGCCCACGATGGTCACTGCGATGTATTGGGGAGGTTCCGGATCGTCACCGTCGTCGCCCTCGAAAACCACCAGCCACGCCTCCTTGCCGACTCCCCAGCCCAGCAGGCGCGCCGTATCCACGCCCATCACGCCTTCTATCTTGGGGCATCCTCCCAAATGCGGGCAACCGTCTTGGTCTTTGACAATCGTGTTGGACGGCCATTCCCCCTCAACCAACCGGGAGTTTTCCTCGAATCCGGTGATGAAGAAGGGACGTCCCAGGGGAACGTCGGTCACGCCGTACGGCGCTCCCACCTGGGTCAAAGGCAGCGTGGGCAACATCTTGCCGTAGCGATGCACGTCCCTGAGCAGATAACCCACGTCCGATTCGATGATGTCCTCAATATCGGTACGCAGGGCTGCGTAGTCCTCCGGACCCAGGGGGCGGTTGCGAACCACGATCTGGGTGTTGATGATCGTCGGAGAAGTCACCGCCAGGGAATGCCGCAGCCCTGCTTCGGCCAGGGCTTGCGAATACATCGCGCCCAGGGCCATGATGGTGACCGCGGCCAGTACGCCGAACGCGGTGACGGCCAACAGACCCCATGCCGAACGCATCCGGCGGGGCAACAGCCATAGCAGCAAAGCGAGGTTTTGCATCACTCAGAACCGAGCAAGAAGGATACCATACCGTGACGCAACAGTAGGGGCGGGTCTTGCGCCCGCCCCGGTGCACCTCAACCAGCCCGACCCGAATATGCTGAAGGCTCTAGCCGTCCGCGCCCGATTCCTGCGCTACCGGGGCCGGAGATTCCACCATGCTGGGTGGCGGTGGTGGTGGAGCCTGCCGGCGCTGTTGTGGTCGGTTGGCTTCAATCTCGGCAGCCAACTGCGCCATGATCAGCGTCGTCAGTTCTCGCCGCATCGGGACGTCGTCCAGATCGCAACCGGCGAACACGTCGAATCCGGGAGACATCGTCTCGATCATCTGCCGCACCCGGGCGCTCCCGTGTCGGGCTGCTACGATCATTCGACTGGACTGCGGATCCCTTGCCAATCCGTCGTCTTCGCCCCCCTCCTGTGGTTCCGATATCCGGTCCAGGTCGTCCTCATAGTCCATTCGGTCAACCACGCTCAGGGCGGCGGTGGCTTCCCGGCGGAACGTGTCCACCACCCGCAGAGTCTCGGCCATTTGGTTCACCATATTGGCTGCGCTGGAGATTATCCCCGGAAGATTCCCCTGCGCCTGATTTGCCGCCTCCAGGGCGACGCGGGCGCGTTCCAGGGCGTCCTCCCGGTGGCGCTCGCGCTCTTCAAGCCTTTGCAGCAGGCTCACTTGTTCCCGCAGCGTAGGCGCTTCCGAAGCCAGCGATTCCAGCCTTTCGACGTAGGCCGCAGCTTCTTCGGCTTTGCGCAGTCGTTCAGCCAGTTCGTTGGAAAATTGGTCTGGCATTATTTTGTTCCTTCCTGTTCCCCAGCCTTGGGCTGCTCGGTAGTGCGGTTTTTGTATTGACCGGAGCGCCGGCGCGTTGTCAATACAACGGGCGAGCCGCCGCCGCTCCCGATAACGCCGTTTTTATACCAAAGCAGCCTCTAACCGCGAGCGATAACCCGTATGCTGATTTCTGTAGTTTTTGAGGATGTGACCAACGCCGCCATCCTGTTGTACCATGCGTCCAAATCTGACGGGAGCCTCTCAACATGACCGCAACCGCCGTTAGCCCCGCCAACATCACCGCCACCGACCTGCTGGCCGCCGTCCCGTCCATGGACGGCGAGCTCAGCCTGCCCGGCCTCCGCGACACCGTCACCGTTTGGCGCGACAACCTGGGCATCCCCCACGTCCGCGCCGCCAACGAGCATGATGCCTGGTTCGCTCAGGGATTCGTCACCGCCCAGGACCGTCTGTGGGCTATGGAATTCGACCGCCGCCGGGCCGTGGGCCGTTGGGCCGAGGCCGCCGGCGCGTCCGCCGTAGGCCAGGACATGCAGATCCGCCGCCACCGGCTGGAAGATTCCGCCCGCGCCGACTACGCTGCCGCCGGCCCGCGCGCCCGCGCCATGCTCGACGCCTACGCCGCCGGCGTCAACGCCTTCATCAACAGCGATGCGCCCCTGCCCGTGGAGTACGCCATCACCGGCATCGATCCCGAACCGTGGGAACCCTGGCACAGCCTCGCCATCTACAAAGTCCGCCATATCTTCATGGGCGTGTTCGAGAGCAAGGCGTGGCGCGCCCGGCTGGTCAAGGAACTGGGACCCGAACGCGCCGCCGAACTCTTCCCGTCCTATCCGCCGGGCCAACCCATCATCATTCCCACCGGCGCCGACTACGACGGCCCGGTGGACATCGGCCTCCAGCAGATGCTCGAAGCCGCCGCCGACCTCAACTTCATCGGCGAGACCGATAGCGGCTCCAATTCGTGGGTGATCTCCGGCGATCTCACCGCCACCGGCAAGCCCATCCTGGCCGGCGATAGCCATCGCGGGCTGGACACTCCCAGCGTCTATTACCAGAACCACATCGCCTGCGACACGTTCGACGTCATCGGCGTCTCCTTCGCCGGCCTGCCCGGGTTCCCCCATTTCGGCCACAACGGACACGTCGCCTGGTGCGTAACCCACACCGCGGCCGATTACCAGGACCTGTACATCGAGCGTTTCAACGACGCCGACGCATCCCTGTACCAGCGGGATGAGGACTGGTTCAACGCCGACGTGCGCGACGAGGTTATCAAGGTGCGAGACGGGGCGGACGTTCACATCCGCACTTGGGCGACGCATCACGGCCCCGTGGTCGGCGGCGATCCCATGACCGGCTACGCCCTCGCCCTCCGCTACACCGCCGGCGACGGCCCCGACCCGTGGACCGACATCCTCTGCTCCATGCTGGACGCCCACTCTGTTCCCGAACTCGCCGACGCCATGAACGGTTGGGTTGATCCCGTCAACAATTTCGTCATGGCCGACTCTGCCGGCAACTTCGGATACCAGTGTCGCGGCGAAATCCCCCGTCGCCCTGGCGACGCGCCCGCGCCGTTGCCCTTCGCCGGCTGGGATGGGGAACACGAATGGCAGGGCTCCATTCCCTTCGAGGATCTGCCTCGCAACATCAATCCGCCCGAGGGTTATATCGCCACCGCCAACAACCGACCCGTCGTCGCCGATTACCCTTACTACATCTCCATGGACTTCGCTCCCGGCTACCGGGCGATGCGCGTCACCCACGGCATCAAGTCCCTCAAGAATCCGTCCGCCAACGACATGGGCCGCATCCACGCCGAGCGGTTGTCGCTGCCCGCCCAAACCTACCTGGCAGCCCTGTCGAAACTCATGCAACCTTCCGACTCCCACACCGCAGCCGCCCTGCGCCGGCTGCGTGGTTGGTCCGGCAGCATGGACCCCGACGCTGTGGAACCAACCATCTACAGCGCCATGCGCGACGCCCTGATCTGGCGACTGCTGAAGCATAACCTCGGCGAACGCCTGGCCGCGCTGGCCTGGGAGCCTGTGGATCGCGGACGCGGCGTGTTTTTCAACCGCTTCCGCAATCTCGTCACCGATGCCATCGCGTCCAACGATACCGCGCTGTTGCCCCAAGGCGTAACCTGGCAGACCGCGTTGAGCGCAGCGTTGGACGAGGGAGTTCGCACGTTGAGCGTAAAGTTGGGGCGAAACCAGGAAAACTGGGCTTGGAGCCAGGTCCACCGCACGCGCCCGCAGCATCCCTTATCCCTCGCCGACCCGAAACTCGCTCCCGTCCTGGACCCGCCGCGAATCTCTACGGGCGGCGACGCTGACACGCCGTGGGCTGGCTCATACGCCCCGGCCGACTTCGCGACTCTGGCGGGTATGTCCGTGTTTCGATACGCCTACGACCCGGCCGATTGGGAGCGTTCCCTCTGGGCCGTCCCATTGGGCGCGTCCGGCCATCCTGGCAGCCCCCACTACGCTGACCAGGCCGAGATGTGGAGCCACGTCCGCATGGCCCCCATGATGTACGGCTGGGAACGCATCGCCGGACACGCTGAAACTACGCAGATGCTGCGCCCTTCGTAGGGCCCGAGACGCGGGGCGACTGATCCGCTATCGGCCCGCGTCAATCTCCAATCAATCGTCCAGCAGGATGTACACCGCGCCCGACGGGCTCAGGTCGTGGTGCGAATGGCCTTTGCCGGTAACGTCTTCCATCAGCCTGATGTCCCCGGCCCGCAGCACCCGTTTCGCGCCATCGCTGGCGCCGATCTCCACCTCGCCCGACAGGTGGATGATCAGCCTCCGCTCTGGCAGAGGGTGGAAGTCCATCTGCCGAGACCCGTCAAACTCCTGCACCCGCACCTCTGACACATTAATCAGCGCTCCCAGCTCAGGATGCTCCTCCAGATTCAGGTCCTCGATGTGGCTCTCGCCGTCTGAGCCCGAAAATACCCGGTATATAGCCATCGTTCCTCTCTACATTCCTGTGATCGCTGCGCTAGTCCTCACGCAAATGCGGCGCGACCCGCTCGGCGAACAGCTCCAGGTTGGCGACCCCATTAGCCAGCGGCATCCCCGGCCACATCATCCTGAAGCAGCCGTGGGACATTCCTAGTTCCCGGTATCGTGTCAGTTCCTCAACTACTTCGTCGGGACTTCCAATCACAAAGCGGTCCCGTGCCAGGTCCTCAAACGGCTCCCGGAAGTTCTCCTCGCCCGGCAATGCCTTGTCCTGTCCCCACTGGGCGTAGGCTTCGTACTTCCCTCCCAGGTACGGGGCTGCGCTGGCGAATGCCTCCTCATGCGTCCGCCCCACAAACACCTCCCTGCCCAGCGGCAACCGATCCGGCGCGCCCGAATCCGACGCGCCGGCGGCCTCGTGGTACATCTCCACCTGTTGGCTGATGGTATCGAACTTCGCGTGAGGGTTCACGTACCAGGTATAGCCCATCCGCGCGGCGCGGGTGATGGCCGCGTCGCTATTGGCGGCCACCCACACCGGCGGGGGTTGCTGCACTGGCCGCAGCATCAACTGGGCGTCCCGAAGCTGGAAATACTGGCCGTCGTAGTTGACTCTCTCGCCCGACCACAGCAGGCGCATCGCCTCCAGGCACTCCAGGTAGCGGTTGACGCGGGTGCGACGCGGCACGCCGAAGTTGTCGTACTCCTCGTCCCGGTAGCCCAGCGCCGCCGACAGCGTGAAGTTACCGCCGGTTATCACGTCCATCGTCGCCACCCGTTCCGCCAGATCCACCGGATGATGCAGGGGCACCAGCATCGTCGCCACCAGCCCCATGCCGCGCGCCTCGGCAGAAATGCGCGCCAGCAACGGCATGGTCTGCAACTGTTGGTACGGATCGGTCAAATAGTGCTGGCCCTGATAGACCATGTCAAAGCCCAAGTCCCGCGCCGCGCCCACGTAGGAGCAGATGTCGGCAAAGGCTTGCTGCATATCCGCGCCGGCCGGCTGCTGGGCGATAGCGGAAAGTGAGACTCCGAATTTCATGGAATATCTCCAAACATTACAGTCATTCCGGCGAAAGCCGGAATCCAGGAAATCCTGAACAGGAACAGTGCCCGGATTCCCGCCTGCACGGGAATGACGGGGGTGTTTTGAGTCGTTAACAGTTAAGCGGTCAGGTGATTACCCAGCAGATCGATGGCAGCCTGTACTGCCCCGTGCTTGGTGGCGTCGCGGTCGCCGCCCACGCGAATCTCGATGGCCGCGTCCTCGCCGTCCTTCACGGCCAATCCGATCCAAAACGTGCCGATGGGCAACCCGCTGCGGCCCGCCGCCGGTCCGGTCACGCCGGTGGTGGACAGCGCGTAATCCGTTCCCGTCAGTTCAAGCGCGCCCCGGGCCATGGCAATCGCCATCTCCCTACTGACGCTGCCTGCTGTCTCATAGAGTTCATCGGGTACACCCAGTATCTTCTCCTTCAAGCCGCCGGTATAGGCCACCACGCCGCCGGGAAAGAACCGGGACGCTCCCGGAATAGTGCCCAGCGTGTATCCCAACAACCCGTTGGTGCAGGCTTCCGCCACCGATACCGTTTGTCCGCGTTCCAGCAGGATTTCTGCGACCTGTCTGACTTCCACGATTTCGCCTCCTGATACTCCCTCTCCCTTGATGAGAGGGTTGGGCCCGCCCGTACTTGATACGGGGGTGAGGGTGATGGCTTGGAATCTAAACGTCCATCATCTTGTCCGGCGTCATCAGCTCCATGAACTCGATGCGATTGCTCTCCACCAGCGGGCGGATCTGCGCGCCGACCTCCAAGGCGGCCGGGGGCAGTGAATGCCCGCCGCGCATGGGCGACATCAACGCTTCGTCCGTCCATTCGAGGATTACCACGTCGGTCTCGCCCGGAACCGTAGCCCCGTTGAAATACACCTTGAACTCGCTGCGCTGGCCGGCGTCATGGTAAATCTGCGCCTGCTTCTGCAGCAGGCTGGCGACGCGGCGAGCCTCACCGGGCTTGGTCTTGAAGATTCTCCTCAGTACGTACATGTCACTCTCCCTGTTGGCTTTTTAGTGAGGATAACAAATCAGCAGGCGTCCGGGTTTTCCGATGCGCCGTTGCCGTTGGCAGGTCCGTTTCTGCGTTCCAGCAGACTGAGCAGCCGGTTGTTCAGCTCAAGGTTCTGCGCCATCAGGCCGGCCAGCAACTGCTGATTCTGCTCGGCCAGACTAATGAATTGCTGCCGTTCCTGTTCTTGCCGTTGCCGTTCCTGTTCTTGGCGGACACGCTCTTGTTCCTGGCGAGCACGCTCTTGTTCGCGCTGTGTCCGTTCGTACTCACGGTCGGCGCGCCATTCCTCCAGTGCTTTGTTCAGCCTGGCATCGCTGGCTTCCCGCGCTTTTTTCAGCTCATCCTGCCACTGGCGGCGTTCCTCAACGCGTTCTTTGGTTTCTTCAAATCTGAAAAACATATCGGTCGCTCCTACAAATGCAAAGGCGCCCAGAACTGCCGCCGAATGCCCGATGCACGCCGAAAATATATCAGGTAGATCTCGGCCGGCGTCCGTGTAGATTCTAATGGTGGCGTACAACACTCCAGCCACTGCGCCCAGCGCTAGAGCTATGTACACCAGCCCGGGCAATGTGAAACGCGCTCTCACCCCGAATTATACCCCTTTCCGCAGCAACGCTAAAAACTCCCGGTTGCCGGCGTCCCCCGTGATTGGGGATGCAATCGTGTCCAGCAGGGCCACGTCTTCCCGCGCCGCCAGCCAATCCTGAACGCGCCACAAAATATCCGCTCGCAGCGTTTCGTCGCGCACCACGCCGCCCTTGCCCACCTCACCCCGTCGAGCCTCAAACTGTGGCTTGATGAGTACGATCCCGAAACCGCCGGCCTTCAGCCAACCCAGTGGCTCCGGCAATGCCATCGTCAGCGATATGAACGATACATCCATCACCAGCAGATCCACGCTCTCCGGCAGGTCAAAGGGATAACGCACGTTGACCCTTTCCATGCACACCACTCGCGGATCGCTGCGCAGCCGGTAGTGCAGCTGACCGTAGCCCACGTCCACCGCGTACACCCGGCTCACTCCACGCTGCAACAGGCAGTCGGTGAACCCGCCGGTGGACGCGCCCACGTCCAACGCGGTGATGCCGTCCAGCGCTATCCCATAATCGTCCGCCCACGTATCCAGCCCGTGGGCCAGCTTGACGCCGCCGCGACTGACGTAGGGCAATCGTGCCCGCACTTCCAGCGGCGTTTCGGGATTGAGAAACGTGCCGGCCTTCTGCACCGGCCCGGTGGGCGCGACGACCGCTCCCGCCATGATGAGCGCCTGCGCCTCTTCCCTGCTATCCACCAACCCCCGCTCCACCAGCAGCACGTCTGCCCGTTGGCGGCCGGCCCGTCGTTTGGATCCCGGTCGGTCCGGAGATGGCATGGTGGCCGCGCTTATTCCCCGATGAATTCCGGTCGCCGCTTTTCCAGAAAGGCCCTGAACCCTTCGTGGTAGTCTCGCGTATCGAACTGGGTCAACGGCAGGTCGGCTTCTTCCGGCGTCAGGTCCAGCGACGGCTTGGCCAGCACCTGGTTGAGCGTCTTCTTGTTCACCGCGTGGGACAACGGGGCCAGGTTAGCGATATCCGACGCCAGCTTGTAGGTCACCTCTTCCAGCTTTTCCGACGGCACAACCTGGTTGACCAGGCCGATTCGCAACGCCTCGTCGGCGTCCAGCAACCGCCCGGACAGCAGGATGTACAGCGCGTTACCCTTGCCCACCAGGTTAACCAGGCCGTACATCTCCCGGTGGCCAATGGTGATGCCTAATCGAGCCACCGGAATCCCCAACCGGCTGCCCTCGGCGGCGATGCGCAGGTCGGTGGCCACCGCAAGCTCACATCCCCCGCCGGCCGCAAAGCCGCGGATCATGGAGATTACCGGCGTTCCAATCACAGCCACAGTTTCCAGCAAACCGTCCACGGCGCGGTTGTAAACGCGCCCTTTGGTCGAATCGCTGCGATACTCGTCGAAGTCGCTGATGTCCGCGCCGGCCGAGAACGCCTCGCCGCCCGCGCCGGCGATCACCACGCACCGCACGTCCCGGTCGGCGTCCAGGTCCCGCATCAGTTCCGTCAGTTGCGTCCACATCGCGAAGGATATGGCGTTGCGCTGCGCGGGGCGATTGATCGTAACCGTTGCGACAGCGCCGTCCCGCAGCAGCAGGATGTAACCCTCCGGGTCAACCGGTTGTCCTGAAACTGAGTCCAGCGTGGCGGTTGCAGCGTTGGTCATCGGGAGTCGCTCCTGTGGAAAAATCGCCGGCAAGCATAACACAGCAGTCATTCACCCACCCGGCCGCTTTCGCCTCACCGCAAAGGGTTGTGCCAGCGCAGGCCGGGGAAGCGCGCGAAATCTGAATCGCTGGAATGCAGTTCGGCGTCGCGCTCCATGGCCAGGGCGGCGATGTGGGCGTCGGGCACCAAACGGTGGCCGCTGCCGGGAACGTTCAGATTCTGTCGGAATAGTCTCAGGTGGTCTGCTCCTGGGCTGAGCGGCGCGACGTGGCCGTAGCCAAACCATTCCGCCACGTAATCCGAAGCCGTAGCGGGGGGTGTGGGAGAACTCATGACCCCGGGTATGGCGATTACTCTGACAAAGCCCGTCGCTACGGTCCACGGCACTCCCACCCGCTCAGCGCCGTTGAGCAGGTCTTCCCACCATCGGCGGGCGGCATCGTGGAGAAGCGCGTCCGGATTGTGAGCGTAAACCAGCAGGTTGACGTCGGGAACGATCATTTTCCCTGGACCCGCTCCTCGTCCTCTTGCAACACCCGGAAATAGCGTGCAACGTCCTCGTCGTGCAGAATCTCTTTGAGAACGCCAGGGTCGCTCAGGTCGATGGTCAGCATTACCAACGCGCCCTCCGGAAGGGTGATAGCTTCCAAGGGAGTGAGCACTCCGCCGGCGAACCTGGCTTTCACGGTTTTGATCATCGCTGGACTCCTGCCCTGGCTAATCACGCCGGGATTGCAGTTTAGCACGGCCACCGTCCACCGGCACGATGATGAACAGCTTTTGCAGCCGCGTCGGGGCGAGTGTCGCGCCGCTGCCGGGCTACGACGTTTCTTTCTCCTGCCCCGGTGACGTTGCCGACGGGCATCCCCGCGTCCGGTTTATCCGAGCGTGGTTATTATCTGCTTAGACGTGTCTGGGGATGGCTTCGATGACGACACCGTAAAACCCGCGCGCGAAAGGAGCGCTCGCGGTATCTGTACACGCCGCCCGGCGCATCGGGTCCCACCCTCTTTCCCATGTCAGGTAGGGGTGGGACCCGAGTGTATGGCGCAGGCCAGGGAGAACGGGCTGCTATTCCTCCACCGCAATGCCTGCCCTGAGGTTTAGGCCGAAGGGACTGCCGGGGTTGCCCGACAGGTTCAGTTCGCTCAGTTTGGACAGGCTGTTGAACAGATCCGCCGACAACGTGGTCAGTTGATTCTCGCTCAGGTCAAGGGTTTGCAGACTGGACAGGCCGTCGAACACGTCCTCGAGCAGCGCGGCCAGGTCGTTGTTGCGCAGGTTCATATCTTGCAGACTGGACAATCCGTCGAATACCTCCTCTCGCAACTCAGACAAGTTGTTGGTGCCCAAGTCCAGCGTTTGCAGATTGGACAAGCCGTCGAAGACATTCTCTGGCAACTCGGAGAAACCTTCAATATAAGTGCCCTCGTTCTGGGAGTCCCAGAGACGGTAGTTACCGTTAAAGCTCAGGTCCAGGGTTTGCAGATTGGACAGGCCGTCGAACAGGTCCTCAGGCAAGTCGACTAGGTTGCCACCGCTCAGGTCAAGGATTTGCAGATTGGACAAGCCGTCGAGCAGGTCCTCGGGCAGCGCGGCCAGGTTGTAGTTGCTGTTCAAGCCCAACGTTTGCAGATTGGATAGGCCGTCGAACAGGTCCTCAGGCAGCGTAGTCAGACTGGTGTAGCCCCCAGATTCAACTCTTGCAGACTGGACAGGCCATCGAACACGTCAGCAGGCAGCGCGGCCAGGTTGTGGTTGCTGTTCAAGCCCAACGTTTGCAGATTGGACAGGCCGTCGAACAGGTCCTCGGGCAAGGCGGCCAGGCTGTTATCTTCCAGATCCAGCGTTTGCAGGCTGGACAGGCCATTGAACAAGCCCTCGGGCAGCGCGGTCAGGCCGGTACGGGTCGGATGGTTCTCCTCATAGAGATCTGACAGGTTCAGTTCTTGCAAACTGGACAAGCCAGCAAACACTCCCTCGGGCAGGGCGGTCAGGCCGGTATATTCTAGATCCAGCGTTTGCAGGTTGGGCGTGCCATTGAACACGTCCTCCGGCAGCGTACGCAGCTTGTCGTTGCCCTTCAGGTCCAGCCTTCGCAGACCAGTCAAACTGTCAAACACGTTCTCCGGCAATGCCGCGAGTTGACTGCTGCCGCCGTAGTAACCGTAGTGGACAGACAAATCCAACTCTTGGAGACTGTACAAATCGTCGAATATGTCCTCCGGCAGCGTGGTGAACCTGTGGTCGTTGCCCAGGCTCAGTTCGTCAATGTTGTACAAACCGTCGAAGTCGCCGGATTTCAACGACGACAAGCCTTCCCATTCCCACCGGATAATGCCGCGGGTCTCGCCGGCCAGATCGGCCGCGGTAATGTCAGCGCACTCTTTGCGAACTCTCTCTACCAAGAGATCACGCACCGCCGGTGTGCGGTCGCATACGGGAGTGATGCTGGGAACCAGCGGCAGCGAGTCCGCTGATACTACCGTCGGGATTGTCCCGGCCGAGCCGCAGCCGGCATAGTTGCAGGCTTCGACCTGCACTACCCAGGTGCCCAACTCAGCCACGGAGAAAACGGCGGTGCTGGCTGTGACGGTGGTCTTATTTGCAGGCTGGAAGCCTGCGTCGCTTTCCTGCCGCCAGCGCAGATTGTAGGAAGTGGCTCGCTTCACTTCCTGCCATGTCGCCAACAAGTTCAGGGCACCCGGCTCGGCGCTGACCTCCAGGTTTTCCACCGGGCCCGGGGGCTCCCGCGTAACCTCAACGACCTGGCCGGTGAAGTCGGGCGCGTGGGCGTCGCCGCCGGCCCGCTGCAAGGGCGCGTCAGCGTCGTGGGCGTAGTCCAGCGTTGCCGTCTGGCCGTCCTGGATTGCAGAGGCCAGCTCCAGCGTAACCACCGCGCCGCTCACCGACACGCTGTTGACCCCGATGGTCCCAGCGGAATCGTACCCGTTCACCACGTTGACCGTGAATTGGCCGGGCGCCGGCACGCCCCGCACTCCCTGATTGAAAGTCAGCGCGATGGACTCGCCGTTCGACTCGGCACGTACCGGAACAGGCTGGTTCTCCCAATGGGTGAGGAAGTTGCCGTTCACTGAGGCGGACAGGCCCTCCGGGTCCGTCGCCGTCAGCGTCACCGTGACCACAGGCGTGTCCGGCAGCGGTGGCCTGATGGCGTGCCAGTCGTCCGCCGTGTCGGCGCGAAAGGACACCTGCTCCCTGGCGATCAGGAGCATTTCCACCAGGTCGCCGTTGTCCGACGTTACCGAAACGGCGTAGGTCAACTCGTCGCCGTCCGGGTCGGTGAAAATCCCCTCAAACGACTTGTGGACCCAGACACCCCGGGGGGCGTTGTGCGAATTCACGAACTTGTCGTAGTTGTCAGCGTCCTGGTTCACTGCCGGCGCTCGGTTGGGCTGCAATACTTGGAACCGGGTTGACTTGCCCGGCCCGCAATTGTCGCCTTTGCAGGCAAACACCTTCACTACCCACTCGCCGTAATCTGCCACCGTGATGCTGGCGTTGGACGTCGTTACGGATGTTCCCTGATTGAGCTGAGTGCCTTTCACGCCTTCCCGCCAGCGCACTGTGTAGGAATCCGCTCCGGCAACGTCGTTCCAGTCCACCGACGCGGTCAGCGAACCCTCCTGTGTGGACACACTCAGGCCAGTGGGCTTGGCGGGCCGTTCCGGCGCGCCGCCGGGACGCTGTGGCCCGCTCTGCGCGCTAGCCGGATCAGTTCCGGCCAGACTAGGGCCAGGAGGATGGCAATGAGCAGCGCTCCGGCAATGACCAGCAGCGCAAGTCGGTTTTTAGCTAGCGAAAGTCGGGTGGGGGGGCTTGGAATTGGGACCGGAGAGAGTTATCGAATTCAGCAGACGATTGAAGCGCATTTAGTTATTCCTTGCGGCGGCAAATAGCCGGATCTGTTTTGTCGAAGCATTTTACCCTACCTGGCGCAAAATGGTGTCAAATAGTCTGCAATATAGGGCTTTATCACGTTAAAAGTTATCCAATTTTCCAGGGATTCTATAATTCGCACATCCGATACGGGCTGGCGCGGGAATGACGGTGGGGTGCGGGATGGTGGCGATTTTTGAGGAAATCCCGCTCATTTCCGCTCATTTCCGTTCGTTCGAGTAGGGAAGGAGGCGGGACTTCGGGAGGTAAATGGGGGCGGTTTGGGGGCGATAATGGCGGTTTTGGCGGGTTGTTGGGAGGATTTGGGGGAAAGAAGGGCCAGTGATTCGATCCGCACCGCCAGAGGCGGACCTACGGCAGAGGCGGACCTACGGCAGAGGCGGACGTTCCGCACCATGAGCGGGAGTTGGGCGGTTGGATAGTTAAATGGTAAGGATAAGCGGCGGGTATCGGGAAGGGGGGAAGTGTCATTTGGTAGCGTTCCGTGTTGGTTACGACCGATTTGACACAAACAGCGGCGCCACTGAGAATGATTTGCCGGGATGACAACACTGCTCGATTATTGGAGGTTTACGGTGGCAATCTATGACTACGACCTGATCGTCATCGGTTCCGGCCCTGCCGGCCAGCGGGCTGCAATCCAGGCGGCAAAGCTTGGGAAAAGTGTCGCCATACTCGAACGCCTGCCCATGCTCGGCGGCGTTGACGTCAACACCGGCACCGCCAGCAAGACCCTGAGAGAGGCCGTGCTGCACCTGACCGGGTTCCGCGAACGCAACATTTACGGCGATTCCTATTCGGTCAAGCAGAACATCACCATGAGCGACCTCATGGTGCGCACCGGATACGTGATGCAACAACAGATCGATATGCTCCGTGTCCATTTCCTCCGCAACCAGGTGGAGACGATATACGCGGAGGGTTCGTTCGTTGACCCCCATACCATACGTCTCTCGTTCCCCGACAGCAGGTTGAACCGCAATATCACCGGGGAAAAAGTGATTCTCGCCTGCGGTTCCTTTTCAACCACTCCGCCTATCGTTCACGTGGACGGTCGCCTGATTTTCGTCAGCGATGACGTATTGAACCTGCCCGAGATCCCGCGCACGCTGACCGTCGTGGGCGGCGGCGCCATCGGCCTGGAGTATTGCAGCACCTTCGCCGCGTTGGGTTCGCGGGTCACGCTGGTGGACCGGAACCCCCGCCTGCTCCAGTTCGCCGACGACGAAATTGTAGATACCCTGGTCTATCACATGCGGCAGAACGGGGTAACGCTGCGTCTCAACGAAAACGTCAACGACATCGAGTACGTGCGCGACCATCGCGGCGACCGGGTGCGCGTGCTGCTGGAAAGCGGCAAGCAGATCGTCAGCGACGCCGTGATGTACTGCGTTGGGCGCACGGGCAACACCGCCGCCCTCAACCTGGAAGCGGCCGGCCTGGAAGCCGACCCTCGCGGACGCATCAGTGTGGATGAGAACTACCAGACCTCGGTCGAGGGCATCTACGCCGTTGGCGGCGTTATCGGCTTTCCCGACCTGACCTCAACCTCGCGGATGCAGGGTCGCCTCGCCGCTTGCCACGCCTTTGACGAACCCATCAAAGGGTTCCCTGACCTGCTGCCGTACACCGTCAGGACCATCCCAGAGGTGGCGATGGTCGGCAAAGCCGAATCCGAACTGACCGACGCCGGCGTGTCCTACGAGGTCGGCAAGGCCAACTACCAGGAGACCATGAGCAGCGTGATGCAGGGCGACAACGCCGGCCTCCTGAAGCTGCTGTTCGACACGGAGTCCCGCAAGCTGCTGGGCGTGCATATCCTCGGCGAGGACGCATCGGAATTGATCCACATCGGGCAGGCGGTCATGGCCCACGGCGGCACGGTTGACTACTTCACCGAAGCCGTCATCAGCTACCCCTCCCTCGCCGAATGCTACGCCACCGCCGCCCTGAACGGCATCAACCGCCTAGATTTGTGAATCCAACAGAGTATAATCGCGCGATGCCACAAACGAAGACTATCCTAATCATCGCCGGCCCCAACGGAGCTGGCAAAACCACCTTTGCCCGCGAGTTCCTCCCTAACGAAGCGAACTGCCCCACCTTCGTCAACGCCGACCTCATCGCAGAAGGCCTGAATCCACTGCAACCTGAGCGGGAAGCCGTCGCCGCCGGCCGCATGATGCTGGAAATGATCCGCCGCTACGTCAGCGAAGGCCGCAGCTTCGCCTTCGAGACCACCCTGAGCGGACGAACCTATGCTAGTATGATTCCACGCTGGCAGGAGCAGGGCTATCGGGTCGCTCTGCACTTTCTTACCTTGCCATCGCCGGAAGTCGCCGTAGCGCGAGTGAGAAAGCGCGTGGAGACTGGCGGACACAACATACCGGAGGACGTTATCCGCCGGCGTTTTGATGCCGGGAGACGCAATTTTGACGCAATCTACAAGGATCTGGTTGACGAATGGGTGCTGTACGACAGTACAACCGCCTTTCCGACGTTGATTGCAAGGAGCGACGACCATGACCACACTATATGAAGTCTCGCAACAGCGGGATAGGGATGAACGACGTCCTTACAATCCTCTAATTGATGGCGGGCTGGCTGCCCTGCGGCGCGCCGCTTACAAAGCCCGCAAGCGGGACATCGCACTTACCGGCTCGACGGTTTCCTGGCGCGACGGCAAGATAGTGTACGACACCGAACCGTAGATGGTGCATCCGCGCTTGTCCCGGCTCCCGTTGCTTGTATAATGGCCGGCGTTGGCTTGAGCCGACCAATTTGAGCTGGGAGCCATTCCCGATGAAGAACAAGGTCTATCCCGATTTCGATTCCGCCGTCGCCGACATGAAGGACAGTATGACGTTCATGTCGCCGGGCTTCGGCAACGTGGGCCTGGCCCGCAACCTGCTGGCCGCCGTGCATCGCCTGGGCGTCAAAGAGTTGACGGGCATCTCCAACAACGCCGGCAGCCTGGACGACCGCGTCGATGTGGGGACCTTGATAGAAGCCGGCCAGGTCAAGAAAATGATCTGCGCCTTTACCGCTCCCACCCATCCGTCGCAAATCACCCCGTTTGTCCAGATGTATAACGACGATCAGCTGGACGCCGAACTGGTGCCCCAGGGCACCCTGGCCGAGCGGATGCGCGCCGCCGCCGCCGGTATCGGCGCTTTTTACACTCCCGCCAGCGTCGGCACCGAGCTTGCCGAGGGTAAGGAACACCGGGAAATCAACGGACGCACCTACGTTTTGGAATACCCGTTGCCCGCTGACTTCGCGCTCATCCGCGCCTACCGCGCCGACACCTTCGGCAACCTGCAATTCCGCCTCACCCAGCGCAACTTCAACCCCATCATGGCCATGGCCGCCGACATTACGGTTGTGGAAGTGGAAGACAGCATCGTAGAGCCGGGGGAAATTGACCCCGACTGCGTTCACGTCCCCGGCGTGTACGTGGATCGCCTGGTGAAGATTCCCGAGGACGGCATCTGGGACTGACCCGCTCTCCCGCATTGTCATTGCGAGGAGCGCGGTCCGCCTCGGGCGGACGGCAATCTCGCTGGAGAGGGTAAGCGATAACGTCCGCCAACTAAGGAGTAACGACGATGACCACCGAAGACAAGCCCCGCCTTTCCCGCCAGACCATGTGCGACCGCTTGGCCATGGAGTTTCAGGACGGCTGGATCGTGAACCTGGGTGTCGGAATGCCCACGCTGTGCTCCAACTACCTGGAGTGCGAACCGGACAAGGAAATCATCTTCCACTCGGAGAACGGTGTGATCGGATTCGGCCCGCTGGCCCCCGCCGGCGAAGAGGACAGGCACCTGGTCAACGCCGGCGGCCAGAACGTCGTCGCACTGCCCGGCATGGCCATCGTCCACCACGCCGATTCCTTCGGCCTGATACGCAAGGGCATGGTGGACGTCACCGTGATGGGCGCCTACGAGGTGTCGGAGAACGGCGACTTCGCCAACTGGCGCATCCCGGTGCGCAAGGGCGGCGGCATCGGCGGCGCCATGGACCTGGCGGCCTGCGCCAAACGGGTGTTCATCGCCATGGAGCACAACCAGCGCAACGGCGCGCCTCGCGTGCTCAAGCAGTGCAACCTGCCCATCACCGCGCCGGGAGCGGTAAAGCTGCTGGCGACCGACCTGGGTCTGTTCGAGATCACGGAGCAGGGTTTCGTCCTCAAAGAGCACGCCCCCGGCTGGTCCCCCGAAGACATCCAGGAACAAACCGAAGCCAAGCTAATCATAGCCGACGACCTGCGCGAGATACGGGTGCGGCCGGAGTAGCGGCGAGCAACAATGTCCGGACACTAAAGCGGGCGGCACATTTCGCGCCGCCCGTCTTTTATTGCGCGGGAAACCAGCGTTGCAGTGTGGCGCGAAACTTTTGGAAAGCGCGGTCCTGGCAGCGGGATAGGCTGACGGTACGGGCAATGTCGGCGAATAATCTTCTGGAACGCCGTTTGCCTTGCAACTCGAGCATCTCGTCAAATGCTGCTTGTGGGTCAGTCGGCTTGATTTCGCCAGGAAATAGGTGATCGTTTATCTCCAACCAGCTTCTGATTGACTGACTTTGAGACCAGTCAATGATTTGCTCCAAACGTTGAAATGACGCTCCAAACACCCATGCTTCCAACTCGGGTTCTATGGATAATACCGCAATTTCGTCTTGGCCCCATCCTGCGCGCCGCAGTTCCTGCTCCAAGTCGGTTTCCAACTGAGTTGCAGTGCGGTGCGTTTCACCGCTGCCGTGGAAATCAAAAACAACCATTGCTTTGCTATACCGGCTCCTCAACGGATTGATTACAGAGCCGGGTGAAGTTCGGCAACCCGAGTCTCGGTGGCGGTGCGTTTGAAAATCCACACTAATCGTAGAGATGCCCAATGAATCACGCCGCTCTTCCAGCAAGGTTTGTATGGTGCGCTGCATCGTAGGATCGGCAGCGAGCACGATGAGGTCTTTCAAGAAAGAGGAGCTAGTCATGCCAGTATGCCGGAGGCAAAAAATGTGCCCAAATCCGTTTCGTACTGCCAATCACGCAGGTGCGGATGCAACTCTCCGGGAATAATGTCGATGGCACCTTCTGGATTTCTCCCGAAACATAGAAGATGCTTCACGTCAGCAATGGCTACGAACTCTGGAGAATGAGTCGCCAATAAGACTTGAGCTTCGTAAACCGATGACAGTGAATCGAAAACGTCTTGCAATGTACCAGGATGAATGCCGTTCTCCGGTTCCTCAATCATGTACAACCCTGCTTGCCGCGGCATATAGGCCAGCAGAGTAAGGGCTAACAAGCGCAGAGTTCCGTCAGATGTTTTCCAAGAGGGCACTTCCAACCCGTTGCTATACTCCAGAATCAGGTATTTGTGCCGGTCTTCCGGTCGGTCAATGACTCTTACCGATTGGAAGCCTTCCAGCGCGCACTGGATGTGTCCTATCCAGTCCCTCCACCTCTCCGGCGCTCGTTCTTTTAGCGCATCGGCAATCCATGGCATATTTGAGCCATCATGTAAAACGTCGCTACCGTTACCTGGCGGACTGGCGCGGCGGATTTTTTCATTTACTAGAGATAACGAGATTACTTCATCTCGCAGGTATGCTGCGACCCGAGCGAGCATTGGAGAGTTTGCTCCCGCATCAGGCAAGTCAGGCAAAACTGATAGCGCTGACAGATTTGCACCGAGATTCAGAGAGGTGGCCCATTGAGCACGTTCCTTCTCTTCAAGTGTCTCGTAGTAGAAAGCGGTTCGCCCATTTGGGTCTCTGTGGAACAAATTGCGAAAACCAGTACCCCACGGGAACCGTTTGATAATCGTCTGATCGGGAGGTAAAGGTTGAGGGAAAACAGGTATTGCCCTTATCGGAATTGTTCTCGGTTCGAGTAGCGTACTGCGTTCCGATAAGATGGAGACTCTGCCGGTCTCGTCGTTGATGCCGACTGCAATTCCGTAACGGAGTACGTTGTACTTGTATTTTGGAGGTAATAATAATTGGAGTTCCGTAGGAACACCGAACTCCAACGCAATCTCAAACCGCTGTTCCTCAGGTGCATCTGGCCTGCCCCAAACCAGATCCGCAAAATTGGCGGTGCGTTTCTCACACGCCGCGCTAACCCCATCCCGCACCACGTCGGACACGAACTTGATGGCATCCATCAATGTGCTCTTCCCGCTGGCGTTGGGTCCGATGAGCACGTGAAAGCGGTCCATCGGCACGTCCACGTACCGAAGACAACCGTAGTTGAGCACCTGTATCCGGTTGATAATCATTAGTCGTGCTCATCGGAATCGAGGGAAAACGTGAACGGCGCGCCCTTACCCGAAATACCCCTGCCCCCCGTTCACGTGCAGCGTCTGGCCGGTCACGAAGCCGCCGTCGTCGGTGCACAGGAACGTGACCGCCGACGCGATTTCCTCCGGCTTGCCCTGGCGACCCAACGGGATGCCCGAATGGTCGGGGACGCGACCGGCGTACCACTCTGGGTTGGCCCGCGACGTGTCGATGCTTCCCGGCGCGATCACGTTGACCCTGATGTTGTGGGGCGCGAATTCCGACGCCAGCGCCCTCGCCATGCCCACCAGTCCCATCTTGGCCGCCGATACGTGCGCTCGGAGGGCCGTGCCCCGGAACGCTCCGTCGCCGGTCAGGAACACGATGCGCCCGAAGTTGTTGTCCACCATCTGCTGGATGACGCCGCGCGTCGTATAGAAAGAACCGTCCAGCACCACCCCGCGCACGTGCTCCCAATCTTCAAGGGTCAATTCGGTGAAGGGCTTGTGCGGCCGAATGGCGGCGTTGTTGATGAGGATGTCGATGCGGCCAAAGGTGGACATGGCGGCGTCGATCATCGCGTCCACCTGGTCCTTCTGCGACACGTCGGCCAGCACCGGCAGCGCCTTGACGCCCAGCTCCTCGACCGCGGCGGCAGTGGCCTCGGCCTCGTCCCGGTTGCTGCGGGCGTTGACCACGATGTTCGCTCCTTCTGACGCCATCATCAACGCTGTCGCGCGACCGATGTTGCGGCCCGATCCGGTGATCAACGCTACTCTGCCGTCCAGCTTGCCCATCTTTCCGTCTCCTTATTTCGCTGAATCTCGTGTTTGGATGCCGGCATTATAGCGCACCTCCGACTCCCACCTTATACTGTAACTATGCGTCGCGCTCTTGGCCTCCTCCTCTTGCTGCTGTTGGGTGCGTTGTTGGCTTGCAACGGCTCCGAATCCGACGGGGATGCAAACGCGCAAGCGCAAGCGACCATTCAGGCCGCTGTCGCCCGAATCAGCGCTACCCTGACGGTGGAAGCGACTCCGACTCCGATCCCGCCCGCGCCGTCTCCAACGTCTGCCCCTACCGCCAGGGCCGACGCGACGGCGACGCTGAGCCCGACGTCGGAGCCGGAACCGGAGCCTCCCACCGCCACTCCGCTGCCTCCTGACGCGCTGACCCGGGTACGCAACTGGGAATTCGCTCGGCATTACGCTCCGGAAGCAACGGCTAGAATCGCTGGCCTGCCGTGGATTGCCGACGGTCTGGAAGGCAGCAACGAATTTAATGCCGCCGAGCGCTTGGTCAATATCGCGATTGACGCGCCGGAAACGCTGGACGTATTGCTGAATGCGCACTCCATACGCGAGCGACTTTCGCCTCTGGACCTGCCCGCTACTCTGTCACTGCAACGGATGGCTCATAACAGACCCGAGCGCCTGGCCCAACTCACGGGAGCCGGTTGGTTCCGCGACGGGCTGACGGAGGCCGAAGCCGCCATCGTAGCCACGCTTTACGAACGCTCCCGGTTCCAATCGCCCGAATTTGACAGCATAGTGGACAACCCCGACGTAGTGGCCGTTGAGATTTCTGCCACTACGAACCGCGTAGGGGAGAGCGTTCCCATCGCCATCATCCGTTCCGGAAGCGTCCCTCCTGAATCGCCGGTTATGGGCGTCACCCAATTTGCGGCGCCATTCCTGGAGGATATGTTTGACGAGCCTTTCCCCACGCCGGCTATCGTCATACATGTCACCCAGTACGTTGCCGGTGCTGCCGCCGGCACAAATTACCAGACCCACGTCACTCTGAAACCCGAGTTGGATTCTAATGAGCTACCCGCTTCGGTAGCCCATGCCATCATCCACGAGATGGCTCACTACTACCTGTACGCCCGTCCCGCGTGGTATGCCGAAGGCGCCGCCGATTTCGCGGCGTCGTATGCCCGGCATATCGCAGACGGCATCCCGATTGAGGCCACCAACAGCCCTTGCGCCGTTGCGACTTCGCTCATCGAGCTGGAATCGCTGCTGCCCTCTGACGCCGGAGATGCCGGGGCCGGCGTGGACCCGGACCTGTGGCAGTGCAATTACTCGCTGGGGGAGCGGCTGATGCTTGCGCTCTACAATCGGCTGGGGGAGGAGCGGTTCCTGCAAGGTTGGCGAGAACTCTACCGTACTGTGGCTCAGCAGCCGTCCTATCCCTCGCAGCACGATTTTCAGAACGAGGTCGAATTGCGCGTTGCCTGGCTGCGCGCCGGCGGCCGCCTGATGCAGCCGGACTTGGAACATATCTGGGATCAATGGTATCGGGGCGCTGCCAGTCCTGCCATCGCGGGTGCGCCGGACGCAACTCCGCCGGACTCCGCGCTCCCGTCCGTGCGTGGCCGCATCGACCGGGCGTACCTGACGCTGACGCTGCCGGGTTCTCCTGCCGACGGCTTTTCGGCTCGCGACGTCTCCGGTTGGGCGTACCTGGCTTTGGAATACTCGCACGAGTTCGACGGCGATCCCCGGGAACTCACCCTGGAAGTCGTTGAGCATTACCAGGATGGGTTCGCCTACTCCCGTCGCAACGTCGCCCTCAATTTTGAACCCCAATATTCCGGCGGCACCCAGTGGATTTCCCTGGGCCCATCGCCGCCCAACCGTTGGGCCCCCGGCCGCTATTGGGCCTACGTATATGAATCCGGCCGCAAAATCGCAGAGGTAGAGTACGAAGTCACGCCGTAATTGTAGCTGCCTTTCCCATTGTGAGAGGCAGTTGGGATGGGTGGCGTCACCCCAGCAACCTATTCAACCCTGAGTGTCTCGCGGCGTCCAGGTTCCGCCCGGCCAGCGCCGGGTGATCCGGGGCGTACCGATGGCACCGGAAGGTAGCGTTGGTGTATTCCATTCCGCCCCCTCCGCCGGCCGCGTCGCTGTACATGAAGAACGGGTTGATGTACTCCCAAACCACTTCTCCGCGAGGCGTCACCTCAAACATCCGGCCCGGCGCGCCTTCGCAGATCAGTGTGTTCCCGTTGAGCTGCCGCTCCGCGCTGCTGATGTTGTAGCTGTAGAAGGAGATGGCCGGCATCCCCTGGTACTGCCAGTGAATTTCGTTGGTGGCCGGGTCAACCTCTACGATCCGCGAGTAGCTGGCCCCGCGCCGGTGCCCGCCGTTGTCGAATATCAACACCCGCCCGCTGTCCAGCCACGTCGGATGGTGCTGGTGGTAAATCTCACTCGGCCCCCACTTCCACTTGAACGCGCCGGTCTGCCGGTCAACGATACCTACCGTGCTGGTCAAACGGTAGCTCACCAGCAGGTCGCCGTCCGGCGTCACGTTCACGCAGTTCTGGTGCGTCCACTCCCGGCGCGCTTCCAGTGGGCAGATGACGTCCTCGGCCACGTCAAGATGTTCCCACGAACGCCACTCCCAAACCGTAGTGCCGTCAGGAGTGACTTCGCGCACCACGTCGCCCAGCATTCCCGGCGCGAAGTCCACCTCAAAGCCGCCCTGCACCTGGGCCTCTAAACCGTCCGGCAAGGGTTCCCACATCAGCAATAGCGTATTGCCATTGGGCAGGCGCTCGTAGTCATGGTGCAGTGTATTGTCCCGGTATGCCCACACCAGGTTGCTGTCCCAGTCGAGTTCGATGACGCTCGCCGACGAGCCGCCCACAGTCTCGATGCCGCCGGCATCCTCGGGCGGCATGGTCCGGCACAGCAGGTTGCCGTTGTCCAGCAGGTAGGCGTAGTGGATGCCTTCGTCGGAGTGCCAGCGGTGTACGACGTTGCCGCGCATATCGATGAGGTAAGCGTCGCGTCCGCCCCGGGTGGTGGAAAACAGCGTGTAGCCCAGTTGGCACGCCGCCGGAGTGTAGTGGATCAAACCTACCGGATGATGAATCGACCAACCCATAAAAGCGCCCTCCACGCCAAATGATGGCGGATTATAGCAGGCGCTCTGCAATCTGATGTACTATGCCGTCATGCGCCAGCAGAAGGAGAATTTGACATGACCCGAATACGGATTGAGGTTGGCTTGGAACCCACCGACTTGGAACAACTCGAACTCCGTGTCGCTGATGGGCAATTCACCGATCTGGCCCACGCCATTCAGCAGGCAGTGCGTACCGCTCTGCATCACTGGCGCTACGATGAATCTGCCCAGCCTTTCATAACGCCTGAGATGACGGAGGCGGCAGCGCCGGCGCCGTGCGAGTCGTCACAGAAGCGTTACTTCATTGTTAGCGACGAATCGGAGTGCGCTCATTTGCTGGACAATTTGAATCCGGAAGATTTCGTAGGTCCGGCTAACGAGTGGGACAATGTGTACGAAGAGTGGCTACGGGCTAAGGAAGAATCCTGCCAATCCGCGGCTACCGAATGCCAGGACACCACGGTAAATCCGGTTACACCGGAATCTCTAAAAAGCCATGTCGCCAATAGCGACTAGAATGAGTTCCTTGTTGCGCCAGAGTCTAGGTACCCGCAATCAGCGAGAGCGGGAATCGGTAGAGCACACGAAGGTATGTCAGCCATATTAAGGGGTCAGGTTCACATGGCCGACCTGGACCCGGTACGTGGACACGAACAGGCCGGCCGTCGGCCAGTCTTAGTATTGAGCAGCGGACAGTCCAATAGCCGCAGCGAGTTGGTTATCGTACTGCCCATAACCGGCTCTCGGCCCAAGGTGGAGTCTCCGTATGCGGTGCCACTCCAATCGATTGAAATGCCAATAGAATCGTGGATTCTGACACGCCAAATCAGAACCATATCCGAAGAGCGGATGCTGGGCCTGATGGGTAGAATCTCCAATGAAGAGATGCAGAAAGTCGTTATCGCCCTTCTGACTCACTTGCTCCCACCCACTAATAGCGTAGCAATCGGGGACTATACCGGCCTTACCTGACGCTCGCCGTGTGGATTTTCCTCGCCATCTGTAGCGCGGCCTCGCTGGGCCTCGCCAACATTGCCCACAAGCGACTGCTGGACAACTATTTTGCCGGCGTCGGTGTGCTGGGGGCCGGGTCTATCCTCACCCGCCTGGCGGCCGCCATAGTGATGCTGGCCGCCGTCGGTTGGCCGACCGATGCTCCACCTCAAGCGGTGGGAATCGGATTGCTGTCGGGCGTGTGTCTGGGCGCCGGCCTGCTGTTCCTCTTCCTTGGCCTGAGATTGGGGGAAGCGTCGCGGGCCGTTGCCATCAGCCAGACCAACCCGATCCTGGTAGCCTTGTTGGCGCTGGCAATACTGGGCGAGACAGTCGGACCGTGGCAATGGACCGCCATCGCGCTAGTGGTACTCGGAGCGATCCTCGTGTCGGTCGAGGGTTTGGGGCGGCGCTTGTTCCGCGTCACACCGGGCTTGACGGCGCTGGTGGCCAGTTCCGCCGGCCTGGGAATGTCCTTTTTCCTGGCGAAGTTGGTGCTTACCGATCTGACGCCGTGGGATGTGTTCATGCTGCAAGAACTGGGGATGGTCCCGGTGTTCGCCGTATATGGCCGACCGTCCAACTGGCGCAAGCTGTACGACGGCCTGCGCTCCAAACAAGCCCTGGCGACGTTCCTGATTGGGGAGGGCCTGTTGCCTCAGCTTGCGATATTGCTTTTCATCTGGTCGTTCGCATTCGGCCCGGTATCACTGGCGTCGGCTATCCTGGCGACGCGACCAATGTTCGTGTTCATCGCGGGATCCCTGCTCAGCTGGCGCAGGTTGGGTCTTCTGCAGGAATCATTGGGAACGTCGGCGCTGGCCGCCAAGTTCATCGCGATTGTTATGATAGTTGCCGGTACCACACTGCTGGCAGTGGCCTGAGTCCGGACATCGTGATCGACGTCATGCTACAACGAAACCGACTCCGCCGGCCGGCTCCGGAACTTGAGGCTCCAGAAGTGCACGGTGCCGACGACGATGAACAATCCCACGCAGTAGCAGATGATGCCCCAGGACACGTCGAACAAGATTTTCCCCAGAATTATCGACGAGACATAGACAAACGCCAGCGTCAACGTCGTGCTGCGTGTGCGCCAGAGTATCGCCAGCGCGGGCAGGGCTACCAGCAGAACCGGCCCGGTGAGGACGGCTGCGGTAACGCCTACTGCCGTGGCTGCTCCCCGGCCGCCTCGGAACCGCAACCAAACCGGCCAGACATGGCCGGCGATGGCGGCGGCCCCGCTCAGCAATCCCAGCCCCGATACGGTATCCCAGGAGCCGGCCAAAGCGTTGAAAAACAGCACGGGCACCGCGCCTTTGCCAATGTCCACCGCCCCCACTAGCACTCCCCAACGGGAGCCAAGCAGGCGTCCGATGTTCGCCGCGCCCGCATTGCCGTCGCCCGCCAGTCTGATGTCAGCGAACGCGCCGCCGGCCCTCTGCGCGACCAGGTAAGCGGTCGGCAGGCTGCCCAGCAGGTAGCCCAGTCCGCCGGCGGCGGACAACGCCAGCAGCCACAGCATGCGTCACCATTTCTTCAGGCCGGTACCAGGCTCCCGGTTTTTACCTGGGTGCACCAGTGCCGGTATTTGGGGTTGTTGCCCACCACGATGTCGAAATACATACGCTGCAATTCGCTGGTGATGGGGCCGGGTTGCCCATCGGCAATGGGCCGGCAGTCCAGTTCCACCACCGGAGTCAGATGCGCCGCCGTGCCGCTCAGGAACACCTCATCGGCGAGGTACAGCTCACTGCGGTCGATGGTGCGCATGTCGATTTCCAAGCCCAACTCGGTGCGCGCCAACTGCATCACCGTGTCTCGGGTGATGCCGCCCAGCGCATTGTCCTCCAGCCCCGGCGTGTAGATACGCCCGTCCTTGACCATGAACAGGTTCTCGCCCGAACCCTCCGACACGTGGCCGTCGTGGTTCAGCAGGATGGCTTCGTCGAAGCCGCTCAGCGTGGCTTCGGTCTTGGCCAGGATGCTGTTGACGTAGATGCCGCAGGCTTTGATGCGCGCGGGAATCATGGGGTCGTCAACGCGCCGCCACGAAGATGTGCAGCAGCGCAGCCGGTCGCTGCCCAGGTAGTTGCCGAAAGGAACGGTAATCAACGTGAAATCCGCCGCCAGCTCCTGCAACTTCAGGTTGGCGACCAGTTCCTCGCTCTTGTAGGCCAGCGGGCGGATGTAGATGTCGCTGGTGTGCCGGTTGCGCTCAACCAGTTGGGTGGTAATGTCGCAAAGTTCATCGGCGGTGTAGGGAATGTCCAGCATCAGGATGCGGCACCCGTCCAGCAGGCGGACATAATGCTCCCGCATACGGAAAATGTTGATGGCTTCCTGCTCGGCGTTCCAGTTGCCCCGAATGCCCTCGAATACGCCGGTGCCATAGTGCAGAGCGTGGGTCATTACGCTTACTTTGGCCTCGCTTACCGGAACGAACTGGCCGCGGAAGAACACTTGCAGTTCGTCGGCGTTGAAGGAAGCCTGGCCATTGGAAGTGGCGTTGGTAGTCACGTAATGCCCCCTTATGAGCAAAGATTGCCGAGTATTATAGCGTTGGCCGCCGGGAGTTGCCAATCCAGCGCAATATTTTTGAAACACGGATACAAGACCGGGTGGAGTATAATATCCGCCGATGTTTGCCGAAATCGTCGCGCGAGGCGACGATTGCCGTAGTTTGAGGGAGTCCTCTGTTGTTGCACGCGCGTGAACTTGCCCACCCGGTGCGGTTGGTGCGAGGCATGTTTTACGGGTGGTGGCTCGCGGTCATCGGCGCAGTGATCATGGTCATCGGCACCGTGCCCCTGTTCCAGGCGCTTTCCCTGTGGATGCCGATACTCCAGCAGAACTTCGGCTGGACGACCACGCAACTGTCCTGGGCCTTCACGCTGACCCGCGTGGAAGGCACGGTGATGGGCCCCATCGCCGGCTGGGGCGTGGACAAACTGGGCCCGCGCAAGATGGTGGTCATCGGCCTGCTGATTTTTGCTGCCGGATTCATCCTCTTCAGCCGAACGGCGAACCTCTGGATGTTCTACCTTTCGTTCGTGATCGTGAGCTTGGGGGCGGGCTTGGGATCGTGGCTGCCGGCCAACACGGCGCTGAACAACTGGTTCCGCGTCCGGCGATCCACCGCTATGTCGATACCCATGCTGGGTTTCGGACTGGGCGGCGTGGTGATCGTGCCCCTGATGGCGTGGGCCATGGGCTGGGACGCCAGGACCGCCACGGAGATACCGGGACGCCTGGGTTGGCAGAACACCGCGCTGGTGGTTGGTTGCGTGGGACTGGTGGCGTCAGTGCCGCTGGCCATGCTGGTGCGTAACCGCCCCGAGGACTACGGCCAGCACCCGGACGGCATTGACCCGGACACGGTGACCCAGACCGGGCCCCAGCAGTCCACCAACGGCAGCACAACGGCGCCGGACTACTCGTGGCAGGAGGCGATACGGACGCGAGCCTTCTGGCTGATCACCATGGGCCACGCCAGCTCGTCCATCATCATCATCAGCGTGATGACCTACCTGGGCCTGGTGATGGTGGAGAAGGGCCTCACCCTGGTGGAGGTTGGCCTGGTAATCTCGGTGCAAACGGCGGTTTCCACGGCGTTCATGGTTATTGGCGGGATGGTGGGCGACCGCATACCCATACGGATTGCGATATGGGGATTTTCGTTCCTGCAATCCATCGCCATCGTCGTGCTGCTGTTTGCCGAAACGCTGCCGCTGTTCTTCCTGTTCGGCATCCTGATGGGGATCGGGTTCGGCGGGCGCACGCCGCTGACCACCTCGATACGCGGGGTCTATTTCGGCCGGAGCAGTTTCGCGCGTATCACCGGCATCTCGATGATTCCCATGAACATTATGTTCATCGTGGTGGTTCCTTACATCGCTTGGATGCGGGACAGTATTACGGGAACCTATACGCTGCCATTCGCTACCATCGCCATAGTCAGCGCGATTGGCTCGTTCATGTTCCTGGTGCTGGGCAATCCCCAACTGTCCCCGTCGCAGCGCCGGCAGGCCGACGTGCGCCGGTTGGTGACGCGAGGCGCGGGGGCGGACGATTGATTGATCCGAGCGACGAAAGCGCTCGGAAGGGGATGACGGAGAGGCTGGCGGAGTTCATCCGCAGCGATAACACCGCCGGGATGTTCTACGGCTGGCGGCTGGTCGTCATCGGGTTCCTCATAATCCTCGTGGGGCGCGAAATCGGGGATGGGTTGATTGGAACGGTGTGGGGTAGCCGGGCCTACCAAGGTGAGGGGATCGGGCCGCCCTGGGTCATATTAGTCATTGTGGCAAGCGCGATTGGCGGGTTGGCATCCTTGTGGTTTGCAGGTTGGGGGGCCGACCGGTTGGGACCGAGGCGGATGGCGCAGATTGGGTTGCCGCTGGTGGGGTTGGTCGCGCTGTTGGCGGTGATTCCGGCTCCGAGCATTCTGGAAGTCTCAATCGCCGGCCTGGGCGCCCTGGGGCTGATAGGCGCCTATGTTCCGGCGGTAACGATGCTGAACAACTGGTTCCGTGAACGGCTGGCGTTGGCGTTGGCGTTGATGCTTTTCGCAGTGGCAATCGTCGGGGTCGCCGTCGGCCCATTGCTGTCCCTGCTGTTGCTGGTCGGGGACTGGGTGGACTGGCCGGTCGTAGGTTGGCGGTTGCTGACAGTAGTATGTGGCGCAGCGATATTGGCGGTGGCGTTGCCATTGGTTAGGGCAATGCGCAATCGCCCGGAGGATTGGGGAGAGCATCCGGACGGGTTGGCTCCGGTTCTGACGGCAAACATTCCGGACTACTCATGGCGGGAAGCGGTGCGGTCGCGTCAATTGTGGATACTGATCGCCGCCGGTTGCTGCGTGGCCAGCGCAGAATCAATAGGCTCTGTTTACCAATGGCAGATCATCTCACGTGGCGACGCCACATTTGAAGCCATCGACAAGATCGGAACATTCCAGGATTATGCGTCGGTGGCGGGCATCCTGGCTGGCGGATTGGCGAGCTATCGGTTCCCCGTCAGGTGGGTATTGTCCGGAGCAGCGGTTGCACAAGCGGTTGGCATGGCGGTGTTGCTGTCCGGGCTCGAGCTTGGGCTGTTGGAAGCGGCGGTTTTGCGGGGCGTGGCATCGGGAATGGGAACGGCGCCGGCCATCGCCGCGGTGGGAATTTATTTTGGCCGGCGCAGTTTTGGAATGCTCACGGTAACGACATTCCTCATTACTATGGTGGCATCGGCCGCCGCACTGCCCTCCTCCGGCTACCTCAGCTACCTCGACGCAGTGACCGGGGTGTACACCGCGATTTTCATGGCAGCCGCCATAGCGAGCCTCATCGGCGCCGGCTTGTACCTTATGCTGGGCCAGCCTCGGCTGGCGCCATCGCAGCGGTCGGGAGATGCGGACGATGCGGAGGCGGGCGAATAATGCCGGAGGCCGCGCCCGTCTGTGCGAGCCGACCCAGCGGCGTGTTTTACGGCTGGTGGCTGCTGGTCATCGTCATAGTCGTCGTGCTGCTGACGGGCACGGCTTATAACCTTGCCGTGGCATTCTTTTTGAACTGGCAGAACGCGCTGCACGAGGCCGGTCAATCTATGCCGGGGTCTGGCGCAGTGGCTGCACTCTCCCTGCAAGGGCGGATAGACCTGTTGCTGCTGCCGGCTGCGGGTTGGATGATCGACCGCTATGGCCCGCGTCGGGTAATGCTGATTGGGTTGCCGCTGATTGGCGTGTGCGCGCTGCTGGCCGGAAGCGCGCCGGCCTGGCCAACCTTGTCCACAATACTATTGCTGCTTGCGGTAGTGTCACCTGCGGGAATCACGATGCCGGCAACTGCTGTTGCGAACCACTGGTTCCGCCGCCGGCGAGCCTTTGCCATTGCCGCACTGCTGTTCCCGGCAAACGCTGCCGGTTTGCTGTTCTTCCCGACTGGATATTGGTCTGGGCAGGTATCAGTAGCGCGGACGTCGGTGATGGCAATTGGCGTTCTGCTGCTGGTTGCAACTCGGCCACTGGTCGAGCGAGTAGGCGACCGTCCGGAGGATTACGGACAGCATCCCGATGGCAGCCCCGGCGCGGACGATGATGGATCGGCGCCCAACTACCCCTGGCGTGAAGCGGTCAGAACACGGGCATTCTGGCTACTCACCCTGGCAGAAGCCGGTTTGGGCATGGTGCAGTGGGGCGGCTTTACGGCGATGGAACAACTGCTGGAGCAACGAAAGGTGGTCCCGCTGGAGGATTATCAAGTGGTGGCAACCACCGATGCGTATGGTGACATGTTTACAGTTTTTCATGTCACGAGCGCAGTATTTGTGCTCATTGGCGGGCTGATTGGCAGTCGGATGCAAATTCGCAATGCATTGCTACTGTTTGCGCTAATTCACCTGGCCGCAATCGCGGCTCTGTTGATGGCAAACAGCCTCTGGATGTTTTTCGCAGCCGTTGCCCTGCTTGGCGCCGGAAGTGGGGGACTTGCTCCGTTGAACATAGCTGCGCTGGGGACGTATTTCGGTCGTCGTCGGTTTGCCACGTTGTACGGTACGGTGGCCCTAGTCGTTGGGATAGCAACATTTGTGGAGCCGGTCCTGATTGGCTTGGTATTTGACCAAGCCGGTGACGACATCTTGCTATTGGCATTTTGCGCTATTCTCGCGCTGGTCGCGGCTCTGGCTTATCGCGCCGCAGGACGTCCGATGCTGGCCCCATCTCAGCAGCTCGAAAATCCGGCTACCCGTTGAACTTCGACATCACCTCGTCGGAGAACAGGGCGAGGGTTTCGGAAGGCGTAGGATATGAGAAGACTATGCAGAAATACCGTATGCCGAATTCCACGTATTCGTTGATGCGGTCGGCGACCTGCTCCGGGGTTCCTGACAAGGTGTTCTGTAGTCGTTGGGATTGGTACTCGTAGGCAGTCACCCCGACCTCTTGAGCGAGTTGCGCCACCAGCGCGTCGTATTCCCGCTGGGTGGGCGCGATGACGCAGTCGCCGTTGTGGGTCCACTCGATGGCGGACGGGTCGCGCCCGGCGTCTTCGGCAGCGCGAAAGACGATGCTTTGATGCATGAGATGATCGTTCACCGTGTCGTTGTTGCCCACGTTGGCGATGTCGGCGATGCGCCCAATGGTGGGCATGACGTAGAGCGGGCCGTGGCCCCCGACGAATATGGGCGGCGTGGGCTGCTGAACGGGTTTAGGCTGGATGGATGCGCCGTCGATGCTGTAATACCGACCGTTGAATGTTACGGACGGTTCAGTCCACAGGCGCCGGATAAAATGTACCGACTCCTCCAGCATCTCGCACCGTTCGCTGGTGGAAGGAAACGCAAGACCGCTGGACCGGGTATCGCTCCGACTGCCGCCGGCGCCAATGCCGATGGTGACACGGCCCCCGCTGATGACGTCCAGGGTCGCGGCCATCTTGGCGAGGAGAGCAGGATGACGGTAGGGGTTGGCCAGCACCATGGGCAGGGCGCGGATGCGTTGAGTCTGGGCCAGCAGCGCGGTAAGTGTGGTCCAACATTCCAGGGCGTCGGTGTTGAGCAGGTCAAACACGCTGGCCGAGTAGTAGCCCAGGCGGTCCGCTTCCAGCCAGATCCGCTGCAAATCCTCGTAGGAGTAGCGGTACTGGTTGACGCGGACGTTGAATTTGACCCGGGGCGGGTTGGATTGGATGGACATGGGTTCCTCGCATCTGTAGGGGCGGGTTTCAAACCCGCCCCTGCGATGGCGCAAACGATCCACGGCGTACAATGCGCCGTCCTGAATTCGGCGGTTACTTGGCGCCGTTGCCGTTGCGGAAGGCGGGAATGACTTCCTTGCCGAACTTTTCGATGGAGGCCATCACCTTTTCGTGGGGGATGGTCTCGGTCTGCATGATGAGCATGACCTGGTCCACGCCAATGTCCTCGTACATCTGGCAGGTCTTGATGCAGGACTCGGGGTTGCCGGCGATGATGACGCCGCGGTCGGAGAGAGTCTTGCCGTCCAGCTGGGCAATGGCGGCGCGGGCTGCGCCGGGGCCGGCGTCCAGCGACAGGCCGACGTCCTGGGCCAACTGCTGGTGTTCCTCGTCGGATTGGCGGAGCCAGCGGCTGAAGTCGGCGGTGAGGTGATCGGGCACGCCGCCCCAGGCTTCGAGCAGTTCCTCGTAGGCTCCGATGCGGCCGGCGATGTACGGCTTGTCCGGGCCGAAGAAGGTCTTCATGGATTCGGCGGCGAGCTCCTTGGCGTAGTCATCGTCATCGTCGCAGAAACCGTGGACGTTGTTGCCCCAGAACTCGGTGATGAACTCGCCGACGGGCTCGCAGTCCTTGAGGGCGTCGCGGTAAATCTGCACCTTTTCCTTCAGGACTTCCACGGCGTAGGATGCGGAGGAAAGCACGCCGATGCCCTTTTGGGCGGCCAGGCGGAAGCTGTCCTCGGAGGTGCAGGCCAGGTACATGCGAGGGTGCGGTTGCTGGAACGGCTTGGGAAGCACGCGGCGCTTGGGGACGCTCCAGTGTTCGCCCTCGTACTCGTACTCGTCCGACGTCCAGATCTTGGGCAGCATGTTGATGGACTCATTCCACAGGCTGCGGGTGTCGCGTGGGTCGATGCCCAGGCCGGTCTGCTCGTAGGCATTGGAGCGTCCGGTGCCGACCTCGATCCGGCCGTCCGTGAGCTGGTCCAGCAGAGCGACCCGCTCCGCCACGCGGACCGGATGGTGGTAGGGCAGGATGCAGACGCCGTAGCCGATGCGGATGTTCTTGGTGATGCGGCTCAACGCGCCGAACATGGCGTCTTGGGAGGGTGAGCCGGAAAAGCCGGTCAGGAAGTGGTGTTCCACGAACCAGAGGTTGTCAAATCCCACCTGGTCGGCCAGCTCACACTGTTCCAACGTTTCCTTGTATAGGGCGTTCCAATCGATCTCAGTGCCCTGGAACGGGCGCTGGCATTCGTAAAGCAGGCCGAACTGCATGGCTAATCTCCTCTCGTGGTGACGAATTACATCAAGCGCACACGACGCAGCGGCGGTTTATGAACCCGCAAGAGGCGCTGCCGGCCTTGGGCGCGAATTGGCCGCAGTATAGCGCAAACGCGCGGTGTTGGGAAATTGCGGTTGGGCGTCGCCGTGCTGTGGTACAGTACGGTAATGCCAAATTATTATTGGTACGCCGACAAAAACGAACGGCTAAAGCAGGAGCGCGGGCTATCTTTTGAGCAAGTCTTGCATCATTTGGAGAACGGTGGGCTGTTGGCTACAGTCCCCCACCCCAATCAAAGGCGACACCCAGGCCAACAAATGTTCATCGTTCGCATTGGGAATTATGCTTATGAGGTGCCGTTTGTGATGGAGGGAGACTCGTTCATATTGAGGACAGCGTATCCCAGCCGCAAAGCAACTCGCGATTACTTGCGATAGCGGCGGAGGCAAAATATGACCACTGCGGACAACAACAACCGGGAACCTCCGTTTTCTGATGAAGAATTGGCGGAGCTTTGGCCTTTCGACGAACCCTGGCCTTTCAACGATGATGATGGCGTTGAAGATGAAGAAGAGTTGGATATGCTGCGCTCCTTTGAGCGCGGAGAATGGCAGCCCATACCCAACTTACCGGAGTATAAGAAACGCCTTGAGGAGAATTTGCGAATCGCTCGTTTAGCCGGAAAGGTAGGCCCCGTATCCTACGACAAGCCTTACCCATGGTCAAAGAAAAATCAGTCAGCGAAATCTCCGCCCCTTGCCGGCGACTCTGTTAGTGACGATAATTCGCACCAAAGCGAAAACACTTAGGCGTCTATCAGGAGGCGTAACCGAATGAAGTACGACGTAATTATCATCGGCGCCGGGTCGGCCGGTTGCACGATGGCGGCCCGCCTGACCGAAGACCCGGACCGTTCGGTGCTGCTGCTGGAAGCCGGGCCGGACTACCCCGATTTTGAGCTGTACCCCGACGACCTCAAGTACGGCTACGACCAGACGGCCTCTGCCGTCAACGCGCCGCACAACTGGACCTTCTGGGCGAACAACCCTGGGCAGGCCAACCCCATGCCCGTGCCCCGCGGCCGCGTCGTCGGCGGTTCCTCGGCCATCAACGGCCAGGTGCTGCTGCGCGGCGTGCCGGAGGACTACGACGCCTGGGCCGCGCTGGGCAACGACGAGTGGGGCTTCACCAACTGCCTGCCGTACTTCCGCAAGCTGGAAACCGACACGGACATTACCGACGACTTCCACGGCAACACTGGTCCCATTCCGGTGCGCCGCCATCGTCGTGAGGACTGGCTGCCGGCGCAGGTGGCCTTCTGGAACGCCTGCCGGGCGCAGGGCTACCCCGACGACCCCGACATGAACCACCCAGATTCGGGCGGCGTGGGCCCCATCCCCATGAATAACCCCAACGGCGTCCGCATGAGCACGTCCATTACCTATCTACGGGAGGCGCGGCACCGCCTGAACCTGACCATCCGCGCTAACGTCACCTGCCGCCGCATCGTTTTCGAGGGCAAGAAGGCCGTGGGCGTCGAGGTGGAAAGCGGCGGCGAAGTGTTCACCGTCGAGGCCGACGACATCATCTTGAGTTCGGGAGCCATCGGGTCGCCGCAACTGCTGCTGCTGTCCGGCGTCGGGCCGGCCGACCACCTGCGGGAAATGGGGATTCCGGTGGTGCATGAGCTACCCGGCGTGGGCCAGAACCTGCGCGACCACCCCAACATCCGCGTGCCAGTGAAGGTGAAGGACGACTTCCCACTGGACCCGGCCGCGCCGCGCACCCAGGTTTGCCTGCGGTACACCGCGACGGGCAGCCACCTGCGCAACGACATCCAGATCATGCAGTCGTCGTTCTCGTCGCCCATCGCCGGCGACCCGCTGGAGGCCGAAGGCATCCGGTTCACGTGCATCCTGGAGCTGGCGGTGGGTTCGGGACACCTGCAACTGGCCAGTACCGACCCGCACGAGCAGGTCGCGCTGAACTACAACTATTTCCAGGAAGAATTCGACCTGTCGCGGATGCGCGAGGCCGTCCGGCTCTGCGTGAATCTGCTGGACAGCGACCACTACCGGGACGTGGCCGACGAACTGCTGGACCCCCTGCCGGCGGACCTGGAAAGCGACGAGGCGCTGAACGACTGGCTGAAGCGTGTCGTCAGCACGTCGCAGCACATCTCCGGCACCTGCAAGATCGGCACGCCCGACGACCCCATGGCCGTGGTTGACCAGCATTGCCGGGTGTACGGGCTGGAGAACCTGCACGTGGCCGACGCATCAGTGATGCCCGACTGCATCCGCGCCAACACCAACTGCACGACGATAATGATCGCCGAGCGCAAGGCCGACTGGGTTCGCGCCGGCGAATAAATCCCAGCGCTCCCCTCTCCCTCGATGGGAGAGGGTCAGGGTGAATACTCCACTACAACCTGGAAGAGGTAAAACTACAATGACAACCGCAGTAAGAGAAGTCCACGTTTACACCAACCCTGGTTGATTCAGCTGCCGGACGCTGGAGGAATTCCTCGCGTCCAACGGTGTTCAGTATGAACACCACGACCTGCTGACCGACGACGCGGCCCGCGAAGACCTGAAGTCTCGTGGCGTGCTGTCCGCGCCCGTCACCATCATCGACGGTACGGAAGTAATCATCGGGTACTACCCCAAGAAGCTGATCCCGGCCCTTGGCCTGGAAGACGCGCCCATCGACCTGTCGGGCAAAACGGCTTGGCTGGGCGACAAGTACCGCGTGATCCTCGAAGCCGCCGTCCGCGCGACGCTGGAGCTTTCTGAAGAGCAACTGGCCCAGCCGGTGCAATGGCGGCCGGAAATGCTCCGCGACACATTGGTGCATATCGTGTCGTTCCCGGAACTGGCGTACACCAGCCGGACCCGTGGCTCCATGAGCTCCGATGACATGCGGGCCTGCCGCGAGAGCCTGGCGCACCTGATGAAGCCCCAGGAAATTGCCGACTACGCCTGCGGCGTCGCCGACGATCTCGTCGCCTTCCTCAACAGCGGCGATACCGAGGGATTCGACCGCGTGGTGCCGGCCCACTACGGCGGCGAGGTCACCGTGCTGGAACTGCTCAACATCATCCTGAGCCATAGCACCCACCACCTCAAGCAGGTGTACTGGTTCATGGACACCAACCTGGACCAGCCGGCGACGACTCCCGCCACTGAGGAAGACATGGAGGGCATCTTCACGCCGGCCCAACTGATCTAACCACGCCAAGCGCGAGGACTGAAGGAAAATGGCAGAACCACTGATAGCGTTGGACGAGTTGCCCGAAACCCGGGTGATCATAGCCGGCTGGCGCCGTCAGTGGTCTGACGGCGGCAACATATCCAGCGGGATGCCCCGCTGGTTGATCGACAAGCTGTCGGCGCGGCGCATCGGGCAGATGACCGACGAAATTTCGCGGATGTGCTTCCCGTTCCAGGTGGCCGGCACCCACGACCTGTACCGGCCCCGCGCCGCGTTCAACGAGGGCTTGCCCAGCCGTCCCATGCAATGGGATAACGGGTTCTGGGACGCCGGCAACGGTTTGGTGATATTCCTCGGCATCGAGCCATGGTATCGCATCGACCTGTACGGCCAGGCTTTCTTTGAAGCGGTTGCCGCCCTGGGCAACCCCAAAATCGCGGCGGTGGAAGGCTACAACGGGCCCGCGCCGCCCGAGCAGGAGCGGCGGATTTCGTGCGTGTACAGCAAAGCGGCAATGGCCGACGAGTTGCGCCAGCACGGTATGCTGTTTTCCAGCTACGGATCCCAACAGCGGCAAGGCCCTACCGTCGGCATGGCGATGGTGAGCCTGGCCCACTACCAGCATCCCGACGTGGAGATGGTGCGTGTTGGCGCCATGGCCCCGATGTTCCCGTTCAGCGGCGGCAGCGGCGGTCAACTCGGCATCACCACCGACCACCGGGCGTTTTACGACATCATGCGGCGATTGCGTGCGCTGTACTCCCTGGACATCGACCTATCCGACCTGCGCCCCCGATACGAGGAGGAAGCGGAGCGGCTCCAGGAATCGCTGGACCGGGTGGCACAGCGCAACGACGAGGCCCGCCGGTACATCGAGCGGGTGCGCGGCGAGCACAACTTCATGCCGTTTGAGGAACCCATCGAGTTGCCGCCCGGCATTGAAGGAACCTTGGCCGACATCCTGGGGCAGTTCGACCTGCCCGGCGAGGATGACGACGGCTTGGCTGGCGCGCGTTGATGGCGTCGGGTTCAGGCGGTTAGAAACTGCGTAGGGGCGACGCATGCGTCGCCCCTACATGGTGACAGGGAATCGACTCGAAGCTAGTCAATGACCAGCACGGTGTTCTCCCGACCCTCTCGCCGCATTTCGGCGAGGCCCTCTTCGGGGGTATCGAACTTGTCGTAGTAGAACTCAATGCCGTTGCCGTCGGGGTCCTCGAAATAGACGCTGCCGGTCATGCCGTGGTCGGTGGTCCGGTCAACCTTGATGTCATTTTCGATCAGGCTGTGGTACAGGTCTCGGAGGGAATCGAAGTCCTCCACCTGCACGGCGAAGTGATTCAGGCCGATGTTGCCCTTGCGCGTGGCCGGCGAGTCGTCGGATGCCTGGAACAGGGCCAGGTCGTGGTGAATCTCGCCGCAGGTCAGGAAGGTGGCTGTTGGGCGAGATACTGCGATCTCAAACCCGAGAATTTCGGTATAAAACTTGGTCGATGCCTCCACGTCGGAGACGTTGATTACCAGATGGCCGACTTGCTTGGGTTTAACCATGTTGCTGCTCCTTTCGTGAATAAGATGGGCGCCTGTTGGCGGTAATATACGATAGTTGCCGCCCAGGGGCAAGAATGCGACGGAATTACGGCGTTAGTCAGCGGCGACTTCCTCAGGTGTGAGGACGACCTGGCCATTATCTTGGTCGTGGCGATGGCGCATGACCAGATCCACGCGCTGGTGCAGGGCTACTATAAGGCCCTTGGTTTCGCTGACTTCTCGGCCCAAGGCTGCTACCGTTTCATTCAGCCGCCCAACACGGTCTTCCAGTCTTTCGACGCGCGCAGTCAGGTCGTCCAGCCGCTTATTAATGCCTCTAAGTTCGCCTTTGATTTCGCCAGTGTCGCGAAACTGTCGAAGCATACCGACGACGAGGGTGACCAGCAACAAGCAAATGAACGCAAGGAACCCATACTGGACGTAGTCTGCGAGTGTGATCGTTTCCATGTCATTCCTCAACTGGGCTATGGGCCGGCAGTATGGCACGTGCCCCGCGCCTCCGCAACCGGGATGCCTCATAGCCGAGGCATCAAATCTCATTCATCCGGCGCACCATCGGGCGGTAGAGCCACCCGGCTACGGATATGACCAGCAGAACCGCCGCGCCGCTGGTGATGGCGATGGACCAGCCCCAGATCTGGGCCAGCCAGGTGAGCGGCCACGCTCCCAGAAAGTGGAACACCGGCGCCAACTGCATCATCGCCATCATCCGACCGCGCATCTCCGGCGCGGTGGTCAGCTGCATCAGGGAGCTGGAGACCGGCCAAAAACCTCCGATGCTGGTGGAGCCAACCATCGCTACCAGGATGCAACCAGCCCAGAACCACGGCGTCCACGCCATCACCATCAACCCGACGCAGCACAGGGTGACCTCCAGGTACATCAACAGCCCCTTGCGCTTGCGGTCGCCCCAACTGGCGACGACCATCGACCCAAGGAACGCCCCGCCGCCTCGCGCCATCATAAATATCCCGGTCTGCGTGCCGTTCAGCTTGAGGAATTCCTGGGTGAAACCCACGACCACCTGCATGTAAGCCATGCCGAAAAACCCGAAGGATGCCGACATCAGGATCAACACGGCGGCCATCGGTGTCCTGATGGCGTGGGCGAAGCCGCCGATGAGGTCGGAAATGGGCGACGAATTGCGCCGGGTTGTGGTGGGCGGCTTTGCCACCATCAACAGAAAGAAAATGCCCACCAGGTAGCTGGCCCCGTTGATCATTATGGCCGCCCAGGTGTCGATGTTGTCGATAGCCCAGCCGCCAACCAGGGGGCCCGCCATGTTCCCGATTTGACCGACGGAAGTGTGCAGCGCGACGGCGTTCATCATGTCTTCGCGCGGCACCAGGTCCGCAGCCAGGGCGAAACGCGCCGGCATCTGCACCGCCATCAGCCCGCCCAGGATGAATACAACGACGTACACGTGCCAGATCTGGGCCAGCCCCGCCAGCGCCAGAAACGCCAGCGCCAGGGTGATCACCGCATTGCCCAGGACGCAAAATATCAGGAACAGCTTGCGGTCCACCCGGTCGGCCAGCACTCCCCCAACGAAGGTGAAGAACAGGTTGGAAACGCCGAAAATGCTGACCGCCAAACCCAGCGATGTCTTCTCGCCGGTTAGGTCAAAAATCAGCCAGCCGATGCCTAGGAACTGGATGCCCTGGCCGAATGACTGGACGCCAATGTTTAGAAAGAACCACCGGAAGTCCCGGTGGCGCAGCGCGGAAAAAGTGCTGAGCCGGCCAGCAATGGCAGCGGCAGCCATGGCGGCTATGACACGTCCGCAGGCGACAACAGGCGGTCGGCCAGTTGGTGAAAGTCCGCAACCTCGAAGTCGGGAAGGTAGGGCGATTCCTCGTTGGGCAGGTCGTAGCGGTTGACGTAGGCGCCCCGGTACCCGCAGGCCCGCGCGCCGGTAATGTCGAAGGAGTGCGCGGCCACCATCAGAATCTCATCGGGAGATTTGCCCAGGATGCGGGCGGCGGTGCGGTACACGGCCGGGTGCGGTTTGAAAGAACCGGCTTTTTCCACGGAAATAATGTCGTCGAAGGGCACGCCGATGTTGTCCCGCACCAGTTTCTCCAGGTAAGTCTGCTCTCCGTTGGAAAGGGCTACCAGGCGGAAGCGTCCGCTGTCGGCCAGACGCCGCAGGCCGGCCACCGCGTCGTCATAGGGACGCAAATCGTCATACACGGCCATGAATTTCGCCACGTCATCATAGGTGAAATCCACGTTGTTCATGCGAAGGCAGTAGATGAAGGAACGGCGGCAGGTTTCCCGGTAGCCGCTGTGTCCCAGCATAAACAGGTTGTCCTGGTACTGCTCGATGCGTTGGCGTCCGCGCCAGTCGGCCCAGAACGCTTCGCCGGAAAAGTCGGAACCGTGGTCTTTTAGAAATTGTCCCGCTGGGCCGGCCAGACTTCCGCCCAGATCCAGCACCGTGCCGAACATATCGAAGGCAAGGGTATTGACCTGGGCGATGGGGTTGCTTGGCATGAACGAGTTCTCCGGCTCAGACGTTATTCGGCGGGTTTGATGTTGTCGATATTGGTCTCGTCAACATTGATCTGGCGCTTTACGCTGTCGAAATAAACGATGAGCCAGGTGGCGGGTCCAATGGTGCGCTTCTCTCGCACCTCTCCAACGTCGCCGGTAGTGATGCTGCGAACTGAAGAGCCGACCGGGGAGGCCATGACTTCGCGGACCTCGAAGTCGGCGACGGCTTCGACTTTCATTCCCTTTTCGTACAGGTCAAAACTCATCGGGATACCTCCTGAGGGAAGAGCGGCGCGAATGGGCTGGGCGAATACTGCCGTTGCAGTGTACGAGCCGACGGTAGCAGTGTCAACGAACGCGACCTCGCGCCGTCCGCCCGTGGTTCGACAGGCTCACCATGGCGGACGGCGCTGGGCGTCCCCTTTCAGCGGTCGGCACGTAGGGGCAACCCTTGTGGTTGCCCTGGTTGTACTGGACGGAGTAGTTGGCGCCGGGTATGATTGATTCGGCAATCGACCCATCGTACAACTATCCGGAGGTACACTGCTGCAATGAAAATCGTAAAGATGTCGGATGTGGAAAAGACTGAAGGCACCGCGCCCCTGTTCACCGGGCCGGTGGGCCGGCAGGCGATCCTCGATCCCGACGACAGCAACAACTTTAACTTCGGCATCGTCCACTTCGGCGCCGGCGTGCGCAACAAGTTCCACACCCACAGCGGCGACCAGATCCTGATCGTCACCGAGGGCACCGGCATCGTCGCCACCCGCGACGAGGAAGTCACCGTCTCTGAGGGCGACGTCGCCATCATCCCGGCCGGCGAAGACCACTGGCACGGCTCCCGCGAAACCGCCATGTCCCACATCACCATCACGGTGAAGGGCAGCCAGACCCAGCAGAACGAAGACTAGTCCGGTTTCACCGCCGAAACGGCGTAGGGGCGGGTTTCAAACCCGCCCCTACTTTTGTCACCGTACCGGGACGCCGGGGTATTTCCCCTCTCCCTCTCCCCTTGTGGGAGAGGGTTGGGGTGAGGGGTATCTACCGCCCCTAGTGATGCCGGTGCCCGTGATCCCCGTGTCCATGGTCATCATGCCCGTGGTCATCATGCCCACCGTGCCCGTGGTCGTCGTGATGGCCACCGTGATCTCCATGCCCCCCGTGCCCGCCGTGGTCGTGTCCATGACCGTGCCCGTCGTGATGGTCGGGTTCGGGAGCCGCTTGCGGCAGCCGAATGACGCCCAGCAGCAGCGCCGCCACCAGATAGAGCGCGCCGGTGTAGTAGAAGAGGTAGTCATAGTTGATGCCGTAGAGCCACCCCGCGATGATCGGGGACGCCGCGCTGAGGATGAAACGCGACGTGGAAAGCAGGCCCAGGGTGGTCGCTGCCGTTCCTTCGCGCACGATGTCCATCGCCGCCGCCGTCAATATGGGCTGGTCGCTGTAAAGGAACAGTCCCAGCAAGGCCAGCAGGATCGTCATCGTCCCCAGGTTGGACCCCAATGGCGCCATCAGCAGCGTCACCACGGCCAGGAAGAGCATACCGGGAATCAGCACGATTTTGCGGTTCAGCCGGTCAGAGAGATAACCCATCACCGGGCTGGCGAAGATGCCCACCAGCACCAGCAGGCCCACCAGGGAGCCGCGTATGAACAGGTTCTCAAAGCTGCGGTGCTCGGTGAGTGTGCTGCCCAGGCCCAATTCGTCCACCAGGTAAAGAGGCAGGACGGTGATGAACCCGATGTAGGCCATGCCGCGTAGCCCTGCCACTACGGTAATGCCCCAGACGCGGGGATTGCGAACCAGCAGCTTGGTCTCGGCGATCTGCTCCTGCATCGTGCTGACGGCTCTTTCTTCCACCGCCGCCTGCGCGCGTTGCCCGATGTCGCGGAAGGCCCAGAAGACCAGGAAGGCCAGGAAAATGGGCACGGCGGCATAGATGGTGATGATTGCCTGCCACGCCAGCACGGCGAGCAAGGCTCCGGTCAGGACCGGGCCGATCACGTCGCCGATATTGCCTCCCACGCCGTGCAACGACAGCACGGAGCCCCGCCGGTGCGTGAAGTGGGATGACAACGCCGCCATCGCCGGCAGGTGCCAGACTGATGCGGCGATTGCCACCACCGCCATACCGATGACCAGCAGAGCATACCCCGCCGGATTGAGGGAAGTGGCGGAAGGCGACGAAACCCATGTCGCGCCAGGGACCTGCCAGCCGGCCGAGGCCATCAGCAGCCAGCCCACGCCAAACATGGCCATGCACACCGCCATCACCCAGCCCCAGTAACGGCGCAGGGCGTCGGTGAGCACTCCGCCGGGCAACGCAACCACGCCGGAGGCAATCTCGCGGGTGGTTTGGAGGCTGGTGGCGGCGATGACGCTGCCGCCCAGCAGCAGGTCGCGCACCTCCGGCAGAACAACGATGAAGCTCTGGGCGATGGAGTGAAACACGCCATGCCCGCTGGATAGGCCGCCGATGACAAATGCTGCGCCTCGTCGGAACCCGGTGCGGCCTTCCGTTACGGAAGGAGCGGCGTGATGGTGATGAGCGTGCGCCATAGCGACCTCCTGTGGCCGATTCCTTTCCTTGTCATTCCCGCTTTTCCTGGCATTCCTGATTTTCCTGTCATTCCGGCGAAAGCCGGAATCTCGGAGACGAAATTACGTTTTTTGGGTTGGAGGCTACTCGAAAGTTCCCGCGGATTCCCGGGGCAGCCGCGAGAGGCCGCCTTGAGAGCCCGGGAACCAATTGCTGCGGATTTTGGACCAGGACAATACTGCCACGAATAGCGCTGCCGAGAGCAGGACTACGCTGGCTCCCGATGATACATCAACGAAGTAGCTTATGTAGATACCAAGCACGGAACAGATTACTCCGATTCCCGTGGACAGAATGACCATGATTCGGAAACTGTTGGTGAGCAGGCGGGCAACGATGGGTGGGATCACCACGGCAGCGGCGATCATGGTCACGCCGAGCACCTGCATGGAAACCACCACCGTCCCGGCCAGCATCAGGGAAAACAGCGTGTCAACCCAGCCGGTGGGAACGCCGTAGAACTGTGCGACGTCAGGGTCGAAGGTCGCAAACAGGAACAGCTTGTAGGCCACGAAGAAAATCACGGCGATCACCAAGGTGGCAACGGCAATGGCGATCAGGTCATCCCGGTCAACGGCCAGCACGCTTCCCCACAACGAAGCTTCAAAGTTTTTAGTGGCGGTGTTGCTGCGGCTTACGATGGCGATGCCCAGCGCGAAGCTGGCGGTGGTGATAATCCCGATGGCGGCGTCGGAGCCGATGGGGTTCTTGCGAGTGGTCCACGCGATGAGCAGGGCCGACAGGAATCCCCAAACCGTTGCCCCAATGAAGAAATTGATCGACATGATGGCGCTGACGACTGCGCCCCCGAAAACGGCATGGGACAGCCCGTGCCCGATGTAAGACATGCCGCGCAGGACGATGTACACGCCCATGAGGGCGCACAGGCCGCCGACCAGGCTGGCCGCGATGATCGCCCGCACGAAAAAACCAAACTCAAAGGGTTCCAGCAACATTATCTTGTATAAATTCGTCATTCCCGCGAAAGCGGGAATCCAGTAGCCAATGCGTAGATCCTGATTAGAAGTTACGAATCGGTATCGTGGTGGTGGTGAGTGGGCACGTTGTCGGCCCTGGGGTGCGTGTGCGAAAGTACCGGTTCCCGGTGGCTGTCGTCGGGCACGGTAGCCACGGGCTCGCCACCGTTGCGGTCGATCCAGAAGTGCGCGCTCTCCGCGACCATGGGCATACCGTGGTACTGGATGACGGGCATCTCAGCGCCGTACACTTCCCAAAGGATGTGCGGGGATATCACGCGGTTGGGCGGGCCGTCCGCCACGATGGTGCCGTTGATGCAGACTATGCGCGGCAGATGCACCGCCACCGTATTGATTTCGTGGGTGGACTCGATGATGGTGACGCCGGCGTGGTTGAGGTCGTGCAGCAGGTGCATCACGTCATCGCGGGTTTTTACGTCCACGCCGGCGGTGGGTTCGTCCAGCAGTAGCAGTTCAGGGCTGCTCACCAGGGCGCGCGCCAGGAAGACGCGCTGCTGCTGACCGCCGGACAGTTGCCGGATGTGCCGTTTGCCCAGGTGGCCGATGCCCAGCCGCTCCATCATGTCGTAGGCCAGTTCCCGTTCCTGTTTCCGGAACCAGGGGAACCAGGCGTTGGACATAGTTCGCCCCATCATCACCACTTCCTCCACCGTCACCGGAAAGTTCCAGTCGATGGTTTCCAGTTGCGGGACGTAGCCGGCGGGCTTGCTCCTGGCGCGCACGGGGGTGTCATGCACCCTCAGTTCCCCGCTCTGTACCGGTACCGCGCCCAGAATCGTGCGTAGCAGCGTGGTCTTGCCGGAGCCGCTGGGTCCCAGCAGGCCGACGAAATCACCGGGCATTATACTCAGGTCCACGTCGCTGAGAACCGGGACGCCGTTGTAACCGGCCGAAACGTTTTTCAGCTCGACGATGGGCCGGGCGTTGGGATCGGGCCTGTGCAGGTGCTCTAATTCAGGTGGATGCAGCATAAAAACCTGTTGCCCCCTCTCCCTTGATGGGAGAGGGTTGGGGTGAGGGTGAAATCACTGAGGATAGACCGCGTTGGAAGCGCCTTCAAAGACGGGCGAGATGTCAACTTCATCCAAAGCGGAGGCATCGCCGCCCAAAGCGGGAATGATTATCCGCAAGTTCGCCACCTCTAGCCCCAGGTAGCTGTGGTCCGGGTCCCCCGGGCCGCCGGGCAGGTCATCGTCGCTCAGCTCGTCGATATAGGCGGCTCCCGACTCCGCGGCGATGGTCTCCATAATGTCGTTGGGAAATACCTCCGAACCGAACACCGCCGGGATGCCCTCCGTCTGAATCTGGGTGATCAGGTCCGCCACCTCCTTGGCCGAGGGCTCCGAGAAGTCCTCCGGCTGGGCCGCGCCCACGACGGTTATACCATACCGGTCGGCGAAATAGGCCCAGGAGTCGTGGTAGGTGAGGAGTTTGCGGTTTTCCGGCGGTATGGTGGGTATCGCCGTCTTGATAGCGGCGTCCAGGGACGCGATGCGCGCCGCAAACGCATCATAGTTGGTCGAGTAGTAATCGGCGTTGGCCGGGTCCCGGGCGGACAGGTTGTCCCGCACGATCTCGGCGTAGCGCAGCGTCAGGATGGGGTCGGGCCAGAGGTGCGGGTTGGGATGTCCCAGATCTTCGGGGAAGGAGAAATCGAACTGCCATTGGTCGCGGCTGATGGTCTGTTCCCCCAAACTCACGATGGACGCCCCGGGCTTGAGGTTAGCTTTGGCCATCTCTAGGGTCGGTTCCTCCAGGAACAGGCCGTTGAGGAAGATCAGGTCCGCGCCGGACAGTGTGGCGGCCACGGAGGGGGCCGGCTCGAAAGTGTGCGAGTTGACGCCTTCGGGCACCACGCCCTCCAGGTTGATACGGGTTCCGCCGATGTTTTCCACCACGCTGGTGATGGGAGAAACCGTGCTGACAACGTTCAGCGGAGACGTGGACGTTGAGGATGACGCCGGAGGTTCAGTCGCGGCCGGCGCCGGGGCCGCCGACGGCGAACAGGCCACCATCACCGCGGCGAAGACCAGCAGCAGGACGCCCGACAGCATCGAAAACTTGGCGATTGACCTCCGGTGAAGTGGAGTTGAGTGGATGGGATTTACGTTACGGCTCGGCATTGGTTGCACATGCCTCCTATGGTGATGTTGTCCAGGTTGGGAGAGAAGCCAAACTCCTGCTCCAGACGCTGGCTGAATTCAGCCAGGTAGTCGGGGGTAAGGGTCTGGACGCCGTCGCACACGGAGCAGACCATGTGGTTGTGGGGGTTGTGATGGTCGGCCATTTCGAAGTGCAGCTTGTTGCCGATGATCACCTCGGTCACCACGCCCAACCCCTTGAGCCATTGCAGCGTGCGATAAATCGTCGCCAGGTCAACGTAAGGGTGTTCCTCACGGGCCAGGTTCCAGACTTCATCCGCCCCGACGTGCCCGGTGCGACGGGCCACGATGTCCAGTACGGAAAGCCGCTGTGGGGTCATTCGGTAGCCCTGAGCGCGAAGCCGCGAAACCGCTGAGTCGTGTCCGGACATATGCGAACCTCCGTTAATGCAAGAATTTGCGCCAGCAAATAATAGCACAACGTGAGTAGGTGTCAATAGCGCTGTGATAGAATCCAGCCAGAAAGCCGGGCAAAGTTTTGCCGCCGTCCTGAGGGGTGATCATGTCCACCAGCGGAGCCGCCGCCACTACGATGCTGCCCTACCGCAAGCAGGGCGAAATCGACTATGCCAGCCTGGAATTCAACCCCGATATAAAGGACACCCCGCCGGATCACATGGAACAGAACCAGGAGCTGCGCGAACTGCTTGGCCTGATTGCCGCCCGATGCACCGACTTTGACCGCCGGCCCGACGTCTTTCTTGATGATCAAACGTTCATCTGCTACGACCCGCGCAATCTGAACGTGCGGGTCGCGCCGGACATTTACCTGGCCTTCGGGGTGGACGCGGAGGCGATACGCCCGCGCAAGATTTACCTGCCCTGGGAAGTGGGCAAGCCCCCGGACCTGGCGATTGAGATTGCGTCGGAAAGCACCGCGCATCGGGATCTCAACCGCAAGCCGGCTATCTATGCGCAAATCGGCATCCGGGAATTCTGGCGCTTTGACCCCACCGGCGGTGAATACTACGGCCACGGCCTGGCCGGCTACCGGCTGGTCGAGGGAGCGTACCGGGAAATACCCCTAACCGGGGAACCGGACGGCGTACTCAAAGGGTACAGCGAAGTTCTGAGGGCCAGCATCTGCCACGATGAAGGCTGGCCCCGACTGTACGATCCTGCGACGGGAATCTACGACGCCAATTGGCGACAGGACCGGGAGGCGCTAGAGGCGGAACAGGCGGCGCGCGCAGCCAAACGGGACGCTCTGGAGGAGGAGCGGGCGGCCCACTCCACTACGCATACCGATCTGCAAGTTGAACGCATTGAGCACGCCACGACCCATGCCGAGCTACGGGCTGCCCGGGCTGCGCAGCAGGCCGCGGAGGCCGAGCTGGAGCGTCTGCGTGAAGAAATCCGCCGCCGGCAGTCGGAATAGCCGGCAATCCGTCAAGGCAGCCGGAGCATGAAAAAAGGGGCGGGTTTTAAACCCGCCCCCGGCGTAAGCGACCTGTGAGGCCGTCGATTACGCGCCGTCGGAGGCCGAGCCGCTGGCGATGTGGAGTCGCCGCGTCTGCGCCGTTTCGGCCACGGGTACCGTCACCGTCAGCACCCCTTTTTCCAGTGCCACGGCGGCATCGTCCATCTTGAGGTCGCTGGGTAGCCGGATGGCCCGGGCGAAGCTGCCGTTGCGGCGCTCCCGCATCAGGTACTCCTCGCTCTCGCGGGTCACCTCCGACTGGCGGGACGCCTTGACCGACAGCACCCGGTCGGGGCTGATGGACACGTCCACGTCGTCGGCAGCGAAGCCGGGGAGCGACGCGCTCACCGTCAAGGCCTGGTCGTCCCGGCGCACGTCCATGGGAATGGACCAGGACTCATTGGCGTGCTCCACGTCGTCCTCAATCGGGCTACCCCAGCGGGCGGTCCAGAACGGGTGGTTCATCATGCGGTTGAAGTGGCTCATTTCGCGGAAGGGATCGAATCGCTGCAAGCTGGTCATAATTTTCCTCCATCAAGTCGGCTCTCTGGCCGGAATCTCCGTCGGTCGGCTCTTGCCGACTCACAGTGACTACTTTACAAACTTGATGGCTATTTGTCAATTATCACGTTATAAAGCCATCATCTTATTGACCAATCGACCATCGCCATGTATGATGGTAGTAGCACCATTTTATCAGGATCATTGACCAAAATGGCCGATTACTATGACATACTGGGCGTGCCGCGCAGCGCCGACGAGAAAGAAATCCGTCAGGCGTACCGCCGGCTGGCCCGCCAGCACCATCCCGACGTAAACCCGGGGGACGAAGAATCCGCCGAGCGGTTCAAGTCCATCAACGCCGCCTACGAGGTGCTGTCGGACGCCGACAAGCGAGCGAAATACGACCGCTACGGCGACCGGTGGCAGCACGCTGAGCACTTTGAGCAGCAGGGCGGCCCGGACTTCTCGCAGTTCTTCGGACGCGGAGATTTCGGCGGCGGCCGGGGCGGTTTCACCTTCACTACCGGCGGCGATTCGCTGTCGGACATCCTGGGCGGCCTGGGAGGGTTCTCCGGTTTTGGCGGCCGGGGCGAACGTATGCGGCCGCGTCCGGCTGACGTGCCGGTGGACATCACCCTGGAGGAGGCCGACCGGGGAACCACTCGGCTGGTGAACCTGCCCGACGGTCGGCGGCTGGAAGTCAAAATCCCGCCCGGTATCGCGGACGGCGGCCGGGTGCATATCGCCGCCGGCAACGAGTCGGGCGGCGAGTTCAACTTGGTGGTCTCGGTGTTGCCCCACCGGCAGTTTCAGCGGGACGGGGCCGACCTGCACACGTCGGTGGACGTGCCCCTGCTGGATGCCGTGCTGGGCGGCACGGCCCAGGTGAGAACGTTGCGCGGCCAGATCGAGCTGACGCTGCCCCCGGAAACGCAGAACGGCCGGCGGTTCCGGCTGGCCGGCCAGGGGATGGCCCTGTTGAACGACCCGGAGCGCAGGGGCAACCTGTACGCCACGGTCAACGTGATACTGCCGTCCAACCTTACCGACGAACAGCGCAGTCTGTTTGAACAAATACGCGCGACCGAAACCGAACCATCCAGGACCGAACCATCTAGCAAGGAGTAATGCCATGACGCCGAATGACGATTTCACCACCGAACCCTGTTTCGTCATCAGCGTCGCGGCCCGCATGGTGGGATTGCACGCCCAGACGCTCCGCTACTACGAACGTGTGGGCCTCGTGATGCCGTCCCGCTCGGGCGGCCGCCAAAGACTCTATTCCATGGCGGACGTGGAGCGGCTGCGACGCATCAAGACTTTTACCGACGAATTGGGCGTGAACCTGGCCGGAGCTGAAGTAGCCCTGAAACTGGTTGACCGCATCCGGGAACTGGAAGCCCAGGTGGAAGCTTTGACCAACGAGGTGACGCGGTTGAGAGCCGCCAGCCGCAACTAACCGGAATGCTGGAGCCTGTTGACATTCTGGATTCCCGCTTTCGTGGGAATGACGGTGTTTGTCAAAATATTATTTATGGTGTGCAAAACTGTCATTGCGAGCGAAGCGCGGCAATCTCGTTGGGGCTATGAGCACTGCCGCCGGCACGAGATTGCCAAGTCGCTTTGCTCCTAGCAATGACAATGACACCGGTCGAGAGATAATTGAGGTGACCAATATGGTACTAAGCGCAGAAAAATTCACCCGCCAGGCGCAGGAAGCCCTGCAACGCTCCCAGGAATTGTTGAGGAACTACCAGCACACCCAATGGGACGTGGAGCATGTCCTGCTGGCCCTGGTCGCCCTGGAAGACGGGCTGCCCGAACGCATCCTGCGCGAGCTGGGCGTGGACCCGGAACAGGTCAAGAGCCGGCTGCACCAGTCGCTGGAAGGTATGCCGAAAATGGTCGCCGGCTCCCAGCAGATTTTCATCACGCCCCGGCTGCAGCGGATGCTCCAAGTGTCGGATGAAGAGGCCCAACGGCTGCGCGACCAGTTCATCAGCGTGGAGCACCTGTTGGTGGCCGCCGCGCGGGAGAGCGCCGGCGATTCCGCCCGGCTGTTCCAGGATCTGGGCATCAACCAGGAGATGGTCTATCAGGCGATGCAGAAACTGCGCGGCGCTCACCGGGTCGATGACCCCAACGCCGAACAGCGCTACCGCTCGCTCGAGAAGTACAGCGTTGACCTGACCGAACTGGCCCGCGTCGGCAAGCTGGACCCGGTGGTGGGCCGCGAGCAGGAAATCCGCCAGGTGATGCAGACGCTGACCCGGCGCACCAAGAACAACCCTGTGCTGATCGGCGAGGCCGGCGTCGGCAAGACGGCCATCGCCGAGGGCCTGGCCAGCAAGATCATCTGCGACGATGTGCCCGATTCCCTGCGCAACAAGCGGGTGATGGCCCTGGACATGGGCCGGCTGGTGGCCGGCGCCAAGTTCCGCGGCGAGTTCGAGGAACGCCTGAAGTCGGTGATCGACGAGGTGACTTCGTCCAACGGCGAGGTCATCGTGTTCCTCGACGAAATGCACACGCTGGTGGGCGCCGGCGCTGGTGAGGGCGGGCTCGACGCCAGCAACATGCTCAAACCCGCCCTGGCCCGGGGCGAGTTGCAGGCCATCGGCTCCACCACGCTGGACGAATACCGCAAGCACATCGAGAAGGACCCGGCGCTCGCCCGGCGGTTCCAGCCGGTGTACGTGGAGGAACCCGACCAGGAGCAGGCCCTTGCCATCCTGCGGGCGCTGAAACCGCGTTATGAAGCTCACCACAAGGTGACCATGACCAACAATGCGTTGGAAGCGGCGGTGCGCCTGAGCGACCGCTATATCACCGACCGCAAGCTGCCGGACAAGGCCATCGACTTCATCGACGAGGCGGCCAGCAAGGTGCGCATCGACGCCGGGTCGCTGCCGCCCCAGGTTCAGGAGATGGAGAACCGCCGCCGGGAACTGTTGGACCTTGAAGAGCGGGCCAACCAGATGTCCGACTACGAGCGGTCGGCCCAGCACCGCACTGAGCGGATGCGCCTGGAAGAGGAGTTGAACGCCGAGCACCGGCGGATCGAACACGACTCCGGCCCCGACCTGGTGGTGAACGAAAAGGACATCGCCGAGCTGGTGTCCAACTGGACCGGCATCCCGGTGGGCCAGTTGATGGAGGGCGAAGCCGAACGCCTGCTGCACATGGAAGACCATCTGCACAAGCGGGTCATCGGCCAGGACGAGGCCATCGACGTCGTGTCCGACACCATCCGCCGCGCCCGTTCCGGCCTCAACGACCCCAAGCGGCCCTACGGCAGCTTCATCTTCCTGGGCCCCACCGGCGTCGGCAAGACCGAGCTGAGCCGGGCATTGGCCGAATTCCTGTTCGCCGACGAGGACAACATGGTCCGCCTGGACATGTCGGAGTACGGCGAGCGGCACACGGTGTCGCGGCTGATCGGCGCGCCTCCCGGCTACGTCGGGTACGACGACGCCGGCCAGCTGACCGAGGCAGTGCGCCGGCGTCCCCACCAGGTGATCCTGTTCGACGAAATCGAAAAGGCCCACCCGGACGTGTTCAACCTGCTCCTCCAGATCCTGGAGGACGGCCGGCTCACCGACGGCCAGGGTCGCACCGTGGATTTCCGCAACACGGTGGTCATCATGACCAGCAACCTGGGCACCGCCGACTTGTCACAGCGGCCTTTCGGGTTCAATTCGGCATCCGACCGGGAAGGCGGCGCCGGCGCGGTGACGCCCGAACTATCCCGTGCGGTGCACGAGGCGTTGCGTCGGCAGTTCCGCCCCGAGTTGCTGAACCGCATCGACGAAACCATCGTGTTCCACCCGCTCAGCCGGGCGCAGATCGGCCAGATTGTCGGCCTGCTGGTGGCCCAGGTGCAGGAACGCCTGGCCGAGCGCAACATCACGTGTGAGCTGACCGAGGCCGGCTGCGACTGGCTGGTGAAGGAAGGGTTCGACGTGAGCTACGGCGCCCGCCCGCTGCGCCGCGCCATCCAGCGCCACCTGGAAAATCAACTGTCCCGGGGCGTGCTCTCCGGCGATTTCGCCGAAGACAACCACGTAATCGCCGACGTGAACACGGCCGGCGACGGGCTGGCGCTGTCGGTCAGCGTTCCTGCCAAGGATAAGGAGTTGGTAGGGGTGGGCTAATCTCGGATGTAACGATGTTAGGGGCGAATCCGCCTGAAGCGGATTCGCCCCTACGCTATGGTGGGATGGGAATGGTCAGCAGGTTGCTGATGAAATTTTGGGTGCGACGCCACGAGTTGCGTACCTGATGATCTTGCAGATTGCCGCGGTAAAAGTGCCGATGCAGCACCTCGGCATGGCCAAAGTCGCCGGAAAGGCGGATCGTGGGATGGCGGCGGTCCAGTTGGCGGACGGCTGCTTTCACGTCGTTGTGGCTGCGCGTAGGCAAGTTTGGCGATTGGTGGGCGACATACTTGACGGCGTGGGCAGCCGCGCCCCAGGCCATTTCCGCTCCAGTCACCCAACGCCCGGCGGCGAATTCCCTTTCCGCCAACTCTATGCATATCGCTACCCAGTCGCGATGTTGATCGGGTGTCATAACGGTGCGGTCGATGTCTCCGCTGCTACAAAGATGCGCTCTATGAAGGGCGGCATCAGCTCGGCAAAGAACTTTATATCGGACTCATGGAGCCATTTGCCGTCGGCATTATCACGAACTGCCAGGGCAAGGACGAATCCTCCAGCCAAGCCATGCCTTTCGTCCGTCTCCGCATCCAGCCGCTCCAAGACTTGTTCCAGCTCCCGTTCGGTTACCGCCGGCCAACCGCGTTGGGCGGCAACGTTCTTGGTCGCCCATTCTACAGTCTGCCATAGCAGCCGGGAGCCTTCGCAGGCGTCATAGTGTCTAAACCGCTCATCCGCTTTGGTCAGCATGGCCCGCGCCTCAGGCGGAATGGCCTTGCCGTCAATCATATCGCTGATCGGTGAGACTTTCTGCGGAGCCACGCGCTCACTGGCGTAGTGCAGGCAGGCGCGTATATCGGCGCGGGACAACTGCGGGTGGTCGGCAAGAATAGCGGCTTCGCTTTTGCCGTCCGCCAGACGATCAAGAACAAATGCCACGGCTAGCCCGGTTCCTTTCACCGCCGGCTGGCCGGACAGTATTTTCGGGTCAACGACAATACGCTCTCGCCAGTCCATGACTACTTACCTTGCGCGCAGTGAATCAGCGTCATTTTAGCACGAGGCCGGACCGTGCTCAGTTCAGCACCAACACCGCCCCCGCAACGATCACCCACGCCGCTATCGACAGCAGCAGCGGAACGTCCCGCAGCATCAGAATTTCCGGCGATTCCGCGTCCCGGCTATTGTTGAGTAGATACAGGTATCGGAACAGGCCGAAAATCACCAGCGGCACGGTGAGCAGCATGGTGTTGTTGTCCGGCAGGTTGTCGGCCTCCACCGCATACAGCGTATAGCTGACCAGCGCGGCGGTTGCCGAGAGCACCAGCAGCTGACCGCCCACCGGCGGCCCGTAGTGTTGCAGCGTGGGCCGCTGCGCGTCCGGGTCGGGACCGGCCAGTCGCGCCTCGGCGTACCGACGTCCGATTACAATGAACAGCGCGCCGGCCGCCGTTACCGCGTAGAGCCAGGGCGATGGCGTCGCGCCCACGGCCACCGCCCCCGCGACGGCGCGCAGCACATACCCGCTCGCCACCAGCATCACGTCCACCAGCGCCACCCGCTTGAGCCGCAGCGAGTAACCCACGTTGACCAGCAGATAGACGGCGCCAATCACCGCCAACGGCACTAACGGCGGTTCGGAGATGGCGTAAAGGCCGAACATCCCTCCAACAATCAGGACGAACTGGGCGGCGGCGGCCAACGGTACGGGCAGCCGTCCCGACGCGATGGGACGGTTTCGTTTGGTTGGATGCTGACGGTCTGCCTCGCAGTCGGCCAGGTCGTTGATGATGTAGACGGCCGACGACAGCGCGCAGAAAGCGGCGAATAATGCGGCCAAACGCGGCGCATACGGCAGCAACGTCGTCAGGTCGGTCGGCGACCACACCAGGTCCACCGCGAACAGCAGCGGCAAGAACACCAGCAGATTCTTCAACCACTGCCGTGGACGGGCGATACTCCACAACCCGCTAATGTGGCTCATCGGCCAACTCCGTCGGGAGCGAACGCATCGCAGACGTTCGACTCAACCACAGCCACGCCAGCAACCCGATCAGCACCGCGAACCACAGAGTCGCCAGCCGGGTCAGCAGCGTAGCCAGAGCCGCCTCGGGCGCGCCCAGGCCGGCCTGACGCAGCAGGGCCACCATGCTCCCCTCGAAGCCCACCAACCCGCCGGGCAACGCCGTCACCGCGCCCACCAGCGCCGCCGCCGCCGAAATCGGTATCGCAATCAGTGGCGACACCCATTCGCCAATCCCGACGATGACGATCCACAGCGCCAATCCCTCCGCGGCCCAGGCCAACCCGCCCAGGATCACCGCGACCGTGAGCATGGCCGGCGACATCAGGCGTCGGAAGCCGTCCAGCGACTGTGCCAACGGTTCCTGCCACCGCCGCAGCACCGGCAACCGCAGCGCAGCCGTGCCGAACCGCGACGCCGCCAGGATCCCGGCAATGACTGCGATTACCAGGATGCAGCCCACAGTCAGGGCCACGGCAGTCGGCAGCAGCAGGACGCCGGTGAGACCCAGCAGGCCAACCGACACTACGTCCGTCAGGCGTTCCATGACGACAGCCGGCGCGGATGCCGAAACCGGGACCCCGGCCCGGCGGTTCAACCAAACGCTCTTCAGCAACTCGCCTGCTTTCCCCGGCGTGATGGACAGGGCAAGTCCGGCAACGAACACCGATACGCTCACCGAGTGGGACACCCGGATGTCCAGCGCCCGCAGGTATATCGCCCACCGCAGGTAGCGCAGAACATAATTGACCACGGCGAGACCGAGGGCGGCCGCCAATCCCGCGTATGGCGACGGCGCGTTCGCCAGCAGGCTGCTCACCTCCCGCAGGTCGCCGTACACCAGCAGCCCGGCGAACGCCGCCACGGTCAGCAGGATTAGCAGCAGCCAGTTGCGCCGGTTCAATCCGTCCCCGCATTCGGCATCAGGCAAATCTGCGCCGCCAGGTAGCCGGCGCCGAAACCGTTGTCGATATTCACCACGCCGATGCCCGGCGCGCAGGAATTCACCATCCCCAGCAGCGCGGCCAGCCCCTCGAAACTCGCCCCGTAACCCACGCTGGTCGGCACGGCAATGACCGGAGCGGATACCAGGCCCGACACCACGCTGGCCAGCGCCGCCTCCATGCCGGCCACCACCACGATCACCCGTGCCTGCTGCAATCTCTCCAGCTGGTCCAGCAGGCGGTGCAAACCGGCGACGCCCACGTCGTTGAGCCGTCCGGCGCAGCAGCCCATCAGCTCGGCGGTTATTGCTGCCTCCTCGGCCACCGGCAAATCGGCGGTGCCGGCGGTAACAATGAGCAACCCCGCGTCCCGTGGCGCGGCCGGCGAATCCGCGGGAACCACGATGCAGCGGGCCAACTGCCGGTATTCCGCCGACGGAACCGCCGCCGACACTGCCTCATAAGCCTCCGCGGAGGCGCGGGTCACCAGCACGGGATGGCCCCGGCCCGCCATCGCCGGCACGATCCCGGCGATTTGCTCCGGCGTCTTTCCTTGTCCCAGCACCACTTCGGGCCAGCCCGTGCGCAGTGGCCGGTGATGGTCCAGCCGGGCGTAGTCCAGGTCCTGGTACGGCAAGCCGCGCAGGGCAACCACCGCGTCGGACACGGCAACGCTGCCGTCGCGTACCCCTTCCAGCAGAGCGAATAGCGACGCCGGATCCATGCTTCAACCCGTTTCGGACGCCGGAACGGTTGCGGCGGTCTGCGTTTTGATCAGGCGATAAAGCCCGCCCAGCGTGCTCATGCCCGCCACGTAAGCCGAAAACACCGCCACCGCGATCCAGGTGAGGGCCACGAACCGGCCTGGTATGGGCAGTGCCAGGGTCAAAACGAGCGCGATTGCCGCCAGTATCACCGCGGATACGGCACCAACCACGCACCCGAACCAGGCCGCAGCCACCAGCGGCGCGCGGTCCCCCACATCCACGGACCGGATGCCGAAGTACGCGCCCAGGAACGGGCCGAAAGGCGCCAGCAACACCTGGGCAATGGGTATCACCGTGCATATCAGCATCACGGCCAGCGCAGTGAGTACGCCTTTAGCCATGGCGCGGTCCGCCTCCGGCGGCTTTGGGAACTAGCGATGACAAGGTTCGCATGGCAGCAATCAGTATAGCCGGCCGGGGGCGACGGCGCATTGGAGATTCGGATTATAATCTCCGCGTTAGGGTCGGGTCTTGTGCTTATAATCCCCGCGCAGGGGCGGGCCTTGTGCCCGCCCTCGTACAGCCAGGGAGCAGGAGGAAGCAATGACGCAGCAGGAATCATCGTCGCCGGCCGAGCAGGACGGCCCGTTCGCCGAATTGCTGGGCATACGTCCCGGCGAATCCGCCGACGGCGTAGGCACGGCGTTTATGACGGTGGCGGACAAGCATCGCCAACGCGCCGGCGCAGTGCAGGGCGGCATCCTCGTCGCCCTCGCCGACTACGCATTTTTCCGCGCCTGCCGGTCGGTCCTGAAAGAAGGTGAACACGCCGTCACCATCGAGCTGAAACTGAACTTCATCGCCCCGGCCAGGGAAGGCGATCTTACCGCCCGCAGCGTCATCAAGAGCCGGGGCGGCCGCATCATAGTTGCCGATATGGAGATCATGGGACCGGACGGCAATCTCATCGCCACGGGCCTCGGAACCTACATGACGGTGTACGACCGGCGGACAAACCCCCGGACGGATTGAAAACTCCAACCCGTTGACACCACGCAGCCGAACGTATATCCTAATACCGTCTAGGCAAAATCCGCCCCAGGCGGATCCATCACACCCCGAAAAAGAGAGGCAGGATTCCCCGCATCGACGGCCAACCCCGTCAGTTCTAAAATCGCAACCGATCCAGGTGGCAACCGTTGCTCAACGACCTAACGCCTTACCATCGATGCCCCACTGGAATCACCGGGACCCTTCGGACCCGCGTGGAGGGATGCAACCAAATCGTCCTGCGACCACGGAACGACCGTTGAAATAGTTGCGTAACCCCCGGCCGTGCGCTGACAGCGATGCCAAAATCCTGCCTCTCGCCAACCGCCAACCCCAAAGGAGAAAGCCCATCAACCACCAAAATTCTAATGTAAAATCACAGTCGAATGGAAACACAAACACGCAGGATCCGGCGCCGGCTGGCGCGAGATGGGTGGTACTTGGAGCGTCGCGGTAGCAATCACGACATCTATCGCCACCCGGATGTGCGCGATAGCATTGCCCTGCCACGGCATCGCACGGTTTCAATCGGGGTAGCTCGCAGCATCGCGGCTACCGCCGGATGGGAGGACTAGTATGGAGTATCCGGCGTTAATCGACGGTGAGGCGGGAGCCTACGGAGCGGTATTCCCGGATTTGCCGGGTTGCGTTGCTATGGGTTACACCCTCGATGAAGTCGTTCGCAATGCGGAAGATGCAATGCGAGACTGGGTTGCCAGCATGGAGGCAAACGGACAAAAGATCCCTGAACCAAGTCCCCTGGCGGCGATAGCAACTCCCCCCGGCAGCGCGCTCACCTCCATTTCTCTGGTCAGATCTTTCCAGGCAGAGACCATGTGATTACCGTCGCTCCCGACGAGCGGATCTAGTCCTGACTTATTTTTCGCGGCCGGCAGATTCGGTAGCGTTCCGTTTTAGGCGGTTTTATCGTTCAAAACTCCCTCTCCCCTGGTGGGAGAGGGTTGGGGTGAGGGAGGTTCCTCTGTTCAAACCACCTAAATTGCAAAGCTACCGCAGATTCAGGGCAGTTGGCATTCCCGTCTTGGATTCGGTATAATCGGTAACCGACGGAGGTGTCGGTTTGCGCATCCCCATGAGAGTCGATTACGGGGTTCGAGCGTTGGTCGAGTTGGCCATGCGCTACGGCGACGGCCCGGTGCAGACCTCCGCCATCGCCTACCGGCAGGGCATTCCCGAGTCCTACCTGGAACGGCTGATGTCCGCGCTGAACAAGAGCGGCTTCGTCCACAGCCGCCGTGGCCCCCAGGGCGGCCACCTGTTGGCCCGTCCTCCGCAGCACGTCAACCTGTATGAGATTATGCAGGAACTGGACGGCAATTCATCGCCCCTTGACTGTCTGACCCTCCCGACCGACTGCATGTTCGCCGACTGCTGCGCCCAAAAAGAAATCTGGCAGACGGTGGAGGACTCCATTCAGAAGGTTCTGGAAGCAACCACGCTGGCGCACCTGGCCGAGCGGCAGTGCGCGCTCGCCGAAGGAGCCACCCTACGGGCCGATGAATGGCAACCGGTTGCCGGCCCGGTTCCGGCATCGGTCTAGCTCGCAGGGGTGTGCAAAACTCTGCCTGTGATGTCATTGTCATTGCGAGGAGCAAAGCGACGTGGCAATCCCGTGCCGATGGCGGTGGCCATAGCCCCTACGAGATTGCCGCACTTCGCTCGCAATGACGGTCATGCACACTCCTAAGCCCCAATCTTGCTTGACAAAAAATCCGGCCCGGCGATAAACTCGCTGGAAATGCTGCAAACGCGACTTTCTACCCTCACCTGCGCCTGTCCCGACACATAGGGGACGGGCCAACTGCAACTGCAAAGCGCCTGTGCCCGCAAAAACCGTGCCACGGATTGGGGCGCGGGTTTTCTTATGTAATGGCGCACGATACGGAGGAACCCCAAATGGTGCAACCCCTTCGGTTGACCCCGGATCAGGTCAAACGCTACAGCCGCCACATCATCATGCAGGACGTGGGCAGCGCCGGCCAGCGCAAAATGATGGAGTCCAGCGCGCTGATCATCGGGGCCGGCGGACTCGGTTCCCCCTCGGCGGTGTACCTGGCGTTGGCCGGCGTCGGCAAGCTGGGCATTGTTGACTTCGACGTGGTCGAACTGTCCAACCTGCAACGGCAGATTCTCCACCACACCCCCGACGTGGGCCGCCCCAAAGTCCAGTCGGCGCTGGACAACATCAAGTCCTACAACCCGGAAGTTGACGTTGTCCTGCACGAAGCGTGGCTTACCTCCGAGAACGCCTTCGACATCATCGGCCAGTACGACATCGTAATCAACGGCGCGGACAACTTCGCCACCCGCTACCTGGTCAACGACGCCTGCTACCTGCTCAATAAGCCGCTCATCGACGGCAGCATCCTGATTTTCGACGGCCAGGCCACCGTATTCCTGCCCGGCCAGGGCTGCTACCGCTGCCTGTTCCCCGCTCCCCCGCCTCCCGGCATGGTCCCCAACTGCGCCGAGGCCGGAGTGCTGGGCGCGCTGACCGGCCTGGTGGGTTCCATTCAGGCTACCGAGGCGCTGAAGCACATCCTGGGCATCGGTGAAAGTCTGTCCTCCCGCCTGCTGGTCATCGACGCCCTGAGTATGCAGTTCCGGGAAGTCCGCCTCAGGCGCAACCCCGACTGCCCGCTGTGCGGCAACAACCCGACCGTGAAGGAACTCATCGACTACGAAGTGTTCTGCGGAGTGGCCGAGGAGGCCCCCGAACCCCTCGCCGTCGCCGCCGGGGCCGTGTAGAGTCAAACTGTTGAGACGCTGCTAATGCTCACCAAGAGCGCCTACAAGGGTCTGATTTCCACCATCGGCAACACTCCGTTGGTGGAACTCGAAAACCTGAGCCCCAACCCCAACGTCCGCTTGTACGCCAAGCTGGAGGGTCAAAACCCCACCGGCAGCGTCAAGGATCGCATCGCCCTCAAGATGATCGAGCGGGCGGAGGCGGACGGCGAAATCTCGCCCAACCGCACCATCCTCGAACCCACGTCGGGCAACACCGGCATTTCCCTGGCCATGATCGGCCGGCTGAAGGGCTACAAGGTGTCCGTGGTGATGCCGGAAAACGTCTCCGTCGAGCGCACGCAACTGCTGGAAGCCTACGGCGCGGAGATCATCTACTCCGACGGCACCCTGGGCACCAACGGCAGCGTGGTGGTCGCCCAGGAAATCGTCGAAAAAAACCCCCACGACTACCTCATGCTGTACCAGTACGGCAACGATGGCAACCCTGAAGCCCACTACGAGGGGACCGGCCAGGAAATCGTGGAAGCCCTGCCCGACGTGGACGTGTTCGTGGCCGGCTTGGGCACCGGCGGCACCCTGATGGGCAACGCCCGCCGCCTCAAGGAGCACCGCAGCGACATCAAGATCATCGCGGTCGCGCCGGAACCGGACGACTTCATATCCGGCCTGCGCCGCCTCGAGGACGGATTCATACCGCCCATCCTCGACATCAACCTGCTGGACAACCGCCTGCTGGTCAACAGCTTCGATTCCTTCTACATGACGAAGGACTTGATGGACAAGGAAGGCATCTTCGCCGGCATCTCCTCCGGTTCGGTCATCGCCGGCGCGCTGAAACACGCCGAACGCATGGAGAGCGGCAACGTGGTCTGCCTGCTGGCCGACGGCGGCTGGAAGTACCTGAGCAGCCAACTGTGGACCCGCGACTACGAAACCCTGGCCCAGGAAGCCCAGGGCAAAATCTGGTGGTAACGCCAACCCTGACGGAGAGCCGTAAGGCATTGCCTCACCAATATCAGACGTGGGTTAACGCGAAGCCTCCGCGATAGAACGAGCGGCATCATGCCGGAGGTGATCGGTTATACCAACGCAGCCGGGAGAGACCTGTTCAATCGTTGGTTTAGCCGACTGGACCACCAGGCAGCAGCTTTAGTGGCTGGCGCAATCGCCAACATGGAGAACAACTATTTCCCGGACACCAGGCATGTTGGGGAAGGAGTCTGGGAATACCGAATTCACGGCGGCCCCGGCATGCGGATTTATTATGCTAGGGAGGGGGAACGAGTTGTCATCCTGTTGGCCGGCGGAACCAAAAACACTCGACGTGGCCAACAAAACGACATCGTAAGGGCACGTTCGCGGTGGCAGGATTGGAAGGAGCGAAACGATGCGCGCTAGCGACATGATACGAGCCCGCGCTAGGCGAGAACCCGCTTTTCGTGATGCCCTGTACACGGAATGCCAGGAAGCGATGCGCAACGGCAGAGCCGACGTCGCCGAGTATATCCTCAGGGAGTACCTGGAACTGCCGGAATCGGCAGTAAGGGAAACTTTGAGGAGTTGCGATTATCGCCTTGCCCACTTGTCATAGTGGTGGTATAATCCCGGCATACAAACGCCCTGTTGCGGGATAGGAAGGTTGTATGACCTACGAGCCGGCAACGAGAGGTTCAAGGATTGATTAGGCGGGGCGTACACCCGCCTTATTTCTATCAATTCGACCGGGGCATCAAATAAAAATTTGGAGCGTTCGGCCAGCGGAGGACAACCATGAAAAGCGATTTCATGATGGCGTTAAATCAGTTATCTGCCGAACGCGGGCTACGCAAGGAACTGGTCCTGAACAAGGTGGAAGTGGCGCTGGCCACCGCGTTCCGCCGCGACAGCGTTGCCGGGGCCCAAAACCTGTCTGTGAAACTCAACCCCAACACCGGCGACATCAGCATCTTCCCGTTGCGGACCGTGGTGGAGGAAGTGGACGACCCCGAAACGCAGATCCTCCTGTCCGAGGCTTTGAGAATTGTCCCCGACGCCGAGGTGGACACCGAAATTCCCGAATCTGATGAGGTATCCTACGACACCAGCCGCATCTCCGCTCAAACCGCGCGTCAGGTGTTGATGCAGGGATTGCGGGAAGCGGAAAGGGAAAAGACCTTTGAAGAATACTCCGGATACCAGGGCGAGATAATCAGCGGCAGCATCGAAAGCATTGAAAAAGGCCCCACCGTTTTCGTCAACCTGAACCCCCACCAGGCCCAGAACCAGAACCGGGCGCGGGGTATCATGCGTCCCGACAACCAGGTCGGCAATGAACGCTACCGCAAGGGTCAGAACCTCAAGGTGCTGCTGGTGGAAGTCCAACAGACCACCCGCGGACCCGAGGTAGTGGTCAGCCGTTCCCATCGAGACCTTCTGCGCCGGCTCATGGAGGCGGAAGTTCCCGAAATCAGCAACGGCACGGTGGAAATTCGCGCCATCGCCAGAGACCCCGGGATTCGCAGCAAGGTTGCCGTCGCTTCTCACCAGGACGGCGTTGACCCGGTAGGCTCCTGCATCGGGCTGCGAGGCAATCGCATCCAGAGCATCGTCAACGAATTGCAGGGCGAAAAGATCGACGTCATCGAGTGGGACTCGAACCCCCAGGTTATGATCTCGCGCGCCCTCAGCCCCGCCGACGTGGGCGCGGTGGAACTGGATACGGAAGAACGCACGGCGTATGTGGTGGTTCCCGAAAGCCAGATGTCGCTGGCTATTGGTCGCGACGGACAGAACGCAAAGTTGGCTGCTCGCCTGACCGGGTGGCGGCTGGACATCAAGAACGTTGAACAATGGGAGACCCTGCGGGCAGCCCGCGCCGCGGAAGCCGCGCGCATCGCAGCCGAGCAGGCAGCCGCGGCCGCACTGGCGGAAGCCGAAGCGGAGGCTCAACGGGCGGCAGAAGCCGCCGCTGCCGCTGAGGCGGTCGAGGAAGAGTCCGCGGTAGAAACCTTGAGCGTTGCCGAAGCCGCCGAGGCCGCCATTGCCGAAACCGGCCTGTCTGTAGAAGCCCCCGAAGCCGTTGAACTCCCCGATGAGGTTGCGGAGGTTGAGACTGCGGTGGCCGCCGAAGCCCCGGCAGTGCCGGAAGCCCCTGCAATGATTGAGGAAAGCGTGCCCGAATCTGCTGAGCCGGTTGCGGAAGAGGCCGAAACCGACCCGGACCACGATGAAGAAGCCATCCTCGCTGCAATGTTGGCGGAGGAAGAGGCTGCTTCCGCCTTGGCGGAAGCCCAGCGCCAAGCAGAACCTGAACCCGAGCCTGAGTCGGCTGGCCTGAGTGTAGATGCCCTCGAAAATCTCACCCTGGACGACGTAATTGAAGATTACGATGAGGAAGAGGATGAGTTTGAAGATGAGGAACTTGACGAGGAAATGAGCGAACTTCTCGCTGGCCTGCCTAACCTGGCGCCGGACGCGGGCAAGATCCGGTTCGCGGAAGACATCGTCGGCGACTTCAGAGGAGGCTCCGGACGCCGGCGGCGCGGTGGCGGCAACCGGCGTGGCGGCAATGTGCCGGGCGCTCGCGGCCCGGGCCCGCGCCGACGCTAAGACGCTGAACTCACCCCATAACCGTATCACGACTCTCAATAGACGGCAGGTAATCGGGATTCCCAAAAAGCGACACATACCAGAACGCAGTTGCATCGCCTGTGGCCGGAAAGGTCCAAAGGGCCAGTTGACGCGAATCGTCCGCACGCCACAGGGGTCGGTCATGCCCGACCCAACCGGCCGAGCCAACGGTCGAGGAGCGTACCTGTGCAACCGCGTTGGATGCTGGGAGCGTGGGTTGGCAAAGCGGTCCCTGGAGAGAAGCCTTCGAGCGCGATTGGCGGATTCAGACCTCGAAGCCCTGCAGGACTATTACATCGAGTTAATTTCATCCGGCGGCCCCAGCGCCGGAAAGACCCCGGACGCCTGTGCGGCGTCCGTACCCCAGGGCTGAACCCGCCGTAGCCGGAATTCCTTCACGGGTTCCCGGCACGAGGAGGTGTTATTTATGACGACAACCCAACAACGCACCGCAGGCGCCAGGCGACCCAGGCGCGGTGAACCCCGTCGCAATACTCCGCGAGCATTGGTGCTGCCAGAGTCCCTGGCCGTGAAAGAGCTGGCAGACCTGCTGGATCAATCGCCGATAGACGTGATCAAACAGCTGATGCGGCACGGCATCATGGTGTCGGTGAATCAGGTAATCGACCACCAGGTGGCTACCGTCGCCGCCGCCGCCTACGGCGTGAGAACCCGCTTGGCGGAGCTTGCCGAAGACACCTCCGCGATCAACGCCAGCGGCGCGGAAGACAACGATGCCCTTTTGGAAGCCCGTCCCCCGGTGATTACCATACTCGGACACGTTGACCACGGCAAAACCAGCCTGCTGGACTACATTCGGTCAACGGCGGTCGTGGAAAAGGAAGCCGGCGGGATAACTCAACATATTGGCGCCTACCAGGTTGCCCGGGACGGCCATCCCATCACCTTCCTGGACACTCCCGGCCACGCCGCCTTCACGGCGATCCGATCCCGCGGCGCCCGCGTCACCGACATCGCCGTGCTGGTCGTCGCCGCGGACGACGGGATCATGCCCCAGACCGACGAGGCCATCGACCACGCTCGCGCGGCTGAGGTGCCGATAGTCGTGGCAATCAACAAGATGGACTTGCCCAGCGCCCAGCCGGATGTCGTCAAGCGTCAGCTCAGCGAACGCAACCTGCTGGTGGAAGAATGGGGCGGCGACGTAATCGCCGTTCCCGTCTCCGCACAGACCGGCGACGGCGTCGACGATCTTATTGAGAACCTCCTGGTGCTCTCCGAAATCCTGGAACTCAAGGCTAACCCGGACCGGGCCGCGGCCGGCGTGATTATCGAAGCCACCCTGGACCGTCGCCGGGGCCCGTCCGCCACCGTGCTCGTCCAGACCGGAACCCTGCGGGTGGGCGACCAGATTGTCGCCGGCGGCGCGTGGGGCAGAGTCCGCGCCATCGCCAACGAACGCGGCGAGGCCCTGGACGAGATCTCTCCCGGCTCTCCCGGAGTGATCACCGGCCTCAATGCCACACCGGAAGCTGGCGATATTCTGCGGGTAGTATCCAACGAGCGTACGGCCCGTCAAACCGCGACCCGGCACGGCCAGCGCGCCAGCACGGGCAACCTGGATACCGTTCTGACCCTCGACAACATCGTGAAGCAGATCGATGCCGGGGACGTCAAGGAACTGGTCCTGGTGCTTAAGGCCGATGTTCAGGGCAGCGTTGAAGCCGCGGTGCAATCAATCGAGAAACTGTCCGATGGCGACGTAAAAGCTCGCGTCATCCACTCCGGTTCCGGCTCGGTCAGCGATTCGGACGTACAGTTGGCCGCGGCTTCCGGGGGCATCATCCTTGCCTTCAACGTCGGTTTTGAAATCGGAGCGGAGCGCACCGCCGAACGATTGGGCGTTGAAGTGAGGAATTACCAGATCATCTATCGCCTGCTGGAAGACGTGGAGCAGGCTCTCCACGGCATGTTGGAGCCGGAATATGAGGAAGTGGTCGTCGGACGGGCCGAAGTGCGCGAAATCTTCATCGGTCGTCGTGGCGTCCAGATCGCCGGTTGCCGCGTGCTGGATGGCCGCATCACGCGCCAGGGTACGGTGCGGGTGATGCGCGAAGACGACGTGATCGCCGAAACCGAGATGTCAAGCTTGCGGCACTTCCGGGACGAGGTCAACCAGGCCACGGCCGGCACTGAGTGCGGTATCATGCTGAACTCTTTCAACGACTACGAGGAAGGCGACGTGATCCTGGCCTACCGCATGGAGAGGGTCAACTGAACTCTTTGAGGTGAACATGGCCGACCGCCGCCGCATTGAGCGTGTCAACGGGCTGCTGCGTAACGAAATTTCTGGCCTCATCGCTTCTCAGGTCAACGACCCGCGGCTCAACGGGCTCATCACCATAACCCAGGTCAGGACCACGTCGGACCTGCGTAACGCCCGCGTGTACGTCAGCGTGATGGGACACGAATCGGCGCGACAGGAAGCGTTGGCCGGGATCCAGTCGTCCGCATCATATTTGAGGCGCGAGCTGCGCAACCGGGTATCGCTCCGCTACATACCCTTCCTGCAGTTCGTGCTCGACGATGCCATGATCGAGGCTGACCGCCTGATGCGGATCATCGACGACCTGCCCGTATCTGAAGCAAGCGGCGATGGCGGCTCCCCTCGTTCATAGGCCGGGAGTGAGTCATGGCAGCCGTTCGAAAGAATGAACCGTCGGCTCACGGGTTTCTTAACCTGTACAAGCCGGCCGGAATCACTTCCATGGAGGCCCTGCGCCGAGTGAAGCGCGTTGCGGGTCAACGCAAGAAGGTAGGGCACGCCGGAACCCTCGATCCGTTGGCCGAGGGTGTACTGCCCATCTGCTTCGGCCAGGCCACCCGTCTGATGGAGCAGGTGGTATCCGGCCGCAAACGCTATCGCATGGCCATGCGGCTGGGCGCCACCAGTACCACCTACGATGCTGAGGGAGACATAACGGAAAGCCCGGCGCGCGTCAGGTTGACCCGCAGCGACGTCGCGGCCGCTTTGGTCAACTTCGTCGGACGCATCGAACAGGTGCCGCCCATGTACAGCGCGATCAAGGTGGATGGCCGCCGCCTGTACGAACTTGCCCGCTCTGGACGGGAAGTGGCGCGTGCTCCCCGTCCGGTCCAGGTATATGAGATCCACATTGACGATATTGGCTGTTCCTTTCTGCGCCTCACCGTCGATTGTGGTCGAGGCACGTATCTGCGCTCCATCGCCCATGATCTGGGTCAGACCCTGGGGTGCGGAGCCTATGTCACAGAGCTGCAACGACTCAGTTGCGGCCGGTTCAAAGCGGAGGACGGAGTAACGCTGGAAAGGCTGCAAGATTCTGCCGCCGCGTCCGATTGGCGCGTTCACCTTCAGCCGGTGGACTGGGCGCTTCTGGACTATCCCGCATTGGGCGTGTCCAGCGACCAGGCGGCGGCCATCAAACAGGGACGGGCTATCCGCACCGATAGCGGCACATTGAGCATCGAAGCGTCGGAGATGCGGCGCGCCTACAATACTGACGGCGTTTTCCTGGCTTTGTTACAGTTCCAGGACGAAACGGGCTGCTGGCAACCCAGGAGAGTGTTCCAGGCCACTGATCCATCGCCCTATGCTCCGCCAGCCTCACATCCGTCGCCCGCCCTAACGCTAGCGCGCTGAAGAATATGTCCCCCGATGCCACATGCCGGCAATGCTACCGGGCGCTGGGCGGTTCGCGCTATACGTTCCGGCCGGCCGGGAACTCCGATGGCATCACCAAATGCCTGAAGTGTGCCTTGCGCCACTGGCCCATGCTCCGACGGTCCCTGATAGCGAGTCTGGTGGTCGGCACGGCGCTGACCGCATTGAACCAGGGTGATTCCATCCTGTCCGGCCAGATTGCGGGCGCGTTGGCGTGGAAGATTCCCTTGACCTACTGTGTGCCCTTCCTGGTGGCGACCTACGGCGCACTATCCAACAGCCGCAGCTAGGCTGTGTGCCATTTCTCTGTATTGCTATGGAAATAGCCCTCTCCCTTTGTGGAAGAGGGCTGGGTGAGAGAGTATCACTCTGACTTTGAAATGGCTCTGTCCGCAGCGCGCCCTGATACATCAGAGAGCGGCCTTGGGTTGGCTAGAACTGGCGCAGCACTTCCACGACGCGCCCCCGCACTTCCACGTTGTCGGCGTCGGCATAGATGGGATCCATGGTGCTGTTGGCCGGTTGCAGGCGGACGCGGCTGCCCTCACGGTAGAACTTTTTGAGCGTCGCTTCCTCTTCTTCTTTGAGCCACGCCACGACCATCTCGCCGTTCTGGGCCGTGTTCGTCGGCGTGATCACCACCACGTCGCCGTCATCGATCAGGGCGTCGATCATCGAGGTTCCCTTCACGGACAAGGCGAACAGGGTGCCGTGCTTCTTCTTCAGTTCGGGCCGCACTTCAACGATGTCAAATTCCGCGGCAGCGGCGGCCCCTTCGCTTGAGAACGCAGGTATGGGTTCACCGGCCGCGATGCTGCCCACAATCTGGACCCGGGTCGAGCCAGTGTTCACCGGCAGTCCGGTTTCGTCCAGCAGTTCGATGCCGCGGGCGATCTCCGACCGGCGTTTGAGATAGCCGTAGCGTTCCAGCAATCTGAGGTTGTAGTCCACCACTGACGTGCTGCTGATCTCGCAGCCCCGCTGGATGTCCCTCACCGTGGGCGGCATACCGTTTTCTTCCAGGAATTGTTCGATGTACTGCAAGATGCGCTGCTGCCGGGGTCGTAGTTCACGTTTTGAAGTCATGGGCGGTCGCCTCCGGGTTCTGGTCTGGAGTTTCGCGGAGCGGAAACTTTGTTCTTTCCGAACATATTACCCGTTTTCCAAAAGAGTGTCAACGATTCACTCCCTGATGAGTTTACCGCTGGGGTTTTCACAACCTGCTGGGCCGCTATAATCGTCGGTGCGTTATATGGCGCTTGGTCTAATCTGCGGTACGACTTGAAAGGAGCGTTTCATGCCTGAGATAGAAAACAAGCTGAAAGAGATGGGCCTCGAGCTGCCCCCGCCGCGCGCGCCGGGAGCCGGCAACATCATCCCCTTCGTAAAGACGGGGAACCTGGTATTCCTGTCCGGCACCGGGCCCGGCCTGCCCGGCGGCGGACTGCTCCACACCGGCAAGCTGGGAACGGATCTGACCGTCGAGCAGGGCTATGACTGCGCCCGCCAGACCATGCTGAACCTGCTTACCAACCTGAAAGGCGCCATCGGCGACCTGGACAAGGTGAGCCACATCGTCAAGCTGCTGTGCATGGTCAACTCGGCGCCCGACTTCGCCGGCCCGCCCCTGGTGGCCAACGGCGCGTCCGACCTGCTCATCGAGCTCTACGGCGACCGGGGCCGTCACGCCCGCTCCGCCGTTGGCATGGCCACCCTGCCCGGTGGTATGCCCATCGAAATTGAGATGATCGTAGAGGTCGAGGACTAAGACCGACGTAAACCAACCTCAACCACGCAGGGGCAGGCTTCAAACCTGCCCCTGCCCTTGCTTTTGCATGTCATTGCGAGCGAAGCGCGGCAATCTCGTCGCCACAGGCGCCGTCGCGCGTCTGGCGGGATTGGCACGTCGCCACCATCAATTGCTGCGGTCGGCGTACTCAGTTTTGGCTGCTTCCACCAGCGTCGCGTCCCGCAGCAAGTCGGCGGCGGTGAGGCTCAGGGCCTTGGCCACCTGCAACGCGCTGGACAGGGCGTAATCGGTAATCGCCGTATCGCACATGTCGCGGGTGTGGGATGCCACCGGCGTCTCGCTGACGGCGTACCGCAGTTCGTAGGCCGGCATCGCCTGACTCACGTTGCCGAAATCGGTGGAGGCGCCGCTGCCAGGGCGCCCCGGAATCGGGTCATCCAGCCGGACGCCCAGCGCTTGCAGGTTCGATCCTACCGCCTGGGCCAGGGTCAGGTTGGGCTGCACGTTCTCGTAGAAGGGGTAGAACTCCTCGATTTCCAGGCTTGCGCCGGTCATGAACGCTGCGCCCTCGGCCACCTGCCGCACCTTGCCCACCACCTCGTCGCTCAGGTACTGACCGCTTCGCGAGCGCAGCATGAAGTTGGCGGCGGCGAACTCGGGCACCACGTTGGGCGCCATTCCGCCGTCGGTGATGACACCGTGGATGCGCACGTCATCCCGCAGGTGCTGGCGCAGCGCGTCGATTCCCGTGAACAGGTGGATGACCGCGTTCAGCGCATTGACGCCGGCCTCGGGCGCGGCGGCGGCGTGGGCGGCCCGGCCGTGATACATGTACCGGTAGCCCACCATGGCCAGGCTCCAGCTCTCGCCCTTGGGAGAAACGGCGGGCACGATGGTGCGGTTGGAGAAGGGATGCGACGACAGGGTGGCGTCCACGCCGTCGAACACCCCCGATTCCAGCAGGCGGATCTTGCCGCCGCCGCCCTCTTCCGCCGGCGTCCCGATGATCTCCACGCGCCCCGGCAGGTTCACAGCATTGGCCTGCAAGCCCAGCGCCGCGCCCATGGCGGCCATGGCGATGAGGTTGTGACCGCAGCCGTGTCCGATCTCCGGCAGCGCATCGTACTCCGCCAACACCGCAATGGTCGGCCCGTTTCCTGCGCCGCCCGCGATGGTGGCCCGAAACGCCGTTTCCACCCCGCCGATGCCTCGTTCCACCTGGAAGTCGCGGCGCTCCAAAAATCCGGCTAGCGCGTCGGACGAGTAATACTCCTCGTAGTTCAGCTCCGGATGGGCATGAACATCCTTCGATAGGTCGAACAGGTCGGTTTTCGATGTCTCGATGGCCGAGTTGGAGGTGTTAGCCAAGGTGTCTTTGCGGACTGCGTTTTGTTGCGTCATGATGTGCGCTTTCCTTTGAAGGGGAGGTTTTTGATGAACGCATTGTATCCTTGACCGGCGGTTGATGTAATCGTCTAGATTTTGAATTTGCCGGAGTTTGACTACAGGTTACGAAGGTGCGTGAAATTTATCGCGCTATCCGGATTTGATGAAACGGCGGCGAGATACAGGTCCAAATCCATCGTGATAACCGGAGTTTCTTCCGTGGCAACTTCCAGGAGCGCAGAATCAGTCAAGCCCAGCCGTGTGAAGGAGTTGTTACGTGAGGCGTTGACGCTGCCGACCACGAGCAGCAGCAGGAGATTAGCGTAGATGTAGTATCCAATCGCGGGCATCTAATCGGCTCTTTCAGCGAGCTGGCGGTCAGTAAGCGAGAGGACGTGACCATCGCGGTCTCTGATACGAATTACTTTGTAAGAACGGTTACCACCACCAGGCCCCAGCGCTGCGGCCAAGCCGCTTATTTGGTTCCAACGGCGCGAAAAACCGACCGTTACTTTCCAGTCCCCTGACACCTCTTCAAACACTATCTCTTCAAGACCTACGTCTGATATTCCTTCGTCGGCAAAAAGTTCGGCAACATAGCCTTTGGCCGTGCCCACTGCTTCTTTAACGTCCATGGGATTCCCCTGCACTCACCTGCGAAGTAATTCTGTGATGTTCAGTCTATCAGGTCAGGACAACCGCCGGAATGTAGCCGATGCAGTTAGTGGTATCCTAAATGGTACGTGAGGTGAATACCTTTGGACGAGTACCCTAACAACGACATTCGCAACCTGGCCATCATCGCCCACGTTGACCACGGCAAGACCACCCTGGTTGACGCGCTGCTGAAACAGGGCCGGGTTTTCCGTGCCCACCAGGATGTGGGCGAACTGATCATGGACACCAACCCGCTAGAGCGGGAACGTGGCATCACCATCCTGGCCAAGAACGCCTCGGTGTCCTATCGCGGCGTCAAGATCAACATCATCGACACGCCCGGCCACGCCGATTTCAGCGGCGAGGTGGAACGGGTGATGAACATGGCCGACGGCTGCCTGCTGCTGGTGGACGCCGTGGACGGCCCCATGCCCCAGACTACCTACGTGCTGCGCCAGGCCCTCCAGCAGAACGTCGTCCCCATGGTGGTCATCAACAAGATCGACCGTCCCGAGTCGCGAGTAGCAGAGGTGGAGGAACTGGTGCAGGACCTGTTCCTTGAACTGGCCACCGACGCCGACCAACTGGACTTTCCGGTTCTGTACGCATCGGCCAAGCAGGGCTGCGCCACCGCCGACCCGAACCGTTCGGGAACCGACATGCAGCCCCTCTTCGACGCCATCCTGGAGTCGGTGCCGTCGCCCCAGGGTGACCCGGATGCGCCGGTGCAGATGCTCATCGCCGCCCTGGACTACGACAACTACCTGGGCCAGGTCGCCATTGGCCGCATCACCAACGGCACGCTGCGGCTGCGGGATCAAGTGTCCCTGCTGGATCGCCACGGCGAAGCCACTGTCCACAGCCTGGAGCGCATATTCGCGTTCCATGGCATGGAGCGAGTGGAAGTGCCGGAAGCCTACGCCGGCGACATCGTGGCGATCACCGGCCCCGAGGGAGTTTCCATCGGCGACACCATCGCCAGCCCGGAAGACCCCCATGCCCTGCCGACCATCGACATCCAGGAACCCACGGTGCGCATGACCTTCGGCGTCAGCACGTCGCCCTTCGTGGGACGCGAGGGCGGACGCTGCACCTCCCGCAACCTCTACGACCGCCTGATGCGGGAACTCCGCACCAACGTCAGCCTGCGGGTCGAGACGACGCCCAGTCCCGACGTGTTCGTGGTGGCAGGACGCGGCGAACTGCACCTGTCCATCCTGGTGGAGACCATGCGCCGCGAGGGGTACGAATTCCAGGTCTCCCGCCCCGTTCCCGTAACCAGGACCGTCAACGGCAAGGTGCATGAACCCTACGAAATCCTGCACATCAGCACCCGCGATGAATACATGGGCGCGCTGACTGAGTACCTGTCCGGCCACCTGGCCCAAATGCGCGATATGCGCTACGGGGAAGACGGTTACGTGTACCTGGAGTACCGCATCCCCACCCGCGGCCTGATCGGCTTCAATTCCTTCTTCCTGCGCACCACCCGGGGCGACGGCGTGCATTCCAGCATTTTCGACTCCTACGAGCCGATGCACGGCGAGATCAAGACCCAGCGAGGCGGCGCGTTGGTGGCGTCCGAAGGCGGCCCCGCCGTTACCTATGGACTGCTCAACGCCCAACGCAGGGGCGACACGTTCATCGATCCTGGAACACAGGTGTACGAGGGCATGGTGGTGGGCTGCCGCCGCCAGGAAGGCGACATCGAGATCAACGTCTGCAAGGAGAAAAAGCTCACCAACATGCGCTCCTCAACCGCCGACGTGGCGGAACGCCTCAACGCCACCATCCGCATGAGCCTGGAGGAAGCCTTGGAGTTCATCTCCGACGACGAACTGGTCGAGGTAACACCCCAGACTTTCCGCCTCCGCAAGATGGAACTCTCCGCCCACGACCGCAAGCGCAACCGCCGCAACGGAGCCCGCAGCCGGGATTAGCGACGCTACCCAAACGCTGGCATCACCTCCTCTGCAAACAGGCTGATGGACTGCTTGGCGGCCTCCGGAGAGATGTACCCGAACAGGTGTCGGGCGCAGAAGATGTCGTGGCCAATGAGGTCGTGCTGCTCCTGTAGCTTCTTGGCGACGGTCTCGGGGCTGCCCACCAGCGCGATGCCGTTGTCGATCCAAAAGTCGTAGGACTGGGCGCGTTCGCGGAAGGTGCGCCGCAGCTCCGCCCGTTCCGGCGTGCCGGGATCATCGCCGCGCATACCATGAGGCCCGTAGCCGATGCGCGTCTCTCCGATGATGTCGCGGCCCTTGCCGGCCGGTATCGCCGACGGGAACGCGGCTGTGGCCAGGTAAGGCTCCGCCTGCTCGCGGGCTTTCGCATCGGTTTCGGCCACGTGGACGTGGCGGGTCAGGAAGGTCTTGGGCATGGGGCCGTCATGGCCCGCCTGCTGCCACAGGCCGCGCCACGTGTCGAATTTCTCGGCTATTACCGGGTCAACATCGATGTTCTGCGAGACGTGGAAGTTATGTAGGGCGGCGTACTCGAAGCTGGCCGCGCTGTGGCAGCCGAACCAGACCGGCGGGTGCGGTTTCTGGTACGGGTCGGGTGTGGTGAGTACCTCGTCGAACTTGAAGAACTCCCCCTCGTAGGTGACGCTGCCCTCCTTCCACGCCATCAGGATGATGTCCAGCGCCTCTTCGCTCATGTCCCGGCGGCGGTCGAAGTCCACGTTCCAGCGCAGGAATTCATGGCTGGTCACGCCCGTGCCCGCCCCGAACTCGACGCGCCCCCGGGATAGGTGGTCCAGCATCGCCACATCCTCCGCCAGCCGGATCGGATGGTGAAAGGGCAACTGGTAGATCATCACGCCGAACCGTATGGCGCTGGTCGCCCGGGCCAGCGCCGTGAGGTACACGCTGGGCGAGCTTAGAAAGCTCACGTCCGAAGTCTGGTGCTCGATGGAAAAATAGTACTTGTACCCCATCTGCTCCGCTTCCTGCGCGCCGCGGATGTGCTCGTCATACACGTCGGCGGCCACGGTATGGGATTCCATTTGGGCCTGATCCAGCACATCGTAAAGTCCGATTTCCATCTTGCCCATACCGCTATACCTCCGGATGATGCTGTGCGCGCCGGGCGGGCGTCGCGGCCATAGTATAATGCGACCAACTGCCGTAGGGGGACCGCCATGACTAACGTTGATTACTCCGTGCTGGACAACCCCGAGGCATCGGGCCGTACCTTCCATCCGCTGCGGGGCTGGAGCGAAACCCCCGACGGCGCGGTGGACTACGGGATCACCGTCGCCGACGGCACCGTGCTGTCGAGCCGGTTTTTCGCGGTGGGACGTGAGAACCCCACCGTGCTCTTTTTCTACGGCGGCGGCGAGAACGTCGCCCGCTACGACGAGATCGCGCCCCATTACAACGCAATCGGCGCGAACTTTTTCATAGCCGACTACCGGGGACACGGCGCGTCCAGCGGGTCGCCCAGTTTCAACACCCTGCTCTCCGACGCCCACGAGGCGCTGGACTGGCTGCAGCGGACCATGCAGACGCTGCGGTTCACCGGCCCGCTGTACGTTATGGGCCGCTCCATGGGCCGCCACGCCGCCGGCGAACTGGCCGTCAACGCCGCCGACCGCATCAACGGCGTCATCATCGAGAGCGGGCGGGCCAACCTGGGGCGGTACGCGCAGGGGTTGGACCCGGACGTTGCGCAGGCGCTGGAAGACGACTACCAGGCCAGGTTCTACTCCATCAGCATCCCCGCGCTGGTGATCCACGGCCAGTGGGACGAGTCGGCGCCGCTGTCCGACGCGGTGGACATGTTCAACAAGCTCAAGACGCGCCACAAGCACTTGGAGATAATCCCCGGCGCGGGCCACAATGACCTGATGTACGTGGGATTCCGCGAGTATTTCAACGCCATCCGAAACTTCATGACCCGCTACTCAAAGTTTTAGAGCGCGTTCACCAACGGTTTGAGGAGGGCGTCATGGCGACGCAGATTGAGCAACTGATACGGGCCGGCAGCGTTGACGAACTGAAATCTGCCGGGTGCCGGGTGGTCACCGGCGGCGGCCACGCCATCGCGGTCATCTACCACGATGGGCAGGTGTACGCCGTGGACAACCGCTGCCCCCACATGGGGTTTCCGCTGGACCGGGGCAGCGTCAAGGACGGCATCCTGACGTGCCACTGGCACAATGCCCGGTTCGACCTGGCCAGCGGCGGCACCTTCAATCCCTTTGCCGACGACGTGCGCAGTTTCCCCGTTACGGTCAAAGACGGGCAGGTGTGGGTGGACCCGCAACCCGTGCAACGCGATGAGGAAGCGCACTGGGTGGGCCGGCTCCGCGACGGTCTGGAGCACAACATCCGCCTGGTCGCCGCCAAGTCGGTGCTGGGGCTGCACGCCGCCGGCGCGGACTACCGGGCGCCCCTGCGCGTGGGCGCCGATTTCGGCACGACCTACAGCGCCGCCGGATGGGGCGCCGCTATGACCATGCTGACGTCTGCGGCCAACATGCTGCCGCACCTGTCCGAGGAGGACCGCCCGGTGGCGCTGTATCAGGGTCTGCTCCACGTGTCGCGGGAGTGTGCCGGCCGTCCGCCCCGCTTCGTGGTGGACCCGCTGCCCACGGGCGAAACGCGCCCCGAGGTCTTCAAGCAGTGGTTCCGCAACTTCATCGACGTGCGCGACGAGGACGCCGCCGAACGCAGTCTGCGCACCGCTATCGAGCTGGCTATCCCGCCCCGCCACATCGCCGACATGATCTTCGCCGCCGCCACCGACCATATTTACCTGGATGCCGGGCACACGCCGGACTTCGCCAACAAGGCATTCGAGCTGCTGGACCACATCGGATGGGAGCATGCCAGCCAGATCCTCACCAGCCTGGTGCATGGCATGGCCCGCGCCCGCCGCAGCCAGGAACTCAGCGCGTGGCGGCATCCCATCGACCTGGCCTCCCTGCTCTGGCAGGCTCGGGAGGAGTTACCCGCGCTGCTTGACGAGGGCCGGCAGGCAACGGGCTGGAACGACGCGGATGCCCTGGCGCAACAGACGCTCGGCGACAACCCCGCCGACATACTGGACGCCATCAAGGATGCTATCCGGGCCGGCGCGACTGCCGAGCAACTCGGTTCGGTAGTCGCCCACGCCGCCTTTCTGCGCATGGCCCACTTCCACGTGTCCAACGAGTTCAACGACTGGGACACAGTGCACAACACGCTGACGGCGGCCAACGCTCTGCACCGGGCGTTGCAGCGCGCGCCGTCGCCGGAACTGCTGCGCGGCGTCTTTGACGTCGCCATGAGCATCTACCTGGACCGTTTCCTGAACATGCCGGCCCAGCGCATACCGGAGACGGGCAACGACCCGGTGGACGGGCCCGCCCTGCTGGCCGAGATCCGGGAGCGTATGGACGTGCGCCAGCAGGTTGAGGAGGTGTCGCACCTGGTGTCCCGCTACCTCACCGGCCGCGCGGACCCCGACGCGCTGGTAGCGACCCTGGGCCGGGCGATGCTGTCGGAGGACTCGGGCTTCCACTCCTTCCAGATCGTCGACGCAGGGTTCAACCAGTACCGTAACCGCCGGGACACAGAATCGGGCCGTCACGTGCTGATCGGAATGGCCCGCTACCTCGCCGCCCACGCGCCGACGCCTCGCGCCGTGGGCCAAACCTACCAGATCGCCCTGCGCCTCCACCGCGGCGAGGAGATATTCAGGGAGTAGCGGGATGGGGTAACATATACTCGTCCGCTCGACGCGATTGCTTCGCTTGAATGTCGACCACAAGAGGTTTGAGACGCCATGACTGTACCAGCAGCCACAGTTCAGGCAGCCGAGGACAATATGAGAAAGCTCCTGGATGAGACTTTCCAGGGGACAGTCACGTTTGACCCGATCACGGTTGAGCCCATGACCGATTATTACGGTGAAGACAACCTCAAAATCATCGTAGTGTATGACGGCGATTACGCGCTGCTCGATCCTAACAAGCTCAACAGAATATTCTCGGAACTCAATGACGTACTGTACGATATGGGTTTCACGAATGTGCCAATGGAGTCCTACATTTCCAAAGACGAATATCCCGAGTGGCTCCGGATGTCCACCTCCGAGAGGCCCTGGGAGTACGAATAACCTTGGATTGGCAGCATCTTTTTGACGCCGCGAGGTCTCTGGCTGGCGTGTCCGGAACCGCAGCCCCGGGCCGGCCCAGACAGGCTATGCTCAAACGTGCGGTAAGTACGACGTATTACGCCATGTTCCACGCCATCTGCACCAGCAACGCCGACGCTCTCATAGGGACATCGCCAACGGGCCATGATCTCAACCTATGGGTTCAGACCTATCGGGCTCTTGACCACCGACCAGCGAAAGACCGTTTGGTATCCTACCGCCAACATAGTCCTATGCCTGAAATCCGTGATTTCGCTAACGTATTTGGCAGCCTACAGGCGAATCGTCTTGACGCCGACTATAACCTCCGAAGCGTGTTTACGCGTTTTCATGTGGTCAGACTAATCGACGGGGCAGAGGCGGTAACCAGTGTGTTCGTCAACATTCCGGCACGCCAACGCAGGCTTTTGGCCACCCATTTGCTGGTGGGTCGCAGCCGAGGCTGACCTGTACGAACGTGAGATTGTAGAGGCCGCATTACCCCATCAAGCAATGTATCATCAAGCCGCCCCAAGCACCTGACAATCCCGGAGGTCCCGTTATGCCTGAACCGGCAGAAATGTCCATCGACGAACTACAGCAATTGGCCGACCGCGCCGGCCTCGGCATGAGCCGGGAAGAAGTCGAAGCGCTCAAGCCCGTGTACGACCTGTACGCCGCCTACGCCCGGCAGTGCCACGAGATCGAGTTTGGCGCAACCGAAATGATCGTTGAGTATCACCCCGACTGGCCGGAGGAGTAGCCTTCTCGTCATTCCCGCGAAAGCGGGAATCCAGGACGCCTTTTGCCGTGCGGTACGCCGTATGGTGGAAATAAACTAAGGAGTTGACACCCTCATGGCTACATCCGACACCCCATTGCATTTCCTGACCATCCACCAGGCCGGCGAGCTGATGCGCAAGGGCGAACTTTCGCCGGTGGAACTCACCCGCGCCTGTCTCGAACGCATCGCCGACACCGACGACCGTCTGCACTCTTTCATCCTTCTGCTCGAAGACGACGCCATGGCGCAGGCCCGCGTCGCCGAGGCGGAAATCCTGCGCGGCGATTATCGCGGACACATGCACGGCATCCCCTTCGCGCTGAAGGACCTGTACGACACCGCCGGCGTGCGCACCACCTCCGGCTCCCGTGTGGACATTGACCGCGTTCCCACCGAGGACGCCACCACCACCGCGCGACTCAAGGCCGCCGGCGGCATCCTGCTGGGCAAGCTGGCGATGCACGAGTTTGCCCTGGGCGGCCCCGACTGGACGACCCCCTTCGAGCCGGCCTGCAACCCCTGGAACCTGGACCACATCACTGGCGGTTCCAGCAGTGGATCCGGTTCGTCGGTGGCATCCGGCCAGGCCCTGGGCGCGCTGGGTTCCTGCACCGGCGGGTCGATACGCGGCCCGGCGTCGCTGTGCGGCATCGTCGGGTTGAAACCCACCTATGGCCGGGTCAGCCGCGCCGGCGTGGTGACGCTGAGCTGGTCGCAGGACCACGCCGGCCCGATGACGTGGACGGTGGAGGACACAGCGTACATGCTCCAGGCCATCGCCGGCCATGACCCGAAAGATCCCACGTCCAGCACTGCGCCGGTTCCCGACTATTCCCTGTCCCTGCGAGAAGGCATCCGTGGCGTCCGGCTCGGCCTGCCCCGCCACTACTTCTTCGACCCCGACCCCAGCGTCAACCCCGAAGTCGTTGCCGCCGTGGAGAAAGCCATCGGTGAGCTGGAAAGCCTGGGCGCAATCGTGGAGGAGGTCTCCCTGCCAACGCTGGATTACGTCCGCGCGGCCAACTCCGTCATCATGGTCAGCGAAGCCTACGCCTACCACGAACCCAACCTGAAAGCGTGTCCGCAGGACTTCGGGGAAATCGTCCGCGAACGGTTCCGCATCGGCGCGCTGATGTCCGCGTCCGACTACCTGCAAGCCCAGCGCGTGCGCACGTTGGCCCGCCGGGAGTTCGCCGAGGTGATGAAGACCGTGGACTTCCTGGTAACGCCCACCATGACCCAACCGGCGGCGGCCTTCGACGGCTACGACCCGGTCAGCACGGCGCGGGGGCGCAGTTTCACGGCTCCGTTCAACGTGACCGGCCTGCCGGCCATCTCGGTGCCCTGTGGGTTCACGGAGAGCGGCCTGCCCATCGGTATGCAGATCGCCGGCAAGCCCTTCGATGAGCCGGGCGTGATCCAGGCGGCCTACACCTACCAGCAGCACGCCCGCTGGTACACAACGCGCCCGCCGATCTAGGCGTGTTGACATTTCACCGTCATTCCTGCCCCATCACCGTCATTCCCGCGAAAGCGGGAATCCAGTGGCGAAAGGAATAGCATGGAAGTAATCGGCTCCAACCTGCGAACCGCTGATCCTGATTTTCGGGAAAACCAGGCCCGCATGGAGGCTCTGGTACGCGACCTGAAGGATCGCCTGGCCCAGGCGCGGGCCGGCGGCGGAGAGCGCACCGTGGAGTTGCACCGCAGCCGCGGCAAGCTGCTGGCGCGGGAACGCATCGACGCGCTGGTGGACGCCAACACGCCCTTCCTGGAGCTGAGTCCGCTGGCGGGGTGGGACATGTACGACGGTGAGGTAGCCTCTGCCGGCATTGTCACCGGCGTAGGCGTGATCCAAGGCAAGGAGGTGGTGATTCTCGCCAACGACGCCACCGTGAAGGGCGGAACCTACTACCCGATCACCGTCAAGAAGCACCTGCGCGCCCAGGAAATCGCGCTGGAGAACCACCTGCCCTGCATCTACCTGGTGGACTCCGGCGGTGCGTTCCTCCCGTTGCAGGCGGAGGTCTTTCCCGACCGCGACCATTTCGGGCGCATCTTCTACAACCAGGCGCAGATGTCGGCCGTGGGTATCCCCCAGGTGGCGGTGGTGATGGGTTCCTGCACCGCCGGCGGCGCGTACATCCCGGCCATGAGCGACGAGGTGGTGATGGTCCGGCAGCAGGGCACCATCTTCCTCGGCGGGCCGCCGCTGGTGCGGGCGGCCACGGGCGAGGAGGTGGACCCGGAGACCCTGGGCGGAACCGACGTGCATACCCGCATTTCCGGCGTGGCCGACCACCAGGCCGCCGATGACGAGCACGCACTGGCCATCACCCGGGACATCGTGGAGAACTTCGTGCGGCGGCGCGACCCGCCCTTCGAGATTACAACCCCGGAGCCGCCGGCCCACGATCCCGCCGAGCTGTACGGCATCGTGTCCCCGGACAACCGCCGGCAGTACGACGTGCGTGAGGTCATCGCCCGCATCGTCGATGGCAGCCGCTTCCACGAGTTCAAGGCCGAGTACGGGGGTACGCTAGTCTGCGGTTTCGCGCGCATCTGGGGTTATCCGGTGGGCGTGGTCGCCAACAACGGGGTTCTGTTCTCCGAAAGCGCGCTGAAAGGGACGCACTTCATCGAATTGTGCAGCCAGCGCGGCATCCCCCTGCTGTTCCTGCAAAACATCACCGGCTTCATGGTGGGCAGCCAGTACGAGCAGGGCGGAATCGCCAAGGACGGCGCCAAGATGGTCATGGCCGTCTCCAACGCCGCCGTGCCCAAATTCACCGTCATCATCGGCAGTTCTTTTGGCGCGGGCAACTACGGCATGTGCGGGCGGGCCTACCAACCCCGCTTTCTGTGGACGTGGCCCAACTCCCGCATCTCGGTGATGGGTGGGCAGCAGGCGGCGGAAGTCCTGCTCACCATCCGGCTGCAGCAGTTGGAGCGGCGCGGGCAAACCATGGAGCAGGAAGAGCGGGACGACCTGCAACGGCCCATCCTTGAAAAATACGAAACCGAGGGCGATCCCTACTACAGCGCCGCCCGCCTGTGGGACGACGGCATAATCGACCCGGTGGACACTCGCGACGTGGTGGGCCTGGGCATCGCCGCGTCCATCAATGCGCCGTTCCCCGAGCAGAAGCGCGGCGTGTTCCGCATGTAAAATCCCGCCACCACCATCGTCATTCCCGCGACCGAAATCAGATCATGTTCTCCAAAGTCCTGGTAGCCAATCGCGGCGAGATTGCCGTGCGCATCAACCAGACCCTGCTGGCCATGGGCATCGCTCCCGTCGCCGTCTATTCCGAGCCGGACGCCGGTGCGCCCCATGTGGCAACGGCGCAGCAGTTCGTGGCCCTGCCGGGCAGTACGGCCGAGGATACCTACCTCAACATCCCCACGATAATCGAGGCCGCTAGAAACTGCGGAGCCGACGCCATCCACCCCGGCTACGGCTTTCTATCAGAGAATCCTGAGTTCGCCCGTGCTTGTCAGGACGAGGGTATTACGTTCATCGGCCCTACGCCGGAAAGTATGGCGTTGCTGGGTGACAAACTGCGCTCCAAGGATATCGCCATCGCCGCCGGCGTCCCCACCGTACCCAGCGCTCCCGCCTGCCAACCGGGCGATTCTGCGGCCGCGGAGTTTGCCGAGCGGTGGGGGTTCCCCCTGATGGTCAAAGCAGCGGCCGGCGGCGGCGGTCGAGGTATGCGCTTGGTCCAACGGCGGCAAGACTTGGACGGCGACATGGAGCTGGCCAGCCGCGAGGCGCAGGCGGCCTTCGGCGATGGCCGCGTGTTCCTGGAACGGTACATCGCCAACCCTAGGCACGTGGAGGTGCAGGTGCTGGCCGACGCCCACGGACACACCATCCATCTGGGCGAGCGCGAATGCAGCATACAGCGCCGCCACCAGAAGATCATCGAGGAGACCCCATCGCCGGCCCTGACCCCTGAACTACGCCAGCTCGTGGGCAATGCCGCCGTTGTATTGGCCCGCGAGGCGGGATACGTCAACGCCGGCACGGTGGAATTCCTGCTCGACCCACGCACCGGCGATTTCTACTTCCTGGAAATGAACGCCCGCCTCCAGGTCGAGCACCCCGTCACCGAGGCCGTGCTGGGGCTGGACCTGGTGGAATGGCAAATCCGCATCGCCGGCGGAGAACCTCTGACGCTGCAACAGGCTGACATCCAACCCCAAGGCCACGCCGTCGAGTGCCGCATCTACGCCGAGGACCCGTACCGCGATTTCGTGCCGTCCACCGGAACCCTGCTGCGTTGGCGTCCGCCCAGCGGCCCCGGCCTGCGGCTGGACAGCGGCGTCTCAGAGGGTCAGGAGGTATCCATCTACTACGACCCCATGCTGGCCAAGCTCATCGCCTGGGCGCCCACCCGTGACCTCAGCCTGCGTCGGATGGAGGTGGCCCTGTCCCAGTTCCTGGCCCTGGGAGTCATCACCAACATCCCGCTACTGCGGGCAGTCATGGAACATGCCCAATTCCGCAGGGGCGAATACGACACCGGCTTTTTGGAATGGAACCCGGCCGTCACCAGCCCGGCCATGTCCGACGAAACCCGCCTGATGTCCCGGGCCCTAGCGGCGTGGGCATCGCAGCAGCCGGTTGGCTCCCCATTGCCGGCAGTCGGTAATGACAGGCCGGTCAGCGTCAACCCCTGGCAGTCCGCCGGAGACCGGAGGCTGCCATGACCACGAACCGGGGAGAGATGCGTGAGGTGTATCCCGACGCGGGAGAAACCTACCGCTACCGGATGGAAGAGCAGGACGGCTACCTTGCTTTCCAAGTAGAAGGTGAGGTAGCGGCGGGTTTCAAACCCGCCCCTACAATCAGCATAGGCTTGTATGGGGCCGGCGAAGGATTGTGTCGTACCGAATCGGGCCGGACGCATCGCTTCGCTTGGGCGTGGGTCGGCGCGGAGTTGCACCTTTGGCTGGACGGCTCGCTGCACGTGTTCCAGCGCGCGGATACCCTCACAGGTTCGGGCCGGCGACGGGGCGGCGCAGCGGCGGGAGAAGGTCCCGGTGACGTGCTGGCTCCCATGCCCGGCGCGGTGCTTGAGGTTCTGGTCGCAGAGGGCGACCGGGTGGAACGCAACCAGACCGTCGTGCTCATGGAGTCCATGAAGATGGAACTAGTAATCACGGCGTCACGCAGCGGAATCGTGCGCCGGATCGCGGTGGAGGCCGGCCAGCAGGTGGACCGGGGGATGCGCCTGCTGGAACTGACCCCGGAGGGCGACGAAGCTGCCTGATTTACTCCACAGTTAGACCGCTACGGCTTGGTCCTCACCGACGCTGGCCGGTTGGACACTTGTATTTTCTAATGAAAGCAAACAGTTGAGAAGTGCATGATAGCATCTAATTTAATTGGGAGTGGTTCTTATACGGGCAGGTGCTGGGCGGCCTGTTCTTGGTGCCGTTCCTCACTCCGATACTAACGAGTGCCATCATCATCCGGGTGTTCCGGTTGGACGCCGGTGCCCTCAAATGGATGCTCCTTATCGGGGTGGTGAACGTCCCCCTAGCATGGGCGGCTATCAAATTCGGGGTTGATGTCTGGGACCCGCTTGGGATGCAGGGGTGGGGTGCATGGCTCATCGCAATGGTGATCAGCGCTGCGCTCACCGCGCTCCTCACATGGTATAGCCCGAATGAAAGCGAACTACCGCGAGATACACGATGGCTATTGATATCGGCGGAACGCCTCTGGACTGGCTTATATGGATTGGAGGCGGTCTCTTCTTGGCACCGTTCTTCACCCCGGTGTTGACAAGTGCCGTAGCTGCTTGGGTATTGCGGCTGGGCATCGCTGCCCTCATGTGGGGGATACTTTTCGGGGTTGCAACGGTCCCGTTGTCGTGGGTGTCCCTTTATCTTGGCGGATGGCCGGGTTGGTCGGTCGCACTGGTGATCGGCGCCACACTGACGGCGCTTTTCCTGTGGTGGCGAGGCCGGGCGCGACGCAGCGCATAACAATCCTACGAAAAGCCGCAACTTACCATTCACAGGGTCTCGGCATTGAACCGAGACAGCACAGACGACATCTCTACATAAACGCACCTCCCGGAATTGGATAACCAAAAAGCCCCGCCGCGCGCAATCTTCTCCTGCTTCAAATTGCCACCCGACGCTGGCGACGCTACAATGCCCCAATTGCGGATGCCCGGTTTTGCGCCCAGCCTTCCCGACGATTTCCGGCCTGGCGCACCAACCACCATCCTGATTCTCGGCAATGGAGAGTGATTCGGTTTGAATATCGGCTTGTCGAACCAGGTGAACCGCTGGCGAGAGCAGTACCACTACGCATGGCTTGTGGTGGGGATGGGCACCATGCTTCGGGTCACCGCCAATTTCGTCAGCCAGGCCTTCGCCGTCATCCTCGTCGTCCTCCAGACCGATTTCGCCTGGGGCGTCACCGCCATCGTCCTGGCTCAGGTCTTCCGCAGCGTAGCCAGCGCCCTCCTCTCTCCCGTCTCCGGATGGATCGGCGACCGCTACGGAGCGCGCAAGTCCCTGTTTGTCGCCGCCGGCCTCTACGTGGCCGGAATGCTACTCCTCAGCTCCGTCAACCAACTCTGGCAACTTTACATCTATTACAGCCTTTTGTTGGGATTAGCCCAAGCCCTTTTCACCGTCAACATCCCCACCACCGTCGCCGCCTGGTTTAAGAGGAAGCTCGGCCTCGCCGTCGGCATCCAGCAGTCCTTCGGCGGCATGGGCGCATCGGTCACCGCCCCTGCCCTCGCGCTGCTGGTGGGCTTGACCGGATGGCAGGTGGGGTTCTGGATCATCGCCGCCGTGGGTGGAGTGATCCTGTTCTCCCTGTTGTTCTTCTTCCACAGCGACCCTGCCGACCGCGGTATGCGGCCCCTGGGAGCCACCGACGACGACCCCCCGCCCGTCCCGGCCAACTCCGAAACTGCCAAGTTGCGCAGCAAGGTCTTCCTTCAGCATGCCCGCCGGACCCGGGCCTTCTGGAACCTGCCCTTCATCCACTTCCTCGGCTGCGCGGGCCACGCCATCGTCATCTGGCACGTCGTCTTCTTCGCCACCGAGCAGGGGTTGTCCCTCGCCGCTGCCGCCTGGATCGTCACCATTTACACCATGGCCAGCGTGAGCAGCCGCCTGTTCATTCCCATCCTTGCCGACCGCTTCGGAGCCAAGGCAACGATGATCCTGCCCTACGCCCTGCAGGGTGTTACGGTGATTATGCTCTTCTGGGCCCAGAGCGCGTGGGAGTTCTACCTGTTCGCCGTCCTCTTCGGCATCGGCTTCGGCGGGGAAATGTCCGCCTTCCTCATCGCCAACCGTCAGTATTATGGCATGGGGCCGGTGCGGTCCATCTTCGGATTCCAGCACCTCGGCTCCGGTTTCGGGATGGCCGTCGGAGGACTGATCGGCGGCGTGGTCTTCGACTACCGCAATGCCGAAGCGCCAACGCGGTGGCTTGGCTTCATCGACGTCGGCGGAGGCTCCTACGATCTCGCCTGGGTCATCTCTATCGCCGCCAGTCTCGCTGGAGTCGTCTTCATCCTGCTCCTGGAATCATCCTCTCGCGTCCTGATACCCAACTGGGAAGACTCCCTGCCCGGTGAGACGCAGACCACCCCCGCCGCCCCGTGACCGGCTGCGAAACGACGGGGTGGCAGCGTACCGCTCACGCGCACCCACTTTGCGCAACCTGTCATTGCGAGGAGCGCAGCGACGCGGCAATCTCGTTGGCGTGGCGACCGTCCTCGTGGCAACGAGATTGCCAAGCTGTGCTCGCAATGACAAAGCGGGCACGCGTGAGACTGCTCGCAGGCTTCCAAGATGGTCAACTGCCTGTGCTAAAATCGGGCGCGGAGGGCAATTTCCACTCTTCCTTCGAGGAGAGCGTGGCTGAGGGAGTAGAGCATGAGGCTGATTTCATGGAACGTCAACGGCATCCGGGCAGTTCACCGGAAGGGATTCCTTGAGTGGTTTCAGGAGGAGCAGCCCGACCTGCTGTGTCTCCAGGAAACCAAGGCCCACGAGTCCCAGTTGCCCACCGCCCTGAAGCAGGTGGAGGGTTATTCCAACTGGTTCACCACTTCAGAGCGAAAGGGTTACAGCGGCGTGGGCCTCTACACCCGGGACGGACACGAACCCCGCAGCGTCACCTTCGGCCTGGGCGTTGAGCGGTTCGACAGCGAGGGGCGCACCATCGTCGCCGACTTCGACGATTTCGTGTTCCTGGGCATCTATTTTCCCAACGGCAAGCAGTCCGCCGAACGCCTGCGTTACAAGATGGAGTTCTACGACGCCTTCCTGGAATACGTGGACCAGCTGCGACGGGAAGGCCGCAATGTGGTCGTGTGCGGCGACGTCAATACCGCCCACAAGGAAATCGACCTCGCCCGGCCCAAGGCCAACGAGAAGATTTCCGGCTTCCTGCCGGAGGAACGGGCCTGGATGGACACCTTCCTTGACCACGGCTACATCGACACCTTTCGCCGGTTCAACCAGGAACCCCACAACTACAGCTGGTGGAACCAGGTGACTCGCGCGCGGGATCGGAACGTGGGCTGGCGCATCGACTACTTCTTCACCGATGACGACTTCGCCTCCAACCTGACCAATGCCTTCATACTGCCCGAAGTGATGGGATCCGATCACTGCCCCGTCGGCATCGAAATTTCCTGAGCGTCACTGCGCACGGAGAGCCAAACCTCCCCCGACGCCTCGTCACCGGATGCTATCATTGCCCTAAAGTGAGGTGGGACTATGGCGATTGCCCTGCTGACCCGCGCCGACGAATCCCTGACGGCAGAATGGGCTGGCCGCGCGCCCGTGGAATATGGTTACGAAGTCCTGCTGGTGTGCGACACCAGCGGCGACAGCCCCGGAACTCCGTGGGCAGTTTTCTGCCCATCCATGGACGTGTGCAGCGCCGGCCGAGACCCCCAAGACGCGCTGGACATGATCGCCGACGCCATCTACGAGGCGTTAGTGGACGGAGTAGAACCGGCAAAGGGCCACGCCTACCATGAGGTCATCAGTTATTACCAGGAGCTGATGGCCGCTGGACTGCCCACAGCGGAAGCGGTAGTAAGCCCAGCCCCGTACCCGGGACAGTAAATCGTGCCCACTATACCGGGCAAAAACCATCGGCGGGTGGTCGCGGCATTTGAGAAAATCGGCTATTCGATAATCCGCCAAAGCGGTCACATCGTAATGTCCAACGGCACGACCCGATTGGAGATCCCACGGGGCAATCCCATCAACGCCGTCACAATGTACCGAATAGCGCGCAAAGCCGGGCTGACCCGCGAGCAATTTGAGGAGCTTTACTGAGGTGGCTATGGCAACCCGACTCACGACCCCGGCGCCCGCGGCGGCCTCGCCGCCACCGCCATAATCCCCGCCAGGAACACCGCCACGGCGAAGAACGTGAACGGAATCCGGTAGCTGTCGAAGTAGTCGAACATGAACCCGGCGATCACCGGCCCCAGCGCCTGCCCGCCCACCTGCACCGACATCGTCAGCCCGCGAATCGTCCCCAGGTTCTGCCGCCCGTAGTAGTCCGCCCACACCAGCCGTATCAGCAGGTGCAGGCCGCCCACGCCGAACCCGATCCCCGCAGCCGAGATGATCTCCGGCAGCAGCCAGTCGCTCAGCACCGTGCCCGCTGCGGCCAGCGCCACCACGAACGACGACCCCATCATCAGGAACCGGATCGGCGCCCGCCGTGCCAGCGCCGCCCAGAAGAGGCCCGCCGGCATCTGGGCCAGGGCGAACGTGCTCGCGCTGATCGCCGCGAATCGCGGGTCGATGCCCTGGCTGATGTAGTGAGACACCTGGTGCAGGCTCAGTCCCGCCTGGACCATCATGCTGGCGCCGGAAAAGATCGCCAGGATCCAGAACGCCCGCGTCCGCAGCGCCTGCCCTACCGTGAAGTCGATCTCCGCGAAGCTGCCCGAGTTGCCGGAACCTACGGCGGCCTCAGCATCCTGGTTGCCGGAACCCCGGTTGAGTGAATCCTCCCGCGCCGGCGCCGGGTCGGGTTCCAGCCCCATGTCCTCCGGCCGCCGCGCCACCAGCAGCAGGGACGGCACAACCCCCAGCGCGAACGTCAGGATTCCCAGGACGATCCACGCCGTTCGCCAGTCATACCCCGTGATGATCAGCGTCATCGCCCACGGCACCATGGCCAGGCCGGCCCCCTTGGCGATGTGATCTACTGCCAGACCTACCGGACGCCGCCGGATGAACCAGTTGCTGATGGCCGTGGGCAGCCCCATCTCCAGCGGCCCGGAGAAAATCATCCGCCCCGGCACGTACAGCGCATAGAAAGCCAGCGGATGCGCGACGAACGCCAGCCCGATGGCTATCGCCCCCGTGGCAAACGAACCCACCCCCAGGATGACGCCCGCCCCGTACCGGTCCAGCCATCTCCCCACAATGGGCGAAACGAAGACGGCGGCTAGCCCGCCCAGGCTGACCGCGCCGGAGAACATCCCCACCGACCAGCCCATGGACTGGGTCATCGGAACCACGAACACCGAAAGCGTCGCTACCGCCATCACAGTGCGGGTGGACAGGCTCAGCGCCACCCCATTCCCCGCAACCACCCACCCATAGTAAAAGGGCAGCGCGTGCGCCATCCGAGTCCGCAAAGCATTAGTGCTCGTCATAGCTCACCCACAATGCGCCAAGTCTAGCGACGCCACAATCCATTAGCAACTCTGCCGCTTTCGCGCAGCGTCAGCCTCAGTCCTGTTCTAACGTCATTGGCTGGACCTAACCTAATCCTACAAAATTGGTAGAGTTTCCACTAAACTCTGCCAAACCGCACGAGCATCTTGTAATATGTCCACGGATTCGAGAGCGCGTTGCTAATCTATCAGGATGGTCGTCAAAGATGCTGACTTTTGAGTGCGGTTCGATGTACAGCCGTGCAGACGTAAAAGAAATGGCAGGTCTTTCCCGTGAGGCAAAAGGAGGACTTTGGGATACTGGCATTGTCGAGCACCAGTCGGAGTTCATCATTTTCGCTAACGTGGGGTCAGAGGGACGCACCGGCCATGATTACGACAACCGATGGGAAAGGGAGACTTTCCATTGGTTTCACAAATCCGGTTCACACCTTGGTTGGCCGAGCGTTGCGAAATTATTGGAAGAAGAACGGGTGATCCACCTGTTTTGGAGAAGCTCTAACTCAGCACCGTTCGAATATGCGGGGCTAGCAAGACCGATTGAAACTTTCGATACCACCCCAGTGCAAATACGCTGGGCGATAATGAACAACGTTGACAATGAAAACGTTTTTCGAGGACCGGATGAACTCGGAACGCAAGATCATTATGAAGGGTCCCGACACCAGGTATTCGTAAACCGATATGAGAGAGATGGTGCAGCTCGCCAAGCCTGTATCAATCATCATGGGAGTTCATGCGTCGTCTGTGGATTTAGCTTCGAAAAACGCTACGGCGCTGTAGGGAAGGGATATATTCACGTGCACCACCTGGTCCCGCTCTCCTCCATCGGCGAGAGTTATCAGATTGACCCAGTCCGGGACCTGCGACCCTTGTGCCCAAACTGTCACGCTATGGCTCACCGGCGCCGACCACCATTTTCGGTGGAAGAATTGCGAAGCATGCTAACTGAGTTTTGACTAGTTATTTGCTGATTCTGGCGAATGCCCCAAACGCTGACACCCACCCCGTTGACCCTCCCGGCGCCCCGGTTCTATCATAAATTCATCACGTGAAAGACCAGCTGGTCCCGCAATTAAATCCCATATCCCGCCTGCCAGAGGTGATACCGTCCCGGTCGTACACGGCCAACCCGTCAGAATCCTAAATCGCACACCCGCTCCCGCCAGGACCAGCGTCCGGTCAATATCTACCCGGCGTGGTCGCAACGGGGCCAGCGCCTGCTCACACGCTGGGCGTCCGACGCTACTCCCTCTCCCCTTGCGGGCGAAACGTCCGCCTCTGGAGGAGAGAGGGGCAGGTGAGGGGTCTCACTCCTCTCCAATGCGCCGTCCGCCAAACCTTGAGTGAGCAAAAACCCTTGCGTAAACCCCCGGCCGTGGGGCTGACAACGACCACCGACACCGACCCGCTCATCCTGAGCCCGTCGAAGGACACACCATCACCTCTGGCAGGCAACCGAAAAAACTCAAACCCAACGGAACATCCGCCTCTGGCGGAAGGAGAACGCCTTTGCAAACACCATAAGGATAACCAGGATGGGGCTGCTCGGATGCAAGGCTATGCGTGGAGCCGTTCTATGCCATGCTCTTCATCGTATTGCGCGGTGGAAACCAACTGGCCGGACATGGTTGCCGGCGTTTGCAGCGCCATGTGCACGGGGACTTCGGCAATGTCGTCCGGCAGCCTCATCCGCTTGTGCACTTCGTCGTCGTAGTCGTCGTTGGGCCGCGTGAGGTTCCAGCCGGGATCCAGGATGTTGACGGCGATACCGAACTCCTGCACCTCATCGGCCAGCGACTCGCTGAGCCGCTCCACCGCCGCCTTGGCGGCCCCGTAGGATGCCTGTCCCGCCCGGCCCCGTCGCGCCACGTTCATCGAAGTCAGGTTGACTATGACGCCGCTGCGACGTTCCATCATGTGGGGCAGGACGGCCTTGCAGGTCATAAAGGTAGTGGTCAGATTCGACTCTATCACCCGCCGCCACTCGTCTTCGGTGATGTCCAGCACCGTTACCGCATGGGTCAGGTCGTTGGTGAACAGACGGTATCCGCCCACGTTGTTGACCAGGATGTCAATCTTGCCCAGTTCGCTGCACGGCAACCCAGCGTTTAAAAGGACTCCCACCTAGGTGCTAAGATCACTAAGGGATCGGAAAAGTGCGTTTACCTCTGCCTCGTCGGATACCTCATTAGAGCTATTCTCGGTACCATTATATAGTTCTCGCCTGTCGTCGTCGAAATCAGGCTCCCAACTATCTCGCAACTCCTGGATGCGATCGTCCGCGAGATAATCAAGTTCATCAACATCTACACTGAGTGCCCTGGCTATCCCTCGGATATCGCTCATTATAGAATCGAGCCAATCGGGATCATCGACTTCTTCTAGAAGCCAATCACGTTCGCCATCCAGATAATCTTCAAACTCTTCCGCCCAAGCCTCTAAACTACGGTTGGGACTTTTGAAGAGATCGGTGTCCAGCTTTGCGAACTCAACTAGCGCTTCGAAATCTTGCGTATCGTCCAGACGCCCTGTAATACCATTGAATGCAGATTGCTCTGCCCGCTGTAGGATGTCCTCATGGAGGAAGTCACGCACTTTGACTGCTTGACGGATAATTTGCACCATCTCTGTTGGAGATCCTCTTCCCGCATCCCATGCGTCGACAACGATCCCCAGCCCTCTGCCAGCTGAGTCTGCGACCACTGAGCTTGTGGGATGGTCCTCTAACATTGATAAGAGGAAGGCAGTTCTCCTCCCTAAGTCCGCTGATTCCCGTTCAGCACGCTCGGAATATCTACCTCCGAAGCTGCGAAGCACAGGACTGTGCCCTGCAATTAGCTCGATAGCTTGACTCGCGACTTTTTCGTGGTTGACCAGATGTCTTGCACGCTGACTACCTTTGGATTCTCGAAGGAATGTCGGTAGGATGGAGTTGGCATGATTGCTGCCTTCATATAGGATTACGCATTGCTCGAAGAACACAGCGCTGTCTAGTAACATATCGGCCTCTATCTCGTCGGATTCGAGACGTGCCCACAGGTAATCCCTGACCGAAGGGTTTCGGATTGCCACTATTCGGTCGCGTCGGCTGGTTCCGGGACTGGCTTCCCTGAGGTCAACAAACATTCCTTCAATTACTGCGACAGCGTTCCTAAACCTGCCGGAGTCGAAGTCCGCTGGCCAAACCCGTTTCACTACATCTTGCACATCACCTAAAAAAGTTTCGGTAGGCAAACTCGTTATCGCGAGCAGCACTCGCCGCGCCATATCCGATAAATCCGCGAAGATGCGCTCCCAGATCATTGTCGGGTCTTCGAGTGTGGCGAAAATGTTTGACACAAAGTCTTCAGGGCTTAGGGAAGATACGTGCCGAGAGTCCACAGCATATTCTATGACCCGCGGATTGTAATTTGGATGGCGTATCACATCCCAATATCGTTCGTCTGGGAGCAATGCCGTTTTCAATTCATTGGGAAGGTTAGAAAAAAACAGATGATTGTAGAGGATTCGACCCCGGATGAGTGGCGTATAATCTTCGAGCGTGATAATGCTCTTAATAGGTTCCATCTCTCTGTCCGAAAGGCTTTCGTAACGACGCATGGCATCGATTAGGATGTACTCTCGCGTCGTCAGAATGCATCTCTTATATTCGCTCCTGCGTACTAGATCCAAGAAACGTGATAGCCGGGTCTCCTCGTTTTTTCTCAGACGAAGTTCCCCATACATTACGTGGCCCAAGAAGTCGTCGTACAAGAATACTTGCCTTAAGTTGGGCCGCCATGCGCTATCACCCTCGCCGATGTCTTCGGATATCGAGACGGTTTCATATCCTTGCGAGGCGTAGTCGGCCAGGAGAATATCAGCGAGCATTGATTTGCCAATGCCTGGACCGCCCGCGATTACACAAACGTGGCTAGTATCGAGAATCTCCCTCGCCCGATTATAGCTCTCATTGGGTACCCATAGTCTGAGTTGTTTCTGGGCTCGTTCTGACGCATCCTCGCTCCTGTTGACGATGCCACTATTTAGCAAGGCGTCCAGCACTTCGGTACTTGTCAGCCAAAGTTTGACGTGGCGGCGTTCAACATCTTGGTGCTTGGCCAATAGTCCCGATAGGTCGTCCTTGCCCATCACGTCCGAAGGAATTTTGACCCAGGGGTGCAAGGCTTCGACGATTCTATCCTTGCGACCCGGATTCAGACCGACCGAGGTCATTACGATGTACTGATTGGGAGCCAATTTCTGGATCTTTGGAAGTTCTACCCTGGTAAGGTGCCTCAGCAAAGTATTGAAGGAGTTCTCATCCCAACGCTTGCACTGGACCAGGATTGTATAACGCTCGCCGTCGACCTCCCCGATGTAACGAATGTCGATACCACCATCGGGGCCCTGTGCAAAAAGCTCGAATGAATACCCATGCTCGGCTTGGAGGAGGTCGCGGCACAGTGATTCAAACTCGAAGCCCGAAATTTGCGAGAAATTGTAGGTGGTCACAATATTACCCTTGTGAAGTAATGATCGGAATTTATGGCTACACGAGTGCTTGCGAAATCCATCTGTGATTTAGCCCGTTCTATCAGGCTGGCCGCTACTCGTCCTGCGGCAAAAAGGCGTTGGGAACGACCGCGCTGCCCTGGCCCACGCCGGTGGTGTCCCCTCGTTGGTTCTCCACCTTGATGTCCACCGAGACACGACTGCCGTTCACCTCCCGGCTTACGCCGGCGACCGTGCCCGTGAAGGTGATGGTGTCGCCGGGACGGACGGGCCGCAGGAACCTCAGATCGACGGTGCCGTTGTGATTGAACACGTCGCTGCCGAAGTACCGGCGCAACAACTCCAGCGCGAACGACAGCGACATCCGGCCCGACGCCACCGTGCCCTCGGTTCCCAGGGTCTCGCGGGCGGTCTCCTCGTCGGTGAACTGCGACGGTTCCGAATCCCCGCCGCTGCCCTCAAACAGGTTGATCGCCTCCTGGGTCATTTCCTTGACCAGCGGGGGCAGTTCGTCCCCCACCTCGTAGTTGCGAACTAGCCTCCCCATTTCTTGCCGACCTCCGTGGGCTGCTTGAGCTCGTGGGTGATGACGCGGTCGATGAGCCGCCCGTCCTCGTCAACCGAAACGGCTTCGGTGACGATATAGTTCTTGCCGCGGCGCAGGTACTTGTCTGCGATCCAGGCCCGCACCGTGATAGTCTTGCCGGCGACGGGCGGGTTGTAGCAGTGGAACGCGCACCGGGCGTTAACGGAACCGGCGTCCCGGTACCGGGCGTTGTACTGCTTCACGTCCACCTTGTGGGAGATGGTCGGGAAGCTGGCCTCCGGGTCCATCACCCCCTGGCGGTAGGTGTCGATCATCTCCTGGGTGAGGAGGTACTGGTACGTCTCGAAGGTCTCGCCGACCTCCAGCGCGTCCCAGTCCAGAAGTATTCGGTCATCTGCTGCTACCATAGCTGCACTTCCTCTCGATAAGTTGACGTTCGCATTTCCCGTCACTAAGTTCCCGTTCACATTTTTCCTGTCATTCCCGCGAAAGCGGGAATCTAGTCGCCACCGCCTGTTTCGTTCCAAGCATGATATTACCCAAACGCCGGCCCTGTCGATAGAAAACATCCAAAGCAGGGCAATCACCCCGTCGCCGTAGTTATTGATGTGTTAAACTGGATTGACAACCAACGTCTCAATGTTCGGCTTGGAACGGCATACGGAGGAAAGCATGGCAACCCATACTGAAACTGCGGTCAACGACCTGCAAAGAACCGCCCTGGAAAACCTCTGGGTGTACCTGCGGGAACCCAGCGACATGGCCGAGAAGGGCGAGCCGCAGATTTTCGTGGAAGGCAAGGGTTGTCAGGTCACGGACGCGCTGGGCAACTCCTACATCGACGCCATGTCCGGCCTTTGGCTGAAGAACGTCGGCTACGGCCAGAAGGAAATCGCTGACGCAGCCTACGAGCAGATGCTCAAGATCACCTACATGCCCATGGGCACCACCACTGAACCCACGGTGACACTATCGGAAAAAATCGCGTCCATGATGCCCGGCGATCTTTCCCGCTGCTTCTTCACCAGCGGCGGTTCCGAGTCGGTGGAAACCGCGTTGAAGCTTTCCCGCGCTTACTTCAAGCGCATCGGCGAACCCCAGCGCACCAAATTCATCAGCCGCCGCGACTCGTACCACGGTGCCACCATGGGTGCGATGGCCCTGGGAGGCAACTATCTCTACCCCAGGGAAGACTACGAACCCCTGATGCCCAATACGTTCCACGCGCCTCAGCCCAACTTCTACCGCTGCGAGTTCAACAGCGAGTCGCCGGAAGAATGTGGCCAGCGGTGCGTTGACGCCATCGAGAGCATCATCCAGTTCCAGGGCCCCGACACCGTCGCGGCGGTTATCGCCGAACCCATCTCCAGCCCCATGGGAGCGGTGGTGCCTCCGGACAACTACTGGCCCCTGCTCCGGGAAGTCTGCGACAAGTACGGCTGCCTGCTGATCGCCGACGAAGTGATCACCGGCTTTGGTCGCACTGGCAAGTGGTTCGGCTGCAACCACTGGGACATAACGCCGGACATGATGACCGTGGCCAAGGGCATCACCAGCGGATACATCCCCATGGGTGGAACCATCCTCCGCAAGCATATCGCCGACGCTTTCGTGGGCAGCCCCAGGGCGGCCTTCCGTCACGTAATCACCTTCGGCGGCCATCCGGTCGCGGCAGCCGCATCCCTGAAGAACCTGGAAATCATGGAACGAGAAGGGATGATCGAGAATTCGGCCCGTATGGGTAAATACCTGCTGGACGGCCTCGAAGAGCTCAAGGCAAAGCATTCCATCATCGGCAACGTGCGCGGCCTGGGCCTGATGTGTGGGATGGAGTTGGTGCAGGACCGGGAGACCAAGGAACACTTCCCGGCCGACGCCGGTCTTGGTCCCCGGTTGACCCAGGGCTTTGCTGATAACGGCCTGTTCCTGCGCGGCGGCGACCTCATGAACATCATGCCTCCCCTCTGCGTCACACCCGGCGAGATCGAACAGATCGTGTCCACGATGGACAACGTGATCGGCCAGGTGGCCTCGGATCTGGGTGCGGCCTAGCAATCCTCATTCCGGCGGTCGAGGCGTCTCCGCGCGGCGCGTATCAGGCTGGTGTTTCTGCGTTGTTCCATTCTTCGCGGGTGTACTGCAAAACTCGATAGGTTGCGCCTGTAACTGGCGCTGCTACTAACGCGCCCAGGATCCCGAAAAACACGCTGAAGACAGCAAGCGCAACCACGAGAATCACCGGGTGCAAGCCGAGGGCCTGCCCCTGCAACCTCGGGAAGACTATGCTGCCGTACACCACTTGAATCAGGACAAAAAACGCTACCGCCAGTGGTAGCTTCTGTAAGTCGGTCAGCGCTACTGCTATGCCCGCGACCAGGATGAAAACGGTGGAGCCGATGATGGGCACCAACTCTGTAAATGCGGCCAGCATACCCAACGGCAACGCCAGTTCAATGCCCACGGACCAGTAAAGCAGCCATATCAAACCACCGACGAATATGGCGCCGAACAACTGCACGCGGATGTACGCTACTATAGTCCTGCCGGCCAGCCTTCCCATTTCAGCCAGGTCTTCCCGCATCGGGCCAGGGACGAGTTGGCGCAGTGCGTCCGTCAATGCCTTTGGCTGGTAGAGCATTTGGAAAATCGCTACCGGAGTGGCGATGATGGCGATCATCTGCGATACATTGCTTTGCAGCAGGCCCGCGACCCGTTCCAACGCGGAAAAACCGGAATTCAAGAGAGTGTCGCGGTACTCTTCGAGACGAGGGCTCAGGACCTCTTGAATACTGGCTGGCACCTTTTCGCGGTACGCCGCCTCAATGTTCTCAAGGGCTCCTCTGCTCTCTTCACCCAGGGCGGGGACCGCCTCGATAAAGGTCCTGGCGCCGCCGATCAGCGCATACGTCGCCAATCCCAGTACCGCCAGAACCGCGACAACCGCCAGCAGGGATGCGGCGGTCGCTATGATCAGCCTGTTCGCCTGCGGCCATCTGCGTGCCAGGGGCGAACGTTCGCCCAACCGCATCACGGGCATCAGCAATGCCGCCGCGATGGCGCTGACCATCAGCGGTATCAGCACGACCAGCAAGTGCCAACCGATCACCAGCAGACCCGCCGCGGTTGTCAGGGAGGCCAGCAGGCGTAGGCGCCTTCGCGCGTGAGACGACATATCGGTTAGCTGGGTAAACATTCATTCACCTCATTTGTTCCCGAGCCGATGCGACATAAATGACGTCGAGCGGTCTCTTACGAAGGCATAATCATAACCTCTTATGTTGTTCTATAATGGCGTGGCCCGAAAAGAAATCGTTGGAGGCAATCAATGCCAAAGATAATCCCGGTACCCGATGAACTCAGCCAGCCCTTCTGGGACGCGGTAAACGAACGGCGCCTGGTGCTTCAGAACTGTACGGTGTGCGACAAACTCCAGTATCCGCCCCAGGCGGCCTGTCAGGTATGTGGTTCCGCCGATGGGCTGGAGTGGAAAGACGTGGATGGCAAGGGCCACATCGCCGCTTACATCGTCATCGAGGACGGCCGCCTCAACCGCCGAATGCCCGACCAGCCCTACAATCTTGCTATGGTGACGCTGGACCAGGACACCACCGTGAACTTCTACTCCAACCTGCCGGGCGTCCCGGCCTACGAGGTGCCGGTGGGCGCGGCTGTGGAGGTTACATTCGAGGAAGTAGCCCCCGGCCAGCTGATACACGAGTGGCAGGTGATCGAATAGCCGCCAGCGTAAATTCCCGCTTATTCGTGGACGATCGACAAGAGGACGAACTATGACCAGCAGCAATAACTTCCAGTGGCGCCGGGACCGGGACGGACTGGGCGTGTGGGAACACCGGGGCCAGGTGGCCATCGTCGGTTACGGCCATTCGCCGGTGGACCGGCGGTGGGACGAGACGAACCTGGATCAGTCCCTGGGCGCGTACACCATCATGGCCTGCGAAAAAGCCATGGAACAGGCCGGCGTAACCATTGACCAGGTGGACGGCATCGTCTGCTGCGACAGCCACATCGCCGGCGGCAGCGGCGGAACCGCCTCCCAGTGGGCGCCCCGGCCCTACTTCGACCCGCCCTACGACTCGGAGTACGGCCTGACCCTGATCAACGCCCAGTGGCTCATCGACACCATGGGCTTCAAGAACGTCAAATTCGCCCCCACCGGTGTGCCGACCATCGGCGAAATGGTGGGCATGGCATCACAGGCTGTGGGCGACGGCGTCTGCTCCACCTGCCTGGTGATCTATCCCACCGGCAACCTGGAAGGCCGCTACCGTCGGGGCGGCGAGAATGCCGACGACTACGCCCGGGGCGCGCGCCAGTGGACCGTGCCCTGGGGCAACCACGGCGGCAACGACTTCATCAACATCTTCCCCCACCGCCAGTACCTGATGAAGTACGGCGGCGAACATGAGGACCTGGTCCACTTCGTCCGAAACCAGCACAAGAACGGGCTGCTGACCCCCTGGGGGTACAACGCCACCCACAACATCCAGCCCATAACGGTGGAAGACTACATCGGCTCCCGGCCAATCCTGAATCCCCTGCGCATCTGGGACTGCGACCGTCCCGTCAACGCTTCGGCGGCCTACCTGTTCACCACCTCCGAGCGGGCGCAGGATCTGAAATCCCAGCCGGTGTACGTCCTCAACCACTCCCAGCACAATTTCCGGTTCCGGACCACCCAGCCTGACCTGGACGAGGTGGAGATGTGGACCGACCGGCAGGCCGCTCGCATGTACGAAGGCGCCGGCCTGGGCCCCGCCGATGTGGACATCTTCAACCCCTACGACGGTTACTCCATAATGACCCAGTTCTTCCTGGAGGGTTTCCAGTGGCACGGGGTCAAGCGAGGCGAGGCTTTATCCTTCTACGCCGGCGACATCAGCGTCAAGGGCCCTCACCCCTTCAGCTCCAGCGGCGGCAACCTGGGCAACGGTCGTACCCGCACCGCCATGTACACCGACAGCATCGAGCAACTGCGGGGCACCGCCGGAGACCGCCAGGTGACCGTGCGGGCAGAAACCGCCCTGTGCGCCTTCACCACCCCCAGTAGCGGCGGTTGGCTGATGCTGGGCAAGTACCCTTCGTGATGACGCCGGTAGCAGCGTGAAGATTCGGGGCAACTCGTAGCAACGGGCCGATCATCGGCAATCACGCCGGCGTCGGCCCGTTACACTTCTCCTGAACACTTGGACGGACGTTTCGCCCAAGCGGACAAGACTCCTGGCGCTAATCGGCGCTGATACCCAGCTCCGACTGCAAGTCCCGGATGGTCTCGGCGCGGCTGCGGGTCGGCGGGCGCACGCGCATGCCGATCGGTTCGTTCTCCACCTCAGGGACGACCTTGATGGCAACGAACACCGGGCCGGTTGCCTGCATGATTTCTTCGACATTGGTAGCGAACTCTTCCAGGTCGTCGAAGCTGTAGGCAGCGGTATAACCGGACTCTTTGGCCATGCCGGCGTAGTTGATCTGCTGGGCGTTGGGAACGGGCTGTCCGCCGGTGGTGGCGTAGCACTCGTTGTCCAGCAAAATATGGCAGAAGTTTTCGGGCTGTTTGCCGGCGATGGTGGCCAGTATGCCCAGGTTCATCAACAACGCGCCTTCGGAATCGAACAGGACCACCTTTTCATCGGGGAGTCCCAGAGCCAATCCCAAAGCCGCTGAAGTGGTCTGGCCCATTGCGCCGCCCATGTTCAAGTCCCGGCTTTCGTTGGTGCTAAATTGCCGCCAGTGTTTGCCGGAAGTGCCGGTGGGGATCACGATGGCGTCGCCCCGCTGCTCCTGGAATACTCGGAATACATCCGCGGCATGAATCATATTTTGCCTCCGTTACGTCGTTTGTTGAGTTCCGCAGTCGGTCCTGCCCAGGAAAACGGATCCCATGGGGGTCAGGGCTCGCGTGGAACGGTAAGTTCATGGGAAGGGTTATCCGTTTAGCGGTTGAACCCGTGGTATTCGTCGCCGACGAGAATGGCAACCGGTCGCTTGGTCTTCCTGGCCTCCTCGAATGCCGTGGAAATCCGCGAACTGTCGGCATCTTGCTCCACCAGGTAGTAGTTGATGCGGAAGGCGTTCAGGAACGGCTCGGTATAGGTGGCTGCCGAGTCGGTGATAACGCCGTGGCGGTTCCAGCCGCGATAGCCCACCACCATTACCAGCGGGAACCCGGCGTCCAGGACCATGCCCCGGATGGAGTCGCCCGATTCCATCATCCCCGTGTTCTGAATCAGGACCACGGGAGTCTGGCCGGCAACCAGCAGCCCTAGGGCAATGCCGAAAGTCTCCCCTTCCCTGGACGTGGGGACGATGTCCAGCCAGGGCTGGTCCTTCATCAACTCGTACAGGTAGTTGGTCTCGCTGTCGGGAATCGTCACCACATGGGTGACGCCGTTCTTCTCGAACTCCTCAATCAGAGCTTCGGGGCTCAGCACCGCTGCCTGTTGTGTAACCATGAAAATTCTCCTCACGTACTCAGTGATCCTGGCAGTCGCGGTTTCCACCGTTTAGGCAAAGACCCGCTACTGCATTGGGCTCTGTCGATTATAGTTACGCATAACGAGAGGGTCAATTTTGGGATGCAGGGCCCTCAACTCTGAACAGTTGAGTCTCGTCGCCGGTAGTTGACCGCTCATACCCACAGTGTTAGCGTGCGTTCAATCATCGACGAAGATAAAATTTCGCCAATCAGGGGGAAGGTCCGGACATGGCAGGAGCACTGGAACACATTCGGGTAATCGACTTCGGGCAATATATTTCCGGCCCCCTGGCAGGGATGCTGCTGGCGGATCAGGGCGCCGACGTGGTGCGGATCGATCCTCCCGGCGGACCCCGCTGGGATACTCCGGCCAACTCAACGTGGAACCGGGGTAAGCGGAGCATAACCCTTGACCTGAAGCAGGCGGATGATTTGACCGTTGCCCGGTCTCTCGTACAGAGCGCCGACGTGGTGATCGAGAATTTCCGGCCCGGTACCATGGACCGGCTGGGGCTGGGTCCCGAGGAAATGATTCGGGCCAACCCCCACCTGGTGTACTGCTCCATACCGGGATTCGCGGCGGACGATCCCAGGGCGGCCATGCCGGCTTACGAAGGCGTTGTGGGCGCGGCGTCGGCCACCTTCCGCCCGCCCAACCCCGATAGCAAGCGTCCGGTCTATACCGCCATTCCCATCGCCTCGGTCTATGGGGCTTTCCAGTCGGTGGTGGCCATCACCGTCGCGTTGAACGCCCGGGAGCGCGACGGCGTTGGTCAGCGCATAGAAGTCCCCCTGTTTGACAGCATGTTCCAGTCCATCGGGCGTTTCGGAGTCCGGGTGCACAACGCTCCGCCAGCGACTCCCACGCTGGGCGAGCTGTGGGGCGGGATTTTCCAATGCAGCGACGGCCAGTACGTGCGCTTCGGCGGCCCCGGCAACCAGAACTTCCGGCAGTTCGTCGCAGCCGCCGGCATAACATCCTGGGATGGCGAGGGGCTTACTGACTTCGACCATCCCCTGGATGCCCCCCAATTCCGCGCCGAAGCCCAGCGGCGGATTCAGGACCTCTTTCTGACTCGTACCGCGCAGGAGTGGGAAGACCTGATCGCCGAGGCGGGCAGCGAGGGAGCGGTGTGCCGCACCAGCGCCGAGTGGTTTGATCATCCCCACGCCCGCGCTTCCCAGATGGTGGAGGAGGTTGACGACCCCACTTACGGCAAGATGCTCCAGCCGGGAATCAACGCCCGGATGTCTCTCACGCCGGGCCGGGTGCGTGGCCCGGCTCCCGGACCCGACCAGCATCGGGAAGAAATTCTCGCGGAATTGAAGGCTCGCCCCGCTCCCGATGCGCCGGAGCCCCAGGACGCCATGCGCGCCGCCCTTGACGGCGTGAAGGTGCTGGACCTGTGCATCATCTTGGCCGGCCCGACCATGGGCCGGACGCTGGCCGAGTACGGTGCCAATGTCATCAAGATTGATAACCCCCGCCGCGGCTCCACCGTGGCCCGGCATAACGACATCAACCGGGGCAAGCGCAGCATCCTGCTGGACCTGAGATCCGAAGAGGGTCGGGACATTTTCTGGAAGCTGCTGGAGGATGCTGACGTGGTGGCCCAGAACTACCGGGCCGGCAGTCTGGAGCGGCTGGGCCTGGGCTACGACGAGGTCCGCAAGCGCAAGCCCGACATTATCTACGCCTCGTTGAACGCTTACGGGCACGTCGGCCCCTGGGCGGAGCGCCCCGGCCACGAGGGGTTCGCACAAGCCACCGCCGGGATGACCCGTCGATTCGGAGGCGACGGCGTGCCTGAGTCGCAGCCCAACCCGGTGAACGATTATGGCACGGGCTTCATGGGCGCCTACGGGGTGGCCCTGGCGTTGCTGCACCGGCAGCGCACCGGAGAAGGCCAGCACATCGACTCGGCCCTGGCCTACACCGCCATGACGCTGCAATCGCCCTTCATGCAAATGTACGAGGGCAAGGAGTGGAACGAGACCGGCGGGCAGGACGCCCTGGGAACCAGCCCGTTGCACCGGGCCTACCAGGCCAGCGACGGCTGGTTCTTTATCGGAACGCCGGAATCTGCCCTGTCGGGGCTGGCGGGCCTGGACGGACTCTCTGGAATAGACACCCTGAAGGGTGATGCCCTGGCTTCGTCGCTGGAAGAGCGTTTCCAGGGGAACAGCGTGGCGTTCTGGGTGGAGCGGCTGGCCGCTGCCGGCGTCGGCGCGCAGCGGGTGATTACCAACGTCAGGGAGCTGATGACCGACCCCTGGGTGGAGTCCCACGGACTCAGCATCACCCGGGAGCACGACGAGTTGGGGCTGGTGACCACCTGCGGCCCCGCGCCGCGAATGTCGCGCACTCCGGTGCGGCCGGGCATACCCGCTCCCAAGCCTGGCACTCATGCCCGGGAGATTCTGGAAGAACACGGCTTGGGAAGCCGCTACCAAACCCTGCTGGATTCGGGAGTAATCCTAACCGATGGCGTGGCGGCCGGTTAGGATTCCCGCCATGTGGTCATTCCGGCCTAATGGATCGCACGCGCAACCCTATGCGATAGCTCGTCCATCATCTCCCGGAGGTTGGGTATCGAAACGGCCTGGTCCCGCCGTACGAAAAGGAACTGAACGTCCTTCACCGTCTTTCCGGTGGCGCGTTGGACGGCGGCGGCGTACGCTGCCCCCTGCCATTGGTAATAGTCCAATTTGGCGCGAACGTGTTCTTCATCACGCACGTCGTCAGATTTGTAATCCACCACGACCAGTTGGTCGTCATCGTCCAGGTACAGTAGATCGATGATGCCTTCCAGGACGATCTGACCCTTTGGGGTATCGATGGGAGCCGCCACCGGGATTTCTGACCACAGCTTAGAGGCGCGGAAGGCGGCGATCACGGCCGGGTTCCTCACGGCGCGCTTGGCTTCTAGTGTGACTGCGGTACTCCGGTCGGGCACCCCTTCACTGGCAGCCTCCTGGGGAGCCAGTCTGTCGATGGACGCATCCAACTGATCAAGAAGCGCATCCGGCGGTTGGTCGGCCGGCAAGGGCAGGCGGGGCAGAATGTCCATGACCGCTTTCTGAAGCACGGCGTGCAGGGCGCTACCAAAGGCGGTGCTGCCCCGTCCGAACCTCCAGGGTTGTTCAGCGTCCGGGTTACCTTCTTTATCTTCCACCTCAGATGGATCAAGCTGCGCATCTTGCCGGTCCGTACTGGCGTATCGAGCAATCCAGGTTGCGGTCACGGCCTGAGGAACTGACCGGCGGGAGATTGTTTCTTCACGTTGCTGCTGCCAGCCGACAGCGTCATACGCCTGGGACGCAGCCTCGCCGGTCAGCAGCGTGGCCTCGGATTGCAACGGCGGGTCCGCAGCCACGTCGACATGGGTCTGCAAGCCGGAATCGACGTCGTTCAGGATGGTTTGCAGGACCTGGGCGCGGGCGTTGCCATCCGAGTCGGGCTGATGGTACAGGCTCACCATCAAGTGATCACGGGCGCGAGTTGCCGCCACGTAGGCCAGCCGGATCATCTCCGCTTCGGCGTGCTGGCGGTCCAGTTCAACCAGCGCGCCGTAACCCGGCGTTTCCATGTTGCCCATCTTGGTTTCCACGACGCCGTCCGACTGATCGACCTGTATGTTATTGCGCCTGGTGCTGGCCGTTTGGTTCAACCCCAGCAGGATGACGATGGGAAATTCCAGGCCCTTGGCGGCGTGCATCGTCATGATCCGTACCGAATCGTCGTCGGTCTCGGGCACCGGCACCTCCGTGATGCGCGTGCCCTCATCTTGCTGGGTTTCGGCCCAGAGGAGGAACTGTCGAAGGTCCCACGGGGCGCCGTTGCCGACGGAGCCGGACTCGAAGGCGCGGGCTTGTTCAATCAGGAATTGCCGGCGTCTCCACATTTCCCGTGGGCGGTATTCCACCAGGTCCAGTTCCTCCAGCCGACGTTCCCGCACGAAATCACTGATCAATCTGGACGTGGATACGGAGTGACGCTTCTCATGGTATTCCCGCAATTTCAACATGCCCTGACGCACTGCTGACGGTTCGCCCGGCATCGCCTCCGCGAGGTAGCTCCAACTGCCGCTCGCCTCGCGCCAGTCGAGCAGGTCCACGTCGGTGCAGGCGAAGGCGGGCGAACGCAGCGCCGCCGCCAGCGATACCTCGTCGGTGGGGTCGTCGATGGCCCGCAGGCAGTTGAGCAGGTCCTGCACCTCCTGGGTGTTGAAAATCAACGAGCCGCCCTCGATGCGGTAGGGAATTCCGGCATCCTCGAGGCTGCGCTCCAAGATCCCCAGCCCGGTGCGAGAGCGGATGAGGATGCACACGTCCCCCACCCGCGCGGGCCGGATCACTCGGGCATCTTTGTCGTACACGCTGAGCCTCGTAGTCTCCTGGGATGTGTAGGCCAGCAGCATATTGGCTACGTGCCGCGCTTGATGGCGGCGCATGTCGTCTGCGGCGTCTCCCGACGCCCCGCCGAAGACGCGCACGCTAGCCGCGACATCGTCCTGCTGGATATCATCGTGCCACTCCAGTTCCACGTACTCCGGCTGTATATCCGACCCGTCGCCCATCAACGAGCGAAACGCAGCATTGACCCACTCCAGCACCGGTTTCTGCGACCGGCGGTTCCGGGAAAACGTCAGGGCCTCGAGTTGTCCGCCCTCCTTTACCTGACGGGTTACTCCCAGGTCCGCGCCACGGAAACGGTAGATGGATTGTTTGGCGTCGCCAACGATGAACAACCGGCCCGGCTCCAGGGGGAGCGAATGCCACGGTCGCCGTCCCACCGTTGCGTCGTCAACCGAGGCCAGGTAGAAACCGATCTCCGCCTGGAGCGGGTCGGTATCCTGGAACTCGTCGATGAGAATGTGCGTATAGCGCGACTGGAAGTATTGACGGGCCGCAGCATTGTCGCGCACCATATCCCGCGTCCACACCAGCAGGTCGTCGAAGGTGGCCGCGCCGTCCGCCTTGCGTTCCGCCGGATATTCCTCGGCGAATGCGCGGCGCAACTCCTGCAGCAACGGTTGAGCCGCGGCAGTCCGAATGGCGGATTGCAGGTTGGCCCCGATCTCGCGGAACTGGGCGCGAACCTCCGTAGGGGTCAGGGCGCCCCACTTGCCTCTGCTGCCGGCGCTGCCCACCGGAACCACCGGCGCTCCGGCGTCCAGGGCGGCAGCCGTCGCCAGCGGATCGTCCGCAACCTCGATGACCGAGCGGATGGTGGCCATCGCTGCCGTCAACTGCCCATAGAGAGGATGGTCCGCATCCGGACACAGGGCGCCTAGAGACTGAACCCGCTCCAGGGCCGCTTCCGACATCGCTCGGACGTTAACAGTGCGAATGGAATCGTCCCGGCGTAGGTGGTCGTATTCGGCGCTGAACTCACCGGCCAGCCCCTGCCAGGCGCCGATGCCGACGCCAGCGCGGATGAGGTATTGCATTGCGCCGACCAGTTCCGCGCTCGCGTCGCTGCGGTCTCCCAGGGTCCGGTCAAGCCAGGACTCCCACTTTTCGGCGAATCCCTGAGCGGAGGCCAACTCATCCCATTGCGACCAGCCGGGGGGTAGCCCAACGTCCATGGGCCGCTGGCGCAGCAGCTGGGCTGCAAAACTGTGGATGGTCTGGATTGACGCTTGGTCCAGTTCTCCCATTGCCTCGGCGATGCGTTCGCGTTCGATTTCCGTGATGTCCGCATACAGTAGGTCGCCGGCGTTATCGGGGTGGTCTTCGTCCAGCAGTTGTTCCATGCGGGCGCGGATACGGTCAGAAAGCTCCGCCGCCGCCGCTTCGGTGAACGTGATGGCGACGATGTTATTCATGCGCACGCTCCACTTGACCAGCGCCACCACGCGACTCACCAGGGCGTAGGTCTTGCCGGTGCCCGCTCCGGCCTCGACGATCAGGTTGGCGTCCCGGTCGTTGACGATGCGGTGCAGGGTGTGGGCGTCGTCAGTCGGCATCGTCGTTACCCGCGATGGACGCTCGGCCGCCCAGGGCATTGAAGCGGCGTACCGCCGGGTCCAGCCGGCCCTTGCGCTCCCAGATCTGTCGTCGCCGCGTGGGACACAGCCGGTTGAAATCGCAGAATCGGCACGAGCTGTACTCACCCTCACCGTCGGGGGAGGCCGGGAACGCGCCGGCGCGAGCCATGCCCAGGATCCTGCGCAGTGTCAGATGGAACTGCTCGAGGCCGTCCGGCTCGGTGTACAGGCGGCCTTCCCGCGCGGGATCGTCGCTCAGCGGGAACGAGTACGCAGCGCGGATGTCCGCGTCGGGATGGATCTGCCGCGCCGCCGCCGTGTACACCGGAAGCTGCAGGGCTCGGCCGTTGGCCACGGTGTACGCCCTCTGTGTAGTTGATCCGGAGGTGTAGGGATTCGGCCACCCGGTCTTGAAGTCGCGCACCCGCACCTCGTCGCCCAGCACGTCCATGCGATCAATCATGCCGCGGAACCTCACCGTACCCAGACCCTCCACCTCCACGTCCACCGCGTCGAAGGCGACCTCGGCGCGGGATTCGTCTGGCGCGCCGCCGAGCCATTCCAGGTCTGCCGTGAAGAAGACGCTCAACGCCTCGCGGATGTTCTCCTTTTCCATTTCCCACAGCAGCCGATAACCGGTGAAGCCGGCTGCCTCCGCCGTCGCAAACTCCTCCTCCGCGAGACGCAGCAGGTCGTCCTCCGTGGTCTTCTCCTCGTTCACGAACCGCTCCAGTATCCGGTGAACCAGTGTGCCCCGGTCCAGCGCGGAGATTTCATCCTCCTCCGGGGACGGCTGTCCGTACAGGCCCAGAACGCGGCTCAGGAAAAAGCGGTAGGGACAGGTCGCCCATGTTTCCAACGCACTAGCGGACACGGGACGGTCCGGCGTGCCTATCGAAGCGACCCTGGGATTGCCATCTCCAACCAGCCCATCCCACTGGGTTAGGGTGGAACCCAACCTGGCACTTCGAGCTGACAAGGCCCTGCCCAGTCTGTCCGATCCCGCAATCGCGGGGTGCGACGACAGCTCGCGCTGCGACCGAGTCAGCAGGTGGATAAGGTTATAGTCGGACAGGTCAGCGGCGGCGGAGTTGGAAGACCCGCCGGCCGAGGTTGTTGACAGCCGGCGCAAGCCATCCTCCCGGGACTGGATCACTGACAGCCAGGGCTTGGAGCGGCTGTCAGAAGCCAGGTTGTCTGACATGAGGCGCGCGTTCCCGGGCAAAGTAGCCTGATGGAGCAGGTTGGCCGCTTCCAGCAGCCAGCGGGAGGGATAGGCAGCCCGGCGGTCGGCGCCGGCAGCAGGGTAACTGAGCACCACTTCGCCGGCGGCAGCGACCGCGCCCAGGAAGTCGTACCGTTCCAGCGCCCGCTGGGTGCGTGCCTGGTTGCCGGTGTCCAACCATTCGCTGACCGCAGACACGCGCGGCGGAGGGGGAAACTGCCCTTCCACCATTCCCACGGCAAACACTACGCTGTACTCGGTTCCCACGATGCCCGCCGGAGGTCCTACGTACACGCCGGAACCGACCGGGTTGCCACGATCCGACACGAGGCTACTCAGGCCATCGCTGATCGCGTTCCGCAGCGCGTCGAGATTAAAGGAGCTGTTCCATGTGGCCAGGCTCTTCATTTCCTCCAGCAGCCTGAGGATCCGGTCGTGGTCGTCCTCCTCGCCTTCGCCGACTACCAGATAATCACGCACCAACTCGTGCAAGGCGTCGGACACCGAGTCCCAGGTGGTTGCAGGCGAGCGAAAGAGGTTCAGACGCGATTCCAACTCAGTGAGGAAAGCGATCAAGGCGTCGATGTCCGGCCGGCGCATGGCCGATGCCGAGTCATCGGCGCCTTGATCTCCCCAACGTTCGCGCTGACGCTGTGCCTGCTGTCGCGCGTAAGCGTCCAGCCGCTCTTTCCACTGTTCCACCGGCCCGTTGGCGCGGGCTTCCCGCGTCAGGCTGATCCAGTGAGTGGCCGGGACTAAAGCTGTCCGCCGCCGCCTCTGTCCAGAATCCGTAGGTGAAGGTGGAAATCGCACCGGAGCAGAGCCCACCAGGTTCAGCAGGGTTTCCTGATCGATGCCCGCGTCCAAACCCGCTGCCAGGCTCAGAGCGCCCAGCAACAACCGGCCGGCCGGCGTATCCGCCAAAGTGCGACGCGGTACGCCCGAAAAGGAGATGCCGGCGAAATCCAACTCTTGGCGCACCAGGCTGGCGTAGGGCGTTTCCAGGCGATGGATCACAGCGATACGATGGAACGGCGTCTCGTCGGCCATGGCCGCGATACGCCGGACCACCGTCCGGACCTCCTCCACCGGATCGGGTGCGATAGTCACGGAAACGCCGCCGGCAGCGGCGGCCTGTTCCAGAGGGTTCAAGAAGCCTGTGTCCTCCGACTCCTTGTCGAGGGTGCCAAGCAAATCCTTGACCGGGCCGTCCGCTTCGTAATCACCTGATCGACCGATAATCACCCGGCAACGATTGCGACGCAAATGCGCTTGCATCAACTCCAGTTCCCCGGCGGTGGCATGGCGTGGCAGATAGTAGATCACGGCCAAATCTTCGCCGTGTTCCGGGCGCTTCGCCAGGACTTCAGCCGCCATGCGCGGCATCTCATACCGGGTGTAAAAGCCTTCCTGTTTCAGCATCTCCCGGAAGTCACCGTACAGGCGGGGCAGGTCGAAGCTGACGGCGCCCATCTCCGGATCGGTGTCTTCCGAGTCGGGCCGCTGCTCCTTTTCCCGAAAGGCGGCGGCAACCTCGGCATAGACGCGTTCCCGGCCGACGGGCGAGAGCCGGAGCGCCACGGTGTCCAGCCAGCGATCTACGACACGTCGCACGGCCTGCCCTTCGTCCAAAGGCGTGAGCGGCCGCAGGTTCCGCCCTGCTTCGCCTTCGCCGGAACGCAAAAATGGGCCGGACAGTTCCGAGGCCAGGCGCTCGCCGGTTTGAACGGTGACGTTGATAGTCCCCTGGGCGCCCAGCCAATGGCGCACGGCTCCGGCCACGCCGCGATGGTCCACGATCACTACGACCCGTCGGAACGGGTTGTCGGCCTGGGCGTCCTTGACGATCTGCGCCAGCGCTGAAAGGCTTGTTGCGTCGAGCCCGGTGGTAACGAGTTGATCCGACGGGGGATTGCTCGTGACCGTGGTTGTTGCTGATTTGGGTTGCAGCATGATCTAGGGCCTGTCGCCAAATTAATGAGTGGTGATAAATTGATGCCGTACACGGGTCAAAGGCAGGGTAGCATATGGCGGCATCACATCGCTGGCACGACATCTCCGACCGATATGCGGCGGTCACCAGTTGGTGGCCGTTCATGGCGATGGCGACGATTATTCGATCGGCCGGGTCGGTAAGGTTGTTCCTATGAATCCTCTGATGCAAGGCAAAATCTGTCTCATAACCGGCGGCAGCGACGGCATCGGCTACGCGGTATCCCGCGAACTGGCGCGTATGGGCGCCAGGGTGATCATCGTAGGGCGCAACTCCGCCAAGACCGAAGACGCAGTGCAGCAGATCATCGCCGATACGGACAACCCGTCAGTTGAGTACCTGTTGGCCGACCTTTCGTCCCAACGCGAGGTGCGTCGCGTCGCAGCCGAGGCGATGGATCTGGTGCCCCATCTGGACGTTCTGCTGAACAATGTCGGGGCCATCTTCCTGTCCGACCGACGCAGCGCCGACGGTATCGAGATGACCTTCGCGCTGAACCACCTGAGCTACTTCCTGCTGACCAGCTTGCTGCTCGAACATCTGAGGAAAGCGCCACGGGCCCGGATTATCAACGTATCCTCCTGTGCCCATGAATCGCCGGGCAAGTTCCGGCTGGAAGACCTGCCCAAGCCTTCAAGCAATCAGGGATATGGGGCCTACAAGCGCTCCAAGCTCTGCAACATCCTGTTCACCTACGAGCTGGCGCGGCGTCTGGAGGGCGAGAATATCACGGTGAATGCCCTGCATCCCGGCCTGGTGCGGACCAACATCGCCCGCAACAACGGGCTGATGGGTCGCGTAGTCAATTTCTTTATAAGAGTTCGAGGCATTACTACGGACAGGGGGGCGGAGACGCCGGTGTATCTGGCCGTATCGCCCGACGTGGAGGGCGTGACCGGCAAGTATTTCGTGGACCGCCGCCCGGTACTGTCTTCCAGCATCAGCTACGATGCGGAACTGGCTGCCAGGCTGTGGGATATAAGCGTGTCCCTTACCACCGGTGACGATGCACCAGCCTGTTTCGTCGTTAGCGGTCAATAAGGCCCGCTGGTTGGCGCCTGAAAGGACAGGACGCGGAGCCTGTCGTGCCGTGAGACCGTCCCGGGGTTACTGCGGCTGCAGATCCCGCGACTGGAACTGGAACCACTGGACGTGTCCGTCTTCTACCAGTTGCTGTACGGCGCGGTCGTTCTCGAGGCTTGCGACTACGGGCACGGCGGTCATACCCGTGAACCGGCTGATGAGTTCGGCGTTCCGGACAGCGCGCCGGGTATCGCGTTCGTCAGCGGTGTAGGACGCCTCGACGGCCATGAACAGTAGGTTGCCGTCCTGGTCTTGGACCTTCGCGACCAGGTCGGCCACGTAAAAGCTGCGCCGAACCCCTGCCGGAATGTCATTGGCCGTGGACCCGCGTAGCATAGCTCGCAGGTCGTTACCGTTGAGCTGCTGGGCGATTTCGTAGCCCAACTGCTCGGCGATATCGTCGGCCATCTCGCGGGCGATGCGGCCGGACACGTGGCCCTTGAGGTCGCCCAGGTCGTCGGTGATGCGTTGCAGGCGGGCCTCCACGTTGGCGTTGGTCTCCACCTGCCGGGCATTGAATTCTTCCTGCCGCGCGTTAACCTGTTCCTGCCGCTGGATGAAAGCCCGGAAATCGGCGTTGAACTCTTCCTGCCGCTCGATGAAGCCCGTCACGTAGGTGGCGAATTGGGCGAAACGTTCCGGCAGCTGTACCAGTTCTATAGGGAGGACCAGGCTGCGGACTTGGGCGAGGAATACCGGGTCGTCCTTCAACGTCCGAAGCAGGCGTTCTTTGTCCTGTTGGCTCATCATCATGGTTCTGCTCCGCTCCCGGCTTTGATTTTATCACCTACCCGGCCAAGCAGGGAGAGCGACGGTGCGGCGCAATTCTACTGTTCATTTTGGGTCACGGCGGTTTGGCCTGGGACGACTTCTTCTGGCGCCACGCCGGGGCCGTTCCAAAGTGCTAAACTGCCGGTGTCACGGCCCTGGCCTGGCCTGTGCCGCAGGATTCAAACGGAAAGGAGTGAGCATGCCTTGCGCCAACATAAACGGAGTCAACCTGTATTACGAGGAGTATGGCGCCGGCCCCACGGTCATGCTGACGCCGGGCGGACGGGTGGATCACAACGGCCTGCGCCCCATGGCTGCCCTGCTGTCGAGCCATTGCCGCGTCATCATTCACGACCGCCGCAATTGCGGCAAGTCCGATGTGGTGATTGGCGGTGAGCTTTCCGAGCAGCACCTGTGGGCAGAGGAGATGGCGGCTCTGCTGGAACACCTGGACGCTGCCCCGGCGTACCTGGCCGGAGGGTCCGCCGGTTCGCGCACCTCCCTGACGGTGGCGGTTCGGCACCATGAGGTGGTCAAGGGTGTGTTCATCTGGGAAGTCTCTGGCGGGCCGAGGAGCGCCGAGCTGATGTCGCCCGGCTACTACGGACAATATATCGAGGCCGCCGAGCGGGGCGGGATGGCCGCCGTGGCTGCTACCGAGTTTTTTGAGCAGCGCATCCGGGACAACGCTGACAACCGTGAACGGATCCTTGCCATGGATCCCGATGAATTCTGTTCCGTCATGCGCCGTTGGCGGGAGCAGTTCTCACAGCCCAACCCGGTGGGAGACCTGACCGAGGAGCAGCTGAAGTCTATCACGTGCCCGGTCCTGGCCTTCGAGGGCAACACACCCGACGACGTCCACCACAAGTCTGCGGCGGAGAACGTGAAGCGACTGGTACCCGACGCGGAGCTGCTCCCATCGGCGTGGACCCACGAGGAATGGGCGGTCATCGGCCAGCACGACAACACCTTCCCGGGCATCGCCGCCACCAACCGTTACCACATGAAGTCCACTTTCTACGCCGCGCACCTGCTGGAGTTCATCGCCAGGGTCGAAGCCCTGCAGACTTCGGCAGTGGCCTGACCGTATCCCGTACAGACCAAAACGGAGGAACGGAATGGGAACCTTCAGACTTTACTCTGGCGATGACGGCCAGTCCCACATTGAGACCATCGACCTGGACCAGACGCCCGATTGGAAGAGCGCGCGGGATGTCACCACCATCAGCTTCAGTGAATCCCCGGCCGGTCGCTTCTCCGACTGGCACCCGGCGCCGCGCCGCCAGTTTGTCATCATCCTGTCCGGGCAACTGGAGATCGGCCTGGGCGACGGCTCCAAGCACGTCTTCGGCCCCGGCGACGCCCGCCTGGTCGAGGATACCACCGGCCAGGGTCACACCACCGCCACCCACGGCGACCAGCCCTGCGTCACCTGCACCATCCCCCTGGCCAACCAGTAACCGGCGCTGCCCGGGCGGCAGTCTTTAGGTGGGAAGCCTGTCCCCCATGGCGCTGGTCGCCGCCGGGCGACATGGCGGCTCCGGTTGCCTGGATGGCAGGAAGTCCGGCCGGTGGAATCGTTGCGACCCTGGCCGATTGCGCAGGTCTGGTTCCAGGATTTGCGGACGCACCGGGGTTGGAACCAGCGCCCCCTCATCAATTGACGGCGTCAGCCGATGGGCGGCGCCTGGTTCAATCCGGCAATCCGCTCGCACCACTGCGCCGCGCCCAGGACCCTGCCTTCCTGGGCCCACGGCCCGCCGAACTGCACCGCCATGGGCATCCCCAGTTCGCTCAGGCCCGTCGAGACCACCACCGTGGGCAGCCCTGCTGCCGTCCACGGCGACTGGAACGCCGCATCACCGGTGGTGTTCAGGTCTCGCGGAGCCGGCGCGGGTATCGCCGGCGTCATCACCACGTCCACTTTGGCTACCATCTCGCTCAGGTCGGCGCGGAACTGCCGCCGCAGCCGCTGGGCCTTCAGGTACGCCGACGTCGGCATGACCATGCCCATCTCCATGCCGGCGCGGATGCGCGGGCCGTAGTCACCGGCGCGAGTGCGGTGATTGGCCCTGTGGACTCCCGCGCACTCGACGTTCGACACGATGCGCTGGGCGCTGTGGATTACGGCGAAGCTGTCGGGCAACGGTATCTCCTCGACCTCGGCCCCGGCCTCCGCCAGTCGGTTGGCGATTTCCTCAGTGTGCGCCCACATCTCCGGTGTGGCGTAGTCCTGGAAGTACTGACGCACCAACCCGATGCGCGGCGGCCGGTCGTGCTCGGCCATCTGCGCAGCGAAGTCCGGCACGGGTTCGCGCAGGCTGCCGGGGTCGTTGTCGTCCGCGCCGCTCAGTACGGTCAGCATCAGCGCGGCATCGGCCACCGTTCGGGTCAGGACGCCCACGTGGTCCAGCGACCAACTTAGCGGGGCCACGCCGTACCGTGAGATGCGCCCATAGGTGGCCTTCACGCCTACGATGCCGTTGTAGGCTGCCGGCCGGCAGGTGGATCCGCCCGTTTGGGACCCGAGGGCGGCCGGAACCATGCGAGCCGCCACCGCCGCGGACGACCCGCTGCTGGAACCGCCAGGCGTGTGCTCCAGGTTCCACGGATTGCGCGTCGGAGACGGGTCGCCCGAGGCAAACTCGGTGGTGACTGCCTTGCCCAGGATGATGCCACCGGCCGCCTTGATCTTGGCCACTGAGGTCGCGTCGAAATCGGGCACGAAGTCGGCATACACTTTCGATCCGCAGGCGGTGAGCATCCCCTCGGTGTAGAAAATGTCCTTCAGACCCACCGGGACGCCATGGATCGGGCCGAGCGGACCACCGCGCTGCACCTCTGCCTCCCGCTCCAGGGCCGCCGACAGCACGGCATCCCGGTCGATGGTGACCCACGCCCGCAGGTCGCCGTCCAGCGCGGCGATGCGCGCCAGCAGCGACTCTGCCAGCGCTACCGGCGACAGGGTTCCTTCGCGAATCTGCGCGGCGGCTTCTGCCACCGAAAGCTCATGGAGTTCAGGCATGATTCAACCTCGTGGGCGGCGGCGCTGACCGAACCGGGCGACCACGCTCCGGCGCAGCTCCTGGTATATCCGTTACAAGTCGTTGCTCTGGGTCATGTTGCTGAAACCTCAGCACGGGGATGCCAGTCCGCAAGATACTCCGCTGACGCGTGGCCGTCCAGAGCCGGCCACAGTATAAGGGATGCCAAAAGTTTCTCATCCCGTGCATTCCCCATATACAATACGTGCTTGCATCAGACGCTTGGGTGAGGTCAATAAAGATGGAATACCGCAAACTTGGCAATCTGGACGTTTCAGTCATCGGCTTGGGAACCTTACGAACTTTCGATGTCACCGACCAGGACGAGATCGCCGTCCGAAGGCAGATCGTGGACAACTGCATGGACAGCGACGTAAACCTGATCGACACCGCCGCCTGGTACGGCAACGCCGAGCAGGTCCTGGGCGAGATCACCGAGGACCGCCGGGACCGGTTCTACATCGCCACCAAGGTGCGCACCGAGGGGAAGGAGGCCGGTGAGGCTCAAATTGCCCGTTCCTTCGAACTGCTGCAGACCGACTACATCGACCTCTTCCAGGTCCACAACATGATCGACTGGCAGACTCACCTCCCCACCCTGGAACGACTCAAGGGTGAGGGAAAGATCGGCATGCTGGGCGTGTCCGCGATGGTGCCCGAGGCCTACCCCACCATCATGGACCTGATGCGACAGGGTCGAGTGGACACGGTCCAGATCCCCTATAACGTGATGAACCGGAGCGTTGAGGACGAACTGCTGCCCCTGGCTGAGCAACTGGGCGCCGGCGTCCTGGTGATGGAGCCGTTGCAGAAGGGCCGCTACGTCCTGGACCTGAGGCATCAGCCGGACCTCACGCCGCTGCGAGACTACGGCATCAACACCTGGGCGCAGGCCCTGCTGGCCTGGGTCATATCCGACCGACGGATAAGTTCCGCCATCCCCACCACCTCCCGTCCAGAGCGCGTCCAGGAAAACGCGCAGGCAGCCGAAGCAGCCGGGTTGCCCCAGCAGCTCCGGGATTACATCCGTTCCGAGGCGGTGCGGTGTTTGTGATGGGCCGTCGGCAGACTGGACCAATGGGCTTGTGCGGCGTGTCGCCGGTTCAGGTTACCGTAGAAATTGGGCCAGCTGATCGGCGTTGGCCCGCATCATGCCGATATAGTCGGTATATTCGTCGTCCGGCAGCGAGCGGATGATGCCGACCCGTATTCCCGCGTCCCGGGCAACCTGTTCCAGGGCGTCGGCGGAGAATTGGGGCTCCGAGAACACGGCGGGCAAGCCACGGTGCTCCACCAGTTCCAGGACGTTTGCGATGTCGTCGGGCGAAACGTCCCCGCCATGGCCACCCACGAAGGCTTGCACCTCCACATCGTATCGCGTGCCGAAGTACCCGAAGGCGTCATGGAAGGTCACCATCACGCGGTGCTCTGCGGGTATCGAAGCCAGCGTGTCGGCGATGTAGGCGTCCAAAACCTCCAGTTGCTCGATGTATTCCGCTGCGTTTTCCATGTAAGTTGCCGCGTTGTCCGGGTCTGCCTCGACCAATCCGTCGGCGATCCGGTTCACGTAGTGGACTACCATACGCGGATTCTGCCAGAAGTGCGGGTCGCCCGCACCGTGGTCGTGGCCGTGGTGGTCATCGTGGCCAGCATGGTCATCGTGCCCCTCTGCATGGTGGCCGCCCTCGCCCAGAATGCCGACGAAAGCGATCTTGGTGGGGGTGCCGGAAATATCCCAGTGGTTCACCTCTTCCAGGTCATGGGCATCGAGCGCAATGACTTCGCCCTCGCCGGAATTGGTGATGAAGATGTGCCCGGGTGCGGTGGCAATGTGGGGTCTTGCCCAGAAGCTGGGATCGATCTCACCGGTCAACACGTCTGACGTTGACGCCAGGAGGTCAAGGTCGTGCGCCTCGTACATGCGCAATTCACCGTCGCTCATCACCACCAGCAGCAGTTCGCCGTCGTGGCTGAGCGCTACCTGGATGGGACGCAGGTCCTCGCTGGCTGGTATCAACTGCTCCATAGTGCCTTCTTCCGGTTCGACGACGTACAGGCCGACCGCCGATCCCAGGGCGAAGAAGTGGTCGAGACCGTGATAACCCCAGACGGAAGTCAGGCGGAAGTCATCAGGTGATCCCGCCGGGGCCGCGATGAAAGCATCCTCGTATTCGCCGTGGTGGGCTTCCACCATCAGGACGCCGCCGGTGCAGCCGAACACGGCGATGTGCCCGTTGCCCGCGTCGCCGTGGAGGTCGGGACAGCCTTCGGCGCGGTGCAGGGAGTTGCCTTCCAGGTCTCAGATTTCCGCGCCGATGGGCAGCCGGTAGTCGCTGGGGTTCTGGGCGAAATCCGGGTGTTGTATGGTGACGGCGAACAGGTCGTGTTCCAGGGGCACGGCGGCGCCGTGATGAGGGCCGGCGTTGAGCACGATAGGATCGTATGATGCGCCATCCTCTTCCAGTTCATGCTCATTGAGCAGGACGATGTCTCCGGAACCGTCGTAATAAATGGTAGCCCATTCGCCGCCGACGTACATGTGGACCGGACGGTCGCCCGTGAGGTCGATCCCCAGGAGGCTGACGTCCCGTTCCACCAGATCGAAGTGGTCGCCGTGCTCTTCCAGATACACGCCGCCGTCGACAATGTTCACCGCGTTGGCGTCGCTGGATACGGCTATGGCAAAGCGTCCGCTCTTGGTCGGATAGATTCGGCCAGCGCGGGAACCCAGGTCGAACTCATCCTGGTGGACATGACCGGTCTCCAGATCGATTACGGATAGAGCGCCGGTTTCGCCGTCGCCGATGAGCAACCGGCCAGCGAGTTCGACGCCGTGTTCGTCCCCGTGCTCCATCGCGTGGTCATGGTGGTCTCCTCCCGGGAATGGCAATTCAACCAACTCCTGGGGCTCCAGTCCCTCCGACGCGACCACCCGAATGGCGTCGGCTGAGGAGGCGTTGTCGAGCAAATCTTCGATATGGGCGGCGAGGTTCGTCCCGTTGCTGACCACGAGGTCCGCCTCCGCTATGCGCACACTGTCAGCGGGAGTGCTCTGCCACGTGTGGACGTCAGAGCCCGGTTTGACCAGCGCGTCCACCTGTACCAAATCGCCACCGACTTGTCGCACCAAGTCCGCGAGCACGGGGTTGCCGGTCACCACTTTGACGGGATCGGTCTGCGCGGGCTGACTAGTCCCAGACGCCGGGGTGGACCGGTCCGCGGTAGCGGCGGGGGTGGTGGGTGGGGCAGCAGTCGGCTGGGAAGGTGCAGCCGAGACTTGAGCCGTGGAACCTGCGGCGGACGAATCACTGGACGGAGGGAGGTCCGGTTCTTCGCCCCCGCAGGCCGTCAGCAGCAGCGCAATTGCCGCCAGCGCGATGAGGAACGCCAAGGCCGGCCGCAGCGGAAGGGTTTTGGCAGAGGGCAGGGGTGGTTGCGCAGGTTGCTTCATCGGTTTTCTCCGTAGTTGTGGGTTTCGATTGCTGGTCTGATAGAGTTGACATGTCAGTATTCGTTCGTATTGATATGACATCTCAAAATTTTTTGACGATGGCCGTTCGTTTCGATGATGGATGGTGTTAGATATGATGTATCAATAATGTAGACGCGAAATAAAATGTGGGATGACCAGGCGCTGGGGTTCGGTGTCCCGTGCGGTGGAGCGGAGCCGGGGATGCTCGTGGCCGGGATACTTGGTGCTAGCTGCTATTATAATGATACCTTGTATCGAATCCTATCATCGCGATTTTGGTGTGTCAAACTCGGACGGAGTTAATCTAACATCGTCGGACAAAAGCGCTTGATGCTCACGCCGAGCCTTCATCCTCTCGGCTTGTGTACCATCATTTAGCGGATGTGGCGGGATTTTGCTGGACGTAATAGGACACAAAAGATGCCGTCCCTACTCAAGTTAAGTAGGAAACGGCCGATTCCAGTGGGGATTTACGACGTAAAGATGGCGGAGACGTTCGTCGATTTTGCCGCAGCCAAGGTGAAATCTACATTTGCGTGGCGGAGAGGGTTGGCGTGGGTGGTGACAATTAATTCGTCGGCTTTTGCTTGCAGCACGGTTCGGCACCGGCGTTTGACTGCTTCGCGTCGCTGGGTCAGATCGGTGAAAAAGCTGCCGACCGTTTCGCGCACTGCGTCACGGGTTCCCTGGCACAAGTTGGCGGTGGCTTCCTGGCGCACCCATCCCCAAATCGCCTCATCAGCGTTGAAGTCCGGACTGTCACTGGGCAAGTTCACCAGGCGCAGGTTCAGGCTGGGCATGGTCAGATAAGCCCTAATGGCGTCGCCCCGGTGGGCTGGCGAATTGTACCAAATCACGATGAGCGGTTCGGTGTGGTGCCTCCGCAGTTGCTGTTGCCCTCCAGTTCCATCACCTCCACCTCCTCAGTCTCCAGGCACACCGCCGAGTAGTAGCTGACCTTCTCCCCACGGCGCAGGCTGGTGGAGCCCACAAGGGCTTCCCGCCGCGCCGGATCCGCCTTGAGCAATCGCTTCCTGGGCCGCTTCAGCACAAACCCCAACCGGTGCAGGTAGTTCAGGTCCGCCTGCGGCGGACTCCGGCTCAGCGCCAACCCGAAGCGGTCCCGCACAAACTGGCACACCGACTTCCAGTTATAGTTGGATGCTCCGATGCCCGACTGGGACGGCAATTCCTGCACCGCCGCTTTCAGCTCGGCTCGTTGCTCCACGTCCAACGCGGGGGGAACCACCAGTCTGCTCAAAAACCAGTCCCCTAGGACCACCCTCGGCGAATGTCTTGACCCATTGGCCTATGGTATGGGCATCCCGCTCCAGGGCTCGACCCACCGCCGCAGCCGTCCATCCCTGAGCCAGCAGCCACACCCCGTGCCACCGCTCCCGTTCCCGCGGTGCCGCCGCTCAGTACATCCGTCGCCGCACCTCAGCATCGTCCATCCGCCACTACTCCAGCGCCCGCCCATCTCCTGCGTACCCAACTACCCCTTCAGATCTCCCAAACACCGGTCTCATTTGCCCCCAATTCTATCCAACACCAATGCGAGTTTCACTCTGTCTTCGGTTTAGGGCTGGGTCTGGCCGCCTGCCAAAAGGGCATGTCGGTGGGTTTCACCACTGCGGCCGCCCTGGTCCACGAACTCATGGAGGCCCGGAACGAGCGCCGACTGCTCAACCTCCAGCGCCAACTGGCTAGGCTCAAGCTCCTCATCATCGACGAGTTAGGCTTCGTGCCTCTGTCCACCACCGGGGCCGAACTTCTCTTTGAGGTCTTCAGCCAGCCCTACGAAAGAGCCTCCATTCTGGTCACAACCGACCTGCCCTTTGACGATTGGACCCAGGTCTTCGGCTCAGAACGTCTCACCGGGTCGCTGCTGGATCGTTTCACCCACCACGTCCACATTATCGAGATGAACGGCGATAGCTACCGCCTCAAAAGCAGTCAGCAAAGCGCCGTCTCGCAGCATCCCGAAGAACTGACCGACGTTTATGGTGCCGTCTACTACGGTTTCCCTGGTCTCACTGTCGGTCCAGCCACCAGACCAGGGGTTAAGCCGACGCAATCCATTCGACGGCACGTTCCCCTATCATGACAACCGTTGCATGGCTACCACCTGACCTTGTAACCCGCGGCATCACCGACGCATCGACCACCGACAACCCCTTTACACCCTTGACGTTGCAGTATTGATCAACAACCGCCATTGGGTCTGAATCCGGGCCCATCTTGCATGTGCCGGACACATGTCGGGCTGTTCCCACGGTTTGGCGTATATACACGTCCAAAGCGTCGTCGTCGGCCATAATGTCATCGGTGGGGTGGAGCCGGTAATCGGCCACGTCTTTATACGCATCGGATTCAAGGAAACCGATGGCCATTCGGATGCCTTCCCGCACCCGACGAATGTCGTTCGGATGCTGAAGATAGCGGTAGTTGAACTCCGGCTGCACTGTGGGATCGGCAGACGCAAGCCTGACGTATCCCGCGCCGTCGGGTAGTCCGAGGGTACACGAGATTCGAGCCACGCGATCCGCAGGAACGTCATCGTTGAGGAACTTGGTCCGTAAACCGGGGACGCGCTCCGGCCTTTCGTCAACCATCGGGGTGGTCCTCAGCAACATGTCATTGACTTCGCTGGACCCTTGAGAGGTGTAGTGCAAACAGAAGCGTGCCGCATCGATATCAGAAGTCAGGGTCATTCCGTCCTTGACTTTGAATGTAATCTGGGCGCTCAGGTGGTTAAACAGGTTCTGCCCCACTCCGGGAAGCTCATGGACGAGAGGTATCCCAAATTGCTGGAGTTGGTCTTTGGGGCCGATTCCCGACAGCATGAGCAGGTGGGGCGACTTGAGGGCTCCGGCGCTCAACACAACCCGGTCTGCTTCAACGTTGAAAATCTCGCCCCCGCTTTCAACTTCCACACCAACGGCCTTTAGATCCTCGATCAATACCTTCCTGACGAAAACCCCTCCCCGCACCGTGAGGTTGAGACGGTGGCGCATGGGATTCAGGTGAGTGATGGCAGCGCTCATCCTCCAGCCGTCCAGGTTGTTCGAGGGCCACACGCCAACGCCCGAGGGGTTCGGGCCATTGGTATCCTCGACTGTCCCGTAACCCGTCTCCAAGCAGGCTGCGTGGAAGGCCGTTTGGATGTCTGCCCAGGGCCCGGATTGACGGCGCCTAACCGGCATCGGTCCGTCGGAGCCATGAAAATCATCGCGAATGTCGAGATCGTGCTCGGATTTTCTGAAGTAAGGCAGAACTTTGTCGTAAGACCATTCATCGTTGCCCATCGCAGCCCAGGAGTCGAAATCCTCGGGTAACCCCCTCTGCATTGCCTGACCGTTGATGGAGGACCCTCCTCCGATCACCTTGCCCTGCGCTACGTGGATCTCGCCTTGCTCTTCGGTGATCGTTCCCCGCAGGGCCCAGTTATGCTCCGATTCCGGGGATTCTGCATAGCTCGTGTGTCCGAACTTGATTTCGTCCGGAAGATAGTCTGGATCGGGGTAATCCGGCCCGGCTTCCAGCAACAGAACGGAGGTATTCGCGTTTTCAGCCAATCTGGAGGCCAACACCGATCCAGCCGCTCCCCCACCGACGATAACAACGTCATATTTCATGGGTCCTCCTTAAACGCTTCGTCTTCTAACCCAGGATTTCCCAGTTTTAACTGATTCCGCTGAGGATAGGACGTTCTGGGATTTTTCAGATTATAAACCAGCATTCTCCATATCGGCCGACCAGCAGGTTCCGAACCGGGTAGTTGGAGCATATTGCCGGTCTTCGTTGGTTGTCAATCCTCTTTCGCTCCTGTGCCAAGGGCGTCGGCACAACGTACGTCGCTTCAGGCCATTATCGGAAAACCGACGCGAAATCGCTCGAACACCAGACGAGAGCGACATCGACCAGCTTCCGGCACCGGCAGGCAGCGCCTCGAACACCGGCACCACTCCGACCCACAGACCGGCCAGAAACACCATAAATCGGGCCTCTGAGGGCACTTTGGGCGAACCAGCTCTGGCGGGCTCCACCAGCCCCCGCCAGGGTGAGAAGGTCAGCTACTACTTGGCAGTGTGCCTGGCGACTGGGGAGGTGGAGGTGATGGAACTGGAGGGCAACAGCAACTCTGTTACCTCGGCTGCTTTCCTGGGTCAGCCGGAGATCGTCGGGGTAGAGGACGCGCAGGTCGTGGATGTCCCTCAACAGATGTGCCCAGCAGCGTTGGTTGGGGCCGTCATAGTGATGGTAGGCAGCATAGAAGTCGCTGACCAGCACGCCAGCAAACTCATAGCCCAAGACCTCGTCCACCACGGTTTTGCCTCGTTCCCGTCTCAGGAAGTACCGCTGGGTGGGTGCGCTGAAGGTCCAAGCGATCTTTGACAGATCGGGCCGTTGTGTCCGTCCTCCCGTCACCCAGTCTCATCGGCATGGACCACCGGACTGCCTCGGATCCGTTCCACAATGTCGGCCATCACCGATTGGGCCTTATGGGCCCCCTTTGAGTGGCGTCGAAGATGACTCCCAGGCTGAGGTGCAACCCGTGCACCGTGTCTAGATACCACTGGATGGTGCGCCAGGACAACCTGGCCTCCTCCCGTAGCGCCGCAATCAGGCTGACCAGGTTGATCCCCAACGCTGCTGGCCCAGCATCACTCCCTCCAACTGCGCCGATGGCACACAATAGCGATGACACTGGGCACGGGTGCGGGCGATATAGACGTGCTCTGTAACCTGCACCGGTACCTGGGGCAACTCGATGACCTCCCGAGTGCGCTGGATTCAGCCACCGGACAACTGGATCCCACAGTCGGGACACTGCTCCAGCGCGTGCTCCACCCGCCTGTCGGGCGTCATTCTGGCCCGGGCAAAACCGTGACGACGGGGCTGGCGTGGCTTCCTGGGTTGGGCCGGCTTCCGCGCTCCTCTGGGCTTCAGACCGGGCATCCGGCCCGAACCGCCTGACTTGCCCCGGCCTTCCAGCTGGGCAACCCGCTTCTCCAGCCGTTCAATGATGGCCTGCTGCCGGATGATGATGTCGATGAGGACATCCCGGTCGCCAATCCTGAGATCAATTTCCCTGTCCATCCAAGTTATATGATATAACCACCACCATCAACGCCAGCCGTCTCCAAACCCAGTTCCGCCAATTCACCTCACCAACTCTGAACAGTTACCTGTTACGGCTTTTTGTTGACATTCGACTTGGCCAATCCTAATATGTTGCGAAGCGGCGCTTGGCTTAGTGTTCTGGGCTCTATAAACGGAGAGGTGGTAATGCCCCGCCAAGAAGACATTCGATTGATGGCCCATTTAATGAGACGGGCAGGCTTCGGTGATACCCGTGAGGAACTGGAGGAGCGCGTCTCCAAAGGCTACGAAGCCGTGGTCGAGGAGCTTCTGTATCCAGAGCGGCATCCGGCCATAGACGACGAACTGCTGTACCGGTTCTTCCCGGGTTATGAGGGGGCCGGGGCGCTGCCAATAAATCAGGCCAATTGGGTGTTCCGGATGATCAACACCAAACGGCCTCTGGAAGAGAAGATGGCTCTTTTCTGGCATCAGTTGTTCGCCACCAGCAACTCCAAGGTGGACAATCCACTGGAGTTGACTCGCCAGATTGCCATCTTCCGTGAATACGGATTGGGTACTTACCGCGACCTGCTGGTAGAGGTTGCAAAGTCGCCAGCCATGATCTTCTGGTTGGACAACCAGGGAAATCGTGACGGCGCCATAAATGAAAACTGGGGGCGGGAGCTGTTGGAGCTTTTCTCCCTCGGAGTCGGAAACTACTCAGAGGATGATATCAGGGAAGCAGCCAGGGCCTTTACCGGATGGACGATTGCCCCGAAGATTCCCCGTAATCCTTACGGTCGTTTCCACTGGCTATTCGACTACAAACCTGAGGACCACGACGATCGGGAGAAGACCTTCCTGGGGTATACCGGGAACTTCAATGGCGAAGACATCGTGGACATTATCGCGGATCAACCGGCTACGGCCCGGTTCTTGGCCCGTCACCTCTACAGATTCTTCGTCGCCGACGAGCCCCATGTCGCCAGTTGGAACATTACACCACCAGTTGACCCTGAAGCCATCGAGTTGTTGGCGGATGCCTACAATGAATCCGGTGGCGACATCCGGTCTATTTTACGAGCGTTGTTCAATTCAGAGTTCTTCAAGAATGCCCGCTTCGCCCGGGTGAAAAGCCCGGCTGAATTGATCGTTGGCACTGTGCGCCTGGCGGGCAACTATGAAGGCTTCAAGCCAGGATTCAACAATCTGGCGTTGGAGTGCGGTTGGCAGGGACAGGGGCTGCTCAATCCTCCCAGCGTGGAGGGTTGGCACACAGGCTCAGAATGGATCGACCCCGGCGTTTTGATGCGCCGGGTGAACTTTGCCGCGAGGATATTTGGAGACATCTCACTACCCGGCGTGCAGACCATCGTCAAACGGGTGTTGGTAAACGTGCATGTGCATGGGGATTGTTCCCCCCAGGCGATAGTGGAAGCCTGTCTCGATGCGATGGGACCGTTGGAAGTCAGTATGACGACCCACTCTGAATTGATTGCCCATGCCGAAAAATGTGGCGATCTGGCCTGGAGCACCCACGAAGAATTCATGGCTACATTGCGCAATGTGAGCAGGATCTTGACCTTGATTGCCGCCTCGCGGGAATATCAGTTTGCCTAGGCACGCGCATCCAACTGATGCAGAAGGATATGAAAATGGCATCAACCCATAAAGACCCCGTGCTGGTCGTGCTGGAGCTAACTGGGGCCAACGACTATCTCAATACGATTGTTCCTTATAGCAATCCCCTGTATTGGGATAACCGGCCCAAGGTCCATATCCCTGAAGACCAATTGCTGCCCATAGATGACCAACTGGCATTCCGGGCCGATTCGGAGCCGTTGAAAGAAATCTACGACCAGGGCAACCTGGCAATCATTCACGGAATCGGATTTGAAAATTCACCCCGTTCGCACTTTCGTGCAATGGACATCTGGCATACCTGCGAGCCGGATTCCATCGGTATTAACGGCTGGCTCGCCAAGGTCATCCGGGACTTGGACCCTGTCGGCGAGAACGTGCTGAAGGGAGTTAACTTGGGCCAGGGCCTGCCTCGGGCGCTGGCCATGAAGGGGGTTCCTGTTACTTCCGTCAACCACCTTCCTTCATACGGTGTACTCTCATCAAATCCGGGAATCACCTCCGAGCAAGAACGGATCCAGTTGTTGGAGACCTTTGCCCGCATGTACTCTCCCACCATCGGCGCCGGACCGACCATGGATTATCTGGGCCAGGCAGGACGGGATGCGTTGCGAGGAGCCGACATCATCCGGGTTGCTCCCGAAACCTATTCTTCAAACGTAGAGTACGCCAATAATGCCATCGCGAGGCGCCTCAGGGACGTGGCCCAGGTGCATCTGGCCGGCCTGGGCACCCAGGTCTTTTACACCTCCCACGGGCCCTTCGACACCCACTACGACCAGCTGGGACCACATGAAAAACTCTGGTCGGAAATTTCCGTTGCCATACGCGACTTCTTCGCCGACCTCCGTGAGCACGACGCCTCAGACGAGGTGGTTGTCATGTTGTTCAGCGAGTTTGGGCGCCGCGTCCGCGATAACGGCACTGGTACCGACCACGGAGCGGCCGGGGTAGCCTTCGCCATTGGCGACCGGGTGAATGGTGGCATGTACGGGACCTATCCGTCGCTGAAACCGGGGGATCTCACTCAGGGAGACCTGGAGCCCAACTATGATTTCCGTGGCTTCTACTCCACTTTGGCGGAAAAGTGGCTGGGACTCGACCCGGTGCCTATCGTCGGTGGACACTTCGAGCAAATGTCCTTCGTGTAGCTTCAGTACCTCAAACTAGTTCGCGGGAGAGGGGATATGCTGACCACCGTCGCCGCCGGCCGGGTGTATGACTACAGCTACTGCATCGGCATGTACAGTCAGGATGGCCGGGGATTCTGGGCTCCGCAAGATTTCGTCCTGGGACCGAACGGTCGAATCTATGTGTTGAGCCGCGGTGTGGAACAATTGGGTCAGCGTATCACCAAGATCAACCTTGACCACGAGTTTCAAGGACAGTTCGGCTCCGTCGGCGAGGGAGACGGGCAAATGGTTTGGCCCCGGTCAATTGATTTGGACCGTACCGGCCGAGTGTTCGTTTCGGACGAGTATCTCAACCGGGTAACCATTTACAGTGAAGAGGGTAGTTATCGATATCACTGGGGCAGGTCCGGCAGCGGAGACGGGCAGCTGAACGGACCGTCAGGAATTGCTTTCGACTCCCAGGGAACCGTTTGGGTGGTGGACAGCTTGAATCACCGGGTGCAGAGTTTCAACCAGATCGGTGAGTTTCAGTCCAAGTTCGGGACGCGGGGTGGCGGCGCCGGAGATCTGGAGATGCCATGGGGCATCTGCATCGACCGTCAGGACAACATCTACGTCGCGGATTGGGGAAACAACCGGGTGCAAAAATTCGCCCCTACCGGAGAGTTGCTCGTTACGTTCGAAGGCTCCGGCGCCGGGGTGGGTTCGCTCAAAGGGCCATCCGGTGTAGCTGTGGACTCAGATGGAGATGTTTACGTAACTGACTGGGGGAACCACCGAGTCCAGATCTACGCCGCCGACGGCCAATATATTACGGCGCTGGTCGGCGACGCCCAGGAGCCTTCGCCATGGGCCCAGACCTACATCGACGCCAATCCGGATATCATCAAAGCCAGGCGGCGGACAGATCTGGAGCCTGAATGGCGGTTCCGGCGGCCAGTGGCTGTCAACGTTGACGCAGACGACCGGATCATAGTTTTGGAGTCCTACCATCACCGGCTTCAAATCTACAACAAGCTAAAGGATTACGAGGAACCCTCAATAAACTTGTAGGCGCCTGCCCGTCTCCAAATATTTGCCCGTTGCCGGTCACTTTCCCAGTCCGGCCCACCTGGAAGAACGAACTTGGGAAGGCAGCTTTGCCGGACCGACCCGACGAGACCGCCGGCCGTGCCGGTACTCGGTTTATCTCCCTGACTGGTTGGCCGGCGGGGGTTTCGCGCTTGACGGCGACGCGGCTGCGGACGTAGCCGACGCCGACCTGGTGCGGCTGAACACGGCAGCGACCGTCCTGGCCAACACGGAAGCGCTGGTCCGCCTGCTGCTGAGCGCCGAGTCGGTTGCGCCCTCCCACATCGAGGGTCTGGTGGTGGGCGGAAGGCGGCTACTGCGCGCCGACGCGGCGCGTCAGTTGGGAGTGGAGGTCGGGGACGTTACGGCCGCCGAAATTCTGGCCAATATTGACGCCATGGTCTGGGGAGTGGCGTCGGTGGCCCCGGGCGCACCCATCACTGCTGGCTCGCTGCTGGAGGTGCACCGGCGATTGCTGGCCGGCAGCCGGCTCGAACGGCACGGCGGCGGTTTGCGCTCGGTGGAGAACTGGATTGGCGGCAGCGGCTACAACCCCTGCTCGGCCGAGTTCGTGCCGCCGCCGCCGGAAGCGGTACCCGCGTTGCTGGCCGATCTGCTAGACTTCTGCGACGACGACGGGCTGCCTGCTCTGGTTCAGGCGGCTATCGCTCACGCGCAGTTTGAAACCATCCACCCCTTCGTGGACGGCAACGGGCGTACCGGACGGGCGCTGATCCACCTGGTGTTGCGCCGTCGCGGCATTGCAGCACACTTTCTGCCCCCGGTTTCCCTGATTCTGGCCACCTGGGCGGATGACTACATGGCCGGCCTGACCGCCACCCGCTACGTGGGCGAACCCACATCGGAGGTCGCCCACGCTGGCATCAACGGTTGGGTGGCGCTTTTTGCCGGAGCCTGCCGTCGGGCGGTGGCCGACGCCAGATGGTTCGAGGAACGGGTCAGCGAGCTTCAGGAAGACTGGCGTGAACGCGCGGGCAACCCGCGCCGGGGTTCGGCAACGCGGCTGCTCATCGATGCGCTATCCGCGGCCCCGGGGCTTACGGTGGCCACGGCGGCCGAGCTCGCCGGCCGCTCATTCCAGGCGACCAACCTGGCCATTGACCGCCTGGTCGATGCCGGAGTACTGGTTCAGGTCAACGTTGGCCGGCGCAACCGTGTCTTCGAGGCGCCGGAACTGATCGACGCCTTCACGGCGTTGGAACGCCGGATGGCCAGCCCCCGGGCGACACGCTGACCTCCCAGCCGACCCGCGACGTGCCGCGGCGGCAACCGGTTTTCTCCTTTGACGGCCAGACGAAACCCGAGATCCCAGGGGTCCACGGCACTCGAACGTTTCATGGTCGGATCTCGGCAACTTTCGTCGCTTCATGTCGGCACATTCGGGCGACTCTGCATCAAGAGCTTCTCTCCTGATACGCGTCGGACCGAAGTCCTCTGGCACGGACCGGCATCACGCGCCCGTCCACTACCGCCAACCCCGCTGCCAACAAAGCGACCCCAATGAAGTAACGAGGGTCCAGCCTTTCACCCGGAACCGTCACTCCCAGCAGCAAGGCTGTGGCCGGCATGAGCAGGGTCACCAGCATCGAGTTGGCGGCCCCCGCCGAAGCCAGTATCCGGAAATAGATTATGCTCGCCAGCGCCGCTGACAGCAAAGACATCCCGGCGACCGCTGCTCCCGTCTCCCAGCCCGGCAGCGGCAGAGTCCAGGGATGTTCCATCGCCAGAGCAAATGGAACGATCAGCAGGGTCGCGCCGGTCAGCTGCCCGGTTGAAGCCACCAACGGGCTGATCCCAATTGCCTTGAAACGCGGGCCGGAGAATCGATGTCCGAAGACTGCGGCGAAGGCGTAGGACCAGGTTGCAGCCAACACCGCCAACTCGCCAGCGAACGCGGAGCCCAGACACTCCAAAACGTCTATCCCGATGATCAGCACCGCGCCCGCGAAAGCTATGCCGACGCCGACCATGCGGCTCCTCGTCATACGCTCATCGTGCGTGAAAAAGTGGGCGACAATGGTGGTGGAAAATGGGGTCGTCGCGTTGAAGATCGAGGCCAAACCGCTGTCGATCCGCGTCTGCCCCCAGGCGATCAACGCAAAAGGGATGGCGAGATTCAGCAACCCCATTATCAGAAAGTCGCGCCACAGGGCCGGTGCGGACGGAATGTTAATCTTCATTGCCCGCAGCAGCAGGTTCATTGCCAGCGCCGCCAAACCTATCCGCAGGGAGGCGGTGGTGATCGGCGGCAACTCATCAACCGCAATGGCGACGAAGAAAAATGACCCTCCCCAAAGGCCGGACAGGGCCAACAGCATAGCCCAATCCCCGGGAGTCATCGAATGATTGACCGTGGTCAAGGCAAAGGACCTGCCCTGATACCGGCGGGTTGCGGATAGGCCGTCATCAAGCTTTACCGTCCGCCGCCGCTCCGCCGTCCCCCATCCGGTGGACTTCCATGAACAGCCGGCCGCCCACCACGCACGCCATGTAGATCAGCAGGAACATGGCGTGCCACATGTAGCCCAGGTTCAGCCGCTCCAACGCTTCCGCCCTGGTGTATCCCAGGGCGTCGAAATCCAGTTCCCACGACCTCACCAGGTTGTGGTCCGGCAGCACCGACGGAAAGTCCGGCGACAGATATATCGCCATGATGACCGCAATTCCCACTGTCGCAGACACGCACGCTGCCACCAACAGGGCCTGAAACAACGCCCGCCGGTCCCGTTCCGTAAATGAAACCCTGGTGTCCCGAAAAACCAGGAGCAGGGAGAAGGCCATGGGAAGCGCGGCGAACACCACTGCAAGCTGGACTGTGACGGAGAAGTTAGTAATCAACACGACGACGATGTAAACCACACCCAGGGGAGGACAGGTGACCGCGGCAGCGTTGGTCACGGTGCCTCCCATCGCGGTGCCATTGCGGTACCTCCATCTCCACAGCAGGTGAAACAACAGCCCCGCCATCCACGACAACACGAGGTTCACCAGCAGCGCCATCAGGTACGGCAGCATCGTCCCACCCCAGCCCGGTATCAAGTGGAAGTTGTAATGATCCAACCCCAACGGGCCAAACTGTAGCAGCGGCGTGGTCAGCACGAAGAAAACCGACACCCAGTAGAACTCCCTGAGGCCGGCGGCCTTGTCCTCGAAGATGAACCCCTGTCCCAGCACCACCAGGAGCGCAAACGCCACGCAGATCATAGGCATCCAGTTGTGGTTCCACCCCAGCAATGACAGCCCATAGTGGAAACCGGTAATCAGCGCCGCCAGCGGCAGGAACCGGAGCGCGAAAAACCGGCCCATCTCCAGGGACAGCCCGCGTCCTTGCACTGGGTCCGCCTTACCAGGTTTCTGCGCCGTCGTATCACTCTCCTCAAACCCTTCGGCAGAGGCGGAATCCGCACCCGGCTCCCCCGCCTCGGGTTGGTTTGATTCAGCCGGATTACCTTCGCTAAGCCCAGCCAACAACAGCATGCCCTCGACCTCGTTGTCGGTCAGGTTGAGTGCTTTCCCGAAGACAACCAGCCGCGCGACGGTAGGACGGGTGGCCCCCGACTCCCAACGCGACACCGTGGTGTGGCTGAAGCGCTGGGAATAGTTCGCGTCCACGTCGGCCATCCTCCTGAGGAGTTCCTCCTGGGAAATCCCCTTCAGGCCGATGGACGGCACAAAGGATTCCCGGTAGGCCTTCATCAGTAGTCCCACCTGAGCCGCCCTGACACGTTGCGCATCCCGTTGCAATGCCATGTTCTTGCACCGATAGGGTGTCCGCACACCGCTCTCGCGATTGCGGCGCACAATTCTAGCCGTACACCTATCGAAAGAACACCGCCGGCTGCTTCGCCAATTTCAGGCTCCAAACTGAACCACGCCAGGGCGAGGCCGTATCACGAAAATGCACATGTGCATAACGGCCAAAGCACAGAGAGCCAAGCCCGGTTCGGGGATAATGCGGCGCCGGCGAAATCGGCTCACCGGATGCCCAATAACTTCAGTGGAGGACTCTGATCTTGATTTCCAACAGGTTGCTACCGGCGAAACGTTCGGCCTGGATGGTTCTCGTGATTTTGGCCGTCGTCGTCGCGATGGCAGCACAATCCCCGTCCCCGGCATTGGCCTACACCAAAGCTCTCGACATCGAATGCAACGAAAACCCGGTCGGCGAGGGCGACACCTACCGGCTGCACATGGTCAAGTCTGGCGGTGTTTCCGGAAAGCCGATATCGTTTCGAAAGGAAACGATGAAGGTGTACTGGGCCACGGAGCCCGATACCGCCGACGCATCCGACTACGCCGCGCTCCATCACGAAGGACAGGCCAGCAACAGCTTCCAGAGCTGGAACGGCCGGATGGGTCGTACCTTCTACACCACCGAGGATAGCCTCTCCGAGTTCAAGGAACAGTTCACCGTCGTCGCTGAGAACGCCGACGAAGACGGGACCGGCGGGGAATGTGTAATCGAGATCGTTGACGACGACGGGCCGGGTTCGTACCTCACCCGAATCAGCGCGCTTCCCTCCGACGGCACGTTCGGACGGGGCGACATCATCGACTTCCATCTGCACTTCACGGAAGATGTGCTGGTTACCGGCGGGACGCCTACCCTGGGCCTGCACGTGGGAGAAGGCACAGCGGACGAACCCAACCGCTACGCCACCTATCACTTCGGATCCGGATACTCGACGCTGTTTTTCCGGTACCGCGTCGGATCCGGGGACCTTGACCCGGACGGCATTTCCGTTCCGTCGGGCGCGTTCGGCGGCACCGGGGAAATCGTGGCGAAGCGGATTGGCGCCGAATTGAACCAGAACTACCACGGACTGGCCGGCGGCCCCCGACAAAAGGTGCTCGGCCAAACGCGTGTCACGAACGTGCGGATGGCATCCACTCCGGAGCGCGGCGATACCTACCGGCGCGGAGAGGACATCGAGGTAGCAGTTCGCTTCAGCGATGAGGTTCAGGTCAATGGGTCCGTGTATCTGAGGTTGAAAGTCGGCGACGGCCCCGGTTTCCTGAAGCAGGCCCCGTACCATCGCGGGTCAGGCACCAACACCCTGGTTTTCAAATACACGGTCAACGCGGTGGATCTTGATTCCACCGGCATCACGATAGCCCCCGGGGTCAGCGATTCCGGCGAGCGCAACGGCATCCTGGGGTCCGGTTCGGTCGTGTACGTACAAGGCGGTCACGAGCACCCAGTACATATCTCCTATAACGCGTTGATTGACCAGGGTAATCACAAAGTGGACGGCAGGACCTACATTAAGAGCGTCGCCATAACTTCGGAGCCGAACGACGACGACCACTACACGGCTGGGGAGGAAATCCTAATCGACCTGACTTTCGACCGTGCGGTTTCCATAGAACCGGAACTCGGTATCACCATCAAGGTTGGGGACAAAAAGAAACGCGCACGATATCACAGCGGCTCTTCCACAGATACGCTGGTGTTCCGATATGAGGTTGACGACGACGACGTGGACCACGATGGCATATCGGTGCCGCAGCAGAACGGTTTCAAAGGCAGCGGGCATGTGTGGGAAACCGACACCAGTTTCCGAGTCAACGAGCTCATTCCGCGTCTTCGGCACCAGACGGAACACCGGGTCAACGGCGTCCTGCCCACCGTTGTCGCCAGCGAGATTATTTCGGACCCAGCCAGTGGCGACGTGTACAGATATGGCGAAACCATAGAGACCGCGCTGGAGTTCGACCAAGCGGTGGACGTTGTAGGCCAGCCGTCGATCACCATACTGATGGATGGCAGCGACAATCCCGAGCGCAGCGCCATATACAGCCGGGGGTCTGGCACGGACACCCTGATCTTCGCCTACACGGTGCAGTCTGCGGACCTGGACCTTGACGGCGTCGCGCTACCCGAACGGGACCAGGACGGATTTGGACCGATGAGCGCTCACGTTTACCAGGCGAACACCGAAAACGCCGTCTCCGGGCACATTGTCGGCTTCGACGACGCGACTGGTCATCAGGTCGATGGACGTCCCCGGGTAACCGACGTAGCCGTGACCTCCACCCCGGCCTCGGGAGGCGTATATCGTGCCGGGGAGACAGTTTCGGTTTCGCTCACCTACGACCGCCCGGTGCTCGTCGAGGATACGCCGTCCCTTGCCCTGGAGATCGGCGACCACCACGTTGAGGCAACCTACCGCGGCGGTTCAGGGACGAACACCATCGAGTTCGCATACGACGTTCAGACCCATGACCATGATGTGGACGGCTTCGCCCTGCCCGCAGGAGAAGGCCAAAGTTTCCACGACGGCAGCATTTTCTCGTCAGGACGAGGAATCGAACTGGAGGCAACGTACCCTGGGCTTGCGAGCCAGGTATCCCACAAAATCGCCGGACAAGTGTACGTGACCGAAGTCTCCATGGGTTCTGCTCCAGGAGACGACGACACCTACGAGCCGGGGGACGTCATCCGGGTGTTGGTCCGGTTTGATGCAGAAGTCACGGTGACCGGAACGCCGCAACTGACCCTGAACCTGGGCGGTTCCACCGTGGCGGCGGACTTCCAGGGTATTCAAAACCAGGGCGACTCTGCTTTACCCTCCACCGGGGAGGTCCTGGCCTTCGGGTACACGGTGCAGGATGGCGACGCAGACGCCAACGGCATCGCAGTCGTGGCGAATTCGCTGAACCTGCACGGCGGCTCCATCCTGGATACCGCTGGCAACCAGGTCCTCCTGCGCCACGACGCAGTCACGTTCGATGGCCATTTGGTGGGCGTGGTGCCCCCCGTTTTGATCAGCGCGGAGACGTCCCAGGACGGCCAGGAGGTAGCCCTTACCTTCAGTGAAAGCGTCCACGTTCGCCCCGACATCCGCACCCTGAGCGCTTTCTCCGGCGTTGCCCTGAGTTCCTATCCGAGGATTTTGATCGACGTTTTCGTCGATGGACACCGGGCCTACACCCATGGGCCGACGTTCTCCGGCGCAGAAATGGTCATCAAGATGGACACGTTCATCAGGCCGGGCCAGCAGGCCACCGTCAGCCACGACGACGTGTTCGCCAGGGACCTGCCCGGAATACTGGTCGATGATGACGGGAACGCCCTGATGCACTTCGACGAGCAGGCGGTCTCCAACCTCTCAACGCTGAGCGCAGACGCATCTGAATTGTTGCCGGTCCTCAGCGCGTACAGCCTTACTATTGCCGAGGGCGGCACCGGTTCTTACAGCGTCGCACTGGGTTCCCAGCCTGATGAGAACGTTGTGGTCAAGCTGTCGATTTCGCCGACCGGCCATCTCACGGCCAGTGCGCAGGAGCTCACGTTCACGCCGGAAAACTGGGGCAGCCCGCAAACGGTCACGCTGACCGCCGGAACGGACGACGATGATCTCAACTTCTGGCAGGAAATCCTCCACACCTCCGATACGGAAGGATTCGTGGTCGGACACGTCAAGGTACTCGTCGAAGATTGAGAATACTCGCCGACAGCTGGAACCCGTGGCGTTGCATTGCCAGATGGGGGAGCGATCGCGTCAGTGACGTGCCGGCTACCGGCAACCATACGCCCTATGAGATGGCGCGGCTCCACGACGAGGTGCGCATCGCCATCTTAGAGACTGAACGGACCCGGGCCAATGCGGCTGAAGCTCAACGGGGCAGCGAACGCTCAGCTACCGAATCTCAAATCCGAGACCTCGAAGGTGAAATCCGTCGACCACCCGGCGATTGACCATACCTGGCGCTGGGCGCCAGCGTCGGCCTGGGCGAGCCGGTGGCCGCCACCAACATCCTCCGGGGACGCTTCTTCTCTCTGGCCGGACGTCTCACCCGCAAGGTACGCCGCATCACCCTGCATCTTCCCCAGGGCTAACCCTGGCTGTCGATGACCACCGAAAAGGTCCTGACTAACAGGCTAGCGAAAATGTCACATCATGGAGAATGTGACATTGACCCCAAAAGAACAAAGCAGGCTTCAGGTTCTCAACAGCCTGGCAGCAGAGCACATTACCCTGGACCAAGCCGCCGAATTGATGAGAGTGTCCCCGCGCCACGCCCGGCGCATGCTGGCAGCCTACCGTGAGCGCGGAGCGGCGGCTCTGGCCCACGGCCACCGCGGTCGCCGACCAACCAACGCCACGCCCGAGGGGCTCGTCGCCGACGTGGTCCAGCTGACCCGTACCCGGTACGCTGGCGTGAACCACACCCATCTCGCCGAGTTGCTGGCGGAACGGGAAGGTATCCACATCGGCAGGACCACCCTGCGACGGGTCCTGCTGGACGCTGGACTGAGCAGTCCCCGGCGACGCCGTCCACCCAAACACCGGGTCCGTCGGCAACGCATGCCCCGGGAAGGCATGCTGATCCAGATGGATGGCAGCTATCACCCGTGGGTGGGCGACCAGACCCCGCCGTTCACGTTGCTGATCGCGGTGGACGATGCCACCGGCAAGGTGATGAGCGCCCGGTTCTGTGAGCAGGAAGACGCTCGGGGTTAATTCCTGATGATCCGCGCCTTGGTGGAGCGTCGCGGCGCGCCTGTGGCCCTCTACACCGATCGCCACTCAGTGTTTAAGCACACGCCGGGATCCGGCCTCCCTTCAACGCCTACCCAGTTCAGCCGGGCCATGGATGAGCTGGGGATCCAGATGATCTTCGCCCAGTCACCCCAGGCCAAGGGACGCGTTGAGCGAACCGCAGGCACCTTTCAGGACCGGTTGGTCGCCGAACTGCGGCTGACTGGCGCAACCACTCTGGAGCAGGCGCAGGCGGTGCTCAGGGAGTTCGTGCCTCGGTTCAATCGGCGCTTCGGCGTTCCCCCGCAATGCTCCGATACGGCGTTCCGGCCGCTGGATCCGGAGTTGTGCCTGGAACAGGTCCTGTGCTTCAAGCACCGCAGAAAGGTGGGCAGGGACAACACGGTGCGGTTCCAGTTGCGCACGCTCCGACTGTTGCCGGCATCGGAACGCCCCAGCTATGCTGGGGCCACAGTGGAAGTCCTGGTGGGGATGGATGGCCAACTCAGGGTGCGCCACGAAGGGCACATTATCGCCACTCAGGAGACCCCGTCAGCTCCGCTATTCCTTCGCACCGGTCATCCGCCTTCCTCAGATCCTCCCGCTGCATCCATCGGGGTGAACCACTGGGATGAACGCTGGACCGCGCACCTGGCTCCGATGGTGGCAAGCCAGGAACCCGAGGCGGATCAACCGGACTTCACCGATGGGGAAGTCGCCGCCGCGCCACCCGCAACCGTAGCTCCGCGCAAGCCGACCTTCCTTCAGAAGGAGCGCTGGAAAGCGGTCCAGAAAGCCCGACGTGAGGGCATGTCACTGCGGGCAATAGAACGGGAGTTGGGGATCCACAGGGCCACCGTCAGGAGTTATCTGGAGGCCGGAGGTCCTCCAAGACGGAAGCAGCGGATGGTGATCAATCCGCAGACATCAGATACTATGACAGCGTAACGGAGTGACATCTTCGCTGAACACTTATCAGGACATTTTCCCTGACCTTCGACACCCTTCATACCCTGGCAGAACCAGTTCGACGCGCCTTAGCCAGACTGCGGCCCCTGCCCCTCCCTTCCTGACGCTGCCCTCGGCCTTTGACCGCTCCGCCATGGCACCCCACACCTGGCCGATCAGCGCCCAGGCTTGGCTCCTGACGGCCTCCGCCGACGATCTGCCCCGCAAATCGCGCCCAGCGCCGTTATCACGGGACTTCAACATCCTCTTGGCGGGGCAGCCACGCCCCACATCGCCCGTTGCATCGGCATCAGGTCATCACCAGTGGGATCCCTGGTGCCCCGTCCACCGTCTGACCGCCGCCGCAATTTCCCTCCGGTGGATTTGGGCTTGGCAAAAACGGTCCGTTCCCAACGCTGGGCCGGCCACGCGCCGGCCCAGGAAAGATATACGGGAGGGAATAAGCGCCAGTCCTGTCGGACTGAACACCATCCGCCCGAGATGAGCCACATCGCCAAGGAGATGCCCCATGAAAATGTCCCCGAAAGCGTTTCCGGCCGGTCGCCGACAAAGGCCAAAGCGTCGGGCCGAGCAGCGAGTTTACAAGACCCTGGCTGGCAGCGACCGCCAGGGTTTCATCTATTACGAGTGGCGACGTGGTTACCGACATATCGAACTGGACTTCGGCGTCTGGATCGTTGGCCTGGGCCGCTTCGCCCTACAGGTGAAAGGTGGCCACTATCAAGTCATTGGTGGCGAGTGCCATCTGAAAACCAGAAACGGCGTACAGGCTGTTGAGACATCGCCGTTGGATGAGACCTGGCTGGCGGCGCTTGACCTCCACGATGAAATCGCCGAACGGGGACGCGCCGGCTACAACCCATACGTCGTCCCGGTGCTGGCGTTTCCCGACATTGAACCCGACCAGGCCGTCATGCGCCTGGCCGAGCGGAAGGGAGTGTACCTGGTCTGGGGCGTTGCGAGCCTGGTATCGAATTTGGCAGCCATCGCACGCGTCCGGGGCATATCGTACCGGTTGTCGTGGGAGCGCATCGCCCGGGAGGTCAGCGCCATCTCCGACGGCCAGATACGGTTGGCCGAGTTCGCCGAGGATTCCGGATCCAACGCTGATGCCGAGGCCGGCTCGGATTCCGCAGGGAGCGCTGCCCGGCCAGTTCGTCCAGGACCTCGGAACCCTCATTCGCAGGTTGGCAGCAGACACGCCGCCCGGACGGGTGCCCAGCCGCTCGGAATGTCGCTTTTACGACATCAGCTTTAGGGATTGCCCGGAGCGCATGAACGACAACGATACGAGTCCAGAAAGTACCACCGACAACTTCTGATATGAAACGCTGTGTGACCAAAACTGGTGGGTTACCAGCCAGCGGTCTCGGCGACATCGATTCTTGTGCCGTTTGCAGCCTCGCTGATGCCATCTAGGGCCTGGCGACGTTCAGCGCCTATCACAGATCTGGAACCCGTTGATGCGTCTTCCAAAAAGCAACACCGAAGACCAGGATCATCAGCAACCTTGAAACAGTCGACAGCTCAAAATCAGGTCCAGCGAAACGCACGATTGGCAAAAGAAAAGCCAGCGCTGCTCCGATTCCGGCCAAGTAACACAACAAAAACCTGGCAAACATAACTACCTACGGTTCGTTTTATCGAGGTGTGGAGCGCGGCTACGTCCGGCGTCCTCCCGATGGGTCAACACGTTGGCCAAGTTGACGTTTACGTGATGCTTGGCCCGCCAACGCGGCTTACAGAACCGAATGCTATGAACTGCGGGATAGCTGCTTACAAATCAGATGATCTGAGCCCCGGAATATCGGGGCATATCGAGAGAGACACTCACACGCACGGCCAAGCTGACAATGGGTGCCAGTTTAAGCGTTTGGATTGCTCAAGGATTCGAACTGATTCGCGGCATTGCCCCCGTCCAAATGAGCGGCCTATGCTTCCATCAGCGCTCGACGTTGTTCGAACAGCTCTTCAGCTTGTCGGAGCACTTCGATTGATCGGTTGGACAGTGGCACCTGATGTTCGCGCCGTGCTTTCATCCGTTCAGCCGGCACTGTCCATTTCCGCTCGTTCCAATCGATTTCATCCCAGGAAGCGAGCCTGACCTCCCCACTGCGGGCAGCCGTCAGCACAAGGAACTCGAACGCCAACTTGGTGACTGTGTCCGCCGTCAACTGCCTCACCTTTTCCAGCGCTTGCGGAACAGCACTGTAATGCAATGCCGAATGGTGTTGCTTGGTGCGCGGCATCTTGGGCAACACCTTGGTGATTGAACGAGTTGCAGGGTTGTCGATTCGGTAGCCTTGGGCTACGCCCAATCCAGCACTGTCTCCATGCGCTGGCGCACCCGGCTCGCCGTCTCTGGTTTCTCCGTCCAAATCGGGGTCAGAACCGCCAGGATGTCCGCGGTGGTGATGTCGGTGACCAGATTGGACCCGATCTTTGGGAACGCGTAAGTGGTAAGCGTGCTGCTCCATTCAAGTAGGGAACGACCGTATCGACTGGGATGTCGCGATGTAAAGATGGCGGAGAGGGCGTCCGTCTATTTTGACGTCTTTTTCTACTCAGAATCGCCGACAATGCGCTGTTTTGAAGTATCTATATACCATTTCGTATACCAATAGGACAGTGGTTGACGCAGGGAGCAGTTGCAATATCGTGCAGAAGGTACCTGATGGTCTCTGCCTATGGAGTATCGGCGTTCACAACAGCAACCGACATAGGCATCCCCAAGGATCCGTACCTATCTTGTTATGACCGGTAAGCATCGTGCCGCATCCACTCACATCACACTACCAAACCTGTCCAAGATATGCCGCCCGCCGGAAACTCTTTGGTGGCCGTTCATAATGGGCGCGGCTGGCGGCATTTGCTATGGTCGGGCATGGTGCTGCCCTTTCGCCTTTGGCCGGATGCGTCCGTTGCCGATATCATAGGCACACGGCATACTCCCATCGCCACTCGCGTCTCGAGTCCGGTGGAACAGCCGTTTTGGAGCGCTGGCGCGTGTCGGGAAACTGGGGTTTGCCCAACGCTACCACCCGATGTTCGCGAAAGGTCTTGGAGGACTACATTGATGCAATGCGTGGTAACCGGTGGGTGCGGGTTCATCGGCTCCCATCTGGTCGAACGGTTGTTGAGGTTGGGGCACCGAGTGGTTGTCCTGGACGATTTGTCGGCCAAGGATGCCGCGGTTAGGAGCCCCCGCGCTGAGTTGATCGCCGGCTCGGTCGCCGATCTTGACACAGTGCTGAAGGCTACCCGGTCAGCGGACTGGATTTTTCACACGGCCGCTTTGCCACGCATTGAACGATCCTTAGCGGACCCCGTCGGAACTCACCATGTGAACGTCACCGGAACGCTGAACGTGTTGTGCGCGGCTAAACGCAACGGAGTGGGCCGCGTGATCTACTCCTCGTCGTCCAGCGTGTACGGCGACCAACCGACGCACCTGATGCGGGAGGACATGGTACCCAACCCCAAGTCGCCCTACGCGCTCCAGAAGCTGATGGGCGAGCAGTACTCGGACCTATTCGCGCGTCTGCACCGATTGACCGTGGTGTCGCTGCGCTATTTCAACGTCTACGGTCGGGGGCAGCCGTCACGCGGCGCGTACGCGCTGGTGATACCGCGGTTCCTGCGCATGAAGGCGGAGGGACAACCCCTGACCGTTTACGGCGACGGTACCCAGACCCGTTCCTACACGTACGTGTCCGATGTGGTGGCGGCCAACGTCCTGGCCGCCACGACCCCGCTGGCCGCGGGCAGCCACACGGTGCTCAACATCGGCACCGACGTTGAAACGTCCGTCAACGAAATCGCCGCGATCATCGGTGGTCCCGCGCGCCACATCATCCCCAATCCCAGGGCCGAATTTGAGGAGACCCGCAAGGCGGCTGATTATTCCAAAGCTCGTTCAGTCATCGGTTGGGAACCAAAAGTGCCCTTTGCCACGGGTATTGGAACCCTGATGTGATAGTTATCGTTGCGTGCAACTATTCGGCGCGGGGTTCGACTGGAGTAGAATGGCGGTTCCGTCGCATATCACCCGGTCATACCGAGTCTGCACCGTTTTGATTGGTACTGAGATGTTTCCCATAGCCGCACTGGTTCCCACCCACGACAGGCCGGGGTTCCTTGTCGAACGTTCCCTGGCGTCAATTGCGCGCCAGACACGGGCGCCGGACTATCTCATCATCATTGATGATTCGAGCCCGGCCGCGCGTCCTGCCAATCAGCGTATCGCCGAGGGCTTCCAGTGCACGGGGACCCGCGTGGTCTACCTGGAGAACGACCGGACGCCCGGCCTGTCTGGCGCGGTCAACACTGCTCTCATGTGGCTTCAAGCGGAAGCGCCGTCGGCACTGGTCGCGATGCTGGATGATGATGATGCCTGGGAACGGGACTACCTGGAACGGTGCGAACGTTTTCTCACCGAAAACGACCTGGACATGGTCGCCGCCGGCATCATCTACCATGAGACGGGCGGCAAGCGGCGCCACCTGAGCAGCCCACCGAAACTGGATGTGGACGAACTCCTGGTGCGGAATCCCCACATTCAGGGCTCCAACCTGTTCGTCCGGGCCGAGAAGTTGCTGGAGGCGGGCGGCTTCGATGAGACCCTGGTAAGCACCACCGACCGCGACCTGTGCATCAGGTTGGCAGACCTTGGTTCGGTCAGGTACGGCAACCTGCCCGACTACCTGGTGCATCATCACGCCGATGACGACAGACCACGCCTTTCTTCCCGGGGCAGTGAGGCCAAGTGCGCCGGGCTGAGGTACTTCTACCGCAAGCATTCCGGGCGCATGACGACCGAACAGCGGGAAGCGTTCATTCAACGCAGTCGAAACCTGTTCGATTGCGACCCGACAGTCTCACCAAGCGTACCTGCATTCGAGCAACCTTCGCCCCGCAGTTCTGGGGATGGTGACCATCTGGACCTTGTGGTCGGCGCCATTACGTCGCCGGAGGTGGATTACGTGTCCGACCTCCTGGAGAGCTTGTGCCGCGAAATGGGAGGTCGGGAAGATGTTGACCTGAAGGTTGTGTTGTTGGAGAACGGCGGTCATGACGGACATTCGCGCGACCGCCTGAGGGACGTCATTGGCAGGATGGTTCGGCAAGGCCTAGACATCGACCTGAAAACCCTGGAAGACCAGCGGGGCGACGCGGCCGATGGAATCGTCGACGCCACCGACGAGTTGCTGTCCGAGCGCAAGTCCATCGCCCTGAGTCGCACCATGCTACAGCAGTATCTGTACTGGGAAGCCAAGCCGCGACCGGGTTCGGTGGTATGGATCCTGGACGATGACGTGACCTTGGAAGGTTTGATTCACGGTCCCGACGGCGAGATCTGCATCCGGAGCGTGGACTACGTGGCCGCGATAAGCGATCTGAGGAGTGCCGGCCACGGCATTGTACTGGGGGAAGTGACCGGTGATCCTCCGTTGCCCATCCTTAGTTGCGTTCGCACCCAACTGGTCGACCTCCATCACAACCTGCACCAGTTGGCGGCGTTGCAGCCGAGGGACCTCTACCCGTACCGCGGACGCGAAAATCAGATCGCCCGCTTGGACAACGCGGACTATTACTACGACCTTTCGCGTTTTGGCACCTGCCACCCGGAGCGGCCATTCTGGTATCAGCCGAGCGAGACCGGCATGACGGCGGAGCAGGCGTTGTCGGAGATTTCGTCGCGCGTTGCAGAAATCCTATCCGGCACCCAGGTGTTTCGCCCACTCGTCCAGTCCACCGCCAACGACACGACCGTTGACCTCAGGCCATCGATACATCGCGGACCCAGCACGCTCGTGTTCGACCTTCAGGCATTGCGGGAATTTCCTAACGCCGTCCCGAAAATCGACGGCATCGACACCCGGCGCAGCGACATGGCCTGGAGCCTGCTCAACCGTTTCGCCGGAGGGCGCGACGTGCTGCAGTCGTCGTTGCCCGTTCGCCAGGTACGACTGGATGCGACCGATGTGGACGCCGCCTACAGAACCCTCGGCCAGGACATTCACGGCTTTGCGATTTGCGCGGCCATGGAGGCGGTCCTCCAGCAGAAACGGGAACGAGGTCAACGGGCAAATGGAGCCAGTTTCCTGGACCTTGACCAGGACGAGATCGATCTGGCGATGGCCACCTATCGGCGGTCGAGGGACGAACGATTGGCATCTTTCGACTGGAACACGGCCCGGATCTCAGGACTGCTACGGTCGATTGTCAGGTTCTGCGATCCCCGGGCCGCCAGCGGGGACGCGGCATGGTGGTTGTCCTCGCCTGCTCATAAAGAGCCGGCCCGCCGGCTGCGGGAGTTTTGGACGTCGTTGCGCGCCACATACGCTCCAAACCGCTTGGCGGAATTCCGGTGCCAGGTTACTGAGGCAGATGATTCAACCATACGGGAGTATTTCCTCAATCTGCGCCAGACCGTGGCGCGGCATCGGTCGATGGCGGCCCTTCCGGTTGACGCCATCCGCACCGGGGCGGAAACCTGCATCAAGCAAGAGTTTGGGACGGGCCGGCTGACCTGTCTGGGCGTTGGAGAAGAAGGCGCGGTTTTCACCGACGGCAGCATGGTCTACAAGTACTTCCATTACTGGAAGCAGGGCACTCGGGCTCAGAAGGTGGCGTTTTTGAAATCTCTGGTGGGGCGGACGTCGGGTTTCAGCACGCTACCTGACATCCAGGAGGTTCGCCAATGGGGCGATCATGTGGCGGTGGTTTACCCGTTTGAGGGAGGCAGCCCTTACGTCGGCGGCCACCTGGAAGACATCGTCACCCTTCTGCGGGAGTGCCGTGCAACAGGAATAGCGTGTCGCAACCTTCACCCCGATAACTTGCTGGTCACGCCATCAGGGTTGAAATTCGTCGATATCGGGTCCGACATCGTGCCTTTCGACGAGCGCGAGTTCGAGCATATGTGTCGCCGAGCGTTCCTCACGTACCGGTTCCACTTCCGGTCCGACCTCAGGGAGTTGATGACCCGATCATTGGACGAGCCGGTCCTGCCGGAGTTGGCGGATCTAGACCATTTCAGGCGTGCGGTGGACCCACGGGGAATACACGAGCTCCTGCATGCGCCCTTGGCAGAACTGGTCATGGAATTCAGTCCCCAGACTGTTCTGGATTACGGGTGCGGCAACGGCGAGTTGGCCGAGTTGCTCGCCGCCGCCGTCCCTACCGTCACCGGGTACGATCCCGACGCGAGCGCCATAGCGAAGTGCCTGGAGCACGGTGGCACGGTGGAGTACGGCGACTCCGCTATGTTGGAACGGCTACGGACGGACGGCACGCGGTTCGATGCCGTGATCTGCAGCCGGGTGCTATGCACCATCGCGGACTCCAACGAGTTGGACTCCGTATTGTCGGACCTGCGCCGCCTGGCGGCGGATGAAGGACGGGTGTGGGTGGCGGTATGCAACCCCTTTTACCTGGAGGTCGCCTCCACGGAGTTGAACCCCGGGCCCCAACAGGTCGAGCAGGGGTACCACGACACCTTCGTTTACCAGAAGGCGGTGGCGCCCCACGGCAACGTGCGGAATGAGGTGCATCGTAGCTTGTCCACCTATCGGCTGGCATTCACCAGGGCAGGGCTGCGTGTTTCGGCGGTGAAAGAGTCGGACGGCGCCGACATCCGTGAGTTGCGGCCGGCATCGGACCACCTGGTGTTCGAACTTCGCCCGGTTGTCGACGCAGGCCCCAGCGTGTCCCTGCTGATCAAGACCTGCCATATGGAGTGGCGGACCATCGAGCGGTTTGTCCGGCATCAGGTGGTGCAGTTGGAAGAACCCGTCAGGTTCGTAGAGAAAGTGGTGGTCGTGGACCCATCACAAGGTCCGTTTCTCCGTCAATACGACGTGCCGGATGCAGATGCCCACCGTGAGGCAATGGACCGGTTGCTGCGGGACGGCGTGGTTGACCGAGTCATTTATGCTCCGGGCGATCCGCCCACAATTCGGGCCACTTACCGAAAGTGGTTTGGGAGGGAGTCGGTGGAAACCCATGCGGTCAGCGGCCAGCAATTGTTTGCGACGCTTTATGGGTTTGATGGGTGCGTCGGCGACTATGTCCTGCAATTGGATAGCGACCTGCTCATTTACCGTGGCGACGACGAGCATGACTATCTGGACGAACTTGCCGGCGTGCTCCACAATGACCGCAGCGCCCTCTTCGTGCCCGTGAGCATCTGCCGGTCGGAGGCGTTGCCCTACACCCACGCCGGACCCAACGGCGACTGGCGGATTGAGGTCAGGGGATGCCTGTTCGACCGCCGGCGACTCGAGATGGTTCTCCCCATCACCAACGAATTGAAGAATGGCCGTTTCGTCATAGGATGGCACCGCGCGTTCGACGGCTTCATCGGCGGCGGCGAGTTCCGGAGCTACCGCGGCGGCGATCCGCGAACGGCCTTCATCCATGTGCCCAATGATCGCAAGGTCGATCCCGAGGAACTGCTGGACATCCTAGCCGCTGTAGAGCGGGGGCACACTCCTGATTGCCAGCTTGAGAAGGTGGACCTACAAGGGTCGGCCGCGGACTGGGCAGTACCCAAGCGCGTAGAACGTTTCGTCTTCGTGATCTGTGGCCGCAACGTGAACCCGGGGCAGTTCAAACGCTGCGTCGAATCACTGACAGCTCAGGACGGCTCCGATTGGGGCGCCGTTGTGGTGGACGACGCTTCCACCAACGGCTTTGGTGACTATGCTGAGATCCTGCTTGCGGATTACGGGGATCGGGCCACCATCGTCCGCAACACGACGCGAAAGGGTCTGCTGTACAACACCTGGAACGCCATCACCAATTATTGTTCTGATCCGCAGAGCGTGATCATCACCCTGGACGCCGACGATGCACTGATCGGTGCCGGTGTGATCGAACGGCTCCGCCAGGAATACGACAACGGAGCCGATGCAACCGTGGGCTCGATGTTGAGACTGGACAAGGAGGCGGTCTACCCGGCCGACTTTGAACGCCCCAGATGGTGGACGAGCAACGTCTGGCAGCACCTGCGCACGTTCCGAAAGTATCTCTTCGACGCTATCGACATCGACGACCTGAAACTGGACGGGGAGTGGATCGACATCGCCACCGATTGGGCGTTCATGGTGCCCATCATCGAGATGGCTGAAAACCCGACGTACATTCCGGAGCCTTTGTACCTCTACGAGCCGTCGGATCGGAAGCGCCGGACTGACCGTGGTAACCGAGATTCGGTTGTCTCCCGGATTCTTGGGCTCCAGAGTTACCTGCAACGACACCCGTGATCGAGGAGATCAGTGGCTGGCTCGATACATGCCGAGAGAGGAGGTTGCAGGATGCGAGCGACGGCTTGGCTACATCAGGGACAGTCTTGGCACGTTTGACGCGTGGAGAGAAAGTGTACCCCCGCGGGTGCCCGAATTCCCCATACTGTGTTGGCGAGTCGTGTCCCAGCGCAACAGAGGATAGAGTTGCCGGTTTCGTTGCTTGGTTCGTCATGGCATCGAGCACGCACTGGCAAACTTCATTAGTCGGAATCCACCGAACGGAAACGATGGGGGCAGTCAGACGAGGGAGAGGAGGGAGGGAACGGGCTGGCGAGGACCTGATGCTGATGAAATGGACGATGCGGAGTGTGGATGCCGCGCCAAGGGGGTATTGACGGCCTGTGGTAGCGGGGCTGGGCGCGATTTTCAGCGCTAATCGCCGGCGGAGACTGTCAGGAGCCCAGCTTGGGTGCTGATTGGCTAGGCGCGGGTGGTCATGGTGGACGGGTCAAAGGCCGAGGTCGGCGTCAGGGAGGGAGTGACAGAGCGCGCAATTGGGCCAGGGCGTTGCTGAACCGGGTTTCGCCAGGGCCAGCCCTGGGGAAGATGCAAAGTGAGGCGGCGCGCTTTGCGGGTGATGCGTCCGGCCAGGGAGAAGAAGCGTCGTCGCAAGGTCTTGGTGGTGATTACCGGCTCGCCCAGCCCGATGCGCGTCGTCCAGCGTGCCAAGTTATGCGCGATGACTTGCACGGCCAGCCAGGCGGCATTGGCGAGGAAGCGTCCTGAGGGGAGATGGCTGAGCCCCACGCCGTACTTGAGGTCGCGGATGGCGTTCTCGATCTCGGCGTGGCGACGGTGGTCGGCCTCCAGTTCCAGAGTGTCGCCGTCTCGGTCAGTGATGAAGGCGTGGTAGCTGTATTCGGTAAGCAGCGCCAACTGGGATTCGGGGGTGGGTTTCACCCGTCGGACGATGAGCCGCACTGGTACGGCGTCGGGCTCGCCGGCGAAGGGTGTGTAGATGGTCTCGGCCACGTCGGCAGCGCCCTCCATCCAGTAAGGGATGGGTGTCCAGTCATCTTCGGGAATGGCCTCGATGAGATTGCGCAGTCCGGCGTGCTGGCGCACGGTGATGGAGTAGCGGACCTTTATCTTGCGACAGGCGGCCACGATGGGGTGGGTGTAAAAGCCGCTGTCCGCCCGCATGGTGAGTGGACCGGTGGCTCCGGCGTAGCGCACGTGGCTCACGGTCTCGCGCAGGAAATTGGCGGCGCCCCGTGCGGTGTTGGCTCGTCCCTTCCGCAGCCTTGCCATCAGCACGTCGCCGGTTCCAGCGGCGACGGCGAAGAGCGGGTGATAGCCCCGCTGGCCAGCATAGTTGTTGCGCTGGGCGCCTTCCTTGCACTGCCCGTAGGTCTCGCAAACCGTTGAGTCCAGGTCGATGGTCAGCGGCTCTTCTCCGGGACCGGCGCCGAAGGCCCAGGCCCGAGCCAGCGCCTCACGGCCCACCCGATCCAACTGGCGCACGTGGCCCCACCGGAAACTCCGCAGAAAGGTCCCCAAGGTGGACGGCGCCTTCACGGTACACCCCAGCACCTGCTCGGTCCCGCCAGCGCGCAGCGCATCGGCATCGTCGATGCAGTCACCACCGGACAGCGCCGATGCCACCAGGGTCAGCAGCTTGTCGCCCGAATTGGCCCGACCCGGCGCATCCCCCAGGTCAACGTGGTGGTCCACCAACTCACCCAGTCCCAGGTGGTGGGCCAGGGTGATGGGCAAAAGCAGTCCAGCATCGGCCACCAGGCGGTTATCGTCGAAGGCGATGTGGATGCGGTCGAGGCGCTCAGATGGTAGCATCAGATGGGTGCTCCGTGCGAGCGGTTGCTTTTCGTTATCAGAAACGATTATCCCCGAAGCTGGGAGTGCTTTCTTGCCCCATCATCACGATGCCACACCCGTTTTTCGGTGGATTAGGGCTGAACCCGATATACTGGCCGACGACCGCGACGACCCTGCTCAGCCGGAGTGAGAGTCGCACGAGATGGGATGGCGCTCCGTGATGATGCGAGGCCAGGCGACGGCAGTGTGGTTCATCAGTAGGTTCCCGCCGGAGGCATCGGGACCGCCAGATAGTTCAATCGAAAATGTATGAGCCCATCCTCAGGTTCAACATGGTCCGGCAGGACCCGGAGCCAAAGTTACTATCACAGCCACGAGTGCGGCCAGAGCCAAAGTGATGACCCCATTTCTGATGCAATTGTAACTGGTGTCTACGTAATTGGATTTGATGTTTGTATAATGCTGGTTAAACTCCAAATACCCAGCTATCTCAAGCTTTTTAGCTTCCTCACTGATGCCTCGTCTGTCATCTACCAACGTCCACATTTGAGTAGGAACGACACCCAACGTTCGGAGCGCTATTAGACCTCCTGCCAGCAAAAAAACGATTCCTAAGAATTGCAACAGCATCACTAACCATACTAACGCATCCAAGATTCTGTCACCGGATTCAGGGAGGTTCCCTACGAGTGCTATTCCGGCCAACATCGCGCTAAGGGCCAGAGTAATTGCCAGTGCGTTGGTTTTGGCCTTATCTTCAATGATCCGCCTACGCGCCATTTCCTGATCTAAATATTGCAACATTCTGTCACCGGATGGCAATGCATCCGCGTTATCCCTGTCGGTTTCATCTTGTTGATTCCCCAGGACAGCAATTTGCTCTCGGATTTTTTTGTTCTTCTCGAACAGGTCAAAAACGTTTCCAGTCAACTCGTGCAGGATCTCGGATACTCTCATTTTTGAGCCTCCAAGAGAACCTCAGCGATTGCGTGGTCAATAGGTAAATTCGCCTGATCTACTAGCCACCCCCACTCACCAGTCGGGTTTACTTCCAGAAAATAGTAAACCCCATTCTGTAGTGCTATGTCTATCGCACCAAATATCAAACCAAGCCGATCGCACAGCTCGAAACAAAGACGTTCAATATCCAATGGAAGTTCGAATGTACTAAAATTGGCCCTGGGCTTATTGAGTCTCCAATCCCCGGGGATTGGAGAGCCTTCGTCGGTCACCGAAGCGCAAAATACATGCTTACCCACCACCGTGACCCTCAGGTCAAGTTTCTCTTCCAACGCCTCCTGTGCAATAAGCGGAGCAGGAGATAGGTTAGAACGTTTAGCCAAGTCGGTGTTGATGAGGGTGGTGTATCCGAAAGTCTCCAGCCCATCTTGCCAAACTAGAACGGTGTCCAATCCCTTAACCGCCACTTTTTCCGCGTCCCCAGCGGCCAAATCAATTCCAGCTGCGTCGTTGGTGATCACCGTGCGAGGCAACGCAAAGCCAAGGGAATGTGCAACGGACAGCTGTACCGCTTTATGCTCCGCTTTGTAGGTCGCCATCGGATGGTTGACCCATAAGCACGAATCAAACATCATGAAGCTTCTGATAAACGCGGACCAATGGGCTCTAGCCAATTGGTCCTGCGCCGAGCGTTGAGGCGTCCCAGACTCGCGCGGGTAAACGCCTCGCCGAAAGTAGACAGCTTTCAAGGTATCCGGACGCAACTCCACGTCAAATCGGTCGGCGTGGATGAATACGCTAGATTCTTCCGGGACGACCACTACACGCAATCCGTTGAGGTCTTCAGAGTTGAGGCGAAAGTAGCTAGCTTTTCTCCTCCGCAACTGCGCAACCACAAAGTCGCACGACAGATCAAACTTGCTCGCCAGAATCAACACTTCCGGAGCAATCTTTACCCGTTGACCTCGTTCGCCTTCATTTGACGCGTTCATGCTCCTTTTTGGTCTTCTCCAGTTTCGTTGTCTGCCTTTTTGGTGGCAGGCATGGTCCGCCCAGGTGTCTCAGCCAACAGAGTTTCGAGATCATCGAGGATCCAAGCTCCATCGATCAGGCTATAATGACAATTCGGAGGTGCCAGATCTAACGGTGCCACCGGATATGTCTTGGCTACTGCCAAAAGCAAGTGCTCCGTTTCGGCTTCATGGTTCACTTTAAGCGTCATATTGGGCTCCAAGCTTGTCGCGTGCGTGCGAGGAAATGCGCATGGATTATACCACTCCCGCTTCTGGGGGGAGTGGCCATGATGGGTCGACTTTGGTAGGGGCAGAAGCGCACGCTAACGGTGCTAAGTTCGCCGGCAGCGCTTTCGCCACCGGTATTCGCCGGGGTGCAGGATGTGTGCCCCCCCAAACTGTGCATCGAAAGGTGCAAACTTAGAGCGCGAAACACAGCCGGTTGTTTCCTCCCCGCCGTACTCATATCTGCTCGAGGTCCACATCGGACAGCGTGCAATGGCGTATCAGGGCGGCTTCGTTCATAGGTAGGCCGAACAGGGCCGTAGTGCTGCTCATCCTGCCGGGAACGTTCTCCACGGTCGGGCACGTTGACCAGCCTGTCATGGTTTCACCTCTGCGTTTCCTATCGTCTGTTGCCTCGATTATCGGCGACGACACCATCCGATGAAATTATGTGCTGGCTTCGCGTTGCGGTGGAGCGGCAGGGCCCTTGTCGCTTCGTGGCGGTCTCAGCCGGCTCGTATGCCCCTTCCAGCCGTTCTGGGCAGTCCAGTTCAGTGATGTCGCAGAAACGGCACTCCTGCGCGCTTGGGGCGGCTGGTGGTGGATTCGGCGCTGCCACCTTCCGGATCAGCGCGCCCCTGTTGTCGATGAACTTGCCGTCAAGTGCTCCGCGCGGTACGAGGGTCACGTGTTCCGGATAGACCACCTGAACGGCGATCATCCGTTCCCGTTGCGGTGTGGGACATTCATACATTGGTCGTGAAATGACAACGGTAGTAAAATGGTCGCACGGAGTTTGCGATATGCACCTCACCAGCATGCGATTCGGCGGAGTGCCGCCGTTCACCGAACCAGTTGAACTCAGATTCGACGAACGAGTCAACCTGTTCGTGGGGGCGAACGCGACCGGAAAAAGCCGGCTGCTGTCGGAGATTGACGAGCACTTCAATGATAGAGATGCCAAGCGCCATCTGATTTTGGACCCTCATCTGGACCACCTGCGGTTGACCTTTGCCGAGGAAGAGGAAAGGGCCGATGATTGGCTCGAGGGCAAGAACGTTCTCCTCGCAGACCCTGAGTTTTCCAATGCCTACTTTCGCGCCAATGGGATGCCACGCCCGCCGGTGATATACATCGGTCCTTCCAGGATTGGACTTCCCGGCATATCCGAGTTGGGCGAATCTGGTTCTTACGGGTCGACGGTGGAGGAGGTGCTGTCGGGTCCTTTCTGCGGGGCCAGACTGAAAGCTGCCATCGACTTGCTCTACGCCAAAACCCTCGAGATGTACGAGCAGGAAGCGCAGGAGGAAGCGCCAACCGGCGAACGAAGGGCTTGGAATTTCATATACGTAGACAGAGTGGCGCATGAATGTGCCAGGGTCATTTGTGATGAGCTAATTGCTTCCAGCACAGCGCTCAACTATCCAACCGGCTTCGACGTTGAATTTCTCGCTGACCAACCTTTGGCTCATCTCGACGGCGTTTCCATAAACCGGATGCTTGGCATTGCTACCACCGATACGCCTAAGTTCGGCCACATCAAACCCGAAGAACGCCCCATCGAACTGGCAGGGAACAGCACGCAGCGGATTTATGTCGGTGATCTGAGCTCGGGGTCACAGTCAACCCTGCTGTGGATAATGTGGCTGGCATTGAAGATGCTCAACCACTACGAATTCGTCAACGAGTGGAATGAACGGCCGGCCGTCCTGTTGATTGACGAGATCGAGAATCATTTGCATCCGACCTGGCAACGGCGTGTGATTCCGGCCTTGCTGCAGCATTTCCCTGGCTTGCAGATATTCGCCACGACACATTCGCCTTTCGTGGTGGCCGGATTGAAAAAGGGGCAGGTGCATCGCCTTTACCGGGACGATGGTGGGACGATTCGCGCCGAGCTTCCCAATAACGTGGATATTGTGGGGTGGACGATGGACGAGATCCTGCGCGGCTTCATGGGCGTGCAAGATCCGACGGATGCTGAGACAGCGGGTCACGCCGCGGAATTGCGCCGGTTGCGGGATGAGGGGCCTCTTGAGGATGAAGAGGAAGAGGGGGAACGACAGGAGCGGATACAGGAACTGCGCCGCCTGGTGGACCGGGATTTGCTCGCTGGAGGGCAGATGGCGGCGCGACGGGAGCAGTTTGAGCAGCAGTTCGACGAAGCGTTGGAGAAGTACCGCCAGTCGCAGGAATTGGGGCAAGACGGCGCCTGACGATGCGCGGTGTGGAAAGGTCGCCGGAACCCGATTTTCTGGTGGATTTGCGGGCGGCGTACTCGCAGTGGGATGACTTGGATGCTGAGGAACGGCGGCGGGTCCGTGAGGCGTTGCGGTCTGATTTTGTAGGGTGCTGCGCATACTGCGAGGACCGATGCTCGAAAGGTGGAGGCACGACGGCAGGCGGTACCCAGGGAACTGTTGACCACTTTCAGCCGCGCGCCAGTTTTCCTGATGAATGGCTGACGTGGCTCAACCTGGTTTACGCCTGCCGGAGATGCAACGACACGAAAGGCAACTTGTGGCCGGATGCATCGGACGCAACGAATCGGCGGCTGTCGGTTATGAGCAGGTACAGTCCCGTGGTGACGTACGTAAATCCCAGCCTCGTACCGGAGCAACGGCCGGCCGGTGACTTTTTTGAGTATCGTTTTGACAGCGGCCAGATGGGTGCCGCTGACGGCCTGTCCGACGCCGAGTGGTCGAAGGCAATCAGGACCATTGCGGACTTGGATTTGAACTCCGACTATGAGGCAGTGGGAGACCGTCTACCCTATATGCGTCGGGAGCGGCTGGACTTTATCGTCACACGATTGGGCAATCCGATGGAGGACATAGGCCGGGCGGTGGCGATACTGCGCGAGATGACGCGGCCTGGTCAGCCGTTCTCCGGGTTCCTTATAGCCTATGCCAGGGATCGGTTTCCTTTGTTGGGGGAGTTATTGCAATAGGCTGATTGACGCGGTTGTTGGCTGACAGGGGTGGATAGGCCGGCGGCTGCTCTACAGTTGCCGGGGATGTCGATGGCGGTGGTTATGGGCTTCCTAGCTTCCTGCGGGGTCGATGGTTGCACGACAAAGCCTGCCTGAGATCAGAGTTCCGGGGGCTGCTGTAATTTGTTCTGAATTTTGGGTGCGCTGGTCGGTTAGTCGCCCAACTTCGCGTCGGAAGTGCGGAGTGCCGTGATCATGTTTCAATCGTTGGCTTCGGAGATGGTGGAGTCCGTGATCTGCATGATGGTGGTCCAAATGTTGATCGCCATGCGTTTGCCGGCTGGTGTGATAGTGTCGGCGGCCGCCTTGACGAACTCGGCGCCCCAGTCGGTCCTTTCAGAACTCAACCTGCCGGCAACGATGACACAGGCTGGGCGGGAATCTCCGGCCCGCGATCTCACGGACCCCATCGTCGCGGTATCTGAACTCACGGTCGCACATCGCGCACTGGGCGCGCTTCTCGCTGGTCATCAGTGCAGCTCTTCCAGGCACTTGCGATCCTTGCAGCTGAACTCCAACCATGGGCGGAACCCCGTTTCCGTGTTGCCCACGGGCGTCAGGTCGTCGCGCAACTTGTAGAAACCGGCCTCGCTGGGTGTACTCACCCTCACGGAGCCATGCTCGTAGTCCAGAGTCGCAACGATCTGGAAAGCGTCCACCGGGTCCCGGACTTCGCACGTGTATGCCTGTGGCGACGACTGCCTCACGCCGCCGAACTCCCGCGACTGCCGGTCCAGGCAATCCTAGTGTATCGCGTTCACGTCCCCGGCATCGCAGCGTATCAGGCCGGCTTTCTTTTCGCCACCGTCCCCGGCGCCATCTCGTCCCCGCAACGCGGGCACAAGTGATCCAAATGCTCAGCCATCTGTGTCTTCCTTTTTGACATTTCGGGCCCCAGACCCGACTCTGGGGCCCTGAATCGATCTGCGTGGCTCTCAGCGCGGCGCGGCCTACTCTATGAGGATGATCTCAACCTCGTGCCCGCAGTACCGGCAACGCGCGTACCGGTAGCCCGGGTAGTACTCGTAGATGTGACGGCAGTTATGGCTCATCGCGTCCGAACTCCCGGCCGTGCCGGGTCCTCATGTGGTCGTTGTGCCAGGCGCGGATTCTCTCCCAGTCGCCATCGCCAACGACGTGCCATTGCGTCTCGCGGCCGCAATCGCGGCACGTTATGGTCAACAGATTGGTGCTATCCATGCTGGATCTCCTCCCGGCACGGGGGATTGTGAGGAACATCCCGTTCCTTTTGCTTTATGGCACCCTCTTTTTGGGAAATGTCACCGATGGGGGTTGCTGGCCTAAACCAAAGCCAAGGTGAAACCCGCATTGGGGTTGGGTAGAATTGGCGATAGATGAGGTGTTCGGCGAGCGAATTGGAGTGGGGGTTGCAGTTGGACACGACGGAGATGGGGCCACTATTAGAACGGTGGCGAATGGATGAGGCTGAGGTGCGACGGCGGATGTATCGGGCGCCGACGCCACGAGAGCGGGAAAGATGGCACGCCATGTGGTTGCTGGTTCAGGGATGGACGGCAACGGCGGTAGGTCGGGCGTTGGATCGGGATGCCCACACCATCGGCCAATGGGCCACGATGTTTGGGGAGGGCGGTCCCGAGGCGCTGTCGTTTGAGCAGTCGGGAGGTTCCCCCCGCGCTGACCGGGGAGCAGCAGGCCGAGTTGAAGGCGGCGATGCAGGAAGCGCCCAGCCAGGCGGGCATCGAGCTAGCCAACTGGAACTGGCGGGCGGTGCGTCGGTTTGCGGAGGACCGCTTCGGGTTGGCGCTGAGCCGGAGCAGTTGCCTGAACTACTTGCATCGGTTGGGGTTTGTGCTGAAGCGTCCCAAGAAGCGGTTGCTCAAGGCAGACCCAGCGCGGCGGGAAGTCTTTGTGGCGGAGTATGTGGCTTTGACGGCGGCAGCCCAAGGGAATGGGACCAAGATATTCTTCGCTGACGAGGCGCACTTCCAGGCAGACGCTGATCTGCGGGGCAAGTGGGTTCCGAAAGGGGAACCGGCGCTGGTGGACTCCACCAGCCCGCGCCGTGGGGAGAAGGTCAGCTACTACTCGGCAGTGTGCCTGGAGACCGGAGAGGTGGTGGTGATGGAACTGGAGGGCAACAGCAACTCCACGACATCGGCCGCCTTCCTCCGGCAACTACGGGCGCGACACCCCGAACCGCTGGTCGTGATCTGGGACAACTCCCCAGCCCATCGGGGCGATGCACTACGCACTTATCTGACCACGCCCGGCTTGAACCTCCGCCTGGTGAACCTGCCCAGTTACAGTCCGGACTTCAACGCTGACGAGGCCATCTGGGGCTGGGTGCGCCAGGAAGCAACCGCCAATGTGTGCTTGGGAACCCGTGCCGCAGTACGGGAAAGGGTCGGCGACTTTTTCGCCCATCTGGATCACCGACGGCAAGAAGTCAAGCGCCGTTGCCGAACTGTGCTTCAGGCTCGCGCCGCAGAACTGACCGGCAGCGCCCGAGCCGGTCTTCCCAGCCGCTCAAATGTAGATTCCACCTTGGCTTCGGTTTAGATGATGATCGGTGCGGGATCTGCAACTGGGCGGACGCGCGCTCAGAGGGCTTGGTTTGGCCTGTCTGGTCTATCGTGCAATCAGGGGTTAGGGTGACGGCCTTTTAGGCCAAGCGGTGGCGTCTGGTGGCCACCCGGACGATGATTTCGATGGTTGACACCGTATATGCGATTGCCTAATCTGCCCCGTTGCCAGTATTCGTAGCTGTGCCACGTTTGAGAGGCGCTGTCATGACAGAGTTCTTAGCCCGTGCCGTTGTGGAATTAGGCTCGCCCCATCAATGGGCTGACGGGGATGCGCCGCCCTCCCGGTTGCCGGCGGCGATGGGTCCGTTTCGACTGAACAGTTCTCCGAACGCCGATTTCTATTTCAGCCATATCTACGGCATTGAACCTGAACAGCTGGCGCACCGCCGAGTCGACCACGATTATCCGATTTCTGCGTTTTATGTGGATACCAGCTTGGAGGTTGCTCGCCGGAGCGAACTGGCCACCCGTGCGGACGAACGGTTTGACCGTTTCGAGTCGCTTTTGCGTTTGCTGCAACCTGGTGCTGTTTCTATTCGCTGTTACTCCTTTCCGATTGGGGAGGGGACAGGCGACGGATATTCGCATTGGGTATTCGGAGATCCGGTCAAGTCCAAGGTGGCGACACGGTATGGGAGGTCTGCATATCCACTGGATGATGCAGTTTTGGACTTGCTGGTCGATTTCTTAGACCTGTATTGGGAGACGATGGACAATCTGAACGCTGATCTGCGTCTTGGATTGCATCGGTTCAGTTCATCTTATGAGCGGCGTGAGTTGGCGGATAGGCTTATTGACTTGGTTATCGCGCTGGAGGCGTTATTCAACGACGGCGATCAGGGAAGCGTCACATTCAAGATTGCCACCCGTAGTGGAGGGTGGTTGCATAGACCCGGGAGTGAACGCCTGGCATTGTTCGAGTTCATCAAAGAAGCCTATGGATACCGAAGCTCCGCCGTTCACGGGAGGGGTCGAAAGGAACTAACGGCAGACGATCTGGACTATTTGGAAGAAGTAGTTCGGGCTTGCATGTCCCGCGTCAACCAGATTTGCCGAATTTCCGTCGATTAGTTTTGCCGGTTCACCCCCTCGGCCGCAGCAGTCTCGCCGCGCTGCTGGGCTGCGTCAGTCCGGTAGCTGGGGACGTCGAATTCCAGGATGACGGCGTGATGCACCACCCGGTCAATTGCTGCGGCGGTGGCCATGGGGTTGGCGAAGATGCGCTCCCACTCGGAGAAGACCAGGTTGGACGTGATGCCCAGCGACCTCCGCTCGTAGCGTTCGGCGATGAGGGTGAAGAGGACCTCTGATTCCTCGTTGCCCTGGGGGAGGTAGCCCAGGTCGTCCAGGAGCAGGAAGTCGAAGTTGTCCAACTTACGCAATTGTCTGGGCAGGGCGAAGTCCCGCTTGGCGGCCAGCAGGTCCTGCACCAGGCGGTAGGCCGGGGCGAAGAGGACGGAGTGGCCGGCTTCCACCAGGCGATGGCCCAGGGCGCAGAGCGCGTGGGTCTTGCCGGTGCCGGGCAGACCGAAGGCCAGCACGTTGACGCCGTGTTCCACGAAGCTGCCCTGGGCCAGTTGGTCCAGCTGCTGCCTGAGGGCCAGAGGCATCCGGTGATGCTCGAAGGTCTCCCAGGTCTTGCCTGCGGGGAGCTTGGATGCCTGACGCAGCCGGTTGATGCGCCGGTGGCGGCGATCCTCGGCTTCCTGCTCCAGCACCTCAAGGAAGGTGGGCAGGGCGTCGCCGTGGCCAGCCTCGGTGAAACGGGCTACCGACTGGGCGCCCATGGTGGGCATCTTGAATTGGTGGCAGAGCTCACCGATGCGCTCCTGCATGACGCTGGTGTCGGTGTCCATCATCCGCACACCCCCGCGCCGGCCAGGCTGCCCACAAGCAGGCCATCGTAGATCTTCAGGTCCGGTGTACCGGTCATGGCCAGTGCCGGCGCTTCAGGCGGCTTGGGCTCGGCCAGGTCCCGCACCTCGGCGTAGTCGAAGGGCTGTCCGGTCTCCAGCAGCAGGGACAGGGCGCTGTCCACATTGGCTTCCATGGTGGTGGCCGCCAAGTGCAGAATGCGCACGTACTCCACGTCAGCCCGTTCCCCGCGCCATTCCTGCAGCGCGTCGTAGGCCAGGCGGAAGTGCAGGGTGGGAAACAGTTGCTCCCTGAACCGGTACCGGGCAAAAGCGCCCGGCTTGCGCACCAGGGAATTGATCACGTGGCGGTAATTGACGTTTACTTCCCCATCACCGCGCACCCGTGCCATGCATTCCACGAAATGGCCCTTGTAGTACACTTCCAGGTGATCGGAATAGAGGCGGATCTGTACCACCTTGCCAATGAGCCGGGACGGGACGCTGTAGCTGCGTCCCGCCACCTGGACAGTGCTCCACCGGCGCACCTTGGACTGGTAGTTGGCGTATTCCGGCATGGGGGCTGGCGGCAGGGGCCGTAGGCAAGCCATTTCCTGCTCCAGCTTCCCCCTCACCAGGCGATTGCGCTTCTCCACCATCTGCTGGACGAACTGGGCGTAATCGTCGCCAGTGTGGAAATCACGGCTGCCTCTCAGGATGAGGGCTTGGTCGACGGCGTCCTTCAGGCGGTAGTGGGCGTGCTCGGCGACGCCGTTTTCATGGCTCTGGCCGCGATTGATGCGAGTGGAGCGAAGGCCGTAGTGATCCAGCAATGCGGTGTAATTGGCGTTAAGCGCCCGGCCGCGGCTGCCCTTCAATTCGTGGGTGGCGGCGGAGGTATTGTCGGAGCGCACCACCTCTGGGACGCCGCCCAAGGTCCACAGCGCATTTTGCATTCCCTGCTTCAGCGCCAGGAAGGTCTCGCCGGTGGCCACCTCGGCGTAGCGCCAGCCCGAGTGGCTGAGGATCAATTGGAACAGCAGGTGAGGGTAGGGCTGGCCGGCGATGGTAACGCCGAGGGGATTGCCGTGGGTGAAATCGAACTGAGCCTCCCGTCCCGGCGGATGCTCCTGGGGGAAGTACACCTCCTGATCGGGGCCATTCAGCGCCCGCCAGTCCTGTAATCGTCGTTGCAGCGTCCGGAGCTGGGAGGCGCTGAAGCGCCCGGGATGCTGCTCCTCCAGCCACTCGATAATTGTCGTTGCCTTCAGCTTGCCCTTGGGATCGCCGTGCAGCAGCGGCTCAATCTCCTCGTCCCACACCCCGTCGAAGGGATCGGGCCGGGTCCGCCACCACCGCTCTGGTTTCATCTCCGACGGCAACGGGCCACTCTGCCACTTCCGTGCCGAACGCACGCACATCCCGGCCATGGCGGCCGCCGTCTCCTGGGTTTTTCCTTCCATAAGTCTCTGCCTCAACAATGCGACTTGTCGGTCTTTGATCAATCCGGCACCTCCGTGCCGGAGGGTTTTACCCCACCTCAACCGGCAAAAATAGTCGACGTCAGAGGCATTCCTTATTGTCGTTAATCATTGCCTGATCAAGTTCCTCAATTACCAGACGGTTCATGGTCAGAGTCCCACTCCGAAGGAGTTGGATGAGATGATGATGGAAGGTCGTTTTTGTGAATTGTAGACGGGGCGTCCAAAATCCAGCCTGCCCTTCCCGTCTAGGGTAAACGGGCTTTCAGCCTCGTCCTGGCTTGGTCTCGCTCAAGCGCGAGAGTCTGAGGTTCTGGCGGACCGTGGTGGAGTATCCGGCAGAAATATTCCGGCACACGGCTGCGAACCCGTCGGTCTAGGGGCCACGGTTCATCCGTAGGGTGCGTTGCCCTCTTTCACCGCCGTAGCGTACTCGTTGCCTTGTCTCGCGAACGCATTGCACCTCTTCGTGGTTCAGGCTGTCAACGGCGTGGCAACCGATATTTTTGCTGTTGGCAGGGTCGTAGCGCAGGTCGAATTTCAGCGTGCGGATCATGGTCGTTGCGGAGCAGGCATCAGTCGCGATCAGGATTTACGGGATTGGCAGTGATTCATGGTCAACGGCCTTTCTGAGGGTAAGTAAACTTGCGCTGCCAGGAAACGTATGGACCATAGAATCGACGGTGGATGGATCCATCTGGTTGCATTGACGCTTGGCTGAACTGGAAATCGCTAATTGGAGAGACGTAATGCTTGGCGAGGATAACCTCCAAAATATCTCGTTTAGCGTCATCCTCGGTGCGCTCACCAAATATGATGCCCTTAAGTGCTCTGATCGGGTACTGCACCGTATGCCTGTTTGGCTCTTCACGCATAATACCTCCCCAGTCGGACCGGCAGAACATGCGAACTTCTTGCTCTGCTTCCCATTGCCGGTGCTTGGTAAGAAGGTTTTCCCGGCTGAATTCTCTTTGCTGGGACCTCGCTTGTCCGATCTTTTCTCGGTCTTCAGGTAGGAAAGGGCAAAGCGGGCTGGGAATCCCGTTTTCATCGGTGAAGAGCCGCTCGTATTCCGAAAGTGTCAGTGTTGGAACGTTGGCAAAAAACTCGATCTCAGGCTTGGTCATTTCATACCGCACGTCATCGAGTTCGACTTCGGCGGTATACTCAGGTGGTTCGATATCCTGTAAAGATTTTCTGTCGAACACCAAGCAGACCCCGCGGTGCTGGTCTGCGTACGCGGACCACAGGTAGGGATTTTGAAAATCCTTGGTGAAACAGGCTAATCCCCATTCGGACAGGAGTAGTTTCCCCATCGCTTGGACGAATCTTTTTGGGAAGTCGCGTAGTGTGCTCGCTTCGAGAAGCGGGCCAGGTCGCTGGAGGGCGGGAGGTATCAACTTCGACAGGAAGGTCTGCAACTCGGAACCTGACACGGCTTTTTTGCGGTTAGTCAGGTCCTTGAGGACCCGGTTGTACTGAGGGTTGCAGATTTCACGGAAACTGGAAGCGTGGGTCTCTGCTCTTGCAAGGAGTGGTTCCAACAACGATTCTCGTGGCAGCCAGTGATAGCCTGGTAGAAATACGTCCCCGGTATTTAGTGACACCGCGAGTGACCGCCAGTAGTAGTTAATCAGATTTGGCCATACTATGGCGTCCCCTTGCCATACTACGTTCACGGTGTCTTCCGCAACGTCATTGAGTTCGTCAGGTCTGGCCAAGTAACAGGTCTGACGGTACAGTTCTTTATGGATCCCGATCAGCGCGTCAACGGATCGAAAACGGTAGATTTCATTTTCTCTTGGTATAGCGCTAAAGCTCATGATCCGATGTGCCTCCCTGAAAATTGCTCGCTCCCTTCGTTGATCTGCCGTTCCGCCAGTGCGGCTTGGGTCGGGTCGCTGAGCAATTGAGCGACGGCTGTCTCAATCTCTTGGGCGACTGTGCTGTTGGATCGCCACTCATGGCGTAGCAAGCGGCGCGGGATTGTCTGTCGCCTGCCGGCTTGGACATGATGTTGCTTCCGGCGGTCGGCGCAGCGTATTCCTGCTCGGCTGCTTTACCCAGTTCGATGAGGCGGATGTTTAGCGGGTCGTCGCAATCGTAGCGCGGGGCGGTTAGCATTCAGCCGTGCTTGTGGGATTATCGCATTTCTTTGGCCGGTTTGGTTGGTGAGTTGTGGAATGCAAAAAGCCACCACCGGCTGCGGGTCTAGGATCGGGGGTGCTGGGTGCGCTACGGCGTCGATGGTGGTGTTGATGGCGTTTCTGCTGGCTTTGAAATCCCGAGGTTGTGCAAAGAGACTGAGAGGGTGTGATTGGGCCTATAGTTGTCGGGGTGCTGGTTGGGTATGGTCGTGGCGGTTGAATGCAACCAGTGGCTTCTGGTGTCGCCGTGGCGGGTCGCTGAACCATCTGCCGGGTACGAAGATGGAGCGCTTAAGGGAGCAGTCTTCGCATCGGACTTGCCGCCCAAGCAGCACCATCCGCCTGAGGCGGACTAGTGGGATCGGCTGGTGCCGGCAAGGGCTTTCTCGCCAATGCCTTTGGGTACTCTGCCATGCGCGCCGGACGCGTCTCACACGGGCGTAAAAGACGGCAGAGTTTGACACCAACTCTGCTGCCGTCAAACCCTGCTGTGGACGGTCTTATGGTCTGTACTGCAAAAACGGCACGTCTGGACCACCGGCTATGGCCTCTTCCTGTTCCTGCCCCACCACGAAGGGCATCGTTGTCATGCCGGTTGCTCGGCCGAAAATCTCGGCGCGCTCGGTGGCGCGGCTCCGGTCGTCGTCCTGGACGGTGACGGAGATCTCGATCACCGCGCAGACCACGTTGCCCTGCTGGTCCTCGCAGCGGACTATGCTGTCCGCCGCCTCCACCTGCTCCGCTTCCTGTCGGGTGATGCGTTCTTCTCTGATGGCCGGCATGAGGACGTCGGCCTCAAACTCGGATGCGTCCCATCGGGCTGCGAAGATGACGGTGGCTTTGTCCATGTCCAGCCGTCCTCTGACCATGCGGCGGGACTGCTCAATGGCTTTGCTCTCGTAGTCGCTGCCCATCAGGTTGGCAATCTGGCCTGATGTGCGGGTGCCTTGCTCTATCAGGTTGTCGACCTGTCCTGATATGCGGTTCACGTCGGTCCTGAGCTCGCTCACGTCCTCTTCCAGGCGGGTGAACCTGGCGGGCAGCAGCAGCAACTCCTCGGTGAGGATCTCCTTTCTGAGATCCTGGCGGATGGCGTCATCGTTGCGGATGACGTCGACGACGTGCTTGTGGAATTCCCGTTGCAGGTCGGGGTTTTGCTCCAGCGCGTCGAGGATGTCCTGCATGGTGGCGATGTTCTGCTGGGTCATGGTGGCTACCTTGGTTGAATTATATCCTTGTTCGGAGCGTCACGGGAGGCCGGGCTCCGGCAAATGCGCGTCGCCGTCTCTCTCAGAAGTCCTCTATGGCGGTCTCGGCCGGCTCGTATGGCCCTTCCAGCCGTTCTGGGCAGTCTAGTTCAGTGATGTCGCAGAAGCGGCACTCTTGGGCGCTGGGGACTGCTGGCGGTGGATTCGGCGCTGCCACCTTCCGGATCAGCGCGCCCATATCACGGATGAATCCGTTGTCCATCGCTCCCCGCGGTATCCGGGTGACGTGTCGGGGGTACACCACTTGGCCGGCAATCATTCGGTCGTGGTACTCCGGCCTCGCCCTGGCGATGGCGTACTTGTAGATCTGGACTTGGACTGCGTGCCAGGCCTGCTCGCGGCCGGTCTTCACGTCGATGATCAGGATGTCGCCCCCGCGTTCCACGATCAGATCCGGTTTGCCGACCAGGAGGGCCGTGCGGCCGCGCAGTCGAAAGACGTTCTGGTTCTCGACCGTGACGGTGTAGCCATGGTCTTGCCACTGCTCCTTCTGCTCGTTGAGCAGGGCGGTGTGGCGCAGCATCCACTCGGATTGGTTGAAGTCGGAGGGCGGGCGGTCCCAGCCCTGGTAATGGGCTTTGAACCAGACGGCCCATTCGCAGGAGTTCTCGCCGGTGAGGAGTTTGGGCAGCCAGGTTGCCCAGATGTAGGGGAAGTCTCGTTGCTCTGCCACGGCACGGCACCGTCCGGAAGATTAGCCGTGGGTCGGCTCGTTCCGAGTTTATCGGCCGGCCTCTTCGTGGCGCTATGGGCGGCTGTCATCAAAACTTGACCGCCCCGTTGGTCAGGGCGGCCGGTGTCGTGGTTGGTCCGCGACGGGTTAATTGTGCCAGTCGTGGCGTCGGGTTCGCTATGGCCCGGTGTCATCAGATTGCCGCCCCAATGTAGCGTGCTAAGATTCCTGCGGACGTGCGTTGAGACGGGCTGGTTTGGCCTGTCGGGCCTGGCGCGCCCAATCGTTTTAGGGTGAAGGCGTTTCAGGCCAAGCGGTGGCGTCTGGTGCTGTCGTGGCGGGTCGCTAGCCCAGTTACCGGGTATGAAAATGGGACGCTGAAGGGAACGGTCTGCTCATGGGAGTTTCTGGGCAAGCACGAGCACGTCTTACTGGTGGGACCGGCCGGCGTCGGCAAGAGCTTCCTCTCCCAAGCTATGGGCTACTCGGCAGTCCGCAATGGACACACCGTGCGCTTTAGCCATGCCGACGACTTCTTCAAGGCCATGGCCCAGGCCAGAGTGGATAACTCCGTGGATCGCACCTTCCGATCCTTCCTGACCCCAGACCTGTTCATCCCGGATGACCTCGGCCTGCACCGGCTCGCTTCCCAACAGTCCGCCGACCTGTACGAACTCATCCTCAACCGCCACCGGTCCTCCAGCTTCATCATCACCAGCAACCGGGCCGTGGAAGAATGGCTCAGCCTCTTCGACGATCCCATCCTCGGCAACAGCGCCCTGGATCGCCTGGCCAACGCCAGCTACCAGATCGTCATCGAGGGCACCAGCTATCGGGAACGACTTTCGCCACACCGCGCCCTGCTCAACAACGAAGGGGGTGATTGACCGGCCAACTGCAACCTGATATTAGCAACACCACCACGCTTCCAGGGTGGGTCAATGACCGTGGCAAAGCCGGGTCAATGACCGCGGAAATTCACACGTAACCACTCCGGACGCATCGCCCTATTTGGTAGGATTGTTCAAGTAGGAAACACAAAAACGCAAAACGTAGCGTAACAGGTTGATGTGCATTATTCCGACCATATTTGGTACGAATTACGGATTGGCGATTCGGCCTCGAAAATGCCCCATAATCGCGGTATGTAACCCTGCCGGCACACTGGTGTAACGCACGGCGGAGCACCAACTGACCCACACGCTCCGTCGGGAATTGTCCTCACACCAAACCCTTCTGCCGGACGCGACGCAAAAACCGCCGGCACCCGTTCGGGCACCGGCGGTCCACGTCAACTGGTTAGGTCGGGCACAGCGCGACCGGCATCCTGTATTGCGGCCTCGAACTCAGCACCGCCTGGCTATGCCGCCAACGCCAACTCGGCTACCTGCCTGGCCTCATGACGTTGGTCCCGTGCCACCACTACCGCGATCTGCTCCATCAGTGTGCACATCACCGAGTGCAGCCGCACCCGGGCCTCTCCGCGGAACTGGAACTGGGTCAGCCGCCCCGGCTTCTTCATTTCGCCGAAAGACCGCTCTACCGCCAAACGGTACAGGTACAGGATGCCAGTCTCTTCACTGCCGTGTCGGTACGGATAGCCGAAGACCCAGGGGTCCGTTTTGGGGTCCACCCAAACCTCGTTCCCGTGGACGCTGTAACCATTGGTAGCGGATCAGCCTCACGACGCAGGCAGTCATCCAACCCGTCGCACTCCTCAGCGCGCACGTAAATGTAGTTCTCGGTCAGCACGTCGGTGCGCACGTACTGCATCAGGTTGCCGTGCTCGCAGGTAGGCACTCCCTGGTAGTTGAACAACCGGTGATGGAACCGATCCTTGCCCAGTTCGCGCTTGGGAATAACGGTATGAACGCCCCGGTCATTCAGGAACTGCACGTTCTTCCGACTGTCGTAACCGCGGTCAGCCAGCAGCAACTCCGGCGCAAACCAAGGGAACCTGTCTTCGGCCAGCAAGAAAAGCTCGCGCAAAATCGGGCTGTCGCCCGTCCTGCCGTTGGTCAGGATTCCCACGATCTCATCACCGGTTTCCACGTCAACCAGCATATGGTACTTGTACCCCCAGACCCAGATGTAGCCTTTGGGCGCACGGGCATCGTACTTTTTGATCCAGCTAGCCTCGGGGTCGCTGCGCGCGCAGGCACAACGGTCGGGGTTCCCACGGCACTTCCGACACCACTGGCAGGTGTCCGGGTCGCAGCCTTTGGCTCGGTACCGTTTGGTCCGGCGGTTCGGATTGCAGTAGGCCGGTATCACCGTCGAATCCACCGCGATGCAACGTGCAAAATGCCGGTCCCCTAGCTTCCGGTCATCCACGGCCCGGTGCTTGAGCTCCTGTAACATTGTGCAGGCACCTTCTCGCTCAAGGATTTCAATGGTACGGAGGAAGGTCGAACGGCTGGGCACCAAGTCGGTGAACCCGCATATCTCCCGCAGGGACGCGTCTTCACGCAGCGTTTCAACCAGCGCGGTCATGTTCGTCACGCCCTTGATGTCGGGATCATAGGACGCCAGCAGCACAAGCACCATCGGCAACCGGTCAGACGGCTCGGGTCCCTTGCCCGCCGGCGGGAACATCCTCATAACCGCGTCTTCCAACCCGTAGGATTTCAGCTTTTTGATCCTGGCAATCAAGCCGGAGCGGTCGGAGTGCAAATTGAGAATGCGCGAGGGTTTGCAGATCGTCCAAGGCAAGACTGCCCGGAGGGCGTCCCAGTTGTCAACGAGTTTGCGATGCACCAGCACCACCCAGCGTTCGGCCGGCGCGCCGTTGGGGAAGCCGAATGACTTTGCAAGCCCCGGCTCCGAACTCAGTTGTTCGAGTAGTGGATACAGGTGTACGGTTTCGCCATCCCTTTCCAGATGCCGGTACTCCAACAGCAGGAAATTCACCAACGGAAGGCGGTGGTGGGGCAGAGACGCGTCCTTCTTACGTTTGACTGGAAATATCTTGAACAGCAGATTGTTCAGAAGATGAAAGTCCAGACCATCAAGTCCGTTGTCAACTGTATTTTCTTGATTCTCGAATGGTGATGTTATACTATCCAAAACGCTCACCGGAAGGATTTAGCGGTCCAAAGGGGGCAAAACGGGACTGTCGCGGCTGCAACTGCGGCAGTTCCACTTGTTTATTCAATTCCGAACTATTGTACCATTTTCAAGTATAAATCTCAACTTGAAAGTGTCATTTTCAGAACATTTTCGTGCTCACGAAAGGCACGAGAAACCCTTCATGCACATTGTTTTCGGTCGGCACCAGCTACCGTAAATGGCGCGGGCAGAGACGATGCCTCGGTGGCTGGTTGAACATCTGAATCCGGTTCATTTTCCCCGCTGCGTTCGGCGTGGCGAGCGTCGTCTGACTGGATTGCTTCCAGCAGGACGTAAACGCCTGGCGAGTCGTACTGCCACAGGTCGCTGTCCTTTGCATAGTTGGTCAGCGAAGATCGTACGCTGTCCTTTTCACCCTTGGGCAGATCAGTTTCCATGATCAGATCGGCTACATCCGTGATCCGGGCGTAGCCCCCGTTCCTCAGGGCCCACTCCCTGAGCACCGCTCGTTGCGTTTGACAATGCCGAATGTCCTCGACCGTGACCGGCCGGTTGCTACCGTTGGCCGCATCGGCGCGTATTGACTGAATCCATCTCAACGCGCCCATTTTCATATCATTGACCGCAGCCACTCGCTCAAGCAGGTTGGCGATCTTCACCTCCAGTTCCTGCTCGTGCTTCGCCATTTCGTTGACCCAATCCTGCGCTTCCGACGCGCTGTTGAACGGTGCTCCCATAGTGCCCTCCGTCTTGTCACCTTGCTTTTTCACTGATTTTCCTTGCTCATCAATTGAGCCTATCCAAGATTCGGCAGATCATTTAGAGTAAAAACATGGTGGCGGACGAGGGGATACCCCGTCCACTCGAACGTGACAACGCGCGAGACGCCTCCATGCTCTTGACGGTGGGTGCGGACCAGCCGCAAACTTGAACGCACCTGCCGTTTCGCATATGGTAGCATCAGGGGCACGGTGACGCAATAAACCTTGAGGCCCTGCCTAGCCGGGTCCCTCTTTGCTATTGCGTTGGCGTAGTGTGCCACCCCGTGTGCTAAGGTCTATTTACGTTCAGATATTACGCTCAAAAAGAGCGTGAAAGACGGCTTGAGGGAGACCAATGAACGTCCACGCCCGCCGCAGGACGGTTAATGTCGGCATTGCGTATCTCGCCGAGGCCATCGCACATGTTCTGCAAGAAGCGAAAGACGACAACGAAGGTACCCTTTCCGCTGCCACGATCCATGCCCGTTCAGGGTTGCCGAGTACCGGGTACTCGTGGCACACCTGTCGGTTCGTGTTGAACCGACTGGACCAAGACGGAATCGTTGTGAACGACGGCCAAAACCCTGGTTCGTGGCGATTGGCGGAATGATGGCATCCGAAACTTGAGATGCACCTCGCTTTAGCCCGAATCCACCGAAGGGATACTGCGGCGGTGATCAGATGAGGGATGAGGCGTCAGGAAACAGTCTGGCGCGGGCTCGATGTCGGTGAAATGGACGATGTGGAGCGTGGCAAACCTACGCCAGAGGGCGTCAAGGGCGGAGTAGAGCTATGAAACAACGACTGCTAGTAGTCGTTTTTATCGCGGTGATCCTAGCACTATCAATGCTGGGCTGCGTCGGAACGGAGTCCGCGGACACATCGCGAGAGGCGTCAGAGATTGAGAAACCAATCGTGGAACGGCTGGCTGATTGTCTGGCCGAAATGTTTCCACAAATGAGCCGCAGCGAGTTGGAGCGCCAGGCGCAGATGCAAATAACGGACGCGGGGGAGATAAAGAACGCTGAGGCATTCGTTGAAAAATTTTGCGCCAACGGCGAAGGGGCTTCGCAGTTGGTGCCCACAGATACGGTAATACCAACGTCAGACGTGTCTGCAAGCACAAATCCCGTCAAACCTGATTCAGTCCGCGGGTTAGGGGTGACGCGAGCCGAAGGCGAAGGGGCTTCGCAGTTGGTGCCCACAGATACGGTAATACCAACGTCAGACGTGTCTGCAAGCACAAATCCCGTCAAACCTGATTCAGTCCGCGGGTTAGGGGTGACGCGAGCCGAAGGCGAAGGGGCTTCGCAGTTGGTGCCCACAGATACGGTAATACCAACGTCAGACGTGTCTGCAAGCACAAATCCCGTCAAACTTGATTCAGTCCGCGGGTTAGGGGTGACGCGAGCCGAAATGGAAGAATTTTTTCGGACCGAAATTGCAGCAAATCGTACTGTTACCATTACAGCGGCGCACCGAGCTGGAGGCAACCAGATAACTGAGGCCCATTGGGGTGGTTGGGGAGCGACAGGCCGTCGCGGATATGGTGGAACATACGCCGCTCTATCTGGCCCGGACGAGGATCTTCACGGCATCCTCTTCGCATACGATGGAAAACCACGCAACGCAGCGACCAAATTCGCGGCTGTAGCGGGCAAGGTGAGACCCGAAGAGTCCTCGAACCGGCCTAAGCACGCTCTATGGGTAGGTCAAAGGGTTCGAGGTATGACCTTCGGCGGTGGTGGCGGACTATCAAACATTATGCCCAGCAGTAGATCTCACAGTGCGCCGTCATCCATTGAAGAATCCTGCGAAATTGAGAGAAATCGTTTCGTGCAGGATGGAATTGAGATTTGTGTGACTGGCAGGTCCGTTGGCATACATGGGATCGTTATCATGGTTATAAAGGCTCCGGTCGACGACGCGATTGCCAAATGAGGACGCATGGTTGTGCCTGTCGCGGCTCGTTGCTCTACATCCACTGTCCATAACGTCGGACTTCACGTTGCTTTTTCCGAGATCATGAATCACATGAATCTGATGCGCCTCAGGCAACAACGCTTGTCGCCATATGATGAGGAGGAAAACCATGCAATGGCGAAATGACCTTGTGCGCCGCGCAGTCAACGCCCTTGAACAAGTTGGCTACGACTGCAAATCGCCGTCCCGTAACAAGCAGGACGTTGACATTCTGGCGTGGCGCAGGGGCGAAGCTTCGGCCATCAGGGTCAAATGCCCAGGTCGCAACCAAAGCCGTCCCCATATCTACAAAAAATGCTTGGGCCAGAGCGTCCACATGATCTTCCAAAACCAGAATGGGCATTGGTACCTGGTCCCCCACGACGAATTGGTTCGCATCGTCGGCGAAACCACCAACTGGCTGAGCACAAAATCGTGGCGAGAGACTGGAGAGTATTCCAGTGGCAGTCCTTCATCGGCATTACTGGATAGGCTACTCCCTTTCGCCCTTAACCTCAGCGTCTGACGATACCATGGGGAAATTTCGCTACTCGATTAGGGCACTGACCACCGCCCAAATCTGCGGCAACCACGGCGTTCGCTGCCCCCGGATGCCAACTCGAATGTTGGCTTGGTTCAGGTCGCACAGGCTGGTGGTATGGTTCTATCCAACCGATGCTGTCTGGTCCACTTTCTAGGTGCTCTCGATTTCGTCGCGCAACGCAATGAGTATTTCCCGTTTAACCCGAATCCACCGAAGGGATACTGCGGCGGTGATCAGATGAGGGATGAGGCGTCAGGAAACAGTCTGGAGCGGGCCTGATGTCGGTGAGATGGACGATGTGGGGCGCGGCGACCCACGCCAGAGGGATGTTGACGGCCCATGGTAGCGGCGCTGGGAGCGAATTTCGACACCAGATCGCGGAAAGTGGAGGAAGTCCAAGACACGCGTCGTTGCCTCGCTCACTCAGGGCGCATTGTTGGGGACCACAAGGAACGAGGTTGTTGCCAAGCTTCCGCGCCGGCCTAAAGTACACTTTGCGGCAATCCAATGGCATGAAGTCATTGACCTCGTGTTGCGACACGGACCGTCAGACGAATCAGAGGTGTCACAGTTCCTGTTTGACGAGTTCTCGAGCTATATCAGAGGGGACCACGACATGGGTTATTACGACGCGGAGATCAAGATTCAAGACACCAATCCTGACAATGCCAAGGTTTTTGATGAAGGGTGGATGCAGCTGACCAGCCACTACATAAGGTCTCCCCTGTACGTCGCGCCTTATTTCACAGGGAAAGGCGGCGGCATATCAATGATCGCCCGTGTGGTAGGGGTCGCATCGATTGATTTAGCCAGTGTTCCAGACACGTTCGAACCGGCGACGCACGAGGCAGTGACAGAAGAGCAACGTCAGCATTGGCCTCATGGATTGCGTTTGCTTCGGGAGTTCTATCCGGATCCTGGAAATCAGTTCATCCTATTTTTGGATGAACCGATGCCGTTTAAGTCGCCACCTTTGACCAAAAGAGTGTTCAACGGCACCAAACCACCGAAACGAATCCCGCAGCAGATTCCCCAAGGATTCCATCTGAGGTTCGACGAGCTTTTAGGGATTAGTTGATGGATCTTAATGGCGGGTACCCAGTTGATCAATGAGAGCACGCACTGTGGCGCCGCCAACAGTCTGGGGCACATGGGACGACCACAGGGCCTGATGGACCCATAGTGAAGACAATCACCCTGTCCACGAAATCACGGTCGTTGAACAATACGTCCTAGCAGCCTGTCTGAGAAACAGGGCCAGCGAGGTGGAGAGCGTATGATGGGGGCAGTCCAGTCGTTGGGAGCCGGTGATGAGCAAGACCTATCTGCCTTACGATCCTGACCAGCAGTTGCTGATGCCGGCGGCGCTGCAGGAGTGGTTGCCCGAGGGTCACCTGGCCTATTTCATCTCAGACGTGGTGGACCAGTTGGACCTGTCGGAGATCACGGCCCGCTACGAGCAGGAGCGGCGCGGTGGCCCGCCCTACAATCCCAAGATGATGGTGAAGGTGCTGCTGTACGCCTATTGCGTCGGGGTGCCGTCATCGCGGCGCATCGCCACCAGACTGCATGAAGGCATCGCCTTCCGGGTGCTGGCGGCCAACAACACGCCGGACTTTCGCACCATCTCGGACTTCCGCAAGGACCACCTGGCGGCGCTGTCGGGATTGTTCCTGCAGGTGTTGTTGCTGTGCCAGCGGGCGGGACTGGTGAAGTTGGGCCACGTGGCGCTGGACGGCACCAAGGTCCGGGCCAACGCATCGAAGCACAAGGCGATGAGTTACCAGCGTATGCAAGAGAAGGAAGCGCAGTTGCAGGGTGAGGTGGATGAGTTGCTGCGCCGCGCCCAGGAGGTGGATGAGGAGGAGGATCGCCGGTATGGCAGGGACAAGCGCGGTGATGAGTTGCCGGAGGAGTTGTCCTTTCGGGAGGGTCGGTTGGAGAAGATCCGGGAGGCCATGGCGGCGCTGGAAGCCGAGGCCATGGCCGAGGCGGAGCGCGCCGCAGAGGAGGGCAAGGATCATCCTGGGGTGCCCGATGACCAGGCCCAGCGCAACTTCACTGACCCGGAGTCCCGCATCATGCCCGGTCCTGGGGGACGGGACTTCCTGCAGGCTTACAACTGTCAGGCGGTGGTGGACCATGAGCATCAGGTGATCATTGCGGCCCGAGCCACCACTCAGGCCTCGGACAAGCAGCAGGCGGTGGTGATGATCGAGGAGACCATCGCCAATGTGGGAGTGGCGCCCCGGGAGGTGTCCGCCGACGCCGGTTACTACTCGGCAAAGGCCGTTGCCGATTTACACGCCCTGGGCACCGACCCGTTCGTCGCGCCGGAGAAGACCCGCCACGGGTACAAACCACCGCCCGCACCCAAAGGACGCATCCCCAAAGCTCTCTCTCCCAGGGACCGGATGCGCCGCAAGTTGCAGACCAAACGGGGTCGCAAGAGATACGCGCTACGCATGCAGACGGTGGAGCCGGTGTTCGGCCAGATCAAGCAGGGCCGAGGCTTCCGGCAGTTCCTGCTGCGGGGATTGGACAAGGTTGCGGGCGAGTGGTCGCTGATCTGCACCGGCCACAACCTGCTCAAGCTCTTCCGCCACTCTCGTCTGTCGGTCAGTCCACCGTCACCCATCCCCCAACCGGCGTGAACCCTCGCCAAAACACGGTCCCATCAACAACAAAACCTAATCTTCAGACAGACTGCTAGCCGGTATTACAGGGCACGAGGAGCTAAATCTCCGAGCGCATCGATGCGCCTTTCAGTGCCCCTATGCCGTTGTCATAATCGGCATTGTTAAGCACTCGCTTGCGCGTTGTGTGGTTGCTGTTCTTACGGGGCAACACTGGCCTGCCACTAGGCGAATTAGACGCCGCGCGAAAAGTCCGGCGGTGGCTCAATCGTTTCCGAAAACAGGCCGCACCACAGCGACTTAGCCATCAAATGGAGGAACCCCGTCTGCTCGGACTTTGGCACAGTAGCGTTTTACGGATTTAGTCATTGATACGCCTACTTGAACAATCCTACTATTTGGAGAGGAAACAATGTACACATGGGGGACCCGGTTACTAGCCTTAGCGGTTGCAATCCTCATTATCGGAGGATCATGGCTACCTTCCGGCCAAAGGACTACAGAAGAGTGGTGCGACTGCAAAGTGAGCGTGGTGAGCGTGGACATCAAACAACCAGATAAGCGCCGACACTTTGCGGGGTTCCTCGCGTTTGGGACTATTGTAACTTTGGCTCTTGTGGGCAGAAACGGCACACCATTTCGCTACCGCGTCATCGGTCTCGTATTATTGACAGGGGCGGGTCTGGGTGTGGCGACCGAGGTGGGGCAACCAATTTTTGAGCGCTCCTGCGAAGTCAACGACTTTATCGCGGACATGGCGGGCCTCATTGTAGGTTGGGGGTTGGCGGGGGGCCTATGGTGGCTATGGGCGCATAGCCCGTGGCGGACGCCACATGACGGAGCCTGACCGGGCGTGCGAAAAGCCCATCTATCAACGGCTAGCCTTTCGGGGGCGGCCACATCCGGCGGCATCCCGCTACCGGGAGCGAGCTGGACGTGGCCGCGCCGCTCAACCGAATTTGTCAACAGGCCCGAGAAAGTGGACCGGGCGAACGACGTTGGGGTCGCCTTGTTCGCTCTTGATCCGGTCGTAGTTCTGGGCTGAGCGAGCGTAAGCGGTCCGGCGTTTCCCGGTGCGGATGTCGGCGCGGTCGGTGGTGCCCCCACTTGCCCAGAGTGACCGGGGAAATGTTGACGAAGTACTCTCCGGCCTGCCTACCTGACGACTTCATGGTAGGCCCTGTCGGTTTCGTTGTGGGCGGTGAAGTGTCAGACGCGGCTCGTGTGGTTCGCCATGTTGGCCTCTGTGTTGTTTTCGTTGCTGCCCCTTTGTTGGTGGCGGACGTGAGCCCAGACGGCTTGGTTTGGCTTGGCGGGTCTGTGGTGTCCATTGTTGGGGTAACGGCTTCAGGCTAAGCGGTGGCGTCTGGTGTCGCCGTAGGGTACCGCTAGGTCGGTTGCCGCGTATGAAAATAGAGTGCTCAAAACAGCGGTCTTCTCATCAGAGTTTCCCCATAAGCATGAACGGGGCCTACCGGTCAGGCCGGCCGGCGCCGGCAAAGGTTTTCTGGCCCAGGTCTTGGGCTGCTCGGTCATCCGCGCCGGACACACCGTGCGCTCCATCCACGACGACGATTTCTTCAAGGCCTTGGTCTAAGCCGGAGTGGATCATTGGGTGGATCGGGGGTTCCGGTCTTTCCTCACATTGGCCCTATCTGTCTGTTTTTCGTGGCTTCAGTCGCTGATCAAATCTGCCACGTCAACGATGTACTCTGCGGTTTCTCGGATACGCCGCTCGGTTTCGGCGTTGCAGATGCTATCGTAGAAACAGGCATTATGCAGTTGGATAGTCCTGCTGTGATAACGGTCTACTAGGGATCGGATCCGCCTGTCCTTGGATGCGAGTGCGTCCAACCCGTTCGAAGTCTGAATTACCGAGATGGGCTCGATGCCGGTCTTGGCTAATATGAGGGCGTCGGTGGCGCGTTTGGTTGCTCCCCACGACAGTTCTGCGGCTTCTCGGGTTTGGCCTTGGTCAAGCCTCATTACCGCAGATGCTTGGAGGTCGCGGGCGTCGTTCAGGATTATCGCCGGCTCAGTCGTTTGCCCTATGACAACCGGCTCAGCTAGGTTTGGTTCTTCAGAGCTGACCCACAAAGATCCGATGATGACGATGAGAACGAAGATTACGGCTGAAAACACTTGCAGGAAAAGTGCTCTGGCGGCTCGATCTACTTCCGTCGCTCTGAGTGCGTCGGTTGGTCGATTAAATGTGGCGAGTGCAAACACGATAGTGGCACCGTAGAAAATCACGCTGGATATCGTGCTCGCGACTGCCATTTGAACCAGCCAGGCATATTCCTCAAAGTCGACAACCCCTCGTACAGCCAAAGCCACAGTGATGTAAGCAGCTACGGTAGCACCCACCAATATGGTGGCGGTTGTCATGATTCCGATGGCAGCCGCGAATCGGTCGGGCCTATTCTGTCGTCGGCTCAATGACCTGACCGCGTTAATCATCATCTTGGGTGCCGATGAGGTATCCGGCCGCCAGCATCAGGAATGGCATGGCGATGCAGGTTCCTGCTATGGTGGCGATCAGGAATAAGGCGGCCTGAGTGGTTCCGAATGCAACTAAAGCCAAGACACACGCCACCACGCCTATAATCGCGCCGACCAAAATGGTGTGTTTGATCTGGTGCCACAGCCTGAGTCTGAAGGAGCGGGTGTTCTTGGTGGCACCGCTGCTTTCCGATTTGGCTTGGTTCCTCATAGATCTTGCCCCTCTTCTCTGTAGGCTTGAATAGTAGAAGAATCGTGCATGATGGTCAATGTATGGGAGGTTGCTCGGTATTCCATTCTGGTATTTTGCGGCATACCCGCGCTTTGCCATTTCGGTCCCAATGGCCGGCAGAGTTACCTGCGAGACGTAAACGGAATAGTCGGTCAAATGGCAGTTAAACGGAGGATTGTCACAGTCCTGATGGTGGGCCTTGAACCATAGGGCCCACTCGCAGGAGTTCTCGCTGGTGAGTGGTCCGGGTAGCCAAGTGGGCCAGATGTGGGGTTGTTGTCGTCGTTCTGCGACGGTGCCGCACCGTCCGGAAAATTAGCCGTGGGTCGGCTTGACCTGAGTTTATTGGGTGGTCGGTTGGGTGCGCTACGGGCTGCTGTCATCAAAAAATTGACCGCCCCGTTGGTCGGGGCGGCTGGTGTCGCGGTTGGTCGGCGACGAGTTAATTGTGCCAGTCGTGGGCTCGGGTTCGCTACGGGCCGGTGTCAGCAATTCTCGGGGCGGTTGGGTTTGGATCCGGTGCTGGTGTGTATGGTGGCAGAGGTCGATTGTGCCTGGTCGGTACGAGGTCTGCGGCGTTGTTTATGATGGGTGGCCCTTACGTCGATCTCCGGGGCGGTCGTCCTTGGTCCTCGAGGTCCTGGCACTGGCGGCAGGCGTCGGCGAGGGTGCCGTCGGGGAGTATGGTCTTCTCGTTGCCGCAGTCGCAGGTGCGCTCGAGGATCTGGAGGGCAAGGTCGAACTCGCGGGTGCGGTTGGCGTCGGCGGTGCAGTGTTCGCGCCTGAGTTGGTCGAACTTCAAGGCGAACCGGGCGTAGGCGGTTTGGCGCTTGTTGGCCTTGATGTCGGAACGGCCTTTGGAGACCCACTTGCCGAGGGTGCTGGGGGACATGGCGACGCCGTACTCGCTGGCGTGTCTGACGACGTCGTGGTAGGTGCCGTCGGTATCGGGGAGGGCGCGCAGGACGGCGGCGATGTTCGGAGCGGTGAATTGTGGGGTGTTGTTGAAGTTGGTCATGGTGTCCTCCTGGTGGCTCTCGGTTTCTCCTCCAGGTGTGGGACTTGTGCTTGGACGGGCTCAGTTTGGGCTGATTGGCCGGGCCGGCCCGGTCGGGTAGGATAGCGATGTCTCGGGCGAAACGGTAGCGTCTGGGGTTGCGGAGGCGGGCTGTTTATCGGGGTGCCGGTATTGGAAAGGGCGGCCCACTCGAGCCGCCCTTTCGTGTGAGTGGGTTTGGTTGGTGTGATCTCGGGACGGGGACGGTGTTGGGTTCGGAGCCTTACGACACGGGTATCTTGGTGGCGTTGGTCATGCTGCCCTTGCCGCTGTCCTTGATGGCTCGACCGGGCGGATGTAGTCGGTGCCGTTCATGGTGGCGTTTTCGGCGTAGGTGACCAAGGGGCCGATTATGGTGGTGCCGGGAGAACACGAAACCGGCACGATTGGATCTTTTCGGGTCCTGTTCGTTGCTGTGGGTGAGGACATAGGTCGCGCTGACGGTCCCGGGCAGATCCTCGGGGTCGTGGGCGTCGATTACGCTGCTGTGCTGGTACGTCTACGTGTACCGGGTTGCGGAATTAGCCGATTTCGTCGCTGGTGGGGGCGAACCTTGGGCCCGGTATATGGTCGGTATCGCCGGCTTAATCGGGCCCGTCGTGGATGCTGACCCCGTTCATTCCTTGGTGCCGGCGCCGATGCCGTTGGTGTCCACATCGCTGTGGTTGAATGTTGACCTGGCCGCCGTGCGGCAAAATGGCCGTACCATCTGAGCGGTTTGGGCTGCGTTCAGGCGTGCCCGTTTGGGCCCTCTTGATGTTGGGCGGGGAAAGTGTGGCGCGCAAGTCGCTGCGCCAAACGGTGGCGTCTGGTGTCGTCGTAACGCGTCGGGGTGCAGGCTTCCGGGTGTGAAAATGGCCGGGCAACCTGGATGGCCTAGCCTGCTCTCAGGCTCTCTCGTTTCGGTTCTGGGCGCGTTGAGCGGGAAAGTTTCGCCGAGCAAGCCGGTGGCGCCAAACGGTGGCGTCTGGGCGCGTTCTGGCCGGCCGTTTGCGGGTGGCAAAGTCGGCATGCTGGCGGCGGACGCGCTCAGGCGGGGCGGTTTACCTTGTTGGCTCTGTAGTGGGCGTTGTAGGGTAACTGCAGTTGAGGCCAAGCGCACGCGTCTGGAGATGTTTTGTCCCTTGGTCTTGCCAGACCTGCACTACCCGCCCTCACGCACTTCTTCCAGCTTGTGTACCGTTGTCAATTGAGATTCCGAGTATGGACCAGTAAGCCTTGATCGGCGCAGATTGAAAGCCCCGGCTAGATCTCCCGTTTGCAGGTGCGACAGGACAGGGTGTCTTGGCCCAGGAGATAGGCCTGGGATCTTCACGGACCCAGTGTTGGTGGCTAGCTCCAACATCATCCTAGAGTTACCAAGTTGGGTAACGCTTTGCACCGTCCCAATTACGTCCGTTGGCCATCTCTCTTGGCCTGGCTCTGCGGCTGCTAAACGGTAAGGGCCACAAGCCGGTCTGTAACGGCAAAAAGCGCAGGCTTGTGGGGTTGGCTTCGCCAACGTTGCTGGCAGCGAATCTCTGGAATGTGCCGCTCACGTCTCGTTGACTAGACGAAGTGATGCTCTCGCTTCGTCCAGCAGGTTTGAGCAGTCGTTCTTTGTGAACGGGACGTTTTGAATTTCTCCCGTCAATGACACCAACTCGAGCGATGTTGGCCATTGACCAAAGGTTTCGGCGTAAAGTCGGGCGTACATCTTCAGTTGAAGTTGGTAGGCTTCCCTCGGCTGGCTCGTGCCTCCAGGATCGGATTCGAGTAGAGCACCGGATTTATAATCCCGGATGATGACACCGATGCTGGCTTCTCGAACAACTGCGTCAATCGTTCCTCTAACCAATCCGTCGGTGGACCTTACTGGAATTTCGTGCCCGTACGGCACTGGAGTCGCGGACCTTTCGTTGCTTCGAGGGATTGACCGGGCTTGTTTCGCAATGACGAGTGCATTGCGCGTAGTTCGGATACGTCGCACCTCCATGTCGGGAACCGAATTTTCGAGAGGGGCTAGATGTCGCTCCAGCGGATAGGAATTGATCTCTGAATTTGCTTCGGCCACCAACTCGTGCCACCGGGCGATGGTGGCCGCTTCGTCTGCATCGAGTCTGCCCTGTCCAGCTTCGGCGAGTATTCGGTGGGAAATCGTTCCCACACGCGCCTTAGGCGACGCCGGCAACGGCGGAGGATTACCGTTTCGTCGCCACACCTCCTTGAGTGCGCACTCTCGGATGACGCAGAACGAAGTCGGGGAGATAGTGTTTAAAGGCGTGAGGAAAGCAGGTAAGCGGTGGCTCTGTTTCATCCTTGTGGCCCGAGTTTTTGGTAGGCCCATGCCTGCCGTCTCAATAGATTGAAGGTGTCCAAGGTTTGGGGGTTCACTTGACTGCAAGCAGCAATGGCTTCTGCCAGCAAACCGCTCGGACGCGACGCGTCCCAAAGTGGGTGAATCACCAGCACTTGCCGGTTTCCTATTTCCAAGCCAGGTAGTGGGCCGAAATCACGCGCTTGCACGCTAAATGATGTGCAGAACGAGTTCCTGAGGTTAATTGCCTGTGCAATCCACCCGTCCAAGTCGGGGTTGGAGAAATCGTCGTCCAGCCCGCAAGCAAACCCGTCCGCTTCCAGCGCTCGTAGCAGAGAGGTGCCCAATCGCCAGTCGAGCAAACCATGGTACGGCATATTCCGGTAGTTCCTGAGACAACCGTAGCACGATGAGTCGCAGGACTCTTGATGATGTTGACCCAGCATGGTCCCGCTGATGCTGCCGGGCAATGAATTGGCGGCTATGGCAGACGTTAATATGTTTGGCCATCGCTCGTAAATCCACGCGGTGAACCCGGCACCATTCGCGAGATGGTCAGCGATGACGATTTCACCTATTCTGGTTCCATCATCCAGCTCGACTTGCCGTACGTTGCTAATGTCGAACTCGTCAGGGTCGATGTCAAGCTGCTCGGCGGCGACCGCTTTGATGATGAACGCGGCTGAGTAGTAAGCTGCTTTGACGCCGGCAGTTCTTACCGGGTCTAGCAACAGACCGTGAGGGATAGTTCCAGGGCGTATGCGTAGCATATCCGTGGTTTTGGGTGCCACGATTGCGATTGACTCTTCTGCGTCTGCTGTAGCTGTAAATTGGATGTGGTTTTGAAAACGGGTGTCGACCCACTGGTTTTCTAAGCGCACGTTGCTCCTGGGATGCTTCGCGGTGCCGATCATTCCCGTGAAGAGCCGGCCGGATCTGTCATTTACCCTGTACAATCTCCCAGACTTAGAGAAGGCGGTCGCACTGTTAGTCCCGGCCACTGGCTGGCATGGATGCTCGTCCGATTCCGCCAAGGTACCGACCCCGGTCGGCATAAATTCCATGTCCTCTTGAGAATCTTCGCCCCAGCCTAGGTCAGTGCGGAAAGCTTGGGGGACGGCGAATTGGAAACTGCGGAAAGCTGGTTCATCGTTCGAGCCGCAGCCGCACTTTGGGCAATGGGCGTCCGAGGGTTCACTGTCGTATGTTTTGGTATAGTGGCATTGTCCACAACGTTGCATCCATCGCCGCGCCGGCAATGGGTCGCCCGGAGTTGGGAGCCATCTATTCTGCCGTAACAGTAGCGGCGTCGTAAAACCGATTGCTCGATGAACGCGCTTGTCCTTAGTTCTTTGGGAGCCAGGAGCGAACTCTGTGACGGCCAAATCAAGGTCGCGGTCGACAGTGAGGGGCTCCCTATTGTGAAGGCCGTGGTACAGTAACCGCACGCGGGATGGCATTCCGTACATCGGCAGCACGGCGTATTCGGCCAGTTGTTCCGCTAAACCGTCGCCCGTGATTTCGGGATTGGCGTATGCCTCGTCGATCTTGTCGCACAATTCTCGCCGTGCAAAATCTACCAGATCGCTTGTTGCAACACTATTGTGCAATCCTGTGCATAAAGCGTTGGCGATGAGGTCAACATCCTCAGATGCTGCGAGCCATTTACACACCGCGTCCCGCCGATCTTGATTGCTGATCCATTCTGATGCCAAGCCGAATTCCCCGTGACTGTCCGGCGGAACCGGGCTTTCGTACCAATGTACTCCGGCCGAAAGGAAAGCCCGCCGCAGGCACTCTTTGGCCATTAGCCGTTGCACGATTTCTGGGCGGCCCATAGACAAGAACGGTACGCGTGGTAGGTCGCCGGTTATGCGATCTATGTTCTGGTAGAAAAACTCGTCGTGACTGCGCCCTCGACAGATGGTTAACACTGTCGCGAAGGGTTGCCCTCGCCGGCCAGCCCGCCCAGCGCGTTGTTGGTAGTTGAAACGTTGCGGCGGCATGTTGCCTTGAACCACACCTTGCAGGTTGCCAATGTCGACGCCTACCTCCATAGTGGTGGTTACGCTGACCATGTCGATTTCGTCGACCTCTTCCACTAGGGGGTATCTGGGATCATTCCGCAGATCGACGGTAATGTTGCGGAACAGCCTCTGCCGTTCTGGCTGGTCGTCGGTCTGGGCGGTTAGTTCCTCGGCGTGCAGGCGAATCGGTTGCCGTAATTCCGCCGCGCCCCTCGCGTAGTAGTTCTGGGCGTAAAGGTTGGCGCAGGTAGCGTCGGGTGATGTGTCCAGCTCCCGCTGACAGAACGCGCTGGTGCAAATGCCGGGATTGTAAAGATGGGGGCGTTTGCAACTGAGGCAATGCCATACTGGGTCCTCCGGTAAGGCGACGCGGACCAGCAAATGCCTGGGTTCAATTCTGAAGTGGTGATGCCTGCCGATGTTGCATATTGCTTCCCGGACAGTCTCTAGCAACGTGTCCTCATCAGCCCCGTGAACGTTTGCGCATTTCTCGATAAAGTGACGGAAAGCAGCACGTACCGATCCCCAATCCGGCCAGTCTTGCGTTGGGTAATCGTTTTGGTCTTCTTGGGGATAGCGGAAGTAGTCCCCCAACATCCTCAGGGCACCGTTCAGAATGCTGGTTAAATTTTCCTTTTGGATATTGCAACCGGTAGCAATACGCTCGAGCTCATCATCGGGGAGTTCCAGCATGGCGTAGCCAAGCCCGCTGGCCTCGAACCCGAAGTAAGATCGGGCGAACAATACCGAGCAAATCTCGCTGGTGACCTTGGCCACAAGTTTGACTTGCCCCCGCTCCCGACCTGCCGGGGATAGATCTTGGGCCCAACCGCCTCCGACGTTGTCAAAATCGAACAACGTTGTCCACCGACGATATGCATCATCGTAATTGAACTCTTGGTAGAATATGTCCTGGCCGGCCGGGTTGACGCCGAGAACTTTCAACCTTTGGATTAGGGAGCCAGTCCTGTGCTCCGCCTCGCCGTTTTCAAAGAGGATGCGTAGGGGTACAGTCCGACTAGCCCGCAGTGCCGCCGCTTGGCTCAGTTTCGAGCGAGCGTCAACAATCGGTTTCACTTCCTCCAAAGCCTCGGTTAGCGATTTGCCCTCGCTAAGCAAGTCGGACAGTACTGTGTTGTCATCAGTGCTGGCCAGTCTTACTATTTCCCTGCAACGTTCTAGGGCCACCGGATCGGATTTGGCTAGATTAGCGGCGTCCGTTGACACTGGTTGCCCCGTGGTCTGCAGGTCAGCCAGAAGTGCGGGTTCGGCTATGCCTACTTTCCGCAACTCGTCGTACATAGCCTCCCGTACTAGGTCGGTGTAATGCGTCCTTTCAATTCCGTTGGCGAGTTCTGCTGCGTCCTGCCGGCTGTCGGAGAATACTACCAGTTTCCTGGCGTCTGCCGGAAGGAAATGGAACATCTCCTTGGAAAGGATTTGGGTAACTCGCGCAAAGCCGGTGCGGAAGCCGCGCACCGGAGATTTCCGGTAGCGTCGGTACCGGTAGTTAACGGCGCATAGCGGACACACTGCGGGAAGAGCACTGGTCTCTTTTTCACCCCGGCTATCGAGTACGAATGCATAGCCGGGGACCGGGCCGTCATTGCCTAGTCTTACCAACCCAGTTGCCGGATTCATGCTGGCTGCGATCCACTGGGCTGGGACAGCGCCGCCGTCGAGCGCGGGTTGTTGCCATCGGCTTGCAACATCAGGATTCAGTTGATTGTCTCCAGATGGCCAGAACACCGCGAATTCCGAATACCTCCGGCGTTCCACGAAACGGGCAGGCTGGCGGTCTGGTAGACCTTCGATGTCGGCGTCTGTAATCAACAACTCCCAGCCTCGCCCGTCAGGCAACTCGAACCTACTGCCGCCAATCATCGTAGTCCCGCACTGTTCGCAGTAAAGTAGGTCTAGCACTCGGTGTGGCTGGTTGGGGTCGTTGCAAAGGATACGTGTATTGGTAAAAAGCTGGCCAGGCGTGCGACCTCCCGTCATTTCTTCCGGCGCGACCCCGCAACCCGGTTGGGTGCAGGCCCAGAGGCCCTCGATGTTCTTGAAAAACCAATGCATCCGGAACGAAGGGAGGTTGACACTATTCCCGCACAAATCCCGTACCGCCAGCAGGCCCTGCGTAGCGGTATCCAACGTGTCTTTATCGCAATCGTTGCCGAACAATTGGCGTCCGAAATGCGAGAGGCTAGTAGCCTTGGTCATTTCGCCGTCTGTGCAAGCCGCCCGCATACGCGCGCCGACTTGCCAATCCTCTGATTGCAGTATGTCTTCTAAATCGCCGGCTACCCCGGTCGCACGTTGTAGTTCCGCGATGGCCGTTTCTTGGTCCAGTGCCGGGTTTTGTGCCAAGGCGACGAAAGGCTCTGTGGGCAGAAGTGCTTCGCCATCGTAGCTTGGGACATTTTCCTGCTTTCCAGGGACCAGTTGGGAGCTATTCCAGGCACAACCAAAGAATTGTGACAGGAAGTCTAGGCTATCGTTATCATCTGGACTCAGCGATGCACTGGAACCCATAACCCTCAACTTCGGGCTATCCGGGCTCAGGCCCAGCCGGAGTAGCAGCAACTTTAACAGGTAGGCGACTTCGGTTCCTGCCGTGCCCCGATGAAGGTGCAATTCGTCAACGACGAGGTGGAAAACACTGTCCTCTTTTTCCAGCCATCGCCGTGTCTTCTCGAAAATGCCGGCATCGGCGTCGCGCATCAGCATAACGCTGAGCATACTGAAGTTCGTGATGAGGATGTCAGGTGGGTGGTCTTGCATATCCCAGCGGGAACGCATTTCAGCGCCGTCTAGGCGTGGAAAGAAATAACGGGCTTCCCGCTTGCCGGTATCCAAGTCGTGTTGTTCTGCAGCGTTAGCGGCGCCCTCAGCTTCCTTCAACCTACCAGCCAATCTGTCAATCCGGTCTCTGTTGGGATTCTGATGACCTCGTGCTTGCGTAGGGGCATTGCGTTCATGTCCGGGGATTGGTGTGCCTGAGTTATATCGCCCGAAGTAGAACCGATTGCCGTCCCGAGCGTGTTCAAACCAGTTGCGTGCTTCAGGTGAATCCAACGCTGCGCGCAGACGACTTAGCTGGTCTTCCACTAGAGCGTTCATTGGGTAGAGAATGAGACCGCGAATAGCAGCTTCCCGATTTTCATGACCTCGTTGTGGAACCCTCTGGCTTTTCCGGGCTGAGATACATTCTTGTCTCCAATCGCTGTCGTTCCACCAGTCATCCTGGTACTCCTGCTTCAACCCGGGCTGGCTCCATCCAGCGGATTCACGGACCAAGTAGGCTAGCAGCGGTAACAGGAACGCTTCGGTTTTTCCCGACCCGGTACCGGCCGTTACCACTGCGCTGGTACCCGATAGGATAGTCTGGAGCATCTCTACTTGGTGCTCGTAGAGGTCGAAATCTCCAATCAGTTGGCCAGCCAACACCAACTCTTGGAAAGCCGCGATTTCTGCCAGATTGAATCCGGGTAGCTCCGTAGCCGTCAGATCCCGGATTTTCTTGCCAGACGTGCGGTAGCGCGGTATGGGTTCGATCCAAGGTTCTTGGCAAATTGTTCCGGGCTGCTTAAGAAGCCTTTCGCGCTCCGCTTCCAGACCAGGGTACTGGGTGCCGAAGGCAGTTTTCACATAGTCGATGTAGCTGTCGCGAACTTTATCGAAGGCACTTTTGACGTCCATTGGTCTCACCTGTAATTCCGGATTGCTTGATCCAGTTTGGCGGCGACATTATTGAAGACGCTAGGTGGCACGCCGGAGAATTTTAGGTAGCGCCCTCTGGGGTTCGATTGCAATTCTTCTGCCAGGGTTGGGCAGAGCCCGCTGCATAGGCCGAATGCTCTGGCTAACAATGTAGGCAGTGGTGCTCCGAGGGGTACAAGGGCGCTCTGGTTTTCTGGAGAGTAGTGCAGTACCCTTCGAGTAGTCGCGGCGAGGATTGCGTATCTTCCCCAGTCTAGGTCAACTTCCGCCGATTGTTCGCCTTGCCACAGGCGGTAATGCCACATTGTCGTTCTCGGGTCCCTGTACCTGCTCAATCGCCGTTCTAGCCTGGTTTCGTTTGGAGCGCGGAATTGGAGCCGTGCTGTATCAAAATCCTCGCAATGCCAGTTGAGTTCCCGGTAATTGGACCACAACAGATTTTGACGGTATTCGGACAATGAAATTGACACTTGCGCCAGTATGCGGGCCGGTGTCGTTTCCACGTACTGGGCACCGACTTTATCTGCCACGGACTTTATCCAAGCCCTATCTTCTGCCCTGAGTTCTACGCGCGTTGGAGCATACGGGCTGGCAGTTGACTGGGATTCAATCAGCGCTTCCACGCCTGCGCTTTGTGATTCTGCCCGCAGGTCTTCCACGAAGTTGGGCGACCTAGCGCCACACAGCACGGCCTTGGGCGAGCCTAGACCCGGTAAGGCGGCCAATACCGGCGGAGCGATATGCACCTGTATGCTACCGGGTTCCAACTCCAAGTCAATGTGCCCGAGTGCGCTCAATTCACGAAGGGCGCGCCAGCGGTGGCCGGTAGCGGCTTCCGTAGGCTCGTAACCAGCAGTTCCCGCGCTCGTGCGCTGTAACTCGTCGAAGCATTGCTTGAACTGGCGCCAGGACGTTTGACGCCATGCCGACAGCGCGAACAGCAGGATGTCACCGTTTTCATACATTACGAGCCGACTCTTGGAGCAGTAGCCACAACGTGCGTTGGTGCTGGTCCCGTGGTGGCGCGATGCGCTTCCGCTGGTGCCAAATGACTTTTTTCCAGTCCTGCACTTGCCTGCGCGTTGGAGTGAAAGACGAGTTTTCAGGCTGTGTCGTGTCCAAGAGTTCCCCAGTGAACATGGCGGTCAATTTTCTACCTTGCTTTTTGATTGCCCAAGCAGGAATCCAGTCCATGGGGAACGATTCCCTCGGCCATGTCGCAATTTGGCCAGGGCGCCGGCCGATTAGGAATCCTTGTACGCCACCCATTTCGTAAGCGAAATCCTCGAACATCTCAGCGGCGGTGGCGAACATTCCATTACCCGTACCGCTGACATAAGCCCCGGCGATGGAAGGTTCATCTTCGTCAAACGCGGTACGGGTGCCTGCGTGTCCAAGGAAAAATCCGGGTTCCGTTTGTGTCACGCTGAAGTCGCCGGTAAGGAACAGGGACAAGCGATCCACTGCCTCACCTTCCCTCGCTTCTAGGGAAATCCTGGACTCGGTCGGCAAATTACCAGCAAGCGTGAAGATTCTGCCGTCTCTCGACCGCGATAGTACTAGGTCGCCACAATATACCTCGGTGTCCGTTGTACCGCCAGACAACGATACTGAGGGAGGTGCGAAATGGAAAAAGTTGTTCCCGACCCGGCTACGGATACCACCAACTAGCCGGAGACGAGTTCTGGACGTAAATGACAATGCGGTGAACTCCTCCCTAACTGCTGCGTCGCTGATGGCAGATTCTACACTAGCGAATCGCCATCCTTCCGGTAGGCCCTGAGTGATCTCAATTTCCTGGAAGCCCCGGCATTCCGTGGTCGCCCACCGTTCTAGGCGAGGCCACACGGCTTCGGAGTACGCCAGGTAAAAAGGCTGTTCTCTGGGCACTGTGTGGGTTTCGACAAAGCCGTTGATGCCTTCCCAGATGCCGTTAGTGAATATCCTCAAGTCGCGCCCTGGCAGCTTCAACTGCAATCCGCGAACATCGGCATTCATCGTTGTCCCATTGTTCCAGTCAAGTTGGCTGGCGTCCAAGGGTTCTCCGGTTGAATGGTTCTTGAACGGCAGCGACCAATCGTTCCCGGCGTCTCCTGCTTCCAGTTCACCATCAATGAACAGCCCGTCATCGGGAAATTCGCGGTTTAGCTTGCACCGTAATGAAGTTTTGATGGTGCCGGATACTCGGTCCAAATCTACGCAAATCCGGAGTCCTGCGAGAGCGGCCGGGTATTGTTGAGGACCATGGCCCGGGACAGATTCTTGGACAGTCCCATCCCACGTGGAGAGTTCTTCGGCAACAGCGCCCAGCAAAGCGTAGTGCAAGTCGACGTATTGCCGGCTTTCTGCCAGCCGGACGGTTTTTGCGCGTAGCACTTGCCGTGCCAGGGGACTGCGGAGTGTCCTCGCTAGCTCGTCTGCTGGATAGTCTCCTGCTGGTGCCAAACCTGCTTCGTAAAAGATCCGCGGCAGGTTTCTCCTATCCTGTTCTACTAGCAAAGATTGGGATAGCGGGTACCCGACGTGGATATACCCGCCGATTGAGCGAGCTTGGAATATCCCCAGTCCCCCTTGCTGGTCATGGACTGACCAATCTTCCAAGTCTTCCCATAGCTGGTCCATGCGGTCAAAGTAGCGTACCATTCCATTGCGGCGCTCCACCATTAGCTCCCAAAGCCGGGGGTAGTAGGCGTTGGGCGCAAAGTCGCCGCTCATGTCGCCAGCGAGTATGAACAAAACTAGGTAACCAATGTAAGGTGGGTAAAGCGACCCGCTTTCGCGCCAACCCGTGAACGCGTCCAGGGCTCTCTGGCAGACACGTTCGCAGTAGCCAACATCAGTTGGCGGTCCCACGACGGCGACGCGGAATGTGCCAGCCTCTGGCATGGCCTGCTCCATCTCGTCAATCATCTCTTGATTGACGTAGAGGTAGACGTTGCGACCGGCCATGTCGGAGTTGAAGAAGCGCGCGGCCAGCGCGTCGTTCCATTGCTGGTAGGAGTTCATAACCGATCATCCCGTTGGTGCCAGTTCTCGCGTACTTTTTTGCCGTAAGCGCATTCGCTGGAAATGGGGCATATATTGCAATCAGGAGAACGGGGTTTGCACACGGCTGCGATGAAGTCCAGTAACCCGTAGTTGTGTTCTTGGTACCGGTGTAGGGGTAGCAGTGCCCAGGCGAAGTCCCATACTTGGGCTGCTCGCCTTATGTCTTTAGCTGGTTGAATGCCTGCGATCCTGGAAATGGTGCGTACTACGCTGAGGTCAACTATCGGTAATCTCTGACCGAATGCAAAGCAGGCTACCGCGTGGGCCGTGTACACCCCAACGTACGGGAGTTTGATCAACTCCTCGGGGGCTGTAGGGAGTGCCTCTCCGATGTTCTTGATGGCTGACGAGAGAGCGATCAGTGCTTTAGTTCTCTGGTTACCGAAACCTAACTCCGACACGGAGCTGTACAATTCTTTTGGGTCAGCTCCCGCCATTGCCTCAGCGCTAGGATAGCGAACCAACAAGGATGGCCAAACCTTGTCGACTTTCCCGGCCCGTGTTTGCTTCAGTAAAATTTCCGCGACCAGGATCCCGAAAGGGTCGGTGCCTTCCTCACGCCACGGGAACGCACGCCCATGTAACGCGTAGTGGCGTTGAAAAAAGTCGCTTCGGATACTGAGGCTTAGAAGCGAGCGTTTCTCTTGTTGTTTGCCTTCGTCCTCCATGGCAGGGCCATGCGCGTCGGTAGACTATGGGTAGGATTGCTTGTACCCGAGAGAGTTGGCGATTGCGGTTGCGACACCTTCGCCCAGTGGTGGCGGCACAGCATTGGAAATTAGCTGGACCTGCTCCGTAAAGGTCCCGTGGAGATAGTACCCGTCTAAAGGGAATCCTTGCAACAGCATGGCTTCGTAGATTGACAAGCGACGGTGGCACTCAGGATGCACATGCACCTCGTTATGGCCATAGGCGACGGTGTAGCTGGGCGCATCCCAGGCCAAAACCTTGAAGCTGAGCCCTCTGCTGCTTCCCCGTTTTAGACTGCCATCGGTGAATTTCTTGGACCTGGGCACCATCGCCACATGGTTCCGGTGGTACGGAATGGAGGCGGCTTCCAGGTCTCTGGCGCAATATGTCGGTTCGGGCAGATCTTTCAGAACGTCAGTGACATTGAGCGGTCCCTGATCGCCTTCTGACAGGTGAAGTTCGGTTGCTGGGTGGCGCTGTCGGTTGATCCCCACTACTACCAGGCGTTCGCGGTGCTGCGCTATTCCGAACGTGCCGGCGTCAAGCGTCTCGTCAATTATATCGAAACCTGCGTCGTCGCATTGCTTTTCGAACTCATCGAAAAGGGCGCAGTGCCTCTTGTGCAGTAAACCAGGGACGTTCTCGAGTACAAAAAAGTCGATCTCGAAGCGGTCCTTGAAAGTCGCTACGGTATCGGCATAGTTGAACAACAGCCGACGACGCGGGTCGTCGTCGGTCTGGTGTACGTTTGAGGGTGAGTACCCTTGGCACGGTGGTCCGCCGATAATGCCTGTTGGGGCAATATCGCCACAATGCCTTTCCCAGAGATCCACGATATCCAGCGGAGGCGTAGTTGACAGGTCCATTGCAACTGTAGTTGCTCCCGGGTTGTTAATTCGGTACGTCTCTACGGCAGCAGGATTGTTATCGATGGCCAGCATGGCCTGGAATCCGGCCGCCTGGAACCCGAGGTCAAGGCCACCTGCTCCTGAGAACAGGCTCAAAACGGGTCGCCTCGCCAAATCTCCGGTACCCTTCGGGACGGTTTCATCGGAGACTTGGTCTGTTGCGCTACTGGGATCCAAATTGACGGCAGACGCAGCGTCGCATCGGTGAATTTTTGGTGACGTTGCCATCAGGTTCTCCTCGTCAGTTACTCTACACTTTCCTTTGGAGTAGCGCAGTTTGGGACAATAGCACTGTGGCTGAACACGGTCAATTTGGTTGACTTCGCTCTTGCCAATTGTACGTATATTCGTAGTGGTGCCGCATAATCGTGGGCCCCAGAAGTGCGAAGGCGTCGGTCAACCGGGAAAGTACCTACGGCCTCGCTCGCTCAGTTCATCCGTTTCCTCCTCGAGTGATTGCTCGATGTCCACTCGTACCGCTGGGTTGAGCAATAGCGGCTGGACTCCCTCGGGGTTCGTCTCCCCGCCGTCCGGCAGGGAAGCAGAGTTAGAGTGTGTCTAATATTCCGGCGACCGTGAGTGCCCGAAATACAAAGGTATCCCTGCTTGTTGATGTCAACTTCAGTTCACGCCGCATGTTGCGCAGCGTTCGGTTGATGCAGCATCGGCGTTGCCGCGATGCCTAGCGAACTGGCGCTCTACTACCCGCTTGGCCCCTGCCCATCGTCGCCGATGGCAATTGAAGTTGATGTGCCTCATGCCGGTGTCGGTGCCGGAGAGCACCAGCGTGGCGTTCTCGTCGGTGGCGACGCCCCGTGCCTGTTCGTCGGTGAGGCCGCTGGGCAGGATGTCGGTGGTGGCCACGGCAACTCGTTGGCCCGCTGCCGCTGTCCGGGCCGCGTTCGCGTTGCGACGACGCTCCTCATTGGAGAGGGCTTGGGCCAGCTCGTCGATGATGTTGAGGCTGTTGGTGGTGGCCGGGTCCAGGTGCCGGCGTACTCGGTCGGTGCATTTGTGCCGGATATGTTGGATGGTGTCGCGGAGTTGAATGGCGGTGGAGTGGCGGATGTACCGGTCGGTGGGGAGCGCACTTTGGAGTTCGTCGGCCTTGTGGTGGATGACCGGGGCGAGTCGGGTTGCCTGATGGGCGGCCGCCTGGTTCAGTTCTCGCTCTTGAATTTCGTTGGAGAGTACCCGGTGCAGATCTGCTGAGGCCGACTTGGCGAGTCCGTCCGCCTCGATGACTTGGCCGTCTTTGGTGCGGATCGTCAGACTGTTGGTGGTGATGCCTTTGGTGAGAGTTGCGCCGGCCAAGGTCGATGCGTCTAGCGCTTGATGGTTCCTCGGGTGTGGTTCCTCGACGGTGATGGTGGTTCCGTCGTAACGGATCGACCGGCGGTTGACCCGGCCGAGCAGTCTTCGGTACCACGGCTCTTTCGCCTGCAGGATTTTGTCTTCGGTCATTGCACTGTCGTGTTCGTGGGGTCGTCGGATATTACCACTGGGCGTGTTCGGGACGGGAACGATCTTGCCTTTGGGTGGTTGGCGTGTTGGTTGTGGCATCCATGACGCGCTCAGACGGTCTCGGTTGGCTTTGTTGGGCACCGGGTAGGTTTCCGCCGCCTCGCCAGGCGAGAGACCAAATGGCGGCGTCTCAGCGCGTCGTGCGCATGGAGTTTTCGTTGGCGGACATGAACCGTGATGGTTGCTGAATGAAAAGCCCTGTCCGGATGGATAGGACGTTGATGTTGCGGTGGCCCTTGAACTCGGTCAGAGATCGGTGTTGTAGACCCTGGCTTCCAGTTCGTGGATGCGGGCCGGCGGGTGCCAAAGTACAAGCGGTTCTACGTCCTTCACCGTGCCGAGGAAGTAGGATCTTAGGCAACCCAATAGGTCGGGGTTTTCGGGGTTCAGGCAAATTCCGAGCATACCGTCGAGGTGACGGACCGGTTCGAGGTCGTGGCGGAGCCGCTCTTCGGAGAGCTCATCCAGAAGGTGTATCAGGACGGCTTCCAAGGTCACGATGCGACCTCTGAGCCGATCTCGGTGTGGTACCACGTCTTTCAGTGCGACGACTGCTTGCTTGTCTCCGGTCAGTATCAGGCTTCGTTGCTGGTCGTCTTCGGCCGCCGCTGCGAAAAGCATCGCTTCACCGGGATCGATACCCGGGATGGTTCTCAGGGGATCGAGCCAGTCCGTGGAGGGGTTGGTTATTGGGGCGATTGAGTTTACCAACGGTCCCAGGCACTTGGCAAACTCTGGACCCAAGTGTTCCCGGAAGGATCCTTTCCGAAGCATATGAGGAAGTGCTCGTATGCGGCGGCACTGGTCGTAGAAAGCTCCCAAGGCTACGACAGCATCCACGAACAGGTGGGTGGCTCCGAGCTTGCCAAATATGTCGCTGTCAATGAGTAGGAGTGGCGAGGGTTCCGTCATTAACGCACCGCAGCAGATTGGTGTCGGTATCCGAGGCGGCGACGACGTCCACGTTTAGTACGAACTCATTGAACAGAATTGACTGTACCTGAAGGGTGGCTTGGTATTCGGCAGTATCGAAGAAGCTGAAATCCACATTCGTCGCGTAACTCTGGCGAGGTGATGCACGGACACCGACGAATTCAATGAACGGTATAAAGTTTACCGCTCGGCGAGGGCTGGGATCGGGATCTGGTGGGAGCATGGCTCTGTCGGTTCCACCATATATCACGTCGTGGGTGAATGCGTTGGCTTGGGCTTCAGACGGGTTGTTGAGGTCTGGCGCGTCTCGGTGGGTTACGACTTTGTCGTTCACGCAGTCGCCGGCGATGATGTGGGCGATCTGGTGAACTGTGTGCAAAGCAGCGTCCCGGTGGTCGTTGATGCGGTTAGACATGATCACCAGGGGCCGGCCCTGGATAACGCAGCCTAGGGATTGGAAATCGGGCTGTGGCAGGCTGGTGACAGGTACCACCGGGATGTGGCGGTTCCAGAGGTCGCTCACGATTGTGTGGAGCGATACTGGTTGGCCCAGTCCGTCTAGGAGTTCGGCGCGCCAGGTTCGTCCGGTGCTGGGGGGCAGCGTGGCGGGTGCGTCATCGCGCAGGTTGCGGATCACTGCTTGGGCGATTTGGATGCCGGCGTGTATCGACGCGGGCGATACGTCCTCGTTGGTCGTTTGCTGGTGGGGTTGGACCAGCAATGCAGTCGGATCCTGAATCGTATCGAGGGGGAGGTTGAGAAAGCGGGCTGTTCGGAATTCAAAGTCGGGCAACAGATGCGGGTCTTCCTCGCAGGTTTCATCCCACCAGTCCGGGAGGATTGTTCTGTGGATAAAGGCCCGCTCGAAACCTGCGCTTTCGAGGCGTTCGACGAGCGATCGGAATGATCGTATGGCGTCGGCGTTCGCTGTCAAGAAAGTGTACCTGCCCGGTGACGGCCCTGTTGAGTATGGCGATGCTGCGTTGTTATACGTGTCCACGTGAGGCGATTGTCGCCTTTCCGCGTCATGGATGTCAACTTTTGCTTGATGACGCAGAGGTGCTTGCAAAACGCTGAATAATGGCTGCCGACAAGGTCTATCCCTCGCGGCTGTGGGGGATCTCTTGGCAATTGGTTTGGTTGCGCTCTCCTCGCGTCGTAACCTATGGTGCGTTGACCTCCGGATTGAGGTACGCTCGGCGTGCTCAGACTCCCCCGTTTGGCGTATCTGGGTGTCGGGCAGGTACTTACTGTTGGGGTTCCTGTCGGCTAAAGGGTGCTGTCTCAATTCCTGTCGGATGGTGGTCTCAATGAGCGAGGCCGTCGGGACTAACAATCAAACGGCTATTGCGTTGAAGACCTCGCGGTTGGCTCAGGTTCACCGGTGGCATTGGGTTATTTTCACTGATCCATGACTGGCGCTCATTGATGATCCGCAGTTTCGCTGGTAGCTGATCGTCAGATTGACTATCACGCTGGTTGTCGTGTGTCTGCCGTGGTGCGCGTTCGGGATTCCCAGGCTTGGATCTCTTCCCGCAGTTCCTGCAGGATGCTGCGCGTGGAGTCAAGCTTTGCCTGCCGGATGATAGGATGCTCCCCTGGCGTGCGGTCATCTTCGCCGTTTTCCATTCGCTTGACCAACTGGGCGAACTGCCGCTCGCGGTCCTGCGTGACTAGATACTGCTTTTCGTTTTCGATCATGGTAGCAACCTCAGGTCAATGGCGATGATGCCTTTGGGTGTGTCTTCCTGGTCGGCTTGGAAGAATTCCAGATAGGTTTTCCCGCGTTCGTCGGCCTCCCAGTCGGCGGGGAACAGTTCGCCCATGAAGGTAATTTTCTGCGCCGTGCGGCGGTGGTCGAACACCAGCAACGCTGGGTGAAGCAGGTAGGGGTTCACGCCTGTCGTGTCCCACGCCACGTCGAAATCGTTCGGCAGTTGTTTGCTGGTGGCGAAGCTCCCGTCGATGTACGCCGTTCTGCATCCCGCTTGTCGCAGGTTCCTCAGTGCGTCAAGCATGCCTGCGAGTAGTCCTGTCCGGCGTTCGTTGGTTCCCAATCGTTGTGTGATTTCCTGCCATGTGGCGTAGTGAATCCCGGAGGGTAGGTAGCCGTTGGGCTGGAATGGGGGGATCATGTTCTCCGCTTTGTTTGACCGTCCTGTGACGGGATTCTATGACTCTCAGTTGTAGTTCGCAACCTGCAGCGCGTTTTCTACAAGTTCGATTCCGTCTAACAGGTTGTTGAAATGAGGGTTGCTTGGCGGGATGGCGGTGATGAATAGTCGCCAAATTGGTGAACGGGGCAGACTGCTTGACGCTGGTGGCGGGCTGCTGTCAGGTCGCGGAGCGTTGCGGGCGGTGGCTAGGACAGACCTGTCCCACGCCTCACCCCGCGCGTGCGGGGGAACCCGATAGGCTTTCCCAGGGCAAAGCGCGTCATTGGGTCTATCCCCGCGCGTGCGGCTGGTGATTTACCGCCGAACCGTCCTACGGTAGATCCTCTCATCCCCCCAACTTTCTCAACGGACCCGTCCGTGAAAAACGACAGGCGCGCTCCCTCCTTGCCCAGACCATAGGTCTCGCAGTTGGTGATTGCTCCTGATTTGTTTACGGGTTTCTGTGTGGTGGCAATTCGCCTGTTATGAACGTGAGTTCGCCGGAGCTTTCTAGGGCTTCCAAGAAGCCCTCTCGGACCAGCTGGGCGACCGCCAGGGGTTCGGTCTCCTGTAAGCGCCGGACTTCGGTCATCCAGGCCGCGTCTTGAGCCGCGAACAAGCCCTCGCGGTGGGCACACTCTCGCGAGGGCTCATGGAGTTGTTCGCGCAAGTCCTTCTCAGCCTCGGTTAGCCGGTCCTCCCGCTCCTTGTGTTCACTTGGGGATAAACCGTGTTGCCAATGGAATAGCAACCCATCAACATCCCTGTGACCGGACTCTTCCAAACACGCGACGGTTGCGCTCAACTTGTCCACCACATTGGGGTCTTGATTGGCTGCAACTCTGATTCGTTCCCAGGCCGCAATCTTGGCTTCTTGTGCTTTGGCAAACTCCTCCCAGGAGGCTGTGGTGCATTCTTTGTGGATGATTTCGTCGTCAATACCGGAACAACGGATCAAACCAAGCCTAAAGACCGGGCTGTCGTATTCTTGCGTGATCTCATCGCCACACCGGCGTTGGGCCCCGCCGTACGCCAACTTTCCACAAATTTCCCATACGTGTTCGGTCAGTGCTTCCGCGCACCCATCCAGATACTTGAGATTCGCATGGTCTCGGAATGTGCCAAGACGCTTGCAACCCTCCAAGCCCTCGGGATGGAAGGGGTCGGATTCGGCCCCCGGGCCTCGTGTGTACCCTGCGTCGGGTCGGGCTCTTCGTCGGGCGTCGGTTCCTCCCCTTCCTCTTCTGGAGCAATGCTGGGCCTGGGCTCGGGGGTGAGCTTCGGCCCAGGTGCGGTTCCGGGCTTGGGCGGTGCTTCATCCCGCCCGTCCGCTCCGGATGGTTCCCCGGTCGGCTCACTTTCTTGCGTCCGGGACTCTTCCGGGCCTTCAGTTGATGGAGAGTCTGCTACGGGCGCTGACTGATCGGCTGGCTGGTTGGCCACCGTTGGTTCGGACGGCGCTGCAGGACCGCAGGCCAAGAGAGCCAGGACCGCCATCACGACCACTAACATTTTTGATATAGGTGTTGTTCTCCGAGTTGTAGTCGTTTTCAGCAGCAGATGTTGTTGTATGACGGGAATACTCCAAGATAGTAGGATGGTTCAAGTAGGGTAGAGCGTGACGATTTTCGCAATTGGTCAAAGGCCCCTGCGAAACAGGGGCCTTGAGTTGCCTAGGTTCTTCTGTCGAGAAACTACTCCTCGAACACGGGCAACGGGTCCCCGGGCTCGACGATCATGTACAGCAGCGCGCCCTCAAGTTCGGCAATCTTCTTCTCCTCGGTGGCTTCGTCGCAGACCCAGCGGGTCACGTTACCCTCGGCGTCTTCGTCGTAACAGATGACAGCCGCTTCGTCGCTCTCCGTCTTTTCGACCGTGCGGTCCTCCGACATGGCGTAGATCACCCACGTCCCCTCCGGGGCCGTCTCAAGGTGCTCGGCAGGTATCAGGAGGGACTCCCGCCCTGCGTCCCGAACGTCGGAAAGGTAATCGTGAACGTCATCCAGGGTGGTCGAATGGTGCATGCTTTCCGACAACGAAACGTCGGCCTTGGCCATCACCGCCTCGACGTAGTTCAACCACAAGATTTTTGCGTCGTGGTGAACCACTGCCTCGCCCTCTTCCGCGACGTGGGCGTGCAACTTGGTGATGGACAGGCCCAGCCTGGCCTTGCGGGGATATACGTCGTTCCAGTAGGCCTCCTCCCCAACGGATTCCACGTAACCCTTGTTGTAGTCGTCGTACTCCCCGTTGTCGTAGGCTTCCTTGGCCCGTTTCTTGTTCTCATCAACCTCATCGTCCGTTGCGGTGAATCCCAGTTCCTTCGCCTTCTCGAACAGCGCGAGGTCCTGGATCAGCTTGGCGAGGGAGGCGGTCTCCACGCCCCACTTGGCTACCACACCGTGCATGGCTTCCAGGTGCTTGGTCGGTAACCCCGCCTCGGGGATCGACCCATTCAGTTCCCGTTGCGCGAGGTTCTGCATGTGAGTTGCATGGAGTTTCTCTTCCTTCAAGTCCGCCAGTGAGACGGACGACTCGCCAACCTTGGCGATCAGGATGTCCGAGTGCGATGCTTCGGACGTACTGGTTGCCATCCGGCCCGCCTGAACGTCGCTGTGCTGGAAGTCTCCCGTACGCACGAGAAAGCCTTGGGCAACGAAAACGGCGGCCACCCCAATCGTTGCCGCCGCGAAAATGGCCAGAATGACCGTCTTCGACTTCAGTCTGATAGTTGTCATTTGATCCCATCCTATTCTGTGTCAGGTTCCGATGGGGGTCGCTGCATGGTAGCATCCCATGGGTGCTCCTCGTTTCAGGGTGGTTTTCATTGTCAAAAGCCATTACTCCCGAAGCCGGGAGTGCTTTGTTATCCCTTCAGCGCGCCACCACACTCATCCTTTCGGTGGATTGGGGCCGAGTCCGGGAACGGGATGCCGGCGCCCAGGGTACGCCCCGTCAAGTATCCGTGTTGGATGTCAAGCTTTTTTGTTTATGTTGTTGGCGGTAGGCACGGGGCCTGCGGCACCCAAGGTGTGCCCCTACGAGCCACCGCGTTGAGCTGCAGCAGTATCTTGCGCATCACGGCCACCACTGAAACGTTGCCCGGCTTCCCCCGCTGGCGTAGCGGGTCATAAAACCGGCGCATGTCGCTATCGTGGCGGATCACGGCCCAGGCGCACATGTAGAGAGCGCGGCGCACCAGGCCTCGGCCGCCCCGGATGGCCCGATGACCTCGCTTCTTGCCGCTGTCGCGGGACCAGGGCGCCAGCCCGACCAGCGATGTGAGAGCCTTGCTGTCCCAGTGCCCCAGTTCGGAAAGGTGAGCCACTAGCGTGGCCGCAGTCAGCGGTCCCACGCCGGGCACGGTGCGGTAGAGAGCGGCGCGTTGGGCCAGCGCGGCATTGTCCTTCAGCACCGCCTGGTACTCCTTGTCCAACCGAGCGATCTCTTTCTCCAGCCAGGCGATATGACGCCTGGTGGACTTGGCGATAGTTGCGGAAATGCACTTGTCCAGCCGACCTTTTTCCTGGACCCGTTGGTCAATGAATTGACGCCGCCGCCTGAGCAGGTCTTTCAGTTCCTGCCGATGCGGGTCCGTCTCCGGTTCCCAGGTATCCGCCTCCGGAAATGCTTCCCCGTACCGAGAAAGCACCTGAGCATCCAGGGGGGCGGTTTTGGCCTCGTAACCACAGGCTTTGGCGAAGGCGCGCACCCGGCCCGGGTGGACCACCTGCACAGGGATTTCGGCCTGGTGCAGTCGGCCGGTCAGCGGTCGTTCGTAGCCGCCCGTTGGTTCACAGAGGGCCAGGGCAGCATCTTGATCATTCAGATGCTTGATCAGCTTGGTGATGCCTGCCGTGGTGTTATCGAAGCGCGCCACGGAACCTCCGGAGACCGAAACGTCCAGGTTGGCCTTGCCCACGTCAATGCCGGCTACCGTTGTCATTTTTCTTTGTACCCTCCCGGTGTGATAATGCCTGGTGTCCTCCGCACTTGTAGATGCGGGCCCTTGCGCCCTTGTATCCGTTCGGAGCGACCAGAACGGCGGGAGGGGTGTCCAAGTTGACGCCGGTGCAGCCCAGGGTTGTGGCCTGGCTCACCCAGAAGTGAACGACGCGCCCCTCTCGCCCGCCCCGCAGATTGGCCGATCCACGGGGCTCCTGCAACATACAAGTAGTGAATGGTCCCGATGTACAGCATCACGAACACCGTTCGCGCGTCCAGTTCACGGATGACGAAGTTGCGTTGGTTCGTTCCCTCGGGGAAGACCGGCTGCAGTCGTTGGTGTATGGCCGACACCGTCGATAGTGGTGGCAGGGGTGGGAGGGTTGTCACGGCATGGCCGCCCGGTATAGCAGCTCGACTGTACGCTCCACGGCGTCGCGGCTGGCTTGTTCTGCTATCACCTGCTCCAGCTGACCCAGGATGTCCGGATGGGGCAGTGGCAATGCTTGTAGTTCGTAAGCTGACACGGCGACGCTGCCGTTGATGCAGCGGAAGATCCGGTCGACGATGTCGCTGTTGAGCACGGCGGCGAGGGCCGCTGGCGATATTTTGGTTTCGCCCTTGCGAGGTCTCACGACGTTCAGGTGATTCTCGACTACTACGCCATCATGGTCGGCTACAAACTCGGCGGGCAACTCGGCTGCTATTAGCCGTCGTTGCTGTTCCTTCGAGGTGGTGCGCTGTAGCAGGACGCACGGAGTCCGGATGATGAGCCATCCTTGGTGGGGCTTCGGCCTGAAGTAGGGTTGGTGAGGCGGTTTCTTTGCGCGGAAGTCGAAAACGCCGTCTGGGCGGACGGCCTCTGCCCATATCAGCGGGAAACAACCCTTTCCGCGTCTTCGGCGCAGGTTTTCCTTGTGGCGGTTCCAGACCAGTGGGCCGGTTTTGACTTCATAACCATAGTCGGGCAGCCTGTGGGGTATTGCCGAAACCCGCTCCACGAGTTCGCTGAGGTCTGAGGAGCGCGGTACCATCCAAGGTTGTTGGGGATCATCCGGGAGTTCGAACTTGCCCGCCGCGGCAGTTTCGATGGAACGGTCGGATTTCAGCGACGTGAAGCTCACCTGACTGGGCTGGGGTTGACGGCCACGTCGGTACACGGTGAGAACCGTTTCTTGGAGGACGTCGTCGAAGACTCCCTTACGGTCGGTTACGAACTCTATTGAGACGGGTGGGGCTTCCGTCCCCAGCATGCTCCGCAGGTATTTGAAGTACTCGCCAGACAAGAAACTGGTCGGTGTTACGTAAGCAACGATCCCGGTGGGATTGGCCAGGCGTACGGCCAAGTCTGTGAACACGCCATAGAGGTTGGCGTGGCCGTACAAGCTGCGTTCGAACTTCCCTCGCAGATCATCCCGAAGCTTGGTACGGCCGTAGGGCGGGTTTCCGATCACCAGGTCGAATCCGGTACCGTCTGGTTCCTGTTCCAAGGCATCGCCGGTCGTGACCAGAGGCTCCAGCCTTCGGACGGCGTCCGCGCAGTAGTCAATTGTCAGGGCGTCAAGGAAAACTTGGGAGAGCCAGCATGCAAACGGGTCGACGTCCAGTCCGCTGAGCCGGTGTTCCACGGCTTGTAGAACGACTTCGGCATCGTGGCTCGCGGCGTGCTCCATTATACGTTGCGCTGCCGGCAACAGGAACGCGCCGGCTCCGCACGCCGGGTCGAGAACGCGGACTGCGTTCCAGTTGACGCCTGCCTCGGACGCCAGGTCGATCAGACGTTGGCAAAGCGATGGTGGTGTGTAGTATGCGCCCAGTCCGGAGCGTTCATCGTTCGGCATCATCATGGTGTATACCGAACCGATCATGTGGCTGGCAACTGCGACGTCCAATCCACCGCAACAAGTGCCCAATTTCGCTGCCAGAACTCGGGCGTCGGAAGGAATATCCGAGATGCGCGCGTCCGGCTTCAGGGGGCGCAGGGACCATTCTGCGGTACCGCCGCGGCCGCTACAAACAGTTTCCCAATACGCGGCAGTGGCCGTGAACGCGACGGCCCGAGCTATCCCAATCTGATCCTGATTCTTTGGGTCTCCGACCGAATGGCGTAGCTTCTCAAGCAGATCGGGATTGATTGAACCATCTGACGCCTTCAGATCGGTTTGATTTTGCACAATTGTGGTCAAGGTACTCCTGTTGGATGCTCCGGCAGTTGTCAGGCGGTTGGTGCTACTTCGCCTGAAAGCCATTGGGTGCAGTGTTCAGCTTACGGACTGTTCGCTGGAACGAAAAGACTGGCGGGCGGGTTTCATTGCGCTTCATTGTCCACAGCATCTCTTGAACTTTTGCCCACTGCCGCACGGGCACTGCCGGTTCCTGCCCAGCCTTTCTCCGCTGGCGGTGACGGCACGGCCGGAAACCAACCGCGTTTCGACCAGTCGTTCCAGATTTGGGTCAGGCCGCCACGGATCTTTGATATACCGGAAGATGTCGAACTTGTAAGGGCTGTCGGCGAACGAGGCCAGCACTAGCCATTCGTCGGCCTGGCTTAGGTACTTGTGCGCTGACGCAATGCCCTGAAGATCACGGCGCATCATCTCTTCTTGCATGGGATGTGCCGGTGCGGGAAAACTAACGATTGTGGTTCCCTTACCATTCCCGTCCATCAGCAACCGCGTATCGTGCATCTTACCGTCTTGGCGAGTAGTGCGCTTGAGTCGTTGCACCACATTTATGAGTTCGTCTGCACCGGCGCCCGCTTGATCGAACAGGAAAAAGAGGAGGTTCTCTTCCGCTCCATGCCGGGTAGGCTGCCGTTTAGCCAGCAGCTTCACGCTATTCACCAACTGGTCGAACGACGGGTTCTTCCACGTATGGAACAGTTTTTCTGCGGACGGCGAGTGAGGCCAACTCCCTTGGGTGACTTGGAAGTTCGCGTCGACCAATTGAGAGTAGCTTTGGTCTATCTTCATCAATGGAGCGTTGTCGTCAGGGAACAGTTTGTGCCTGAGATGGAAACCCAGGAAGGCGTTTTCGTTGTCGGCGATAAAGTAGTTTTCGTGGTTCGAGCGTTGCCTGATGTAGTACAGGAAATCAAACCGGTCCCTGAGGTAGAAGCTGACGACGTCAAGGTCGAAAACGCTCATTATGACGGGCTCTGGCTCTCCGTCTTCTTTTTTGAGGAAGAAACGCGTCTGCGTGATCACTGCGGGGTAATGGTCCCCGGTAACGCACAGGATGTAAACCTCGTCGATCTCCTTCGGCAGTTGGACCGGATTCCCTGTGGTATCAGTGAACTTGCAGTCCCGTTGAAGAAGGGCGCGCTTGCCCCGGAGGGCTTGGTCGTAAGCGTGTTGGACGGCCCGGTGGAAATCTCTTCTCAGCATTCCCTCGTCGCCGGATCTGGAGGTCAGGGTTAGCTGCTGTGACTTGCATTGCACGATGAGCGCTTTGTTGCCGCTGACGGCCAGGACGTCAAGGTCGGTCCGGCGGTTTTTCCCCTTGGTGACGACGACCCCTCTGTGGACCCGTCCGCTGCCAAACACGGGGACTAAGAGGGCACGCGTGATGACTTCGGTGACGTCGCCACGGTTTTTCGAAGCCGTGTCCTTGTATTGTTCATCGCGCATCATCCAGTAAAACGGGCTTTCATAAATCGACTCAGCGAGGTTTAGAAGCAGCGGCACCCAGTGTCGGCCGTCGCTCAGTGCGACCGCAGGATGCGAGTGGACCTTGTTGCAAGCGCCTATGGACACCAGGTTTCGGTTGACTGTGCCGGGAACGAGGGAAAATACGCTGACGAACTTGTCCCACGTGTGTCGTTCGATACCGGGAATGTCTTCCGAATGAAACGACATCGCAGCAAGGACGTCTTCGCAAATCTGTTCATGAGATGACCATAGGTCGACTTTCTGAAGTCGGTCCCGGCTCAACTCATGCACCCCTTCGGCAATTTGCAGTATTGATGAGAAACTGAGTCCGAGTTCGTCTTGGAACCAAGCCTCGTCCGCAGAGTACCGCTTGGCGGCCATTTTGAGGTACTGGAAGATGTAAGCGCCTGGACCGCCGTAGAATATCGGCTCAACCATGCCCTGACCGCTGAGCATCCATTCTCGGTGCGTTTCCAAAAGGTTTGGAACCGGTTCATGGCGGACGTCAGGTGATGGGCCGTGGCTGCCGGGAGCGGGAAACGCGCACCGCCGGTGCAGTTCATCAAGCAGTTCGGTGGCTTCATCCGCCTGTCGCTGCAAAGTCTCCTCGGAGGGCATTTCACCCAACACTAACGAGCGTTTGACCAAAAGGCCCAGGAGCAGTGAGAGCTCCTCGTTGTTCGGCCTTTGGTGCCAGTCGATTTCAGTAACCTCGTCAGGCGAAATCCACAATGCAAACCAAGTCATCAGACAGAAGGTGTAGACGAAGCCTGGTTCTTGGGTCAGGCGCTCAAGGTCTGCGAATATCTCGATTTCACCACGACGGGTCGTCATGGCTTCGTGTTCCATGGTTTTCCTCTCCACACTGTGCTGGTGGCGTTCCGATCCCGTTTTCGAATGGTCGTTCACAAGAGACGCATTTGAACCGGTGGAGCCAGAATTCAGCTGTGGACAAGTACAAGTGTCAGTTGCGAGCCTTGTCCATTGGTGGGCATCTATATTCAACGCGCTTGAACCGATTGCTTTGCTTCGGGTGCGTCTTGCGTGATTGGCGGGGCAACCATTACAGATTACCACCGAAGTGTTTCACGGTCACACCATTGGAATAGCCGCGACCAAAATGGTGAAACTCGGACCTGAGTCCATCGGCGGCTGATAGGGGCTGCCGGATCGCCAGGATAGCCGTTGGTCGTCGCGGCGGTGGCAACGTAGTAGGTCTGCATGACCGAGGATCGAGAGGGGTCGGCGCGTTGGTTGATGTGGACGGAGGTCGCCAAGGTGAGGGGTGGAGGGTTCCGTCAAAGCAAGTGCTGGGCTGATGGTAGTGGCCCACGGCTCTTGGTGTGCATTAGCCTGCCTGGAACGGAACGCGCGAAATGTGCCACGTCAGTACCGCAATTCGTGCTCACAAAACCGCTCTGCCCACCCCGGGAGCGGCGCTTAATCGGCGGCAGGCCCCTCCCGTTTCACTAACATCAAGGCATCAGCCTGTGAAAGGCGAATGCCCAGTCCCGCGCCGGCCTCTGCCGGCAGGGGCGGTAGTCCGCCCGACTCTACCGGCGATGGCGGACCACCGGCTAAATGCCTTCAACCGCGTCGTCGCATCAGCGACAACTTGCTGTTCTTGGGCATTTCTAACAGCCAATGCTACGCGATCCGCTCCTCACTGCTGCGAGTGAGAAACGGCAACTACTTCTACGTGGATGGTTGCGCAGCTGGCGACGGCGTGTTGGAAATCCGGGACCAAAGCACCAACGAGTTGCTCAACATCTACCTCATTACAGTGCATCCCAAGTAGCTAATCCGACGGAGTGGCGGAACACCGGCACTCCGTCTCCACGACAGCGGCCCGCTGTTCTCATCACCCGGCGGGCCGTAATCTCTGGTTTACGGGGGTACCCGGCTGGGTACACTGCATCCCGTCCGAATGGTTTCAAACGGACAATCGACCCACGGAGGTTGAATTCCTATGCCAATCGTTTTCCCCGGCGGTGCCATCGCAGTTGGCTGGTTCTTGTATGTCCTAGCCCCTATCCTGCTGCCCACTTTTGTCGGATTGTGGTACGGGCGCTCCTTCTCCTTAGTATCTACGCGGGAGTCCCTTCTAGTCGGCATGGCAGTCGCCGCCGCCACGTACTTCATTGGCGTAGGGTTGGCGCGGTTCGCCTTTGGTAACGGTTTCTGGATGCTGGCCTATGGCGCGGTCCCCGTGTTACTGACAGCTGGTGTGCTCGCACCGAAGTTCATCTGCGCACGCGTCGAACGGGCGCGCAGTAAGGAATCCCTAACTAACTATCTTCGCGAAAGCGATTTGCACAAAGATTTTTGGCTCGCCGTTGCCTTCGTGCTGGTGTTCGCCGCCTTTGCTACCACGACTGTCAATTTGTTCTGACTACCATGCGGCCCTTGTTCACGTATCCTAATAGGCGGTCAGGTGGAATACTGGGGCAACAGATCCGGCAGAGAATAGTGTCTGCCTGACTTGCTGTTCTGGGCTGTTCTGGCCAGTGGGTGTTGGACACCATCATTCATGCAACATAACGGTAGGTCAGAAAGTTGCGTGCTTGGGCCAGAGCAGATACGGCCCGTCGCCGTGACGATTGGTCCCTCAGTCAGTGCTTTAAGGGCGCAATGCCGATGTGGTTTCCGTGGGTTTAGTGTCCGTGTTGGGCTTGCGCAGTGACCGAGGCGATTTCGCTATTCCGCCAATTACGTGAGGAATCCGATCACGCTCAATTCTTGGACCGATTGGCCAAAACCCCGAATGATTGTCTGCTCAGGGTGTGCTTCCCGCAATCGGATCTCCGTCATCATCCTGTTTGATAAGAGGATCCCTGGTGGTGCCTGCGGGATCAATGAGCCAGAGCCACGTGTCATCTGGTAACAGGGGCGTCCACACTGCTATATTTTGGCCGTCCGGCGACCACGACGCGTGTGCATAACCCTGCCAGATGCCTCGCAGGTTCTGGCCGTCGGGTTGGATCGTGTATAGCGCTCCCTCGGCTGGTTCCTTGTGAGACCGTCCATTCGCGTACTCTTTGACGGACCGGGATACCAGGAGGAGTTGCTCTCCCGTGGGGGACATCTTGACTGTCTCGTAGGGTCCCGGTTCCAATGCAGCGATGGTTTGAATGTCTCCGGTTTCCCATTCCGCGGCATAAAGACTGGGAACATTTTCATCCGGTGAGCGCGTTGCGTAATAAACGCGTTTTCCGTCCTGGGACCAAGTCGGAGCAGACATCTCGCTGATTTGATGATGATAGTAGTCGGACTTGAACTCGGGACTAATGGGGATGACCTTTTGGTGAGCACCGTCAGACCGCAAGAGGAACAGGAACCATTGCCACGGTCCAGACCTTGTCTGGGACTCCCCGCCGTCAAGCACCACAGTCACGACGAAATCGCCGTTTGGCGACCAAGCGGGGCCTTTGGCGCCGTGTATGTAAGTAACGTAGCGGTCTGTCCGAGGGAAGGGCCGGTTGGGGAAAATTAGCGGAGGCACTGAGGCGTAATTCCCGTTGTAGGTGCTGAGCGTGGTGGTGCCCCAACGGGAGATCGTTGCTAACCGGTCATATGACGACCACGCCATATCGTAGTCGGCGGTTACCTGAAAGGCAGGATTTAGGTCAGTCGATTCGGACCCCCAACGGGCTATCTTAAGCATAACCCTCCGGCATCCCCGGTCAAGCGTGCAAGATGATTGAAGCGGGCGTTCTTCCGTGTACGCCAGCATCCCGGACGGGGAGACCGCCGCCTTCAACTGGCCACGGCGGCGAGGCCCTATGCGCTTGATTTCGCTACCGTCCACAGGCACCATCCAGAGCCGAAAATCGGCGTACGTGATGATGGCGGTGCCGTCTGGCATCCATTCGGGCGAGTGATCGCCCATGGTTGCTTCGTTGAGCCGTTCCTGATCGGGTGTGAGGCAGGAACCGCCCGGTGAACAGGCGATGACGATGACGAGGGCGGCGAATACGACGGCTTTCATCAGACCTTAAGGCATGGCTTCCCCTCTCGTTCACGCAAGAACTGGCAGGCCCGCTCCAGTGCTGCATGGGAGGCGACTACTCATGGCCTTTAGATTATTTGCGTCGCGCAACGTAGACTGCTCACGGTGAGCTTGTCAAACCATGTAGCGGTCCTTCGAAGCGCTCAGGACGAGCGGGTACGTGAGGCGACAATCGAAAGGGAAAGGTCCTGCTCGGCACTCGCCCTATCTTGTAGCAGTTTATGAGGCTCAAGAACTACGCGGGACCCGAAATGGTGAATCTATTGACCCCGTTGCGCCATTCCATTTCCCGGTTTGAGATGCTCCGATTAGCGAAATCTCCTACAGTGACCGAATCGGAGTAGCGAAATCCTCCTCTACGCGGTAGCGTCAGGTCGTAGCTAATTCCTGCGGTCGTTGAAAGCGTCGTCGTAAGCCGACGGCGGCGCGCCCATCTCGTCCATGCAGCGGCGGCAGAACCGCTTGGCCGCGTTGACCGGACCTCCGCAGCGTTCGCAGTCCGCGGTGTCCTGTTCTTCTAGGGCATCGCTGATCTCTTGTGGGCGGTTGGCGTGGCAGGTCATGCAGCGGGAGTACGCGGCCGGTTTGGTCATCCCGCAGGAGCACCTGTTGGTTGGAGATGTTGCGGTGACGATACCGTCGTTGTCCAGCAATCCTCTGGCCTTGGCGCATCCGGTGCAGTAGGAGAACTCCGGCTTTCTGCCGTCGCCGCAACCCGGGCAGGGAACTTGCCCCGGCGCAATCGTCGCCTGTAGGTGCCCGCTCTGGATGGCGCATCGCTTGCAGGTGATTTCCCAGGCGATCTTGGCGTTCCCGCACTCGCAGATGCCGTTTGTGGCCTGCCCCTTCAGCAGCGCCAGGTTCTTGGTCAGGGTTGCTTGGTCGATGTGGCCCTGTTCGAAGGCGCATTCCGGGCAGAGGGGTGAGTTTGCCCGCTTCGGCTTCCCGCAGGGACAGACCGGCTGGCCCCTGTAGACGTCCGTCGGCCTCGCGAAGGTGCGCCCCGTCCTTCTCTGTACCGCGGCGGGCAGGGCGCGTTCGGAGCTGCGTATCTCGGAGATCAGGTCGGCGATTCGGGAGTCATCGTCGTTGTCGTCTTCTCTGGTTTGGTTAGGCTTTCTTGCCATGGAGACTCCCCTGTAATCGGGACTAGTCGCTTTCAACATCGGGGTCTGGCCTTCATGGCGTGTCTAGGTTTTGTGGAATTACTCCGCCGCACTGCTCGCGATTGGGTGTGGCCATGCTGTCTAAATGTCTCTGAATGTCTTCCCGGCCTCCGTTACTTCGAAGTGTGTTCCAGATCTGTTGGCACATATCTGTTCTACCATTCCTTCTCGGAATAGCCATTCCAGTGCTTTGTCCCATTTTTCGAATTCTGATGGGTCCTTTGACCCGAATGGAATCGGCCCGGCTGAGATGTATCGCATCAATTCATCGGCGACGAATCTTGTTATGATCTTGTTGCAGTTGTAGTCAGCTGCTTTGAGTAGGTGGCGGGCGCGGGATTTGACCTTCTCTTCCTCTGTCCGACTGTCTGGCCCTGTTTGTTGGATGATCTGGTAGTTTGTGCTTTGGTCAATGGTAATCTGCCCGGAGTTGTCGCGATTGCTGACGTTACGGTCGCCGTGCGACTTTCTCGTGAACAACCTTTTCAATTTCAAGGTCAGGGGTATTCGGACAGGGAACATTGTTGCTCCTAGGCATTTCGTGCTGGTAGGTCTCATTGCATCAGATGCTGACCAGTACTCCGCGTGCATCTACTCCGCGTGCATCGTCGTCGTGGAGTATCCGGAATGTCGTTTCGGGGTCCATGACCAGTAGGTCTGAGTCTCGCGCTATCAGGAACTCTGCGTGGCCGGCAATGGCTAGGTCGATGAACATCTGGTCCTTTGAATCCCTACATTGGGGCGCGTTGGTGAGGTGCGGCCTCGGGATAAACTCGCATAGGGCCTCGTATCGACGCATGGTTCTGTTGACGAATAGGCGGACTTGGTTGTCTCCAGTTACAGGGCTGTGGCGTATGACCTGTTCTTGCAGTTCCGCCATGGTCTCGTTGGTGGCCAGTGGGATGATGAGTTTGGATTTCCATAGCTCGGCGAGCCAGTGGTCGGGCGGGCCTTTCAGGGTGAGGACTGGGAGTGCTGTGCTAGTGTCGACGACGACTCTCGGTGGTGCGGGCGGCGTCGGTTCCGTCATGAGGTCTCCAATAGTGTGACCAATCGCGCGTCCTCTATGTTCTCGGCAGTGTCGAAAGCGTAGCGTGCTTCCCCGTGTCGGCCCATTTCTTGTAATGCCAAGGCCCGGTTCCGGTGGCTCGTGGGATTTTGTGGGTCAATTCGTATGGCCTCGTCAAAGTAGTTGATCGCCCTTCCGGGCTCTTCAATATCCAGGAAAAGGATGCCGGCGTTGTTGTAGTGCGTCGCTTCGTACGGCGCTATTTTCATCGCCTGCCAAAAATCTCGGTAAGCGGCTTCTGGTTGGTCGAGTTCCAGGTAGGTGAGACCTCGGTTGGTGTAGGCGGCGTCGAGTGTTTCGTCTAGGGCTATGGCGTGGTTAAGGTCGTGGAGGGCATTAGTGAGGTCGCCGAGTTCGAGTCTGGCAAGTCCCAGGTTGTTATAGGCCAGTGCGAATTGTTCGTCGATCTCAATGGCGTCCAGGAAGCTGCGGAATGCTCTGGGGAGGTCGAAGTCGAGGTACTTGACGCCTAGGTTGTTGCTGCGGACCGCCATTGGGTCGTTTGTGGTGTTGTAGAGCCGTCCGTCGTGCTCTATGTACACGGGAGCGCGTTCCGCCTTGGCGGTCCTAAGTAGGATGCCGTCGCGCTGGTCTGGCGTGAAGGGCTTAGCGAATACTCCCTTGATGTGGATGTCTTCTGGGGGTATGGGGCTGTTCGGGCCTGGGTCGTACGATGGCTGGTATATCGCATCTACGTATGTTGCTTTGGGAACACGGTGGTAGTTGTAGAGGTCTCTGGTGATCGGCATTTGCTCGACTCCTGAGCTGTGTGCGTTCAGGGCTGGCTTTACATTCGGGTTGTGGGTCAGGGGAGGGGAGTGTCCCAGCGTGGTGACTTGCATTTGGGGCAGATGCGTGGTTTCGGGGCGTCATGCCGGCGTGGCACCCACTGGTGTAGGCAGCGGCTGCACTGGAACCCCGGGATCTGGATGGTGATCGAAGGCATGGTTCTCTCGGTTTGCGCGTGCTTTCCGCCTCTGACCTTACCTAGCTAGGTAAGTTTATTCTCTGTTCCAACTTGGAGCAACATTCCCGCGGAGGCTTGTATCATGGGGCCTCTGGACGGGTTCTGGCGGTGGTTTGGGATCCGCGTGCGCGCCGAGCGTTGGTTCACTGCCTTCTCGTTGTCGTCAGCGTTCGGGGAACGCCCGGTATTTTCTGGGGGACGCGAGCATCTGGATGCCCAGATCGTCGGTGATGGATTGCAGCGCCATGAAGGTCGGCTCATCCTGCACAATGACGCTTGCGGGCAACTGTCCCCCGTCCAGGAGCGACTTGGCGAAGCCTCGCTGCCGCGACTCGCTCGTCGCCGGCCCTTTGATGGCGGATTCCCATCTGGGCAATCCTATGGACAGGTCCACGACGGTCTGCACCTTGAGGAGGAAGGGACGGTGGCTGATCTCCGGTTCCTTGACCTTGCCGGCCACATCTTCCGTGACCAGCCATCTGTCTTCGCCGGCCGGCAGTGCCTTGAGTTCGTCCATGTCTACGTGGACGTCCTCGGGGAAGTCGGGCCGTTTGGGCATGGGGCCCCACTCGTGATGCCAGGCAGATCCGTCGAAGGTCGAGTGGAGCAGGTTGCTGAAGTCCATCCAGTTCCGTGCGTCAAGCTGCTTTTGCTGAATCTTGGCGGCGATGTCGGTTAGGTCCTGGATGATGAGCTTGGCCAGGCGTCCCTCGTTGGCGTCGGTGCGGTAGGGGAGGAACCCGGGGGTCGTGCGCTGGATCTGAGCCCAGTTGCCCCGGCCCCGGTAGCGTAGTCCGGCTTGGCGGAGGATCCGCCGGTCCTCATCGGAAAGTTCTTCCCGGTCCGCCGATACCGCGAAGATGGCGTCGGTCTCGTCGAAGTTGTACTGTGGCTCGAACTGGATGTCCATGCCCATGGCGCGGAGTGGACCGCCGGTCAGCAGGCTGATCAAGGATTCGAACCCGGTCTCTCCCAGGTAGGCGCTGATCCCTCGTACCTCGCCCAGCTGGCCCATGGCGATGGTGTAGGCGTCGCCGGCGGTCGGGTGGTGGTGGGCGATGATGTGGCCGTCGTCGATCTGGTTCCAGGGTTGGGCGGCGATCATCTTGGCCCAGGCGTCGTGGAGTTCCCCGGTCTGCTCGGGGGACATCTCCCGGGAGTCGGCGCCGTGCTTGGCCGTGAGTGCTTCGATCATCGTGCCGGTCCTCCTGGATTCTTCCCTTTGTTGAGCGCTCAGACGCTCCGGTTTGGCCTGCCTGGGCGCTGAGGGCACATTCTCCAGCCAGTGGGCCGCTGGGCCAAATGGTGGCGTCTGCTCGCGCCGTGGCGCTGCTTCCTTCAGGGGTCGCCCTTCTGGGTTGGTTCTGATCTTACACGCGTCTTCGTCCCCTACGGCCGCATGGGCGGCGGCGTTGCCGTTCTCGCCCGGCTGCCGGAGCGGTTCCGAGCTGACGTGATGGTTCCCGGCTGTTTCCTCAGCATCAGGGCATGACTCTGCGGACGGAGTCTGCCGCCGCGCCGGTTTCCTTCGGTGTGGCGGACACCCTTTCAGTCCAATCTATGAGGAGATGCCTGGATGATGAGCATGATGACGAAGAGAACGATCCTGCCGCTGTTGGTGGCGCTGCCGTTGCTGATGGCGGCGGCTGCGGTGTGGTGGCAGCAGGGAGGCCCGGTATGGGCAGACGATCCCGAAGAGGGCCAGGAGGCGCACGAGCATGCCGACTATGACGCCCCGGCCGTGACGCTGGCGGCCCAGTCGGTTTGCAACAGCCGCACGAACCGGACGGTGGTTCTGGCGCGTTACCAGTCAACTGGCGGTGCGGCCGGCTACCAGCAGCAGGTTGCGTGGGGCCATGACCCTAACCTTTCGAGCTATGACCGTCCCTGGGGGCCGGTGGTCGCCAATACCAAGACCGGCAACCGGCCGTGGCCGGTGCGGTTGAACCAGGAGCCCGAGGTGGGCAGGGCCTACTCCCTGCGGGTGCGGGTCTTGGATGAAGACGGCAATCACGGCCCCTGGGGCGAAGCTACCTACGAATACTCGGAGGGTACGGCTGCTGCGCCCGCTGGCGTGGCGGTGACCGATGCTGACGGGGACTTCAGCCGCGCCGTACTCACCTGGAAGGACGGCAGCGCCGGCGCCGGCAACGGGTTCTGGTTCAAGGTCCAGCGCCGGGTGTCGGGCGGCGGAGATGACGGCTGGCAGGAGAGCAGGTGGACGAAGGTGGAGCAGCGTGGCTCTGGCGATGACAAGGCCTACCGCCACACGGTGGCGGGACTGGACCCGGCCCAGGCCCACGACTTTCGCGTGGCGGGTCAAAAGCGCGACTGCGGGGCGACCAAGTGGTCGGACGTGGTGTCGTTGACGCCGCCCGCTCCGCCGCCGGCGCCCGATTACACGGTGGCGGTTGATTATGGAGACGGCGTGGTCGTGCTGGTGGCGACGCCGTCCAACGCGCCGGCCGGCATCACGGGCTACACGCTCAGGCACCGGGTCAAGGGATCTGGTGTTGACTACGTCGAGGTGTCGGCGGACCCGGATGACGCTGCGGGCGGCATTGAAGTCTCCGCCGTGTCTTACGGCGAGACCTACCGGGTGGACCTGCGGGCCAGCAACCAGGTGGGCGATGGCGAGTACGCCTACCGGGACGTGACCGTCGCGTCGTTACCCGACCCGCCCGGCTTCACGGTTGAGACCAACTACGGTACGGACGCCGTGTTCCTGGTCGTGAAGGTCACTGATGCCGTTTCCGGCGCCACCGGCTACGTGGTGCGGGTCAATGGCGCCGACACCGCCGTTACGCCGGCCCAGGTTGGGGGCGGGGGCTACGGCGTTTCGGCCCGGCTGGGCACGAAGTACACGGTTGCCGTGGCAACGGTCAGCCAGGTCGGCCAGGGGGCTTTCTCCAGCGCGCAGACGCTCACGACGTTGTCGTTGCCGTCGGAACCGGACGTTACGGCGGAAGCGCAGTACTCGGGCGGGTCCGCCAGCATCCTGGTGTCCGTGGCGGCTGCGGACGCTGCCGAGGCGCTGCAGGGCTACGTCCTGAGCTACCTGAAGGTGGGCGATGAGGAGTCGGAAGGCGTCGGCGTGTTTCTGATTCCCGCTGTGGCCCAGGCGGGTTACTCTTTCGATGCGGAGTTGGGCGCCACCTACACCATCAAGGTGAGGGCGCTCAATCCCGCCGGCGCTGCGCCTGCTGTTGACGTTACGGTCGCGGTCAAGGAGAAGGCGGGTACGCCGGACTTCACTGCCGAGGCGGTCTACGCCGACGGGAAGGCCAAGGTCGTCGTGAAGGTGCAGAACGTGCCCGATGACGCCACCGGCTATTCCGTGCGCTACCGCGCGCCTGCGGCCGACCCGTGGACGACATCGGCCTTGACCGTGGCGGCCGCCAAGGCCGGCTCCAGTTTCGCCGCTGCTGCGGGAACCGACTACACCGTCGGCGTGGCGGCGCGCACCGAGGTTGGGCTGGGCGACTACGGCTCGGCCACCGCGTCCATCGTGGAAGAGGTGGAAATGCCGACGTTCACGGTTACGTTCGCCAGGGGCGATGACGGCGTGGAGGCCACTGTTGCGGTGAGCAGCCCGCAGGATCAAGCCAAGTACCACATGTTCAGCGTGGGCGACGCCGCGGGGGTGAAGGTTACGAGGCCCGACGCCGCGCACAAGTTCGCCGTTGAGCTGGGCGACACCTACCGCATCGGCGTGGCGGCCGGCAACGAGTTCGGGACTGGCGAGTACGGTTACCGGGACGTCCTGGCGGTGATGGTCCCCGACCCGCCGTCCTTCACGCTGTCGCCGACCTACCGGAAGGGTGAAGCCCACCTGGCGGTGAGTGTTTCCAGTCTGGACCCTCACGCTTCCCGCTACCTGCTGAAGGTGGGTGACGCGGCTGCGGTGTCCCACACCGGCCTGGCCGACCTGCGCGTGCCGGTGGTTCCCGGCGAGACCTACACGGTGGGGCTGGCGGCCGGCAATGCGGCTGGCGACAGCGCGTTCACGGAGGTGGCGCGGACCACCACGACGGCCGAGTTCGAGGCGTTGCTGGAGTGGCGGCTCATGGTACCGGAGCAGGACACGCCTGCCGAGGCGGTGGGTGACGCCACGCAGTACGTGTCGATCGTGAACGGCGAGCCAGCGCGTTACGACCCGGTGGCGCCGTGCGTGGGGCGGGAGACCGCTCTGGCGCAGTCGCGGTCGGATCAAGCCACGGCATTGGCGGCTTGGGTGGACGGAATGTCCGACGCTTCGGCGGCCCTGACCGCCTACGCCGGGTCCCACAAGACTGCGATGGCCGGCGCTCTGACGGCGGCGAAGACTGCCGCAACGACCACGTGTCAGGCTCGGTATCCCGTTGAGGAGACCCTCGGACAGGATGACGCCCGCTGGGTAAGGATGCCGCGGTAGGACATGCTGGGCTGGGGCGTCTGGTTCTGGTCGCCCCAGCCGTGGCTGGGCTGGCTGCCGGCGGTTCGGCACAGCGGAGCCTTCACGGATCGGACCCACATGATAGCCTTGACCAGTTGACCTGCGGTCGTCCGCGGTGTGAGGTGCCAAGCGACCGCAAGAAGAAGGGCGGCGTCCGCCGTTCCCAGTAACTGTACTGGATTTCATCTCATTGTCGTAGGGAGTCTGATGGCTTATAAGGCTAAACGCAAACGCTGGACAGATGCGGACAAGCAGGCAGTTTGGCGGGCTTCGAATGGGTACTGCGTTGGCAAATGTGGCCGGCGTTTCCGTTTGGGCGAGCACGGCGGCCCAAATGGCTGGACGATTGACCATATCGTTCCACATGCTGCTGGTGGCGCTGCCAACGGGGAACTGAACGGACAATTGATGTGTCGTCCGTGCAATCAGCGTAAGGCCGACCGGTTCCGTAGGGGCGGCCTTGAAACCAGTATTGGTCGCATGACGCGTGCGATTGAGGGTTTGCAGGCCGGGTACGCCAGCTTGCCTGACAGTGCGATTCGGGCGGCGTAGCGGCCCATATGGCTGGATTTCCGTCTGCGACCAGCAGTCGGTACTCCAGGAGGGAAACCGCACGGATAAAACGGCGAATTTGGATGCAGCGGCTCAAGCCTTGGATGAGGTCGAGGACCTGCTGGGGGACTTCAGGGGATTGGTAAATCGATGTGGGCGGGCCGTTGACGACACATCCGACGGCAGTGGTGGTTCCACCGGTGCCCAGCAAGCCGGCTTCGTGGATTTCCGCCACAGGCTAACCACTGGCCAGATGCACCAAGCTCAGCATCTCGCTCCATGTTCGCCTCATACAGTGGGCGGCTCGGATCATCACGATGGCCCAGCGGTTGTTCCGCTGCCGAACGCCCAACCAGCATGGTCGTAAGCCGCACTTCGGCGTCGGCGAACAGGCGGTGATGGTCACCGGTCGAGGCGTTCAGGTGGTAGCATCTTTCGCGTGCTCCGGTCTGGCGATGGTGTGTCAAAAACCATCGTCCCCGAGTCTGGGAACACCGACCTGTTGCCCCATCACGCCGGTACGTTCACGTTGTCGGTGTCCAAGGGCTTAGAGTCGGAGACGACGGGCGCGAACCCAGAAGAGGCTACGAATGTTTCAAGGCAGAGACGCACCGCCGCAATCGGGACCCGCTGATCAACCCGCTGCGAGACGCCAGTCCAGAATTTACTACGGATGGTGGCTCCTGGGCGCCGCCGTGGTCATCTCGGTTGCTGCCACGGGCGCTCGCGACAGTTTCTCGCTCTTCGGACGACCCATGGCCATGGAGTTGGGGCGTACCTATGCTGTCATCGGCGGCGCGTTGGTCATCGGCCGGTTCGTGCATTGTGTCACTCAGCCCGTCATCGGTTACCTGTTCGACAGGTTCAGCTCCCGCAAAGTCATCCTGGTCTGCGTCGCAGGAGCTGGCCTCGCCACGGTCGGCTTGCGTTGGACATCCGATTACTTGCACCTGGTTTTCCTGTTCGGCTTCGTGTTTTCCATCGCGATGGGCGGCGCCTCTTTGCCCATCCTGTGGCCGCTGGCAGCACGCTGGTTCGTGAAGCGGCTGGGATTGGCGCTTGGTATGTTGACTGCGGCCCCGGCCCTGGTAAGCACCTTGTTGGCTCCCATCTCAGGCCTGGTATTGGCTAATTACGGCTGGAAAGACGGTTGGCTTGCTCTGGGTGCCATCATTTTGTTCGTAGCCTTGCCCATCGGCTTGAAGTTTCTGCGCAACTGGCCGTCGGACATCGGACTTAAGCCCGACGGAGACCCGGAGACGCCGCCGGAAATACAGATCAGAGGGAGCGCGCCCGCGCTCCGACGAGGTCGGTTCGAGGCGGACCGGTGGTGGCGGGCGTTTCGGTCACCGCCCATCTGGTTCCTGTTGCCGGCGTTGGCCGTTGGTGGCTTCACCGGTTCAGTCGTCTCTGTTTACGTTGTTTCGTTTGCCCATGAACAGGGGTATTCTTTGACCACGGTATCAATAATCCTTCTGGTGATGGCGATGCTGCGTGGGGTGGGCGCGGTAGCGGGAGGTTGGCTGGCAGACCGGTTCGTCCGCAAGAAGGTGTTGGCGGCAATCTACCTTGCACAGGGCATCGCCTTTGTGGCGCTGGCCGTAGGATCTCAGACATTGGCCGGCCTCTGGGTGTTCGCCGTCGTGGCAGGTTTGTGCGGGGCCGTCTGGATGCCCGTTGCATTTACGTTGGTGGTCGACGTCTACGGACTGCGGTGGCTGGGGACCATTTGGGGGATTGCATTCTTGTGCCAGCAGATGGGGAACTTGGTCGGTCCCCCTCTTGGTGGGCTGGCGTATGACCTCATCGGCTCTTACGCGTTAGTCTTCGTCGCCTGCGCCTCGATGCAGATTCTCGCGTCCGTCGCCGTATTCGCCATCAATGAACAGAAATACTCAGCTCGGTACCAAGCCGCTGTGGGAGGACAGGTGGCGGGGAATTAGCCCGACTCCATTGCCCTGAGGGTTTCCCAGAACAGCCAACTGCGCAACCGGCTGTGAAACGGCCGTTGCGACGGCTGCATCAGCAACGAAGTCCGGCTAAGGCGTCGGAGCCGGCCCCAGTATGCGGTGCTCCTGGTTGTCATCGTTGCGCTGCTCGGCGGGCAGGATCTCGATCACCGCGTTGGAAAGGCCAGCTACGTCCCCGTTGGGGTCGAAGGTGTAACCGTCGCCGATGGCGCCGCTCCACGTCAGGTCGTAGAGGCAATCACCGAACCCATCGAAATCCTGGTCGTCCCGGTGCGGCACAGGCACTCGGCGGCGATGTACGCATCGTCGTACGCCGAACCCTGGAACCATGGCAACGTGGCGACCGTGCCGAAGCGGGCTTCGTAGTTCGAAAGGAAGTGTTTGCCGGTCTTCGTCCGGAGGTCCAGGTTGGGCGCGATTGCCTTCAGGCCGGTGGCGGTGTCGCCGGCGATGTCCAACGCCTCGGGCTGGGTGGGGATTACCTCGGAGCAGAGCGGGTCTTCAAACCCGAGGTCCCGTACCTGCTTGATGATGGTTCCGCCCGAGAACTCGCCCTGGGGGGCCCGAAAGATGGCGTCCGGCTCGGCGCTGATCAGCTTGGTCAAACTGAGTGCGGAAGTCGGTGATGTCGGAGGCGTAGCTTTCCGCAGCCACCACCTCGCCCCTCAGTTCCTCGAACCGCGCGACCGTGGTGCGACGCGCGCGCTCGGCGTAGGCGGAACCGGCTGATCGGGTCAGCAATCCGGCAGCGTGAAATTTGCCGTATCAAGCCCGTAGAGCAATTGGAACGCTACTGGTAGCAAAGATTACCTATCATTGTCGGAAACCGCTTCTTTGGGCTTGTGACGCGCAGGAACGGCCTGTTTTGGGGGAGGTTGCATCATGAATTCACGCCGGTTGCACACGGCACTGACGGGTGGTGTCCTGCTGGTTCTCGTGGCGGCGCTCGCCGTTGGGTGCGGCGGACCGTCTGATACGGGGGAGTTGCGTTCGGGCCAGGATGCTGCCGTGCCGGCGGGTGCCCGGGATGTCGATGGAGAGACTCCCACAATGATCGTCAATGACGCGGTCAGCGAACAGCCGGATCCCACTGAGCTGGATCAAGCGGGAAGCCAGGCCACGGAGCCGGGAGTGCCTGATGTCCCTTCCGGTGAATCCACCAGGACATGGGCCCCTACGCCGGGCGTTGACCCGTCTTCGCAGGATGGCCCCTCTGCAACGACTACGCCGGCGCCTAACGAGCCGCCGGCTGCGAAGGGATCCGACAATCCGTTGTCCGGGGATGATCTGGGCGCCTTGACGCGGGGCAACGGTGACTTCGCTTTCGACCTCTACCGTGAGTTGTCCGCGGCCGACGGCAACCTGTTCTTCTCGCCCCATAGCATCTCGACGGCGTTGGCCATGACCTACGCGGGAGCGCGGGGCCACACCAGGGACGCCATGGCGGATACGCTGCGGTTCTCGTTGCCGCCGGAGCGGCTGCGCGGCGCGTTTGAGGCATTGTCCGGTGACTTGGGATCCCGGACTGCCGGCGAGGATGAGGGCAGTTTCCGTCTGAACGTTGCCAACGCGGTCTGGGCCCAGGAAGGCCATCCGTTCCGGGAGGAATACCTTGACGTCGTGAAGGCCAGCTACGGCGGCGAGGTGAGTCTCGCCAACTTCGCCGGCGACCCGGACGGTTCCCGCTCGCAGATCAACGGATGGGTTGAGCGTCGCACCGAGGGGAAGATCAAGGACCTGATCCCGCCGGACCTCATCGACGGGCTGACCAGGATGGTCCTGGTCAACGCCGTGTACTTCAAGGCGGGATGGCTCTATCCCTTCGACGAGTGGTTGACGGCACCTGCTCCATTCCATCTGCTGGACGGCACAACGACTGACGTGGACATGATGCGGGCCACGGAATACTTTGGGTACGGTGCGGGGGACGGTTACCGGGTCGTTGACCTGCCGTATGTCGGGCGTGAACTGTCCATGACCTTGCTCCTTCCGGAGCAGGGGCGTTTTCGGGAGTTTGAGGAGCGGCTGGACGGGGGCTTGGTGACTCAGGCGCTGGCCCAGGTCTCCGAGAGTTACGTCGCGCTGGAGATGCCCCGGTTTGAGTTTAATGCCGCGTTCCGGTTGGGTGAAACCCTGAAGGCCATGGGGATGCCCGCAGCCTTTGACGCCAGCGCCGCCAACTTTTCCGGCATGGACGGTTTGTCGTGCGCGGCGGGCGACCATGGCTGCATCTACATCGGCGACGTGGTTCACAAGACCTTCGTATCAGTGGACGAGGCCGGTACCGAGGCCGCGGCGGCCACCGGAGTGGTGATGCAGACGGAGTCGGCGAAGCCCAGTCCGGTGGAAGTGCGGGTGGACCGGCCGTTCATCTTCCTGGTACGGGACCGACCGACGGGCACGGTGCTGTTTGTGGGCCGGGTGGCGGAACCGTGAGCGCGGATGGCGCCGTGGGTCGTGTTTCCAACCCTGAGCCCTCGGCTCTCACGCAGGCGTGCCCGGTGGGTGCGGCGCTGCTGCCCTGGTTTTCCCTGCCGTCGGGAACCTACCGCCTGTACCCTTACGTCTTGCTGGCCGCCACATTGCTGGCGGGGTGGCCGTTGATCCCGGCAATCGCTTGGGCGGCGGCACTTGCCGAGCTGCTGCTGGTCGTGCCGGCGGAGGCCGTTTACCCCGCCGGGCGTTTCCGCCCCTGGGGTGGGCCGGCCGGCTGACCAGGACTGGTTTCCCGGTGTCCATGGGCTTGGCCGTCGGCTACGGCGGCTTGATGGTGGCAATTGCTGCTGCACCGGCGTTCCCGGACGGTGCGTCAGAGACATTCGAAGTCTCCCTGACCTGCCGAACCGTTAGGACTATCTGCTGCATCGGACTGCGCAGCTCGGTCCGGCGCAGCCAAACGCGGGAGCCCAAGTTGTGACCGGCCCGATCCACGTGCTGTATCAACCGGCGCCACATGATCTCCTGGATATGGTAGCCATCGTGATCGCGGTCATTACTGGGCCAACCGTCGGTTCGCTCCTGCATCGCTAACCGGCCGGCGCTTCCAATCGGCGCGTACTGTCGCTTTTGGCGGTTGGTTGTCCGATGGCCTGAGTTGTCCGGCCCTTCCCAAGGCTCGGAAGCTGGGCGGATGGAGGAACGGTCCTGTTCCGCTTCCGGTCCCGGTGGCCCTGACGCTGGCGTTCGTGGCTGCCAGGCCTTATTGGGAGAATGGAGAGCAGCGGCGCGTTCTCCTCCTCACGGCGGCGGCGACGGTGGTCGGTGCCATGGCGCCCACTCTGCCGCACTTAATCTCCGGCGCCCAAGCCGGTAGGATTTTCAGCATTTGCTGCTTCCGCCGTCGCTGTAGTCCTGTTCCGGCATCTGAAACGTCGGCAGCGGGTTGAATGCGTCCCGTCGGCTGGCGCCGGCGGCACTGGGTGAGGCCCGGGCCGCTGCTGCGGGTGAGGACTAGCGTGAAACGGATTTGAGCCTATTCGAGGTACGTGGGAAGACGTTCCCCGCAGGGTGGGAGGTGGCGGTATGGGGTTACGGCCGAATGGCCCCGGGTAAACGGCCCCTCCGTCCATGGGATTAGGGTGATTCCCTTCTGAGGGCGCGCCGCCGATACATCCACACGCCAACCGTTGCCAGCCCAACCAGCCCTACGGCGACAAAGTTTGCGATCCTGGGTCCCGTCTCGAACAGCACCAGTGCGCCCAGCGTAATCAGCAACAGCATCCCGACACTGACCTTGGCAACGGCCAGCATTTTCCGGCGGGTTGGCCGAGCATACGCCAGCCCGATGATCGCCATCAACAGAGGAAGGAATCCCAACCCGGAAAATATGAAGGCCACCGAACCCAAAAACCTCCAACTTGAATGTTCATCCCAAGGATACTCCAGCACATAAGGGTAGGCTCCCAACGAGATCGCAAGAAACGACGAAATCGCCGCAGCCAGAATGAGGAGTACCCTTGGGGTAAAACATGCCGCTGGGCCCGCCACCGCGAGGGCCGCAAAAGAAAATACCAGCAGCAAGGCAACGCCAGTGGGCAGCGCCGTCTCCAGGGATAGCAGTGAGCCGAAGAAGGTCCGCACCTTGCTGATGAATGAGAAATCAGTCGGCGAATATGGGCCGACCGCGATGCGCGTAGCCGTTCCATCCGGAGCTACCACAACCACTCCTTGAAGGCCCATGGCCGCAATCAGATTACCGCTGTGCTCATCGTAGAAGAGGTCGAGCGGCTCAGTGGCTATGACCAGGCTGGCAATATCTCTCTTATCCAGGGCCTGCATCCACCGATTCCCGCCACTCTGGAGGTACCCGTAAGAATAGACCTCGCTCAACTCACGATCGCCGCGCTCCCGAACGATCCGTGCGTTTGCGTCATCTAGCTTGAAGACCTCCCCCGATGGTGTCTTCACCCATTCGTTTCGCTCTTGCTGCTGTAGCGGAACATACTCCCCGCTGATCCTTGTCCAGGTCAGCCCGCCATCCATGCTCTCATAGTTGCCTACGGAAGATGTAACATGACCACAGATATAGGCGCCCGATGTCCCGGAGGTCATTCTCTCCACCTGACAAACGCCACGGTCACTATCATAGCTACTGGCCACGCTGGCGAGGGCGGCGGCAACAGTAGCCAGGAGCGCGATGCGAGCGCGTATGCTTTCCGCGCCCAAAGGCGGTCTGCTCCATACCCAGAGGGCGATGACCATCGCGAATGGGATGACGAGCGAGTCCGTCGGGTCCAGGGGCGAACGTGGGCCATCCCCGCCAAATAACCCCAGCAGGTGCAGAATCGCATCATGGACAGGCTCGAACGTGTTGAACGCTACGTAGAGGAGTGGCAGCGAGACGTAGGCGGCAACGAATGCAGGCCGCGTCCTCCAATCGCTCCCCCTCAACGCGAACGACAGGATGTACGCCAGCACCGGCGGCGCGAACACCATCCACGCGAGGTCGCTCAGTTTCCCCGGCGCCCATGCTCCCGGCCATAGGCTCTTGAACAGCAAATCGTTAACGAGAAGCACGCCCAGCGCGGCAAGCGTCACCGGGTGCATCTGTGCGGAAACGGCCTGCCGTCTGAAGTCTGTCGCCGGCCATAAAATCATGGTTAGGCAAACCCGGACTTCATCAATCGCCCTGTTCTGCGCCGTAGTCAATCGGTGCCGTGCATAGCGCTCCAACATATTGCTAACCCCGTACAACCTACCGGGGTTCCTCGATGCGGAATACTGTGCGTTGGTCAGAGGGATACCAGGTCAATCCGGTTTTCTCCCTGGGCATTTCGCGGTCCAGCCATTGCACTCGCCGCCGGTGGGGGTATTCCTTTCCCGCCCAGTATTCACACCCGCTACGCACGACTCCACGGGCCACCGTATGTCCTCCGGACGCCTTGCGGGGCATGATGATGGTATCTCCGGCCTGAATGTTGTCTCGGAAAGCCAATGTCTGGTTGAGGAAAAAGGTAACGGTTCTTGGCGAAAACGTCACGCCCCGCTCTCTGCAATCCCGGATGTAGTAGCGTTCAATTTCGCTGCGCATGGCTTCACCTCCCATCTCATGGATGGGTTGGTCAACTCCGAAGTAAATTCCTACAGAACCGCTCTCGAGGAAGTCCTGCTCCCTGTCCATATGGCGGCTCCCACCCCGAACAATCCAAGATGTCATTGGTCCCCTCTCCTATTAGTCGTTCACCGAGGATGTGCGTAGTTGAGCATGTCAACCTCTCACGATGTCAATGGCGGATGCCCAGGCACAGGTGCTTCCTTCACAAGACCGCCGCTGACACTATCAGCAACTGTCACCCACCCAAGTCCACTGAATCTGCAACAGTCCCCAACTCTCCCAGTAACTTCCGCCGTGGCCGATCCGTCGATGCGAAGGGCTGCTTGGTTCGCCATAGAATTGCAATCGAGGCCGCGCATGTCATCAACCGTCTCCATCGTTACCTGTTCCCGGAATGCCTTGCACGAAACGGCGCGTCCGCGCAAAGTACAGTCGCCATCCGCTGAGACGGCATTCTGCGGCGGGAGCGCAGGCGAAGGTTCCGCTGTTGGCGTCAGAGCGGGTGCCGGTGTCACAGTAGGGAGACGCTGTGGATCTGGTGCGGGTGGAGGATCGTAAAATGCAGGGTCGCAGGCAACAGCGGGCCAGCAGGATGATGACGGAAAAAACGATGGCGACTTTCATGGGCTCCTCCCTACTGGTCATCGCCAGAAAGGTTGCCCCCGACCGCATCTCCTTCTACATTGCGCTTGATGAGCGGCGTCCTGACGGAGCCGGTAGGGTCGGTGAGCCAGAGCCATGTTTCGTCCGGCAACAAGGGCGTCCACACCGCTATGTTCTGGCCGTCCGGCGACCACGACGCGTGAGCGTAGCCATCCCAGATGCGTCTCAGGTTCTGACCCTCGAGCTGGAAGGTGTACAACGCCCCATCGCCTGGCCTCTTTAGCCAGCCACCATCTACTTCGTAATCTTCGATGGATCGGGACACCAACAGCAGCTGCTCCCCAGTGGGGGACATCTTGACCGCCTCATAGGAACCCGGCTCCAATTCTGCAATTGTTTGGATCTCTCCGGTCGCCAGTTCCACAGCGAACAGAGTGGGAACACCGTCGGGGGTGTCTTCGCCGTTTAAGGGCGTTGCGAAATAAACGCGCTTTCCATCCAGTGACCAGGCGGGAGTGGACATCTCAACGAATGCGTGGGCAGAGCGGTCCTCCGACTCCGCGCTCAGAGGGAAGACCTTTTGGTAAACGCCCTCAGCCCCCAACACGAACAGGTACCATCGCAAAAACTTGGCATCGGTATCGTGCGTTGTCCAAGCAAACACCATGCTCGCCACGAACCTGCCATCCGGTGACCAAGCGGGACCTTTTGCGGCACTTATGACGCGAAGTGGCTGTGGTACCTCTTCGCCGGGGATGAACGGCCGCACTGCGGCGTAGATTTCCTCGTAGGTGCTGAGCGTAGTAGCGCCGCCGTAACCGGAGACCGCTGCCAGCCGGTCATCAGCCGACCACGCCATGTCGTAGTCGGCCCTTACCTGCAAGGCAGGGTTTGAGCGAGTCGATTCGGGGCCCCAACGGGCTATCTTGAGCAGCGATTCTCGGCACCCTCGCTCCAGCCGACAAGCTCGATTCAGCCGGCGGCTTTCCGTGTAGGCCAACGCGCCAGACCGCGAAATCGCCGCCTTCAATTGATCGTGGCGGTCGGACCCGACGCGCTGGATGCTGCTGCCGTCCACCGGCGCCATCCAGAGCTGGAAATCGGAAAGCGCAACGATGGCGCTGCCGTCGGGCATCCACTCGGGCGAATTATCACCCACCGTCGCGTGTTCGAGCCGCTTCTGCTCGGGCGTAGTGCACGCAATCCCTGGTGAGCAGGCGATGAGCCCGACAAGGACGACAAGTATGACGACCTTCATGAGGTCCTGCCTGTCAACTTTTGGCTCGACGAGTTCATTGCCTTGCTTCACGACCGTGCTTCGGCAGCACTGCAAAATCGTTCCTGCCCTTAAACCTATCTTATGCGATGATGTAGGGACACAGTTTTTCCAGCAGCGCCCGGGACGGGTTGGCGCTGGAGTATCCCCCGTAGGTCTGCCAAGATGACGTGTTTAACCAGTTGGTGGTCTGTCCAACCACCTCAACGAGATGGTCGTGAGGGACCAGGTACCAGTCACCCCGGCAAGGGAAGCTGATCCACAGGTCCTGCCCTTCATATTTGCGGTTGATGGTGAGGCGGCCTTTCAGCTGAACTCTGAGTGTGGTGTTGCCATTGAAGTGGTAGGCAAGGAAATCGGCGCCTTGCCAGTCGTCGGTGAGTTTGATGCAGTTGAAACCGTAGTCGGCCAGCCGGGCGGCCACCTTCTGGAAGTTGTAGATTTCCTTCTGCCGACCTTTGAGGGCGGCTGGGTCGATACGCTCAAACATGGTCGCCTCCTAATGGTTTGGCCATCTATCGCAATTGAACGTAGCGGGCCAATTGCCTGCCGACTCCGATTTCGGAGTTATAGCTTTTCTTGGTAGGGTCGCGCCGTATCCCCGATTGGACAATGACATTCTCAATCGGCGTTCGGTCTGGGCCCAAGTACTCAGCGTACTTGATTCCAAAAAGCACGAGAGAGGCGTTACCTTCCCTTTTGCGAATGCCTTCCCTGTGCATATTGGCTAGTTCTGCGGCCAGTTCTTCAATGCTCATCAACTGCTCTCTCCTAAGGGCGGTGCCTCTGCAGGACATCCCGAACGTGGGCATCGGCTTCCGCATACCGCGGCCGGCCATTGGCGTCAGAGTACCGTGGGCGATAGACGGTGCCCGGCGCGTCCAGGCGCAAATCCGGATCAAAGGCGGTCATGGGAATGTCCGTTGCCATCCAGTTCACGCGGCGGACCTGGAACAGGATCGCATTGCGGTCGCGCCAGCCGTTGTGGTCTGGAAAAGAATCCTGATAGACGCCGGCTTCCAGAAACTCGCCAACGCGCACCCGCTGCGCGCCATTCTCCCAAACGTGGTAGATGGCAATGTCGCCCGGCTGGATGCGTTTGTAAAAGTCCCATACTTGCCTGGCTGCATTGCGCACCCTGCCGGGTCCGGCAAGCCGATAGCCGTACACATCCGGGGCGTTGCGGAGCAGATGGATCTCCAACGTCAGGCGGTCGGGGAAACGGTCAATGCCGCCCTCGTCAAGTCCGAAGTCGATGACGGCCACCCCGTTGGCCAAAGCGAGATCATCCCATGCGCCATACTGCGGCGAATCCTGTCTCACAACCCATACTGCCATTTGCGCACCTCTCTCCGTTTGCCTTCACGCGTAATCAGAACGACCAACTCAGGCTGATCGTGAATGCCCAGACCACCGCGGTGAACCACGCCGGAATGACGAACAGCCCCAGGAGAAGGAGCATCGCCCGAGTGTAGCGTCGGAAGTCATGGCTGTCGCCTCGGCGCGGTCTGGCCAGGTAAAGGACAGTCCCGACCACCCCGCCGGATAGCAGGGCGGTGAACAAGAACTGAGTAGCCCAAGGGATTTCGAGACCCCAGACCGTGAGGTTGCGGCTTCTGGTAGAGCATTGGGACTGGTGCTCAGGTACTCCGGCTACCGGTTCGCATTCAGCGGTCCGGTAGCCCCGGTTGGCCGCGTAAAATGCCAACATCCCGGCCCACGTCAGCAGCAGGACGTTGAGGGTGATCAGAGAGACAGCTACGGCTCGCATTGGGCGTGAATCTCGTTCGCGGTGCTCTTACCTTTCCTGTAATTCCAAAGCGCCATGCCCGACCGCCATCCTACCCACCGACGTGGCCCGCCCATGACCAACCCCGGGGTTGATCTGAGGGTAAAGGGCGCAACCTCGCCGGCAGACTCAGAAGGGGTGAATCCCAAGGACGTTTCATGTCGAAATCCAACCCCCCATAATCGTCGTTGCAGTTGGCCCGCGCCGGACGGCGTCCCGTAGGGGCACCGTCCGCCTCCGTCACCGTGAGGCAGGCGGTGATGCCCGCGTCGGCAGCACGGCCGGCGTCCCCGATGCGTACTACTCCCCGGCCGGCACCCTCAGCTGGCCGGTGGGATGCCCAACGCACCACGTACCCTCCGCTTTGCCTTGCTTGTGCTTGGCTTCAAGCTGCTCCTCCGTGAGCTTACAGACGCGAATGTCGTAGGCTGTGTCCAGCCGGACGACGTACCCCCGCCCATCCCCCTGGGTGAAGTAGTCGGCATCCGGATCCCACGGAACGATGCCATACTCTCCGAAATTCTCGCTGCCGAACCGCCATGCGCTGCCGCCCACTTCCCGGAACTCGATCAGCGTCAAGCAGTCGGTGGCGTCGAGGTCGCACGTGTACCTCGCGGTGAACCAGACCTGGATCCCGTGATTGCCTTGGCGGGTGGTGTAACGCTGCGCCCGCAAACTGCTTGGGGTTGCTCCCTCAGGCGGCGTCGCCAACTGGACTGACGCTTCCGCCCACGCGCTATGATTGGAACGATTGTGGGCGCGGATGCGGTAGTGCTTGGTTGCGCCGGTTTGGGGCAGGTTCGAGTGAACCCACCGGGTGGCGTCGGCGTTCGGACGGGTGAGACTAGACCACGGCCCGCCGACATGGTCCGACGCCTGGATGGTGTAGTGAGTCATCGCCTCCCTGATCTCGGGATCCTGCCACGTCAAAGCAACGTCCGTGTCGGTGATCAGCTCCGCCCTGAAGTCCCGCGGCACGCTCGGCGGCGGCAGCCCGCCCGACGGCCGCGCCCACGGCCCCGGGTCGCCAAACTCGTTCACCGCCCGCACCCGGTAAAAGGCGTTCCCGCTCGCCGCCAGGTCCAGGTACAGGGGCTGCTTCGCCTCAACGTCCAGTATTTGATTGTCCCGCTCCACCTGGTAGTAGGCCGCCGGCCACCCGGTAATGTCCTCCACCGCCGACCAGCGCACCAACGCTGCCGAGCCCAGCCGGTCCACCCGCAGATGCTGGGGAGCTTCAGGATCAGGCTCCCCTCGGCCCGTGCCGACCGCCACGCTCACGTCCTTGCTGTTGGAGTCGTCCAGGTCAATTACCTCGATGGTGTAGGATTTGCCGTCGGCGGTCACTGTCTGGGTCTGCTCGCTGGTGATGGTCGCGGTGATGGGCCTGGCCTCGCCGTCAACCAGCAGGGTCAGCGTCGGCCCGTCGCTGCGGCCGCTGAGATGCCGGTAATCCTGGCCCTCCAGGTCGCCGATTTTCCAGATGCCTGAGCAGAGGCCGTTTATGTCGCAGTCGCCCCGTTCGTAACTGCCGCCGTCCTCGCTGACTTCCGCCTTCGCTCCCTGGGGCACGCCGGTCAGCGCCACCTCGACTTCCTCGGCAGTCTCCTCTAGGTTGTTCTCGGCCCGCAGGGTATAAGCCTGCTGCCCCCTGGGAAGCGTGTCGTGCAAGCCCGCGTCATGCACCTGTAGGTCCCCGAGGAGACCCACGGCAAACGTGAAAGGAGCGGTTTCCGAGAAATCGGAATAGCCAGTTTTGCCAGTGTACTGTATCCCCAGGTTAACCTTATACACGCCCGGTTCGCTGAATAGGGCGATATAAGGCCAATTCGGCCCCCAATTATCATTTATTGTGTATGTCAACTTATCGCTTTTATCGGGGTTCAACAATTCTTCAAGTATCACTTGATCACCAGAGACATAACGGTCAATTATAGCCATGGTCCCCGGCGTTGCGATGTCGCTGATTGTGAACTTGCGGCTGAAAGCCTGATCCTTGTGCCGCGTTCTAAAGATTAACCTCGGACCTGCAAACCTGACATCATTGGTGAGAGTACTAATCGCATGCCCGGTTGCCCACGGATAGGTTGTACCGCCAATGGTGACGGGGTTGGCAAGCGGCGCCGGGTCCACCAGGATGACAAGATCCTCCGGCGGGTTAGACGTTCCCGTGGCGCCGCCGGCCCCTGGGATCACCGCCGACACCCCCGTGGTTTTCTCCCCTGGGCAGACGGGGTTATCAACAGAGAGGCAAGTCGCGGGCGATATTCTTACCTCTCCAAGAGAGAAAACGCGTGATTTTCTTTTCCCAAGGCATAGGTTATGCGTCTTTGCCGTCAAATACGCGGTTTCCGATATATCCGTGATTTCCTCTCTCGTCACGGCGGAGGGAGGCGGAATGCTATCTACGATTTGGGCGGTCAGGCACCGGCGGGTCAGCGCTGGCGCAGCGCCGGCGTCGGAGGTCAACCGTACCGGAATACTCAGCGTGCCCGGTTCCCAGCCCCCCCGGCCGAGGCGCCAGACGCCGGCGGTCAGGGAAGTCTCGGAAAAAGTGGTGCCCGACGGCGGGCTCGGGGCGCCAGCAAAGGCCAGTCCCTCCGAAAGTGCCACCTTCACCACCACGTCCGCCTGATCAAACCTGGCGAAAGTTCTAGTGCCTTGGTTTATGTCAGCGATGCTCACTTTGAAAACAGGAATTTGGCCCGGCTCCGGATACCTGTTGTCCAAGTTCAAAAAGAGCTGCGCATTGTGAACAAGCTGCTTGCGCTTCTCTCCAGCGGTAGTGGCTGCCTCGACATGAACCCACCACTCCACAGATTGACTATCGGCGAGGTTCGCTGCGCCTTCGGCTGGGATCGAACCGATGATCTCGGCCTGGACCGTGACGTATTGGGGGGTTGAGCCGGGAAGAGGCTGGAAGTACAACACCCAAGTGTCTCCGGCCGCTAGTTCGGGAATTGTCCATATGTTAGTTGCGGGATCGAAGTCGTCCGGGCCCGCCCCTAGTGGGTTGTTTAGCGCCTCAAACGCCAATGGCGGGTCCGCGGTGAGGCGGACCTGTATATTTCGCATTGTAATCGGAGAATTATTGCGTACGCTAGTACTCAATTCAATATCACCAGTTCGTCTTACCCTCAACTTTACGGCGAGGTCTCGAATCTCGCCGATGGCGGGCAACCCATCCTGCCCGCTAACCGCGCGGTCCTCGCTCAGCAGAAGCGCTGCCGGCAGCATCACCAGCAACGGTATCAAACGCAGGAACCAATTGCAGGACGGCATTTTTCCAATCTCCCTATGATGCTAGGTAGCGCGGTGGACCCGACGCCGCCGGGAGAGGCGGCGCCGGATCCAGACTGTCGGGTAACCGTTGACGACAATGCGCCCCGGTTACTTGCGCCAGATTACGGGATACCAACCTGAGGCAAGTTTCTTTGATGCGATGTTGGGGTTGTTGTTGTCGTAACCGAACACGACGCTGTAGCGTTGCACGCCCGGCTCAGCGTGTTGAACCCTGAACGTGGTGCGACGGTTGCCGTAGCTGTCGACCCGCGTCAGCTCACGCTTGTCGGCCCCAGTGCCTTCGAACAATCTGACGTCGCCGGTGTACCAGCCGCTCTCTATCCCATGGGTCACCGCGGTGATGGTGATTATTTCACCTACTCCGCTTTTACCGGCCCGGGGATGCTCGTCGGAGATCATCAACGACACCCACGGCCCGCTCTGCGGCTGCACGTGGACCCTCAGCGGGATGATGTCGTCGATCTCCTTATCGTCGTTGTCTTCGTGGTCGTGCTGGTCGGAAACCTTGAGGTGCAGGTCGTAGTAGGCCGCCTTGGGGTTTTCCGGATCCGCGCCAGGGTATTGCAGGTTTGCGCCTTCAGCTACACTTATGCGCGCCCCGTGGCTCCAGGCGGTCGTCTCTTGGGTGACTTTGAAATCACCACTTCCCACGCCGTCCAGATTGAGTTCCAGGGTATCCGCATCCATGCCGAACAGTCCGATCGCGTCGCCGACGGCACTGTTAGCCGACGCTCCGGCGGTCACGGAGCGAACCGCTCCGAAATGAGGCTGGTCGTTGAGGTGCAGGTCACCCACCTGGAAGACGTACCGGTGCGGCACGCTGGTGACCGTCTCGTCAACCGCGTCGAGCTTTTTCCAGGTACTGTCAGTGGGATCTGGGTTTTCCTGGCGCACGTGGCCCTTGAGGTGGACCTCCAACACGTAGGTGCCAGGCTTGGTGAAGACCCATTCCAGGTGCTCATACTCCCCGGCCCCCAGGGGCATCGCGTTGACGTCGGTGTTGGTGGTGTCCCACACAATACCGCTGCCGAGATCGGGTTCCCAGTAGGTAAGCACGTGGGGCAGGTTGGCGGGATTCGCGCCCAGCACGCGCACGGATTCCAGCTCGAACTGGAAGGGCTTCAGTGGGTTGTCATCATCATCTGTACCGTCCTGGTGCCAGTGAGCGTCATCCAAATGGCCGGTGGAGAAGCCCATTACCAGGTCGGAGGGATCGGTGCGGAGGGCGGTGTCTTCCAACCGCAGCCAATGGACCTTGGTTCCGGCGGGCACCGGGTCATTTTTCCCAAGACCCAGAGCCTCACGAACCTTCTTGTACTTCTCCAGCGACAGCTTGGTGGTGCCGGCCAACGCGTTGGTGGCTACCACGTCCGCCAAATGCTTGTCCTTCACCTGGATGATGGTGGTGCGGAGGTCGATGTCGGTCTTGGAGAGGGCGGTTTCTTCTACCGTTTGGCCTTGGGCATTGATCACATCCCTGTGCTTGGCCGAGGGCGGGCAGAGGTTGTTGTTGAGGGTGCCGGTCGTGGTTCCAGAGTCGTCGCCATCCAGGCTGGTGCCTGGCAGCCAGTAGGCGTCGAACATGGCGTAGTGGCCCTCAGTGACGACCGCCAGCGGGTTTTCGGGGAAGTTGTCTCGCTCTGGTCCGCAGGGCTGAGGTGCGGCGGATGGGGCTGGGGCAGGGTCGTCGGGGGTGCGTTGGGCTTGGGCCGTGCCGGTGGTGAAGCTGCCGGCCAGCAGCATCACCGCGGCCACGGCAAAGATGGCCAGGGCCGCAACCGCCATTACGGAAAGTTGCGTTTTTCGTCCTTTAATGGTAGTCATAACGACGTATCTGTCTCCATTTTGTTGTGGTTTCGGGTACCGGGGGGCAGCAGGTGCTAACCAAGGCTGCTCCCCAATTCTGTTCCGTGCCGGACTTCTGCGTTTTGGGCAGGTCCGGCGACGTTTTTCGACGCACGCGCGGATGGATTCGTATTTCCGGCGTGTTCCTGGAGCGGGCCGCCTCCGGGGGCCGACTCGTTGGATGTGGAAAGGCTGGGTAATTCCATCGCCGGGCATGGAGCGGCTGCTCCGAAGCCGGGCCAGCCGGCCGGCTGCCGTTTTGCTTTGGCAAAGGTCGGAGAGGTAGCCGACCGTGCGGGGTCGGCGGCAACCGGGGCCGTGTTCCGCGCGCCGGGCGCGGCTCGGCGATGAGCGAGGGATGGCATCCTGTATTGTGTTCCTTCCCCGCCGGCAGCGGAATTTTGCAATGCCGGCGGGTGCCGCTATGTATGTTCGCGGCGTAATATGGATGTTTGCCGTCCTGCCACCGTTCCCGGCTTCCCTCCTCACCGGGGCGGAGGCGTAGCGCGCCAATGAAGGCAATGCGCCACGCGGTTCGCAGTTCAGCGCAGCGCCGGAAGTTCCGGCAACTGCAACCCGTCATAAACGGGCTAAAAGAATTTACACCACGTTAACCGTGTTACACAAGGGGTTTTCAAGATCAATCTATGTATGATTTCTTGTGTATTTACGCCCCGCATCAAGACCGCCACACCGCCGGCGCACACTGCCCCTCAAGTCATACCTGGCCCGTAACTCCCGCATCCAACGGCTGCGTTCGGATCCGCAGCGTCCCAGGCGCCACGCTGCGTGCAGTGCCAACCTGAATGCCGGCTCGGCAGTGTTCCCGACCAACGCAAAAACCCGCCTTCATGGGGCGGGCAATCGCGGAACCATCGCTTTTGCAGCACTCGGTTCTGTTCGGATGGGCTGATCTTGTCAGCCCATCCCAGCCATTGGTAACAACAACTAATCGAAGGGCGGAATCCCACGCTCTATGCAATACCCGACTGCCTCATAGTGCCTGGGGTCATTCACCACGCGGCGACCGGCGGGAGAACCGTATGTTCCACAAACCTCGTAGGGATACCTTTCGGCCCGATACAGTCCATCACACAGTTGATATTGTGCCTCGCTCCATCCCGTCTGCCTCTTGTACTGTTCGACGCCAGCGTCCACATCCGCCAAGTATCGGTCAGTTAGGGCTTGCCTCAAGGGCTCGTTATTGTTTTGCCACGCCGCCGCCATCTGTTGCATATATACATCAGCCAGTTGATCCATGTACACACCCATTAACCAGTAATCGACCCGATGGGCTTCGCAGACGGAAGGAGGCCGCACTCCCGGCCAGTCCGCAAGGTCAACGTTCTCATACCAAGCCCGCCAATCGGATAATGCGGGCGGTCGCGTTGCCGTCGGGCTGGGGGTCGCCGTGGGGTATGGAGTGTAGGTCGGCGCAGGCGTGGCTGTCGGCAACGGCGTTGCGGTGGCAGACGGCGTGGGCGACGGGGTAGACGTAACTTTCACCACCACTGGAGTAACCGCAGAGGAATCCGGCACTCCCTGTCCGCAGGCTATCGACCCCAGGACGGCCACCAGCGTCAATACCGACGACAATGCGACTTTCGCCGTGGCCAATGAGAACACCCTCTAATGAACGTGGGAAACGGGAATTTTCCAATTTCACACGGAGTCGTTGAACCAAGCCAGGCCGGGATGATAGGCTAGTTTCGCATAACGCAAAAACCCGCCTTCACGAGGCGGGCAATCTCGGAACCATCGCTTTTGCAGGACTCGGTTCTATCCGGATGCGCTGATCTTATCAGCCCATCCCGGCCATTGGCAATACTAACTTCGGCGACGGTTTCGCGCCAGAGGTTTCTTGATGGCGCAGATTATCGTTGAGGCGGTCCTCGCGGTAGCAAGTATCTCGGTTCTGGCAACGATGGTTCCGATTCTGTTCAATCACATCTTCTAACAGGGGATTTATGACTGACGAAGAGCGAACCCGCAATATGAACGAAGCTATTGCCCTGATCGAGGGCGTGATCGACGATATTCTGATGGAGGCCCATCACGCAAAGGAAGGGCCGCTGTCCGCTTCGGACATTGCTCGCCGAACATCTCTGTTCCCAAGCCCGTACCATGCCCAATTCATCACGTGTGTGGCAAAGATCATGGAAAAGAAAGGGTGCTTGGTCAACCACGGTGCCACTCTCCCGCGCTGGACCACCACCGGAACGTTGTTCGGCAGAGACATCCGGTGAAAGCCTACACGTCAAGAGGTGCTTTGATGGATGACGCTTAACTTGACGGGCACCTGCGTTCTATGGGCAAAGGATGTTTCAGGGATTACTACCAAGAGTTTCTGAGCCCGCCCAGGTCGGAGATGATCGGTTTGCTGATAGAAGAGCAGGGATATTCGGAGAAAACAGCACGAAATCGAACCAGCGCGGCGCACAGCATCATTCGCGCAGGCAGGGCTGAAGATGCTCTACGAAAATGCGCTTATACGCCAGCCCTACGATGAAGAGGATCGCAGGCTGGAAGATCATCCTCGCATGGTTTGGGATGGTCTATGTCGGTCTTTCGATGTGGGCGATAGTGATTATCAGCCGGATTCAGCTTGACTGCGGCCCCATCATCGAAGCGAAAACCCCAGCGGGATTAGAGATTTTTCTCGGTATTCGGTCTGCCGTTTCGCTCGGCGTCGCAATCACTGGATTACTGATTTGGGTCGGGCAAATCGCCCTTGGGCCAAGTCCCGGTCAAACTTGTGAATTTCAAACGGATATGCTATCACCGGAGGCGCTCAGTTGATTTTTGCGGCGTGGAAAAAACGACAATATAGGAGTCAACGATGAATATGGCAGAGCGTAACGCTCGGATGATGGTAGCTGTCAAGATCATGGCTGAAGTTTTCGATGATGCTTGGCAGGAAGCCGAACGAGAGGGTGTGACGTTGAACAATCACCAGTTGTGGCGGAGGTGTGGAATGCCTGCGGCGGCGCATGGTGTGCAAGTTATTGAGTTCCTGAAGAAACAGGATTTTCAGTTTCTTGGTTCCAAGACAACCAATTGGGAGCGCGGGGATTGGAGCACTGTTGAGCATCCAGGAGAGGCACCGCCGCAAGATTTATTTGAGAGGATTCGGAGATCGGCGCGGTATTCATAACCACCCCGACGCAAATCTTGGGAGAAATCCATGCTGACCGCACATCAAATCACAACCATGACAGAATCGGAGATGGACTCATTCTTGAAGACCATCCTGGTCCGATACTTGGAAAAGAAGCACGGCATATTTGACACCAACCTCCTCAATGAGATTTTGAATTTCGCGTTAGAGGAAAGGTTGATCGAGAATCAAGACAATGGCCAGAAAAACCTTGCGTTGAACCGCATTTATCCAGCGTTGTTCCCCATTCCCGCCGAATGATGCGTAACGACAACGGGATCAGCGGCTGGGGTTGTTTCTGGATTTTGGTGGGTGTATTTTCCATGCTCTGCTTGGGACTGCTGGCTATGATGGGTTAGCCTGCCGCCCTACCACGCAATTTCAAACGGAACCGCCGGATCTGTTTGCTGATTGGGAAATGCGCGCCCACATGGCCTTTCAGCATGGGCTTCAAAGAGCGCACACAGACACCGACTCCGTGGTTGCGGAGCAGTACGTGCACGTCCACGATGAGGAATCAACCGTCAACGGGCGCACACTCCGGTGGGGCGATATGGTCGAGGTCAAGAAGGGGCGAGTAGTGCTTCATGTGCTCGGCGGCATCTATCCACCAAGCGGCACGATCGCGTTGACGCGCAAGGTTTCGGGAGTCATTGAACCGTACGGATGAATCCCAATGACAACATCAATCGGTCATTCAGACGTGCTGGACGTGTGATCTTGGAAGCGCTTTGCGGACCTACTTCTTCCTGCTGATCCTCCTCTGGTGGCTCCTGCTGGCCTTGACCTTCGTTCCCGCGCTGGCAACGGGCTTGGTCTGCGCTTGGCGCATGGCCGGCGTGAGTTGGCGCAAGGGGATGCTGGCCGGACTCGCCGGCGGTTGCGTCGGCGTCGCCTGCTCGATCGGCTGGTATTGGTTCGAGGGGCAGTTGCTGCCCCAAAACGACCTGCTCTTCATCGGCTACTTCATGCTGCCCATCCCCAGCGCCGCCACCGCCTGGGCAATCTGCCGACGCTGGCGACGCCAACCGGCTGCGGCGTAGCATCCATGAATCTGGCAGGCTTCTGTTCTTACATGAGCAGCTGTGGATCCACTTCACCACGCTCGCTGAGATTGCCGGCATTGCCGATAGGTTCTCTGCTTGGGATTGACAGATTCATCACGTAATGCAATACTAATTATCAATAAATCGCATTGCGCAAGCGAGCAGCATACCACTCAATACTATCAAGGAGGTGCCCCCAATGTTCATCAGAGCATCACTCCAAACTCTCCGCCCCCCGGCTGTCGTTGCCCTGCTGGCCACCGTCATGCTTGGACTGGCGATTGCGCTACCCCTGCTGGGCGTACCAATGGCACTGGCGTCGCACGGCGCCCCCGGCGACGCTCCTGGCAAGGTCGCCGGCGTCACCGTTACTGGGGACCAGGAGAACCCTGGCAGTATAGACGTCGCCTGGGATGCCGCGACGCCCGGAGCGGCCCCCATCACGGACTACATAGTGTTCGTGGAGAATGCGGCCGACGAGACGGACTATCGAACGGTGACGATCACCACCTCCGGCCCGAACCCGTCCCCCGGGGAACTGGAATGCAGCATCGGCGGCCTGCGCAGCGGGGCGACCTATGACGTGAAGGTGCGAGCCAGGAACCTGATCGGGGAAAGGGGCCCCTGGTCTGACGCCGTTCAGATCACCCTGGCCGGCGGTTGATGCGCCACCGGCGTCAGCCGGAACCGGTCCCCGACCGGGGAATGACCTTCCGGCCCGCCCAACCCGATGATGAGGGCGTCCGGCCAAGACCGGACGCCCTCATCCGGTGCGGTAGCCTTGAAGCCGGCGCACCGTCAGGAGGCATCATCCGCGTCGGGTGATATGGTCGATGACGAGGATAATGGCGGTCCGCCACTCTCCCCCATGGGCATGCGGTATCCCGCCCGGGGTTCGGTGATGATGTACTTGGAGTTGGTGGCTGAATCCCCCAGCTTGCGGCGCAGGCGCTTCACCACGTCCCGCAGCAGCCCGCCCTCGCCCACCCGCTCCGGACCCCACACCCGCTGTAGCAGCATGCTCTGGCTCAGCACCCGCGGGGCATGCACCGCCAACTCGTAGAGCACCGCGTACTCCGTGCCCGTCAGCTCCACCGGCTCGCCGTTCCGAGCGACCCCGCGCCGGGCGTAGTCGATGCTTAGTCCCGCCACGTCGTAGGATGCCGACGGCTCCCCCGCGAAGGGTTCCAGCCGCTTGCGCAGGGCGGCCCGGATCCGGGCCGCCAACTCCGTGGGCGAAAAGGGCTTGACCAGGTAGTCGGCGGCCCCCATGTCCAGAGCCCGGGCCACCGTCTCGTCCTGGCCGTACACCGAGAGGAAGATCACCGGCACGTCGGCCGTCCGCCGCACGTCGTTCATCAGCTCGATGCCGTCCCGGTCGGGCAGCACCAGGTCCAGCAGCGCCAGGTGCGGCTTCTCCTCGGCCATCAGCCGGGGCACGTCGGCGGGGTCTCCGGTGACGACGGGCGCGTAGCCCGCCTTGGTGAGGGTGTCCCGGACGTAGTGCAAAGACTGAGGGTCGTCGTCCACCGCTAGGACCCGTACCCGTTCCCTTGTCGTCCTCCTGGTCCGGCTCGCTGGGGACGGTGGAGCCGGCGGAGCGGCGGCAACGATACCCTCCGCCACGGGCAGCGTGAAGGTGAACCGCGCACCCAGGCCGGGGCCGTCGCTCTCGGCCTGGATGCGCCCACCGTGGGCTTCCACGATCCCCTTGCAGATAGCGAGACCCAATCCCGAGCCTTCCACGCCGGACGATATGCCCCGGTCGAAAGCGCGCGAGAATTTACGGAACAGCTCCGGCAGCATTTCGGCCGGTATGCCCCGCCCCCGGTCGGAGACGGACACCGCGACGTGGACGCCGTCCCGCCGCGCGCTGACCACGATGGGCGACCCCTCGGGGGAGTAGCCAATGGCGTTGGAGAGCAGGTTGTTCAGCACCTGGACGATGCGCCGTTTGTCGGCCATCACCAGGGGCAGGTCCTCAGCCAGTTCAACACCCAGGGGGTTCCTGGCGCCCCCGCTCGCGAACCTGGTCCCGGTCTCCTCCACCAGCGCCTGTAAATCCGTGGGTTCAGGGTCAATGGACAGGGTGCCCGTCTCGATGCGGGCCACGTCCAGCAGGTCGCCGATGAGAAAGCGCATCTGGTCCGACTGGTCGCGGATGATGCGGTGGAACTGGGCCGTCTCCGCCGGGTCCAGCTCCCCCGCCGCCTCCAGCAGCGTGTTCACCGACCCCTTGACCGCCGCCAATGGCGTCCTGAGCTCGTGGCTCACCATCGCCAGGAACTCGGCCCGCAGCCGCTCCTGCTCTTCCAGGGGCGTCAGGTCCTGCAGGGTCACCACAAAGGACGCCAGTTGCCCCTCCTCCGAGTGGATGGGCGTGGCGTTGAGCAGGACGCTGACGCTGCGCCCGTCGGGCACCCGCAGCTGGATCTCCTCAGCCCGCACCGTCTCCCCGGTACGGAACAGCTCGGCCAGGGGCAACTCCCGCAGGGAAACCTCCCTGCCGTCTCCCCGCACGCAGGTGACCACCTCCAGGAGGTCCTCCGCCCCCTGTCCCTCGTCTCGCAACTTTTCAACCAGGCGCAAGGCCTCCCGGTTGACCGACACCGGCATTCCAGTGGTTGCATCAAAGACCACCACGCCCACGGGAGAGGTGTTGACTAGGGCTTCCAGGTCGGCCCGGGCGCGTTGCTCCTCCCGGTGGGTGCCGGCGTTGGCGATGACCAATGCCGCCTGGGATGCGAACATCACCAACGTCTCCTCGTCGGCCAGAGTGAACTCCGCCCCGTCCTCCCGGTCCCCCACGAAGACCTGGCCCACCCGTTCGCCCCGGTGGAACATGGGTGCCGCCATGAACCGGAATACCCCCACCGGCAGGGGGATGGTGAAGTCCGTGAAGCCCAGGCCCCGCACGTATTCCGCCAGGTCAGGCAGGCGCAGGGGTTCGGACATCTCCGTAAGGGCCTGGAAGATGCGCAAGCCCTCGGGCATCAGCCAGAGCCGCTCGGACTCCCCGGCGTTCAACCCCGAGGACAGAAAGTGCTGGACTCCGCCGTTATCGTCCAGCAGCGTCATCACCCCGTAGCGAGCTGAGGTCAGGGAGCGGGCCGAGTCCAGGACGCCCTGTAGCACCTGGTCGAAGTCCAGGCTCTCGTTGATGCGGAGACTGGCCTGACTCAGGCGGGACAAACGCTCCCGCAGGGCCTCCATCTCCCGGTCCCGTTGATCTGACTGCTGCGCCATATTTTTCCCCCTTGGCGGCAACCGCGCCGCGACTTGTCGCACCGCCTTGTCGGGCCATCGCCGTGCCCTGGCCAACATGATTATACAAGAAAACACACGAAAGTTGACCTGAATGCTACTCGCATACTCCCTATTTCCCTGGAGACCCTTTTTCGCCAGTGATGTAGGACAGGGACCGCACCGTGTCGCTTTTCCGGGAGCGAGACACCGGCGCCCGCTGCCGACCGCTGGATCATGCCAGAGCCAAGCTTCAACAGGGCCCGTGCCCGTCGGTCGGACCTGCCGGTTGCCATGGCGTGGACCTGGAAACCTACGCCGCGTTGAGCATCGCGGAATACTGGCGGTTCGACGAAGAGGACCCACGCCACCATCACTCTGCCGATGGTGCTGCCTGGCCCGGTGGTGGGCCTGGAACTGACGGCCATGGTGGACAGCGTGGCGGTGAGGTGGTAGGTCCCGGAGACGGGCGGTTCGCCCGACGGCTACATCGTGCATCTGAAACCTGAAGACGGCGGCAAGGGTAAGACGAAGACGCCCAAGGCGAAGAAGACCTCGGCGACCTTCAAGAACCTGCAATCCGGTCAGACCTACGAAGTCTGGGTGCGGGCGCAAAACGAGGCCGGCAAGGGCGAGTGGATCCACGCCAGCATCGCCCTGCCACAAGAGGCAGACGGCCAGAGGGGACAATGATCCGTCCGGCAGGTCAATCTAAAAAGGAGGCGCCCTGCCAATGCTGGGCGCCTCCTTTTTTATTCCACCCTTTGCCTGGCGGATGGCGACGGCTGAGAGTTGTAGCGTAAATACACATATAAACACACATAAACTCATTTTAAAAATACTTATATCATAGGTTTAATGGGGTATTATCAACTCCCCACCGGTTCCCGCAGCTGGCACGCCAACCAAAGGGTCCGGTGGAGCGGGCGCCGGGGAACCGTCGTTGCCGATGGTTCCAAGCTCACGGCGCCGGGCGTTTACGAGGAGTAAAGGAGTTGAAAATGAGCAAATCGACAAAGATTGTCCCACTACTTGTCCTGGTGGCAACGCTGCTAATCGCCGGGATAGCCGCCACGCCGGCGACGCTGATGGCGCCGGAGCAACCGACCGTCACCGCTACCGATAACCCTGGCGAGTTGCAGGTAAGTTGGAACCAAGTTCCCGGCGCGCAGCACTATACCGTCGGCTACGCCAGCCCGGACGAAATGAACCGGATGGCCGACGCCGGCCGGAATGGCCTGGACGCCTTTTATTACGTTACCGTTGAGGCGACTAATACCAGCCACACCTTCACCGGCCTGGAGCCGGAAACCGTTTATTGGGTGACGGTGGGCGCGCAAACCGAAAGATTCCGGGCCACCGACCTAGTATGGGCCCGGCAGTTTGCGGAAGTGACCACCGCAGGCCAGCATGGTGACGGCTTCTGCCCGATAACGGGACTGCCGCTGGGAGAACAGGGTTACCTGAGCGTTGGCGATACGGCAACCTTCGGTGAATACTCTATCAGGCTCACGGGTAGCAGTACACCGGAGAAGGTAACGTTCACGCGGTCAGACGGTACAAAATACGATAGGGAATCTCCACCGGGCCGCCGATGGCTTCGCATTTACCTTTATCTGGACAACGATAGAAGTTCCAAGGTCACTCTCACGCGTGGTCTCGACTTTATCCTGAACACTGACGCCGGAAACGCATTTTCATGGTCTCAAGAAAGGGCCGTCGAGCCGGGGGAAATGGACGATAACTTCCTGACGTTCGACGTGCCGCAGGACGCCACCACCGCTGTGTTGGCGCTGAGACCTTCCAGCGCCGATTCCCCACAACTTTTCCGAATCTCTATTGCGGACCTTGTATTCGGCGACCTCAACTGGAGCAGCGCGCTGATTCAGAACCGCATCGCGCAGTACATCGTTGAAAAGGGCTACGGCTACTCCACTGGCGTACGGTTCGGCGCAACATCAACGCTTATTCAGAGCCTGAGTAGTGGGGAGACCGATGTATTTATGGAGCTTTGGCCGCCCAACCAGGAAGAAGCCTATATGCAGGCCACCGCAGCCGGCGAAGTCATTTCCCTGGGTGAAAACTACCGCGACTGGCAGTCCGCGTTTGTGATTCCGGCCTACTTGCAGGAGCAATACCCCGAACTGGACAGCGTGGAAGACCTGAAAGACCCGCAGTATCGCCAGTTATTCGCCACCGCCGAAACGGGAGATAAAGCGCGCCTGGTTTCCTGCGTGGTCGGCTGGGCCTGCGAGACCGTCAACGCCGCTCAAGTCGAAGGTTATGGCTTGTCCGATCACGTTGCAATCATCAACCCCGGCGACCACGCGGCCCTGAACGCCGACCTGCGTGGCGCATACGAGCGTGGCGAACCGTGGCTCGGCTACCAGTGGGGCACCAACGATACGGCGCTGCTATTTGACCTGGTGCGGCTGGAAGAGCCACCGTACAGCGATGAATGTTGGGCGACTACCAAGGCCTGCGCCTACGAGGATAGTACGGTCCTGATTGCGGCTAACTATAGTCTGCCCGAGAACGCGCCGGACGTGGCTGAAATGCTGCGCAAATGGGACTTTGCCATTGACCCGATCTACAAAGGAATTGTCAGATGGCAGGACCAAAACCCGGAAGCCGACGTCAACGCTACCGCCCTCTGGTGGCTGAACAACAACGCCGACATCTGGGAGCAGTGGGTTACTGACGCGGCGGCAACATCCATCCGAGCTGCCTTGGCAGCGGGTGAAACTCCTGACGGCTGGCCCGACGAGTAGCCGGTCTTTGAACTTCGCCGGTATCCAGCGAGTAGGGGCGAATGATCATTCGCCCCTTGCATATTGTGGCCGACCATCCGCCGGGTCACCGGTGCGGACCGACTTTACAACCGTGGCGCATACCCTCGCCCGGAGGGCGGGCTCCGCTGATAGCAAAGGGTAAATACACATTTAAACACATATAAAATAACGCTAAAAATACTTAAAAAATACAGAAGGTTTAGTATCATCTCTGTAGTTGGTCCCGGCGCCGGGCCGCAGGCTGGACGTCCGATGGGAGCGAACACCGGGACGTCGGCAGATGAACTTACCAACCGATTACGCCACAGGTTACGAAAAGGCCCTTGCCCTGGAACCTGACCTGGCGTCCACCTACATCGCTCACACCGTAATCGGCGATCCTGAAGCCGACGCAATGATGGCGGAGGTTTCCGCTCTTGGCCCGCCGGAGGCCAGGCGAATTCTTGCGGCGGGAATGAACCGGGAACATGCGACTCTTCGAGAAGCGCCGGCAGTGGCGCGGATATTCTTTCAAAGCCTGGACGCCGCGCCCGACTGGGTTAACCATAAGGAATTTGACCCCGGCATACGCATGTTTCATCGCAATTCCCGGTTGGTGTCCCGCGTCAACCAGATTTGCCGAATTTCCGTCGATTAGTTTTGCCGGTTCACCCCCTCGGCCGCAGCAGTCTCGCCGCGCTGCTGGGCTGCGTCAGTCCGGTAGCTGGGGACGTCGAATTCCAGGATGACGGCGTGATGCACCACCCGGTCAATTGCTGCGGCGGTGGCCATGGGGTTGGCGAAGATGCGCTCCCACTCGGAGAAGACCAGGTTGGACGTGATGCCCAGCGACCTCCGCTCGTAGCGTTCGGCGATGAGGGTGAAGAGGACCTCTGATTCCTCGTTGCCCTGGGGGAGGTAGCCCAGGTCGTCCAGGAGCAGGAAGTCGAAGTTGTCCAACTTACGCAATTGTCTGGGCAGGGCGAAGTCCCGCTTGGCGGCCAGCAGGTCCTGCACCAGGCGGTAGGCCGGGGCGAAGAGGACGGAGTGGCCGGCTTCCACCAGGCGATGGCCCAGGGCGCAGAGCGCGTGGGTCTTGCCGGTGCCGGGCAGACCGAAGGCCAGCACGTTGACGCCGTGTTCCACGAAGCTGCCCTGGGCCAGTTGGTCCAGCTGCTGCCTGAGGGCCAGAGGCATCCGGTGATGCTCGAAGGTCTCCCAGGTCTTGCCTGCGGGGAGCTTGGATGCCTGACGCAGCCGGTTGATGCGCCGGTGGCGGCGATCCTCGGCTTCCTGCTCCAGCACCTCAAGGAAGGTGGGCAGGGCGTCGCCGTGGCCAGCCTCGGTGAAACGGGCTACCGACTGGGCGCCCATGGTGGGCATCTTGAATTGGTGGCAGAGCTCACCGATGCGCTCCTGCATGACGCTGGTGTCGGTGTCCATCATCCGCACACCCCCGCGCCGGCCAGGCTGCCCACAAGCAGGCCATCGTAGATCTTCAGGTCCGGTGTACCGGTCATGGCCAGTGCCGGCGCTTCAGGCGGCTTGGGCTCGGCCAGGTCCCGCACCTCGGCGTAGTCGAAGGGCTGTCCGGTCTCCAGCAGCAGGGACAGGGCGCTGTCCACATTGGCTTCCATGGTGGTGGCCGCCAAGTGCAGAATGCGCACGTACTCCACGTCAGCCCGTTCCCCGCGCCATTCCTGCAGCGCGTCGTAGGCCAGGCGGAAGTGCAGGGTGGGAAACAGTTGCTCCCTGAACCGGTACCGGGCAAAAGCGCCCGGCTTGCGCACCAGGGAATTGATCACGTGGCGGTAATTGACGTTTACTTCCCCATCACCGCGCACCCGTGCCATGCATTCCACGAAATGGCCCTTGTAGTACACTTCCAGGTGATCGGAATAGAGGCGGATCTGTACCACCTTGCCAATGAGCCGGGACGGGACGCTGTAGCTGCGTCCCGCCACCTGGACAGTGCTCCACCGGCGCACCTTGGACTGGTAGTTGGCGTATTCCGGCATGGGGGCTGGCGGCAGGGGCCGTAGGCAAGCCATTTCCTGCTCCAGCTTCCCCCTCACCAGGCGATTGCGCTTCTCCACCATCTGCTGGACGAACTGGGCGTAATCGTCGCCAGTGTGGAAATCACGGCTGCCTCTCAGGATGAGGGCTTGGTCGACGGCGTCCTTCAGGCGGTAGTGGGCGTGCTCGGCGACGCCGTTTTCATGGCTCTGGCCGCGATTGATGCGAGTGGAGCGAAGGCCGTAGTGATCCAGCAATGCGGTGTAATTGGCGTTAAGCGCCCGGCCGCGGCTGCCCTTCAATTCGTGGGTGGCGGCGGAGGTATTGTCGGAGCGCACCACCTCTGGGACGCCGCCCAAGGTCCACAGCGCATTTTGCATTCCCTGCTTCAGCGCCAGGAAGGTCTCGCCGGTGGCCACCTCGGCGTAGCGCCAGCCCGAGTGGCTGAGGATCAATTGGAACAGCAGGTGAGGGTAGGGCTGGCCGGCGATGGTAACGCCGAGGGGATTGCCGTGGGTGAAATCGAACTGAGCCTCCCGTCCCGGCGGATGCTCCTGGGGGAAGTACACCTCCTGATCGGGGCCATTCAGCGCCCGCCAGTCCTGTAATCGTCGTTGCAGCGTCCGGAGCTGGGAGGCGCTGAAGCGCCCGGGATGCTGCTCCTCCAGCCACTCGATAATTGTCGTTGCCTTCAGCTTGCCCTTGGGATCGCCGTGCAGCAGCGGCTCAATCTCCTCGTCCCACACCCCGTCGAAGGGATCGGGCCGGGTCCGCCACCACCGCTCTGGTTTCATCTCCGACGGCAACGGGCCACTCTGCCACTTCCGTGCCGAACGCACGCACATCCCGGCCATGGCGGCCGCCGTCTCCTGGGTTTTTCCTTCCATAAGTCTCTGCCTCAACAATGCGACTTGTCGGTCTTTGATCAATCCGGCACCTCCGTGCCGGAGGGTTTTACCCCACCTCAACCGGCAAAAATAGTCGACGTCAGAGGCATTCCTTATTGTCGTTAATCAGTTGGTCCTGGGCGCGCTGCTTGGGGGTGTGCTCATTGAGGGGTTTTCCACCAACATCAGCAAGTCTTTCGTGATCACCGGCCGGCTGCGAGACCAGGGCATCCGGCGGCTCCAGCAGAACAACCGTCATCTGGCCGAGATTTTCCTGCCCGGCGGACTGGAGCGGGACGGGGACGGCTGGAAATTGTCGGTTCGCCTCCGCCTGGTGCATGCTCAGATCAGGCGTCTGCTGCAAAACTCGGAAGATTGGGATGCGGAGTCCTGGGGAACCCCACTCAGCTCGGCGCACATGGGCTTTGCCATCACCGCGTTTTCCGCAAGATTGTTGAAGCACATGAAGAGTCTGGGCGCCGTCATGGACGAGGAGGAGCGGAAGAGCTTTATGGCCGTCTGGCGCTACACCGGCTACCTCATGGGTATTCCTGAAACCATCCTGTTCCGCGACGAGTCGGAAGCCTTGAAGCTCTTCCGGGTCGGGGCAATGTGCGAGCCGGAACCGTCCGCGGAATCCATCATCATGGCCCATTCGCTGATCAATTCCTCGCCCATAGTTCTGGGAATGACCGATCCGGTCGAGCGTCGCCGGTTTGCCAGGTACGTTTTCAGCGTGTCCCACGGGCTGATTGGGAACCGGCTGGCCCGCCAGCTGTCGTATCCCACGCGCTCGGCCTTCGGGGTGTTGCCGTGGTTCCGGCTGCAGCAGCGCTTCGGCAACATCAGACAGTCGGCGGCAGGCCGGATCATTCCCAGAGGCGCCCACATCGACAACCCCTCGCAGCTCACCGCCCTGATTGACTCCGCAGTGTACGACGAGGCCGGCATCACCTACGGCGTTCCCGACCACGTTTACTCCGAGGAGAGCTCCAGGTGGTGACACGGACAGGAGCATCAAGCATGAGTTCCACCCCCAACGTATCCTCCCCCCCTCTGCCTCCCGGCCCCCGGGGGTTGCCCGTCATCGGCTCGCTGCCCGCCCTGCGCCGCGACCCGCACGTTGCCCTTACCCGCATGGCCCGGCAATACGGCGACGTTTTCCTGGTGCGCCTGGGCAGCGTCCCGGTGGTGGTGATCAACCACCCGGCGCTGTTGGAGGAGGCTTTTTCCAGGCCGGAGCTGACCAACCGCTGGGAAACCTCCCCCATTATGGCGCTGACTGAAGGGAACAGCTTCGTGGTGCAGCCCTACGGAGAGCGCTGGCAACTCCTTGACGAGTTCAGCAGGCACGACATGTACGGCCCCCATAACCTGGACATGACGCGGGAAAATCACGTCGAACCCATGATCTCCGATCTGGTGGAACAGTTGGCCGCGGCGGCCGACGCCGGGGAACCGGTGAATCCCAACGACATGCTGTACCGGAACAGTCTCCGCATGGCCTTCCGCAACTTCTTCGGCGACGGCTGGGAAGATGGAGAGGAGCTCACGCGGCTGCTGGACCTCCTGCGGCAGGATATGGACTGGACCCGCTCGGTGGTTGACCGCGCCGACCCGTCCGACCTGCTCACCTGGGCCAGATTCCTGCCCAGCAAGTCGGTCAAAGAAGGTCGCCGTCGGAAGAGCCTTCGGGAAGATCTGCTCAAGTCCTGTGTGGAAAGGGTTCGCAGTCGCCCTGGCTTCGATCCGTCCGCGCCGACCTGCCTGGTTGACGTGATGCTGGCCAGGGAAGCGTCGGACGATGGCTTCCGCCACGAGATGATCTACGAACTGTTGATGGACATGATGATGCCGCACACCGATGGCGTGGCGACCACCGTCAAGTTCTTCCTGCTGGCCATTGGCAACCGTCCGCAGGTCCAGGAAAAAATCCAAGAGGAACTGGACCGGGTAATCGGGCGCTTCGCCCGGCCTGTGGTGGACGACCGGACCCATCTGCCCTACACGTTCGCCGCCGTTGCGGAGACGATGCGCTACCACACCGCCAGCCCCCTGGGCATACCCCACGAAGCGTCCCGGGACACGGAAGTCGGCGGCTACCGGATACCCGTCGGAGCGAAGCTGCTGGCCAATCTGTACGGCATCCACCACGACCCACGCTTCTGGGAATCCCCCCACGAATTCATTCCGGAGCGTTTCCTGCCCCAACCCGACGGGTCACCGGCCGACGCTCTCATCGGCGGCAACTTCATCCCCTTCGGCCTGGGCCACCGTCGCTGCACCGGCGAACACCTGGGGGAAATGGAGATCTGGCTCTACGTCACCCGGCTGATGCAGCGTTTCCGCTTCGAGCGAACGTCCGATGCCCTTCTGTCCGAGTACGAAATACCCGGCCTGACCATCACGCCCGAGCCTTTCACCCTGAAAGTTACCCGGCGCGCTTAGAGGCGCGTGAGCCGATTTGCTGAGACCAACCCGTCCCAGTCGATAGAAGTGGATTTCTTCTGGGCTGGACTTTGCGCAAAATTTAGAAAAAGTATAAAGACAGTGTAAGCTGGCCTGACCCAACTTTCGACGGAAAGGCCCGACCATGCTTACCCTGCCCGATGCCATCGTACCGATACTCGCTCCCTTCGCAACGCTGTTCACCAACCCGACTTGGCAGAAAGCCCAGCTCCTTATAAAACGCCAAGAACGGGCTTGTTGAAAAAGTAGGCGCGGAAACCGTTGCCCGCGCATTGTTCGGCTACAACGTCAGGACAGTCCGTCATTACCGAGGGCGCTGATGATCGAGTCTCTGGACCGAAGCCGCCGCGACTCCACCCTGTTTCAGTTCACCACCAAGCAGTTGCGGGATTTCATTGATCCCAATCACCTGTTGATTCGGATCGATGAGCAGTTGGACTTCGCCAAGTTGGTGGAACCCCTGGAAGACTGCTACTGTACCGACTTCGGGCGTCCCGCCATCCATCCCGAGGTTATGGTGAGAGCACTGCTGATCTGCTCCTTGTACAACATTGCATCCTTCCGGAGACTGTGCTCGGCCATCTCGGAGAACATCTGCTACAGATGATTTTGTTTCCTGACCATCGGTGTCCCGCGTCAATCACTCTTGCCGGTCCACCTTCGTTGCCTCGCCACGTTGCTGGGCGGCGTTGGCGCGGTTGCTGGGAGCATGAAACTCTGGGATGACGGAGTCAGGCACGACCCGGTCGATGCGCGCGGCGGTGGCCATGGGGTTAGCGAAGATCCGTTCCTACTCGGAATAGCCAAGGTGGACGTGATTCCCAAGGGCCCTGAGTTCGCACCGTTCGTCAACAAGGGCGAAGAAGTCCTCGGACTCCTAGGCCCTATGCAGGTGTGGTCAGTTCCGCCACAAGCCCAGCGTGGCCACCCGCCGCTACAACCGCGTCCGCCGGGCCTGGCCCAACTCCCCAAAGCAACGTTCGGGCCGGTAGTATACTGGATGCCGGCTTGCCGTCCGGCGAGCCATTGCTATCCCCAGCGTTTGAGAATCGGCTCCAGACGGCCGGCCGTCGCAGGCTTGTCCCCAACCAAGATACTGAGGTGAAAGGTTTTGCCAATCAACAACAACGGACACAGAACTCTGCCCATCGGGGAAAGCCCCAATGGAATTCTGGTAACGGGAGCCGCCGGCTTCGGGGGCTCGCATCTGGTGCGGAGTTTGTTGCACCTAGGCTATACGGTTACCGGCCTGGACATAGTTCCCCCGGCCCACGCCGGTCTGCTGCGCCACGAAATGGACCAGCCAAACTTCCGGTACCAGTGGAAGAGCCTACAGGACCTCCAGCCCGGCGACGTTGACGGACACCAGGTGGTGGCGCACCTGGCCGCACAGGCGGACACGCCCATGGCCTTCGAGTCGCCCCGTTACACGGTGATGCAGAATATCGAAGGTACCGTGGCGCTGCTGGAGGCCGTGCGCTGCTGCGGTGGCGTGCAGAAACTGATCTACTCCGGTTCAGGCAACGAATACGGCCGTCCGCTGAGCCTGCCCATGGACGAAACGCACCCTCTGACTCCACACAACCCCTACGGTTTCTCCAAGGCCGCCGCAGAGCTGGCGGTGTGGTCCTGGCACCGGGCTTACGCGGTTCCCACCGTGGTGCTGGGAACCGGAGTAGTCATCGGTCCCCATATGCGCCGGGAAGTGTTCATATTCAAATGGCTGTGGAACGCGCTACACGGCCGTCCCGTCGTGGTGGAAGGCGGGCAGCAGACCAGGGACGTCTCGTTCATCGGCGATGTGGTGGCTGCTTGGGTGCTGGCGATCCAGGCGCCTGCTGACCGGGTGGTCGGAGAGAAGTTCTTTGTGGGCAGCGGAGCGGAGCTCACGGTGACCGAGTTGGCCGAGTGGTGCCGGGACGCCGTGGGCTCGCAGGTGGCGATTGAGCGGGTAGGTTATAGACCCGGCGAAGAGGGCCAGCGTGAAGCATTCACCACGGAAAAAGCGATCCGGGTGCTTGGACACAGACCCAAGGTATCTCCCAAAGAAGCCGTCCAACTAACCGCTGATTGGGTGAAGTCCCTCGCTGAGACCGGACCAGCAGAAATGGAGCCGGTCCGAATTGCGCCACAACATCAGGGCATCTAGATAGTCGGGCCAAGCGAATCCGTCGGCGTTTAGCCCGTATAGACTCCCCACCAGTGTCGCTAGCACCACATCGTGGGTAACGAACACGCTGATTCCCGGCCCCGCTCCGTTCCCGGGAGTAATCAGGTCCAGTAGTAGAGCGACGCCGTCCGAGGTAGGCCTCATGCCCGGCAGAGGCTCAATGTTGGATAGATGCCGCCCCACCACACCGGCCGGGCCCGGGTCAAGAAAGAGCGGTCCGGCTAGGCTCGGCTCAATGACGAACGCTCCAGGGTCGCCCAATCGTTGATCGGGCACCGGGGCCGCATTCCAGCCGGCACCGGCAATGAGCGCCTCCGCCGTCTGCACGCAGCGAGCCAAAGGGCTGGTCTTCATGGCGACAAGAGGAAACGAAGCCAGTCCTGCGCCCAACCGGCGCGCGGAAGCCGCTCCTCGGCGCGTTAGCGGGACGTCATTGCCGTGATCGTCCGGCGCAACGTGGCCGCGTTGCCCGTGGCGCAGCACCAGCGCCAGTTCCAAGCCCGGCGGCGCATCGTCCAGGAGAGTCAGGGTGCGGTTTACTCCGTCGTTCGGGTTCACAGCGCCTCAGCGCAGATCAATGAGTTTACCGTTCCCGTAGGAATGACGCTCCAAAGGCGGAAGCCGGCCTCGGACAGCAACCGTTCGAAGTCGGCCATCGTGCGTTCCCGACCGCCGGTCATCACCAGCATGTTGAGGTCCAACAGCCCGCCGGATCCGTCGTAATCGTCCAGGACCATCTCGGTCACGTAGAGGCATCCACCCCGGGGCATTGCCTCACGGGCGCGCCCCAGGATGCGCCGAACGTCGTCATCGGGCCAATCGTGGAGCACTCGGGCCAGCGCCACGGCGTCGGACCGCACCGGCCACGGCCGGAAGATATCGCCGGCCACGAATCGGCAGCGGTCTTCGAGTTCGGCCGGGGCGGAGTAAAAGCGCTCAACTTCCGGAAGGTCGAACACCGTGGCTTTCAGATTGGGAAACGTCCTCAGCAGGGCGAAAGCCAGCTCACCGGTGCTGCCGCCCGCGTCGACCAGGGATTCGTGAACCCCGAAGTCCCACACCCGGCCGAGCGCGCCGTAGTCGTGCCTGGCATAGGCCGCGAAGGTCTGGTGACAAGCCGCCAGTTTCTCGGGGCAGTCCGCCAGGCGGCGGAAGAAGTCGCCTCGCCCCTCTGCGACGACCGGTTTTCCGGTGCGCAGGGCATCGGCGAGGCCCCGCCAGGCTTCGTAGGACGGTCCGCCCCAATGCTCGGCCGCCGCCGTCAGGGACAGGTCGTGTCCGGCCCGCAGGTGGGCTCCTCGCTCGGTGGCGTGGTAGACGTCTGCGGCATCCTTGGCAACCAGGTCCAATTCCAGCAGGGCGCGCAGCAGCCTGGAGCCACTGGAAGGAGCCAGGCGCAAGGTTGAGTCAAGGTCGGCAGCCGACGCCGGCAGCATCTCGAATACTCCCAGTTCCACGGCGGCCCGGACCACCTGGGTTTTCCAAGCGCCCACCAGGTCGCCGGACAATTCTTCAAGGGTCGTGCGGGACGGACCTCTCAACTGGAGCAGGGAGGTTCCTCCTTCGTCAATCACGTCCAGGGACCCGTCGTGGCTCTCCACCCGGGCTCGACCGTTGTAGAAGGGTTCCACGTTGCGGAATCGCCGCTCGTAGAGAGGTTGCCCCGCCGTGTCCACGTGGTGCCACCCCCGCCGGTCCCTGGCCCGGGCAAAGCCCTTGTGGAACACGTCCAAGTCCACAAACCACTTCCCGTGGAGCAGGTGGCCGTCGGCGTCAATGTGGGTGTGCTCTCCGGCGTCGTTCTGCACCACTGCCAGGCCGTCCCTGAAGTCCCCGGCGTACCCGTACCGTTCCTGATAGGCTGGCTCGCCATGTGGATTGATGTGGAAGTAACAGCCCGCGGCGTCTCGCACTGGACACCGTCCCTCCTGGAAGTTACCGCACCACGAGTGGCGTTCTAATTGGAGGGCAAGACCGTTGGGCCGAATATGGAACCAGCCGTTGGCGGATTGAACCGCTGCCAAACCTTCGTAGAACCCGAAGGTGCGCAGGTAACGCTCCCGGTACGCCGGATTGCCGTCGGGGAAGATGTGATAAGAACCCGACTCATCGGTGACGGGAGCCAGGCCGGGCGGATGGAACTTCAGCACCTCTTGGAACCGGGCCCGGTAGATGGGTTGCCCATCTTCGGATCTCACGTGATGGGTGCCGCCCGGAGCCGGACGGCTGGACTTCCAATCGTCGCTCGACCCAGAGAAGTGGTTGTAAGGGCTGGTGGGATCGTAGCGCACTTCGTCGGTCACGTGGGGAACCCGCAGGGATTCCGTTCCGGCTTCGAGGTGTCCGATGCGCTCTTTGACCGTATCGGATTCGTCGAACCCAATGTCGTCCCCGTTGGCAGCTCTGGCGTAGATCCAGATGGCTCGCCGCCGCTGCGCCCAATCCTCGTTCCAGGGCCCTTGCTCGAGGAGCGAACGCAGGCTGCGGAACTCCAGGTACCACGTGGCTCGAGGCCGCGCCGAGCGGTTAGCTTTCGAGTGGTGCAGGACATGGACGTTGTGTATCACCACGTCCCCCGCTCGAGTTTCCACCGGTCGGAACCCGTCTCGGCAATCCCTCCACAGCGCTTCCACCGCTGCCTTGGTCAGGGGTCCCAACCGGTGGCTGCCCGGTAGAAAGTAGACCGGATTGTCCCGGTCGCCGTTGAGGGAGATGCCCAAGCTGTGGATGGTATCCCGGGTAGGATCCAGCCCGATGTCCTGATGCACCCCCACTTCCACGCCCACTGAAGGCAGCTTGACCAGTACGTCCTCCCAGGTCAGCACCGAATCGTGCCGAGGGAGCAGGGCGTCCACAACGTCTCGAATCTCCCGGCTGCCCAAGGCCGCGAAGAACTCCGGGTATTTGTCCAGGGGATACATCAGCTTGACCGGCACGCCGTCTGAGGTCCGCACCAAGTCCTCGGAGGCGGCGTACTCGCCCAGGGACCGCAGGGACAGCATGGCCAACCTGGCCGCCACGTCGGCGTCAATCACGCCCGGCAGGTGGACAAAGCCGTCCCGCTCCAGGTCTGCCTTCCACAGGGGTTCCGTCATCTTTCCTCCCGGCTTGGCTCCGGCGGTTCAACCGGGACTCCTGCCACTTCGTCAGGGTTCGGTTTTCGCATGTTGCAACCCCGACACAAGCCGTGCTCCATGTAGTTGGCCCGCAGGTTCTGGTATTGGGGTCCTTCCCAGATGCGGCGGAGGCTCACGTCCTCCAGGTTGCCGAAGTCTCCCAGGCTGCGCCGCAGGGCGTCCGGCGCGCAGCAGGGGTTGAAACGTCCGTCTGCCGCCACCCACGCCTCTTGGCCCAGGAAGGGGCATTCCCCGCCCGGAGCTATGTCCGTTTCACCGTACGTGCCCAGGGAAAAGATGTTCTCCAGCGCCACTCGGCGGCCGTCGGGGAGCAGGTGGCGCTCGGAGGTTTGGTGCGCCGCCTCTACCGCCCCATTCCACCGGGCGATGGCTTCCGGGCTGCGCCGCAACGACTGACCCCTCATCTCCGACCCATGCACCCACAGATGGTGGCCCTTCACCCGGTCCACTCCCAGCCCAGCCGCCAGTTCCACCACCGCCGGCAATTCCGCTGCGTTAATCTCCATGAAGGTCAACTGGAAGGTGACCCGGCACCGATTGCCACCCGTTGCCGCGTGTTCGTCCCGGACCTGGATGAACGTCCGTACGTTGTCCACCACCCGCTCCCAGTTTGAACCCAGCATCACCCGTTCCTGGGTTTCCTTGGTCGCCCCGTTCCACGACACTTTCACGTCCGAACCCACAGGTACGATGCGCCGGGCCCAGGACCGGGCGCCCCGACCGGGAAAGGTGCCGTTGGTAGTGAGGTTCAGCCGCACCCCGTACTCCTGGCAAAGGTCGATGATCTCGTCCATGTACCGGTAGAGCAGCGGCTCCCCCATGGTGGACGGAATGATTTCCCGGAGTCCGTTGCACGACGCTTCACGTAGCACCCTTCGGATCAGGCCGATATCCATCCGGCGCTTGGGACGGCCGGCGGCGCGGCGCTCGGACTGGGTGCTGCTGTAGGGCGAGTGATCCTCGCACATGATGCAGCGTAGGTTGCAATCATCCGGGTTGGTGTCGAAGGTGATGCGCCATGGCCCATCGTAGGGATTCCGGCCTGAAACCGATTCCATCATGCCGACTGGAGGGTATTCGAGGTTCATACGGCTCCTTGCTTTGAAAGCAGATTGGCGTAGATGCGTTGGATTTCCTGTGCATGCTCCATTATGCCGGGCACGTTGCCGTCCGACGACTGGAGGTATCCCCGCCGGCCCAACCTCCGTGACCATTCGGGCGCGTCCACGAATCGCTGCATCTGCCGTGCCAGCGACGACGGGTCGCGATGGGTGAAGAGTAAGCCGTTCTCCTCGTGCTTCACGTACTCGGCCATGCCGCCGTAATCAGCGGTGATCACCGGGACGCCGGCCTGCTGCGCCTCATGGATGACCAGGGGAGAGTTTTCCGCCCAAATGGACGGAACTACGATGGCGTCGCAGTGGTCGAACACGTTCCGGACGATGTCCTGGTTGCGGTACTCCGCCATCCACTGCACCCGCTCGCCCGCATCGCTGGGCAACGACTTTGCCATCCGTTGCAGACCCGCAGTCTCGGCGCCGCGGTCTCGTCCCCATATCCGCAGCCGGGGTTGACCGGTAAGTTCTCCAAAGGCCTGAACCAGATGGTCCACGCCCTTGGCCGGAATGTGGGTTCCGATATAGCCGAACGTGAAGGGTTCGTCCCGTCGCCGAGACCTGCCTACCAAGCGGTCCCGGTGAAATCCATAGTCCAAATAAACCAGCTTGCTTTCGGATATGCCGAATTCGTCGCGGAACCGGTCCAGCAGGTAACGTGCCGGTGCCAGGAAGATGTCGACCGCGTCGCAGACCCGCCTGACGTGGCCCATGCGCCGGGACACCCAACCAGTCCAGTGCGTCGCGTCCAATTCGTACTCGTCCGCATCGTCTCCGAAATAGCGGCGGTAGCACCGCACGGCGCACTTACGGTCCTCCTGGCCGTCGCACAGGGGCCATGGTTCCCCGCGTTCGTTCTCGTACATTTGGATGAACTGGCCCCTTGGACACATCAGCCAGTAGTCGTGGAGGGTGAACACCAAGGGTATCTTACGCTCCTTCACCGGAAACACGAGTGAGGTGGAGAGGTGGTTTAGGTGGCCCACGTGAACGACGTCGGGTCGCAATTCGTCCAACAAGTCGCTGAACGCTCGGTCCACCGCCCGGTGGCTGTACCCATCCCGCGCCCGGGCCATGTTTATCACGTGCAGCGCGACCCGATGATCTGCGGGGTCCCTTTCCCTTTGCATCGCGTACTCGGCGAGGAATGCGTTTTCCTGCCGGGTGAAGACGTGGACCTCGTGATCGTCGGCCAACGCCTGGCACAGTCCCTGTGTGTACACCTCCGAGCCGGCGTTGTATCGCATGGGGTACCCGTGGATTACTTGCAAAATTTTCATGGAAACGGTGCGCTTCGCAGTGGGCAGTTGTCGCTGATCGTTACTGAATGACCTGATCTTTATCGGGGCGCCTTCGGACGAAAGGTAGAGCCAGCGCATTTAGAGCAGCCTCGGTCTAAAGGCTCGCCGGACATCTTTTTCCCAAGTGTGGCGCACTCGCAGGATATAATAATACTTGGTTCATTCCATCGGCAAATCGTATCGCGGGTCTCAACAGGAAAATAAACGGGGAGTAATGCACAGCATGGATATTACCGTCGTCGGTGTCGGGTACGTGGGTACGGTGGCAGCTGCCAACCTGGCGGCAGTAGGCCACCAGGTCATCGGTATCGACGCCGACCCTGACCGGGTAAACGCGTTGCAGTCCGGAGCTCTCCCATTCTACGAGCCGGGTTTGGAGAAAATCGTCCGGTCAGCGATCGCTCATGGTCGTCTGGGGTTCGCGCACAGCGCGACATATGACCAACCCGTCGGAGACGTGGCGCTTATCGCGGTTGGCACCCCACAAGCGCCCGATGGCGGGCCAGACCTGTGCCAGGTTAGGTCGGCGCTCTCGTGGGTCACGGCCCGACGACGGTCCAACACGTTGGTCGTAATGAAAAGCACGGTCCCACCAGGAACCGGCCGTCAACTGGTTGATCACCACCTTGCCGGAACGGACCTTGGTTACGTAGCCAACCCCGAGTTTCTGAGGGTAGGACGGGCGGTTCACGACTGGCTGCATCCGGACCGAATCGTTATCGGCGCCAGCCCGGATAATCCCGAGTCAGTCGCCGCAGTGAAATCCCTCTACGCCGGGACCGACGCCCCTTTCGTCATCACCGACATTACCACCGCCGAGATGATCAAGTACGCCGCCAACGCCTTTCTGGCCACGCGCGTTTCGTTTATCAATGAAATCGCCTCCCTGTCCGACCGGGTTGGCGCGTCAATCAACGAAGTCGGCGCCGGTTTGGCATTGGATCCGAGAACGGGCGAGCGCATGTACGCCGGACTCGGTTATGGTGGTTCATGTTTGCCCAAGGACATCCGCGCTTTGTATCGCCTGGGAATGGCATCTGGCCTCAACCTCGACTTGTTGCGCACAGTCATCGAAGTCAACGATAGGCAAAGACTGCTCCCGTTGTACGCGCTGCGAGGCCGGTTCGGTGGGCAAATGGCCGGCGTGAACGTCTCGGTCATGGGAGTGGCCTTCAAGCCCGGCACCGACGATACTCGGGAAGCGCCCGCTATCGACTTGATCAGGGCGCTCGTCGCAGAGGGCGCCATCGTGGCCGCCTACGACCCCCAGGCCTCCGCCGGAGTACGTGAGAGCATCCCCCATGAAGTACGCATTGCGGCGACTCCGCAAGAGGCTGCCGTAGGGGCTCAGGCCATCGTCTTGGCTACCGAATGGGAACAGTGCGTGAACGCCGACTGGAGCGAGATCGCTGGCCTTGTGCGTCGTCCCTGCCTCTTGTTTGACGGGCGCAATGCCTTGGATGCCGACGCGGTTCAGCTTCATGGGTTTCAGTACGTAGGGATAGGTGAACAAGGGCGAGCCGAACATTTTATTCCCCCTCACACTCCAGAATGACCAGTTCTCCGTTTCTCAAATCGGCGAAATGCCCGATAATCCTTGCCGGCTACGACCCTTGACCTCCTGTGCCACGCTCGGTCCCTTCACCTTGGCAACCACGCCCGTGCGCCGCTTGCCGACCTTTTACTGAAGGTATTATGGGCCAAGCCAATTGGCCGACTTGGCCTCGATACGTCGCCATTCTACACCGTCAATCGACTTTGTTTCGGGCAATGTTCACGGCGATTAACGCCGCGACTCTGCTCACCCCTTTCCCCCACTTTTCGCCGTGTCCCATCGCAGATTGGTCGGACATGGCGTGGCCCAGTTCGTGGAACAGCAGATCCCAGTGTTCGGCGGACCCATAAGGCGGCTGGAAGAACGTTTCACCAAGACGCGCCTCGTTGAACCGCAGGTTTGGATTTGCAGTGGATGCAGAGCAATCGGCGAGCCTGACGTTAGCAGGTTCGCTGAAGAACTGAACGTTCGCGGTGAGGCCGCATTGGCTAGCCATCTCGGTAACCCATTCGGCGAATCTAGCCTGGTTGGAACCGGGATCAGGGTCGTAATAGGGCGCGGCGGGGTCGGGGTCGGGAAAACTTCTTCCGACGGCCTGACACCGGCGTGTTTCTGGAACGCCTCTTTTTCTTTTTCGGACAGCCCGCCAGGGTTTATTGCCCCGTAACCGGCTTCGGATGCCCGCAGGTTGGCGTCTCCGTCCAGTGTTGCCAAGACGGCCTTGGCGCTGCCGTAGCGTCCAGTCATGGTAGCTTTGACGGCTTCCGGTTTGATTTGGGGATGTTCTATGGCGCGCTTCACCCATTGCCGACCGAATGCTTCCCGTTCCAACATCCCATGGGTCGAGTTGAGAACCTCAGCGTAGATGCGATTGAGATATGCTTCGCTCACGGCGTCTCGCTGTTGCCCCATCGGAATCTTCTGCATGACGTCGATGTCCCAAGGACAGTCCAAAACCCGGACGGGAATACCCATCTCGTAAAGCTATCCCGCACCGTTGGAGTCACGCGGTTCTGCTATGTGGATTTCGGTTGACGTTGTGTCCCCCGCATCGGCTTGCCGGGGTCGTCTTGCACCACCGTTGGCAGTGTGACGGATGGCGCCGCTTTCGCTGGTTGATGCGGGACAGCTGCGTCGTTTACAAACAGGAGGCAGTTCCTGGGCGGCCTGAAGCGTTGCAGCATTGCGATCAGTTCGCCGCTCTGCTCTGCGTTCCAGGGCATCAGTACGCTTACTACCGTACCCTTGGCGCGGGAGTTGGTGGCCTCTCTTCTTGACCCTTCAGGCTGGAAAGTGACGGTGTGCCCGACCGTTTCCACCTCTGCCTCAATCGCTATGCTGATGACGTCCTTTTCACCGACGTTGAAACGGCCTCGCTTCGTGGGACTTAGACGTTTCTTGGTGTGTCCCATGAGCGTATATGCGTCGGCGATGTCGCTGAAGCCGGGTCCATCGTCCCATACCGTGACTATCGTGGCGTTACTGTCGGCCTGTGTCTCGAGGGTAACGCGACATTCGGTGGCAAACGGTGCTTCGTCCCAGGAATTTTGGATCAGTTCCTTGACGAGAACCCAGGGCTGACGATTGCCGTTGAGCTCGCGCATCCCTGACTCGGATACCGCGAAGCGGCCGGTTGGTATCGATGCTGTTGGATTGGTGGTTGTCATGAAAAATGTTCCAGTCGCGGGGCACCGGCCAGCCCAACGTCCAGCAATCGGACCAGCGGTTTGCACAGTTAGCCGGCAGATTGCCTAACCAGCATTGCGAGATTTCGCAAATCCGTTGGGTTGCCCCACGGTGCGTTAGTACGCAGTTCCCCAAGTGTCATGTCGATTTGCCCGGCGACATCCGCCAGCAGGATTTTCCACAAAATTCCTTGGCGAGCCAAATAGATTCCTACCGAATCAAGTCGGTGTTCATCGTCCACATCGAGCAGGGCGTAGGCCATCGTCTGCCTGACGAATGGCGTAGGGGATATATTCTTCACACATTTAACGTCGATCAGACAGCCATTGTCGATTAAGTCCGCGTCAGCCCCGCCTATCCAATAGCTGGCAATACCGAATGTCGGTCCGAATCTTGGGCTTGACAGTCTGAGTCGTTTCCGCGCGATCTCCAGCAGTGCCTGGAGATTTGCAATCAGGTTGCGTCGCAGTTCCGCGGTCCCGGTTGAAAGCGCAACGCAGCGGTCTTCGCCTGCTGTTGGATTCCTGAACGTTGTGTCCGCCAGGGCGGCGTAGAGGCTCCATACGTTAAGGTCTTTATGCGTGAGACCTTCGCTAACGTCGTAACCATTCAACGAGAACAGCATTTTGGCCCCACGTTCCAATACTTCGTCCGTATGATCGGGTTCGTATTCGTAACGCAACCTGCGATCGAATGCCGTGCCCATGAACGATTCCCATCCCTTGGGCGTCTCAGCAAGGAGATTGACTTTGGGGAGTTTGAGCGACGTTACGTAGTTCGCAAGGTTGGGGAACGCGCTTTTCATGTAATAATGCGCGTACCCTCAGAACTGAAGCTCCCGGGGTCAATGACAATCTCGTTCGAAAATCATGCGAGCAACCGCCAGAAGGACACTGACGGCAGGGGTCGGCTTTGAGGATTTCGGCCAATGTAGGCATGAAGTTTGTTCCCGACTATGGTCCACCGAATCGGTTGCCCTGTCATCTCACGATGTCTGTCAACGGAACGGCGCTCTGTCGCTACAACCTCATTTTATCAGCCTGGGTCTCATTCAGTGGATGCAGAATCCCTGTGGCGTCCGACAACGGCAATGAAGCCCCCGCCGGACGGCGAGGGCTTCCACATTGGCCCCGGCCGATGCCAAGCATCACCCGACAAGGGTCATTACCCTACCGGGCTTGAGACTGGTTAGACGGTCAGCTCGACCCCCCACCTAAAGGTTCTTGATTTTGTCCAGTTTGGTGAGGGAACCCTGCCCGACGGGACCCGTGTTGACCGGGTAGAGGGTCTATCCCTCTCCAAATTGGGCCCGCCCAAGCTCTGTCCCATCCCGTACAGGCGGCGGTTGGGCCAAGGGGCAGTGCTAAACTGTGGATGTGGCATGAGCAGTCGGCCGAGGTAGGAGACCAGCAATGACTACAACTGTGAAAGCCAGATTTGCCGACGGGGTGTTGACCCCGCTGGAACCCATTGACTTACCCGAGGGCGCGGTTGTTGTGCTGAACATCGGGGCAAACCACGTCCCGGAACGTGAGCCCCACGCTTCGAGAGCCGGGACCTTGAACGGTCCGGACCAAGACGGTCCGACCATTGACGTGAACGATCCCAAAGCGCTCAAACAGCTCCTGCATGAACAAGACGTTGAGCGCTATTTTCGGGTGTTGCGAAAGGACGAGGAACGGGCACAGGCAAATGATTGTCCCTGACGTCAACTTGCTGGTCTATGCTTACAATCCGGACGCGCTCCTGCATGACGTCGCGGGACACTGGTGGGAGGCTTGTTTGACGGAGTTGAAAACGTCGGCGTGCCGTGGGTGGTGGCGACGGGTTTTGTGAGAGTAATCACCATCCCCGATGTGCTTATCTATCCCACGTCGCCGGCCACTGCCGCGGATTACGTGGCGGTCTGGTTTAGAACCCCTAACAGAAAGAAGTCAAGCGTCGGAAACAGATGATGGAGCAGCCCAGGGACAGGAAGGCTTCATGGATGTCAGAGCGGCGCTCGTAGCGCACCCGCAGCCGGCGGAACTGGTGCAGCCAGCCCAGGGTCCGCTCCACCACCCAGCGGTGTACTCCCAGCCCGCTGCCGTGTTCGGCGCCCCGACGGGCCAGCGCCGGCGCGATGTGCCGCGCCCGCAGTTCCTGGCGATGCCGCCGCGAGTCATAGGCTCGGTCGGCGTACAATCGCTGGGGCCGGCGCCGGGGACGGCCCTGTTGACCGCGCACCGGCGGCACTTTGTCCACCAGGGGCAGCAACTGGGTTACGTCGTGGCGATTGGCCCCGGTCAGGATGGCCGACAGTGGGGTTCCGTTGGCTTCGGTAAGCACATGATGCTGGCTCCCGGGCTTGCCCCGGTCCGTAGGATTGGGGCCGGTCTTTTTCCCCGCCGCCCACGGCCCGCACTGACGCGCTGTCCACGCAAGCCCGCGACCAGTCCAGACCTTCCGCTCCCTGCAACTTGGACAGCAGCGTTTCATGGAGCTTTTGCCACACTCCCGCCTGCTGCCAATCCCGCAGCCGGCGCCAGCAGGTCATCCCCGAGCCGCATCCCATCTCCTGGGGCAGCATCTCCCAGGGGATGCCGCTCTTCAATACGAACAGAATGCCGGTCAGGGCTTTCCGGTCATCAAGGCGCTTACGTCCCGGATTGCGGAACCGTCGGGGTTTGGGGGCCGGCAGCAGCGGTTGTACGATCTCCCACAGTTCGTCGCTGACCAAAGGTTTCGCCATCGAACACGACCTCCCACTTCCGCGTAATACTGTGCCAGCGCATCTCAGCGGAACGAACCTACCGAAAGATTAGCCGCTTGATTATGGATCAGCAAGCCATTTTGTTAGGGGTTCTTAGTCAACCTCACGTCGCGCCGCTCAACCCCGGCGATGGCCACCTAGCGTTTTTCCAACAAAACCTGTCTGTCCCCGGCAGCAATGCCAATTTGGTTCCCGACCCCCACATCGCAGCTCTGGCCATGGAACGTGGCGCCGATCTGCATTCCAGCGATTCGGATTTCGTCCGGTTCCCCGGCCTGCGTTGGCGTAACCCGTTGCTGTGAGACCGTCGGCACCAATCGCAGCCATTTATCGCGCTCCTTGCATTCTGCCAACCAATCCGCACCAGGCAAACCCCGCAAGCCTGCGGCTGAGTTAGATTGGCCTTCCCTGCGCCAAGCGGACGAATACCTCGCGGCCTGTCATCATGACGCCGTTTATGGAATATCCGCCGCTGCGACGTCTCAGGGCTTCGTTGATAAGGGAATAAGACCGCCGCGGCAGGGCAGCCCCGGTCGGAGCGAGTGCTATCAACTGGCCCCCATCCCAGGACGAATAGCAATCGTATGGTAGGATACGCCGCCAAATCACCCGATGCTTTCCATCGGGCTGGCCGGCCTCAAATGATTTCAAATGACAGTTTCAGCATACTGGCGCTGGACGGCGGAGGAGTCAGAGGAATCTACGGCGCCCGAATTCTGGACCGGTTGGAAGCGTCTCTCGGGGCGCAGGTCAAGGACCGCTTTGACCTGATTGCCGGCGTCAGCACCGGCTCAATCCTGGCCGGCGCGGCCGCGGCTTCAATTCCCATGTCGGAAATGGTGCGCCTATTTGAAGAGGAGTCGCCGCGCATTTTCAGCAAGCGGCGCAGCATCGGCAGCCTTGCCATGTTGTGGCGCAGCCGGTATTCCCGTAAGCCCCTTGACGACGTGTTGCGACGCTACGTGCCCGACCTCACACTGGGCGAATTGTCCACCCCGCTGTTGATTCCCAGCGCCGACCTGGCCACCGGCGGAGTCCACGTGTTCAAGTCGCGCTATCTGGCGGACCTGGGCGAACCCTACTCCCGGGACGGTGAGGCGCTCCTGCGCGACGCGATCCTGGCGTCCTGCGCCGCGCCGACCTTCTTCGACCCCAAAGAGGTCGGGCCTCACCTGCTGGCCGACGGCGGCCTGTGGGCCAACAACCCGTCCATCATCGCCCTCACCGAGGCGGTCTCCAAGTTCAACCGGAGCATCGAGCAAGTGAGGATTCTGTCCATAGGCACCGGACAGGCGCCGAATATGTACCGCCGCCGGGGAAGCTGGGGCCTGATGACAGGCTGGGGCGGGCAGAAGCTGGTCTCCTATACGCTGAGCCTGCAATCCCAGGCGTCCACCAACATGGCAAAGCTGATGCTCGGCCCGCGTTACCTGCGCCTTGACCCGGCCATCGAAACCTGGCAGCTGGACGACGTACGTCATCTTGACAACCTGAAAGCGCTGGCGGACCGCGACTTCGACCGGCAATCCCGCCGGATTCTGGCCCATATCAAGGGGAATTTGACTAGTGCAGCACATTGAAGAGTTCAACCGATTCCTTGCCGAGGAAGTCAGCCTCAATACGGCCCGCCGGCGTGATCTCAATCGGCGCACAACGGCGGTGACGACGTTCCTGAGCCAGCACTTGGGCGGCTACGTGACCAATGAAAGGCAGGGGTCCTACGCGCTGGACACCATCATCAACCCGGTACGCGGCGGGGAATTCGACGCGGACATCCTGCTCTTCATGAAGCACGTCCGCAGCAAGCGCGCGCCGGATTATATTGATGAGATCTACTCCTGCCTACACGGCAACCCCGACCTCGCCGACGAGCTGCAAAAGAAGACCCGTTGCATCACGGTGAATTACGCCGGGGACTTCAGCCTGGACGTGGTGCCCTGCATAGCGCAGGGCGACCAACGCCGCATCTGCAACCGAGAGAGCGGACAGTTCGAGCCTACCGACGGTACGGGTTACCGGGAGTGGTTCAACGTGAAAACCGACGTTACCAACGGCCACCTGAAAGGGGTAGTTCGCCTGCTGAAGTACCTCAGGGACCACAAGGACAATTTTGAGGTTCCCTCGGTGCTCCTGACCACGCTGGCCGGGCACAGCGTGCACGTGAACGAGCGGGGCAAGCGCTTCAACAATCTTCCCGACACGCTGCAAACCGTTTCAAGGCGCATGAACGCTTTTCTGCAAAGCGTTCCCCGCCGGCCGCGGCTGCGCAATCCCGCCCTGCGCAGCGAGCGGTTCGACCGGCATTGGAACGACAACGACTTTCGCAACTTCCTGGAGAAGTTCAAGGCGTACAACGACCTTATCAACGACGCCTACGCCGAAACCGACCCGCAGGCGAGCTTGCGCAAGTGGCAGAGGCTGTTTGGAGAAGGGTTCCGATAGGCGAGCGGCATTTTCACAAGAGCCGCTCCTGCATCGGCGAGGTGGGCGCAGGGTCGGCTTCCACCAGCGCAGGCCCATCGTTGCCGGCACGGTTGACGGCGTCGGAAACGACCCGCAGGGCCAGGCTCGGGCACTCCCGGGGCAGCATCAGGACGCGCAGGTCGGGATTGTGGCCGTCGTCATTGAGCCACCGCCTCCAGTCTTCCGGTTCCAGGATGACCGGCATCCGGTGATGGACGGGTGCCATCAGCGAGTTGGGTTCCGTGGTGATGATCGCGGCGGCCGGTTTGCTCCGGCCGTCGTCGCCGATGATGCCGGCGAATGCGATGGGCTTCCCGTCGGCGGGATGGACCCACACTGGAGACTTCCCGCCGACGGCCTGCTTGCGCCATTCGTAGAACCCGCTGGCGGGTATCAGGCAACGGCCACGCTGGAAAGCGTCGCGGAAGGCGGGCAGCCGGTGCACGGTTTCGGCACGGGCGTTGAACAAGGGACGATTGCCACGACTGGCGGCAATGCCCCACCGGACGACGCCGACCGCGTTCCCTCTGCCAACGGTCAGGATGGGCATGGTGGGCGCGATGTTCCAGCGCGGCGCGTAGCCGGCCAGCTCCTCGGCGCTGACATCGAAATGCCAGGCCAGGTCGTCGATGCCGTCGAACAGTCCGAAGCGTCCGCACATGATGGCTACTTTACTTTCCGGGATTTTGTCCGCTTTTCAAAAATGCGCCTTGACGCGAAAAGACATGCTCAAGGCGCGGGGCTTCTGCTGCAACAGTATAGAGCAGGCCGCAGCTCGGCAGATGAGCGTTCTCGACGAATTTGGTGACGGTCCCGGTATAGCGATAAGAACGCGCGTACCGATATGGTATCCGGCATGGACTCCCCCACCGGATGCCTGCTGATCACCCATCTGCCGGTCAAGGCCGAACTGGCCCGTCGGCCTGAACTCGCAGCCCGCCCGGTGATTATCGCCGCCGGAGACGCGCGCCGTCCTGCGGTGATGGACGCCGCGCCGGAAGCGCAATCTGCTGGAGTACGCGCTGACCAACCGCTCACTGAGGCATTGTCGCGCTGTGCCGGCGCCGTGGCGCTGACCGTTGACGAAACGTACCTCGGCGAGGTCAACGATACGATGCTGACGGCCCTGCTGGACGTGGCCGACCGTGCCGAGCCGGCCGGTTTGGGTAGATTCTACCTGGACCTGACGGGGCTGGCGCCCATGTACGGCGGAGAGTCGGCGTTGGGGTCGGCAATCCTGTCGGTAATCGACGCTGCCTGGCAGCCCCGTCTGGGCTTGGCGACGGGCAAGTTTCTGGCCTACTGCGCTGCCGCGTCCGCGGAACCCGGAAATTGGTTCAAGGCGCCGGCGGATGCGGCTCGTTGGCTGGCGCCCCGACCGGCGTCGTGGCTGCCCCTGTCGCCTGACGTGGCGGCAAGGTTGCATGGCTTCGGCTTCCGAACCCTGGGCGACGTGGCTGCCGTGCCGCCTGATTCTCTGACCGATTTTCTGGGCGCTGTCGGCGAACGGGTCTCTCAGCTTTCTCAGGGACTTGACGCCGATCCAGTGCACGCGGCGGTGCTGCCGACAGTCCTGCGGGAGCTGCTGGAGTTTCCCTTTCCGGTGGACACCGCGCCGGGTTGGGAAGCCGGCGTCCGTACGCTGTCGGAACGAATCGGGCGCAATCCCGCGCTGCGGGGTCGCGGCGCAACGGAAGTCCTGCTGGAAGGGGAGACGGACGCGGGCAACGTGTAGCGCTTCCAACGCGCGCTGCCACGGCCGGCGGCCACCGCCGACGCGTTGAGCGCGGCGCTGCTGGCGGCTCTCAACGCTCAAGATTCTCGTGGGCGCGGGCGGTGGCCGGATTCGGCGCTACTGGACCTGTCGCTCACGGTGTCGGGCCTGACGCCGCTAAGGGGACGTCAGACCGGGCTGTGGCCGGCGGAACGGCGCGGCGCTTCCGTGCCGGTCATTGCCGGGGTGGAGAGGGCGGTGGCGTTGTCGCCGGACTCGCCCCTGCCGGAACGCCGCTGGGCGTTGGGCTCGGAGTTCCGGCCCTTGGCGCAACCCGCCGCCGCCAGCGTGGCTGCCCACAAAGGCCGTCCCAAGTTGGTTGACGCTCGGCAGGTGGAAAGGATCATCGACCTGTGGGAAGTGGACACCGACTGGTGGACGCCGTAGCCAGCGCGACGACGCTACTGGCAAACGCTGCTGGCCGGCGGCGCACTGGCCACCGTGTATCACGACCTGGCCGCCGGAACGTGGCACCGGCAGGGTGGCTGACGTGTCCGCCGATTTCGTGGAACTGTGCGTCCACTCCTGGTTTTCCTTCGGGGCCGGCGCCTCGTCGGTAGCGGAGCTGGTCGCGCGGGCCGGCGAGTACAGCTATCCAGCGTTGGGCCTGGCCGACGTGAGCAACTTCTGCGGGGCTTTGGAATTCGCCCGGGAATGCCGCGCCGCCGGCATCCGGCCGGTGACGGGCGTGGAACTCCCGGTGCGGGAAGGCGACGCCATCGGTCCGGTGACCTTCCTCGCCGAAACCGGCGCCGGCTACTCCAACCTGTGCCGGCTGGCGTCCCTGGCTCACCTCGCCGGCGGCAGGACCGCGCCGGCGCTGGACTTCCGCTTCCTGGAAGCCCACGCCGAGGGCGTGATTGTCCTGCTGGACGCGCCCGACGGCCTGGTGGCGGCGGACATCGCCGCCGGCCGGTGGGGCGTCGCCGAGGAACGGGTGCGGTCCTATTGCAATCTCTTCGGCGCCGCTGCCGTATTCCTGCTGTTGCAGCAGCATCTGGTCCACGGGGACACCACCCGCAACCACCGGCTTTCCGAGCTGGCCCAACGCTGCGGCGTGGGTACGGCGGCCGCCAACGCGCCCTGGTATCACGACCCGAGCCGCGCTCGCCTGCACGACGCCCTCACCGCCATCCGCCACAACGCATCCCTGGGCGAAGCCCGGCTCCACCTCAAGGTCAACGCCAATTACAGTCTGGTCCCGCCTGGGAAAATGGCTCGACGCCTGAGCCGCTACCCCGACGCTCTGCGCAACACCCTGGTCATCGCGGAACGCTGTTCCGACTTCGACCTGGCTGACTTCGTGGACGACCACTACCGCTTCCCCGACGCGCCCACGCCGCCGGGCTACGACGCCCAATCCTGGCTGGAGCGGCTCTGCGCGGAGTCCGCCCAACGCCGCTACGGAAGCATCGAACGAAAAGTCCAGGACAGGCTGCATGAGGAATTCGCCCTGATCCGCAGGCACGGGCTGGCCGGCTTCTTCCTGGTCTATCACCGCATCGTGGAGCTGGCCCGCGACTGCATGCTGGAACTGGGCTACGGCCACCGGGAGACGCCCCTGGAATGGCTGCCGCCGGGCAGAGGCCGCGGTTCCTCGGTGTCCATGCTGGTGGGCTACCTGATCGGCCTCTCCCACGTGGACCCGCTGGCCTACGGGCTGACCCTGGATCGCTTCCCGTCTTCGGACAGCGCCGCCGTACCGGACATCGACCTGGACTTTCCCCGGGACATCCGCGAGCGGCTCATTCTCCGCGTCATCGAAGAATGGGGCTGGGACCACGCCGCGCTCACCGGGATGTTTCCCACCTACAAGGCCCGGGGCGTAGTGAGGGACCTGGGCAAGGCGTTGGGGCTGCCCACCGACGAGGTGGGCGCGCTGGCCCGCCGGCTGGAATCCAACTCCGTTGCCGAGTTGCCCATGCTGCCCGGCTGCGGCGAACTGGCGCAGCGCCCCGGCTGGAAGCATCTGTTTGGGTTGGCGGATACTCTCGCGGGATTCCCCAAGGGACTGGCGCAGCATCCCGGCGGAATGCTGGTGTCGTCGACACCGCTCACCGACTTCATGCCGGTGCAGCCCTCGGCAATCGACGGGCGCTACGTGGGCCAGTGGGACAAGGACACGGTGGACGACGCCGGCCTGGTCAAGATTGACCTGCTGGCGTTGGGCGCGCTTTCCTAGATGCAGCGGGCGGTGTGCCTGGTGCGGGTCCGCACCGGACACGAACCAGACCTCAGCCGCATCGACTACCGAGACCCCGGCGTATTCGACGACCTGGGCAGGGGCGACACGGTGGGCGTGTTCCAGGTGGAGTCCGCCGCCCAGATGCAGACCATCGTGCGGATGCGTCCCAAAGATATCTACGAGCTGGCTTTGGAAATTGCCGCCGTGCGCCCCGGCGTGGGCGTCCACGACGGCATCGCCGAGTTCCTGCGCCGCCGCAACGGGATGCCCTGGGACTATGATCATCCCCTGGAGCGCCACGCTCTGGAACGCTCTCTGGGCGTGATCCTGTCCCAGGACCAGGTGGTGCAGCTGGGCATGGACGTGGGCGGCCTCACCGCCGCCGAGGCCGACCGAATGTGCCGCGCCTTTGGACGCCGCAACGGCGAGGCTCTGGTGGCCGAGTACCGCGAGCGGTTTCTGACCGGCGCCGCCCAACGCGGCGTACCGGAACCCGTCGCCGAGGCGATCTTCGGCAAGTTCAATCCCCACCACATGTTTCCCGAAGGCCACGCCCTGGCCTTTGCTTTCACCGCCTATCCGATGGCCTGGCTCAGGCGGTATCATCCGCTGGAGTTCTTCGTGGGCCTGTTCAACGAGCAGCCCATGGGCTTCTGGGACCTGGACACCCTGAAGCAGGACGCCCGCCGGTTGGGCTTGCGGGTCGCTCATCCCGACGTGAACCGTTCGGAACTGCTTTGCACCCCCGAGGGCGCAAACACGCTGCGCCTGGGCCTCACTTTCGTTAAGGGCGTTGACACGCGGTTGGGAGAGACCCTGCTGCGGGCTCGGGACGCTGGCAAGTTCCGAGACCTGCCCGACCTGCTGGCCCGTTCCGGGTTGCCGCGGGAAGCGTTGGAGAAGCTGACTCGCGCCGGCGCGCTGGATGCCCTGCCCGACGTTTCCGACCGACGGCAGGCGTTGTGGCAGGTGGGCGCCGGCTACGTCGCCGATGTGCGGCGGGGACAGTTGGCATTGTCCCTGCCCACGGCGACAATGCCGGCGGCGGTTTCCGCCCAGAGCCCAGCGGAACGGATGCTGGATGAGTACGCTCTGCTGGGGCTGAGCCCCGACGGCCAGGTGATGGAACTGGCCCGCCCGCTGCTGTGGCCTGACGTGCTGAACAGCGACACGGTGCAGGGCTGCCGCGATGGCGACGTGGTGCGCGTGGCCGGCAGGGTGGTCAGACGGCAACGGCCCTTGGCCAAAGCGGTGTTCCTGACCCTGGAAGATGAATGGGGTCTGATTCCCATCGCCGTCTGGGAAGGCCGCTGGGATCGGCTGAAGTACGCGCTGCGCCGGCGGCTGGTGGTGATTGAGGGCACAATCTCTCGGCGGGACAATACCCTCAACGTGATGGCCGAACGCGCCTGGCCGCTGTCCGTTCCCTTTGACGACCGCCACCGCCGGCAGGACTGGCGATAGCGGCGCAGATGATGTTCGGGCTCTCACTGTCACCCAGCCTAACCGTTGGAATGGGTAACACCTTCCCGTCAGCACCGACTTCGACGGGGTTGTTACGTCGCCTTCCAGTGCATGAGCCAACTGTAACCTTTGATGGGCCCGCCGTTTGCTCAATTTTGCATGGTATCCTTGAATAAGGAATCGCATCATGGCCCAACTGGAACAACGAACTTGGGAAGGCAGCTTTGCCGGACCGACACGACGCGACCGCCGGCCCTGCCGGTACTCGGCCTATCTCCCCGACCGACTGGCCGGCCGCGGCTTCGCGCTCGACGGCGACGTGGCCGCGGACGTAGCCGACGCCGAGGCCGACCTGGTGCGGCTGAACACGACGGCCACCGCCCTCGCCAACACGGAAGCGCTGGCCCGCCTGCTGCTGCGCGCCGAGTCGGTGGCGTCATCCCGTATCGAGGGCCTAGTGGTGGGCGGCAGGCGGCTTTTGCGCGCCGAGGCGGCGCGTCAGTTGGGAGTGGAAATCGGGGACGTTACCGCCGCCGAAATTCTGGCCAACATCGACGCCATGGTCTGGGGAGTGGGGTCGGTGGACCCCGGCGGAACCATCAGCGCCGAGTCCCTGCTGGAGATGCACCGACGATTGCTGGCCGGAAGCCGGCTCGAACGGCACGGCGGCAGTTTGCGCTCGGTGCAGAACTGGATCGGCGGCAGCGGCTACAATCCCTGCTCGGCCGAGTTCGTGCCGCCGCCGCCGGAAGCGGTGCCCGCATTGCTGGACGATCTGCTGACCTTCTGTAACGAAGACGGGCTGCCCGCTCTGGTCCAGGCGGCAATCGCTCACGCCCAGTTCGAAACCATCCACCCCTTCGTGGACGGCAACGGGCGTACCGGACGGGCGCTGATCCACCTGGTGTTGCGCCGCCGCGGCATGGCAGCGCACTTTCTGCCGCCGGTTTCCCTGATTCTGGCCACGTGGGCCGATGACTATGTGGGCGGCCTGACCGGCACCCGTTACGTGGGCGAACCCACGTCGGAAGTCGCCCACGCCGGCATCAACCGTTGGGTGGCGCTCTTCGCCGGAGCCTGCCGTCGGGCGGTAGCCGACGCCAGGTGGTTCGAGGAACGAGTCAGCGGGCTTCAGGAAGACTGGCGTGAGCGCGCGGGCAACCCGCGCCAGGGTTCGGCAACGCGGCTGCTCATCAACGCGCTGCCTGCAGCTCCGGTGCTGACGGTGGCCACCGCTGCCGAACTCGCCGGACGATCATTCCAGGCGACCAACCTGGCCATTGACCGCCTGGTCGATGCCGGGGTACTGGTTCAGGTCAACGTTGGCCGGCGCAACCGCGCCTTCGAGGCTCCGGAACTGATCGACGCCTTCACGGCGCTGGAACGCCGGATGGCCAGCCCGCTGGGCGATACGCTGGTCTCCGAGCCGACCCGAGACGTGCCGCGGCGACAGGGATAGATCGCAAGCAGCCGCGTTCGGGCAAGTCGCCCTCTCCGGCGCCACGATGAAAGAATTTGCTCCGAGCAGCTACGAGGTGAGAATTTGATACTGGATACAATCTCCGCCAACGTCGCATCCCAGTTGACGCAACAGGCGGATCTGGGCACCAAGGTCAAATCGCAAGAGGATGTACCGGACCATGGCTCGGCGCACGGCGGCGTATGGTTGCAGATACCGGAGGTGACGGCCGTATTCGCCGACCTCAAAGGTTCTACGGCACTCAACGCCAGGGCCGGCGCGAAACCCGCCACCCTCGCTTACACCTATTTCAACAGGGCGATGTCGGTGATCCTGCATGGGTTCGGAGCAAGGTACGTGGACGTGCAGGGCGATGCCGTGTTCGGGCTGTTCAGCGGGAAGGGTTCCCGTTTCCAGGCGGCTGCGTGCGCCATCACCATGAAGACCCAAGTCGAGACGGTAGTCGCGGACCGGTTCCGGCGGGACGCTTCCGTCGAATGGGAACTGGCGGCAGGGATCGGAGTTGACCGAGGCAAGCTGATGGTCAGGCGGTTGGGAATCAATGGGACGGGCACCAACGAAGTGTGGGCAGGCACTCCGGTAAACGCGGCCGCCAAGCTCAGCGGCGTGGCCGGTCGCAACGAGGTGGTGGTGTCGGACCGGGTGCTCACCGACTACGAAAACAGCGCCAGGATCAGACGGCGGGCGTTGCTACGGGACTGCGGTTGTCGAGGAAACGTCCCAGGCAGGGGACTGGACCTGCCGGCTGGCGAGGCCGAATATCTCTGGAGGCAGGACCCTGTTCCGGCCAACTTGGGATTGGATTTCGACCGCATCTACCGCTTGCGGAAGTCTTGGTGTCAGACGCACGGGGCTGAATTCTGTGAAGCCGTGGTCACTCGGCAGCGCGTGCGAAGGTAGTTTTGGAAGCGCGCCTCACCTCACACTACGAATCCCTGTCGCGGGTAATCAGGTTCACCAGAACGGCGGACCGCAAAGCGGCGCCCGTCCTGGCTCTTCAGGTGGCCCTGCTGGGCGCGCTGGCCACCCGCTTCGACCGGCTGCTGTCGATCATCAACGGTGGCTCCGTAGATGTTGAGCGCATAGCCTTGCTCATCGTGCTCGGCGCCTTCATTGTCTCCCTGTTCACGGCGTTCGGACTGGCCGCGGCAGTTTACGTACCGCGGAATCCCAGAACCGGAAAATCGTACGTTTTCTTTGAAGACATCGCCGCCATGGAATATACCGAGTTCGAGACGGCGGCCAGAAACATGAGCGGCGACGTGATCGAACGGCAGTTGATTGACCAGATTTACCGGGTTTCGCAAGTCGCCAGCGTCAAGATGAAACGGGTTCGCTGGGCAATTTGGTCAAGTGTGCCGGCAGTCGCGCTGGTGTTGATTCTTCTGGCGTGGAGCAGCGTCTGAGGGCGATCAGGAGGTAAAGAATGGCATTGGCGGATGATCTCAACTCGCAAGTTGTGCAGATTTTTCGGGAGCGATGGACCACCCGTTCCGGCCGAGTCGTGCCGGAGCCTGATGATCTTGCTCTAAGGAACGACGCGGTTCTCTTGGACGGAACGGTTCTCTATGCCGACCTCGACGAATCGACCGCTCTGGTCAACAGATGGAAGCCCGGATTCGCTGCCGAGATTTATAAGACGTTCCTGGGGTGCGCGGCGCGGATAATCAGGGCCGAAGGCGGGGAAATCACCGGATACGACGGCGACCGGATCATGGCCGTGTTCATCGGTAAACGCAGAAACAGCAAGGCGGCCCGAACCGGATTGAAGATCAATTACGCGGTTTCGCAGATTATCAATCCTGCCTTGAAACGGCAGTACCGGAACGATCAATACACGGTAAACCACCAGGTGGGTATTGATACCAGCAGACTTTTCGTCGCGCGAACGGGTATCAGGGGAGCTAATGACCTGGTATGGGTGGGCCGTGCCGCCAACTACGCGGCCAAACTCTCAGCGCGTTCAGGGGCGCCAACGCAAGTAACCGCTGAGGTGTACAACCAGCTGAGCCAAGATACCAAGGTCAGCTCGGATGGACGCAATATGTGGACACAGCAGACGGCGGCTGAGATTGGGGGCGCAACGATCTACGTCTCGAATTGGCGGTGGAAAGTACAGCTGCACACTTGAACGGTTTCTGAAATGTTCCGTCCCGCAGCCGCTCCGAACCTGCCCCGAAGATGATAAGGTGGCGGTTGGGGGATGAGTCTCCCACCTGGGTCGATAGGACAACGGACAGACCATGACGGGCAACACAGCAACAACGGCGGTGGCGACTTACTTCACCAAGCTGCGGCGGGTGCAGGCGTCGGGCGGCGCGACGGGGGAACGCTCGGCTTACGGCGCGTTGACCGACCTGCTCAACGCGGTGGGGGATGCGCTGCGGCCCAAGGTGTTCTGCGTGCCGGAAATGGCTGACTAGGGGGCGGGGCATCCTGACTTCGGGTTGTACACCACGCGGCAGACGCAGCGCGGCGGCGGGCAAAGGCAGCGGCGGGGCCAACTCCCCGAGCGCGGCGTGGTGGAGGTCAAGGCCGCCGCTGACGACGCCTGGCTCACTGTTGACGGCGGGCAGGTTAGCCGGTATAGGCGGCGTTATCGGCAGGTGCTGTTCACCAACACCCGCGACTTCGTGATGGAGGGCGAGGACGCAAGCGGCCAACCCGTCCGTCTGGAGATGCTAAAGTTTCGGCAACATTCTCTGGTGAGGGAACAGGATCCGGCAAGAATGCTTGACGCGGGACAATTGGTCTCAAACCGGGTCAACGAAGACCGGCCGCAGGAGTGCCTGGTGGATAGATTGCGAGAATTGGGTATCGCGGTATGCGAGCCGCTGTGGTTGGCAACATTTTATCCCAAGATGCCGATGACCACCGCTTGAACCTCGTGCTGTCCACCATTCGGGGCGGAAACTACCAAGTCCGCCGTGCAGCGCATCGGCAAAATGATACCCGCCAAGAGACCGTGATCGTTCCAATCCCAATCTTCTACAGATAGGTTCGGTTCGTCTTCATACGCGTACCAGTCAGCCTTGTACATGAAAACATCGAACTGAGCGCTAAAATTAGCCTCGATGTTGATCAAATACCTTTCACCGGGGTACTCGCGCACGTTTAGCACAGCGAGGTTATTGACCCCTTCTGCTAAAGCTAGCCTAGGGCTTTCGAACTCCCACGACAGGCCCAAATCGTGAGGGTCCCATTCCTCATAAAAATATTGGTCTTGGATTGCTAGAGCTAACGTTTCGTCCGCATCGGCAACCAAAGTCGCCAAAGTTTCGAGCGGGTTTTGCCAAGCTACGTCGTTCAGACTTGGGCGGATATGCTCATCGACCAACTGGACCAAGTCTTTGCATAGCGCTACCGAATCGGCATCCCGTCCTTCGATCTGCCTCACCTCGGACACCAACTCACTATGCAGGTGGTGGTCGTCTTTGCTTATAGCAAAGGCTTTGTCTGCCGCGACCAATATGACACGCTCGGTGGTACAGGACACCAAGTCCATCACACTCATCCAAATCAAGGTATCTCTGTACCCCGATCCGGTTTCGTTAAATGGCCTAGTACGCGAAGTGGCCCGGCCAACCAGCACCTCGTGAGCAGTATCAGGATAACCAACGACAACGACACCCGCATCTTCGAGCTTGCTTTTCAATGTGTCTGCGAATAATTTAGTTTCGCATTCTAAGTTGAAGAATCCAACTGGAGATTCCAAACTTCGGTCCATCCAGTTTGACAGCTTATTTAGCTTGGAGCGCACGGCTTCGACCTCGCTCGCCATGCTTTTGGAAAATCTAGATACCACCTCGTCAACTACGACTTGCGGAACCACGATGGTGTGGCCCAATGCGTTGGATACTGACAACAGAGCCTTGAATTGCCGACTGTTCCCGAAACCCTCGGAAACAATGGCATTAGTATCCAAAACGATGCGCATGGTCCTACCCTCCCAATTCACCAAATCAGGGTATACAACAGGCCAATATGCGGCCTACTCTCACTTGCCACGGGCGAGTTTGTGGTCGCTCATGAGTGAGGCTTGCCGATTAAGCCGTCCGCAATAATGATACCAGATTTGGTTCGCCAAACCTCCATTAAGTAGCGCGGCAATTCCCGGCCTTATCGCCGAGGCTACCCCCACGCCGGTACCGGCGTCAACCCGTGGAAACGACCCCCATGACCATATGAACGGGATTTGCGTCATCGCGAGTCACGTCGGCTGGCGGGTGGTCCACCGACCGAGTGACCGCGTTGAGAGGGAGCCGCGGAACCGCGTAGGCCCAGACTGGAGCCAGATCATCCCGGTGGGTGCGGCGTTGAGCACCGCCGCCGAGGCCGACCAGACGCTCTGCGCCTTCGGACGCCGCAACGGCGACCAGTTGATAGGCGTGTACCACGAGAAGTTTCTGGCCAGCGCCATCCAAAGAGCCGTGACCGAACCCGTCTCCGAGGCCATCTTCGGCAAATTCAACCCCCACTATATGTTTCCCGAAGGCCACGCCTTCGCCTTCACCGCCTACCAGATGGCCTAGCTGCGCCGGTATCACCCGCTGGAGTTCTTAGTGGGGCTGTTCAACGAGCAGCCCATGGGTTCTGGGACCAGCACAACCTGAAGCAGGACGCGCGCAGCCTGGGGCTCAACATGGCCCATCCCGACATGAACCGCTCGGAACTGCTCTGTACCGCCTAGGGCGAAAGTGCCCTGCGGCTGGGCCTCACTTTCGTGAAAGGCGTTGACGCGCGGTTGGGAGAGACGCTGCTGCGGGCGCGGAAGCCGGCGAGTTCCGAGATCTGCCCGACCTGCTGGCCCGTTCCGGGTTGCCGCGGGAAGCGTTGGAGAACCTGGCCCGCGCCGGCGCGCTGGATGGCTTGGACGGTGTGGACGACCGACGACAGGCGTTGCGGCAGGTGGGCGCCGGCTACGTCGCCGATGTGCAGCGGGGACAGTTGGCCTTGGCTCTGCCCACAGCGACAATGCCGGCGGCGATTTCCGTTCAAAGCGGAGCCGAGCGGATGCTGGATGAGTACGCTCTGCTGGGCTTGTGTCCCGACGGCCAGGTGATGGAACTGGCCCGCCCGCTGCTGGGGCCTCACGTGCTGAACAGCGACACGGTGCAGGGCTGCGGCGACGGCGACGTGGTGCGCGTGGCCGGCAGGGTGGTCGGGCGCCAACGGCCCTTGGCCAAAGCGGTATTCCTGACGCTGGAAGACGAGTGGAGTCTCATCCCCATCGCCGTCTGGGAAGGACGCTGGGATCGGCTGAAGTACGCACTGCGCCGGCGGCTGGTGGTGATTGAAGACACGGTTTCCCGTCGGGACAATACCCTCAACGTGATGGCCGAACGCGCCTGGCCGCTGTCCGTTCCCTTTGACTACCGCCACCGCCGGCAGGACTGGCAGTAGCAATGGCGGAGTACCCCGTCAATGATCGCGGTACAGCCCATCCTTCATATCGTGGAAATTAGGGGGTGTCGTCAAAACATAGAAGGTTGGTAGATTAGCGGGAACTGGAGAGTGTGGTTGGTGGGAAGTATGACGGCAGCGCACCGGCGCCACGATATGACCGACGCAGTGTGGGAGCGGCTCGGGCCTCTTCTGCCCGGTGGAGAGGGCAAGCAGGGAAGACCGGCCCATGACAACCGCCGGTTCATCGACGCAGTGTGCTGGATTTTGCGCACCGGCACTCCTTGGCGCGACCTGCCCCCGGACTACGGGGACTGGAAGAACACCCACCGGCGCTTCTGCCGCTGGCGAGACCGGGGAGTGTGGGCGGCTTTGCTGGAAGCAGTCATGGATGATCCTGATTTCGAATGGCTGATGATCGACGCCAGCTACATCAAGGCCCATCCTCACAGCGCCGGGGCCCGGGGTGGAAGCCAGGCCATAGCCCGCACCAAAGGGGGCTGAACAGCAAGCTGCATCTGGCAGTGGACGCCCACGCAATGCCGGTCAGACTGGCGCTGACCGAGGGCACGGTGGCCGACTGCTCCCAGGCGCTGTCTTTGATCGAGGGCATTGAGGCCGAGTGCCTGCTGGCGGACAAAGCCTATGACACCAATGATATCATAGCCGCGGCCCAGAGGATGGGAATGGAGCCGGTGATACCGCCCAAGAGCAACCGCAAGGAGAAGCGAGAATACGACCGGGCGCTGTACAAGCTGCGGCACTTGTTGGAGAACGGGTTTCTGGAATTCAAGCAGTGGCGCGGGATAGCGACCCGCTACGCCAAGCGGGCGACATCATACTTGGCCGCCTGCCAACTCCGGGCCGCCATGATCTGGAGCAAACTCTTTTGACGACACCACCTAGGTCTTGGCCCCGGAAAATTATGCGGCCATAGGTTACCCAACAGATCGGCGCCCAGCGCCGTATGACTCTGGCGACACCTGCCCCTTCCATTGAGTTTCGTGCTGTCCTGACCAGTTTAATGCAGTGCCGCACTGTCGATTTGTGCCACATTCCAACAATTTTAAGGGTGAGAGCCGCTCTCTTCCAGCCATTTTGAGTAGGGCTGCTGGTCTTATTGCCATTGTGGTGCCGAAGGTCAGAATCGCATTGAGGAGGTTGGTGTCGAGTATGCCGTGTTTCTTTTCCAAGTATTGGACGAGGATGGTTTTCAAGAATGAGTCGATCTCCGTGTCCGTCATGGCGCTGATTTGATGTGCGTTTAGCATGGGTTCCTCTAAAAGACGTGGTTGACCAAGATAGGAACCGTCGTTACGAGAACTGTACAGCTCACCAGCACGGTAGCGGCCCAAAAAATCATCTTTACCAAAGTAAAACCTCCTGCCAGGGACCGTCGCCGAAGGTTTGGTATTGCCGATGGCCGGGATGGGCTGTTAAGATCAGCGCATCCGGATAGAATCGAGTTCTGCAAAAGCTATGGTTCCGACGTTGTCCGCCCTGTGGAGGCGGGTTTTTGCGTTATGTGAGACTAGCCTATCACCGTTGTAAAAAAGGTTGACTTTAGTTACAAGCCTATGATCAGCCTTTCCTGAAAACGCGATCTGTGCCGCGCCGCCGCCCCAACTGTTCAAGGCGGCTCCGCCCGGGACTCTCACCCGGGAACACCGAGCTGATCCCCGCTCAAGCCACCCTGTGAGCCTCCGCCCGCACGACAGCCTGAACCGGATTGGGTCTGCCTCTTTGCCTACCCAGCCGGTGTTGCGCTGCAAGCGCCAGTCTCAACTGCCCAGAGATCGCACCCCAGTACGTCCACACGTGCTTCACTCGCTTCCTCACGGGTATGGTGAAGGCGACCTGAACACTATTGCCGACGGGACATACCCACCGGCGGGGGATGCGCTCGGAACAGCCGAGCAAACGTCTGGCCAGCGCCAGGGCTGCTGCCTGGTGGACGCTGAGCCCATAACGTTCCATGAACTTCACCCGGCCGATCACTGAACTGAAGGCCGGGTTGACCTGATGCACTTCTACTCCCTGGCGGTAGCCCTGGGAGATGAAGTACGCCTTGATCTTGCCGTAGCTGAAAGACGACAGCATCTGGCTATACCGCCGGGACTCACCTTCAAGAGCCGCCTTTTTCTGCCGGAAGTCCAGCTCCTCGATAACGATGGGCTTGCCGACCTCGCGAGCATAGGCCACCACGATGGCCACGGCGTCGCCGATAATGGCCTCAGCCTCATGCTTGGACTTGCCGTAGGTGACCAGCGGCACGCTGAGGGCATGGACGTAGTTGCCGCTGGCGTCGGTCTCGCACACAGCCAGGTGGTCGGCGTTCAGGTCGATTCCGATGGTGCCGCGGCTCTGGTCCGTCACTGCGGGTACGTCCATCATGCTGGTGGTAGCGAAGACCCGCCAGACTTTCCCGTCCCGCTTGAACCGATAGCTGATGGCCTGACCCAAGCTGGTAGCCCGCGCCGCCTTTTCGCCGTGTTCACGTTGATACCGGGCATACTCAGCGTTGCTGTCCAGCGCCGCCAGCACCTGCTCGTGGCCGTAGGCGAACCTCACACATTCGATGGTCACGTACTTGCCATGCTGACCGGCGAGGCAATCCGGCATGCGAAGCCGCAGGGCCAGGGTCCCATCGTCAGGCACGGTGGCTATACACAGATGGCAACGCGCCGTCTCATCCCGGCTCCCCAGCACTAAGAACTCGTCGATGCGGGCATCGTGCCAGTCCGCCAGCCATTCCTGATGGCTGGCGTAACCATTCTCCTCAAGGTGATGCTGCTTGTGCCACAGGCGCTTTGACCCGAAGCATAGTCGTACTCGCCCCTGCTCGATATCGGCTTCCAATCTCGCCAGCCTGGACTGCAGGTTAGCCAGCCGGCGACGTTTCTGGTGGACCTGATCCCACCGTCCCTGGTCAGCAGCGTTGTCAATGTGCCCCTGGGCACGAGCAATCCGCCGGCCCAGGCTGTCCAACCGCAGCTTCTGCTGCTCCCGAACCGACGCGACCTTGCCTTCCAGCAACACCCGCACCCCGTTGAACATCCGCGCCGGTATCCCGTACAGCTTCAGGTACCCACTCTTCAGCGACGCCGCACTCCGGCCCGCCGCCGGCTCGGCGAACAGCTCCCGCTCCACCAGGCCATACAGTTCGGCATAGGCCGATAGCGCGGCGTCGCCGTCAACCCGATCCATGCCCCCGTAATGGCAGATGCGGCTCTGGTAGGTGGCGACCGGCGAACTTCGTGAAGATCTCAGATTGCGCCGTCCCAGATGAGTCTCTTGATCTCGTCCCATGCTTCCATCCTACCGGTACCGGCGCGCGAAACCACGCTGGCGAGTGACCGTAGAAAGGTCCTTCCTTCACGATACCGCCACTGCAACTATCATTAATGATTACCGACCAAAGTCCACTAAATCTACAACAGTTGCCAACCCTTCCCATGACCACGCCCCTGCGACTTGCGCTGTTCATCGACCCTCAACTCAGAACACTTATTGTCGGGCCCGCGATCGCTTCTTTCCCAACACCCGGTCCGGCGTTGATGGGCAGTTCGACCCGGTCAGGCTGGCCCAGCTGATCGCCAGCAAGGCATGGCATGGCGGCGCATACTGCTCTCTATCAGAAGTGCGTATTTACTCCGGCCAGCCTGATTATTACCTGGACCGGTGAGTTACGACGCTCATATATGGCAGGTCAACCGGTGGGCGGCAAACGGCGCCCACGTGATCGCCCACGGCCTCCATCTCCCGGTCTGGACCCACCATGTGACCTGGTACCGGCGGCACGCGAATCGCAATTCGCTGAACCGCCGCGCCGGAGGCTTCTCTGGGTCAAAGGGATTTACACAAAATAATACACATTAATGTACCTAAATTATTACAGTAAACATACGATTGATAGTGTATATTGTTGCTGGCCTTTTCTAACTGACTCTGTGCCCGGAAGGCTCCAAGCGGGCCAGCGCAGTGGGGAACATCGGTGGACCGTGATCACTTGACGGAGAAAGGATAAAGCATGACTTCAATCAACCTGCGCCGCGGATCACTTTTGGCTGGCATCGGTCTCTTGACCGCCGTTTTCACCCTAGGAGCGTTCCTTGTTCTTGTCGGGGATGTTGCCGCGCACCAGCCCATAGGGCTGCAAGTCTCGGAATCGGACACCCCCGAACCGCCCTGCACCTATTGGCACGACGACGCCTGCGAAGACGCGCTGCCGCCCCGGGCTTCGGTCAATCCCGTTCCGGTCGGAAGACCCCACTCTGACGTTCATTCGCTCAACGCCGGCGCCGACCACTACGACCACCACCAACACCTGGAGGACATCGCCGCGCTGAACCGACAGGTATTGGCCCGCCTGGCCGGCTCCGGTCAGTCGGAGGCGGACGCAGAGAGTAAAGCGGCCGGCGAACCCGACGGGTCGGGCGGCGATGTCAGCTACGCCATCACTTCCGACATAACGGGACTGCCTTGGGTCACCAGCACCCCAACCACCGCGGAATTGGTGACCATAGTCTGGCTAGGCGTATTGCAGGAACTCAACCCGTCGCTGGTCACCAGTTTGACGCGAATGCCATTCCTGCAAGACCACACTCCCGGCGACTTGCAGGCTATCCAGACCTTCACGCTGATCTCGGCGGGTACGTCCTCAATTGATCCCAACCCGCAGTACGCGACGGCGCTGGCCACTCACACCGGGTTTGCCGACGGCGGCGGCATTGACAACACCGAGGCCAAGATCATCGCCGTTATGAGTATCCCCTACCTGTATGACAGAACCGGCCTGATGGATCGGCTCGCCGATTACGGAACCGTTGAGGAGCAGACCGTCAACGGGAGGCACAGCAACCGTGTGAACTTCGCCATTGTAAGACTGCTCACTTCCAAGGAAAACAGCCAACTCATGCAGGCGGCGACCTCCGCCACCCAACACGCCGAAACAGTGATGGCCCAGGCCCTTCCCGTAAATTTCGTCGGGATACTGCTGGCGGACTCTGCCAGCTTTATCGGGGCCAACAACGGCATCCACCTTTGGATGGACGACTGCTTCGACGGAACCAATTGCAGCGACCGGTATCGGCAGCGCACCGTTGCCCATGAAATCGGTCACTACTGGTGGTCCCGCAATGATGACCACGAAGGTTGGATTTCAGAAGGAGCGTCCGCATACATCGGCGCTTATTCCGAGGCGATTCAGTTCAACGACAACGACTTATCCACCGATTACTACCCCTGCCCCTACTATCGCACCATCGAGCACCTGCGCGCCGACAGCCCGCACTTCGGCGTCTCCCAAGGCAGCCTCTGCAACTACTCGTTGGGCGAAAGACTATTCGTCAACATGGACCGCAATATGGGCCATTCAGCCTTCACTACGGGATTCCGCAACTTGCATCAGCGATTATCCACCTACGAGGATGACGAAATCGACCAGGGCCTCAGCTTGATGAACGCATTTTGCTCATCGTGCCTGTCAGCCAATGCGACTATGGGCCCGGCCGGCTACACGCTGGCCCGCCGCTACGGCGAGAAGATTTTTACCGACAGCAGCGCGGCCACCGGAACAATCACCGGACTCGGCAGTTCGCCAAGCGTATCGCTACGGGATTACGGCCACAACAGTCGTCAATATGGAATCGCCGAAGTGTCCGCCAGCAGCCCCGACCAGCGGCGTTGGCTCCGGTTGTATTTCAGCGACGCCACCAACCCGCCGGAAACCGTCAGAGTCGCAGTGCAACAGTACCACGAGGATCGGTATCCCTATTACTCTTTCTGGCAGGAACCAACGGTGTACCAGAGCGAATCCGGTCCGGCGGCATGGTTCTACGTTTACCTGGGCAACCCACCACGCCGCGCCATCGGCCACCACTGGGTCTATGTGTACAACGAGAGTGGGGAGAAAATCGCCGAGGCCGAGTACCAGGTGACCCCGTAAGCACGCAGCGGTCCGAAGCTTGCTTGTGGCGCAGCTCATCGTTGATGGACCCCGCTATGGACTAACCGGGAAAATCACGCCGCCTCGGATCTGTGGGACAGTCCCGAAGCGCAGTCATCGGGCATGGGAATCAGTTGGTAGCCCAGCTGCGCCGCCCTCTGTTTTGCGGCGCGCATGGCCCTGCGCCTGTACTGGGTCTCGTAGTTCGGAGCGAATCTATCGCTGATGGATTTGCACGGGAGGGAAGATAAAGGATGTCAGCCAAAGGAATAATTGTGGCATTGAGCGTGGTTGCGGTTCTTGGCGCGTTGGTGGCAATAGCCGCGCTGTCGTTCACCGCCGCGCCAACGGCGGCGCAGGAGCCAACGCCGGCCGCGCCCACCGCGACACCGCTGCCCCCAGCCACGCCCGAGCCCGCCAGCGAGGAAGAGGCCGAGACGCTGGCCGAGCTGATAGCGTACTGTGACGAAGGGCAAGTTTTTGATCTCCACGCCGAGGTTGTGAGCGCGGGCGACGGACAGGGTAAAACCGTGTCGCTAATATGGTTGAGCGGTGTGCCTTACTGGGGCTTCCCGGAAGAAATCACCCCGTACTACCGGATCCAGAGGCAAATTCATGACAAGGATGCCCCCACGGGGGAGGAATGGGAGACGGTGGACACTGAGCCCGACACTGACATTTGGGAAGGGCCGGTTGAACCCGGGCACTGGCACTACCGGGTCCGTTTGGTTGGACTGACATCCGGCGATTTGCAGCATGAGTGTGAGGCCCTATGGGCCGAAGCCATAGTCAATGTTCCTACCCCGCAGGAAGAGTTGGAGCAGACCTGCGAGGTAGTTTTCGTTTATCAGCACATCGATGCAACCGTTAAGCCGGCGCCAGACGGTCAAGGTGAGACCATAACACTGGAGTGGTGGCGAGATTTCTATCCTCCCGGGGTTCCGGAAGGAACAGCGCTAACCTTTCGCATAGAACGGGTCCGACACGATCCGGGAGGAAGCGCAGGCAGTTGGGAGACAGTGGCGGAAGTGGTCGATACAGACACTTGGAACGGGCCAGCCGAACCTGGCAAATGGATTTACCGGGTTGCGCTGGTCTCGCTGCAAGCCGGAGATTTAGCCGCCCAATGCGAAGAACCGAACTGGGTTGAAGTTGAGGTATGGGTTCCCACTGCCGAGGAACGGACACGGGAAGCGTCCGACCGGAAGATACTGATCGAACAGGCCACGACGTGCGCCACGGATGTCCTGACTTCAAACCTCGCTCCCGAGGCGCGAACGGTCGTTGGCCGACACATTGATGAGCGGGTTGTCGAACTCGCCAGGGAATTCGAGCGCGCGGAGGATTTGGTCGTACTGACAGTTCTCTTCTGCTCTGAGGGCGAACTCGTGAGCGGCTTTGGCATCAGCATTAGCGCCCAAATGTACATACTGTCCCTGCTGTTCGAAGATTCCTACTGGTAAACGGAAGCCAGAGTCCACACGAGCGGGAGCGGGATAAATCCCTCCCTTCCCATGACCACGCCCTGCGACTTGCGCTGTTCATCGACCCTCAGCTCAGAACACCTATCGTCGGGCCCGCGATCGCTTCTTTCCCAACACCCGGTCCGGCGTTGATGGGCAGTTCGATCCGGTCAGGCTGGGCCAACTGATCGCCAGTTGGGCAAGAATGGCGGCGCATCCTGTTCCCTGTCGGAAGTGCGTATTTACTCTGGTCAGCTTGTAGTGAGACCATGGTTGTGGATGCGCGGCTTTCCTGCCGGGCCATATTCGGATACTATTTCCGGCGTAGGCATAGCGAACCGCGTCTTTGCCGGCGGTTTCGTGTGTAACAACCTGCCTTGAACACCGGCTATCCGCTAATTTAGCCTGCCGTCTATACGGTATATCTCGCTCGCCGCAGTGACCAACTTGGGACCTTCAGTCATAGCCGCATTGGTTGTCTGGGGTGGTCGGCGCGCCCTCGCCTATTTGCTAAGGTGTGAATTTTCATCGTCATTGACCGAGATTTTCACGGTCATTGACCACCTTGGGAGCAGAGCGATTAGACAAATATCAGGTTGTCGTTGGCCGGTCAATCACCTCCCTGGTTGCTGAGTAGAGCGCGGTGTGGGGACAGCCGTTCCCGGTAGCTGGCGCCCTCGATGACGATCTGGTAGCTGGCGTTGGCCAGCCGGTCGAGAGCGCTATTGCCCAGGATGGGATCATCGAAGAGGCTGAGCCATTCTTCGACGGCTCGGTTGCTGGTGATGACGAAGCTGGAGGACCGGTGGCGGTTGAGGATGAGCTCGTAAAGATCGGCGGACTGCTGGGCGGTAAGGCGGTGGAGCCCCAGGTCATCGAGGATGAGCAGGTCGGGGGTGATGAAGGACCGGAAGGCGCGGTCCAGCGAGTTGTCCACTCTGGCCTGTGCCATGGTCCTGAAGAAGCCGTCGGCATGGCTGAAACGCACGGTGTGTCCGGCGCGGATGGCCGAGTAGCCCAGGGCCTGGGCGAGAAAGCTCTTGCCGACGCCGGCGGGTCCCACCAGCAGCACGTGTTCGTGCTTATCCAGAAACTCCAGGGAGAAAACTGCGTCCAAGAGTCGGCGATCCAGGGTAATCGACGCCGACCAGTCGAAGTCCTCCAGCCGGCAGGTCTCCTCAAAACCGGCGCCATTGAGCCGCACTTCGATGCGCCGGTGGGCGCGGCGGTTGACCTCGTCGTTGAGGATGATCTCCAGGAATGATGCGTAGTCCAGCTGTTCACGACGGGCCAAAGCGATGCGCTCGGGCAGGGTGGTTGCCATGGCGCCCAGCTTGAGGTTCTTGAGCAGAGGGGTGAGTTCGGTTACGCGTGTCATGGGTATAATCTCCTCAGGCCGACTTCCGGCGGTACGGATCGCTTTGGGCGAAGACAGACCCGGGCCGAGCGAAGCGGCCGGGCGGCAGGGGCAGAGGCAGTTGGGGCGTGGTTTCCTCTTCCAGAGCCTGGACCAGGATGTTCTCCACGCGGTAGACGTCGATGAGGTCGACGTCCAGGGCCCGCTGACAGGCGGCGTCCAAGCGCTGGGCGGTGTAGCGCTCGCCCAGACCCAGCAGCTTATGTCCCTGCCTGATCTTGGACCAGGGGTGGTCGCCTTCGAAGAGGCGTTCGGCGAATTCGCCCACTGCGGTTCCCAGGTTGGCGGCCTCACGCTTGAGCCCGTCGGGAGCCCTGGTGGTGTAGGGGGCGACCTTGGGAGGATAGTCATCCACATCGGTGGATCGGCCGCCTTTGGGTTGGCGCTCGTGGGTCTTGATCAGCTGGCCGCGGTGGTAGATGCGGACCAGCTTGCTGTCCACCCTGACCTCCACCTTCTGGCCGGGCCGGCAGAGGTGGGAGGGCACCGAGTAGAGTGCATCCAGGCACTTGATGTGAAAGTCCTGATGGACGGTGTTAGTGCGCCAGTTGGCGATCTCGTAGGGGATGCCGTCCCAGGGGATCAAGGCGTGACGCTCCTCATCCTGGAAGACCACCAGCGGTTTCTTGTGGGTGGTGCCGTGGATGCGCATTCCAGCCACCTCCAGGCACCATTTGGGCGCGGCGGCGCGCACGTGGGTGAAGTCGTCGAAATCGGCGCCCTTGAAGAAGCGTTCCCGAGCGTAGGGCACCTTGCGTTCGACTTTGGGCTTGTCCTGAGGATGTCCCTTGCGGGCGGGGTCGGGGATGAAACCCCGGTGCTGGGCATATTCCAGGAAGCCCCTGGTGAGAATGGGATTGAGCGGATCCGTGCCCACCACTGCGGCGGGGAAATTGTCGATGACCAGGTATTTGGGCATCCCGCCGAAGAAAGCCCACGCTGCCTCCAAGCCGGCGATCACGTCCGCCAGCTTCTGCTGCATCATGGGCCAGACGAAGCAGTGGCGAGAGTGGCACATCACGATGACCATGGCCCACACTGCCTTGCGCTTCCCGGTGGCTGGGTCGGTGATCATGCCCAACCGTCCGAAGTCGGCCTCGGCCACTTCACCAGGCGGTGTGTCCGCCATCCGCACCGTGGTCTTGCTGCGTCGCCGCCAGTTGCGGTTCACGATGAAACGCCGCAGCGACGGGTACGACAACTGGCAGCCCCGCATGGCCAGCAGCTCGTGGATGCGGGTCATCTGCAGCCGGTCTTTGGTGAGCCACTGGTAGATCTGGTCCGCCCACGGCTCCAACTGGTCCTGCCGTGGCGTGGCCGCCTGCCGCGGTCCCGACAGGCTGATCGTCGCCAGCCGGACCAACTGCTCCTCGCTGGGCGGCGGTCCTTCCTGGGCGATGCCCTCAGCCTGCGCCGCCGCCAAGTACTTCCGTACCGTGTTGCGGGACAGCCCGGTCCCAAAGGCAATCCGCCCTGGGGCATCCCCCGCCTGCCAGCGGCGGATGATCTCTTTTATCTCCATCCTGGAAACCTCCCGGTACGCCATCGCTGCACCTCAACATCGAAGTGCGGCAATGGTCGCCGCTCTGGCTCCCAAGGTGGTCAATGACCGTGAAAATCTCGGTCAAAGACCGTGAACATTTCGCGATTTAGATGATCAAAGTTGGTGAAAATTGACAGCTAAGGCAACGTCGGACTTCCGTGGAACGAAAAGCACCTTGTGTGCGGAAGCTATCTCGGACGCCCTGAAATGGCTGGAACTACCCTACCGGATTAGAAGGCGGCCCGATAACACTCCGCAAACGTTGACCGCTCTTGGCGACCGTATCAATGACTAAGAGCCTATCCTAATAATCCGGCGGCTCTGAGGGTGATGAGTGCGCAGGCAAAATGAAGAAAGGCGATGTAGTTCTCAGGGGACTTGTCCCAACTCACCAGGATGCGCCGGAAGCGGTTCAGTCAACTGTGCGTGCGTTCCACTGCCCAACGTCGGGCTTTGAAACCGGCCTCCCGTTTGATGGCCTGGGCCTCTTCGCCGCGACTGCGGATGTGGGCGGTGAAGCCAAACTCGTCCAAGGTGCGGCGCACCTCGGGGAAGACGTAGCCCCCGTATCAAGTACGGGGCAGGCTTTTATCCAGGCACAGCCCTTGGGGATGCTCTGGGCTGGGTGTCGGTCGGGATACCGCCACGCTGTCCACCGTAACCCGCACCAGCTTCATGTCGTGGCGGTTGGCCCCGTCCACCGCCAAGCCTACCGGGATGCCTTGGGCTTCGGTCAACGGGCTACGCTTGACGCCCCGTTTACCTCGGTCGGTGGGGTTAGCGCCGGTTTTTCTCCCCGCCCAAGGGCGATTTGGTCATGGCTCCGTCCATACTCAGCCAACTCCAGTCCAGCCCCTTCAGTTCGTCATAGCGTTCCAATCCCACCCGCCACAACTCTAGGAACACCCCAGCGGCAACTCATTCCTGAAAGCGCAGATGCGCGTTGGAGCCGGAGCAGATGCCCGTGGCATCCAGGGCTTTCCACTGGCAGCCGGTGCGCAACACGTAGAAGATGCCGTTGCCGCAAGTGCGGTCAGGAACCCGAGGACGGCCGCCGCCGAACCGATGGGTATTGACACGCTCCGGGATAAATGGCTCCAGCACCTCCCATAGTTCGTCGGAGATCTGAAAACCGCCGGTGGGGGGATTGGTCTTGGTGGCAGGGCCAGCACGCTTGGGACGCGGGGGTTTGGGTTCTTTCGCTTTGGTCATCGCCCCAGTCTAGTCGCAACCCTGGCTTGGCTTCCCGGAACGGGACCGCGAGTTTTCACCAGTTATTAGGATAGGCACTAAGCCCGTTGCGGCGAGTCTGGCCACCGTCAGCAGTGGGTTCTACCACACCTGCGGCCTGCGGGCCGACGGCAGGACCGTATGCTGGGGCCGCGACGAGCACGGAGAGTCAACGCCGCCGTCGGGAGAGGTCTTTACGGCAATCAGCAACGGGTTTGAACACACCGGCGCGCTGCGCCACGACGGGAAGCCAGTGTGCTGGGGGCGAAAGGCACGGCGGTCTTCCCCTCCGACCGAGGAAGTACTGAAGTCGGTAATCAGCGGACGGCATCACACGTGCGGGCTCAGACTGGACGATACGGCCGTCTGCTGGGGCGATGACGAGTTCGGCCAATCCTCCCCTCCGGACGGCGCAAGGTTCTCGTTCGTCGCCAGCGGGCCACGGCAAACCTGCGCTCTGCGTCTCCAGGAAAGCGCACCGGTCTGCTGGGGAGACGACTCGCGGGGCCAAGCGTCGCCACCGGACCTGGACGGAATGACCTCAATCAGCGCGGGCAATTCGCACACTTGCGGAGTCACGCTGGAAGGCTCCATCCTATGCTGGGCCAACGATTATGAGGTCTCCAACACACCGATTCTGGGACGCGCGTACAGGGCGGTCGGCAGTGGCTATGGCTTCGCGTGCGCCCTGGCGTTCGACGGAAGGGCTTTCTGTTGGGGATCGGACAGAGACCGACAGACTGAGCCACCGACCAAAGACCGGTTCACCACCATCAGCGTGGGAGAGCACCACGCTTGTGCCCTGAAGCAGGACGGAACTCCCATCTGTTGGGGATACCGCTGGCACCCGGGCCTTGGGTGACCGGGCGGCTGGCATTGGTCAACCCGAACCGGGCGCAAAACGGAGGGAACCGCTTCGGGGAAGAATCCGCCTTACCAAAGCGCCAAAAGTACGGTCAGCCGATAGAGAATCCGACCGTTCATCACACACGTTTGATGGCTTGCTGCCGGATGCCGATGCCGGCGCGAAAACCCTGAGCCTCAGTCGGTCGGTTCCCAGCGAATCGTTCGCCAATCGTCGTAGGCGAAACCATGTTCTACGCGCATCTCTAGCAGGTAATGGGCCTCCGGATTCCACGGGTGCAGGTATAGCGAACAATCACCCTCGTTGGTGCAGTTGACTTCGCTGCCCCAAGCGTTCCCGTACCGTCGCTCTCCCGGAGCCGGGACCGCTTCCGGTGGCGTATCTCCCCATGTCCAGCGGAAGAGGAAGAGGAAATTATTAGGGTCGCTGGCCCTCCGGGGATCGAATTGCCAGCGAAGAAGGCCATCTCGGTCTATCCGCAGGTCGTGCGGTCCCGGACCCTCGGCAGAGTCCAGGGGCGTCTGGAAGACGATAACGGCCGGAATACGGTTGTCGTTTCCCTGGCTCCAGAGGCGAACCTCATACGACTGGCCAGGCCAGAGGTCGCCCAGACCGTAAACCCGGGCATCCGCTCCCAATTGCGCGTCCGACTCGGGACTCCGATGAGGCAGGATATCGCCTTGGTCGTCCACGGCCGTAGCCCTCAGAATATATCCGGTCGTCTCGCCGATGACGGGCGGGTCCCATGCAAGGAGCACGTGATCCGGCTGAGTTCGCCAGCGCACGTTCCGGGGTGCACGGGACGTCGTTCCCGTCACCACCCCTGCTGATGGCGGCGCCACGTCGAGAATCGTAACCGTGTCACGGCCGTGCAAGTTCGTGGAGAAGTCCATATCGCCGATCTCGGACTCGAGCGTGGCGCGTACCGCGAAGACCAGCAACTCATCCTCCTCCCAGAAGACATCCGCGATGGGCCGGAACCGGATTTTAACCTGGTGGCTCATTTGCCCGGCGGGGAGTACGAAGGGTTCCCAACGCTCCATCCAATAATCGGACGATGTGGCGGTTTGGTGGTAGACCGTTGTCTCTATTTCCAAGTCCTCCTCGGGTGGGGCGCCGGCGAGCGTCACCGTCGCAAAGATTGTCCGCGGGCCCGCTCCTTCGGCGATCACCTCCGTGTCAAGCGAGAACCTGAAATCGACCACGACCACGCGGAAAGATATCTGCTCGGTCCCGCCCGCTCCATCCGTGGCGGTAACCGTCACTTCGCCGGAACCGAGGCCGAGGGCTGTGAAGACGATAGTATCCGACCCAGTAACGGAGGTGGCCGCAACAGCCTCGGCCGGCTCCGCCGTAGCTCCGTAGGTGTATCGAGTGCCATCTGCATCGCCGAAGTATTGGCCGGCGCGAAAGGAGTGGACTGCTTGTTCGGTCATCCATTGTGTGCCAATGGACTGGGGCGTCACGTCCTGAGCCCTGGCTGGCGGTGTGAAAACAAGCAGAGCGAGAAGGATAATGGGAATGACGAAAATGGCTCGCATGCATGATCCTAAGGATGTCAATTTCAGCGTCATGGACCGAAAATGTTCCGGTCTTCGACCGTCTTGGGAGCCACGTGATTTGGCTAATATCTACAGCGTGTTGACAAATTGAGTACGATACCCGGAAATCGGGGTCCCGGCTACTTCATCGGATGTATCCGAGAGTGTTTTACCGAGATAGCACTATTTGAAACACTTTTAGCGTCTGGTGCCACCGCTTGAGTACGGTGCCTCCGGTCTCGTGCAAAATTGGGTGCTTCGGGTGGCTTTGTCCCCAAATGGCTATTTTGGAGCGGTGCCCATTATGGCGCAAGGCCATACGACGGATACTTCGGGTTTGTGTATGACAGATCGCTTTAGATACAATAGCCGGCGTTCCGGGGATGGTCGCCCCCGTCCCGAATGAAATGTCCGGGCTTGGACGCACCCTTAATAGATGGCACGGACCGGTTTCGCTTGGGCAATATCAAGGCGAACATGTCCATATAGGAGGGTACGATGGGAGCGGTAACTCGCGAAGAATCCGACAGCCTCGTGGCACGGGTAAAGGCGCTGGAATAGAAGGAGCAAGCCCGTACCGAAAAAGAGGAGTTGAGCGCGCGTATGTGGGAGGCAGCAAGCATAAGTGGGAAGAGGTGGCAAGAATCTCAGGATTCAAAAAGCCTGCCGATGGCCTCTTCTACATAACGGTAGAATTCTTCTGCATCCTCTTTTGACAAAACGTTCCGAAGAGGATTTGAGTAAAAATCGGCCGTCTCTCGTATTTCGCTCTCAATCTCGGAGGGCGATGACCTTGACAGTAGCAGTTGGCCAACTGCTGCCTCGAGAACTACTAGTCGAGCGGCTACATTAAGCTGTTGGGACAGTATGTCAACCATTAGTTTTCTCCTCCACTCCCGCTGGGTCGTCGTTAACATGACCCGTAGGGATTTTCATTGTAGGTAAAGACGGAGCGTGCTTGCCGCACGTGAGGCGTGCGTATTTCCCACTGATTTACATGGCAGTGAGGAACGCTACACAAACGGGCACGCCATCACTGCCATGTAGCGACGCCTACCAACAGATGATCTTGCCATCGTCGCGGAGGGCGCAGGTCCGGTTCCATCCGGCATCGATGGCGGTGAACCAGCCTTCGGTGGGAGCGTTTGCGATCTTACTCTCATCTCCCCAGCACACCACGGTCCCGTCGTGTTGGACGCCGCAGGCGTGGTCATGTCCCCCCACCGCTACGGCAATGAACTGACCGTCTGGGGGTGCGAAAAATGGGTCTGGGGGTACGAATGAGGTGGAACCTCCGTAACCTTCTTCCCAGCAGGCTAAGGTCCCATCAGTGCGAACACCGCAGGCGAATTTCCAACCCATATCGATGGTGTGGAAGTCGTAATCTGGGGCGTTCAGAGCAAAATTCCCCCAGCAGACCACCTTGTTGTCGGCGCGTACCGCGCAGCTGGGGCGATGAAATGGCCCAGACGAACTTGTTACGGAATGGAACACCCCTTCCGGCGCTTCGGTCGCGTGTCTGTAGTTGCGTCCCCAGCACAGCAATGCTCCGTCGGTTCTAGCACCGCACGAGAATTCCTTGGCGACGCTGACGGATTGAAACGTGCCTTCCGGCGGCGATGCCTGACCGTACTTGTTGTTCCCCACGCATATCAGCTGACCATCATCGCGGATGGCGCAACTGTGCCAATTATAGCCGCCCACGGCGACAGTCCGAAATGGGCCGTCCGCCTGATCGAAGATCACGCTGGGGCTGAACCGGTATTCCTGGTTCCCTGACTCATGAGATGGGGTGGTTCCGGAACATTTTATGGCGCCGGTGTCGGTTACGGCACAGGCAAACGCCCCTCCAATATTGAAACTCTGATACGCAAAACCATCGGGGGGCCGTTGCGGAATCGTCCACTCGCTTTCCCAGCATTGGGTCATGCTTTCTTCGTTGATGCCACAACTGAGACGCGTTCCGAAACTCGCGGATTGAAGAACCACGCCCTCTGCCAGGGTGGACTCATAGCCGTCTGGTCCCCAGCATTCCACTGTGCCGTCTTGGCGGAGACCGCAGCTCCGGCGGTCTAGGGCCGCGACCGAATGGAAACTTCCTCCCGGTGGGTCGGCCTGGCCGAATTCGTCATTGCCCCAGCATGCGACGGTTCCGTCGGTTTTGACTCCGCAGGTGTGGGCATAGCCAGCGCTCACGGATATGAAAGACCCGTCGGGGGCATCGGTTGCGCCGTTATGATTGCGGCCCCAGCATGCGGTAGTTCCGTCTGTCCTGACTCCGCAGGTGTGGGCGTAGCCCGCGCTCACCTGCTGGAACGTCCCCGTAGGAGACATTGATTCTCCGTCAGCATCCTTGCCCCAGCAATCCACCGTGTCGTCGGCCCTAATGCCGCAGTTGTGTTCCCATCCTGCTGACATTGAACTAAAGACGCCCGTCGGCGGTTCGGCAGCGCCGTAGTAGTTGGCTCCCCAACACTCAATGCTTCCGTCGGTCCTGACGCCGCAGGAATGTTCCGATCCCAACGATATCTGTTGAAAAGTGCCCGACGGCGGCGAGGCCTGTCCATCGTCGTTGGATCCCTCGCACGCAACAGATCCGTCCTGTTCGATCTGGCAGTAGTGCCAATCCAACGCGTTGGAACTCATTCTCTTGCCCACTTCGACGGATCTGATGGCGACCGGAGGGGATGATCGGCCGCCTCCATCGTTGCCCCAACAGACCACTGTGCCGTCTGTCTTCAACCCGCATGCGAAGCCCGACCCGGTTTCGACTGACTGGTAATTGCCCTCCGGGGGGCTTGCCTGTCCATAGGTATCCAGGCCCCAGCACACGATGCTGCCGTCGGTGAGCACGCCACACGAGGAATCCCATTTGGAGGACACGTCCAGGTAGGTCCCATCAGGTGCCTCCAGACGGCCATGCCAGTCGGCTCCCCAGCACTTCACTGCGCCATCGGCCTGTATGCCGCAGGTCTGTAGATCGCCGGCGTGTATCCGCACAAATTCACCCTCCGGCGGGCTGGCTTGCCCGTGATCGTTTCTGCCCCAGCATCGCAACGTGTTGTCGTTGGCAATGGCGCAAACGTGGCCGCCTCCGACGCTGACCTGCTGAAAAGTGATATCGCTCTGTACCTCGTAGGCTATGCCGCCGGACCAGCATAGGATGCGGCCCGAGGTGGCGACGCCGCAGGTATTTTCCCTGCCGGCGCTGATTGATGTGAAAGTGTCGCTGTCCGGCGTTCCCTCCACGTCCTTGCCCCAGCACTCAACCGTGCCGTCAGGGTGGAGTCCGCAGGTATGTTCCCATCCGGCGCTAACGGCCTCGAACTCGCCGTCTGGAGGGGTCGCTCTCCCAAGATATTCACCGCCCCAGCAAACGATGCTTCCGGAAGCCAGTATTCCGCACGCGTGATGCACCCCCACGTCTAAAGACATGAATGTGATTGACGATGCTACGGGTACGGGACTGGAGGGTAACAGCGCGACGGCATTCGATGCTGCCGGCGCGGCATTGGGGTTCTCCGGCCTGTCGGCGTTTACGTGTCCACCTGAGAGCAACATGAAGGAGAGCAGTAGCAATGCGCCTATCACCATGAGGGCGCGGGTCTGGAGCAGGTGTTTGAAACTGGCGCTGCGGCCAGCCATCTTCACGATACGAGACATGGGACGCCTCCCTACAGCGTGTTGACAAATTGAACACGATACCCGGTAGCCGGGGACCCGGCTACTTCGTCGGAAGTGTCCGAGAGTGCTTTACCGAGCTCGCTATTTGAAACACTTTTGGCGTCTGGGACCGCCGGACGCATCATTGATCCGTCTGGCCCTCTCCCGACTCCGGCAGCGTGATGCTGGCGTGGACCCGTTCGCCCTTGCCGGCCTCATTCTGCGCCCGCACCCACACTTGGTAGGTTTGGCCGGATTGCAGGTTGTTGAATTTCACCTGCGTCTTCTTCGCTTTGGGCCGCTTGGTCTTGCCGCTGCCCCTCTCGCCGTTTTCCGGCTTGAGGTGCGCGATGTATCCATCGGGCGCGCCGCCGGTTTCGGGCGCGTTCCAGCGCACGATCACGCTGTTCTCTCCCGAGGCAATCACTTTCAGTGAGACCACCGGGCCGGGCAGTTCCACCGCCTGCTGCTGCGCGGCGGGCACCGTTACGTCGAAGGCGTCGCTGATGCTGTTGCCGTCGCTGTCCCGAGCCGTGGCCGTGATAGTTGCCGTGCCCGCGCCCTTTCCGGTCAAGGTCAGGCCGGAGTAGTCGGCTCCCACCGACACGGTCGCCACAGCGTCGTTTGACGAGTTCGCCGTAACGGTCAGGCTGTCGCCGTCGGCGTCGTTGAAGACGCCGGACAGGGAGATTTCGTGAGTTGCATCCACCTCAAGCTCGCTGACGTCACTGATGGCCGCGGCCACCACCGGTGCGGCCTTCACGGTTATGGTGAAGCTGTCCTTTACCGAGCCGCCGTTGCCGTCGGCGGCAGTAACCGTGATGGTTGCCGTGCCTCGGTCCTTCGCCGTCGCCGTCAGCGTTGAGTAGTCTGCGGACACCGAGACCGTGGCGGTCTTCTCGTTGGAGGACGTTGCCGTGATGGTCAGCGAATCCTCGTCAGCATCGGCGAATACGTCCGACAGGGACACCTGGCTGGTGCCGCTCTGGTTCACGATGGTGGCGTCAGAGATGGCGCTGGCCACCGTGGGCGCGTTGTTGACCTTGATCACCGTAACGTCGAAGGCGTCGCTGACGGTGTTGCCGTCGGCATCCTGTGCGGTGACCGTGATGGCCGCTGTGCCCACGACCTTTCCGGTCAGGGTCAGGCCGGAGTAGTCGGCAGCCACGGCAACCGTGGCAACGGCGTCGTTTGACGAGTTCGCCGTAACGGTCAGGCTGTCGCCGTCGGCGTCGCTGAAGACGCTGGACAGGGAGATTTCGTGGGTTGCATCCACTGCCAGTTCGGTCACGTCGGCTATGGCCGAGGCCACCACCGGGGCGGACTTGACTGTTACGGTGAAGGTATCCGACTCTACCCCGTGAGCCTCTACACCTTGACGGTTTACGGTTACATGGCGATCGTATGCTGTAACCGTGACAGTCGCCGTGCCCCTGCCCTGTGGGTCCATTGTCAGCCTAGAGCCATCTGTCGGCCCCGAGACCGTGACCACCGCTTCATCTGAGGAACTGAAGTTGAAATACAGCCCATCGTTGTCGGCATCGCTGAACACCTCGGACACAGAGATATCCGCGCGCCGACTCTCGTTGACAATAGTCACGTCTCCGATGGGCGTGGAAACCACAGGCGCCTGATCCGAGAAATCGTTCAACCGATTACGATGGAAGGTCAAAAACGTCAGACTGGGGAGGTTCCTTACCTCGTCAGGTACGGAGCCAGTTAGTTCGTTGTAGCTGGCGTACAACCATTCCAACTTGGAGAGGTTACCCAACTCAGCCGGTATCGCTCCTTTCAACTTATTGTGCCTGAGGTGCAGGTATTCCAGATTGGAAAGGTTACCCAGTTCCGCAGGTATTGAACCGCTCAACTCATTGGCATTGTGGGTCCTGTACTTCCAATTCGTGTCAAAGAGTTCATCATCGCCGAGGAACAAGGTTTTCAGTTTGGAGAGATTGCCCAACTTGGCGGGTATCGACCCGCTCAATCGGTTATCACCGAGGTACAGGTATTCCAGATTGGAGAGGTTTCCCAGTTCAGCAGGTATTGAACCGCTCAGTTGATTCTCGTAAAGGTACAGTTGTTCCAAGTTAGAGAGATTGCCCAGCTCAGCGGGTATCGGCCCGCTTAACTGGTTGCGACCCAAGTGCAAGATTTCCAAGTTGGAGAGATTGCCCAGCTCAGCAGGTATCAGCCCGCTCAACTGGTTCCGAGCAGAAGGGGCTTCGGACGGTATGATGTAGCCCGGCCTTCTTGTTGCCGTATATCTGCCACCCAGGTACAGGCTTTCCAGTTGGGAGAGGCTGCCCAACTCCGCCGGTATCGACCCACTCAACTGGTTATGATGGAGGTCCAGGGTCGTCAGTTGGGAGAGGTTGCCCAGCTCGGCCGGTATCGACCCACTCAACTGGTTTTGGTGGAGGTGCAGGGTCCCCAGTTGGGAGAGGTTGCCCAGCTCAGCCGGTATCGACCCACTCAACTGGTTTTTGTGGAGGTGCAGGGTCCCCAGTTGGGAGAGGTTGCCCAGCTCAGCCGGTATCGACCCACTCAACTGGTTTTTGTGGAGGTGCAGGGTCCCCAGTTGGGAGAGGTTGCCCAGCTCAGCCGGTATCGACCCGCTCAACGCGTTGTTCCCGAGGTCCAGCCACCACAGTTTGGAAAGGTTGCCCAGTTCGGGAGGTATCGAGCCGCTCAACCCGTTACTGTTGAGGACCAAGTATCCCAGTTCGGACAGGTTGCCCAACTCGGCAGGTAACTCTCCTCTCAATCTGTGAAGGCGGAGGTCCAGAGAGCGTACGCGGCCGTTGGCGTCGGTCGATACCCCACTCCATTCGCCGATTGGCTTGTCGCTCAACCAGTTGGCCGGCTTTTGACAGTTGCCCCAAGCGCAGTCTCTCCAGTTTGACCCATCCGTGGCGTTGTACAGCGCGACCAGCGCCGCCCGGTCCGTGCTTGAAGACCACTCTTCCGCCGTTACACGTGTAGGCTTTCCGTCGGCCAGAGCCATCATCGTCGCTAAGGCGACGGCCAAGAAAAGGAGCGGAGAGAGACGGAAGGCTAGATTAGGACGTTTGTACGGGGGGGGGGGTACGGACATTGCTGCCCTCACCAGGCGGCCTATCTTGCTGCCGTTGTCTTTGTTATTGAACATGTTACGCTGCCTCCTTATCACGTTCCATCGGTCCGAGGGGCACCTACGCGGCGGCTTGATCCTGCAGCGTCGGAACGGTCTTTTCGATTGATGTACCTAGCAGCACCGACAAGCTTTGAGCCGTGTGGACGGCAAACCGGGCATAAAAACCGGCAGGATTATACACTATTATCCGTGTGATACAAGCGGCAAGTAAGGTAAATTTATGTGTGTCTTACTGTATAAATCCCACTGGCCTAGTTCATTGCCAGGGCGCGGGACGATTTTTCGGCAAGCTGCGGCGCGGTGCCCGCCGGAAGGAAAAGGAAGAGACCTTCGCGGTTGTCGTCGCCGTCTTACGATTATTCGTGCGCCCTGGCCCAAGACGGTCGGGCGTACTGTTGGGGAAGGTGGGTATTGGCTGCGGCCTGCGGGCCTACGGCAAGGGTTATGGCCTTGATTACGTAGCTCCCAGAACTCAATTGTACAATGGATCACACAAAAAAGGGTCTTGGAATACGGATTAATCTACTGATTATCGTGTAGGCTATCTTCACTTCTCTTGACCGGCAGATCGGTGCCACCGGGCAGGGACGGAGCCGGGCCCCAGTTCTGGTTGACGCCGAATACCAAGCGCTCAAATCCATGCTTCCCTTTGCTACATTTCCAACACCCTGCTAACGCTGTGTCAGCCGAAGGAAAATTCCCTTGAGAAAATACACGCTAATCCCCATTCTGCTTATCCTGATCGCAGGCTCGTTAGCTTGCGCGCTCAGCCAGGTAGAACCCCCACAGGCTGACGACGCCTCTGTCCTCCTCACCTTGCCGCCCCCACACGCCACCTCCACGCTCGCCCCCACGGAGTCCCAGCCCACAAAGGCCATATCCAACATAGCCCCCCCAACGCCCGCGTCAGGCGCCGTCGTCGAGTTCAATACTCCCCTTCCGACACCGACGGCCACCGCCGCTCCTCGCCCCTCGCTGACGCCGACTTCCGTTCCAGAACCTTCACTGACTCCCACCGCCGACCACGTTTCCGCAGCTCCGAAGGACGAGGCGAGAGCCGACGACTTCCTCGAGAACTTCGTCAGCATCTCGTACGAAGCTTCCTTCGACATGCCCAGTGAGTTCACTGAGCGTGGATACCCGGTCGCGGCCACCGTCAACGGATGGCTAACAATGGGAACGACAGAGGATCCCACATCGCAGTTCTTCATGAAAATAGACATGACCAAACCCATCAAACGCTCCATCGAAGTCGTCAGCCGCCCCAACACCCTCAGCATGTATCTCCACGACCTCGATGCGAACAGATGGTACTTCCTCCCCGAGAACTCTGCCGAGGTCGATACCGGACCGGTCGAGGACATCAGCCACGTTTCATTCTTCGGTATGCTGTTCTCCACGTGGCCACGCGACGATGCGCAGCAAACCCCCGACGGATACATCCGCAAGATTGAAGACACCCACATCGGAACCGTGTCCATCACCTACGACCAGGAGTACACCATTGAAACCTTGATCGCAGCTGACCCCGACGGCAAACAGCTCCTTCGAGCACGCTACTTCGCCCTCAACCAGATCCACGATCTAGTTCCCTACGAACCGGTGGAAGAGCTACTCCCCGACACTTATTGGCAGTCCCAATAGCGCATATCCGCAGCAGAAAAACCGCCCAAGACCCTGCAAACACTGGGAACTTCCAACCGGCCCTGCCGTGTGAGGCGCAGCCGAAGCAACTGAAACGCGATTAGCCAACCGCAGCCGCTGATATAATCATCAAACGAGGTTACCAGCATGAGCACCGCAATGAGCCCAGCAGAACGCGCCCGTTTCCTTCTAGCTCTGCGCGACGATCCTGACTTCCGCGACGAGGTTCGCAACCTGTTGCTGGGCGACGAACTTTTGCAGCTCCCCGAACGCTTCGCCCAATTCGCCGCCTACGTAAACGACTTCATCGAGGCACAGAAGCAGTTCAACGAGGACCAAAAGCAGTTCAACGAGGAACAGAAAGCGTTCAACGCCAGGGTCGAAGATTTCATAACGGACCAAAAGCAGTTCAACGAGGAACAGAGGGGGATCAACCGGCGCGTCCAAAGGGACCTCGGCATCCTCAAGGGCAACGCCGCCCGCCGCCTGCTCCAGCTCCACCACGACACCATACTCGAAATCTTCCAACTGGATTTTGTCCGCACCCTGGGGCGAGACGACCTGTCCCGCATGGTGCGCAACTCCGGCATCGCCACCCAGATCGAATTCGGTCAACGGCGCAGTTTTTACGCCGCCGACCTGGTGCTCGAAGGCACCGACGCCGACGGCATCACCCACTACGTAGCCGCCGAGGGATCGTTCACCGCCGACCACCGCGACACCGACCGAGCCAAGCGAAACGCCGAGTTTCTCGCCAGATTCACCGGATGTGCCGCACACCCCATGGTGGCCAGCGTGTCCAACGACCACGAGGTACAGGAACTGGTGGACGCCGGCGCCATCGGCTGGTTCCAGTTGGACCCAAGGGAACTCGAAGCCGACTAGCGGCCTTTTCAGCAGCGCTCTGCCATATCGAACGCTGAACAAATCCCTCCCCAGCGGGTCGGGGACAAACATGCCGAAACCGACCGTCTCAACCGGGCCGGTTTCCTCGCTACCGCCATGTTGCGCGAGTACACGGTTTTACTGCTGATCAGGCTGGCCGCCACTTGGGCAATCGGGCGGCGGCTGAGATGCTTCCCATCATACGCCCATTGAAGCAGATGCCCAATCTCCCCGTCCGCCCCGTGCTGGTCACCCAATGTGGGGGGCTGGCCATATCGTCCCTGGCCTGCTCCATCCGTTCCTGCTCCAACACCCGCTGCTTCCGAGGGTGGGTCTGCACTCGGTGGCCGGCAGTTCCATCGACTCGCCCGCCATTGCAACCAAGCGTTGGCAGTATCCGATGTTGAGGTCTCTCACGGCATGGGGCGCCGCCGGTTCGCCCTGGGTGGGTTTCGGTCCCTCGCGCAACACCACGTCAAAGTCCATGTTCTCGTTGACACGCAGGCTGGCTTCGCTCAGCCGGGGCAGAAGCTCCCGGTGCGCCTCGACCTACCTGTTCGCCCACTCGATCCCCACCTTACGGCACGGCCATGTAGCTCTTCAGGCGGAATTACACATCTAACGACATAGGAGATGTACTAGCAAATACACAAATCATACAGATTATGGTGTAGGGTATATCTGGAATTTTATGGCGATGCCGGCGTAGGACGTCGAGTCAGCGCATCAGAGGAAGGACGGTGGCACTGGCTCAGGTCATGTTCGATACAACTGGTCAGGAAGTCAGAACGCCGTTGCAATGTGACTCACGCGCTTCGCCACAACGCAACGAAGGACCAGGGCAGAACATGTGGACTCAACCCCTTCAGTCCCAATACCCCCGGAAGGAGAAACCCAATGAGCCACGGCCTCTGCGCCGAGCGCGTAAATTTCCACCTTGCGGGCTGAACGCTAACACGTCCAAGCACTTGCCGGTCTGTTCCGGCGGGTAATAGAACACTCCTCGCCCAATGTCACCGTCCACAGGAGGACTCATGCGCATTCTGTCAAATAAATGGATTGCTCCGCTTGCGGTTGCGACGCTTTTCGCCCTCGTTTTCGTCGCCTGCGGCGGCAACGGTGACGCTCCTCCCGTTGCTCCGCCAAAGCCCACCACCGCCATGGCTGAGCAACCGACGGCAGCTACTGATTCGCAGTCCACCGCGGAGATGACGGCTGCCGACGAACCCTTTCGCGTTGGCGTGATGGAATCCCTCACCGGTCCGGGCGAGACCTACGGCAACGTCTCCGTCCAAGCCAAGCAGATGGCCGTGGACGAAATCAACGACGCCGGCGGCGTCAACGGACGGATGCTGGAACTCATCATCGAGGATTCGAAGTGCGCCGCCCAAGACGCCATCACCGCCTACAACAAGCTCACCGACGTTGACGGCGTCAAGATCATCCTCGGAACCTCCTGTAGCGGCGCGATGCTCGGCGCTGCGCCCCTGGCCGAGGCCGACGGCGTGGTCCTCTTCTCCGGTCTGGCCACCAATCCCGACATCGCCCACGCCGGTGACTACATCTTCCGCACGGCCATGAGCGATCAGCAGCGCGGCCTTGAAACCGGCAACGTGATGTGGGCCGACGGCGTGCGCACGCTGGCGACCATTACCGAGCTCACCGACTACGCCGAGGGCATTCGTCGGACCTCCGTCGAGCAGTTCCTGAAGCTGGGCGGGACCGTGGTGGCCGAGGAGCGGTACGCCTCGGACATCACCGACTTCCGTACGTATCTCACCAAGCTGGTGAACGCCGACGCCGACGCCATTCACCTGGCCGCGCAGTCGGAATTCACCGGCGGGACGATCATCAAGCAACTGAGAGAGCTGGGTTACGACGGTCCCATCTACACCGAGGACGTGGGTGCCGGAACGACGGCGCTGGAGATCGCCGGCGAGGCCGCCACGGGCGTGAAGGCCATCCTGGCCGACATTGACCCGTCCAACCAGAAGGGGCAGCAGGTGCTGCAAAACTTCCGGGACCGCTATGACTATCTGACGCTTTCGTGGTACGTGGGCTCGGCATACGACGACACCTACATCACCGCGGAGTGTCTGCGGCAAACCGACGACGACCAGGACGCCGATGCGTTCCGGGACTGCCTCTACGACATCACATGGAACGGCGCCATAGGCGACAACTACAGCTTCGACTCCAACGGAGAGGTGGTCGGCCTGGCCAACGTGGTTGTCGAGATCCTGCCGGTAGCCGAGCGGACGGATGTCAACAACGGCTACCGGGTCCTGGGCCCCGCCGGCAGCGATGCCGCCGTCTCCGCCGTGCTCGCGCCCGCCGCGCAGGAACCCTTCCGCATCGGCGCCATGGACGCCCTCACCGGCGTGGGCGAGTCCTACGGCAATCCCATCCTCAACGCCAAGCTCCTCGCCGTCGAGGAAATCAACGCCGCCGGCGGCGTCAATGGGCGAATGCTCGAACTCATCCCCGAGGACTCGAAATGCGCAGCCCAGGACGCCATCACCGCCTACAACAAGCTCACCGACGTGGACGGAGTGAAGATCATCCTGGGCACCACCTGCAGCGGAGCCATGCTGGGCGCGGCCCCATTGGCCGAAAGGGAGGGCGTGATCATGCTCTCAGCGTCCGCCACCAGCCCCGACATCGCTGGCGCCGGCGACTACATCTTCCGCACCGCCATCAACGATCTTCAATTGGGGCGGGACACCGGAAACACGCTGATCGCCGACGGCATCCACCACCTGGCGACAATCACCGAATCCACCGATTACGCCGAAGGCGCGCGTCGCACCACGGTGGCCCAGTTCGAGGAACTGGGCGGCGAGGTCGTTGCGGCGGAAAGCTACGCCTCCGACATCACCGACTTCCGCACCCAGTTGACCAAGCTGATCAACGCCGAGCCGGACGCCATCTTCCTGGCCGCCCAGGGCGAATTCTCAGGCGGAACCATCATCAAGCAGGCGCGCGACCTGGGGTTTGAAGGCCCGCTCTACTCCGAGGTGGTGCCCACTCAACCCGAGGCGCTGGGCATCGCCGGCGCCGCCGCCACCGGCCTGAAGGCCATCGTGCCCAACCCGGATCTCCAGACGCAGACCGGCAAAGACTTCCTGGCGAACTACGAAGCGCGCTTCGGCACGGTTGCCACGCTGCCTTGGTTCCAGGGATCGGCCTACGACGATGTTTACATCACCGCCGAGTGTCTGAGCCGCACCGGAGACGACCAGGATTCCGACGGGTTCCGTGATTGCCTCTACGACCTGACGTGGAGCGGCGCCATCGGCGATGGTTACACCTTCGACTCCAACGGGGATGTCGCCGGTCTTTCCAACGTGGTTATCGAGGTCCTGCCCGCCGACCAGCGTAACGATGGCAACCAGGGCCACCGCATCCTTGGGCCTGCTCCAACACCCTAGGGACGGTTCGTACGCTGGGTGCGACTTGGAAAACATCGTGCTACTTCACTTCTAGCACCAAGTCCCTATCCTAATAACCCAGCGGATCGGAGAGCGATGAGGGCGCAGGCGAAATGCAGAAAGGCGATGTACTTCTCGGGGGACTTGTCCCAGCGAACCAGGATGCGCCGGAAACGGTTTAGCCAACTATGCGTGCGTTCCGCCACCCAGCGTCGTGCTTTGAAACCGGCCTCCTGCTTGATGGCCCTGGCCTCCTCGCCGCGACTGCGAATGTGGGCGGTGAAGCCGACCTCGTCCAGGGTGCTGCCCACCTCGGCAAAGTCGTAGGCTTTGTCCAGGCACATCCCCAGGGGGTGTTCGGAGCCGGGTGTGGGTGGGGACACTGCCACGCTTTCCACCGTAATTCGCACCAGCTTCATGTCGTGGTGGTTGGCTCCGTCCACCGCCAGGCCCGCTGGGATGCCCTGGGCTTTGGTCAACAGGCTGCCGCTGACGCCCCGCTTACTCGGTCGGTGGGGTTGGGGCCGGATTTTCCCCTACCTAGGGCGTGTTGACAAATAAAAAAGCGCTGTTCAATTGGACAGCGCGGCCACATGATTTCTCCATCCAGTGTAGCATCAACTCATGGCCATCCGCACTCTGAAATTCCCCTTGCGCTACGACCCCGCCAACAGCCGGGCCATCGGCTACCACGCCACCCAGCAGAACGCCGCCTACAACCACGCTGTTGACGTGCTCAACCGTGAGCCGGAATTGCCCAAACGCAGCGGGCGTAACCACCCCGACGCCATGAACAAGCGCATCACCGCCTGGCGGCAGGCCAACCGGCAAAAGGCCGATGCGCCTTATTACATCCACCAGCAGGGCGCAGAGGAAGCCTGGGAGGCCAACCAGCGACTGCGCGACTCCCGCGAGGCACGACTCCAGCGCGTCGCCGATGCCATCGCCAACGATGAGGAACCCAAGCACCGCGACGTGCGTCCCCACCGCCGAACCCGGGCGCACCGTTCCCGCAAACAACGTCCCCGCGGCCTGACCGTCACCGACCGCCGGTTGTTCGAAGTCAGCGACGACGGGCAGACCCTCACCAGCCGCCAGTGCAACTTCTCCGTCAGGCTCCGCGGTACTCACACGCTGCAATTCCTGGACATCCGCTCCATTCAATTGGTGCCGGTCAAGGACTACCGACCACGCACACCGCTGCACCGCCGGCACTATTGCCTGCACGTCCAAGTCGCCGTGCCAGGGTAGTGTCCTGTAAAGAGGTGTAATTGGCGTCATCCTTGTTGACTTGGTTCAGGCTGCCGCCTCCAGGAGGTTGCTGGCCGGCAGGGTCTCGGTGGCGAGGTCGTCGGTGAAGGTGAGGTAGCGGCGGCCTTCGGCCCATTCGTCGTGCTGTTCGGCCAGCACCGCGCCCACCAAACGCCGAGTCGCCGCCCGGTTGGGGAAGATGCCCACCACGTCGGTGCGCCGGCGGATCTCCTTGTTGAGTCGCTCCAGGGGGTTGTTGGACCAGAGCTTCTGCCAGTGGGACACTGGGAAGCTGGTGAAGGCCAGGATGTCGGGAATGGCGTCGGCCATCATCTCGGCCGCTTGGGGGAAGTGTTCTTGCAGTTGGGCGATCACCCGGTCGGCCTGGGCGTGGACTTCCTCCGGCGAGAGTTGCTTGTAGATGGTGCGCACCATGGTGGCGACGCCGGACTGAGACCGTTTGGGCACCCGGGTCAGCAGGTTGCTCATGAAGTGAGTGCGGCAGCGCTGCCAACCGGCTTCGGCAAACACCGTGGCGACGGCGCTCTTCAGTCCCTGGTGGGCATCGGAGATGACCAGTTCCACCCCGCTGAGGCCGCGGGCGTTCAGGGAGCGCAGGAAAGCCAGCCAGAAGGCGCCGTCCTCGCTGGCGCCCACGTCCAGGCCCAATAGCTCCCGTTGACCCTGGCTGTTCACGGCGGTGGCCACCGCCACGCTGACGTTCACGATGCGACCACCTTCACGGACCTTCTGGGTGAGGGCGTCCAGCCACACGTAGGGATACGGCCCGCCGTCCAAAGGCCGGCCCAGGAACGCTTCCACCACCTGGTCCAGGTCCCGGCAGATGCGCGACACCTGGCTCTTGGAGATGCCGTCGCAGCCCAGGGACTTGACCAGGTCGTCCACCCGCCTGGTGGACACGCCTTCCACGTAAGCCTGCTGGATCACGGCGAGCAGCGCCTTCTCACTGCGTCGTCTGGGCTCCAACAAGCTGGGAAAGTAGCTGCCCTCCCGGAGCTTGGGAATGCGCAGCTCCATGGTGCCCACTCTGGTGTCCCAATCCCGATTGCGATAGCCGTTGCGGTGGGTGATGCGCTCCGGGTTGCGCTCGCTGTGCTGGGCGCCGATCTGCGCCGAAACCTCGGCATCCATGATGCCTTCCACCAGGACCTGCAGGGCTTCCCGCAGAAAGTCCACATCGCCGTCCATACCGCGCTTGCGTAGTAGTTCCAAAAGGTTCATGCTGTCCTTGGCCATTGCGTTCCTCCCTCATCGGGTTTGTGGTAATTCCGATAAGGATGACGCGGTAGCCATCTTTTTGCCACCCGGTTTCCGTTACACCACGTGCGGGGACTCTACTCAGGCCCCGCCCCGCCTTGTGGATTTATTCATAGACGAAATCCGTCGCAAACTTGGCAGATTTCAGATGTCCATTGACTTCATTTCGAGTGGAGGCATTTCCTCCAAAACGTACCCTTTCCGGAAATTAGCCCTGCTGCCCTATAATGTTTCCTGGGCTCGCCATTTGTGGACAAATCCGGCAAATGCCCCTGCCCTACGTTTTGTCTTCCCCCGGTAGTTCATTCCACACACTCTTGGAGTTTTAGATTGTACGAAGAACATCCACTTTTCGAGCCTCCCGACGACGACGCGGCACTATGGCGTTACATGGACTTCACGAAGTTCGTGTCGCTTCTGGAGACAAACAGTCTCTACTTCTCCAGCGCGGACAGGTTAGGGGACCCCTTCGAGGGATCCTATTCCAAAGTCAACACCACCTTGCGCCCAATGTTGTACGAAGAAGAAATATTTAAGGTCCCAGGTGTATGGGACAACTTCGCTTCTATCATCAGATCGATGGGCCAATTCACGTTCATCAACTGCTGGCACGAATCCGGCCATGAATCCGCTGCCATGTGGAGGCTCTATTCGAGGGAACATGATGGTATAGCGGTCAAAACCAGTTTCAAATCGCTGAGGCGAAGCTTTACGTGCAGTGATCTTATCCATATCGGAAAGATCAACTACGTTGACTACGACACGACCTTTATCCCAGAACGCAATAATTTTCATCGCTACCTGCACAAACGACAGAGCTTTGAGCACGAAAGGGAAGTTAGGGCGATGACTATGAAACTGCCCGATAGTGGCGTATCGCTCGATATGCCTCAGGAAACCCGGGTGCCAGGGTCCTATTTTGCTGTGGATCTATCCCTCCTGATTGAAGAGGTCGTAGTAGCGCCCTACGCTGACGATTGGTTCTTGGAACTTGCTCAGGCCGTTGCTGCTCGGTACGGATTGACGGCACCTGTTATCAGGTCAAGACTGTCAGAGTCTCCCGTGTGGAGCTGACGAAGCTGGGTAGTGTCTAAGTTTGGGTTGTCGCGCATTTTTCTTGCTTGGTTGTTCGATTGACAATCATGATCGGTCGTTTTCATCTTGATGTTCAATCCTCACCGAAAATTCGGGCACCTCTTCGGTTGCTGGCCGGGTCCGGTGCTCTGGCGTCCCAGCGCTGAGGCGTTCCGGTGCTGTAGCGTTCTAGTGCGTGATGTTAGCCTTGCCGAGGTCCATGTCCGTTCGGTCGACGGGTCTGGTGACTGCAATGCCGGTTGGTATCGTCTTTCAGAACGAGGGTATTCCCAGTTGAACTTGCTGACGGCGGCTGCGGAGGCTCGTCGTTGTGAATGTGCTCGTCTGGCCTGGTTCACCACGACCGAAGCATTATGGCGCTGGGGCTTTCGCGGTCGATGCGGATCGGCTGGTGGGCTCGTTCGAGGTCACGCCGGCAGTGGGTGCGGTAGAAGTTGCGTCTGCGGGTCGAGCAGGCTTGGGCCAAGGTGTCGCGGCCTACTTCTGTCAGGCTCTTGCTGTAGATGGTTTACGATTCGGTCAGTAGCTAACTGGTCAGCGAAAATGTCCTTCTGATGAAGGACGTTACGTTGAACCCAAAAGAACAAGCGAGACTCTCCGCGCTCAACTCAGTTTTGGAACGCCAGCTACGGGTCGATTCCGGTAGCCCGAATCCACCGAAGGGATACGGCGGTAGTGGTCAGAGGATGGATGAGGGACCAGGGATCGGGCTGACGGGGACCTGATGTCGATGAAATGGCGGATGTGGGGCGTGGCGACCTACGCCGGAAGGACGTTGACGGCCCGTGGTAGCGGCGCTGGAAGCGAATTGCAGCACCAGATCGCAGGCGGAGACCGTCAGGAGCCCAGCCCGGGCGCGGCTGTGCCAGACAGTTGGGTAATCCGGTGGACAGGTCAAAGGCTGATGGCGCGGTCAAGAAGGGAGTGGGAGAGCACGCAGCTTCCCCAGAGCGCTGCCGAATTGGTTTTGTCAAGGCCAGCCTTGGGGAAGATGCAAGGTGATTCGGCGTGCTTTGCGGGTGATGCGTCCGGCCAAAGAGAAGAAACGCCGCCGCAAGGTCTTGGTGGTGCCCACCGGCTCGCCGAACCCGATGCGCGTCGTCCAGCGTGCCAGGTCATGGGCGATGATCTGGACGGCCAGCCAGGCGGCGTTGGCGGGGAAGCGGCCCGAGGGTCCGCCATAGGCGGATTGAGGCCCACGCCGTACTTGAGATCGTGGGTGGCGTTTTCGATCTCGGCGTGGCGGCGATGGTCGGCTTCGAGATCCAGGGTGTCGCCCTCACGTTCGGTGATGAAAGCGTAATAGCTGTAGTTGGCGATGAGCGCCAGCTGGGAACCGGGCGTAGGTTTGACCCTCCGTACGATGAGCCGCACCGGCACAGCGTCGGGCTCACTGGCGAAAGGTGTGTAGCTGGTCTCGGCCACGTCGGCCGCGCCTTCCATCCAGTATGTGATGGGCGTCCACTCCCTCTCGGGTATGGCCTCGATGAGATTACGCAGTTGGGGAAGCTGGCGGACGGCGACGGAGAAGCTGGCTTGGCTCAGGTCGCCAACACTGGCCCTATCATTCTCTCCGATCAAGGCTTTCTGGCCCGCTTTCCAGGTGGCGGACTCACTCGATGGTGTCGTGGACTTGGTGCCCCACATGGGGGTTGCGGCCGAGTAGTTGCGTTTTCGCCTCGGCATGTCGAGTCTGTAGTGCGTCCGCGTAGCCAATGCCGCCTCGTGGCGAGTTTCGCAGATGGGCGTGGGCGTGGTCAGCAGTTTCGCTCCGGCTTGGTTGATGTACCGTCCAGTCGAGCAAGTTCGATCCGAAGCTTCTCCTCGGATTGATGAGGGCGGCGGAGGCGAGGGACGTTGATAAGGGCATTGAGATACAGGCGGTAGAGGTATTCTTTGGCCGGTGGGTTGAAATCGACTCTCGGATCTTCCATGGCGGGGCCTCCGTTGTTCGTCGTTCGGCAGGTGGAGTGCATTTTGCAGCGCTGCGGTCGTCGCGCGTTTTGTTCCGGCGGATGGAGGCTGGGCTCTGGGTTGTTGGGCAGGCATTGCTGCGAGAGCCCGTCGTCCGCAGGAAAGGCCTTGGGCGCGTTCTGCGGCTTTTGAGGTGCGGAAAACGCACGTGAGGCGAGACACGGTCAGTTGTTGCGCTGGAGGCTTGCGACGTTGCCAGGCCGTCGGCACAATGGCCTCGGCGAAGATGTGCGCCGGCACAGGCGGCCGGGTACAACAAGGTAGGTGCCCATGAAACGAGATGAGTACTTGGCAGATGAGCACGTCCGGGGGTTTACGGAATGGGCGGGGCAACTGGTCACCGGCGAACTGGGTCTGACACACCGTTGGAAGAGCAGGGGGACCGATTTCGCGTGCATGAGTCTCTACGACGCGTTGCTGCAATACCGGTGGCCCGATAACGCCAACGGACTGGATTACCGAGTGACGGAGCGGCGTATGCGGGAGTTCCGTCTCAATTTCGATGACATGGGTGACATCGACAGCCGCGCGAAGCAGGCGAAGTTCGGCAACGTTGCCGAGGCCATCATCAGGTTGGGAGGGATCTCACGCTGCAAGAAGCTGAACGACTGGCGGAGCATGTCACCGGGCCGGTTGCAGGCTATCGTAGAAGACGTGCGAGCGAGACTGAACCCTAGGACGGCGGACACCGACGATCTCGGTGGGTTCCGCTACATGGGGTCGGGGTTCAGCAAGGTGTACTCCGTGCTGATTGACGGGTTCCCGATGTACGACAGCAGAGTCGCGTGCGCCCTAAGTGGCCTAGTAGGGATCTACTGCCGGCGGGAGAAGGTCGGCCGGAAACCCGACTTGTTGATGCTCAGAATACCGCCGCGCTGGAAGTCCAAAAACGTCAGGTACCACCGTCGCTACCGACCCATGATGAACAACAACACTGCAGCGTACGCCCGCGACAACCTGAAGGCGGCGTGGCTGCTTGGAGAGATGGTTCGGGAACCTGGGGAGTTCGAGCAAGTCGGGTTTGAACCCGTGGATGCGCTGCAGCACGCGCAGTTCACGGTTGGGCACATTTCCCTTCCGGCAAGCTCAGTCTCCGCTGGATGACGCTTTTCAAGGTTTACCCCGCGCTTGGAGCGGGACTCGCTCAAGGCACAGAAGAACGGACATCAAGAATATTGGCCTCTGGGTGGCCAACAGGGTAGGACCGCTACCATCATGGGTGCGCAAACGGCAGCTCGGCTGAATTTAACGGGCATCCAGTTAGCCCAGAGAACAAACCTGTCTTCGAAACAGTCGCTGGACGGTACTCTACTGTCCAACGAGGGTCCTTCGGCGGCGGTAAGGCCTGCTGCCGCGCGAAGGTAAGCGTCCTGCAATTAGCCATTCATCCGTTCCTCTATCGCTTGCAAGCAAGCCTCCCACTCCAAATAGTGCATGACTGGCATCTTGTGCAGTCCATCAATGGGATCTCTTTGCAGGGTGACAAGTACTCCCTTTCCTCGCGGATTTTTCCTGTCTGTAACGACAACAATGATCAGTCGATCCGGGTCCGGCTCCGCAGGCAGGATAGCCTCTGCCATCGTTTTTACTGCTTCTCCGTATGGTGGCTGTTCCCTGGTGCCGTATTCCATTGCCGTCGCCCTTTCTTGCCACCCCTTCATGATCTCAGCGTATCTAACATTGGCGGATTTGCTCGCGCGTCGCCCTGAATCTTCCGCCAACCCGAAGTCGGAGATATAGGTAGTGTCGAGCCTGTCCTCTGACCCGTGGCAGTCACAACCGTCCACCAGTTCCTCGCACCACGGATAAGGTCCTCGCGCCAACCTGAATTCGTGATCCTGCCAACCCGGAGGGAAGGACACGTAGACGGAGTCCCAATTGGCGATGTCGTTGGCGCAGTCCGGAAGTTTGGTCGGTATGCCGAAAGTCGGGTACGGATAGAATGAGTCCCAATCCGGGGGGAGGGTTTTTTCTATCGACTCCCAATCGGGATCGAGATCGTAAACTTTACCCCCAAACCGATGAGTGAAGTAAATCATTGCCTGTTCTGAGGATTCACACGGAGCTTGGATCTTCACCCACATCTGGGAACTCTCGAGCAAGATCTCGTAGAGGTGATAACTCAAGGTTGGGGTCTCCTCTAGTGTCGACTTGTCGACGTGTTGTGCATCCTGAAGTTGTGGAGGCTCATTGTCCTCGTAGACAACCCTTTCAGATTTTCGCCGCGAGCCTCCTTAACAGCCAGTGCCATGACCTCTTCAGATGTACGCGGCCCACAGACAACCTCCCTGATGGCCTCCGGGGGGATGTTAATAACCTTGACCGGCAGGCCGTATTCATCGGTTTTCCCGGTATCCCGCGTCTCTTGGAGATCAACCAGCAACCTGATCTCCTGCTCGTAGTCCCATTCTTTCCCTTTGGCGAACAACAAGCGTGCCAAGGATTTTGTCGCCGAGGAGAACTCGGTCAGTCGAACACTGCAGAGAGTTCGATAACCTAATACGACTTTGCCCGCGGCTGCTTCCCTTTCTGTGTTTTCGCGATCCACGAACGTCACTTCAATCGCGTGGTTCCTGTTCGGATGATAGGATGGAGCGACATCCAGGTAAATGACCGGCCTCAATTCGAAGCCCAATTTGTTTAGGGTGTCCGTGTCGTAACCTATGACGACGCCGGTATTCTTGGCATAGTGTGCCCACATCGTGGGTACGAGAGCATTTCTACTCAGGGAAACTACCCCTACACGAGAATCCAAGTGCTCACGGATAAGACGGGACAGGCCCATTTCTCCGCCGTGCATAACCCACAACTTCGCGAGTTCTCCATTCGAAATGGCGATTCCGAAGCACTCCTGCAGCTTCGCGCCTACAGCAGCGCGGTACTCGCTAGCGCCGGGTATGCCTCCTCCCATGGACCCAATGCTGCACTCCATGACGTCGTTGAGAGACGATGGCTGCGTGGCTCGCAAGCTCTTCGGCGCTCCCGTGCCAATGCGTTCTGTAGGGAGATATTTGTACAGGACAGTTGGAATACCGGTCCTGCCCTCCACTAGCTTGGTTGCGCATTCTTTGGATTGAGACTGTTCGAGTTGAAACGCGGCTACAGTACTGATTTGCGAAACCAGCGCTCTGCGGTCGTTTTCGTTCCAGTCGAGAATCTGTATACAGAGATTGTCGAGTTCGACCTTCGTCTCAAACTTTGCCTGGTCGCTGTAAGCGTGGCGGTATCCATCGATTTGACAATGGAACGCTGCCTTGGCAATTGACTCAACGATGTCGGTAGTGTTCATCATGACTGTGTGGAGTTCCTCCCAGGGGTGCATCCGGCAAGACTGGGTAATGCCAAGGACTGGTCCTTGTTTTGGATCCAATGCACCGAAAAGACAACCGTAGCGTCATGGTGATGGGATAAGAAAGTGTTCCCGGCTTCGGGGATAATGGCATCAACGACGAAAGCCACCCTGAGTCGAAGAGCACCCAGAGGATGCTACCACGCGAGCAGTCCGACCGCATCTACGTCGCCTTTGACAGTCACCGCTTGGTGACCAATGCGAGGCTGCTTTTGCCCGTTATCCTGGCCCATCGTCCGTGACTTGGCGAACTGGCGGGCAATCAGGTTGATCTGGGAAATGCGCTAGCTGGGGCGAATATGGGAGAGAGGCTGCCCGATTCCCAGCGGCACTGACTGATTAGCGTGGTCAGTCATGGTAGTTTCGCCAACGGCTGAACTCCAGCGCGGTCTGGTTCGCCGTAATGTACGGCGTTATCGGCCCTCGCGGTTCCGGAGGTCACCGTTGCCACACGTGGGACGGTTGCCGGCACTTCCTGGGATCTGCCGACATTCCCAACAGGACGAAAAGTTCGCCTTTCGTGACTGCTCCGATCTGTTGGGGAGAAGTCCGATACTTGCCGGAGCGACACGCTACCGTGGTGGAAAAGTCTAGTTCCGCGTCCACGTGCGTGGTCTCGTCGCAGTCGTCGCATCGGAACTCCAGATAGTGGTTCCAACTGCTGACCAGTTGCATCGGGCGCCGTTGCTTCCCTCTCGACGGGTCGTTGCCGCCGTTCCGCTCGGCCAAGTGGCGGCAACCGTTCCCAACAGCGTAGGCAAACGCCGCTTGAACATCCACAGTCTGCCGCGCAGGTTCGGGCCTTTTCCGGGGCAATCCGGCTGTCGGATGTGTTCGGGCTGGAACGACGATGCGGGGCTCCGAGGACGGCCTCCCGGGCAGATTGGCCGTTCGAATATGTCGTCGTCGTTATGATTCCGGAAATCAACGACGTGGCTTGGTCGGCGTGCCGTCTGGGCCGGCGCGGGAGCGATCTACATGTCGAGCAGGATTTGCAGGATGTGGCCGGCCCTGGCGCTGGTGTTGTTGATGGCGGGGGTCTGGTATTTCGCCGGCTCGAGTGGTGCGCATGCGCAAACGACGACACCTGAGATGACGCTCACGCCCCGATGGCAGTGGATGGGAGATACTGTCACGCTGTCGGCCAGTGGGTTCACTCCTGGCGTCAGGGCGTGGGCTCATGTCTCTTGGTCGCCGGATGAAATTCCTACTTGTCGCGACGTGTCAGTCGTTGCGAACCAGGTTGGCGACGATTTGGTGGTGGATGACGGCACTGTTTCCTTCACTTTGACAGTGGCTCCCCCTGGTTTCCAAGCTGGCGACCACAACTATCTTTGTTTGGTTGACCGAGAGGGGCTTGGCATTGATTTGAGGCCGGAACGGTTGTGCGTGGTGGAGCCGCCGCCGGTTTACCGCATGCGTTTGGACGTTACTGCGATAGAGCAGGCGCCCAACAGTGCCTACATCGGCACGGGGTCTATGCCTGACAACTTCGCGGTCGTTGACGGTCGTCATTCCGATAACTGGAACCTGCCGCAGCGTCGTGGCTTCTTCGCGTCTTCCCAGCCCGGTTCTGACAACGTGGACTACGGCATTGACGGAGTTGACTCTGCTGGCTCTGGCTTTGTGGTGATACCTGCTGGCGAGACCGAGGCCACCATTACCGTGCGCGTCGTGGACGACGACATCGTTGAGCCGGCCCTTTCGGAAACTGTGATTGCTCGACTGTCGGACTTGGAGACCTACAACGCGCCGTCGACTCCGCCTGGGTATTCAGCTCATACCCTGCATATCCAGGACAACGATGCCCTGCACGTCGGCACCAATGCGCTTCCGCTCGTGACTTTCGCTCAGATTTCCCAGCGTGTGGGGGAGGACGTCGGCACTCGCAGAGTGACCGTCAATCTGTCGCCCGCCTCACGCGTACCCGGTTTGGTGGTGTTGAATGGTGAAGAGGTGGTCAGGAGGATCGGGAGTGGCCAGGTAGTATTCGTAACCCAGGTGCAGGATGCTCAGCTTGCCACGGGAGCACACCCGCGCGTGCGGGGGAACCGAGCGGGAATCAGGGCCGGGGTCTGTCCTGACGGGTCTATCCCCGCGCGTGCGGGGGAACCACCTTGGCGTTGGCCTGGTCCCGCACGTAGTCGGGTCTATCCCCGCGCGTGCGGGGGAACCCAGCAACCCCGGCAGGGCTGACTTGCATCAGACGGTCTATCCCCGCGCGTGCGGGGGAACCGCCGGCCCGTTTCAGCCAGTAGTCGGCCCGGCGGGTCTATCCCCGCGCGTGCGGGGGAACCGCTCTCCCCTTCGCCTTCTCGTACTCGTGTACGGGTCTATCCCCGCGCGTGCGGGGGAACCGGGAAGGCCCGCCAGTAGCACCGTTCAACGGAGGGTCTATCCCCGCGCGTGCGGGGGAACCGCGTAGCGGAGTGGCGACAGGCCCAAGTATGAGGGTCTATCCCCGCGCGTGCGGGGGAACCTTCAACAGGGCTACGGTATCGCCCGGGTCCCGGGGTCTATCCCCGCGCGTGCGGGGGAACCTCGGGATTGGTGTAATAGGCATTTTGGCGGGACGGTCTATCCCCGCGCGTGCGGGGGAACCGCCTTGCCGTCGTCGGTGGCCGCGCACAATGCGGGTCTATCCCCGCGCGTGCGGGGGAACCCATCCCGCCTCTGGGCGTCCATGAATTGTATTCGGTCTATCCCCGCGCGTGCGGGGGAACCGGTTCTTCCTTGCTCAGCCGCGCGGCGCCGGGCGGTCTATCCCCGCGCGTGCGGGGGAACCCCCTGTATGATCCTGCGACCCTATCAAACCGAAGGTCTATCCCCGCGCGTGCGGGGGAACCCTGTACGCTTGTCGGGCGCATCGCCTGTGCTGGGGTCTATCCCCGCGCGTGCGGGGGAACCTGCATCGCATCGGTTACGATGGTTTCGATGCTGGGTCTATCCCCGCGCGTGCGGGGGAACCACCCCGGTGGAGTGCGCCCTGGACTGCGCGGCGGGTCTATCCCCGCGCGTGCGGGGGAACCCGAGGAACCCAGCCCCAGGACGAGGACAAGTACGGTCTATCCCCGCGCGTGCGGGGGAACCCGCTCCCCGTCCGCCGCTGTTACCGTCGGCCAGGGTCTATCCCCGCGCGTGCGGGGGAACCGCGACTGCCGTACAGCGCGTCGCCGGCTTTCTGGGTCTATCCCCGCGCGTGCGGGGGAACCGTCAGCAATTTTCAGGGCGCCGAGGCAGTTTTGGGTCTATCCCCGCGCGTGCGGGGGAACCCCATGCTTGACAAGCCTCTGGCGATGCTAGAGGGGTCTATCCCCGCGCGTGCGGGGGAACCACCGCACCTTACATCATGGCGATGTCCGAGGAAGGTCTATCCCCGCGCGTGCGGGGGAACCGGTTGACCTGGACGATGCCGGCGGGGATCGAGGGGTCTATCCCCGCGCGTGCGGGGGAACCATCCCCGCGGGCCAGCGCATTGCCGGCGGCGAAGCTCCGCCGAGGTCTATCCCCGCGCGTGCGGGGGAACCAGGAAGTCGCTGCGGGAGCGCCAGGTGTTGGTGGGTCTATCCCCGCGCGTGCGGGGGAACCGTTCGCCTGAAACCGGACAATCCGCTCGCGGGCGGTCTATCCCCGCGCGTGCGGGGGAACCGCCATCGACGAGCTGCGCCGTCGCATCGGCGAGGGTCTATCCCCGCGCGTGCGGGGGAACCGGCGACGAACTGGCGCCGGCGGGTGAGCCAAAGGGTCTATCCCCGCGCGTGCGGGGGAACCCGATGCGCCTGCCGGCCCCGTGCCCAGGCACCAGGGTCTATCCCCGCGCGTGCGGGGGAACCCCCCGCGTAGTTCATGTTCAGCAGGTCCCAAGCGGTCTATCCCCGCGCGTGCGGGGGAACCCCGGCGGCGGAGCGTATCGCTCCCGACCCGCAGGGTCTATCCCCGCGCGTGCGGGGGAACCCCGCTGCCGAGGCTGAGGATGTCGTGGAGGATCGGTCTATCCCCGCGCGTGCGGGGGAACCGTGAAGTCGATGGCGCCGGTGAACTCGGTCCACGGTCTATCCCCGCGCGTGCGGGGGAACCTCAATCTCCGGCGATCCCTGGCGGAACCTGAAGGGTCTATCCCCGCGCGTGCGGGGGAACCTGTAGCGAAGGACCACCTGCCGGCGCATCGCAAGGTCTATCCCCGCGCGTGCGGGGGAACCAATGGGAAATGGCGGCCCGTGTGTCGCCGGGAGGGTCTATCCCCGCGCGTGCGGGGGAACCTCCCGCGCAGGACGTCGGCCACTTCCGCCTGGGGGTCTATCCCCGCGCGTGCGGGGGAACCGTCCGGCAAGCGCAAGCGCGGCCAACGGAAATCGGTCTATCCCCGCGCGTGCGGGGGAACCAGGGGCCCTTGAATGCGGCGTTCATAGCGATCAGGTCTATCCCCGCGCGTGCGGGGGAACCCGCGATGGCGCGGGCCGCACGGCCGCACTCCAAGGTCTATCCCCGCGCGTGCGGGGGAACCCAGTTCGGAGCGAAACAACTCCAAAACCTCGCGGGTCTATCCCCGCGCGTGCGGGGGAACCGGGCGGTTCGGGATACGTGGGATGGCCGGATGGGGTCTATCCCCGCGCGTGCGGGGGAACCATCGGGCGCGTCTAGCGGGCGTCCGGCGGCGTCATGGGCGATCAGGGGTCTATCCCCGCGCGTGCGGGGGAACCCAAGCGTTGCGATTCATTTTTGGCATCGATGCTGGTCTATCCCCGCGCGTGCGGGGGAACCCCGGCGACGTTCGCCAGGTTGACCGCCCCCGCGGGTCTATCCCCGCGCGTGCGGGGGAACCGGATCGGGTTTCACGTCGGTTCCGAACATAACGGGTCTATCCCCGCGCGTGCGGGGGAACCCCCCGCCGCGATGTCTTGCAATAGGGCCTGTTTGGTCTATCCCCGCGCGTGCGGGGGAACCCGATTTTCCCAACGGGATTACCCGCAGGAAATCGGTCTATCCCCGCGCGTGCGGGGGAACCCTGCCAGACCTGCGGGCGCGGTTGCAGTCGCTGGGTCTATCCCCGCGCGTGCGGGGGAACCTCGGGCGGGTCACGTCCACGTCGTAAGCGCCGGGGTCTATCCCCGCGCGTGCGGGGGAACCAGCAGGGCGTAATGGCTGTCCTCACCCTCGGCGGGTCTATCCCCGCGCGTGCGGGGGAACCCCGATGCTCAGTAGCCCCATACGTTGCAGCGTGGGTCTATCCCCGCGCGTGCGGGGGAACCGATCCGATACCTGTTCTGTCCCGACTGTGGTCAGGTCTATCCCCGCGCGTGCGGGGGAACCTGGACCCACGGCCGCCAAAGGACATTCAGCAAGGGTCTATCCCCGCGCGTGCGGGGGAACCTTGCCCAGCCCCACGGTCAGCAGCTGGAGGTTCGGTCTATCCCCGCGCGTGCGGGGGAACCACGCCGGAGAGCATGGAGGGCGTGTCCATATTCGGTCTATCCCCGCGCGTGCGGGGGAACCGGTCCCTCCCCCATCGGCCACGACCTGCTGAACGGTCTATCCCCGCGCGTGCGGGGGAACCCCGGCCTCCGGTTGGCCCAGTGGCTCCGCCAGGGGTCTATCCCCGCGCGTGCGGGGGAACCATCATCATCGAGCAAGATGCGCCGGGCCATCAGGGTCTATCCCCGCGCGTGCGGGGGAACCGATCCGGATGTCAATGCGGTCGTCGGGCGAGCGGGTCTATCCCCGCGCGTGCGGGGGAACCGCGACGCGGAACGGTCCTGGATCTGGTCGGAGCGGTCTATCCCCGCGCGTGCGGGGGAACCAACACCGAGCTTGTCGGTCCTGCTGGGCCGGGGGGTCTATCCCCGCGCGTGCGGGGGAACCTATTGGTTGGTTCAGGATGAGCCACGCAGCCGGGGTCTATCCCCGCGCGTGCGGGGGAACCACTAGTTTGCTCCCGTTCGTTGTCAGCCTGTCCGGTCTATCCCCGCGCGTGCGGGGGAACCCGCGCCCGTTCCGGTGGCATCGGGGCGGTGGCGGGTCTATCCCCGCGCGTGCGGGGGAACCCGCACCATGTGGGCGACGGTGCCGGTGTCCTGGGGTCTATCCCCGCGCGTGCGGGGGAACCGTAAGAACCGACGTTTTGATACGTCGGAAATACGGTCTATCCCCGCGCGTGCGGGGGAACCATGTAGTTTAGTGGAATCCCGTAGTAACAAATGGGTCTATCCCCGCGCGTGCGGGGGAACCTCGGGGTCGATCTGTAACCCCGGGTGTCGGTGGGGTCTATCCCCGCGCGTGCGGGGGAACCCATCCCGTTGGAGTTGTAGTCATGTCCTCGCAAGGTCTATCCCCGCGCGTGCGGGGGAACCAGGCTTTTGACTTTATCAAGTGGCATAATCAGGGGTCTATCCCCGCGCGTGCGGGGGAACCGCGAACTGCTCGGCGTCGCCGAGGTCGGAGAGGGGTCTATCCCCGCGCGTGCGGGGGAACCGCTTCGGGCGTCTCTGCTCGGCCAGCTGCAAGAGGTCTATCCCCGCGCGTGCGGGGGAACCGCAACCGTCGGAGCAGAGCGGTGGGTGGGTCGGGGTCTATCCCCGCGCGTGCGGGGGAACCTTCCGTAGTTTCTACGACCTGGGGCTGGGATATGGTCTATCCCCGCGCGTGCGGGGGAACCGGGAGATATTCCCCGGGAAATGGCTAGCCGGCGGGTCTATCCCCGCGCGTGCGGGGGAACCCAGATGTCCAGCACCTCGCCGAACTCCCCATTGGGTCTATCCCCGCGCGTGCGGGGGAACCGGCGTCGCGGACTGGTTGAATGCGTTCCGCAGGGGTCTATCCCCGCGCGTGCGGGGGAACCGCCGGGGTTGGCGATTCGCCCCATACAAATGCGGGTCTATCCCCGCGCGTGCGGGGGAACCCCCTGGGGGTTGCTCCAGTAGCCGCGGGCTCCGGGTCTATCCCCGCGCGTGCGGGGGAACCTGGTAGGAAGTAGTCGGCGGTCCTGGCGATGGGGGTCTATCCCCGCGCGTGCGGGGGAACCAGGTTCACTACCTCGCCCTGGGCGGTGATGAATGGTCTATCCCCGCGCGTGCGGGGGAACCTGTGGCAATCGGCGTAGGGGTCGGGGTGCAGCGGGTCTATCCCCGCGCGTGCGGGGGAACCTTCGGGCTGTTCTACTTTTTCGGGCTGTTCTGAGGTCTATCCCCGCGCGTGCGGGGGAACCCGGATGCCGGCGTGGATCCAGCTGACCAGCGAAGGTCTATCCCCGCGCGTGCGGGGGAACCACGAGCTGCTTCGGTCCGCGATGCACGATCAGGGGTCTATCCCCGCGCGTGCGGGGGAACCGCGGCGTCGAATGCCCAGGTTGCCATCGGCAGGGGTCTATCCCCGCGCGTGCGGGGGAACCCCGCCCCAGTTGTAGCCGACGGGCAGGTCTGAGGGTCTATCCCCGCGCGTGCGGGGGAACCCACCTGGAGATCCCCTGCCCTCACCGTCCAGATGGTCTATCCCCGCGCGTGCGGGGGAACCGAGTACGAACGCCGGTCGATCAAGTCGGCGCCGGGTCTATCCCCGCGCGTGCGGGGGAACCCAACAACCACTCGCCATGACCTCATACGTAGATGGTCTATCCCCGCGCGTGCGGGGGAACCACCGAAGAAAGAGGGGACGACGGGGCTATTCAGGGTCTATCCCCGCGCGTGCGGGGGAACCCATCAACCGGCAGGCGCAGGTACGAACGGACGGGGTCTATCCCCGCGCGTGCGGGGGAACCCCGCGTGGATCAGGAGCGGGCCGCGGTAGTCAGGGTCTATCCCCGCGCGTGCGGGGGAACCTGGGGTGCAGGGCATAGACCTGCACCTCGTGGGGGTCTATCCCCGCGCGTGCGGGGGAACCATCAGGCGCCCCATGCGCACCGGCCGGTGTTCCGGTCTATCCCCGCGCGTGCGGGGGAACCTACCGGCTGGCCCGTCGTGCGCGGGCAAGAGTGGGTCTATCCCCGCGCGTGCGGGGGAACCTCGGTCCGCTCCAGCTCGGTGATCTGGGCGTTGGGTCTATCCCCGCGCGTGCGGGGGAACCGGCTCATTGGCAGGCTTCAATCCGCAGAGGGTGGGTCTATCCCCGCGCGTGCGGGGGAACCCCGCGTATTACTGCCCACCCGACGAGGACCACGGGTCTATCCCCGCGCGTGCGGGGGAACCAGGGCATAGCTGGCCTGCACCGCCAGGTACAGGGGTCTATCCCCGCGCGTGCGGGGGAACCTGCATCTACTCCATCTATACCAGTTTTTTATTGGGTCTATCCCCGCGCGTGCGGGGGAACCGACCCCGCCGGGTCAGCAGCCGGTCCTTGATGGGGTCTATCCCCGCGCGTGCGGGGGAACCGGCCAGTCACGGTCGCAGCGTTGTACACGATGGGGTCTATCCCCGCGCGTGCGGGGGAACCGGCTGATGGCGCTGACTACGACGGTCCGGCTGTGGTCTATCCCCGCGCGTGCGGGGGAACCGTTGGGGCAGCAAGGGCGAGGCCGACGCGCACGGGTCTATCCCCGCGCGTGCGGGGGAACCGGACTGGCGTTACCGCCACCTATCGCCAAGTGAGGTCTATCCCCGCGCGTGCGGGGGAACCCGCGCCCTGTTGGAAATGGACGGGGCAGACGTGGGTCTATCCCCGCGCGTGCGGGGGAACCATAGCCGGGTACACTATCAACGCCATCGACGAAGGTCTATCCCCGCGCGTGCGGGGGAACCCGGGTTCATGTTCGCCAACGGGTGAATGGGATGGGTCTATCCCCGCGCGTGCGGGGGAACCATAGCCGGGTACACTATCAACGCCATCGACGAAGGTCTATCCCCGCGCGTGCGGGGGAACCGTTTGGGCCGCGAAGTTGATAAGCGCGTCGGCGGGTCTATCCCCGCGCGTGCGGGGGAACCGCACAGGCCGGCTTGACGGCGCTGGGCCCGGAGGGTCTATCCCCGCGCGTGCGGGGGAACCTCCAGCGACGCCAACCGCGCATCGCTGGTGAGCGGTCTATCCCCGCGCGTGCGGGGGAACCGCGGACAAGGGAACGCAGATCGTCTTTATGGACGGTCTATCCCCGCGCGTGCGGGGGAACCGAGCTCATCGGTTGCGGATGGACGTATGTCAGCGGTCTATCCCCGCGCGTGCGGGGGAACCGCGCTGCGAGGCCAGGAATCACCGGGCTTTCGCGGTCTATCCCCGCGCGTGCGGGGGAACCGGAGACCGACCTTTCCTGATCCCGCCGGCTGCGGGTCTATCCCCGCGCGTGCGGGGGAACCGGATGACCTTGACGTCGCCAGGCGCCACGTTGGGGTCTATCCCCGCGCGTGCGGGGGAACCCAGGGCGTCGGCAGTCCAGTCGCTCAGGTCATCGGTCTATCCCCGCGCGTGCGGGGGAACCTCCTGGCGGCGGCGATCCCGCTCCTCATCGCTGGGTCTATCCCCGCGCGTGCGGGGGAACCGCGCCGTGCTCGGAGCCGGATTCGGGGCCGTATGGTCTATCCCCGCGCGTGCGGGGGAACCAACATCGCTTGAAGGAACGTGGTGACCGGGCTGGGTCTATCCCCGCGCGTGCGGGGGAACCATCATGCCGAGTGGTCATAGTTCCTACCCCTGTGGTCTATCCCCGCGCGTGCGGGGGAACCGGTCAATATCTGCTGAGACAGATCCGCGTGCCGGGTCTATCCCCGCGCGTGCGGGGGAACCCCTTGGCAAATTGATAGTCTCTATTGGATATTATTCGCCAAGGGAGCGGGCTGCGCCGTATCTTACCAGGTACACACCATCAGCATCCACGATTTCCTTTGGCGGGTCACCCAAGCTGCGTATGCTCTGCTGGCCCACCGCCGACGGGTTCCGCCACGTCATCACGATGGATCCGTTGCCAAGTTCGCCATACCACCGCATCAGCACGTCCCAGATCCGATCCCGAATGCCGCTGGTCATGTCCGGCGACGTGTACACCCCAGGCGCAATTTCCAGCATCACCGACGCCAGGAATCCCCGGTAGCGGCCCTCCACGTTCACGGTCACCACCACCGTCATCAGAATTCCTCCTCCCCATCTTCTCCGTCCGGCCAGCCTTCCATCAGGGTGGCATCGAGGACCAGCCCACCGCCGCCTTCGGCTTCCAAGGGCGCTACGTCCTGGAATAGCGTCTTGATGCGGTCGATCATCTTGGGGATGACCCGTTCCGTTCGCATCAGATCGCCGGTCGTGCGCCTGGTATGCCTTTCCACGTCCAGGCGGGGATTCTTGGCAACCTCCGCGGCGGATTTGAACGCCGCCGGCAGCAGCACCGTGTCTCGGAACAGGTCCGCGACGTCCAGGGCGAAGGCCTCGCCGCTGTGCTCGTGGATGAATCCTAGCTGGGGGATGGCGCCCAGCGAGGTCACGGCGATCACCGCCGCCGCGGTGACCGCCACCGACGCGTGGTTGATGGCCTGGTTAGGAATGTCCGCCGCCGTGGGGTTGGCCCGGTCGTAGCGTCGCCCCCGCCACTGGATGCCGTACTGTTGCGACAGGTTCTGGTAGGTGCGCCGCATCCGCGCGCCTTCGATACCCCGCAACGTATTGAGATCCGTGTGCGGCAGCACCTCGCCCAGGCGGAGGGCGTACATCTTGCGGGCGATGGTGATGCGACTGCCCACGGCATCACCCCAGGCCCGCATCTGACGCCGGGCGATGTCCGAGGTGTCCGGCATCAGCGGAGGCGCAGTGTAGCACCGCACGCCGTCCTCACCCACCGCAACCAATCCCGTGCCATGCCTGGCCATCAGGCGCAAGGCGTCGTGGCTCACCGTGGAGCCTGGCCCCAGCAGTATCATGGACAGGCTCTGAAAGGGAATGCCGTACTCGCCCGGTCCCAGCGAGCTGTCGGCGTCGGGCCCGGCCTGCCGCTCAAAACGCAGCGTGCCGTCCCGCACCGTCAGCGCGCCCCGAGACAGCCACAGCAGCCCGTGGCGGTCAGCGTGGGGGATGCGCGCCGTTTCTAGTCCCAGCCTTCCTCTCAGCATATTCGTCGCCTCCCTTCTCCCGTGGACGGGGATGGATATTCGGTTGTTAAGGTGCGTTAACCCATCGGGTCAGGATGCCACGGCTCGGCCCGCCGGCCGCAGGAGCAGCATGCCGTAGCCGTAGGCGCGGTGCCGACCGACACCGCTGGCCAGCAGCTGGGAGAAGGCCGACCCGTCGGTGATCTCAAGCGTCCCGCGCATCAGCGCGTCGGGCCCTTCGCTGTACCGGCTGTGCAGCTTGCGGACGGCCCGGGTGCGCTGAAACGATGCCAGCGTCGCCGACGCCAGCGTCGCCCCGCCGCGAGTCTCCAACTGCCTGCGGAGCCAATCGGTATAGACATCCTCGCGGCTGCGGACCATCCCGCCCTTGGGATGTTGTTCCGCCTCCAGTTGGAAGGCGTCCCACTCCTTGCCCGGCCGAGTATCGGCCTTACCGGTGCGCCGTACAATGGGCCGCACCCTCACCTCGAAGCCCAAGCGCTTGCCTGCGGTCCATTCAGCCGGCATCGGTTTGCTTTCGATGCTTGCGGCAGGGATGATCCGGCACTGAAACGGGTCCGCATAGGTTCCGGCCGCCTCCCGTAATTCGTCCGCTCCAGCGGAGCCGTACCCGTACAGGCAACCTCGCGATCCTCCCCTGGGGAAGATGGCGCGGAAGGGGCGGGGCGCCAGGTCCCGCCCGAAGCACTCGGCCAGCAGGCAGTGCATCCCGTGGTCCGGGTCCTGCAGCCGGCGTATGCCCATCCAGCGCTGGAAGTCCCGCGCGCTGATTTCGGCCCGTATCATCTGCAACGATTCCGTCATGATGCTGCCACCTCCATCCACCGGCTGCGGTCAACGGTTCCTTCGCACACCCAGCGGCCGCCGCCGTGCAGACCGGAAACCCAATTGCGCTGGTCGGTGATCATGTGCGTCCGGTTGGGCTCGATCTCGTCCACCCCCTCGCCCCGGGGCCACTGGAGACGGCAGGGTTCGCCGCGCGGATCGTTTGCCGGGGCCACGCTGAGCAGGGCGGCCAGGGCAGTATCGCCCTCGGTGAAGCCGCCGTACAGCGGGGCGGACGGCAAACACGGCTTGCGCCCGATGAACAGGGGGCGGGCGGGTTCCTGCAACACCTCCGCCAATGCCTCCAGCGTCGGTACATCCCCCGCCGGTTCCAGCCGCAACGCCACCGAGACGCGCATATCGGCGTAGTAGTCGCGCCAACGCTGGTGAGTGAACGGCCCGCTGCTTGCCGACCCCAATGCTCCGGCGCGTGTGTCAGGCGTCCCTCGGGTTGTCCACCCCACCACCCAATGGTTGCTACGCACGAACAAGTCAACGGTATCGCCCATTTTGACGGTTTGGTAATCGGTCATCCGCACGCCGCCGGCCGGCGCCCGGTCGATGCGGGCCGCCATCACGATGCGGTCCTGCAGGTCCTGGTGACGCTGCCGCTCCACTCGCCGCCAGCCCAGCGCGTTGGCGAACAGGCCGGCCAACATCGACACCGCCGGAAATGGCCGGATCACGCCCAGGTTGTCGATGGTCTCGCCGCCGAAAGCCATCAGCGGCGCTTCCAGGTTGAGTATCATGTGGCGCATGGTTACACCGCCGATCCGGAGCGCACCGCGCCGGCGGCCCACGTCGCCAGGTCGTCTAGGCACAGGGACTCTGCCCTAGGGATTTCGCAGTCTTCCACCGACATAAAGCGGCGCGCTTCCCTGCCGCCATAGGCTTTGTCCAGCTTGCCCAGGTGACCGGCCAGCTTTTCGGTGGCGGCCTCGATGCGCGCCCGAGCCGGCTCGCGGTAGGCGTTGGCCAGGCTGCGGGGCTGGCGGTTGCCGGCCTCGATGAGCATCAGGTCGGCAAAGCCGTAGGGAGCGGTGGACCCCAGCTTGGCCCCCGGCGACACCGTCGCGATGAGATGAATGAGGTTCTGAATTACATTGCCAGCCAGATCCCGGTCAGCGTTCTCCCACTCCCCGGCATCGCAGCCCTCCAGGTTGGACACCAGGCCGGGCACGTCCACCACCACGTAGCCGTAGAACAGGCCGGCGGTGAGTTCCATGTCGCCGATGTGGGCTGCGCCGGCATCCTCGTCCTCGCGCTGTAGGTCATCCACCACCGAGAAGTAGTCGCTCTCGCTCTCCTCGGCGTGGACGGTGAAGGCGTGGGCGACGTGGATGGCCGCCTCGATGTTGGCGCCCGGATCCGACGTGACCATCCGGCCGAACAGCGCGCCCTCCAGGCCGCCGGGCAGCCGGGCGGCGTCGCGGAAGGCGGCAAAGTTGTTGCCCTCGCCGCGGCGGTTGTTGAAAAGCAGCACGGCAGCGTCGCCGGCTGCCTTCGCGTCGTCGGGATGCTCGGCGCAGATGTCGGCGGCTTTCTGCTGTAGATACTCGACCTCGGGCAGGCCCAGCAGCAGGGGTTGGCGGCCGGTTTCGGTGGTGCCGCTGCTGCCGTACACGCCCACGTTGAAAGCGTTTTCCACCGCCGTCAGAACATCCTCGGCCACGCCGTCTATGCCACGCATGGGGTCGAACACCCTGCGCTCCACGATATTGCGGGAGCGCAGGGCGGCAGTCGCGCCGGCGATGCTGTGGATGGCGAACTCGTCCCGCGCCACTCGCCAGTGTCGCTTGAGACACTGGGACGAGATGCGGGTGCGCACCGCGCCGCCGAAGGGCATTCTCTTGGCCAGGCCAGAGTCATCCCGGTTGAGCAGCGCGGCGGGGTACGAGTGCAGGGTGTGGATCTGTAAAAATCTGGAGGTGGTCATCATCAATCTCCCTGTGATTATTCTCCCGTTGATTGGGAACCGCGCCGCTCGGCCCGGTAGTACTCGCTGGCGATTCTCAAGCGGGCATTGTCATTGTCGTCGAGTATGAGATTTGCCATTTCCCCCCAATCCAGCGGTTGCTTTGCGGACGCCAGTATTCTGAACAGCCGTCCCAGCAGGTCGCGGAACATTGCCCCACGCGATACCAGCAGACGATTGAGCCGAGCCTCGCTGTAAGACCCCACGAGGAACAGAGCCCGCCCCACCGGAATGTTTGCGTTGGCAGTTGGTGTCATCAAGGCTATCCCGTGCATGATAAGAGCCCATTGGGGAACTGATACTGCGGTGTCCGGCAGGTTGTATTTCGCCATCAGCCGCCAAAAAATCAGCGCAGCGGGGTCGTCAGGATTCATTCGCCGCAATTCGGCTATATTTCCGCGAGAAAAGTCTGGATCGGCAAATTCCTCCGCTATTCGCTGCACAACGGCGCCCTTACCAAGCGGTTGCGGTGGCAGCAGTGCGCTATCCCTGTTGATAGGTAGGGAGGGACGGATAATCTCGCCGGTTGTCTGAGGCGGACCATTGCGAAGCATATCCTCAATGTAGTCCCAATCCCGGTAGCGGAAGATGTATGTGGGCATATGGGTGGCGAGTTCTTCCAGAAATCTCAATTGCGCAGGGCTGGGTTGGCTGGTTTCATCGTTGTCGGTTTTCAACTCCGCCGCGACCAGTGTAGAGTTTCCCTGAACGTCCCTGTATCTGAGGATCAAGTCCGGGAAACCCGCGGGAACACCGCCAGTTTGGTATGCACTGTCCCGGATTCGAAAAGTTTCCCACTGGCACTCCTCTGCTAGGCTCATGACTGCGCGAGTGAATTCGCGCTCATTGTGAAAAGTTGGGGTTGTCATATCTGCTCCGTTTGTGACGGGCCGTTGTTTGGATCCTCCGAAGATTCGTCAGATTCGTCGTTTGCTCAAACGAACAATTCCGGCAACCCATTAGCCCCGCGCAATCGCCCCCAAAACACGCCGTCGGCCTGAACCTTCGCCTTATAGCGATGGATAGACAGACAGGGCAAAGCATCCCCAGCGGCCTGCAAGATTTGTTCGGCATGGTCAACTACCCCGCCATTCCCATTGCGCAGCCAACGGTTACGGATGCGCCGGCGTTCGTCACGGTTGTCCTCTTCCGCCTCTTCCTGCAAGGCGTCGAAAAAGCCGGCGTCGATTATTTCGTCGAGCTTATCCGACCACGGGTTCGCGCGGGAACGCTGTTCTGGACTGGTGACGCTAGACTCGCCGTGTGCAGCGAATGTTGCGATAGCATGGCGCAAGATGGTTTTGACTTTGCCTATGTCGGCGATGCGCTCTCGCGCGATGTCGCCTATTTCCTCTCTGTTACCTCCCCTTCCAAAAATCCGCGCCATTTTGGGTTTCAGTGGAATAACACGTTCGTGGTAACCGGAAGTTCCGCCTTCGCCCCGCACCATGCCGCGAGCAACCAGTCGCATACTTCCGCCGGTGTCTCGGTCATGCTGCGTCAAGCGCAGTAGCCGAGGTTCCGTCCAGTCTTGCGAAAACAGACCGTCAACTATCCTTTCGTAGCCGAACTTGCGCAGTCCCAGAAAAGCCGGCGGAGTGTCCCGCTGGTTGGCGCTCTTGCCGGTAGGAGCCCATGGGTCTCCGGTCAGCCCCTTAATGTCCGCAATTCGTCGGTCCAGTGAGTTGGCGCGAAACGCCTCCAGCCGGCCAGCCCTTTGCCGCAGCCTGACCCGCCGGCAAACTTCAATGTAGAAAGGCTCCATCTGATTTATCAGCAGAGTCTCCGCTTTCGTACCGTCCCAAGGCTTGACCCACAGCAACCCTATGCCGTTGTCAATCACCGGGTATTCTTCCAGAATGGCCTGCCGGTGTTGCAGGAGCGCATCCATGTCACGCCGCACATGACCACCGGGTCGAGCAGAAGGCGTGATGCTGAACGCCGGACGGTTCCCGTATCCGCTGGGCATCCGGGATACTCCGTAATTGCGAGCGCCTCCGTACCCCTCCATCGTTTGAAGTGTAATCAGCGCAAAAATCCAATCATCAACAGCGGCTTGTAATCCTATCGTCGCTTTGAGGTCATGATTTTTGGAAGTCACGAGCATATCAAGCTCATCGGGCGTCGCAACCACGGTCTTGAACTCGCTTTCCTTGTCGGCGGACGATGCTGGCGGCTGCATGAAAGCCGGCTTGGTAATATCGTCCACCACCGACTGCCACGGTTCGTCGTCGGAAAAGTCCGGCGTCAACCCGCGGAACAGTTCCAACCAGTCCAGCGCGTCCGCGGGCGGTTCGGTGACACCGGCCCGGTACATCGCCATGGCCCCCAGTTGCACCAGGAATGCGTGCCAAGCATGGCGCTGGTGAGGCCGCAGAGCCGGGAATGCCTCCACCTCGTCAGCCATCAGCGCGGCGTACACGTCGGGTACCGACACCAAGCGAGTACCTTTCGCCGTGGAAACGCGAATAAGCGGTTCGGTCAAGACATTCAACATACGCCCCTAAATCCTGTCCATCAATGTGAGATGCTGCTAAGCCCGTCGCAGGCCCAGGCGGTCGTAGCGGAAGTGCCGGTCGCCGACGCGGAACTCGTAGCCGCCGTCGGCCGACGTGGGTTCCACCGGGTCTTGAGCATTGCCTCCTGGCGCCCACCGCGCTGACAGCGCCAGGCGTTCTATCGCGCATGATTCGTCAAAGGGGCTGGTGGCCGCCGGTTGGAACGTGATTTCCACCCGGTCGTCGCCCAAGCGGGTGCGTATCCGCTCGTCGTCGCTAGGGAACAACACGTCCCGGTTGTCGGTGAAGAAGGATATGTCCCGCCGTATGACATGCTCGCGCGCCGTCTGCACGTCGGCAATGTGGCCACCGGCGGTGCTGATGGCGTGTTCCTGCCACTCCTCTCCCAGTTCCTCAGTGATTCGCTCCAGAACCTCGGGATGCGTCGCCATCTCCACCAGTTCCCGGTTCATCTCCGGTATGCGCCATTGGGGATGTTCGTCAACCAGCCGACGGGTCGCCTCCAGGATGTGCAGGTTGCGGTACACGCCCCCGTGAGGTCCGAGCCCGTTGGCGTTGCCGCCCGAGGAGAGCAGTGGCGACAGGTCAGCGCCCGGTGTCAACACCATACACACCGGCGTATCGTAACCAATCGATCGGTCGTTACGCGGATGCCGGTGGAGACGTCCGATGCGCTGCAGCAGCACGTCGGCGGGGCACAGGTCGGTGATTAGCAGGTCGGCGTCAATATCCAGAGACTGCTCCAGAGTCTGGGTGCCCACCACCGCCAGCCCGCCATCGGGTCGTCCACGTCCCAGCCGTCGCTCGATCTCCGTGTCCAGCATCCCCCGATCAACGGCGGCGAAACGACCGTGGTGCAACGTGGGAATATCGTGGACCGAGAAGAGCAGCCCAACGTCCTCCGGCCCCGCCCTCTCGTGCAACGCCTCCTGCGTGCGGATGGCGTAGTCCACGGTGTTGCGGACCACCAGCACCTTGGCGCCGGATCGCGCCGCCTCCAGCGCCCGGGCTGCCACGGCCGCGAAGTCCCGCATTTCAGGTTCGGATCTGATGCTCACGTCTTTGCGCCGGTCGTTCTCTCCCGGGTCGATCATCTGCGAGGACGTGCTCACCGCGGGGTAGGGCGCGCCGATCGCATCGGCCAGGCGGGGCGCGTCTGCTGCGTCGCGACGCAGCCAGCGGCGCCGGGCCGTCGATCCCAGCGTCGCCGACATCAACAGCGCGTGGCCGCCCGATTCCAGGTGTGCATCCAGCACGGCGGCCAGCACCTCGCTCATGTAGGCATCCGACGCATGGACCTCGTCCACCACCAACAGGTTGCGCGCTAATCCTGCAGCCCTCATGTGGGCGTTTTTCACCTTCAGCGACCCCAGCATCGCCTGGTCCACGGTGCCCACGGCGATCTGAGCGGTGAGGAACCGCTTGGGACTCTCGGCGGCCCAGCGGCGACCGTCGGCGGCATTGTCGTCCCACCACACCTGGTAATCTTGCAGTCGCTGGCCGTGGGCATCGCCGGACCGCAGGTATCCGGGAACCGCCAGCACCGGATCTGGTCGTGCGTCTGCAGGGAACATATTGGCGACAAAGCGGTTCACCCGGTCAAAGATCTGCTTGGCCGCCGCCCGGGTGGGCAGGGCGAAATAGAGACCGTCTACCAACGCCGCCTCGTACAGCCTGGCGAAGCGCCACAGCGCGGCCTCCGTCTTGCCAGAGCCCGTCTCCGATTCGATGATGACCAGCCGCTCGTCCAGCGGCGCGGCGTAGGCAGCGGCTTGGATGGCGTTGGCCTCCGCGATGTGCGGGAACAGACCTTCCAGATCGGGAACGCCGGCCTGGGCCACGCTCTGCCGCTGCGTCGCAATGTCCAAGCCAATGGCGCTGATTGCCCGCGCAGCGCACTCCCTGGCGGTGTCAACGTAATCGTCTCTGAGTTCGTCAACGTACGGGAACCAGAGTTCATTGGAGCCGATCCAGTCCGCCAGGTTGCACAGCCCCAGAAAATGATGCTGGAACTCCGGCATTGACGGCAACGTCGGTCCGTCCGCAACAAATGCCGCCGGGAACCACTCCTGTGCCAGAAGCCCAATGCGCCTCGCCTGTTCCTGCGGGTCCAACTCGCCGAAGCGTCGCCACAACTGCGGAAACTCGGACCGACCATCGTCCAGTTGCAGCGGCCGCCCGTGATGCGAGAGCGTCGCCACCAGCAATCCGCACACGGTTTCGCCACCGCGGTCATCCCATGTCTCCGTGGCATCCCACCACCAGCCGAGGGAGTCGCAGAACCACTCGGATGTAGCGGTATCATTCCCATTCAGCACGGGCATCAGATCCACCGTGTGCCCGGCGCGCCCGGGCGGCCGGGCGCCATTGGGGTGGTCTTCACGCCGCCAGATTTGCGTCTGGAACCCGATGTTGACCTTGCCGATGTCGTGCAGGGCCGCGAACACGCACAGGCGCGCCACCGTACCATCGTCTATGTCGTCCCAGCCGGCGGTGTGGGCCAGGCGTTGACGGATCGGCGGCTGACGCAGCAGAGCTTCGAAACACGCGCCCACGTCCGCTAGGTGATGCTCCAGCAGATGGATGCGCTCCGGGTTTTGACGGTCCGACTTCCCCCAGAAGTGGCGGGTGTATGCCTTTTTCCGATCGAGCATATCCTGGTCACAGCTCCGGACGTGACTTTACCGACCACTCGCCGCGGTGGGCAGGCCACGCACTTTCGCACCGACCGACTGCTCCACCAGCGCCAACTCGTACTGCGCCTGTAAGTTCAGCCGAAACTGCGGATCCATGCCGAACCAGTGTCCAAACCTCAGAGCGCTATCTCCCGTCACCGCGCGCTTGCCGGAAAGGATCTGGCCGACGCGATTGGCCGGCACGTCAATCTGCCTGGCGAAGCTGGTCAACAATACTTCTCTCCTCAAGTTCATCTTTCAAGATCGCCCCAGGGTGAACAGCTCGCTTCAACATGGTCGCCAATGCCTCACGCTTCGAATCCCAATTGACCAGTTCTCAATGCTGGGCTTCCACCGAACGGGCCGAGACAACGAACTCAATGCTGAGCACATCCGCCACCTCCCTGATGCGGGACCATTTGGCGGCCACATAATCCGTGGCTTCGTACTTCTGTATCTGCTGCTCCTTCAGTCCCACCCGGTCCGCCAATTCCCTCTAGGTCAGTCCTCGAGCGATGCGAGCCTTGATGAGAAGTTCGGGGAGGTTGACAGCCTACCGCAGCGCGTCCACTGGGAATTTTCCCTCCCTGATCGCCTCGTACTCGCGCAGTTCGGCCTCCGAATCGGCCAACTGGCTGCTGACCGCGTCCACCTGCGCCTGCGCGATCATGGGGTGCATACCATCTACTACCTCCGGTCTGCTCCTGAGACCCTCGCGAGGGTGAGGGCCGGGAGGAAGTACTGGAGCAAAACTCGTGGGGGCAGGGGTAAATGGCATTGCCGACTGCATCAAGTGGTCCACCTTGCTGTTGTCGTCTCCGTCTCTGAACATTGCTCCGCTGCCTCGTTGCTGGGTTCCGCCGGTCCGGGGCTTAACGGAGCCAGGCGCCCCGTACCCGGTCAACTCCAGAGGCGGATCGATTTCTCGGGCCATCTGGCCCGGCCGCCCCGGCCTGCCGCAAGCCTCCGGGAGGCAAACCGAGCAATAAGGACCAGCAGGAATATACACCATCAATCGTGTAATGTAAGTAACAATTGCTTTTTTCACGTGAATTTTGGTATGTAATTCCCAAAAGGGGCGCCCAGCCGCAGCCGGATGCCCCCTTCATCTTGACCTTCCAAGGCCGATCGTTGCCCCGTCTGGCCGTCTCCCTCCTCGGGCAGGATGACAGTAGCGTGGACCCGCTCGCCCTTGCCGGCCTCGTTCTGCGCCCGCACCCGCACTGCGTAGGTCTGACCAGATTGCAGGTTGTTGAATTTCACCTGCGTCTTCTTCGCCTTGGGCGTCTTGGTCCGGTCCTTGCCGCCGTATTCGGGGCTGATGTGGACGATGTACCCGTCCGGCGCACCGCCGGTTTCGGGAGCACTCCAGCTCACCGTCGCGCTGTCCTCCGCCGTGGCCGTAAGCTCCAGACCGACAACCGAGCCAAGCAGTTCCACCGCCTGCTGCTGCTGTTGCTCAGCAGCGGGCACCGTTACGTCGAACTCGTCTTTCACGCTGTTGCCGGCCGAGTCCTGGGCCGTGACCGTGATGGCGGTTGCCGACCCGGTGGAGGGGTCAATGGTATTGGAGACCTGGACAACTGTGCTGTCCAAGGCCTGGGTGCTGATGGTCAGCGCATCCCGTCGGCATCGCTGAAGATGCCGGACAGGGAGACTTCGTGGGTCGCATCGACCTCCCAGTTCGCTCACGTAGGCGACGGCCGATGCTACCGCCGGCGAGGCTTTGACCGCGACGGTGAGTGCGTCTCCAACCGTGGCAGTGCCATCGTCGGCAGTAACCGTAATGGTGGCCGTGCCCCGGGCCTGGGCGGGCACTGTGAACGCCGCGTAGTCGGCGGATACCGACACCGTGGCGACACTCTCGTTTGACGAACTCGCCGTGATGGTCAAGTCGTCGCCGTCGGCATCGCTGAACACGCTCGCCAGCGATGCCTGGTGCGTCCCGCTTTCGCACACGATGGTCACATCGTCAAGCGTGGCTGAGACGGCGGGCGCTTGATCGGGTAACTAGGGCACAACGGTTTTACTCTTCACCCACTGGGCAGGAAGTGCTGGATGCCTCTTTGCTCATTGTGCCTTCTTGGTGATTGCTCCCAAAGAAGGCCCTAACGTGCACTTCGACCGCAACATCATTGGTGAGGCCGGTGATCTGGTAACTGATCACGCCGTTTTCCACGTGAATGCCGTCGTTCCGACCGACCGCTTTCTCCCCTACGAGATTAGCCCAATTCGAGCCCTGGCACCAGCGGAGCACATGCTTGATCCTGTTATTTTCGATGAGACCTTCCTTGTAGTAGAACGGTGACGCCGCCAGGGGACGGTTATCACGCCGTCCCCCGGAACGTCCTGGACGTTCCGCGGCTCCGGTCCATCGGTGTACGGACAGCCAGGTTCAGGTTCCCCAGCAGCAGGACGCGTCCTCTCCCCGCGGCGAAAGCGCCGACGCCAGCGTATGCCCCGCGTGGTTTAGAATTGCAGAAACCGCTGCTCCAGGAGCTTCCGTCGATGGCCACCCCGTCCGCGCCTGTCGAAATGCACTACGTCAAGTGCCGGGCCAAGACCCTATCCCGCCACATCAAGGCCGTGACCATGAAGAACGGCCGCCCCGCCATCCGCTCTACCTGCGTGGAGCGCGGCGCCAGGAAGTTCCGCATCGGCGCCGTGCCCTGAACGGCCGCCCGAACTTCGATCATGGCGTTAGACCTGGGCCTGACCACCCGACAGTTGCTGTCCGCCCTGGACGCCGTTGCTGGCTCCGTCCGCAACCATGGCCACCGCCTGGCCCAATCCTTGGATCTTGCCAGTCCCTTCCCGCCGATCCGGCCGCGAGCCGCGCCGTGGCCTCATCTCCCTCGTTCCTAACGACAACTCCATTCCACCTGCGCCGGACCCGCGTGGCGCCGTCCTCGAATCCAGAGCCCGCCTGAGCTTTCTCACGACGCTCTGCCGACCGTCGTTCCCTGGTCCATGATTCGCGTGTGAACCGGTGGCCCAGTCCCCGCTGTATCTCGCGCCACTTCCGGTCTTCGTCCGGCGTAATGAACGTGATTGCCTGGCCAGCGCGACCCATGCGACCGGTGCGACCCACCCGGTGCGTGAACAACTCTTCCGAGTCGGGAAGATCGTAATTGATCACCTGCCCGATGCCCGCAACGTCCAGGCCCCGCGCCGCCACGTTGGTGGCGATCAGAATTGGCGCCGCTCCGGAGCGAAAGTCCTTCATCACCCGCTCGCGGGCAACCTGGCTGAGGTTGCCCGCGAGCGCCCCCACGGGATAACCCAACGCGTCCAACTGACCGGCCAGCCTCTTGACCCCGTGCTTGGTTTTTCCAAACACCAAAATCGGAGCGCCCTCCCGGCGGTCCAGCAACGCGCGCAGCGCCTCCATTTTGTCCGTCTTCTGGATGCTGTAAACCAGGTGCTCCACCGTTGGCAGACCCTGCAGGTCAACGTCCACTTCCACCATGACCGGGTCGTGGAGATGTTTGCCGGCGGTCTGCGCCACCCAGTCCGGCATGGTCGCCGAGAACAGCGCCGTCTGACGCTGCCTCGGCGTCTCCCTCAAAATGGCGTCAACGTCGCGGGCGAACCCCTGGTCCAGCATCTCGTCGGCCTCGTCAAGCACCAGGAATCGCACCGAGCTCAGGTTCAGACTGCCCTGACGGACGTGATCCAGCGTTCGACCCGGCGTGCCGATTATGATCTGCGCTCCCCGTTGCAACGCCCGGTGATCCTTGCCAACCGCCCGCCCGCCGTACAACAATGTGACGTGCAAGCCCTGCAGTCTGGCCAGACCCTCCACGACGACGCCCACCTGGATCGCCAGTTCGCGCGTCGGCGCCAGAACCAATGCCTGTGGCTGCCGCGCCTTGGCTTCGCACTGCTCTACCAGCGGCACCGCAAACGCCAGCGTCTTGCCGGATCCGGTGCGCGCCTGCCCAATCACATCCCGACCCCCCAGCAGATGGGGGATCGCCTGCCGCTGTATCGGGGTGGGATCCGATATGCCCATCCGTGCGATGGCGGTTCTGGTCGCGCGGTTCAGCGCCATGCCTGGAAAAACGGCTTCCCGGGCAACCGGGTCGGATTGATCGCCAACGGTGGACCCCACCGGAGATCCCGAATTACCGCCTTTCACATGATGTGCGGAGCTGCCCACGCCGTCGCGCCGCAGGTATAGACAGGATCGGCAGTACACGGGTCTGTCCTCGGCCGGCCGGAAGGGAACGGTGGTTGCCTCCCCGCAGTCCGCGCAGGTAGCCGGGTGCCGCTGCGGGCGATTGATCTGTGCGCTACCGGTATGTTTGCGGTTGTCGCGGGATGGACTGGGATTAAATGGCATGCCGGAAAAGACTCCTCGGGATGCGAAAGGACTCGGCGCGAAACGTGGCCAAACCTGACGACGCGGTTCTATGAAAAGCGTTGCTGCAAAAATCGGCGCCGTTCCCCGGCGCGCTTCTATTCTACCAGAGTCCCGCCTGACCGCCGTCGATCCACCTACATCCCTGATGCGGTCATATCACTCCTGACCCTACGGCTCCGGCCGGCGGTGCGTCAGGCGGTCGCCCAGCCGGAGATGCGCCTCAAGCGTCCGGCAGCAAGGTGAGCGCCATGACCTACGCCCGCAACACCACCGTCAGCGCCATGCACATTCGCAATGAGATCGAGGAGACCCTCGAGCGCTACGGCGCCGACGGCTTCACCTATGCCACACAGGGCAACCTGGCCACCGTCATATTCGCCGTGGAGAACCGCCGCATCCGCTCGTCCTGGAACTGCCCGATCCCGAGGATTTTCGCTACACCAACCACAGCCCGCCCCGGGAGCGCAGTGCTCGTGCCCAGCAGGAGGCCCTGCTTTTGGTCATCAAGGCCAAGCTGGAAGCGGCCACCGCCGGCATCTCCACCATCGAGACCGAGTTCCCGGCCAAGGTTGAGCCGTTAGCGGTCGCCAAGACTGGGCCGAGTCGGCTGAGCGCTGCCTTACTTGCCGCCCAATTTCGTCCGCACTTCGTCAACTTCGGCGTTGCCCAGGATGCGGAACACGTTGATGCTCCGATCCTCCACGGCTACGCCCCTGATGGCGTGGCGGCCGTTCTTCATCGTGACCAACTCCATGGAGTCCTCAGCAATGTCGACCTTCCGCTTGAGCTTCACTGAGTAGGCTTGCAGGGGCCATTCCATAATCATCACTCCTTCTAGTCGAGGTGGGTATAACGCCGGCCGGAGCAACGACTTCCCCAGCGGCATCGCGGTCTGCTCGCCGCCGGGAGCAGGGCACTCCGTCAACGGCTGACCGTTTTACGCTAACCTTTGCTGACTCGTCAACTTGGCCGCGCTCCGCCACGCTCTGGCGTGGTTTGCCACGGTTGCAAAGATACAATTGCAGACTGGTCCGGGGAAGTGGCGGCACGTTGCCTATCGGAAATGTGGTTGCGGCCGTATGATTGCGATGCCCCAACCGTCCTCCGTTACGGCACACTTCCAGTCATTCCTCGACTACCTCGTTATCTCGGCAAATTGACCCTGGACGAAATCCGCCAGGGAACCCGCGATGATCTTCCCCGGTTCTCTCCCCGTCCCGCCGGGCGCCATGAAAATCGTCAGCGGCGACCGTTCAACCTCGTCAGCGGACATCGTCACCTGCAGACCAATGCTCGCGTCGCCGGCAACAATATGTCGGCATCATATTGGCGTTCTCCAGCAGGATGGCCGGATCGGAGCGGTCCTTGCCGGCGCTGCTGCGGAGAGCGTGATATGGCACGATGTCCTGGCCGGCGAACTCCTGCCCATCGTCGGGCCGCAGCGACCAGTCGCCCAAGGCCTTGCCTCCCTTCACCTCTCAGAGGGTGTGTGACAATTGGGTTCAGGTGGGTTGAAGTCGTTTGAGCATCAGATGAACCATGGCAATGCATTCCCATGCTTCGCTGCTTCCGGTGCGCTCCTCATAGTCCTTGCTCAACCGTCGGCAACGGCTCAGCCATGCCAAGGTGCGCTCTACCACCCAACTCCGAGGCAAAACCTCGAAGTGGTGGCTGTCTGGTTTGTGTTTCACCACCGTCAGCAACCACCCCCAGTGGTCCACGCCCACGACACCAGTCGGCCAGCGTAGCCAGTCCGCCTCAGGCGGACCCAGATCAGTTGTAGTCTGGGGAAATTGCCCAACAGCTTGGCCAACACCAACTTGGCACCGTCCCGATCCCCGTGTCGCGGCACGGGGCTGGCTTTGAATGTTGGCGGCATGAACCACCACCGCCAGCAGCAAACCCATGGTATCCACCACGATGTGGCCTTTGCGGCCCGTTACTCGTTTGCCAGTCCGCCTGCGGCGGATAACCCCTGGACCCCCTTTTTCTGTGGTCTTCACCGACTGGCTGTCAATGATGCCCGCGCTGGGCCTAGCCTCCCCTCCCACCGCTTCCCGAATCCGGGACCGCAGGGCTTCTTCCTCCCACTCCCAGGCGCCATCATCTCGCCAGTTGCGGAAGTACCACCACACCCTACCCCAGGGCGGCAGGTCATGGGGCAGCATCCGCCAAGAGATGCCGCCGCGCAGCGCGTACAGAATCCCGTTGACCACCTCACGCAGGCCGGTGGTCCTTGGATGGCCCCGAACGGTATCAGGCGGCAGTAAGGAACCCAATTCCTCCCATTGGGCATCGGTCAAATCACTGGCATAAGGTTTTCTACTCATGCCGCTAGCGTAACCAGCATCCTATTCTCATCCCATGAATAACCACTGCCAGTTTAGCTCATTGTCACACACCCTTTAAGGCAGTCAGTAGCAACAGGCTGAGGAGCGAATGTTGCTCTGGTGGCGGCACAAGAGCGAGACCGTGCTTCAGCAGGTGGGGTCATCCCCGCGGGGCAGGGCGGCTTCGATGCCGAGTGCAGCCTGTTTGTCCCGTTCGCGCTTCATGGCGGCTTCAACGGCCGGCCAGATAAGGTCCATATCCCGGTCGGACAGTTCCCGTTGGTGGATCTCACCGTTCAGCACTTTCTCCAACTGCGGCGTCAGAGGTATGGCCAGAGCGATTGCCTCGTGGCGGATGGCGTTTCTCACATGGGCAGCACTCTCCCGGGCATGCTTGATCTCGAACTCGGCGCTCCAAACCTGGGGGATGCCGCTGTCGTTGATATACTGATTGACGGCCCGGTTGGCCGTGCGGACGAAAATGTACCGGATCCTGGGAACGGCAAGAGCGACCACCGGTATCACCAGCCAGTAATTGGATTGTCCGTAGGTCGGCAGGACGGCGAGGATCACCAGGAGCGCCATCAGTTCGGGGAGAAGGCCAGCGGCGGTGGTGACCAACGCCTTGCGGATTGCCTGGTTGATCTTACGGTTGCACCGGGCACAGAAGTATATCTTGGCCGGTTCCGGCGGGCGGATCTGGCAGAGGGAGCAGATTTGTCTTGGCTTGGGCCAGTGCATGGGAACCTTCCGGTTGAGTTGTTGTCGCTGACGCTTTCATGGGTGATGGGTTCACTAGGGGCTCGTCGCACCTGGGGCAGGGCTCGCGGACGACGATCGCCCACTGGTGGGCAGTCTGGCCGATGATGAGGCGGCGACACCCCGTTGCAATAGCCAAAAGTGTAGGGTAAGGTCCGGCACCCCGGTGTGCTCCCAATCATGAACGGCAACCTCGGCCACATTCTCCCAGGTATAGCCGACACCTTCCCTCGCCTTGGCCGTCGACAGCATGAACCGGCGGACATGGCCTCGGCCCTGCATGACGGCTCCCGGTAGGCTGTCCCGAGATTCTATCCCGGGGCATTGGGGAACAACGGCCTCGTGTCATGCAGTGGTCGGGGCCGCAGACTGCTCGCCTTTCCCAACTGCAAGCCTCCGCATGATGTTGCTGAAACGATCCGAAATTGGCCTCTCAGGCCCGATTATCCCACGACGCCATTACACCATGACACTGAAACACTATCGCACCTTTGCACCATTATACTATTTCACCGATTCATCTGAGAGCAAATGTCTGCGCCCAAGGCCAAGCTACCTGATTTGACCCGGCTCCCGCTGGTCCGCTCAAATGGGCTCTGCGCTCGCCTGCCTCATCGCCTTTTTCTGTAGGGACACCAGGCTCGATTCCGCCCAGAGTCAGATACGCGTTGGTAAGGCAGTCGTCAGCAACAAGTTGGGCGGAAGAGTCGGATGGGTTTCTCTACAGGGCTTCCCAGACACGCAAGGACCGTCATAATCCGCTGCATTAAGCCGGGAGACATAATCGGCGGGAAAGTCCACTGCGGGCGCCCAGCCGTTCGTCGTCCGACGCGCCCGCAGCGGTGAGACCATTCTATCCGCACCCCTCCCGCTGGCGTAAGAGGCTCAGTGTCACCAAATTCCCGCGGCCGGCGGCAGACGGGACCAAGGTCTGCGGCGATGGTTGCAACGCCTGCGACTCGGGCGAATATCATACGAATCGCTTCCTGGCCCAGCCCGGCGAAAAGTCGTGTGGAAGATGGGAGCCGATTTCTTGCTCTGCTACATCCTCCTGCCGTCAACTCGGACGTATTCCTCCTCGTCGAGACCAGTGCGCCCACGTGGCTTCCCTGCCCTCGTACCGTACCATGCCGTCGTTTTCCCACCTGCCGTTCTCCCCGAACAGGGCGGGGAGCTGGTCGGCGTCGTAGTTGTCGTCGCAGGCGGCGGTGTACTCGGCCTTCAGGTTGCGAAGCGGAAAAGACGCCCATACGGAATGCACAATGAAAATCATCAAAACGGCGCGGCAATGGACCAAAGTCATCTTGAGGATAGGCATCGCCAGCGCTCTGCTGGCGACGGCCTGTCTCCCGTGGACCGCACTCATTTCCCTCTACCCGGGCCATTTGCTGTACGACCACGAAACGGAGGTACAACTGGCAATGGCCGTGTTTCTCGGCATCACAGCCGCTGGGCTCACATATCTCGTTCTGCGCAAGTTCTTTGCCACCTTGGTCCTGGCGCTGATCGCAGCAGGCATTCTGCTGGCAACTAGGCTATTGGCAGGCGCTGCCGTAGAAAAGCTGGGAGTTCTGGCCACGCTGGCGCTGATGGCGTTTCCGGCCCTGGCGGCCGTTGCCACCAAAGCGGCCAACATAGCGTCCGGGAAGGAATGCGAGACCGGCGTGTACAGGAAATTCAAGGAATCATTCGACGAGGCCCTGGATACAAAGAATGTCGCGGAACTGTTGCTGTGGACCATTGCGTGGGCGTCGGGAGGGTTCGGAGTGTTCTTCCTGATCAAGGCCATCGAAATGTGGTAACGCGGTGTTGGCTTGAAAACCGTCCGGTCGGCCGGATGGGAGGGATGGGGCCGGCCAGCCACGGTCGAACATGAGAAACTGGTTGTCCTGGCTGGGGAGCCGGGTCAGGTCATGGTAGCTGAGCCAATAGAGGGCGGATGAGTAGCTCAACCGGTACGAGCCTGCAAGCAGCGGGTTTGGGACGTTGTACAGCAAGCACTCTATTTGGTAAGACCGCGCAGTGTCAGGGCCGAGTCGGCCCCCTTCCACGAGCCGGGTGCGGGCGTTCTTGAACATCCGTATGCAGCGGCGGAACCACCAGTTCGTAACTTTCTCCTTCTTAACGCCGTTTCTTCGGTGTATGGAGGCGATTTCGCTACTCGGCTTTTTGCCACTCCAAAAGACATTCGAAACCGGATTGCTCTCCCCAGTCCCCTGATTACTGCCGGTTCCGGCGGGCCAGGTAGTACACCAGCAAGCCGACCAGGAGCAAAAGCAGCAGCAGCAGCAGCAGCAGCAACCACCAGGGAAAGTTGCTGAACGGTTCAGTCACACCACCAGAGGGCCCTGGAGTCGAGGCCGGCGCGACGGTCGGGGTGGGCGGTGGCGGCCCAGCCGTAGCGGTCGGTTCCGGAGTAGCCGTTGGTGTAGGCGTGGGTGTGGGTGCAAGCAAGGTGGTCAGTAGGGACACCAACTCCCTGTTCACAGTGGGCGTCGGTTCGGGGGTGGGAATGAGTGTGGGAGTGGGCGCATTCGTTGGTGTGGCGGTCGGCGTCGGTTCGGGGGTGGGCGTCGGTTCGGGGGTGGGCGTGAGTGTGGGAGTGGGCGCATTCGTTGGTGTGGCGGTCGGCACGGGTCGGGAAATTGCGCCGGACCCAGATTGCGGGGGCCTGACGGTAGGCGTGGGCATTGGCGTAGGCGTGGGCGTAAACGTTGGCGTGGGCATTGGCGTAGGCGTAGCCGTTGGTGTGGGCGTGGCCGTGGGCGTAGGAGTAGGCGTGGGCATTGGCGTAGGCGTAGCCGTGGGCGTGGACGTAGGAGTAGGCGTGGGCGTGGACGTAGGAGTAGGCGTGGGCGTGGACGTAGGAGCAGGCGTGGGCGTGGACGTAGGAGCAGGCGTGGGCGTGGACGTAGGAGCAGGCGTGGGCGTGGACGTAGGAGTAGGAGTAGGCGTGGGCGTGGACGTAGGAGTAGGCGTGGGCGTGGACGTAGGAGCAGGCGTGGGCGTGGGCGTGGGCCCGGCGGGGAGCAGGGGCGAGCCGGGCACGTCGTCGTCGGTGATGGAGACGGCGGCGGCGCTGTTGGTCCCGGCGGACACCCCGGTGGGGAAGGTGCCGAAGCCCAGGTCCACCGACTCGCCGTCGTCGTCCACGGTGTCCGCCGTCGCCGCGAAGGTGATGGTCTGCTCCGTATCGGTGGCCCCGAAGGTCAGGTTGGCCGGCACCCCGGAGTAGTCGGCGCTGGTGGCGCCACCCCGGTTGGTCTTGGTGATCGGTATGGTGATGCTACGCTCCGGGGCCACGCTCAGCTGCACCTTCACGCTCACGCTGCTCCCCTCCGCCACCGTGTAGGCGCTCTGCTCGAAGCTCACGTCCACGTCGGCGGGCAGGTCGTCATCCTTGATGGAGACGGTGCTCTCGGCCACGCTCCCGGCGCTCACCCCCTCGGGCAGCGTGCCGAAGGTCAGCTTCACCGACTCACCGTCGTCGTCCACGGTGTCCGCCGTCGCCGCGAAGGTGAATGTCTTGGAGGTCTCTCCCGTGCTGAAGGCCACGCTGGCCGGCACCCCGGAGTAGTCGGCGCTGCTGGCTCCTCCCTGGTTGGCCTTGCTGATGGGTATGGTCACCGTCCGCTCCGGGTCGGCGCTCAGGGCGACGGTCACCGTGGCCTCGTTCTCCTTGACCATCGCGGTGTCCGTGTCGTCGGTCTCCGCCACGCTGTAGGTGGAAGACCCGAAACTGACCGTCACGCCGGGCACGTCGTCGTCGGTGATGGAGACGGCGGCGGCGCTGTTGGTCCCGGCGGACACCCCGGTGGGGAAGGTGCCGAAGCCCAGGTCCACCGACTCGCCGTCGTCGTCCACGGTGTCCGCCGTCGCCGCGAAGGTGATGGTCTGCTCCGTATCGGTGGCCCCGAAGGTCAGGTTGGCCGGCACCCCGGAGTAGTCGGCGCTGGTGGCGCCACCCCGGTTGGTCTTGGTGATCGGTATGGTGATGCTACGCTCCGGGGCCACGCTCAGCTGCACCTTCACGCTCACGCTGCTCCCCTCCGCCACCGTGTAGGCGCTCTGCTCGAAGCTCACGTCCACGTCGGCGGGCAGGTCGTCATCCTTGATGGAGACGGTGCTCTCGGCCACGCTCCCGGCGCTCACCCCCTCGGGCAGCGTGCCGAAGGTCAGCTTCACCGACTCACCGTCGTCGTCCACGGTGTCCGCCGTCGCCGCGAAGGTGAATGTCTTGGAGGTCTCTCCCGTGCTGAAGGCCACGCTGGCCGGCACCCCGGAGTAGTCGGCGCTGCTGGCTCCTCCCTGGTTGGCCTTGCTGATGGGTATGGTCACCGTCCGCTCCGGGTCGGCGCTCAGGGCGACGGTCACCGTGGCCTCGTTCTCCTTGACCATCGCGGTGTCCGTGTCGTCGGTCTCCGCCACGCTGTAGGTGGAAGACCCGAAACTGACCGTCACGCCGGGCACGTCGTCGTCGGTGATGGAGACGGCGGCGGCGCTGTTGGTCCCGGCGGACACCCCGGTGGGGAAGGTGCCGAAGCCCAGGTCCACCGACTCGCCGTCGTCGTCCACGGTGTCCGCCGTCGCCGCGAAGGTGATGGTCTGCTCCGTATCGGTGGCCCCGAAGGTCAGGTTGGCCGGCACCCCGGAGTAGTCGGCGCTGGTGGCGCCACCCCGGTTGGTCTTGGTGATCGGTATGGTGATGCTACGCTCCGGGGCCACGCTCAGCTGCACCTTCACGCTCACGCTGCTCCCCTCCGCCACCGTGTAGGCGCTCTGCTCGAAGCTCACGTCCACGTCGGCGGGCAGGTCGTCATCCTTGATGGAGACGGTGCTCTCGGCCACGCTCCCGGCGCTCACCCCCTCGGGCAGCGTGCCGAAGGTCAGCTTCACCGACTCACCGTCGTCGTCCACGGTGTCCGCCGTCGCCGCGAAGGTGAATGTCTTGGAGGTCTCTCCCGTGCTGAAGGCCACGCTGGCCGGCACCCCGGAGTAGTCGGCGCTGCTGGCTCCTCCCTGGTTGGCCTTGCTGATGGGTATGGTCACCGTCCGCTCCGGGTCGGCGCTCAGGGCGACGGTCACCGTGGCCTCGTTCTCCTTGACCATCGCGGTGTCCGTGTCGTCGGTCTCCGCCACGCTGTAGGTGGAAGACCCGAAACTGACCGTCACGCCGGGCACGTCGTCGTCGGTGATGGAGACGGCGGCGGCGCTGTTGGTCCCGGCGGACACCCCGGTGGGGAAGGTGCCGAAGCCCAGGTCCACCGACTCGCCGTCGTCGTCCACGGTGTCCGCCGTCGCCGCGAAGGTGATGGTCTGCTCCGTATCGGTGGCCCCGAAGGTCAGGTTGGCCGGCACCCCGGAGTAGTCGGCGCTGGTGGCGCCACCCCGGTTGGTCTTGGTGATCGGTATGGTGATGCTACGCTCCGGGGCCACGCTCAGCTGCACCTTCACGCTCACGCTGCTCCCCTCCGCCACCGTGTAGGCGCTCTGCTCGAAGCTCACGTCCACGTCGGCGGGCAGGTCGTCATCCTTGATGGAGACGGTGCTCTCGGCCACGCTCCCGGCGCTCACCCCCTCGGGCAGCGTGCCGAAGGTCAGCTTCACCGACTCACCGTCGTCGTCCACGGTGTCCGCCGTCGCCGCGAAGGTGAATGTCTTGGAGGTCTCTCCCGTGCTGAAGGCCACGCTGGCCGGCACCCCGGAGTAGTCGGCGCTGCTGGCTCCTCCCTGGTTGGCCTTGCTGATGGGTATGGTCACCGTCCGCTCCGGGTCGGCGCTCAGGGCGACGGTCACCGTGGCCTCGTTCTCCTTGACCATCGCGGTGTCCGTGTCGTCGGTCTCCGCCACGCTGTAGGTGGAAGACCCGAAACTGACCGTCACGCCGGGCACGTCGTCGTCGGTGATGGAGACGGCGGCGGCGCTGTTGGTCCCGGCGGACACCCCGGTGGGGAAGGTGCCGAAGCCCAGGTCCACCGACTCGCCGTCGTCGTCCACGGTGTCCGCCGTCGCCGCGAAGGTGATGGTCTGCTCCGTATCGGTGGCCCCGAAGGTCAGGTTGGCCGGCACCCCGGAGTAGTCGGCGCTGGTGGCGCCACCCCGGTTGGTCTTGGTGATCGGTATGGTGATGCTACGCTCCGGGGCCACGCTCAGCTGCACCTTCACGCTCACGCTGCTCCCCTCCGCCACCGTGTAGGCGCTCTGCTCGAAGCTCACGTCCACGTCGGCGGGCAGGTCGTCATCCTTGATGGAGACGGTGCTCTCGGCCACGCTCCCGGCGCTCACCCCCTCGGGCAGCGTGCCGAAGGTCAGCTTCACCGACTCACCGTCGTCGTCCACGGTGTCCGCCGTCGCCGCGAAGGTGAATGTCTTGGAGGTCTCTCCCGTGCTGAAGGCCACGCTGGCCGGCACCCCGGAGTAGTCGGCGCTGCTGGCTCCTCCCTGGTTGGCCTTGCTGATGGGTATGGTCACCGTCCGCTCCGGGTCGGCGCTCAGGGCGACGGTCACCGTGGCCTCGTTCTCCTTGACCATCGCGGTGTCCGTGTCGTCGGTCTCCGCCACGCTGTAGGTGGAAGACCCGAAACTGACCGTCACGCCGGGCACGTCGTCGTCGGTGATGGAGACGGCGGCGGCGCTGTTGGTCCCGGCGGACACCCCGGTGGGGAAGGTGCCGAAGCCCAGGTCCACCGACTCGCCGTCGTCGTCCACGGTGTCCGCCGTCGCCGCGAAGGTGATGGTCTGCTCCGTATCGGTGGCCCCGAAGGTCAGGTTGGCCGGCACCCCGGAGTAGTCGGCGCTGGTGGCGCCACCCCGGTTGGTCTTGGTGATCGGTATGGTGATGCTACGCTCCGGGGCCACGCTCAGCTGCACCTTCACGCTCACGCTGCTCCCCTCCGCCACCGTGTAGGCGCTCTGCTCGAAGCTCACGTCCACGTCGGCGGGCAGGTCGTCATCCTTGATGGAGACGGTGCTCTCGGCCACGCTCCCGGCGCTCACCCCCTCGGGCAGCGTGCCGAAGGTCAGCTTCACCGACTCACCGTCGTCGTCCACGGTGTCCGCCGTCGCCGCGAAGGTGAATGTCTTGGAGGTCTCTCCCGTGCTGAAGGCCACGCTGGCCGGCACCCCGGAGTAGTCGGCGCTGCTGGCTCCTCCCTGGTTGGCCTTGCTGATGGGTATGGTCACCGTCCGCTCCGGGTCGGCGCTCAGGGCGACGGTCACCGTGGCCTCGTTCTCCTTGACCATCGCGGTGTCCGTGTCGTCGGTCTCCGCCACGCTGTAGGTGGAAGACCCGAAACTGACCGTCACGCCGGGCACGTCGTCGTCGGTGATGGAGACGGCGGCGGCGCTGTTGGTCCCGGCGGACACCCCGGTGGGGAAGGTGCCGAAGCCCAGGTCCACCGACTCGCCGTCGTCGTCCACGGTGTCCGCCGTCGCCGCGAAGGTGATGGTCTGCTCCGTATCGGTGGCCCCGAAGGTCAGGTTGGCCGGCACCCCGGAGTAGTCGGCGCTGGTGGCGCCACCCCGGTTGGTCTTGGTGATCGGTATGGTGATGCTACGCTCCGGGGCCACGCTCAGCTGCACCTTCACGCTCACGCTGCTCCCCTCCGCCACCGTGTAGGCGCTCTGCTCGAAGCTCACGTCCACGTCGGCGGGCAGGTCGTCATCCTTGATGGAGACGGTGCTCTCGGCCACGCTCCCGGCGCTCACCCCCTCGGGCAGCGTGCCGAAGGTCAGCTTCACCGACTCACCGTCGTCGTCCACGGTGTCCGCCGTCGCCGCGAAGGTGAATGTCTTGGAGGTCTCTCCCGTGCTGAAGGCCACGCTGGCCGGCACCCCGGAGTAGTCGGCGCTGCTGGCTCCTCCCTGGTTGGCCTTGCTGATGGGTATGGTCACCGTCCGCTCCGGGTCGGCGCTCAGGGCGACGGTCACCGTGGCCTCGTTCTCCTTGACCATCGCGGTGTCCGTGTCGTCGGTCTCCGCCACGCTGTAGGTGGAAGACCCGAAACTGACCGTCACGCCGGGCACGTCGTCGTCGGTGATGGAGACGGCGGCGGCGCTGTTGGTCCCGGCGGACACCCCGGTGGGGAAGGTGCCGAAGCCCAGGTCCACCGACTCGCCGTCGTCGTCCACGGTGTCCGCCGTCGCCGCGAAGGTGATGGTCTGCTCCGTATCGGTGGCCCCGAAGGTCAGGTTGGCCGGCACCCCGGAGTAGTCGGCGCTGGTGGCGCCACCCCGGTTGGTCTTGGTGATCGGTATGGTGATGCTACGCTCCGGGGCCACGCTCAGCTGCACCTTCACGCTCACGCTGCTCCCCTCCGCCACCGTGTAGGCGCTCTGCTCGAAGCTCACGTCCACGTCGGCGGGCAGGTCGTCATCCTTGATGGAGACGGTGCTCTCGGCCACGCTCCCGGCGCTCACCCCCTCGGGCAGCGTGCCGAAGGTCAGCTTCACCGACTCACCGTCGTCGTCCACGGTGTCCGCCGTCGCCGCGAAGGTGAATGTCTTGGAGGTCTCTCCCGTGCTGAAGGCCACGCTGGCCGGCACCCCGGAGTAGTCGGCGCTGCTGGCTCCTCCCTGGTTGGCCTTGCTGATGGGTATGGTCACCGTCCGCTCCGGGTCGGCGCTCAGGGCGACGGTCACCGTGGCCTCGTTCTCCTTGACCATCGCGGTGTCCGTGTCGTCGGTCTCCGCCACGCTGTAGGTGGAAGACCCGAAACTGACCGTCACGCCGGGCACGTCGTCGTCGGTGATGGAGACGGCGGCGGCGCTGTTGGTCCCGGCGGACACCCCGGTGGGGAAGGTGCCGAAGCCCAGGTCCACCGACTCGCCGTCGTCGTCCACGGTGTCCGCCGTCGCCGCGAAGGTGATGGTCTGCTCCGTATCGGTGGCCCCGAAGGTCAGGTTGGCCGGCACCCCGGAGTAGTCGGCGCTGGTGGCGCCACCCCGGTTGGTCTTGGTGATCGGTATGGTGATGCTACGCTCCGGGGCCACGCTCAGCTGCACCTTCACGCTCACGCTGCTCCCCTCCGCCACCGTGTAGGCGCTCTGCTCGAAGCTCACGTCCACGTCGGCGGGCAGGTCGTCATCCTTGATGGAGACGGTGCTCTCGGCCACGCTCCCGGCGCTCACCCCCTCGGGCAGCGTGCCGAAGGTCAGCTTCACCGACTCACCGTCGTCGTCCACGGTGTCCGCCGTCGCCGCGAAGGTGAATGTCTTGGAGGTCTCTCCCGTGCTGAAGGCCACGCTGGCCGGCACCCCGGAGTAGTCGGCGCTGCTGGCTCCTCCCTGGTTGGCCTTGCTGATGGGTATGGTCACCGTCCGCTCCGGGTCGGCGCTCAGGGCGACGGTCACCGTGGCCTCGTTCTCCTTGACCATCGCGGTGTCCGTGTCGTCGGTCTCCGCCACGCTGTAGGTGGAAGACCCGAAACTGACCGTCACGCCGGGCACGTCGTCGTCGGTGATGGAGACGGCGGCGGCGCTGTTGGTCCCGGCGGACACCCCGGTGGGGAAGGTGCCGAAGCCCAGGTCCACCGACTCGCCGTCGTCGTCCACGGTGTCCGCCGTCGCCGCGAAGGTGATGGTCTGCTCCGTATCGGTGGCCCCGAAGGTCAGGTTGGCCGGCACCCCGGAGTAGTCGGCGCTGGTGGCGCCACCCCGGTTGGTCTTGGTGATCGGTATGGTGATGCTACGCTCCGGGGCCACGCTCAGCTGCACCTTCACGCTCACGCTGCTCCCCTCCGCCACCGTGTAGGCGCTCTGCTCGAAGCTCACGTCCACGTCGGCGGGCAGGTCGTCATCCTTGATGGAGACGGTGCTCTCGGCCACGCTCCCGGCGCTCACCCCCTCGGGCAGCGTGCCGAAGGTCAGCTTCACCGACTCACCGTCGTCGTCCACGGTGTCCGCCGTCGCCGCGAAGGTGAATGTCTTGGAGGTCTCTCCCGTGCTGAAGGCCACGCTGGCCGGCACCCCGGAGTAGTCGGCGCTGCTGGCTCCTCCCTGGTTGGCCTTGCTGATGGGTATGGTCACCGTCCGCTCCGGGTCGGCGCTCAGGGCGACGGTCACCGTGGCCTCGTTCTCCTTGACCATCGCGGTGTCCGTGTCGTCGGTCTCCGCCACGCTGTAGGTGGAAGACCCGAAACTGACCGTCACGCCGGGCACGTCGTCGTCGGTGATGGAGACGGCGGCGGCGCTGTTGGTCCCGGCGGACACCCCGGTGGGGAAGGTGCCGAAGCCCAGGTCCACCGACTCGCCGTCGTCGTCCACGCTGTCCGCCGTCGCCGCGAAGGTGATGGTCTGCTCCGTATCGGCGGCCCCGAAGGTCAGGTTGGCCGGCACCCCGGAGTAGTCCGCGCCGGTGGCTCCGTTCCGGTTGGTCTTGGTGATCGGTATGGTGATGCTACGCTCCGGGGCCACGCTCAGCTGCACCTTCACGCTCACGCTGCTCCCCTCCGCCACCGTGTAGGCGCTCTGCTCGAAACTCACCGTTACGCTGGCCACGTCTGGGGTGCCCTGGGTAGGGGTGGCCGGGGCGAAGGGGCCCGTGCCGGCCGAGTTGACTGCTGCGGCCTGGACGTCGTAGGTCCTGCCGTTGTTGAGAGATGTGATGGTGTAGGTCAACTCGTTGCCGACATCCTCCCCCGTCTCCTCCTCACCGTCCTCGTCCTGCCATCTCCCTGCCGCCACGTAATCTTGGTCGCCCTGCTCCCCCACCTGGGCGGTGCGCCACCGCACCCGGTAGCCGGTAATGACCGAGCCGCCGTTGGAGGTCGGGGCCGTCCACGTCACCGTCAGATTCTGCGGGCCTGCCGCCGCCGCCACGCTCCGGGGCGGGCCGGGTACGACAGCGTTGATCATTCCGCTAAGGGAGCCGCTCTGGGTGGACGTGGGGATCGAGTAGTTCCCCGCCTTGAAGGAACCCTTGTCCTGGAGAGAGTAGGTGACGCTTACCGTGTAGGTCCCTGCGGCAGTCATGGCCCCGGCGGGGAATCTGCCCATCACCACCAGTCCGCCCCTGCGGAAGTCGGAGAGCTCCCCGGACAGCACCCCGGTGCCGGTAGCGTTGGCAGTGTCGAAGGTCGCCAACGTTCCTCCGTCCCAGTCCCGCGAGTTGACCATGACCTCGCCGATGGCTGTGATCTCCTTCCTGGTTATGATGTAGCTGGTTGTGGCGGGAGCAGCGGGCAGAGCGTACTTCTCGGTGAAGGCGCTCTTGATGGACAGGCCGTCCAGGCTCAGGGTGTAGGAGCCCGCGTCATTGCCAGGCGTTCGGGTGAGCGTGGTCCCGCTGACCACCTCCGCTGCAGTGTCCCCATCGACGAGTCCACTCACGGTGAAACCCAGGTCCTCGGCCTCCCCATACACCCGAGTTGTCTGATTCGGCGTGATGGTCAGGCCCCTCTCGTTGTCGTTGATGGTAACGGTGGCCTCGATATGATTGCCGGCGGCATAGCCCGGAGGTACGGTGAGGGTGGCCGTGAAGGTCTCGGGGTCCTCGCCCAGCCTGTCGTCGGTGATGGGGACGCTGACCTCCGCCGAGACCGTGTCCTCCCTGATCCGGACCCGCTGCGCGTCGGAGGCATAGTCCACGCCGCCGCCGGTGGCGGTGACTGCGGCAAAAGTCACCGGAACTTCGAGAGCAGCGCAGTGCTCCGCGCTCAGTGATATTGTCAAGGTTGCCGAAGGCGTGCCCTCGGTGACCTCGTAGGCATTGCTGGAGAAGGAGATCGTCCGCGACGACGCGTAGGCGATGGTGACTGTCGCCGAGTCATAGCCGGTCTCGGTAGGAACCCAGCCCTGGACGTCCCTGGGAGAAATGGAGACGGTGAACCTCTCCCCGTTATCGCGGTCATCATCGTTGGCGATGGGGATGATCAGGGTTGCGGTGTCCATACCCTGTGGGACGGTGACGGTGGACGGCAAAGAACCCACGTCGGCTTCCTGGGCGGTATTTGCGGCGCCGGTGAAATCCGTGGTCACGGTAAAGGTCAGCCCCCCATCGGGCGCTTCCTGACCCAGGATGACCTTCACCTCGGCGTTCCCGCCCTCGACGCCGGCAGCGGAGGTGAGGGAGAAGGTCTGGCCCGCCCCGGCGAAGAAGCGCTTCTTTTCCGACCACGTGCCGAGGCCTATGTCGCTCTTTGCCCTCACCCGCACATCGTAGTCCTTGCCATTGGCGAGGCCCGTGATGGTATAGGTCCGCACGTTGCCGGCGTCCACTTCCATGACGATGGGATTGAGATCTTCCCACCGATTGGGCAGATGATCCACCTGATCCCGAGGCTTGATGTATTGCAGCAAGTAGCTGGTGACGGGCGAGCCGCAATCGTCCGGAGGGGTCCAGGTGACCGTCGCCTTCCCGTCGCCGGGCGTCACCCTCAAGTCCGTCGGTTCACGGGGTGGTAAAGCCAACGTCCAGGAGCACTCCACCACCACGTCCGTGTTCTCCTTGAGCCTGAACTGAGCCGTTAACGTGGTCCCTGCGGGCCACTGCACATCCAGCGTCCGGTCGATGGCTCCGGCAGCGTTGGTCTGTGTGTCGACATCCCTCCATGTACGGCTGGCTATCTTCCGTCCGTTTACGAGGTACTGTTCCTGAATCGTAACGCCCGCTGCTGCGGGGGAAACTGTTATTGTCGCTTTCAGCTGCTCAATCGTATGGGCAGCCGTGGACCCACAGACAGGCTCGCCCGTGACTGTCAGTGTTTGTTGTTGGGGCGGGTCCTGAGCCGCGGCGGGCGGGGTGCTGTGCAGAGGGGCCAGGAGCAGCGCCAATCCCGCCGCCAGCACCAGCGCCGCTCCCACTAATCCCGTGGCCCTGGCCGGCTTCGACTCCAACATGGCTTCAACTCCCGGCGCCCGGGTCCGTCGCCCGTCCCGCCGTCTTCGGTATGGTTATTCGCCCACGCTCCGGCGGCCGCGGCGGCGGGAACGGGCGCGGGATGGCACCGGACAATCCCTATGACCTGCGTATTTGCAACACCCTGATATGTGTGCTTATTTGTGCATTTATGTTCAGCCAACCGGACAGCCAAGCCCCTGCCCCAGGCCAGCGCATGGCTGCGAAAGGGGGCGCCCAGCCTCAGCGGTACGCCCCCTGACCCCTCCGGGTGGACTATTGCCCCGTCTCGCTGTCTCCCTACTCCGGCAGGGTGATGCTGGCGTGGACCCGCTCGCCCTTGCCGGCCTCGTTCTGCGCTCGCGCCCAGACTTCGTAGGTAGTGCCCGCCTCCAGGTTCTTGAAGGTCACTGAGGTCACCCTGGCCCTGGGCGTCTTGGATTTACCCTTGCCGCCGTCTTCGGGGCTGATGCGCACGATGTAGCCGTCCGGCGTCCCGCCACTCCCTGGAGCCTGCCAGGAAACCGTCACGGTGTCCGCCGTGGCCGTCAGTTCCAGACCCGTGACTGGGCCGGGCAGCACCGCCGGCAGGGTGATGCTGGCGTTGACCCGCTCGCCCTTTCCCGCCTCGTTCTGGGCGCGCACCCACACCAGGTAGGCCCGGCCGGATTCCAGGTTGTTGAAACTCACCGTGGTCGTGTCGGCCTCGGGGCGCTTCGTCGTGCCGCTGCCCTGTTTGCCGCCCTCCGGTCGCACATGCACGATGTACCCGTCCGGCGCGCCACCGCTTTCCGGGGCTTGCCAGGAAACCGTCACGCTGTCCTCCCCCGAGGCCGTCACTTCCAGTGAGATCGCCGGGCCGGGCAGTTCCACCACCTGCTGTTGTTGCTGCTGTTGCTCAGCGGCGGACACCGTTACGGTGAAGGCGTCACTGACCCGGTTGCCATCGGAGTCCTGGGCCGTTGCGGTGATGGTCGCCGTGCCGGCGGCCTTCCCGGTAACCGTCAGGCCGGAGTAGTCTGCGGCAACGGCGACCGTAGCCACGGCGTCGCTTGACGAACTTGCCGTGATGGTCAGGCTGTCGCCGTCGGCGTCGCTGAACACCCCGGATAGGGATACTTGATGCGTGTTGCCGACCGTCAGTTCGCTCACGTCGGCGATGGCTGCTGCGACCACCGGTGTGGCTTTCACCGTTACCGTGAAGCTGTCCTCTACTGACCCACCATTGCCGTCGGCGGCGGTGACCGTGACGGTCGCAGACCCCCGGGCCTTCGCCGTAACCGTCAGCGTCGCATAATCGGCCGACACCGACACGGTGGCGGCGCTCTCGTTCGACGAGCTCGCCGTGACGGTCAGGTCGTCGCCATCCCCGTCGGTGAAAACGCCCGAGAGCGAAACTTGCTTCGTGCCGCTCCCGTTCACGATAGTGGCGTCTGAGATCGGGGACGCCACCGTCGGCGCCTGGTTCGGCGGAGCCGTGACGGTGACGTCGAACGCGTCGCTGACCTGGTTGCCGTCCGCGTCCTCCGCGGTCAGCGTGACCGTCACCTTGCCCGGCTTGACAGCGATGAGCAGGAGATCGCCGAAGAAGATGTACGCCGCCGCAATATCTTCGTCCGTGGACGAGGCGGTGTAAGTCAGTGTGTCGCCATCCGCGTCGGAGAAGACGTTCGACGGCGAGATCTGGTGCGAATCTTCAGCCGTGAGGCTGCTGATGTCGGCGATCGCCGAAGCGACCGTGGGCGCGGCCTTCACCTTCACCTTGAAGGTGTCCGAGACCTCATCTGTGCCGTCGTTGGCCGTGACCGTGATCGTCGCCGAGCCACGGCTCTTGGCCGTTACCGTCAGCTTCGAGCCGTCATCGGCCACCGATGCCGTGGCGACGCTGGTCTGCGAGGACTTGGCCGTGATCGTCAGGCTGTCGTCGGGGTCGGCGTCCGAGAAAACCCCAGACAGCGCCACCTCGTGCGTCCCGCTCGTGTTGACGATGGTGGCATCCGAGATCGCGGCGGCGACTTGCGGCGCGTTGTTGACCTTCAGTTGCCGAGCGGCATTCACCGTAACGTCGAACGAGTCGCTCACCGTGTTGCCGTCCGAATCCTGGGCCGTCACCGTGATGGTCGCCGTGCCGGAAGCCAATGCCGACAGGGTGAACCCCGTAATGACGATGGACCCGTCCGCCGCAGTGGTCATCGCAGTTAGGATGGACACCTTTGACGTATCGGACGACGCCACCTGGGTGATCGTCACGGCGTCCCCATCTGCGTCGGAGAACACACCCGACAGCGAAGGAGATCGAGTGTCTCCGATGTCCAGCCCGGCAATGTCCGAGAGCGCCGAGGCGACCGTCGGCCCGGCCTTCACCTTCACCGTGAAGGTGTCCTCAACCGAACCACCGTTGCCGTCGCTGGCCGTGACCGTGATCGTCGCCGAGCCGCGACCCTTGGCCGTCACCGTCAGCTTCGAGCCGTCACTGGCCACCGATGCCGTGGCGACGCTGGTCTGCGAGGACTTGGCCGTGATCGTCAGGCTGTCGTCGGCGTCGGCGTCCGAGAAAACCCCAGACAGCGCCACCTCGTGCGTGCCGCTGGTGTTGACGATGGTCGCGTCGTCGATCGCGGACGCCACCGTAGGCGCCTGGTTCGGCGGCGCGGGCACCGTGACGTCGAAACTGTCGCTGACTTCGTTGCCGTCCGTGTCCCGGGCTGTCACCGTAATCGTCGCTGTGCCCTCGGCCACGCCGGCCACCGTGAGCCCGGTCACCGCCTTCGTCTTCTCGTCGATCTCCTTCGAGACCTTGGCGACGCTTTGTTTCGACGATGAGACGCTATAGGTCAGCGCGTCGCCGTCGGCGTCCGAGAAGACGCCGGATAACGAAATCTTCTTGCTCGCGCCCGCGTCAAGGCTGCTGATGTCGGCGATGGCCGAGGCCACCGTCGGCGCGGCCTTGACGGTCACCGTGAACGTGTCCGAAATCGTGCCGCCGCGTTCGTCGTTCGCCGTCACCGTGATCTGCGCCGTGCCGCGCTGGCCCGCCAGGACCACCAACTCAGGGCCCTGGAGGTACTGGACATAGCCGACCGCGACGTCGTTATTTGAGGACGACGCCTCGAGCGTCAGGGTGTCGCCGTCGGCGTCCGAGAAGACGCCCGACAATGGGATGATCTGCCATCCGACTTCGTCGGTAATGGTCGTGTCCGAGATCGCGGCGGCGACGGTCGGCGGTTCGTTGTCCGGCTCCGGTGGCGGCGCGTCACCGCTCATGCCTGAAGGCGACATGCGAGTCTGATCGACGAAACCCACCGTCTCGCCATCTGCCACCCTCGTGACCTTGAGGTAGTAGGCAAGCAGGGCCTTGTTATCGCACTCCGGCAGCCGGTCGTGCTTCACCAAGAGGAAGACCCACATCATCCGAGATTGCCCCACCTGCAGCGGAGCCGACCCCTCCTCGTCGGTGAGATAGAAGCGGAAATAGCGAAACGGGAGCCGCGCCCGATTGGGCATCCTGGTGAGTTGTAAGGCTGGGGCGTTCTCATCGTGAACGCGAAAGACCCACACGAATCGATCCGCTGCCTGGCGTTTGATGGTGATCTCGGGATTTCCCACACTGACCTTCACCTCCGTGGGGTTGGCCCGGTCCCGGGAGAGCCGGTCGACTCCATCCAGCTCGCCGCCGCCGACGGTAACGCTGAGTCCGAAGATTCCACAGCCATCCCCAGGAACATGTTTGTGGGCGCTGGCCGGGCGGGGGATCAGGATGACGGAGGCCATCAGCGCGACCAGCGCGACGGCCACGAGAAGTAGCGGCGTGTGGCGCCGCAGCCGCGTGATGCGGTCGGTGACGGGTAGAGCTGCCCGCAACAGGCGGCCCATCTTGTTGCTGTCATTGAACATTGTTGAGTTGTCTCCTCACAGGGTTCCGCCGGTACGGACGGGTCGGTATGTGGCCACCGAACCCGCAGGCGGAATGGTTTCTCAGATTGATGGACCCGCTGCCCCCGCAGGCTGTAAGCGTGCGGGTGGCAAACCGGGCACAAAAAGCGGCGGAATATACACGATCAACCGTGTGCGGATACGCCGAGAGCGTCACCGTGGCCGGCTTTGCCATCACGGGCCTGCCCTTGACGGATATCTAGAGGGAATTGACATTGGACGAGGCAGCGGGGACAAAGCCTCCGCTGGGCGTTTGCAACGTGCCGTGACGCACGGAGTTCTCAATGCTCCAGTCGGTCCCGGTCACGAGTTGGTCCTCGCTGTCGGACGAAGTTTGATCAAAGAGCCAATCGGACGGGGCAATGGTGTACACGACCAAGAAATAGGCAGTGTTCGCCGCCAGCCTCGTGCTTTCCGTGTCCGCCCCGGCGTTGGCCGGGACCGTCAGGTCTGCGATCTTGACGCTCAGATTGCCACCCGAGGCCGACCACAGCTCCGCCCGGAGACGCGCGCGGTGGGTTAGTGTCGCTCGCGGAGGTACGCGTGATCACGTCGGTGCTTGACAGGATGGCGGCACTGCCCGTCGTGAAACCCCGAGCGACGGCGTGGTTTGCGATGTTATGCGGTGTCGCCTCCCCAGCTGGCCCGAAGTTGCTCACCAGGGCGCCGTTCTGCTGGGCTGCCGCGGGTTGAGCGTCGTAGACGAAGAAAACCGCCAGCGCAACCTGCGCGGCGGTCAGGAAAAGGAGCGGGGAGAGACGGCGGAGGGTTAGACTAGAGCGAAAGTCGGGGGGGGGGGGGGGCTAGCAGGAGGCATGGCCGCCCTTACCAGGCGGCCCATCTTGTCGCTGCTGTTGTCGCTGTCTTTGAGCATTTTCTCGCTTTCGCCTTGCAGTATCCTGCCGGTCCGGTTGGGGCGACAATGCGCCACCAACCCCGGCGGCGGAACGGTTTCTCTGGCCAACTGACCCCGGCTGCCTGGTCGGCTATAAGTCGTGCGGTTGGCGAACCGGGAAAAGCGGCCAGCATTATATACCATAAAAAGTGTGATGCAAGTAGCGGAATGGGTCATTTCTATGTGTTTTTTTGTATCATTCCTGTTGGCAAGGTTCATCGCCGGGGCGCGGGACGATTTTCGGCACGTTGCGGCGCGGTTGCCGCCGGAAAGGAGAAATGGAGCAGTCAGACCACCGGGATCAGGAGATGGGCGCCCTGCTGGAGCTGTTTGACCCGCCTGAGCCAAGTCAGCCGGCGCATCAACGAGAGCCACTTCGACCAGGGGATGCTCGACTCCGCAGGCTCCCGGACCAACGCCCGCTACGGCGTGGTCACCCTCCTGGACGACGGGAGGTGGAGCCACCTGACCTCCGTATTCACGCCGGTCCGGGTGGCCGCTATGCCCGGCAGTGTAGGGCGACCTGGGCGCCGTCCAACCGCCACACCGTGGCCTGCCCCGTCAGCGGTCCGGTAAGGGCCGGCCCCTGGGCGGCGGTCAGCATGGGCAGCCCCCGCCCGGCTTCGCGGAAGTTCGCTTCCGCCTGCTCCGTCCGGCACACCATCAGCAGGGGCAGGGGCCTTCCCAGTCTTGCCATGCGGCGGTAGGGGCCCAGCTTGCGCGCCACGTCATACGGCGCAACCGCGTGGCGCTCGTACTCGATGTAGTGGGCGCCTTCCCCGAAGGGACCGTCCCGGACCAACACCAGCAGGTCGGGGCGAACCTGGGTCAGGCCCGGCACGTTGACCTCGGCCCGCCAGCCGGCCACGGCTTCCACTCCCTCCCGGGCGAATTGCACCACCAGACGGTTCACCCCGTCGTTGTGCCGACGCTCGTGCTCTCGGTACCGGCGGTCCAGGTAGGCTCCATGGCGGGACCGGATGATGCTCGGCCGCACCCGGCTCATGTTAGCCGCCCGTCTCATCCCCTGCGCCGACAGGTAGTGCCGCCCGTCGAACACCGCCACCAACCCGGTCTCCACGAACCTCCCCAAGTGGCGGCGCACGTCAGCGGGGGATCCTCTGGCCGTCTCCGCCAGCCAGGAAGTTCGCATGGCGGGAAACTGGCAGAGGGCCAGGAACAGCCGGTGGGCCAGCCCGCTGTCGATGGCCATCACGTCCGGGTTCCGACGCAGCCACAGGTTGACGTTCTCGGGCCGGCCCACCGTGGGATGACCGGCGGGGTCGGACACCAGGTCCCGGGAGGGCCGCAGCTCCACCGCCGGGCAACACCGGCCGTCCGGAGTGCAGAACAGGGTGGGCGTGTTGCCGCGGAGAGTTCGCCGGGCCAGCTCCCCGGCCCAGGCGTCCACAGCCACCACCACCTGGACCGAGGGTTCCACCTCCTGGTCCGGGTCCTCGTAGAACAGCCGGTTGCCGATGCGCAGGTTCCGGTCCTCGTCGTAGGAGTAGCAGTCCACGCCCCAGAAGCGGTGCTGCTCCTTGCGGCGCAGCACTCTTTCGGTGGCGTGGAGCCCGGCGTAGGTGAAAGGGATCCAGACGTCGGGACCGTAACGGGCCACGGCGTGGTAGAAGCCGCCGTGCCTGAGCAGTCGGAAGTCGGTCATCCTGGGGTCCCGGGACGCAGCCGGGTCGTCAGGTGGCCACACCACCCGGCCGCTCTTCAGCAGGTCCGGGGCCAGGCGGTAGACCGGTTCCAGCATGGCCAGCCGTCGCAGGGACATCTCCAACCCCCGGGACGTGGCGGTCCACGGCGGGTGCTCGTGGCCGCCGCCGTCGTCGCCGGACCCATCCTCTACCGGCTCTGCGGCGGCGAAGGGTGAACCGTCCTGGTCATCCGGGTGGACTGCGTGGTCGTGGTCCAGGGCAAAGCGTTCCGTGAAGTCCGCAGGCAACTCACCCTGCGGGTGAAACCCGGCCTGCGCGGCGGCGCGGGCCTCCTCCCTGGGGCTGGGATGCTGGTGTCCGGTGACGTAGATTTCGTCCACGGCCTGGCGGGTCAGAAACCAGCGGCGCTGCGTGCGCTCGGTCATGCCCCGCACCACCGACTCTACCCAACCGCCAGCCTGTAGGGTGTCCAGCATCCTTGTCACCCGGTCATCGGTCATGTCCAGGATGGGCGCCAGGTTGGCCACGCTGGCCAGCGGCATCCGGGCAATGATTCTCAGTAGTCGTCGCTGTTCTCCGCTCAGGGGTTGTGGGGGCGCCATTGCTGCGGGTCCGTACTCCTCGGTTCACGTATCTTGCTCTGCCGCCCGTACCACCGGATCGGCCGGATCAGGACCAAGCCGACCCCGGCGGCTTTGAGGGTTCACGCCGGTTGGCGCTCCGGTACGGGCGGAGTTGGTGACGGCGTTATCCAATCACCTGATAATGAATATACGTTCAATGGATATTGTCAGATTGATGAATTCGTGACAGCAGGGACGGAATCGGGAATTGGGAGCAAGAGAACGACGTTTTACCCTGGAACGGGCAGCGCCTTCAGGGGCCGTCGTCCGGTTCGGGAACGGCGTTGCGGAGCCGGACCAGGGCGATGCCCCAGGCCTGCAGGGTGCTGGCCAGCCAGACGACCACGCGGTAGACGTTTTCGGTGGACTGGACCGCGGCGTTGGCCTCCATCAAGACCGGGTCGCCAGTCATCAGGTGGAGCCGGGCCAGGGTCAGCCGGTGGATGGCCTCCCTCACCAGGGCCATGCTGTGCCCCACCGCTTCGCTCCACTCCTCCTGGGGTGCGGTCTCCTCCGGGAGGGTTCCGGCCGTTCTGATGTCCGCCCAGTGCAGCCATCCCTCGATGTCGTCCCCACCGGCCGGTTCTTCCGTCAGGGGTCCGGCCCGTTCTCTCGTCCAGCGGTCTATGTCGGTGGCCGGGTCCAGAGTCATGGCGGTCTCGAAGTACCGGCCTTCGGTACTCAGCCCCGGGCCCAGGTCCTCCTTGAGCCACCGGTTGCCGGCTGCCGCAGTGGCCAGGATCACCGAATAGACCTGGTTAACGCCGAGTTCTCCGTTCTCCTCTTCCTGATCCTGGCCCTTGTCCCCGGCGGGCAGCCGGGTCGGCCGGTCCCGTTGCCGCGTGTCCTCGAACTCCAGTGCCAGTTCGTTGCGCACCGGCATGAGGATTTCGGTTATGAGGGCCAGCCGCTCGAACTCGGACATTCGGGCGGTGACGTCCATGGGCCAGGACTGCCGACTGTCGGCTTCCGCCTCCTCCAGGTCCCGTCGCCACCGGGCCGAGGCTTCTTCCTTTGCGATTGCGCCATACATGTTGGTCTCTCCTTGCCAAACCCCGCCTTCCCGGGTCGGATGAACCGGGCTATCCTGGAGCCTTCGGGGGGACACGGACCACAACCGTGCCGCAAATCAGGTCGTGGAGCCCGCGCCGGTCTTTCCGGAAGGCAATCATCAGGAAGCCGATGCAGAAAATCAGCTCCGAAAGCATCTGTGCCAGGGAGCGGCACAGTCTCCGGGCCAGCCCCGCCCCGGAGCCGTCCCGTCTCAAAACGCGCAGGCCGAGCGCACGTTTGCCGGGCGAGACCGCCGGAATCCAGACCAGGGCCGCGATAACCGCGATGATGAAAATGACACCTCCCAACGCGGATGCAAGGCCCATCATTGCCAAGGCCAAATAGGACAGGAGGATGCAGAGGATAATCGCGGCCAGGTCGATCAGGTAGGCCGCCAATCGGATCCAGAACCCCGCCGGGACGCCAGCCCAGGCGGGCAGAACCGCTCCGGCCGGCGGGGCCAGACCTCCGCCAACCGGGATTGCTATGGCCGAGAAAGCGCCCACGCCCACCAGCACGATCCCCAGGGGAAAGACCCACGTCCACCAGTGAACGGGCGGGCGGGTCGCATCTGCAACCATCCCGCCCAGACTCGGAGCCGGAGGCGGCACGCCCACTCCGAGGAACGATAACGAAAACTCGATGAAGAGGCCCATCAGCAGGGCCAGGCTGAAAGTCACCGGAAATAGCGCGACCCCGCCGCGTATGGCAGTCCGAATCGGGCTTGAGGATGCGTCATACCTGCGGGCGGACTCAGAAACCAGGGCCATTGGCAGGATGGCCGAAAATACCCCTGCGCTTGCGACCAGGTACACAAGCTCCACGCCCAGGGAAACCGTCACCGAAAGGGACGCCAAGACGCCGACGATGTACGTGAGGATGGCCAGGACGTAGAATGGGAGACCGAACAGGGGCGCAGCAGAGGATTCGGCAGCAGGGGTAGGGCCTCTGATGCTGCGCACGATGACCGGCAACCACGCGGCCATTGTTCCCAAAAAGGCTCCCAGGAGGCCGATGTACATATTGGTCCTCAAACTCGTGACCGTGCGGCTCAGTACGTCCCGCCCAAGATAGTCGGTCCCGAGGATGTGAACCGGGCCGTCGTCGGCAAATCCGCCCGGAGGGATGAAGTAGGCACCCGCATCGGCCCCATTCGGATCATGGGGCGCCAGGATCGGGGCAAGGATTCCTGTCAGCGCCATGACCAGGGCAACGGCGACGCCGGCGATTACAGTCGGGCGCCGGAATACGGTTCGATGTCCCACGGCCTCAGTCTCCGTCATCAGCCCAGGAATTCTGTCGGCGTCGGCTACTGCGAAATCTTCCCGGACCCATTGCCGGCGCCAATGACATCCGGCGCGAGCGCCGTGCGGAGGAAGGTGTCGCCCACCTGCAAGCGGTCGCCCCCGGCGAAGCCGTCACGCCGGCGGCCTTCCTGCTATGGCTGCTGACGTTGAACACGACGGTGGGTTCTCCTTACCAACGCCTTTCCAGGCTGGTCGACTCGGCGTGTTGAGCCCCGGCGGAGCGGCTGTTTTCGCTGCCGCCGCAACCGGGGACCCGGCTCCATCCTCGCCCGGCGCCGTCTGGCCGCCGCCGGCAATACGGGACCGGAGAGCCAGGAAAATCCTACACCATCAGCCGTGTGATGGAAGTGTTTTCAGGGCCTCTCTTTTGCATGAGTGATTGTATAATTCGGTTTGCACAGCTACCGGACCAGCGCGCGAATGCCCAGCGCCCCCGTTGCCGCGGTCCAAGGGTTGGGGGACCGGGAGATGGAGGGATTGCACGAGTGTCTGTCCCGCCTCAGCCAGGCCAGCCGGCGCATCAGCGAGAGGCTGGACTTCTAACAAGCGCTTCAGGGGCGCCGGCCTCCGGCTGGTACGGGGCAATGACCCTGCCGGACGAACAGGGCGGGATGGAGAATTTCCCGTCCTCCGAGCTGGCCACTCAAGAGGCCGAACATGAGCTGGCTACGCCCCCATCGTCACCGCCGACTCCGCGATCTGCCCTGCATCATGGCCGAGGAGAAGCCCCACCTGGCGCTCCTGGACCTGGGCTGCACGACCGGGATGGCATCGAGCTGAAGCACGACATCCTCCGGATTGCCGACGTGCCGGTGATCTTCCTGTCGGTGTACGGCCAACCAGGTTCAGCTTTCTCAGCAGCAGGACGCGTCCTCTCCCCGCGGCGAAAGAGCCGACGCCAGCCCGCGACGCCAGAGTTCGCAGGGTGTGCCGCTGGAGACACCAGCGGATGCCCACGTGGGTTAGAATTGCAGAAACCGCTGCTCTGGAGCTTCCGTCGATGACCACCCCGTCCGCGCCTGTCGAAATCTACTGCGTTAAGTGCAGGACCAAGACCCCATCCCGCCACATCAAGGCTGTGACCATGAAGAACGGCCGTCCCGCCACCAGTTCCATCTGCACAGAGTGCGGCACCAGGAAGTTCCGCATCGGCGTCCTGCGCTGACCGGCTCGCTAACCTGAATCATGGTGCTGGACCTGGGCCTCACCACCCGCCAACTGCTGTCCGCCATGGTCGCCGTGGCCGATGCGGTCCGCGACCACGGCGACCGCCTGGCCCAGACCCTGGAACGTGCCCAGTCCGTTTCCGCCCACGAGGCCGCCTTCCGCACCGCCGCGGTGGGCCGCCGTCCCTACATTTCCGCCCGCACCGGCCCCGAGGGCTTGCAGGACAGCATCCGCCCCGCCGGCCGTTCCCGCCGACTGGACTGCGGTCTCCGTGGACGGTTCCCACATTGCGTGGACCGCCACCTGTCCCTGCGCTGCCACCTGATCAACCTGGGCGGCTGCGCCATCACCTACGGGAGGGATTTCGACTGCCAGCTGTTCAGCGAGCCTGCCTTGGCCGTGGACGACGAGGATTTGTACCTGCGTCCTCCCGACGGCGCCCCCGGCGAGCCGCTCATCGCCGGTCCCTTGCTCAGTGCGCTGCGCACCGTGCGGGAGGCGGAGCGGCTGGCCGTCGCCGTCGAAAGCCCGCCCGATACCGGCCCACACTCGCCCTGCTAGACTGCACCCTGTGCAGCGAGGGCAGTATCCCCGCTACGTCGCCGACCCGCTCATCGGCGACCGGCTACAGCCTGCCAAGGCCCGTCTGCGTGAAGCTTCCTAGAGCGGCCGCCCCGTGGCGGTGGCCGCATACGCCCCCTGACCCTGCACCACCGAGATGGCCGGCGCCTTGCGCCTCATGCTCTGTGGCCAGGGGGACGGCGACTGCAACCGTCAGAGTGTGAACCATGGTGTGCCCGCCATAACGCGCGAAAGTATGGTGCAGCGCGTTTGCGCAGGCAGGGCGGCCACGCTACCCCCGGTGGGAGGCGTGCGCTGGAGAACACTAATCCACCAAGACCCTGACGGAGTTCAGTGTGATTCGGGTGCCGCAGAACGACGCTCGCGACGTTTGTCCAGGGATGCCAGCGCATCGCGGATCGCTTCACGCACTTCCTCAACTTCGCCCTGGAGGGCGTCGGAGAGGACGGGGATGGCGCTCCCGTCGTCCAGGCGTCCCAGCTGCCGGGCGGCCCCGGCTCGCACCCCCGCGCACCATCGCCCAGAGCGCTCAGCAAATGCGGCAGGGCATCCCGGTCAACCAGCGCGGGGAGTGCCAGCACCGCCCGCAGTCGCCGGTCGGAGTTGGGGCTGCTCAACCACGCCAGCATATCGCCGCCAGTGATGGTATCCCCCAGTTCACGCAACGCGCCGGCCGCCACCGGCGCCCAATCCAGTTGCCCGTCCTCCAACACCAGCCTGAGCATGGGCATGGCGCGAACCACGCCCATGGAGCCCAGGTTACGGATGGCTACCCGAACGGAGATATCGGGGTGGGCGTGGAATATATTCTTGTCCACCAGGTCGATCAGAGCGCCCTCAGCCTGCGGGCCGCCCAGTTTTACCAGGGACGACAGAGCGGCGTCCCGCACGTGCTTGTCATAGTCCTTCAGCGCCCGGATGAGCGCCGGAACGGCCCGACGATCCCCCAGACGGCCCAGCGCGTTGACCAAGTATTCCCGCAGTCCCTTGCGTTCCTCGACCATGATGTTCGGCGCCCCCAGAGCGTCGATCAGGGCCGGGACGGACCGAGAGTCTCCCAGGCTGCCCAGCGCAACGGCGGCCTGCTCCTGCACCGCTCTGCTGGGGTCGGCCAGAGCATCCATGAGGGAGGGCACGGCCGCAGCGTCTCCCAGCACACGCAGGCTGGCGGCCGCCTGTCGTCGGCGGTGAGGTGGGCCACGGCGGAGCGCTTCAAGCAGCAACGGCAGCGACTGCGGGGCTCCCAATTCACCAGCGGCCAGGGCGGCGGCGACCCAAACCTCCTCCTCAGGGTCCTGGAACATGGGGAGCAGCGCCGGCAGCGCCTCCGGAACCGAGAGGGTCCGCAACGCATCGGCGGCATGGGCCCGCACCAGGGAATCCGGATCCCGGAGCGCCGCCGTCAGGCTCTCCACCGCCAGACAGTCCACCGCGGCAAGACCTAACCCTACAGCCCGACCCGGGTCGGAGAATGGTCGGATGGATATCCCCAGAGCACGGGCGGCGGCTCCCCGCGTTGACGGCGAATCCGATTGCAGTAGACCCACCAGGAAGTTGACCAGTTGGTCGTCTCCGTCGATGTCCAGCATCATGGCCGCATAGCGCCTTACCCGGCCGTTGTGGTGGGTCAGCGCCGGGACAATCTCCTCCGGCGGGTACTGGTTCAACATCGGGATCTCGCCCCCGTCAACATCAACCCGCCGACGGCGGTTCCGCGGACTGCTGTTCCCGGCGGACCCCATGCCACCGCTCGGTCGCGCGTCGGATCAACCAGTCGGGATCACCGCCGCGGTCGCGCAGGTGCGGTTCAGCCCTGGGGTCGCCCGTCTCCGCCAGGGCCAGCATCGCCTCCCTACGAACTTGGAGATCGGGGTCGTCCAGCGCTTGGATCAGGGGATCCACCACCGCGGCGGGGTCGTCGACGTGGCCCAGGGCCTGCGATGCCGTCAGCCGAACATCACGATCCGGTTCCTGCAAGGCGACGATCAGACGGGAGCAAGCGGCCCCAGACCCCAGACGCGCCAACCCCCGGGCGGCGTTGCCACGGTCCACCGGGGAACCGCCGTCGAACAGCTCCAGCAGTACCTTCTCCAGTAGGTCCGGGGCCAGGGCAATGAGCGCGTCCGTGGCCGCGGCCTCCACCAAATCGCAACTGTCGTGCCGGGCGGCAAGCAGGTGGGGCACTGAGCGCGGCGTTCCCAAGGGAGCCAACGCCCGCACCGCCGCCAACCGCACCCGGTCCGATGGATCGTGAATCGCGTCCACCAGCGGGTCCACTGCGTCCAAGGAACCCAGTATGCCCAGGGCCTGGACGGCGGCGGCGCGGACCGCGGCCTCCCGAGGATCGCGGTAGTAGTAATGCCCATCGCCCTCAACGTCGGACCTGCGCGTGGCGGCAATGAGCGCCGGGACCGCGGCTGGATCTCCCAGCCGTTCCAACGCCACAGCCGCCGCGGCGCGCAGGTCGGGATCCCGTTTCTCAGCCAGCGTCCGGCACAGGGCGGCCACCGCGCTGCGGTCCCCGATATCTCCCAAAGCATGGGCCGCCGCCGACTGGGCTCTGGTCCGCCAGCCGTCCAGCAACTCGATCAACGCCGGCACTGCGGCGGCCTCCTGCAGCTGCCTCAGAGCCCGGCAGATCGCTACTTGGGTCGCCTCCGGAGCCCGGGGCAGCGCCTGGATCAAGGCTTCCGCGGCTTCCCCAACTCTCCACCGGCCAAGGGCCTCCGCCGCGATGTCCTGGATGCCGCTGTCGGCATCCGCCAGGGCTTGCAACATGGCAGAGACCGATTCCTGAGCGTCCATGGCCAAGAGAGCGTTGGTAACTTGGCGGCGGGTGGTGGCGTCGGGAGATCGCATGGCTTGCGCCAGATGCGGGATTGCTCGGGCATCTCCCAATGCGGCCAGCGAATCCAGGGCCACCGCCTGAACCCGAGGGGCAGGATCAGACAGCAGCGCGATCAACTCCGGCACGACCGTCGCATCTCCCAAACGACCCAGGGCCCGGGCGACCTCGGCGCGCACTGCCGGGTCGGCGTCGCCCAGGGCTGCGCTCAGGGGTTCCAGCGTCCAATCGGAGACCAGCTCGCCCATGGCGCGTGCCGCGACGCGGCGCAGCGGAGCCGTTCCCTGAACCAGGCTGCTTTTCAGGTACTGCTCCACCTCTCCAGCTTCGGCATCCAATCCCAGCAGGCGGGCGGTGTAGCTCCGCACCAGCGGGTCCTCATGGACCAAGGAGGGAATCAGGTCTTCGGCGGCCCGATTGGTCATTTCGAGATCTTCCTTTCCTTCCGGGTAGAACACGAGGGGTTGCGCCGACCCACCGCATCTCCGATGAGTCCGCTGCGGACGCTTGGCTGTTGGTCGGCCGTCACGCCCGCAGTGGTGAGACCATTGTACCGATCCGGTCAGTACCGACGTAAGGGGCTGGATGTCACCAGAATCGACACGCTGATTGAGCAGGATCTCCGGCGGGTTAGAATGGCAACTGCCTGGATACAGGAGTTGCCGTCCATGACCACGCCGTCCAGAGACGTCGAGATCTACTGCGTCAAGAGCAGGGCCAAAACCGGGTCCAGGAACATCGAGGCCGTGACCATGATGAACGGCTGCCCCGCCACCAACTCCGTCGACGTGTACTTCGGCACCGCGAGGTTCCACGTCGCCGTCCTGCCCTGAACACTATCAGGAACCCCGGTTTTCCCCACCGGTTCATCACCGCCGCCCGCTGTCTTTGCACTGCGGATTGGACCACTCGCCCAGCTAGTAGGCCGCCATTATGATCTGCATCCCGGGCCTCAAACGTGCCCGCCACTGCCGGTCGAGATCCTCGCTCCACTCCGGGTCCAGCGCCTTCCCGGTTTCACAGATGCTGTCCAGCCACAGCTCATAGAGCACCGGCAGCACATTCCGGTTATTCCGATTGTGCGCTTCGCCCAACCTCTCCAGCAACTCACGCATCTCCGGCTCCGTAACGTGGTGCGATACCATCGTGTACACCGTGTCCCGCAGCAGCGTCCTCTGCCTCTCGAAATTCGTCGATGCAAAGTACGGCGCGATCTCCGCAGAGGCATTCAGGAATGTGTTGTAGAAGGCCTCCGCAAAGCTGCCGTTCGCTTCGCAGCGCTCCAGGCTGTCGCGTACCGCCTCGTCCGCATGGGCTCCGGGTGTCCTCATGTGGAGGTCGGGATCCGGTTCTCGGAAAAAGTCCATCCGGCAACGGAATGTTCCTTCTCCGTTCAGCAGATGGCGGACCTCTGGATGGATGATTATATGGTCGGGCGCCGGGATGATCCGCTCAGCATCCGCCTGTAGGTCCATGAAGGTGACGCTCCCCTCGAAGGTGTGCAGCACGGCCCAATGCTGGGCCGGGAGGGCGTGCTCCCGCCGGAGGGAATCCGGCATCGTTTCCTCGGTGAAAAAGAGCGACCCGCCGCTCAGAACCAGGCCCGCAGGCAGGCGATCTATGGCCATGGTCAAACCTCCTCGATGATGCCGCCGTTGCTGTTATCCCGGCGCCACCCATGATATTGACGTGCCCGACAATCCGCGTCGCCCAGAACGCCGTGTATCAGGATACCATCCGCACGCCGCTTCCACAGAGCCGTGGTCATGTCCAGCGTCAGCGACAGGTTCCACAACTCCGCGTCATCAAAGCCTTCCGCGACTTTAGCTCAGATGGCGACCAGCCTGACGAGCCCTCCTCCCGCCGAGTCGGCGGACAAAGTCTGAGGATGGGAGACCGGGCTCGAACAGGACACACGGGAAGGATGCGCATAATGGAACGCGCAATGAGGAATGACAATGGTTGCCGGGCCTTCCCTGCCTTGCAACGCGCGCCGGCGAACCCTGGTTCACTCCGGGAAGACCCGGTCCGACCGCTTGATCTCCACGGAATAGTCGGGATCTCACCGTCTCACATTGGCAGTACGGGTCGATCTACCGCGGTTGCGTGAAAAAGGGTGTTGGGTCCCGTTTGAAGTCTTCCCATTCTCCCAGCAATCCGGTGCCGGGGATGATCTCACGGCGCCCTTCACCATAGCATCCGCCCCATGAGGAACCGTCCCGCACCCATTCCCGGGCGACCCGGTAGTCGAACAGGTCGCAGCGGTGGCGTTCCACTCTGCCGTCGACGGCAGTTTCCTCCTCTACGCTCACCTCAAAGCTGCTGTGCCCGGTGGCGTCGTAGCCAATGTTCTCGGCCAGCGCCATGAATATGGCGCTGTCGTCCGGGACGGCTTCGCCATCGGACAGACGGCGCAGCAGGACGATGCTGGCCTTGATCCCGGCGTGATAACGGCCAAATGCGAACTGGGGAAGGCTGACCACCGCCAGCAGTTGAAAATGCTCCAGCAGCCAGTGGCGCACCCCACGCAACGCCGCGTTGGCCAGAATGCTGTCCGGAAGGATTACCGCCGCCCGGCCGGACCCGGGTTTGAGGAAGGCGTGGATGCGCTCCAGGAACAGTACCTCTGCCTTGACGCCGGCCGGTTTCGCTCTGGGATTGGGGAAGTTCCGGCCCAGGTACCGGCGCAGGTCAAACTGTTCCAGATAGCCGTCCCTCCTTTCGGCCCGCTTGACCGTGGTTCCAAAGGGCGGATTGGCCAGCACAAGGTCAAACCGCCCGGGAGTAATGCCGGGGTGCTTCCTTTGAATGTTCTCCGCAAAGTCCAGGGCGTCGTGGGCGCCGATGTTGGCAGGAGCCTGACGGTGGGCAATCAGGTTCATCCTGGCGACCTGGGCCAGTTCCTCGTTGATTTCCAGACCGAACAGGTTCTCCGTGGTCAGCGGGTCCACGCCGTGAGGGCGGGTGCCGGTCCGCTTCGTAGCGGAGGTGAAGGCCCCGCGGCGCAGGTGGTCCTGGGCGTACAGCAGTAAGCGGCCGGAGCCGCAGGACGGGTCCAGGATCAGGTGGTGTGGCTCCGGGTCCAGCATGGCCACGCAGCAGGCGGCCAGTTCCCGGGGCGTGAAATACTGCCCGCTGTCGCGAGTGAAGCGGCCGTCCATGAACTCCTCATAGGCAATGCCAGCGGCGTCCAGTTCGCCTCGGCTCAGGGAGACGCATTCCAGATGTTCCACGCACTGGGCCAGGATCGACGGCTCCAGGTTGATCGATTCTGTGAACACACCCGGGTTGAGTCGTCGCTCGTCCTCGTAGAGAGCGTTGATGCGGTCGGAGAGACCGTCTGCACTCTCGCCGCGGCGCCGCCGAAAGGCGTGGGGCCGGTGCAGTCCCTGCTCACAGCGTTGTTTGATGAATATCAGCTTGGCAAACTCGCCAAAGGCCGTCCTGGGATCGCGGCGCCCAGCCTCGCAGAGGGCGCGCCGGCAATTGCGGATGGCGGCGCGCAGTTGGTCATCGCCTCCGGCGTCGCGTGATGGTCCCGCCTGGCACTCATTGTCCGACATCGTCATAGGTCCGACCTCATTGAGGTTTCCCGGTTCTGAACAGCGACATTTGCTCAGTCTCCCGCGTTGATGTAGCGAGACCCGCTCCCGCCGCCGATGAACGCCCGTTGGGGCGGCACGTCAGACGCGAGGCGGAGTATCAGGGACGCGTGAGATTTTCGATCCCCGGCGGCCCTCCAGGCCAGGGTCAGTTGCCAGGCAGCCGGCGGAGTTCCGGCTCCGGTTCGCGGACCCGGGCCTCAGCGGCGAGCCGAACCTCCCGCTCGTACCGGGAGCTCGCCTTGTTGGCGCGGCGCCTTTGGTCTTCGAAAGCCAGGATATGTTGACCCGGCACCGGATCGCACCAGCCCGGACTTCCATTTTCCCAACGAAGGTTCACGTTCAGCGCCGCGCTGTGGCCCTCCAGGATGTAGCCATCCCGTTCACCAATCGGAACGGTCTGGTACGCACCGTCAACCAACCGGTCCCCGGCCAGCCCGACGCCGTAGAATTCGCCCGGTCTTGTGAAACCACCAGCACTCCGGGATGCCCGGGTCCGCGTAGTCGTCGCGCTTTTCGCCCACGTCGATGCCCGCCGTGCTTCCCGAGGCGACTCTATCAGTAGGTCCGGCTGGCGCTCTCTGGCGAGGTCAGTGCTTGGAGACGCAACCATCCGGCGGTTGGCTTCGACCAGCATGGTTTCGAGGTTACCGAAGTGCTGAATCAAATGGTGTACGTTGCCGGTCTTGGAAAGTTGGTCGAACCGGGTCGCTTCGTCGGCCTCTAGCCGGGGCGGGTCCGGCAGTCGGAAATGGGCAAGGGATTGGGTGATTTTCGTGTCGTTGGTGGTCATGGCTGACCTCTGGGAACTGACCTTGGGGGCGGTCCGGCAATGGCGGCTGCGGGTTGGCCCGATTATACGCCGGTCCTTCGGCGGGGTGGTGTGGCCTGCTGTCATGAAATTTGGCGGTGGTAGTTCCGTTTGAAATTAGATGATGGTATGTTTGCCGCTCGCATTGCGGTCATACAATACGGAACCTTGGGAGTATCAGGCGGTCTTGAAAGGTGCTGCCCCGCTGAACCAACGCGCCGCCTTGTACCGTAGTATGCCCGGTGTGGGACCGATCACCGCCGCCACCCTGGTGGCCGAGTTGCCCGAGTTGGGAAACTGGGACCCCAAGGCCTTGACTGCCCTGGTGGGACTGGCGCCCTGGTCCCGGGACAGTGGCAAACAACAAAGACCCCGCACCATCCGTGGTGGGCGTGGTGTCGTGCGTCGAGTCCTCTACCTGGCAGCGCTGTCGGCCATACGCGTCGATGTCGAATTGCGCTGCTTTCACCAGCGACCGCTCTAGCGGAGCAAATCCGGTAAGGTGTCTTTGGTCGCGGTCATGCGCAAGCTCCTGTTGCGCCTCCACGCCGTCGCACAGCATGGCACGCTCTGGATCCCTGCCGCTGTCGCCCAAGTAGCGTGATAAATCCTTGACAGCCAACACGAACACTTTACGCTGAATGGTTGGAAAAAGCCGGTCGGACGGGGACGCTTGCTACGTCAACCTGGATTTCGAACCGTCTGCCCGGGCGTGTATCGAATCACTCGACGCCTCCCCCAGCAGTTGCACTGGCTGACGGGCTGATAAGCGACGCACGCTGTACTGCCGACCTGCCGGTAATCTTCCTCTCAGTGTACGGCTAGTGTCCTGTATTCGAGGAAATTTCGCTACTCCGATCCTGGGGTAGCCAGTGCGAAGTCCGAGCGATAAATCGTCGGAATTCGTAATCAGCCCAACGCCCCGATTTACCGGGTATTTCCGGGTACCCAGGGTTCACCGGCATCGTAGAACTGCCCCGGGACGGATGTCGCGGCGTCTGGCGAAAATGCCCGTATCTCGGCCTGTGACGCCGATTTTCACGTCCGTCGAATAATACGTTCGGAATCCCGGAAGGGCCGTCACAGGCCGTCTGCGGACTCGCTGAAACCTTCCCTTGCCGAAAAGGCAAAAATGGGTGTGTACCTGAGGCCTCGACTGCACCCCGGTACGGCCCGCCAGGTCTGTCGTCCACCGTCCTACCCTGCTCAAAATGAGCAGTTTTTGTACTTGAAAACGGCTCTAACCCCCTGTTTTGGTTGAGCCGCGGAGCACTGCCGATTATAATTTAGGCAGCGAAAAACGAACAGAAAAGTTGACCGCTCAGCCTGCTATGCCGAGCGGTCGCTTGCCCCCTCAGACCAGCTAAAATCCTCGTGGGCGAAGTCTATTCTAATTATACCCACCATGACAAACAACCCCCGAGAAGCGGCTTCGGTTTCCTCGAAGTCGTAATTGAGGGAGTAATCTCCCGTGCCGGCGAGTTGGTCGAAATGCTCGACGCGCCCCACGAACACGGTGGTAACCCCGGCTTCCCCGCCAACACCATGCTGGCCGCCTACGTGATGCAGTTCGCGCTGAACGAGCGCTACGCCAACGGCTTCCTGAACCGCTTGGGTAGCGACGACCGTCTGCTGGCCATCTGTGGCCTCAAACGCGCCCCCAGTGAAGGTGCCTACAGCCGGTTCAAGAAAAAACTGGCTCCTCACGAGGACTCCGTCTGGAGCATGGTTGCCGACGTGTTTCTTGAGTGCGGCGACGAGATCGAACGCCTGCGTGAAGCCGGTATTGTCCCTGCCGACATGCCGCCGCTGGGCGAATCACTGGTCATCGACAGCACCGACGTTGAGGCGTGGGCAAGGCCGTCGAACGAGCCGGAAGACCGGCGAGGAAATACCGTCGAAGGACACCGACGCCGCATGGGGACATCGCACCGCCAAGAACGTCCGCTCCAGCAAGGGGAGCAAGGGCCGCAGATCCAAGAAGGGCAAGGCTGGCGACCAATCGTCAGGCCAGAAGGACACCAAGGACGAGCTTTACTTCGGCTACAAGGTCGATGTCGTTGCTGACGCCAACTACGGCCTGCCAATGTTCGCCAGGACCCGCCCCGCCAACGCTTCCGACGTTACTGTGATGATCGAGGACCTCGATGATTGCTTGGCCCTGTACCACGAACTGAGCCCACGGTACTTCCTGGGAGACAAGGGATACGACAGCCTGAAGAACATCCTGCACATCATCAAACGCAGCATGATGCCGGTGGTCGCCATCCGGTTGCCGGCGAAGGACAAGGAAACAGGCAAGCAGTTGTACGACGGAATCTACGACGCCGACGGGCGGCCGACATGCGTAGGCGGCAAATCCATGGAGTACATCGAGACTGACCAAGAGCGGGGCCACCTGTTCAGGTGTCCGGCCGAGGGCTGTAGCCTCAAAGACAGCGTGCAGTTCACGAGGCACTGTGACTACCAACACTACGAGAAGCCCGAGGGCCGGCTGTTGCGGATAGTGGGGCTACTGCCCCGCTGCTCGCCGAAGTGGAAGGCCGAGTACAAGAAGCGCCCGGGTGAGGAGCGGTACTTCAGCAGTGCCAAGCAAAGCCGGCTGCTAGACAAGCACCGCTACCTGAATATCAAAAAGGTGTCTCTGCACGTGGCAATGTCAGTGCTCAGCTACCTCGCCACTGCACTGGCTCACCTGAAAGCCGACGACTACGCGCACATGAGGCACATGCGGATCAAACTACCGAAGGAGAAGACACAGCAGCGGCAACCGGCGCCGGAAATTGCGCCGAACATAGTTGCCGCTCTGCTGTTGCACCAGCTCAACGAGTTGGAAAAAGCGGCTTAGCGGTTGTGCGCAAAGACACTGCCTATGGCCTAATTGGCAACGGCACTGACTGCACCGCGGCGCAACCTGAACCTCAGCCTGTTAGACTTTGACAACCCAACGCACCGCCGATAGCATCGGCTCAATCCAGACAACCGAACGGAGATCAATCAAGGAATCCACCAATGACCACTAGCGAAACAACCAAAAAACGCAAGTCTCCCAGCGGAGAGTCCACTACGCAACTAGTAGTATCTGCACACACTGGCAGCAACGCCGACGTTTTTCCACAGATACTACAACTCCACGTGCCGAAAGGCTCATCAATCGCCGATGTCACATACGGCAAAGGCACGTTTTGGCGCCAAGTAAATACGGCAGACTACGACCTCCACAGATCCGACATCGCCGACGGCACTGACTGCAGAGATCTGCCATACAAGGGCATGTCCATGGACTGCGTCGTCCTAGACCCACCCTACATGGAGGGCCTATACCGAGATGGAGCAACTGAAAAAGCTGGATCAGGCAGCCACCGCGCGTTCAGGGAACATTACTCCAATGGAACAGAGGAACCGTCCGCGGGCGGGGCAAAATGGCACGGCGCAGTGCTAGAAATGTACAAACAGGCAGGAATGGAAGCTAAACGCGTGCTGCGCAACCGAGGAATTCTAGTTGTCAAATGCCAAGACGAGGTCAGTGCGAACCGGCAACACCTCACACACGTTGAAATCATCAACGACTACGCACAGATGGGGTTCTACTGCAAAGACCTATTCGTGGTCGTTAGACCCAACAAACCAGGCGTCAGCCGGATGAAGAAGCAAAACCACGCGCGCAAAAACCACTCCTACTTCCTAGTCTTCGAAAAACGCCCCATCAATGGGCCCCGCTAAACAGCAGGAAGCTATATCGCCGTACGGTCCAGCACCTCAAAAAGGTCGCCAGAAAACGGAGGCTGCACGGGTAACGAAACTGGCACCAACGTCGCAAGGAGATGCTGACGCTGATACTCAGTGTATCGACCGTGCTTAGTCCCCGGAAGATCTGCATTCCTCGCGAACGCGAAGTTCCATTTACCTGTGAAGGCAAACAAGCTAACAGCGAGAATGTCAAAGTCCCCCCGACGCAAGCAGGTAGTATCCAACTTACTACCATCTGGCAGAACAACAGCGCGGCGATCACTAGCATCCACCTGAGCCTTACCAACCCAGCCATCCAAAGTGCGCGTCACAGTCTTGGTCTGCAACGACTTGACCTCAAAGACAAACCGCCTGCCTTTGTATCGAGCCACCCAATCGCCGGCACGCCTCCGGTCATGATCATCAGGCTTAGCAACACCAGAAAACCCTTCGCGGGACAACCACAAGTCCCGGAACTTCAACTCAGCAAGATAGCCTTGAATCATCCCGCGCAAGCTGGGATTACTATCTATCAACTGGGTTAACTGGTCCTCTGTGCAGTCCCAACGGTCAAGAATTGACCTTGCCATACGCCTTCCCCCAGTCCAGATCATCCATCATTACGATTATAACGTGCTGGCAGGAACGCAGCCAGATTGCAGGGGAACCGCTACCAAAGATCATGATGATCGCACCATCAAAGAACGTGCAGCGATGGCCGTCGGGCTACTCCGACGAACGTGCCCTACGCACCAGCATGACGACATACCCAATGACGGCTTCCGTCACCCCAGTGACTGTTTTACGCTGTCATCCAACGAAAATCCGAGTAGCGGAATCGCCTCGCAGATTATCACGACACTCGACGACCTGTTCCTGGCAATCAAAGCCCACCACAGTCACCAGCAGTAACTCACTGCCCACCACGCGCTCAAACCAGTCAGGAAAGAGGATTGCATCACCGGGTCCTGCAATGCGCACGAAGCGTCAGCGTGCTACGGACGGAGGCAAGACGCATTAAACCGCGGCATATTAGCCGGTACTTCAGAACACTCCAAACAGAGACGATGTACTGGCGGAGACATTCCGCTCCACCACGCTGTCGCTGCCAGAGAAATCACGGCCCAGACAGAGATCCATCAGTGGGCATCCCCATCACGAAATACGTCCGCCAATTGGCGGTTTTCGTCACAAATCAGAGTAGCGGAATCGCCTCGATAATCTGCATGGCGGATGGCACTTTGCCCGCTAGCCCTGTACCATTCAGGATGCGGCTGGTCATGCTTGGGGCGAGCCGCTCCAGCACTTACACGGCGGTGCCTACAGTTGCGAATAACGGGGCTACTGCTATGTGTATTGAGCGGATAAGCGCGCTAGGAGTGCTCTCTCCTCTTCGTCGAGTTTGTTCCGTTTGGCCTGAATAATGCTCCTAGCAGCGTCGATTTCCGTTGCTACCTGCTCGATGTTGTTTAGAAGGCTCGCCGGTACAATGAATCTGCGCACATCGTCTTCCGTAACTGAGGTCTGTCCGCTGGCGCCCGACTCTGCCATCCTGAACTGTTGCTGGCAGATTGGAGAGGCGAGTAGATACGTGAGTCCAATCGCACTGATGCCAGAAGGTCGTAATGCCACTATGTGGCTATCCATTGTCATCTCTTGCTCGGCAACAAAATTCAGTGGTTTGCCGATGCTTACGCCACCGTCTACTGTGAGTAGGACGTCGCCATTGTTGATCTTTTTGGATTCATCGAGCTTTTGGAATGCTTCGGCAGAGATGTGGCGGCATGCTTCGATGTCCAACGAGAGGTTTTGGATTGAAAGAGTGTTGACGACCGCCACGGAATCCTCGGCGGGTGATTCCAAGTAGTTAGGTTGTATCCCCTTCACAAACGGGTTGGGTAGGAATTCGCCGAGTTCCTTGAATGGCACTTCCCTGATCTGCTCGATCAATTCTTGAAACTGCTGGTCTGCAATTTTGGTATCGCATCGGAGGGCGAAGTGATCAGATATCAGACGAAGGGAGGATCTGAATGACCGGTATCCTGACGTTCTGTTGTCTGGGGTCATGACCATGATACCTCCGCTAGGATTTCATCTAAGACCGTCTGCGGGCAGTCTACGTCAGTAACGACATCGCATTCTTGGTTTGCGAGATGAAGGTTGGTAATAGCTTGGTTGTCCTTTTTGCCGCGCATACGAAGAAGTTGATTGGGCCTTTGTCTTTCGCCGCGCTTACTGAGCTTGTATCCAACTTCATCTACCTCGAAGACAGGGAAATCGTCTGAGATAGATCCTGCAACCGTCTGAAAGGCGTGCTGCATTCTGAGCCTGCGGAAGTCCGATGTTTTGAGGATGCTCTTGTAATGTTCGGCCGCATCCTCTGGCTTTTTGTTTGACCAGTCTAGTATTACAACGACGGGTTAGGGTGGCAGGCCAGAAGCGTGGCGACCGCGGGCGGCACGGCGTTTCTGGTGGGAGCGTCGGGCCCTTTCGTTGCGTTCCTGGACATCTGCCAGCCACCCCAGCAGTTCCTCCGGCCCGAACCGCTCTTTGGGCAAAAGCTCACGCACCACTCGGTACACCTGGGGCCGGGTGATCTGGGGCATCTTTTTCCCCCCAATCCTGCTGCAGGGTCAACAGGAAAGCCCCAGCCAGCAGGCACATGGTGATGTGATGGTGCCAGCCGGCCCAAGTGCGGGTCTCGTACTCGTCGAGACCCACATCGCTCTTCTCGGTCTCGAACTCGGTTTCGATGCGCCATCTGGAGCCACCCACGTAAGCCAGGGTTTCCAGGGGCGTGTCCTCGGGAGCGTTGGACAGGTAGTAGCGGGGCTCGCTGCCGTCCCGGTTCTGGCGATAGACTGCCCAGAGGATTTCCCCAGGCTTGCGCCGGTGCGTGATCCGCACCCGCTGGGCGCTGTAACGGTAGGTGCGGGGGCCCTGGCTGCCCTGGGCCACCGTGATCTCCCGCCAGGCATTTTCAGGGATTGCAGCAGCCCGCTCCGGCATGGTCTGCCGTTGCCCGCCGCGCAGCCTGGGTTTACGGGGACGACCGTTGCCCGGATAGGGCGGATCGGTCCAGGTGGGTTCCAATGGCCAGACGGTCATATCGGGTCGGACATCCAAAACGTAGCGCATTCCCGCCGCCGCCAAACCTTCCCGCAGCGGGGGCGACATCCCGAAAGCGCTATCCCCAGCCACCCACTGGGCCCTGAGCCGTCCCCGGGCCTGGGCTCGCTCCACCATCTCCAACGCCAACTCCGTCTTGCTCCGGCACTCCCGACGCTCTGCTGGCACCCCCGCCGCCGCACACCGCTCCACATCCCCAGTCCATTCCTTTCCTTGGGCAGGTATAACCGCTTGTCCACCAGCGCCCGGCCCCTGGGCCTCACATGGGCCAGAAACACCCCCGCCTGACAGTTCGCGATCTTCCCCAACGTCCCGCAGTACTGCCTCGCCACTCCCACCGACTTCACCCCCTGCTTGGGAAAGTCGCTGCCGTCCAGCACCCACACCCCCTGCGGATCCTCCAACCTTGGCGCCAGATACTCCTGCAGACGATCCACCACCGCATCGTCATCCCAGCGGGCCTCGGTGAGAAATCGCTGCATCACCCGCGGCGACGCGGCCACCATCTCCGACAGGTTTTCCGCGTTGCGCCGTTCCTCGGACTGCACCAGCAGGCCCTGCAGGTATTGCCCGCTGCGCTCCCGCCACTGCTTCCGACCAAAGGCCGGCGCAAAGTAAGCCTGAAATTCCTGGAAGGCCTCGTGCACCCTCTCCAAAGCTGCCGCGTCTATCACCCCGCCTCACCTCCCGAAGCCTCCGATTGCTCAGCAAAATCCTACCACACCAACCCGTCGTTGTAATACTAGAAAGCTGGCCGGAAAGCCCAGGTTGGGCAGAGTGATAACGCCAGCGTTGGCGACCTGAGCTAAGCCTGCATCCAGGCTGGCAGCAGGTGGTGATCCACGCCGCGTTCGCCGCCAATTTCAGCGGTGGTGTCGACACTGGCGGGGTCATCGCCAGAATCACTGACCACACCGGTTTGGTTGGCTAGCTGGGTCAAGTTCGCCACCGTGGCCGTCAGGTACAACTGGAACTTGGTCGTGACCCGTCCGAAGTAGCGCTCTTGCCGGATGCCCAACTGTTCCAGTCGAGCCAGTCGATGCTCCGTCACCACTCGTAGTTGCCGGTACTGGTAGTAGTCGGCGCTCTGCTGCAACGCCCGGGCTTCTTGCAGCAAGCCGCTTTGGAGGTGGATCAGCATCTGCCGGCCTTGCCTGCCTTGGGCCGCAAAACACTGTGACCGTAGCAGATAACCCTGGCATACCGCACCGTCGAACTGGAAGGCCTGTAGACAATGTACGGTCCCAGTACCGTCGGTTCTTTTCTCCGCCGCCGACACGATGGTGCGGGTAATCCGTCCCGCCGGACAGGCGCAGCTTCCGTGGGTCATGTCGATGACGAAGTCATCCTTGGAGAAACACTTCCGGTTGGCACGGCCCGGCACTCGTGCCACCAGCTTGCGCCCCGTGTCAGCAAACACCTGGCGGGTGCCGCCGTCGCCGTAGGCGGTGTCCCCCATGGCCTCCACCACCGTTACATTGGCGTTGGCCTCGCTCTGTTCCACCAACTCCAGCGCTCCCAGATTGTCGGGAGCGTTGCCCGGCAGCACGTCCACCGCGGTGATCAATCCGCCGCAGGCGGATCGGTGTCCACCACCACCGCGGCCTTGTGCCCGTCAAAGCGCTTACGCTTGCTCTAGTGGCCGTGGCGCATCAGTGGATCATACACCGACAAGATCCGGTCCTTACTCACACCCTCCTTCAGTATCACCTCGGCGTCGCGATCATCATCACCAGCGCCGTCACCGTCCCCACCACGCTTCACGTCCTGGAGCAGTCCGCCGAAGGCGGACCCCAGCGACTCCGCCGCGTCAACTATGGCCTGCCGCCTGTTGCCCGTCATGACATGCCTGCTGGATGCGGCCAAGGATGCGTTGATGGTTGGTTAGCCACTCGATGCAGCTACGGCGATCACACATCCAATCGCCAGGAGAAAGCCAATGAAATGAACACCCGTGGGCATGCTCCAAGGCGCATGCCCACAAGGCCAGCCGCCGGGCTGACACGCGGCCGAGACCCGGTCGATTGCAGCAGCCCCGCCTCCCCCGAGGACGGCGGGGCTGCCTTTTGATCATCGCTCCGGCCGCCAATTCACCAACTGCCAACACCACACAAAAGGAGTCTTATCATGGAGGCATTCAAGCCGTTCGACGAGGAATACATTAACGACCCCCTGCGCCGGGCGGAGCATCGTGTCTACGAAGAGTTGCTCCGCTGCGACCTGCCCGGGTTGTTCATTCACGAGGGGAAGTTTGACCGGCGGTCCGCGGAGGTGGACTTCGTGGTCTGGATCGAGGACGTGGCTCTGTTCTCCATCCAGGTCAAGGGAGGCACCTACCGGTACGTGCGTCGGGAAACTGGGGGAGAATGGCAACTGTGGAAGAACGGAGAATGGATCAAGACACCGTCTCCCTTCCGACAGGCCTGGAGCGGGGCAAGGGGTCTGATGGACGCTCTGCCCCGACGCCGTGGGTACCACACCTTCGTACTGGCCATCGTGCTCTTTCCCGACATGGAGGATCTCGATCCATCCTTCGAGTCAGACCCGGACTACTGCCGAGTTCACGTTTTGGCCGAGGAACGGGACCTGGGCGACAAGCTGGTGGCTGTGGCCCGGGATCGAGGGATCAACTTCCCGCCCGACGCGGACGCCATCGACGACGACGCGGGGACGATCACCAAGGGCAGGGCCAGGTACCCAATGGGGGATCGGGAAGCACGGCCCGGAGACGAGCCCTGTGATGCGGAAGACATGCAGGTGCTGGAGGCGGACCGGCTCAGAGTGGGACACATCGAACACTTTCACCATTCCGTCGACCGGTCGGTACACGTCCACTTCGAGGGAGCGCTGAGTCCTGAGATCATCGCCGCTCTCGGCGACATTGTCGGCAATGTCCGGGACCGGCCGTCCAATGAGTAGACGGCCGCAAATCCATGATGCCGGTGGACAGGCGCCCACTGGGTGCGTCCCGCTGGGCGCCGATGCGCGCGTGCGCGCGTCCGGACCCGTTCTCCGGGTTCGCATCCGCTGGCGTGGGTCGCGAGCGTGGTCCCCAAGCTCGCCTAGCCACCAATCCCTCCTACGATACCGGGCGGGACGATGTCGGAACTCCTCGTCTTCGTCCCGCCGCCCAAATCATGAAGGAACCAACCCAATGTCAATTTCATCCCAAATACACCGTGCAGACCCCGGCCTCGACCAGCAGCAGCTTGAGGTGGTCGGACATCTGGAGGGGCCGCTGTTGGTCCGGGCCGGCCCCGGAGCCGGCAAGACCCGCGTCCTCATCTGGCGGCTGATCAACCTGCTGCTCCACGACGTCTGCGCTCCCGAAGAGGGGGTGCTGCTGGCCTTCGGGCGCCTGGCCGCCGCCGAGATGAGAGAGCGGTTTGAGGCCGCGGCACAAGCCGTGGGTTACCGAGGGGACATGGACCGGGTCCGGATCGCCACCATTCACGCCCTGAGCCACCGGGTCCTGCGGGAACATCACCGCCGCATCGGCCTCCGGTCCGACCACCGGGTGCTCACCCGAGAAGCGCAGCGGGCGTTCATGAGCGAGCACTACAACGAGATATTCGGTCCGCACCAGCGCCAGCTCGCCAGCTACGGCTGGAAGGACGTGAATCAGGTCCTCACCAACGCGGCCCGCGTCTTTGACCTCATCACCGAGGAGTGCGTCTCTCCCTGGGAGATGGTAGATGCCGGCAACCGGCTTCACCAGCTGATCGGGCTGTCGTACCTGGCCTACGAGGATGCGCTTTTGGAGCGAGGCTGCGCCGATTTCAGCCATCTCCTGCTGTGGGCAGACCAGGCGCTGGCCGATAACGGCATCGCCGACCGCTATGGCTCGGGCATACGACACATCATGGTGGACGAGTACCAGGACGTGTCCCGCCTGATGGAGCGGGTCGTGCTGCGGATTGGGGAATATCACGGCAATCACGCCGTGGTGGGCGATCCTGATCAGAGTATTTTCGCTTTCCGCGGCGCAGGTCCAGAGGCGCTGCTGGGTTTCGCCGATCATTTCGAAAACTGCCGCGTGCTGGGGCTGACCACCAACTACCGCAGCCATGCGGGCATCGTCCGGGTCTGCAATGCGTTGATCGCCGACAACCATCGGCACGCTGGCGGCCCGCGGGCGCAGGCGTCTTACCATGAGATGGCGCCCCACGCTCCGGGCGCGCATCCCGACTATCCTTCGGTCTTCACGGTATGGGGCCGTGATGGCGAAGAGGAGACGGAACACCTGCTCGACATCGTGCGGTTCCTGCGCTCGCACCGGATAGTGGCCGACTACTCGGAGGTCGCGCTCCTGGTCCACAGCGTCAGGGAGCACGTGGTCCGACCCTACGCCCAGGCGTTCGGGGGCGAACGGATACCCGTTCACCGCAGCGACAGCGCCTCCGTTGACAACCCGCTGGGTTCGGGCTGGTCCGGGCGGAGTGGTCGGGCGCGCCGGCCCAAGGGCGCTCTTTCCATCATGACCATGCACGCCAGCAAAGGACTGGAGTGGCCGGTGGTGATCGTCGCCACGGCGGAACCCCCGGGGCGGGCTGGGGAGCTTGAACGCTTGGTGAGACGATACCGCCGCCGCCGTGGCCACGGACCTTCCGCCCGCGGCGTAGACCACGGTCGGCGTCGCCAGTACTACGTGGCCTGCACCCGTGCCCAGAACCTGTTGGTGCTCATGGGCAGCCGGGAGCGGCCGCCAGCGCCGGCGTTTGCGGCGGTCTGGGACGATTTGCCGCGCTGGCCGTTCATTGACCAAGCGGCGCTGGCACAGCAACGGTTTACCTCTGTTGAGGACGGGCATCCTGCGCCTCCCGTCAGGGAGGCGACAGTCGACCGGCTCGAGCATGTGCGCTGGCGGCCGAAGCGCTAGTACCGGATCAATCCAGGAATTGCGGGGATAGAGGCGATGGAGCTTGGAGCGGGCATCATGGGCGCTGAAACCCCGGTTCATGGTGGCCCTGCCGGCGTTGCGCCGAATCGCATAGGCGTCGATTGCTCCAGCCAATTCCACGTCGTCTCCGCTGGGTCCCCGCCGGCAGTCCCGGTCAATACGCTGAACTCGATTTTCGCCATCCCTTGGGCAACCTCAGGACAGGATTGAGCCAACTGGCGTGTTTGGGACAACTGGTGAAACTCGAGGCGTTTCACGATGTGACGAGTCGCGGCAGTGGAAAGGTCACGTGAATGGAGGCCATGCGGTGAATGCTGAGATTGTCCAGGACCACGCGGATCACGAGGGCTTCGAGATAGGCCACATCCACGATCCACTGCGTCTGGCGGGCAAAATCCGGTATGGTGCGCCGATGGTTGATGGCCACGTGGCGTCAGCCAGCCGACGGTTCGCAGAATAGGGAGATGTTGCGGGTGCGAGCGCGGCGATACTCCTAGCCCTGACGTGGGCCAGTCCGCCTCCGACAGAGGTGAAAGTCTCGTCAAAGCGCACCAAGGACGGTCAGCGCCGTAGGGATCTGCGTACCGGTCCAGCACATCCTCCATAGACTGCCCGGTACTGGATACGGGGGCTGGCACGAACTCGCCGCCAATCTTGGGAATGCATTCGCCTGAGGCGGACTGATTGCGCCACGGCTTGAGGACGTTTTCCAGATTGAGGCGTACTGTCTCATACGACAGGTTCTCCACCAGGCACAATTCCACCATCTGTTCGGCCAGTCCGCCTGAAGCGGACAACGTCCAGTGGTCATGCCATTCTGGGGCGTCGCCGCACGCCGGGGTAATCAGGTGGGCTTTCCCTTTCTGGTCCAGTTTGCGGAAGCGGTCCGCTTGGACCCCATCCGCACTACCCCTTCCAAACCCTTGACGCCGTCCGCCGTGCCTTCCGGCACGCCCAGGGCTGCCGGAATCTGTGGTGCGGTCCAGCCTCCATCTATCTTCATCTGGGTGCGGGCTCGGGTGACGCTGCGCGCCGCGTGTTTGCCGCCCGGGATCAACCGGTTCAATTGTTCCCGTTTCTCCGTGGTCAACTCGATGGTGTATCGCTTCCCGGACACGGCTGCTGCACCTCCCCGCAACCCGAAATTGCAGCCGGATCAGGGATTCCGACCGATCAGCCCCAAGACATTCGATTACTGAATCGAACCGATACTGGAACTGGGTGACGGGCAGCCTGATGGCCCAGCACATGGACGCGGTCGACATCTGCGTCAACGCTGCACCCGGCGGCGAATGTCCGATGCCTGACGACCTGAGTTCGTAGCGGTTGGACATGTCTAAACGGGACCTCCGGTCCTGCTCAGACTCGCCGCCCGGATATGGGCTCCACCTACGAAAAGCAAACGATCCGACACCAATGTTGAAACGCAGCTTGATCGATGGTGAGAAAACTGCGACGGCCATCGTCAACGGCTGACACAACGATTGCTGGCGTCCAGCAAATCCTCCACATGGCCATAGTAGGGTATGGTGCGACCCGGTGTTCCCGACGCGTCTCGCAACAGGACTGTATCGGAGTTATACCTTTCCACGTTTAGTCCGACGTCGGAGGATTGGTCGTACACCTCAGAGAGCGGTGGAGGTCGCCACGGACCATACTCCGAGAGCAGGTGGTCGTACACGCATGCGCACTGCCTTTCTCCCCCGATCACGATGAACTCCAATTCGGCAAGATTGTTGATGCCTCTTTCCCGATCAATGGAGAGGTCTAGCGCGTCGCAGTCGTATATCCAGCGGACGCGCTGGGAGGATGTCGGGTCCGAAGCGGCCCGTTCAGGGTGGCTTCCGGCGGTTGAAGACCCGCCATTGTCGACTCCCAGGTCCTCAACGGCCCGACCCACGACGAAGCTGCTCTCCGCTTTGGTGTCTTCAATATGGATGCCCTGCACGCGCTCCAGGAAGTCGGCCACTTCGTCGTAGTCGTCGGCCGCTCTCTCGGCCGAACGTTCGTTACGGAAAAGGAGTGCGAATTTCACGGTGGCCTGTTCGGCGTCGCCGTCCACCTCGGTCAGTGCGGTGATGTAGCCCTGGCAGCGTTCCACAGCGCATAGGTGTCCCACCTCGGCGTGGATTTGAAAACCCTCGTCGAGTTTGTCGAGCATCCGCTTCATGTCGTTGTTGTCATCGGCCCGTTCCAGCGAACCGGAACTGTTATAGAGATTTTTGAGGACGCTCTCCAGGGATTCAAGCGACCTGGCCGCAATGATGTATCCGTCGAACAGGGCGATCCCACCGCCCTTCTGATCATCCCAGACTTCGTACCCCCGGTAGGATTCCTCCTCGGCGCCGGCCTCCTCCAGTTCATCTCTGACGTCATCAAGGTTGAAGCTGCCCCTGATGACATCTACGGCGCCGGTCTCCCACCTCGCCGTGACCAACTGGCTTATGTTGTTGTCGTCGATACCCAGGTGCTCTGCGCCAAGAACGCCATCTGGATAGAGCTCATCAGCGAGAAGGTCGTCGTCCAGAATCTCGCGGATATTTGATCGTCGCAACAGCTGGACATCATCCGGAACCAGGTCGAACGCCGACCCGGGCTGCGGGTTTCCACCGCCGATGGCGCCGGAAAGTACCACTGCCAGCGTCACGATGACGATGAGCAGGACACCACCGGCTCCGCTGCCGATGACCAGCCACCTGATGGGGATGCCAAAGGGGCCACGTGGAGGTGGATTACCTTGGGGCCGAAGTTGTTCGGGATGTTCAGGGGATCCGTTGGTTGTCATTTCGCCTCGTGCTCCTCGCAATGAACCTGTACCCATCGCTCCATCAGACCGTTGGTGCGATGGGCTCAACTGACTCAGATATATGTCGGTTGAGAATGGACGGTGTTCCGGTTGGTGAGACGGTCTGCACTGAATGATGACCGGTTCTTCTTCTGGAACGAACTGGTGGCTGCAGTCCGGGACGCCCGCCTTTGAATGGCACGAGGCAGCCAACCGACTGCATCGCGTGGTGTAGCGGTGTTAGCAAGAACTCCGGTTGTCGCACCGGCCGCAATCATCCCTTCGTTAGTTTGGCGTACCGTCTGCGTCGCTCGTGGCGATGGTTTCAGACCAAGCCGGCCAGTGGCCATGGGGCAGGGATAACCGCATCCGTTGCGTCGGCTGAGTACCTGGACAAACGGCGCTTGCCCGGCTATGGCCACATTGCCTGTATATCCGTACCGCATTCTGACACCCCACATGCTCACTGAGGGTGTCTGCGAAGACCGCCCGGGCACCGGCGCGGAATGGCAGCCCCCCTTACGTCTCGGATGGGCGCTGTGTCAGAGACGCTGGCATCCCGATGGCAAAAGCCGCCGCAAGAGGGACCGTGAGGCCCCATCACGATTGACGGCTCTGCCAGTCCGTAGGGACTGTTGCGGGATCGCCCGCGTCTCTGACGGGGACACTGTACCACATCCGGACACGGCGACGAAAGACGGCGAAAACTACGTTCGCAGGGTCCACGAACGCCTCAAGCGGCATCGCGCCCAATGGCCTCCTCACCACCAGCGACCGAGCCGTGGATGAGCGGCGCAAGCTTCTATGACGACCTCTCTCCGGGCGCCGCCGCCTCGGACCACCTGGTCAACCCCAGCTACAGGGTCGTAATCAAGAAGGCCGGGTACGGAAAGAGATTATCCTCACAACGCTCCCTGCTGGGCAGCAAAGAAAGAGGTCATTGACCAAGCCTGGTATCTGTCAGAGCGCCGCGCTTCCAGAGTGATCTTACGTCCGCAAATATCACCGGGCTGGTTACTCTGCAAACGATATTCCGGTCAGTCAAACGATGCTCAGGAACGGGATGGCCGCGGCCATACTGATAGTGAGCCGCATGATCTACTCAACTACCGCTGATTGATCGTCGACCCCCATCGCCGTAGTCCAGATCCGCAGTGTCCAGCTGAGGTAGGCCGTCGCTTTTCTGATGCTGTATGTCGTCGTGTTGTCCGCCACGTGACGGCCGTATTGGGGGCAAAATTGTGACCGGATGTTATCACGTCGGGAACAACGCTACGCCGCATGACGCGCAATATGCTCCCTCTGGCTCGGGCCGAGGTCGCATTACGGCGACGTGGCGGTCAAAAGGCAGTCGCCTCCGTCACTATACCGCCGCTGGAAGAACCACCAGCCAAAGACCTGGCCTGACTGAGACTACGCCGGCACGTGGGCGGAGGTGGAACCAGCGGCGGCCTGGCACAAATCCAACATGAAAACCCGCGCCCACTGAGTGCGGCGTAAAGGAGCAGACCCAATGCAACCTGAACATCTACATCTCCACGACCACGATAATGGAAATGCCGGCGAGGACCTTGCCACCACGATTTTGCTGACCCACGGCGGCATCGACGGCGTCCCCGCCTTCTTCCTGCGCCACTGGCGTCCCGGGGCCGACCCGCCGGAGCCCGTGTTCGACGCTTGGCTTCCGCACGTCGGCCGGTTCTCCCTGATGGTGAAGTACGGTCGCTACTCCCTGAAGGGTGGACAGTGGCGCGTCGACACCGGGTCGGGCCCACGGACCACGCAGTCGCCGCTGGAAGAGGCCCGGGTCGAGGCGCTGTTGGTCAGCGAGACCCTGCAGGAGCGCCTGAACCGCCCGGTGCCGGTAGCGCCGGCCCTGGCATTATTCGATACGGACCCCGACCGGCGCATCGAGCGCCTGGCCCGCCGCAGTCGCATCCCACTGCTCTGGCACCTGGAGGGCTGCACAGGTCAACTGGCCGATGCCGTGGCCGGATACCGACTCCGCCAGCCCTTGGAGCGGTGGCAGGCCCTGGCGGAGATGTCGGCGCTGATGGAAGGCGTCGATACGGTCGGCGCGGTCCCATCGCGAAAGCCCCGGTTGGGCTTCCGGTCCGCGTCGGCGTCATAGGGGGCGCTGAGCCGCCCCGAATCTGGTCATTACGGTCTTTCGCGCCGGAAACCGCGCTTTGGGGCAGAGATGACAGGCACCGACCGGAACTGCCGCATCAACGCGGGCCCGTTAAATGCAACCGTCCGGCGCCCGTTGCGGAAAGAAGCCGAGCCTCCACTTCCTCCTGAAGCTGCCCGATCCGAGGATTTCAGTGACACCGACCAAAATCCGCCCCGGGAGCGCAGCTAAAGGGCCCAGCAGGAGGCTCACGACCAGAGATGCCGGCAACGCTGGTGAGCCTTGGCGCCGTTTGCTCAATTAACCCGAATGGCAGACATCCCCGCGGAAGGCCGATATCACCGGGGTCGCCCCGATCCGCCAAAGAGCGCGGCCGCCGCCCCATTCTCCCGGCTGGGCCCGCATCGTTCCTCGGGGCGCAGCCCAATATCCACAAGGCTGGACCGCATCAGGGCTGGTTGGAGGATAAGCCAGGGGAATGCTCATTGGTTCATAACTGGTGAGAATTCCGGATGCTACAGCGTTTCTCCGCGAGGCGGTCCCGTGCGGCCACTATTCCAATTCTCGTGAACCGCTATGTCGGCGTAGCAACGAATTCCAATCGAGTTCCCGATTGATCCTGCGACCTGCAATGGTCAGGACTGGCGTCCGACACATGTGAGTTCCGAACGCAGTCGATTCACCTCGGCCTCCGCTTTGTCGGCCCTGATTTGCTCACGCTCCAGCGCCATGACGGTGGCAGCAGCCGCTGAACGTTGCGCCGCGTTGTCTTCCCTCAGCAACCGCAACTCTTCCACCAACGCAGCTTTGGACCGCTTCAACTCACGCACCTCTTCGATCAGCGACTTGACGGATCTCGATCAACCGGGGGGTGCCACGGGAACATCGGGTGTGTTCGCCAACGCACGCTCATACGCGGCATCACAAAGGGCATGCCCCCGTGCAACACCTCCCCCTCCCATTCCGAGTCCCGTATCACTCTGGCACGCCGTCATGACTCGGCAAAGCCGACTTTCCCTTCTCAAACGTCCTCCGCCAAACCAAGCGACCACACCACCTTGGCCTGGCTGATCAGCGTGGTCCCCACTCCGGCCAGATCTGCCATCTCGTCGATCTCATACAGTCGGCCGGTGTCAGTCGGAAAATCCACAGTGGCTGTGGATTTTTGGGGCCGTCCCCTGGCGCGCCATTCGCACATGGACACGACGATCAACGCTTTTCGGGTCTGGTTCAGCCGCCGTTCGTGGAGACCCTGAGCACACAGGAAGGCAACCGGATCACCGCCGACGAATTCCTGAGATCGCACTCTCAGATCCAGCTCCCTGGCGATCATGAACCGGTCCCAATCCCAGAGCACCTGGTCGTTCAACAGGATCACGTCCACAACGGCATCTGCACCGCTCTCCCGGTCCGCGACCAGCTGACCCCGCATGGCGGCGCGCAACCGGGCTAGGGCCGCGGGACCTCGGCTCCCGAGCAGCCGACCAAGTTCGTGCTGCGTATAGTCAATCTCCTTTTCCTTATCCCGCCTTGCCACAGGCGGTGGCGGCGGAAAGTCGGGTTTCCCGGTTGGTCCCTTTTCTCTGTGTCGGGTCTCGCTGAACTCGATATCAGTTCCAGTTGACCGAGGGGGACTTCCTCGACGCGTCGGTTCCGTTGCTTCACCATGCTGCACCGCCTCGTTTCGACTGTACCGCTGATATCGGGTACACAGGCATTGTGGGAAATCGGCAGGGAGGGGTCTGATTCGATGATCGACCAACAATCAGGAGCTTGGCGCCAGCCGGTGTCAGGGGTAACGGCTGTTGCTATGACCACACGGGCGGTCAACAGTTCACGCCTCGCTCGAAAACTCTGCTCGGACGTTCCATGAACGTAACCGCATGGGCGCTGCCGATTGTCCGGTGATGCTATCGCCACCGTCGCCCGGTTTATCGCGCGACCCGCATTCTTTACTGTCGCTAATTACCCCCTAACCCGGCAGGGTGCGGTGCAGGGACAGCCGTTCCCGGTAGCTGGTGCTTTCGATGATGATCTGGTAACTGGCGTTGGCCAGGCGGTCGAGGGCCCTGTTGCCCAGGATGGGATCGTCGAAAAGGCTCAGCCACTCGTCCACGGCCCGGTTGCTGGCAATGACGAAGTTGGAAGTTAGATGCCGGTAGAGGATGAGTTCGTAGAGGTCGGCGGACTGCTGTGGCGTGAGCTGGTGCAGTCGCAGGTCGTCGAGGATGAGCAAATCGAGCGTCGGGAAGAACCGGAAGGTGCGGTCCAGTGAGTTGTCGACCCGAGCTTGGGCCATGGCTTTCAAGAAGTCTCGGTGTGGATGAAACGGACGGTGTGACCACCGCCGATTGCCGAGTAGCCCAGGGCCTGGGCTAAAAAGCTCTTGCCGATCCGGCTGAGGCGGATACTTGTCGAGAAACTCCTGGCAGAAAACAGCGTCCAGGAGCCGCCGATCCAGGGTGTTTAGTGCCGACCCGTCGATCCGCCTGTGGCGGACCAGCCGGCAGGTCTCCTCGAAACCGGCTCCATTGGTCCGGAGTTCGATGCGACGTTGGGTGCGGCGGTTGACCGCGTCGCTGAAGATGATCTCCAGGAAGGAGGCGTAGTCCAGCTGTTCACCGCGGGCTAAGGCGATGCGCTCGGGCAGGGTGGTGGCCATGGGGCCCAGCTGCAGCCGCTTGAGCAAGGGCGTGAGTTCGGTGATGCAGGTCATGATCGGCCTACAGCAGCAAGGGCGAAGACGGAGTCGGGACGGGCGGAAAGACCGGCTGCCATGGGTAATGGTAGCTGAGGCATGGTCTCCTGCTCCAAAGCCTGCACCAGGATGCGCCCCACGCGGCGCACGTCAATGAGGTCGACGGCCAGGGCACGCTGGCAGGCCGCATCAAGACGCTGAGGCGTGTAACGCTCGCCCAGGCGGATGAGCTTGTGCCCCTGCCTGATCTTCTACCAGGGATGCTGATGGTCGAAAAGACGTTGGGCGAATTGGCCCACCGTCGTCCCCAGCAGCGCAGTGCTGCGCTTGATGCGCTCCGGAGCCCTCATGGTGTAGGCGGAAAGCTCGGCGGGGTGATCGTCGACGTCGGGGGCGCGGCCGCCGCGAGGCTGACGATGGTGGACCTTGATCAGCTTGCCCCGGTGGTAGATGCGCTCCAGCCTGCTGTCCAGCCGGATTTCCACTTTCTGACCAGGCGGGCAGGACGATGCTGGCACCCAGTAGAGGGCGTACTGACAAGCCACATGATGGCCGGGATGCACCTTGGCAGTGCCCCAGTGGATGATCTGGTAGGGCTCGCCATCCCAGGGAGCACAGGGCGTGACGCTCCTCGCTCTGGAAGACCACCAGCGGCTGTCGTCGCGTGGTGTCGTGGATTCGCCGGCCAGCCACTTCCAGGCGCCAGCGCTGGGCTTCGTTGCGCAGATGCGACAGTCCGTTGAAATGGCGGCCCTTGAAGAATCACTCCCTGACAAAGGAAACGCTGCGTTCCACCTTGGGCTTGTCCTTGGGATGACGGGCCCGGGCCTGATCCGCGCCGACGTTGCGGTGCTGGGAGTATTCCAAGAATCCTCGGGTCAGGCAAGAATGCAACGGGTCCGGTCCGGCCACTGCGGCGGGGAAATTGTCAATGACCAGATAGCGGGGCACGCCGCAATAAAGCCCACGTCGCCTCTAAACCGGCGATCACGTCCTCCAGATTCTGGCTGTGCGTCGGCCAGACGAAACAATGCCGCGAGTACGACAGCACGATGATCAGCGCCCCCACCACCCTGCGCTTGCCCCTGGCCGGATCGTTGAACATCCCTAATCTGCCGAAGTCAGCCTCGGCCATCCGCACGATGCGGACACTGCGCCCTCCCCAATTCCGCTTCCGGATTAACTGACGCAACGACGTGCACGACACCGTGCAGCCCGCGCCGACAGGAACTTCTGGGCGCGCGTCACCTTCAACCGGTCGCCGGTGAGCCACAAGTAAATCTGGTCAGACCACGGAGCCAGATTATCTTCAACCGGCGTCTCCACTTGCTTGGGACGGCCCCAGCTGATCCCAGCCAAACGGCCCAACTACTCCTCGCTGGGAGCGGGACCTCCCTGGGCAATCCCCTCCCCTTTCGTCGCCGCCAAACCGTGCCCCTGCGAAAGCAGGGGTCCCTGCGTACCGTCGCCCGCGACAACCCCGTCCCTTCTGCCATCTGCCGTTGGATGTTTCCCGCCTGCCAGCGGCGGATCACTTCCTGTATTTCCACTCGGAGCACAGCCTTGTACGACATCGCTGCACCTCAAAATCGAAGTGCGGTAATGGTCGCCGTGGTGCCGCCCACCGGTGGTCATAGACTTTGGCGAACTGGCCTATAGTTCCTGGCGGTTTCCCAGATTACCGGCATATAGTTCGTGGCGTTTCATACATCTACAAACAGCCCCCCGAGGGGAGCACACGCTCAGGCCGATCGGGTAGTGGACCAACTGCAAGAACACCTCCCCCAGACTGCTGAGATGCTGGCGGATGCCATTCCCGACATCCTCGCCTTCACCGTCTTCCCGGTTTCACATTGGCAGCGACTCTGGTCCAACAACCCGCTGGAACCGCTGATCAAGGAGATCCGTCAGGGCACCGGCGTAGTAGACATCTTTCCCAACCGGGCCGCGATCAATCAGTTGGTGGGCACGGTGCTGGCCGAGCAACACGACGAATGGGTCAAAGGCCGTCATTATCCCTTCTGCAACCACCCGAAAACTCAGGCTCTACCAACCGCCCACGTCCTTGAGGCGGAAGCCTGTACAACATCAATGCGGATGACGTTTATCCTACCAGCGGACGGGACGCAACCGTATCCCGAGGTCGGGGTGAACGGTCTGGAAACCGCAAACTTACTTTTGAGGATGAATGACTGCGCCGGAGATTCTCCGCACGGCTCGCATGAGTTGTTCGGCCTGATATGCAGTTACCCTGTAACCCCCGCCTTCGCTATGGGCTCATTCCAGCTAGGGGACCGCCTCCGCGTCCCCAAAGGGTCTTGCCTATTGCCTAACAATTTGTCTGACGGAATTTCCCGTTTCTCTGCGGCATTACGCAAGTCGGACTGGTAACCCCTGCGCCTTACAGTTTACGAGTTCCGGTGGCTATAATGCCAATACATTATCCCCATATCGCACTAAAAAATGCCTAACAACCTAAGGCGAACCGGGCATTGATTGCGGGAAGATTTTCTCCACTCTAAGGGTCGGTCGGTGGCGATCCCTACCCACGTTCATGCGGACTCGTTAAGATGCTCTCCCCGTTTCAAGCATGGTTCAAGCGGGATATGCCCGTGGCAAGATTCTCTCCCTATTTTAGTGAGTCTTGGAACAGCAGCGTTGAAATACTCTCCCCTTATCAGGACGGCAGTAAACAGGTTATGGGCTACTGCAAATGTTCTCCTCAGGCTACGACAGTGAGCACCCGTCGGAGCCACCGTATCCGACTACATCGCTGTCATTCTCCAAGAACGGGTCTATTCAAAAAGTCGTCGGGATGAGAGATGCTCTCCCGCGGAAAGGGCCTGCGTGTGAAGGGTGGAGAGGAGGGTCTATGGACTAACTGGGAGTGTCACGCCGCCGCGGCCTTAGATCCGTGGGGCAGTGCCGAAGCACGTTCATCGGGCATGGGAACCAGTTGGTAGCCAAGTTGCGCGGCTCGGCGTTTAGCTGCACGCAACGCTCGCTGTTGATGTTGCCGTTCGTAGTATTCGGCGCCGGCATCCACGTACTCTTGGCCGTAACGCAGCATGGAGTAGATGAGCCTGGCCAGCTTGCGCGCGGTGGCCGTGATGGCCTTGGGCGCGCCCAGATGGGTTTTCTTACGCCGCAAGAAGGCACCCAAAGCGCTGTCCGAGCGGTGAAGGGCGTTCCGCCAGCCGCAGGGCTGAAGCCGCCCGGTTAACGCTGGGTTTGGTCTTTGAGCTGATGACCCGGCCACTGCTGATGCGGTTGTGGGGGCTCAGCCCCAGCCACGACGCGCAGTGCTTGGCCTGGGCCATTTGGTCATGTCCGTGCCGACTTCGCTGATCACTTTCAGCGCGGTGTAACCGTCAACACCGTCCATCTGGGTAAGATCCACCCCTGTCATACGATAAAGGTGGCTGTGGACATCGAAGCGGGGCGCGTTGCCCTGGATGCCATTCCTGCTGATCTTGGCCGGAGGAATGGCATCGTCGCTGCGGTTGTCGAATTGCTCCAGTTGAGTTTCAATCGTGCGATCACACTCCGCAATTTTGTCGTGGTATACCCGGTATAGCGACAAGGCCTGGGCCATCTCGAAAATGTGCTCCTCGCGCCAATGTCCCTGCAGAGAGATGTATGTCGTGCCCAGCTGTCGATGTTCAGGGTCGGGCCTGTTGAGAAAGTCGCTGAACGGGAGGCGGATCTACCGAGGCACGGGCTTGGGGTGTTGCGTCCACCAGGTTAACCATCCAAACCACGAAGACCGCACGAGGAATTTAGCAACTGCATTATCGGTGGCGTACCCCGCGTTGGCGGGAATTACGTCGGCGGGGGCCACCGGACCGGGCGGCCCGACGCCGCGACCCAGTTTCCGCACCATCTTCAGCACATTGTGGGCCAACGCCTCCATGTAGCCCTCGCAGTCCACCTTCCACAATCCTCTCAAACGGGACTTCTGCCACCCCAGACGGTCCAGGGAGGCGAAGATTCCTTCCACGATGGTCTGACGCCTCCGGTGTTCTCGCCGGTAGGCGGCGGTCCGATTCCGTCCTCGGGCACGCAGATAAACCGGATGGTACATCGTCAGGGTGAAAACCCGTCGCCGCTGCCGCGGTGGCAGGCAGGTGTCCTTGATGGGACACGCCAGACAGTCCCGCGTCCGCGCCACGTACTGATAGGTGCCGGTTCGTTGTTGGAAAGTGGTCCTGCGCAGGACCTTGCCTTGCGGACAAATCAGATGGTCGCCGTGATAGACGAATTCTCCCTTGGCCACCATGCTGTTTTCCTGCTTGGTGTGGATGGGAATGTAGGCCGTGATGTTCCGTTCCTCCAACAACTCGCGGAGCGATCCCTCGCTGTAACCGGCATCTGCGGCCAACGATACCGGAGGTAATGGGAGGCCCTCCAGCAGATCAGGAACCGCTTTCGACTCCCGTTCAGAAGCGTGGGTTACCCTTCTGGACAGGATGAACCCGCCCAAGTCAAACGATGGCGTTCTCCTGGTACTGCAATCCCGACGCCTTGCCGGCTCTGGTGGTCCTCGAACGAGCATCGGTGTCCACCGGATTCAGTGGCATCCGGCCTTCTGGGCTCTGGAAGTACCTTACGGTCTCGTGCTCGACCCCGTCGTCATCAACGGCGGTCTCGGTGAGGATGAAGAGACCATTTTCCTCGATGGCCTGTTCCTTGAACTCCGCCACGGTCAGTCCGCTGGGTTCCAGCCCGTACCCGCTATGTTGGCCTTGACTAGGCTGGCATCCACGTACATCTCCGGCGACAACAGTCCCAGGCGCAGCAACTCGTCATTCAAGCCATCGAAGATCGCCGCGAAGCCGTCCCGACCGATCCGGTCGATGAAGTGGCTGATGCTGGAATGGTCGAACACCGGGTCGTCGATGGTCAGGAAACAAAACCAGCGGTAGGCAAGATTTTCCGAGATGGCCGAGCACAGTCTCCGGAAGGATGCAATGTTGTACAAGGAGCAGATCAGCAGTGCTCTCACCATAACCTCGGGATGGATGGCGGGACGCCCGAAGTCGGTACAGTAGCAGTCTTCCAGGGGTTCCACCAGCTTGGCGAAGTCCAACTGCTCATCGATCCGAATCAACAGGTGATTGGGATCAATGAAATCCCGCAACTGCTTGGTGGTGAACTGGAACAAGGTGGAGTCGCGGCGCAAGCGGTCCAGAGGCTCAATCATCAGCATCCTCGCCGACAGTGGTCTGTCCCGGCATTGTAGCCCAACTGGTAGCTTAGCTTAGACCCTCGATCAAGCTGACTTTTTCAACACGCCCGACCGTGAAAAACGACGCCCAGCGCACCCTCATTCCTCGACCCCGCTTCGGGTCATCGTTCTCGAGCCAGATTCAGGCTCTGCTCAAACCCCTCACGTACCCGGTTGTGAAAGATCAACCGGGCTCGAAACATCGGCACTGTACTACTATTGGCAAAAGGTCGATACCTAATCCCAATCCCCGCAGCCGCCCTCCACCGGATGTCGAAATCGGCCCCAGCCTGGGCATCAGCGTCACTCACCTTGTCGCGGGCTTCCAACAAGAGTGCCGTAGCCAGTCCGCATCCAAGCACAACTGGTTCGCCTCCCACACGCTCCTCTGGTCAGATCCAGTGCCCGGCATCACTCGCACTTCGCTCCACTAACTCAGATGGCCGGAGTATAACTCGCTACGCCATCAGTCCGGGTTCCCGGCCGAATTTCTAGAGACGGCTCCCACGGCTCACCTGTTGTCTTCCCCGCAGATTTGGCGACGCGAAGATGGAACTGACCGATGTTCACGCAACCCTTTCGCAAACCGTAGTCTATGACGACCAGTTCAGCCACTCTTTCGGCGCGTGGGCAATTAGGTCGCCGAAACGTACGGGCACGGGACCCCTTTTCTTCGTGTGGCGTACAAACAACTTGACGTCGTTAAGCGCAGTTGTAGAGTCCGCCCACTGGCGATAGGTCGTAACCAGTAGGTTAAGGTCATTCCCGATCTCGATGAACTGTTGGATAGCCTCATCATGGCCGCACACTACCAACACTACCCAAATGCCGTTTTCACCACGCAGAGCGGGCCGGAGTGGCCGTAGAACATCCGCCACAGTGCGCAGGGCGCGTGCTGACGGCTCGAAGAGAAGTGGGAAAAATAGGAATGGGACCTCCGCCTCCGGCACCTCGGGCGACGGAACATTTTGCTGTTGGTTCCCCATATCTTGAAGCGGCGGGGCGCTGGACTCCAGCGGATCCCGGATTCCGATCCAAAGGTCTGGATACCACTGGTCGCCGTCCGGATCGCCAACACCTGCCCGGCGGCCATCCCACGCGAACATGCTGGCGTCCTTGGCCTTGAGTTTCAGATCGGACAGGGCGCCCGCCCGCCTGATCTCCTGCCGACTGGGAGGCCTAGTCGGAGTTCGCCCCAGCCTGGCAGTGACGGAGTTGTAATCAGAACGACTGTGCTCCGCCAGCAGGGAGCGGCTTGCGCTCTTGACGTAGAGCGCCGCACCTATCTGCACCGTCAGTCGTTCGGATTCGAGATCGTTGACCATGGTTGTGGTCTGGCTATTGGGAAGCCCACACTGCTTGGCCAGATGAGACAATCGGATGCCCTTGGATTCGACGATTTCCTGCCACACCCGATAACGAGTGCGGTTCCAAAGGAACGACGGGGTTTTCCGCCGGATTCCGTATTCCAGATGTGGCGCTGGACCGACCACTTCGCCCATCGGGTACGTGGGCCACGTCATTTTGTCGACGGATACAACACCGAAGCGCCGCTTAGGGCTGGCGAACATGCCGTAGCAGATTATGGCCTTGGGCACGTCCGGCATCGCCTCTCGCCGGACTCGGAGAGCGGCCAGGGGATCTGCCGCCAAGATGACCACCCCGGGCGGAGCCGCCGGTTCGTGGAAGAGCATGTCGGACCAGGTGGTCATGCCATTGAACAGGTCATCCGGGCTTAGGTGCAGGACGTCATCCTGCACGTGCGGCCCGAAGAAGACTAACGGGACACTGAACTTCCTGGTTCTTCGCGAGTCGATGTGATTGACGACAGCATGCACCGGCCCTTGGGGGATCCAGATGAAATCCACCGCAGGGCAGTTCAGCGGCATGGTGATTTCCTCATTTTCCCGGTTTATCTTCGGGGCCCGCTCAACTGTGTGGACTGACCAAGCCCAGGGTGCCGCGTGGTACGCGCACTCCAGCATTGGGCCCCAGTTGAGCACCTCATCCGGATCGAGTTCGGTCGTCCTCTCTGCCGCGAGGTCGTGTTGCTGCTCCCGGTATATGTCCATCCCGTTGTCGAGGAGCGCGAAACGCGTTTGCGCATCCCTCATCCACCCCAACTTCTTGCGCTTCGCGTACCGCTTTCTCACCAGCCATTTGAGGTCTTCCCCGATTGTAGTGTATGCCATATCAGGCCACCGCTTCAGCTCTTCGGCGGCACTGTAAGGCTTTTGGCCCAGGTGCCGGATTAACTTCAATCTTCGGGGTGTCATTGCGTCTCGCTTTGGCATATTTCAAACCCTCCTTTCCCACAGCAGGTATTCCAGTCGTTCCCGTTGAGGTCCGGTCCACCATGCTACTGTGGATAAGTGGGTAACGTCCGTGGCCTCTTCGTTCCATAACCACACCAGTTTCGCAAGGTGAAAGCCGCGCGTGATGTCCCGATACTTCGCGACCAACATGGGAACGGCGCCGCGCTGTTCCGCGAACCGAGCGCTGGCCCGTTCCGTTTCGCACACCATAAGCATCGGCACGGATTCGCCCAATTGGTGAGCAACGCGGTAGGGCCACAATTTCTTCTCTATGGCCTGGGGAGTTTTGGCTGAGCGTTCGTACTCCACGGCATGCCAGACTGCGCGTCCGTCTCCCACCGGTATCAAGGCCCACAAGTCCGGAGCAATTTGCGTGCCACCGGCGAGGTTGAGCCTCAACTTCCATCCAGGCTCGACCAAAGCGCCGGCTCGCCGAAACGCGATCGCTAACTCGATCAATCCTTCCTCATGTCGTCTCATGTGCTCCCTGCGGCGACCTGTTCCGCTTCGCTCTGCTCCAGGACGCCCCCGGGATCGGCGTCGCGCCAGACGGTCCCGTTCCACAGCCCACTCTTGGACCAGGCCAGTCGGGTGCAACGAGAGTCGGTCGTCTCGATCGACGAGACCTTTCTCCATGTAACGTGGGACCACCTCACCGACTTCCTTGGGATCTCCGGCCAGCTTGCCCCACTGACGCTCGCTGCACCCCGACCACTCCTCAAGGGCAGCGAGGATGCGGTAATCAGATACGGTTTGCAGACATGACTGCACGTTGTCGATGGCCACGAAGTCGGGCAAGTGCTCTGGAGAGCCAATGCGAGCAGCGGGCCTGGTAACAACCGGTAGCCGACCTCGGTCTGGAGCTGGACGCAGGGCTTCGATAACACCGTCGCCGGATCGATTTCTGAGGGTGACGATCGCTCGTGGGACGTCAGCGTGCAGTTCCAGTCTGGCTCTGAGGACAGCCAGACGATCGGCCGCCAAAATCACAAGGCCGCATGGGGCCGGCGGCGACTCAACACTGGGTTCCTGCTGCAAGTCGGTCTGAGCCAACATCCTGCTCAGCTCGTCGGGAATCCGAGACCGCTTGGGGCGAATGCCATACCATGCGAAGACCACCAATACTCGGGACGAATTGGCGTCGCCCGGGGCCCGGAGTTCGTATTCGGCCACTGCCATGATGGGTCCGCTGCTGATCAATCGCAACCGTTTCATTGGCATCGGCTGTCGCCACAGCGGGTGAACCACATCAGATGTCCAGAGCACGGGGGCCACCTCGTAAAGGAGTTCGACCGCCGGACCTTGGCGAAGCAGGCGTTTCAGGCAAGGTTCGGTTACGCTCCAATCTAGGGGCACACCCAGGCGGTCCATGACGTCCCAAATTCCTTTAGTGTGCAGGTAGAAGCGCTGTTGGGCGCGTTGAGTCCACCCGCGGACCACGAACCCTACGTAATCACGTTCGACCATCCAGCCGAGGCGGTTTTTGATGGTGCCTTTACTGGCCCACAGCAGGTCAGGCCGAGCGAGAAGATCGGCAACGCTGGCCAGAGGCTGCTGCCATAACGCCAACTGGATCGCGAGAATCTCGGCGGCAAATTCGGTCGGGTCTTTTCGGCGGCGATCAAGCATTGGGGAGCCTCCTCAACCTGGAGAGACTGAGTTTGTGGTGAATTCAAAGCCGACAGCGAAGAATGGACCGGGACTGACGACGTTCCGGGCGTCATCGACCTCAGCGACTGGACTTTTGATGAGTTTGGCATTGCTCATTGGACTTCCAAGATCCCAATCCCACACTCCCGATCGATCCGCTCTGCCGTGCTGTCCGGCACAAGTGCCAGATGATTGTCGAACAGTTGCGCTGTGCGATCATCGTCACTCCGCGGGTGGTCGAGACGTGAGCCACTCCATGATGTCGCCCTGCCGCCACCCTACACGCCGGGCACTGACGCGCACTGCCGGAGGGAATGCCCCGATTTTGATCAGCTCGTACAACAGCGTCCTCGATAATGAGGTCATCCGCAAAACTTCATCCAGGCGCAATATGCGATGGTCGTCCAAGGTCTTTTGGCTACTCATGATGTCAACGCTCGTGATCCATCGGGCGGGGTCGCTGTATTCAGTGACATCTTAGGGTAGAGCATCGGGTGCGCTGGGATTTTCTTCCCTGCCGGCGCAAATTTTCTCGGAAATATACCGTGTCGTACGAGTAAAACCGGGCCACCCGATTCCACTGCGGGGTGGTTGGAACTCCCCAGACCGGCGCGAAATTTCTGCCATGCTGCCGCCTCATCAAGGAGTCCCACCAAAATCATTAACTAGATGGAGGAACCGTGTCGGTGACGTTCCCATCATCTCGTTGCGAGGGCGTCAGGTGGCGGCTCTTCGCATGGCACCAACCGGATGGTCCAACAATTTGACCGGAGTTGGCGCGCAGACGTCGCCAGGCTCTGATCCGCGCTCTTCCTGCAACTCACATAGACCGTTGCAACGCAACTCTTCGAACGCAGACCCTCCGCGCCAGGCAAGCTCGCACCGATTACGACCACGATTCCCGATCGGTGCTTTCTTGCTATTTACCACGCTATTCAGGCAGTGTGACAAGAAGCGTTACCGTCTCCCACGCCGAACGGTAAAGTTAAAATCCTGAGCGCATGCGAGACAAATGAGTTAAACAAGATTGGAAGCGTCTGAGCATGCGTTCGACCATGGCGATATGCACCCAGGCTTTACTGCCTTCGGTTCGCTCATCGCAGTGCTTTCTCAAACATCGGCGCCGGCTCAACCAAGCCAGAGTGCGTTCTACCACCCATAGTCGAGGCAGCACCTGGACAGTATGGGTTTCGTCTGGCTTACGCACGACGGCCGGTAGCCAACCGCCGGTGGCCCAGACTCAAGACGCCAGACGTCAGCGTAGCCGGCATCGGCCTAGATGACCCGCAACCGGGGAAATCGACCCAGCAGATTGGCCAACACCAGCTTGGCGCGGTCCAGGTCCTGGATGCTGGCGTCGTGGACTTCCGCGGCCAGCAGTCCGCATCAGGCAGGCCGTTTGCGGCCGGCTACCCGCTTACCAGCGTCGTATCCCTGCGGTTCCTTTTCCCGCGGTCTTCACCGACTGGCTGTCGATGATGGCCGCGCTGGACGTAGACGATCCTACGGCAGCTTCACAACCTCGGGAACGCAAAACCTCCCTCTACCCTCTCCCAGGTGACGTCATCCCGCCAGTTGCGGAAGTACCACCAAACAGTGCCCCAAGGGGTCCGCCTCAGGAGGATCGGGATATGCCGCCATGCAGGACGTACGGGATGCCGTTCACGACATCGAACAAGCGGTGGTTCTGGGATGGCCTCTTTCCGTGTCAGGAGGCAACAGAGGAGCCAATTCCTTCCAATGGGTATCGGTCAAATCGCTGACGTAAGGTTTCCAGGTTATCCCACCCGCGTAACGATCACCTCATTCCAAGGATCACCCGCGCATCTTACGCCAATTGTCACGCACCCTCTGAGCTCGACTTTGTACATTTGGCTGATGAAGTGGAGGAGATCCCTGAGATGAACGCATTTTGGGGCATGGGATTTTCCAATGTCGGCTTCCTGCGCCCACATTGGAAAACTCTTGGAGTTCGGCTACTACCGAGAATGAGCGCGTTCGGCCACGGACCCAAACTTTGTACAAAGTCGAGCTGAGACGCGATCATCGTTGGGACTAGGGTTCTCATGACTCTGTGCAGCGATGCGACCTGGTCCGCCTTGGCTTCTAAACGCCGGCAATCGCTTCGACTCCAACAGCAACCACCTGGTCTTACTGCCTGTTAGCAGGCGTTAACCAACCGATGCCGTCCAGCCATCACAGGAGGTCCGCTCCGAACCCCCAAATGAACCGGGTGCTACCATGCACAAAAACCGCAGGGGCAAATCGAGAAACTCCTCCGACGAGTTCGACGCATATGTCGATTTTAGCCCGGGTAGTCGGAATTGGGCTAAAGGCCGCAACCTATGCCGTGAACTTTCACGTCGCGAAACCGGTTGCCCTGACCACTTGGCCCATGAATTGAGTGGGTTTTCCGGGCGCCCTATGTGGAACTTGCCTGCAGGTGGTTCCGACCACCGACCGGTCGACGCGTTGCCCAAGTCGACATTTACGAGATGCTTGGCCCACCAACGCGGTTCACAGAACCGAATGCTATGAACCCCGGGATTCGTTGCTTGCGAATCAGATGATCTGAGCCCCGGAATATCGGGGCATATCGAGAGAGACCCTCACACGCACGGTCAAGCTGACAATGGGTGCCAGTTTAAGCGTTTGAATCGCTCGAGGGTTCGAACTGATTCACGGTGTTGCGGCCCGTCAAGTGAGCGGCCCATGCTTCCATCAGAGACCGTCGTAGTTCGAAGAGATCGGTCCGGACGTACGCCTGCTCAGTAGAATTACCCACGTTGTGCGCCAGCGCCGTCTCGCCGACCTCCCATCTGACATCAGTGCACTCCATGCACCAGTCCTTGAAGCTGCTGCGGAACCCATGGGCAACAGCCAGTATGTCTAACCGTCTCAACATCGCCGTGAAGACCATGTCCGACAACGGTTTTCCCCGGAGACCAGGGAAAACCAAATCAGATGATACGTCGGCCAGCTCTTCAGCCTGTCGGAGCACTTCGATCGATCTGCCGGCCAGCGGCACCTGGTGTTCGCGGCGCGCTTTCATCCGTTCAGCCGGCACTGTCCATTTCCGCTCGACCCAATCGATCTCATCCCAGGAAGCGCGCCTGACCTCCCCACTGCGGGCGGCCGTCAGCAGGAGGAACTCGAACGCCAACTTGGTGACTGTGTCCGCTGTAGACTGTCTCACCTTTTCCAGCGCTTGCGGAACAGCGCTGTAATGCAACGCCGGATGGTGTTGCTTGGTGCGCGGCATCTTGGGCAGTACCTTGGTAATTGAACGATTGCCGGGATTGTCGTTACGGTAACCTTGGGCAACCGCCCAGTCCAGCACCGTCTCTATGCGCTGGCGTACCCGGCTCGCCGTCTCGGATTTTCGCGTCCATATCGGGGTTAGGATCGCCAAAATATCCGCAGTGGTGATGTCGGTGACCAGCTTGGACCCTATCTTGGGGAACGCGTACGTCTCGAGCGTGCTGCTCCATTGGGCGGCGTGTTTCGCGTTGGACCAGGTCGGTCGCCGCATTTCAATTACGATCCCGGCCGCTTCGGCAAATGTCGGCGTCGGTGGTCTCTGCCGAGCCGCGATCGCATCCCTCTTTTCCGTCAAAGGGTCGCGGCCCTCTCGGATCATCCGGGTATTGAGCAAAGCGGCTTTGCGCGCTTCCGCCAGCGAAACCGTGGGATAGCCACCGAGGCCCAGATTACGCCGCTTCCCGTCAATGGTCACGCGTTGAAACCAATACTTGGCCCCGGATTTCTCCACCCGGAGATTGAGGCCACTGCCGTCCGAGTACGTACCTGTCTCATGGACCGACTGGACGAAAACCGCGGAAAGGGCGTTTCGTTTGCTTTTAGAGGTCATGAGGTCTGGTTCCCGGCTATACCATTACTATACCACTATTTTGGTGGATGTAGCCGGATTTTAGTGGACATTACCGGACATTAAAAAGGCCGTTTACTACTTGAATTGAGTAGAAAACGGCCGGTGATTGGGCCAATTCACGACGTAATATGGCGGAGAGGGCGGGATTCGAACCCGCGAGAGGCGTTAACCCCTACGCGATTTCCAGTCGCGCCCATTCGTCCACTCTGGCACCTCTCCGCACCACGCGCCGATGAGCCGCCCCGGCGCAGGGACGGATATTATAGCATGATGCTGCCTTTGGCCCGGAGGGTAAGGATACCCGCCACGATCTACCGCGTCCGCTCGTAGCGGTAGTTGCTGGCCGTGCCCCGCTCCGGCGTCGCCGTCGGATTGTTGGGCAGGTAGGCGTAGCTCGGATCCACGCCCACCCTGGGCGCCAGCGTGTTGCGCAGTACGCCGATGTTCTCCACCTCCAGCTCCACCGTGTCGCCCGGTTCCAGCCAGCGTGACGCCTCGTAGCCCTTGCGGATGGACTCCCGAACCGAGCCGCCGCCCACCGTGCCGCTGCCAATGACATCACCCGGCGCGATGCGGCTGTCCTTGGCCGCCCGCTCGATGATCTCGCCCCAGGTGTACCAGGCGTTGACCGTCTCGCCGCCGCGCAGCCAGTCGTCGCCGTTGACCCGCGCGTGGCATTTCAGGTCCAGCCGGCCATCTCTGATATACGGCATCATCTCGTCGGTGGTCACAATCCAAGGGCCGATGGACGACGCCGAGTCCTTGCCCTTGGCTGGACCCAGGCCGAAGGTCATCTCGTCGAACTGCAAATCCCGTGCGCTCCAGTCGTTGAAAATGCAGAACCCCGCCACGTACTGCATGGCCTCCGATGCCGGCACGTTGGCGCCGGCCTTGCCGATGATGCAGCCAATCTCCAACTCATAGTCCAGCTGCTCCGACGCGGCCGGATAAGGCACGTCCTCCTCCGGCCCATATATCACCAGCGGGTTGGAGAAGTAGAACACCGGCATCCGGTACCAGACGGGATCAATCTGCCGCGTGCCCTGCGACGTGGCGTGCTCTTCATACACGATGTAGTCCCGCACCGTGGGCGGTTGCAAAATCGGCGCGCGCAGCCGCACGTCGGCCAGCGCCACCTCCGGCGCAGCCACGTTGCCGACCAGCGCGTCGCCCACCCGTTCGATGGCGGAGTCGCCCGTATCCAGCAGCGCGCGCACGTCGGCCAGCGGCTGTTCCGACCCAATCAGCGCCGCCACGTCCACCACCGCATCATCCCGCAGCACTCCGCAGCGAGGCCCGGTTCCATTGTCGTAAGTCAGCAGTTTCATAATCGTAAATCCTCTTTGGGTTGATTACACAATGTCGGAATAGCCGGCCAACCGCGCGGCGTCGGTAATGTAGTCGGCGGTCTGGCGGATGCGGCGCTCTACTTCAGCAGCAGGCTCGCAGACGCCGTGGTAGAAGCATTCACCATGCAGGTGGCCCTGTCTCGAGTAGTAGCGTCCGATCAAAGGACTGACCGCGCCGTCTGCTTCAGCCAGCATGAGCAGCCCTCGAGACGTATCAGAGGAAAATTCAGGCTCAGTCTCCGTGCGGGCAAGGATGAGCGCATCGGTGGCGCGCTTGGTGGCACACCAAGCCTTTTCCGCAGCATCACGGATATCGCCGGCCTCCAGCAGACGCAGCGCGTCTGCTTGTACGCTGCGGGCGTCAGCAAAGATTGCGGATACGCGGTCAATGGCTACCATGCGGTTTTCCTACTCTCTGTGATCTCGGCGGAATGAGTAAGGTTTCTATATCTCGATGCGTCCCTCAATATACGCACGGGCGGCTGCGTAGTGCCAGTTAATTCTGGCTCTGGTCTCAAATCTGTGGAGTTGGCAACCGGGTGAGTTTGGTGGATTAGCTGCATTGTAGATTATGTGGCGCTGCCCGCGCACTTGGTTGGTCAACTCGCAGAACAGGTTCACGTAGTCCTTGCCACCGAAAAATATCACTGGCCCAGCGGTGTCGTCAGGCAGCATACGACAGTCATAGAATATATCGCGTTTGCTACGGCGTTTGTACTTGTCAACGTTTCTCGCGTTGCTGAACGTGATGTCGTAGTACGGCGTGAGAAAGTCGGCCCGGATTAGCCCCCAGCCCGCGGAGAGGATGTAGAGGTTTTCCGGCCCGCAATTGTCGTAAAGCAGCTCGTAGGCCGGATTCCGGTAAAGCCGCCAAGCCTGTAGCAATCCCAGCGGGTTATCTGCCATGCACTCCTGATTGTACCGTAACAGTTCCTGCCGCCACGAAATGCCGGTGTTCGCCAAGTCATCGGGACGTACATAGACGCAATCGAGATTGGCCGGGGCCAGGCCGGGATTGGCTACGAACATTACCTTGCGCCCATCGCTGCTTTTGAGATGCCCGGCCGTCGGCTGCTTTCTGGCCGCGCACTGGATAACAATGATGCTATCTTCCATAACACCCGCTCACATCCTTTCAATCAACTGTTGCAAGGCATCCAGAAACGCCGGGTCGTAGTCATCATCAACGTGGTTGCTGTTCCATAGTCCGGATAGCCTGACCCGTTCCCGGTCGCTGCGATGCCCTAACCATTGAGGCGATGGTCGGTCAATTGGCTCCTTCTTATAGCTGCTGAGCAGCGCGATGGCGTTGCGCTCAATGTAGCCGCGACAACTATCCGGCCCCGCCTCGTCTTCAACCGCCAGCCACAGGAACGGCATATTGCCGATAACGCCGCTGACCGTGCGCTCCAAATCGCGCTCACTTTCCGTAACGTCTTTGGGTGCCGAGCTGCCTCGCCCCCAGGTCGGATGGTCGTATCCGTTTTGCTCAATCAATGCCGCGCCAATAATCTTTCGGAAAACGGAGCTCCGGTGTTTGCCGCCAGGAGGCTTAACCGTGCCTTTATGCTGTCTCAGCCGCTCCCAAAGCTTGGTTTTGGAACTTGTGGTCACCGCATGGGTTCCCACCCGCACGATGCGCTGCCCGTCGCCGGTATCAGTCCGGTTTTCGCCTGCCTCTCGAAAGAAATAGACACCCCGCCGGGGCCAGTCCATGCGCCCTGTACACTCTGACAGCCTGCGCGTCCCGCCAAGCTTGCTCTCCAGCCGATCCAGCAGGTCGTAAAATCGTGCAAGGTGATGTTGGCGTTGCTCGCTCAACTATACGTTCCTGTTCTTCCCCATCATCGCTTCAGAATATGACCATCAGCCCTGTTTCCTCATCGGCCTCAATGTAACGCCAGTTGAGGAAGTTTTTGGCGACTTCGGGCAGGTCGGAGACGTTCTGTGTTCCACGATAACTGGGAGGCGTTAGCCAGGCGTAGGGGCGAATAATCATTCGCCCCTACCACGTTCTCATCGCTGCGCCGGCGAAAAGCCGTCCGTTGCTCACCCTGCCGGCTTGAAGTACGGAATCGTGATCTGCGGCGTTGCGGTCTGAAAAGTCACTTCCACGGCCATGCCGATATGCACGTCGCGGGGATTGCACTCCACGATGTTGGTGAACATGCGGACGCCTTCCTCCAGTTCCACCAGGGCCAGCACGTAGGGCACCATCTCGGCGAACCCGGTCGTGCGATTCTGCTGCGTGATGGTGTAGGTCCATACGGTGCCCCGACCCGATGCCTGCACCCACTCGACGCTGTCGGTCCAGCAGTCGGCGCAGATTCCTCGGGGATACCACTGGTATTGCCCGCATTCAACGCACCGCTGGATGACCAGTTGGCCGCGCCGGCAGGAATCCCAGAAGGGCTTGGTTTCGCCCACGATTGAGGGCAGGGGTTTGTTCCAGGTGGTGGTCATAGTTGGTTCCTTGTAAGGATTTCTGGATTCCTGCACGCCAATGGCGCATGTGCCACTTTCGCAGGAATGACGAATTAGTCGCGGGCGAGTATGACGGTGCCGCCGGAATGGCGGGAGCCGAGGGCGCCGCCGGTGCCATGGGCCAGGGCGATCTTGCAATCGGGTACCTGCCGGCCGGTTCCGTCGAACTGGTGGCGGAGCTGTCGGGTGGCTTCCAGCAGCAGGAAGATTCCCCGCATACCCGGGTGGTTCGACGATAATCCCCCGCCGTCGGTGTTGATGGGCAGGGCGCCGCCGACCTGGAGCCGGCCTCCGCTCACAAACTCTCCGCCCTCGCCTTTCTTGCAGAAGCCCAAATCTTCCAGGGTTTCCACCACGGTGATGGTGAAGGAGTCATACACCATAGCCATGTCGATGTCGTCGTGGGTCACGCCGGCCATCTCAAAGGCGCGGGGCGAACTCTGGTGCGCGGCGATGTAGATCAGGTCTCGCTTGCCGGCGCCCTGGTGCGCGATGGCCTCGCCGGCGCCCAGGACCCAAACCGGAGTATGCCGGCAGTTGCGGGCGACCTCCGGCGATGCGACCACCACCGCGCCGCCGCCGTCGGTGATGACGCAGCAGTCCATCAGGTGCAGTGGGTCGGAGATGACGCGGGAGTTGACCACGTCCTCCACCGTGATGGGGTCGCGGAACAGCGCCTCGGGATTCATCGAGGCGTGATGCCGCATGGCTACCGACACCTCGGCCAACTGCTCGGATGTGGTGCCGTACAGGTGCATGTGCCGGCGCGCGATCATGGCGTAGAGGCCCACGGTGGTAAGGCCGTAGAGTTCCTCGAAGCTGTCCGGCGACGGGTCCAGGATCGGATGGCCGAAGCGTCCGACGCCGCCCGTGCCCACCGACACGCCGCCCGAGCGGGCCAGGCTGCTGTAGGTGATAACCGCCACGTTGATGCGGCCGGCCGCAATCGCGGTAAGCGCGTGGGAAAGATGGAACTCGAACGAACCGCCGCCCACGGTGGTGTTGTCCACGTAGGAAGGGTACATATTGAGGTAGTCGGCCAGGTTCATGCCGCTGTTGCGGATGCTGCTGGACGCAGTGAACAGGCCGTCAACGTCGTCCTTGCTGAGGCCGGCGTCGGCCAGGGCCTTGATGACGCTTTCGCCCTGGATTTGAAGCTCGCTCTTGTCGGGCGAATAGCGTGTGACGTGCTCGTGGATGCCCACGATGGCGGCGGCGCGCCTGAGGTCAACCATGCGGTGCGTACCTCCGTTGGGGTTATGGGTTGGCGTATTATGCCACAAACCACAACCTGGTTGGGGTCGCGCCCCGTGCCGCGCGCCGGCTTACCCCACCGCCATCATCTTCTCTTCGGTCACGATGATCTTCTTCAGTTCCAGCATCTCGTCCCGCAGGTGCGCCGCCTTCTCGAACTCCAGCGACCGCGCCGCTTCTTTCATCTGGAACTCCAGGTCCTTCACCACCCGGTACATGTCGTCCCGCGTCATCTCTTCCCGCGCCACCTGGTAGGATGCCTTGGTCTCGGCGACCCCGCGCAGTCCTTCCGTAATGTCCCGCACCGCCTTGTGAATCGACTGCGGCTCGATGCCGTGCCGCTCGTTGTGCGCGTGCTGGATACCCCGCCGGCGGTAGGTCTCGTCAATCGAGTTCTGCATCGAGTCCGTCACCCGGTCCGCGTACATGATCACGTGGCCTGATGCGTGCCGCGCTGCCCGCCCAATCGTCTGGATCAGCGACGTGGTGGAGCGCAGGTAGCCCTCCTTGTCGGCGTCCAGGATGGCCACCAGGCTCACCTCCGGCAGGTCCAGTCCTTCCCGCAGCAGGTTGATGCCGACCACCACGTCGTACACGCCCAGCCGCAAATCCCGCAGTATCTCCACCCGGTTCAGCGTCTCGATGTCCGAGTGCAGGTAGTGGTTGCGTATGCCCGTCTCCGACAGGTAATCCGCCAACTCCTCCGCCATCCGTTTAGTCAGCGTCGTCACCAGCACCCGCTCCTGGCGATCAATGCGCTGCCGGATTTCGTGCAGCAAATCGTCAATCTGCCCGCTGGTCGGTTTCACTTCGATGGTCGGGTCCAGCAGCCCGGTGGGGCGGATTACCTGTTCTACGATGGCGCTGGTGCGCTCCAGCTCCAGCGGCCCCGGCGTCGCCGACACGTACACCACCTGGTTGATGTGGTCCTCAAACTCCTTGAAGTGCAGCGGCCGGTTGTCCAGCGCCGACGGCAGCCGGAACCCGTACTCCACCAGGGTCGTCTTGCGAGAAATGTCGCCGTTGTACATGCCGCGCACCTGCGGCAGCGTCATGTGCGACTCGTCAACGAACATCAGGAAATCGTCCGGGAAGTAGTCCAGCAGCGTCCACGGCGCGCTCCCCGCCTGCCGCCGGGACAGGTGCCGCGCGTAGTTCTCAACGCCGGCGCAAAACCCGGTCTCGTCCAGCATCTCCATGTCGTACCGGGTGCGCTGTTCCAGACGCTGCGCCTCCAGCAGCTTGCCCTGCATCTTGAGTTCATCGACCCGCTCGTTCATCTCCGCTTCGATGTCCACCAGCGCCGCGTCCAGCTTCTCGCGGCTGGTCACGAAGTGCTTGGCCGGATACACCGAAAACTCCTGCCGCTCGTTCAGCACCTCTCCGGTCAGCGTGTCCAGCGTCAGGATACGCTCCACCTCGTCGCCGAAAAACTGGACGCGCACCGCGAACTCCTCATAAGCCGGCACAATCTCCAGTGTGTCGCCCCGCACGGTGAAACGCCCCCGGGCCAGGTCGGTGTCGTTGCGCTCGTACTGCATGTCGATGAGTTGGCGCAGCAGCGCGCGGCGGTTGTATTCCTCCCCCACCTCAATCCGCGCCACCATCTCAAAGTAGTCCGACGGGTCGCCCAGGCCGTAGATGCACGACACCGACGCCACAATCAGCGTGTCCCGCCGGGTCAGCAGCGACGTGGTGGCCGCCAGCCGCAGCTTGTCCAGCTCCTCGTTGACGCTGCTGTCCTTCTCAATATAGGTATCGGAGCGCGGTATGTACGCCTCGGGCTGGTAGTAGTCGTAGTAGGAAACGAAGTACTCGACGGCGTTGTTCGGGAAGAACTCCTTGAACTCCGTCGCCAGTTGCGCCGCCAGGGTCTTGTTGTGGGCGATCACGATGGTCGGTTTTTGAACTTCCTGCACGATGTTCGCCATCGTGAATGTCTTGCCGCTCCCGGTAACGCCCAGCAGCGTCTGGTATTCCAGCCCCTCGCGTACCCCTGCCGCCAGCCGCGACACCGCCGGCTCCTGGTCGCCCATCATTCCAAAGTCGGCTACTAGCTGAAAATCAGGCATGATTACGCGCTCCCGTACCTATCCTTGTTCCCTCAATCGCCGCAGTTCCGCCTCCATTTCGGCCATTCGCGCTTCGGCGTTCTGGAGAGCGTCACGCATTTCGTAATAGTCCGGCGCCCAAACCGCTCTTGCCGGGTCGTAGAATCGCAGCCGGCCGTCGTCCCAGCAGAGGTCAAGTCTCAGGGCCGGGCTGTGGCCCCGCACCATTCCGTCCGGCGCGAGCGCAACGTCCATGCGGATGTACTCCCCATTTTCGAGCCGTTCGCCCACCAGAGGTTCGCCGTAGTGCTCGCTGTCCGAGGTCGCATCGTAGCGCCAGTATTCGGCAATTCCGATGGATGCGTACAGCTCCCGTTTTCGCCCGATGTCTTCCCGCGCCGTACTCTCTGAACCGATCTCCAGCACGAAGTCGGGAACCTTACCCACGTGCCAGGTGAAGTAGGCGTTGTAGGGCCGGACCGCCTCACGGGTAACTCCGAAGACTACGTAGCAGTCTGGGGACACCACAGCCCTGGGATTGCCTTGCTCGTAATATAGGAACGTGTCTCCGCTTACGATTACTTCGTAATGCTGTTCCAGGTACGCCCTGAGCACCGGCGTAACCTGTTCAAAAACGGGTTCTTGTTCAAATCCATCAGGCAAGGGGATACCATCCGAATCAGGGTAATAAATGCCGTCAAACACGTTGGGTCCCGTGGACAATGGATGCGGTTTTGCAGTTGTCATGGCGATATCCCGTTCCGGGGCGTGCCCGGTTCAACTCGGTTTAAACAGACGCCGGCGTACCGGCGCGCTCATTATAAGCCATCTCCCTCATCCACCGCCCATACCCACCAGCGCCTGCCGGATCTTATCCTCTACCGTCGCGTCCGACGGCAACTCCAGGGCTGCCACCGCCTGCCGCGCGTCCGCCAGCGGCATACCCAGGGCCGTCAGCGCTTCCACCGCCTCAGCATCGGTACCGCCGGCGATGACGCCGCCCGGCGCAGCCCCGTCCGCATCCGGGAGCTTCCCGCGCAGTTCCAGCACCACCCGCTGCGCGATCCGCCGACCCACGCCCTGCGCCCGCGCCAATGCCGCCACGTCTTCCGATGCCACCGCTTGCCGGAACCCGTCCTCGCCCAGTTCCGACAGGATCGCCATGGCTGAGCGCGGGCCAACGCCGTTCACTCCGTTCAACGCTCCGAAAAGTTCCACCGAGCCGGCGTCGGGAAATCCGTACAGCACCGGCTGCTCGTTCTGGATCCGCAAGACCGTGTGCAGCCTTACCGGGTCCCCCACGCTCCCAAGTGCTGCTACCGCAGACGCCGGCACGTTCACCTGCAGCACGATACCGCCGATCTGCACGTTCACCCAGTCCGCGCCGACCGCCTCCAGCGTGCCGCGCACCCCCACCAGCACTGCCTAAAAAACCTCGCCCGGCTTGATCTCGCGCGCCGCCAGGTCGTCGTCGGTCATCTCCTGGATATGGCACAACCCCACGGCCAGGGCGTCCGCCGCGTCCGACTCCGGCATCTCGCGCAGTCGCAGAGTCGATACTGTCATCTGCTGCACCTGCTCCTTGGTGGCTCCGCCATAGTCTGTCACTGCCCGTTTCACCCGCGCGGGCGCGTACCGATGCACCGGCACTCCCTGGCTGGCCGCGCCGATCAGCACCACCGCCTGCGCCTGGCCGATGGCCAGCGCCGACTTGGCGAATGCCCGCTCGCCCCGGCCGACGAACGGGTCCTCTACCGCGATGGCATCGGGATGGAACACGTGGATCATGTTCAGGATGTGCGTATGCAACTGATACAGCCGCTTTTCAATGGGCATCGACGCCGGCAGCGCGACCACACCATAATCATCGGCCTCCGGCGTGGGCCCGGCGTCCACCACGCCGTACCCCATCCGCAGGGTGCCTGGATCAATCGCAAGTACACGCATCAGGCCGACCCGTACTGCTCCAGCACTTCCGCCGGAAAGTCCGCGTTGGTGTACGCCTTCTGCACGTCGTCCAGATCTTCCAGCAGGTCCAGGAGCCGCAGGGTCTGCTCCGCGGCCCTGTTCTCCAGTGGGATCACCGTCTTGGGAACCAGGGAAATGTCCGCCGACGCCGGCTCCGCTCCTTCGCTTTCCAGCGCCGTCTTCACCGTCAGCAGATTTTCCGGTGCGGTGTAGATTTCCAGGATGCCGTCCTCGAATTTGACGTCATCCGCCTCAGCGTCAATCGCCACCAGGCTCAACTCCTCGGCAGTCCCTTCATCCTCAATTTCCATGGTGATGACGCCGCGACTGTCGAAGTTCCACGCCACGCATCCCGCGTCGCCCAGGTTCCCGCCGCCCTTGTTGAACGCCGACCGGATTTCCGACGCCGTGCGGTTGCGATTGTCAGTCAGAGCCTGCACCAGGATAGCCCCGCCGCTGGGCCCGTACCCTTCGTAAGTGACTTCCGACAGGTCCACCATCGACTCGCCGCCCTCGCCGGTCCCCCGGCGCACGGCCCGCGCGATGCTATCCTGCGGCATGTTGTTGGATCTCGCCTGGTCAATGGCAATCCTCAGGCGAAAGTTCATGTCGGGGTCTCCGCCGCCGCCTTCCTTCGCCGCCAGCGATATGTTTCGCGCCAGCTTGGTGAACAGCGCACCCCGCTTGGCGTCCGCTGCACCTTTCGCCCGCTTGATTGTTGACCACTTGGAATGACCGGACATCCGACACCTCCTCGCGCTTCAATCCCCGCCCTGCACAACCGACTATCTTTCGTTTTCCCTATTCCCACTTCCAGCGCTCTTATCACTCAATGTAATGTGTAACATCACGATTCTAGCATCGCCCCGCCAACCCGGTCAAAACACCTATTGTCACAAGAACCGTCATGCTCGGCCTTGAGCGAGTATCCGGTAAATCATCAGCGTATCCTCGTTTCTCAGCGTTTAGCCAGGATCGACGTCCGCTCATGGTGAGGCTGTCGAACCACGACTCGGCGTTCCCGTATGCTATAATTCAACTATAGTCGGGGTGTAGCGCAGTGGCTAGCGCGCCACGTTCGGGACGTGGAGGTCGGTGGTTCGAATCCACTCACCCCGACCATTGCTATGCCCACACGGAGGGATAGCATGACCCGTCGAAGTTTCTGGGCCTGGGGCAACGAGGATCGGGAGCCAACATCGGCGGACTACGCCGCCATGGCCCAAAGAATCCACGAACGCTACGGCGTCTCGCTGGATCCGCCCCGACCGCCTGCCGACGCCGATCTTAACCTGCGCGCGCCGCGCATCCTGCCCCATCCCATCGTCGCCGAGTTCTGCTCCACCGACGATCACGACCGCGCCGCCCATACTTACGGACGCAGCTTCCGGGACCGTATTCGGGCCTTCAACCTCCAGTTCCCCAACCCGCCGGACGTCATCGCCTACCCCCGCAACGAGTCCGAGCTGACCACCGTCCTGGACTGGTGCTCGAACTCCAACATCGTGGCGATTCCCTACGGCGGCGGCAGCACCGTAGTCGCCGGCGTGGAACCCCCGGAAGCCGACGCCGTGGTCACCATTGACCTCACCCGCCTCGACCAGGTGCTGGAGATCGATGACACTTCCCGTGCCGCCCGCATCCAGGCCGGCGTCCTCGGCCCGGCCCTGGAAGCGCAACTTCGCCCCCACGGCTACACCCTGCGTCACTTCCCCCAGAGCTTCGAGTTCTCCACCCTCGGCGGCTGGATCGCCACCCGCAGCGGCGGCCACTACGCTACTAACCACACCCACATCGACGACTTCGTGGAATCCGTGCGCATGGTCACCCCGTCCGGCGTGTGGGAATCCCGCCGGCTCCCCGGCAGCGGCGCCGGCCCGTCGCCCGACCGCGTGGTCATCGGCAGCGAGGGCATTTTGGGCGTCATCACCGAGGCTTGGATGCGCATCCAGGCCCGGCCCCGTTACCGCGCCTCCGCCGGCGTCGTGTTCGACGGCATGGCGGCGGCTTCTGAGGGCGCGCGCCTCATCGCCCAGGCCAAGCAGTGGCCGGCCAACTTGCGCATGCTCGACCCGGGGGAGGCCGCAGACTTCGCCGGCCTGGATGGACAACAGGCACTGTTGATTATCGGCTTCGAGTCCGCCGAACTCCCCCAGGGTGAGAATATCCGCCAGGCCGTCGCCATCGCCCGCGACGCCGGCGGCTCCATCGACGAGGAAGCCATCGTTATCGCCGACGCCGCCGAACGCTCCGACGCCACGGCAGGACGGCAGGGCGCCGTCGGCAGTTGGCGCAACTCGTTCATCAACGCGCCGTATGAGCGCAACGCCACCATCGGCTTCGGCATCGTGGCGGAGACCCTGGAAACGTCGATCACCTGGGAGCGCTGGCCCGCCATGGACGAGATGGTGCGTTCCGCCCTGCAGGATGCCCTGCAACGCACCTGCGGCGGCGGGCGCGTGTCCTGCCGGTTCACCCACGTGTATCCCGACGGCCCTGCTCCCTACTACACCTTTGAGGGCCTGGGCAGAATCGGAGGCGAGCTCGAAGCCCACGCCGAGATCAAGCAGGCTGCATCCGATGCCGTGATGGCCGCCGGCGGCACCATCACCCACCACCACGCCGTGGGTCGCGCTCACCGCCCCTGGTACGACGGACAGCGTCCCGATCCGTTCGCGGAAGCCCTGCGCTCCGTTAAGAAAACCCTCGACCCCAACGGCATCCTCAACCCCGGCGTTCTTATCGACCCCATTCGAGACTGATGCCTCGGCCAGAGCTGGATCGAGAACTGCATCAGTGTCGGATGATTGTGCGCAAGGAGTGAGCAAGTCATGGTAAGCAAACCCGTCGCAACCGGCTCGGGACTGCCGCCGGAAACGGAAGATCCCAACATCCACTACCCGGATACGGATGGTGAGCCATTGGCCGAAACCGATTTCCAGTTCAACCCACTGACCGAGATGGTTCACGCGCTGCGGGTTCATTATGAAGACCGCCCTGATGTGTACGCGGCCGGCGATATGTTCGTCTATTACCGGATGAACGAACCCGGCGCCGTCGTCGCGCCCGACGTGTTCGTGGTATTCGGAGTGGACAAGCACGCCCGCCGATCTTACTTCACATGGCGGGATGGCAAAGCGCCGGACTTCGTGATGGAAATCGCGTCGGCGGGTTCCTATGACCGGGACATTGGACACAAGCGGGACGTTTACGCCGCGATTGGGGTAACGGAATACTGGCGGTTCGACCCCCTGGGGGAGTGCTTCGACCCGCCGTTGGCCGGGGAGCGGCTGGTGAACGGGGTGTACGAACCTATCCCCGTTTTCGAGGATTCTGATGGCATACTGCGCGGGTACAGCGCGTTGCTGGGGCGGGACATCTGCGTGCGAGATGATTTGCTGAAGCTTTACGACCCGGTCAACCGGAACTGGCTGCGCAATCTGTCCGAGTCGGAGGCCGCGCGAGTCGAGGCGGAAGCGGCCAGGGCCCAGGCGGAAGCGGAACGGGCGGAGAAGGCAGCGGCTTTGCGGGCCGCGGCAGAGCGCAACCGGGAACTGGAAGCCATGCTGCGACAGCATGGAATTGCGCCGGACTCTGAATAGGGTCATACGTTAGCTTCGGACTGGAGGGAAAAGATATGCGAGGCGTAGTTTTCACCGGCGACCGCGAGGTCGAAATTCGTACCCTGCCCGACCCGCACCCCAGCTCCGGAGAGGTCGTGATCCAGATGAAAGCGTCCGGTCTGTGCGGCAGCGACCTGCGACACTACCGCGCGCCCAAAGCAGAGCGCGGCGACCCCGCCAGCCTCAAAGTCGCCGGCCATGAGCCTTGCGGCGTTATCGCCGAAGTCGGCTCCGGCGTTACCGAAGTGGCCGTTGGCGACCGGGTGATGATGCACCACTACACCGGATGCCGCGCCTGCACCATGTGTCGCATCGGCTACACCCAGATGTGCCTGAACGGATCGGTAGTGTACGGCACCGGCGCCAATGGCGGCCACGAGGACTACCTGATCTGTCCCGCCTACACCTGCGTCAAGATGCCCGATGGCTTGGACTTCGACGAGGGCTCGGCCTGCGCCTGTGGCACTGGTACCGCGTTCCACGCGCTGAAGCGCCTGAACCTGGCCGGCGACGACACCATCGCCATTTTCGGACAAGGTCCAGTGGGGGCCAGCGGCACCATGTTCGCCAAAGCCATGGGCGCCCGCGTGATCGCCGTGGACGTGGACGCGGAACGGCTGGACTTGGCCCAGCGTCTCGGCGCCGACGTTTGCATCGACGCCAGCAACCAGAACCCCGTGGAGGCTATCCGCGAACTCACTCACGGTGAGGGAACGCCGGCTGCCCTGGACTGCACCGGCCGGCCCGAGGCCCGGATCAACGCCGTCGATTCCGCCATGCTGTGGGGCCGGGTCTGCTTCGTGGGCGAGGGCAACACCACCACCTTCGACGTCAGCGCCCAGATCATCCACAAGCAATTGACCATAGTGGGATCCTGGACCTTTAGCCTCAACGGACTGGAGGAGGTGGCCCGGTTCGTGGTTGACCGGCAAGTGCCCCTCAAGGAACTTTTTACCCACCGCTTCACGCTGGACGAAGCCGAAGCCGCCTACAAACTCTTTGATGCCGGCGGCACCGGCAAAGTCTGTTTCACCTGGGATTAGGGCCGGCTCGCCCTGCCCTATAGGGAGGAACGCTATGCGCAAGCTGACCTGCTACGCCTGGGGCAAGCCCGGAGATTGGGAAGCCCTCTGCGTTGATTTAGACATCCCCGCGCAAGGCGAAAGTTTTAGCCAAGTGCGAGACGACCTTCAACTGGCTGTGGAGGATTTCCTGGATTATGCCGCTGAATTGCCGGAGGATAACCGGAAATTCCTGCTGAGCCGTCGTGTGCCGTTAGGGGTACGGTTGCACCTTTCTCTTAGACACCAATGGATTACGCTATTGAGATCGACCCAGCGATTGGTTGGATCGCCTAATGGCAAATCCAAGAACGGGGTCACGAGCGTCATTTTTACCATCGATACTGAAAGTCCTGCGCTAGTCACCGGTCAGGCATGAATGAAGTTCAGGGATCTCGACCGGATTTTGCGAGAGAACGGCTTTGAACTGGTTCCGGGGCGAGGCAAGGGTTCACATCGATTCTACGAGCGGCACGTCGGTGACCGTACTTACGCTTTCTCAGTCCCGTTCCATGGCGCCAACGCTGATATGAAGCCCGGCACGCTCCGCTCAATAATCCGGAGTTCCGGGCTTGACCCTAGCATGTTTCGCTAACCACTCAATCTCGGCAGCACCTTTTTGTTGAACAGTTTGAGTGACGCGGTTTGCATTTCGTCGGGCATCAGGTTGCCGTAGTTGATTTCGTAGATGAGCTGGTCCAGGCCCAGGTTTTCTTCCAGTTCGGCCAGGCGCTCGGTGACCGTATCGGGGGTGCCGTACACCACCTTGTCGCGCAGCCAGTCGTCGTAGTCCATGCCCAGGATGATGCGGCTCTGCTCGCCCCAGTCGCCGGTGGTGCCGGCGCGCCCGGCGTAGGAACCGACCCGCTCGCCCAGGCGGGTTATGGAGTTCATGGCCGATTCCATTGGGTTGCGGTACGCGGCCTCGGCGTCCTCGTTGACGTAGATGGGCACGCGCAGTCCTACCCTGCCTTCGCCCGGATGGCCGGCGGCTTTCCACGCCGCGCGGTACGCCTCCATCGAACCCTTGAGTTGGTCCAGCGTGAACACGCGGGACGGGTTCACGATGAGCGGGTAACCCATCGCGCCGATGATCGGGAAACTTTCGGCGGAGGTCACGCCCACGGTGATGGGCGGGTGCGGCTGCTGATAAGGCCGGGGCGTCACCGTGAGATCATCGCAGGAGTAGTGCTCGCCGTGGAATGAGAATGTTTCCTCAGTCCAGGCCGTCTTGACGATCTCAAGGAACTCGTCGAAGCGGCTGCGGCTTTCCTCGAAGGTTACGTTGAAGCCCTCGTGGACGTTGGGGAAGGTACCCCGGCCCACGCCCAATTCCACTCGCCCGTCGCTGATGTGGTCCAGCGTCGCCATTTCCTCGGCAACGCGGATGGGATGGCCCAGCGGCAAGCAGTACACCGCCGTGCCGATCCGCATCGTGTGGGTCTTGGCGGCAATGGCGGTGGCGATCATTACGGGAGACGCCAGCACCCGCTCCATGTTGAAGTGGTACTCGGCCAACCACACGGAGGCCACGCCGAGGTCCTCAGCTTCCTGGACCAGGCGGAACGATTGGGTGAAAGCGTCGTGGTGATCGCCGTCGATGGGGCGCGGAAATTCGAGGAACAATCCAAATTCCATACCTGTTCTCCTTTCGCGGGAATACAGTCGTTGCCCAGCAACCGATGCTATACCTGTGAACCCTGGATGCGACGCTCCTGGCCCTCCCATTCTCGGTCCCGCAGGATGTACTTCTGAATCTTGCCGGTGGCGGTTTTGGGCAGATCGCCGAACTCTACGCTCTTGGGCGCTTTGAAGTGGGCGATGCGGTCGCGAGTGAAGTTGATAATTTCATCAGCGCTTACCGCGCCGCCGTCCCGAGGCACTACGAACGCCTTGGGCACTTCGCCCCACCGGTCATCGGGAACGCCGACAACGCATACCTCCAGCACTGATGGGTGCTCCATGATGACCTTCTCGACCTCCTGGCTGGATATGTTTTCGCCGCCGGAGATGATGATGTCCTTGGAGCGGTCCTGCAGTTCGATGTAGCCGTCGGGGTGCCAGACGGCCAGGTCGCCGGAATGGAACCAGCCGCCGCGGAAAGCCTCGGCGGTGGCGTCGGGGTCGTTGTAGTAGCCCTTCATCACCGCGTCGCCTTGCATGACGACCTCGCCCATGGTTTCGGTGTCCCTGGGAACGTTGTCCATATTTTCGTCCACCACTCGCAGTCCGGTGCCGTACACCATGAACGGCACACCCTGGCGGGCTTTGACACGGGCGAGATCGTCGGAAGGCAGTGCATCCCATTCAGGTTGGGCAGCGGCGACCGTGCAGGGGCCGTAGGTCTCGGTCAGGCCGTACACGTGGATAATCTCGGCTCCCATGCCCTCCATGGTGCGAATGACCTGCGGAGCCGGCGGCGCGCCGGCGGTCATGATGGTCAGGCCGGACAGGTCGGCGGATGCGGCCTCGGGCGCGGCGTACAAGCCGGTTAGCACGGTGGGCGCGGCGCAGAGGTGGGACACCGACTCTTCGCGGATCAGGCGATACACCTCGGCCGGGTCCACCCTGCGCAGGCAGACATGGGTGCCGCCCACGGCGGTCACGGCCCAAGGGAAGCACCAGCCGTTGGCGTGGAACATGGGCAGCGTCCACAGATAGATGCTGCGCCAGTTCATGCCCATTTCCATGGCCTCGCCCAGCGCGTTCAGGTATGCGCCGCGCGGCGTGTACTCCACGCCCTTGGGCATCCCGGTGGTGCCGGAGGTGTAGTTGATGGTCAGCGTGTCGGTCTCGGATTCGGCGCCGGTCAACTCCGACAGCGGTTCCACGCCGGCCAGCCAGGCTTCATACTCCAGGCTCGGGATGTCGGTGGCCAGGGGTACGGTGTCCCGAACCTGCACGTAGGTCTCAACGCCGGGGCAATCGGCGCGCAGTTGGCGCACGGTGTCAGCAAGCTCGGAATCGAATACCAGCGCCTTCGCGCCCGAGTGGTTGAGGATGTAGGCGATCTCACGCGCCGACAGGCGGATGTTGAGCGCGACCAACACCGCGCCGATGCCCATGGGCGCGAAGTTGGCCTCCAGCATGGATGGCAGATTGGGCAGCAGGTACGCGACGCGGTCGCCGGCCCCAACGCCGACACTCTGCAATGCGGCGGCGTGGCGACGCACTCTATCGTAGAACTGGGCGTAGGTGGTTACGCCGCCGTTGTAGATGCAGGCGGCCTTGTCCGGATAGACGGACGCGCTGCGCTCAAGGAACAGCAATGGGGTGAGGTTGGCGGATGTGGCGTTGGTCACCATACGGCGGTCTCCGATTGACGACGGACAGTCGTCGTTGATCTCTGCCGCCATTCTGTACTGTACCGCCTGAAATGTCCAGAACGGCGCGCTGTGTAGGTAGCGTTGCAATTCAGGTGGTTTGAAGGAAGGATGCCCCCTCACCCCAACCCTCTCCCACCAGGGGAGAGGGAGTTTTGAATGAGAAACCACATAAAACGGAACGCTACCGTACGCGCACCTACCTTGTGCTGCCAGTCTCAGTAAAGTAGGCACCAGCGAGAAGGGGCTAGTTAGGCTAGGGGCCGCGCTTTGGGGCCAGCCGATTCTGGAGTTTGTGGTGCCAGTGGATGCGGTTGAAGTCGATGGGGTTATGTGGGTTTTCGGCGTTGCGGCGGGTCAGGTATTCGGCATATTGGGCGAGGAAGGCATCCATTTCCTCGCGGTCGGAGATGAAATGCTCCAGGGCCGGAGAGGAGCGGGCGGCTTTTTCGCGCTGCTGTTCGTTGAGGGGGTTGCCCTTGCAGTCGTGAAGGCGGTCTTCGCAGGCGCAAGGGTAGGGATAGCTTTGGTAGTACACGGGACCATGGCAGCTAAATTCGATGTCTTCGGCGCGGCGGCGGCGGGCTTCGATCTCGGCCGGGTCGGGTTCGGTTGCTTCGGGGGTATCCTGGTCTTCGGGAACGTAGTCGAAGCCGCGTTGGAGGAGTTCTTTGGCGGCGGAAAGGCGATGGCAGGGTTTGAAGTCGGGGAGTTCGCCCTGCATTACGTCGATGAGGAAGCGGACGGGGGAGAGACCCTGGTCAGTTTCGTCACGGACAATTTGGGCGAGTTGGGAGCGGATTTGGTGGTCCGCCTTTACCGATTGGGGATCGGGACGTGGTTGAGCAGAGGAACGGAATTCGCGCGGGCGAGGTTAATGACGGTCTGCGCGTGGTCGAAGCCGAGTTTGACGAGGAGTCGAGCGGCGTCGATGCGATGGCAGGGTTGGAAGTCCGGGAGATCGCCGTCCATGGCGGAGATGAGGAAGCGGACGATGAGACGGCCGTCCTGGGTTTCCTGGGCGATGATGTCGGCGAGATTGTACATATATTCTAATGATAGAATGACGGGCAAGGGGCGTCAATCAGGGAATCGTCATCTCAAAAAATGACAGCCGGGGGAGAGTGGTTACGGGTGAGCGGCGAACTACGGATGACGTGTTATGATGCCGAAAAGATGGAAGGGGTTGTGAGATGACTACGCAGATAGCGCCGGTTTCGGAAGTGGGACGAGTTACGTACCTGGACCCGACCGGGTTTGTCCACCAAGTTGAACGGCAATTGACGCCACGGTTAGATTCCGTAGCGGGGAAAGTCGCAGGGTTGCTGGACAACGGGAACGACACGTCCAGCTACTTTTTCAACAGCCTGGCCGAGACGCTGGAGCGGGATTACGGCGTGGCAAAGGTGGTACTGCGCACCAAGTTCACCTCCACGCGGCCGGCGGAATCCGATCTGATTGACCAGATGGGGCAGGAGGCCGACTTCCTGATTGCCGGCGTCGCGCTTTGAGGGTCCTGCACGTCGGGCAGTATGCTCGACGCAGTGAACTTTGAAGACCACGGCAAGCCGGCCGCAGTGGTGGCAACCACCAACTTCGTCCGCCTGGCGACCTCGATTGCGCGGGCGAATCACCTGGATGAGCTGCCGCTGGTGACCATCCCGCATCCGCTGGGCAACGCCACCGAAGCGGGTGAACGCGCCAGGGTGGTTGCCGCCCAGGTAGTCGCGGCGGTTACTTTGGGATAAACGGGAGCCCCCTCACCCCAACCCTCTCCCGCCAGGGGAGAGGGAGCCTTTAGACGCTCTATGAAATCTCCGGGTGGACAATGCTTAACCGGGAACAAGTCCCCCGCCTGACCGGGTTGGATACCGTCCAGGGCGCGCTGGACACCATCGAGACCTATTTTGAGAATGGGTGGACGGACGGGCTGCCCGTCGTTCCGCCAACGGAGTCTGCGGTAGCCGACTTCGTAGCGGCGTCCGGGCGGGACGGTTCGGAAGTCCTGGGCATGATGCCGCCGCGCATGGGGGTGGTTACGGTGGAAGCGGCGGCAACCAACGCAGTGATGGCGGGTTGTCTTCCTGAGTACATGCCGGTAGTGCTGGCAGCCGCGGAGGCCGCGCTGGACCCGGTGCTGGACATACGGGGTCTGCAAGCGACCAGCGATCCGGCTGCGCCCCTGGTAATCGTGAGCGGGCCGGTGGTAGAGCAGGTCGGTATCAACCACGGCGTCGGCCTGTTCGGGCACGGCAGCCGAGCCAACGCCACCATCGGGCGGGCGCTGCGGCTGATGATGATCAATCTGGGGGACGGCAGGCCGGATACCGGGGACAAATCGACAATGGGATCGCCGTCCAAATACTCCTACTGCATGGGAGCGGACGCGGACACGCCGTGGGCTCCGATACACGCTGATTTCGGCTTCGACGCGGAGGAGAGTTGCGTAACCGTGTTCGCGGCGGACGGACCTCGGGGCAACAATCCGGCGGGTTCGGGGAGCATGGAGTTCGCGCTGTGGGTGCTGGCGGATTCGCTGCGGAATTTGAATCCCAACATGATCCACGGCGGGCATACCCTGGTAGTGATCAGTCCGCTGATCGCCCACGGGCTTCATGCGGAAGGCTGGACCAAGCGGGACGTGCAGCTCTACCTGTATGAGAAGGCACGGGTTCCCATTGAGCGGGTGCGCCGGTACAAGGAACTGCGGTACGGGCGCAACGTTGAGGCGGGCGAGCCGTACTTCTGGCCCAAGTGGCTGGACGCCGAGGACCCCACCGAACCCGATCCCATGCTGCCAATCGTGCGAGACCCGGACAACATAATGATAGTGGTGGCCGGGGATCCGGCGCGGTCGAGGTCCGCGTTTTGCCCGGCGCGGCCGTACAACCGGCCGGTTACTAAGGCGGTGCGGATGGTGGGATGAGTGCACCAACTATCTATGTGCTACGATTTTTGGATTCCCATGCACAGGCTATGCGACCTCCAGAGGCAAACCATGACCACGAAACAAACGCGCAAACTTCCCGAACCGCCGGAGATTGTCCTTACGCCGCTGGCCGTCGTGAGCGACAAGAACCAACTCACCCTCGCGGAAGGCATCCTTGCCAACTTTCCCGACGCCGACTGCTTTGAGGTTACTGTTGAGGATGGACGCATCGTGCTGACACCTTACGAGATAACCAATATCGAAGGCGTATGGGCCAAAATCGCCGCCTTGGGAATAACTGAAGAGGACATCGCCGAAGCAGTGAAATGGGCGCGGGAGCAACAATAAATGCCGCCACTGCGCGTAGTCCTTGACAACAACGTGGTCGTGTCAACGTTGCTGTTCCCTTTGGGGAGGTTGTCTTGGCTCCGTTTAGCGTGGCAGTCGTCGGAATTCGTGCCCTTGGCTAGTCCGGCGACCCTGTCTGAATTGCAACGGGTTATCGGGTATCCGAAATTTGGCGTGCCTTCCCACAGGTTACCGCTGACAATGAACCAGTATCGCCCCTGGTGCGAGATGATCACCATTACCGAACCGCCGGATGTACCGGAATGCCGCGACCCCAGGGATCGTATGTTCCTGGAGTTGGCGGTGGCTGCGCGAGCCGATGCGCTGGTCACCGGAGACAACGACCTGCTGACTTTGGCGCCGGTGTTTGCCGTGCCTATTATCACGCCGACCGAGCTGATGGCGCGGCTGGAATATGACCGATTGGAAACCGATGACAATCTATAAAGGTGCAAAATGATAAATCAAGAGCGGGATTTCATCGGCTACGGCGCCAATCCGCCGGTCATCCAGTGGCCCGGCGGGGCGCGGATTGCCGTGTCGGTGGTGGTGAATTATGAGGAGGGGAGCGAGGCTTCCTTACTGGATGGGGATGCGGCGCATGAGTCGAATAATGAGGTGCCTTCGCCGGTGCCGGCGGGGCAGCGGGATTTGTTCAACGAGTCGTTTTTTGAGTATGGGAGTCGGGTTGGGGTCTGGCGGATTCTGAACTTGCTGGACAAGTATGATGTGAAGAGTACGTTTTTCTGCTGCGCGGTGGCGTTTGAGCGCAACCTGGAGGTGGCGCGGGCGGTGGTGGAGCGTGGGCACGAGGTTTGCGGACACGGCTATCGCTGGGAGGAATATCACAGCAAGACGCGGGATGAGGAGGCCGAGGCGATTCGCAAGACGGTGGATTCTCTGACCGAGACCACCGGGGTGCGCCCGGTGGGTTGGTTCACGCGGTACGGGCCGAGCGTCAACACGCGGGAGTTGGTGGTCAACGAGGGCGGCTTTATCTATGACAGCGGGGTTTTCAACGACGACCTGCCGTACTACACGGAGGTCGGCGGGAAGCCCTGGCCGGTGCTGCCATACAGCTTTGAGACCAACGACGCCCGGTTCTGGCGGGGCGGGCTGAACAGCGTGGGCGACTTTTACGAGTATCTGAAGGATACGTTCGACGTGCTGTATGAAGAAGGGCGGACGCATCCGAAGATGATGTCGGTAGGGCTGCATTGTCGCATCGCGGGGCGGCCGGCGCGATCAAGGGCGTTGGACCGGTTCCTGCGGTACGCGAAGAGCCATCCGGGGGTGTGGTTCGCGCGGCGGGACGAGATTGCGCGGTGGTGGTTGGAGAAATACCCGCCGGGGACGTTGTAGGGGGATCGTCAGAATCAGGATTTGCCCGATTGGAGGATTGTCGGGATTGGGGGGCAACCACAAGGGTTGCCCCTACGGGTTGGCGGAGAATGGCGCCGGGTTATTGCCAGTCGTTGAGCTTGATTATCGTGAAGACGGCGCCTTCGGCATCGCGCAGTACGGAGAAGCGGGCGAAGTCGAGCAGGTCTCTGGGTTCTACGATGGCGTCGCCGCCCAGTTCTTTGGCTTGGGCGGCGGTAGCGTCAACGTCGTTGACTCCGAAATAGACGCCCCAGTTGGGAGGTACCGGGCCCCAGTCCTCGCCGATCTGGATGATGCCGCCGACCATCTGGTCGCCGATAGTCATCAGCCAGTAGGGGAACTCCTGGACATTTTCATCCAGCTTGATTTCGACGCCCAGAACTTGCTGGTAGAAATCGGCGGCCGACTCGGGGTCGGTGGTGGCGAGCTCGAACCAGCAGAGAGCGCCGGGTTCCATCATTACCTCAGCGCCGGCGTGCTTCAGCGGATACCACAGGCGGAGGAACGCGCCCTCTTTGTCCTGTACGATAGCCATGCGTCCGACGTCCAAAACGTCCATGGGTTCGAAGACGACAGTTCCGCCGGCGGCTTTGGCGCGCTCGACGGCAGCCTCCAGGTCATCAACGGTTACGTACACGCTCCAGTGTGGCGGCAGGTTTTCCTGGCCGGGGCCGGCTTCGGCGGAAGCGCAGGCGGCCTGCCCGTTGTGGGTGTACATGGTGTAGGTCATGTCCGGGCCGGCCGGATGGTCCTGGTATTCCCAGCCGAACAGGGAGGTGTAGAAGTCCTTGGCGGCCTGGCCGTTGTGGGATAGCAGGTCGGCCCACGACGGGGTGCCTGGGGCGTATTCGGTGATTTCGGGCATTGGTTAGCCTCCGTTGTGTATTTGCATTTTGAGGATAGCAGGCGAGTCGGAAAACCGTCGCTGCTGGGTGGTCATCAATTTTGGGGAATGGAAGCATATTTGCCGGTCAAGGGGCGCTTTGGCGTTGATGTATCCGTGGATTCAGAAGCGACTGCCCGGTGGCCGGGTTTTGTATGCTTGACATAACATAATCATGCTGTTAATTTCGCGTGGCTATGAAGCACGCGTTCTTTGTCCAAAACCGAGATATGATGGCGATTCTGCTGGTCAGTGCGGTCGTTTTCGTAGCGATCTGGTGGCCATATCCGCACATTGCGGAAAGCGCTCACACGCGCTCGGAACCCGTTGAGATTCGGGGGTTGGTCGCGCCGGCCGGATTTGCTGCTGCGGACGAGGATTCCGACACGGCGTTTCGTGAGGGGGATGCCGGCTTTTCGGCCTATTACCGCATTCCGGCCCCGGCGGGAACGGAGGAGCAAAGCAGGTCAGCGCGTTTGGATGTGAGTGGGATTACCGATAAGTTGACAGATGAACCCGATGAGTCCGACGCAGTTCGCGCCGGTACCGGGAAGTCAGTGGACGTCGGCCTTAATTTCGGCATCGTAGAGCTTCCGATGTTTGCCGCTGTGGTCAGCCCTGCGCCTACTGAGAGTGTGACGGTGTATTACGACGACACAGGGTGGATTGTTGCCTACTTGCCGAAAGATCGGCCGGCGGCGGCAATCTGGAAACACGGTTCCGCGAAGGACGAAAGAACCGATGATCCAAAGGCTGACGAGGATTTAGAGAGAAACCTGCTGGTGTTGGCGATCAGCGAAGTTCTAAAGGCCAACGACGCAAACGCGGCGGGAGTCAGTCATTCTGATGTCGCGTACTACGACTGGGATAACGAGGGCTGCGATGCTTTTGTCCTGTTCAGTGCAGTTGCCAGCGCTGGGGCATCTGACCAGGTGAAGTTTGTGATCCCCCGGACCATTACGGAGATTCAAGCATCGGCGGCGGCGGTGATCGCATCGGATCTAGACGATGGAGATACTGCAAGCTGGGGCAAGGTGAAAGTTGACGAAGTGGAAGTGAAAGCCACGGCTCCAAACCTTTTGGCTGTATCGTCAATAGAGTTGGAGCGTGAGTACGACGATGAAGGCGCACTGAAAACCGGCTTGCACCAGATGACTGTTGAAGTTAGTGAAGGCGAGACAGCGGCCGGGGTGGTGATGCTGGTGTACGACAAGCCGTAGGCGGTTCACGGGTCCGCCACAAGTCCTCCGATGCCAGCGGTTCTCAAATGGGCCGTAGTTGCGGTTGCAGCAGCAACTGCCGTGATGAGCGCTGTTTTGCCAGCGATGCTGATTCCGCAAGCCGCTGTGGGCGATGCGCTTGAGCCTGGAAGCGCGCCGGCGTCAGCGGTGGCGCAAGATACGTGCTCTGACGATGTGAGCATCTTCATCGATTCGCAGTGGGGCTTGAGCGATTTTGACAACGGATATGTACTTAAGGAACCGCCCGATTATCAAGCCGGCGCCAACATTTGGATTTACTTTGACGTTACTAACCTTAGCTGTCAGGAAGTCTCTGTTACGGTGAAGATGACAGGGTCTGTAACTGGCGCAGCGATCTACACCACCACAGAGAACGATCACAGCCAGACCTGTTTCTCTGGATGCAGCATCGCTGCCGAAGGGACTTTTACCGGCAGTGTCGGGTGGGACTTGAGCAAGCATCCTAACGCTACCGAAGAGCACGTAGTCGCCACAGTAACCGTCAACTCGCCCGCTGGTTTCACCGACGTTGATTCTTCCAATAACACCGTCACCTCCGCGCAATACATCAACATAGTCAACGATCCCCCCGTAGAGCCGGTCGCCACGGCTACCCCGACACCCACGGCTACCCCGACACCCACGCCTACGCATACGGCGACGCCGACGGCCACGCCTACGCACACCCCGACGCACACGCCGACGCACACGCCGACGCCGACGGCTACGGCGACGGTTATGCCGACACCACTGCCGAAGGTGAACCTCACCGTAGGCACGGCAGCGCCGCAGGTCGGGATGGTTGGCGATACCATCACGATACCCGCTACTCTTACCGGTGAGTGGGAGGATGTGGATGGCCTGGAAGTGTGGCTATGTATTGGTTCCGCTGACTGCGAACAGCCGGCGGGGAAGGCTCAACCTGAGGATGGCGGAGTTGTCAGTCTGGCCTGGGATACAAGCGGGCAAACCGAGGGAATGAGCTCATTGCATCTATCTGCCCTCATTCCCGGATCTTCCGAAACGGAAGATCGCCATGTCTTGGCCCGGGCGCAGCACACGATAATCCTGGCGCCGTCTGACGATGCCGTATTCGTGCTTATGGGGCCGGGCGATGGGAACGTGGGCAGAATTGTGGGTGTGGTGTCCGCGCCGCAGCCAATGATCGACACGCCGGCGACATACCCTACAGCGACGCCTACCGCCACCCCAACACCTACCGCCACGCCCACACCTACACCTACCCCGACGGCGACACCGACCGCTACTCCGACGCCCACCGCTACCGCCACACCGACAGCTACGCCGGAACCTACGCCGCTGCCGGAGGTGAACCTCACCATAGGCACAGCAGCGTCCCAGGTCGGGATGGTTGGCGATACCATCACGATACCCGCTACTCTTACCGGTGAGTGGGAGGATGTGGATGGCCTGGAAGTGTGGCTATGTATTGGTTCCGCTGACTGCGAACAGCCGGCGGGGAAGGCTCAGCCTCAAGATGGCGGATCAGTTACCCTGGAATGGGATACCACGGGTCAAGCCGGTGGGCTGCATTCATTACATTTGTCGGCCCTGATTCGGGGTGATCCGAATGAGACGGGTCCGGCGATTTTAGCCAGGGTACAGCATAAGATAGCCTTGGCTTCTAATGACGGCACAGTATTCGTGCTCATGGGGCTGGATGATGGAAGCGGGAGCAGAGTTGTAGGTGAAGTGTCCGCGCCGCAGCCAATGATCGATACGCCGGCAACGTACCCTACAGCGACGCCGACCCCCACGCCCACCCCGACGCCTACACCAACACCTACACTCACCCCGACACCTACGGCTACGCCAACACCAACACCAACACCAACAGCGACGCCGACTCCGACGCCGGAACCCACGCCGCTGTTGGAGGTGAACCTCACCGTAGGCCCAGCAGCGCCGCAGGTCGGGATAGTTGGTGATAGCATCGCCATACCGGCTACTCTTGCCGGCGAGTGGGAAGGTGTGGATGGCCTGGAAGGACATTTGTGCGTCGGCTGGTCTGATTGCGAACCGCCGGAGGCGAAAGCTGCGCCGGACAGTAACGGAGTCATTAATCTGGAGTGGGACACCACAGGGCAAGCCGGAGGAGCACATACGTTGCGATTGTTCGCCTTGCTTCCGGGCGAAGTGCCAATCGTTTTAGCAGACGCGCAGCACACCGTAGTCCTAGCGCCTCTTGACGGTAAGGTATATGTGCTCATGGGAACTAGTGACCCGAATAAAGCGGAAATTGTGGGCGAGGTGGCGCAGCCCAAACCGGTCATTGACACGCCGGCGATTTACCCGACATTGATGCCCACGCCAACCCCTACCCCCACGCCGACCCCAACGCTGCTGCCACGCATAGACGCCGAGATAATCAGCATCTCCAGCAGTCCTGCCGGAGTAGCAGAGCGGGGTCAGTGGGTGGAGATATTCGTGGAGGTTCGGAATAACGGCAGTCACGCCATGAACATCCCGGTTCGGTTGACTTTTCCATCCGCCGGCAAAGATCCCGAAACCGATACGGTGGCGGTTGACCCGTATCAAACCGGCATAGCCCGGTTCGTTTGGAGAACCCGCAATTACGGGGTTGGCTACCATACCCTGCGCGCTGATTTTGATCCATTGTTGGGTGACAACACCACGTCCGGGGCCACCTCGCGGACAATCACACTGGAACTGGTCGAGCCGGTGGTGACCGCTTCGATAGAAAGCGTGGAGGCTTCATCCCAGTCGGTAGTGGTGGGAGAGCCGGTAACAATCGCGGTGACGGTACGCAACACCGGCATCCTTGCTGCCTACATCCCCGTCACGCTGCACTTCCCGTCTAGGGACAAGCAGCCCGAAACCCGTAAGCCACGGGTGAGGCCGGGTGAAACCGGCGAGGCTATTTTCACGTGGCGCACGAGCCGGTATGAACCGGGTCAGCACGTGTTCCGCGTGGAGGCGGCGGGTTCCGAGCGGACGTTCACCGCAGCGCTGGTTGCGCCGATGTCGGATTTCCACGTAGTAGAAACCAATGCGCCGGATCCGGATGCGCCTGTCGTGAAGGGGGATTGGGTTGAGGTTTCCGCTTTGGTGAGCAATGCCGGGCCGCAGGCAGGTCGGGCGGCGGTGACGTTGCGCGATGTAGTACGAGGTCACGTGATGTATAGCGAAAACCTTGCTTTGGAGGCTCATGAATCGCAGACGGTGCGCTTTACCTGGAAGACGTTGCGTTACGAACCTGGACCCTACAGTCTGCAAGTAGCAGTCGAAGTAGCCAACGATACCAACCGGGATAACAACGTTGCTGAGGTGGAACCCATTACAATACTGGATGGTGGCAACATAGCCGTAGGTTATGGTGAGAATGGCCCGGAATCGCAGTTGCGTCAGCGACTTTCGGAACCTGTTTTGCCGGCTAAGCCCAACTTCTCGATTGGAACAATTTCGTGGGAGCCGGAAGCGCCGGCAGTGGGGGATGTCGTTTCGATAACCGTTGAGGTGCGGAATGACGGTTCTGTGCCTGGCAGCGTTCCGGTCACGCTGCACTTTCCGTCTCATGAGAAGCAGCCCGAAACTCGGAAACCGCGAGTAAGGCCGGGCGAAACCGGCGTCGCTACTTTCCCTTGGCGCACCGGCGATTATGAACCGGGCGAGCATGTTTTTCGCGTGGAAACGCCGGGGGCAGAGCGGAGTTTTACCGTTGCGCTGGTTGCGCCGACGCCGCTGGTTGACGCGGAAATCGTCGGCATTGCCAGCGATCCGGTTGGGGTAGCGATGCAGGGTGAGCAGGTGGAGATTGCGGTTACCGTATTGAACAACGGCAGCCGTGCCATGCGCATCCCGGTTTGGCTGACGTTCCCATCCGCGAGCAAGCAGCCGGAACGCGAGTCGCCAATGGTGCAGCCCGGCCAAACCGGCGTAGCAACCTTCCCCTGGAAGACGAGGGATTACGAACCCGGCGATTACACGTTGACTGTTGACTTGCTGGCCGACGGCAACACAACAACGGGCGATACGTCGGCGACGATTGAGCTGCGTCTAACGCCGGCGGTGATTACCGCCACTATTGCAGACATCGGTGTTTCCCCGGCGTCGGCTGTGGTAGGGGAGCGGGTCACGGTCGCGGTGTCGGTGCGCAACGATAGCCCGATTACCGCCAATATTCCGGTTACGCTGCATTTTCCGTCTGACGAGAAGGGGTCAGAAACTCGGAAGCCGCGAGCGGGGCCGGGCGAAACGGGCGTCGCTACTTTCACTTGGCGCACCGGTGATTATGAACCGGGCGACCATGTTTTTCGCGTGGAAACGCCGGGGGCTGAACGCAGATTTACCGTCGCGCTGGTTGCGCCGGCTCCGCTGGTTGACGCGGAGATTGTCGGCATTGCCAGCGATCCGGTTAGGGTGGCGATGCAGGGTGAGCAGGTGGAGATTGCGGTTACGGTATTGAACAACGGCAGCCACGCTATGCGCATCCCGGTTTGGCTGACGTTCCCTTCCGCGAGCAAGCAGCCGGAACGCGAGTCGCCCATGGTGCAGCCCGGCCAAACCGGCGTAGCAACTTTCTACTGGAAGACGAGGGATTATGAACCCGGCGATTACACGTTGACGGCTGACTTGCTGGCCGACGGCAACGCGACATCCGGCGATACGTCGGCGACGATTGAGCTGCGTTTGACGCCGGCGGTGATTACCGCCACCATTGCAGACATCGGTGTTTCCCCGGCGTCGGCTGTGGTGGGGGAGCAGGTCACGGTCGCGGTGTCGGTGCGCAACGACAGCCCGATTACCGCCAATATTCCGGTTACGCTGCACTTTCCGTCTGACGAGAAGGGGTCTGAAACTCGGAAGCCGCGAGCGAGGCCGGGCGAAACGGGCGTTGCCACTTTCACGTGGCGCACCAGCGATTATGAACCGGGCGGGCATATTTTTCGCGTGGAAGTACCTGGTGATGAACGGAGTTTTACCGTTGCGCTGGCTGCGCCGACACCGGCGGCGCCGGTAGGCGGCGGAGCGGTCGGGCCGGCCGGCGCTGTGCCGGTCGCGCCCGCGAGTTTTTCGATTGTCGGAGTCTCGTGGAGTCCGAAGGCACCAGTGGCGGGCGAGCCTGTATCAATCACGGTGGAGATTTCCAACGAGGGGACACAGGCAGAGAGCGCGCCGGTCACGTTGTACTTTCCATCTGCGGACAAGGGGCCGAAGACATTCAAGCCGCGGGTCGCGCCAGGCGAGACGGTGGTTCGCAAGTTCACTTGGCTGACCGGCAGGTATGCCCCGGGAACGCATCGGTTCCGCGTCGAAACCTCGAGTGACAGAAAAGTGTTCTTCGTGGAGTTGCTGCCGCCGCCTGTGGATTTTGTGGTGGCGGAAATCTATCCGCCCAGCCCGTCCCATCCGATTGTGAAGGGTGACTGGGCAGAAATGGCGGCCCTGGTGCGCAACATTGGCAAGTATGAGGGTAGAGCCACGGTAAGCCTGCGTGGTTTGACGGCACAGCGGATCATGTACGATCAAAGCGTCAGTCTGGAACCGGGTGAATCGCGTATCGTCGAATTTACTTGGAAGACTCTGCGGTACGATGTGGGCGGCCATTGGCTGCGGGTGGAGGCGGAGGCCAAGTACGATGTGGACACGTCCAACAACTACTCTGAGCGAGCTTGGGCGGAGATTCTGACGAACCGTGATATTACGTTGGGATTCGGAGACGATAAACCATTACAGCAGCTTGTGGGCGAAACCACGAAATCCCGCGTTAGCGTCGTTGCGAAATACCCGCAGGACATTGTCGTCCTCAATGACGCCCCGTCAGCCAATGCAGGACAGCGATTCGAGCCACCGCAATGGACTTTCAGCGTAAATCTATCGCCCGGAGAGGCATCACCTGAGGATCCGGGCAGACAGGACCATGGTATGACGCCGCTGTTGTGTGCCCAACAACAGCGACTAACGTCGGGATGGCAGCCCCACCAGGAGCAGTGCCCTGGAGTTTGGGCTTTGGTTCGCTAGGGTGTGTGAACAAATTACTTCGCAACACCGTCCCCCACGGTTCCCATGACGTTTCCCCAAGCGGCGGTTACCGGGCGCTTTTGCCACACGTCCTTCCACGCTGGTAAAATGAGAATACATTGGCTGTACCCATGACTACCATGAACCAACAAGAACGCGCCCGTTTCCTGCAAACCCTCCAGGAAGACGCCCAGTTCCGCGATGAGGTCCGCAGCCTCTTGCTGCCCCGGGAACTCCTGGAACTGCCCGAACGCTTCGCGCAATTCGCAGCGTTCGTCACGGCGTTCATCGAACGCCAGGAAACACTGAACCAAACATTCCAGGATTTCATCACCGAACAGCGTGAGTTCAACGAGCGGCAGGAAAAGTTCAATGAGCGCCAAGAAAAGTTCAACGAGCGGCAGGAAATACTGAACCAGTCATTCCAAGATTTTATGACTGAACAGCGTGAGTTCAATCAGCGCCAGGAAGAATTCAACCAACGTCAGGAAGAGTTCAACGAGCGCCAGGAAGGATTCAACCAACGCCAGGAAAGGTTCAACCAGCGGACTGAGGACACCCTCGGCATTCTGAAAGGCAATGCCGCTCGCCGTCTCCTCAACGACAGTTTTGAAGCCATCCTGGACACCTTCCGTCTCGACTTCGTGGGCTTCCTCTACCGCAACGACCTCGTCCGCATGGCCCGGCGGTCCGGTCTTTCCAAAGAAGTGAACGTGGGGCAGCGCCAGAGCTTCTACCGGGCTGACATGGTCCTCGAGGGCATCGACGAACACGGTAATACTCATTACATCGTCGCTGAAGCGTCATTCACCGCAGACTCGCGCGATAGCGACCGGGCGATCCGCAACGCGGGATTCCTCACCAGGATGACCGGCCATGTCGCGCACCCCATGGTTGCCAGCGTATTCAACGACCGTGCCGTGCAGGAATTGGTCGAGGTTGGAACGATCCACTGGCTTCAGTTCGATCCGAAAGAACTTGAAGCAGACTGATTGTTAACAAACTCTAGCCCGTCGGCGTTACCACTGCGTCCCGCAGAACTTCAACGAGATGACGGGCGCGGCGTCCGGCGCCATGTTCCACCTGCTGGCGGCAGGACACGCCCATGACCGCCACCTCCCAATCGGGTTTGGACTCGATGGCGGGGAACAGGGACAGGCCGCCGATCTGCATGGAGATATCGTAGTGCTCCTTCTCAAATCCGAAGGAGCCGGCCATGCCGCAGCAGCCGGCGTTGATCAACTCCGCCTGGTAGCCGGGCGGCAGGTTGAGCATGAATATGGCGTCGCTGGTGCCGGTGATGGCCTTCTGGTGGCAGTGGCCGTGGAACATCACCTGCTTGCCCAGTTCCGAGAATTGCAGGTCGAGTTTGCCTGCGGAGTGGGCCTGGGCCAGGAACTCGTCGATAAGGAATGAGTTTTCGGCTACGGTTTTGGCGCGCTCATCGGCGATGAATTCGGGGTACTCGTCACGCAGGGTTAGCAGGCAGCTGGGCTCGCAGCCGACGATGGGGATGCCACGCTCGGCGTAGGCGTGGAGGGCGTCGATGTTTGCGTTGGCCTGCTCCCTCGCCTGGCTGAGCAGGCCCTTGGAGATCATGGGACGCCCGCAACAACCGCCATTGACCAGTTCGACGGTGTAGCCGGCGGCTTCCAGCACTTCCACCGCCGCAATGCCGATCTCGGGGTAGTTGTAGTTCATGAAGGTGTCGTTGTACAGGGCCACCGTTCCGTACTTTCCGGAATGCCCGTTTCGGCTCCGCTCGGCGAACCACTGGGGCAACGACCGGGACGCGAACGCCGGTTGCTGGCGCTGCGGGGCGATGCCGAGGAACGTGGACGCCAGAGACTTGCCCAAACTAGTACCGGCCAGCCAGTTGCTGATGGGAGCATACCGGTTTCCCACGCGGTTCAGGGCGTTGATGTTGGCGAACAGGCGCGAACGCAACGGGACGCCATGCTCCTTGTGATAATGGTCCAGGAATTCGTACTTGAGCTTGGCCATGTCCACGCCGGACTCGCATTCCGCTTTGCACGCCTTGCATTCCAGGCAGAGATCGAGGGCCTGGTGGAGGCGATGGTCGGTGATGGAACTTTCGGCGCCGTCGGGCATCCGACCGGACAGGGCGGCGCGCAGCAGGTTGGCGCGGCCTCGGGTGGAGTGTTCCTCGTCGCGGGTGGCCATGAAAGACGGGCACATGGAGCCGTCCAGCTTGCGGCAGGCGCCCATGCCGTTGCACATCTCCACCGCGCCGGCGTAACCAAAGTCGGCGGAGAAGTCCAGCGACGTCGGCAGGTCGGCGGCCTGGTAGGTCATCCCGTAGCGCAGGTTCTCGGTCATGGGCGGCGTGTCGATGATCTTGCCGGGGTTCATGATGCCCTGGGGGTCCCAGGTCTGCTTGAGTTCCCGGAAGGCGTTGTAGATCTGGTCGCCGAACATCTTGCGGGTCCAGACGCCGCGCACGATGCCGTCGCCATGCTCGCCGCTCATGGAGCCGCCGAACTCCTTGATGAGGTCGGAAACAGCGTCGCCAATGGAGACCATCTTGTTGATGCCCTCCTCGTCCTTGAGGCTGATCAGCGGGCGGATGTGCAGGCAGCCCACGGAGGCATGGCCGTAGTAGCCGGCGGTGGTGCCGTGCTCGGTGACGATCTCGTCGAAACGCCTGACGAACTCGCCCATCACCGAGGGATCGACGGCCGGGTCTTCGACGAATGGGATGGGCTTGGCGTCGCCGCGGGTGCTCATCAAGAGGCCCAAGCCGCCCTTGCGGACGTTCCACACTGCGGCTTGGCCGGCGCGGTCGAGGATGTTGACGCAGGCGTAGGCGAGGCCGATGTCGGCTTTCAGGGCGTTCATGCGGGCGGTCAGCTCGTCCTCGGACTCGCCGTAGAACTCTACGACCAGCATCGCGCCGGGATCACCTTCGATGAACGAGAGGTTGCGCGACGAACCCAGGGCCTCGCGTCCCCGGTCCAGCACCATCTTGTCGATTAGCTCGATGGACGACGGATCGTGGGTGAGGACGCGGGTGGTGGCCTCACTGGCGTCGAAGATGGTGCGGAAGTGCAGGATGGACAGGGAGGTCATGGTGGGGCGAGGCACCAGGTTCACCTTGGCCTCGGTCACCACGCACAACGTACCCTCGGAACCCACCACCATGCGGGCCAGGTTGACGGGGTGGCCGTGCCCGTCGTCCAGGATGAACTCGTCCAGGTTGTAGCCGCTGACGCGACGCTGGATCTTCGCGTAGGTGCGGTCGATCTCGTCCTTCTGCTCGCGGGCGATGCGGAGGACGCCGCGATAGATCTCGCCCTCCAGCCCGGTGGCGCTGAGCCGGGATTCCAGCTCGGCCGGCGTTAGCTCGCCCAGGTGCGCGGTGGAACCGTCGGACAGGATTACGTCAAGCTCCCTGATGTGGTCGAGGGTCTTGCCGTAGATGACGGAGTGGGCGCCGCAGGTGTTGTTGCCGATGCCGCCGCCGACGCAGGCGCGGTTGGCGGTGGTGGGATCGGGAGCGTACTGGAGGCCGTGGGAGGATACCTGGCGGGTGAGCTGTTCGAGGATGATGCCGGGCTGGACGCGCGCCCACTGCTCATCGGGGTTCACTTCGAGGACGTTGTTGAGGTACTTGCTGAAATCGAGGACGATGGCGTGGTTGACGGTCTGGCCGGCCAGGCTGGTGCCGCCGGAACGGGGCAGCACGGGGATGCCCTCACGGGCGCCGAACTCCACGACGGCCTGGACGTCGGCAGCGTTGCGCGGAATCACGACGCCGACGGGTTCCATCTGGTAGATGCTGGCGTCGGTGCTGTACAGCAGGCGCGAGTAGGGGTCGAACCGCACCTCGCCGTCCACGCGGCGGCTGAGTTCGTCGGCGATGTCCTGCCGCTCTCGGCCCCTGATCCTGCGCTCCATTACCGTCGCCATGGCAAAATCCTCCTGCGATGTGTCCAATAGACGGGAGACAGACTAACTTACCGGGACGGCAGCGGCAACTTGTGGAAGGCGGCATATCCCTCGGCAAGTTCAGGGTGAGCGGTGTGGATTGGGGTGTCGGTTGGCAGTGTGTGGGCCGGCTGTTAGACTGGCGACGGATGGGAGAGGATCACGAATCGAATCGGCCGGGACAGGTTCAGGAACTGCCGGAGGTGGCGAGATGATACGCATGGGAGCTACGGGTTCGATAGCGCATCTGGACCTGTGCAAGGCGCTAGAAACGGTGTTCAGCAGGAACGGCGTTGAGTTCGACTGGGTGCTTTACTCCGGTTACGATGAGATGGTGGACGCTTTCGTGCGCGGGGAGATCAACCTGGCGTGGAACGGGCCGTTGTCCCACGTCAAGATGCGGCGGGCGATGGCGGACGGCGCGCCGGTGCTGGCGCTGCGGGACGTGGACGTGGGGTTCACCACGAGGTTCATCACGCGGATGGATTCGGGTATAGACTCCGTTGACGACTTGCGGGGCAAACGGTTCGCGTTCGCGGCGCGGGACTCGGTGGAAGCGGGACTGCTGCCGGTCTATTTTCTGAAACAGATGGAGATTGTCCCGTCGCAGGCGCTGGCGGCGGCGGACTTCTACGACCAGCGGACGGCGCAGCACGGCAACGACCAGGTGGACGTGGCGTTGCAGGTGCTCAGCCGGTCCTACGACGCCGGCGCAATCAGCGCGCGGGCGATGGAATCGCTGACCGATGCGCATGGCATCGACACCGGTGAGCTGCGCGTGTTCTGGAGCAGCCCGGGCTACAGCCACTGTTGTTTTACGGCGCGGCCCGAGGTGGATGCCGACGAGGCGGCGCAAGTGACGGCGGCGTTGGTATCGGTGGACGACAGCGACGAGGTCGGGCGGGCGGTGCTCAAAGCGGAGGCGTGCGACCGCCTGGTGGCCGGGATTGATGACGGCTGGGAGTTGGTGGAAGCGGCGGCGTTGGCGGAGGGGTTGATTTGGTGAGTATCGTAAGGACCGGGAGCGAGGCGCATGGCAAAGAATTTGTACATAGTTTGTAGGAGTTGTGGATTTGGTTTCTATCCCGATAAACAGCTAGGTGTCATCGGACAAGTGTGGCCATTGCTCAGGCTATGCCGTAACTGCAAGCTACCTAGCCTGAAAGCTGTTACAAATCATGCTTGGAAATATCGAGAGACGTACGAGCGTACAGAGCGGGCCTCACGAGACGAATGGCATACGGTACGGCGCGACAGGTACGTATGCACTTGTAGGTACGAAGCGCACCCACTTTCGGGCAGTTCGCCAGGATGTTGCGGAAGGCAGTTCAGCGAGCTAAATGCCTTGCAAGACTTCGACATAAAAATCCAGGGCTTACCCGCCACAAAATCGCACTCCCGCACTCCTTATGGCGCTAGGAGCATCGACACACGAATCCGGCGACGTAAGCAACTTATAGACATACTGCCAGTTACAATCGGTAACATGCCCAACTTGCAGTGGCTGCGTGTGTTCATCGGTGGATCAACCGCCCTGACACCGGGTATGTTCGTAAAAGCTGATAATCTGAAGGCATTGGACTTGCGCGCTGTCCAACTAATTGAACTTCCTCCAAATGGTTTCATTGGGTTGAAAAGATTAGAAAGACTAAGCGTCGATTTTGGCGAAGTAAATAAATCTCGGCGAGGCGCATTCAACGGACTGGACAATCTGCAATCGCTGGAATTAAGGATTGGCGAACTGAGCGAGATAGAGCCCGGTGCTTTCTCTGGCCTCGACAACTTACAATCTCTGAAACTGAGTTGCGGACAGCTTTCCGAACTGCCGCTGGGCGTTTTCGCGGGTTTAGGTGATTTGCAATCTCTGGACCTGCACGCCAATAAACTGAGCGAGATAGAGCCCGGTGCTTTCTCTGGCCTCGACAACTTACAATCTCTGAAACTGAGCTGCGGACAGCTTTCCGAACTGCCGCTGGGCATTTTCGCGGGTTTGGACAATCTGCAATCACTGGAATTGACAACCAATGAACTGACCGTAGTGCCGCCTGGCGCTTTTTCCAGCTTGGGCAATTTAGAATCGCTAAATCTGGGTGTCAATCAACTAACCGAATTGCTGCCAAACTTGTTCGCAGGTTTAGGAAATTTGCAGTTGCTGAACTTGGGACACAACAACGTTACCGAACTGCCACTAGGATTATTCGGCACCTTGCATAATCTGCGACTGCTGCACTTACCAGTAAGCGATCAGCTGACTGGGTTGCCGCCCGGCTTGTTCGAGGGCTTGAGGAGTCTGGAGTGGTTGAGTTTGGGCGTCAATAAAGCTACCGCATTAAAGCCAGGTCTGTTCGCCGGTTTAGATAACTTGCAATCGTTGAACTTGTATCTGAATTTTCCATGGGGGCAGTTGCTGCCAGGCGTGTTTGATGGCTTGTATAACCTGCACTCATTGAACTTGGCAGGTAACAGCCGAGTCGAGTTCTCGCCGGGCGTGTTTGATAGCTTGGGCAATCTGGGATCACTAGACTTATCGAGCAACGGGCTAAGCAAGTTGCCGTCGGGTGCATTAGATAGCCTAGGCAAACTGCATACACTGGACTTATCTCACAATAGCCTGAACGAGTTGTCACCGACCGTATTTGACGGCTTGATCAATCTGCGATCACTGGATTTGACGGGTAACAACCTGAGTGAATTGCCAATGGGCGTATTCGATGGTTTGATCAACCTACAGTCGTTGTACTTGTCTTGGAACAAGTTGACCTCACTACCGCCAAGCGCGTTTGACAGGCTGGAAAGCCTGCAAAAGTTGCATTTAAAAGAGAACTTCGGAACTCCGTTTCGCATTGTGCACCCAAACCATGATTTACAAGTATTTTATTGAAAGCACTTACAACCACGGATGCTTATGATAAGGTTCCCAGCGTTGTACCGAGTCTAAGCGTTACGATATGTTGACCGAAGAATCGCTACCTAAGGGATAACCCTATGCAGTCTCAAAAGCAACCGAAAACCGCCCAGGACTACTTGGCCGCCGCCGACCGGGAGTTTGAGAACGGCGACGCGCTGGCTGGTACGCAACACCTATGGGCGGCGATTACACATACGCTGACGGTCATCGCTGACGCAAAGGGCTGGGCGTATAATGCGGATGATCTGTATCCGGTGGTGAAGAAAGTGGCTGCGTGGGATGAACAAGTCTGCGACATACTGGAGGGAATATACGCCGCCGCAGGAGGACATCCTAACTCGGTGCGGGCCGGGTGGTTTCGGTTTGAGGATGGAGACGCCCACCGGGCGCAACGGCTGGCACGGGAGTTCATTGACACGGTTCTTGCTTTGGCGGCAGAATCGAATGTCACCGCTATGGACTTGGGAGGCTCGATGCAGACGCACCAGGAACTGAAAACCGCACAGGACTACCTGGAGGCTGCCGACCGGGAGTTTGAGAACGCTAACGCGCTGGCAGCCACGGAACACCTGCGGGCGGCTATGGTACATACCCTCAAGATGGTGGCCAATGAGAATGGCTGGCCACATAACGAGCCTAATCTGTACTCGGTGGTCAAGAAACTGGCCCAGCGCGATGAACAGCAGGGCAACATACTGCTCGGCGAGTATCTAGCCGCGTATCACTACCCGGATAAAGTTCATTATGGGCATTTTGTCTGGCAGGACGGCGACAGCCATCGTATGCTGCGGGTGGTGCGTGCATTCATCTCCAGGGTGGAGAAATTGGCGAGGCGGGTAGGATGACTACTCCCACGTTGCCTATACCGGAGCACGCTCAAATCGCATGGGATCTCTTGGACGAGGCAGAGCAGGAATTTGCGACCGGCAAGATGCTGAAGGGGGCGGAAATGGTGTGGGGGGCTGCTGCCCATGGGCTGATAGCGGTTGCCCTATGGCAACGCCGTCCCTATAACAGTCACGGAGCGATGAAAGACGCCGCACGTAGGCTACCCAATGTTCCCGGACAGTCGGACTGGTTGACCGAATTTGACGCCATTGAAGAATGTCATGCTCATTTTTACCATGGCCACCTTACCCATGAGGAGTTGACCGATTTGCTGCCTCGAACGCGACTGTTCGTCAACCGCCTCTTGGCGGTAGCGCAACCGGCAGACGCATAGGAGTTGACAACTTGACTGAAAAAATCGGTTTCATTGGGCTGGGACGTATGGGCTTACCCATGTCGTACAACCTGCTGCGGGCAGGGTATGATCTGACGGTGCATAACCGGAGCCAGGAGAAGGTGCGGCAGATTGCGGATGCCGGGGCTGCGGCGGCGACGTCCACCACCGAAGTCATGGAAGGGTGCGACATCGTGCTGGCGTGCCTGCCCGACGTGGCGACCTGCGAGGAAGTGCTGCTGGGAGACGGCGGCGCGCTGCCCAACGCCCGACCGGGCCAGATTATCGTCGATCACAGCACCGTGGGGGCGTCCACGTCCAAAGCGTGCGCGGCAGCGGCGGAAGCGCGGGGCGCGATGTTCCTGGACGCGCCCATCAGCGGCGGCACCGAGCGGGCCACCGACGGGACGCTGACCATCATGGTGGGCGGTCCCGATGAGGCGTACGCGCGGGCGCAGCCGGCGTTCGACGTGATGGGCGCGGTGGTGCGCCACGTCGGGCCCACCGGTTCGGGAACGGCCGCCAAGCTGGTCAACCAGTTGCTGGTGGGCGTCCACAAAGTGGCGGCGGCGGAGGCGATGCTTCTGGCGGCGAAGTCGGGAGCTGACCCCGCGCTGGTGTTCGAGCTGGTGAACTCCGGCTGGGGCCAGAGTTTTATCCTGGGCCGCAACGCGCCGGTCATGCTGGACCGGGACTTCGAGGGAATCCGCACGCAAGTGCGCGTGTTCCTGAAAGACCTGGGGTTGATACAGGAAATGGCGCGGGACCTGGAAACGCCGATACCCGGCGGCGACCTGGCGTACCGCCTGTTCAGCGAGGCCGTTGAGCAGGGACTGGGCGATATGGACGGGGCGGCCATCGTGCTGCCCATGGAAGAAGAAGCCGGGTTCCAAATCCAGCGGAAGTAAATTGCATCGATGCACAGGCTTGACAGGATGAATCGGGAGTTTTGATGATGACCGACGAAAAGATTGTTTATTTCAACGGGGCGATGACGCCGGCCAGCCAGGTGGCGCTGTCCATCTACGACCGGGGGTTCCTGTATGGCGACGCGGTGTTTGACGCCACGCGCACCTTTGGCGGCAAGACGTTCCGGCTGGACCGGCACATCGACCGCCTGTACAACTCCCTGCGCTACCTGCGCATCGACGTTGGAATGAGCAAGGCGGAGATGACCGAGGCTACCGAAGCGGTGGTGGCGCACAACTACCCCTTGCTGCCGGCAGGGCAGGACATGTGGGTGATGCAGCGCATCAGCCGGGGCGTGGAGGCGCCGGACCGCGCCGGCGGGTTGGAGCCGACCATCATCATCGAGAGCCACGCAATACCCTTTGCCGCCCGCGCTGCGCTGTACCGCGACGGGGCGCGCATCAATACCCCGTCGGTGCCGCGCATCCCGCCGCGGTTCCTGAGTCCGCGGGCCAAGACCCACAACTACCTGAACCTGATTATGGGCGAGCTCGAGGCGCACGGCGAAGACCCGGACGCCTGGGCCATCCTGCTGGACGAGTTTGGGAACCTCACCGAGGGGCGCGGCAGCAACGTATTCCTGGTGAAGGACGGGGTTGCCATGACTCCAAAGTCGCAGTACGTGCTGGAAGGCGTGACCCGCAACCAGACGCTGGAACTGGCCGCCGGGTTGGGCATCCCCACGATGGAGTGCGACATTGACCTGTACGACGCCTACACCGCCGACGAAGCGTTCTTGACCTCAACCAGCCTGTGCATCTGCCCGGTGTCGGGGGTGAACGGCTCGCCGGTGGCTGACGGCAAAGTGCCGGGCCCGGTCACGCACCAGCTGATGACGGCGTTCAGCGACCTGGTGGGGATGGACTTTGCCGAGCAGTACCTGGCGCATTTGGCCTAGTCGCTACGCTGGGAAAGTTCAGCAACACCTTCAAGACAATGACGTACTTCTGGATTCCGGCTTTCGCCGGAATGACGGTAAAGCAAGGAGACTACCATGACCGAATACCTGCCCGGCATCGTTGAACCCAACCAGGAAGCGCAGCAGTTGGCTACCGATTTTGCGTTTACTGAGGGGCCGCTTTGGCATCCCGACGGCTACTGGCTGTTTGTTGACCTGCGGCGCGAGCCGCCCGTGATTCACCGGATGTCGCCGGCCGGGGGTACGCCGGACATTATCCGGGAGCCCAGCGGGGGCACCAACGGCATGACGTTTGATTTGCAGGGCCGGCTGCTGATGTGCGAGGGCGACAACCGTCGCATCACGCGGATGGAGGCCGACGGCACCATCAACGTCGTGGCCGACCGCTGGGACGGAAAGCGTTTTCACCGGCCCAACGACATCGTTTGCCGCAGCGACGGCAGCATCTACATCACCAACCCCAGCGGGCGCGTGCCCGAGGAAGAGCAGGAGATTGAGTGGCCTGGCACCATCCACCGGATAGCCGCTGATGGGACGGTGGAGTTGCTGGCCCACGATATTGACTTTCCCAACGGCATCGCGTTCTCGCCCGACGAGTCGGTGCTGTACGTGTCCAACACCCGCAAGCTGGGCGAACGGCCGGACCAGTATTGGGACGGAGAGGTCAAGCAGAACCAGCTTATCCAGGCTTACGACGTGGCGGCCGACGGCTCGCTGAGCAACAGCCGCATGTTCGGCAGCATGGCATCGGCAGAGGACGGTGTGCCCGACGGCATGAAGGTTGATGCCGAGGGTCGGGTCTATTGCACCGGCTCCGGTGGCGTATGGGTGTTCGCGCCCGACGGCGAGCACCTAGGCATCATACGGGTGCCGGAGATTCCGGCGAACTGCGCGTTCGGCGGGCCGGATTTCCGCACCATGCTGTTCACGGCGCGGACGTCGGTGTACTCGCTGCGGATGACGACGCCGGGAGCGGCATTGCCCCGGGCGTAGATTTTGCACCCTCACCCCCGTATCAAGTACGGGGCAGGCTCTAACCCTCTCCCATCGAGGGAGAGGGGACAAGGATAGGTCTGATGAGAGAGTTTGATGCCATAGTTATCGGGGTTGGCGGGATGGGTAGTTCCGCCGTTTATCACCTGGCGCGGCGCGGGTGGCGCGTGCTGGGGCTGGAGCAGTACGACATTCCCAACGAGATGGGGTCGTCGCATGGGATCAGTCGGATGATCCGGCTGGCGTACCATGAGGACCCGTCGTATGTTCCACTGCTGTATCGTGCTTATGAGCTTTGGCATCAGCTGGAGAACACCGCCGGCGAGAAGCTGCTGGTCACTACCGGCTGCGTCCGGGGAGGCGTGGGTGCGAACAAGCTGCTGGAAGGTTCGCTGGCGACGGTTACCGAGCACCACCTGCCCTATCGGATGTTGAGCGGGCCCGAAGTCAACCAGGAATGGCCCGGGTACCAACTGCCCGAAGATGCCGAGATGCTGTACGAGCAGCAGGGTGGTTTCGTCCTGTCGGAGCGGTGCATCGTGGCGCACGTCTCGGCGGCGCTGGACCTGGGCGCGGAGGTACACGGACGGGAGGCCGCGCTGGACTGGGAGCCTACCGCTGGCGGCGGTGTGGTCGTCACCACGGACAAGGATACTTATACGGCGCGGCGGCTGGTGGTGACGGCGGGCGCGTGGGCCGGCAAGGTGGCGCCGGAGGTTGCCGCCAACGCCGTCCCGGAGCGGCAGGTGCTGGGATGGTTCGCGCCGTACCGCCCGGAGCTGTTTAAGCCGGAGACGTTCCCGGTGTTCGGCATGGAGGTTGAAGAAGGCCGGTTTTACGGCTTCCCTTCCTACGGCATACCGGGTTTCAAGCTGGGGATGTTCAACCATTTCCGCGAGCAGGTTGATCCCGACACCATGGACCGGGAGCCGAACGCGCGGGACGAGGCGGCGTTGCGGCAGTTCACCGAGCGATACTTCCCCGAGGCGGCGGGGCCGACGCTGGCGCTGAAGACGTGCATGTTCACCAACACGCCCGACGAGCATTTCATCATCGACACGCTGGCCGAGCATCCGCAGGTGTCGGTGGCGGCGGGATTCTCCGGCCACGGGTTCAAGTTCAGCAGCGTGATCGGCGAGATCATGGCCGACCTGGCGGAGCATGGCTCCACCGAGCACGACATTGGCCTGTTCCGTCTGGGCCGGTTCGACTAGTTGTCTCCCGGCAGACGCGGGGAAGAGCCATGTCGATGGAAAACCCATTTGCCAACCCGTTTCCGGGGATGAACCCGTATCTGGAATCCGCGCGTATTTGGCGGGAAGTGCATAGCAAGCTCATTGGTGAAATGCACCGTTTCCTGCGGCGCACGCTGCCTTTCCGGTACACCGTCATCATGGATGAGCGCATCGGCATTGGGAACGACCCGGACCGAGACCCGCCGGCCCGGTATGCTCTGCCCGACCTGTCCATCCGGGGCGGCGGGGTGCGCGAGCGCGCTCTTGCGCCATATCAGACTGAAGGCCGGGTGACCGCAAGGCTGCCCTGGACGGATGAAACGCCGCGGGAGATGTACCTCACTATCGGTGAACGGAGCCAGGAAGACCCGGTGACGGTTGTGGAAGTGTTGTCTCCCAGCAACAAGCGGCCCGGCGGACACGGACGCAGCCAGTATTTGGAGAAGCGGGAGCGTATCATTGAAGGCGCAACGCACCTGGTGGAGATTGACCTGGTGCGGGTGGGCCGGCCTATGCCCGTTGAAGGCTACGACGGAGACGCGCCATATCGCAACCTGATCAGCAGGTGGCAGGTCCGGCCCGACGTGGACCTGTACCCGTTCCGCCTACAGACGCCAATCCCAGATGTTCCGGTGCCGTTGCTGGAAGGCGACGATGACGCAATAGTCCCATTGGGCGCGTTGCTGGACGATATGTACGAACAGGATTACTACTCTAACTACGTGGACTACAGCGGCGACCCGGAAGGGCCGTTGTCGGACGAGGACCGGGAATGGATCGACGGGCTGTTGCGGGAAAAGGGATTGCGCTACGGTTCATTGGACGGGTGAGCGGGTTGCCGGTACGGTGCGAGCGTAGTTTGTGATCTGGCTATTGGTAGCCATCGGCGGCGCGGTGGGGTCCGTGCTGCGCTACGCGGCTAACCGGGTGGCCGCGCATTATTTTGGCCCCGATACCGTAGTCGGCATCTTCGCGGTCAACGTGCTGGGGTCGTTCGCGCTGGGTTTCCTGGCGACCGTGTTCATCCAACGATCCGGGCTGCCGATTGAATTGCGGGCGATGGCAACCGTAGGCTTGCTGGGGGGATTCACCACGTTCTCAACGCTGGCCTACGATGGCGTCAGGCTGCTCTCCGGCGGGGAGTATATGCGGGCTGGGTTGTCGCTGGGGGCAAACGTGGTGGTCGGGTTACTGGCGGCTTGGCTGGGTGTGTTGGCTGCGCGGGCAGCGGTCTAAAATGATTGTCGGGGGCTTGCCCCGGTGATAGAATGCCACTCGTTATGTTCAGTCGCACCCTCATATTTTCAAAGACGGAACAACAATAATGCCTGACTTTGACGATTACTTGATCGTAAGTGAATTCCCGGAGACACCGGTTGAACGGATGGTGGTGGCGTTCCGGGGTTGGCCGGATGCGGGAGACGCAGCCACCGCCACGCTCAACTACCTTTTGACAACATTCCAAGCTGAAAAGTTCGCTGAGATTGACCCGGAAGAATTTTTCAACTTTGCCCAGGAACGGCCTCGATCTACCCGCAGCAAAGATGGCACGCGGCATCTGCAATGGCCGGCCAATGAATTCTACCTCTGGCGAGGGAGTTCGCACACGCCGGCGGTGGTGCTCTATCTGGGCACGGAGCCCCATTTGCGTTGGCGCACGTTCTCCTCGCTGGTGGCGGACGTGGCGCGTCAGTGCGGCGTGAAGTCGGTGGTTCACATCGGCGCATTGCTGGACGCGGTGCCGCATACGCGGGCGATCCGCTTTACCGGAACGTCCACCAACCGCAACATCCAGGCGAGCTTTGACAAGGGCAACATCCGGTCGTCCAACTACCAGGGGCCGTCGGGAATCACGCTGCCAATCTCCGAGTCATTGGCGGCGCGCGGCATCAGCTATACATCGCTGTGGGGGCACGTGTCTCACTACCTGCACGCCACGCCGAATTTTCGCGTCAGCCTGGGCCTGGCGCGCTACCTGACGGACATGTTGGCGATGCCCATCGACCTGGGAAAACTGTACGGCATGGCCGATGCTTTCGACCGCGAGGTGGAGAAGGTAATCACCGAGGACGAACAGCTGGGCAAGTACATCGTTACGCTGGAAGAGCGTTACGACGCGGCCAGCGAGAGCAGGGAGATGCCGAACCCGGCCGATCTGGTCAAGGAGCTGGAGCAGTTTTTGCGGGCCGAGCGCGGCGGCGGATCATAGGGTGCGAGGTTCGCATCTGGATTCCGGCTTTCGCCGGAATGACGGTGTAGTAGTGCGGTCGGGTTGCCGGCCAACCATCGTGGCGGTATAGTCAAGCCGACCCTGAATTTGTGTTTGAGGGGGCGTCCCTTGATGATTTTTGACTGGCCGGAGCGAATGCGGCAGATGGCCGAATTCGTAGGCTTCACCGACGATGACCTGGCCCTGGTGCGGGAAAGTGGGCCCCTGCTATTGCCCCGGGCCGACGAACTGGCCGCCGCTGTCTATGAGCATTTCCTGTCTTACCCGGCCACGGCGCGCTATTTTCTCACCCGCGACGGGGAGGTCAACGAGCTCCGGCTGGAAAGGCGCAAGCACAGCCTGGCCCGCTGGATGCGCAACAGCATCGAGTTCAAAATCGACGAACAGTTTCCCGTCTTTCTGCTGGCTGTGGGCGTGGTGCATAGCAATCCGCCGCTGCCGGCTGGCCGGCACGGTTCCGTCCCCGCCCGCTTTATGACCGGCACCATATCCTTCATTCAAACGCAGATCGCGTCCTTCCTGGCCGAGGAAATCCGCGACCCGGTTCGAGCGTTGCAAATGTCGGCGGCGTGGAACAAGATGCTGATGCTTCAGCTGGACATCCTGCTGGCTGGGTACGTAACCGAAACGCCGATACCGCCGCGTCCGGATGCGCCGCTGATGGACGATGACGGAAGGGAAATAGAGCCGGAAATCACCGTTACGCCCGACACCAGCCGTCGTAACGGTTCCCCACAGACTCAACAGGAGAATTAGCATGACCAAGGTATTGGTAATTCAAGGAGCCGGCATGAACATGCGCGGCAAGGTGCAGGTTGAAATCTTCGGCCCCAACACCCTGGACCAGATGAACGAGCAGATCCGCGGCTACGGCGAGAGCCTGGGCGTGGACGTGAAGATTGTCCACTCCAACATCGAGGGCGAGGTGGTGAACGCGTTGTACGACGCCTGGGAGGAAGGGTACGATGCGTGCCTCATCAATCCGGCCGGCTACACCACCGTCAACGGCCCGCTGCGGGGGGCGATTCAGCAGGTGCCAATGCCGGTGATTGAGGTTCATGCCAGCAACCCCACGGCTCGCGGCACCGTATCCGCCGTGCTGCCAGTGAGCAAAGGGTGCGTGTACGGCTTCGGAGTGTACGGGTACTACCTGGCGATGGAAGCGGTGAAGCACACGGTGGAATAAGAACGGGGCGGGCACTATAGAACGATGACAGGGCGGGCACAAGGCCCGCCCCTACAGTTGCGGCCAGTCCGCCCGCTTACTCGCAGCGGAGGCAGCGGACATCCTTGAACACGGTGTCGTGGATGCCCGGGTTGGTGATCAGGTAGTCCATGATGATGCGGACGACCTTGCCCTCGTCGGCGATGTTGTACTTTTCCTTGGACGTGTTGATGAGGCCGATGTGCTCGGCATTGACGTCAACGGTGAGTGCGGTTTTGGTGCCTGCCATTTTGGTTCGCTCCTGTGGTTGAAGGTATGGGCGCCGGCATACAGTCGGCGGCACAAGCATAGCATAGGGATAGCGCTTTCCACCCTCACCCCAGCCCTCTCCCATCGAGGGAGAGGGAGCGAAAAGCCCTCCGCAAGTGCGGAGGGCCATTGGTTGGCTGGTACCCCGGATGGGCTTCGATCCCATGATCTCCACCTTGAAAGGGTGGCGTCCTTGACCAGGCTAGACGACCGGGGCATGAGCGTCGCTCAGCGACGTTCAATGATTTTATCATACATCCCGTATTTACGGGTACACGGCCAGGGCTTCCAGGGACATTTCCTCGGGGTAGCCGCACATCAGGTTCATGTTTTGCACGGCTTGGCCGGCGGCGCCCTTGACCAGGTTGTCGAGGCAGCTGATGACGATGAGGCGGTTGGTGCGTGGGTCAACCACCGGATACACGAGGCAGTGATTGTTGCCGAGGGTCTGCTTGGTCTGCGGGGGCGCGTTGGTTACCTGCACGAATGCGTCGTCCGCGTAGAAGTCCCGGTACAGCTGCCGGATACGCTCGGAGGCGTCGAGGTCCTGGGCGATGTCGGGACTCAACGGGGCGTAGCAGGAGCTCAATATGCCCCGCGTCATGGGGATCAGGTGGGTGAGGAAGGTGAGATTGACCGGGGAATCGGACATGGTGTCCAGTTCCTGGCTGATTTCCGGCAGGTGGCGGTGGCCGTTGACCGAGTAGGCCATGACGTTTTCGTTCACTTCCGAGAAGTGAGTGGTCATGCTCAGGGTGCGGCCCGCGCCCGAAACTCCCGACTTGCTGTCCACGATGATGTCGCTGCTAATCAAACCGTGCCGGATGGCGGGAGCCAGGGCCAGGATCGCGCTGCTGGGGTAGCATCCGGGGTTGGCTACCAGGCGCGCGTCCGCGACGGCGTCCCGGTTCAGCTCGGTGAGACCGTACACTGCCTCTTCAAGGTAGGTTGGGTCGGGGTGATCGACGCCGTACCACTTGGAATAGACGTCGGCCTGCTTGAGGCGGAAGTCCGCGGAGATGTCCACGACCTTGACGCCCTGTTCCAGCAGGGGGATGCAGGCTTCGGCGCTGGCCTTGTGGGGCAACGCCGAGAAGACGAGGTCCAGCTCATCGCACAGGTCGGCGGTGATGTCCAGTTCCATGTTGTCCAGGTGGGGAAACACCTGGCCCAGCGGTTGGCCGGCGGCGCTGCGTCCGGTGACCGACGCGATTTCCACTTCGGGATGGTGGCGCAGGATGCGGACGAGTTCGCAGCCGGCGTATCCGGTAACGTTGATGATTCCTACTTTGAGGTTTCCGGCTTTCACGGTTGAAGCTCCTTCACGACTTGGGTGTGGGGGACGGGCGTAGGCGCAGCCGGTTCCGGCTCAAGGCCGGAATTACGGCCGCTGCGTCGCCTGCGTCCTGGAGCCTGCCCGTCGGGGCGGTCGGAGTCGGTTGCGTCGTTGACTAGAGCAGCCTCTGCCGCGTCCTGGATCGCTTTCTCGTCGCGGGATGGACAACCGTAGTTGACGACACACGTTCCGCACAGTGGGCGCTGAGCCTTGCAGACCTTGCGGCCGTGGGTGATCAGAGCCGCGTGGAACGGGTACACGTCCTCGGGAGGCATGGCAGCCTCCAAGATTTCGTGAGCCTTGTCGGCGTTGACTTTCGACCCGATGAATCCCAGGCGCTGACTCACCCGGAAGATGTGGGTATCCACGGCCATGGCCGGCATACCCAGCGAGAAGCTCAGGATGATTCCGGCCGACTTAGGGCCGATGCCGGGTAGTTGTCTCAACCAGGCACGGGCTTCGTCCATGGGCATTTCGGCCAGGAACGTGAGGTCCAGGGAGCCGTCGTTGAGCTCCAATATCTGATTCAGCACGGTCTTGATGCGCGGAGCCTTGATCTTGGCCAATCCGCCGCCGGAGATGGCATCTTCAATATCGTCCACCTCAGCGGCTGCCACAGCTTCCAGGGTACCGAACCGCTCCATCAGGGTGCGGAAAGCGCGCTCGGAGTTGCGATCCGAAGTGTGCTGGGAAAGGATGGTGAAAGTCAGTTCATGCGCCGGGTCCAGGCGCGGCTCATTCTCAAACGGCCCGTGATCTTCGGTCAGCAGCCGGATAGCGTCGGAGATGGTTACGCCGGGCTTTTTGGCGCGCCGAGAGCGGCGGGTTGTGGCGGCTTTCCGTGGTGGCATTTGGCTTTTTCGCTGACTAAAATCGGGTTCGACAACAGGGGAATTTTAGCACAGCGCGCCGCGCGGCGGCAGTCAGGGCGCCTCGGTTTGTGGACGGGCCACTGTTTGGGGCGGTGGTTCCGACGGACGAGTTACCAACGGGGTCAGGAAAAGGGCAGGCAGGGAGATTGCAATGCAGGCCAGGGCGTTCAACGTGACGGATGTCTGGATGCCGATCTGGTCTCCCAGCCAACCCATCAGCAGTACTCCCGGCGGGGTTCCGATCCCGATGCACAGGCTCTGCAAACCGACCATGCGGCCCCGCATTTCCGGCGGCGACGACCTCATGGTGATCGCGCCCTGCATGGTGCCGAAACAGGACAGACCGATTCCGCTGAGCACCAGAATCCCAAAGGTGACTGTGTACCACGGCGACCACACGAAAATCGTGGACGTGATCATCACACTGAACGCGCCAATCGCGAAGATCCGCCCGTGATACCGCACGGTGCCCACCGATGCCAGGATGATTGCGGTGACCAACTGGCCCACCGATTCCGCGGCGGCCAGGACTCCAACCAGCGTTTCGCCGACGCCGAGATGGTCCCTGCCGATGGCCGGCACGAACTGACGGGCCGGGAAAGCGAGGCCATTGATCATTATGGTGATGAAGAGCATTCCCATCAGCTGACGGTGGTTGAAAGCGGCGCGCACCACGTCGCCCAAACTGTTCCAGATGGGTTCCACTCGCCATTCCCGCTCCACGCGGGGGATGCGCACCCGAATCGCCAGCGCAACCGCCGCCACGTGCATTGCGACGATTGCGGCGTAAGCCCAAGTGTAACCGGGATAATACGGCCAGAAATAACCGATGTGCTCAATCAGGAAGCCACCGACAAAGGGGCCGATCATGCGCCCCATAGTCCCGCTCATGGAGTCTATTGACAGGGCATTGACCACGCGCCGTTCCCCCACGATGTCGAATATGGCGGTGCGACGCGCCGGATCCTCCAGAGCGCGACTGATGCCCTGTAGCAGCATAGCGGCAAATACATGCCAAGACGCTATCTGCCCGGTAAAGAGCAGCAGGAAAAGGGCAACGCCGGCGCCCAGCTTGATCACCATGGAGATTAACCAGATTTTCTTCCGGTCAAATCGGTCGGCGATGATTCCGGTGAAGGGCGAAAATATGGGCCGGGGCAGGTTCTCGAAGCCTAAAACCAGCCCCAGCATGAGGGTGGAATCGGTCAGCGTATAGACGAGAACGCTGGTAACGAGCAGCTCCATCCAGCGGGTAAGCTCGGAGACGTTCACCACGTACCAGATAGCCCGGAAGCGGGGGTTCTGGAGAACCTCCATCATGGGCGAAGCTGAGCGACCGGCGGAAACTGCCAACGAGACCTCTCTGATGAACGTCGGGCGACGCTCGCGCACGCCGGATTTTACACCCAAGTAACATAAGGACGCTTGTATTTCCAGTACCGAATTGCCGCGGTTGGCGCAGCCGGCGTGTCGCACCCGAAGCGTTGGGGTATAATCCCGAATTGTTGATGACCCTTGGGATCGGGAACCATCTCTACTGGCAGGATCGGTCGAAATGGCAACTTCGAGAGTTAGCAACGAGCAGCAGGAAGCGCGTCGGGGCCAGCGGCCCGGGCGCAGCGGATACAACCCGGCGGCGCGGGCCGCTGCTGATTCCGGGTTCAGCACGGGATTCAACAGCTTTCTGTCCACCGGGCGGTTAGCGTTGGCGCTGCGCCTGGGACTGCGGTACGGGGTGGACCGACGCTTCATCCCGCGATACCTGGGTATTCTGGCGACGGACATAGGGTTTGCGCCTTTCAGGCTGTGGCAAAGCATCGCCTACGGTCGGCGCATTGAGCGTACCGAGATCCATCCGGAGCCGATATTCCTGCTGGGATTCTGGCGTTCGGGAACCACGCTGCTGCACAACCTGTTCGCGTGTGATCCGCAGTGGGGTTTCGTGAATACCTATCAGGCCGCGCTGCCGGACCTTTTCCTGGCCGGGCAGAACCGATTGCGCCGGCTGCTCGCTTCCTCGCTGCCGGAGAACCGGGGCATCGACAACATACCGGTCGATTTCGCCATGCCCCAGGAAGAAGAGATTGCGCTGATGTGCGCCAGCGGACTCAGCCCTTACGTGTCGCTGAATTTTCCGCGCACCGCGAATGAGACCCTGGAGTATCTCTTCATGGGCGACAGCGTAGATCAGTGCGAGCGCGAACGGTGGCGCGCCGAATACACCAGGTTGCTGAAAGCGGCCAGCCTCTACATGGACGGCAAGCCTTTGGTACTGAAGTCGCCCTCCAACACCAGCCGCATCGCCGAACTGCTGCGCCTGTTCCCCGACGCCAGGTTCGTGTACATCCAGCGCAATCCATATGATACGTTGCGCTCATACCTGCACCTGCTCAGGCTGATGAACGGGTGGCATGCGCTCCAGAGTTTCGACTTTGACGAACTGGTGCAGCGGCAGGTGCGGATCTACCGGCGCATGGCCGAAGCCTACCTGGAGCAACGGGAGATGATTCCGGCGGGACGGTTGGTTGAGATACGGTACGAGGAACTAGAGCAGGACAACATCGGACAGATGGAGCGCATCTACAACGATCTGAACCTGGACGGGTACCAGGCGTTCGCTCCGCAACTGGCCGAGTACGTGGAATCCATTTCCGATTTTCAGAAGAACCCGTCGCAGATCAGCGAGCAGGTGATACGGCTGGTCAACGAGCACGTTCCGTTCCTGGTGTCGGAGTTCGGTTACGAGTTCATAGAGACGCCGGCAGGCTCGGCATGAGTGGGTTGGCAATGATTCGCCGTGATAACATCGAAATGTAGATCAACGCAAGGGAGGCCGTACATGGACCAGGCAGTCAGCGAATTTTGGGTTGCAACGCGCGCGATTCTCGATGAAACGCCGATCAACGCCACGCTCACGGAGAATCCAGAGCTCAGCGGCCGAGAGTACGCGACGTGGAACGTCTCCCTGAGCAGTTACGGCGGGCAGCGGCTGCGAGCGTTCTACACGGCGCCCCGGCACGGCGCAGCGTCGGGCAAGTTTCCGGCGATGCTGGCGGTGCCCGGCTACGGCGGCGGCAAGGACATTCCATACCACGTGGTGATGCATGGGTTCGCGGTGCTGACGCTGTTCCCACGGGGGCAGGGTGAGAGCATCCCAGAGTGGGACCTGCCGGAAGGGGCGAACAAGCTGACCTATAACGTAACCGACCGGGACACTTACTACTACCGCGGCGGGTACATGGACTGCGTGCGCGGCATCGACTTTCTGGCCGGGCGCGACGAGGTGGACAGCAACCGCATCGGTATGTGGAGCCGCAGCCAGGGCGGCGGTTTCACGCTGGCGACGGCGGCGCTGGACCAAAGGCTCGCTGCGGCGGTCGCGGAGGAGCCGTTCATGTGCAACTATCCGGTGGCCATCGACATCGACACCAGCCCCTACCACGAACTGCGCAACTACGTGCAGGAACACCCGGAGCAGCGGCAAGCGATGTTGGACACCCTCCGATATTTTGACACGCTCACGCTGGCCGACGCGATTGAGTGCCCCATCCTGGTCAACATCGGCATGGCCGACACCACCTGCCCCTACGACACCATCATGCCGGTGTTCGACCGCATCAAGGCGCACAAATCGCTGCTGGTGTACCCGGACCTGCCGCACAGCCCATGCACGGATTTCAACGTCCACGCCATGAACTGGCTGAAGCGGTACCTGGGGACGTAAAGCCGGGCCAAGATGGCAGAGGAGTTTGCAGATGGATTCGGTAGCGACGCTATTGTCCAAAGCGCGCCGGGCCCGCACGGAGGAGCCGGAAAAGGCGCCCGGCCTGCTACTCAAGGCCGTCCAGCAACGAGTACGGGAAATCTGTCCCGACGAGGATCCGTGGGACGCGGTGCGGCGCTTGGCGGAAGAAAAGGACAAAAGCGCCATACGGAGCACCTACTGGGGGATAATGATGCTTGAGGACGACCAGCGGCGTAATCTCCCGTATGACCAAGACAGTTGGGAGGTTAACCTGGATATGGCTGACATTCTGATTCAGCTGCTGGACGAAAACGATGACTGAAGCAAGCGCTCAGGAGTATCGCCAATGCGCCCTGGCGCGATTGGCACGCGCAGAAGAACTGTACCGGACTATCAGCCCCGAAGCCCGTCCCACCGCGTTTTGCGAACTGGCCCAAGTTGCATCGCTGATTTGGGATGCAGTCATTGATGCTGTCTCAGTAGCGTATATGAATGGCGGTGGCACTCCATCGGGCAATTCCATACAGATGAGAGGCTACGCTAAAAGCGCACTGCCTCATGTGTATCAGGAGTGGCAAGGACCGAGTCGGTTGCATAACTTCCAGCATCGGCCATATCAATCTACAGGCACATTTGAGGAAGCTTGCTTGACAACCAGCAACCTGCTGGTGCAACTCAACGGCTACTTGCCCGAGCCGCTACGTCTGCCGGCGGACAGTTTTGGCTGGCTGTCCTGAACCGTATTATGAGGAGAGTTGATCATGCCTGCTAGAACCGGGGCCGAATATCTGGCCGGCCTGAGAGAGCAACGCCGGGAAATCTGGCTGGACGGCAGGCGGATTGACGACGTTACGGAGTTTCCGGGACTAGGCAACGGGGCCCGCTCCATCGCCGGGTTGTACGACATGCAGCGCGACGGCAACGAGGGCTGCGACATGACGTACCCGTCGCCGAGTACGGGCGACCCGGTGGGGCTGTCGTTCATCATCCCCAAGACTGCCGATGACCTGTCACGGCGGCGCGGCATGATGTCCGCTTGGGCGCACGCCAGCTACGGGATGATGGGCCGCACGCCCGATTTTCTCAATCTGACCATCATGGCGATGGCGGCGGCCGGGGATTTCTTCGGGGACAACCGGCCGGAGTTCAAGCAGAACGTTGTCAACTACTACGAGTACGCGCGGGAAAACGACCTGTGCATGACGCACACGCTGGTCAACCTGCAACGCAACCGCGCGCCGTCGGCCACGTCCATGAACTACAGCACCGACGTGGCGCTGCACGTGGTCAGGGAGACCGATGCCGGATTGGTGATTCGAGGTCCCCGGGTGCTGGCGACGCTGGGGCCGCTGTCCGATGAGATCATGGTGTATCCCACCCGTTCTTCGCTGCTGGCGCGGGACGAGGACGCTCACAAGTACGCGTTCGCCTTCGCCGTGCCCTGCGGAATCGACGGGCTGAAGTTCATCTGCCGCGAGAGTTTCGACCTGGATAAGTCGCATTTTGACCATCCGCTGGGGTCCCGGTTCGAGGAGATGGACGCCATCGTCTATTTCGACGACGTTCTGGTGCCCTGGGAACGGGTCTTCATGTACGGCGACCGGCACAAGTGCAACAATATGTCCAACGCCACCGGACAGTACGTGCATACCGGCCACCAAGTTGTGACCAAGAACGTGGCCAAGTGCGAGTTCGTGGCGGGCATCGCCAGCCTGATGGCCAAGACGCTGGGTAGCGGCGACATCCCGCAGGTGCAGGGGTTGCTGGCCGAGCTGGTCGAGAACCTGGAGATTACCAAGGCGTTGCTGACCCAGTCCGAGGTGAACGCCTCAATCGACGAATGGGGCGTCATGCTGCCCGACCGGGTGCCGCTGAACGTGGCGCGTAACCTGTTCATCAAGATGTACCCGCGCATGGCGGAGATCATCCAGTTGCTGGGTTCCAGCAGCCTGATGGCGCTGCCATCGGAAGGGGACTTCGATGGCCCGCTGGGCGAAGTGCTGGATACCTACCTGGATACCGACACGGCGACGGCCCGCGAGCGGGTGAGGCTGTTCCGGCTGGCGTGGGACACGGCGTGCAGCGCGTTCGGCGGCCGGCAGGTGCTGTACGAACGTTACTTCCAGGGCGACTGGATGCGCAACGCGGCGCTGTTGCTCAGCATCTACGACCGCGAGCCTCTAATGGAACAGGTGCGGGAATTTCTGGAACGGGATTGACAGGTAATCCGCGACGCGCGGTGACGTTGTAGGGGCGGGTCTCAGACCCGCCCCTACGTTTGGCCGGATGTTGCCGAGATGAATTATTTCATCAGTCCTTCGGCGACCGGGCCTTTGAAGGAGCTGTCGCCGCCGAAGACGGTGCCGGTGGTTCCGTTGTTGAACTTGGCTAGGCTGAGGTCATAGACTTGCTGGGGGAAGGGGATGTAGCCCACGGATGCCGCCAACTGCTGGCCGTTGTCGCCGAGGTAGTAGCGCACGAACTCGGCGATGTGCGGTTCCTGAGCGGCGTCGGCCCGCACGTAGATGAACAGCGGGCGGCTCAACGGCGCGTAGGAACCATTGTTGATGGCCGCGTCGGTGGGCGCGATGCAGCCGGCGCCGCCGTCAATCGGCACAACCTTGAGCTTGTCCTGGTTTTCGACGTAGTAGGCGTAGCCGAAGTAGCCCAGGCTGTACTTGTCGCCGGAGATGCCCTGCACCAGCACGTTGTCGTCCTCGGAGGCCACGAAGTCGCCGCGAGAGACGCCGCCGTCGCCGTTGATGGCTTCGGTGAAGTAGTCGAAGGTGCCGGAGTCAACGCCGGGAGCGTAGAGCTTGATTTCCTCGGTGGGCCAGGACGGATCAACCTGGTTCCAGGTCATCACGACGCCCTCGGATTCGGGCTTCCAGATCATGTTGAGTTGTTCAACGGTGAGGCAGTCCACGAAGTCGTTGTCGGGGTTGACGAGAACGGAGAGGCCGTCGATGGCTACGGGCAGCTCGATGTAGTCGATGCCGGCGGCGGCGCACAGGTCAACCTCTTTCTGCTTGATGGGGCGAGAGGCGTCGGAGATGACGGTTTCGTTGGCGCAGAACTTCTTGAAACCGCCGCCCGTACCGGAGATGCCGACGACGGCGCGGACGTTGCCGCCGGTGAGGTCGCCGAATTCCTCGGCGACGGCCTCGGTGATGGGGAACACGGTGGAGGAACCGTCAATCGGAATGTCGCCGGAAAGGCTGGCGTACATACTGGGATCGGCGGCCTTGTCGGTAGTTGCGGTGGTTCCGGTAGAACCGCCAGTGGTGGAAGTGGTTGAACTGCCGGTGGCAGAACCGGAGCTGCCAGTGGAGCCGGTGGTGCTGCCAGCGCTGGTCGAACTGTCGCTGGATGTGGAACTGGCGGTGGTTCCGCCAGTGGCTGCTGGCGTTTCCGCTGACGGGCCGCAAGCAGCGGACATCAAGACGATTGCGCAGGCCGCAACGGCCGCCAGAATCAGCAACCGTATCGGCAAACGATTTAGAGTGTCCAAATTAGGGGAACTCATCGATCCTCCTCGAATCGTTGGTTTGGTCTGGGTTTTTGGCCTTGGCCAACCTTGTTGCCCTGGACAAATCGGATAACCGGCTCTGGCCGGCTACCATGAAGCAGCTTCATTCGATAGGCATCCCTCCATTACCAGGTGAGCGTTTGTTGAATCGTTCAACAAAGTGACGACCAACAAGACCGTCAAACTCATTGGGCAGGCAAAAAAAGGAGCGAAGTGTAAAGGCTTCGCTCTGACGAAATGGGGAAAAGCCGCTCCCGATGCGGGAGAGGCCGCTACGGGAAAGGCGGGAATTTTCGGCGCCCCCGGTTTGTGGAACGTCCCTGCCCGGTTTGCGCTGGGCCAAAAAAATACGGGGAATAAAATCCCCGTATCGAGTCTCGTCAAACGCCCCACAGGGCGCAATGCAGCAGGTGTGGCGGTTTTCACAGCAGCGGAGAGCATGGCCTAACGTCCATCCTTGACGATGGCTTCCAGCTCGTCGGCTTCCTTGGGAATCCCTTCGGAGAGAACCCGGCAGCCGTCTTCCGTAACCAGCACGTCGTCCTCGATGCGAATGCCGATGCCGCGATAGGCTTCGGGCGTCTTCTTGGCCTGGGGGCCAAAGTAGAGGCCGGGCTCAACGGTCAGCACCATGCCGGGACGGAGCCGGATTTGGCCTTTATCGTCCCGATAAGCGCCGGAGTCGTGCACATCCAACCCCAGCCAGTGGGACGTGGCGTGCATGTAGTAATCACGGTAAGCAGCGTCGTTCAGAATTTGCTCTACGTCGCCGTCCATGATACCCAGATCCACCAACCCTTCAATCAGGGTTCGTGTAGCGACCTTATGGACGTCGTCGAAGCCGACGCCGGGTTTCACGGCGGCGATGGCCTTCTTCTGGGATGCAAGGACTATATCGTAGATCTCGCGCTGAGCCGGCGTGAATTCGCCGGACACGGGCCAGGTGCGAGTTACGTCAGCGGTGTAGTAGCCGTACTCTGCTCCCGCGTCGATCAGCAGCAGATCATCCGGCCCCAGCGTTTCGTCGTTGCGGACATAATGCAGAACGCAAGCGTTGGCCCCGCCGGCCACAATTGAGGGGTAGCCGTTGCGCGGCGAGCCAAGGTGCCGGAAGGGGCGTTCCAGGGCGGCCTGTACTTCATACTCCGCAATGCCCGGGGCGGCGGTCTGCATAGCAGCCCTGAATCCCACGGCGGTGATGTCGATGGCGCGCTGGAGGAGAGAAATTTCCTCGTCGGTTTTCACCTGCCGCATCGCGTCGATTTGAGCGGTAGGGTCCTCGATGCGACGGACGCTTTTAGCGCCCCGCTGGGCCATACGCCGCCGCTGCTTGACCATTCCGGAAATGATCCCGTCAACGCGGTCGTCGCTCCCCAATGCGTAGTGGATGGTTTCGCATTGCGCCAGCAACTTGGGAAGCTGGGAGTCCAGTTGCTCCAGCGGGTAGGCAGCGTTGGCGGCTAATGGGCCAACGGCGCCGCGAACACCGGCCCGGCGTCCCACCCAGATTTCAAAAGTAGGATCGTAGGGGCGGACGAACAGCGTATAGGGAGTGTGTGAGCCCGGGCGCAGCACGGCGACGGCGTCCGGTTCGTCAAACCCGGTCAGATACCAGAAGGATGATTCCTGACGGTACTGGTGGTCAACGTCGTTGTTGCGCGGGGAGTCGTGCCCCGCCGCGATGACGATGGCCCCGTCGGCCAGCGAGTCCATCAGACGACGGCGACGGGAACGGAACTCTTGAGGTTGCGTTGCGGGGTGATCAGCGCTCATTCGATACAACTCTCTAGCGAGGTCAAGCGTCGATATTGACCGCGCGGAATTATACCAACGGAGACAGCGTATCGCAATAGCGCATTCACGCGCATCGGACGCGCCGAGGTGGTTCTGTTCGCTGTTATCGTATTCTGATATAATCTGTCCGCAACCGTAATGCCTTGATCGTATGCAGGTATAGTAGCCGCCGCCGCATGATTGTCGCGGGGGCGATTTTTCGGTTAGTTCGGAGCAGTCTGGAGCAGAGTACAATGCCGGCTTATGCCGTAATCGGTGGACAATGGGGCGACGAGGGGAAAGGCAAGGTGATCGATTACCTTGCCGGCGAATCCGACTGCGTGGTGCGGTACGCCGGCGGCAACAACGCCGGCCACACGGTGGTAAATGAACGCGGCGAGTTTCAACTCCACCTGGTGCCGTCGGGAATCTGCTGGCCCGGAGTCACCGGCATAATCGGCAACGGCGTGGTGGTGAACCCCGACGTGCTACTGGGGGAAATCGCCGGCCTACAGGAGCGGGGTATTGACACCGGCCGGCTTTACGTCAGCGACCGCGCCCACGTAATCATGCCCTATCACATCCTGCTGGACGAGTTGCAGGAGAAAGCCCGCGGCAGCGGCGCCATCGGCACTACCGGCCAAGGCATTGGTCCGGCCTACATTGACAAAGTCTCTCGCGACGGTATTCGGGTGGGGGATCTGTTGGACGGCGAGCATCTGCCCGACCGTCTGGTCGCTGCTGTGGAGATGAAAAACCGGGTCATCACCGGAGTTTATGGCGGTGAGCCGATAGACGTGGACGAAGTGCTGTCCCTCTGCCGCGAATGGGGAGAACAGTTGAGGCCCCAGGTGCGTCCCACAGAGCAAATGGTGCAGGACCTCCTGGAACAGGGCAAGCGCGTTTTGCTGGAGGGGGCGCAGGGCACTCTGCTGGACGTTGACCACGGTTCGTACCCCTACGTTACGTCGTCTTCTCCGTCAATTGGAGGCGCCATCACTGGACTGGGCATAGATCCTCAGTCGATTCAGGGCGTGGTCGGCGTGTTCAAGGCGTATTCAACCCGCGTGGGCGGCGGGCCGATGCCCACGGAAATGCACGGCCGGGCTGGCGAGGACTTGCGCGAGAAGGCCCACGAATACGGAACCACCACCGGGCGGGCGCGACGGGTTGGTTGGTTTGACGCAGTTGCCGCCCGATACAGCCGCCAGATTAACGGCTTTACCGGCATAGTCCTGACCCGTCTGGACATACTGGACGGGATGGAAAACGTGAAAATTTGCGTGAGCTACCGGGCCGACGGCAAGGAAGTCAGCCGTTTTCCCGCGAATACCTCCCTGTTGGAACGGTGCGAGCCGGTGTACGAAAAGATGCCCGGCTGGTCGGAACCGACGGCCAGGGCAACCCGCACCGAGCAGTTGCCCGAAAATGCCCTGGCTTACGTGCGCCGGATTGAGGAGCTGGTGGGCTGCGAAGCCCAGATAATTTCCACAGGGCCCAGTCGAGAAGAAACCATTGCAATAAACCAGGTAATACACTAGCAATATGACATAACAGGTAATACTATGGCCTTGCAGCCGCGCCGGGCGTTTCCCGGATCAATAACTTTGGGCTGCGGAGGAGTTATAAAATGGCCACAAACACTACTGCAGGGGGAGAGTCGGAAACGTCGATTTTCGGGCGTTTCTTCGCACCTTGGACCGATCACTTTTACCTCGCTTTCCGGCTGATTTTCGCCTTGCTGGTTTTTCTGCACGGCATACAGAAAGCGTTCCTGTTGTGGAACTTTCCAGCCGGAGCCAACCCCAACGGATTAGGGGCGCTGGTTGACCTGGCCGGATGGGTTGAGATTATCTCCGCCATTCTGATTGCGACCGGCGTCCTGACTCGCTTGGGAGCGGGCGCTCTGGTGGTGACGATGGTTGTCGCGTACTTTGGAGTTCACGCGGCCCTCAGTCCGGTCTGGCCCTGGCCGCACCTGTACCCGAACCCTCCGGACGGCGGCAATGCATTCGTAGCCCATGGCGGCGAAGTTACCATTCTCTGGTTCATCTGCGCCGGTATCATCGGCATAATGGGCAGCCGCAAATTCGGTATTGAACGACTGATCCTCAAAAGGGAAATTCTATGATGCAACAGCAAGCAGCCCGTTTCGGCATCTACTTCAATGCCGAACAGAACCAGGTCGTCCGCATCAACTCGCCGTACTGGTTTCCTCCGGAACCCGATTGGCAGAAAGTTACCGGAGAAGTCAACGCGACCCTGCTGGACCTGCGACGCATGGTCAGTGAGCAGGGTCTGTCGGGCGACCCCGATTCGGTGACCTGGACCACGCTGCCCCTGCTGGACGAAGACGCCTAGCGTCATCACCGTTTTTCCCCATGGAGCCGGAACCGCCGGACCAATTCACGGATCCGGCTCACGACGCGGCCAACTACCCCCGCCCCTCGGGGTGGCAGGGCAAGTTGGCCGCGTCTTCGCCAACTCAGGCCCGTCGTTGGATGCGTTGGGGATGGCTGGCAGCGCTGGCTTGGTGGGTGTGGAATACCGGCCTGCTGCTGGTTTGGCTGGTGGCGTCCGTGATTCCCCCAGACCCTGCGGTGGCCGACGCCGATGCTCCGGTTCCGGCGCGCATCGTCATCTATTACGGCGTTGAAGGGTTTGTGATCGGGTTGCTGGGACTTGGGTTGAACGCCAGGTGGAGACTGGCTGCGCTGCTGCTGCCAGTGGTGTTCCTGATTACGCGCATCATCGCGCTCACCAGGTTGGAACCGTTGGCGTTTGACGTAAGGGCGCTGCTGTGGGTGGCGGTGTACCTGCTGCTGCTGTTCCTGTTCGTGCGCGGCGCACAGGGAGCGTGGAGCTGGCACCGATTCACGCATCCGGAGTATCCGGGGCAGAGGTAATAAGATCGGTATCGGGATAGTGGCCTGGCGGGAAGGTCGCGCGAAAAGCGATTTACGTCCTGGTCGTAGCAGAAGTGATAACGGCATATATGCGTAAGGGCGGGTTTTGATTACCGCCCTTATCGCGTTCGATGAAGGCGGGGCCTAACTGTCGTTGAACGCCGGCATAACGTCCTGGGCGAACCGCGCTAGCTGGTCCTTGAAGACCTCGCGGGGCATACCCATCACGGAACCGAGGTTGACTCGCTCCACGCCGGGATACCGCGCCTCGTCTTCCTTCAGACTGTTGATGATGTCGTCGGCCGATCCGCAGAGCCAAGCGCCGCTCTCCACCGCACCTTCCAGCGTGGGCAGCTGGACACCACGGCGCAGGCCGGGGTTTGCCACCGCTTCAATCTGCTCCGGCTGGAGGGCCATCAGGCCCAGCGGAGCGGCGAATTTCATGGCTTCCTCAAAGTAGGGGCGCGCCTCCTTGATGGCCTCTTCCCGGTTCTTGCCCAGGAAGAAACGATAGCCCAGGGCGATGTCCTCGCCCAGCGCCAGCTCCCGGCCGTAGTTGGCGGCAGCCTGCTGGTACATCGTCAGACGTTCGTGTCGCGCCGGCTCCGGCGTGTTGGCGACCATGGCCTTGATGCCGATGCGCGCCATGAAGTCCACCCCCTTGGGGTTGCCGGACACCAGCGGCTGCCAGATTTCCACAGGGTCCTGCATCGGCCGCGGCACCAGGCTCAGCTTTTCCAGGGTGTAGCCCCGATATGGAACCTTCGCCGGAATCTGGTAGTGTTTGCCCTCATGGGAGAAGGACTCCTGGCTGAAGGCTTTGACCATCACCTCGACCTGTTCCTCAAACATATCGCGGTTGGCGTCGCCATCGAACATGGGCGAGCCGAAGGTCTCCACCTCGCGAGAGTGATAGCCGCGACCCACACCGAAGATGATGCGTCCGCCCGACAGGATGTCGGCCATAGCGAAGTCCTCGGCCAGCCGCAGCGGATGCCACATTGGGGTGATGTTGAACCCGCAGCCGTACTTCAGCCGCTGGGTGTTGCAGGCCAGGTACAGCCCCAGCATGATGAGGTTGGGGATGCACTCGTAGCCTTCCGGCTGGAAGTGATGCTCGGCCATCCAGAACTCATCGTAGCCGTGGGCCTCCAGGTGCTTGGAGATGTCCAAAGCCCAATCGAAAGCGCCGGCCAGTTCCTCGTTGGAATACCAGCGGTCGTTGGCCGGAGTCCCTTCCAGGCCCAGGTGGTCGTCCACGACGTGGCCGGCGTATGAAGCGCTGAAACTCTTAAACATGTTGATCCATCCTTTGTTGCAACGTTACTCTTTGTCGCATCTATACGATGTGGAATGTGCGGTCAGGGAGCCACGTCAAAGTAGAGTTCGGCGATTTTCTCGCCCCTGTAATAAGCGTACACCCAGTATAGTCCGGGTGGCCAACTGAAGCTGGGGGTAAACCCAATTCCGCTCAGGATTGCAATACTCTGGGTATCACCCGCCTCGAAAGTTGCCGATAGGACAGTACGGTCGAACTCAAAACCGTCCTCGTAATACTCCAATGTGCCAAAAGTCAATTCTGTGTCCGCAGGCAATGGCTCATCGTGTTCGATTACCAGCGCCAACCGGTGCCGTTGCACAAGTTGTGACCCCGGTAAAGTGAAAAATCCCTTATAGGAGCCGATGATGTCCCCATCGCTGATTCTCAACAGGACCGTGTCCGTGACTCGACCGTTGAGGGCCGCTATCTCCGGGTTCACGGGTCTGAGGTCGGTATTAATCACTTTGCTGTAGTGGTCGCTCACTATCAGTTTGCGGATGGTCTCATCCGCTCCGGTCAGTTCTTCCGGCAGGAAACCGCTCATGAAGTGCTGTCGCGCCGAAATTTCCCCGGCATTTTCAGCGGACGCAGACGTATGCACTGCCCGGAAACCCTCAAAGAACTCTTCTTCCTCCAGGTGAGTGTGCAGATCGTGCAAAACGCGCTCTCCCAGGGAATAGTGGCAGAGTCCACCCCAGGATGAGAGCTCGGGCTTCGCCAGTTCCAAGTGAAAAATGCTTTCGTAATAGGAGCACGGGGGATTGTCCGGTTCCATCGCGCGGCCAATGCGACGGTTTTCAATCAACGTGGCGATGAAGTCGGCGGCCCCTTCGTCGATCCAGAGTTCGGTGTCGTGGAACCAATAGTAGTGGGCAACCTCGTGGGCTATTACAATGCCGCCTCGACTGCCCGGAAACTCGTCGCGGTTGTCAGTGTCATAACGAGCTCCCAAGGTGATATGAGTACCGAAGTGGGCGCCGGCCGCGAATCCTGGCAGCGCATCGTCGCTGATTAGAACCGCGACGTAATCGGTGCGCAGCGGTTCGTCCATAATGGTTTCCGCCTGGTTCACCGCATGTTGGAACATCTCGTCCGTGGTGGGAGAGCCCGGGTCAAGCCGGATGATGTTCATGTGGATTGTTTTGCCACGGCCCTGAAGGACATATTCCTGTACTAGGATTTGGTCAGGATCCAGCAGGACAGGCACCAGTTGAGGCGCAAACTGGTAGGTCCCGCCGAGCACCGCTACTATCTTGGCTTCTTCATCGTCGATGCCACCGCCGTCGGCAAGGTTTGGATTGTCCAGCACTTCTGTCAGGCCTGTGGTCTCGTCGCTTAAATCCACAAAGGCCAACCTGGTGAGAGACCATACCGCTTCCAGATCCGCCGTCCCGAAAGTGCGCAAGAACGGCATCGCGGCGATCCGCTCCGCGGCCTCTGGGTTGAACAAATACAGCAGCGCAAAAAGCTCCAGCGTGATTTTTTCGTTCTCGTTGAGGCCGTCGGTTATCCAGGGCAACTCGGTGATATTGGCGGGCGCGAAAGCCGGCGATCCTCCATGCCCGGGCATGCCATAGCCTTCAGCACGCAAACCTGCCACGTAAGAGGCGGGGTCCTGCCGCATGTCGTGCAGGAGTTGAACGGCCTCCGGGTCTATGCCCGGTACCGTTGCATGGACTGAAGGCGCCGAGTGTCCATGCCCATGTGCGAACGCGGACGCATCGAAAGGTTTTTCCCTGGTGATAACGAGGTCGCGGAAATACCCCTCGTCCTCCTCGATAATTGTTACTTCGGTTTCGACTACTTTGATGTCAGGGCTGAACGCCAGCGCGTCGTTGGCCATGGGGCCGAGATACAATGCCGCCGCTAACATAACCGCCACACTCAATGCGAGAAGATACTGCATCGACACTACTGCTCCATCATCCCAGGGGCTGCGTTGTTTATGAACCCACGGCTACGCGCTGGGCGGCGGCGCGGGAGCGGGATTGTATAGTTCGATGCCGATGGTGGCCGGGAACACGCCGGCCAGTTCGTCAACGGTCCAGCGGCCCTGCTTGCGGATGGACTTCACGGGTTCCGGTTCGTTCAGCAGCGTCACCAGCCCGCCGGTCACGTGGAACACGTGGCCGTTGACGTGGGCGGCCTCGTCGGATGCCAGCCAGGTGACCATCGGCGCAACGTCCTCGGCCTCGCCGCGCAAACTGCCTCCGGCCGCTATGCCGCGCGCCGAGCGCAGGGCCCGCGCTTCGTCGGGCACGCTGGTGGTCATGCGGGTGCTGGCGGATGGGGAGATGGAATTGGCGGTGACGCCGTAGCGTCCCAGGTCGCGAGCGCAGACGCGGGTGAATCCGGCGATGCCGTCCTTGGCCGCGCCGTAGTTGGCCTGGCCGCTGTTGCCGTAGAGACCCGACGTGCTGCTGAAGGTGATGATGCGGCCCGACCGCTGCTGCCGGAAGAGGATGCTGGCGTGCTTGACCACCGTGAACGTCCCCTTGAGGTGGACGGCGATCACGTCGTCCCATTCCTGCTCGGTCATGTTGAAAACCATGCGGTCGCGCAGTATGCCGGCCACGGTGACCACGATGTCGAGCTTGCCAAAGTTATCGACGGCGGTCTGGACGATCTTCTCGCCGCCGGCCATGGTGGCCACCGACTCCGTGCAGGCGACGGCATTGCCGCCATCTTCCTTGATTTCGTTGACCACCTGCTGGGCCACGGAAATATCTGCGCCGGTGCCGTCAACGTTCACGCCGAGGTCGCAGACCACAACGCTGGCGCCTTCCTGGGCCATCAGCTTGGCGACGCCGCGTCCGATGCCACGACCGGCGCCGGTTACGATGGCTACCTTGTCTTGTAGTAGGGGCATTGTACTGTTCCTTGCCTATTTCGTGATAACTAACGTCATTCCTGCGGAAGCGGGAATGGCGAGATGTGGAAGTCACTATTGTTGGGGTGGCGCGGGGTTGGGGATACCTGCCGTGAGGTAGTTGCGGGCGCGGTCGGAAAGTTCGTCCATTTCCCAGTGGCCGGTCTCATTCCAGATGGCCCGCTCCGGCCGTGGCTGGGAAACCAGGGAGATGGTATCGCCATAGACTAGGAAAGTCTGCCCGTTCACGTTGGCCGCGTAGTCGGAGGCCAGGTAGCAGACGAACGGCGCGACTGCGTCGGGGTCCAGGTCGCGGAGGTTGTCGTCGCCGGTCGAGTCGGAGATTGACGCGACGCCGCCTCGCGCCCGAATTTCGGCGGCGGAATCGGGAATCGAGCCGATCATGCGGGTGGTGGCCCGTGGCGCGATGGCGTTGGCGGTCACGCCGTAGCGTCCCATATCCTTGGCGACCACCTTGGTGAAGCCCGCGATGCCGCTCTTGGCCGCGCCGTAGTTGGCCTGGCCGCTGTTGCCGACCAATCCCGATTCGCTGCTGAACGTGATGACCCGGCCCGCCCGCTGCTGCCGGAACAGGATGCAAGCGTTTTTGACCACCGTGAAGGTGCCCTTCAGGTGAACGGCGATCACGTCGTCCCATTCCTGCTCGGTCATGTTGAAGACCATGCGGTCGCGCAGGATGCCGGCGCAGGTGACCACGATGTCCAGGCGGCCAAAGTTGTCGATAGCAGTCTGAACTATCTGTTCGCCGCCTTCCATCGACACCACCGATTCGGTGCAGGCGACGGCCTTGCCCCCGGCCTCGGTGATTTCGTTGACCACCTGCTGCGCCACTGACACATCCGCGCCGCTGCCGTCCACGTTGCCGCCCAGGTCGCAAACCACGACGCTGGCCCCTTCCTCAGCCATCAGCCGGGCTACGCCGCGGCCGATTCCGCGACCGGCGCCGGTTACGATGGCTACCTTTCCTTCCAGATTATTGGGCATTGTAAATCGAGTCCTTATAGTTTGATGCTTGTGGGTTTAGCCGGAACGGCTAGGCAGATGAACCGTCGCTGTTCCCGGCGTGGTCTGCTGTCCTTCGGGATTTTCCAGCCAGATGGTGCAGTCCACTAAGTTTGACTGGCCTTCCTGGTACACTCGGGTAACGTGTCCCTTCGCGGTGATGGGTTCGTCGGGATAATCCATGCCGCGGTACTGCACCGTCAGCCGGCGCAGCTCGCCGCCGGGGCCGGCCCATCCCGTGAGGTATGCGCCCAGCATGGCGTTCTTCAACGCGCCGTGGATGATGATGTCCTTCAGCCCGGTGCTCTGGGCGTAGTTCCTGTCGTAGTGTATCTCGTAGAAATCGCCGGATGCGCCGGCGTACTGGACCAACTGGCGAGGGGTGGGATTGCGTACCTCGACGGGCAACTCCATCCCTTCGCTGACGTCCTCAAAATAGATCTGTGCGCCCATGGTATTCCTCTAATCTTGGTGTGATCAGTAACGGATCGACGTGCTCGTTTGGGTGGCGACGACCGCATTGTGCTGGTTGCGATAGGTGATCTTGATGGTGGAAATGAGCATCTGGCCGATGCTGCCGGTACGTTCGCGGATGTCCTCAATCCGTCCGATGGCGGTGATGGTATCCCCGGGCCGGACGTGGTCGAAATACTCCCAATCGCTGCCGCCGTCCAGCAGGCGGGTGTATGGTATGTCGTAGGGCAGTTCCGGGCGGATTCCGCGCATGGCCCGCAAGAACGTTGGGGGCGCGACGATGCCGCCGGTTTCGGGCGTCCCTACGGTGTAGGCCGGATTGTCGTCGCCGATGGCCTCCGCAAACCGCGCAATATGGCCCTGCTCTATCACCATGGAGGCAGGCTCGCTTTCCACGCCGATGGACTGTTCGCGCATTTCATCGGTAAGAGTGAAAGAGTTGGTGGACAAAGTGAGCCTCCGGTCAGTACGCCATTTGGGACGGCATAATTTGAAAATGCAATTTCTAGGCGTGGGGATTATGTTACTAGGCGGGGCCAGTGTCAAGAAAGCCCGGCGTCAGGAAAGTAAAGAAGGCAGCAGGTACTCCGCCCATGGATCCGTGATGTTGGTATCCCTTATGCTGTCCACCAGGTGCGCTACCTCGTTGCCGTGAGCGGCGGCCAGCTCATGGGATGATGCGGCGCCCGCAAGAGCAGTCAGCGCCTGCCGCAACCGGTCCACGTACTGGATCGTTTCCCTGGCGGCCGCTTCCTTGTCGCGTTGCGCCCTGATCCGTTCCAGCCGCTCGATCCAGTCGATACCCTGCTCTACGCGGTTAAAGTCGTCGTCGCTGGCTTGTGTGGTGATTGTGGTCATCTCCCAACGCGCCTCCGGTTTGTTGCGCCCTTGCTATCATTGATTTGAGGATTTTAGCATAACCACGCGAGCATACATCGAGCCCCCGATATGGTTCTGACAGGACGCCAAGATCCGCCGGACGAAGGTTCCCGCTCCTCCAGCAACCGTATCGTGTCCATGCTGCGCCCGCGGACGTTCGTCTGGTGCGCGCTGGTCCTTGCTGTGGTACTGGTCCAGGACTTTCGGCCCGATTCGGTGGCTTTGGCCATCGCCCCATACCGGTTCAGCGTAGTCAGTTGGGAACTGGGCAACCTGCCCGACAAGTGGATACGTCGTGCCGTCGGCGTCCCACGCTATTCGTTTGACCGTTCCGATGTCGTAGGCTCGGCGGAGCGAGCGCACCGGTATTTCGAGATCGGGAAACGTATCCGATCAATCGAGCGTCGTCTGATCGGCCTTGAAGTCAACGCGCCGTCCGCCGCCGATTCAGTCGATCAGGTTGGGGAACTACGCCGCGAGCGGGATGGCTTGAGGGAAACCCAGGACGCCCTGCGCCCCGCAGTTGAGGAAACCGTGGAGTCAGCGGTGGCGGACACCCTGCATGAGTTGGGTTTCCAAGCCTGGGCGGGGGTGTTCCCGCCGGTGGACACGGCGCTGACGGGTTCGCCCACGGTGTTGGTGCTGTCCCCTCGGGACCGGATTCAACGCGAAGACGGCGGCCTGCTGAGAACCGGGTTGACCAACGACGAACGCGAACGCATCGAAACCCGCATTGAGGAAGCAACCAACCTGTCGGCCCTGGTGGAGAACACAGGCGGCATCGCCTTGTACCCGTCCATCACCGCTGACGGGTTCGCGTTGGAGCACGCCCTGGAAATCATTGCCCACGAGTGGGTCCACCAGTGGCTGTGGTTCCGGCCCTTGGGACGCCGGTATTTCGAGAGCGGCGACTTGACGACGCTCAACGAGACCGTCGCCACCATCGCGGGAATCGAGATCAGCCAACTGGCGTTGGAACGGTTGACCAACGCGCCCGATGTCCAGACGCCGGCGAACCAAGCTCAGCCGGCCAGCGCCCGTAACGGTTCGACCAACCGTAGCCCGCAGTTCGATTTTCAGGCGGAAATGCGGACCACTCGGGTCCAGGTTGACGCCCTGCTGGAGGCCGGCGACATCGATGGCGCCGAGGCGTACATGGAAGAAAGGCGTCGTGTTTTCGTATCCGAAGGATATTCGATCCGCAAGCTGAACCAGGCCTACTTCGCCTTCCACGGCACCTATGCAACTACCGGCGCGGCCGGCGTCAGCGTTATCGGCGAGCAGGTGCTGGAACTGCGCCGCCAAAGCCCCTCACTGGCGGAGTTCCTCCGTACCGCTGCCCAATTCACCAGCGTTGGTGAATTGACGGAGTACTTGGACAGCGCAGCCCGTTAATGACTGGACTTCATCAGAATCAGGATTCGCCGGATTTTACGATTTTCTGGATCAGGCTCTTCCAATCCTGCTAATCCTACAATCCCAAAAATCCTGATTCAGACGGATCTGATGGCTTCTTCCAGCAGGGCCAGCGCGGTGCGGGCGAACACCCACATATTTTCTTCCCGTTCCGGGCTTCCGGTTTCCAGGGTTTGAGAACGCTCCACCGGGCCGGCGACGCCAAAACAGGCGTGGCCGTAGTTGTCGCCGTAGCGGTTGCCGGTGGGTCCACTGGCCCCGGTTTCGGCCAGCGCCCAGGTGGTGCCCATAATCTCCCGAGACGTTCGAGCGTTGAGCAGCGCGTAGTATTCGGTGCTGGCCCGGTGGCCTTCCATCGCCGAGTCCGGAACCTGGAGCAGGCCCTGCTGCGCCGTGCGTGTGTACACCACCGAACCGCCCACGTAGTAGTCAGAGGCGCCGGGGATCGACACCAGCGCAGCGGAAATCAGCCCGCCGCACGAGGATTCCGACACCGCCAGGGTGTCGCCCCGCTCCTTCAGCAAAGCGGCAACCGATGCCGCCAGATCGTTCAATTCACCCATAGAGAAACCTCCAGATACTTTACGATGATTTGAGCCTGACACATGGATTCCGGCCCCGTATCTAGTACGGGGTGACCCCGTGTCGAGCACGGGGCAGGCTGTCCTTTCGCCGGAATGACAGTCGAGGGATTATAACCAGGGCAGCCGTTTAGACATTGTCTTGGCCGATTCCGGGGTTGGCAAGCCGTTCCGTTCCATCAGCAGCAACGCCAGTTTGCGAAACTCTTCCCGGTCGCGGCCGGTGACCACCGCCTGCTCGTGCGCTTCGGAAATCACCACCGGATAGCCTAACCCCAATTCGCACTGTTTCGCCAGCATCGTGTGGCTCAGGGCCAGCAATCGTGGATCGGCAGCCACCCACGCGGGAATTTCCACTCGACCAATCTCCGTTCCGCTGTGCAGGTAGTAGAAATCGCTCCACTCCTCGCCCAGGGCCAGGCCGACGGCGAACCGGGATGCAAGCCGCCCAGATTGGTAAAGGGGAGAACGCTGTCCCGACTCAAGCAACGCCTCGAACAGTTCGTGGTCGTCAAAGCCCGCCGCGCCGTCGCACTGCATCAAGTCCGAACGCCGGGCGCTGCAACGGCGCGTACATTCGGCCTCGCCGCTGCCGCACAGCGCGACCCGAACCGCCCCGGCGACTTCAGTGGTCTGCGGTTTGGAGGTATAGGCGGCAACCGCCACCGGCCGGTCGGGGCGGGATGCTTCCTTTAATCGGCCCAGCGCGGGGCGCAGCCGCTGGTTGATCAGGTGGTCCACTACATAGCTGGGATAGCTTCCTCGTTGCACGTCCCAGAACGCCAGCGTTCCGTCCAGCAGCGCCAGCACGGGATAATCGTCGGTAAATTCTTCCACCGCCTCTGCGAGCCTTTCCACCTCGCGCACTGTGCGCAGGGCTCCCAGCAACCGGCCCTCGATCAGGGTTTCGTCCAGGGACTCAGCACCGGGCCGCAGATACAGGTCGGCATCGTCCACGGCGAGGGTGGGCTCGCTGAACATATCGCAGGACGGACGCTCGCCGTAGGTGATGGCGCAGCCGCCCAGGTTAATCAGGTGGCACCGCAGCGGCAGATGCCGGTCAACGTCAATGTGCGAGCCGTCCACCGACAACGCTACCCAATCATCAGGAGCATCCTGCGGTTCCCTGCTGCCGAGCAGTCCTTCCGGCCCGGTGCGGGAGAAGACGAACGGGCGGCGGCCTGATGATGCGGTGCGGTCCGCGGCCTCAGCCGGCGAGATTGCCAGCGCGCGGTCCAAGGTGTCCGCGAACCGCTGGCGGCGGCTGCGGCGCGAACTGGTAGCGCCGTCCATCGCTGCCATAAGCTGACGGGTGGTTTGGCTAAAGTCCAGGGCCATATCAGGCTTGGCAACTCCGCTAACGACTCTCGGAGGTCAATTCTGGCAAGGACAATACCCGAACAACAAAATCCCGTACCCTTGCCCGGTCGCCGTCAATCTCAAAATCCTGCATGAAGTCGTGGTAAAAGTTGGTGTGAAACTTCTCGGCGCCCCACAACTTTTCGGAGCCTTGCAGGGTGTCCCCAACAGCGAATTCCTGATCGGACGCCGCTAGAAAGTCCCGCGCCGTTTGCGAATGTTCCTGCGTAATCATCAATCGACCTCTGCGCGACATGCTACCGCAGCACGCGCTCGTCGCCCACCCGCCGGGTGATGCGCTGTTGGTCCAGGTATTCCAGCAGCGGCAGGACGTACTTGCGGCTGGTCCCGAAGATCTCACGGGCTGCGGCCACGGTTACGCTGCCGTTTTCTTGCAAGTGGGCGATGATGCGACCGACCATGTCGTCGTAGGCGTCGGTGGTGAAGACCACTGTCTCGTTGACTTTCACCACATCGCCCTTTTCCTGCAAGTATGCCAGCAGTTCCGGGTCCACGGGCCGGTCGGTGGGCGGCGACCAGGGTTCCCCGGCTAACTCGGACAGATACGTTGCCACGTCCGCCTGTTGCCGCTCGCTCAGCTCCACCTGGTGATCCGGCGCGCGCACCAGCCCTTCGTCATCCACCAACACGCCTTCCTCCGCCAAACGCGCCGCCGCCCGCAGGTAAACGGGCTGCGATACCCGGAGCCGGCTCCGCAATTCCTGCGGCGGCGCGCCGCGCCGCAACGGATACTGGTTGTGGTAAGCCTGCAACGCGATTTGAGCCTGGTTGCGCAGGATGTCCCAACCGCGCCGGGAGTACACTACCGCGTCGTTCTGCGCCCCCATTTCGCCCAGCGCCACCACGTCGCCCGACTCTACCAGCGCGCCCAGCCGTTCCAGTACTTCGCCGTCCGCAAGGTTCGAGCGCTGCGACAACGTGCGCAGGTCGCACGGACCCATCTGGTCGGCCACCGTGAAAATCACGTCCTCGCTGGCGCCGGCGTCCAGCATGGTCAGCCGCTCCAGCACGTCGGGAGCGAAACGGCGATGGCGGCGCGTGGGGTTGGGGTCGGCGATCTGGCCGCCGCCTAGCGTGTCTTCCGATGAGCGCAGCACGAAGAAGTCGCCCTTCACCATGGGGATCGGCTCGTCCAGCAACACTTGGACCCACCCTTCAGAGCCGGGTTGCAGCCGGTCGGCGTCCAGCAACCGCACGCGACCGGTGGTCTCGCTGGTGAAGAGGTGGAACGTCACGCCCTCGTTGTGCTTGAGCGCGTGAGGCGCGCCCTTCACCATCCGCAGGTTGGCGTCGAAGCGACGGGTTGGGCGCAGCCAGCCGGGGTTGGTCAGCACCTCGCCCCGCAGCGCCTCGTCCCGCGACACTCCCGAAAGGTTCAACGCCAGCCGCACGCCCGGCGTGGCGGAATCCAGCCGCGACTTGTGGCTCTGCAACCCCCGAATGCGAGCGCGGGCGCCGGACGGAGCAAGTTCAATCTGCTGGCCCACGGCTACGGAGCCGTCAATCAGCGTGCCGGTGACCACGGTGCCAAACCCGCTCACCGTGAAGCAACGGTCCACGGGCAGGCGGGGACGGCCCAAATCACGGCGCGATTCGGTATCGTTCAAAATGTCGTCGATGGTCGCCTTCAGCTCGTCTATGCCGTCGCCGGTGTAGGCGGACACCGCCGCCATCTGGCAGCCGGCGAAGGCCGTGTCTTCCAGCACGTCTTCAACTTCCGCCTTGACCAGTTCGACCAGTTCCTCATCGACCAGGTCGGTCTTGGTGATGACGACGAGGCCGCGCCGGATGCGGAGCAGGTCCAGGATCGCCAGGTGCTCCCGCGTCTGGGGCATGACGCTCTCGTCGGCGGCTACTATCAGCAGCGCCAGGTCAATCGCCCCGACGCCGGCCAGCATGTTCTTGATGAAACGCTCATGCCCGGGCACATCGACGATACTAACCTCGCGCCCGCTGGGCAAAGTCATCCAGGCGAACCCCAGGTCTACCGTCATCTCCCGCTCTTTTTCCTCGGGCAGACGGTCGGGATCAATGTCAGTCAGCGCCTTGACCAGGGTCGATTTGCCGTGATCAACGTGGCCGGCCGTTCCGATAACGTACATGGCGATCCAAATTTGCGCGATGCGATTGGGTAGGTTGGCGAAACCATACCACACCGCAACGGCGGCTACCATTCCGCCAGAAACCTACGCCGAAATGATCTGGAAATGCGCCTCCGTCGGCACGCAATCGGCGCCGTTGATAGGCACCATGTCCTGCGGACAGGCGGAGAATGCGACGATGCAGTCCATCTCGGCGCGCAGCGTAACGTAATCTCCCGGCTTGCACACCGGCGGCTCGAACCCGACGGAGCCGTCCGCTCCGACCGGGATGTTCATAAACAGGTTCCACGGGCTGGGCATTCCCGGCGTTGCCAGACCCAATTCGGCCAGCGCCGCCGCCAGGTTGTCGGTGCAGTTATCGTGGTATCCCTCGCATCCCAGCAGCTCGTAGCGGTAGCGGTCGCACGCCGCCAGCAGCGTGTCGTGAATACCGCCCGACGTATCCTCCACCAGCGTCAGGATGGGCCGGCGGCGGTTGGTTGTCATGGACTGCCCTACTTCTGGCATGATGCGCCCCAGCGATGTCCGCGAATGCTCCATGGACATGAACTCGGTCAGGTCGTCGCGGCGGAACGCCCAGGTGTCCACCACCTGCTGCCCGTGGGTGTTGATTACTCTGATCGATTGACCTGCGTTCACGTGGGCCGCCTTGCCGCGCCGGGCCGGAATGGTAATCAGAGACGCAGACGCCATATCATGCCTCCGTAAGCGAACCGTTTTGCACGGGAATTGAAACCCCTGGGCCGAAATGCTACCGTGCCATACTCGCGGGTTTCAAGGCTGGCCGATGGCGAGGTGGGTTTTGCCGACCCGACGGTCCTGCTGCGCTGACAGAGTTACGAGGAGTACCCACCGTGCGAATGGAACCAATCAGCCTCTACGATTACGAGGAACGCGCCAGGCACATCCTGCCCCACAACAACTGGGTGTTCATCGAAGCCGGGGCGATGGACGAGAGAACCACCGCACGAAACCGCGCCGCGTTCGAGTCGCTAACCCTGCGGCCGCGTTTTCTGCGCGACACCACCGAGCGAAAAGTCGCGACCACCGTGTTGGGAACCGACATCAGCTTCCCGGTGATGATCTCGCCGGCGGACGCGCACCTCAACGCGCACCCGGAAGCGGAACGGGCCACCGCGCGCGGGGCTGGCATGTCCGGTACCCTGATGATGTGCAGCACCTCATCCAACTGTAGCATGGAGGAAATCGCCGAGGCGGCGACGGGGCCGCTGTGGTTCCAGCTGTCGCATCGTGGCTACGACCTGACCGAGAACCTGGTGAGGCGAGCGGAAGCCGCCGGGTTCAAGGCCATCGTGCTAACCGTGGATGGGCCTTTCCCCAGTCCCAAAGAGCGGGACCTGCGCAATCGCTACGAACGCCCGGGCGAGTACGGCAACTTCCGCGCGTCGGAAAACCCCGCTGTGCCGGCCATGGGCGCGGGCGAATCGCCGTCATGGGACACTCCGCAAGGCCCGCCGCTCACTTGGCGCGAGTTGGAGTGGCTGCGGAGCCTGACCGACCTGCCGCTGGTGTTGAAGGGAGTCCGAGTCGCTGAGGACGCCCGCATGGCGGTGGAGCACGGCGTGAACGCGGTCCTGGTTTCCACCCACGGCGGTCGGCGGTTTGATGACACCACGTCCAGCATTGAAATGGTGCCGGAGATCGTCGCCGCGACGAAGGGACGGGTCGAAGTGTACGTCGATTCTGGTGTTCGCCGGGGCAGCGACGTGCTCAAAGCGCTGGCGCTGGGCGCCACGGCTGTCGCCGTTGGGCGGCCCCTCTATTGGGGCCTTGCGGTGAACGGCGCCGAAGGGGTCCATCACGTGCTTGAAATCCTGCGCGAGGAGTTCTACCGCGCAATGGCCTATTGTGGTCAGGACAGCGTGGACAACCTGGAAGACCGGCTGCTCAACATCCCGCGCGACTGGGGTCCGTTCCGCGTAGTCTGACCGGCGCGTCATGCGCAGACGATAGGACTTTGCGAAGGCCACGCCGAACCTTGCGTTATACTTGACTGGCATAGTCGGCAATAGTAGGTTATCCGCGCCAAAGGCCGGTGTACGCTGGAGCCATTCGACCGACTCCCCTGCCACTCATTATGACGACGATTGACAACGCTACGACAATTAAACCGGAGGGCGAACTCGCCCCTGCGCCGGCGGAACGCAGCGCAGTCAGGGATGCGACGCCGATGGTTGCTATTATCGGCCGGCCCAACGTGGGCAAGTCGTCGTTGTTCAACCGGGTACTTTCCCGGCGGCACGCCATCGTGTCCGAGGTCGCCGGCACCACCCGCGACCGCTTGATCTCCCGGGCCTCCTGGAAAGGCAGGCCGTTCCTGCTGGTGGACACCGGCGGGTTGGAGGACGACCCCGAGGGCAATATCCCCCAGCGCGTGCAACAGCAGGCCGACATGGCCATGGGCGCCGCCGATCTCATCGTATTCATCACCGACGCCATCCAGGGCCTTACCGCCACCGACGAGGCCGTGGCCCAACGATTGAGGCGTACCGACAAGCCGGTGATCCTGGCGGTCAACAAGGTGGACAACGACAACCGCGAGCTGGCCGCCAGCGAGTTCTACGCTCTCGGCATGACCGACACGGCGTTTATATCCGCCTACCATAACTACGGCATCTACGACCTGCTGGACCGTGTGGTTGACTTGTTGCCCGCGCCTGAATTCGTTGAGCTGTGGGATTACGAAAACGACGTTGCGCCCGAACCAGTTGAAGGTTGGGAGGATGACGAGGATTCGGATAGCGCCGAGGCGGATGCTGAGCCGGAGTACGTTCCTCCAACCGAAATGCGGCTCGCCATCGTGGGGCGCACTAACGTTGGCAAGTCGTTGCTCACCAACACGATCATCGGCGAGGAGCGCAGCATCGTAAGTCCCGTTGCCGGAACCACCCGCGACGCATTGGACACCGAGGTCGCTTACAAGGATCACCTCATCACCCTCGTTGACACGGCAGGCATTCGCCGGCCGGGGCAGGTGGAGCGCGGCATCGAGCGATACAGCGTACTGCGGGCGGTCAACGCGGTGCGTCGCTGCGACATCACGCTCCTCATAACCGACGCTACGGAGTTGGCGACGGCCCAGGACGCGCACATCGCCGGCCTGGCCTGGGACACCAGTCGCGGCCTGATCGTGGTGGTGAACAAGTGGGACCTGGTGAACCGTAACCGCTTTCGAATGGAGCGCGTCCTGCACCGGGTCCAGGAACGGCTGCACTTCATGTCCTACGTGCCCGTGTGTTTCACTTCCGCGCTGACCGGCGAGGGTATTGAAGATCTGCTGGACACGGCGTTGTCTCTCTGGCAGGAGCGCCAGAAACGAGTGCCCTACCGCGAGTTGCAGTATTTATTGGCGGACGCAGTATCCACCCATACGCCGCCGTCGCAGCGGGGCAACATACGGAACCGGCTGCGTATCCGCCGGGTACGCCAGGTGGGCGTCAACCCGCCGACCTTTGCGTTCAGCGTGAACGACCCCAAGTTGGTGCATTTTTCGTACCGGCGATACCTGGAAAATCAGATACGCGACCGCTTTGGTTTCGACCGCACCCATCTGCGTTTGATCTTCAGACCCGACCGCGACGACCGCGCTCCTCGTTCGGGAATCCGAAATCGAGGGTCTCGCGGGACCAACGCCGCGCGATGACTCCGGTTCGCCAGCCCAGCCCTGCATCGTGGGCGATGCTAACGGCGACGCCCCTGCTGTGCGCGGCCGGGGTTCTGCTGCTGTTGTTCGCTCCCCAGTTGTCGGTTGCCGTCAAATTCGCCTCCGTCTGCGTACTGGCGTATCTCGCCGGTTCGTTGTCGTGGGGTTACATGCTGGTGAACCTGGTGATGGGAGAGGACATCAGGGATTTCGGCAGCGGACGCACGGGAATGTCCAACATTCTGCGCACGGCCGGCGGCAAAGCCGCGGCCCTCGTATTCGTGCTGGACGCCGGCAAGGGCATCCTGGTGGTTCTGCTGGCCCGCAGCGTTTCCGGGGCGGTCGAAATCGAGGTTGCTGCGGCGTTGCTTGCGCTGTGTGGGCATAACTGGCCAGTGTACCTGGGATTCCGCGGCGGGCGCGGCATTATGCCTGGATTCGGAGGTCTGTCGGTGATGGCGCCCTGGGTGGCCGCAGCCGGCGGAGGGCTGTTCCTCGTCGTTACATTATCAACTCGAATCCTGTCGTTGGGCAGCATCGTAGGTACGTTGGCCGTCGCTTTGATCAGCTTGGCGCTGACCTTCATAGCCGGACATCACCAGCTCTACACGCTGTACGCTTTCCTGGGCGGCGGGCTCATCATCTGGCAACACCGGGACAACATCAGGCGCATCGCCAATGGCACGGAACGAAAACTAGGGTTGCCGGGCCTGCGCAATCGCTAAGCTTCGGTGGATTCCATGACGGGAATCCTATGCTAAACTGCACATAATCACGTGATATGACAGGTATGGACCAGTGCAGCAAACTCTTCACGCCGCCACCGTCGGAGTTTCTCCGACTATCACAGATGCAACGGCCGTCGCCCGTCGCATTGCAGACAACGTTGCCAACGTCATCATCGGCAAGAATGACGTAATTGAACAAGCTCTTGCGGCTCTCATCGCCGACGGCCATATTTTGGTGGAAGACGTCCCCGGCGTTGGTAAAACCATGCTGGCGCGGTCTTTGGCGGTGTCCATCGGCGGGACCTTCTCCCGCATCCAGTTCACCCCTGACCTCCTGCCCAGCGATGTGACCGGCGTTTCCGTGTACAACCAGGGAACCGGGGATTTCAACTTCCGGTCCGGGCCTATTGCGGCCCAACTGGTGCTGGCGGACGAGATCAACCGCGCCACGCCCAAAACCCAGTCGGCGCTGCTGGAGGCGATGGAAGAGCGGCAGGTTACGGTCGATGGCGTGACGCACCGGTTGCCGGCTCCCTTTTTGGTCATCGCCACTCAGAACTCCATAGAGTACGAGGGCACGTTCCCGCTGCCCGAAGCCCAACTGGACCGTTTCCTGATGCGGGTCAACGTGGGTTATCCACAATTTGACGAAGAAATGACCATCATCGCGCAACAGGAGTTCACGCACCCGATTCAGGAACTCCAGCCGGTGGCGAGTCCCGAAGACGTGATTCAACTGCAACAGGCGGCACAAAGCGTGTACGTTGACGAGTTGGTGCGCGAATATCTGGTGTCCCTGTCGGAGGCTACCCGCTCCCACCAGGATGCTGCTTTGGGCGCGTCTCCCCGGGCCTCTCTGGGATTATTCCGCACCGGGCGCGCCCTCGCGCTGATCCGCGGGCGCGATTACGTGCTGCCTGACGATATCAAGGAGTTGGCCGTACCCGTCTTGGCTCACCGCGTTGTGCTCACCCCGGCAGCGCGTATGCGCGGCGTTCGACCGGAGCGCCTGGTATCCGAAATGCTCAACACTGTAGCAGTGCCGGGGGCTGGATAAGTCAAGGCTGATTCCCAAAAGAGAGGCAGATATGGACACTTTTGACGTTGTAGTCTGGGAAGACTCGCTTTCCGACGGCTCAACCTGCTACGCTGCCTGGTGCTCTTACGTCCTGGGAGTCAGCGGCCAAGGAGACACCGAGGCGGAGGCGTTGGAGGACATTACCTCTGCAATGACGGACGTTATTCATTACCCCTGGGATGACGGCGTCAGTTTGGCCGACTTTGAGACCGCCGCCGCCGAGATGGCTGACGTGATGCGGGAGCTCTCTGCCGAAGGCACTCCCTTTAAGGTAAATAGGGTTTCCATCCCTGCCAAAGAGCCGGCCAGTGTCTGATGCCGCGCTATGCCAATGTTCGCACGCGCGCGCTGCGCCGCCTCCTGTTCCGCATGGGATTTGTTGAAACTGCCCACAATGACCATTGGCGTTACCGGCATCCAGGCCTTAATCTGCGTACCCGCGTATCTTTTGGAAACAATGAAATTTCCGCTGCCAGAATGGGCAAGATTATCACCCAACAACTGCAAATGACTATTGATGAATTCCGCGCCGCCATGAACGGTGAAATACCGGAACGCTTCACCAATCCCGAATTCTGGACCAACTGACACACTCGACGATGATTAGACGCGCAATCAGCCAACAGTGGCGCAAGATATTGTTCGGCCTGCTGATCCTGGCTGTGCTTTTCTATGCTCTCGGCACCGGCTTCCCGTTCTTTTACCGGCTGCTGTTCACCCTGATCGCGCTCGTATGCGTCGGCTATGGCTGGGCGTGGCTGAACCTGCGTGGTTTGGAGGTACGCCTGTTTCGCGTTGGCACCCGCGGCCATATCGGGGAGTATCTGGACGGCCAGATCCAGCTCGTCAACCGTACCAGGATGCCCAAATCCTGGCTGGAGATCGTTGAAGACACGGACCTGCCGCAGCCCGGCGGACGCACCGTTGCGCTGATCAAAGGGCAGCTCCGTTCATTCCGAATTGCAACTTATCTTTCGCGCCGCGGCATCTACCGCACCGGTCGGCTGCGCATCACGGCTCGCGACCCCTTCGGGCTTTTCCGTTTGACCCGCACCTTCCTTGACGGCCAGGCATTCACCGTCCTTCCGCGAACCGTGCCCCTGCCCGACTTGGACCAACGATTCGCCAACCTGCCCAGCGACAGCGTTTTTTCCCGCCGCACCCCGTCGATCACGCCGGAATCGTCCACCGTTCGCGACTATGCTCACGGCGACAGCCTGCGTCGCATTCACTGGCCGTACACCGCCCGCATGAATCGCCTCATGGTCAAAGAGTTTGACATCGGGGTTTCCGCCCAGGCTTGGGCCGTGCTCGACATGGAACGCCGCTCCCATGTGGGTGAGCCGCCCGATAACACGGAAGAGCTTGCGGTTACCGTCGCCGCGTCCCTGGTACGGCACTGGGACGAGACCGGAACCCCCGCCGGCCTGGCCGCCAACGGTGCGGAATCCTGGATACTTCGCCCGGACCGCCGGCCGGCCCAACTGGGAGTCTTGATGGAAGCTTTGGCCGGCGTTCGTTCGGACGGCGCTTTGCCCCTGGAGAGATTCCTCCAGGACTTGCGGCCGCACCTTTCGGGCTTCAACACCCTGATGGTCATTACCCCGTCCCGTCGGCCCGAGTGGGTGTCCACTCTGGCGGGTATGCGCCGGCAGGGGGTGAACGTAGCCGTGTGTTACGTGGAATCCGCCAGTTTCGCCGGCGCCGAGCAACTCACCGGCACCACCGGGCAAATCACCGCCGACTATCTGGCCCAGCATGACGTCCCCGTGTATCTGGCGCGCCGCGGCGACGACATCAACCACGCCCTGTCGCGTCCGTTGGCCCCCAGGACCGACGCGGCCGGACTGCGAACCGACGCCTCCGAGCTTCGGGCCGAACCCAGTATGGTGTGACCGGCGTATGGCAACCGCGACCACTGCCGCTCCCACGCTGACTCAACCGGCTGGGGATGACGGCCTGACTCAGAAGATTGCAGGATCGCTGGGCCAGCGTTTCCTCTGGCTGGCGTACATCCTGCGACCTCCCGACGGCTGGATCGCCGCCGGGCTTCTCGCGCTGAACATGGTCATCGTGGTGTGGTCTGTGGAGGTAGCGGATTGGGCTCCAACGCCCTCCCTGGCGCTGGTGATCCTGTTGGCCGTGTTCACCGCCCTGGTTCTCACCCGAGTGCGCCTGTGGGCCGCCGCGCTGATACCGGTGGGCTTGCTGATCGGCGCGGGCGTAATCATCTGGCAGATGACCTCGTCACCTCCCCATGAACTCCGCATTGCTTCGACGCTGGAGTTTTTCGAGCGTCTGGGAGCCTGGATTCAAGCCGCGCGAACCGAGGGCATCAGCGTTGACCCGCTGCCGTTTGCCGTAGGTCTGATGATTGCCGCCTGGCTGTCCGGGTTTCTCGCCGGATGGGTGTTCTTCCGGTACCGAAATTTCTGGGGGGTCTTCGCCCTGGGATCCCTGGGCATAATGTCCAACCTCACCTTCCTGCCGGAAAACGCCAGCGTTTACCTGGGAATCTACTTGTTCACCGGGTTGTTGCTGGTCGGTTGGGTCCAGTCCGTCCGCACGCGACAACGCTGGGACCGTGACCGTCATGTGTACGACGGGCACCTCGGTATCCTTACCGCCAGCGACACCACGCTGGTGGCTTTCGTGGTTCTGCTGATTGCCTTCCTGATACCGGTCGGCGGGCAATGGGGTCCGGCCAACTCCGTCTATAACTTCACCCGCTCGCCTTTGATTCAGTGGGAAGAGGACTTCAACCGGCTCTTTGCCGGCCTGCCGGCCCGCCGGCCCCTGCCCTATCGCATCTGGGGCGACACCATGGCCTTCCAGGGCACCATCAATCCTACCAATACGCCGGTGCTTCAGGTCAACTCGGCGGTGCCGCTCTACTGGAAAGCCCGTTCCTACCCAACCTACACCCATGAGGGTTGGCTGTCAGAGGGCACGGTACTCAAGGAACCGGGTTGGCGTCCCGACTACAGCCAGCTCAGCCCCGAGCAGGAGCGGTTCAACGTAACTTTTGAAGTCATACCCAAGTATGACAGTCGCAGTCTTTTCGCCGGAGGACAGACCGTCGGCGCCAACCGCGACATCCGTATCGAGACTTTCGATTCGCCCCGCTACGTTATCGACCCCTACCTGGGCGCTCCGGACGACGAGTTGCCATCGGCGCTACGTCAGGCGGTCGCCGGCGTCCGGCATGAGGTTGGCACCGACCCCTACGCATCCGATGATTCCATAGCGTCGGCCGTTCCCGGTTCATTCCAGCTGGAATCGGTGGAACGCAGGGATGACGGGCGGATTATCAACGCCGTGATCGGCGAAATAATCCCTGAAGAGCCTGACGTCCTGGCGGTGCGCGCCGCCGGCGGCAACGCTGCCTCCGGGGACCCGTACCAGCTCACCGCGTCGGTGTCATCGGCAGAACCGGAAGACCTGCGTCTGGCGGACCAGGAATATCCAACCTGGGCCTGGATTCGCTATACCCAACTGCCGGAGGACATGCCGCCCCGTGTCGCAGAATTGGCCCAGGAAATCACCGCCGACGCCGACACGCCATACGACAAGGCCAAAGCGGTCGAATCCTGGCTCAAAACGAACATCGCCTACAACCTTGCCATTGATCCGCCGCCCTTCGGCGCCGACGGCGTTGACCATTTCCTCTTCGAGAGCAAGGAGGGCTACAGCGAGTATTTCGGTTCGGCGATGACGGTCCTGATGCGCAGCGTGGGCATTCCCGCGCGCATGACCACCGGATACACCACCGGCAATCTCATCGATGGCTCTAACCTGTACCTGGTGTCCGACCGGCACAGCCACGGCTGGGCTGAAGTCTATTTCCCCGGTTACGGCTGGATTCCCTTTGAGCCTACTCCCGGCAGGGAGATTCCGGTGGTCGTGCCCCCCGAGGAGCGTGAGGCTATGGCCGCGCTGAGAGCCAGCTCCGACGGTTCCGGAGAGTTGCCCTGCGAAATTGAAGAGGACTGCGAGGAGGCGGACATCTCGTTGAACGCTGACGACATACCGTTGCCCGAAGGCCGCACGACGGCGCTGTGGAACGCCGTCCGCGCCGTGTTGCCCTGGGTAATAGGAATCGGCGGCGTCCTGATAATTCTGATGGCTGCCGGTTGGACCGCCTGGCGGTTCTTGCTGGCGACCCCAAAGGACGCTCCGTCAACCTACCGACGGTTGCGACGGCTGGGCCGGTTCGCGGCGTTGGCGCCGGCGCAGCACCAGACGCCGCACCAGTGGGCGGCAACCGTCTTGCAGGCTTTACCCGAGCAACGGTCGGAAGTGCTGCGCATCGTGGACGCCTACACGCTCAGCGCCTACTCCGGGCGCACATTCGACGAATCTGCCGGTGATGGTAGTAGTGACGTCGCCGACGCCTGGAATACCGTGCGGTTCCCCCTGCTATGGTATGCTCTTCGTCGCCGCGAAGCGTGACATGATAAACCGACAGTCCACCGGAAACGCCACAGTATCCATGATGACCACGACCAACAACGCCACCTCTCTGTACCGCTGCCTCCACGAATCTCCGGTCGGTTGGATCGCATTGTTGGGAACCGACCGGGGGTTGCAACGGGTGAGCCTGCAAGCCGAACCGCAGGACGCCCTGGCCGGATTGGGCGAGAGGGGAGAGATTGCCGAAGACAACTCCGACGTGTTCGCCGACACCCTGTCCGCTCTGGACGACTACTTCGCGGGCGATATGGCAGCATTGGATCGAATCAACGTGGATCTGAGCGGAGCGTCCCCCTTCTTCAGCGCAGCGTGGGAAGCGTGCTGTTCGATTCCGCCCGGTGAAACTCGCTCCTACCAATGGCTGGCGGAAGCGGCCGGCAACCCCAGGGCATCCCGGGCGGCGGGGCAGGCCATGGCCCGTAATCCCCTGCCGTTGGTAATCCCTTGCCATCGGGTTGTGGGCAGCAACGGCGGCCTCCACGGCTATGGCGGCGGTGGCGTGGGGGTCAAGGCCCGCCTGCTCGAACTGGAACGCCAGCAGCGTCCACTTCTGTAATCCACTCAATGGTTCGACAAACTCACTTTGGCAGGAGGTTCCACCATGGCAGGTCAAAAATTCACTTCGTGGGTTCACGGTTCCGCGATGACCGGAGAGTACCTGAACCGCATCACGTCGGTTCGCCACTGCGGCCCATTCGTGCGCATCGAGGGCAACGAGGGACAGAACACGTGGCTGCACTTCGCGATTCCGACGCCCACCGTGCAGAACGGCAGCCGCACCAAGGCGGAATCGGTGGCGGTATCGTTCCGAGCGCGATCTCACGCCAATGTGGCCGAGGTGCTGGTGTACGACGGTGAGAAGATCATCGCCGAGCATCTCGGCATGGCGATCAAGGGGGACAACCTGGACGCCAGCTTCGAGATCCCGGGCGCGCCCGAAGTTGACCGGGGCATCAACGTGGTGGTCGGCGTGACGTTCGATCAGGGCGCGCCGGACATCCGCTCCATGCAGGTAGAAATTGTAGGTGTCGGCGTGAATTTCGAGGGCTAGTCGGTTCCCGGCGAATATCCGGAAACGCGGTAGGGGCGACCCGCCAAAGGCGGAAGTCGTCCCTACATTCGGCACGAAAAGCGGCGGCCTGGAGTCCTGGCAGCTACACGCCTTCCACGATCATCACGTTGGAAATGGTGGAAGCGATGCGGAGTTCCTTGGGGCCGGCGTAGTCGTCGGAGTAGTACCACCCCTTGGCCTTCTCCAGGCTGTCGAACTCCAGCACCACCGTGCGGCGTTCGGGCTGGTCGCCCTCGACGACGGACACCTCACCGCCGCGTGCCAGGTACCTGCCGCCGTGCTTCTCGATGGTGGCGGGAACCTGCCCGCGATAGACTTCAAACTTCTCAGGGTCGGTCACTTCAATGGTGGCAATGACGTAAGCGGCCATGGGCGTACTCCTTCGTTCGAATTATTTATCATTTCAAGGCCGTGCGCAGGGGCGCTTGATGATGGAATCAACGGTTCGGTGTGGAGCGGGAGACGCCGAATTAACAAAGCAAGGTTCTAGCCGCCAACGCCTCTCTGTCCTTCCAGTATGTCCGTGAAGACTTGTGTAAGGCTTTTATTGTCGTCCATAACCTGTTGAACCGGATCACCGGTGGCTACGTACCGTTCACTTTCGGTCAAGCCGTCGCTTGAAATCTCGTGCGTCCTGATGCGCTCAACGCGAGTCTCCCAGCGTGGCAAGTCCAAGTCGCCCCGTAACTTAGGAAGAGCATCCGAACCGCCGACGTTGACACGCTCCATACGGTAGGTATGCGCGATGCAAAACTTGTCCTCGACACTGGACACCCTGACACGAACTTTCGCCTTCAGACGATCAATCCTTCCTAATTGCTTACCGGTATCAGGGTCCATGATTTCAAGGTCGCCCGGAACCATGATATCAAACAGCATGCCAAGCTCAACGTTCTGCTCCCGACCTACGTTCAGGGCTACTTCGCGGTCGGAAAAAACTTTCGCAACTTTGCCGCTGATAGGTTTCGTCTGAGCAGCCATTTCTCGATTCCTCCGTCCGGTGCTGGGATCATCACGGGTTAGAATCACCATCCCCGGAATCGCCATGAATTACATCACGCCAGTCATTGATGGCAGCATCGGCGACATCCAGTTGACTTTGGATGTGTAACTGGAGCTGGTCAAGTCGAGGGTCAGGTCGTTCTGCATTAAGAAGAGCAACTGCTTCATACAGCCTTTGAATACCTCCGAAAAGCGCTAAGACGCTACGCAACGCAGAGCGGGCATATTGCCTGCTGGCCGAGGAGTTCTGGCCGAACTTATACGAGCCAAACAGTCCGCCTCCCAAGCCGACCCCCAAAGCGAGTAGTTGGAATAGCACAGCCTCAAGAGGCGATAACTGCCTTTGGGAAGCTATTATAACCATAACGCCGGCAAAGGTCACCGAGGCTGCTATTGAAACCGCAACGATGGCGATCTCCCATCGCAACCACTTTAGCTTTCTTTGGGGCATGCCGCTTCATTAACTCGTAAGTTCGCCCACCTACGATTGCGTCAGTTCTCGCACCGTTTCCATCAGCGCTGGGATTACCTTTTCCCAATCGCCGACTACGCCGTAGCGCGCGTCCTTGAAGATGTTGGCGTCGGCGTCCTTGTTGATGGCTACGATGGCTTTGGAGCCGCTGCAGCCGGCCATGTGCTGGCTGGCGCCGGAGATGGCGACCGTGATGTACAGGTCGGGGGTGATGGTCTTGCCGGTCAATCCCACCTGGTAGTTTGCGGGCACCCAGCCCGAGTCCACCGCCGCGCGGGAGGCTCCAACGGCGCCGCCCAGCAGGTTCGCCAATTCTTCCAGCTGCGCGAACGGCTCCGGACCGCCGAGGCCGCGCCCGCCGGAGACTACGATACGCGCGTCCTCCAGCTTGATGCCTTCGGCCTCTTCCGTCACGACGTCAACCACGCGGGTTTTCGCGGCCGACGGATCGATCTCCACCGGGAAAGCTACCACCTGACCACTGCGGCCGGCGTCGGCGTCCAGCGGTTCGTAGGTCTTGGGACGGATGGCAGCGATCTGGGGCGTCTGGTTGCAACTCACGACGGCCACGGCGCTGCCGCCGTACACCGGGCGGTTCGCCAGCAGCTTGCCGGTGCCGGCGTCGGCAGACACTTCCAGGCAGTCCTGGGCCAAGCCTACACCCATGCGGAACGCCAGCCGGGGGGCAAGTTCACGTCCCTCGTTGTTGCGGGCGATGAGGATAATGTTGGGGTTCGCCTCGCTGGCCAGGGTCTGCATCGCCGAAAGGTAGAGGTCGGGATGGTAGTCAGCCAACGCGGGGTTGGTGACGGCATAGGCTTTGTCCGCGCCGTGGGCGATGGCCTGTTGCGGCGCGTCGGCCGGGTCCGCTCCGATTAGTCCAATGGAAAGTTCCTGGCCCAGGGTGTCGGCCAATGCACGGCCGGCGGCGAGCAGTTCCTGGGCGGTGGAGGCCAGTTCGCCGCCCGCGGCCTCGCCAAATACTAGGATTCCGGTAGCGTCTGCCATCGTTTTGCAGTCTCCGTAGGTGGATGTGGATTTCGGCTAAGGGCCGTGCGGGACGGGCGACCACAAGGGTCGCCGCTACGGTTGGGAATGACGGTCCGGTGGGTTAGATGAAGCGGTCTTCGCGCAGTTTCAGGGCGAGTTTGCGCGCGGCGTCGGCGTCATCGTCGCCCTCAATAATCTCGCAGTCCTGTTCGCGTACCGGCACGAACAGGTCGTGCAGCGTAACGCGGGGTTCCAGTTGGCTGTCGTCCAGGTCCAGGTCGCCGGTGGTCCAGACGGTGGGACGCTTGCGGGTGGCGGCCATGATGCCGCGCAGCGTGGGATACCGGGGCTGGCCCAGCTCGTTGCTTACCGTTACCAGCGCGGGCAGGTTGGCCTCAACGACCTCGAAACCGTCGGGGGCGAGCCTTTCGACCACCACTTTGTCACCCTGCACGTCCACCTTCTTGCCCAGCGTGATGCAGGCCATGCCGAGGGTCTCGGCCACGCCCAGCGGCACCTGGGCGTTGTCCCAGTCCGACGCCTGGCGCCCGCAGATGATCAGGTCGAACCCGCCCAGCTTGTTGATGGCGGAAGTGAGCAACTGGACGGTAAAGAAAGAGTCCACCGAGTTGGTGAACGCATCGTCTTGCAGCAGCACCAGTTCGTCGGCGCCCATGGACAGCGGCTTTTTCATCACGTCCAGGGCGAAGGTTGTACCCGAGGATATGACGGTGATGCTCGCGCCCTGCTCGTCTTTGATCTGGAGCGCGGCCTCAACGGCGTTCTCGTCGAAGCCGTTGACTACGGGCGGGATGTTGGGCGGCGGGACAACCTGGCGGGCGTCCGGGTCGATACGAAAGGCGGCGGCCGGCATTTCAGGGTCAACCACCTGCTTGGCCAGCACGCAAATGTTCACGGGCATGGGTAAGTTACTCCCGACGGAAATCGTAAAAAATGCTATGTGAAAGTTATCACTAGCCTATGGCAGTGTCAAACTTGGGCGCCTGGTGTGAGGGTCCGATGTTGACGGATAGGGGCTAGGGGCCGCGGACGGGGTTGAAGTGTTGCCATCTTGGGTCGAGCCAGTGAAGGCGGTTGATGTCGATGGGGTTGTGGGGGTTCTCGGCGTTGTGGCGGTCGAGGTAGTCGGCGTAGCGGGCTACATAGTCCTTGATACTATCCGGGTCGCCGATGAAGAACTGCCAGCCGGGGCTCTCACGGACGGCTTTGGCGCGCTGCTGTTCGTCGAGGACGTTGCCTTTGCAGTTGTGGAGGCGGTCTTCGCAGGCGCAGGGGAAGGGATGGGTTTGGTAGTACACCGGGCCGTGGAGGGCGAATTCCATGTCTTCGGCGCGGCGGCGTTGGGCTTCCAGTTATTCAGGGGTCAGCTCGGCAGGTTCGGCGGCTTGGGCCTCTGCGTCGTCGGGAACGTAGTCAAAGCCGCGGTGGAGGAGTTCTTTAGCGGCGGAGAGGCGGTGGCAGGGCCTGAAGTCGGGGAGTGCGCCCTGCATGACGTTGACGAGGAATCGGACGGCAGTACGGCCGTCGTCGGTTTCCTCGCGGACGATTTGGGCCAGCTCAGACCGGACGCGGTGGGCGGCGCTTTGGGATTCGGATTGCCGCGGTGCGTGAGCCTGGGAGCGGGATTCGCGTTGGCGTGCGCGGGCGAGGTCAATGACGGTCTGGGCCTGGTCGAAGCCGAGCTTGACGAGGAGTCGAGCGGCATCGATGCGGTGGCAGGGTTGGAAGTCCGGGAGATCGCCATCCATGGCGGAGACGAGGAAGCGGATGATGAGGCGGCCGTCTCCGGTTTCCTGGGCGATGATGTCGGCTAGGTCGGACATACATTCTATTTTAGGAAAGGCGGCGGAGCGTGTCAAAGGGGAATTGTCATCGAGACGATTCCTAAACTCTGACCAGTAATTTGAAGCGGGCCGTCCTTACCGTAAGGACGGCTCGCCTTTGCCATCGGTCATCCGGCGTTAAAGCAGCGGTTCCAGCAAATCCACAAACTGTTCGATTTCATCCAAGCCCTCCCCCACCATTTCCGCCGACATCCAGTTTTCGTAAAAGTTCGCATGTAGGCTATTCGCAGAGTGAAATGTAGTATGTATCCTGCGGTCTCGCGTTTCGACCACCAACAAATCTACGGTATCGAACAGCGCTTTGTGACTTCTGTGCTCCCGTTCGCGTTTTTCGGATATGGCTTTTACCATTTGGGCGGCTGCGCCCCACCCTTTCTCGGAGGCTTGGCGCACATCCCCTGCCGCTAGTTCAACTCTGGCTTGACCAAGCAGTTCCCTGCTGGCAGCGTGATAAGTTTGCGTGGTCATAGGGCGTATCCTAGTGGCGAGGTTCGTCGAACGCGCGCGGGATGGTATAGTCGCCCTGATATTATATTTGCTACCGGATGATTGTAGCAACGTCACGCTGCCCGTTATCATCAATGGTGATGACACTTATCACTGCTTGTGGTAACCTTGGCCCTACTACACCAGTCTCAGGAGAGCAACACAATGTGCGCCATGGTAAAGACTCGCAACGGCCTGACCGTTACCACCGCGTCGCCGGCTGCGGCCGACCTGTATCAGGAAGGCTTGGACCTCGTACTGTCGCAGAACTACGGGCCGGAAGAGAAGATTCGGGCCGCTATCGACGCGGATGACGGGTTCGCCATGGCTAACGTGGTGCTGGCCTACGTCCTTCACTTGCAGACCAACGTACCGGCGGCGCGCGAGGCCGCGGAGCGTGGAGTCGAACTTTCCGCAGGACTCTCGCAAGAAGAACGACAACTGGCGCAGATCGTGCATTGCTTCACTCACGGCAAGGGAACCGAGGCCATCAAGCTTGTCCACGAGCATCTCACCGAGTTCCCAACCGATACGTTGGCGATGCGTGTGGCCCAACGGCTCTATATGCTGGGCTGTTTCGGCGCCGGCGTGCCGGACTTTCCCAATCACCTGATGGCCTTGATGCGCAAGGTCGCCCCCGCCAACGGGGAGGACTGGGCGTTTCTCGGCCAGTATGCTTTCGCCCATCACGAGACCAATCAGCCCGAAAAGGCGATGGATCTGGCGCTGCGCTCGCTGGACGGCAACCCGCAGAACGCGGTCGCGTCTCACTCCGTCACCCATTCCTACTTCGAGCAGGGCGACGCCGCCAACGGCGGGGCCTGGCTGGCCGACTGGCTGGACGGGTTCGACCGCCGCGCGTCTTACAACACGCACCTTTCCTGGCACCTGGCCCTCTTTGAACTGGCGCAGGGCAAATACAACCAGGCGCTGGACCTGTACGAGACCCACATCAGGCCCGGGGTGCAGGCGCGAAACCTGGCGAACTTGCAGGACGCGGCGTCGCTGATGTGGCGGTTGCAGATCTATTCGGGTGAACAGCCGGGCAAGCCGTGGGACGAGGTTAGGGACATGGCGCTGCCCGCCGCCGATGGTCCGGGAGCGGCCTTCCGAGACTGCCACGCCGCCCTTGCATTCGCCGGCGCCGGCGACGCCGAGGCCACGCAACGGCTGGTGGACCGCCTCACGGCGCAGGGCGAAAAGGGCGACGACCTTTCCCGCGAAATGACGCTGCCCATCGCCCTGGGCGCGGCGGCATTCGTCGCCGGGGACTACGACGAGGCAGCCGACCTGATGGGGCCGACGTACCCCATGCTGGCGCGCATCGGCGGCAGCCACGCCCAGCGGGAGGTTTTCGAGGACACCCTGCTGGAAACCTGCATCCGCGCCGGCCGCTACGACGACGCCAAGGATATGCTGGACGAGCGCCTGTCCCGCCGTTCCTCAGTGAGGGACACCTATTGGTACGGACGCCTGGAGGCCGAAGCGGTGCAGGGCAACGCCGAAGCATCCCGCGAACTCCTGGTGCGGGCGCGGGCGGCCTGGGCGCCCACCGCCGACGAAAGTGCCGCTGAGTTGCAGCGCCTGGCTACCGCCGTCGATTAGGAGCCACGACTGTGCGAAACCATGTAGGGGCGGGTTTCAAACCCGCCCCTACGTATATCGCGGTTCAGGGAGCCTATCGAGCAGGGATTCCAGTCCGAGCGACTGGCAAAATTCCGCGAAGTCCGGTTGCCGGACGCTCTTCCAACGCAAGCGCTCAGGGTCGGTTTCCGGTAACGGAACGTCCAACCGCAACCTCGCCAGCCGGCGGTAGAGCAGGGCGTCGTCCATGCGCTCCGCCAGCCCGGTGGCTAACGTGGGCGCGCCCCTGACTTTCAGATCCCAATCGCCGGCGTCCAGCGGGATGTCGTCGATGCTGCCGTACCGGGTCAGCACGGTTGCGGTGGTACGCGCGCCCCAGCGGGGGATGCCGGGGATGCCGTCGGCGGAATCGCCAACCAGCGCCAGGTAGTCAGGGATCGCCGCCGGCGGAACGCCGAACTTCGCAATGACGCCGGCCTCGTCCATCACCTCGCCTTTGCGGCGGTCCAACGCCACCACGCGCTGGCCGGACACCATCTGCGCCAGGTCCTTGTCGGGTGAGCACATCAGCACTTGGTCAATCTCATCGCTGCCGGCGAATCGAGCGGCAGCGGCGGCGATGGCATCGTCGGCTTCAAACTCTTCCATCGGCCACACCGTCAGCCCCAGGGCTGAGGCCATCTGCTCCGCGAGGGGAAATTGCGCCAGCAAGTCGGGTTCCACGCCGTCGCCGGTCTTGTACCCGTCGAACAAATCGTTGCGAAAGGAGCGAATCACGGAATCAAAGGCTATGCCCACGTGGGTTACATCGGGCTGGTTGAGCAGCGCGATGAGCGACTGGGCCAGCCCGTGCGTTGCCTTGACATCCCTGCCGTCGGGAGTGGACCGGCCCGGTCGTGGCGAGTAGTGGGCGCGAAAAAGCTCGTAAGTGCCGTCAACCAGGTGAATCTTCATACGGAGCGCCGCTTACCCGCACTCGGTGGTTAGTCGCTGGTGTCGTCGTGCAAAGTGAAGATGCGTTGCCGCACCTCGAACACGAAACCCGGCATCACCGGATCGCCGCTCAGCGTCTCCGGGTCGTCCAGCATTTCCACTTCCGCGTCAGGGCGATAGACGTACACCCTGCGGCGGTAGGGGTCAATCAGCCAGCCAAGTTGAGCACCGTTGGCCATGTAGATTTCCATCTTGCGCTGGAGCGGGGGGAGCGTGTCCGTACCTGAGACGATTTCGGCGACGAAGGCGGGGCAGAGGGTGATGGGTCGGTCCGCGCTGGCCGGCGGCAGTGCGGCAACCTGCTCCGGCGACAACCAGAGAGCATCGGGGCGGATACGAGAGCCATCGGGCAGGCTCAAATTGGCGTTAGCACCGTATGCTTCGCCGCCGTTTTGATCTTCCCAATTGCCCAGCGCAAGGAGCAGTCGAAATTCGGACCTGCCACCACCTCGATTTACCATAGGGCTTATTATCAACTCCCCTTCACCAGTCATTTCCAAGTCGAGGCCGCGCTCTTCGTTGGCTATGTAAAGGTCGACGAACCACTGGTCAATCTCGTCGTCGGTGAGCTTGCCGGCGATTGAATCGAGGATGGGCTTGATGTTGACCGACACGGGATGCGTCAGGTCGGGCACATCAGCACCGGTATAAATGGTGACAGACTTGGGGATGGCGGTGGTTGCCATGGCGGTCGGACCTCTGGGTTAGTCCAGGTAGCGGTAGCCGGGCAGTGTGAGGAATTCAACGAAACCTTCGGACAGCACGATCTCATCGAGCAGTTCCACCGCTTTGTCGAGCGAGCCGGCGTTATCCTGGCCGCGTTGACTCACCAGAGCAGCGGCCTCCTCAGCCCTCACTTGCCGATACAGTTCGGTGGTGACCGGTCGGCCGTCGTCCAGCGACGCGCCGTGTCGTATCCACTGCCAAAGCTGGGACCGGGAGATTTCGGCGGTGGCGGCATCTTCCATGAGGCCGTAGATTGCCACCGCGCCGTTGCCGCGGGTCCAGGCGTCCACGTACTGCAACGCCACGCTGATGTTGTTGCGCAGCCCAGCCTCGGTGATCTGACCCTCCGGTACTGCCAGCAGGTCGTCGGGCGCGATGCGTACCTCGGGAATCACGGACAGTTGATTGTCGGTGGAGAATGCCGACTGGAAAACATCCAGCACCGGCGGGACGAGGCCCGGGTGAGCTACCCAGGCGCCGTCAAAGCCCTGGTCGGCCTCGCGCTGCTTGTCGGAACGCACCTGGGCAAAAGCTGCTTCGTTCGCCGCCTCGTCGTCGCGTCGGGGGATGAAAGCGGACATGCCGCCCAATGCGTGGGCTCCCCGGCGATGACAAGTGTTCACCAGCAGGTGAGCGGCCGAGGTGAGGAAATGTGTCGCCATGGTGACCTGGGCGCGGTCGGGGAAAACCATATCCGGGCGGTTGTTGAACACTTTGATGACGCTGAAAATGTAATCCCAGCGTCCCAAGTTCAGACCCGCCGGCCTTTCCCGGAATTCGTAGAGGATTTCTTCCATCTCGAACGCGGCCAGGATGTGTTCAATGAGCACGGTCGGGCTGATGCTGCCGTGGGGGATGTCGAGCCTTTCCTCGGCGTAGTTGAACACGTCGTTCCATAGTCTCGCTTCCAGGTACGACTGGAGCTTGGGCAGATAGTAGTACGGCCCGGTGCCGTGGCTCTGCTGCGCGACTCGATTGTGATAGATGGTCAGGCCGAAATCGAAGAAGCTGCCGGCGACAGGTTCCCCGTCCACCAGCACGTGGCGCTCCATCAGGTGCAGACCACGAGGACGCACGCAGAGGGTGGCGGTTTCATCATTCAACCGGTACTGACGGCCGTCGGCGGCCTCGTCGCTGATGGTACGGCGGTAGGCGTCCCGCACGTTGAGCTGGCCGTCCAGCGTAGGCAACCAGGCCGGGGAGTGGGCATCCTCAAAGTCGGTCATATAGACCTGGGCGCCGCAGTTGAGCGCGTTGATCACCATGCGCCGGCTGGACGAAGGCCCGGTGATTTCCACGCGGCGGTTAGTCAGGTCGGCCGGCGCGGGCTGCACGCGCCAGTCTCCCTCGCGCACGCTCCGCGTTTCGATGAGAAAGTCCGGCGAAGCCCCCGAGTCGATCTCCGCTTGCCGACGCGCCCGAGCGGCCATCAAACGCCGCCGAGTCGTTTCAAAATTACGGTGCAGCTCGGCCACGAACGCGAGGGCGTCGTCGGATACGACCTCGGCGTAGTTCGACGGCACGGGGCCAAGTATCTGAACGTTATTGTCTGCCATGCTCTCTCGTCCCTGTTGAATGGTATTGGAGGTTATACGTCGCCGTCAGTTGGATTCACCGGTTCAGGGTCCGTTGCGGCTACCACTGGATAGCGACCATCGCCGTGATGGTGAAAGGCTACCCTGATGAGCAGTTCGCGGTGGTTGCGCTGGACCGTGGACTCTTCCGCTTTAGTACCCAGCTTCTCGGCCAAGATGTCCACTTTAACTTCAAGGGCTGTCAGCCTCTGGTCTAACCGCCCCACGTCATCCCTCAAGCCGTTTATTGCCCCCAGCACCATGGACAAATCGGCTTTCCATTCTTGTCGGTTGGCTTCCAACTCAGCCTTCCACTCTCTGCGGTTGGTTTCCATCTCGGTCTTCCACTCCTGGCGGTTGGTTTCCGACTCGGCCCTCCATTCCTGGCGGTTGGCCCTGGCATCGGCCCGAAGATACAGCACGGCGCCGACAATCGTTACCACGAACAAGACGATAGTAACGACGAACCCAACTAGTGCAATCACCGGTTCCATCTATCCTGCCAAACCGATCTAACTCGCTCGGAGTCCCAACGTTGCCAGATGCTGCTGCGCCGCTGGATCAACCGACAGGCCCGCCTGCAACCCGCTATGGTACTTGCGCTGCAACTCGTTGAGCTGATACGCCACCGGGCGCATACCTTCTTCACGATGCGCCGTTGCTTCAGCCAGGGTTTCGTAGGCCTGGTCCAGCGACCAGTAGAACGACAGCAGCCAGGCCAACTCTCGCTCGTTGACCGGAGTGGGTACGTCGGTAATGTCCAGTACAGTGTTGACCACCTTGGTATAGCGCAGAATGCCGGCTTTGTCCTGCTGCTCCCGACCATAGTACCGCCGGTGCATCAACTCCTGGACTCGGCTGGCGTAGTCCTCTTCGCCGTAGATGTTGATGGGCAGCCACTTCTCCCGCAGGTCAAGCACCTCATTGCCGCCAGCGTCCAACACCGCAACCGCAACTTCGGACCTGAGCACTCCATCATACTCGAACTTGACCGCGTTGCGCAGCAGGGCTTCCTGCAACAGCATGGTCAACTCGCGCGGGATATTGACGTAGCGGGAACCCGACGCTTCTTCGTTGCTGTCGGCGCCGACGCCGCCGGTGTTGAAGGCGTAGTACTGCTGAGGCATACCGCCCCATGATAGCTGTTGCAGGACGTGGTACAGCAGGTTGGCGTTTTCGTCTTCCAGACCGATGATGAACGGGTCGGAGAAATACTCCACGTAGGGACGGCCGATAGCCCCGATGGCGGCGCCCATCTGCACCGCCTCGCCGTACATCAGCACACGGATGTATTGTTCCAGGCTCAGGCGACGGAGTGGCGGAATCACCGTGTTCTGCCGCATCACTTCCTGCCAGAAGACCCGATTGGTGCTCTCCATGGGCACATGCACGGAATCTGACAGCCGACCGTTGGTGATCTTTCCGATCAGTCCCTGCGCGCCCTTCCGCTGTAGCAACCCCCGCCGCGACAGGATCATCCGCATGTTGCGGACCGGGTTTTCCAGGTAGTTCGGTTCTTGGCTTTCCACCTTGACCGGCACGTTTTCCAGTGTCTCATCCGCCGAGGTCACGCCCGGCGCGCCCCGCAGCACATCGTAGGTGATGGGATCGTCCTCCCGTGTCAAGCCGAAGGGCACCGCGTAGAAATTGTTCTCCGTGCCGTCGATGGCGTGGGAGATCAGCGCGCTGCTGCCGTCCAGGCGGCTGGGTATCGGCTTATCCAGCGGCTGCAGCAGCACGATGTCATCGTTCATGGGATAGACCCCTTCCTCGGGGTCGTGGGGCAGGTTCAGGATGCCGGCCAGTTCGCTGTTAGCCAACTCCACCATGATGGTCAGCGTGCTCTTGCCGTGGAGCGACGGGCCGACGGTAACCAGCGCAGTGTTGGCGATTTCGCCGTCCAGCGTGCGCGCCCGCGCCATGCTCAACGCCGCCTGCACGGCCAGTCCGTTGTTCTGTTTCACCTGGTGCATGGCGATGGAAAGCGGCCCCATCTTATGCTCGCCCACGTAGTCGAACCCGAAGTGCAACGACAGGCCGCGCGTGGGAGCCTTGAATACAAGCTGCGTGATGCCGGCGTCGCGCAGTTCATTCTTCAGCCCTTCGTCCAGGTCCAGGTCGTCCATCCAGTGCGGCACCGACACTTCCAGGATGTCCGGCGATTCCTGCCATTGATCCTGAGGCAGGTCGAACGTCAGCCGGCGCCACATGTACGGGGCCTGCATATATCGCGTGCCGAACAGCAGCTGGCGCGCGTGAAAAGACCGACCTGGCGCGTCGCAAATCTGCCGGTCGGTCTGCACGATGTCCTGGCCGCTGGCGAAGCAGGCTTCCATCTTCTCGCATACCTTATGGAAAACCTGGGTGAAAAGTCGCTGGTTGTCCTCAGAAAAGGCCAAGGCGTCGCGGTTGCGGGTGAACCCCTCCACGAAATACTGGGTCAGGTCGGGTCGTCGCACCACGCCCAGTTGACTGAAAAAGGCCAGGCCGCCGTTGTCCAGGCGGAACACCGTTTCCGGCCACACTTTGCTTGACGCGCGGCCGGCGGCGTTGGCTTCCACCGCCTCGGCTTCCAAATCCTGCGCCTGCGCCAGCAACTCCGACTGTTGCTCCGCCGGCAGATCCTGGAATATCGGCATATTGCCGACGATCCATGCTTCGGACGGGTTGTACAGGGGACTGTCCGCGCGTTGACCCTGACGCGCCACGGCGCACAGGCGAGTCAGGGCAGCTTCAAATTCGGGAACGATACTCGGACCGGACAGCGGCGACTTGCCATCGGGTCGGTCGGTTGAGTTGGTGGTCGGGCTGGTCAAGGCGTTTCTCCCGATGGGAAGGATGATTCCAGGCGTGGCAAATGCTCACGTCGCCCCCGCAGTGTAAATGTGGCAATCCGATGCTTATGAGCAGGGGGATATAAGGCTTATGGGTTGCAACGTGGAATGGGCCGGCGCCTATTAGATAATGCGAGAATGCCACGGGATTATGCTACTCCGAACGGCGCGCAGTGTCAAAAACAAAGCGCGCGAAGTCGGGGCTTTCTGGCACTCCGCTCCCCCAATTGGCAGCCCTCCGCTCACACTGTTATGATGACGGCGTATTAATCCACTATCGCAAGGAACCCACAACCGACATGACCCAACAATCGAATGCCGCCCCGCCTGCGCTGGCTCCAGGACTTACCGGGCACCGCGAGGTGCTGGTGTGCGAGCACAACACCGCTCCGCACACCGGCAAGCTCAGCACACCCTCCATGATTCGCGCCATGGAGCAGGCTTCCCAGCGCGCCATTCTTGACTACCTGCCGCCGGAACAGTCCACCGTGGGCTTTGAGGTCAACATCCGCCACGTAGCCACCGCCGACATCGGTGTCACTGTGGTCGCCAACGCCGAGTTGGAAAAGGTCGATGGCCGCTGGCTCTACTTCAAGGTGGAAGTCCTGGACGGCGAGCGCACTATCGGCGTGGGCACGCATCGCCGTGCCATCATCACGCTGCCGCCGGACGCCAATAATCGCGGCGGTGGAGACGACAGCCACCGGCACGAGCTGTAGTGCAGCGGCCACAGAAGAGTCGCCTTTGTTTTGTACGCCCTGGATTCCCGCTTTCGCGGGAATGACGGGAGGAGGCAGAATTGCACAGACGGGATGAGGTGGTAAAGGTGTGAAATGTCAACCTGAACCCAGTCGCCAAAAAGGAGATTTGCAATGGAACCCATCATCCACAACATCAAGGACTATCCTGAGGGCGCGGTTGCCCGCCTGATCAGCATCGACGACAATCCGAACCTGGTCACGCTGGCCTACTCGGTAATCGAGCCGGGTGGAACCAGCTCGCACCACATCCACGAGTGGGAGCACGAGGTGTATATCATCGAGGGCAGCGGCACGCTGGTGGCCGACGGCAAGGAGTACCCGGTCAAGGCCGGCGACGCCATGTTCATCCCGCCCATGGTTGACCACGTTACCCGCAACGACGGCGACACCGCCATCCGCCGCATCGAGATCAACCCCCTGGCCGCCTCCAGCGGCAACGCCCGGCCCGGCGGTTCCGAGCCCGGCGCCGGCACGCCGCCGGTGATCCGCAACCACGCCGACCTCAACGACGAGACCGGCCACACCATGCTGGGCGGGCGCGACGGCTGCCCCAACTACCTGATGCTCTACAACGGCTACATGCAGCCCGGCGCGGTCAGCCACCCCGAGACCGGCGGACACAATCACGCGTGGGACCACACCGTGTTCATCCTGGAAGGCTCCGGCAGCATCACCATCTCCGGCACGGAGTACGCCGTAACCGCCGGCGACGCCGTGCTGGTTCCCCCGGGTGAGCATCACCAGTGGAAGAATGAGACCGACGCGCCGATGCTGCGGGTTACGTTCAACGACATCGTGTCCGAAGGGCACGGCTAGGCCCGTATGCCCGGCTCAACCACCATCGTCGCCGTTCGCGCCCGCGAGGTTCTGGACTCTCGGGGGAATCCCACCGTTGAGGTGGATGTCCACCTGGACGGCGGCGCGATGGGTCGGGCCATCGTGCCATCCGGCGCGTCCACCGGACGCCATGAGGCCATCGAGCTGCGCGACGGGGACCCTGCCCGGTACGAGGGCAAGGGCGTCCGCCGCGCCGTGGCCGGCGTCAACACCATAATCGCGCCGGCCGTTTGTGGCTCGATGGACGCTGCGGATCAACCTGCGCTGGATGAGTTTTTGCGCGAACTTGATGGCACGTCCAACAAGTCCCGACTGGGCGCAAACGCAATTCTGGGAGTGTCCCTGGCTGCTGCCCACGCTGCGGCCTCCGCATCCGGTCAGCCCCTGTACCGTTACCTGGGCGGCCCGGACGCGGCCATCATGCCCGTGCCGATGATAAATATCATCAGCGGGGGGCGACATGCCGCGGCCGGCTTGGATATGCAGGACTTTCTCGCCATTCCCATCGGCGCGGAAACCTACGGCGACGCGCTGCGCATGGTCGTGGACGTGTACCGAGCGGTGGGTCGCGTGCTCTCCCAGATGGGCCCCTACGCTTATGGCGTCGCAGACGAGGGCGGGTACGGGCCGCCGCTGCCCTGCCATGAGGACGCCCTGGGAATCCTTTACGACGCCACCCGACTGGCTGGGTATCGCTGCGCCCGCGACGGCGACATCGCCATAGGCATGGACGTTGCCGCCACCGAGTTTATCGGGGGCGATGGAAACTACCTGCTGCGCGCCGAGGGCCGCTCTTTCACGTCCGGCGAGTTGGCCGATCTGCTCGCCCACTGGTGCGTAACTTACCCCATAATCTCCATCGAGGACGGACTTTCCGAGGATGACTGGGACGGGTGGGAATATCTGACGCAGCAGATGGGGGCGTCCACGCAGTTAATTGGCGACGATCTGTTCACCACCAACCCGGAGCGCCTGGCGCAGGGCGCAGACGCCGGCATCGCCAACGCCGTGCTGATCAAGCTCAACCAGATTGGCACGCTGACCGAGACGCTGGAAACCGTCCGGCTGGCTCAGCAGCGGGGCTACCTGCCGGTAATCTCCGCCCGTTCCGGCGAAACCGAGGACACCACCATCGCCGACCTGGCGGTTGCCACCGGCGCGGGCCAGATCAAGATCGGTTCCATCACCCGCTCCGAGCGACTGGCCAAGTACAACCGCCTGCTGCGCATTGAGGAGGAGTTGGGCGAGCGCGCCGTTTTCCCCGGGCGGGACGTGTTCGCCCGATTCCTGAGCTGATGACCACGGCCGCGAATGTGGGGATGCAGGTTCTGTCGGAACAGGCGGAACGTTTGGGGCTGCATTTTACCGGCGATCAGTTGACCCGATTCGCCGAGTACACGCGCCTTTTGGCCGAGGGGAACCGGCGCGCCAACCTGACCGCCATCACCGACCCGGAGGAGGTGCAGGTACGGCATTATCTCGATTCGCTGACCGCTGTTCTCGCCATGCGCGAATGGCGTGACGGCGTTCGCGTGGTTGATATTGGGGCCGGCGCGGGATTCCCCGGCGTTCCGCTCAAGATCGCGTTCCCCGGCATCCGGCTGACGCTGGCGGAGTCCGTCGGCAAAAAGACGGCGTTCCTGCGGGAGTTGGTGAGCGAACTGGCGCTGGACGATGTGGAGGTTGTGACCGTGCGCGCGGAGGATCTAGGGCGCACCGAGGGTTACCGGGGGCAGTTCGACGTTGCCTTGGCTCGGGGCGTGGCGTCGCTACCCACGCTGGTGGAGTATGCGCTGCCGCTGTGCAAGGGACATGGGCATCTGTTGGCGTGGAAAGGCAGCGATGGCCCGGTGGAGGCGAAAATGTCGGTCAACGCGCTGAATGAATTGGGCGGCAAGATAGCCGGGCTGCACTCGGTCAACTCTCTGTCGCCGCCGCTGCCGGCTGACCGTTGGATCATCTCGGTGGAAAAGGTGCGGCGCACGCCGGGACGCTACCCGCGCCGCGTGGGAGTGCCGGCCAAGCAGCCGCTCTGATCTCGTTCCTGTGCGGCAATCTCAATCGCCCGCGCCAGATCCTCGGGGCGGTTGACGTTGAAGAAGCTCAGCAATTCCGGGTCGAAACGGCGGGCCTCGCCCTCATCAACATAACGGACTCGCACAGAGTCCAGGAAGCCGGACGCTTTCAGTTGGCCGGCTTGCAGCCGCTGCGAAATAGCAGGGATGCACCGACGCGAGTACAGCGCGTGAGTGGGTTCAGGCCGCCCGTCGATGATTGGCACGACCACATCAACGCCGTCTTGCAACCCCGTCATATAGCGCAGTAGCGGCGCCGACAGAAAGGGCATGTCGCACGCTACCACCAGCGCCCACTCGTTGCGCGCCGCCTGGAGGCCGGTGTGGATCCCGCCCAACGTCCCGGAACCGGGGAGAGCGTCCAGCACCAAGCGATGCGGGATGTCCGCCGGCGCTCTCTCTGACTGGCCGGTGTTGGCCACGACGATTACAACGTCGTACGAGCCAACCGCTGCGCTGGCTCGCCTGACGACACGGTGCAGCAGTGTCTCGTCGCCAAATGGCTCAGCAGCTTTGTCTCGTCCCAAGCGGCGGCTGGTTCCCCCGGCGAGGATGACCACCGATATGTCGGAATGCTCTACCATGTCAACGCAGTCTAGCACGGCAATGATTCACGCTGCCGAAAGTGTTACTCTGCGTGCCAGCCCATGACCGGGAGAGAATCATGCCTCGCGCCGCTTTCATCTACGACGACGCCATGAGCCAGCACGTGCTGCGCCAGGACCACCCGATGCGTCCGATTCGTCTGCGCCACACCTACGAGTTGCTGGACGCTTACGGCGCGTTCGACGGCGACGACTCGCTGCTGGTCACGCCTACCCTCGCCGACGAGGGCAGCGTCGGAGCGTTCCACTCTCGCGATTACATGGCTGCCGTGCGCACGTTCAGCCTGGGCTTGACCGGATACCAGCCCCAGCGGTTCGGGTTCGCCCAGGGCGGCGACAATCCCACTTATCCTGGCATGTACGAGGCCGCCATGCTCAGCACCGGGGCCACGCTGGACGCGGCCCGCATGGTCGCCGACGGCGAGGTGCAGGCGGCGTTCAACATCAGCGGCGGCCTGCACCACGCCGCCGCCCGCAACGCCAGCGGGTTCTGCGTATTCAACGACCCAGTGGTCGCCATCCACTACCTGCTGAACCGGGGGATGCGCGTCGCCTACGTGGATATCGACGCGCACCACGGCGACGGCGTGCAAGACGCTTTCTACGGTGATCCGCGGGTCCTCACCATATCCGTTCACGAGTCGGGGCGTTACCTGTTCCCAGGCACCGGGTTCGCCGGCGAAGTGGGCGCTGGCGACGGCGTGGGTTACGCCGTCAACCTCCCGCTCTATCCCTACACTGACGACGAAATTTACCTGGACGCCTTTGAGTCAATCGTACCACCGCTGATTAACGCTTTCGCTCCCGACGTGCTGCTGACGCAACTGGGCATCGACTCCTATCACACCGACCCGCTAACGCACTTGCAGGTGACCAGCCGGGGATTCATCGCCGCCGTGACGCGGCTGGGCAGCCTGGGCTACCCGTGGCTCGCCACCGGCGGCGGCGGATACGACATCGGCGCGGTGGCCCGCTGCTGGACGTTGGCCTACGGCGTGATGTGCGGTGCGGACTGGCCCGACCGGATTCCCACGCAGGCGATTGAGCGGCTGGGCCGCACCGCACTGCGCGACACCGAGGTTCCCGAGATCCCCGACCACATCCGGGCTGACGCCCGCGCCCTGGCCGCCGAGAGCGTGGCGGCAATCAAGGACGCGGTATTTCCGGTTCACGGGTTGAGCGCGTAGCCCTGCCGGCTGGGCGGCACGCAGCGCACGGCGGTGGTTATGAATCCGCTGTGGGCCACCATCCGGTGTGCCGGGCGGACGCTGCGCCGCGTCACGTTCCAGCCGCGCAGCATGGTCTCGGCGGTTTCGATGCGGGCGTAGCGGCCGTCATCCTGCAACGCCAGCACCAGCTCATGCACCTGGAGGACGGTGGGCAGGAAGCACAGCAGGATGCCGCCGGTGCTGAGCGCGTTGGCGGCGGCGTCCAGCACTCGCCACGGTTCCGGCAGGTCCAGCACCACGCGGTTCACGGCCTCCGCGTCGATACCCTCGGCAATGTCGCCGACTTTCACCGTCCACCGGGAAGTGTCTGAGATTACAGACTTGACGTTGGACTCGGCCTTGGCTACCACTGATTCGTTTATTTCGTAGGACACCAAACGCCCGGTAGGGCCAACCGCCCGCAGCAATCCAGTAGTCAGCGCGCCGGATCCCAGGCCCGCCTCAACCACCGTCGCGCCGGGGAAGATGTCGGCCATGGACACGATGTTGCCCAGGTCTTTGGCGTAGATGACCTGCGGGCCGCGCGGCATCAGGCGGACGTAGTCGCCCAGCGTCGGGCGGATGCCCAGCAGCACATGGCCCCGGCTGGTAGTGTACCAGCCGCCCACCGGCTGCCCAATCACCTCGGCGTGGGGAATGAACCCCAGGTGGCAGTGAAACTCGTCGTCCTCGGTCAGGGTTTGCAGGTAGGCGCGTCCCTTGCGGTCGAGGAACAGGGCGAGTTCGCCGGGCAGGAACCGGTTGTTGCCGGCTGCATCATCACGGGCGTCGGGGAGGGCATCGTTGGAGGTTATCATTGCTGTATTATACAGACGCTATGATGGAGCGGTTATTCACCTACGATGAGGCCAACGACCTGGTGCCCTGGCTGGAAGAACGGTTCGCCGCGATGCAGCCGCTGCGCACGGAGCTGGTGGATGAGCAGGAGAACCTGCTGGGTTTGCTGCGCCGGCGCCGGAGCAACGGCCATTCCAGCAGCGAGGCGGAAATCGCCGCCGCCGAGGACGTGGTCACCCGACTGACGCACCGGTTGCAGGACGCGGTGAAGGAGATCACGGATCGGGGCATCCTGGTGCGGGACATCGGGCGCGGGCTGGTGGATTTCCCGTCCAACCGCGAGGGCGAAATCGTCCATCTATGCTGGCAGCGGGGCGAGCCGTCCATCGACTGGTGGCATCCGACGGATACGGGGTTTGCCGGACGGCGGCGGTTGTAGGCTGCGCCGGGCTGGAGTGACCGCAACTTTTGGCCGGTAAGGTTGCATTGACCCGTCCATTGTCTGCGCAGGGTTGCAATGTCTTCCCTCGGCTGCAATCTTTTGACCGTAAAGGTTGCAATGCCCTTGCGATTATTCGCACAAGGTTGCAGTGCCTTCCCTCGGCTGCAACTTTTAGACCGTAAAATTGCAATATCTCTTGCCTTTGCAACTTTCATAGCTAAATCTGCATCGTATCTTATAGAATGTGAAACCTTGACTGTATTATAGTTGCAGATAGCTACGGTAGGCAGTCTGAAATCGCAAACACGGGAGGAGCCAAATTGCGCGAGTCCGATTTCACTGACGAGAGCCCCGGCAAGTTGGTGCCAGCCGCCACACTAGACGGCGGCTATTGGCCAGCCTTCGTGCCAAATCCGCTACCACCGGCTATCCCCTGGAGTGATAGCACAGTTAGCCTGTTGTCACGCGCCGACCGAGCGTTGAGCCGCCTTGACGGGAGGGCTGCGGACTTGCCGACTCCCTACTTGCTGATCCAGCCCATGCTATCACGCGAGGCAGTGGCTTCAAGTCGTATCGAAGGATCGACGTCCAATCTCGCCGACGTGTACCAGTTTCAGCTCAGCGACATAGCGCACGACCGGGATGATGCGGAGGAAGTCTCCAATCACATCAAGGCAATGCGGTATGGGCTGGAGCGGATGACCCGGCTGCCGATAAGTTTGCGCTTGATACGCGAAATACACGAAGCGCTTTTGTCCGGCGTCCGCGGACAAGACCGACGACCGGGCGAATTTAGAACGCGCCAAGTCATCATAGGAGGCGGCCTGCCCGGGATTGAAAACGCTCGCTACGTACCACCACCCACGCAAGAAATGATGCTGGCGCTGCATACGCTGGAAGAATTTCTGCATTCGAACTCCTCCATGCCGCTTCTGGTGCAACTTGCGCTAATCCACTACCAGTTCGAGGCTATCCATCCTTTTGAAGACGGCAACGGCCGGACGGGTCGTATCCTGATAACCCTGCTACTATGCGAGCGCGGATACTTGACCCAGCCCTGGTTGTACATCAGTGACTTTCTGGCTAAATACCGTCAACAATACGTGGATTTACTGCTGGGCGTCAGCCTCAGAGGGGAATGGGAATTGTGGTTGCAGTTTTTTCTGATGGCAATTTCCGCTACGGCAACCGACGCGCTAGGAAGAGTAGAAAACCTGCTGCAAGTCAGGGGCCTGTACCGTGAACGGGTGCATTCTCAGCGAACGGCCGTCTCGGCATTTGAATTGATTGATCGGTTGTTTGAGCTGCCATACATGAACGTTCCCCGGGTACAGGCCCTGCTGGACATATCCCATACCGCTGCACAGCGGCATATTGCCCGGCTGGTAGAGGCCGGAATCCTTGCCCCGGTAGAAGGACGGCGACGGCCGCAACTCTACGTCGCCCAGGGGATCCTTGACGTTATTGCTGAGGAGCCGGACTTTCGCGATTTTTGATCTCTGCCAGCGCCGCTCGGATTTCGTCGGCGTGGACGGCGTAGAAGGTGCCGACCACGGTTTGCCCGGCTTCGGAGCGGCGGGCGGCGGCGCGGACCATGCCGATTACCTCGCCGTTGGCGTTGAGGACGGGGCCGCCGCTGTCGCCCGGGTCGATGGCGGCGTCCATCTCCAGGTTGCGGCCGTAGCTATCGGGGCCGAAGTTGGTGATCTGGGAGAGGATGCCGGCGTTGGCTTTGGGTGATCCTACCGTACCCTCGCGCTTGATGCCGCTGCTGGAATAGCCCAGCGCCAGCAGCGTTATGGCGATGTCATCGCTTGCGGCGTCTCCCAGGGGTAGCGGCATGGCTCCGGGTTCGAGTTGGGTGTCGCTAGTATCGTAGTGAAGTAGCGCGAGATCTCGCCGCTCGTCCAGCCCCTCAACCGAAGCGATAAACGTAGGGGCGGTAGCCTGCCGCACGATGACCTGCTCTCGCCCCGATACTACGTGCGCGACCGTTACGATGACGCCCGGTTCCAGCAGCCAGCCGGTGCCGTGCTGCCCGTCGGTGGGGTCGATGTAGAAAACCGAGGCGCGGGTTTCCCGGTACAGGCGATTCAGGTCGGGCGGGGCCGAGGACGCTACGGCGGTTGCTACGGCTTGGTTGATGCGCGCGTCAAGGTCTCGCTCGGTGGGGATGCAGGCCGCAGCCGCCAGAATCAGGACCGCGATCAGCAGCCCGATTCGGATATGCTTGGTCATTGCGAGCGTCCGCCTTTGGCGGATGACAGTCTCGTTGCAGCAACGGGCATCGGCTACGGGATCGAGATTGCCACGTCGCTACGCTCCTCGCAATGACAGAATGTGTTAGATAAACCGGGCCTGGGCGCGGGCCTCGTCTGCGTAGTCGATGTACACGGTGATGACCTCGCTGAAGAAGTCCACCGCCTCGACGCCTTGCTCGCGCTGGCCGACACCGGATGCTTTCAGGCCGCCGAAGGGCAGGTGAACCTCGCCGCCCAGGGTGGGGGCGTTGACGTGGACCATGCCGGCGTCCACGGTGTTGATGTAGCGGAAGGCTCGCGGGATGTCTCTAGTGTACACCGACGAGGACAGGCCGAACTTGACACTGTTGGAGATCTCCACAGCGTGCTCCAGGTCACGCGCTCGGAACACCGTCAGCACCGGCCCGAAAATCTCCTCGCGGGCGATGCGCATGTCGGGCGACACGTCGGTGAAGATGGTGGGCTCCACGTACCAGCCTTCATCGTAGATGCCGCCGGTCAGCGTGCGCCCGCCGAAGGCCAGCGTTGCGCCCTCGTCCCGGCCCGTGGTGATGTAGTCGGAAACGGTGCGCTGCTGGGACTCACTGGAGAGCGGGCTGACGTCGATGCCGTCCTCCATTCCGTCGCCGATGGTGAGTTGCGAGGTACGTTCGATCAGTTGTGCCATGAACTCGTCGTACACGCCGTCCTCGACGATGACGCGGCTGGTGGCGGTGCAGCGTTGGCCGGTTGAGCCGAACGCGCCCTGCACGATGCCGCCGAGAGCCTTGTCAAGGTCGGCGTCGGCCAGCAGGATGACGGCGTTCTTGCCGCCCATCTCGGCCTGCACCTTCTTGAGCAGGGACGCGCCTCGGGTGTAGAGGTCGGTCCCGATCTCGGTGCTGCCGGTGAACGAGATGCCGGCCACGTCGGGCGATTCGACCAGGGCGTTGCCCACGCTGCCGCCGGGGCCGGTGATGAGGTTGAACACGCCGGGCGGGACGCCCGCCTCCTCAAAGACTTCGGTGAGTTTCACGGCGCACAGGGGCGTGCTGGACGCCGGCTTGAACACGATGGCGTTGCCGCAGATCAGGGCGGGCGCCATCTTCCAAGCCGGGATGGCGATGGGGAAATTCCACGGCGTGATGATGCCAACCACGCCCAGCGGACGGCGCACGGTGTAGGCGACGGTGTTGGGCAGCTCCGACGGCGTGGTATAGCCAAACATGCGGCGACCCTCGCCGGCAGCGTACTCCATGATATTCATGGCGCGCTTGACCTCGCCGCGGGCGTCGGGCAGCGGCTTGCCCTCCTCCTCGGTGATGGTGCGGGCGATTTCCTCGCCGCGGCGTTCCATGATTTCCAGGGCCTTGAACAGCACCTGGGCGCGCACCGGCGCCGGCGTGTCGGCCCATCCCTCTGCCGCTTCGGACGCTGCGGCCACGGCGCGCAGGGTGTCCTCGGGGTTGGAGAGCTGGAAATGCCCCAGCAGGCGGTCCTTGTGGGCGGGGTTATAGACGGAGTAGGTGCGCCCGGAGTCGGAGGGCGTCCATTCGCCGTTGATAAAATTCAGGTGAGTCTTGACGTCGGAGGTGGTAGTCATCGTGGATCAATGCTCCTGGAGGCAATCGCATCCGCCCAAGCGGAGCGTGCATCGCAGAATACTACCGCCGTTAGGCGACGGCAAGCCGGCGTCAGCCTCACGCGCATCCGGTTTGGGGCGTAAGGGGTTGGTTTTACATCGATTTACAGGATGAACAGGATTTTGGTGTTTGCAAAGGCGTTCTCCTTCGGGTTGGTGGTTCGACAGGCTCACCATGAGCGGATGAACCTGGGGTTTTGGTTTGCCTGCCAGAGGTGAAGGTTTCCGACGGTCGTTGTCAGCCCACGGCCGGGGGGTTACGCAACTATTTGACCTACTTTTTCGTGTACTCGGTACGCCAAAGACGTACTTGCGCGCGGGCTCGGATTGTCCCGGTGGACACCAGGAGGCTGCGCCGGTGGGGCGTTAGGTCGTTAAGCGGCGTTAGCCCACGTGGGCCGGTTGCGATTTAGGGTTCTGACGGGTTGGCCGTTACGACCGATTGGGTTGGTTTCACCTCTGGCAGGCGGGATAGATATGGGATTGCGGGACCAGCTGGTCTTTCACGTGATGAGACTATGATAGAACCGGCGTTCCGGCGGGGTCAACGGGACGGGTGTCATTTGGTCAGAATCAGGATTTGCGGGATTTTGGGGTTGGGAACGCGCCGCAGTTTGACGCTGCATGGGGCCGGTGATAGTTTCATATCAACCGTTCCCAATTCGCGGGAGAACAGCATGAGCAGCGCCAACCAGCCCTCTGACGACCCGATTCCTCAGTTCGCCACGCGGGAAGACGAAGCCGAGTTTTGGGATACACACGACTTCACCGACTATTGGGACGAACTCGAGCCGGCAAACGTGGAGGCAGGCCCGAGTGTCTCTTCCTCCATCCTGGTATCACTGGACGGGGATAGCCTGTCGAAAATCTACCAGCACGCAGACGCCGAAGGTGTCGATGCTGAAATCTTGATGCGCACGCGGATTTTGGAGCGGTTGAAAGCCACTCCAATGCGCCTGCGCCCAACAATCGTCTGCTACGCCGATATCCTCGGGTTCCGTGCGGAAACGCAGCGCGCTTTCCGTTCGGGCTCGGGAGAAGACTTTCTACAGAGGATCAAGGGTGCCTTAGAGAAGGCTTACGGCACAGTGCGCGAGGTTAAATCCGGCTACCCACCGGGTGCTTCCATCTTCGACATGAAAGTTTTCACAGACAATATCGTCGTAGCTTACCCGCTAGGCGACTGGCACCGTAATGACGGAGAAATCGAGCTTGGCATTATCTTGACACTCTTCGCACAAGTTCAAACCAGTCTCGCATTAGATGGCTTCTTCCTCAGGGGCGCGATCGCTTACGGCGACCATTACCAAGACGATGACGTCGCATACGGGGATGCACTGCTGGAGGCTGTTGGCCTCGATCATTCGGGCGGACCTCCAAGGTTAACGATCGCGCCGTCAGTCGAGCCCTTGATCGCGCAGCATCTGTCATACTACGGCGACTTTACTTGGGCACCGCACTACCAGCAGATCCTTGAAGATCCAGTCGATGAACGTTTGTTTGTCGATTACCTCGGGTCGGAGCTTGACCTTTTTCCACATTACCCGATTCACGCCGAGCTTCTGCCTGCCCATAGAGAATGCGTGCTCAAAGGTTTACGTGATCACAAATCTGACCAAAGTGTCCGGTCAAAATATATGTGGCTTGCCAGTTATCACAACTACTCTTGTCGTTCGTTCGCTGAACGATGGGATATACAGACACCGGAAGCGGCCGATGATGAACAGTTGGCCTACAGTGCGGACGCGCAACGTGCACTTGATTTTCTCGTGCCCTTTGAGACAGGACAGTGTCCCCGCCCTCTTGATGCTCACCGGCTCCGCAGCCGTCTCCGCGCGGATTGACGCGTTGCCCCAAATTGGGGAAATTTGGACTGGCATTTCGAAAATTGACGGTATGGGTATGATCCCCTTGACCGTCTCGATTACAAACTAACCAGGTTGATGTCCAAAGGTACGGGATGCAACCGAACGAGAACGGACACATCCATCGACACTTCACCTTCCCTCGTGCACTTGCTAATGCTCAAACAGATCCTGCCGTAATTCGCCCTGGTCGATTTCGAGGTAGGCGGCTACCCTGGACAACACGGAATGCAGTGTGCCAACTTTCAACAGGTTGTGGCGTGGGACTGATACGTGATGCTCCGGACCTTTGATGTTTGTAACCAGCCGCATATGGCTGCCCCTTTGCCGAACCATCCGATAACCGTACCGGCGGCGCAGTAGCCTAACCAGTTCGTCGCCGGGCATATCCCTGGGCAGCATTACACTGCCACCACTTCGTCTTTTACGAGGCGCAGTCGGAGCGTTCCAGGCGCTTCACCATCGTTAAAGTGGCACAGTACGGCGTCTTGGGCCATCAGCTTCAGTTCTTCCCACGAATCGCCCTGGGTGATTATGTCGTGGCCGATGGCCGCGGCGTAGTAGCCTCCTTCCTCCGCCTCGTGCACTTCAAAAACCACTTCGTCAAGCATAGTTACCTCCTCTATAGCAGCACCACGTTATCAATCAGCCGCACCGACCCCAGGCGCGCTGCCGTTGCGATCATTGCCGGTTGTTCATCTAGCACGTTCAGCGGGGCCATCGTGGCGGCGTCCACTATGCTTACGTAGTCCACGGCGGATACTTGGGGTTCGGCTTGCAGGATTGCGAGGGCTGCGGCTTGCAGGCGGTTGGGGTTGCGCTCGCCCGTGTGCCACAGGGATTCGGCGGCGCGGAGGGCGCGGTACACTACCGGGGCGGCGGCGCGTTGCTCTGCGGTCAGGTAGGCGTTGCGGCTGCTCAGGGCCAGGCCGTCCGGTTCGCGGACGGTGGGCATGGTGACTACTTCCACACCGAGGTTGAGGTCGGCGTTCATTTTGCGGATGACGGCGACCTGCTGACCGTCTTTCTGGCCGAAGTAGGCGCGGTCGGGTCGGGTGATGGTGAACAGCTTGGCTACCACCGTCGCTACGCCGCGAAAATGTCCGGGGCGGGCTGCGCCTTCCATGCCCTCGGCCACCGCTCCCGGTTTGATCCAGGTGTCGAATCCCTCCGGGTACACCTCGTCCGGCAGCGGGGCGAACACCAGGTCAGTGCCTTGCGCTTCCAATAGCTCCAGGTCTCGCTCGAAGGTGCGCGGGTAGGTGGTGAAGTCCTCGTTGGCTCCGAACTGGGTCGGGTTGACGAATATGGATGCGGCCATGGTTTCGTTGTCCGCTCGGGCCTGATGGGTCAGGGACAGGTGGCCCTCGTGGAGGGCGCCCATGGTGGGCACCAGGCCCAGCGGGCGCGGTACTTCGCGGCACAGGGCGGTCATTTCGGCGCAGGTTGTGATGACTTGCATGGCGGTATGGCCCTCACCCCAACCCCTCTCCCTCAGGGAGAGGGGCTATGTTATCTCATTCAGGTGGGAACAGTTCATTGATCTCGCGTTGCATACGCTCGGCGTCGCTTTCGGGCAACGCGCTGACGCCGGCCGGAGCGCCGGCAATCGCCATGTCGGCGTAGAAGGACTCGTCGTAGTCGCGGGGGCGGACTACGACGGGCATGGGGACGGCGTGGCCGAAGACCAGGGCTTGCTGCTTGCTGTCGAGACGGGACAGCACGCCGCGCAGTTGGCCGGCGTCGCGGGCGCCCATCAGCACGGCGTTCAGGTCCCGGTCGTCGTTGAGGGCGCAGGACAGGCGGGTTCCGAGCTGGCTCATTACTTCCGAGTCGATGCCGCTGGGCCGCTGGTCCACGATCATCAGGGTGACGTTGTACTTGCGCAGTTCGCGGGCGATGGAACCGAAAATGGTCTGGGACGCAACTTCGGGTGTGAGGAATTTGTGGGCCTCTTCGATGAAGATCACCAGCGGGCGGGGTTCGTCGCCCTGACCGCCGTCGGCAAGCTCCTTGCGGCGCACCCAGGTCTCGTGGATGCGGCGGGTCAGCAGGTTGCTGACCAGGACGTAAGCGGCGGTGTTGCGTCCATACTGGCCGAACTCCAGCACCACGTGGTTGCCGTGTTGCAGGTTTTCAATGATGCCGCCGGCGCTGCCCCGGCCCTCCCCTTTGTCGGCCAGGAATCCGAACCGGCTCCACGCGGACAGCCGGCGATGGAGCGTTTGCAACGCCGCCAGGTTGACGCCGATTTCGTTGGCCAGCTCACCGACTTCCGCGCCGCTCAACGCCAGGAACGAACGCAGCCAGTCGCCGCTGCCGTAGTGTCGTTCTAAGTTCCATGCGGTGGCCGCCGCGACCTCGGACAAGTTCAGCAGGTCGCGCAGCACCTCGATGTCGGCCGGCTCGATTTCGTCGTAGCCGATACGCACCACGCCGTCGGGGGTAACGCCGCGCCGCCGGCTGCTCTCCTCGTCCAGCGTGAACGTGACCACCCGGCTGGGAAATAGCTGCTTGAGTCCCTTGACCTGGCGGCGGCGGTCGTTGTCCTGGCCCTGCCAGCCGTATTCGCTCTCCATGTCGAACACCAGGGACACGGCTTGACCGTCCTTGACCAGGCCGGCCAGAAGCATACGGGCGAGGAACGTCTTGCCGGATCCGGACGCGCCGAACACGCCGACCGAGCGGCTGGCCAGCGTGCCCAGGTCCAGGTGGATGGACGCCGCCTCCATGCCCTGAGGTGAACCTAGGGTGAATGCGTCGGCGTCCTGCGCGCGGAACACCGCGTCGATGTCCGCCTGGGAGGCTGCGTACACGGGGGCGAAATGCTCCGGTATGGTCTTGGCCTGCTCCGCAGAGATCGCCGGCCCAATGCCGGCACCCGAGTCCAGGGGCGCGGTCATGCTGGGCATCACCGACAACTGCCCGTAGGCCAGGGTGCCGGCCATGACCTCGGCCGCGAAATCGCCGGTGCCGGCGTAAGTGGAACCGCCGGGTGGGAAATGGCGCACGCTGTCGTCCACCGCGCGCAGTTCCAGGTCGGTGACGACTGCAAAGTAGCGTTGGCGGCGTCCCACGATGGTGACGAACGAACCCACCGCAACGTCCTCCAGCGACGCATCCGCCGAGCTGTCCAGCCGCACATCCAAGCCGCGAGAGAGGGACCCGCCGACGACCACGCCAAGCCGGCGCAACGCACCGGGATTCTGTCCGTTGCGCGCGATCACGGCGTCATCTCTCGCAGTATCGCCTGCAACCGCTGGGGGTCGCGGGACAACTCCGCTGCCAGCGTCCGGCCGGCGCGGAGCAGGAACGCCTGGCGGTCAGTAATTCTGACCGCCGCCTGTCGCAGAAACCCGGCCAGGGCCGAATCGGCGGCCGGCGACCCATCGGAGAGGAACAGCCTAACCCAACCGAGATCGCTGGCAAAGGCGGTCGTCTCATCGGCGTCGCAGGTGAATACGAAAGCGTGCAGGTTGGGGGGTTGCGCCGGCAATCCGAATTGCACAGTAAGGCGGCCTAGGTAGCCCACCACCGTGCCGGCGAACCTGGTGGTCAGCATCGCCGAAAGCTGGGGGTTGGCGGCGTAGATTTCGTCCTCCGATTCAAACGAGGATCCCCGGGGCGCGAGCGGACGGCTTGGGTCCAGCGGCTCGTGCCAGATTTCCCGCACCACGGCGTACACGGGCGGCGACCCGACCCGCAGCAATGCGCCCAGGGGCGGCGCGCCGTGCAACTCGTAGCACTGGGCCTCGATGCGCTGCGAGTGCGAAACCGTCACCTCGGCGACGCGCTGCCCCGGCGTAATGTCCGTCATGGTAATCTCGGTCACCGCCAACCCTTGAGTTACCGGATTTTAGCACGCAGGGGTGATGGCAAGCGCGCCGCCCTTGCTAGGGTAGGGTGTCAGTGCTAGAATTAAATAGTTTCGTCGAGACCATGAGCATCCCCATGGCGACGTCATCCTTCCCCTGTAGCTCAGTGGTAGAGCGGACGGCTGTTAACCGTTAGGTCGTAGGTTCGAATCCTACCAGGGGAGCCATTTTACCCACCTTTCGCTTCACGGGTGGCTCCGGTTCGTTGCTGGCGGACCGACTGTAATCTTCCAGGCTTGGCCGCTGCTAACAGTGCGAACGCGCTGTCTTTTTCGTCGGCAGCCGCGAATCGCCGGGCCATATACCTTCGCCACAAGAGACCCGTCTGTAGGTAATGGGGTGTGAGCGAAACGGTTGTCATAATCCCTTTGGCAGGGTCTTTTGTCGTGTAGGTGTAATAATTCCGCACGGCGCGCATTAAAAATCTGAGGGTGCGTATGCTAAAATCGGTGTCGATGCAACAATTGCACACACCAATAACCCACTTCGGGAGGTAATTGATGAACCTCTATAAAGCTAAGTTTGTCGCTCCAATTCTTTTCGTCTTGACCGCTCTGCTCATTGCTTGCGGCGGTGGCGGCGATACACCACAGACCGGCGCCGCTCCACCGGCGGCCCAACCCCAGGCAACTCAGGCGCAGGCGTCATCCGCGCCATCCCAGGACTCCACTTCCGGATCCCAGGCGGCTACTGCTCCGTCCGAGTCGGCATCCGACGAGCCTTTCCGCATCGGCGTCATGGAATCCCTGACCGGACCCGGCGAAACGTACGGCAACGTAGCCCTGCAAGCCAAGCAGTTGGCCGCTGACGAAATCAACGCCGCCGGCGGCATCAACGGGCGGATGTTGGAACTCATTGCCGAAGACTCCAAGTGTTCGGCGCAGGATGCCATCACCGCCTATAACAAGCTCACCGACGTGGACGGGGTGAAGATCATCCTGGGCACTTCCTGCAGCGGCGCGATGCTGGGCGCGGCTCCCCTGGCGGAGGCCGACGGGGTGATTCTCTTCTCCGGGCTGGCCACCAATCCGGATATCGCCGACGCCGGCGACTACATCTTCCGCACCTCGATGAACGACCTCCAGTTGGGCATCGACACCGGCGAAGTAATCTGGGCCGACGGCCACCGAAGCTTGGCGACCATCACCGAGACCACCGACTACGCCGAAGGCGTGCGCCGCACCACCGCCGAGCACTTCGTCTCCCTGGGCGGAGAGATAGTGGCCGAGGAACGCTACGCTTCGGACATAACCGACTTCCGCACTCAGATCACCAAGATGATTGGGGCCAATCCCGACGCCATTCACATCGCCGCTCAGGCCGAGTTTTCCGGCGGCACCATCGTCAAGCAGATTCGGGAATTGGGTTACGCCGGGCCTCTCTACTCTGAAATCGTGCCTGTGGGCGCTACCGCGTTGGAAGTAGCCGGCGACGCCGCTACCGGCCTGAAAGCCATTACCGCGGAGCTGGACCCGGCTAACCCCACAGCCCAGGAAGTGCTGTCGAACTTCCGGGCCCGCTACGACTACATCACCTTGCCCTGGTATCTGGGCTCCGCCTACGACGACGTGTACATCGCCGCCGAGTGCCTGAAGCAGACGAACGACGACCAGGATGCCGACGGTTTCCGCGACTGCATGTACGGCATCACCTGGAGCGGCGCGATTGGAGAAGGCTACAGCTTTGACGACAGGGGCGAGGTTGTGGGCCTGTCCAACGCGGTGGTGGTGGTGTTGCCCCTGGACGAGCGCACCGACGACAACCAGGGCTACCGCATCCTGGGGCAGGCCGGCAGCGATGCCGCCGTCGGCGCCGCGCCGATGGCCGCCATGCCCGTGTCCGACGAGCCTTACCGCATCGGCGCGATGGATGCCCTTACCGGCGTGGGCGAGTCCTACGGCAACCCGATCGTGCAGGCCAAGCAGATGGCGGTGGAGGAAATCAACGCCGCCGGGGGCATCAACGGGCGGATGCTGGAACTCATCGCCGAAGACTCCAAGTGCAACGCCCAGGACGCCATCACTGCCTACAACAAGCTCACCGACGTTGACGGCGTGAAGATCATCCTCGGAACGACCTGTAGCGGCGCGATGCTGGGCGCGGCTCCCCTGGCCGAAGCCGAGGGCGTCATCTTGCTCTCCGCCTCTGCTACCAGTCCCGACATCAAGCCGGCCGGCGACTACATCTTCCGCACCGCGATCAACGATGACCAGCTCGGTATCGACACCGGCAACGCTATCCACGTTGACGGACACCACCACCTGGCGACCATCACCGAGGCCACGGACTACGCCGAAGGCGCGCGCCGCACCACGGTGGCCCGCTTTGAGGAACTGGGCGGCCACGTGGTGGCGTCCGAGAGCTACGCCAGCGACATCACCGATTTCCGCACCCAGCTCACCAAGCTGATTGGCGCGGAACCGGACGCGGTGTACCTGGCTTCACAGGGCGAGTTCTCCGGCGGCACCATCATCAAGCAGTTGCGTGAGCTCGGATTCGAGGGCCCCATCTATACCGAATCGGTGAACACCGGCCCTGAGGCGCTGAGCATCGCGGGCGAGGCGGCCACCGGGATGAAGGCCATCATTCCCCTGGGTCTGACCGACCGCGGCGAGCAGTTCCTCAAGGACTTCAACGCCCACTACGGGCACGTCGCCACGCAGCCCTGGTTCCAGGCTTCCGCATACGACGACGTGTACCTGGCAGCTGCGTGTCTTGCCCAGACCGGCGACGACCAGGACACCGACGGTTTCCGGGATTGCATGTACGACATCACCTTCAGCGGAGCCATCGGAGACAACTACACCTTCGACGCGGACGGTGAAGTGGTCGGCCTGGGCAACGCGGTGGTCCAGATCCTGCCCCTCGCCGAGCGCACCGACGACAACCTCGGTTACGTCTCCCTCGGCAAGGCGCCCACTCCCTGATCTCGGCGCTCGTACCAAATAGCAGGGGCCGGTCGTTGATGGCGACCGGCCTCTTTATGATAATATGCCCGCGTTCATAACTGATTGCCCGCTTTCCCGAGGATATAATCTTGTCGAGTCAGCGCGAAACCGCACGCGGGTTCCCCGCGCTATTCAACATTCCCAGCACACGGGTGTTGGCCGTTGTCTTGACCGCAGCGGTGGTTGCCTACCTGGCCTGGAAAATCGGCCAGTCGCCTCCCCAGGCCCTTCAGTTCGCCTTCAACGGCATCGCCGTCGGCGCGGTGTACGCGCTGCTCGCCGTGGGCTTTACCCTCGTGTACAGCACGGTCTGGTTCTTTGATCTCTACTACGGCGCGGCGGCGGCCCTGGGAGCCTACGGCGTCTTTTATCTCCGAACCTCTACCGCCCTGGGCAGCCGCGCCGATGTCAACAGCATATACGTCAACGCCGTATTCGCCGCTATCGTCGCCGGAGTCGTAGGCTGGACGCTGCATACGGTGTTGTATCCGCGACTTCGCCGGCGCTTTAGCCCGAAGACCGTCGGATTTATGGTTGGCTTGGTGGCCGGAGCAATCGGCGGTTATGCCGGCGTAGTGCTTTCCTATCCTGCCATTCTCCATCTCACTCTGAGTCCCGCCATAGGGGTGGCGGTGGCGGTGGCAGCCGTCGCGCTTTCTTACCGTGCTATACAAGCTGTGCTCCCCGAGGTACGGCTCGGTCTGTTCATCGCCATTGCCGGCCTGCCCGCCATAGCCATCGGCGCATGGTGCGGCTATCTCACCGCCGGCGCGCCCGGCGCGGGTCTTTACCTCAGCTGGGTCGTGTCCTGCCTGCTGGCCGGATGCGTCGGCCTTGCCCTCTACCGCGGCCTGTACGTGTACATGCGCCAACGCGCCCGCTCCCCGCTCATCATGCTGGTGGCGTCCCTGGGCATCCTCCTGGCCGTTGCCGCGTTTATCGTGATCGTATTCGAGAGCGCGCCGCGTCCGTTGCCCACTGCATTCGGCAGCGAGACTGGAAAATCGCTGGCGCTCGCATCAAGAGTTTCAACGTGTTCGGCATTGGGGTTGCCGTGGCCGGCTTCGCCGTCCTGTGGCTTCTCCTCAAGCAGACGTCGTTCGGTCGCGCCGTCCGCGCCATCGGCGACGACGAGGAAGTCTCCAAGGTGGTGGGGATCAACACCACCGTCATCATCGCCGCCGTCTTTTTCATTGGCGCGATGTACGCCGCCATGGCCGGAATACTCACCGGGCACGACACCGCGGTGCAGCCGCGCATGGGACTGCTGCTGCTGCTCAAGGGCTGGATCGCATCAGTGGTCGGCGGAATCGGCAATCTGTATGGCGCAATCGTCGGGGGATTCGTGCTCGGCGTGGTCGAGCAGTTCGGGATCTGGGACATTGCCGGTGAGTGGAAAGACGCCATCGCATTCATTTTGTTGATCCTCTTCCTGTCATTCTGGCCGCAGGGCCTGCTGCCCCGGAGGTGATCTCGTGCCGATTGACACGCAGCGCATACGAGAACTGGCGGGGTTGGCGCGCAGCCCTGGTGAACTGGCTCGCTACGCCCGTAAAAACATCGAATTTTGGGCCAGCCTGTTCATCATCGGTTGGGCCATCGCCTTCATGTTCTGGCAGGGCGCCGGATTCGCCGTCATCATTGGCACCGTCTTTGCGATTTGGGCGATCCTGTCGGTCAGTCTGAATCTCGTCGTCGGATACACCGGGCTGCTCTCGGTGGGACACGTCGGGTTCTTCGGCATTGGCGCATACACCATGGCGATTCTTACCTCCGACCCGGCATACGAACAACTTCGCACCGAAGCCATCCCCACCTTCGGGTGGCCCTTTTTCGCGGTCCTTCCGATATGCGCCCTGCTGGCCGGTTTGGCGGCCATCCTGGTGGGCGTGGTGTTCAATCGATTCCGCGACGATATATTTGTCCTGGCATCCTTCGGTTTCGCTATCATCGCCTTCAACGTCTTCCTGAACCTGCGGCCGGTAACCCGGGGCGCATTCGGCATCCATGAAATAGCCCGGCCTCAAGTGGCAGGGTGGGTATTTGATGGCGAGTTGGAATTCCTGCTGCTCTGCCTCGTTTTCCTCGCAGTGGTGATGCTCATTTCATGGTTCATTGTGTCGTCATCCTTCGGGCGCGTGTTGACTGCCATTCGCGAAGATGAGCAGGCCATCGAGGTCTTTGGATACCAGGCCACCCACTACAAACTGGCAGTGTGGGTCATTTCCGCCATGATGGCGGGCATTGCCGGTGGCCTGTTCGCCAGCTGGACAACGTTCATCGACCCCAACTCGTTCATCCTGCTGGAATCCGTTCTGGTGGTTTCCATAGTGATACTGGGCGGCCTGGCGACCATTTGGGGATCGCTGCTCGGCGCAATGTCATTCGTCCTGCTGGAGGAGGGTATGCGCTTCATACCGTTCCTGCCCACCGAGTACATCGGCCAGGCCCGCCAGGCAGTGCTGGGAATCCTGCTGGTGCTGCTCATGCTGTTCCGGCCCCAGGGACTGGTCGGGAGGTATCGCCTATGACAGCAACGCAATCCGACCGGACCGACTACGCCCTGGAAACCCAGGCTATTTCCAAGCACTTTGGCGCTGTCCGGGCTGTGGATGAATTGAGCCTGTCCATTCCCCGCCAGGGTACCACCAGCATCGTCGGACCAAACGGCTCCGGCAAATCGACACTGGTGAACCTGCTCAGCGGCGTACTGCCCCTGGACGGCGGCATGGTCATTATAGATGGCGCCGGCCTCCGCGTAGTCAAAGCGTATGAGACGCCGGACCACGGCCTCACCCGCACCTTCCAGGAGGTGCGCCTGTTCGACCAGATCACCGTTTGGGACAACATCATGGTCGTCCTCACCGAACGCCGCCTGTTCCCGTCCCTGTTCGAGCGTTCCAGGCCGTCCACCCGCCAGCAAGCCCGGGAAATCCTGGAGCGAGTGGGCATGTGGGACAAGCGGGACGCGCACGCCCAGGAACTCTCATACGGCCAGCGCAAGCTCATCGAAATCGGCCGCGCCCTGGCCATGAACGTGCAGACCTACCTGCTTGACGAACCTTTCGCCGGTCTGTTCCCGCAAATGATCGAGCGCGTCAAGGACATCATGAAACAGATGCGCGCCGACGGACAGACTATCGTATTCGTTTCTCACAACATGGACATCGTCCGAGAACTCTCCGACCGTATAATCGTGTTGGATAGCGGGGCACTGCTTGCCGCCGGCGACGTGGAACCCGTCCTCAACAGCGAGGAAGTCATCGAAGCCTACCTGGGGGCGTGATGGAAGCCAACGGCACCCCGCCACTTCTGGAACTCACCGACATCTCGGTGGAGTACGGCGCCGTGCGCGCGCTGGATGACGTCTCGATGGAGGTTCACGCCGGGGAGGTGGTCGCCGTCATGGGCCCCAATGGCGCGGGCAAATCCACCGTCCTCAAAGCCGTTATGGGCCTTGCCCCGGTCGTTTCCGGAACCGTGTACTGGCGACAGCAGCGGCTGGCCGCCGAGACCCATGAAATCGTGAAAGAAGGCATCGCCTTCGTGCCCCAGGGTCGCCGCGTCTTCACCCACCTGTCCATCGCCGAAAATCTGGAGATGGGGTGCCTCTATCTCAACGACCGTTCGGAAAAGGCCCGCCGCCTAGATTCCGTGATGGAGCTGTTTCCCGTCCTGTACGAAAAGCGCCGCGACGTGGCCAGCCAGATGTCGGGCGGCCAGCAGCAGATGCTCGCGTTGGGACGGGGCCTCATGGCATCTCCCGAGTTGCTGCTGCTGGATGAGCCGACCCTGGGCCTCGCGCCCATCATCGTCAAAGAGGTCTTCCAGAAGGTTGCCGAAATCAGTGAACGCCTGGGCACCACCATCATGGTGGTCGAGCACAACATCAAGGGCGTCCTGGACATTGTTGACCGGGCCTACGTGCTGGACAAGGGGAGCGTCGTCCACAACGGCACGCCGCAGTCCATCCGCGACACCGATATACTGACGCAGGTTTTCCTGGGCAGCGCGTAGTCGTCTTCATGTACGGGTTCACTGGGGTCGTCGTATCAACAGGTATACCAGGGCCGCCAATACCGCCACCAACACGACCAGCAGCGCCGCTTCAACCGTTGCCACCGTTCCCTGCGTCCGAAACCAACTGAGTGGGTTGGATTCTGCCGACTCATCGCTCGATTCCACAATCGCCACTTCGCCGGTGCTTGCTCCATCGCCCGGCTGCGTACAGTCCATTGCGCCGGTTAGACGGAGGATTCCGGGAGACACTGCCTCCAGTTCCCACTCAACGTATTCAGAATCGAGTTCACGGGTTCCCACCACCCGTGCGGAACCTTCACCCGACATAGAGAGGTTCCAACTGCGCGGACCGGTTCCCGCGCCCACGAACCAGGCGTAGAAACCGTCGCCAACCTGCACTTGCTGATCGCTCAGGCTCAAATGGGTCGTGCAAAAGTTGGCGGCGGATTGTGGCGTGGGAGTCCCTTCCGGCTTCATAGGCAACACGGTCAAAGTCAAAGAATCGGCGCCATTGCCGGACTCCCGGCAAGTCATGCTGGCCGAAATCGTCACATGCCCTTCCGTTGCACCGGTGAAGGTCCACTCCACCATTTCGGCCCACGATGCTACATTGCGGGCGCCGCGCAATGCCAATGAACCATCCCCATCCAATTCCAGATCCCAACTCCCCGGCTCTACGCCGACTCCCCAGACCCAGACGCGCAGCGGTTCTCCAGCCCGCAATGTGGTTGTTTCCGCGCTCAGCGATACCAGGCAGAAATCGACTTCCGGTTCAGGCTCCGGCGTGCCGTCCTGCGCTTGCACAAGCTCCCATGCACTGAATGCGATACCAAGCGCCACAACGATGACCAACGCCACCGCCGGCCGCGTCCGCAGTAGCCTGGCTCGCCACCGTTGACAGCCAGCAGCGGGCGGGGCGGTTTGATTGAATGCTTTGCCGCGCACATTGCTCATACGCAAGGGCGGTCGGATCGGGATTCAAAACGCCACGGTGTTACCCGTGGCGTTGCAGCGCCGTTTGTCTTGGGCCAGCGATCAGAGTTCGCCGGCGAACATGGCGGTTTGCTTGGAGAAGACCTGCACGCGGTGGCGGGCGGTTTCCAGCACGAATACGTGGCCGTCGTCGTCCACTTCCACCGCGATGGGGCCCTGGAAGGCTCCTTCCCGCTCCTGAAGATTCAGGGCGCGGTTGCGGGCCTGCACGATGGTGGGGTCGAGGTACACACGCTCAGCGCCCCACTTGGAGAGGCCGGCCTGCCCGCGCATGGTGGTGATGTAGCTGCCGTCGGCGCGGAACACCTGGACGCGGTCGTTCTTGTAGTCAGTGACGAAGATGTGACCGTCCTTGTCCACTGCTAGGCCGGTGGGCCGATTGAACTGACCCTCACCATCGCCCGATTCGCCGAACTTCATCAGGAACGTCCCGTCCGGTGCGAACTTCTGGATGCGGTCGTTGCGCCAGTCAGCCACGTACACGTCGCCGTTCTGGTCGATCTCGATGCCCCAGGGCAAGTTGAACTGGCCGTCGCCATCGCCGTACCCGCCCCAGCCGAACTGGTACGTGCCGTCTTTGGTGAACACCGAAACCCGGTGGTTCCGGCTCTCCACCATGTACAGGTTGTCGTTCTTGTCGAACGCCAGACCGGCCGGCCGGTTGATCTCGCCGGGCGCGTCGCCGGGGATTCCCCACATACCGATCCAGTTGCCATGCTCCTGGTCGTAGATGGAAACGCGGTTCAGCCACTCGTCGGAGACGTAAGCGTAGCCCTGGCTGTCCAGTGCGACCGAGGTGGGCCACATGAACGACCCGTTGGGGGTGGTGTCGTCGGCGTCTTCCGGGGGAATCTTCTGACCGAATTCCGCCACGACTTCTTCTTCGTCCGGATGGAAAACCGTAACCCGCTTGCAAGGGAAGAACGCCGGCGTTTCGGTTCCCCGGCTCAGCACGTAGAGCAGCCCGTTGTCGTCGCGCGTGATCGCCACCGGGTTGAAGAACCCGTTGCCGCTGCGCACTTCCTGCCGCCCAATGACGTGGCTGTACTGGAACGTTACCGGCGCTAGTTCAGTAGCAGTAACCATTGTATTCACCTTTATGGGTAGATATTGCCGTGCCGACGTTGATTGCCGCCAGCGATATAGGGGCAGGTCTCAAACCTGCCCCTACCTGATGCGTGCCACTGTCAGAGTGGCGGGGCCGGAAACAGCCTGTTACTTGATGAAGTCGAACTGCTCGAACTCGCCTTGCAGGATCGCCTTGTCGTCCAGCTCCAGCCACTTGTCCAGGATGGTGGCGTAGGTCTGGCGGAAGTCGTTGTTCCACTTCAGGTCGCCTTCGTCCAGCTTGTCCGGCTCCAGCGAGGGGTACTCGCCGTACAGGCCGCCCTTCACGGCGTCGCCCAGCACGAAGGCAACGCTGCCCGAACCGTGGTCGGTTCCGGAACCGTTCTCCTGCACGCGGCGCCCGAACTCGGTGAACAGCAACATCACCACTTCCTGGTTGGCGTCGTGTTCTTTCAGGTCCTGGTACAGGTCGTTGACCGCGCGGGAAACCTCGCCCCACAGCTTGGCGAAGGACGTGGGCTGATTGGCGTGGGTGTCGAAGGCGCCCGGGTTCAGGCCAGTGTAAAGGACGCGGGTGCCGAAGCCAGCGGTGTGCACCTGGGCTACGTTCTTGACCCACTGGGAGAACATATCGCCACCGTACTCAACGCTGGACGAGTAGATCTCCGGCGCGGTGCGCAGGATGTCCGCGCCCTTGAGCGCGTCCAGGCCGGTCTGGGAGAGGTAGTCGTTGATGGGGCCGTTGCCGACCATGGGGGAGTACATGCGGGAGAAGATGTCCAGAGCCTCGGACCGCTGGTCTTCGCCGTCGATGCCGGTCAGCACGCCGTAGGTTTCCAGGTTGCCCACCGATGCGACGGACACGCCGGGAGCGGCCAACGCGCGGGGGAGTCCGCGACCGAAGTTCACGGCGGTCAGCACGTTTTCCTTGTTGGGGTCCAGGTCCTGGATGGCGCGTCCCAGCCAGCCTTCGGTGGACATCTTGGTCGGCTCGGCGGTGTGCCAGATGTCCATGGAGCGGAAGTGGGAGCGGATGGGGTTCGGGTAGCCGATGCCCTGGATGACGGCGACTTTGCCCTCATCGTACATATCCTTGATCGGCGCCATGGCGGGGTGGAACCCAACCTTGTCGTCAATCGCCAACACTTCCTCCGGTTCCACCTTCAGGTGCGGCCGGTAGTCTTTGTACAGCGGGTCGCTGTAGGGGATGATAGTGTTCAGCGCGTCGAACGCGCCGGACATCTGCAGTACCACCAACACCGGGTCTTTTTTCGTAGCGGTCACGATTTATTCCTCCCGTTGGGATTGCTTGCTTTTTCTCTTGCTCTGTTGCGCCAGCCGGCAGTCAAACGGGCTAGGCGTAAATGTACTCTTTGGTCGCCACGATCATCTGCAGCAACTCGCTGACGCGCGTGCCGAATTCTTCGGTATCGGTGTGGATGGTGCCGCCCTTTTCCAGGCTGGCCGCCATCATCTGCCGCGTTTCGTCCGCCAACTCATAGTGGCCCAGCAGGCGGCAGGTTTCGTCCACCATCTGCTCCGGCGAAATGACGGGGCCGGCATCGCCCAGGCGGTCAATGATCTCGCGCACGCCGGGCTGTTTCAGGTCGCCCACGAAGTCGGCGGTGAAGTTGATGCGGTGCACCAACGTGCCGCCGTCAATCCACTCCTGGCCGGTGTGCCAGCCTTCCACCGACGGCGGGTTGAACAACTCCTGGCCCATGTGCTTCATTTCGTCGAAGATGAACTCGAAACCGGGCTTCGGTTCCGTCCAGTCGCCGACCAGTCGCAGCGTTCCCATTACGGTTTCCACGGGGCTCTTGACTCGCTGGAAGCGGGCGTTCTTGAAAGCGTCGGAGTGGAACAGCACCCGCAGCATGGCCTTGATGTTGTAGCCGGAGCGGAAGTACTCGTCCTCCAGCATCTTGATGGTTTCCGGATCCTTGGGCGGGGTTTCCATCCAGGACGGAACCTGCGCCTCGTCGGAAATGAAGTAGCTGTACAGGTGGCGGGAGATGAACCGCGCCGTGGCCGGCTGCTTCGCGATGATGTCGACGATGTCCTCGCCGTTGAAGTTGCCGGTCTCGCCCAGGAAGGTCTTAATGCCTTCGTCGTGGTCTTCGGGGTTGTACACGAACTGCGCGTGGTACCGTCCGTAAGGCTGGCCCGGCAAGTTGTTTGCGATGGTCCAGCCGGTGAACGCGCGGGCGCATTCCTTGACGTCATCCTCGGTGTAGTTGAACTCGCCGTCCATGCCCACACCCATTGAGAACAGTTCCAGCAGCTCGCGCCCGTAGTTCTCATTGATCGCGCCCTTGTGACTCAGGCAGTTATCGAGGAAGAAAATCATCGCCGGGTCGCGGGATATTCCCACCAGCAGGTCCCGGAAGCTGCCCATGCCGAGGCTTCGGAACATCTCGATTTCGTCGTAGGACGTGGGGTAGCTCTGGGTCTTGCTGTCGGCGGTGCACAGGATACCGTGCCAGAACAGCACCATCTTTTCTTCAAGCTGGCACCTGGAGTTGATCATACGGAACGCGAAATACTCCGGCACGCCCCGGGTCTGGTGGCTCCACTCGATGAAGCACCGTTCCGCCACGTCCAGGTCCATACCGTGGTCGTTCACCTCGGGATTGAGCAACTCTTCGACCGTCGCATCGTATCCCTTGGCGGCGCGCTCTTCCAGTTCCGCGTACTGCGCGCCAAACCCGGCCCGACGCATCAGGTGGGCCATTAACGCAATATCATGGTTTAGCTCTGCCATCAAAAAGCCTCCTCGACTTGAACTAACAAATCGCTAGTGCAAATCCTACCATTAAGGTCAACAATCCTCAACCATAAATCGTCACTCTCAAGCAATAGGCAACCTCAATCCGACGCGCCGCCGCTGTCGCGTCCCCGTCTATAATGATTGCCCACAATTCATGCCTGGAGCCCAATGATGCCCGAGGATCTGGTCAAAGTCGCGCGTAGCCTGGTTCCCGAAATTCTGTCGAATCTCGACCGCATTGACGACGAATGCCAACTGCCAGCCGAACTCGCCGCGCGCATGGCGAAGCATCGCCTCTTCTGCCTCTATGCGCCGAGAGAACTCGGCGGACCGGAACTTGACCCGCTGACCGCTTTCCGAGTTGTGGAGATCATCTCACACGCCGACGGTTCCGCCGGCTGGTGCGTCTTCAACGGCACGGCCATCACCGCCGCGGTCTCCCGACTGACTCCCGAGGCCACCGTTGAACTGTTCGGAGACCCGCCAGATCTGCTCGGCTCAGGCTCCGCGCGACCGGAGGGTACCGCCACTATTACCGACGGGGGCTACCTCATAAACGGACGCTGGAACTATCTGAGCGGCATTGACCACTCCACCGCGCTGTTCCTCAACTGCCGCCTGTTCAATCCCGACGGCAGCCCGGCGGTGAATGACGACGGCAGCCCGGCCACCCGCATTGCTGTCGTGCCCGTGGCGTCGGGAACCGTCATCGACAATTGGACCACCCTGGGTATGCGTGGCACCGCGAGCAATGACTGCGAATATACGGACGTCTTCGTTCCCTCCCACCATACCTACACCCGCGCCGACGTCGCCCACTACGACAGCCCGCTGTACCATCCGCCTCAGAATGCCATCCTGCTCAGCTGGACACTGGCCGCCGGCAACGCCCTGGGGATGGCGCGCGGCGCTCTCGACGCATTCCACGAACTCGCCACCGGCTCCGGCACCACCAATTCACCCGCATTGCTGCGGGACCGTTCCTACGTTCAGGTCACTTACGGAGAATGCGAGGCCATGCACGACGCGGCCCGCACCTTCGTGCTGGACGCCGTTGGCTCACTATGGGATGCGCAGGTCAAGCAACTTCCCGACCTGTCCGACCGGGCCATCCGCGCCCGTCTCGCCATCACCCATGCCATCCGCCGCTCGGTGGACATTGTGGACAAGCTGTTCAACGTCGCCGGAACCAACGCGATCCACCGATCCGTGGGACTGGAGCGTTTCTTTCGCGACCTGCACGTCAGCGGCCAGCACATCTCCGGCCTGCCCAACAACTACGAATACGCCGGCCAGGCGCTGCTGGGGGCGAACGTTACCGCTTCGCTCTACACCTGATGGACTTCCTCGCTGAGATAGTCCTCGGCTTGCCGCCGGACTATCGGACGCTCATGGTATTGATGGTGCTGGCTGTTATCGTGCTCGCCAGCGCCATACGCATATCGCGGGCGTCCCGCAGCGAACGCCTGCCATTGGGGGCGTCTTCCCCCTACCTTGACGCCATAATGCTTTGGCTGGTGTACCTGATCGCCTTTTCAGCAGCGGCGCTATTTTTCTTCCACCTGGGGGTTAGCATTGGGCGCGAGGCGGCGGATGCTTTTAGTCAAGTGGCCAATCAAATTGCGGACGTCGCGCGCGACCCACCAGGTTAGCGCGATAGACGCGCCCAACCAAATCAGCCCGGAAATCAGAAACAGCCACGCTCCGGCCAGCATGATGCCACGGTTCCCCAAGCTGTCGCCCCAAGGTACGATATAAAGACTCGCCGCTAGACCGATGCCGGAGACGGCCAGAACGGCAAGGACCAAGAATTGTTTGTCCTGTCTTAGCCTTGTAGCCCACCCGCGCGGCTCCTCAACTTCGCGTCGAGGTTCCGTTGCGTCCACGGCCAAGCGCACAGTTTCCAGATTCCCGCTGTCGCTGTCTGTCGTCGCCATCATGAGCCTCCCGCAACGTTAATCTTACCGCCGGATCGCTGGGCTGACAAACCGCTGCTGCCCTACTCCGGGAAAATCCGCCGGTACACGCCCGGAGATCCTTCGCCATGCACCATGTGGGGGCGGACTTCGTGGGTCCAGACCGGCGTTACTATCTGGCTCCAACCCTTCCAGGCCTCGCTTTCCGCCACCGCGAGCGACTCCATCTCGTGTACCGTGCAGTACTTGGGCTCGCCAATCATCGCCTGGAACCGTCGGGCGCGGATGTAGCCGGGGATGTCCAGGGCCATCGGCAGCCGCTCGTTGTTGTAGGCGTGGTTCCATGCCTCTTCCAGGTGCTCCGGAATCCCCATGCGGCCCACCAGCAGCAGCGGCGACATGCCCGCCTGCGCCGTCTCCTCGGATAGCTGTTCGGGGTGGACCCGCCGGTACAGATTACGGATGTACTCGGTGCCGATGACGCTGGGGGACATGCGCTGCGACCATTCGGTCGGCTCCCGCAGCCATTTCTGCCATCCCTCCGAGTGCCAGGCCTCATAGGATTCCAGCTCGTACACGGCCAGGTACTTCGGGCCGCCCTGCACGGCCTCGTACCGGGCTGCGTCCAGCACGCCCGGAATCGACAGCCGTTCGGGGATGTGCTCCTCGTTGTACCAACGGTTGTATTCTTCATCGTTTTCGGGCGCCACGTCGCTATATACCAGCAGCAGCCCGTCGCCCTTCCGTTTCGTCGCCATGGTCAACTCCCTGTCGCAACTTCTAACGCTGCCGAGTATATCACTCGCAACTGGTAAATCCTCTGCGGGATTGCCGCGCTGCGCTAGCAATGACAATGGGATGCCCCTCTGTCTGCGAGCGCGCGTCCTTGACGCGATATTTCGCCGATGATACCGTGTGCCCACTCATGCGCATCGGCGAATTTGACATAGCGGAACCCGTTCCGGAGCTGCGAGACCCGCACATGCTGGTCGTGCTGCGTCCGTGGATTGACGTGGGCAACGTGGGGAGCCTTTCCCTGGGACGCATCGAGCGGCACCTGCGCAGCAGAGAACTGGGCCGCTTGTATCGACCGGGCCGCTTCTACGACTTTACCCGTTATCGCCCGCGTTCGTATCTGGTCAGCGGCAACCGCGAGGTAACGATTCCCAATACCATCATTCGCTACTCCAACCCTGAAGACGGGCCGCACCTGCTCACCACTCATTTGCTGGAACCTCACCTTTATGGAGAGGATTACTCGGAGGCCCTGCTGGAGATCATCAAGTACTTTGGGGTGAAGCAGTACGCGCTCATTGGCGGCATGTACGACATGGTTCCGCATACCAGGCCGCTGGTGGTGTCCGGGTTGGGCACCGGCGAGCACGTGGAACGGGATTACGCCACCGCCAACGCCCGGCCCAGCAACTACGAGGGGCCCACCACCATTACGTACACGATCAGCGAGACGGCCACCAAGATGGGCATCGAAACGCGGGCGTTCGTGGTTCACCTGCCCCAATACCTGAACCTGGACGATGATTACCAGGGCGCGGCGCGCATGATGGACCTGCTGTGCCGGCTGTACGACTTTCCCGACTACATCGCGCAGGCCGACCGGGGACAAAAGCAGTACGACGAACTGACCTCCCGCGACGGCCAGATACCCAGCGGCGACGTGCTGACTCGCATCGAAGAGATGTACGACAGCGAGTACGGAACTGCCGATGATCGTCCGGAGCCCACCACCCCACTGCCGTCCAGTATTGAAGAATTCCTACAGGGGCTGGACGTTGACCTCACCGCTGCCGACGATCCTGACCCCGGCGACGACTCCGACGATGGCGACGAACGTGGGTTGGCCGGCGTATAGCGGCCCGGCGTTATGGCTCTCAGGGAACCCGTGGTCGGTGACCGTCCTCACGTAGCGGAACTGCTGCGGACGCTGATCCGGTACGACACGACGAATCCGCCGGGCAACGAGCGCGAGTGCGCCGCGTACTGCCGGGACGTTTTGAACGAGGTCGGCATCTCCGCCGAACTGATAGGCAACGACCCCAACCGCGTCAACGTGGTCAGCCGGCTGAAGGGCCGCGGCGATGCTCCTCCACTGTTGATGTACGGGCACATCGACGTGGTGCCCACGGCGGCCCAACCCTGGGACGTGCCGCCATTCGAAGGTCGTTTGCAGGACGGCTACGTTTGGGGTCGCGGCGCGTTGGACATGAAGGGCGGCGTCGCCATGATGATGGACGCTTTCATGCGCGCCCACCAGGAGGACACTGACCTGCCGGGCGACGTGATCCTGGCCCTGGTCACCGACGAAGAGGCCGGCGGACACACCGGCGCAGAGTGGCTGGTGGACACCCATCCCGAGCTGTTTGAGGGCGCGCGCTACGCCGTGGGCGAGTTCGGCGGGTTCAGCAAGACCCACCGGGGCCGCAAGTTTTACATGGTGCAGGTGGCCGAAAAGCAGGGCTGCCGAGTTCAGGCCATCGCCCGTGGGCCGGGCGGCCACGGCTCCCTGGTGCATCACGACACCGCGCCGACTCGCATGGCCCAGTTCCTGGTCAAGCTGGACCGCACGCCGCTGCCGTTCCACATCCATCCGGTGACCCGGATGATGGTGGAGGCCATGAGCGGCAGCCTGCCGCTGCCCGACAGCGCGTTTTTGAAGCTGCTGATCAACCCGGCGTTCACGGGCAGGATGCTGCGGCGCATGGGCACGGCGGGCAAGGAGATGGAACCGCTCTTTCGACATACCGCCAACGCCACGATCATCAACGGCGGGGAGAAGGCCAACGTCATCCCCAGCGAGGTCACCGTAAACCTGGACTGCCGGATGCTGCCGGGCTACGATTCGGAGGACCTGCTAGGTGAACTACAAGACATTGCCGGCCCCGACATCGAGTTCCGAGCCGTCAATTTCCAGCCCAAGCCCTGGATTCTCAACATGGGTCTGTTCGATACGTTGGCGGACATAATATCCGAGCAGGACTCGGAGGGGGTGTCAGTCCCCATGCTGATGCCGGCAGGAACCGACGGCCGCCACTTCGCCCGCCTCGGCATCCAGACCTACGGCTGGATGCCCATGAACCTGCCGGCGGACTTCGACTTCCTGAAAACGATACACGCCGCCAACGAGCGGGTGCCGGTGTCGGCGCTGGAGTTTGGGGCAGAAGCACTATACAGGTTGTTGCAACGGTTTCACGAATGACGGTTGGTATTGCAGTGGGGTTTCTCCTTTGGGGTTTTGGTTGATGAGAGGCAGGTTCGCCCTTCGTTGTCAGCATACGGCCGGGCTGGGTACGCAACGATTTGACCTACTTTTTCGTGTACTCGGCGCGCCGTAAGACGCACTTGCGCGCGGGCTCGGACAGACCCGGTGATTCCAGTGGGGCATCGATGGTGGGGCGTTAGGTCGTTAAGCAACGGTTGCCACCTGGATCGGTTGCGATTTTAGAACTGACGGGGTTGGCCGTCGAAGGGTGAACCTGCCTCTACTGGTATTAGGATGGAACGCGCGTTTTGCCTAGACAGTATTAGGATAGGAGTTCGGATTGCTGTTGTCAAGAGGTGCTGTCGGAATCTGGATTAGAGGGTTGGGGGTTGGCGTCCGCAAAGCTGCCAGAGATATTTGCGAAAGTGGGGCTATTTCTACGCGCCCCCTTTGGCGTCTCTTTCAAAAAGGCCAAAGGGATTTGAAAATGCGCTGTATCGGGTTTCCGGATGCCTCGTTTGATTGCGGTGTCCTGACCTCTTGTTCATGGAAAGAGCGAGCGGCTGGGCTTGCAGCAGTATCACCTATAGTGCTGGTGTGGCTTGGTTTCGATGCATCGAGAAACAAGCGCCACTGCCGGAGCGTAGGGTCGAACTTTTTAACAACCTCCGCATTATTGTCGAGCCAAAGAAAGATAGCTTTGGCATCGAGTGATGTCCCGTTTAGGATTTCTTCCAGAGTAGCCCCCGGTTTAGCGGCCAGGAATGCTGCGATTTTACGCGCCGCAGACTCCTTTTCACGGACAAGGCGGGACTCAGCCGTTTCAGAGGTTGCCGCTGTTTGAGGCTTTAAAGGTGCAGTAGTTTGACTGGGCTGCTGCGAATTGAGAGAATAGCGCCACTTTAGGACCTTAGGGTCGAAATGCTTTACGGCTCCCGCCTTATCGAGACATCTGAAAATGGTTCTAAGATCCAGTGACGTCCCAGACATAATTTCTTCCAGGGTTGCCCAGGGCTCATAGGCTAGGAACGCTACCACCTTATCCTCAGTAGTCCTTTGTGCATGGTTAGGGCGTTCCTTTGGCGTTGGAGAGACTGCCTCTGTAAACGCCGCCCAGTCTGTTTCGGTGGGGGCAGTAGGTAACGTGCATACAGGCGGCAACCCCTTACGCCTGCGTTCACAGTCAACGCAGGTGCAGGCGGGGACGTGACTTCTTCTTCGGTTCCGGTAGTGCTCGTCAGCTCGACGGTTGAGCATGATAATTCTCCGATAGCGTATTCGGCTGCGTTCACTTACGGCGTCCAGTCCAGCGTGCCGCGCCTCAACTGTTCGGCAATGTATGACCTGGCCCGTCGCATTTCGTTGTTGGGCAGCCCTGTCAACCCACGAAACTCCACGTTGTAGTGGTATGGATTATCGGGTAAAGGGTCATAAACCAGCGTTCCGCCCGCTGCTTCCAACTCCTCTGCGGTGTAGGAGATGGCGCCGGCGGGCGGTGAGCGTCCGTCAGTTGAACGGACCGCCGTATGAATGGCGTGCAACTCGTTGGGTTCGGGGTCGCCTTCGGGAATGGGCCCGTCCACCGACAAGTCCGGGGGATGTCGGTTGGTTTTAGGCTGGAATACGGGGGTCAGTATTCTGCCGTTCTGGTACTGGTCCGGCCAGACCTGTAGCCAATATATTCCCGTGTTGGCCAACTTCTACCCCTAAGACTGACGCGACTTGCCGCCAACTATCTCCGCGGTCCAAGTCCAGGTCAAAAGTGCACTCAACGTCGATTCTGCCGTGGTTGGAAGCCAGGTACAAATCTCCCGTTCTGTTGACGGTATCAACTTCCAGGGTGATGTTTTCGTTGTCTGATATCCAACACAGTGACAGCATGGCGTCTTCCGGCCCAGCGCCGATATATGGCTGCGGGTACTCATCATGCCAGTGGACGGCGAAAGCGTCGCGCACCCAAGCAAAGGCTTCCGGCGACGGCCAAGCCCGATCAATGGGCTTCCAATCGCGCGCCATGGCGACTAGTTCATCCAGACGCTCGTTGAACGGCGTGATGGGGTGTTTGAACGCTAACATGGCGTAAATCCTTGCGCCGACCAATTAGTCGGCGCGGTGATTAGGTTGCCGTTGCTGCGCCGGCCAGCTCGACCAGGCGCTCGAAGGCGTCGGGGTCGCGGACGGCCATGTCGGCCAGCATTTTGCGGTCGATCTCGATGCCGGCTACGTTCAGGCCGTGCATGAACTGGCTGTAGGTGGTGCCGTGCTGGCGGCACGCGGCGCCGATGCGGATGATCCACAGGCGGCGGAAGTCGCCCTTGCGTTCGCGGCGATGGCGGTACGCATGGCTCCAGGCGTGCATCACCGCCTCTTTGGCCCACTTGTAGTTGCGGCTTGAAGACGCCCGGTACCCCTTGGCGGCTTTCAGGACTTTCTTGTGGCGGGCGCGCTTGGTTACGCCCCTCTTGACTCTTGGCACGGTGTACAGTTCTCCGGTGTTTAGACGTCGTAGGGTATGAGGCGGCTGAGGCGCTTCACGTCAGCCTTGTCGTAGGCCATCTTCTGGGCGAACTTCCGGGTCACCTTCTTCGGCTTCTTGCGCCGTAGATGACTACTCATGCGCTTGCGGCGCATGAGTTTGCCAGAGCCGGTGACGTGGATGCGCGCTTTGGCGCCTTTGTGTGTTTTGAGTTTCGGCATGTTCCTCTATTCCATGTTAATCTACTCAGAGGTTGCTGTTTCCCTGGATTCATCGCGTTCCTGGCGGGCGGACACCGTGGGACTGGGAATGAGCACCATCGACATCGCGCGGCCCTCCATGGACGGCTGCTGTTCGAGGCGAATCTCGTCCTTCATCTCTTCGGCCACTTTCTTGAGCAGGGAGAGGCCGTTTTCCTGGTGGACCGCTTCGCGTCCCCGGAACCGTACCGTCAACTTCACTTTGTCGCCGTGGTTGATGAACTGGCGAACTTTACGCATCTTGGCGTCGAAGTCGTGGGTTCCGATGTTGGGGCGGAATCGCACTTCTTTGAGTTCGTTGCTTTTCTGGGATTTTCGGGTCTCGCGCTCCTTCTTGGAAGACAGGTACCGGAGCTTGCCGTAGTCGAGGAGGCGGGCGACGGGAGGATCGGCGTTTGGCGCCACCTCCACCAGGTCAAGGTCGTGCATACGCGCCCTGGAGAGCGCGTCGGACACTGTCATAACCCCAAGCTGCTCGCCGTCTTCTCCGATAACCCTTACCTGTGGGACACGTATCTGTTCGTTGACCCTGTATTGCCTGGCTATGGTGCCACCTCCGTCCGTAAGTAGATTCCGACCACTTCCCGGTTGACCGGGGCGGCCTGCTCTTGGTGAACCTATTTTAGCGGTGGCTCAGTGCTCAGTCAACGATTCCCAACTGCAAACAAAATAATTGTTATTAGCAGGCATTACCGTAGGAGCAGCGTCCGTCAATCGTCATTCTCCTCGTCATCGTCGTCTTCGTATGGGTCGTCTTCGTCCTCATCATCGATAAAGTCGTCTTCTTCACTGTCCTCATTGAGTGAGGACAGGATGTCCTGCATCAGATCGTCCGATTCGTCGCCGGCGGCGAGCAGCATCGGCGGGTCAGGTTCCACGACCTCGGGTTCCGGCAAGGACGCCAGTTCAAACCCGTAGAATACGTCGCTGTCCAGTATGCGGGCCAGACCGGAGACGGTAACCGTGATGGGACGGATTGGGGAAGACCAGCGTTCGGTCAGTTCGTAATGCAGTTCGCGCAACGTCAGCGTTTGGTCATCGGCCAGCAGCAGGGTGCGGAACACTATCTCCTGCAACGGCAGGGACTGGCGGATGTAGTTGTCATCGTCGGCGCAGTTGGCTCGGATTTCGGTGAGCAGGGCAACCGGGTCGTCCGCCTCGGAGGCCGGCTTGCCGTAGGATGGGCAGGCGTTGGTCAGGCGGGCCGCAAGCAGCGGAGCCGCGGAACGGTTCAACTCGGCCAGCCGATCCAGACTGACGCGATATTCCAGCCCTTCCAGACGAGGATTGACGGAAACTGTGCTCATTGGGCAACCTCTTCATTCCAGTCCAGCATGATGATTTTGACGGCCTGCCCGGCCTCTTTACGCGGTAGGTCCGCCGGGCAAATCGCTAAACCGTTCGCCCGGGACAAGGATGTCAGTATGTTGGAACCCTGGGGGCCGGTAGGGCTGGCAAACCACGTTCCATCTCTGCGCTCGACCTCTACTCTGGCGTAAACGCGGCGGCCATCGCTGTTGAAAATCGGCCCGGTCAGTACCCCTTCCACCGTTGGTCGGGCCAGAAGGTCGCGCCCCAGCATCCGCCGGACGGCCGGCCGGCCAAACATCTCAAAGGCCAGCAGCGCGCTTACCGGGTTTCCCGGCAACCCCAGCAGGGGCAGCGGCCGGCCGTGCTCGCCGTGTAGCAGCCCGAAGGCCAGGGGTTTGGCGGGACGCATACGCACCGACCAGAAGTTCATGTCGCCACGCTGTTCGAGCACGTCCTTCACCATGTCGTAGTCGCCCTTGGAGACGCCGGCGGAGGTCACCAGCAGGTCGGCGTCGGCGGCTTCATCTATGCAGCGGTGCAGGTCTTCCAGGGTGTCGCGGGCGATGCCGATGATGCGCGGTATGCCGCCGGCGGCGATGACCGCGGCCGCGACGCTGCTGCTGTTGCTGTCGTAGATATGGCCGGGCGTCAGCGATTCGCCGGCCGGTGTCAACTCGTCTCCGGTGGACAACACCGCCACCACCGGGCGACGGATTACGCGGGCCGTGGATAATCCCAGTGAGGCCATGACGCCGGCTTCGGCGGCCCGCACTATCGTTCCGGCCGGCAGCACCAACTCGCCGGCGGAGACGTCCTCCCCGGCGGGGCGAACATTGCTGCCCAGGGGCAGCGCCTTGTGAATCACGATCTCATCCAGCGGCTCGCCCCTGCGCCGGCGGTCGATCTCGTCCGTTTCCTCAAAGGGCACCACGGTATCGGCGCCGTTGGGGACGGGAGCGCCGGTCATGATCCGGATGGCTTTGCCCTCGGCAACGGTATCCTCGGAGACCTGTCCGGCGGCTACGGCGGAAATTACCGATAGGGTCGGGGGAGTTTCGCCCGCGCCGGCGATGTCGGAATGCAGCACCGCGTAACCGTCCATGGCCGAGTTGGCCAGCGGGGGCAAGTCCAGCGGCGAGGTGATGTCCTCGGCCAAGATCAGGCCCAGGCAATCGAGGACTGGCAACTCAACCGAGTCCAGCGGCGCGAAGTGGGCCAGGATGCGCGCGAACGCTTCCTCCACCTCCAGCATATCTTCGTGGCCGTGGGAGCCGTTGTGATGCCCTCCGTGGTGGCCGTGATGGCCATGGTGGGCGCCGTGGTCGTGGATGCTCTCGTGATCACCGTCTCCGTGAGCATCGTGGGCGTGCAGGTGGTGTGAGCGCTGATGAGTAGCCATAACGATTAATATTACCACAGTGCGCGCCGACTGGCGGCGCAGATTCGTCGCCGGTTAACCGCGAATCGTGGCGCCGGCTTCCCGTTCCAGAACTCGCGTCAGCCCGTTCACGGCGCGGTTCACGTCTTCGTTGGTCAGGGTGCGGTCGGAAGCGCGGAACCGGATGCGGAAGGCCAGGGAGCGGGTACCTTCAGGCACGTTTTCGCCCGCGTACACGTCGAACAGTTCGGCCCGCTCAACCAGGCGCACGCGCTCGATCAGATGCTGCACCTGGCTGGCCGGCACGTTCTCCGGCACCACCAGCGCCAAGTCGCGGTTGGCTGCGGGGAACCGGGAAAGCGACTGGAAACGGTTTTCGGTGGCCCCATTATCCTGGCTGGCTGCCAAGAGGTCAGCCAAGCGCAACTCGAAGTAGATTACCGGATCCGGCCCCAGGTCAAAAGCTTCCCGAATGTCGGGGTGCAATTCGCCCACCGTTCCGACATCGCCCGGTTGCGCGCCGGCAACGGCGATGCTGGCGCAGCGGCCGGGATGGAACAGTGGATCGTCGGCGGACTGGTATGAAGCCGCGATGCCCATGCGCTCCAGCGCCGTCGTCAGCGTTCCGGTCAGGTCGAAAAAGTCCAGCGAATCGGACCCGCTCAGCCAGTTGGCATCGTAGCGTGGGCCGGACATCACGCCGGCGACCAGTTCCCGTTCGATTGGTAGCAGATTCGGCGGCAGCCCAGAATCCTGCGGGATGAACGCGCGCCCCAGCTCGAACAGGCGGAAACCGCCGTCGTTGTGTCCCTGGTTGTAGGCCAGGGTGTTCAGGATGCTGGCGGCAAGTGTGGGCCGCAGTACGTCCTGCTCGGCGGACATGGGGTTGGCGACCCGGAGCAGAGGTTTGGCGTCGCGTCCGTCGCGGTTCAGCTTGGCCAGGTCGTCCGGTCCCACCAACGGGTAGCTGATGGTTTCCTGCATACCGGCGGCGGCCAGGGCGTCGCGCAACTCGTCCTTGAGCGCAGTCATCGCGTTGCCCTGGTGGTACGGGATGGGCGACGACAGCATCGTGGTGGGTACTTCGTCGTACCCGATGATGCGGACCACTTCCTCGATGAGGTCTTCCTCGATGGCGATGTCGCTGCGCCAGTAGGGTGGGTCGGCTTCCAGGCTGTCCGGGCCGGTACGTCGGGTCGTGATGCCCAGGCTGCCCAGCACAGTTTCGGCGCGGGCGATGTCCAGGTCCATGCCCAGCAGTTGGCGGAGGCGGGCCACGGTCAAGGGCACGGGCGCGACGGGTTCGTCGCCGGCCGGAAATACGTCGATGATACCGCCGACCGCTTCGCCGCCGGCGGTATCCAGGATGAGTTGGGTGGCGCGGCGCAGGGCGATGGGCGCCAGTTCGGGGCGCAGGCCCTTCTCGAAACGCTGGCTGGCTTCCGTGCGCAGGTTGAGCTCAGTGGCGGTGCGCCGGTTGTTCAGGTTGTGGAACGTGGCCGACTCCAGCAGCATATTCTTGGTGGACGGGGTGATCTCGCTGTTCGCGCCGCCCATCACGCCGCCGATGCCAATGGCCTGCGCTGGGTCGGCAATCAGCAGGTTATCGGAATTCAGAGTCCGCTCCACCTCATCGAGGGTGGTGAACTTTTCGCCGTCCGCGGCGCGACGCACCACCACGTGGTGATCGGCGACGGTATCCAGGTCGAAAGCGTGCAGCGGCTGGTTGAACTCCAGCATCACGTAGTTGGTAACGTCCACCACGTTGTTGATGGGGCGCAGGCCGGCGCGGGTGAGGCGGTCCTGCAACCAATGGGGCGATGGCCCTATGGTGATGCCGGTGATGACCGAGGCAGTGTAACGGAGGCACAGGTCGGGGTCGGCGATGGTGACTTTGGCAAGCTCGGAGACCGGCGTAGCCGACTCTGAGTAGGAAATGCCAGGCACACGCACCTGCTGGCCGGTGATGGCTCCGATCTCCCGCGCCACGCCGAGCATCGAAAGGCAGTCGCCCCGGTTGGGCGTCAGCTCCAGCTCCAGGAAAGTGTCGCCGAGAACGTCATCAAGCGGAGCGCCGACCACGGCATCGTCGGGAAGGACGATTATGCCCTCGTGCTCGTCGCTGATCTCCAGCTCCGCCTCCGAGCAAATCATCCCTTCGGATACGACTCCCCTGATGCGGGCGGGCTTCAACTCTTCCCGGCGTCCGGTGTGCATGTTGAGCAGAGTGACTCCGGGACGAGCGAAGCAGATTTTCTGGCCTGCCGCCACGTTGGGCGCGCCGCATACGACTTCCAACGGCGAGCCGTCGCCCGGGTCAACCTCGCACAGGGTCAGCGTGTCGGCGTTGGGGTGCGGCCTGGTGGCGCGCACGTAGCCGACGACGCAGCCATCCCAGCCGCCGCGGGTGACAACGTCGCCCACTTCAATGCCGCCCATGGTAAGCCGGTGGGCCAGCTCGTCCGGCGGCAGGGTGATGTCAACGTATTCGGAAAGCCAGGAGAAGGGAATGAGCATAGTTAACTAACAACTTGGATGCCGTGGCATCGAAAATAGAGGTTTTCGCTAAACGCCGGCTGTGGGCGACTTGGCAACCGCATCGACAGGCGCGTCAATTTCCGGTGTTGGCTCTTCAAGTATATCTTCAAAAATACGACGGGCCGCATCAAATTCTCCGTTGTTCAGCATGACGGTCGCTTCATGCCGCAACTCCTCACGGACAGCCGGACTGCGTCGCACGGCCTCTTGCGCGGTCACAATCCGACTTTCCATTTCAGAACTGCCTCAGGAACCTCACGTCGTTGCGGTAGAAGTGGCGGATGTCGTCGATGCCGTACTTCAGCATCCCGATGCGCTCCGGGCCCATGCCGAAGGCGAAGCCGGTGTAACGCTGGGGATCGTAGCCCACGCCTTCCAGTACGCGGGGATGCACCATGCCGGCGCCCATAATCTCGATCCAGTCCTCATCCCGGTTGATGGGGCGTTTCCCGGTGGCCGGGTCAACGAAGTTGGATATGGACATATCGACGCCCGGCTCGACGAAGGGGAAGTAGTCGCACCGGAACCGAATCTGACGGTCGGGGCCGAACACGCGGCGGGCGAATTCGTAGAGCGTGCCTTTCAGGTTGGCGAAGGTGATGCCCTCGGCCACCGCCAGGCCCTCGATCTGGTAGAAGTGCCATTCGTGGGTGGCGTCGGTGGCCTCGTAGCGGTAGCACTTGCCCGGCACGATCACGCGCACCGGCGGGTCCTGGGCTTCCATGACGCGGGCCTGCATCGGCGAGGTATGGGTGCGCAGCAACATCGGCTGCTGGCCCTCCTCGTTCACGTAGTCCACCCACAGGGAGTTCCACATATCCCGCGCCGGATGGCCGGCCGGGATGTTCAGCATCTCGAAGTTGTAGTGATCCAGCTCCACTTCCGGCCCTTCGACCACGCTGAAGCCCATGGCAATGAACGCGGAGCAAATCTCGCGGACGATCTGGGTGGTGGGATGGAGCCGCCCGGTGATTACCGGCCGGCCGGGCAGCGTAACGTCCAGTGCGTCCCGCGCCGCCAGTTCGGCCTCGGCCAGTTCCCGGATCCGACGGGCCAGCGCTTCTTCCAAAGCGTTTTTGGCCTGGTTGGCTTGAGCGCCGACTTCGCGCCGCTGGTCAGGGTCGAGTTGGGGGATGGAACGCAGCAGACCGGTGATCTGCCCACGTCGGCCCAAGTAGCTCACCCGCCATTGCTCAGCGCCCTCTGAATCGGATACGGCGTCCAACTCCTTCAGGGCTTGGTTGGTCAATGCAGAGACGGACGCTGCGGAAGGCAATTCGATGCTGGCTTGGGACACGATAGCGTACTGCAATATAACAACGGGTGCGAAATTATAGGCAGTTGGCCGGCGACGGGTCAAGGCGCAATTGCCGGATTCAGGGTTTTGGGAGAGTTTCCTATTCTTCGTCCTCTTTCCAGGAGATGAAACGACCGGGGGAAATGACGATCAGGGTCAACCGCTCCTCCGACAGAAGTTGCGCGGCGAACTCGGCGCCGCGCTCGTCTCCCTCGTAGAGGACGCAGGTCCGGCGCACCATGTCATCCAGCCCGCGGTCGGTGATGCTGGCCGTGCCCTCGATGGTCACGAAAGAGTAGGGGTGATCCGGGGTGCAGACGCACAGGGCCACGGTGGGATTGCGGTGAATGTTCCGCACCTTGACCGTCGTTCTACCGGCCATCACCAGAGCCTGACCGTTATCCCAAAGGAACCAGACCGGCGCCACGTGGGGAGCGCCGGCGGCGTGCATGGTGACCAACTGCGCCGTTCGAGGCTGGGAGAGAAATTCATCCACCTCGGCCGTGTTCAGTGTTCCCAAAGTATTTCCTCCTACATCTGCTCGGGTCCGCGATGCCATTCATTGAGATGCCGAACCTATGATAGCGGAAATGCAGCCGGTGGCGAGGCCAAACCCTGCGCCTGCCCGTACCGGATGATTTGTCATATAATGATCGGGCCGTTATTACAAGATAGGTTGCCCAAGCGGAACGCCGCCTGGTTCGCCGTTTCATTGTGCAACGCAAACCTTAAGGAGGAAAATCTCGATGGCTGACGAATTTGTCAAAGTCGCCTCTCTCAGCGACATCCCCCCGGGCGATATGGTCTCGGTGCGGGTTGGGTCGGAAGAAGTTCTGCTGGTCAATCTGGATGGCGAATTGCACGCCTGCGACGACATCTGCACCCATGCCTACGCCAATCTGTCCGAAGGGGATTTGGAAGAAGGCGAGGTAGTTTGTCCTCTCCACGGGGCGGTTTTCGACGTAGCCTCCGGGAATCCCGTAACCCCGCCGGCCACCGAGGCGTTGCGCAAGTTCGCCATTCAGGTGGATGGCGACGACGTGCTGGTCGGGCCGGTTATCGAAGCCGAATAGCGTCTATCCCAAAGAAAATAACGGCGACGCCGACATTCACCCGGCGTCGCTGTTTCATGTCTGGACGGCTTTTCGCAGACGTCTCTGTTCCGGTCTAGTCCCCTTCCCGGATATTCTGGTACACCGCCAGCGGCGTCGCCGCGAGCAGTCCCGCGTCCACCGGCAGCACCACGCCCGATACCCAGCGCGACTCGTCGCTGGCCAGGAAGAGCGCAGCGTAGGCAATGTCCCAGGCGTTGCCTTCGGTTCCCAGCGGGCCGGCCTTGCGCCGGCGTTCCCGCGTCTGCTCTGCCATCGCGCCTGCCACCATAGGGGTGTAGATGTGTCCGGGCGCAATCACGTTCACCCGCACGTTGTCCCGACCCAAGTGTACCGCCATCGTCTCCGACATCCCGATCACGCCGGATTTGGATGCCGAATAAGGAATGCTCGCCAGGCCGCTGCCGGCACGGACGCCGGCGATGGACGACATATTGATGATGCTGCCACCGCCGGCATCAATCATTTTGGGCACGGCGTACTTGGTGGTGAGCATCATGCTTTTAAGGTTCACGTCCAGCACGTTGTCCCACACGCTCTCCTCAACGTCGGTAGGCGTGCCGGGACCAGTGATGCCCACGTTGTTGAACAGGACGTGCAACGCTCCATAGCGTTCTACAGCGGCATCAACGATGGCTTCGCAGTCGGCGGCGGACGTGACGTCGGCTGCCATAACCGACGCCCGCCCGCCCTCTTCGTGGATGACGGCCAGGGTCTCCTCGGCGGCCTGCTGGTTGCGGTCAACCAGCAAGACCCTGGCACCCTCACGAGCGAACAGGATTGAGGCGGCTTTGCCGGTTCCCATGCCCGGCCCGCTGGAGCCGGCGCCGGTGATGATGGCGACTTTGTCCTGGAGTCGTGGGCGTCCAGAGGGGAGCAGGGTCATTTGGAACCTCCGAGTGTCGTAAATTAAGAGTAGTAGGGGCGAATAATTATTCGCCCCTACGCAACCACCGCCTCGGGTTGCAGGAGCCAGTCCTGCGCCCGTTTTGCCTCATCCGAAAGCCATCCACTCATTATGGCTTCCCTGCCCTCGGGTATCTCGACGCCGAGGCCATCGGCCAGCCGGTTCATGAAGTTGAAAACGCAAGTGATGGCGACCGTTGATAGCACCTGCTCGTCGGTTAGGCCAATGGAGCGTAGATGCTCGATGTCCGATTCTGCCATCACCGCGGGTGTCAGCGTCAGTTTGACGGCATAGTCCAGGATCGCCCGCGTCTGCGGGTCCAGGTCAGCCTGCTTGTAGTCATGGATGATGTGCGACGAGTATTCAGGATCGCCGGAATGCTGACGGAGGAACCCTCCGTGGGCGACGGCTCAATACCGGCAACGGTTCACCAGCGACACCACCGTGGCGATGGCCTCTTCCTGCGTCCGGGTCAGGGCCGAAGAGCCGAAGGTGGCGTTGGCGTTCAGGTTCTGCACCGCCGCCATCAAGTCCGGGTTGATGGACATACACTTGATGACGGCGGGAACGGCGGCATCCGTTTCACGTATCCACGACATGGAAAGACTCCTTCGCACGGTGTGGGCGAGGCATGCCTCGCCCCTACGGATCGTTGGTTTGGGGGACTACTGCCATTTTGTGCTCGGCAGTGCCCAGAATTACGTCGCCCAGCCGCGCGACCACCTCGAAGCGCAGCTTGTTGCCGGACACCTCGGTGAGCGTAGATCGACCCGTCACCCGGCTCCCGACGCTGGCTGGCGCCAGGTGTTTGACGTTGACCTCGTACCCCACCACCGTTTGATTATCGGCCAACAGTGGGCGCACCGCCGCGAACGATGCCTGCTCCATCAGCATCACCATGGCCGGCGTACTGAACTTTGGCGTATGCGGCGCCAGGTGTTCGTCCGCTACGGTCAATTCGACCTCGCCCGCCAGACCTGGCCGAATGGCCGGATTCAACGGCGGGCGAGATGCGTTTGCCTGGTTGGGAGTAGCCATTTTTGGCCACTGGATTCCCGCTTTCGCGGGAATGACGGTATTTGTCAGCAAGCCCTAGGCTGCAACCGGCGCTCCGGTCAGGATGGACTCAACCTCGTCCGCCAGCTCAGCGGCCCGCTGCTTTACCTCGTCGTCGGTGAGGCTGGACAGTGGATGCTGCGCCACGATGTAGCGGTATTCCGGCACGCCCATCATGCGCGTCATCGCCTGGGCGGTGTTCAGGAACACGTGGGTGATGATGGCAGCGGTGGGAACGCCGCGCTTTTCCATGTCGATTCCGTCGTGCACACTGCACGAGCTGCAGGACCCTCAATCACCCACCCCGGTGATGAGATAGTCCACCTCGCCCAGAATGGAGTCAATTACATCCTGCTTGGCCGGCAGGCTGGCATGGTGCTTGCTGAAGTACTTGACTTCGGAGAAGCCGTGCCGCTCGTTGAGGATGTTCCCCAGTTCATGCAGCAGCTTGTCGGCGTTGGCCTTGGAGTTCTCCATGAGGCCCAGACGCTTGCCGGCCAGGCCGCCGGAGCGGTCATTCATGCGGAACTCGGTCTGGGGCAATTCGGTACCTTTCGGATTGACGAGCCTTAGCCGGCTCATTTCGGCGGTAGTCATATCTAACCTCCGTTGGCGTGGTGGTTGGAACTTTGCTCAGTGGCGTGATTGTATCGTCATTTGGCGGTGTTGCGTAACCCCTTTTCTCGCAGCAGTTGGTCGAGCCAAACCCGGTTGGCGTCGGACAGGGGCGGTTCCGGGTCTTGCCGGTAGTCGATGTCACGGTCATAGGACCCGAGGACGTACACCTCATCCAGGATGGGTTTGAGGTCTATTGCGATACCTTCGGAGCCTTCGGCTAACGGCATGACGAAAACTGGTATGGGTTGGCGCATACTGAAGACGTACAACGACGCATCGGGAGCAAGCCGAGAATTGCAAACGAGTATGCGGTAGTCCCCGCCGGGAATGTCGCCGACGACCGGCATCGGCGGCCCGGCCCGCAGCAGATCGATCTCCACCAAATGGGAGAGGCTGTACTGAACCTCGGCGCGTTTGGACAGATATTCCTGGCGCCCTTCACGGGATTTGTTAGTGGGGGACAACAGTTCGAATACCGCCACAACCTCGCGGTTGCTGACCCTGATGATTTTCAGGTAACTCTCTCTCTCCAACTCCAACGCCGGCATTTCCACAGTGATGGCGTCCTCGGTTTGGCGCGGTTCTGTTTCCAACGCGACGGCTCGTTGGGCGGCCCAACCGGGATCCAATACCGTGATGTCCGGTATGCGGTAGGGGCGCTGGCCGCTGGCATCGGGTTCCTCAGCTACGTACACCCGTTGCTCAATACGAACCAGGTAGTCAGGCCGCAACTGCTGCCCCAGGGTTCGGGCCATCTCGGCAATCACCCATTGATGGATCCCGTGCCAACGCTCGGCACTTTCCAGATATGGGTTCATCCCCGGGAAGGGGTTTTCCGGCAGCTGTGTCGTCATGTTATCCGTCGCTAATCTTCCGCGTTCGGATGCGGAAGCCCGTGGTGTCGATGATGGCGCTGTAGCGGCCGCCGGTACCGCCGCCGTGCATGATCAGGATGTCGTCAGGGTCGTTGGCGCAGCGCATGATCAGCTCTTCGTCGCCGGGACGCTCCGGCCCCTGCTTGGAACCGAGGCGCACCAACTCGGCGCGGGAGCGGCCGCTGTTTTCGATGAGGAACTCCTGGATGTCCTTGCGGCTCCAGCCATCCCCTTGCAGCGTGATCGCGTGCTCCGGCCCGATGACGATTACCCACTGGGCCGGGTAGCGGTGAGCCAGAGCGGTGGAACGCAGGGCATCGCAGATGGAGTACAGGATTTGATGACCCGTGTGGCCGTAGCTGTTGGGCACGCTGACCGGGTTGTATGCTACCGCGACGGTGACCACGCTGTCCGAGGTGTCGAAGCCCCGGCTCACGTGCAGCGGCTCCCAGGGGGAGTCCTCTTCGTTCTCGGCGATGCAGAAGGTGTACTTGGCCGGCGTGCCCAGCGTGCCCCGGTCCAGTTGGCCCGGCCAGGCGTCAAAGCCGTTCATAAAGCAGAGACGGACGGCGCGTCCGATGCTGGCGTTGGCGCGGAAACCGGGGCCGAACAACCCATCGCGGCTGTTGATGCCGAGCGCCTCCCGGATCGGCCCGTTCAGCACCATCAGGATGCTGGGCGAACTGGTCGAGGATGCCGCCATGTTGACGAAGTTGCGTTCCTCCTCCAGGGTTTTCAGCGCGGTGACCAGCACCGGAAAATACTCCGCCTCGCAGCCGGCCATCACTGCGTTGGCGGCCGCATTCTCGGATGTGATGACCCGGCTCCGCATGTCCAGGTTGAGCAACTCCTCCTCGCCGGTCAGTCCGGCCACGGAAAGCATCTCGCGGACCTTGTAATCGGCGGGCGGGACCACGGGCAACCCGTCGGTCCAACCCATGCGGAAGCACTCCTCGATGGCCTCGATGGTGTCGGCGGTTTCAACGTGGCGTTCGGCGCTGCTGGTCATCGTAATCTCCTTATCTGCATCTAACGTCGTTCCCGCAACAGTCGCAGATGCCCGCCAGAGGCGGATGCGGGAATTCGGAATTCAGTTGGTTTCGGTGAGTGGCGTCAAGATGTCCAGTAAAAGGGCCATCCTGTCCAGTCCGCGACCGATAACATCGGCGCGCAGGAATAGCTTGCGGGTGTAAAAGTACCCGTGCAACTCGTTGGCAGCGCCTCGTAAATCGTCCAGCCTGGCGTCGCCGCAAAGGTCCTGCGCTTGGTACATAACAACGTTAAACTGGGCGTGCCTATTGTATTCCCACTCTTGAGCAACCGCCACCGCTTTGGCCATCCAGGCGGCAGCGCCCCAGCCCTTTTCGGCGGCCTGGTGCAGGTCGTCCTCGGCGAGGTACTGACGACTCTTGACCAGAAACTCCCGGGCCTGCCGGCTGTAATCGACGATTTCGTCGTCCTGTTCAAAGGGTTCCATTGGGGATGTTTGGCTCATCAAGAACTCCGATTACTTTTTCAGGCGTCCAGTAACGATCAACCCGTCGGTAACGCTGTAACCGTGCCCAGGATCGGCGAGGTCCGTGTTGGTTGCCATGTATGCGGTGCGGCCGCTGACGACGGGAGTGATGGAAATCACTTCGTAGCCGGCGGCGTCCAAATCGTTGCAGCAGCGTTCTAGGTACTCGGCCATCTGTTGCAGCCGCGTATGCTCCTCGCTGGTGATGCTGACTCGACCCACGTTGCCGCCGTGCGTTGACAGCTGGGTGTCGGCATACACGTACCGCGTGGCATACGCGGGCTTGTCTTTGGCAGGATACTGTGAACGGAACAACGGCTGCCTCGCCATGCTCGACAATGCTGTGCAACAAAATGCCGCCCCCATTATTGCGCTACGGGGGCGGCGTGGCAATCCCGCCGTTGGGGGCCAATTACGAGTTTCCGCGTCGGTGGTATATGTCAATTAGGTTGGCGAATAGCGCTTGCGTAAGCGCAACGCGACGGGGCAAATCTTGGTGAGCCAGGTGGCTGTTGTAGAAATGCCCGTGCAGAGCTCCAACTGCTTCCGTACCCCTCCGTAGGTTCAACTCAATCTGGTGGTCATAGATGAGGTGATGCACTACTGACCCAAGCCGGGGCAACCGATTGCCTCTACCGAGGTGGCGCTGGATCGCGATGGCGTTGGTTACGCGATTCGCCGCTCCCCATAGCATTTCCGCCATCGCTACGTCATCGCCGTCTTGTTGGAGCCGCTCAGCCAATCTGTAAAGCCGATTGGCTATTTCAAGGTGTTCCGCTTCAGTCATTCAGCTGTGGTTATTGCTGGTACGACAATAAGACGGCGAGGAACTCGCGCACTAATGGCTGAGCCAGATCAATGTCATCGGCGCGCATATAGTGATACTCGGCGTTGTCGGCGAATCCGTTAGCCGTAAGCAGGTTGTGGGCGTGCCAAGCGTCGCTGCTTCCGTGCTTTCGATCAAGCCAATCGGCAAACTCGCGTAACTCATCGCGGGTTTCGGCAGACTTTCCTGTCGCTTTGGCCAGCTGAGACAGTGCACAGTGTACGGATTGGGCGAGCAACATTGACCCGGCGTCGTGATTGCCGGCCGCGAATTCCACATCGGCTGCGGTTAGATAGTCGCTGGGGGTTTTGATCTCCATTCCGGTCACAGCCATAATCAACTCCCCATGCCGCCAAATCGTAGCTGTACGCCCGATTTCTCTTCTTGGAGCTTGGCTACGGCGTCGGAGTCTTCGGGACCCCAGCCGCGGAACAGCGCTTCCACGTGGCGCTGATCCACCAGGTTGGACAGTTCCATGGGTATGCCGTACTCGCGGCCCAGGTCGGTGGCCAGTCGCACGTCCTTGGCGGCAAGGGCGGTGGCGAATCCTGGCTCGAAGTTGTCGGCGAACAGGTAGCGCGGGAACTTTTCCACCAGGCGACGGTTGCCGCCGCTGCTGTTGGCGATCACGTCCGCCAGGGTCTCCAGCGACACGCCGGCCTTGACGCCCAACGTCAGGGCCTCCGACATCAGCACGCCGATGCCCATGGACAGCAGGTTGTTGCAGATCTTGGTGACCATGCCGTTGCCGATCTCGCCGCAATAGACCACGTGGGCGCCGATGGCGTCCAGCATGGGCTTGACCTTGTCGTAGGTAGCCTCGTCGCCGCCGACCATGACGGCCAGCGTGCCGGCCGCTGCGCCATACACGCCGCCGCTCACCGGCGCGTCCAGTACCGTAACACCCCGGGCGCCGCACTCGGCATGGATTCGGCGGATCACCGTCGGCGAGTTGGTGGACAGGTCAACGTACACGTCGCCGCTGCTGGCGGCCGACATGATGCCGTTCTCGCCCATTACCACCGCCTCAACGTCTCTTGGCACTGGCAGCGACGTGAACACGGCGTCGTTGCCGGCCACGCAGCCGGCCGGCGTGTCGGCCCACTCGGCGCCCATCTCCAGCAGGTTGGTGGCAGATTCCCGGCGCAGGTCGTGTACCGTGAGTTGATGACCGGCCTTGATCATGTTGGCGGCCATCGGGTTCCCCATGTTGCCAACGCCAATAAATCCAGCTTTCATATCCGTTTCATCTCCGAATATCCACCGTCGCATTGCGCCCGGCGGCAAGTGCCGGCATTATAGCACCGGGGCCTGTGTATAATGCGTTCAAAAGTCTCTCTCCATCTACGGGAGGGGGTTTGCGGGAGAGGGTTTGGGCGAGGGTGAAAACCCTGCCAAAGGAACCCTTGGGAGTAAGAACACGATGGCCACCGAATCGGACCTGGTCTCATTCGCGACCCAGGTCACCTGCCCCGATGACTTCGATCAATTTTGGGATGGAGCGCTCGCCGAGCTCTCGCAAATCCCGCTGGAACCCGAGGTGTCCCATGATCCGCTGCGCAGCACCGACGCGGCCAGGGTTTACCAGGTCAGGTACCGCAGCCTCGACGGCGTGGAAATTTTTGGGTGGTACGTTGTGCCCGCCGTGGGCGACGGCCCTTTCCCGGCAGTCCTGATCCTTCCCGGCTACAAGTCGGAACCGGCGCTGCGCCGCGATTGGGCCGGCAAGGGCGTGGCGGCGTTGTCGGTGGCGGTTCGAGGCAAACTGCCCAGCAGCGCGCAGTTCAACCCGGGTTACCCCGGCCTGCTCACTCACGGGGTTGAGGATCGCGACACCTACAGCTACAAAGGCGTCATATCCGATTGTTCGCGCGGCGTCGATTTCCTCCTGTCCCGACCCGAGGTTGATTCGGAGCGGATTTACTGTTGCGGCAGCAGCCAGGGCGGTGGCCTGACCCTCATTACGACCGGGCTAAGGCGCGAAATCAAAGCGGGAGTCGCCGGCTACCCGTTCCTCTGTTGCTATCCGGAGTCCATGCGGATGCTGCGCAGCTACCCTTACGACGAGCTGTCCTGCTATGCCCGCGCCTATCCGGACCGTGTTGAGCAAATGCTGGACACGCTGCGCTACTTCGACGCGGTGAACTTCGCGCCTCGCATCGAATGCCCCATGGTGGTGGGTATCGCCATGGAGGACGAGGTGTGTCCGCCGGAGACCAGCTACGCGGCCTACCGGCTGCTCAACTGCGAGCGGGAGTTGTGGCTCTTTCCCGACTCCGGCCACGGCAACGCCCACGGGTATCCGGCCCGCGAAACCGCCTGGCTACAGCAACGCATCGGCGTTGCCTCCGCATGAGGGATTGCCATGACCAGCGCTCCGTCATCCCCCGCAGCCTTCTGGGAGCAGACTGAGGCCCAACTGGCCGAAACCCCTCCCGACGTGTCCCTGGAACGGGACGCCTTCTACTCGCAGCCCGAGTGGGACGTTTACCGGATGCACTACACCAGCAGCGGCGGCCATCGCCTGTTCGCGTGGTTCTCCGCGCCCCACGGCGACGGCCCGTTCCCGGCGTTGGTGCGGATGCCCGACTACGCCAGCGTACACGACATAATCTATACGTCCCTGCGCCATCGCGTCGTGGTGATGAACCCGACCTACCGGGGACAGCGCAACAGCGATGGCCTGGTACGCGCCAGCTATCCCGGCCTGCTCACCGACGGCATAGAGGATCCGCGAACCTACACCCTGCTCGGCGCTTACGCCGACGCACTTCGCGCGCTGGATGCCCTGCTCGCGCAGTCGCAGACATCCATTGGCGACGTCGCGCTCACCGGAACGGGCCTGGGCGCCAGCCTCGCATTGGCGGCGGCGGCCCGGCGCTCCGGCATCGCGGCGGTGGCCGCGGATACTCCCATGCCGCTGGGACATCCGGCGGCGTTCCAGCCGGGACTGGGGTACCCGTTGGGCGAGCTGGATGACTACTTTCGCGCCTATCCTGAACGCCGCGACGACGTGGCGGGAACCCTGTCCGTAGTCAACCCGGTGGGATTCGCTTCGGCGGTGGCACCGCCTGTGCTGATGAGCGCCGGCCGTTTCGACCGCAGCCTCTGCCCGCTGTCCTTCGCTCAAGAACTGGCCGCCGCGCTGCCCAACTGCGATTTGCGCGTCTATGACGGCGCGGCTGAGGGTGGCGGACACGAGCATGCCCGGATACGGGGGGCATGGCTCGCTGAACGTCTCGGCGTTTCCGTTTCCTGAAACCGCGCAGCCGGATGGCAAGAGACTCCTCAATCAGGGACAAGTTAGAGGGAAGGTACGTTATGCAGGCGACATCTAATCGTCAATATCTGCTGCGATGGCTGACGCCCGGCGTTCAGGCTTTGGCTACGGTCGCGTTAATGGCGTTGACGTTGTGCCTGCTGGCAGCGTGTGGCGGCGAACCTGCGCCCGAACCTGCCAACTCGCACGAGGATGCGAAGCCCGTTGCCACTGTGCCGCCCCAGACACTCACTGATTTGCAGGTGGCAGCGCGCGAGGTTTTGGCGGAGCGCCTCTCTGTGTCGGCAGACACGTTGGCCCTGGTTAGCGACGAGGAAGTGCAGTGGTCGGACGCTGCGCTGGGTTGCCCCGAACAGGGCATGATGTATGCCCAAGTGATCACTCCAGGCCATCGAATCACCTTCAGCTACGAAGGCGATCATTATGAAGTACACACCTCAGTGGCTGGCGATCCGGGGCCGCCACTGAATATGGTGTCGTGCGAGGGTGGTACTGCTTACTAAGATGGAAACGCGGCAGGATGAATTTGCAGTCAGCGGAACGCCGACGCTGATCGTTGAGAATATCAACGGCGACGTGGAGGTGACGGGTTCCGCCGAATCGGGAAAAGTCCTGGTTACGTCAAAATTGCGCCGTCCCGAACGCCTGGAGTATATGGCGACGCAAGAGGGAAATACGGTGCAGGTCACGGTCGAAAAGCGCCGGGCCGGGGAAAGTTGGTGGAGTCGGTTATGGGGACGAACCGGGGCGTCGGATATCATGGTGGCTGTACCCCGAACGGCGAACGTGGACATCCGTAGTTCCAACGGAGACATCGCAGCGCACCGGGTGGCCGGCGAGATTACCCTGCGGACTTCCAACGGCGATGTTGAGGCCGGCGATGGCGACGGCGCTTACGACCTGCACAGTTCCAACGGAGACATTGTCGTCGCGGCGGGACAGGGCGAGTTCAATTTGCACACCTCCAACGGAGACATCCGGTTCACCGGAGATCCAGGGAAGGGAACAGAGAACCGATTGCGGACTTCCAACGGCAACATCGAAGCAAATCTGGCGGGGGAGACGCCAAGCGTCCGGGTGGATGCCCGAACCAGCAACGGAAAAATCGAAATTGCCCGTGATGCCACACAAAACTCTTTGGGTCGAAACCAACTGGAAGCCATCATAGGCGACGGCGACGCCAGTCTGGCTTTGAGCACTTCCAACGGCTCAATCACCGTTGAATAGATAGCAACCGTTCAGGCGCGGCGGAGTTGCTGGCCCCGGCGGTAGGTTGCCACGCGCCAGAGCCACTCCGCCGGGCCAAAGCGGAAACGATTGAGCCAAGCCTGGGACCACCATAGCTGCAAAGCCCACACGCCGAGGCAGAACAGCAGAATGCCGCTGCGGTTCACGGCGACATCGGCCAGCAGTATGGTGAGTATCAGGACGCCCAGGACGGTTTGGGACAGATAGTTGGTCAGGGCCATCCGGCCGGCGGCCATCAAGCGACGTTTCAGCCAGTTGCTCGCGCGTTGATCCCACAGGATGATGAGGCTCATATAACCCAGGGCGGCGGGTACAGTACCCAGCGTATTTGGTACCTGTCCCACGAATGCTACCTCGCGGGAATAGTCGCCCAGGGCGGTTACGATCACGCCGGCGATAGCCAGCGGCAAACCGATGCTCAAGCCGATGGCGGCGATTGTTTTGTAGGTCTTGACCGGCATAACGCCACTCATAAATCCGATTCGGTAGAGGCCGGCGCCCATAGGGGGCGAATCCGTGCTTGAACGAGACGGCGTTCATCAGCAGGATGCCCAGCACGGCGACGCCGCGGATCAGGTCCAGGCTGGTGATACGATCGGTTCCAGGTACCGGGCCGGGAGTGGGTGTACCGTAGTCAGGATTCATTGGTTGCCTGCAACGGGCTCAGAGATGGATGCCGCGTATGCTAAAATAGTAATTGCCCCCGTAGCTCAGTGGATAGAGTGCTGGCCTCCGGAGCCAGAGACCGGAGTTCGAGTCTCCGCGGGGGTACTTGCAACGTTGCCCCGGTCATGTATGGCCTCGGCCGTGTACTCCGGGCGTTACTTCGGGGTGTGGCCTAGCGGCAAGGCGCCTGCTTTGGGAGCAGGAGATCGGCAGTTCGAATCTGCCCACCCCGACCAAATTTCGCACATAGTCTGTGTGCCATCAATGTGGAATCCGCTATCATCAGTCTATTAAGCAACCGTATGCCGGCAAAACTGGAGGTGGCGAGATGGCCAGGAATCTCAAAGTGGGGAGTGACGGCAAAGTATATTTGGGCGGTGGCTTCTTGAGCGCGGGGGAGCGAGTGGGTCGGGTGGACCCAACCGGCAACGTCTATGAGGGCGGCGGTGGCCTCTTCCGCTCCGAAGACATGGTAGGCTGGGTGGACTCGGCCGGCGACATCCATCGAGAGGGCGGTTTCTTGCGCTCGGACAAAAAAGTGGGACGAGTGGACGCTGACGGCAATGTTTACCGGATTAGGGGCTTCTTGAACTCGGAAAAGAAGGTAGGTCGGGTGAATCCCGACGGCTCCATTATAAAGAACGGACAGGGTTTGCTGGGTTTCCTCGGCAACCAGAGAGTAGGCAAAGTTGAAGGCGCTGACCCGGAATGGAGAGGCGCAGCCGCTTTGCTACTGCTGTACTCTGACGACGATACCGACGATTAGAGCTTTGTTGACACCGGCATGGTAGCCGCTTGCCGATTTGCCGGCAGGCTTCACACCGGCCAGTCCTCCAGCGTCCAGCCCATTTCCCAGAAAGCTTGCTCGTAGCGCGTGCAGGTGATGTACGCTTCCTTCATCGCTGCGATTTCCGCCGACCCAGCCGTGGACGCGACCCGGTCGCAGATGGCTCGACATTCCTCCGCCACCGCCTGCTGCTCCGACGCCGCGTACATCTGGATCCACTGGGCGTAACCGTCGTGGTCGGGCAGGCCCTGGTCGGCCAGCCTCTCCCCAACATTCCAGTATCCCCAGATGCAGGGCAGCAGTGCCGCTACCAGTTCGCCAAAGCTGCCCTGGTGGGCGACTCGCAGCAGGTAGCTGGTGTAGGAGTAGCACGTGGGCGCGTGCACCGTGGCGTCCAATTCCGCCTCGGTGATGCCGAACTGCGCGCAGTAAGAACGATGCAGTTCCATCTCGGTGTTCAGGATGTAATCGACGGAACGGGCGAACCAGCTCATCGTTTCCAGATCGGGCGCTTTCGCCGCCGCCAGCGCCAGGCAGCGGGCGAAGTCCACCAGGTACACGTAATCCTGGGTTATGAAATGCTTGAAACGATCCAACGGCAGCGTGCCGTCGCCGATGCCCTGCACGAAGGGATGAAACGCCATCGCCTCCCGCTGGGCTTCGGATTCACGTTCGATCTCATCGCAGAATGACATTCGCGCACCTCGTGGCATTAGTGGATTGCGCCGTGATTCTACACTACGGCGTATGCGTGGCGGCGGGCTAGTCGTGGTCGTCCGGCGGCGTGTAACCGGGAATCCATTGAGACTGCATGACTATCTGAACCAACCTGCCGCGGGTTTTACGGCCTGTTATATCGCAATGTCCGGGTCCGCCGCTTTCCGGCGTGCGGATAATGCCAAGACCGTTCTCGCGCAGGACTGCCACTCTGACTACTGCCAGGTATTCTTCGGCGCCGTCCGCGGCTACTTCCGCCGGAGTTGTCTCCGACATCAAGTACACGGAAGTTAGGCCATCGCGGCCACTTTGCAGAAACGCTTGGGATGAGGGCCGCCGTCTCCCTATTTCCGGGTCGAAAATTTGATCCCGACGGGACACACGCCTGACCACTACCTCGTCATCACTGATGCCAGGATCATCCTGGGGGTCAGTCATCGGATTCCGCCGGCTGCTCTGTATCGGCCAACAGTTGATGCGCCTGTCTGATTAGTATGGGGAGATTATCCGAGGTCAACGGGCCTTCGTATTCTTCAATATCGCTCAGGAAATAATACTCCAGCGAAGCGTCAGGGGCTGCCTCGATCTCAAGGTAAATGCCATGCAGATGCCATTCCGCATGTACTCCGCCCTGCCAAGTCGGTACTATGGCAGGAGCCGGGCTCGCGCCGTCGAGGATTTCTGCCAGTATTGCCAAAAGATGCGCGGCGGCGTTCGGCTGTGTGCGTACCGCCCCCTCTTTCCAATTATCTTCATCCCACGGTAGATTGACCATCGCTTGGATGACCGGCTCAAACCATTCCGGTTCTTTCCGCCCTTCGGGCAGAACGGAGTCAAGCCGATTCATAAATACGATATGCTTGAAAACGCTGATCATGCCGGCTGGCATGGCAGCCGGCTCATTTATTGCGCCGCGATTTGGAACGCCAACGGTTGTCATCGGATTTCCCCCTGCCCGGCTCGCTGAGTTGCCTGTCGGTAATGTACCACGCGCTACCCCTGGGCTGCCGCCAATTCTGGAAAATCGCTTAACGGCAAAACCTCGCCGGCGCTTTCCCACCGGTCCACCAGTGCCCGGATCGAGTCCGGCACCGGGCGCGTGCCGCCGGTGTCCGCGTAGAACCCGACGTACACTGACTCAATCGTAGTTAGTGGTTCTTGGTTTGCATCATAGCCTTCAGGGAAAATGGCAACCTCCAGCGTAAGACTGGTGTTGCCGATTCTAGCGACCCGCGCCCGCAGGTCCAGCATCTCGTCAACTCGCACCGGAGCCTTGTACTCGATGGTCACCTTCACCACCGCGCTGTCGAAATACCCGTTGGCGGCGATGCGGTAGATGCTGAACCCCAGGTTGCGGAAATACTCGGCCTGCGCCACCTCCAACCAGCCCAGGTAGCTGCCGTTGAACGCGATGCCCTGCGCGTCGCACTCCTGCCAGCGCACGCGCACCAGCGTACTAAAACGGTAATCGCCCCGTCGCGTTCCAGCGTCAGACATCGCCACCATCCCACCCCAGCGATGCCAGGTATGCTCGATCCGAGTTCGTCAGCGGTGCCGATTCCAGCAGGTCCGGCCGGAGTCTCAACGTGCGTTCGAGCGACTGATGGCGTCGCCACCGCTCGATTTCGGCGTGGTTGCCGGACCGCAATATCTCGGGGGCAGCCATCCCTCGGAACTCGGCCGGCCGGGTGTACAGGGGATGCTGTAGCAGGCCAGACGTGATGCTGTCCTCTCGCACGTTTTCCTCGGAGCCCACTACTTCGGGTACGAACCGCGATACCGCGTCGATTATCACCATGGCCGGCAACTCGCCGCCGGTGAGCACGTAATCGCCGATTGACACCTCGTGCGTAATCAACCCCTGGCGTATGCGTTCATCGACTCCGGCGTAATGTCCGCAGATGATTACCATGCCGGGCGCGGCGGCGAACTCATCCACCAACTGTTGATTCAAGACTTGCCCCTGGGGTGAGGTCAACGCGATAGGCGTCCGCTCCCGTTGGTCGGCAGAAACGTCCGCCAGGATGGCGTCAACGGCGGCGAACACCGGGTCCGGTTTCAGCACCATGCCGGGGCCACCGCCAAACTGGTAGTCGTCGGCGGTACCGTGCCGGTCGCTGGTGAATTGTCGGATGTCAGTCGCCCCCACCGAGATCAGCCCGCGCTCCACCGCGCGCCCGATAATGCTGTATTCCGTCAGGATGCGGAACGCATCGGGGAAGAGTGTGAGAACGTGGAAACGCATTAGCTAACCCAGTCTGGGTAAATGATTATGCGCCCTCTCCCGGGTAGTTTGCCCGGGCGTTTTCCAGTCTGGTCCGTAAAGCTGCCGGCGTGATGATGGGGATGGAAAATTCCGGCCCCAGGGCCAGCAAATCATCGTCGCCGGTAACTAGTGCGTCGGCCTGTCCGAAAAGCGCCAGCTCCAGAAAGGATCGATCATTAGGGTCGCGGCATTCCGGTGTTTCCATAATCTCGGATATGGTGATCATCTCGCACCAGAGTAGGTAGGCGCGCATTACTGCGTTGCGACGTCTGCGGTTGAGGCGAAATTTTTGGTAGCGCAACACCCGCTCCAGTTCCGACCTGGTAGCGACGCTGACTAGCGGCGCCATCTCAAAATTTTGCAATGCCGGGTATAGCCAGGCGAAGGACAAGGAGTTGAAAACGAACGCGGATACCACCACGTTGGTGTCAAGCACTGCGCGCAACGGTGCCATCTAACTATTCCTTGCCCAGGCAATGGCGTCGGCGATGTCATCCTCAGTAAGACCAAGGCTGGCGATGTGCTCCCACACTTCTTCGATAGGAGTGTCTTGCGCCGGCGTCAGTACAATCTTGCCGTTAGCGATGGTCACGTCGAAGTACCGGGTTTCCGGAAAGCAGTCTAGGGCTTCTTGGCTAATTACCAGCCGGTTCGGTCCGGCCGGTACGGCTTGCATAGTAGGTTCGGGATCCGTTTCCGTTGGGTTTGGCGGTGGGGTGGCAACCATGGGGTTCTGCTCCTTTGGACTGGCCGATCCCTAGGGGCGAATCCGCTTCAGACGGATTCGTCCCTACACGCTGTGCCGCTACGCCGGCTGCAACTCGCGCACCGGCAGCCGATTCTTGTACGCTTCGCCGCCCTTCATTATCAGTGACAGCCGTTCCCGGTCGCGCAGGATGGATATGTTGCGCAGCGGATCGCCGTCCACCACGAGGATGTCGGCCAGCTTGCCCGCGGTGATGGTGCCAACGTCCTTGCCGAGGCCGCAACATTCCGCCGCGTAGCCGGTGGCGGACTGAATCGCCAAAGACGTGCTCATGCCTTTCTCGACCATCAGCTCCAGCTCGCGGGCGTTGTCGCCGTGGACGAAGCCGCCGGCGTCGGTGCCGGCCACGATGCGCACGCCTTCCTTGATCGCCAGTTCCACGCTTTGGATATGAATGTCCATCAACGCCTGGGCGCGTACCCTGATGTGCGGCGCGCTCACCGTGCTGTGGAAGTCGTACACCTCGAACGTGGGCGTGAAGAACGTGCCCTGGTCAGCCATCATTTTGAGCATATCGGGGTCGGTAGCCAGGTAGCAGCCGTGCTCGATGGAACCCGCGCCGGCCTTGATGGCGATGGGCAGTCCCGTCCCGCCGACTGCGTGACATAGGGTGCTGCGACCCAAGGCCGCCGCTTCGTCCACCAGCGCTTTGGCTTCATCCAGCGCGTAGGCCTGGTCCAGCGGGCCGTTGCCCGGGCGTCCGGACGCTCCGCCGGTAGTGGCGAACTTGATCTGGTCGGCGCCGCAGCGGATCAGCTCCCGCACCTTGGCCCGCACGCCGTCAACACCGTCGGCCACGCCGTCGGGCGCCAGCGGGTCGTGTCCCAGGATGACCTTGCGGTGTCCGCTGCCGCTCACCTTGTCCTCAATGCCGCCGGTGGGCGACATGATGTTGATTGAGATGATGAGGCGCGGACCCTTGATGAGTCCTTCCTCTACGGCCATCTTGAAGCCCGCGTCCAGGCCGCCGGCGTCGCGCACGGTGGTGTAGCCGGCTGCCAGAGTGTCCTCGATGACCTGCGCGGTCCTGATGGCGAACAGCGACGACGGCTCGTCCATGCCCCAGCGTCCGGTGAGGCCGTAGCCGCCGGAGGCCAGGTGATCGTGCACGTCGATCAAGCCAGGCATGATGGTGTGCCCGGCGGCGTCGAGGACTTCCGCTCCTTCGGGGATAGGGACGGACGGACGCGGGCCGACCTCCACGATGCGTTCTCCGTCCACCAGCACCGTAACGTCCTCAACCATCGGCGCCCCGGCGCCGTCAATCAGGTTCCCTCCGACAATTGCGAGCATAATGTACCTCTCATGGTATCCGATTGATGCTGCGCCATTATATGCCAATGAGTCTGCGGGCGGTATGGTATTATTGCGAACGCACAACCAACGGTAAATCGAACCCTACTATGCACCGCCTCGCCATTCTCACCATCAGCACTTCCGGCGCTCACGGTCAGCGCGAAGATACGGGCGGCCAGGCCATCCGCGACAAGTTGCCGCCCCCGGACTATGAGGAAGTGCGATACGAAGTTGTCGCCGATGACCCTGACGTGATAACCGGCCGCATCTCGGATTGGGCCGATTCGGGGGAGGTTGACCTCATCGTTACCACCGGCGGCACCGGCATGGGCCGCCACGACGTGACGCCGGAAGCCGCTCGCCGGGCTATGGATCGTGAGGTTCCCGGCATGGCGGAGGCGATGCGGGCGCAAACCCTGCAATTCACGCCCATGGCCATGCTGAGCCGGTCGGTGGTGGGTATCCGGGGCTACACCCTGATCATCACCCTGCCCGGCAGCCCGCGCGGGGTTGGAGAGTGCCTCGACGTCGTATTGCCCGTCCTGCCCCACGCCCTAGAACTGTTGCAACGCGAGTCGGTACAGGAGCATCCGCGTTAATGGAAGACACCCCCTCACCCCAGCCCTCTCCCCCAGGGAGAGGGAGAATACCAACAGCATATACGGAGACCACTGCAAGATGAGCACCAACGCCAACGAAACCGCTCCCGTCTATTGGCCCAGGGTCAAGCAACTGCTCGACGACATCATGGAACGCTGGATCGAGCGCCATGGCCGCCAGCCCTACCCCGGCATCCACGAGTATTGGTGGGAAACGCCGGAGGATCTGGCCAACTCGGTGCTCAACGGCTATCCGTCCATCGAGCCGGGCGTGCCGGGGGCGGATACCCACCTGGTGCGTTCGTTGCGGTTGGGCTGCGGAACCTTTGGCCGCATGCCCCTGCGTGGTCCTTTCGTATCCCGCTCTGAAGCCGCTGAAATCGCCGCGTGGATTGATGCCGGGATGCCCAAAGGCCCGGAGGACGCTGAGTAAGGCCGGCGCGATTCATTCGGAGTCCCGTAGAGGATGGGACGTTCAGGGCAAAAACGTAGGGGCGGGTTTCAAACCCGCCCCTACATGGTTGAGTGTCGCCTGCTTTACAGCAGGACCGGCTCCTTCTCCTTCTGATAGACCTGGATCCGGCCACGGGTGTGGTCCAAGATCGCAATCTGACCTTCAGGAGTGACCCGAACGGCGCACGGGTTGGCGAATATCTTCTCGAACTCGCCGCCGTCGTGGGTAATGGCCATGGTCCGCTGGCGGATCATGTCGGGGTTGGAGTTGAGCTTGCTCTTGCCCCAGCCCGAAATCTGGTGGTCGCCCTTGAGCTGGGCGCGGAACCGTCCGTCGGGCGCCAGGATCTGCACGCGGTCGTTCTCACGGTCGCAAACGTAGATGTCGCCGTCGTTGTCCACGAACACGGCGTTGGGCCGCTTGAACTGGCCGGGGCCGTCGCCGCTTGTGCCATAGGACGCCTGCCACTCGCCGCCCTGGGTGAATACCTGGATGCGGTCGTTGCGCCAGTCGGCCACGTAGATGAGGCCGTCATTGCCCAGGCAGATGCCCCAGGGGAGATTCATTTGGCCGTCGCCGGAGCCTGCGCCGCCGAACTGGCTCTTGAAAGAACCGTCCAAGCCGTAGCTCTGAATGCGGTTGTTTCGGCTGTCAACGATCCACATGGTGTCGCCGTCGATGGCGATACCGGAAGGCCCGTTGAACTGGCCTTCGCCGTTGCCAGCCTCGCCCCAGTGGCTCAGGTATTCGCCGTCGCCGTCGAAGATGGTGATGCGGTTGAGCCATTCGTCGGCAACGTACAGGTTGCCCTCGCCGTCCAGCGCGCACGCGGTGGGCCAATACAGGTCGCCGGGCGCTTCGCCGAACTGGCTGAACTCGCCTACGAAATCCTCGTCCATCGTAACGATGGAAACGCGCACCCCGTCGGGCCGGTTTTCGTAGGAGCGGTTGACCACATAGACCTTGCCTTCGTCATCGATAGCCAAGTCCATGGGGTTGCGCAGTCCGGTTCCGTTGAACTCGTTGCGCCCGATGGAGTGGCTATAGGTGAAAGCAGTGTCCACGAGACCGAAAAGGTGGGTACTCATAGACTTCCCTCTCATGGATTCCCGCGTACGCGGGAATGACGGGTTTATTTGCTGTCAGTCGTGAGGCCACAGCGGGCGGCCATCTGTTGTGGGTCCGCTGTGGCCGAAAATTCGCTCAACCGGCCTACAGGAAGGGGACCTTCTCGAAGACGCCGCGGTTGATGGGGTTGGAGTCCAGGCCCATCCAGTCTTCCAGGACGGTGGCGTAAACCTGGCGGAAGTCCATGTTGGACTTGAGGTTGCCGCCTTCTTCCTGCTGACCGGGCTCCAGGGACGGGTACACGCCGTAGATGCCGCCCTTGACCTTTTCGCCGACCATGAATGCGACGGAGCCAGCGCCGTGGTCGGTGCCGGAACCGTTGTCGCCCACGCGGCGGCCAAACTCGGAGAACATGAACGTGATCACGTTGTCGCTGGCGTCGTGGTCGCGCAGGTCGGTGATGAAGGTATCGACGTTGGCGGACACGTCGGTCCACAGGCGAGCGTGGTCGGACGCCTGGTTGGCGTGGGTGTCGAAGCCGTTGTAGGGGCTGGTGGTGAACAGCACGCGGGTGCCCAGGTCGGCCAGGTGGGTCTGCGCGATGTTCTTCATGTACTGGCCGACGGTGGTCGCGGAGTACTCAACGTTGGAGGTGTACTTCGGCGGCGCGGTGGCCAGGATGTCGGCGCCGATGCGGGCGTAGGTGCCGGTGGAGCGCAGGTAGTCGCTCACGAAGCCCTGGCCCACGGTGGGCGCGTAGATCTTGCTGAACAGGTCCAGAGCCTCGGCTCGCTGGTCATCGCCCTCGATGCCGGTGAGCAGGCCATAGGTCTCCAGGTTGCCCACGGAGGCGACCGGGACGCCTTCCTTGGCCAGCGCGCGCGGGAGGCCGCGGCCGAAGTTCACGCCGGTGATGCCCTGGCCTTCAGCGTTGGGGTCCAACTCGTGGATGACCTGGCCCAGCCAGCCCTCGGTTCCGATGGTGTCCGGCTCACAGGTGTGCCAGATGTCCATGCTGCGGAAGTGGCTGTAGGAGGGATTGGCGTAGCCGATGCCCAGGAAGATGGCGAGCTTGCCCTCGTCCCAGTACTTCTTCAGGGGCCCCATGGTGGGGTGCAGGCCGATCTCGCCGTTCAGGTCGAGGACGGCTTCGGCGGGGACGCCGAGCGCAGGGCGATAGTCACGGTAATGCCCGTCGTTGTAAGGAATGACAGTGTTCAGGCCGTCGTTCCCGCCGGAGAGGGAAAGCACCACCAGAACGTTGTCTTTATTGGTAGAGACCATTTGATAGTCCTCCGTTGTGCTTGCTTGATGCTCTTGATTGCGGGCCGGGAGCAGCCAACTGAAAGGCTGGCTCCCGGCTGCGTTGTGGTTGCTTTCGGATTACTCGAACTGGAACTCCGAGGTGGACGCGATGATCTGGAACATCTCACCGGAGCGGCGGGTGAACTCGGCGCGCTCAGCGTCATTGCCGTGGGTCAGGTTGCCGCCACGACCGGCGTGGGCAATCAGCTGATCGCGGGTGTCATCGGTCAGGTTCAGGCAGCCAACCAGGTCGGCGCAGGAGTCCACGAACTGCTCGGGGCTCAGGCTGTCGCCCTGGGCCATCAGCTTGGAGATCATGCTCTGGACGCCGGGGAGCTCGGTGCGACCCAGGTAGTCGGCGGCGAAGTTGATCCGCTCGACCAGGGTGCCGGAGTCGATCCACTCGTGGCCGGTGTGCCAGCCCTCAACCGTCGGCGGGTTCATCAGGTCCATGCCCATGTACTTGGGCTCCTGGCTGAGCTCGAACATGCCGGGCTTGATCTCGTCCCGGTGGTCGCCCACCATGCGCAGGGTGCCCGCGACCATCTCGGCCGGGTTCTTCACCTTGGCGTACTGAGCGTTCTTGAAAGAGTCGGAGTTGAACAGGGTGTTCAGCATCGCCGTGATGTTGTAGCCGCTATCGAAGTAGGTCTGCTCCAACTCTTCCAGCAGGCCCTCGTCCTTCGGCGGGGTCTGGCGCCAGCTGGGAACCGGAACCTCGTCGGCGACGAAGAAGTTGTACATGTGGCGCGAGATGAAGCGGGCAGTGGCCCGGTTCGCGGCGATCATGTTCAGGATGTCATCGCCGTTCCAGTTGCCGGTCTGGCCCAGGAAGGTCTTCTCAGCGGCGTCGTGGTCGGCCGGATCAAACCGGAATTCCCACGGGCTGCGGCCGTAGGGGAACGGAGGATACGGCGGCGCGATGTTCCAACCGGTGAACGCGCGGGCGCAGGCCTTCACGTCGTCCTCGCTGTAGTTGAAATCTTCGTTCATGCCGACGCCCATGGAGAAGAGTTCCAGCAGTTCGCGGCCGTAGTTCTCGTTGATGGCGACCTTGTGGCTCTCGGTGTTGTCCAGGTAGTACATCATCGCGGGGCTGGTGGACAGTTCCAGCAGCAGTTCCTGGAAGTTGCCCATGCCCTTGTCGCGGAACATCTGGATCATCCGGCCCATTTCTTCGCCGGAGTCGATCTTGGAGTGGCCAGCGCAGAAGATCATGTGCCAGAACAGCGCCATCTTTTCCTTGAGCTGGTACTCGGTGTTCACCATCCGGTACACCCAGTTCTGGATGTTGATCTCGATGGCGCCGGCGTGGTTGTACGTCGGGTGATAGCGCAGCATGAGGTCGTCTTCAACGCCGGACGACTCGCCCGGGCTCAAGAGCTCCTCCACCACGGTGTCGTAGCCTTTCGCAGCGGCGGCTTCAATCTCGTCGCGGCTGGCGCTGAAGCCCGCCCGGCGCAGAAGGTGAGCCATCAATGCGATGTCGTTGCTTCCTGCCATTGGTTCCTCCTTTTTGTTCCCGAACTTCGTTAGTCCGATGGGGTGAAATTTAGTGCCAAGAATATAGCCTACGGCCCCGTTTTCCGCAATATCCGGGCGTGCGTGATCCCAAATAAACGGCGGAACCGTTATCAGTTTATAATCGTATCGCCGGTAGCATTGGGTGTCAATACGCGATGGTGGGTCGGCGAGGTTTTCCAGGTCGCATCGCGAGTGAATCGGGTAGGGGCGAATTATTATTCGCCCCTACATTGTAACAATCAGTCCCTTTCCTACCGCGTCCTTCTCAAACGCGGGTCCAGCGTATCTCGCAGCCAGTCCCCGAAGAAGTTCATTGCCATCACCACGACGGTAATCGCGATGCCGGGGAACAGCGCCAACCACCAGATTTCAAAAATCTGGTCGCGGCCTTCGGAAACCATGATGCCCCACGCCGGGTCGCCCGGCGGCACGCCCACTCCCAGGAAGCTCAGCGACGCTTCCAGCAAAATGGTCTGGCCCACCAGCAGGCTGATTACGATCAGCACCGTGTTGATTACGTTGGGGAAAATATGCCGCCACATGATGATAGGGGCGGACACGCCGGCCACGATGGCCAGCGTCACGAAATCGCGCTCCTTGATGCTCAACACCTCACCGCGGGCCTGCCTGGCGAATCTCGCCCAGACGGTTGCGGCCACTGCCACGATCACGTTGCCGATGCCGGCCCCGCCGGCAATCGCTACGATAATCAGCGCTAACAGCACCGTGGGGAACCCCAGCACGGCGTCAACCAACCGCATCAGGAAAATATCGACGCGCCCGCCAAAATAGCCCGACATCACTCCGATGGCGCTGCCAATCACCGCGCCCGTTCCCAGCGCCACCAGGCTGATGAACACCGACGTGCGCGCGCCGTAGATGAGCCGGCTCAGGATGTCTTTGCCCGACTTGTCGGTGCCCAGCAGGAACTTTGTGCTCTCAAAGGGTGGCACCTCCCGGTCCCGCTTGTTCAACTGTTCCGGGTCGTGGGGCGCCAGCAGCGGGGCGAATATGGCCGCAACCATGAGCACGACGAGTATGAATATGGGAACCCACGGCAATTTCAGTTCCCGGGTTTTTTGCCAAATGCGGGCGACCGAGTTCGGCTGTGGCAGTGGGGTTGCCAGGTCTTGCGTTGCCAAGGTGATGGACTCCTCAGGCTGCGTATTCCGTGCGGCGCCTAACCGTACCGGATGCGCGGGTCAACGTAGGCGTAAACAATATCGACGACGGTGGACATTAGGATGTAGAGGAAGCCGGACGTAAGAATGGTCGCTTCGATGATCGGCACGTCCCGGGTGCGGATTCCCTCCAGCATGAGCAAGCCCAGTCCCGGCCACGAGAAAATGACCTCCACCACGATGGAGCCATTCAGCAGGCCGGCGAAGCTGATTCCGCCAAACGTGAGCACTGGTATCACGGCGTTTTTCAAGGCGTGCTTGAAGATCACCAACTGCTCGGCCAACCCCTTGATGCGGGCGAACTTTACGTACTCGCTGTCCAGCACTTCCAGCATCGCCGACCGGGTCAGGCGCATGAACCCCGCCATGGTGAACACGGCGATGGAGAACGCGGGTATGACAAAGTAGCGGGGGTCAAGGCCGTCTTTCCCAAAGGTAGGCAAAATGCCCAACTCCACGGCGAATATCCACATCAGGATGATCGCCAGCCAGAATTGCGGCATCGACATGCCCAAAATGGCAAAGCCTTTGCCGAACCGGTCCATTATGCTGTCGCGCTTCACCGCCGATAAGATGCCTAACGGTATGCCGACGACAATTGCAATGATCAGGGCGGATACGGCTAGTTGTATGGTGTTGGGAAGACGCTCAACAACCACGTCAAAGGCCGGCTGACGCTTGTTGTAGGACCTGCCGAAGTCCCCGATGAACAGGCCGCCCAGATAGTCGAAGTAGCGTATGACCACAGGCCGGTCCAGCCCGAGGTTCTTGCGGATAGCCTCAATTTCCGACGGTTTGGCGTCGCCGGGAGCCATCGCCAGGGCAGCGTCCCCGGTCAGGTCGGTGCCGAAGAACACTGCCGCGCTCAGTACCACGAGCGTGGCAATCGCCTGAATGATTCTAAACAAGATGAAGCGTGCCAATCCGGTCGCCTCCCTACTCTTGGTTACGGGTGGCCGCGATTATAGCAGAAACCCGCGCTTTGCAAGCCGGCTAGCTTGGGGATTGTAAACGGCGCAGTTGTTCACGCAGCAACTCGTTCTCCGCCTCGGCAGTCAGGCGGGCCGCGCGTTCCCTATCCCGTTCCTCCTCGGCGGCTCTGGCTCGTGCCTTGGCGTCCAGCCGGGCGTGCCACACTTCCCGCCAGCCTTCCAGGTACGTTCCGGTGGCTGGGTCAAAGAGTCGTGGCCAGCCTTCATCGTGGCACAGACTCAGTTCCAGCGTCGGGCTATATCCTTTCAGGATGCCGTCCGGTTCGGTGGTTAACTCGACGGAGCGGTATGCGCCGTCGTCCAACAGGCCGCCGGCCAGCGGCTCTCCGTAATTGGCGCCCCCCGTGGGATCAAACCTCCAGTACTCCCTTACGCCGACGACAGCGTAAATCTGCGGCTTGCGGTTGACGTCATTTGACGCCGTGCTTGCCGAAGCCACTTCTAAGGCAAAGTCCGGCGGCTTGCCTACTTCCCAGGGCAAATACAGCTTGCGCGGGCGAATGGCGCGGGCGTCAACGCCGAAAGCCAGGTAAATGTCCGGGGCAACGCGCACATTCAGGTTGCGCGGGTCATAGCAGATATAGGTCTCGTTATCCAGGAACACGTCGGGACGTTGGTTGAAGTCGGTAAAGCGGGCCCGGAAGATACCGAGAATTTCCGCTATTTCCAGGTTTTGGTCCATAGCGTCTTCGGTATGGTGCTTTTCGTCGGGGTTGAATTCCAGGCTGGCATAGTCAATCTCGCCCTGCCGACGATAGGGCAGCATCTTGAACGTGGGTTTGGCAGTAGTCATTACGGGCCTCCAGTTACTCGCCCGTCATTCCTGCGAAAGTCGCAGATACGCCTCTGGTGTGCAGGAATCCAGAAACCCTGTGATAAGGAATGTGGTGATTGAAATTATAAACAAGCGGGGGCAGGCGCGCAGCCCACCCCCGCCGGATGCGTACCGGCCGATTCGCCAGGGCGATTAGTTAGCCCAGCGTACCGTCCACAGCGCGCTGGGCGAAGGGCGCAACGCGCGTGGGCGCCAGTCCTCCAACCGCGTACCTATCGCATAGGGCGCGTCCAGGTAGCCGGGCGCGAAGTCCCAGTGTCCTTCGTGCGCCTGCGACAGAGCATTAAAGTAAGCTTCCTGCCGAGCTTCCTCGGAAGTGGCGGCCAGGGCGGTCTTTACCAACGGATCGACCAGCGGGTCGTAGCTGATGTACGAACCTTCAGAGTCTCCGAAGCGTCCCACCAGCTTGGAGCCGGTGTCGAAGGAGTGCTCGTTGGAGCGAACCAGGTACTGCCCCGGAATCTCGCCGCCGTACTGCCGGTCCTTGATCGCCGCTTCTTCACCGACGTTGACCTTGCAGTTCAACCCGAGGTAAGTGCTCCAGTCTTCGCACACGAACTCGACGATTTGCAGCATCTTCGGCACCGTAGCGCCGGCTTCCCAGGTCCACACGTTCCACTCGTCGCCGCCGCCGGGCATTACCGGGTCCTTGAGGCCCGTTACGGCCTCAAGCTGAGTCCCGTCCGGAGTCGTCGCCGCCGGCACGTTGTAGCCGGCTTCCACGAAGAGCTCGCGGGCCTTCACGGGGTCGAAGGGGAACGGGTCAAGCGCGCCGCCAGACCTGTATCCCACGCCGGAAGGCGAGGACGCGGCAGTACCGGCGATGTGGAATACGTCGGGGCCGCCTACCAGTTCCTGGATGGCTTCCTTGTCAATAGCATAGTCCAGGGCGTGCCGGACGCGCTTGTCAGAGCACATCAACGGAGTACCCCGCGGGTCGCCGATGTAGTTGCCGTCAGCGTCCTGTTCGCGGCTCTGGTCATGGCCCAGGGTCTGCGGAGCGTCCACGCTACAGTTCCAGGCATTAATCCAGATCACCGTGGACTCAGGCCCGAACCGATACTGTAGGCCGGCGGCCTCCAGTTCCTCGCGGGAGTCAAGGTCCATCGGAGAGATGTCAGCCTCGCCGCTCAGCAGCGCCGCCTTGCGGGTCGCCGCCTCTGAGACCAGGTTGATTTCCAGCTCGTCGAACGGGTAAGGGCGCTTTTCCAAGATGAAGTGGTCATCGCGCTTTTCGTACACGATCTGAGAGCCGGAGGTGAAGGAAACCCGGTCGAAGGGACCGGCCGCGCCGGGGTTCGGATTGGCGATCAAGCCGTCGGAACGAGACTGGTCGTCGCTGCCCAGGCTCATGAAGTGTGCCTGGGACATTATTGACCCGCCCGTGCCGCCGCCGACTTCGCTCACGTCAGAGAAGAAGTTGAGCGCCGGCTGCCTGAAGCGGATGGTCACTTCGTTGGGGCCGGTTACGCTGGCGTGGCCTTCCTTTTCGTTGGCCGTGTTGTCGCCTTCATACGCCGCGTTATCCTGATCCGCGTCAACTATGCGCCAGATGCGGATGCGCACCACCGAGCGGGCGCCATCGTCCCAGATGTAACGCAGATACCAAGCGGCGTCTTCCGCAGTTACCGGGTCGCCATTGTGGAACACCGCGTCCTCGCGCAGCGTCCATGACAGGCTCAGCCCGTCCGGAGAAACGGACCAATCCGTGGCCAGTCCATCCTTGGTGTACGCGAGCTCGTCATCTGTGGTCATCAGATGCGAGTGCATCGGAAATTTCCAAACGTGCTTGTCGCCGCTCTCAAACTTGGGGTCCCAAACTTCGTTGCCGAAGGATTCAGTCAAAACCACGAGGCGCTTGCCGGCACCCGTGTCTGTCATGGCCGCCGGTTCTTGGGTGGGCAGCGGAGTGGCCGTTGCGCCGACCTGGGCCGCCGCGGGCGGTGAAGTAGCTGCCGGGGCTGCGCTGCCGGCGCTGCTATCTCCGCTGGAAGGCGCCGGGGCCGTTTGCTCTGCCCCGCCGCACGCCACGCCGACGATGAGCGCGACTACCGCTGCCGGAACCAGCAGCTGGTAAAAGCGCAATCGCGGTATGCGAATTCGTCTCATAATTGTCGTGTCCCTCCTTAAGGGTAAATTTTCGGCTGGCCGATTTGCCGGCCTGCCAGAGTGCCGGCATACTAACGACACCGCCCGCGCTTTGTCAATTTTGTTTCCGGCCGGAAGTGACACCTGCCCGTTGCGCCTAATCGCCCACCTGTTCTATCCTACTTGTGTCAGGTTCCCCGCCCGGCGCTCGAGAGCCAGGCGGGACTCGCCGCACCGCATGCAGCGGCGTTCACCAAACTGCTAAACATAGCGAGGTGTCAATTCGGTTCGGGTCGCAAAACGGCCTGTCGGTTATCCAAAAGCAGAAAATGGTTCCCCAGGGGCCTAGAGTCGGTTTATTCCCCGACCAAGCTCCCGGAACCCGGCGGATGCCACCACCGCCCCGTGCTGCGCTGCCTGAATTCACCGTCATTCCCGCGAAAGCGGGAATCCAGTGACCAAAGCGGCGCAGGACACGGAAGTCTAGGGCTATATCTCTCTGCGCAAGCAAAAAATAGTGTTGGCCGTGCTCCGACAATCGCCCCGAACCGTTAACCTGACGCCGCAATCCCGCAACTAAATCTCAAAAGGCAAATCTCAAAAAGGATGACAGGATGGCAATTGACGCTTTCGACATCACCGTGATAAATTTTTCAGCGAAATACTGCGATGGAGACGAGTAAGCGGGCCGCACGCGCCCTAGCGAGTCTGGCACGGTGGAAGCAGACGCGCCGATCCCGCCCAAAATCACTCCGGAGTTGCCGGCTGAAAACCGCCTCCCGATCTTGGCGGCTACTAAGCTCAGGCCGGGTTCGTTGCCCGTTAGAAGCGACGGGACATGATGGTGTCCTGCTAGAGCGGTCATGCGCCGCCTCAACGGCGGCTATGGCAAATAGGGTGGTACCGCGGGTTATGGCCCGTCCCTATGGGGGCGGGTTTTTTTGTGCCCCGCCGTACCGTCAACACGGGCTGGCAGGCGGAAACGACAATCGACTACGGAGATACGCCGTGAAGCTCAAAGGCTCAGAAATCATCTGTGAAAGTTTGCTCCGCGAGGGTGTGGACGTGCTCTTCGGACACCCCGGCGGAGCCATCCTCCCGTTCTACGACGCGCTGTGGGCCTATCCCCAACTGCGCCACGTTCTCGTCCGGCATGAACAATCCGCGGCTCACGCCGCCGACGGCTACGCCCGCGTTACCGGCAAACCCGGCGTTTGCGTCGCCACCTCCGGCCCCGGCGCCACCAACCTCATTACCGGGATCATGGGCGCCAAGGCCGACAGCATCCCCATGGTCGCCATCACCGGCCAGGTGGCCCGCGCTGCGCTGGGTACGGAGGCGTTCCAGGAATGCGATATTTGCAGCATCGCGTCCGTGTGCACCAAGCGCACCTACCTGGTGCTGTCCGCCGCCGACCTGGCCCGCACCATCCGCGAGGCTTTCCGCATCGCCCAGGAGGGTCGGCCGGGCCCGGTACTGATCGACGTGCCCCGGGACGTGCAGCTGGAAGAGGTCGAGTTTGAATACCCGGACGCTCCACAGGCCACGGCGCCCGCGTTGTCGCCTGAAGTGCTGGAAAACGTCCACAAGGCGGCGACGCTGATTAACGAAGCCGAGCGCCCCGTAATTATCGCCGGGCACGGCATCGTCCATTCCGGGGCCTACGAGGAACTCCGCCAGTTGGCCGAGGCCACGGGCATCCCGGTGATCAACACGCTCCTGGGCCTCAGCGGTTTCCCGCGCAACCATCCCCAGAGCCTGGGTATGCTGGGGATGCACGGCATGTACTGGTGCAATATGGTGGTGGACCAGGCCGACGTGCTCATCGGCCTCGGTATGCGTTTCGACGACCGCGTAACCGGCCGCGTTTCAGGCTTCGCTCCCCACGCGCGCATCATTCACCTGGATATCGAGGCCAGCCAGGTGGGCCGAATCGTGCCGGCGGAGGTGCCGCTGGTGGGAGATGCCCGCCCCATATTGCAGGCGCTGGTTCCGCTGGTGAAGTGGGCCGAGCGGCCCGAATGGATGGCCGCTATCGGTTATCTCAAATCGGAGCACCCGTCGCTGGCGATTCCGTCCTCCGATGCTCTGATGCCCCAACAGGTGCTGGCGCAGTTGAACGAGATCGTCCAGGAGGACGACGACGCGGTGGTGGTAACGGGAGTGGGCCAGCATCAGATGTGGGCGGCTCAGTACCTGTTCATGAACCAGCCCAATTCGTTCGTCACGTCGGGAGGGCTGGGCGCGATGGGATTCGAGGTTCCGGCGGCGTTGGGCGCGCAGATGGGCCGACCGGGAGCGACGGTCTGGTCAGTGGCCGGCGACGGGGGGTTCCAGATGACGTTGCAGGAACTGGTCACCGCCGTGCAGGAGAAGCTGCCCATCAAGATTGCCCTGTTCAACAACGGCTACCTGGGCATGGTGCGCCAATGGCAGGAAATGTTCTTTGAGGGGCACATCAAGGAAGTTCCCATGCCCGGCCCGGATTACGTCAAACTCGCCGCCGCCTACGACATACCAGCCCTCAGAGTGGAACACCAGGAGGATGTTGCCGACGCCCTGCGGCAGGCCCAGGACTACGACGGGCCGTTCCTGATCGAGTTCGTTGTGGAGCAGGAAACCAACGTGTTCCCAATGGTGCCGCCCGGCGGTTCACTGGCTGACACCATCGAAGACCCCCGAACTGCGCTGGCAGCCAACTGACCTCCACGCTCGCCCGATCGGTTCGGCAACTTGCCGCACCACCACGTTAGTGATAAAAATATCCCTGACACTCAACGATTATCGCCGGTAGAGGTGCCGTATGCCCCGCGTCACTATCCAGGAAGCTTCCCGCATATTGAACGTTTCCCAGAGCGTCATCCGCAAAGATGTCCGCGACGGGAAGCTGCAAGCCACCAAGGACGGCAGCCGTTGGATGGTGGACATCCCTGAAGACGTCGAGGAATACTCCGACGATTTCAAGGAAAACATTCACGCTCTGGCTCGCTCGCTGACTCCCTGGTGGTACGACAACCCTCGCAAGGAGGGCGTGGTCCACTACCTGGAAAGCCTGGGCATTGAAGAGGTGGAGCCCTTCTTCCTGTGCGGCGTCAAGGGCGACGACATCTGGCCGGCGACGGGCCACGAATCATGGCAGCGCTGTCCCGAATGTGTCCTGGAAGTCCATGACCAGGGCCTCCCCATGGAAACCCGCGAGTAACCAGCCGGTTTGACCAATTCGCAGGGGCGGGTCCGAGACCCGCCCCTGCTGCTTTTTACGCTGTGCCGGTTAGTGTCGTCAGTTCACCCGGTACACCCAGATCTGGTGCGTCACTTCCGGCTCGCCCTTGGGCAGTGGCTGGAATGGCTCGGTGACCTCCACCAAGCTCCAGGCGCCGCTCTCCGCCAGGGCGTCCTGCTGCTCCTTGAAGCCCAGCTCAAGATGGGTATCGGGCCGCATGCTGAACACGATGTGTCCGCCCGGCCTGGTGATCCTGCACAAGTCAACGAAAGAACTGGGCGGCGCATGGCCAGGCGTGAAAACGCCGATGCTGATCACAGCATCGTAGGCGTCCGTGTCAAAGTCCAGGCGCCCACCCAGAGCCATCTGTTGGAAATCGTTATAACAGCCTTTGTCGCGGGCCACTTCCAGCATTCCGTCGGACAGGTCCATGGCGCAGATGTCGCCGTAGCCCAAGCGTTGCAGTTCCACGCCCACCAGGCCGGTGCCGGCGCCAGCGTCCAGGATTTTCGCGTCTTTGGCTACGTGGCCGGCCAGCGTTTCCGCTCCCATGCGCGGAGCCAGCCACACGAAAGTATTCTCCAGGTCGTCGTCGTATTCTTTCGCCCATTCGTCATACCGTTCGGCGAGCTCCTGGTTGTTGGTGGACGAATAAACCCATTGGACTCGCTGTTCTGAGTCAATGTTTCCGGCTTCAGGCATTGTTCTCCCGCTCCGTTCTGGCCTTGGATAGTGTAGTGGCAGTTGGGCTAAGGCTTGACGCAGAGGTACTGGGCCCAACCCAGTTCGTCGTTGTTGATTGCATCAACCGTTTTCATGTAGGCGTCGGCAAGGTAGTCGAACCGGTCCTGGTAACCCTCGGGGCCTTCCGCAATGGAGGCCAGCTGGGACAGATAGGTGTAGCTCTGGGCCAAATGGGATGACAGGTCCCGGGCCTGCAACACTTTGAAACCGATGTCGCGCAGCGCTTCCATGTATGAATAGAAGCTGAAGTCGGTATCGAACAACAGTCGTTCGTACACGAATTTGCGCGCCGGCTCGCTGATGTTGGTCCGCGGCTTGATGAGATCGTCGAAAATCATCATGCCGCCGGGCTGCAGTACGCGATACGCTTCCTGAAGCACCTTCACCTTGTCCGGCACGTGATACACGGTCGCCTGGCTCCAGAAGTGGGTGAAGGTCCCTTCGTCAAATGGCAACTCGGTTGCCGAGGCTTTTTCAAAAGCCAGCCTACCGGCCAGTTCGGGCACGTTTTGCAGGGACTCCACGGCGTTGGCCACGCGAACGCCGCTGAGGTCAACGCCCGTCACGTGAGCGCCGCTGTTGCGGGACAGCCAGATGGCCGCGTTGCCGTTTCCACAGCCGACGTCGAGTACCTTTGAGTTCTCGTCGATGCCGGCATATTCGACCATCAACTCATTGAGACGGATACCGGCCGCGAGGAATTGCTCGCGGATGGTGTCTCCGTTGACATTGACGTCAAAGACGCCCCAATGCACGCTGCCATCAGCGTCCCATACCGAGCGGTAAATCACGTCCTCGGCATCGTAGTACTCTTCGGTTTCCTGTTCGGAAAACCGGTGCCCGGCTTCCGTTACCATAGTTGCTCCTTTTGCGTTGATAATCTCAAAGACGCCCCAGTAAAGGCTGCCCTCTGCATTCCAGAAGGAACGGTAGAGGGCGTCCTCAGCGTCGCAGTATGCCCCGGTCCCGACTTCAGAAAAGGGCGACCGGCTCGGGCTCAGGTTCGGCGTACATCGACCCCTCGATCCATTCGAGGAATTTGTTGTTCTCGTCCACCAGGATCATGCGTTGGTCAACCGGCTTGTCGGTTACCTCAAAGGCCATGATGATCGCGCAGTCTCCGAGCTGGCAGAGCCGGGCCGCCGCGCCCTGCACTGAGATGACACCGCTGCCGCGCTCACCGGGCAGCACGTAGGTCTCAAAGCGCGCTCCGTTGTTACAGTTCACCACCTGGACTTTTTCAAACGCAACAATGTCCGACAAGTCCATCAAGTCGCGGTCGATGAGAATGCTGCCAACGTAGCCCAGATTGGCTCCGGTTATCCAACAGCGGTGAATCTTGGAACGTAAAATCTCCCTCATGTTTTCTCCTCTCGTGTGTATTCCAACCGAAGTTGGAGGTTTGGATCGCAGCCGGTGTTGACCGACGTATGAGCCGTCGCGGGCGGCACAGGCACAAGCGTGCCTACGGGTATAGTTTGGAGCAATGCTCACACCCGTTGCCGGCGTTGCGGCAAGGACCCGAGTGATTGGTCGGGCGTCTTGCGGGGCGCTAATCCCGCTACCCTTTTAGGCTTGGAGCAGCTAAGGCTCGCAAGGAAGCTGATGGCTGCCACGTCCACGCAGAGGCTCGATCTGCCTCTGCCGGTAGGCTGCTCGTCCGGATTGCCCGGTGGATTCTCCCCGCAGCATACGGGGCTGCGTAGAGTCGGGATCCGGCGATTTCCGGTGCGCTTTGGGCGCGGCTGCACTCATGTGGCCTCCTTGTTTAAGGGCAGGTTAATGGGTGTGCAGACCTGCTTATGCTGCCCCGCAGTTTAGCCTCATAAAGTATGCGTGTCAAATTTAGACCGCCCCGACAAGCGTGAATTCCCCGAAAATCGGCAAATTTTTGTAAAAACTGCAATAAAATCTCTTGACAATACCCGGTTTGAATGTTTTCACATGCCGGGTATCCAGAACGCGACGGAATAACGTGTCGCGAATGCTATTCGCATCGACATCCGTTATCGCCAGCCCGCAGCTTCCATTGATTCGCGCCGCACAGTCTGCCAGCCGCGCGAGTCTCCCGCGACACGCCATCGGCCAGTTGCCCGGTTACGCGTCGAATAGCAGCAATTGCTGTGGCCCTTGACGCAGCGCTTCGTGAAAGCCGGAGCACCACCTGGGTATGCCTCGTACCGACGCGTGGTCGCCAAACAACCGTCCGTGTCCGGCGTAGCGGTAGCTCGACCATAACCACGCGTGCAGCAATTCGTGGGCCAGAATCCCCTCCATCCCACTCCGCCCGCAGCGTTGCAACCTGGGCAACGATAACCCAATCAACCAGGAGCCGTCGGGATAGCAGAAACAACGCCCGCCTGCCGACACGGTTCGTTCCAGCACCACCGAGCCGGCGGTGAGATCCAAATTTTCCATCCGGTACTGTTGAGCGACCCTTTTAACCCACTCCAGGTCGCTCAACACTATCCCCTTTGGCGCGGGTAGAAGGGAACGCCGGCCATCAGCAGAGCCGGCTCCGGCTTTATCGACAACCGGCGTTAGCATCGGCGCTACGGCGTCAGGACGATTTTGCCGGTGGTGGCGCGACCGGCCAGTTGCCGGTGCGCTTCGCCAGCGTCCGACAGGGCGAAGTGGTGCTCCACCCTCAATTTAAGCTCACCCGATTGCACCCAACCCAACACCGCGCTGGCGCGCTGCTCCAGCTCCTCGCGACTGGCGGTGTAGTCCCCCAGACCCGGCCGGGTAAGGAACTTGGAGCCGTTGCCCAACACCCGCGGGTCCATGGCCGGCACCGCGCCGCTGGCCTGCCCGTACAGCACCATGTAGCCCCGGGGCGCCAGGCACGCGACGCTGCCGTCGAACGTATCCTTGCCCACCGCGTCGTACACCACTTGGAGCCCGGCGCCGTCGGTGGCCTTGTGGATCTCCGCAGCGAAATCCTGCTCGGTGTACAGGATCACGTGATCCGCTCCGGCGCCCCGGGCCAGCTCCGCTTTGGCTTCAGTGGATACCGTCGAATAAACGTAGGCCCCCAGCGCTTTGCACATCTGGATAAGCAGCAGACCCACGCCGCCGGCCCCGGAGTGCACCAGCACCCGGTCGCCTGCTTTCACCCGGTACGTGTCGTAACAGAGGTAGTGAGCAGTCATGCCTTGCAGCATGGCCGCCGCGCCATCTTGTGCTGACAGGCCCTCCGGCATCTTGATGAGGCGCCATGCCGGCACCAACGCCTGCTCGGCATACGAACCCGGATGGCTGCAATACGCCACCGTGTCGCCTACCGCCACGTTGTTGACCCCCGGCCCGACTTCTCGAACCACGCCGGCGCCTTCTACGCCGGCTACCCAAGGCAACCCCGGCGGGTTCACGCCCATGCGGCTGTAGATGTCCGTGAAGTTGACACCCACCGCCTGGATTTCAACCACAGCCTGATCGGCTCCGGCGCTGGGGTCGGGCAAGTCCACGTATTGGAGCACCTCGGGGCCGCCGTACTCCGTGATTTGTACTGCTTTCATATCCACCATCCTCCTGCCATGGGCTTTGGGACAGTAGAATAGCACAGCGAATTCAGCGTTACGCAACCTCCTGATGACAGCGCAGGTGGGCCGCATCTGCCCAAATGTGCGCCGGACGAGTACCCATAATTGCCGACGCAACAATCAAAATGCTATGATTGTTACGACTATACGGCGTGAGATTGCGACCGGACTGGAGGGATACAAGTTGACCAACGAATCGCACCTCTCGATATCTCAAGCCATTGACATCTTTGTGGCGCACCTGAAGGAAGCCCGCCAAACCATGCAAGGCCAGCAGGAATTGCTGCGCTTTCAGGCCAGGATTGGCAAGGACAAATTGATTTCAACTCTGCACGCTATTGAAGTTGGCGAATACGCCCGTTGGACCACCGAAAACGTGGAAAACCCGGCTTCCCGTCTCGATCCGGTCAAAAAATTCCTGACTTTCGCCAACCGCAACGGTTGGACCCAGATCAGCCTCGCCCGCTACGCTACCGCCCCTCGCCGCAACCGGCGCCGCTTCCAGAACAACGACCAGGCCACCGGCGCCAGCACCCCCACCGCCAGGCTCAGCCAGGAGCGCCACGACGAATTGCAGGATGAACTGCACAGGCTCCGGGGCGAGGTTCCTCAAATCCGAGAGACCATCCGCCTGGCCCGCAGCGACGGCGACATACGAGAAAACGCTCCTTTGGATGCCGCTCGCGAACAGCAGCAGATGGTGGAACGGCGCATCCGACAGCTCGAAAATGACCTGGCCCGCGTGGAAATTGTTGACGCGGCCAACGCGGACACCGAGAAAGTCAGCATCGGTTCCCGGGTTACGTTGCACGACATGGGCACGCAGCAGCAGCGGGCTTTTACGCTGGTGGACGTCCGCGAAGCCGATGTTTCGGCAGGTAAAATCTCTACGGTCTCGCCCATCGGCCAGGCTCTCATGGGCCGCAGCGTCGGCGAAGAGTTGACAATCGCCACTCCTCGTGGGGCCGTGCAGTATCGCATCGAGGGAATCGGTGAATAAGATAGCCCCGACTAGTCGGAATCCGGACCGAAAATTTTGGGGGCGACCTTTAGGCCGCCCCTTCTTGTTGCTTACGCTCCGATGTTTTCCACCGCAGCGAGAATCGTCTCCGGGTCGGGAAGTGTGCCCGGTTCGTAGGTTTCCCGGTAGCGAATCACCCCCTCCGGGTCCACGATGATCACGGCGCGGGTTCCTGCGCCCCGCTCCTCGTTCCAGAGGTCATACGCGGTTGTCACCCGACCCTTGGGGTGCCAGTCCGACAGCTCCGGGTACGGCAACCCGCCCATGGAAGTCGTCCAGGCGCGATGCGCGGCAATGTGGTCGCAACTGATGCCCAGCACCTGGGCATTCAACTCTTCGAACCGTCCGTTGAAACGGCGGAACGAAGTCGCCTGATCCGTTCAACCACCGGTGAAATCCAAGACGTGGAACGACAACACCACGGTGTGGCTCCCGCGGTAGGCGTTCAACGAAATATCGCCGTGATGCGGCGATGGCAGGGTGAAATCTGGGGCAACGTCGCCAATCTGACCTGGCATCAACCATCTCCTATGTAACGCCGCCCGGAGGCTATTTTGACGCGGCAAAGAGTCCGGCGGCGTGAATTGCGCAGATTATAACCCACAAACACCGTGGTATCATCCCGTTACATTTCAGTTGACAGCATCAGGAGGCATTCTAATGGCAACCAAACCCGCGTTGACCACCGAACAAGTCACCGCCGCAATGAGCGCGATGCTCGCCAAAGCCAACGAGACCCCGGACGCACCCGTAGCCATGGCTATCGTCGATGCCGGCGGCGAGCTAGTGGCCTATCTCACCATGGATAACCTGCGGATATTCAGCCGCCGACACGCCCTGCGCAAGGCATACACCTCGGCGGTAATGGGTCGCGATTCCGGAGAGCACGCCGCCGGCCTCCACGCCCAGGGCCGCAACATCGCCGACCTTGGCGACCCCAGGTTCACCCACGGCCAGGGCGGGTTGGTGATTATGAAGGACGGCGTGATACTGGGCGGCATCGGCGTAGGCGGCTACCCCAGCGGACAGGCCGACGAAGACCTGTCCCGCGTCGGCCTGGAAGCCATGAACCTGTAGCCGTCGCGCTTCGCCGAAAATGTAGGGGCGACGCATGGGTCGCCCCGGACGATGAGCACAAAGTTCCGGAGCGATAACCATCATGCCGAATTGGGACTTTACCCACCGCACCACGCGGGTCAACGGGGTCAACATTCACTATGTCATCGAGGGCGACGGATTCCCTGTAGTCCTACTCCACGGTTGGCCTGAAATGTGGTTTTCATGGCGCAAACAGATTCCCGTGCTGTCCCAGCGCTACCAGGTCATTGTTCCGGATATGCGTGGTTTCGGCGCGTCTGAAAAACCGCTGCACGACTACCGGACTCGGACGGCGGCAACCGACATTTATGAGTTGGTACGCCATCTGGGTCACGATCGGGTCGCCATCGTCGGCCACGACATTGGCGTGCGGGTGTCCTACCGCTACTGCCTCGACCACGAGGCCGAAGTTGACCGGCTGGCCCTTCTCGATGGCACTCATCCCCTGGAGCAGTTGGGTCCGCAGACCCCTGCCGGCGTCAGGGAGCGGTGGCATTCCTACTTCCATCAGATCCCCGACCTAGCGGAGCACTTGGTCAGGGGCAACGAGGAAGCCTACCTCCGCCACTTCTATCGCAACTGGTCGGTGAACCAGGCGATGATGTCGGATGAAGAGGTGGCCGTGTACGCCACCGCGTATTCCCAACCCGGCGCGTTGCGCGGGGGATTCTCCTTCTATCGCGCCGCCGCGTATGAAGACCCTCCCGACTGGCGCGCGGACGCCGACCGCGTGCTCGATATCCCAGTCATGTACTTGTGGGGCGAGCGTCGTCAGCGTACCTCCGCCGCAAACGGGCAGGACCCGGAAGAGTCATGGCAGAGGGCGGCCTCGAATCTGCGCACCCAATTCATCCCAGGCGGCGGCCACTTCCTCCACGAAGAAAAACCCGAGGAAGTCAACACCGCTCTGCTGGAATTTCTCGGTGAGATAGGAAGCTAGCGAATCCGCGCCACGAGTACAATGAGATGGCCCCGCTCGTTGATGAGCGGGGCCCAATTAATGCCTGGATAGTGGGTTTTGCGTCAGGAACGCAGCGCCGGAGCGACCTCTTCCGCGTACAAGCGGATTGAGTTCTGGACGCGCTCGGCCGGGACGGTGCCGCCCAAGTTCGGCTCCATTATCACGCCGGTCAGCCCCAGTTGGTCGCGGATTTCCGCGAGCCGTTCCGCCACCTCGTCCGGCGACCCGTAGGCCACCCGGTCAACCAGCAAGTCGTCGTAGGTGGTGTTCAGCAGTTGCTCCGCCCGCTGCCGACGTTCGGCAGAGGCGTTCTCGCCTTCTGCTTCCACCGTTCGGATGTAGGTATCGGCAGTGCGACGGAAAGCTCGCATGGTGCTCTCTTCGGTGTCGGCGCGGACCTGCTCCATGGACTCCGCCACGTAGATCGGCATTCGCACGTAAGCATCGTCCACATCGTGGCCGTTTTCTTTGGCGGCGGTGCGGTAGAGTTCCAGGTTGTCCGCCACCTGCTTGAGGCCCTGCCCGCGAACGCCGGTAACCAGCGGGAAACCTAGTTTCCCAACTATGCCAAACGTGTCAATCGAGTTCGAGGCGATGCGGATGGGTGGGTGTGGCTTCTGGTAAGGGCGCGGCGTAACCACCACGTCGTCCATGTTGTAGTAGTGGCCGTGGTGGTCGAATCGGTAGTTGTTCCAGGCTTTGAGGATGATCTCCAGCGCTTCGGCGAACCGCTCGCGGCTCTCATCGTAAGGCACATCATAACCCTGGTAGGAACGGGGGAAACTGCTGCGCCCGATGCCAAAGTCCAGGCGGCCCTTGGAGATGTTGTCCACGGTGGCCGCTTCCTCGGCCAGCCGAATGGGATGGGCCAGGGGCAATACGCTGACGCCCGTTCCCACGCGCACCCGTTCGGTACGGGCGGCTATAATCCCGGCCATCATCAAGGGCACCGACGACACCGATGGAATGCCCGCCCCACCAGGATCGGTCGGAGTACGCGGGGCGGCGAAATGCCGTTCCGCAAGCCAAACGCCGTCGATACCGGCTTCGTCCGCCAGTTGTGCGACGGTGAAAGCCTCGTCAAATGCTTCGTCCTGCGTGCGCCCTTCCCGGTAATCGCACTCCATTACCAGACCGACGTGCTGCATGATGATCCTCCTCAAACTCGTTGACAAATCTTCCTCTCCCATCAAGGGAAAGGGCCGGGTGAAGGTAAAATCGCTGCTGCTTTGAACCACCCCCTCACCCTCATCCTCTCCCGCGAGGGGAGAGGGAACCATGTTAGTTTTCGATGTAGGTGTTGGGCGCCGTCAGGAACTGTGTACGGCACTGGAGGGTACAGAAGTAGTACCACTCGCCGTTGTAGAAGCTGCGGGTCCCGGCGGTGGGGTCCACTTCGTTGGCGCCGTGCATGGTCTGGCCGGTAGTGGCGCGAGCGCTGTCCTCGTTGATTACGGTCTTGCAGACAGGACAGATGGGATCGGAGGGCATTGTTGGTCTCCTGTGGTTGTTCAAATGATAGACGAGATTGCCACGCTGCGCGCGCAATGACAGAAGGCTTTAGGTCAGCCTACTGGCTGGAGGTTCATGCCCAGCCGAACCTCGCCGGGCTGGTCAAGCAGTGCCCGAGCTACCCGGGCCCGGTGCTCGAAGCTCGTGCCCAGGCGCATCGTCCACGCCGTAACCCGGCGATACCAGAGGTGCAGGTCGAACTCCATCATGAACCCAATTCCGCCGTGGATTTGCTGAGAGGAGCGCACCGTGGCCTGGCACTTGTCGTTGGTGAACGCCTTGGCCTGCGACACCTCAACGCCAAAGGGGAGGCCGGCATCGAGCTTCCACAACGCTTCGTAGGTCAGCAATTGCGCCCCGTCCGTCCACACGATCATGTCGGCGCACAGGTGCTGGATGGACTGGAATCCGGCGATGGGACGACCGAAGGCGACGCGATTCTTGGCGTAGTCAATGGCCATCTCCGCATCTTTCCGGGCCGCGCCGGTGATCTGGGCGCAGAGCAGGGCGGTGCCAATGTCCAGCATATCGGACCCGGCCGGCCAACCCTGGTTGACCTCGCCAATGACGTTGCTCAGAGGGACGCGCACGCCATTCAACTCAAGCTTGCTCTGCGAGTCCTTGGCCAGCGTGGTCAGCCGCGTTTCGGTGATGCCGGCGCTGTTGGTGGGCACGATAACGAGGGTGATGCCGGCGCTGTCGTCGGTGGGTGGCGCCGTGCGCACCGCCGTCACCATCAACTCGGCGGCGGAGAAATTGTCCACGAAGTGCTTGATTCCACTGATTACGAGGCTGTCGCCGTCCACCTCGCCCCGGCACTGGATGGCGTCGGGGCGCAGGCGGGGGTCCTGTTCCTGCGCGGCCCACGTCATTATCAGGTCGCCGCGGGCGACGCGGGGCAGGATGGACTGCTGCTGCTCACCTGAGCCGTGGCGCGCCACTGCCAGGGCCGCCGTGGCCGTGCTGTGGAAAGGAACCGGCGCGATGGCCCGGCCGCATTCTTCCAGAATCAGCCCCAGGTAGGTAACGGGAAGTCCGCCCCCGCCGTGGGATTCGGGCAGAGATATGCCGAACCAGCCGAGGGCCGCCATCTTTTCCCACAATTCGACGGAGTAGCCGCGTTCGTCCTGCTCGACGGCTCGGGGCAGGCTGGGAGGGCATTCCGCAGCCAGGAATTCTCTGGCGGCGTTCTTGACCATCAACTCTTCTTCGTTGGGTAATACGTTCATCGTGCCTCGGTTGATTGGATCATTTGGATGGGAAACTGCCGTTTGACGCTACTACACCCGAGGCATGCCCAAGCCGCGGCGGGCTACCTGGTCGCGCATCACTTGCACGCTGCCGTGGTTGATGCCGCTCTGGAACGCGCCCATGAGGTTGTGGGCGAACACGCCGCTTTCCACCGCGTCTTCGGAGCCGTTCAGCAGTTGACCGTAGGGGCCAAGCATCTGGGCGATGGTTTCGGTGGTGCGGACGCCGTGCTCAGGCGCAAATACTTTCTCGGCGGAACCCTCGTAGGTGAAGGTGCCGTCCTGCTCAACGATGGACATGCTGCGCATGGTCATCAGGCGGCAGACCTGCCCTTCGATCCACATATCGGCCAGACGGTCGCGCATCGTGGGGTCTTCGCGCATGGCGACCCCTTCGATTTCGTTGTCCTTGACCCAGTTCACGATGTCTTCGTCGCGCTGGATGGAAATGAGGTATCGGGACGCGCCCACGCGGTCCAGGTTCAGGCCCATGGCGCCTACGTACCAGCCCTGATTTTCCTCGCCGAGCATACAACTGGCGGGAACGCGCACGTTCTCAAAGAAGGTTTCGTTGGTGCGGTTGTCGCCGTAGGTGGTGCCCAGCGGAGCCGGCGGGTCGTTCTGGATGGTCCACAGCGGACGCACCGTGATGCCGGGCGTGTCCATGGGAATGAGGAAGATGCTGATCCCCCGATGGCGCGGAGCCTCCGGGTCGGTGCGGGCCATCAAATAGATGTGGGTGGCGTAGTGGGCCGCCGTGGTGTACATCTTCTGGCCGTTGATGACGTACTCGTCGCCGTCGCGGACGGCGCGGCACTGCAAACCGGCCAGGTCGGCGCCGGCCTGGGGTTCGGTGAATCCCAGCGCGAAGGAGATTTCGCCGCGGATGATGCCGGGCAGGAACTCCTGCTTCTGCTCCTCCGTACCGGCCGCCAAGATGGCCGGCGCACCGGAGCCGGCGCCGCCGACGGTGATTCCCGCACGGGCGAATTCCTCTTCGACGATGTACTGGTCGATGCGGCTTCCAGCCTGTCCGCCGTATTCCTTGGGCCAGGAAATACCGATCCAGCCCCGTTCGGCGATTTGTTGGTACATCTCGCGGGTCTTGGGGCCGCGTCGGCGGATGCCGGTGGTCTCCAGTTCCTCCACGATCTCAGAGGTAACGTTTTCCGCGATGAATTGCTGGACTTCGGAGCGGAGGGCTTCCTGTTCCGGGGTGAATGCAAATTCCATGACAAAGCCGCCTTACTCGAGGGTTGCTGCCTGATTCATACGGCGTGCAATTATAGCGGGTTGCGCCGATGCTGTCATTCCGCCAACTCCGAACGGTTGCCGCAGGGCGGCAGGGTTGACAAACCTTTGCAGCCGGGCCTACGGTGAGCCTCCAACGAACGTCATTGCCTCGCCTGCCCAACGCCGGGGGTGTCGAACCATGGTTGCCTACGAAGAAACAGCGATCAACAGCGCCTCTGACTCTGAACGCGAGGACCAACCATTCATTCAAGTCAGTTCGGTTTGGAAGGTGTTCGGGAGAAACCCGGAGCGCGTCCTGGATCCGCAGTACGCCGGGAGAGACAAGTCGTACTTCCAGAGCGAGTTTGGCAACGTGGTGGGTCTTCAGGATGTCTCGTTCACGGTGAACCGTGGCGAGACGTTTGTCATTATGGGGTTGTCGGGAAGCGGAAAGTCCACCATGGTACGGTGCCTGATCCGCCTGATTGAGCCAACCACGGGGGACATCGTAATTGACGGCCACAACATTACTGGGATGTCCGACAAAGAACTGATGGAGTTTCGGCGCGGCAAAATAGCGATGGTGTTCCAGCATTATGGCCTACAACCGCATCGGAACGTGCTGGACAACGCCAGTTGGGGCTTGGAGGTTCAGGGCGTGGGCAAGCAGGAACGCTACGCCCGGACCAAAGAGGTTTTGGAGTTAGTCGGTCTGGCAGGTTGGGAGGATGCCTATCCGCGCCAACTGTCCGGCGGAATGCAGCAGCGTGTCGGCCTGGCCCGGGCTTTGGCCGTTGACACCGATATTCTGCTGATGGACGAGCCTTTCAGCGGCCTGGACCCGTTGATCCGCCGGCAGATGCAGGATGAGCTTTTGAGGCTGCAAAACGAACTCCACAAAACCATCGTGTTCATCACCCACGACCTGAACGAGGCGCTGAAGCTCGGCGACCGCATCGCCATCATGCACGACGGCCAGGTGGCGCAGATCGGTTCCCCGGAGGACATTGTGCTGCGCCCCGAGGACGAGTACGTCGGCGATTTCACCCAGGATGTTCGGCTGGAAAGCGTCCTGACCGCCAACAAGGTGATGGTGACGCCCAAGGCCACCGTCATGGGACACCAAGGGCCACGGGCCGCGCTGCATACCATCGGCAACAGCGACGGCGACGCAGCCTGGGTGGTAGATATGCGGGAGCATTACATCGGGATGCTCTCCATCACTGATGCGGAACGCGCCCTCCGCGCCGGCGTCAAGCGGATTGACGAAGCCTGGGAATACGTAGATCGGGAATATCAGGCGGTCTCGCCGGCAACCACGTTTGACGAGCTGATACCGATGGCGATGAGCAGCAACTTCCCGATTCCATGTTGCGACGAAGACAACGTTCTGGTCGGAGAAGTGCATCGGAGTGCGTTGGCGGAAGCCATCGCGGAAACGTCCAGTCCCAATACCGATTATGAGGCCAACGCCGCCGAAAACGCGGCGCTGGCCGGCCAATAAGCGCAACCGGCAAGAGTCGCCTCTTTCCCGTCGGGCCGTCCGATTACCCGGCGGCTAGTCCCTCCACATTCAGGAAGGAGAGTGTCATGGCAGCAATCACCGGAGAACGAACTGAAGCAACGCCGCCGGCAGCAACGGAATCACGAAACGGCGCGCAGGCTGCTCGCGCCACCCTGGGAAACCTGCCATCAATCTATTGGTGGGCGGCCGGAGTGGCCGCGGTGCTGATTGTATTGGCGGTGAGCCTCTGGGCCTGGGGTCCCGGCATGGAGTATCCCACCACCGTCGCCCACGTCCAGTCCAGCGACGGGACTACCAGCTTCCCCAAGTCGTTGCGCGACGTGACCGGCAAGGCCATAGATGACGGTACGGATTGGTTGACTACCAACGGCGACTGGTTGTTCGACGGCATCAAGAACGTCATCACCTATGCTTTGAACTACATCGAAGACGGTTTGAAGTGGCTGCCGTGGCCGGCGCTGGTGCTGGCGTTGGTGCTGGCGGCGTTTGCCGTAGGACGGTGGGGACTGATGGCGTTTACGGCCTTCGCCATGCTGTTCATCGGGTTTATGGACCTGTGGGAGAATACTATCGACACCGTGGCGCTGATGGTGGTGGCGGTAGTTCTGTCAGTGGGGATTGGTCTGCCGCTGGGAGTGTTTGGAGCGAGGAACCAGACCGCCGACCGCATCATGCGGCCCATCCTGGACGGCATGCAGACCATGCCCAGCTTTGTGTACCTGTTGCCGGGCATCCTATTCTTCGGGCTGGGCAAGCCGGCTGGCATCTTTGCCACCATTATCTACGCGGTGCCTCCGGTGATCCGCCTGACCAACCTGGGCATCCGACAGGTTTCGCCGGAAACCGTAGAAGCGGCGCGGTCATTTGGGGCGTCGCCATTGCAACTATTGACCAAGGTGCAGATTCCAATGGCGTTGCCCACCATCATGGCCGGCATCAACCAAACGACTATGATGGCCCTGGCTATGGTCACCATCGCCAGCATGGTGGCGGCTGGCGGTCTTGGCGACAACGTCCTCCGCGCGATTCAGAAGAACGAAGTGGGCAACGGAGTCATCGCCGGGCTCGCCATCGTGTTCATGGCCATTGTGATCGACCGCCTTACCCAGGCAGTTGCCCGGAGCCGGCAGGAAGCCCTGAGCGCCGGTCACTAGCCGGCGCCCATGATCAATACGCGGACGGCCGAACCTCAGTCGTCCGCGCCCCATGTTCTCGTTGGCTTTCAAAAATACGAAAAGTATTCATTACATAACGCATTGACGTTTCAATCGTCAATTTGACAGCGATTATCAACACTGTGATAATCGGTTACCATTCAATCGCCGCCCCGGAAGCAACCGGAAAATCCACCCGAAATGGAGGGAATAGCTTTGTTCACCAAGTTCAGATTGTTGGCCTTGCCGATGGTGTTGGCCATTGTAACGGCCATTGCCGTCGTGGCGTGTTCGCCGGCTGCGCCTCAGACCATCGAGGTTACCCGCGTGGTGACCGAACAGGTCGAAGTGGAAAAAGAGGTTATCAAAGAGGTCGAGAAACCTGTCGAAGTCGTCAAGGAAGTCGAAAAGGTTGTTGAGAAGCCCGTTGAGGTTGTCAAAGAAGTAGAGGTCGAGAAAGAGGTCGTCAAGGAAGTGGAGGTGGTTAAGGAGGTTGAGGTCATCAAGGAAGTCGAAGTGATGGCCCCTGAGGGACCCAAAGAAGCCATCATTTTTGGCGACCTCAACTGGTCCAGCGCGCTGCTGCAGAACCGGATCGCCCAGTACATCGTCGAGAAGGGATACGGCTATCCTACCGAGGTGAAGTTCGGCGCCACCCTGCCCCTGTTCCAGGGCCTCAAGAATGGCGACACCCATGTCACCATGGAGATCTGGCTGCCCAACCAGGATGAAGCCTGGAACGAAGCCCGGGCAGAAGGCGCTGTGCTGTCGGTCGGCAAGAGCCTGGGCAATGACTGGCAGTCCGCCTTCGTGATCCCGGCGTACCTTCAGGAACAGTACCCTGACCTGGACCATGTGGACGACCTCAAGGAACAGCAGTATAAGGACCTGTTCACGACTGCGGAGACTGGCGACAAAGCTCGGCTAGTGTCCTGCATCATCGGCTGGGCCTGCGAGACCGTGAACGCGGCGCAGGTTGCGGGCTATGGCCTCTCCGACCATGTTGAGATAATCAACCCCGGCGATGGCGCGGCACTGAACGCCGACCTCTATGGCGCATACGAGCGCGAAGAGCCGTGGCTCGGCTACCAGTGGGGCACCAACGACCCGGCCCTGAAGCTGGATCTGGTCCGGTTGGAAGAGCCGGCCTACAGCGATCAGTGCTGGTTCACCACCAAGGCCTGCGCCTACGAGGATGCCACTATTCTCATCGCCGTGAACCCCGACCTGCCTGGTCGCGCGCCCGAGATCATAGAGATGCTGCGTAACTGGGACTTCAACATCAACATTTACAAGGCAGTGGTTCGTTGGCAGGGCGACAACCCGGACGCCGACGTGAACTCCACCGCGATCTGGTGGCTCAACAACAACGCCGACATCTGGAGCGGCTGGGTCACCGACGAGGCCGCCGAGGGCATCCAGGCCGCGCTGAGCGCCGGTGAAGAAGCCGAAGGCTGGCCCTCCGAATAATCCGTCAAACGAAACCGAGCGCAGCAAGAGGCGGCTTCCAAACGGGAGTCGCCTCCTTTTCTGCTACAATGCAGCCGCCCCTCAGGGCAATCATAACGCTGTATGGAATCCGAGCGCCGATGACCACCACCGAATCCACCAAGTTCGTTTCCGACGAAACCCTGGCGACCCTGAAAACCATCCCGACCCAGACGTTGATTGACGGCCTGTGGGTGATGGGCTGGCCCATGAGCATGATAGAAGGAGCCAAACCGCTCCAGCCCGGTCAGCACATGGCAGGGCGCGCCGTTACGCTGCGGTTCGTCCCGCACCGGCCCGATCTGGCCGCCGACAAGCCCAAGGCCGCGGACTCCGCGGAATACGTTGCGTTCGAGTTGTGCGGCCCCGGCGAGGTGCTGGTGATAGATGCGATGCGGTGGCCGTTCAGCAGCATCGGGGGGGACATTAAATTCTTCCGCCTCTACCAACGCGGCATCGGCGGCCTCGTCACCGACGGCGCAGTGCGGGACACCAATACGCTGAAAGAATACGGATTCCCGGTGTATGCGGCCAACGCCACGGCAAAGCAAGGACCGGCCGAGTTCTGGCCCTGGCAGGTCAACGATTGCATCCAGTGTGGCGGCGTGCTCGTCCGGCCCGGCGATGCTATCGTGGGCGACGATGACGGTGTTGTGGTGGTGCCGGCCAGCGCGGCGCAAGAAGTTATCAACATCGCTCACCAACGTGAAGAGGTTGAGGGCGTCATCAAAGCCCAACTTGAAATCGAGCAGTGTTCGCCCGGGAAATACTACCCCTTCAACGAAAACACCTGGAAACTGTTTGAGGAAAAGACCGGCAAGAAACCTTACCGTTAGGGGTGCACCCTCACCCTAGCCCTCTCCCTTCGAGGGAGAGGGGACTGCCTTACCCGTAAGTACAAAGGAGAATTGAAATGGCGCGACTACCCGCAGCAACCCGAGACACAGTACCCGACGGCCAGGAGGCCACCTTCGACGAGATTACCAAGAATGGCACGGCGGTGCCGCCTTACGGACCCGGTTCGGTGATGGTCCATGTGCCCGAAGCCAGCAAGCACGCCACCGCTTTGAATCAGTATCTGCGCAACGATGCCAGTCTGCCGATGAAGGCTGCTGAACTGGCGATGCTGGTCGCGGCGCGTGAGATGGACTGCCAGCACATCTGGAACGCCCACGCCGCATCCGCCCGCGACGCCGGGGTTCCGGGTGCCGTGGTGGACGCCATACGCGACAACACGCCGCTGCCGGACCTGGCACCCGACGAATCGGCGGTGATCCATCTGGGGCGCGAGATTCTCCGCAATCACCAGGTTAGCCGGGGCGGCTACCAGAGCGCGTTGGAGGTATTCGGCCAGCAGGGCACCATCGAGTTGACGCTGGTGTTGGGCAACTACACCATGCTGGGAATGCTCATCAACACCTTCGAGACCGACCTGCTGCCGAACCGGACGGAGCCGCTGTTGCAGAGGATACCGGGGTAGCCGGATAATGCGACCGACATAACTGGTAGGGGCGACGCATGCGTCGCCCCTACACCTTTGAAGTTTCAGCGCGCCTTTCGATACACCTGGACGCGGTGGCGGCAGGAATCCACAACGTAGATCCGGCCCTTCGGGTCCACGGCAACCGAACTTGGGCCCCAGAAGCGTGACTCGATGCGCGCTGAAGTTTCCCGGTGGTGGTCGCGCCAGGGGTTCACTGCCGGCATCAGGTTGGCCTCGGCCCTGGCGCGTTCCTCGTCCGGGTTAGCCGCGAGGTAATCCGCCGCCCATGTGGATACTGTAGCGTCGCCCAGTAGGATGCCGGCGACCTCTCCATCCGGCCCGAAAATCTGCACCCGCTCATTCCCCCAGTCGGCGACGTAGATATATCCTTCGGAGTCCACCGCTACTGAAGCGGGTCGATGTAGTTGTCCCTTGCCTTCGCCGCTCGTTCCCCACTGGCCGATAAAACGGCCGTCTGGGGTGAACGCCTGGATGCGGTCGTTGCGCCAGTCGGCGACGAACACGTTCCCGTCGGCGTCACACGCCAGGCCCCACGGGGTATTGAACTGCCCGGCCTGCGCGCCATACACACCCCAGCCGCCCAGGTATTCCCCCTCCGCCGTGTATCGCTGGATTCGATGGTTGAGGCCGTCGCTGATCAGCAGCGTTCCGTCCGGCGCGGCGGTGATTCCAGCGGGTCGGTTGAACTGGCCCGGGGAGTCGCCAACATCGCCCCAGTGTCGGACGAAATTCCCATCCGGATCAAATATGTTGACCCGTTGCAACGCCTCGTCGGTAACAAAAATCCGGCCATCTGAAGCGCGGATGATGTCGCTGGGCCACCAGAACTGCCCATCCTCGGTGCCGCCGGTGCCCCATTCGCCGATGTAGCCTTCGTCAACGGTGCAGACGCAAACCCGCTTGTGCTCCAGTCGTCCGACGGATTCCGGGCCGCCCCGATTCAGGACGTACATCGCGCCGTCGCCTCCCAGCGTGATAGCGATGGGATGGATGAAGCCGCGTCCCCGATAGGCGAGAAAGCCTACCGTGTGGCTGTACTCGAATGTTGCTGTCGTTGTGGTCATGCTAGCTGGTATTCCCTGGAGGCAACGATTAGCTGCAACATCTCGGCTACGCGCTCTTCGGAACAAGCGACGGCGTCCTCCCGGTCGAAGCGGACTTCTCCCCACGGCGCCGCCAACTCGGTGAGGCTGTTCAGCGTAGTTTCCGAAACCTCAAACATGCCCACGGCGTCCAGGCATGCCTTAGTCAGCTGGCGTGATGACTGCACATCTCCCGACGACCGTACCCTATCCACGATTGCGGATACTCCCGGCCGGGACAGGTCCCGCATCTCCGCCCCGGCGGCGTTGATGCGCTCCACCAGGTTGCCGGTATCAATCCATTCCATGCCGGTGTGCCAACCCTCAACGGTGGGCGGGTTGAGTATCTCCTGGCCCATGAAATTGACGTCCATGGCCAGATTGCAGATGGTCCATTCCGGCGTGCGGTGGCTGCCAGCGAGACGGGCGGTGCCTCCAACCAGTTCAGCAGGGCTTTTGACCCGCCCAAGGCGGACCGACGCGTCCGAGAAGAAATTGGACAGGAACAAACAGCGCATGACCGACCGTATATCACCCTCGCTGCGGGTGAATTCGTCAGCCAGGATGCCGATAGCGTCTTCGTCCGGGAGGTCGGACACGAAGAAATTGTAGAGCTTGCTTGCGATGTAGTGAGCAGTCGCGGGCTGACTGACGATGATGTCGATGACTTCCTGCCCGTTAAAGGTTCCAGTATGACCGAGGAAGGTTTTTTCCGTGTCGTCATGGTCGTCGTCGCGGTAGCGGAACTGCCAGTCGATGCGTCCATACGGCCAGAATGAGTCCCGGCTGGCGCGGATGCTCATGTACTCGGCGTTGTCAATCGTCCAGCCGGTGAACGAACGGGCTGCCGCCTTCACGTCGTCCTCGGTGTAGTTCCCAATGCCCATTGAGAAAAGTTCGAGTAATTCGCGCCCGTAGTTCTCGTTGGGGGCGTCCCGGTGGTTGTCCTTGTTGTCCAGCCAGAAGATCATGGCCGGGTCGCGGGACAGTTCCAGCAGGATGTCGGCAAACTGGCCCAACCCGTGCCGCCGGAAGGTATGGGTCTGGTTGACCACCGCCTTGGCGTGGTTGAGCTTGCCGTAGGCGGTGGCGAACAGGCCGTGCCAGAAGAGGGCCATCTTTTCTTCCAGCGGCCGGCGGGAATTGATGATGCGATACAGCCAGTAGCTCTGGCTGCTTTCCAACAGCATCAGGCTGTTCTGGTCGGTGTGGTAGCGGCGGATGAGGTCTTCGATTTCCAAGTCCGGCTGGAGTTCCGGGTGTAGCAGTTCCTCAACCGTGGCTTCGTAACCCTGGGCGGCTGTCCGGTCAATTTCAGCCCGGGTCGCGCCGAAGCCGGCGCGCCGCAACAGGTGGGCGATGCGGGCGGTTTCGGGATCAGCCAGACTGATCCGGTCGGCCATGGTCATGGAGCCTTGCGTGGAGGTCATTGTTGCCTTCCTTGTGTCCTAGAAGGTGAGTTGCGCAGCCTACATCAGGTTCCAGCGGGGGTTGGCGTCAACCAGTTCGCGGAGGTAATCGACCAGCCAGGGGCGAACTTCTTCCGCCATGTAGAACGTTGGCGCGATCAATTCGGACTCGTCAGCGATGATTCCTTCTTCAATGCAGCGTGCGGCTACGTCAGTGCCGGGCATGACGCTGACGCCGACGCGCAGGTTCGCCAAAGACGGCTTCAGGCCGCGCAGGAACTCCAGCTTGTTCTCGACGGACTCGCGGGTTTCGCCAGGCTCCCCGAATTGTTGCGATATGGTGTAGTGCAGATCGCCGGCCTCGCACAGGTCGGTAGTCTCCTTGAGGGATGTGTACCGGGAAGTGTCGTTGTCGCCCTCGTGCGGGTCGCCGCCCCGCGTTCCGCCCATCATCACCAATCCGCAACCCGCCTGCTTCATCAAGCCGATCAGTTCGGCGTCGCACGCGTAAGGGGCGAGGCACGTGTTCCACCGTACCTTTACCTCTGCCTCCATGAGCGCATTGCAGAGTTCCTTGGCGTGCTCCAACGGCACGTTGAAGCAGTTATCCACGAAAAATATCTTCTTCAAACCGTACCGCTCAGTGACCTCCGACACTTCTTCGACAACCTCGTCAATCGGCCGGATCACGCGCCACGCCCCCTCCGGCGTCCGGATGTCGTCCGCCGAAGTTGGGTAATAGAAACCGCCCAGCTTGGTGAGGACGCTGACACCGAAACCGGCCTTGGCGTATTTGGGCATATCCAGGTCATCGAGGCTGGGTCGTTCGATGAAGTCGGACGAGCAGCGCATTCCGTTGTACACCAGCTCGCCGTTCTCGCGGTACAGCAGTCCGGTCATGCCTCGGTAGTCAGGCTCGCCGATCTCGATGCGGCCGGCGAGGTCGGCGAAACTCTCGCCGGCGTCGCCGGCCAAGCCGAAGTCGGGCTGCACGAATTCAAAGACCTGCGTGGGCATGATGCTGAACGCCGGCCCGCCGCACACAATGGTCGCATCGGAAACGGAACGGACGCGCTCGATCACGCTCTTCGTGATGGGCAATTGCCACTGCGGGTCCACGTAGCTGTGATTGCTCAGGTTGCGTATGGAGATTCCGACCAGTTCGGGGTTGAAGTCGCGGACCGTTTGCTCGACTTCATCCAGGTAGTTTTCGCTGGCAAACATCAAATCGACCAGTTTGACCTCGTGGCGTGAGCGGTCGATATGTCCGGCGACGTAGGCCAGTCCGATTGGAATTGGCTGGGCGCGCATACGGCTCATAACCCGGTTGTGGCGATTGGTGGCTATCAGTAGGATACGCATCGAAAAATCCCCCTCGGAGCGGCAGGCGTGGTGTCCATAATCGCCCCGATTGTACACCACGCAGTACGAATAGACTACGCGCCGGCGGAGTCGTTGGGTTCTTCGATCTCCACAGCCGCCAATGAGTCATCGCCGAGCCGGACTATGCCCGCGGACGCCCATTCCTGGCGCGTATAGGTCAACACGCGATAGCCGGCGGCCGTAAGCGGCGCGGCCAGCAAAGTCCCCAGGAACCCGAATAAGAGGCCGAATATAGCCAGCGCCAGGATTACCGCCAGAGGATGCAATCCCAGTGCTTGCCCCTGCATCCTGGGCGAGATCAAGGTGTTCTGCAGAATCTGCACAACGAAATACACGGCGATGAGGAAGGGCAGTTTGGTGTAGTCCAACAACGCGACGACAATGCTGGCCAGGATGATGAATATGGTCGCTCCGACGATTGGCACCAGTTCGGCTACACCCGCCAATATGCCCAGCGGCAGCGCCAACGGAACTCCCATAACCAGCAACGCCAGCCACACTACGACCCCTACGACTACTCCCAACAACAACTGCATCCGTATGTAGGCCCCGATGGACTCTCCGGCCAGCCGTCCTATTTCCGAGAGGTCTTCCCGCAACGGACCGGGGAGCAATCTTTTTACGCCGTTGCCCAAAGTTGTGGGCTGGTACAGCAGGTAAAACAGGATTATTGGCGATGCGGCCAAGCTTACAACCTGAGATACGCCGCTTTGGGCTACTCGGGAGACCCTTTGCAATGTTGCGATCGAAGAATTCAACAGCGCAGACTGAAGTTCTGTCAGCCGAGGATCTACTATTTCCTGGATGTTATCCGGTACGCGGTTTCGGTACAGGTCCTGCAACTCCTCCCAAACGGCCCTGCCTTCGGCGATGATGCCCGGAGCGCGCTCGGCCAGTGTGATGGACCCATCGACGAGTCTGAAGGCGCCCAACGCCAACACGACGACCACCGCCAGGATCACGACCAAAGTGGCGAGACCGGCCGTGGCTGCTCGAACCCCGCTGGGCCATCGTTTCGCTAAAGGAGTCCGGTCGCCCAGCTTGACCAGGGGCAGCAGGAGATAGGCTATGACACCGCTGAGCAAAAAGGGCAGGAGTGTGGTGAGCAGCTGCCAAACCACGACGACCAAAGCGACCGCAAGTAGCACTGACAGTGACAATCGCAGACGACGGCGGGTTTGGGGCGACAGTTCAGGCATGGTTACCGGATGAATCTGGAACGGCTAGGGCGAAAGACTATCAGGATTGAGTTTGCTTAACAAACCCCGGCGCCTATGCTAACCTGCCTGCGATGAAAAGCATGGTGCGTTTTCTGCGTGATTTGCGCGTTGCCTTGCTCCGATTGAGTTTGGCCGGGCCGATTGCCGTTATGCTTCTGGCGTTGGGGGCGATTGCCTGCGGCTCGGGGCCGACTGGTCAGGCAGAGGTGAATCCGACAGCGGATGCCGTTTACGACTTTACGATCAATTTTTACCAGGGGCAGGATGCCGTAGGTGGTGAAACCCTCTTGCTGTCCGAGCTGCGGGGACAACCCGTCGTGCTGAATTTCTGGGCCGGATTGTGCCCGCCCTGCCGCGCGGAGATGCCCGAGTTTCAGAGTTTTGCCGACGAATACTCGGGCCGGACGCGGGTGATAGGCGTGGATCTGGGTCAGTTTTTCAGCTTGGGTAGCCAGGAGGACGCCGTCAAGTTGCTCAACGAGTTGTCGGTAACTTATCCCGCCGGACATACGGAGGATGCGGACGTGGTGAGGGAGCTAGAAGTGCTGGGATTGCCCGCGACGCTCTTTATCAACGAGGACGGCAGCCTGCACCGCAAATGGCAGGGGGTCTTGAACGGCGATAAATTGGCCGAGATTACGGAAGAGATGCTCGCGCAATAACACAACAGAACGATAGGGAAGGAATGAATAATGCCCGAAGGCACAATCACATTCGGTTGCAATCTCACTGTCGATGAGTACTGGGATGTAGGAGAATTTGCACGGCGGGCGGAGGCTCTCGGTTTCGACCGGGTCACCGTCGGCGAACATATCATGGACGGGAACCCGCCCCGTCCTACGATGATGGGCATTCCGGCAATGGCGGCGGCGGCGGGGGCGACGTCCACCATCCGAGTGCTGACCGGAATCGTAATCGCTCCACTGTATCATCCGGTGATGCTGGCGAAGATGGTGTCGATACTGGACCAAATCTCCGATGGACGACTGGATTTCGGTATCGGCATCAGCGGCCAGCGGGATACCAGGGCCGAGTTCGACGCGCTGGAAATTCCGGTCAACACGCGGGGTCGTCGCACCGACGAGATGTTGCGGGTGATGAAAGACCTGTGGACCTCCGAGAAAGTTTCTCATCACGGGCGATTTTTCAATTTCGACGACGTAACGCTGTTGCCGAAGCCGTTGCAGCAACCTTACCCGCCAATCTGGGTGGCCGGCCGCAGCGACGCGGCAATACGCCGGGCGGCGATAGCCGGCGACGGATGGTACCCGTACCTGTTCACCGTCAACCGCATCCGGCGGTCCAACGCCAGCGTTCGGGATATGGCCGAACACTCGGGCCGTGACCTCGGCGCTTTCCACTGGGGTTTGAACCAGCCCACCGCCATTGACGATGACCCCGACAAGGCCCTGGAAACGGCCGTTGCCCACATCGGACAACGCTACGTCACGCCGGAGCGCACCGCCGAAGACATCGCGCGGGCGCTGTGCGTGACCGGGAACGCCGAGGATTGCGTCGGGGCGATCCAGGAGCGCATTGATGCCGGCGTTCGGGATTTCGTCTTTGGGTTCCTGGCTGGGGATACGGATGATTACTTCCGGCAGATGGAGATGTTTTCCAATCGGGTGCTGACGCAGTTCAAGTAACGCCGGTCGGCAGTTGGGGCTATAATGCGTTCAGGCATAAGGACGTTGGCCCTGGCTCTGTGGGCGCCGGCGTTGGCCGGTGCTCTGGCAGCCGCGATAACCTGGGTGGTGTGGTTCTATACTGCGATGCCATGCACGCCGGAAAACGCGGTTGCCTTAATGTGCCGACCGGGGCCGATGGGCCGCTATCTGTCAACAGTTGTACTGCACCACTGCATCATCCACGCCAGTATCGCCATCACTATTACGGGAGGTTCTGACATCATGTTGTTTATACGTGAAAGGCAGCGCAACGACCAGATGATGGAAATGATGAAAGCGTTTCTGGAAGAAGCAACGGAACAGCGTCGCCAGATCGTTGAGGAACGTCGCCAGATTGACGAAGAACGCCGCCAAGCCGAGGAACGTGCCTTAGAGGAACGCCGGCAGGCAGCCGAAGAACGCCAAGCGTTTCTAGAAGCGTTGAACAGGCTCACCGACGCTATCGTCCAGAACGGCCAGAATCGGCAATAAGCCGGATACCCTGATAGAGGATTCACCTATGAAATTCGGCATATACAGTTCCATTGCGGACCCGCCGGCCGGCGAGAACCTGGCTTTGCGGGTTGAAGAAGTAGTAGCCGAGGCGAAGCTTGCCGAGTCGGTGGGGTTTGATTCGTGTTTCTTTGGGGAACACCACCAGGATAGGGATGGCTTCCTGCCTTCTCCGCTAATTGTTTCTGCCGCCGTAGCTGCCCAGACGACCACGCTGAATCTGGGCACGTCGGTGATTCTGCTGCCGTTGCACCACCCGGTGCGGCTGGCGGAGGATGTCATAACGTTGGACATCGTTTCCCGGGGTCGCTTCATCCTGGGTGTGGGGCTCGGGTACCAGCCTGTGGACTTCCGAACGTTCGACATTCCAATTGGACAGAGGGTGAGCCGGTTTGAGGAGGAGATAGAGATCATTCGCCAGTGCTGGTCGGGTGAGCGGTTTGATTTCTCCGGCGAGCACTTCAACCTGGACGACATTACCATCACGCCCAAGCCGTATTCGGATCCCTCGCCGCCATTGTGGATTGGCGCCAGCCGCGTCCCCGGTGCGCGCCGGGCCGGACGAATCGCCGACGGATTCGTGGCGGGGCCGAGCACGGACTTGGAGAGTACCGTGGCCCTCACCAGCACCTACCAACAGTCTGCGGAGGCATCGGATCGAGAGCCGGTGACCTGCTTGATGCGCGACGCCTGGGTCGCGCCCTCCCGCGCCGAAGCTGAGCGAGTGTACGGCCCCGAAGTGATGGACGCCTACAAGTATTACTGGCGCAACGGCCTCAACGAGTTCCGGCGTTACACCGAGGAATCGCAAATCAACATTGACAACCTTGGCCCCGACCGCCTGGTAATTGGCGAACCGCAGGAAGTGGTGGACGAGTTCCATCGCTGGAGCGAGGCGACCGGCGCCGATTACTTCCTGCTGCGCCTGCGGCACGCTCACTCCGGCGGCCCGCCCCACGAGCGCATCATGGAGGCCATCCAGCTGTTTGGTGAGGAAGTCATCCCGCACTGTCAGTAATGGGAAGGCTAACGTCTGGAAAACCAAAGAAAAGGGAGGTGTACAGCCATGAGCGACCCGGAGCTAATAGCGATCATCGGCCTGGCGATCACTACTATCGCTAGCATAGTTGCCGCCGCTTACGCGATGGGTGGCTTGCCCCGGCGCAGTGAGTTCAACCAACTACGCGGCGAATTTAACCAATTACGCGGTGAGTTCAATGAACTACGAAAAGAGGTGAACGAGCAGGGAAGGGAATTGAACGCTAAAATCGACGCTTCCCACAAAGAGCTCTCTGACAGGATAGAAGCCTCCCATAAAGAACTCTCTGACAAAATCGACAAATCTCATCAGGACCTCCTTGTCGAAATCAGGCGTAGTCACCAACAAATAATGCGCGCCCTGATCAACCATCGGCATCTGGAGCCGGACGGCGAGCCGGTGTTCACTGAACCCACTGATACCGAACTGGTCGCCGCAGACAACTAAAAGGCAACAATGCGCCCCACTTTATTACAGGAGAATATCTTATGCCACGCTTTCCAGCCGCTAGCCGAGACTCGGTACCACAGGAACAAGTAGCCGCTTTCGACGCCATCGTGTCTTCCCGAAACAACGTTGTGCCGGAGATGGGGCCGGTCGCCGTGCAACTGCACGTGCCGGAAATCGCCCAGCGCGGTGAGGTCCTGCGGGCTTACCTGCGCGCCGAGGGTTCTACCCTGTCCGACAACGTAGCGGAACTCGCCATGCTGACCACCGCCCGCGAGCTGGACTGCCAGTTCATCTGGCACGCCCACGCCGCTGCCGGCCGCCGCGCCGGCCTCAGCGACGCCCTGGTGGACAGCCTGCGCGACAAGCAGGACTTGCCGGAACTGTCATCGGAAGAATCCGCCGTCATCAACTACGGGCGCGAGTTTTTCCGCACCCGTAGAGTATCGCAAGCCACGTTTGACGCCGCCCGCGCCGAGTTCGGAGACCGCGGCCTCATCGAATTGACCAACCTTATGGGTTACTACTCGGTGCTGGCGTTCAACATCAACGCTTTTGAGCAACTGCCGCCAGAGTCGGACGAGCCGTTTTTGCCGGTGTGATGGACGCAATCATCGCCACCGCCCTAGATACCGCCCGGCAGCGCGGCGCCGAGTACGCTGACGTGCGCGTGGTCTCCAACCGGGAGCAGCGCATCGTGGTGCGTAACGGTGTGGTGGAGACCATGACCGCGGATGAATCCGTCGGTTTAGGGATTCGTGCGCTCTACAATGGCGCGTGGGGGTTCGCTTCCACGCGGGACTTGACCAACGCTGGCGCTGATGAGGCTGCCGGCCAGGCGGTGCAGATTGCTCGCGCCTCGGCCAGTCAGAACGGCGCCGGCTTGTCTGCCGCTCAACTGCTTGGCCTGCCGGTGACCAGCCGGGGTAGCTACGTAACACCTATTGCCATTGACCCCTTCACCGTAGCCCTTGAGGATAAGCTGGCTTTGTTGCTGTCTGCCGACGGTGAGATGGCCGCCGTGCCGCAAGTCAGCGCGCGTATGGCCAACCTGGTTTTCATCCGGGAGGAACGCACTTTCGCCAACACCGAGGGGGCGCACGTCCGCCAGACCATCTATGAGGCCGGCGGCGGCGTGCAGGCTACCGCTGTGGGCAATGGTGAGACACAGCGACGTTCCTATCCTCAGTCTCACGGTAGGCAGCAGGGGTGCGCCGGCTGGGAGTATGTTGTCGAAATGGACCTGGCCGGCAACGCTCGCCGGATCGCAGAGGAAGCGGTGGAGTTGCTTACCGCCGAGCCATGCCCGACCGACATCACTACCGACCTGATAATAGACAGCAGCCAACTGGCGTTGCAGATTCACGAATCCTGCGGGCACGCTGTCGAGCTGGACCGGGCCCTGGGCGACGAGGCCGCCTTTGCCGGCACGTCGTTTCTCACGCCGGACTTGCTATGCGATTTCCATTACGGTTCGGAGCACGTCAACATCGTCGCCGATAGTGTCAGCACCACCGGGCTGGGCACCTTTGGTTGGGATGACGAAGGGCTGCCGGCCCAATCGACTGACATCATCCGTGATGGGCAATTCGTCGGCTACCTGATGTCGCGGGAATCCGCCACGCGGCTGGGCCTGCCCTCCAACGGCTGTATGCGGGCGTCGTCCTGGAATCGCATTCCGCTGATTCGTATGACCAACGTGAGTTTGGAGCCTGGCGAATGGACGCTGGACGACCTGATCGCCGACACCGACGACGGAATCTATCTGGAAACCAACCGATCCTGGTCCATCGACGACCGCCGCTATAACTTCCAGTTTGGCACGGAAGTTGGGCGCGAGATTAAGGACGGGAAATTGGGTCGCCTGTTGCGCAACCCCACCTACACCGGCATCACGCCGGAGTTCTGGCGCAGCTGTGATGCTGTGTGTGGGCCGCAGTCCTGGCAGCTCTGGGGTACACCACGCTGCGGCAAGGGGCAGCCGGGCCAGATTGCTCACACCAGCCACGGGACCAGTCCGGCGCGTTTTCGCAACGTCCGCGTGGGCGTCATGCGTTAGCCAGCGATGCTCGGCCCGGACCACATTCGTTCCCTGCTGCGAGATGCCCTGCGCAACCTCCATCTGGGGGATGCGGACATCTACCTGACTGCAACCACGCAAGCCCTTACCCGCTTTGCCAACAACCGCATCCACCAGAACGTGTACCACGACGATGCCGTGGCGCACATCCGCATCGCTTACCAGAAGCGTCAGGGTCGCGCCGTAACCAACAATCTGTCGTCCGACGGGCTGCGCACCGCGGTTTTGCAGGCCAGGGAACACGCCGGCCTCATGCCCGAAGACCCCGACTTTCCCGGGCTTCCCAGGGCGTTGAAGGCGACGTTGGTTGACGCCTATGACGAGGCAACGGCCAACGCCGGCCCGGAACATCGAGCCACCATCGTCGGCATGGTTTGCCGCAAGGCCGCTGACGCCAAGTTGGAGGCCGCCGGATTTTACCGCACCGGCGTAACCGAGTTTGCGGTATTCAGTACCCGAGGCCGTTACTCCTACCACGCCGGCACTTTCGCCGGTCTGCTCATCACCGCGCGCAGCGAAGACTCGGCCGGCTGGTCCAAGGGTGGAGACTGGCGCATGGGCGAAATCGATGCCGAAGCGTTGGCTGACGAGGCCATCGGCAAGGCTGTGAGGGGACGCAATCCGCAGAATCTGGAACCGGGCGAATACCCGGTGGTGCTTGAGCACTACGCCGTTGACGACATGATGGAGGCCCTCAGTTTCTACGGCATGGGCGCACATATGGTGCAGGACAGGCGCAGCTGGATGACCGACGTACAGGGCCAGCCCGCGATGAGCCCGCTGGTGTCCATCTGGGATGATGGCCTGGACCCCTCCGGATGGCCCGTGCCTTTTGACGCCGAGGGGGTTCCAAGGCAGCGGGTGGATATCGTCGCCGATGGCGTAGTGCAGGGCCCGGTTCACAACAGTTATACCGCGGCCAAAGCGGGCCTGGCGTCCACCGGACACCAGCGCGGCGCAACCGGCGGCCCGACCGCCACTAACCTGTTCATGAAGCCCGGCCTCCAAACCACCGAGGAGTTGATAGCCTCCGTGGACCGTGGCCTCTACATTACCCGCTTCTATTACACGCGGCTGGCGCACAACCGTGGCTGCGTGATGACCGGCATGACGAGGGACGGGACGTTTCTGATTGAAAATGGCGAACTCACCACACCCGTGAAAAATCTGCGGTTCACCCAAAGCTACGTCGAGGCTTTGGCCGGCTGCCAGGCCCTTTCCAACAGGGCTTATCTAAACCTCAATGAGGCCGGCGTTGCCATGCACGTGCCAGCCGCCCTGCTGGAGAGTTGGCGTTTCACGGGGCAGACGGTGTAATCTAGTACAAAGCAGACAAGGGTTTAACACTATGGAAACGACACTGAATAACGAGGAAATCCAGGTCCTGGCCAAGTCGGTCGGTCTTACGCTGGACGAGCCGGAGCTGACGCAGGTTACGCACAGCCTGAACGCCATGCTGGAGGAGATGGCTGCCATCAACCCGCCCGGCTTCAATTTGGAAGAATACGTCGCCGTTACCCTGCCGGCCGATATGGAGGTTACAGAATGACACCCGCCGAAATACCGTTTCTCTCCGCCTCCGAACTGGCCGCCGCCATACGTGCCCGTGAGATTTCCTCGGTTGAAGCTGTAGATGCTTACTTGGAACGTATCGAGGCGGTGGGCGATAGGCTGAATGCCTACATCACGGTGTGCGCCGACGAGGCCCGCGCCGACGCCAAATGGCTGGATGAGGAAGCCGCGTCCGGTAATTTTCGCGGCCCGCTGCACGGAGTACCGGTCGGCGTGAAGGACCAGATCTACACGGCCGGCATCCGTACCACCGACGCCTCCAAAATCCGCGCCGACTTCGTTCCCGACGCCGACGCCACCGTTGTCGCCAAGCTCAAGGATGCCGGGGCCGTCATCATCGGCAAGACCAACATGAGCGAGTTCGCGCTGGGCGACCCCATCAGCAGCTACTTCGGGCCGGCGCGCAACCCTTGGGACACGGCGCGCAACCCCGGCACGTCCAGCACCGGCAGCGGTTCAGCCACCGCAGGGTTTCTCTGCGCCACTTCTTTGGGCGAGGACACCGGCGGCTCGATTCGAGGGCCGGCCGCAAACTGCGGGTTAGTGGGCATTCGACCCACCTGGGGCCGGGTGAGCCGGGCCGGCGTAGATGGCGCAAGTTGGTCAACGGATACCATCGGCCCCATATCCCGCACGGTCGCCGACTGCGCGCTGACGTTGGGCGCCATCGCCGGCCATGACCCCAAAGACCGCTACAGCCGTCCCGAACCCGTTCCCGACTATCTGGCCGGTTTGGATGGTAGTGTCGCCGGTATGCGCATCGGCGTGGTGCAGGAGTTGATGGGCGGACACGGACTCAGACTTGACGACCGCAGCCGCGACGCGGTGGCCGCGGCCGCCGAAGTGCTCCGTGAACTGGGCGCAGAGGTTGTGCCCGTCAGCCTGCCGATGGCGCCGTACACGGGGCCGGTTGTCCGCACGATTACCAGCACGGAGCGGGTCAGTCTCAACCCCGAATGGCTACGGGAGCGATTTGAGGATTACCACCCCAACACGAGGGTTGCCTTTGCAACGGGCAACCTGATACCGGGTCAGGTGTATTACAAGGCGGTGAAACTGCGTGCCCTGGTACGCCGCCAGGTTATCGAAGCGTTCCGAGAAGTTGACCTGCTGATTCAGCCGACCTCTACCGGGCCGGCCGGGCTGCTGTCGGATGAACCGCCTGTGGTCAGCAGCAAGGAAATGGCGGCAGCGGCGCTGCGCGAAGGCAGTTTCCGGGGCTTGTACAGTTTGAGCGGGTGCCCGGCGTTGAGCATTCCGTGCGGTTTCACCGGCGACGGCGAGGGAGCGTTGCCTCTGGCGATGCAAATCGCCGGGCCGCACCTGGGTGAAGCCGCCATATTCCGAGCCGCCTACGCTTACGAGCAGGCTACATCGTGGCATAAGCGACGTCCGCCGGCGCTGTAGCGCCACCGACCTTTTCGTCCGTCCGATACGGTAATGAATCTAGCCAACGGATTGGTTGCCCGCTTCGCCGTCGTGGTGATGGTATTGGCGTTGTTCGCCGTCGCATCGTCTGCGGCGTGCGCCGGCGCACAGAGCGCGCCGCCGGCAGCGTCGGGTGAAACGGGCGCGTATTCTCCAACTGCCGGAGCGATGCCAGAGGAAGGACCGAGTGATCCTGGGGTATCCGATGGCCAAGTCCTGTTCGGACAATCGGCGGCCTTCACCGGACCCGCCGGGGACTTGGGCAACGCTATGCGCCTGGGCATCCAGGCGGCATTCCACGAGGCAAATCAAGACGGGGGCGTCCACGGGCGCACGCTGGAGCTTGAGGCGCTCAATGACTCATACGAAACGGACTTCGCCCTTTCGAACACCCATAACCTCATAGAAAAGAGTGGGGTCTTCGCGCTGGTGGGCGCTGTTGGGACTCCCACTTCACGGGTGGCGGCCCCGGTGGCGGACGCGGCCGGCGTGCCCTTTATCGCTCCTTTCACCGGAGCGGAACTCCTGCGTAATCCTGAACTGGAAACCGTCATTAACCTGCGGGCATCTTACTACCAGGAAACGGAGGAAATGGTTGCCCGGCTTACCGAAGATCTGGGCATCACGAGGATTGCGGTGTTTTACCAGGACGACTCCTTCGGTCAAAACGGTCTTGAGGGTACCAGGCGGGCACTCCAACGCCGTGATCTGGAGCCGGTGGCGCTCTGGCATTACCCCCGAAATACCGTCGCCGTCAAAGCGGCTACCCTCAAAATAGCGGAATCAGAGCCTGAAGCGGTCATCATGATTGGCTCTTACGCCCCCGTGGCCAGGGCTATCGAGTTGTTGCGGCGCGACGTGGATCCGGTCTTCATGGCGGTGTCGTTCGTGGGCAGCAACGCTCTGGCGGAGGAGTTGGGTGATGAAACCGAAGACGTTTACGTTACGCAGGTGGTGCCGCTGCCCTACGATGCCAACATCCCGGTGGTCGCTCGATACCACGCAGCGTTGACGGAATACGATCCCGAAGCGGAACCCGGGTTTATTTCATTGGAGGGCTACCTGGCGGGACGGCTGGCAGTCGCCGGGTTGGAAGCCTGTGGTCGCGAGCTCAGCCGGCAATGCTTCCTTAATGCCTTGCGCGATGCGGCCGCGATAGACATTGATGGCATACGTCTGAAATATGGGCCGGGCGACAACCAGGGTTCGGATGCGGTTTTCCTCACGGCCATCGGCGCGGACGGGCAGTACCGTCAGGTTGACAAGCTCCCCAGTGCAAAGCAATAGGGAAGTTCTGCGCTATTGTTAAATGGATTCCCGCTTTCGCGGGAATGACGGTGCAATGTCAATGCTGTCTAGCCTTCGTACACCGTCTGCCCGCCGAGTATGGTGCGCTCCACCGGGATGTCCTTGATTGTGTAAGGGTCGACCGCGGTGGGGTCCGCGCCCAACACCACCAGATCGGCCAGTTTGCCTACCTCGATGCTTCCCTTGAGGTTTTCCTCGAAGCCGGCGTAGGCACCGTTCTGAGTGTAGATGCGCAGGGCGTCTTCAACCGAGATGCGTTGATTGGTACCCCACTCCCGGCCTTCGCTGTCGGTGCGGGTGACGCAGCTCTGGATGCCCATGAGCGGCTCGAAGGGGCCGGGCGGGTAGTCGGTAGCTCCGGTGGACACCACGTTGTAATCCATGAAGGAACGTTGGGCGAACATCCATTGCAGCCGTTCTTCCCCGTAGAACTGCATCTTCTCACCGTGGTAATACACGTAGGTGCAGAAGGGAGTGGCAACCGACCCAAGGCGGTTCATCCGGGTTAGCAGGTCGTCATTGACCAGCGTGCAGTGTTCGACACGATGGCGTGGGTCGGGCCGCGGGTCGGCTGATTGCGCCGCTTCGTAAGCTTTGAGCACCAGGTCTATGGTGGAATCACCGTTGGCGTGGATACACACCTGGAAACCGGCAGCGTGCATCTCCAAGACGTTCCCCATGATCTCATCGCCGGTCATGGTGAGGATGCCGTGGTCGCAGCAACTCCCAACGTAGGGTTCGGACAGATAGGCAGTTCGTGAGGCGATGGCCCCGTCGGCCACCATCTTGATGCCGCCGATGCGTAATCGGTCGTCGCCCATGCCGGAGCGGATGCCAGCCTCGCGAAGGGCCGGGAAGTAGCGATACCACATGATGGCATATACCCGCAGGCTGAGGTCGCCGGCGTCGCGGCCTTCCTGGTAGGTGACGAGTTCGTAGTCGGTGACCCTGGCGTCGTGAACGCTGGTCAGGCCAGCGCGGTTTAGCATCTCGCAGATGACGCGGAGACCCTCGCGCCGGGTTTCGGCGGATTCGACCGGCAGCTGGTTTTCGCGCAGGTCGTCAGCGGCACGTTCGTAAATCACGCCGTCCAGCCGTCCGGTGTCCGGGTTGCGTCCCAAACGACCGCCCGGCGGGTCGGGAGATTCGTCGTTGTATCCGGCGCGTTCCAGGGCCAGAGTGTTGCCGAAATACACATGCCCCGCCCGGTGGGATACCAGTATGGGATGATCCGTGCTGACGGTGTCGAGATCTTCCCGGCGCAGGAAGCGGTTTTCGGCGGTCTTGGTATCGTCGAACTTGAAGCCCTGAACCCATTCTCCAGCCGGTGTAGTCGCAACCCGTTCGCGCAGCGCCGTTTGGATGTCGCCGATGGTTGGGAGAGAGCAGTCGGCCGCCATCACATGCCGCGTTCCGCTGCTGAGCACGTGGATATGCGCGTCAATGAACCCAGGCAGCACGGTCTTGCCGGGCAGGTCGATTACCTTGGTGGTTGGCCCGATGAGAGTTTCCACATCTGAATCGTTGCCCACGCCGATGAACCTGCCATCGCGCATGGCGACGGCGGAGGCGCGCGGTAGTGTCGGGTCGATGGTGATGACGTTGGCGCGACGGATGACGGTGTCAGCGTGGTAGGTGGGCATTAGAAACTCTCCCATTTAAAATGCTAATCCGAGTACCAGGATAGCCACCACCATTATGGTCAAAGTGAGGGCAAATAGTCCACAACCACCGCCCCGACCTGAATAACGAGTATCCACTTCTTCTGTGTAGAGCGGCTCAAACGGGACAGGTTCAAGCCCAGTGATTTCCTGAAATCGCTCTGAACGCTGGTCGCGCAGTGATTTCAGCGCCGCCTCAAACCTAGCCGCCTCTCTGCGAGTACGGAAGGGGTAAGACGTCCATAGCAGTTCCGGTTCGCCGCCGGCGGTGGATTCCACCTGATTGCCGACATGGGCGCCTAGCCTGGCCCGAACGTTGGCCGTGTGACCTACGTAATGGCCGTAATCGGTATCCAGAACATACACGTAGAATTCGGAGCGGCCCAGTTCGGCGTCGCGCTCCTCCAAGTCTTCCAGATGCTCAGGGTCGTGCCAGTTGCTGCGCCGCCGGCGGGCATTGCAACGGTAGCACCGAACGTAATTGCCGCGAACCCGTCGCCCGCAGTCGGCGCAGGTTCCGAAACGCGCCAAACTTATCCCGTCGGTACGATCGCGGCGATGCGGCCCAAGGGCTCGTGACCCAAGATAATGGGATGCGGGATGTCCAACTACCTGAGTTCCATCACGTTGGGCGCGATGGTTACGGCGGCCAGGGATTGTTGGGGCAAAGTGGTCATTGGTTAGTCCTCACTTGATGGAACCTGCCTGCGTTGCGTCGCAAAATTATGACGCGCTTTGCGCTGTTGCCGGGCGCGGCTCCGCTCCTCGCCGTGTCCGTGGGCCGTTCAAAACGTTGCCGATGAACGTGTAGCGGATGAAGAGTTGATAGGATATCAGCAGCACCCCCGTGACTCCGACACAGGTCAGGACGTACTTCAGGTGGTAGCTGATGGGCCAATCGACGACCAGCCAATGAGCCACAATAATCAGCGGCAGATGCGCCAGATAGATCCAGTAACTGGCGTCGGAGAGGTATCGCACCGTGAAGCTGGAGCGGGAAAGCAGCCAGCGGAACAGTCCCATCATGCCGAAACACGTCAGCCAGGCAAAAGCAGTTTCGGCCAGCGCGCTGATCGCCGTTAGCCGGTTGCTGAACATCCAAACGAGTTCGGGCAATTCGCCATGAGTGAAGGGGTTGGCATCCGCGGCATACTGACGGAGCAGTAGGAAGCCAATGCAGAAAGTGACAGCGGCGGGGATCAGCGCAACCGTCCACCAGCGACGCACCGCGACGCCCTGCTGGTAGAGAAATGCGCCGAAAAAGAAGAAACAGCAGTAGAAGACAAACGTAGCCGGCTTGGGAATCAGGCTTTGCAGGGAGTCGGCCCCGAAGATAGGCTCCTGCATCAGCAGAGAGGCCGCCGCTGAAATCGGAATGGTCAGCAACCAGATTTTAGGGTTGCGGAATTGCACTCCCAGCCGGTCCAGCCTACTTACGTCGAAGCGCAGCCCCAGCCGGGCCAGGACGCCAAACAGCGGGACCAGGACGATGGAGGGCTTGGCCAGAATGATAAAGATGCCAACCATCAGCAGCAGGTTCCAGAGGAACCACAGGTGCATCGTGGCGAAGAGCCAGATGAACGGCAAGGCCCAGAAGGGGAAGTCGTATGGGTGTTCCCTCCCCGAGGTCAAGGCCATGGCCAGGGCAGTAAGCGGAATTATCGTGAAGCACCCGACGGCCAGGGGAAGACCGAGGCGCTTGAGCCGCTGCATCCCCAGGGAGTGCAGCCCGCGGCGTTCCCAGAGCAGTACGCTGAACAGGCCGCTGAGCAGGTAGAACACCGGAGTCCGGAGGCCGTGGGTGATGTCAAGGATGATGTGATAGGTTGGGTCGTTGCCGACCGATTTGTCATGCACGGGCCAGGGGTAAATCAGTTCGGGCAGCACAAAGAAGGCGGCGTGCAGCGCGATGCCGAGCAACGTAGCCACGGCGCGCAGCGCGTCCAGGTCGTGATAGCGTGGAGCGGGTTGAGGGGCAGCTGCCATGATCCTATCCTCCTTTGTGACGCCATCGCGTCAACCGGATTTTGAAGCTACGGTTTGGGCTGGGTACAGGTATGGAATCGAGTTTCATTTGGTAGTCGGGCGGGTCCAGCGCGATTTCCGCCCGGTGCAGGATGGTCGCTATGATGAGGGTCATCTGAGCCTGCGCCGCTCCCTGGCCCAGGCAGCTGTGCGGCCCGAATCCGAAGGGAGTGTATGCTCCCGGCTGACCGTGTTCACGACGCTCCGGCAAAAAGCGGTCAATGTCAAAACGCTCAGGGTCCGGGTAGAACTCCGGCAAGTGATGCGACACCGGCATAGCCACCCACACTGACGTGCCGGCGGGAATCCAGTAATCAGCGAATTCAAAAGAGTTTGCCACCGTTCGCACCATTACCGGAACGATAGGATGGAGCCGCAGGGTTTCCTGAATCGCCCGCTGGGTGACCGGCATATCATTCAAGCCGGCCGCCGTTGGCACGCCGTCGGCAAACAGTTGATCGGCCTCTTCACGCACGCGCTCCAGCACGTCGGGGTGCTTCAGCAGCGAGTAGAGCATAAAGGAGGTTGCTGAGGATGAAGTGTCCGCCCCGGCGAGATATGGCCCTATGGAGTCAACGAACAGATCGGTATCCGTGATAAAGTCAGGCGCCGAAAGTCGCGTTTCCATCAGAATGTCAGAGAGATTTGGTGTTTCCTCAGAGCGCAGCGTCGGCTCGTGGGCGGCGAGCACTTGCTCAAAGAGCGCTTCGACACGCCGGCGCGCGCGCCGAACCTTTGGCGTATATGCCATAAACTTCGGGTACATCCTGGCCATATAGACCATTTCCAGCCGCGTGGATGAAGGTTAGTATATCGTCAACGTGTCCCCTGGGAGATATGCCGGACATCAGCGTGCCCAGTTGGTCCACGACCATGCGCTGTACGCTGGGATAAACTGAAACCGGGCGATTTTCCGGCCATTGCCTCATCTCGTTCTCTATAATGGCCACGGCCTGGGGTATATCTTTCACCAGTTGCCCGCGGGAGTAGCCGTCCCGCATGAGCCGTCGCAGACGCACGTGTTCCGGGCCGTCCATGCCGGCGAGGGCCCTGGTACTGCCGAATTGCTGGGCGAACCCCTGCCACGCCACATGATCGTTATGCAGGCAATCTCTGCCTTCCCGCATCAGAAAGCGATTCGCTTCCGGCCCGGCCAGCACCAGCCACTTTTTGCCGAGTAACGATACTTCAAACACCGGCCCCAGATTTCGGTACTGCTCCGTTAGAAATCCATTGATCGTATTGCGGAATTGCAGCACGTGGCCGATGATGGGCAAGTGCCCTGATGCTCGCGGCCAGCCGCCGCCCTTCTCCCGTATGCGACGGCGGAGGGCGTAAGCTTCCGCCAACGTCAAGTTGCGAATCCCGTCGATAACCGACCGGCTAATCATCTCCAGACGGGAGATTATTTCGATCCGCTTGTGCGCCTCTTCGTACTCATCGGTTGGCAATATCCGTTGGAATATGTCGCAGGCATGGGCTAGGCTGATGATAACTATATCTCTGGTGTCCGGGATAACATCGCTGAAAATCGCCTGCAATATCCGCTGACGGGTTTCCTCCGCTTGCCGGCTTTGGTTTGGACCATAATGCCGGGCAAGGGTGGCACGGCGGGACAGGAAGAAGAACCCGCTTTCATCGGCTTCAATCATGCCCTGGGCGGCCAGTCCCGCCAGCGCCCGGGTCCGTAGTTCATCCGAACTTTGCGCTATCCGTCGCACCCAGAACTCCGCATTGTGGGCAGCGTTACGTGACTCCGCTACTATATCGGCCAGAACCGGATCCAACAGGTCATCATCCACTGGCGTTGGGTCGGTTACAACCAGAGCCTCTGGACTCACGTCGATGCGATGCCTTAACTCCAGCTCAATCAACGTGGCCCCGGTAAGCGCGTAGCCGAGCGTGCGCGCCGGAACTGCGGTGTATTCACCGATGTCTTCGTCTATAAGCAGGAGGAGCAATTCTTCGGCGATGCTCAGCACGATTCTCGCCTCCTTTGGCCTGCTTCCCTTTCAGCCTCTCATTATTCCATGGCTGATACGACCCGAAGTTATTATAGCCGCGCGGTTGCGGCAGGCACTACGCTTTACTTAGCAGTATAACCCCCGTCAATGACAAGCTCGCTGCCAGTCATGAATGACGACTCGTCTGACGCCAGGAACAACGCGCCGTATGAAATATCCTCGGTAGTACCGACGCGACCCAATGGGATCTGGTTCAGGCGTTCCTGGACTTCTTCGGGGGTTTGATTTTCCAGTCCGCCCCGGCGCATATCGGTGTCCACTGCGCCCGGGTGAATGGAGTTGGCGCGGATGTTTTCGGAAGCGTACTGGATGGCGGTGGACTTGGTGAACAGGCGGACGGCTCCTTTGGTGGCGATGTATGCCGGCGGCCCTATGGATACCAGCCCGCTGATGGACGATATGTTGATGATACTGCCGCCGCCGGCCCGGCGCATGGCGGGAATCACGGCCCTGGTGCCCAGGAACACGCCCTTGGCATTGATGTCCATGATGTTGTCCCAATCTTCGGCGGTGGTTTCCTCAATGTCCTTGCGCAGGACGATGGCAGCGTTGTTGACCAGCACGTCCACCTTGCCGAATCGCTGCTCGGCGGTGTCAACCGCATTTTGCCAATCATCGGCATTGGCGACGTCCAGGTGCAGATATATTGCCTCACCGCCTAGCTCGCGGATTTCCGCCTCTACCTGCATACCCAATTCGTCCCGCACATCACCGATGACGACTTTTGCGCCTTCCTGCGCGAACATCCGTGCCTCGGTGGCGCCCTGCCCGCGCGCGCCGCCGGTGATGATTGCGACTTTGCCTTCCAGCCTCATGGTGATTCCTCCTGGTCTGGTTGTTTGATAGCTGCCAGCGTTGCGTCATCCCGTCGATATAATCGCCAGAACAGCGCCGTCAGTCCGAAGCATCCGATGGCAAAGAACAGCAGCGCCGACAAAGACATTACGACGGCGGTTTCGAGCGTAGGGTGAGTCAACTGAGGTGATGAAGTGCCATCTGGTTACGCGAACACCCGGTCGAACCCGAAAGTAAGCATTAGCGACAGGACGGCAATGCGTACCCCGAGCCAAAATCGAGCGTACCCAAGATTGCGGTCGTACGACCTTCGAATTGCGGCGGTGTTAAGGCCTTGGACGGTTCCCAATTTCCCACGCTGCCAAGACAGAAACCGGCCCCAAGGCTACGCCGGCGAAGATAGCCACAATTGCTGCCACTGGAGGCGACAACCACTCCCAATGGTACGCAAAATAAAGGCTGGCAGACCACAGGCCAATGCTAACCAGCAAAGCCAAAACCAGTCCTGAGATGACAGCTACCGTCAGGCGCGGGGTCATGATCAGCCTCCTGTATTACAGGCTAACAGCGTTCAGTTTACCTACTGTACACTTTTATGCCAACTCTGCCATCGCGCGCTCCGCGAACTCTGGCCGCACGATGCTCTCGTATGGGTGAGCTCCCTTTACCAGACCGCCGGCGATCAGCGCATCCCGCATGCGGTCGAAACCGTCGCGTCCGATCATCGGATTGGTGGCCCACACCCCCGTTGCCTTATAACGCCGCACTCCGTCCACCAGCAGGGAGCGGTCGTATTCGGGAAACACCGGCGCGATGCATTCGGCCACCGCCTCCGGTTCGTTGTGGGCGACCCAACGTTGCGCCCTGGCGTATCCGTTGACGAAACTTTGCACGGTGTCGGGATTTTCCTCCACGTAGGCGGGCGTGGCTGCGAAACTGCTGTAGCAAACGTATCCACTCTCGTTGCCGAGCGTCACCGCCAGATGGCCCGCGCCTTCATCAACCAACTGCCCCGCGAACGGGTATGGCACCTGCAGGTAGTCGGCGTCGCCGTTGCGGAAGCGGGCCAGCATCTCCTCGGCGGACAGTCCGCCCAGCAAGTTGACGCTGGCCGGGTCCACGCCGTGCCACCGCATCGCCGCCTGCAACGTGGTGTAGGGAACCGGCGTGAATCCCACGGGGATCAGCGTTGCGCCGGTGAGGTCCGCCCATGTCCAGCCGTCGGTGGGGCGTTTGGACAGCAGGAAGAACCCATCCCGCTGGTTGATTTCGGCGATGTGCAAAGGCGGGGCGTCGCTGCCCGCATCCAGGTCCATGAAACTGCGGCTGATGCCGCTCTGCGTGATGTCGATGTCGCCGGACTTGAGCAGGTCGGTGCTGGACTGGCCCGTTGGGATGTGGGAAAAGTCCACGTCCAGACCTTCGGAGGCGAGGAACCCGCCCTCCACCGCCGCGTAGATGGTGGTGTAGAACATGTTGCGAAAGGCCACCCGTAGCCGGATACGTTCCGAATTAACTTGAGATGTCATGCCTCGCTCCTTTCGATAAGTGGACTAGGGTGCGTGTCAACGTCTGGATTCCCGCTTTCGCGGGAATGACGATATTATCAAAGTGGTCTATACGGCCACCGGCAGGCGCACGTTGCCGCCGGTGAGCACCACGCCATCCTCGCAGATGCACTCCACGCCGCCGCTTTCGTACTGCTCATCGTACAGTTGGGCGTACAGGCCGCCCTGGGCCAGCAGTTCGTAGTGGGTGCCCCGCTCTGCAATCCGGCCCCGGTCCACTACGAAAATCACGTCGGCCGCCATGATTGTGGACAAGCGGTGGGCAATGGCGATGGTGGTGCGCCCTTTCATCAGCGGTTCCAGGGCCGCCTGAACGTACCGCTCGCTGGTGGTGTCCAACGCCGACGTGGCTTCGTCCAGTATGAGCAGGCGCGGGTCGTGCAGAATGACCCGCGCGATGGACAGCCGTTGCCGCTCGCCGCCGGATAGCCGATAGCCGCGCTCGCCGACGATGGTATTGTAGCCGTCGGGAAACTCCATGATGCGGTCGTGGATGTAGGCCGCTTTGGCCGCGGCATGGAGCTGCTCTTCGGTAGCATCGGGGTTGCCGTACATCAGGTTTTCCCCGATGGAGGCGTGGAAAAGATAGCTCTCCTGCGATACGTAACCCACGATGTGGGCCAGGTTTTCCAGCTTGATGCGGCGCACGTCCACACCGTCAATGCTGACCGTGCCGGCCGTGGCGTCATACAGTCGCGGTATCAGGTACGAAATCGTGGTTTTGCCGGCACCGCTGGGACCCACTAGCGCCGCCAACTGGCCGGGCCGCACCTCCAGGTTGACCCCGTCCAGCGCCCAGAATTCCTGCTCATCGTCCTCAATGTCGTAGGCTTCCGCCAGCAGGTTCGCCGGGTGGTAGTTCATGCGCACGTCTTTGAGGTCAACCCGTCCGACGACTTTTTCGGCCGGCAGAGCAACGGCGTCGGACGCATCTACAATATCGGGGCGGATGTCCAGGTAGCCAAAGATGCGCTCGAACAGCGCCAGCGATGATTGCAATTCCACCGAGGTACGCAACAGGGTGCTGATTGGGAAGTAGAGCCGGGTTTGCAGGGTGGTAAAAGCAACGATGGTGCCGGCCGTCAAGCCGCCCGGCCCGAAACTGCCATAGATGATGTAGCCGGCGATCACGTACACCACCACCGGCGTCAGCGAGAAGAAGATCTGCATCCCGGCCCATACCGTCTGCCCGGTCATCTCCCGCCGTATCTCCAGGTCGGACAAGCGCACGTTCTGGTCGCGGAACCGGGCGATCTCGCGGTTCTGCGCGCCGAACAGTCGGGTCAGCATCACGCCGGACACCGACAGCGTTTCCTGGGTGATGGCGGTCATCTCCGCCGTGGATTCCTGCACCAGCGACGACATGGCCCGCCTCCGCTTGCCAACCAGGTAGCTGAACACCGCGAACAGCGGCGTAATACCCGCTGCCACCACGGTCAATTCCCACGACAGGATCGCCATGGCCACCAGCGTGCTGATGAGGATTACCACGTTGGACAGGATGTTGCTGACGGTGCCGGTTACGACGACGCGGATGCCGGCCACGTCGTTGGAGACGCGACTCTGGATCTCCCCGGTGCGTTGGGACGTGAAGAATCCCAGCGACAGAGATTGCAGGTGCGAGTACAGCCGGTCGCGCAGGTCGCGCATCACCCGCTGTCCGACCTGCTGGGTCAGCCAGGTTTGCAGGACTCCGAGGCTGCCCGTGACCACCACAACGGCGGCCATGGCCCCGGCGATTATCCAGAGCAGCCGCAGGTTCGGCCCATCCGCAGCGAACAACGCCGAGTCGAACACCACCTGAATCAGTATCGGGTTGACTACGCCCAACCCGGCGGTTACCAGAATCAGCAGGCCGATGGCCAGGACGCGAGGCCAGTGGGGTTGGAACGCGGCCGCAATCCGACGGTTCAAGTTGGACACGCGCCGGCTGGGCCGGTTGCGGCTGGAGTTCACCGACCGCCGGAAACCTTGGGGCATATTTTCACGCACGGGGCGCATCTTACAGCCTGTCATTGCGAACGCAGCGGAGCATTCTCGACGGGGCAGCAGGCATTGCTACGGGAACGAGATTGCCACGTCGCTGCGCTCCTCGCAATGACACCGGGGTTACTCCATCGCCTCTTTCAGCCGTCGGATGGCGTCGATATGAGCGTCGGGTGACGTTGCCCCACGCAGGCCGGCGGCGATGTGCGATGCGCCGATTTCTTCCCACGACTTCAGCTCGGTGAGCCAATCTTCGGGGTTGTTGTCGGCGGTGATGGTGATGCGGCCCTCGAAGCCCACTTCCGACGGGTCGCGGCCGGCGGCTTCGGCCTGGGCGCGGATGCGGCCCAGGATAGCCTGGCCGCCGGCGTCGGGGGCGAACATGGGGAAGTAACCGTCGGCCAGCCGGCCGATGCGTCGGATGGCAGCGTTGGGTGGCGTGGGCGCGTTGCCCCGTCCGGCGCCGATCCAGATGGGGATGGGCCTCTGTACCGGCAATGGATTGATGCCGGCGTGAGTGATGTCGTGGTACTTGCCGTGAAAGTCGATCACGTCCTCGGTCCACAGCCGGCGCAGCACCTCAATCTGCTCGTCGCAGCGGCTGCCCCGGGTGGCGAAATCCACGCCGAGAGCCTCGTACTCCACCGAGTTCCAGCCCACGCCGATGCCGAGGCGCAGCCGTCCGCCGGAGAGCAGGTCAACCTCAGCAGCCTGCTTCGCCACCAATGCGGTTTGACGCTGGGGCAGGATGAGGATGCCGGTGGTCAGGCCAATCTTCTTGGTGACGGCGGCCAGGTAGGCCATCAGCGTAAATGGTTCGTGGATGTAGGACTCGTGGGTGTAGGGGAACTGGGGAACTTCAGGATGCTTCTCGGGCACCGCGCCGAGCACGTGGTCGAGGATACGGACGTGGGAATAGCCCAAATCCTCAGCGGCCTGGATGTAATCGCGCAGTGCGCCAAAGTCGTCGCCAATCTCGACGATGGGAACGGAAACGCCGATTTCCATAATGAACTTCCTCCCGGCATGAAAACGAAAGCGGCCCCGCCGCATGGGTGTTGGACGGAGCCATTATAGCCGGGTGGTGGGGCGAATTACCAAAACGGTCCACGACTTGGGCGGGTCGCCGGTCCTTTTGCGGCACCGACTAGATCATAAAGTTCATTTCACCTATGATGCGTTCGCCCAGCGCGCGGTCGCCGGAGATGGCTACGGAGTTGTTGGACAGGGCCTGCTCTGCCGTCCAGCGGCCGGTGCCCAGAGCGTTGAACGCGGTCAGGTCCATGGTTAACCCTACGGTGGGGGACTCCGGCGCGGCGTCCAAGCGGTTGGCGCGGCCGCCGTCCATGTTCAGGGCGATGGTACCGCCGACGTCGCCGGTGATTTCGAACACCACCGTGGTACCGTCGTCGGGCCTTACTTTGCGGCCCACCACAAATGGCATGGCCGACCGGGTGCGGCCGTAAGAGTGCTGCGCTACCGGACCGCTCAGGTGTCCGGGGATGCCCAAAGTGCGACGCATATCCTGCTCGTGGACCCAGGCGTCGTAGATGCGGATGGCCAACAGGTCAGTGTAGGGGCCGCTGCCCAGAGGATTGGGGGTTTCGACGGCGAAATCCTCTTCCGTCATGCCGCGCAACACCCGCAGCCGCTCTGCCGTGATTTCCCTGAACTCGGCCAGGATTTCGGCGCCGCTGAACTGGCGGCGGTAGTCCACCAGCACCTCATTGCTCTGCCCGACCTCGTTGCGCACGTGGGAGGTATCGTCCGGCTCATGCTCAGGCGCAGGGCGCCCCAGCAATCGGCACTCGCTCCCAACCAGGTGGGATACCTGGTCCTGCACCGCCCAGCCGGGGCATTCGGTGGGCAAAGCCCACTGCTCGGGGGTAAGGTTGGCGCACAAGCCGTCTATCGACTGCCATACTGCTTCCATCAGGTCAACCATTTGTTGGGACATCGTTTATTACTCCACAATGAGATTCTTCATTGCACTCTGGATTCCTGCGAAAGCGGGAATGACGGTGGCAGGGCGGGAATGAGGGTAGTGGTGTGGGAACGGCGGTAGCTGCACGGGAATGAGGGTAGAGGTTAAGGCCGCACCCATCGACATTCGGGCAGGTGGCCGCGATAGCCGCGGTCGGGACAGGTGCAGTCAACGTTATCTCGCCGCGTGTAACCGAGAGATTCAAGCCATCCGTTGAAACCGGGATAGAAACCGTAGCCGTCGTCGATGGCACGGTAGCCGGCTCGAATGGCGGCCAGGACCTCTTCGTGGGTGGGCAACGAGTGACCGGTGGTTTCCGTGGATGGGGCAACCATCAGGGTCAATCCGCCAGCAACTCGATCACGTCCTGGGCGAAGACCATATCTTCCTCGCCCACCTGGTCGGGATCCTCCGGGCTGGTGAGGTAGCGGACGAACAGCCACACGCCGTCCCTGGGATTGGATACAACCTCGGCGGTGGCGTCGCTGTAGAGTTTAACCTTCTGGCCCGGCTCCACTTCAAACAGGTTAACTATGTCGGCCATGGTTATCGACCTTTCTGGATTCCGGCCCCGTATCGAGTACGGGGTGACGTTCCTTCGCGGGAATGATGGTCAAGGGGTTTAGAAAAAGAAGGTGAGGTTCTTAGCGAGCAGAACGTTCTGGTCCAGGAACACTTGACGCTTGGCGATCTGCCATTCACCATCCACACGACGCAGAGAGTCCTCTCGGCGGCCCACCAGGAGGTCGGTCTCGGTTTCCACACGGTTGCGATAGATGATGAACCGGCAGCGCAGGGAAACTTCCTCTGCGTCCGCCGGCGTCGGCGATGCGTCCAGTATCTCAACGTTGGTGACGAGGTGGGAGAGGCGGGACAACGGTTCCTCGGCCCAGTGGACGCCGGTGAGGATCTGCCTGACGCGCTGCGTCAGTGTCGGCTTGCCCTCGTCGAACCAGTTGATGTCCTGGCCCTCGCGGGTAAATTCACGCTCCAGCTCACCGAACTTGACGTTGCGGCGCATGGGCACCCAGTAGCGCACGTCGTCGGTCAGCAGGTCCAGCCACTCCTCGTACCGGCGGTCGTCCAGCAGGTTGGCCTCGTGGTACAGGAACGCTTCCACGTCCTGCTTGAGCAGCAGCATTGCCAGGGGGTCGTTGGCTACTACCATCGTGCTACCTAGCAGGCCGCGCCGTTGCCATTGCGCCAAGTTGCGAGCTCATCCCAATCCCGCGCCGCCATGAATTCGCGCCAGCGGCTGTAGAAACCGCGCTGGTTCTGCTCGCCGGCCCGCGCCTTGGTGGTATCCAGCACGGTGCCGTCGAGTTTCAGGCCGCCGTCCTCGAAGTCGGTAACCGCGTAGCCCATGCCCATCTGGTAGTTGTAGTGGTGGCGACGGGCCATTGCGCCCCGGCTGGCGGCGTGGGCGTAGTTCCAGTTCTCCATGTCATCCTGCTCGGTCAAGCCGGCGGGACCGGAGTAGCGGATGTAGTATTGGCGCAGGAATTCCTTGACTTCCGGCGGCGCGGAGCTATCGACCAGGAACCACCGCCATACTTCGGTCTGGTCCGGCCCACGAGGGTGCCACACGGCGATGCTGCGCGGCTGACGGGGGAGGAAGGACATGTTCGGAAAGATGGTGCCGGGCCCGGCCAGGATGCGCCACAACTGGCCCTGCCGTTCCTTGCGGGCGATTTCGCACTGGTAGAAGTATTCGGACACGATGGGATCGTTCTGGTACGACGAAACAGGTTGGGCGTCCTCGGGTCGCAGGAACATGACGGTGCCGTGGCCGCGCTCGGGGAACGATACGTCAAGAGACTTGGCGCCCTCGCGCTCGCTGTTGTCGCGCCGGCCCTGTCCCGACGGGCCGATGCCCACCAAGTCAACGGAGCGGTGGCTGATGTTGTGGTAGCGGTCGCCGATGAAGTTTTCGGCGGGGAACTTCCAGTTGCTGGGCACCATCCACTTCTCGATGCCGCCGATGATTTCGGTGCCACCCTCGGAGCCGTCCCACCCGTCGAACAGGATGTCCAGGTAGGTTTTGAACCCGCCGATATATTCCAGGAAGTCGGGGGCGTTCGGGTCCCAGGTGGCCCAGATGCCGCCCTTGTAGTTAACCATCTTGGGGACGCGGATCAGGCTCCACTGGGATTTGTCCAGTTCCTCGTGGTAGGCGTCCTTATAGAAGGGGACACCGACCAGCGCGCCGTCGGTGGCGAAGCTCCAGCCGTGGTAGGGGCAGGTGAAAATGGGGGTGTTGCCTTCGTCGTACCGGCACACCTTCATGCCCCGGTGCATGCACGAATTGAGGAAGACGTGAATCTCGCCCTGCCGGTCGCGGCACAGGATCACCGATTCCTCGCCCATGGAGGATATGAAGAAATCCCCAGGCTTGGCGACCTGGCTCTCATGCCCGACGAAGAGCCAGGCACGGGTGAAAATGCGCTCCTGCTCCTCCGCGTAAATGTCCGGGTTGACGAAAATCTCCCGGCTGACCATGCCATTGTCATCATCAACCAGCCCACTGTAGGCGCTGGGTTGGAACGTAATCGCCATGTTAACCCTCCGGGCGCGGCTCGCCTTGCCGAATGTTATCACACAGTCGCCTGGGTTGGCGCAAGTCAATCGCCGGACAGTGCGGCGCCGGCTAAGGATTCCAAAATCTTCGCTACGATTGGATAGCCTTCGTCGCCCCAACCGGCTTCCTGGGCCTGGCGATACAAGGCATCGGCCTCTGCGCCGGTGGCGTGCGGCGCTCCCAGACGCTCCGACAGCGCACAAGCCAGGGCAACGTCCTTGGCTACGATGTCCAACGTGCCGCCGGCCTGGTATGAGCCGTTCAGCACGGAGTTGGGGATAGCGTTGAACGCCCGACTGGCGCCGGCGCTGACCGGGACGATTTCGGCCAAGATCGCCGGGTCAACTCCCCCGAGCTTGGCAATCAACATCCCTTCGATGGCCGCGATCAGGTTGGTGTAGCCCATGTACTGGGTCGCCAACTTTGCCACGCAGCCAGCGCCGGCGGGACCCACGTAGAAAATCTGCGCGGCCACGGCCTCCAGGGACGGCAATGCTTTTTCGTACACCGTGGGGTCTCCGCCGACCATCATGGTCATGGTGGGTGGGCGACCGCTGACCGGCGCGTCCAGCATGGTGATTCCGCGAGCGGAGCAAGCATCCGCCACCCGCCGGGCTACGTCGGGGTCGTTGGTGGTAGTGTCCACCAGTGCTGCGCCGTCAGCCATCGCGGACAGAACGGCGGCCTCGTTGCCCAGCAAGACGGATTCGACCTGCGCCGGCCCGGGCAACGAAGTCCATACCATCGCGCAGCCTTCCGCCGCCGCCTCCGCGCTGCCGGCCCACCTTGCGCCGCGCCGGAGCAGCGGATCCGCTGCCTCTCGCCGGACGTCGAATACCGTCAAGTCCGCGCCGGCGTCCAAGAGGCGGCCAGCCATCAAGCTGCCCATGGTGCCCACGCCGATAAACGCCTGTCGTTGTGGAAGCGTCATCTGGAATCTCCCGTTGATATGGAGCAGAGGCTCACGCATTCATCTCAATACACTGCTCAATACACTGCGGCGCAGGCGGGCAGGGAGGTGTAGAATACCGCCTGCTGTTCAAACCGCTCCTTGTACTCGCCGGATATTGCCTGAACGGACGCGACGCCGGTGTCCGCGGCGTCCGTCGGAACGAGCACGTTGAGCACTTTGGTTGACTCCCGATAAAGCCGGCCCTCGGACGTGTCGAGCCACTGCCCCCTGGCATCGAGTACGGTCAGACCATCGGGGAAACGGGGAGTGACGGTGTCAGCCAGAAAGTCCTGCCATTCTGCCTCTGAGACTGCGGTTCCATCCACCTTTTCCTGTCCGAAATAAACGTTCAACTCAACGAACGAGTCCATTCCTTCGGGGCAAGAGGATTGGCCGCCGGCTATACAGCCCGCTCCGAGGAGCGTGAGCAAGCCGGAGACGGCCAAAAAAATGGAAGCAAGCCGCAACTTATTCGTAGTGGTCAACCAGCGGGATCTCGTGCAAGGCCGGGATAACTTCGCGCCCGATCAGCTCGATGGAGCGCATCACATCCTCGTGGGCCATCGCGCCTTCGTTGCCGTAGATGTGCAGGTATCCCGGATTCAGACGGTCGATAATCATGGAGAGCTTTTCCCGCACGGTGTCGGGGCTGCCAACTATGATGTTGTTGGCTTCCTGGAGTTCCTCGTAGGTCATCATGCGGCCAAACCCGCCGGCTCCCGGCAGCGTCCGCTGGATGCTGACGGCCTCGCGGGACTGGTAGCCGGGCGGGTCGTTGTGCTCGCGGGGGCCACGGTTGCGGTGTTCCTGAGTCCAGAGGAATTCGCGGCCCAGTTCCTGCGCTTTCTCGTCGGTGTCGGCGCAGAATACGCGCAGCAGGTAGCCGAAGTGCTCCGGCCCGGGTTGGAATCCCGTAGCCTTGGCGGTGTCGATATAGACGTCGCGGAGACGGTGGGTGTGTTCGAGCAGAGAGCCCAGGTTCATGTAAGGGTGCCGGTGGCTGGCGGCCCAGACCACCGATTCGGGGCTGCTGAATCCGGGGAACCAGATGGGGGGGTGTGGCTTCTGCATGGGGAGGACCCACGGGTTCACCTTCCGGTAATGGTAATATTCGCCCTCATAGCGGAACGGCCCCGGTTCGGTCCAGCACTTAATGATCAGGTCGTGGGCTTCTTCAAAGCGGTCCCGGTTTTGTGGAGGAGCAACGCCGCCTTGCAGGGTCTCCACCGCAGTGCCGCGCACGAATCCCGATATGATTCGACCGCCGGAGATGCAGTCGAGCATGGCGATTTCTTCGGCCATGCGGATGGGGTCGTTGATGGCAATCACGTTCCCCAGGATGGCGATTTTGGTGTTGCGGGTAACTTTTGAGATGACGGCGGCGTCGATGTTGACGGCCGGTTTCATGCACCAGTAGGAAGCGTGGTGCTCGTTGGACATGATGCCGTCGAAGCCGTTCTGATCGGCGCAGGCGTACTGCTCATGGTACTGATTGTAGAGCACGTGAGCCCGCTCCGGGTCGAAGTGGGAATTGGGGAAGTCCAGCCGCCCTGATTCATACTGCTCCACGTCCGCATCGGTGACGTGGCCGTAGGGTTGCTCGGAGAACCAGAAAATTTCCACCTTGTCCTTGGGCATGGGGAGCCTCCTCATAGCGGGCGGTTGGCACATTGCAGGCGGCGGGCGCCGCCCCGGCGATCAACGAGGGCAGTATATGGGCGGACTGCGGGAACTGCAAACGAAACAGTGGTGGAGTATAATTTGACCAACGGCACCTCAACGCATCGGAGGGCAAAAAGTGACCACACAAAATCCCACCCCCGTTCCTCCTTTCGCGGGTGTAAATTCTGAGTCCGTTCATACCGACTCGGACAAGGACAAACCGCTCACCGATCAAGAACGGGAGAGCATACGCGAGTATTACCGCTCCCTCAATTTCAAGGAATTTCTGGCTATTTGCCCCATTGACGGTATTGACCTAACGCGGGAATCCGAATATCCGCGTGATGTGGAACTGTAAATGTTCTTGCTCGATACCAATGTGGTCTCCGAGTTGCGCAAGGGGGAGCGTGGCAACGCTGGAGTGTTGGACTGGTACGACGGGGTAGAGTACCCTAGCCTGTTCACCAGCGCACTTGTCATTGGGGAAATTCGCAAGGGAATTGCAAGATTACGCCGACGCCGTGACTATCGGCAAGCAGACATCCTGGAAGTATGGCTCGAACTGTCACTCGGCTTCTTCGCCGAGCGTGTCCTCCCTGTTGATGCCACCATTGCCGACGCTTGGGGCGAAATGTACGCTATTCGCAACGTACCGATTGTTGACGGCCTCCTCGCCGCTACTGCAAAAGTTCATGGCCTGACTCTGGTGACGCGCAACCTTTCCCATGTTGAGGGGTTGGGCGCTGACTTGCTGGATCCCTTCACAGATCGATAGATAAGACTTTATTACTCCGTCGGTATCCGGGCGTTGTAGAGGCGGCCGTGCTGCACGAAGGCGATTAGAACCGCTATCGCCAGGGCCAGCAGCGCTACGTCAAATACCGTTGCCACGACCAGCCGCGCTGTGTCCAGCATCGCTCCCTCGCTTGCGGCCAGCCGGAAGGCTATTGCCAGGATGATGCGGCAGGCGGCTGAGCCGATTAACGCCCACAACAACCGCCACCTATTGAGGGCAAGCCATCGTTTCATGCCGGTATGGGGGCTGACTAGCGGCCCTGGAACCAGGCCTGGCGCTTCTGGGAGAAGGCTCTGATTCCTTCCTGGAAGTCTCCGGTCAGGCCGATGTTGGCGATGGCGTCCGTCTCGGCGTCGAGTTGGGTGGCGAGGTCGGAGTCCCAACTGCCGTCGAACAGAGCCTTGACCTGCCCGTAGGCTCGCGTCGGCCCCTGCGCCAGCCGGTCGGCCGTTTCCATGGAGTGGCGCTCGAAATGGGATGCTTCAAACACCTGGCTGACCAACCCCAGCTCCAGGGCGTACTGCGCGCCGATGGGCTGTCGCGCCAGGTAAATCTCCATGGCGCGACCCTGACCAACGATGCGGGGCAGCATGTAGGTTGACCCGCCATCGGCGGTGCAGCCGATGTTGGCGTAGGCCAGCAGGAACCGGGCATCGGACGACGCCACGCGCAAGTCGCAGGCCAATGCCAGACTGAAGCCGGCGCCGGCCGCAACACCGTTAATGGCGGCCACCACCGGTTTGTCCAGCCGGCGAATCCGCATCACCACGTCTCGGTGCAGAGCGTCCGCCAGTCCGCGCAGATGCTCGGATAGCTCCTCCGATCCGCCCTCTTCCAGTTGCGCCGTGAAGTCCCGGACATCCGCGCCGGCGCAGAATGCTCCGTCTGTTCCGGTCAGCAGCACCGCCCGAATATCCACGCCACGGCAGGATGCCAACGCCTGTCCCAACTCGGCGACCATCTGAGGCGACAGGGCGTTGCGCGCCTCGGGACGGTTCAGCCGTATGACGGCGAGGGGGCCTTTTTGTTCGAGCAGGACGCGATTGTTGTCGGTCGTCATCAGGCCCTCCAAACATCCGGTTGTCTGTCTCGGTTCTTCGACTGTTAGAAGTTTACCGCGTCACCGCGCCTTCGGATGCAGACGACACCAGCTTGGCGTACTTGGCGAGCACGCCGGTGGTGTATTTGGGTTCCATGGGTTGCCAGGCGGCGCGGCGGTCGGTCATCTCTTCTTCGCTGATGCGGGCGTCGAGGCGGCGGTTGGGGATGTCCAGGGTGATGATGTCGCCCTCGCGGAGCATACCGATGGGACCGCCGTCCATGGCCTCGGGGGCGACGTGTCCGACCATGGGGCCGTGAGACGCTCCAGAGAACCGGCCATCGGTTACCAGCGCCACGGTGTCGCCGAGGCCCTGTCCGATGAGGGCGCCGGTTACGGCCAGCATCTCGCGCATACCGGGGCCGCCCTTCGGGCCTTCGTAGCGGATGACCACGATATCGCCGTCTTTGATTTCGCCGCGCTGGACGGCCTGGAAAGCCGGCTCTTCCTGGTCGAACACGCGGGCGGGGCCTTCATAGACCTTTTCCTGATGGCCGGCCACCTTGATTACTGCGCCGTCGGGGGCCAGGTTGCCGCGCAGGATGGCCAAACCACCCGTCGGGCTGCGGGGCGCATCGGGCGTATAGATGACGGGCTGATCGTCAACAATGGTGGCTTCGTTGATGTTTTCGGCCAGCGTCTTGCCGTTCACGGTCATGGCGTCGCCGTAGAGGAGGCCGGCATCCAGCAGGCGCTTGCCGATGAGGGCGACGCCGCCGTAGCGGCTGAGGTCGGCCATGACATAACGCCCGCCGGGTTTCATATCTGCAATGTACGGCGTGTTGCGGCTGATGCGGTCAAAGTCTTCCAGCGTCAGATCGACCTCCGCTTCGCGGGCGATGGCCATGAGGTGGAGGACGGCGTTGGTGGAGCCGCCCATGGCTACGACAACAGTGATGGCGTTCTCGAAAGCCTGGCGGGTGAGGATGTCGCGGGGGCGAATGCCTTCTTCCAGCATCCGCATCACGGCTTCGCCGGCCTGCCGTGATTCGTCCGCCTTCCTGGGATCCACGGCGGTGAGGGAGGCATCGCCAGGAAGCGATAGCCCCATCACTTCGATGGCGGTGGACATGGTGTTGGCGGTGAACAGGCCGCCGCAGGAACCCTCGCCGGGACAGGCAGCGCATTCGAGTTCGGTGAGTTCTTCGCCGGTGATGCGGCCGGCAGCCCAGGCTCCCACCGCCTCGAAAACGTCCTGGATGTTCACGTCCTGGCCGTTGTACTGGCCGGGCAGGATGCTGCCTCCGTACACGAACACGCTGGGGATGTTGAGGCGGGCCATAGCCATCACGCAGCCGGGCATGTTCTTGTCGCAACCGCCTATAGTGACGAGGCCGTCCATACGCTGACCAAAGGCGACCGTCTCGATGGAATCGGCGATGACTTCGCGGCTGACCAGGGACGCCTTCATCCCCTCGGTGCCCATGGAGATGCCGTCGCTGACGGTGATGGTGCCGAACTCGAAGGGCGTGCCGTTGGCGGCGCGTATACCCTCTTTGGCGGCGGCGGCCCACCGGTCAAGATGCACGTTGCAGGGGGTAACGTCGCTGGCGAGGTTGGCGATGGCGACGAAGGGCTTGGCGAGGTCGTCGTCGGTGAGCCCCATCGCCCGCAGATAGGAACGGGCCGGAGCGCGGTGCGGCCCGTCGGTGATGTCGCTGCTGCGATGCTTCAGCAAGGCTTTGGGGCTGCGAGTGGTGGTAGTCAAGACGGCCTCCTCATGGCGGAACGGCGAACCCGCCGGCGAAAATCAATAGCGTGGTGCGATTATAGGTTGGGCCCGCATAAGCGGCAAGCAAAGGTATTCGGCGCGACCTAATAATCGACTGGCGGCGCTTCGGCGCCGGGCGGGAGCAATTGGTACTCGAGCACGGTGTTTGACTGTAGCAGGGTTAGCTCGCCTTGTTGGTCGATGGCGTAGGCGGATTCGCGCATGATGAGCGGGGCGTTTTCCACTATCTCCAAACGCTGTATGTCTGAATCCTTTTGCCATTCGTAGATCAGGCTATCCCAACCGTGGAGGTGGCCGCGCCCTTTGAATTCCGCTCCCGCGCGTTCGGCGAAATCTGCCATTTCCCATGCCTGGCGCAGCCAGTCCACAAAAGTTTGACGACCGTACGCTGCCATCATGTCCATCGTCTCTGGACCATCGGGATAGTGCAGCGTAGTTACCGCGATATTTACAGTTCCATCCGAGGTAGTGCCTAACCAACTTTCCTTTACCAGACGTTGCGGCAGATTGCCCGATGGCTCGCTTTGAAACTGTTCCCCTTTGACATAAAGCAGCCGGCCTTCGGTCATCCCGTCCCGCAAAATCCTTTGGTGATCCGACGCGCTCAGCGATATGAGATCGGCTATAGTGGTCGGCGTTGGGGCGGCGCAGGCGAGGGCCGACGCCGTAAGGAAGATACCCAGAAGCAATGTCCACGCTGCCAGGCCGGCGACGCGGGTTGAGCGAGTCACAACTCCACGACCATTTGCAACTCTGTAGTCGGATTGCAGAGAGCCTCGAAAGCTCCCTGGATGCCTTCCAGTTGAACGAAGTTGGTGGCGGATAGCATGTGCTCTACGGAAACCCGGCCGGTTTGCATCAAGTCTAGGGCGATGCGCCAGTCTTCGGGCAAAGTGCCGAAGGATGATTGCATCCGGACTTCGCGGGCCATCCAGTTGGGCGGCACCACCGGGGTGGGTTCCCAGGCGATGGCGATCATCACCACCTGGCCGCCGCGAGCGCACAGGTCCAGACCCTGTTCCAGTGTTGACGGAGCGGCGGCGCACTCGAACACCACCTGGGGGCCGGTTCCGCCGGTAAGTTCAACGATCCTGGCCTCAAAGTCGGCGTCGGTGGGGTTCAGCACAGCGTCGGCACCCAAACGCCGGGCGGCTTCGGCGCGGCCGGGGGCCGGCTCGGAGACGATGACCGTGGTCGCGCCGGCGGCGCGGGCAGTCTGCATGCAAAGCAGGCCGATGGGGCCGGCGCCCAGCACCAGGACGGAATCGCCCAGCTTGACGTCGGAGAGGCGGACAGCGTGAACGGTGACAGCGCAAGGTTCGCAGAGGGCGGCTTGCTCGTCGGTTACGTCGTCGGGGACGGGCGTAGGTTCCCATTCGTCCAGCAGCACGTACTCGGCATATCCCCGGGGTCGTGGATTATGCTGGAAACCCATCGTGCGGTAGTTGAATCGCGGATTGGTTCGGGTCGCCGAACCTCCGCCCGGCGGAGGATGGCCACCGCCGCCGACCACGCGGTCGCCCACGCGCCAACGGCTCACTTCAGGGCCGACATCGACGATGGTTCCGGTGTACTCGTGGCCCATCACCGCGCCGGGTTGGGCCAGGTCGTACATGAAGGCATGGACGTCGGTTCCACAGATGGCGGAGTATTTCACGCGCATGACCACCTGGTTAGGGCCAGGGGTGGGGTCAGGCAATTCCTCGACCTGCAAGACTTGTTCGCCTTTGTAAACTGCGGCACGCATGACACAATCCCTCCTGCGCTTCCTGGCTTCCCGCGAAAGCGGGAATGACGGTAAGGAACCCCCTCACCCCAACCCTCTCCCACCAGGGGAGAGGGAGTTTTTGAATGCCCTCTCAGGTTTGCAGAGGCACTACCATTGCACGTACATGGGCATTTACTTCCCGCAGCAAATACTCATTCGAGATCGTGCACCTAGAGGAGGTCGTCCTGCAGAAAAGTCCACGGGTCGTCCAGTACGTGCCATGCTGATCTCGCAGTTCCTCCGCCGAGAGCCTTTGCGGCGAGTGGTCGATTGCGCATGTACGTCATAGATTGTCGCGGTCGGGGCTCAAACGTAACCGACAGGGCCGCGACCGCATTTTCGCAGGTTGGGTTGTGGCGGGCAAGCGAGTGGGCGATGATGGCCGGACACATAGACGTTGCTACGATTGGCTCGATCGTCGTGTGCTGCTCTTCTTCAAGGCCGCTTGGTTCTGGCGCATGACGCCCGTAACATCCAGCCTGTACTGGGCCATTCTTTCGCTCACGCCGTGCTTTCTGGCGATCTCGCTTGCGCCTATTCCCCTGCGGACCTCGGTCAGCAACAACGCCCGGGGCAGAAGGAGACATCCAGACAACCAGGCGGCCTCTTCCTCTTGGACGGGGTCACAGGACAAGAAGGTAACTTCGCCCAATCTTTGCACACGGCTCAGTTCGTGGTCGAGGAGGGTGTGGGCGAGTTCGTGCGCTACGTCACTCCTCTGCCGTGTCGGGGGCGAGAGTGGGTTGTGCACGATGACGGTGCGGTCGGGAGACGGACGCAGTGTGCAGGCCGAGAAGGCATTGGCCTGAATGTTCTCGAGTTCTTGGAATCTTTCCCGCGGGAGTAGCTCGTCGCCGGCTTTGACCTCGATGCCCAGCAGTTCGGCAATGAGTTCCGGCGCAATGGGTTCTGCGGCACTCAGCCCCAGTTCCGTCTGTACTCGCCTGGCGATTCTTTCAGCCTCGGACTTAAACCCCCTTCGCAGTGCCATCTTCATCCTCCTCTGCTAGGGCTTCGTTCAGGTCGGTTAGCAACGCGCCCAGAGCACTTGCTGCCTCGGGCCGGAACGTCCTGGCGGCGCGCAGGTGTACCGCAACCATCTCCTGGGGCCGGGCCAGTGCCTGATAGAGGTCGCCTACGATTCCCGCGATCCGGTCCGCCGCCTCGGGCGGTAGGTTGCGGTCGGCGCGAAGTTGCTCGGCGATCAGCTCGGTGGTTGCGGTGGCTCTTTCGTGGACCTCGAAGAACTGCAGGATGTCGGCACCACACCACTCCACCAGCCGTTTGAACTTCGGGAGGTCCGGAACGTGGCCTTTCTCGATGCGCGCCAGGGTATTGAGCGGGATGTCGGTCTCAGCAGCAGCTTCCCGCAGGCTCATTCCTCGCCGGGTTCGCTCGGCGAGGACCATCTGACCTAAGTCGCTGAGATCAAGTTTGCCTGAGTTCATCGCGCCTCTTGTGCGATAAACGGTACAATGTACCGTTTCAGGGTTGACATGGAGGTCGGCCACCCTGTACGTTGATTGTCGCGTACCTCAGTTGGTACTGTCAATAAAAACGAGGACAGGAGTAACTAACCATGACTGGTGCTACGGAAATTTACGTGAGCGGCCGGGCGTATAAGGTCCCGGGCGATCTGGTCACCTACGAGCAGGTCGTGAAGATCTGGAACGAGTTGCACGCGCCGGAGAATAAGCACATCATCGGCACCCCCGGCATCGATTATGAAGATGACCTGAAAGGCGAGGACGGAGTGCTTCTGCCGGGTAAGGACGTCCAGGTCAAAGACGGCACTAGCTTCACGGTGGACCCTGAACATGTCTCGTAAGGATCGTCTCGCCGGGTTCGCTGAACAGATCGGGTTCGGGGTCGAGACCGATGCTGCTTCCGGCGTTGTACGGGTGGTCAGGGTGCCGTGTCTCCTCGTCTGTGGGGTCACCGGCACCTGCGCGGTGGAGACGTCCTATGATCCCGCCACCGGGAAACCGGATAAACGGATAGGGCGCGCCGCCCACGCGGTCAAGGTCACCATTGATGGGGAGTACGATGGCCGCGTGTACTACGCGGATGGCAATCCCATCGGGAACTACCTCAATGGCGATGAGAAAACGTGGTCGAATATCTCGATCCGGAGAGGTGCCAAGGACGTCCCCGAGGACGATGAGACGGCTCATGACCTGCTCCACCGTTACGCGAAAGGCATCGTTGGCGCCGTCTGGGAGGCGAGGCACTCTGGAGCCGTTTCCATCGAGGACCCCGGTCCCTTTCACATACCTAACACTTTCGAGGCACGGGCGGCGATAGCGCCGGTTCAGGATCCCATCCGCGGTCAGCGCATCGCGATCATCGGCTTGGGCGGCACGGGCAGCTACGTCTTGGACCAAATCGCGAAAACGCCTGTCGCAGAAATCCATCTCTTGGACTCTGATTACCTCGAGTGGCATAACTTGATGCGGGCCCCTGGCGCGCCGACCGCCGAGGAGATCGAGTTGGTTCGTGTGGGATGCCTGCGCAAGGTGGATTATTACCACTCCAAGTACGCCTCCCTGCGCGAGGGGATATATCCGCATCCCGTCGGGGTGGAAAGTACCTCAATGTTCGCCGAGTTCCTGTCAGTTCATCCGATTGACTATGCCTTCGTGTGCATCGACCAACTGACGGCGGGGGATGCGTCCCGGCAGGATGCCGTTTACCAGGCGCTGTCTGAGACGGCAGTCCCATTCGTCGATTCGGGCGTGAGCATAATGGTGCAGGACTGCGCTGTCACTGGTTCCGTGTCGATAAGTGCGCATGCGGCGGGCTCTGAGCTTTGGAAGAACGTCATACCCAACGCTAGGTTGGAAGGCGGCGCCCTGGGCTATCGCAATGTCCAGCTCCCGGAGGTGAACGCGACAGCGGCGGGTCTTGCGGTGATGCAGTGGCGGCGGTGCACGGGGCAGTACGTTTCGGAAATGGATTCGCTGCTGCACAAGTTGCGACTCGAGAAGGCTCGCATCTTCCATGGGTGATGAGTTTGGGGAGGCGCCCCATGTCCAGCTCCGGCCGATCTTTGTGGAGGTGATGCCCCCGTTCGACTCAATCAAGGACGGAGAGATCTGGATCAGCCACAAGTATCGGACCATCAATATGCGGTGTCCGTGCGCCTGCGGCGATCTGACGGTGCTGTCCTTGCATCCCAGTCGATGGCACGTTTGCTTCGATGGGAAGTCGGTCTCGCTACGGGGTCCTACTGGTGGGTCGGTGTGGGCCAACTCCGGTTGCGGCAGCCACTACTTTATACGAAACAACGCGGTGGTCTGGTTGCACGGGATCGATCCGGGTCGCCAATGGGAGTACGAGGAAGCGGAGAGGGTCCGTATGCTCGGTCCGACGTCGGGTGAGCCAAGTACCTCACGTCTCCGGCGTCTATTGCACGGTCTGCGGATTGGCAGCTGGCGCAAGTAGAATGGCTTGTCCCTCCGCGGCTTGGCGACTAACGAACGGAAAACAGCATGAATGATCGCGACAAATCCAAACGCACTTGGGGGCGAGTGGTGCAGGGTATGAGGCTGAAGGAGATAAACCAATGCTTGGTCGTGCCCGGGTGCGGAGAGCCAACGATAGGCGGCCATTCGATACCTAAGAACCTACAAAAGGGCTTGGCGACCAAGGACGGCGACGTCGGTATGATGTTGGTGTCTTATGACGACAATGCTCAGGGACCCGCTGCGAGGATGGTTAGGCGAGGGATCGGCCTCGCCTCTGTGGGTGGTTTTTCATGCGAATTCCACGACAAGGAGTTCAATCCCGTGGATATGTCGTTCGACAAAAACAGCCACAGAGATATGAGCCTGCTGTTCGCACGGGCAGTCATGTATGAGATATGGTGCACCGAGAATAGTATGGCCAACACTAGGCTGTTGCCCAATGGGGATGCGGTAATCCAGATCCGGCGACTGCCGGAGCAGAGCCAATCGTTGTACCACGCTCGGAAACTCGTCCTAGACTGCCTTGCAAGCGACCCTGATGGTGACAATCACGTCTGTCGGGTCGTTCATGACTATAAGTTCATCAAGTCTGAACACGCCATAATCGCCGCGAGTGCAGCCAGCGGCCGATTTGATCGGTTCTACGACGACGCCGGCAATCAGATGAGCAAAGAGGAAGCCGGCGTTGAGCCAAACACGGCGTGGACCATGTCGGTTTTTCCTGTAGACGGCGGGCATGCAGTGGCGATTGGCCGAATTCAGGGCTCACTTTCGGAGCGATTCCACCGGGACATTATCCAAGCCAACGGCAAGGCGTTAGAAGAGGCCGTGTCGGCTAACCTGATTTTGTTCTCTGAGAATTGGATCGTTAATCCAGCAATCTGGGACAGATATGGACAAAAACGCCAGGAGGCGATAACGGAGGCGTACAACAATTTCCCCGAATTGCTGGCAGCGAAGTACACCTTCACGGATTCTGGTCCCTGGTGGGAACAATGCGGGATTTCCAACAGGCATCAAATTAACCTCTTCAGGTACTGAAGCATCAAGGCGGACAGTGCTTGGGTTGAGGGGGCTTTGGCTTCTGTCGGTAGAGGTGGCACAGGGGTACGGTTTTCCACCGGCACGTATCGTTGATTGAGCTGGTCGTGGGCCGAACGTTACCGCCGTCTGCTACGCTCTGGGCAGTCAGTCAGGCCGATGTCTCAGAAACAGCGCCCGGATGCTGGGTATGAGACGAGACGGTGTATCGTCTGCCTCGCTTCGGTGTCTCCGTGTCGTTTTTGTTGTCGCTCCTTTATTGGTTGCGGATAGGCGTTCAGAAGGCTTGGTTCGCCCTGTCTGGTCCGTGGTGCCCTCTCGTCGGGTAACGACGTTTCAGACGAAACGGAGGTGTTTGGTGTCGCGGTGATGTGATGCTGGGCTGACTGCCGGGTGAGAAAAATGGCTGATCAAGTGAAGAGGCTACCCATTTGGGTTTCGCGTCAAACACGAGCACGTGCCCTTGGTGGGACCGGCCGGCGTGGGCAAGAGCTTTCTCGCTAAGGCCCTGGGCTACTTGGCCATCCGCGCTGGACACCGTTCGTTTCATTCACGCTGATGACTTCTTCAAGGCCATGGCTCGGGTCGACAACTCGCTGGATCGCACCTTCCGATCAATCTGAAGCCTCAACTTCTCATCCGCGGCGACTTCGGCCTGCACCGGCTCATGCCACAACGATCCGCCGATCTCTACGTACTCATCCTCAACTGCCATCCGGCGTCCAGCTTCGTCATCACCAGCGATCGGGCCGTGGACGAGTGGCTCCGCCTCTTTGACGACCCCGTCCTCGGCAACAGTGCCATGGACCGCCTGGCCGAGCCAGCTACCAGATCGTCATCGAGGGCCCCAGCTACCGGGAACGGCGTCGCCACACCGTGCCTTCATGGGCGCCCAAGGGGGTGATTGACCAGCCAACAACGACCTGAATATCAGCAACATCACCGGGCTTCCAGGGTGGGTCAATGACCGCGTAAATTCACACTACTGTCCCTGATGTTTCGCCGATCATGTGATCACAAATGATGGTCTCATCCGGTCATTCTGCCCGGCCGTTCGTTTGCTGAAATCGCCGGTTCGTGGTACCATTGGAGCAACCTGTGATGCAACCAAAATACCTCGGCGATTCGGCGCCGAGGCATTGGGACGGGGGTGGAACGGTCCGTCTGAGCAAGGCCCATTATACCCTCTTAGGAAGACCTGTGTCTAGCCCCCGCCATCGGTTGCGACGGCGGGGGCTATTTTTGGTAACCCCGGCGACCGGGGCTTCCCATGGGTCTGGTGAACCCGATGGCGAAAATACCATCGGCTCTGTGGGAGGTCAACAGCGAATATCGCTTCCGGCTGTCGGGGAAATTGCGACCGACAACGGAGGAACTGATATGAGGCAGTATACGATTGATTTGTTCAAGAGGATCGAAGCGTACTGGTTTGCAGTTGCCGGAGTGTTCGCCATCGCGGTGTTCGTGAACGCTCTGCTGACCCCGGGAACCGTCGAAAACCCGGCCGGCTTGGCGGGTCTGTCCGCTGGCATGTTGGCGATGAGCGCCGCAGCGATCGTTATCGCGGAAGCGGCATACGCACAACAACTGGCACTCCGGAGAATGCCTGGCCTGTTCTTGGGTCTTGTTACGTTAGCCGGGGCATATCTGTGGACCGCCGCCGAAGCCGGCGCTCACCCTGCCGACCCGGCGTTCTCCGGTCTGATCGGTTCGATCTGGATCATGTGCGCCGTGATCACGCTGGGGTTCGCAGTGTTCCTGTTGCTAACGAAAAGCGGAGGCCGGCGGGGGCCTCCAGGGCCCATCGGGTCGTAACAATTCGGGCTCCGGTTACCGGTTCGACCATCATCGAATCGGTAGCCGGTTCATCACCCAAAACATTGCCGGCTTCCAATAACTTCGAGGCGACCACTCATGTCTACGCATCCATTTTCCGAACGTCAGGGTTGGCGGGTGCAAGGCTCGCTAATCTACGACGAAGCGCCGGATTCTTTACGCTATGGCGTGCGCGAAGTGCTGCACGTTCTCGGATACAGGACGCCAGCAGCTCAACGCGACCTACTAGGAAAGGCGTTGAGGATTCCCCCAGATCCGATGAATTGGAGTGAATCGAACATCGAATGGGAAGTACGGGATTTAGTAAATACCGAGCCTTGGTATCGCTTGTTCGATGCGCTCGAGCGCATGCCTCGGTTCCTGTCGACCGAGGGGACAGAACAGTATTACGACGAGATGAACGCACTATTCACCGATGAACGAATGGGATACCGATTCGAGGGAGGGAGAATAGAGCGCGTGGGTTCGTCTGAATTCCACGCGGCGGTGGCTGAGGCGCGAAGTGCACTCGAGGGAGAACGATTCGTCGAACCGAGACGTCAATTCGATCGTGCTTACAATTTCAGGAATCAACATCCTCCCGATTGGGCCAACGCCATTAAGGAAGCGGTAAATTCAATTGAAGCTGTCCTTCAAGTAGTCTATCGCAGCCCCGGTGTAGCCTTGCCCAGTATAGTCAGCGAAAATGTCGATCCGATTTTGCCAAGCGGCATCAAACAATTGTTTCGTTCACTTTACAGTCAAGGCAGCGGGACCGTGGGTGCCCGCCACGCCGCGATTGGGGGTGTTGAACCGACCGGACCGCGGGCGGATCTGGCAATCCACGTGGCCGCCGCTTTACACACGTTCGTGGCGGCAGAGTTGGATAACAACTGATCCCGGCGACCCAATTTGTTGGGAGTTTGGCATGGCCGGGGAGATGGAGGACGAACCCTGCGCGTCGCCGGGCGTCCAACCACTCGCCGAGGGGATGTGCGTTGGTTAGATCGATCACCGCGGATGTGCCCGTGCCCAGCCATGGATGGGCGCAGCGACCGTTGTGGGGTCAAGTTGGGCACCAGTCAGTCCTCCTCCGTCGAGTCGTCCGAGTCCGACCCTTAGGGGCTGAGAACTCCGATCGATCCATGTCTGCCCCCACATCAGAAGGTGCCGTTTCGGAAACTCCTTCCATTGAGGCGGCGGTGCCTGCGACGTTGCAAGCTGAGGTTCGGCAATACGAACTAAATTTAGGTGTGTGCATTCGGACTGGGCCGTATACCGTCGCTCAGCACAGTAGACGATACGCGCGGAGGGCCAGTCGCATCCCGGGCGTCAAACTGCGTCTTGGCTTGGGTGAACGATGAATCGGTTCGAATCGGCGCTGACCATTTTGTGGAGGGTTTTTGCCGCGTTATTTGGGATTATCGGCCGTATCCGCTGGTCTTTACGCCCGAGACCGCAGGACTTGGCGAGGGAAAATACACGTCAGGCCACGGGATCTTATTGGATCAGGCGTCGACGATCGCGGTCGCGGAAGCGTTGGATGGCCGCGGGATGGACGCGCTCCAACGGATTCGTCGTAGGAGCAGGTCGTGGAATAGGGATAATGTCTGCCGCCGTCCCTTGGTTGCTAGCGGCGTTGGCATTGGGAGGGTTGCTTCTCGGATTGGTTAAGGGCGTAGAGTATTATGCCGCCCTCCGTTTCGCCCAATGGCTGCTCCCTTCAGGAGAATCGGGCACGTCTCTGACTGAGTTCCCGACTCTCGCGGTGCAGGTGTCGGCTAGTTTGCTGGGGTTCTATTTAGCCAGCGTCAGCATCGTTTTGGGCACCTCTTACCACGATGTTTCGGCTGATGTGCGGCGTCTCATCCTGGCGAATCCTCAAGTGAGGATTTATTTGTTCTTGATCGGCATATCCATCGGTGCAGGATTGGCCCTGCTGTTGCTGGAAGCGTTGAGCATCGAATTTGGCTATTTGACTCTGGGGAGCTATGCGGTCTTGGTCGGTTTCAGTGGCTGGTCGTTCATGCAATTGGCCTCAAGGGCGTTTGATCTTTTCAATCCGGTTGAGCTTGCCGAACTGCCGTTACAAACTCTTCAGCGCCGCATTGATGGAGTCGGGAGGAGAAGGCCGATTGTCACTGATGGGGACATGAAGGTGGCCGCCGACGATGCTGGCAAGTCACTTTCCCTCCTCTCCGAGTTGATACAGGTTACAGGCAAACGCATGTCGGTGGACCAGAGTGGCCTCGCCAGTCTTGTCGAACGTCTATTGTGTCGGGTGCGATCGTACGCTGGTAGGAAGCATCTTATGTCGCCAGAAAATGGGTGGTTCATTTCGGGTTTGACGTACCCCAGGTGGGTAGAGGCAGGTTATTCGGAGGCGTCTCGCGCCTTGGGGACCTCGACACCCCTGCAACCCGTCGAGGGGCAGACGACAGACTGGCTAGAAAACCGAGCGGCGACGCTTGTGGTAGATGCACTACGGATTTGTGCGGCTGAAGATAATCGGGAGGCAGCTTTGAGTATCACCCGAGCAGCAGAACTAACCACGAGGGCTTTGGCGGTATGTTCCCGGTTTGACGAGGCGTCGACGTTCTGTTCAACGGTCAGTAATTTCTGCTGGAATCCGGACTTCGAGAACGATACTGCTGCCGCGTTGGCTTCTGAACCCACGAGGTTTTTGATCGGGTTTTTGGAGGGCTGCAGTGCTGCAATTGCGGGATGGCCAAGCGAAGCGTATGACGTCGTATCCCGGACCCGATGGGACAGCCGTCGCACGAAGATGGTACGCATAGTCGGTCCGGTGGATGTTTGCGTAGCTGCTGATCGTTTGCTTAATGAGGTGCGTGCTGAACGCGAGGTGGAGGGTCAACGGGCGTCGCCTGATTGGTATCTGCGGCTGGCGTTAGCGGAAGCGTACATATTTGCGCTATTGAAACTCACCGATCAGATCCCAAAACTGATCGAAGAGTTTGCTGGGTTGCATCGGGAGCCATCTTCGCCCGCAATGGAGGCCACGGTGGGGATCCAGGCATTGCAAGCCCTTGCCGAGGCGGAAAGCTTGGGCAACTTGATTCTTGACGTGGCCGAAGCACTCGAAACACTGAGACTCGGGAATGAGCGACGATGGAAGGAGCAGTTTGACGGTTTGAGTTCTCGGATAGACTCGCTGCGGCTTCCAATCCTTGTACGCATCGCTGCGGCGATTCCCGAACTTCAACCAGCGGCTTCGTCGTCTGCCCCAGATCTGTATGGGGAGGCGTTTTTCCGGCTCATCCACCATACCGAGGAGGCGACCTACTCAGGTAATAATGAGGTCGCAAGACGCGTTTTTCCTCACATCTTGCCGGCGACCCTCACTTTGGAGGGCTACCTCATAACCACCTACGGGTCTCCGATCTATCAGTACAGTCCTGCTATCTTTGATCCGGTGGTCGGCCTGATGGAACTCTCTGGACTGTCTATGGTGTACCGGGAACTGGATGGAGACCAATGCACTGACCCGGTACGCGCGGCATGGGAAGCGTACATAGGATCTATGAAGTCCCCTGAAACTGCGGCCAGGTGGTTCTTGGATATCCTCGATTTGGTCGAGCATCGTTGGCCTCCCAGCATGTCAGCGCAAAGCATAGCTAGGTCCAGATGGCAAACTCGCCTTGCCCGCCGGGTCATCGAGGCAGGCTATGCGATGCCCATGTATTTTCCTGGTTTCACCCAACCAGAGTGGGTTGCCCCCCCGCTGGTGAAGAGGTTGGGGATAACGGAGTCGGTACCCAGTATCCTGATCCAACCTTACGCGGTATTCGCGGCGGAAGTTATTGCTCCTTTAGCCGACGAGTCGGATGAAATGTTGCGTAGCCGTCCGGCACTCGAGCTCTATTTGGAAGAGAAAGATCGCTACCCTGATCTGTCCAACCAAGTTGACGGAGACCCCGTCAGCGGCTGTGGAGGTGAGGTTCAGTCATGACCGGTTTCCGTTCACGTTGGATTCCAACCCATTCTCGAAATTGGGTTTCGTCGTTACAAACTGATCTTCTACTTCAAGACTTCCAGCTACAGGTTGTCCCGCATCGGAGACGGCCGCCCGCGTACGATACCTCCACATCGGAAATCTCTGTAACCGAACTGGGCCGATCACTATCGTTGGACCGCAACGAACGGAAACTGGATGGATTTGTCCGGAGCGTCGCCGTCAGGTTGTTGACCGATCATGAGGTTTGGATTGAGGTTGCCTACGGCGTTGAAAACCGGGACGATACTCCGTTCAGCCTGTTGGTGGTGGAAGGTGTCAAGCGTACTGGAACGGGAACCATTGTTCAGGAGTTGCCTGATCCGGCAGAATTGCGCGATTGGTATAACCCTGGCGACGATTGGGAACCAGAAATTGAACTCGAAGCGAATAGGATGGTGCATGTGGATTTGCCGACGAATTATCCCAGCGGGCGTTTGACTCAGGTGGTTCGCCGATTGTCGGAGGTGCATCCGGCTTACCTGCTACCCCGGTTTGGGAACCTTCCGCATGAGCAGCCCGAGCATCTTGGCTCTACCGACGGCAGCCATGCAATGCGGACAGAACGGCTCGCTATTTCCCAGGTTGCGCTTCCTATTGGATGGGCCGCACGGGAGAGTTTCTACGGAGAACCTCGACAGATGAACGATTTTTACTATCATCTGCGCGAACTCAGGTTTCTGTTGTTTCGATCTTCGTTGCGGGCGCGTGCTGAAGATGCTTTAAGGCAGGTCGTTGCATTGGCAGGAGAGGCTTGTGGCTTCACTGCTAATGTGACCGCATATGGGGTGTACACACCGGGAGAAGTGGAGGAATTCATCAAGCTGTTCGAGAAGGGAAAACTGACATTTTCTGCCGTAAGGGAGATCATTCACGAAACGGGCAAGGACGAATATTCCTGTACGAGGGATGTGATCTAGGCAGAGCGGAACCGCCATTCCTGCCCGCTCTCATAGCGGGGCCGTTGTGCGATAGATATTCTCAGTGGTTAATCAGGCTCACCCCACCTCGGCCGTTACGGTGAGAGTTACTCAGGAAACCCCTTCGTCAAATCTTCTATGAACTCCCACACATCGCTCTCGGCTCCGAACTCATCCAGATAACCAACAGGAAGGTTAGCAAGCTGTTCTACATCCTCCCGGTTGAAGGGCAACGCGGCAGCCAACTGGGACCGTTGGATAATGTCGTTCTCGACCACAGCTTCGAACGCCCTTCGGACCATTCGCGGCTCCTCGAACGGTTCATCCTGGTCGAAAGGCTCGGCGGTGTTCCATCCGCGCCGGTTGTAACTGATGTACAGGCGTCTGGCTTCGTCCCGGTCCACAATGTTCAAGTCTTGCGCTCGGTGGATCATCATCTTCACGGACACGCGCCATTTCGTTTTCAGAGTTCTGAACACCTCCAGGGTGGGACGGGTCAAATCCGACGAGAACGTCGGCGCCGGAGTCAAAAAAGCCGACGCGAAGCGGTCTGCCTGGGCTTCAATGACCTTGAAGTACTGGGTGGAGTCGAACTCAGCCTGCGCCACGTTGCGGTGCAGGATAAGATGCCCCAGTTCATGGCCTACGTTGAACCTGGTTCTGAAGGCTGACTGACCATCCATGCCGAGCACTATGTACGGGCGCTCGCCGGAACTATCCCAAGTCGAAAACGCATCCAGACTGGCGGTGCCCATTTCCATTTTTGCCACCACGACTCCATGGTTCTCGGCAAGCAACGTCATATTGCTGATCGGTCCGTCCCCTAGTTTCCAGGCCCTTCGGGTTTCCCGGCCAATATCTTCTATGTCTTGGTCGGATGCACTGAGCCAATGGAATCCGTCGGGGTTCATGGGGAAGTCGGCAACGGGTAGTCGGACGAATTGTCCTAAATACTCCAACGTTTCGTGCAACCAGGCCAGCCTGTGCCTGGCCCGTGTTCGGGCTGATTTGGTAGTGGCTGCCCTGGAACGTTCGAAAACCGTTCTTTGGGCATACCACGAGGTTCCGTGATCGGTCCTAAAGAAAAATGCTGGTTTGAAGTTGAGCGCAGCGCACAGCCTGTCAAAAACGGCTGGGCTGGGCGTGGTGTGCCCCTTTTCGTACGAAGAGATCGCGGATGAAGTTACACCACTAAGTTCAGCGAGCACGATTGCGGTCATCTGTCGGGCCTCTCTTGCTTCTCTGAGCCTGCGGCCGACGAATCCAGGGCTACCAGAGCGCATATTGCTTGTCTCCTTCGTGAGAATCTGCTCCTCCGGTTTGCTCTCGTACTTCGGGTAATATGGTTACCTTGAAATCCTCGGTGACGTTTTCGTACTCCCCGCTTGTGGTCGCGATGGATGCCAGATGCTCGTCTAGGTTGATGATGTCGGGTAGGTACTGATCATGTATGTCGAGCATCCGGACAACCGTGAAACCGTGCAATGTATGGTCGGTGGATGTCGGGCCGTGGAGCAGTTGCAGATACAGTGAATTGCTGTCAAATGGATCGGGAACTGGGACGATCCTCAGGTCAAAGCCATCGGTTCTGAAGTAGGTTTGTTGCATCGCGTATCTGCTTCTATGGAATGCTGGTCTCGGCACCTTGTTGGGGCCGCCGACCGCTGATATCGTGATCAGCACGTTCTGCACGGTGACTATCACGTGATGATGAGACCGCCTGTGGTTGGGGGGAAGGTCGGTAACGAATTCGGAAGCACCTCGACCGATGTCGAACACCTGCTGATTGATATTGTGGTGGAGAATTTGCCCGAAAGCGGTTTTTTCGATCCGGCGATCGTATTCCCGAACGCGCATCTCGTCGGTTGTTTGCCCGTATCCGCCTTTGATGGCGCTGTTGACCGCGTCGAGCGCCCCCACTATAGCGGGAGCGTCTAACTCCAAAACTGGATAATGGACCATTATTCGGCTCCAAAAATTGAAATGAGGCACGTTTCAATTATTGTAGCTGATTGGGACAAAATTTCAAGCAATATGCGCCGTGCGCATGGATTGCAATTGGTGACCGGGCAAGAGAAGAAATTCCAGCGAGCGGAAGTTCGATCGGTGTGCCGTCAGTATCGTCGCCTTTATTGTCCAGGCATTTTGTCGCGTCAAATGGACCGCGAAACGGTGATGGAGTTGCACAGTGCGCCCGGTTTGGCGCGCTCTTTGGCGCTGAGCTCCTTCGTGGGTGGTTTCTCGGCGTCCGAGTAGTTCGCACGGTCACGCGGGATATGCCCACAGGGTACCCATGCGCGGCGGTGGCTCCTGTGTGGCCACCCGACGGCCTCGTGCCTGACGGTGGGCTCTCTGGTGGGCCGTTCCAGCACCTCCACCCGCAGACCGGCGTAGCTGGTGCGTTCCGGGCAAGGCAGCAGTCGCTGGGTCCGCCGTTGGTAACTGGCCGTGCTGTCCCGTCCCACTTTGCGAATATTATTGAAACACAGGATCGCCGTTAGGCACAGATCGGGATCTGCCGGGCGGTAGACCGGTTACGAATGCTCCGGGCTGGACGGCGAAGCGGGCGTTGTAGCGCGGCAGGAAGTATCGTAGCACCGCCGTGGCCTGGCCGATGGTACGAGCATCAGCTAGTCGGAGTTCGGTGACGAGGCGGTTTCGGAAGGTCCCAGCCGCACGCTGCGCCCGGCCCTTGGTCTGTGGGGAGCGGGTGAAGATCTGCCCGAGCGGCCGGCTACTATGCCACCAATTTCGCCCTGTCGAACTCCTGCTGAGTGACGATTGCCGGGAATGCGTTGGGCACCCTAACCGCAGTCTCGGGGCTCTGCATATCCTGCTTGGCGACCACGGCGGTCCCGCAGTGAACCTCGTTTCGAGGATGCGGCGCACATCCCTGACCTTCCAGCGGCTCACCGTGGTTGTTGGGCGAGCGAAATCGGAGCGGGGTTGCAGTTGAAAAACGGAGATGGTGCCACTGCTAAAGCGGCGGCAAATGGATGAGGCTGAGGTACGACGACGGATGTATGGTGCGCCGACGACATGGGAACGGGAGGGATGGCACGCGATGTGGCTGCTGGTTCAGGGATGGACGGCGGCGGCGGTAGACCGGGCATTGGATCAGGATGCTCACATCATGGGCCAATGGGCCGCGATGTTTGCGGAGGGTGGTTCCAGGGGGCTGTCATTTGAACAGTCGGGAGGCTCCCCCCGCGCTGACCGGGGAGCAGCAGGCTGAGTTGAAGCCGGCGGTGCGGGAACTGCCCAGGCAGTCGGGCATCGAACTATCCAAGTGGAACTGGAGGGTGGTACGCCGGTTTGTGGAGGAACGGTTCGGGCTGGCGCTGAGCCGGAGGAGTTGTCTGAACTACTTGCACTGGCTGGGGTTTGTGCTTAAGCGTCCCAAGAAGCGGTTGCTCAAGGCCGACCCGTCGCGGCGGGAATCCTTTGTGGCGGAGTATGCCGCTTTGACGGTGGCCGCCCCACGGACTGGCGCCAAGATATTCTTCGCTGACGAGGCGCACTTCTAGCAGTCTGTCTGAAGATTAGGTTTTGTTGTTGATGGGACCGTGTTTTGGCGAGGGTTCACGCCGGTTGGGGGATGGGTGACGGTGGACTGACCGACAGACGAGAGTGGCGGAAGAGCTTGAGCAGGTTGTGGCCGGTGCAGATCAGCGACCACTCGCCCGCAACCTTGTCCAATCCCCGCAGCAGGAACTGCCGGAAGCCTCGGCCCTGCTTGATCTGGCCGAACACCGGCTCCACCGTCTGCATGCGTAGCGCGTATCTCTTGCGACCCCGTTTGGTCTGCAACTTGCGGCGCATCCGGTCCCTGGGAGAGAGAGCTTTGGGGATGCGTCCTTTGGGTGCGGGCGGTGGTTTGTACCCGTGGCGGGTCTTCTCCGGCGCGACGAACGGGTCGGTGCCCAGGGCGTGTAAATCGGCAACGGCCTTTGCCGAGTAGTAACCGGCGTCGGCGGACACCTCCCGGGGCGCCACTCCCACATTGGCGATGGTCTCCTCGATCATCACCACCGCCTGCTGCTTGTCCGAGGCCTGAGTGGTGGCTCGGGCCGCAATGATCACCTGATGCTCATGGTCCACCACCGCCTGACAGTTGTAAGCCTGCAGGAAGTCCCGTCCCCCAGGACCGGGCATGATGCGGGACTCCGGGTCAGTGAAGTTGCGCTGGGCCTGGTCATCGGGCACCCCAGGATGATCCTTGCCCTCCTCTGCGGCGCGCTCCGCCTCGGCCATGGCCTCGGCTTCCAGCGCCGCCATGGCCTCCCGGATCTTCTCCAACCGACCCTCCCGAAAGGACAACTCCTCCGGCAACTCATCACCGCGCTTGTCCCTGCCATACCGGCGATCCTCCTCCTCATCCACCTCCTGGGCGCGGCGCAGCAACTCATCCACCTCACCCTGCAACTGCGCTTCCTTCTCTTGCATACGCTGGTAACTCATCGCCTTGTGCTTCGATGCGTTGGCCCGGACCTTGGTGCCGTCCAGCGCCACGTGGCCCAACTTCACCAGTCCCGCCCGCTGGCACAGCAACAACACCTGCAGGAACAATCCCGACAGCGCCGCCAGGTGGTCCTTGCGGAAGTCCGAGATGGTGCGAAAGTCCGGCGTGTTGTTGGCCGCCAGCACCCGGAAGGCGATGCCTTCATGCAGTCTGGTGGCGATGCGCCGCGATGACGGCACCCCGACGCAATAGGCGTACAGCAGCACCTTCACCATCATCTTGGGATTGTAGGGCGGGCCACCGCGCCGCTCCTGCTCGTAGCGGGCCGTGATCTCCGACAGGTCCAACTGGTCCACCACGTCTGAGATGAAATAGGCCAGGTGACCCTCGGGCAACCACTCCTGCAGCGCCGCCGGCATCAGCAACTGCTGGTCAGGATCGTAAGGCAGATAGGTCTTGCTCATCACCGGCTCCCAACGACTGGACTGCCCCCATCATACGCTCTCCACCTCGCTGGCCCTGTTTCTCAGACAGGCTGCTAGGCGGATCCTGATCTGCGGGGCAAGTGGGTGTTGAAGGGGATCCAGCGTTGGTGGGCTCCACCAGCCCGCGGCTTGGGGAGAAGGTCAGCTACTACTCGGCGGTGTGCCTGGAGACCGGAGAGGTGGAGGTGATGGAATTGGAAGGCAACACAAATCTGAGACTTCGGCAGCATTCCTGCGGCAACTACTGGCGCACCACCCCGAACCGTTGGCCGTGATCTGGGAGAATTCGCCAGATCATCGGGGCGACGCCCTACGCACTTATCTGACCACGCCAGACTTGCGCCTGCGCCTGGTGAACTTGCCCAGTTACAGTCCGTACTTCAACGCTGACGAATCCATCTGGGGCTGGGTGCTCCAGGAGGTAACCGCCAATGTCTGGCTGGGAACCCGTGCCGCAGTACGGGGAAGGGTCGGCGGCTTTTTCACGCATCTGGCCGACGGTCAAGAAGAAGTCAAGTGGCGTTGTCGGATCATCCTTCAGGCCCGGCCCGCAAAACTCACTCGCCCCGTCGAAGACGATGCTTACGACCCAAAAATGTAGATTTCACCTTGGCTTAGGTTTAGGATGCTGAAGCCAGATAAACCGAAGGCGTGGCCGGTTTCGTGGTGCGCTAGTTCAAACGGATATTCCACTGATTGGCCGGCGGCGGCGAAATTGTTCTCGCAGTCGTTGAAGTGGATGCTCCCCGGTGCGCCAAGGAAGGTTGCTCCTTTCCGAGGGTTCAAGCCTCTCGTGTTGAGTAGAATATCCACGCCATTGCCCGGGAGTGTTCAACGGTACACCGGCACGCGCGTCACTTCCGTATGCCTTGGAGACGGTGCATGCGGGGCGTTGAAAACGCAGGGGCCCGGCCGCTCCCGGATGATGGATCCCAGTTGCCGTGATCTGGCAAGCCGGTAGGGCATATCCTTGATGAACGTGAATCACGTGACCGCGGTGATCGTTTCATTCGGCGCGACTGGGTTGCGCTGCTGGCTTTTGCGTTCCAGCAATGGGAGTCGGGTGGTCATGGCCGCGCCCCGAGATGCAGGATGTCGGCGGTTGGACAGTTTGGAATATCCGTCGCGCTTCGGAAACCTGCGGCGTCCGTCGTATTGACCCTGCTCCCTCAACTGAGTTTCAAGCGCGCCATCTCCGGTTTTGGGCCGGGACTTGCGGGCTCGGTTTCATCGCGCTACAATCCCTGAGGCCATCGTGGTTGCAGAGTGCCAATCGCCCGGCGCTGACGGAGTTCAGTGGGGCATCGATTGTTGCAGCCGAACTGCGACCGCAAGCATGGCGAGAGACCAATCCGTAGTTTGCGTGGGCTTTGGCCACGCGCGCAGGACGCAACTGGCTCCACACTCGCGGTGTCAGCGTGGAACCCCGACTGTCGCGCTCACTGCCTCGCTTCTGCGGTATGACTATGCCTGGAGGAGGAAGGTCGTTTCATGACTGCTAAGGACGGAAAGGCGTTCGTCGCCCGCTACATACCGGCCGACAGCCACCTGAACGAGCGTAACGGCTCCACGAAGCAGGTGTACGGCATCGCGGGAGAGCGCCCGGCGGGCCGTAAGCTGGCCGATGACATCGCCAGGTACTGCAACCAATTGGATGATCAGGGCTACGAGGTTATCTCGGTTTTCCCGATCACTGCTGGGCGCGCCGCGGAGGTGTCGGCAGAGGCCACTGAACGGGTGTCAGGGCGAACCTACCGGAACAGCCTGTCGGAAACGGATGAGGAAGCGGATTACGTCGACACCGGAGTGGGCTACAGCGTGACCGATGGGGTGATTGTCGTCGCCAATCGGCGGCGACGGCGGCCGCTTCGGAACTGACGTGAAAATCACGGTTCCGTCCGGCGCAATGCCATGGGGTGACTGGGCGGAAGATGTTCAAAGGAGCAATGTCATGCCACAGAAGAGGGATTTCACGATGCAACGGGGCGACCGGATGGAGCGCACCGTGGTGGGCATTGATGGCCAGACCCATGTGATGGATGGACAGAGGCGGGGCAGAGACGGCCACTTCACCGACGAGGGAGCGTACCGCCGCGCCATTGGGCAGGCAGTCCGGGAGAACGGGGGATAGCTCAAATGGATGCGGCGGCGTTGCGCCAACCTCTGCGCGGGGAGCGTTTTGTCCGCTCAACTTGGGCTGACGACCCGGGAGGACGGTCCTACGATGATCGAAAACCAGCGACGCGCCGCAGCGCGGATCATCAGGGGGTCGAAATGAAAATCGCAAGCGAAATACCCTCGGTCAACTTCCATTTGTGGAGGCCTTGCAACATGAGGTGCCGGTTCTGCTTCGCCACCTTTCAGGATCTTGGGCAGGATGTCCTGCCCAAAGGGCATCTGCCTCGCGAGGGTTGCCTCGCCGTGGTGGACGCCCTGGCCGGCGCCGGGTTCGAGAAGATCAACTTCGCCGGCGGCGAACCCACTCTCTGCCCTTGGCTGCCGGACCTGATACGGCGGGCCAAGCAGCTGGCGCTGACCACCTCCATAGTCACCAACGGCAGCCGGATCACGCCGGCATGGCTGGACCGCGTGGGCGGGTCGCTTGATTGGGCCGCGCTCAGCATAGATACGGTGGACCCGCAGAAGCTGGAAGAGACGGGACGAACGACCCGGTCCGGCCCGATGAGCGAGGACGACTACCTGAACGTCATCGATACGCTGAAAGAGCGGGGCGTTCGCGTGAAGATCAACACCGTGGTGACGCGGAGCAACTGCGACGAGGACCTGACCGGCTTCATCGCCAGGGCGCGCCCGGAGCGATGGAAACTGCTGCAGGTGCTTCCGGTCAGGGGCCAGAACGACGGCCTAGTCGACGATCAGGTGGTTGCCGTCGAGCAGTTCGACGCCTACGTCGACCGCAACCGGCGCGTGGAGGATGCCGGAGTGGCGGTGGTGCCGGAGGACAATGAGCTGATGACCGGAAGCTACGTGATGGTCGATCCCGCAGGCCGGTTCTTCGACAACACTGCCGGCGCCCACGTCTACAGCCGCGCCATCAACGACGTGGGCGTCGAGGCTGCGTTGCGGGATGTAGCGGTCGACCCGGTCAGGTTCCGTTCGCGTGGGGGTCTATATGCCTGGTGAAGAGCACGAGAACAATACGGTGGAGCGTGAAGTGATGCCCCGTCTCCCTACCAGTGGTCAGATCATGGGGGCCCTGGTTACGAGGTTGGGCATTAGGCTGCCCGCTCACCAGCAGCGAAACGCACGCCGGTATTTCGCCGCCGACCCCGAGCGCTTGGTGAAAGACACCACCAGGGCCGAGATCATTCATGCCATAGCGGAGGCGTTGGCCGATGCCGGATTCGTCTCGTCGCCAGAGACTGGGGAGAGCAACCATGAGGCGGCGCCCACGCTGTCCTCAATGCTGCAGTGGCACGCCGACCATTGGGACCTGATGCGGTCGTCGGTCCGCCGCCGGACGGTGAGCGTAGAGCCCAGCAGTCTCCCGAAGGTCTGGGAATCGTTTGTCAGGCTTGCCGTGATTGACCTGGCCCTCCGGGTGGCGGCCCACCTGCACCTTGCCGGGACGTCTCCCGCGGCGCTGGCGCTGCTCGACTGGGCGACCGTTAATGCCCGAGGCGAGTTTCTCAACCAAAAGCGCCGGCAGACTCCCCTTACGCTGGAGCACCTCGCCGAGGCCCTCGGCGTGGCCGACAATACCGTGGACGCCTGGATGTACGACGGCGCCCGGCCGTCCAATGACAACCTCGCCAACTTGGCCCGGACGCTGGCTGAGCATATTGAAGGTTCGGACGCGGGAAGTATCTCCCTTGAGCTGCGAGCCCTCTATTGGATCAGTGACGTTGCCGAACTGCTGGCGGAGCACATTGGGAACGAGGCAATGCGTGAGGTCATCGGGCATTTGCGCAAATATGCTGAGGAAACCCATCGCATAATTGACGAACAGTTTCCTGACGAAGACTGTCCGGCAGATCTCACCGTGTTGGCTGATTTGGGCGTTGGCGCCCGTGTTGCAGGGCCCCTGCTGTCGGCGCTGATCCAACGTGAGACAGACGGAGAATGGCAGGAGGACCTGCGGTCCACCGGGTTGCGGTGGATCAACCGTGTCGTCTCCGCGAACATGAACGCTCGCTTGGCCGAAGAGGATGAACTTATCCAGGAGACAGAAGGGCGCCTCCTGGAAGACTGGGACGTGAGCAATCCTGAAGCCTATGCGCATTACCGGCGCTCGTTTGAACTTCAGATGCAGGGCAAACCCGCCGAAGCTATGTCCGAGGTGGAGATCGCGGCACGGCTCGACCCATTGGATCCAGCCAACCACTTCACGCTGGGATCGGTGAAAACCAGCATCGGAATCGCACATGGCGACGTGGATCTCGTGAACGAGGGTCTGGATGCTCTGTGGTTGGCGGTTACGCTGAACCCCAACTGGATCCTTCCCTGGACCGAGATAGGCGCCACTCTGTATCACACCGACCGTCCAGCGGAAGCGGTCGCGCACCTCCGCAGCGTGAAGCCGGAATGCGGTCCACTGGATTCCCGATACCACTCTACGTTGGGGACTGCGTGCTGGAAGTTGGGCGAGCTGCCCGGGGCCCTGGCGGCGTTTGAGGCAGCCCTGGAACTGGATCCGGAGGATCCTTCCGTTTTACTACCAGCCTCGGAACTCGCCCTCTTGACCGGAGACGGCAAGAAACATCGGCGGTACCTCAGGAGGGCTCAACATTTCGGAGCCGACGAGGGCACGGTCAGGTTCTGGGAAATGCTCCGGGAATTCGGTGAAAAAGACCGGGCCGATGCTGGCTCCGACGAACACGACCGGAAGATTGCCGTCATGGACACCGTCATCAGGCTCAGCCCCGATGACGATTATGCCCACCTCACCCGAGGCCTGGCCCACTTCGCCAAGGGCAACGATGACCTGGCCATGGCGGACATGGACGCCGTACTGCAGTTGGATCCGAACCATGCGGCCGCGTATATGCTGCGGGGCACTCTGTTCGGCAACCGGAAGCAGTGGAGCCGAATGGCTGCCGACATGACCGAACTCATCCGGCTCAGGCCTGACGACGCTCAGGCCTATTACCAGCGGGGACAAGCCTACGGTGAACAGGACCTGCTGGACCAGGCGTTTGCCGATTTGTGTGAAGCCATCCGCTTGGATCCCGACCACGCTGATGCCCACCGTGTCCGCGGCGATTGCCTCCGCTACCAAGGGAAGTACGATGAAGCAATCGTGGACTTCAACACCGCCCTCCGGTTGGATCCTGAGAACTCGGCAGCCCACCTGGGGAGGGGCGCGTCATATCGCATGAAGGGCGACTTTGCCCGGGCCATCGCCGATTACGACGCCGCAGCCCGTCTCAAGCCGGAAGAGCCGCTCACGTATCGGTTTCGCGCCGATGCCTACGTTGCCGCGGAGCAATACGACCTTGCGATCGCGGACTGCAACGCCGTGTTGAAACTCAGCCCCAGAGACCCGATAGCCTACTTCACGCGCGGCAACGCTCACCTGTTCAGCGTGGAATGGGAACTGGCGTTGGCTGACTTCAGCTCGGCAGTTGAATTGGACCCCGCCAGCGGTCGTTCCACCCACGGCCGCGGCCTGGTCCGATTGTTGCTGGGAGATGAGGATGGCGCCGAGGAGGATTTCCGGCGCGCCCGTCAGCTGGGTTTCGACGAACGGGACCTCCAGTCTGATGTTGTTGATTGAGCGGCGCCCTTTCGGTGCATTGGATGTGCTGCTGACGATATCTATGGGTCTCGCAGATGGTGGAGTCCAGGTCGCCAGTTCTCCATCCGTAGTTCACATAGCTTGGAGGCCCTGATTGATGCGGCTCTAGGCGTATCCGGTCTCTGGCGGAGAGGGGCTTGCGGATCCGACCTTTAGCCGCTGCGATTCCGAGAGTGCCCAGCGGCGGTAATTGAAGCAGGATGCGGTTGGCCTCGTCACGCCGACGCGACCTGAAAGTAGAGTCCGTCCTCGCGAGCCTGCTGCATGCCTTCGCCCGACTGCTGGTTGAGCCTGGGCATCAGGGTTTCGATGAAGATCGCCTCGATGAGGTCGATGACGCTTTCAAGGGTGGCGTGGTCGGATGCTTGCAGCAGCCGTCCGTCGTCGGCGACGGGCTTGAACCCGAACCACGAGAAGGCGTCCCAGTAGACAGTCTTTCGCGGGTCTTCGTGGTGGTCCTTGAGGCGCCGGTATAGCCCGTAGTTGGCGGCGGGCGTGAACGTCTTGCCGACGTACATGACCTCTCTGCCGTCGTGGAGCATGTAGATGCCGTCCTGATCCGCGAAGTCGACCGCAATCGAGTCCTTGCTTTGCTGGCCGAAGAGATGAGGTCCCGTGTCCCAGTCTGCGAGGCTCCGCTGCCAGAACAGTCCGAAAGCTTCTACCCTGATGGCGCTGCTGTTTCTGGCGGCCAGTTCCTCTTCCCGGCGCTTCTTGTTGAACTCATCGGCGACGGGCGCCAGGGCGTACCAGCCGCGCTGGTTGTAGATTTCCCTCACGCCGTTTCGGCCGGACCTGTTGAGCAGTTCGCGGAGGGTTGCATTGGTGGTCGCCTGGGAATTCGCGATCCTGGGGCGGAGCCCCTGTTCCATGATCCTTCGTTCCACTTCCGTGTAGTGAAGGGGAACACCGGCATCCCGCAACACGGTGAGTACGGCCTCTTGCCAGGACAGATTCTGCGTCGTCATCGTTTTATTCCTACTCAGTGTCGACTTACAGGGGAGTTGCCTGTTGCCTCGCCAGAGAATGATGCTCCTATAGATGTCAATCTGGGCAGTTGACTGACCCGATTGATCTGGGCAGTGCTGGGAAGACCTCCCGAGCAACGTAGCGTTTGAGGCAACGAATGACCTCATTCTTGCTCATTCCTTCGCTGGTGCGCCGGAGCATATAGGTCCTGGTCCTGGGATCGTGGCGAAGCCTGACGCAAACGATGCGATAGAGGGCCGCATTAGCCTGGCGGTCGCCGCCGCGATTGAGTCGATGCCGGTTAGTCTTGCCGGAGGACGCAGGTATGGGGTTCACCCCACACAAGGATGCGAAGGCTGCCTCAGAATGAAGGCGTTCAGGGTTGCTCCCAGCGGCGGTCAGGAGAGCCGCCGCGGTGTCGGGCCCTACGCCAAAGATATTGACCAGCGCCGGTGCCGCCGCCCGAGTAAGGCACTTCAGGTGGGCCTCCAGGTCGTGGATCTCCGTGCTGAGTTGACGGTAGCGGCAGGCCAGCGAGCGAAGAGCGTACTTGGCCGCCGCTTTGGGGCCGTCCATGCTACCAGGGCGGAATCTGGCGCACCGCGTAGCGAGAGCGTTGGCGGCGAGCCCATCAAGGGATTCACGAAGCTCGGCCGGGGCTGTGAGGATAAGGGCTTTCATCTGGTTGATGGCCTGGGTGCGGGCTTTCATCGCCGAGTCCTTGGTACTCTTGAGCATGCGGATCATTTCAACTTCTCCCTGGCCCGACTTGGGAGTAGCGTCGGCTACACCGGCGAGCACCGCCCGTGCCGCCGTTTCCGCATCGGTGGGATCGCTCTTCCCCTTACGACGGCGCACCGACCGGTCAGGACGATTGACCTCGACGACGGTATGACCCCGACCAGTTAAGAAGCGGGCAAGCCCAGCGCCGTAGGAACCGGTGCCTTCGATCCCGAACGCCCGGACCCGTCCCAAGTTCCGGGACCAGCGTTCGAGCTCAGCATAGCCGTACGTAGTCGCCAGTGCGCGATGTTCACCCAAGCGTACGCCTAGCCGGTCAATGGCCACCGCCACATGCTGGTCTTGGTGAGTATCAACTCCGATGACCACCTCAACAACGCCATTGCCTTCGCGACCAACGGCCTCTGTCATCTCTACCTCCTGAAAGATGGCGTGCCGGCCAGGTGAGCGGACAAAACTGCGATGGGGCTTGAAGCCAGGCTCCTATAAGGTCACTGCTCGCCAGGACCGTCGACGCGGTCTGGGCCACCTCGACGCCGGGCCGACAGATCATTCTGAAGGCATTTTCGCCAGTTACCGAAAGGGTCAGGTCCGAGCCGAGATGACCTGGCATATCATCGCAGTTACCGAAATATTAGCATCGGGGTTCCGTCGGGTGGCCCAAAAGGCCCAGCCGACGCTGACCGACATCGTGGCACGGATCCGAGGCAGTCCGGTAGTGCATGCCGATGAGACGGGCTGGCGGGAGGACGGAGACAACGGTTATGTGTGGACCTTCAGCACCCCCACCGAACGCTACTTCCTGCGGCGGGGTCGAACCAAGGCGGTGGTGGATGAGGCCTTGGGGGCGGACTTCGCGGGCGTGCTGGTCAGCGACTTCTACGCCGCCTACCATCATTACGACGGCCCCCAGCAGCGCTGCTGGGCCCACCTCCTGCGGGACATCCACGACCTGCGGGCGCTTCATCCCGAGGATGAACCATTGGCGCGGTGGGCTGATGCCGTCCACGATGTCTATGCCAAGGCCAAAGCCTTTCCCCACCCGTCGGAGCAGCAACGCCGCCGGGCTGGACTGGCCCTGGAACAGCGCCTGCTGGCTCGGTGCCGCCCTTACTTAGACGACCCGACATCAGCCCGGGCCAAACTGCGCCGCCACGTGACGAAACACATCAAGAGCCTGCCCCGCACTGGATGCGGGGAACTCTTCGTCTTCGTGGCCGAACCGGAGGTGCCCCCGGACAATCCGCCTCAGGCGGACCGCCGAGCGCGGCCTGCGGCCGGTGGTGACCAGACGGAAGATCAGCGGAGGCACCCGCTCCAAGCCGGGCACCTACACCAAGATGACCTTAGCGTCGGTCTTCGGTACCTGGCGAACCCAAGGCATCAACACCCTCACCGAATGCCGACAACTGCTCGCTTCCCTCCAACCTTGAAAAATTGCCGGGCGCGGAGTCCTGTTGATGTCTATCTGTGGATGCGTATAATGAAGACGCAGAATCCGCCATCAGCAGAATTTCAACTCTGGTGGCAAGGAGAAGAAGGACTCTTACTCTCCACCGAGTGCAGGAGCCGGCTCTTCATGATACCGCCAATGCGCCGTATACCGCTGCCGCATGAGCCCGGAGGGATGATCCCACGCCCTTGTGGCTGTATAGAGCCTGGGATTTACTACTGTGACCAGCACGGACTTGGTGTAGGATTGCAACTGTCAGGCACTGAACTGCCTTCCGATGCCCGACTACCGGAACGCGGCCGCGTTCCTCAGTCTATTAGTCTGGCAACTGTCGAGGATGACTTTGAGTACGAGTTCGTTCACGATGGTCTCAAGGTGACCCACGTCCCTACAGATTCTGATTATCATGGCAGTCTGCAACCAGGAGACGTCATCACCCATGTAAACCAGCGGTCCTACCAACGCGGTATGTTCGCTCCGTTAAGGAGGGACCTAATAGAAGGCAAGAGGGATGATATTTTTGTCTCCGTACGGCGTCCCGGGTATGACCGAGAAATCGGGTTCGTGCTTGTCCGGAAAAGGATGTCCATCAATATGGGAACCCCAGGAAGTGAGCTGATCGCATGTGGCTATTGCAAGGGTGATGGAGGCGCAGGGCGCGGCTGGAAGTGTGAGGTTTGTGGAGGGATAGGCCGCGTATTCATGAAGGGACCAATTGTCCAATGTGGCTACTGCAAAGGCAATGGAGGCGCAGGGCGTGGCTGGAGGTGTGAGGTCTGCAAGGGAGTCGGACAAGTCCCGGCTGATGCTGTCAAACGCTACGGGAATTGAATACGCCAGGCTTCGAATTAAAGCCCTTCCGAAGTTTATGCGGGCCGATGTTCCGTATGGAGTTTAGTCCGGACGCTCAGTAGCGGTAGTTGGCAGTCGCGTTTCGCCACCGCTTGTTCGTGGCCGCTGGCCCTGAGGCACCACCGGACGGTGGGGTGTTCCATGGGCACGGCATCCTCGTAGAGTCCCGGGTACAGTTCTCGAATCTCCTGCCATTCCGGCACGGCGCTGACGGGTGAGAATCAGCACGCCTACCCTTTCGCCGGGTGCCCTGGGAACTCTCAGTCCAAGGAGTCGCTGCAGTCCTGGCGGTTCCAGCCCTGTTCCAAGAGGCGATAGCGATTGGTGATACGTTTGTCCTGAGCGGGCTTGGCGCGCCGTGATTTATTGATCGATATTCCCAGATACTGAGTGTCCCACGTCAAGCATTCTTGCCGGATTAGCGTCGGGTAGTTTTACAGGTGCACCTCCGTTTCCTCGCCATGTTGCTGGGGTGCGTCAGTACGCTATCTGGGGACGTCAAACTCGAGGATGACGGAGTGGTGGATGACCCGGTCAATCGCCCCGGCGGTGACCATGGGCTTGGCGAAGATGCGCTCCCACTCCGAGAAGACCAGGTTGGACGTGGTCGCCAGCATATCCCGCGACTCCGACTGGCTGAAAGTGCACAACACGATGCGCCGTCCCTACAGCCTTGCCCGGTCCACCAGGACCTGGTGTCAGCATCTCTGGAACCCAGGGTCATGGTGCCGCCGACCTCCAGCATGATGGCTGGATCAGACCGGTCCTTTCCGGCGGCAGTGCTCGGCACGTGATACGGCACGATGTCATGCTCGGCGAACTCACGGGCGCCGTCGGGCCGCAGCGACCAATCGCCAAAGGCTGTGCCGCCCTTCATCTCTCCAAATACGCCGCCCACGTCGCTCATGGCCCGGCACAACTCGGCCGGTTTGACGCTGCGACGGTAGAGCTTCGCCCCGCGCCGGATGTTCTCCCAGACGTTGCTGGTTCAGGTTTGAAGAGGATTCTCAAATCCAGCGGTCCCCAGAGTATCTCCGTGAATTTGCATAAGGTTGGTTCTGGCGCCAGGGTCAGTGCCGTGTCCGAAATAGGACTGATCACACAGTGACGGAAGCCAAAGATTCGAAAAAACGCGTGTCCTATGGCGAACGCTAACGCTGACATTTGCCTAGAATGCTCGGTGTCTGATCGTGGCTTTTCGCTCGCAATTTTATAAGCCAGATCCTGCGGGTTTCATCTTGCTACACCTGCTATCGCTACTCACGATAATTTTTCAGGTCACGGCGATCCTGCTGGCGGATAAATCGATTCTCGGCACCGCCCTGCTATTCTGGGTCGCATCCGTGCTTTCGGCGGCAGGTTTATCTTGGTCCTTGGCTCGTATGATACTAAGGTACGACACCAGAAAAGACCGACCCTGTCTGATTTGTCGATTTCAACATTGGGGGATGGACGAGACCATATTGGATGGTCCGTCAATCTGGGCAACGCTGATCTTTGCGGTCTGGTTCTCATTCAGTGCGCTGGTCGCCTATAGACTGGCGCTCCCCGTAATCGACGGCTTGATAGGAGATCTGGGAAAGTCCGTATTGCTTTCCACTTGGTTGTTGACGCTCTTGCTGGCGATTTTGTGGCGCCACGAACGATTCCGAAAGGCCAGGCTAAAAATCCAGGCGCTTGATTCTCTCGACCCAGTATTCCACCAACGGTTTCCTCCTTCAGAGTTGCTGTCAATGTACGAGTGCATGTCATCGGCACCGCGCCTCTTCTGGGCCGAATACAAAAACCTGAAAGAATGGCAGATCAGCGAATCGACAAATCGCAAGTACCGGGAACGCGTCGCGCCGTACAATATCCGTGAACATTCGTCGTTTCAACGCATCGCCCTGTGGCTGACCTTGACGACCATATTGCTTGCGGCAGGCACGGCAATGTACGGGCTGCTTACTGGAGACCCGCAATTGGCTGAGTGGTTCCGAACGCTGTTTGGCAGAGATCTCGAACCATCAGGGTGAAGCTCATGAACAGAGGCGTGCCCATCGTTAACATCAGTGGTTTCTAACGATGAAACCGCTCCTACTTCGCGCCAGCAGCATGGTTTCGAGCGACCACCTCGACCTGTCTAGTCAGTCCACTGCGGGCACTCGGCTGTTGGTCAGCCATCGGGCCCCCAGTGGTGAGACCATTGTACCGCCCCGACCCTCACTGGCGTAAGGGACCGGGTGTCACCAAAATCGATGCGCTGACGCCGAAATCTCACCGCGAGGCCTCCAGCGGGTTGGAGTGGCAAAGGAGGAATCCCCCGGTCCTTTCATGCCGTCGTCCCCGGTTATCTTGATCGAAGCCTGCATCGTCAATCGAATTTCTTCCTCCCTCTGGTCCCCCAACCCATCCTCCTCTCCAATTTCCTTGAACAGGCGCGCCGTGCTCAACCGCAGGCCTCCAGTTTAGTTGGGTGCGTGCCGGCTTTCCCAACCGCGAATCAATCTCATCTTTCCGAAGCTCCGCATGAGTTGGCTACCCGTCCCGGAATCGCGCCGCGACGCCGGCTGAACGCCGGCTGGCCCCAGCATATCGCATCGCGAACGTGGATGCCCCACCGTCCAGCCGCTCCAGGTCGAAGGGCGTTCCCCGTTTGTTCCGCATCACCAGCTCCTCCAGGCGGCTCAGGGGCTGGAACACGTCGTAGAGCAGCGAGCGCTTCCACCGCACGTTATTGGCGCTGGAACCGGAACACCCCTCATTCCTGTAACAGCCAGCCGCCTGACAGCACGATTCACTCTGCGGTTGGCCGCTGGCCGGGAGTGAATCCACTTCCATCACTCCTTCTCGCCCGGAGTTTCTCCGCCCTCTCGGTTCCTGCGCCAATTGACTATCCCCATCGCCAAAAGGCCGAGGAAAGTTGCCGCGCCAAGAACCATGGAAATCACAACGGCCGCCGATAGCAACGCAGCGAGCAGCACATCCGATGCATTGCATCCGGTGAATATGACGACCGCGAATATCCCAATCACCAGGAACGTGGAGCATGTGGTCAATCCGGCAACCAGCATCGGCGCGATCAGAATCCGGACCGCGTGATGCGCCCGAAGGGCCAGGGCCGTGACCGGCAAATAGATGATTATGCCAGCGGCCAGCATCAGATCCGCGGTGTTTATCCCGGCATCGTCCATGGCGACCGCGCGGGCCACTTCGTTGTAGGACACCCACAAAGCTATGCCGGCGCCGATCAATGCCAGGATGTTGGTCAATCTGCGTTTTTCGGATATCACGGACGCCGCGGTGATCCCAACGCCGGAGAGGGTCAGGACTTCCCAACGGGATTCCGCCAACACCGTTCCCCCCGTTGCCATCAGGGCGATGATGCCGAAGTATAGGCCCAGGCTTATCTGCGCAAACCGGACCATTCCCATGCCGGTCTCTGGCGACGCCGAACGTGACCACCAGGCATCGAGTGCCTTTAGTATCCCCAGTTCAGACTGAACCCTGGCCGCCGCCGCTACGGCCATGATCATGCTGGCGACCACCGCCCCCACGACCATGCCGCCGAGGGCGTCGCACCAGTGCGTTGCCCACATCAGTAACGCCACGGCTGAGATACCTGCAATCGCGGCAACATTGGCGGCAACCCTGTGGTGCCAGGCTATCCAGCAGGCCACCAATGCCGTGCCTCCCGTAGCGCCGGCGATCAGGATCCCCTTGCCCAGCCACGAAAGCAAATGGCGCGACAACCAGGCGTAGGTCATCCCACCGGCAGTGGTTGACGAATCTCCCATAGGCTCCAGAGATTGATACGCGGCAATCAGAGCGAAGGCCGCGGCAGCTGACACCGGCAACACCGCGGGGCCGTATTTTCTGAGCACCCTGGCTAGGATTGGTCGGTTATGGAGCATCGGATGTACGGTTGCCGCAGACGGTGCCCTGTGCACGGCAGATCGTGCCGGTGACGTGAGGACGCCCTCAGGCTCTCCGTCCCATCGTACCTCCGGGAGGCTCCGTCCTTCGGATCGTCGAGTCAGAGAGCATTAGCCGGGAAAGCCAATCCCGCTTTCATGGAGCTGAGCGTGTGCCGGACGGGGAAGTGGCAGAGCGACCCGCTGTCGTCTGAGGCGACAAAGTTGGTCCGCCGTGATACGGCAACGCCGCCACCTCGCCACGCCTCCGTATCATGAGCTTGACCATATCAACCAGAAATGCGCTTTCCTCATCAGTAAGATCGTTCTCAATGGCCTTCGCCTTGCGCGCACCCTGCTGTCCTCCCTTGCGATCGGTAAGGGAGCCCACCCGCTGGAGGTCTTGATACGGAATGTCATACCGCGCCGCCACAGCCCTTCTACCTCCTCCTTGAGGAACCGTCTGCTCGAGACAGGTCAGGCAAAAGTACGCCACCGCAGTAAGGGCCGCGGAATCTCGCGAATACGCCTCGTAGCGCTGCCGCATCGCCGCGAACAGCGTATCCTCCGGTTCGATGGTAGTCTCCGCCGGCGGGACAGGATAATCCACCACAGCTGGAATGGCGGGGATGCGGATGGAAGCCACCGTCACCCACGACGGCACGTGCCGGTCTCCGAGCACTGGGTCACGGTCCACTATCTCGGCCCGAATGAATTCCAAACGAAAGTTGCCGGCGCCGATGGACAGGTCGGCCTGGAATTCCCATTCCTCAATGTAATTGCGAACCGCCGCTCGCGCCGAAACCTCGTCCGGATAATGGTCGCGGAATTCAAAGACGACCTTCCCGTCGTCCATAACCACGTCAAACCCGCCCCGATGGTGAACGGTACGCTCCGGTGTCCTGTAATTCACAGCATCGTTTTTCGCCACTCGGTAATGCAGGGACAGGACCCAGGGATTGACGGGTTTCTCAACGCTCAAGGCTATTTCCCTCTGAAGTTAGAGGTCGCGCGCACCGGTGCGCTGACCTCTTCTGTTGTCGCAAATCTCGGCCGGCCGAAACCGGAGGATATTAAGGCTCCGTGGCCCCGCTTCCAAGACTGACCGCGCGGGTGTTGTCGGCCCAATTGATATCGCTCCTTCGCACTCTCGATATTGTCTCTTGCACGTGACGTCGCGTGCACGCCATCGCACCGGCGCGTCGTCAACCGTGGCTGGCGTCAGAGGGTTCCTCATTGTCGGCTGACCACCTCGACACATAGAACCCTCGTCGCCCTGTACCACCAAATTGTGGTCGCCTCGCCTGCGCCACTCGAATTGTGCAAAGCGCAGCCTGGTAAGCTGCTAGCCCGTGTAGTCAGTGCTGTCCGCCGCCCTGGGGATGACGTTCAGATTGTCGAAATTGGTGGAACCGCTGGCTATACCGGTCAGCGTGACCTTGCCTTGGGTGTTGGTGTTCAGCGTGACGGTGATGACGTATTCATCTTTGTTGCCATCGTGATCACTATCAGTGTAGCCATTGGGCGTGGGCGGATCGGTGGCGGTGTTGCCCACGCCCTTGCCGGTGTCGCTCAGCCCTGCCAGTCCACCTTGTGTTGGGCGTCGTGGCCCAGGCCCACGTGCGACAAATCGGCGTCAGCCTCCGTGGCGGTCGACTTGATGGTGCCGCCGTTCAGCTCCAGGGTGTCCTCCAGCACCGCAATGCCCTGGGTGGAAACGTTCGGCTGAACCACTTGGTGAACGAAGGTCAGGCTGGCAGTACCGCTGCCGCCCTCGTAGCCGGCCCACTGGGACACCAAGTGGGCCGGCTCCATGTCGATTTTGAGGTGGAACGTGTTGGTGACGTCCGGCTAGGGTCCCGCCGCTGGCGTGGCCGTCGCGCTGGTGCTGGCGCCGTTGCTGACTCTGGAGACCGCGCGTACCTGGAAGGTGTAGCTTGTACCGTTGGTCAAGCCGGTCACCGTGTGCGAGGTGGTGTCCTCCCCGCTGCCTGGGACGTCGGTCCAGTCGGGGCTCCAGGTGGTCCCGCCGTCCCCACTGACGCGGTACTGGTACTTGATAATCGCCCGGTCCACGAGAGGGTCGGTCCAGGTCAGCGAGACCTGCCCGCTGTAAGGCGTGGCCTTCAGGCCGAGCGGTGCCACCGGACCGAATGGCGATGTGTTGGCGGGCTTGGCGTAGCCGAAAACCCCCACCTTGTGAGGATTGCCGCCGCTGGTCCACGATGTCGCGCCGGTTCTGGCCCTGCTATGCCCGTCGTCGGCGATTGTCCAATCTGCCGCTCCGACGGCATCCTCGCCGTCGTCGGCGGTCCGCCGCATTTCCACCGTCCCGCTGCCGCCGCTCTCCGAGTCGAACACGATCCAGTAGGTGGTGTCCTTGTCCAGGTCGATGCCGGCGCCGCTGGCTGTGAATAGGTTGCCCCCGGCGGCCAGTGCGGCCGGACTGGTCAGCGGGTCGCAGTCGCTGCCCGGCGTGCCGCTGGAATCGTCGCAGACCTTGACGCTGTAGTCAGTGGGCTCAGTTGCTCCGGAGCTCAAGGCGAACCCGAGGACTACCGAGGTTAGTCTGTAGCCGTCCGTGTTGGGCCCCGTGGTGAAGGCCTGGGCCGCGTCGTTTACCACGGTGTTGGTGCCACTGCCCTGGTTGACGGCTCTCTTGTTGAGGTTCTGGACCAGCGGTGCCGAGACCACAGCCGTGGGCGCGCTGTACACCCTGTGCCAGTTGCCCGCGTTATCGTCGATATACATTTCTACCATGACGGTTTTGCCCTCGTCGGCGGGGACTAAAGTGTAGCTGTTCCACGGCGTGGGAGCGTCATCGGGCTCGTCTATCCAGCTCTGGTCGGCTTCCATCCATTGCAGTACATATTCGTCGATCCCGTCTGCGTCGGAAACGCCGGATATATCCACTGTGAGCGTCTGGCCGACCCGCGCCGTACCCGAGATGACCGGCACCCCCGTGGGCACGTTGTTGGGTCTGGCGGTCTGGGTCTGGAACGCATCATAGTAGGGCTCACCATCCTTTTCCAGGACTCTCAGCAGCCCTACGGTATAGTCCGTACCGTTGGTCAACCCCGTGATGGTGTGGGCAAAGGTGTCATTGGTGGCGTCTGGGATGGTCTTCCAATCAGACCAGGCCCCGTCGCCCTCGCGTATGCTGTACCGGTATTCATCGAAGCTGAACTCTCCAGTCTCAAGGTCCTGCCACCACCGCTGTTTCTTCCACTTCAGCGTGATCTGTCCATTCCCGTCAATCGTCTGGAGGTATAGACCCCTCGCTTTTCCGGAATCGTCAGGGAAAAATCTTCCTGTGACGCTCCGCGGCCCGGGAGTATCGCCTCGCACCGCTCGCACGTGCAGATCAATGCTGGGGTCTCCCTCCAACCCGGTGATTATGTACCAGGTGGTGCCGGCTCCGGTACCCGGCATGTCCTTCCATGGTGTCCACTCACGCTCGCGTTCAGGAGTGCTGGGATCGTCATACGGGTACGACTTGTACTGGTGCTTGGTGATGGCAGGGTCCTCGAGGTCAGTCCATACCAGGACGAGGGAATTTCGTCCGTCAATGGCCCTTAACCCCCGTCTGATGGGCGCGAGCGGAGGCGTTTTGGCTACGCTGAAATTCCCGCTGGCCGAATCGGCCCAGGTCTTCAGCTGCACCCGGTCGGCATGGTCGCCCCATGCCACCACATCCAGGGTCACCGCCGTGTTGTTCTTGTAGCTGTCCAGCGTTGAGCTTTGCACGTCAACCGCGCTGATTCCGTCCGTAATCAGAACCACACGCTTGTTGGCCGCCGTCACCCCCGATAGGGTCGAGTAGGCTTGCTGGAGCGCGTAGTCGATGTCCGTGCTGCCAAATCCTTTTAGGTCCCGAGATTCGGGCATGCTCATAGACGAGGAGCCGACGGCGTGGATTATCTTGTACTTGGGGTGAGCTTCGGGGTCGACGGCCGTCGTGAAGGTTGTCTCGCCGAGGAATGTTGCCAGCCCGACCTGCCGCCCGGTACCTGAGGCGTCGCCGGCCTTCGTCGCCGCGGCGTTCAACGCCCCGTCGATCAACGTGTAGTCGATGTAGGCGTATGGGGTTGGGTTGTCCCATTCCTCCGACCAAGTCCGGCCCAGCGAGTCCGAAAAGTCAACCAGGAACAGCGTGGCCGTGTTGTCGGCAACCGTGCCCTCCAGGATGTCCGCGATCGACGCTTCGGTCACCGCCGGGGAGTTGGTGGTGCCCTGCGACGGCTTTGCCACCTCCCGGTGCTGGCCGCCGGTGCCAGTGGCGATCTCCTCAAGGGAGTCGAAATTGACGGCGAAGTGCTCGCCGAACCCGATGGTGTCAACGATTATTTCGGCTTCCTTTATCCCCTTGATCGCCTCGGGGGGAACAAGGTAATGCCAGCCGGTGATGAAATGCGTAACATTCGACTGGGCATCGGTGAGGAGGATGATCTTCTTGTTATCGGCGTCGTCGGCGTCCAGCAGGGCTTTTGCGTTTTCCAGCGGGTCTTCAAATTCGGTGCCGCCCAGTCTGCCGCCGAAGGAATTGATGCGCGCGTCGGTCCAGGGCCCGTTCGTCGCGTCCGACGAGTGGGCGGTCAGGCCGAATAGGGTCGTTGGGTCCGTTCCGAAGGCGATCAGCGCCACCTTGGTGTTGGCCATGGCGGTGCCGCGGACCTGGCGGAGCGCGGTACGCACCTCGGGGAAGTCGCCGTCCATGGAGCCGGAGTCGTCAACCACATAGACGATGCTGGTGGTCTGCGACGACTGCCCGGACACGCTCCTGCTCCGCGCCGCGCTTTGTCCGTCTGCCGCCGCCGCTGGCCGCTGCAGGCTGAGATGCACCATCACATCCCCCAGCTGACCCTTATAGCTACGGCCGGCGGACTGATTTACGACTGCGAATTGCGCCGTTGCCGCCGGGCCGCACCCGGCGGCGTTGCATCCTTCCAGTTGCGCCTCCCACTGGCCGTAGTCGGCCACCGTGACGGCTGCGCTGGTGTTGACGGTCTCAACCTCGTTGCCCGTCTGGAATGTTCCACCGGACTGCTTCCAGCGGAGCTTGTAGGAGGTTGCCCCAGCCGCTGCCTCCCAGGTCGCGACGACACTCAACAATCCCGGCACAGTTGCAACGGTGAAGTTGGCCGGCTGGCCCGGCGTTGTGGCTATCTTGGCATAGCCGAAAACCCCCACTTTGTGAGCGTTGCCGCCGCTGGTCCACGATGTCGCGCCAGTTCTCGCCCGGCTCAGCCCGTCGTCGGAAATTTCCCAGCCCGCCGCCCCGACGGAATCCTCGCCATCGTCGGCGGTGCGCCGCATTTCCACCGTCCCACTGCCGCCACTCTCCGAGTCGAACACGACCCAATATGTGGTGCTGGGGCTCAGGTCGATGCCGGCGCCGCTGGCTGTGAACAGGTTACCCCCGCCAGATAGTGAGGCGGGATTGACCAGTGTGCCCAGGTCGGTCCCGTCCGGCTCGTTGGCGGAACTGTTTCCTTGAATGCTCACGCTGTAGCTGGTTGGCTCAGCGGCCCCGGCGCCCAGGACGAACCCGAGAACGACCGAGGTCACTTTGTAGCCGGCCGCGTTAGACCCGGTGGTGAAGGCCTGGGCGGCGTCGTTTGCGACGGTGTTCGTGCCGCCGCCGATGCCGACGGCCCTCTTGTTGAGGTTCTGGACCAGCGACCCCGCAGTCGTGGCGGCAACGTTGGCGCTCGACCCGTTGGCGGTCCCGTTAACCGCGCGCACCTCGAACGTGTAGTCGGTGGCGTTGGTCAGGCCGGTCACGGTGTGCGAGGCGGTGGTGGCGTCGCTGCCCGAAATGTCGGTCCAGTCCGGGTTCCAAGTAGTCCCGCCGTCGTCGCTCACCCTCACCTGGTACTTGGTGATCGTCGCGTCCGACGGGTCGGTCCAAGCCAGCGAGACCCGGCCGATGCCAGGCGTAGCCGTCAGACCAATCGGTGCCGCCGGTGGTGGCGGAGGCGCTACCTGGAAACGTTGGGCAGTGGGACCGCTGCAGCCTGAGTTGTTGCAGGCTTTGGCCTGCACCACCCAATCGCCGTAGTCGGCCACCGTGATGCTCGCGCTGGACGACCTGGCTTCCAGCGGCGCGCTGAGGGCCTGGTTGGGACCAAACATCCGCCAGCGCACCTGGTAGTCGTCGGCCCCCGTAACGTCGTCCCAGTCCACGGAGACGTCCAGGGAACCGGCGGTGGGGAACACCTCCAACCCGGTGGGTTTGGCCGGAATCGGCTCAGGTGTGGGCGCTGCTGTGGGTTCTGGCGTAGGTGACGCCGTGGGTTCCGGCGTCGGTGTAGGCGTAGCAGTCGGCGTGGGAGTGGGAGTGGGCTCGGGAGCCGGTTCCACGTCGAACGAAATGGCCGCAGGCCCACTGCAACCGGCGGCGTTGCACGCCTGTACCCGCACCACCCACTTGCCGTAATGGGCCACGGTGATGGTCTCGCTGGACGACGTGGGTCGCACGCCATCATTCAGGCTCTGGCCAGGACCGTGCAGCCGCCAGCGCACATTGTAGTCGTCGGCGCCGTCCACGTCGTCCCAATCCAGCAATACGGTCCGCGAGCCCTGTTGCGTCCTTTCGCTAAGCCCAGTGGGCTTGGCTGGCTTCTCCGTCGCGGTGTCGTCCTGGGCACTGGCCGGACCACTCGTGTTCCACAACATGACCAGCAACAGAGCCGTGACCGCGAAACCGAAAACGCCGGCCACCAGGAAGGTACGTGCGCCGACCACGCTGTTTTCCCGGAGTAGGCGCGTACCCAGGCGTGCCGCTACTAAAATGCCTTGCATCATGATACTCCTCGCTGTTCCCATGCTCACTCGGCCGATGCGTCGAGGCCTATATTGGACGTGTTACTCAGACTGAAACGGAACCCGAAGTCACACCGCACTACGGAGGAGAGTCCCTAAACTACGTCGTAAATGTCGGATCGTATGATCCGTGTAATAACGTGCTGATATTGCGTAAATGAAACACGTATGATCAATAACACTGATACGGCAGTGCTGAAACGGGCGCATACCGCGGCCGGTCGGTATTCCCAGTGTCTCAAGCATGGCATTTCCATTGGGCAAAGGGCGTCGGTGGCGCCTTCGTGGCACGTGTGTCGTGACGTGACGACGATGAAGGGAGACGGTCCAAACGGCAGAACCCGTGGGCTACTTTCCGGTACTCTCAACATTAGACAACCTATAGTCGGTATCAAATTTATCGGGGCAATAATTTCGCCGGAGGCGCGGCGTCCGGCGCGGGCCAGGGTTATCTGTCTCGCGGGTGGCGGTTCAATCTCGATCCATGAGTCTGTTCGGTCAAACGGGGGATAGCATACACTATTTTCGCGGCGTGGGCGTAATATTGTTATGATATATGGTGAATATTTGGTAATGTTGTGTAATATATGCCTAAACACGCTGTGATGCCGGTCCGGTGGTCCGACGGACGGGAGTTTTCCCTGCAGGACCTCTCCATGGCCGGGGTGCTCAGCGCCGGCCGGGCCGTGCGGGCCGAGGAGATCGTGCTCACGGGACCGGACGGGCGGACCCTGAACGCCCTGGTCAACGCCACGGCCATCCCCCTCAGAGCAGGGCGAAGTCGAAAGGGTTGTGGTGACGCTGCAGGACCTGACCGCCCTGGAAGACGCGGAGCGGCTGCGGGCCGAATTCCTGGCCACAGTGAGCCACGAGTTGCGCATTCCCCTGTCCACGGTGCGGGGCTCGGTTTCCGCTCTTCTCGACGAGGTGGCCCCGATGCATCCCACCGAGGTGCGCCAGTTCCACCGCATCATCCTGGAGCAGACCGACCGGATGCGGGCGTTGATCGCCGACCTGCTGGACGTGGCCCGCATTGAGACCGGCACACTGCCCATCTCCCCGGAACCCACGGACCTGGCGACGCTGGAGGACGAAGCCGCCAACGCCTTTCGCCTGGCCGGTAACCGGCACAGCCTTCGCCTGGAGATCCCGGCCGACCTGCCCTGGGTCATGGCGGACCGGTTCCGCATCGTCCAAGTGCTGAACAACCTGTTGACCAACGCCGGCCGGCACTCGCCCGACACGTCCACCATCACGGTGAGCGCGGCGCCGGGCAACCTCCACGTGTCGGTGTCGGTGTCGGTGGCCGACGAGGGCCGGGGCATTCCGGCCGAGGGGCTGCCCCGGCTGTTTCAGAAGTTCTCCCGCATCGAGAGCGAGGATCAGGGTAGCGACACCGGGTTGGGTCTGGCCATCTGCAAAGGTATCGTGGAGGCCCACGGCGGGCGCATCGGCGCCGTGAGCGGCGGGCCGGGCCTGGGAGCCAGGTTCACCTTCACCCTGCCGACGGTGGAAGAGTCCGGGTTCGTCTCGCCCGCTCCACGGCCTTGACTCGCCGCGGTCCCCGCGCGCCGTTCCGTGGGGGACCCGGTCCGCATCCTGGCGGTGGACGACGACCCCCAGGCGTTGCGGTACATTCGCGACGCGTTGGCCGGATCCGGCTACGCGGTGGCCGCCACCGGCGACCCGCAGGACGTGCCCCGCCTCCTGACCAAGGAAAATCCGCAGTTGGTCCTCCTGGACCTCATGCTGCCCGGCGTCGACGGCATCGACCTGGTGCAGGAGATCCTCAATCAGGGCGACCTGCCGGACATCGTCGTGTCGGCCTATGGCCAGGACAACTTCATCGCCCGCGCGTTCGAAACCAGCGTCGACGATAACGTGGTGAAGCCCTTTTCGCCCACCGAGCTGATCGCCCGCATCCGGGCGGTGCTCCGCCGCCGGGAAACACCTGAGCTGGAGGCTCCTTATATGCTGGGAGACCTGACCGTCAATTACGCGGACCGCCTCGTGACACTGCTTGGCCACCCAGTTAACCTGACCGACATCGAGTACCGGTTCAGCGTCGAACTGTCGGCCAACGCCTGACGCGTGCTCACCTACCAGCACCTGCAGAGACGGGTCTGGAGCACCGATGAGAACCGCGACGTGCGGCCGATCCGCACGGTCGTGAGTTCCGTCCGCCGCAAGCTGCGCGACAACGCAGAAGAACCAACCTACATCCAGACCGAGTACCGCGTTGGCTACAGCATGCACCGGACGGATGCCTTCGAGAACCAAGAATAGCGAAACGTGGCGCCGGCGTGGATGCCGGCCAGCGGCGCTTCTCACTGCCTCCAGCGCTCGTCAACTTTCTATTGGCCAATGACCGCTGAAATGGTCCGTGGCTCCTGCGTCGGGCGGTCAATCCGGCGCGGTGCGACCGCCGTAACAATCAGATAACGGCGCCATAGCAGCGATGGCTGGGATCACGGCCTCCGCGACGCCCAGGGTTTCTTTACTCCGCTTCCGGTCCTTGCCGGTCGCTCGGCGGCTCAATAAATTCGCCGCCGACACCGCCCGCACAAAACCAGGGAAGCGATTGTCCTTCGGGACGGCCCGAGCCGCCACATAGGCGGAGCAGGTTCAACAAGCATATTGCGGCCGCATCGGCCGAGGAGGTGCCCATATGGCGCCGCATGAAGTGCTGAGCGACCAGCAAAGGCTTCTGCTCCGGATAACGGGCCTGATGTTTCTGTGCCGATCTGGCAACGCACTCTCAAACCATGGAACGTCCGAGTGTTCACCAGACGCCGGCATCCGGTGAGGTCCGTGCCTCCGGACGGGAGTGGATCACCGGCAAGTTCTAAGATGCGTTCCGCAAACGCCACACGGAATTCTGGCCGACAAACGATATGATACGCATAAGATTATTCCGTTGATTTGTATCGTCATATATAGTCGATGACAGCGGACGGCCGCTGCTCCGCCTCTGGTCAGCAACATCAGGCTGACCCATTGCAGTCCAAGCGTCATCACCACTTGGTCGTCCGTGGAGCGCACCGGGTCTCGGTACCTCCCTTTGGCCATAATCTTCCGGTCCCAGCGCCGCTCCACCGTCTCGTCGATGCCGAACACCAGCGGCTCGGATGGTGGATCCGATTATAACCGTGGCGGCTTTGGTCCAGATAAAATTTGGCCTTCTCAGGTGCCGGTCGCCTGCCACCGTGTTCTTCTTGATCGCCGATGTTTCTCAGCGTCAGCTCCCGGGCCGGAGCGTGAGGGCGCAATCTATGGCGTAGGGACCGATGTACGGAACCGCGCCGTTGCGCGTAACCGCCGCCACCCGGTAGCAGTATTGGGTGTCCGGCGCGAGGCCGGCTTCCACGCAGGTAAGAATCTGGAAGTTGGTCCGGCGTGCTGCTCCACTCCAATGCGGTCCACACCGCCATGTACAGTGCATCGGCCAGCGCCAAGACGCGGGCGCAGCGGGTCGGTCGGCTGCTGCGCCCTCAGTGCCGGTTGCTCGGATCCCTTTGAGCTCAACCCTCCAAGACCCCGCCCCCGGCTAGTTGCTGTTGCTGTTCCGCACGGTGATCTTGACGCTCGGCCCCGTGAAGGATCGGTACGTCGCCCGGTCCCACTCCGTGTCGCCGCCCGGGGTTACGCCCCACTTGGCGTCCCATTCGTCGGCCGTGATGCCGAGCTCATGGTGGCTCAAGGGGCTAACTTCCACGTCGATTACCGCCGCTTCGTCCCCAGTGACCGGGTTCTCGCCAATTTGGACGGCCACCGGAACTCCCGAGCTCCAGTTGTGGACGCGCTCGCTCCAGTCATCCCCATCGGGATGGCTCCAACCGCTGGGAATCAATACCTTGTCCGAGTATCGGTACGCATCGTACAGCAGTTCGTTGGCCCGGTCGCCCCTCGGGTAAACGCCGACGCGCACCGGCAACGGCGGCGCCCGGTTGAGGCTGACCGTGAACCGTGCCGTGCCGTCCTCGTTGACGGTGATGGTGGTCGGGCTGACCCGCACCTGCTCGCTCCGGTCCGGCCACAGGGTCGTGTAAACGTCATCGCTCCATTTGCCTTCGCCGACTGCGTTCAGCGCCCGCACCCAGAATGAGTAGAAGGACAGCCCGTCATCCAGGCCGCGGATGGTCGCCGACGTGCTCGTCGTGGTGAAGGTCTCTTCCGACAAGGTCTCCTGGTACTGGTAGCCGGTGATCGGCGCGCCGCCGTCCGCCGGCCGGTCCCAGGTCAGGCTCACCCAATCCGGGCCCACGCCGGTAAAGCGCAACAGCCCCGGAGCCGGCGGCGCCGTCGCTGCGCTGCCGCCGGCCGGAATGGCGGTTGCGTCGGACTCCACCGAGTCCGACCACAGCCCCGCGCCCGACCGGTTCACGGCGGCGACGCGGTAGTGGCGCCTCATGCCCGGGTACAGGTTGCTGGTGTCGCTGTAGGTGGTGCGATTACCGACGATCACCCGCTCCCACGGCCCATCGCCAGTCCGCGAACGCTCGACCCAGTAGCCCGTGATGGCCGAACCCCCGGTATTATCCGGCTCCGTCCAGCTCACGTCGATCCGCTGGTTCGTGTCGTGGGCCGTGGCCGTCACCCCGCCGGGACGCTCGGGCCCGCCAGCCACCGTGGTTGCGCCGCGCACGACCGACCACCGGCCCGGCCCGTTCTCGTTGTGCGCCCGGAGGCGGTAGTGCCGCTCCGTGCCCGGACCCAGGCCGGCGTCGGTGTACGACGTCGCCCCCGCGGACAATCCGTCCCGCTCCACCCAGTACCAGCTGTGCTCGGCGGGATCTGCGGCCCACTCCAGGTCGTAGTGCGTGATGCGCGACCCCCCGTCGCTGGGCTTGGTCCACGACACCTTGATCTCCTCCGCCCCGGCGGCCTGCACCGTCAGGCTGGGCGTCCCCGGCGTTGCCCCGCTCTCCGTCGTCGCCCAGCCAACCGCCCACTCGGACCACACGGCGACGGTGCCCGCCTTCAGCCGGTAGCAGTACGTCTGGTCGGCCCTCAGCCCGGTATGCGTGTACGAACGTTCCGACACCGACGGCCGGCGCAACACGGTGTAACTGGCGGCCGATCCCTCTTCGTCGCAGTCGGACCCATTGGACTCGGACTTGAACCATTGCAGTTCGTAGCGCGTGATGTCCCGTCCGCCTGTGTAGGAGGGCGGCAGCCACGAAATCAGGATGGCGTCGTGCCCGGCGGGCTCGGCCCACATCGAGGGATAGTCCTCCAGCGGCTCACCGCCCACCGTCGTCGCCGACGCATACGGCGGCAGCGACCACGGCCCCCAGCCCGCGGCGTTCCGCGCCCGCACCCGGTAGTACCGCTCGGACCCGATGGCCAGCCCGGTATGCTCGATGCTCCGGTTCTCCGTGCTGCTCACGCTGCCCACGTTGCCCCAGGGGCCGCTCTCCGAACTGGCCGCCTGCACCTGGTACTGCGTAACTGGCGAACCTTCGTCGTTCTCCGGCGCGTCCCACCCCACGCTGATCGCGTTCTCGCCGCTGGCGTTCGCCGACACGTTGCGCGGCGGCCCCGGCACGCCCGCCGCCACCGTCCGCGCGTTCGCCACCGCCGACCACGCCCCGCCGCCGAACTCGTTGGCCGCCCGGATGCGGAAGTACTTCAGCGTGTTGGGCTGCAGCCCCCTGTAGTCGTACCCCACGTCGTCCACGCCCGGCTGCGGGTCCACGTTCCGCCACGGCCCCCCGCTCCCGTCCGCCACCTGTAGCGTGTACCGCGTGATGTCCGACCCGTAATCCTCCGGCTTCACCCAGCTCAGCACGATTTCCTCCCGGCTCAGCGGCGTCGCCACCAGCGTCATCTGCTCCGGCGCGCCCGGCGGCGACGCCTGCTGGCTGCTTCTCCCGGCCACCGCGCTGGCGCGCGCGAACGGCAGCCCACGTACCCCTTCGTCGTCAATCGCGTGGACCCGGTAGTGCCGCTTCGCCCCTACCGGAATCATCGTGTGGGTGTAGCTGTTCTCCGACACCCACCGCTCCAGCACGCCCCACGTCGCCCCGTCGTCCTCCGACACCTCGACGCCGTAGGCCGTCGCCCCGCCCCACGGCGACCAGGACAGGCCGATATTGGTGGTGTCCTGGCTGGTCCGCAGCGCCGTGCCGCCGCCGCCGGGCCGCGCCTTTATGGTTACGTCCTTGCTGTTGTCCTCTTTGTAGTCGTAGTATTTCGCCGTATGCCAGGTGTTGCCGCCCCCGGTGCAGGCCGACTCCGACGCCGCGTCCACGTCGGCCGCGCTGCTGTCGATGCAGACCTCGTAGTCCTGCGTGTTGGCGACGGTGGCGGTAATCTCCGTGCCCGCCGCCGCGCCGGTCAGCGTCAGCGTGACGCCGTCGTGCTGTCCCACAAGCCGCCGGCTTTCGACGCTCTCCAGCTCTCCGATGGTCCAGACGCCGGTGGCGTCGTCGTAGGATCCCTGGCTCACCCTGCTCTCCGTGGCCCCAGACGGTACGCCCTTCAGCGTCACCTCCACGGCCGGCGCCGTGTCCGGCCCGTTGTTCACCACCGTGATCGTGTGGGCCCGCTGGCCCGCCGGCACCGCCGCATTTCGCCCGCCGTCCCGCGCCTCCAGCTCCGCTACGGGGCCGACGTGGAAGGTGTAGCGGCCGGTGGCGCTTACTTCGCTCGTTACGCCTCCTGCGAAGTGAGAATTCTTCTGAGTGAAATCCACTACGTAAGTGCCCAGGGCGCCAAACTTAATATATATTGACAAAGCTGTTCTAAAGGCAGAGGGCATATTCATAAGCGTACCCGAGGCAGGGAAATTAGGTTTATTGTCAGTGTTGATATATTGAGCGCTTCTATTGGCGTCCGGGCCGATACCTAGGTGCCCGCCGGTGGGCAACTGCACCGATGATATACTCCATAAGATTTTAGGCCAAGTATTACTGCTCGATAAATCACTGTTGTCAAGAAAAATATCTCCTTCCAAGTTGTAAGTCACCCACGATAAATTCGACCCATCGTGGTTTCTACCTATTATATCGTCTTTCACTTGAACAAAAACGCTTTTAGGGCGCAATATCGCACGAAAATCATCTGTCGCGCTGCCCTCGTCGATGCGCCCAATGCCGTCGGAGCGAATCTCAGGAGTTTTCAAAGGATTCACCCTTGAAACCATTTCCAAGGCGTGGTCCACGTTGCTGTCGTTGTTCTCGTCCCGACAGGGGTAGGTTATCGGCGTGATTCCGACGCAAGGGTATACAGACATCAGTTCGACCCCTCCGGAATCAAACAGCACCGGAGCATCATCTCCCAGGCATTGCTTGAGTCTGCCCAGGGCGTAATCCGAGCTAGGTGGGGGCTTGCTGTCGGCCACCCGGACGGTGATGCACCGCTCTTCCAGCGGGATTTCCTCCAGGCTGTGCGAGGTCAGTCGGGCTTTTATGTTTTCAATCTTCCGGGATTCGGGTATGGTGTTATGGGCTTTTTTGTCAATTGCTTGCGGCCGCCAGGTTGCCGCCTGACTGCCCGACTGAACAAGCCCAGCGGGCTGGGTGTCATCGAATTTCAACCCATTGGATAATTCCACGCTGATACTTATGTCGTCGATGATGTTGACGAAGGGAGAAGTTTGCGGAGCCGCCTCATTGAGGTTCTGAGCGGTAAGGTCGAAGTCCACCACACCCCCTGCGGCGGGGTGCAAGTCGTCCACTGCTAGCACGAGCGCCAGAGTACTGCCTTGCATGTGAAGCGTTGCGCCCGATTTGCTGTTAGCGTACGAATATATTTTTTTTGAGTTATTGGCCAACAATATATCCGGTTCGGGCTGAAGGGAGGAAGCAGTGGCGTTTATGACTCCGATCCGGTAGGTGCCAATGACATACTGACTGGCGTGTACGGAGTGCAGCTTTGTGCTGAACGTAAGTGGGTCAGTCTCGGTGCTGCCGCCCGGCGCCAAAGTCCCAACCTCCCATGTAAAACTCTGGTTGGCGCCGCTCTTGGTCGTAGTGGGGCCAGCCCCTCCTTGGAAAGTACTCACTTCCAGGTCCTCGAGCAGAAATGACACGGTCACTCCGGATGCTGTTGCCGTCCCGTTATTTGCAACGATAAATCTAACCATACTGAAACTACCTGAATCTTGCCCGTAGCTTTGAAGCAGAACCAGGTCCACGTACCCGGCATCCCTTCCTTGCTGGGCCCGCGCGGTCTCAGGAAGCAAAAAAACCGCCGCCGCGGCGAGCAGGAATAGAGCGAGGGCTTTCCAGCCCACGATTCCACCTAGGCGCGTTGTCAAACCATGACTGCGGGCGAACGCCATCATGATGTACATAAAGTCCATCGCTATTCTCCACATCCAGTTCCCGTTCCACGATTTTGCAGGTTCCGCCCGGATACCCCGGGCGGAACCTGACAGGATTGCCAGTGATGTTCGGGGCCGAACCTACGGGTCGAACCACTCGATGTCGTAGCTGGCGGTTATGCCCCCGCCTTCCCACTTGACATGCACCCTGTAGGTAACAGTGCCGGCAGATCCGCTGGTGGCGCCGAAGGTGCTCTCGTGCAGATACGCCGGGGGAGTGGGTCCGTAGTACGCCGCATCCCACAGGTAGGTCGGTGTCGCATCCTCCGGCAGGTTGAGCAGCTCGGTGTTTAACTGGACCGTATAGAACCATACCGGGCGGTTCACGTCCAAGCCGGGCTGACTGCTGGGGCTGGGGTTGCTTCTGGTGAAGGTCACCGTCGGGTGGACGGCGTTTTCATCCGTGTCAATCACATTGATGGTCACCGGCACGCTGTCGTCAATGGCTGTGTTTGACACTTCCATGTCGGTCAGCCCGTCACTAACGTGCAGGATTAGCGGGAACTCCCATTGGTCCCGGTAGTCCAGGTTCCTGCCGTCTTTCAGGTATATCTGCGCGGTCGAGTCGTGGACATCGAACCAGTCCGAGCATATCCCCGTCAGTGAGTAGTCCAGCGGCTTGTCGCCAGGGTTGACGGCGTACACCGGGTCGCCGGCGTGGGTCCTGGCGATGGCGTGCTCCACTATGTCGCGGGTCACGCCGGGGAAGACCGGCGACGGGAGTTTTCCGGTGGACCGGAGCACGACGGCCGAATCAGTGTTGTCGCTGAGGTCGGCGTCCAACGCCTGCCGGTCGGTGTTGCGAATCTCGGCGTTCACCGTCAGCCGCTTGACCGCGTCGCTCGCCACGTTGGCGGTGAAGGTCAGCGTGGCCGGGGTGGCTGTGCGGGTATCGCCTGGTGGCAGATTGCCATCGTTGGCGAACCGCTCCAACTGCCAGGCGATGACGCCGCACTGGTAGTTGAACACGCTGGAGCCAGGCGCGGTGGTGGCAGAGCCAATCCGAGCGGAGTCGGCCTTGTAAGTCAAGCCCTCCGGCAGATAGATCTGCACCACGGCGTCCTTGGCGTCCTCCGGCCCGGCGTTGGTGGCCGTGACGGTGAACTCGGCGGTGGTGTCGCTGATGGTGGTGGTGTCGTCGTTGTCCGTCTCGTCTCTGTGCGTGATGGTGACGCCCAGGTCGGCCTGCGGCCCCGCGTGGAAGGTGAACCACTCGGCCGGGCTGTCTATGGATTCTTCATTGGTGAGTTCCTTCCAGCCCGGGGCGTGGCCGCCCGGAGGCGGCGGATCAATGGTGTTCCGCACCACGCCGTTCACGTTTACCTGCACCAGGTACTGGCCAGGGTCTGTGAACACGTACTGCATGTGCCGGTACTGCTCGGGGAACATCTCGACTTTATTGAATTTGGTGTTGAAGCTGCTCCACTGCGGCTCTTCCAAAGGGGTGTTCGATGTCCACGGGTCGAAAGCGAAGAAGTGCGCGCCCACGACGTGCGCTTCCTGCGGCGACCCGTCCACCAGCACGTGTACGGCGGTCAGCCCGAACTCTATCGGGGGGTCCTCCTCAGTGCCCGTGTCGGGGCCGTCGGCCTTAAACCAGTCCGCCTTCTTCATCAATGCGGTGGAGAACTCAAGAAACTTGGGCTTGTCGGTGCCCGGGTTCGCCGGGTAGTCGTCCGCCTTGACCCACCACACGGAATTGTTGGCGAAGACGTTCGGCGGATTTGCATCCGTGCTGTCCGGGTCTGGCTTTACGGCCGATACGGCTCCCCTCAGGAACGGGTACTTGGCCAGGTCGATCTTGGGACCCGTGACTGAACTCGGGTTGCCGTTTGTCGCGCCCGAGTCCACCACCGTTACCCTGTACCTGTCGTGGACCGAGAACACGGTCTTACTGATGTGGATGTTGGCGTCGCTGCGGGTGGTGGTCGTTGTGGGTAACAGAGTCACGGGGTCTGTGTCTGTCGTATGCTCAACTGACGGCGGGCAGAAGTTCATCGACAGGTGCCCGACTTCGTAGTCCCAGAAGCCGTCGAACAGAGCGATGTGGCCATCGGCAATGGTCTCCACCGTCTCGTCGTCCGGTTGTGCTTCCTCGGAGCAGGGGAGAGGATCGTCGTAAAAGTCGTCGTTGTCTCCGATTTGGGGCCCGGGAGGGTCGATCGTGCCAGGGCCGAGGCCGCCGCCGGCCTGTTCAGGCGGCAGGTAGTTGTCGCCGACCGTGTCGGGCGCGACGGTTGCTGCGGTGGTGTCCGCCTGGGCCGGGTTGCCGCCGGCCAGCAGCATCACTGCCGCCACGGCGAAAACGGCCAGAGCCGCAACCGCAATTACGGAAAGTTGCATGGGTTTCGTTCTCATGCTATTTTTACCTCGTATTCGGTTCATTTTTTGAAGGTGTTTCGGATACCGGGGGGCAGCAGGTGTCAGCCTACGCTGCTCCCCAACTCCTCTCTGCGCCGGATTGTTGCCCTTCTGGGCGGTCCGGCGACTTTTTTCGTCACACGCGCGGATGGGTTGCGATTTCCGTCGCATTCCTGGAGCCGGCCGCCTCCGGAGGCCCGCTCGCTAGATGTGTAAAGCTCAAGGAATGCCGTAGCCGGACCCGCGATGGGCGGCTTCGGCGAGCGTACTTCAGTCAAGTCCTGATTTACGATGGCAGTCATTTCGAGATCATGTATCAGTGATTTTGGGACAACTGATAGTCGGTATCAATTTTATCGGAGCAATAATTTCGCCGGAGGCGCGGCGTCCGGCGCGGGCCAAGGTTATCTGTGTCGGGGGTGGCGGTTCAATCTCGATCCATGGGGCTGTTCTGTTAAACGGCACCTAGCATACACTATTTTCGCGCCGTGTACATAATATCTTCGTGATATATGGTGAAAATTGGATAATGTCGTGTAATATGGCCCTAAACACGCAGTGATGCCGGAGGTCTGGCGGTATCAAGGCCACGGAAACAAGCGCGCTCCCCAGCTGAATCGAGGTGGACGATAGGACGTATGGAAGAGCTGATTCGAGAGAACCGGGCGCTGCGGGAGCGTCTGACGCGCTTGAGCGAGGCCAGCCTCCGCATCAGCGAAGGCCCGGACTTCGGCGCCGTGCTGCAGGGCGTGCTGGACTCCGCCCGTTCCCTCACCGGCGCCCGCTACGGAGTGGTGGCCCTCCTGGACGATTCCGGCAGTTTGCAGGACCTGCACTTCTCCGGCATGACCAACACGGAGGCGGAGCTATTTCGCCAATTGCCGGACGGAATGCAGCTGTTTGAATACCTGAGCCGCCTGCCCCAGCCCCTCAGGCTCCCGGACCTGCTGGAACACATCAGGTCAACGGAGCATCTCCTGGATCTCCGTCCGCCGATAGCGGTGGGGCCGGTGGTGCCCTTCCTGGCGGCTCCCGTGCTCCACCGGGGCGAGCGCGTCGGCAACTTCTTCCTGGCCAAGAGCGCGCCGGGCGATGAATTCACCCAGGAGGAGGAGGAGACGCTGACCGCGTTCGCCGCCCAGGCGGCTATGGTGGTCGCCAACGCCCGCCGCCACCGGGACGAACAGCGGGCCCGCAACGATTTGCAGATCCTGATCGAGACCTCCCCGGTGGGTGTGGTGGTCTTTGACGTCAGGACGGGAGCGCCCACGTCGTTCAACCAAGAGGCGCGGCGGATCGTCGACAAACTCGGAAGCCCGGACCAGTCGCCGGAGCAGCTTCTGGAAGCGCTGACCGTAATTCGGGGAGACGGGCGGCAGTTCTCCCTCCGGGATTTCCCGCTCTCCCAGGCGTTGAGCGCTGGCGAGACGGTCCGGGCCGAGGAGATCGTCATGCAGGTTCCCGACGGCCGGAGAGTTGCCGTTCTGGTCAACGCGACGCCCATCTGCTCCGGGGCCGGCGTGGTGGAGTCCTCGGTGATCACCCTGCAGGACCTGACGCCTATGGAGGAGTTGGAGCGGCTGAGGGCCGAATTTCTGGCCATGATGAGCCACGAACTGCGGACACCCCTCACGTCCATCAAGGGGTCGATCACCACCCTGCTGGACGCCTCGGCGGCCCTGAACCCGGCCGAGATAGTGCAATTCCACCGGATCATCGACGCGCAGGCCGACCGGATGCGCGCGATGATCAGCGACCTGCTGGACGCGGCCCGCATCGAGACGGGGGAGCTTTCCATCTCCCCGGAGCCCACGGACGTGTCGGTTCTGGCGGAGGATGCCCGCCGGGCGTTCCTGAACGGTAGGCGGGGCCGCGATGTCCACATCGACCTCTCTCCCGACCTGCCCCGGGTGATGGCGGACCGCTTGCGCATCGTGCAGGTGCTGGGCAACCTGCTCTCCAACGCAGCCCGGCACTCGGAGGAGTCCTCGGCCATTCGACTGACGGCCGTGCGTGATGAGTTCCACGTGGCGGTCTCGGTGTCCGACGATGGCCGGGGAGCGCTGCCGGAACGCCTGCCCCATCTTTTCGGGAAGTTCACCCAGGGGTCCGGCGATGGCCGGGGAGACGGAGCGGAACGGGCGGGTCTCGGCCTGGCCATCTGCAAGGGGATAATCGAGACCCACGGTGGACGCATCTGGGCCGAAAGCCACGGGCCCGACCCGGGCGTCCGGTTCACCTTCACCATTCCGGTGGCCGAGGAGACGAGAACTGGATTGGCCGGTCCTGATCCTGCCGCTGCTGCCGCTGAATTCCAGGTCGATCAGGAACCGGCGCGTATCCTGGCGGTGGACGACGACCCCCAGACACTTAGACACGTCCGCGACACGCTGTCCCGGGCGGGCTATGTTCCCGTGGTTACCGGAGACCCCAAGGAGGTGCTCTCGCTGTTGCAAGAGGAAAAGCCGCAGCTGGTCCTGTTGGATCTGGCCCTGCCGGGCATCGACGGGATCGAGTTGATGAAACACATCCTCGATGTATCTGACGTGCCGGTGATCTTCCTGTCCGCATACGGAAGGGAGGAGAATATAACGCAAGCCCTGGACATGGGAGCCCTGGACTACATCGTCAAGCCCTTCTCGCCAATGGAGCTGGCGGCCCGGATCCGGGCGGTCCTGCGCAAACGGGAGGCGCCCGAACCGTCAGCCCCCTTCGTTCTCGGGGACCTGACCATCCACTATGTTGACCGAAGGGTGTCCTTTTCCGGCAGGCCGGTGCGGTTGACCGCCATAGAATACCGGTTGCTCGCCGAACTGGCGGCCAACGCTGGGATAGCCCTGACCTACGAGCACCTGCTGCGTCGCATCTGGGGGAGAACGTCCGACGACGACTTGAGGCCCATACGGACTGCCATCAGCAGCATCCGCCGCAAGCTGGGCGACGACGCCGACCATCCCACCTACATCTTCACCGAACCCCGCATCGGCTACTGGATGGGAACCGGCCTGGAGCCCAGCGATCAGGAATGTTCAGACAGCACGAACAGTGCTGGATAGGGTGTGTAACCGTTGACTGGAATCTGTTGCTATTCAATAGTTCATGATGCTATCTGATGTTTAGAGGGGTAAAGTCACCATGTGGCTCCCTCGTGATCAACTTCTGTTCGTCTGGTTCCGTCGGGACCGGTAGCCTGTCTCGATTGCTTATGGTTTGTCGCTTGCCCAATGGCCCCGGTCAGCCGCGCCTTTTTCCGGACACAGGCTCCAATCTGAGCAGGAAATATAGCAGAGCGATGTAATAATCGTGTGGCATCTGTTAATGCACTATCAGTTCTTGTAATATATCCGCACCTTCGCCATAATCGACCCATCCAGCCTCCATCCCGGTGCCAGTCGGGCTTGCGGCTCCCACCCCAATCCCATGGAGCTGACGATTTGAATCGAGAAGACGAACTGCTGCGCGAAATCGACGCTCTTCGGGCACGCCTCTCCCGCCTGAGCGAGGCCAGCCTGCGCATCAACGACAGCCTGGACTTCGATGCGGTGCTGCACGGCGTGCTGCACTCGGCCAGGGACCTCACCGGCGCTGCCTACGGCGCCATAATCCTGCTGGACGATACCGGCCACCTCCAGGAGTTCCTCAGTTCGGGCATGACGCCAGAGGAGGGACGCCCTTTGTGGCCCCACGAGGTCCGGATGCGGTTCTTCGAGTACGTCGGCAACATCCGCGAACCCCTGCGGCTGCGGGACTTCCACGACTACGCCCGGGAGCGGGGCATGACCGAGTTTTCGCCGGACATCACGGGCGATGCCAATCTGTCGTTCCTGGCCGCGCCCATCCGCCACGGCAGCGAGCACACGGGGGCCGTCTACGTTGACGAGAAGGAAGGGGAGTTCACCCAGGAGGATGAGGAGACCCTGGTGCTGTTCGCGTCCCAGGCGGCCCTGGTCATCGCCAACGCCCGCCGGCACCGGGAAGAACGACGGGTCCGGGCCGACCTGGAGACGTTGCTCGAAACCTCCCCGGTGGGCGTGGTGGTGTTTGACGCCAGGGCGGGAGTGCCCACGTCCTTCAACCGGGAGGCCCGGCGCATCGTGGACAACCTGTGGAATCCGGACCAGACGGTGGAGGATCTGCTCCAGGTGGTGACCTTCCGGCGGGGCGACGGCCGGGAGTTCACGGTGCGGGAGTATCCCCTGGCGCAGGCGATGAGCTACGGCGAGGTCGTGCGGGCCGAGGAGACGGTGATCAGCGTCCCCGACGGGCGGAGCGTAACCGTCCTGGTCAACGCCACTCCCATATTTTCCGACGAGGGCGCGGTGGAGACGGTGGTGGTGACCATGCAGGACATGGCCGAGGTCCAGGAGTTGGAGCGGCTGCGCGCCGAGTTTCTGGCCATGGTCAGCCACGAGCTCCGGGCTCCACTGACTTCCATCAAGGGCTCCACCACCACCGTCCTGGGTGAGGCCGCGGAACTGGAACCGGCGGTGGTGCGCCAGTTCCTGCGCATCATCGATGAACAGGCCGACCGCATGAACCATCTGGTCGGAGACCTGCTGGACGTGGCCCGCATCGAGACGGGCACCCTGCCGGTCAACCCGGAACCCGCCGAATTGGCGGCGCTGGTGGACCGGGCCCGCAACGCCTTCGTCAGCTCCGGGGGCCGCAACAACCTCATCATCGACATCGACCCGGACCTGCCCCTGGTGTTGGCTGACCGGCAGCGCATGGTGCAGGTGCTGGTCAACCTGCTGTCCAACGCCGCCCGGCAGTCCGCCGTGTCGGCCGCCATCCGGGTGTCCGCCGAATCGGAGGGCATTCACGTGGCGGTGTCGGTGACCGACGAGGGCCGGGGCATCCCGGCCGAGACCCTGCCGCTGCTGTTTCGCAAGTTCTCCCAGGCCCAGCCCGAGGATCAAGGCAGCGATACCGGGTTGGGGCTGGCCATCTGCAAGGGGATCGTGGAGGCCCACGGGGGCCGCATCTGGGCCGAGAGTGAGGGCCTGGGCCTGGGCGCCCGTTTCACCTTCACGCTGCCCACGGTGGGCCAGGTTCCGGTACGCACATCGGGCGAGCCATCGTCAGCGTCGCGCCGCCGTTCCCCGCGGGAACTCAACGACGCCATCGAGCGGGCGCCCATCCTGGCGGTGGACGACGACCCCCAGGCCCTGCGCTACATCCGGGACTCCCTGGTCGCCGCCGGCTACGCGCCGGTGGTTACCGGCGACCCGGAGGAGGCGGTCCGCCTCATGTCCGAAGCGAACCCCCAACTGGCCCTGCTGGACCTGATGCTGCCCGGTGCCGACGGCATCGAGCTGATGCAGGCCATCCGGGCCATTGCCGACGTACCGGTCATCTTCATCTCCGCCTACGGCCGGGAGGAACTGATCGCCCGCGCCATCGACATGGGGGCCGTGGACTACGTGGTCAAGCCCTTCTCCCAGACGGAACTGGCCGCCCGCATCCGCGGCGCCCTGCGCCGGCGCGAGACTGCCGAGCCTTCGGAACCCTACGTGACGGGCGACCTGGTCATCGACTTCAACGAGCGCCGGGTGACCCTGGCCGGCCAACCGGTGCCGCTGATGGCCCTGGAGTACCGGCTGCTGGCCGAACTGGCAGCCAACGCAGGCCGAGTGATGACCTACGAACGTCTTCTGGAGCGGGTCTGGGGCGAGAAGAGCAACGGCGACGTGCGGCCCATGCGCACGATCATCAGCCAGCTGCGCCGCAAGCTGGGCGAGGACTCCGAAAACCCCAACTACATCTTCACCGAGACCCGCGTCGGCTACCGCATGCCCAAGGGCCGTCCGGCGCAGCCGGAGTAAGCCCACCGTTCTGTCCTGGTGGCTGACGACTGGTAATCCGCACCTCTGGCGGCGCTCTGTGGGCGGAATGCCGCTACGAGCTCCGTCGGCTGAGCCGCTGGTTCGCACTGCCACTACGCCCCAACCCGAGTCATGGCAAGTTTCCGGAGATTGCTTCGGCGATGATGAACCCAGGGAGAGTCTCCAGCGCCGACTCCACGAGTCAATGACACCCCAAAGGATCCATGGATTGTTGGTTGCCCATTCGGCAGCAGAGGGTGGCTTCAAGTTTTTGATCGGAAGGAGCGGCGCCAGTTACCCAAGTACCCATGACTGGCTGACGCTCCTCAACTCGTTGAGGACATGCTACCCGGACGCCGTCAAGTTGCTGGACGATGCTTTCGCCGAGGTGGCCGGGTTCTATGGCTCCGACACGTCGGAGCCTGACTATCGCCATCTGGCTTTCCTTTCCGCCTATCGTGAGAAAGTGGGCGCCCCCGGCGCTTCGGGCTCATACGCTATCTCGATATGGAATCGTCGGTTCACGACCCGGCCCTGCGTCATATCCCCGGAGCCCACGGACCTGGTGACGCTGGTGGACGAGTCGCCAACGCCTTTCGCCTGGCCGGGAGCCGGCACAACCTCCGCCTGGAGATTCCGGTCGATCTGCACTGGGTGATGACCGACCGCTTCCGCATCGTCCAGGTGCTGAGCAATCTGCTGACCAACGCCGGACGGCACTCGCCCGACCTCTCCACGCTGGTCGCCCGCGTCCGGGCAGTGCTGCGCCGGCAGGAACGGCCCGAGCCGGAGGCTCCCTACGTGCTGGGCGACCTGGACGTCAACTACGGGGACCGCACTGGTGAAGCGGGCGTTGGACGCGTCGCTGATCGGTGTGGCGGAGTCCGGTCGGCGGACCGGTGACGTTGCACCGTCAACTGCGGTAGCGATAGCGCCGTCCAGACGCCGGCTCTGGGCAACCGCAACCAAGACCCGGCGGCGGGCCCGGCGCCGCCAATATCCGCTTCGCCGGCAGTGCCTCTCCGCAAGGCATCCCGTAGGTTAAAATGGCAGCAGCCATCACTCAGGAGTTGCCATACATGACCACCCCGTCCCAGTCTGTCGAGATTTACTGCGTCAAGTGCAGGGCCAAGACCGGATCCAAGGACATTGAGGCCGTGACCATGAAGAACGGCCGTCCCGCCACCCGCTCCACCTGCGTGAACTGCGGCACCAAAAAGTTCCGCATCGGCGTCCTGCCCTGACCGGTCTGCTCGGTCTTCATCATGGCGCTTGACCTGGGACTGACCACTCACCAGCTGCTCTCCGCCATGGACGGCGTGGCCGACGCAGTCCGCGACCATGGCGACTGCCTGGCTGAGATCGTGGACCGGGCCCAGTCCGTTCCCGCCGACGAGGCCGCCTTCCGCACCGCCGTGGCGGGCCGCCGTCCCTACATCTCCGCCCGCACCGGCCCCGAGGGCCTGCTGGACGGCATTGCGCCTCCGGGAGTTCCTTAGGATTGGACTGCGATCTCCGTGGATGGTTCCCACATCGACGTGGAGCGCCACCTATCCCTGCGCTGCCACCTGATCAACCTGGGCGGCTGCACCATCAACTACGGTAAGGGTCCCGGCTGCGAATTGTTCAGTGAGGTCGCCGTGGCCGTGGATGACGACACCTGTACCTGCGTCCTCCCAACGGCGCCTCCGGCGAGACGCTGATCGCCGGCCCGCTGTTGGGCGCGCTGCGCACCGTGCGGGAGGTGGCGGTTGGCCGACATCGTCAAAAGCCTGCCCTCTGATCGGCCCTACTGGCCCTGCCGAACGGCACCCTGACCTTCTGGGACCTGTGCACGGGGCCAGTATCTGCGATACGTCTAACTCATTCAGCATCATTCCCTACCCCCATCCCAGCTATGGGAGCAGACACGGGAGACGGCGGCAAAGCTGCTGCCTGGCGGCGGGAACGAAACGGCGGCGCGGCGGTGGCAAACTGCGGTGAGGCTACGCCGCGAGCGCCCGGGGCTGCACCTTCGATCTGCCGCGGAAGTGGCAACCGTACAGGGTCGCGCCTGTGGCCTGAATCCTCATATTGCCGCCCCTGACATTAAACAGAACCGATAGTTGCATTTGCTACGGTTTCCGCACCGCGAACAGTAGCAGGGCTCCTAGTCCGAGCGTAAGCAAAACGAAAACCGCGATAACGAAGCAAATGCCAACTTCCTTCCACATCGCCCTTCTTTCCACATCGCCCTTCTTTCCGCATCGAGCTCTGCTGCTTCCGCTGCTTCGTTCCGTCTAACGGCCTCTCGTTGAACTAATTTGGCAGCGAGTGTCGTCATCTCTGCTCTGGTGCTGTGGATGTTTGCCGGATAGCCAAAGTTCCAAGCGTTCCCAGGTTGGCGTTCTACGGATTGTTTCCCGGCTCCCTCGCCGCAACTGGGGCACGGAAGGACCAGGTTTTCGCCAATGTTCGGCATTCCACTCGTCGCGCTACTGTCATCGGCATACCTGCTTGTCTCCGATCTACATTCTTCGCAGGTCCCCTGTAGTATTTTTCTCCCGGTGTTCGAGGTTACGTAGCGGGAAGCACCAACTTCACAGTATTCATTGCACTGAAAGCAGTAGGTGGTATGTTGTCCTGCGGTTACAGCCATAATCCGAATTCACCGTGTCAGTTGTAGTACCAGCCGGCTTGGTCATTGGTTGGCGACGGCGGCTTGGCTGTCGGCGCAGGGGATGGTATATCAACCATCACGCAAACTCAAACGGAACCCTGCCCCGTCCCCCGGCACGGGGGACGGGGCATGCTATGATCCCTTCCACCAACACCTGCAGGGCTATCCGCAAGAAGTGCATGTTGCCCTCCATGCCACGCTTGCGTAGTAGATCCAAAAGGTCCAAGCAGTTCTTGGCCATCGCGTTCCTTCCTGATCGGGTTTGCGGTAATCCCGATCAGGATGTCGCGGTGGCCATCTTCATGCCACCGGGATTTCGCTACACCATGTGCCGGGACTTTACTCAAGGCCGACTGCCGTCCAATACATTGGGTAGCCGATGTAATTTCGCCATCTGGTGGCAGCGTTTCAAGTTACTGGCCTGTTACTTCGAACAGGTCGCTCGGCTCCAGCCCGTGCAGTTGCAGGTTCGTTTCCAGCCCATCGTCTCCAAGGGGCGCTTCAGGTTTGGTGGCCTGGTACAAATGGTTCTGGTAGATCAACCAACCGCCCAGCAGTAGCTGGCCGAGCGAGTCTGCCTTTTCGATGGCCAACCGGGTAAGCGGTTTGACGGAAACCAGGGAAGTGTTGGTTTTCTCTGCCCATGCTTGCGCCATCATTCGTACGCCGTCCTCAATGTTCTGCTGGGACAGGAGCCGTTCGCCACTCTGGTACCTGAGGGCGGGCGAGAGGATCGAATGACGCAGGACGTCCGTGATGATCTGCGGTGTCAGCCTGGCCCGGAGCACCACGTCGTACCAGGGGCTGGGCGGCGTGTCGTTGTAGGGAACGCAACATGACATAAAGCTGAGGAGAACCTCAGGTTCTACAAGTAGGTCGAAGTCCGAGCGTGGATCTCCCAAAGGGTGGCACATCTCGCGTTGGATGTGTTCGCCTACGATGAACCTGATTGTCGGCTTGATGCCGCGTCGGCGCTCGATCTCGTCTTGGCGCTCCTTGGGTAGGTTCACCCTGGAGGAAACTTGGATGCTGTTTCCTGCCTCCATTGCGTCGGCAGGTGTGGCTGAAAGGAGGAAGTCCATGATGGTTGTCATGTTGGCGTTGACCACGAATTCATGGAAGGCGTGCTGCGCTTCGGATTTGGCGGCGGGGTTGGCTGGTGCGAAAGCCATGTCGAAATCTCCATCATTTGCGATTGTCGCGCAGTCCCGGTGGGGCGGTCTGCGATGAAGTACCCGTTATGATTTAGCTGGGTTGCAGAGAACCGGCCGACGGCGAGTATGATGAGCGGTGGGCCCAGGCGTCGTTTAGGCGATTCAGGTTCTTCGTTCACCGACAGGGGCAGGTGTCGTGTCCGCTGACGTTACTGTTACTGCTGGTAAGGCGCCGGGAGCGGCGTCGGATTGCGCGTAACCTCATTTGCAGACCTCCATGACACCCAGAAGGCAATCCCCAAGTCTATGGTAAACCCCTACACTCCTAGCGCGTAAGGGACTCAGTGACACCAAAACAGTGAGCTGATTGAACCGCCGGGTGAAACGGGTGAAGGCCGTCTGCTGTTTTCCGGCGCTGATGTCGGTCCCGCCCGTCGCGACCCTCTTGCGGCGGTTGTGTTTCGTCGCCTCGCTACGGTGTTGTCGTCGTAGCAGTGGGCGGAAATTTCGACCTTCCGATGCGGTTTCTGGCCGGACATGGTCCGCCTGGACACCAGCGGTACACGACGCAGTTTGTCCACTTCAGAGAGGTACGCAATTTCGGCCGGAAACCGCCCCCGGCGCGTTTTCGTGGCGGGGCTCGATGGGCGGAAAGAACGGCGCCACGGGGCGCCGTTGGACTGGACTTAGTGGGCGGGCAATGAATCCGGCCGCCCCGACTGGCAGGTTGGTGCCGCCGTTGGTCGTCAACAGTTTCATTCCGCCATGGGAGCCCGCTTCTCTGCTGGCGCTCAGTTTTCCCCTGCTTCCTGGACCTTGAATTGCTGCGGCATCGAGTCGTGGACCACCTCCGTTGCTATGACCATCACTTGCAGTTCGAAGGTTACGAAAGGCGTGAGGTGGTCGCCGATCCGTTTGGAGGAGTCAGCTTGACCTGCACGTAGCTGTCCACGTTGGCGACGAGGCGTTTTGCCGCGGCTCGACGGCTGGCCAGTTCATTGGCTTTGAGGTTCCGGCGGTAGAAGTAGCGGTGCAACTGGTTCGCCGCAGCGAATTCGGATTGCCACTGTTTTGACGGGTCCGGTATGGCCAGTTCGCGTGCCATTTGCCCATAGAAAGAGTGGCTGCTGATCTGTTTCGGTTGCTGTTGCACCGCCCCTGCGGCCAGGAACTGCTGAGCCACTGCGCCCCACAGCAATGCGGCGCGATCATCGTGTCGCCGCCGTTGTTGAACTCGTCGTCTGATCTGAAGTCGTTGATCTGCGTCTGGAGCAGGTCTCCCAATCGTTGGACGATTGCGACGTCGTTCGACATGGCTTCTCCGGTGATCATCCAGACTGTTCGCAAGCCGCGGGCCCCGACTTGTTCCGCCGGGAAGGCTCCAGTCAAGCGGCATCCATGGTCAACCGATGCGTCGACCTGTTCCTCGGTGGTCGTTCCTTCCGTGATGGACCTCCTGGTTTCCTCCAAGGCGCTTTTCCAGTCCATTAGGCGACGTCGGATGTTGCCCCTCAGGCCATTGAGGACCGCGGTAGTGTGTGGATCTGGGCGTCGAGTTCCGCGACGACGTCTGCTCGGTTTATTTTGGGTTCGTTAGCGTCCATTGGATTGCGCGTGCGCGGGTTCTCCCGATGATTGCGGAGGCGGTTGTGACGGCGGCCTGATTTCGTTTCGCCTCGGGTGTTGTTCGGTCAGGCTGTTTGGAACCGGGACAAATTGAGCACTGCAACCACGGTCAGGACCTGCTTTGCCCAAACCGGTCACAGCAACCGTGGCGAGGCGGCAGCTACCGTGTCGATCAGCTGCGGCCCATCGGCGGCGGCCCGGTTGACCGCCCTGGATACGGGTCGCGCCGTCAGGTCCGGCCATTCCCGGGGCGCCAGCAGGTCCCGCAGCGTTTCCGGGTTGGTCTCTTCAGCCAGCCAGGCGTCGTAGTCGTCAGCGGCCAGCACGGCGGGCATCCGGTGGTGGATGGGCTCCATCAGCGAGTTGGGCGCGCAGGTGATGACGCACGCTGCCGCCTCGTCGGGTCCGGAGTTGTATATGCCGGCCAGCGCGAAGGGCTGTTCGTCGGGGCGGTGAATCCATAGCGGCGTCCGTCCGCTGCCCTCGTCGCGCCACTCGTAGAAGCCGTTGACGGGAACCAGGCAGCGACGCTGGGCGAAGGCCGCACGGAAGACGGGGCGTTCCGTCAGCGTCTCGCTGCGAGCATTGAATAGCGGCCGTGGTGAACTGCCGCCGCCCCGGCGGGCGTTGAACGTGAAACCCCAGCGCATCATGTCAGCTCGGCGGGGGCCATCCTCTGCCATTACCGCCAGAACCGGGGCCGTGGGCGCGATGTTCCAGGAAGGACGGTAAGCATCCTGGATCAAGCCGGGGTTGAATCGGAACTGGGAAGCCAGATCCCCCAGCTCGGCGAACAGACTGATTCTTCCGCACATTCCGATGACCTCTGAGGACGAACAATCGAAGTTGCGGCCATGGTAGCACGGAGGAGATTGTCAGCTGATGACAGCGGGCCGTTGCGGCTCGCACGGGCGTGCTAATAGCATCATCGCCATGAAATTCTGCGAGAGTTCCAAGCTCACCGTTTGCCTGGTGGTCACCCACCTTCCGGTCAAGGCGGAACTGCAACGCCGGCCTGAACTGGCTAGCTGGCCTTTGATCATCACCACCGGCGGGGCCACGCGCCCGGTTGTTCTGGACGTTTCCCCCGATGTCACTGGCGTGTCGGCTGGACATAGCGTCGCCGCAGCTCTATCCCGCTGCGCTGGCGCCGTCACGCTGCCGGTGGACGCCGGGTATCTGTCCGAAGTCAACAATGTCGTATTGGTGGTGTAGGATGCGGTTCCCGCGGTGGAAGTGGACGGCCGGGGTGGGTACCGGATGCGTGGCGTCCCGGGAATTGGAAGGGCAAGCTGCCAGGCTTCGCTGCGCGCTAAGCGGACTGCGTCCTACAGCGTGGACGACTGATCGCCGGCTCGGCTCTGCCGGATCTCGAGGGCAGTCAAGCGGTCGCTCGCGCCGCCCGTTGCCATCCTTAAGTCTGGGTAAAGCCCGAGATGGGTGCGCTCCCAGGCTGCGTGGCACGGTGGCGCGCTATGCCTTTTATACGCAGTCATACCGCTTGTCGGACTCAGGTTGCTTCCGCGATGATGTCACCGCAGGTGCCGCAGTAGACGTCGTTGATCACTTGGTCGGTGATGAACCTGGGCGAAATTGTGTTGCCCTCGTCGTCGATGGCGTCGACAGGAACGCCGTTTTCGTCCATTTCGCCCGATCCGTGCCCGGTGAATTTCTCGCGGGCGCACTTGCGGCAGTGTTCGTCTGCTTCGTACGCGTAGCCGATGATCATTACCATGCTGCTTCCTCGGGGCGTCTGGATTGGGGGTGTTCATCCCCGCTCAATTGCGTTGGGCTCGGCTACGCTTGGCACGCATCCCGTCAGGTAGGATTGGTGCGGTCCGCCCGCTCCGCGCCTTGCCCATTTTACGTCTTTCGTTGCGGCTCCGGCCCATGCCTTGCTTCCGGGAGCCGCAGGTAACGGCCTCTAAACTGACAGTCCGCTGCTTGAAACTCCCACTGGGCGCTCTGACGCTGTCGCCATGCTACATTTATCCGAGATATGACAGGTTTGGGTCGCAGGCCGCGGTTGTCGGCTGGGGCACCTTTGGCGGGCCGAGCCTTGCCGTCTCAGTGCGCTTGGGCCATGCTGCAGGTCTCGGGAAGGGGATTGCTAACCTCGGTTTTGGTATTCGGCCGATCTCGTGTCGGTGAATGTGTTGGCTTGGAACTCGGCGGTCCAGAAGGCGTCGTAGGCGTTCTCGAAGCGGTGTGAGTAGCCGGGTCCGTACACCTGGTATCTGCCGTTCATGCTGACCATCTCGACCATGTGGACCTCATTGTCCTGGCCGATGAGGAACCAGTGCGGCTGGTTGGAGCCGCTGGCGAAGTAGTCGCGCCAGGCGTTCATCGGCTCAGTGTCGCGCAGGTCGTCGTCCATCACGGCGGGGACTGATGCGTAGTGAGGTCGGTATCCTTCCGGCGCCACTGTGGGTTCGTTCTCAGGGTCCTCGGCGCTGGAGAGCTGGAGCGGCGCTGGTTGGGCTGCGTACTCGGCGCCGGTGCCTGTCGGGCATTTTGGTGGCATAGTCGTTCTCTCGCGTCTTTAGGCTTGGTGTCTGCGCCTGTGGCGGTGCGGCTGACTGGATTGGTGCTGCCAGATGCTCAGATCAATGAATGTATCTGTGTCAGTCAATGATGAGAGATAGGTCTCGGTCGTCGCCCAGGGAGGCCATGTGCTCTTCAGCTTCGCGTTTGGCTCCGCCGATCCAGCTGTGGATGTTGCTGCGGCCAGACGGGTAGCTGACGCGCAACCAAGGCGTCCGCAGGTCCATCTGGTGCGGTTTCTCGCTGGACGGTCATGTCGATTAATTGGTCTGGTCCCATCGCGGCGATTTGCACTTGGGGCAGATGCGCGGCTTCGGGTCGTTCGGTCGGCGGGAATCCCATGTGTGTGAGCGCCTGTCGCACCGGTAGCCCGGTATCTGGATGGCGATCGAGGCCATGCTGGTCCTGCCCTTTCGTGTGCACGGTGGAGGTAATTTTACTGGGCGACTGATTCCGAGGCAATGTGCAGGGCGTTGCCGTTCCGGCGCATCCTCGGCGCTGGCGATGCGGATTGGCGCCGGCGCGTCGTGGGGCAGTTGGCCGTGGTTCGTCATGAGGCGCCTGTCGCGTGTTGTCTGCTGAGTGCCGATGGGCACCGTTCGGCTCGCGCCATTCATAAGGTCGCTGGTGGATTGATGACAGCAGGCCGTTGCGGATCGCACGGGAGTGCTAATAGTATCATCGCCATGAAAGTCTGCCAGAGTTCCAGGCTCACCGGCTGCCTGCTGGTCACCCACCTGCCGGTCAAGGCCGAGCTGCAACACCGGCCGGAACTGGCGGGACGGCCTTTGATCATCACCGCCGGCGGCTCCCAGCGTCCGGTGGTGCTGGACGCTTCCGCCGAGGCAACCGGCGTAACCGCCGGTCAGAGCGTCGCCGCAGCCCTTTCTCGCTGCGCTGGTGCCGTCACGCTGCCGGTGGACGCCGGGTATCTGTCCGAGGTCAACGACGCTCTGCTGGCGGCGCTGTGGGACGTGGTTCCCACGGTTGAAGCGTCCGGCTGGGGCGTGTTCTACCTGGACCTGACGGGGATGGCCGGTGTGTACGGCGGGACGGACGGGCTGGCCCTAGCGCTGCTGTCAGCGGGTGAAAAGTGGCTGCGCCCCCGCCTGGGCATCGGGACTGGCAAGTTTCCCGCCTACTGCGCGGCGAGACGAGCGGAGGCCGGCGGGTGGCAGCAGGTTCCCGACAACGCATCCCGGTGGCTGTCGCCGTTACCGATGTCTTGGCTGCCCCTGGGCGGCGACGCCATAGGACGTTTGCAGAGTTTCGGCATCCGCATGCTGGGCGACGTGGCGAATCTGCCGGTGTCGTCGCTGGCGGAGTTCATGGGACCGGATGGGATTAGGGCCTGGCGGCTGGCTCGGGGCATCGACCCGGAGCCCGTGATTCCCACTCCGTTGCCGGAGCGGCTCTCGGAGCGGCTGGAGTTTCCCTTCCCGGTGGACACGGTTCCGGCTATCGAAACCGGCATCCACTCGCTGGCAGAACGGTTGTGGCGCTCGGCTTCCCTGCGAGCGCGCCGCGTGGGTGAATCGACTCTCCAGGGGGAGCTGCTCTCCGGTGGACACTGGCGCTTTGAGCGCACGCTGCGGCAGCCCACCGGGTCGGCGGACGGCCTGGCGCGCGCCCTGCTGGCCGGACTGGGAGCGCGGAACGCCGGCGGCGGCAGCCGCTGGCCCGACGCTCCCCTGCTGGACCTGTCGCTGACCGTCGGCGACCTCACCGCCGAAACCGGACTCCAGGCCACCATCTGGCAACCCGAGCGGGTTGTGAGCATCGGCGACGTGGCCGGCGTGGAGCGGCTGGCCGCCATGGCTCCGGGGTCGGCGCTGCCGGAACGGCGGTGGGCGTTGGGTGCATCGCTAAGGCCTCTCATCGTGCCGGATAGAGCGTCCGTGGAGTCCGTGGGCGGCGCTCCCCGCCGGGTCAATATCGACAACCGGCGCTGGCGGCCAGTGGCGGAGGTAGTTGACCGGTGGGAGGTGGACACCGAGTGGTGGACCCCGGAGCCGGTGAACCGGCGCTACTGGCGGCTTGCTCTCACCGACGGCGGACTGCTGACGGTGTACCGTGACCTGTGCACCGGCGACTGGTTCCGGCAGGGTTACTGACTTGACCCGCGCCGTCGATTACGTGGAGTTGCGGGGACACAGTTGGTACAGCTTCGGCGCCGGGGCGTCCTCCACCGCTGAGTTGGCAGACCGGGCCGCCCGGCTGGAATACCCGGCTCTGGGCCTGACCGACGCATCCAATCTCTGTGGGGCATTGGAGTTCAGCCGGCAGTGCCTGGAGGCCGGCGTCCAGCCCATCCTCGGCGTGGACCTGACCGTGCGCGACCCTGAGGGCGACGGCGTCGTTTCCCTCATCGCCGAAACCGGAGAGGGTTACGCCAACCTGTGCCGGCTGGTGTCCCTGGCCCATGTGACCGCCGGTCGCACCGAGCCGGTCCTGGACGCGCGGTTCCTGGAAACCCACGCCAACGGGTTGATCGTCCTGCTGGGCGCGCCGGACGGCGTTCTGGCCCGGCTGGTTCGGGATGCAGAGTGGAAACGGGCGCAGGCCCTGGTGGAGCGCTACCGCAGTTGGTTTGGACGTGCTCAGGTCTTTCTGGAATTGCAGCAGCACCTGGTTCACGGCGACACCGAACGCAACAAGCGGCTGCGCGAACTGGCGGAGCGTTGCGGTGTGGGAACCGTCGCCACCAACGAGCCGTGGTACCACTGCCGGGAACGGAGCCGGTTGCACGACGCATTGACCGCGGTCCGGCTCAACCGCTCGTTATCCGACGCGAGGGAAAGCCTGAAGGTCAACCGCCAGTACTGGCTGAAGTCGCCGCCGGAGATGGCAGACCTGTTCCATCGCCATCCCGACGCCGTGGCCAACACCAATGCTATCGCCGAACGCTGCTCCGACTTCAGCCTGCCCGACTACCTGGCCGGCCGATACGCCTACCCCGATTGTCCCGTGCCGCCGGGCTACGACGCCCATTCCTGGCTGCGTCGCCTGTGCGAGGAGTCGGCGGCGCGGCGCTACGGGCGCATTGACCGCAGGATTGCGGAGAGGCTGGACCGGGAGTTCGACCTGATCGGCCGCCACGGGCTGGCCGGTTTCTTCCTGGTCTATCACCGCATCGTCGAACTGGCCCGCGAGTGCATGCTGGAGCTGGGCTACGGACATACGGAAACTCCCCTGGAATGGTTGCCTCCCGGCCGGGGTAGAGGTTCCTCGGTGTCCATGCTGGTGGGCTACCTCATCGGCCTCTCCCACGTTGACCCCTTGGAGTACGGCCTGGCCCTGGACCGGTTCCTGTCCTCGGAAACCGCCCTTGTTCCCGACATCGACTTGGACTTTCCCCGCAACATCCGGGAGCGGCTCATCCTGCGGGTCATCGAGGAGTGGGGCTGGGACCACGCCGCCCTGGCCGGAATGATGCCCACCTACAAGGCGCGGGGCATCGTGCGCGACCTGGGCAAGGCCCTGGGTCTGCCGCCAGACGAGGTGGCCGCCCTGGCCAGGAGCCTGGAGACCGACTCCCCTGCGGAGCTGTCCACGTCGCCCACTCTGCTGGCCCGGTGCGACCGCCCCGGCTGGCGGGACCTGCTGACCCTGTCGCAGCAGCTGGCCGGCTTTCCCAAGGGGTTGGCCCAGCACCCCGGCGGAATGCTGGTGTCGTCCACTCCCCTCACCGACCTGATGCCCATCCAGCCCTCGGCCATCGCCGGACGCTACGTGGCCCACTGGGACAAGGACAGCGTTGACGACGCCGGCATCCTCAAGATTGACCTGCTGGCCCTGGGCGCCCTGTCCCAGATGCAGCAGGCGGTGCGGTTGGTGCGGTCCCGCACCGGCGTCGAGCCCGACCTCAGCCGCATCAACTACCGGGACCCGGAGGTGTTCGCCGACCTGGGACGGGGCGACACCGTGGGCGTGTTCCAGGTGGAGTCCGCCGCCCAGATGCAGACCATCGTCCGGATGCGGCCGGAGGACATCTACGACCTGGCACTGGAGGTGGCCGCGGTGCGGCCCGGCGTGGGCGCCAACGACGGCGTGGCTGAGTTCCTGCGCCGCCGGGAGGGCATGGCCTGGGACTACGACCATCCGTTGGAGCGAAACGCGCTGGAACGGTCCATGGGGGTGATCATGTTCCAGGACCAGGTCGTGCAGCTGGGCATGGACGTGGGCGGCTTTACCGCCGCCGAGGCCGACCGGATGCGCCGCGCCTTTGGGCGCCGCGACGGGCAACGGCTGGTAGCCCAGTACCGGGAGCGGTTCATCGTCGGATCCGGGGAGCGTGGGGTGCCGGCGGACACTGCCGAGGTCATCTTCGGCAAGTTCAACCCTCACTACATGTTTCCCGAGGGCCATGCCGTTGCCTTCGCCTTCACCGCCTACCAGATGGCGTGGCTGCGCCGGTATCACCCGCTGGAGTTCTTCGTGGCCCTGTTCAACGAGCAGCCCATGGGATTCTGGGACCTCGATACCCTCAAGCAGGACGCCCGCCGGCTGGGTATGCGAGTGGCCCATCCCGACGTGAACCGTTCGCAGTTGCTCTGCACCGCTGAGGGCGACGACACCCTGCGCCTGGGGCTGACCTTCGTCAAGGGCGTGGACAATCGCTTAGGAGAAACGCTGCTGCGAGCGAGAGAGGCCGGGGTGTTTGCCGATTTGTCGGACTTGCTGGCCCGGTCGGGATTGCCGCGAGAGGCTCTGGAGAACCTGGCTCGGGCCGGCGCCATGGATGCGCTGCCCGACTGCGCCGACCGGCGGAGCGTCCTGTGGCAGGTGGGCGCTGGTTACGTGTCCGGCGTGCGCCGCGGCCAACTGGCTCTGCCCCTGCCCGCCGCCAATCCTCCGCCTGCTCTAACCGCGGCCTCCCGAGCTCAGAGGACGCTGGACGAGTACGCCATGCTGGGTCTCTGTCCTGATAGTCACGTGATGGAGTTGGTGCGGCCTCAACTGGGACCGGAGGTTCTGACCAACGACGGTTTGCTGGGCTGTCGCGACGGCGACGTGGTGCGTGTGGCCGGCCGGGTGGTGCGCCGGCAGCGGCCCCTGGCCGCCGCGGTCTTCCTGACCTTGGAGGACGAGTACGGCCTGATTCCATTGGCGGTCTGGCCGGCCCAGTGGGAGCGGCTCAAGGGAGCGCTGCGCCGCTCTCTCGTCGTGGTGGAGGGACGGGTGTCCCGCCGTGACGACACCCTCAACGTGGCGGTTCACCAGGCGTGGCCGCTGTCCTTGGACCTGGACTACCGCCATGGTCGGCGGGACTGGCGATAGCGTTTTACCGGGTGGTGGGGGTTTTCACGGTCGTGGCGCCGGTGTTTTCGTCGCGGAGCGTGGTTTTAGACCCGGCCCCTTTCCATCGTGCACTGGAAAGAACGGGGCCGTTCGGGTCCCCTCGACGAGGTGGAGATTATCGCACTCGTCCTACCCTGCTTCTCAAGGGAGTCCGTTGGAACCGGACTGTTGGCGTTTGGATTGACGGGGTTAGGAAAATTGGGGATGTGGCTGTTGGCCAGGTGCTCAGGCATGGTGTACATCTGGACGCGATCGATGCCGTTTTGGAACATGTACGCGGTGTCGGGGCAGGTCATCCCGTCGGGTCCACCCCAGTTGCACTCATGCAGAAGGACGAACTCGCAGCCGGGGCAATCGGTTCGCTCGGTGCACTCCTCGCCGCTCACGTGCAGCCAGGCCGTTTCCTTGGACCACCGGTGGTCTTCCGGCCCCATTCCGAAAGCTTTCCGTTTGCATTCAACGTTGTGGGTGACGTCGGCTGCTGGGTAAAACCCGTTGGCCACGTTGTCAGCCATCGTGATGTACAGGAGATTTTCCAGTTCCGGCGGGTAGGGCGGCTCGTTGCCCTTGGGCAAGGTGCTGACGTCGATGACGAACAGGGGCAGCTTGGTGGCCTGGGCGTTTTCGATGGCGACGTTGCTCATGGTTGACCTGACGATCTCGATTATCCAGATTGGTTCGTCTTGGTCGTTGAATCCGGCGATGTCGGCGCGGGTTTTCCCGGCCGCGAGGCGGGCTTCGGTTCTGACCTCTGCCAAGTTCTGAAGAAGGTCAAAGTCATGGTAGCCCAACTGGAGTTGCTCGAATCCCTTGGGCTCGAAGTTGCTGGGTGGCGCTCCTTTGAAGATGCAGTGGACACCGTAGGTCTCATCGGGACATTGGTAGGAGATACGCCCTCGAAAGTTGCGCTGCTCGGGAGGCATCTGGAGGGACCTGCGGACTGAATCGGCTATGTCCATCTTGAGGCGGTAGTGAGCTGGCCCCTCGCCATGGCATTTGCTGTTGGAGGTGTGGGAGAAGTACTTGCGTCTGGGTTTGCTGCGTTGCAGGTCCGTCTTGGCAGCAGAACCCTGGCCATCTTTCACGATGAGGCGGTCTTCGCACGTGAAGCACGTGAGGCCCTTCTGGCCCCTCTGGACGTCGGCGAGGCCGACGACTTGGCCGTCGAGTAAGGCGTACTGGATGGTTGGAGGCATATTGCTGAACCTCGGCTTTATGGCACCTGAGGGGCAGTGGTGTTGTCTATGGCGGAAGCTCTGGTTACTGGGCCAAACGGCGGTCCTTCTCGGCTTCTGCATGGTGGCCCAGGTTTTCGTGTATCCAGGCCCGCATTCGGTACGCCTCTGGGTCGTGACCTTCGAACAGTTCGATGTGGCGATTCATGTCGGTCAGCGCTCGTGTCCAGTCCGGCTTGGGCAGTTGCGTCAACGCGATGGCGCGGTGTCCGTAACCCATGGGGTGGTGCGGATCTAGCTCTACGGCGCGGCTGGCGTCCTCAACGCCCTTTTGGGGTTGGGGCGTGGCAGCGATGGTATAAGCGTGCGCTCGTCGGCGCCAGTGTCCGGCGTCATTCGGGTCGAGTTCGATCGCCGTGCTGTAGTCTGCGAGGGCCTCATCATGTCGGCCGGCGTACATATAGGCGGTTCCTCTGGCCTCGTATAGGCCGGCCACCCCTGGCTGGATCCGGGTGGCTTCGTTGTAGGCGGCTATCGCAGCGAACCACGCTGATTCCCTCATGTGTGAGTAACCCTGACGGTAGGCGGAAACCGCTTTCGGGTCGGTCAGTCCGGAAGGAGCGTCTGGATCAATGATCATGACCTGGGACCGGTTGGGCGTCGGCAGGGAGATCTCCTGATGGCGTGGCTCGTCTTGCGGAGTTCCGGCTCGGCAGGCGAGCACGGTCGTCAACACCATGATGACCACGGCTATGTTGTTCCATCGCATCCTAGCCTGCCCGCACGTTTGAACGTGAGGGCGCATTCTACCCGGTTTTCACTAAACCATCGGCGGTAGGTCCGCGCCGTCTGGTTGCCTTGTCGGTCACTTTTCGCAGACTACACCGTCGCCGTCGCCGTCTCGGGCGCTGGGCACCATCCATTTCGGAAATCCGCGCCCGCTGCCCTTGCTGCCTTGAACGCGTGTTTGGCCCGCTGCCTGGGCGGCGTCGCAAGAAATGTAAATGGTCACCGTCGCCGTGGGGTTCGGTCGCGCTGGCGTTCGGGTGGGGATTGCGGTCGGCATCGCCCGAGACTGGTGGTCCACGGTAAGTTGGGGACGGTTCGCGCACGTGTTGAGCATCTCGGTCAGGGCGTCATGTTCCGCCTGGGTGACGGAGAGCGCCCAGGTGTTCTTGATGGTGATCCAGTCGATAGCGTACTGGCACCAGTAGGTGCGGTCTTCCGGTCTCCAGTCCTCGGGGCCGCGGGCACCTTTGGACCTGTTGGCGCCGGCGGTGACTGCGATTAGGTGTTGGGGATCCGCCAGGTGGTTGGCGTAGCGTTCTCGTTGGGCGTCCGACCAGTTCCAGGCTCCGCTAAGGTGGGCATTGCCCAGGGGCACCATGTGGTCGATGTCCAGCTTGCTGGGATCCGTAACGAGCGTGCTGGTGTAGGGTGCCAGCCACCGGCCGGAGTCGACGCGGCATTTTCGGTCGGTGCGGAAGCCGACTCGGGTTTGGCTTTCCGCTACTAAAACCTCCTGGCGGGCGTCTTGGCAGTCCCCGTCCGCGTCGGTCCAGTGGTTCCAGTCGTGGCGGTCGTAAGTCGGAAGGTTTGACGGGATGGCCGACACCGTCACGCGCAACGCCATTGTGGGGATGGTCGGGGATGCCGTCGGACTGGTCGGTGGTGAAGTCGGCACCGGGGTAGCTGTGGGCGGCTCGGTAGTTGCGGTCGCGATGGGAACGACGCTTGTCGACGGCGCTGGTGGCGTCGCGGTTGGTGTCGGTTCAAGCGTGTCCGTCGGGGATGGGAGCGACCGAGTCGCGGCGGGGGTGGGCGTTCCTGCGGTGGGTTCAGTGGCCGGCACCGTGGTTGCCACAGCCTGCGGCGCTGCGTCGTTGCTGCCCTGCGGCGGTGGTGGTGCGGGTTCGGTCGTGCAGGCCAGGAGCAGGGCGGTCAGGATCAGGATGACGGCAAGGAATGTTCTCAACTCTGGTACTCCGTGGGACGTTGCGGGTTTGAGAGGAAACGGCGGGAATTGTCCCGCGCAATCGGCGCATCGGCAATGCTCGAAAGCGGTCAGAAGTCGTCCGTGGCGCTGTCCTAGGGCTCGTACTCGTCATCCACGTGGTCTGGGCAGTCGGCGGCGCTGATGTCGCAGAACCGGCACTCTTGGTGGGTGGTGGTTACGCGTCTTACCGGTTCGTCCCTCGCGATCCGCCGGATCAGCGTGCACAGGCTCTGGACGAACTGCTCGTCGACGGCGTCGGGCGGAATGCGGGCGGTGTGGTCCCGGTATGAAACCCGCCCAGTGGGTTTGACGTTCCGGTACCGCTGGAGTGCCCTGGGGATGTGCGGCTGCAACGAATCCGGAAGGACGACTGCCCGATCCGCGAGTGAACACGCCCGATTGTACCGGGGCCGCTGTCCATCAGGTTTGGTTTGTATTTTGAGACTATCCTGTCGTCATGGTATGTACTGCAAAAACGTCACGTCTGGACCACCGGCCGCGGCTTCTTCCTGTTCCTGTCCCACCACGAAGGGCATCGTTGTCATGCCTGTCGCTCGGTTGAATATCTGTGCCCGCTCGGCGGCCCGGCCCCGGTCTCCGTCCTGGACAGTGACGGATATCTCGATCACCGCGCAGACGACGTTGCCCTGCTGGTCCTCGCAGTGGACTATGCTGTCCGCGTCTACCAGTTGGTTGGCCTGTTGGCGGGTGATGCGTCCGTCTTCGATAGCGGGCAGGAGAACGTTGCCCTCAAATTCGGATGCGTCCCATCGGGTTGCGAAGATGACAGCGGCTTTGTGCATGTCCAGCCGTTCTCTGACCATGCGGCGCGACTGCTCGATGGCTTTGCTCTCGTAGTCGCTACCCGTCAGGTTGGCAATCTGGCCTGATGTGCGAGTGCCTTGCTCTATCAGGTTGTCGACCTGCCCTGATATGCGGTTCACGTCGGTCCTGAGCTCGCTCACGTCGGCCCTGAGCTCGCTTACGTCCTCTTCCAGCCGGGTGAACCGGGCGGGTAGCAGCAGGAGTTCCTGGGTGAGGATCTCCTTTCTGAGATCCTGGCGAATGGCGTCGTCGTTGCGGATGACGTCTACGACGTGCTTGTGGAATTCCCGTTGCAGATCGGGGTTCTGTTCCAGCGCGTCGAGGATGTCCTGCATGGTGGCGATGTTCTGTTGGGTCATGGTGGTTGCCTCGTTTGAATTATATCCTTGTTCGGAGCGTCACGGGAGGCCGGGTTCGGGCAAATTGCCGCCGCCCCTCTCAGAAGTCCTCTATGGCGGTCTCGGCCGGCTCGTGTGACACTTCCAGGCGTTCTGGGCAGTCCAGTTCGGTAATGTCGCAGAAACGGCACTCCTGCGCGCTGGGGGTGGCCGGGGGTGGGTCCGGCGCTGCCACCTTCTGGATCAGCGTGCCCAGATCACGGATGAACCCGTTGTCCAGCGCTCCCCGCGGTACTCGGGTGACGTGTCGTGGGTAGGCCACATGGCCGGCAATCATGCTGTCGTGGTACTCCGGCCTCGCCCTGGCGATGGCGTATTTGTAGATCTGGACTTGGACTGCGTGCCAGGCCTGTTCGCGGCCGGTCTTCACGTCGATGACCAGGACGTCATCACCGCGTTCCACGATCAGGTCCGGTTTGCCGACCAGGAGGGCCGTGCGGCCGCGCAGCCGGAAGACGTTTTGGTTCTCGACCGTGACGGTGTAGCCGCGGTCTTTCCACTCCTCTTTCTGCTCGTTGAGGAGCGCGGTGTGGCGCAGCATCCATTCAGATTGGTTGAAGTCAGAGGGTGGGCGATCCCAGCCCTGGTAATGGGCCTTGAACCAGACGGCCCACTCGCAGGAGTTCTCGCCGGTGAGGAGTTTGGGCAGCCAGGTTGCCCAGATGTAGGGGAAGTCTCGTTGCTCTGCCACGGCACGGCACCGTCCTGGGGGATTAGCCGTGGGTCGGCTTGACCTGAGTTTATTGGGTTGGCGGTTAGGTTCGCTACGGGCTGTTGTCATCAAAAACTTGGCCGCCCCGTTGGTCGGGGCGGCCGCTGTCGTGGTTAGTCCGCTACGCATCAATTGTGCCAGCCGTCGGTGCCGACGCGCTACTGGCCACTGTCAGCAATTTTGGGCTTGGCGTCGTCGACTTCGCTATCGAGGGACGTGCGCGCCCAAACCGGCTGGTTTGGCCTGTCGGTTCTGTGGTGTCCCATCGTTAGGGTAACGGCGTTTCGGTGACATTCCCCGGTGAGGCAACGGGTAGGTCTTGGTAATCGTCGCCGGATCGTCGGGCCGCGGTAGGGGTTAACAGTGCCATCTGACGGTCATCCGTGTGCTCGTGGGGCTTCGTTGCCACTTATTCGGGGAACTCGGCGGTGAGGTCCTCGATGAATTGCCACACGTTCGTCAGTTCGTCTGGTTCTGCGAGGTACCCGTCCGGCAGGTTGGCCAATCGTTCTACATCCTCTCGGTTGAAGGGCAGGGCGGCCGCGAGCTGGGACCGTTGGATAATGTCATTGGCATCTAGGGCTTCGAAAACCCTTCTCACCAATCGGGGTTCCTCAAATGGCTCAACGTCGTCGAACGGTTCGAGCGTATTCCACCCGCGTCTGTTGTAGCTGATGTAGAGCCGCCTGGATTCGTCCTTGTCGATTATGTTGAGATCATGTGCCCGGTGAATCATCATCTTGACCGATGTGCGCCACTTGGTTTTCAGGGTTCTGAACACCTCCAAGGTCGGTCTGGTGAGGTCGGATGAGAAAGTCTGTGCCGGCGTCAGAAATGCCGAAGCGAATCGGTCGGCCTGGGTTTCGATGAGTTTGAAGTACATTTTGGAATCGAATTCGGTGGATGACACATTGCGGTGCAGTATCAGGTGCCCGAGTTCGTGGCCGACGTTGAATCGTGAACGGAACGCGGATTGGCCATCCGACCCCAAGACGATGTACGGTCGCTCAACCGATTCATCCCAAGTGGAAAAAGCATCGAGATTGGCGGTGCCCATCTCCATCTTCACCACGACTACCCCGTGATTCTCGGCCAGCAGGGTCATGTTGCTGATGGGTCCATCGCCCAGTTGCCAATTCCTGCGGGCCGTCCTCGCGATCTCTTCGATGTCTTGGTCGGTGATTGACCGCCAGCCACCACGGTCTTGGATTTCGGGAACATCCGCGTCGGGCAGACGCACGAATTGGCCAAGATACTGGAGTGTTTCGTGCAACCAGGTGAGCCGGTGCCTCGCGCGTGTCCTGGCTGACTTGGTCGTAGCGGCTCTGGAGCGTTCAAATACAGTCCTGTCTCGTTGCCGCGCCGGGTCCTCCACGGGCCGGAAGAAAAAAGCAGGCTTGAAATTCAAAGCGCGGCAGAGCTTGTCGAACACTGCAGGGCTGGGAGTGGTGTGCCCTTTTTCGTAAGACGAAATCGCTGACGAGGTGACACCTGATAGTTCCGCCAAGGCAATCGCAGTCATCTGTCGTGCTTCTCTGCCCTCTCTGAGCCGTTGTCCGACAAAACCTGGGCTACCAGAGCGCATGTTGCTTCCCTCCTTCCTGCGTCACCACGGTGACCCGGAAATCTTCGGTAACGTGTTCAAGGTCGGTGTGAGCGGTTGCGATCGAAGCAAGGTGCTCGTCTAGGTCGATGACGTCCGGTAGGTACTGGTCATCAATGTCGAGCATCCTGATCACTGTGAACCCGTGGCGTTGATGGTGGCCGGCTTCGGGTCCGTGTAATAATTGGAGATACAATGAGTGCTGGTCGTGAGGATTTGGTACCGGCATGATCTTGAGGTCGTGTCCTGCGATTCGAAAGTACGTTTGGCGCATGGCGTAGCGGCTTCGGTGGGCTGCCTTCCTGGGCACCCGATGCCGCCCTGTAACGGAGGACACGGTGATCAGCACGTTCTCCACCGTAACGATCACGTGATGGTGCGAACGGCGCGGGTTCGTGGGAAGATCAGTTATGGGTCCTCCATCGGCTCCGCCGACGTCGAAGACCTCTTGGTTGATGTTGTGGTGCAGAAGCTGGCTGAACGCCGTTTTCGCGATGCGTTGGTCGTAGCCCTTTTCCACCAGGTCCGCGCCGGTTGCGCTGTAGGCACGCTTGATAGCGCTGTTAACGCCATCCAGAGCTTTGACGACTGCCGGAGAATCCAATTCCAAAACTGGATATTGCACCATGATCTAGCTCCAATAATTGAAACGATGTGCGCTTCAATTATTATACGCAATTCGCGCAAAATTTCAAGTTTCGATCCCCTGCGCTGTGCGGTGCCGCTCACGCTCGTGAGTGTGGTCCCTGCCGCGCTGTTCGGCTATTGACTTGGTACTCTGCGCTGGCGGTCATGTCGTTCATCCTCTGTCGCCATGTCAGCTCGCTGTGGTGGTTATTATTGGTGGTCGGCCAGCAGGTGAATGGCGAGGCCCTAGCGCTCTTCGGCGTCCGCGGACACAAACCCGGTGATAGCCGTTTCGGCCCGTTCTATCCAGGCCAAGGCTTCGTCGTTCGTGTACGTGACCGCCGGGTCCTTTTCGGCAAGCAGTCGCTGCTCGTTGACGACAATGAAGGTTTCGGCGAAGTCGCGTATGCCCTGGGCGTAGCCGGCGAAGTCTCCATGTACGCGGTCAACGACTGCATCGCCGCCCAGTGCCATGTAGGTGCGGTTCCACTCCGGCAGGCTGCGGTCCGCTTCGGAAGAACCCACTAACGTGTCGGCGCTGCTGCGGGCCAGGGCGTGGTACATAGCGTAGTAGGTGGAGCTGACGGAGAGACGGAGTTGGGCCTGCTGGATTGGGCTGGACGGCGGACTGGCCGCCATCTCCCGCGCTAGCAGTCTGTCTGAAGATTAGGTTTTGTTGTTGATGGGACCGTGTTTTGGCGAGGGTTCACGCCGGTTGGGGGATGGGTGACGGTGGACTGACCGACAGACGAGAGTGGCGGAAGAGCTTGAGCAGGTTGTGGCCGGTGCAGATCAGCGACCACTCGCCCGCAACCTTGTCCAATCCCCGCAGCAGGAACTGCCGGAAGCCTCGGCCCTGCTTGATCTGGCCGAACACCGGCTCCACCGTCTGCATGCGTAGCGCGTATCTCTTGCGACCCCGTTTGGTCTGCAACTTGCGGCGCATCCGGTCCCTGGGAGAGAGAGCTTTGGGGATGCGTCCTTTGGGTGCGGGCGGTGGTTTGTACCCGTGGCGGGTCTTCTCCGGCGCGACGAACGGGTCGGTGCCCAGGGCGTGTAAATCGGCAACGGCCTTTGCCGAGTAGTAACCGGCGTCGGCGGACACCTCCCGGGGCGCCACTCCCACATTGGCGATGGTCTCCTCGATCATCACCACCGCCTGCTGCTTGTCCGAGGCCTGAGTGGTGGCTCGGGCCGCAATGATCACCTGATGCTCATGGTCCACCACCGCCTGACAGTTGTAAGCCTGCAGGAAGTCCCGTCCCCCAGGACCGGGCATGATGCGGGACTCCGGGTCAGTGAAGTTGCGCTGGGCCTGGTCATCGGGCACCCCAGGATGATCCTTGCCCTCCTCTGCGGCGCGCTCCGCCTCGGCCATGGCCTCGGCTTCCAGCGCCGCCATGGCCTCCCGGATCTTCTCCAACCGACCCTCCCGAAAGGACAACTCCTCCGGCAACTCATCACCGCGCTTGTCCCTGCCATACCGGCGATCCTCCTCCTCATCCACCTCCTGGGCGCGGCGCAGCAACTCATCCACCTCACCCTGCAACTGCGCTTCCTTCTCTTGCATACGCTGGTAACTCATCGCCTTGTGCTTCGATGCGTTGGCCCGGACCTTGGTGCCGTCCAGCGCCACGTGGCCCAACTTCACCAGTCCCGCCCGCTGGCACAGCAACAACACCTGCAGGAACAATCCCGACAGCGCCGCCAGGTGGTCCTTGCGGAAGTCCGAGATGGTGCGAAAGTCCGGCGTGTTGTTGGCCGCCAGCACCCGGAAGGCGATGCCTTCATGCAGTCTGGTGGCGATGCGCCGCGATGACGGCACCCCGACGCAATAGGCGTACAGCAGCACCTTCACCATCATCTTGGGATTGTAGGGCGGGCCACCGCGCCGCTCCTGCTCGTAGCGGGCCGTGATCTCCGACAGGTCCAACTGGTCCACCACGTCTGAGATGAAATAGGCCAGGTGACCCTCGGGCAACCACTCCTGCAGCGCCGCCGGCATCAGCAACTGCTGGTCAGGATCGTAAGGCAGATAGGTCTTGCTCATCACCGGCTCCCAACGACTGGACTGCCCCCATCATACGCTCTCCACCTCGCTGGCCCTGTTTCTCAGACAGGCTGCTAGGTTGATGAGGTTTTGCCAGTTCATGGATGGGCCTCCCGGGCAAATGGGATTGATGGTCGAGATGTAGCAGGTTGTCGGGGGCAAAGTTTGGCTGTCCGGGTTGATGCCGCTGTTATTCGCCTGCTGGATGTTGCGCAGTTCCGGAGAGGGTTCGGTGCCGGTCTCTTCCCCCTCGTTGGTCAGAAGTCGGCGGTGGTTCCTTCTCCGTTCTGGGAGGCCTGGTCCACACGGTCGGGGCAGTCTGCGTCAGTAATGTCGCTTCTGCGACATTCCGCTTGGCTAGGCACCAGGATCGCCGGTTTAGCAGTTGCCGCTCTGCGGATCAGCGCTGTCAACTTGGCGACGAACGGGTCGTCATTGGTCAGTGCCGACACGTCCACGGCGTGGTCTTGGTAAGCGACATGCCCGGTGACCATCCGGCCTCGGTAGTGGTTCAGTGCCAATGGTACAGCGTACTGGTAGATCATCACCTGGACGGCGTGGGATGGCCCGGCCCGGCCGGTCTTCGCGTCGATGATCACCACCTCTTGATCCTTCTGGGCGATGAGGTCGGGTTTGCCGGCCAGCGTTGCTAGGTTCCCGCGCAGGCGGAAGCTGTTCTGGTCCTCGGCGTAGACCCGGTATCCTCGCTCCTGCCAATCGTCTCTGACTTCGTTGAGGAGCGCGGTGTGGTCGAGGAGCCAACGCGTCTGGTCAAAGTCCGACCGCGGCCGGTCCCAGCCCTGGTAATGGGCCTTGAACCAGACGGCCCACTCGCAGGAGTTCTCGCCGGTGAGCAGCCTCGGCAGCCAGGTTGCCCAGATGTAGGGGAAATCTCGTTGCTCTGCCACGGCACGGCACCGTCCGGAAGATTAGCCGTGGGTCGGCTTGACCCGAGTGTATTGGGCGGTCGGTTGGGCGCGCTACTGGCTGCTGTCATCAAAAAACTTGGCCGCCCCGTTGGTCGGAGCGGCCGGTGTCGCGGTTCGTCCGCGACGCGTTAATTGTGCCAGTCGTTGGCTCGGGCACGCTACGACTTGCTATCATAAATCTCTGGGCAAGCTTACTGGTCGTTTCACGACGAGGGTATATCTGCGGCGAGGGAGGGCGGTCGGCTCCTCATAATTGCCCCAAAAGAAATTCAGCTTGGGGTGTGTTATGGGTGAAGAAGGATTTTTCTCTTGGTGGCTGCGGCTGGGCGTGTTTTGGCTGTGCCTTTCAGTTGCGATCTCCGTGGCCTCGTTCATTTTTGGTGGATCTGATTGGCTGACTGTTGGGATAGGCTTGGTGGTTCGATGGGTCGTCGTTTCGGTCTCTATCGCGGTTGGGGTCGGGCTGTGCATCTTCGCTGAGCGACTTTGGGACATTCTGACCGTCACCGAGTCCCGCCGTAGCAAACGCCGCAGTCAAGTCGTTGCTGGACTATCGGGGGTCGGATTTACTCGGGATCCGGCAAATCCCGACGTTTGGGTCGGAGGCGTTGTTGGTGTAGAAGTCAGGTGCGACGTCTCGGCGGGTATGTTCGCGCAGGTCTGCGCTTGCAGGCATTCCTATGCGGCTGATCGTCCGTGCTCAATCTGTTCTGCCCAACATTCCTACGCTCCCGGCCTGCTGTGTACGGATTGTCCGCCGGGTCAGCTGGCCCAAGTTATCGAAGCGCTCAAGATGGACGGTGTGGCTGCACGCGCACAGGGAACCTAGTTACACCGTCTCAGCTAGTGCGCTGTGGCTGGGAGTCCCTCGCCGTCGGGTTCGTGACGGTCACTTTTCCGCCGGCCCGGTCGCCCTTGGCCCTCGATGTCTTGGTACTCCCGGCAGGTGTCGGCGAGGGTGCCGTCGGAGAGTATGACCTTCTCGTTGCCGCAGTCGCAGGTGCGCTCCAGGATCTGGAGGGCGAGGTCGAACTCCCGGTTTCCCGCGACATCGGCGTTGCAGTGTACACGCCTGATCCTATCATAGTGCTGGGAGTACTTAGCGTAAGCGGACTGGCGCTTGTTGGCCTTGATATCCGCTCTACCGTGGGCGAGCCACTAGCCCAGGGTAACCGGAGAAATGTTGACGCCGCACTCGTGGGCTTGCCTACCTGACGACTTCCTGGTAAGTCGGATCGGTTTCTGGGAGGGCGCGTAGCCGGAGACGTTCTGAGCGGTGAAGAATCCGAGGCGGCTCGTGTGGTTCACCATGGTGCCCTCCGTGTTGTTTTCGTTTCCGCTCCTTTGTTGGTGGCGGATATGCACCCAGACGGCCTGGTTTGGCTTGGGGGATCTGCGGTGGTCATTGATTAGGGTAACGGCGTTTCAGGCCAAGCGGTGGCGTCTGGTGTCGCCGTGGTGGGTCTCTGTGCCGGCTGCCGGGCGGGAAAATAGTCCGACAATCTGGGCGGTGTTAGCCGCGCTCAGGCGGGCCCGTTTGGGCCACGGCGGTGTTGGGCAAGGGAAATCGGCGAGCCTGCCGCGGCGCCAAACGGTGGCGTCCGGGCGCGTTCTGGATGGCCACGCTGGCCGGGACGGGGTGGTCACCGCCGTCTCGGGTCGCGTTGGTGGCCCGGGCGGTGCGTTTTGCGGGAGGTGTGTCTGGCGATGGCATCCGGTGATGCTTTGTCAGGCGGCCGTCCTCAAATCCCGTTCCAAACGGTCCTCATCGCTCCTGGGCGGGTCAAGGTCGTCGTCTCCGTATTGGCCAAGAACCTGAGGAGCAGGAACAGTCGCCCTTACCGCCATCCAACCCCTGACCTGCCGCAGTCATAGCGGTCCACATCGCCATCCCGTTCCAGCCGGCAAACGCCCAAGTCGCTGACGGTGGAGCCGCCGCGTTCGGCAACCGCTACCAACCGTTAGTTGAAGAGCGTCACGTCGTCCCGCAGTCGGTGGAGTCATCGTAAGACGTGGCGTCTGCATCCAGGCAGACCAAGGTTCGCCACCCCGGGTAGGCCGGCGAGTAGTCGTAGGGCAAAGGCCCCTCCTGCTGGACTAGCAAATGCTCGACGTCTTTGTCATCCATGGACCAGTTGAACCTCACCGTGTTGGCGCCGGAACCGGTGTGGCTCAACCCCAGGTTGCCGGGAGCGTCAATGCGCTTGCGGTTCGCGTTGGCCGCACCCATCATCCGGCGATGTCCGTTGGCCTTGCGCACCTCGATCCGGCAGACGTAACTCCGGTCCGAATCCAACCCGTCGAAAACCGCGGTCTTGTGACGCCGGCTCAACTGGATGGTTTCCCATTGGCAACCAGGTTCTTGGAGTCGCCACTTGGCGACCGGTCCGACGTAGTTGTGGTTCGGCCGGGAACCCACGTCAAAAACAGCTCGTCGTGCTAGAGTGCCTCCAAGGCGAACGGTACTCGCTTGTCCATGGGACCATAGGGGAACAGGTACTTGGCCTTCGACTGGATGCGCTCGCCGTCGACGAGCATCGAGACGGTGAACCCGTAGGCGGCGGCGGTCGCATCAGTTCGATCCATACGGACCTCGGCCTCGCGGGCGTCGTCCTCGACGGATACGCTGGTGTTTGACATGCGTCGGTAGCCGTCGTCGGTCCAGGGGTCGAGTTCTGTTGCCGAGGCGTCACGCCCTCGGATACCCTCCAGCGGAGGATGAACGCGTCCCCGGTGTCCCTCACCCTGATGACGGGTTCGGCGACGCCCGCTCCTGCCGCGGGCAACGGCATGGTCAATGACCAGTTCCGCTGCGGCCAACGCCAGGGAGACCAGCATGGCGGTCAGGCGGATTGTTGTGGTTCGCTTTCTGTTCATTGGCCAGGCTTTGCGCAATTTTTTGGGAAAGTAAAAGGACGGGGCAATCTGGTCTGACCCCACCTGAAAAGTCCCAGCCCATGTTCACCTTACCCACTGCCATTGTACCGATACTCGCCCCCTTCGGAATGCTGTTCAGCAACCCGACCTGGCGGAAGGGCCAGCTCCTGCTGGTGGGCACGATCCTAACCACTGGGTAGCACTCCGTGGCGGCGGCGCTGCGCGTAATGGGACGCAGCGACCAGGATGACTACTCCCGCTATCACGAGGAGTTCAATCGGGCGGTATGGTCGTTCCGTGGGGTCGGCCGCGTCCTGCTGGTGTTGCTGCTTCAGCACCTGGACCGAGGCGACGGTCGCTTGGTCTTCGGTATGGACGAAACCCTGGAACGCCGTCGCGGTTCCAAGATGAGGGCCTGCGACGTCTACCGGGACGCGGTGCGTTCCAGCCGACATGAGCTGGTCAAGGCTAGTGGCCTGCGCTGGATCTCCTTGATGTGGCTGGGGCACGTGTCCTGGGCCGGACGTCATTGGGCGTTGCCGGTGCTCACCGTACTGGCGCCATTGTCGCGCTACTACCAGCAGCAGGGACGCCGGCACAAGAATCTGACTGAATGGGCCAAGCAGATGGTGATGCAGTCGCACCTGTGGCAGGCGTCGGAAGATTTTTCACTGTCCGCAACCAGCGTCGATACGCAGGAACATCCTGACACCCGGTACCACCAAATGATGAACTCCCTCGCTTACGCCGCCTGAACTGCGCAAGGTCCAGCGTGTGTGTCGATTTGGCTTGCCCGAGGCGAACCGTAAATTATTGGGTTGACGGTTGACAAGTGGGCAAGCCGGTGATGGACAAATCATTGGTAGTGATTTGCAACAATGCCTGCGGGATACACCCGGTGAATGAGTTGACTTTAACCAAGAGCGTGTGCAACCCCGGCGGATTCGCCAACGTAGCCGGAATGGAGCCGCTCAACTGGTTATGGCTCAACTGGAGGATCTCGAGTTCAGTCAAATTGCCCAGTTCGTCGGGAATGGCTCCCGTCAGGTTGTTGCCGCTCAGGATCAGGAAGTCCAATTCTAGCAACTGGCCCAATTCACTAGGGATCGACCCTGACAGTTCATTGTTCGACAGGAAAAGCGCTTCCAGGGCATCCATGTTGCCAAGATCGGCCGGTATGGAGCCCGTGAGCCTGTTGTTGTGCAGGTACAGCAGACGCAGATTTTCCATAGTGCCGATTTCCACCGGGATGGATCCGGTGAGTTGGTTGCCTTGGAGATTGAGGCGATCGAGGTTTATCAACCCGCTGAATCCCTTTGGAAGGCTGCCGCTCAGGCCCTGATTCGACAGATTTATCCTCTCGACGCCGTCGATATCTCGCTCGAATCCCAAGCCATCCCAAGCGCCCATGTTCCGCTCGAGGCCCCAATTGAGGGAACCGGTGGTCCCCTCCAAGGTGCTCTTGTTTGCAAGTAATATGGTGCAATCGCGCACCAGACCCGGGAAGTCCGCAGCCTGGAACACGGCGATCCATTGGTAAGCGACGGGTGCAGAGAATTCGCTCCATTCTGCGGTATAGTAGACACCGTTGCCCCGTGCTCGTACACGGAACGCATAAGCATCCGCGCACGTGGGAAGATTTCCGGGCGTGAAGGTGGCGGCGTCCGCGGACACTGGGGCGAGGGTTGCCCATTCGTCCGATTGCGACGCCCGGTATTGTACTTCCCGGGACGCGAAGTTCGTGTCGGCATCCCACGATACCGTGAAAGTTCCGGATGACAGGGAGACGCCTAATCCGGCAGGAACCGGCGTTTGCGCCAAGATTCTGATACTGATCTCCTTGGACCAGTCGGAATGCCCTGCGTGGTTCGTGGCCCGAACACGGTAAGTGTGGTCGTTGCCCGGCACGGTGTTGGTGTCCCGGTAACCGGTCGCATTGACCCCGGGGGCAGGGGAAACATCGACGAATGCGCCACTCCCTAATTTTCGTTGGAGTTGAATCCCGGAGCGCGGGTTGTCGTCAGCCGGGGGCAACTCCCAGTACAGGTTGATGACGGAATTGTTTTCCAATTGGGTGCTGAGGTTCCCCAAAGCAGCCGGCGCCAAAAGTCGAGGTTGTAGGGTGATTTCCTGAGACCATGTCGCCGCTTCACCGACCTTGTTGCGGGCCTTGACGCGGTAGACGTAGGCGTTGCCGGTCTGGAGGCCTGTGTCGGTATAGGACAACTGGTTCGCGCCCAGGGTGGATGACACGTCATCCCATTGGACGGGTTGATCAAACGTGCTCTGGCGCTGCAGCCGATATCCAGTGACGGGGCTACCACCGTCTTCCGACGGTTCAGACCACTGCATCATGACACTGGTCTGTCCGAACGTCGATCCTTGGAAATCGGTGACCTGCCCGGGTGAGGTGGCGAGAGTCTGCAAAGCAAATACGTTGGACCATTCGGCCTCGCCGATGCCGTTCACGGCCAACAGGCGGTACTCGTACACAGTGTTGGGTTTCAAGTTCTGAACAGCGTAATTTTTGGCGTTCACTTCCGGCGCAGGGGTAACGTCCCCAAATTCACTGTCCGCTTCCCGTTGCTGTAGCCGGTAGCCCGTGATCGGGGCATGGTTGTGGGCTGGCGTGGTCCAGATGAGATCCACATCGCTGGCAGAGATCGCGCTTGACCTAAGATCCCCAATCCGGTCCGGCGCGGCGGCGTCGCAGTAGAGAAGGCCTAGCCGATCCAGGTCGTGTGTCTGTATTTCCCGCAAGGCTCCGGGTATGCAGCCGGTAAACCTATTGTTGGAGAGTTCGAGCGTGGTCAGCGGCAAATCAGCCAAACCCGCGGGTATTTCTCCAATGAGAGCGTTGTTGGACAGGTCCAGTATCTTCAGGCCAGTCAGAGAAAACAATTCGTCCGGGATGATCCCTCCCAGTGCGTTCCTTTCAAGATAGATGGCCGTAACCCGTTCGGGTGTTCCTCCTCGGACCACGCCTAGCCAGTTCGAGATGTGGAGATTCCTCGCCCAATTGAGTCGTGGAGCGCTGCCGCGCAACTTGTCGTGGGCTTCAATGAGCGCCGAGCAATCCCTGACCAGGAGACGATTGTTTGCCGGGTTGCTCACCGCCCCGCCGGATGCGCACGCCGGTACTAGCGGTGGTGGGGACGGCGTGAAGGTGGTGGTTTCGCCGTCATTGGGAGTGATGTCGTTGTAGGCCCCCATGTCGCGGTAATGCCGGTTCAGATCCGACGTATTGGCAATCCGCTTACCGGCGTGGGAGTCAGACGCCGCGGCAGCAGCGACGCGGGTCTTGAGATTCGACAAGGTCTCGATGTGTTCAGCATCGCCCTCATGGGTACCGTAACGGACGGCATACTCAACGTCATCCAAGGTCTGGATGTCCCATTGGGCGACGACTTGCCAGGCTTCGGTGGCAACATTACCGTGTGCCGCCATTGGAGTTAAAAACAGCACGGCCTGCCTATCCTTTAGGGCGTCGACCAGTTCGGTCTCAGCTAGGGCCAAGACAGCGTCGTTTTGCTTCAGGTAGTTGTCCTTGGTCATCAGCGATGCATCGCCGTAGAGGCCTCTTGCGTGTTCTTTAACGTACAGATTATAGGACCGTGTCGTGTTCGATTGCCCGTAGGTTACGGTGAGAGTATCGGCACCGCTGCCCAGCAAGTACACCGAAGTGCTGTAATCCGCGTAACAAGCTAGCACGCGGCCATCATCGAAGGCACCGCCGTCAATGAGATGGTTAAAGTTGGCCTTCATGGCGTCGCGATACTGGGGCGCGATAGCGTAGGCGTAGGCGTCGAATGCGGCCCGAAGGTGCTCCGCCGATGGTAGTTCCGCATCCTCATCGAGGCTCAACATGAACTTCACTGCCGCTTCCCGTTGGGCGTTCGTCCGGACTGTGGTCTGCCACGAGCAACGTGCCGAGTTTGCGACTGCGGTCCCTTGGGCGACAATGTGGGTTGGAGACGCTCCAGCGCCGTATAGGCCAAATTCCAAAACCTCTTCCAACGTGGGGACTTCATACTCGAACATCGCCCCGGAAGAAGGAGGATGGAGAAAGTTAATCCCGGACACGTCGCGCGGAAAGGTGTCTGGCCTGGGCATCACTCCGGTAGCCTCGGGAGCTCTGCACGCGATGGCGAGCAACGCGAGCAGCAGCGTGGCGACAAGGGCGAAAATTCTCAATGTGCTCATGGTCAGTTTCACGGGTGGTGGCGATTCAAGGGGTCGAATAAAATCTCGTGTTCGGTAGTGCGAACGTCAATCACGCTCAGAAACGGTGTCTCGAATAGATAGATGGCGATCCGGGTGCCGTCCGGCGACCAGGACGCGGTTGGGCTCCTGCTTGTGGACGATCCAGTGACGGGGAGTTCGGTAAGCGACGGACTGCCCACGTCCCAAAGGTAGACCTTTGTCGGTGTCGATTGGTCGACTCGGTCGTCGATAGTCCGCTGGGCGACGATCACCATCCGGGAGCCCGCTGGAGAGGGCAGTACACGCTGCACCCAACCGAGATCTTGCGCCATCCGGCGGTCCGCGGCCAACCCGGTTCCTTCGGGTTGGACAATGGACAAATCCCGGGTGAGGTTGACAACGTTCTCTCGGTTCCATCCGTCCGGGTCCACGCTGCGGAGGACGGTGTGTTTCACCCCGTCCACGAGAGCGCGTTCCGCGTAGTACAACTTGCCGTCAGTTGACCAGCCCGGTACGGACAGGTCCTCCATGGAGCTCACGACTATGGCCTCATTCCTCCCGTCGCGGTCCACCGCGTGGAATACGTTGGGTTCGCGCCGAGGTCGGCGGTCCTGGCGGTCGACTATGACCAGCCAGGAACTGTCTTGAGACCACACTATATCGGCCGCGTTGAAGTGACTGCCCTTTGACCAGGACCGCTCCAATCTGTCGCCGGTGAGCAATTTCACGACGCGCCTGGTTTCCTCCGCGTGGGAGTACGCCAACCTAGAGCCGTCCGGGGACCAGCGCATTGGGCCGGGCAGCACGATCACCCCTCGTTCCTCGTATTCGGTGTCTGGTCTCCTCCCCGCCTCATTGGTGACGCGCAACCGCAATCGGAAGTCATCAGGATCGACGGAGTAGTAGGCGAGGCGACCTGTGGAGGAAAGTTGTGGGGAGTAGCGCCACCTCCTGTCTCCGTCGTCCGGCACCGTCACGGAAGTTCCGTCCAGCACGCTAACGAGGCGGATCTCGTTCTCCACGTTGATGAAGATGTGTCGCCCATCGTTGCTCCATTGCGGCGTTCGGTCGGCGCTGTTGGTTATGGCGGACCGGATCGCCGGCGCCATCCGGCCTTGTTCCGTCCGGGTGTAGTCCACCCAGCCATAGACCAGCGTGCCGGCGAAGTACAATAAAGGGACGAGCACCATCCCGCCAACGATCCACTTCAGGATGCGCCGGCGTCCACGGCGATGAGATTGCTGTCCTTCTTCCGTCATGGGTAAAGCGTCTGATATAAGGCCCACATGCCCATGATGTCCAATGGATGTGGTGAGCAATCGGGTTCATCGTCAATTGACTCGACTTTGTCGTCGTAATTCATCACCGACTCCGCTACAGTCGGGTGGGCCTGCTCGTACAGGCTGACTCCCTGCAGGAGTTCCAGGATGCTGAAGCCGGATAGGCCGAAGGCATGGCCAGTTTCGTGGAGCACCAGCTCAAACGGATATCCCACCGATTGGCCTGCGGTGGCGGAATTGTTTTCACAGTCGTTGAAGTGGATGCTCCCCGGTGCGCCGAGGAAAGCTGCTTTTTCCCAAGGGTTCAAGTCTCTCTTGTTGAACAGAATATCCACCCCATTGCCGGGAACGTTCAACCGTACACCGGCATGCGCGTCGCTTCCGTACGCATTGGAGATGGTGCATGCGGGGGCGCTGAAAACGCAGATGCCGTGTAACTCGTGGATGAACCCGGCGAAATGGAATCTCGAGACCGGATCGCCGTCCACCATATAGATCTCGTTCACGCTGGAATTCACCCGGGCGGTGGTGTAAGGCTCAAAATAGACCAAGATGGGTATCAACGCCAACTCCGGTGGGAGCTGCCCGTCCGGCTTGACCTCGCCAATATCGCAATCTGTGCCGATCATGGTCTCACTCGATTGGATCAAGTTGCCGGTCCCAGTCGTCCAACGGTTGAACGCCGCATTGATCAGGCGGGCCCACAATTCGGTCTCGTTACCAGTAGTATTCGGGTCGTCCTTGAACGTGTTCCGACAAATGCGATAGGTGTAGGTCCGGTCAGGCCAATGGCCAAAGAAGGGGAACGTGCCGACCGTCTGGTCCTTAGGGGGCATGCGGATAGCTGGCCAGACGTAGGCGTTCCGCCCCGCAAATACTTGGATGCCGGCGGCATCTCGATAAGTCATTTGGACCGCGTACACATCCTCCCGATCCAGAGAACTGAGTACTTGCTCCTGTCCGTCCGCGACGTTCGCCGAAACGTTTAACGGTATCCCGTAATTGTGGGGATTCCAATTTGAGACATTGGATTCATCCAATATCTTGCGGACTACTAATTTGCGTTCGGTGGCATTCGTTGGCAATGCTCCCCAAACGACGGACGCCGTGCCACGGTTGGTGGGGTTACCCGCACTGTCGCCGTTGGTCCTGGTGATGGGAGAGTCGATGACCTTCACTCTGGTTGAACCCTCCGCGTAGTTAGTGTTCAACCTCCTCGCTTGCACCAAGAACGTATCCTCGACGTCATCGATTAGATAGTCATCCAGGTTCAGGTCGTGGTAATAAGTGGTCCCGTCCTGGATAGGCGTGAACACCTCCGAAACGGTGCCGAAGGAATTGATCTCGTAGGAGGTGGCGAAGGGCACACGCGTCCATTGAATGCGAGCCCGGCGCCCCTCCAGATCGGAGGCGATAGGTATGACTTTAAGGTTCGGATCGTTCAGTTTGTTCAGTGTCAGTGCTTGGCTCCAATCCGTCCAGTAACCGCAGTAATCGCTGGTCGCATCCCCGCACCGACGTGCCTTCACTTGGTACGTTCCGCCTGCGTTCAGGCCGGTGAAGGAGTGCGGTGACCCGGTGCTGGCGTAAATTTGACCGTTGTTCGGCCAGGTGCCGCCGGGCAATTGCTGCCGGATCTCAACCTGGTGCTGTCCGGTTTGATTCACAGAGTTCGTCCAAGTCAATGGCGTATAGTTGAGCTTCGCTTGGAGTGGGTCAGTAGGGTGGCGAGAGAGCGAATCCAGGGTTGGCCGCGGTGGCATTCTTATCAGGGCACTCCAACTGCCACAATTGGTGTGATTGGAATTGCGGCACCGCTGTGCCCGTGCGCCGTAGTCGCCTATCGTCACGACGCCGATGTCCACGGATTGGGCGATGTTGGCGTTACTGGAGAGGGTCACATTCTTGGTGGTGATCGCACTGGCTGGCGGGCCCACGGGCACGTAATGGTGGAGCGCCACCCTATAGTAGTGGTTGGTGCTCTGGCTCCAAGTGCTGGGCTTGTAATGGAAAGTGAGGGTGCCGCTGGTGGTCCTGCTCACCACCAGGTAAAGGGCGGTGGGTGCCGGTGGTGGGGGCGCCGGTGGTGGGGGCGGTGGACGAGTTGGCGTCGGCGTATTGGTGGCCGTTGCAGGTGGCGGTGTGGTGCTACTAACAGGGACGTTGATGGTGAACCTAATGGAATGCGACAGGGAGCACCCGCCCGCCGCATTGCAGTGCTGAACTTTGGCGGTGTAATCGCCGTCCGTCCACTGGTTGGTTCCCGTGATCACCAAGGTGGTGGTATCCAGAGCGTCGGATATGGAACTATTGGAGTAGACGGTCGTGGTGGAACCGTCCCTCTTGATCTCTATCTCGTAATGGTCGGGGTTGTCGCCCAAGATGTCGGTTCCCGCTTCCCAAGTCAGGGTGACGCTGCCCGTGCCGGAGTACGAGACCGCATCGTCGCCGTTTCTAGGTGTGGGAGGTCGCCGTTCTTTCTGGATCAGGGCCGTCGCCAGTTTGTCCCCGCTCACAATGTTGCCCTCATGGAACGTCAATGTCACTGACGAGTAATGAACATCAAAGGCATCATCTTCGACCTTGATCCGGATGCGCGACCCGTCGGGGACGGCGAATGCTCCCCGGTCGGCCTCGTTGTCGATGTTCTTGGTGTTCAGGACGGTGCCGGAGCTGTTCAACCGCTCCACTAGGATGTCGCCCGCCAGATCCTTATTCGTTCCAGTGGCGTAGTCCACGTCGATGTAGACCGTTCCTGTTCCGGTGGGAACGGTCCAGACGCTGGAGGTTCCGCCCAGACGGATCGGGTTGGGAGTGAAGCTGTAGACCGTTCTGGCCGCCAGCGTGGTGCCGGTCACAACGGCGCTGGGCGACCCGTAAGTGGTTGAATACGGGGCACCGTCGCCACGGGTTCGCACCTGGAACTGGTACGTGGTTTCCTCGGACAGGCTGGTGACCGTATAGGAGGTTGATGACGTGTACTTGAGAGACCAGGTAGTGGTGCCGCTCTCGCGGTATTCGACCCGGTAGCGGGCGGCGTCCTGGACCCCGTCCCAGGAAAGGGCTATGGAACTGCTGGTGACGGCTCCGGTCGCCAGATTAGTTGGCGCAGGCGCCAGTGCCGGGGCGGTGTATGAGACGCTGTCCGAGTCGTAGGACGAGCACGTCGGTCCAGTAGTCTTGCAGGAACGCACGTAGAAGGTTGCTCGTATGGTTGCGCCGGCGGCGAGACTGCCATAGGACACCAAGATTTCATCCGTCTCGTAGCACTCGTCTCCGCTGAACTTATCGCAGTCGTCCGGAGTGTCGTCCTGTATCTGCGTGACAGCGGAGGTGGTGTCGGTGCTGCACGTCCCGCCGGCAGGGCAGGTCTGGATGACGTAGTAAGTGTCGTAATAGTCCTCATCATCCGCCACGCGCTCGAACTCTGCTTTGGCGTACCCGTTGGACGTGAATTGGTCCGTCCAGAATGCGTCCACCACCGGCTTCTCCGGTGCGTCCGGCGGTGGTGTTGGCGTCGGCGCAGGTGTCGTAGGCTCCGGAGGCGTAGTGCCGTTGGATTCGACGGTCAGCGTCACCGCCGCTGAGCAGTTGTTAGTGGTGTCGGCCTCGTTCAAGACGGCGGTTACACACGCGCCGTAGTAGTAAGTGCCGTCCGAAGACGGGGCGGTGAAATTGTAGACATGGACGCTCTTCTGGAGTTGCAGGATGATGGGAACATCCTGGGTCGTGAGCAAGGTGTCGAACCGGGAGATGATCGCATTCGTCGACCGGTAGAACTTCAATGTGGTGGCGGGCGAAGGATTTCCGCCCTCGTTGTGAACCTCGACGCCGATGCGCACGTCACCGCCGGGCTCCACCTCATCAGGGATCACCAGCGGGTGCAGGACTTCCAGATCGGGGCGTTCCTCCTCCTGATCCCCAGCGGCCCTTCGCTCCGGTGGCCAAGAATCGAGACCGGAACCGTCAGCGCCTCCGACCACAACGGGCGCGGATGCGGCGATGAGCTGTCCCGCTTGCTGGGGATTCTCGCAGCGGGCCCGAACCGTGACTTCACTCACGCCGCGAGCGTTGCCGCGTATCGTCACCGTCTCGGTTCCGACGCTCGTCATGCGGCCCACGGCGATGTCCGGAGCCAGAACTTCAAGCGTTCCTGGGTCAATGTTCCAGGCGCGCCAGTGGAACGTAGCCGTCTGCCCTACGGGAATGTTCCGGGGAACGTCCACGAAGTGGATGCGGCACTCCGCTTGCTGGCCGGACTTCCCGTTGGTTACGGGTGTCGCGTCCTGACTGAGGGCGGGTTTGGTGGGCTGCCAAGCGACTAGCACAATGGCGAAGACGACCACTACGGCCGCTAAGGCGACAAAGAGCGTTCTCAAAATCATTGGCTTCCTTCAAGGGTACTTTGGTGCTGGGAAATTGGCAGTGATTTACATGAGAGCCGTACCGCAAGACCGCGGTACGGCTCTCACGAATGCGTTCCAGTTCAACGCGTTCTGCCCAAATGATCTCCCGTACCGCGCAACGACGCCTCGGAACTCAGGATGACCTTATGCACCTGTTCATTCTGCCCTGATTCTCAGAACCGGAGTCTGCGGGCCTTTGCCGTTGTTCTTGACGGCCTTGACCCGGTAGGCGTACCGCGTGCCAACGTCCACGTGCTCATCCACGTAGCCCGTGCTGTCCTTTCAGGCCAACTCAAAATGCGGTAACAAGAATCTGGAGCAACTAATAGTCGGTATCAATTTCATCGGGGCAATAATTTCGCCGGAGGCGCGGCGTCCGGCGCGGGGCAGGGTTATGTGTGTCGGGGGTGGCGGTTCAATCTCGATCCATGGAGCTGTTCTGTTGAACGGCGCATAGCATACACTATTTTCGCGGCGTGGGCGTAATATTACTATGATATATGGCGCTAATAGGATAATTTTATGTAATATATGCCCAAACACGCTGTGATGCCGGAGGCCTGCCGGTATCAAGGCCACGGAAACGAGGCCGCTCCCCGGGTGAATCGAGGTGGACGATCAGACGTATGGAAGAGCTGATTCGAGAGAACCGGGCGCTGCGGGAGCGTCTGACACGGTTGAGCGAGGCCAGCCTCCGCATCAGCGAAGGCCCGGACTTCGGCGCCGTGCTGCAGGGCGTGCTGGACTCCGCCCGCTCGCTCATCGGCGCCCGCTACGGAGTGGTGGCCCTCCTGGACGATTCCGGCAGATTGCAGGACCTGCACTTCTCCGGCATGACCAACACGGAGGCGGAGTTATTTCGCCAATTGCCGGACGGAATGCAACTGTTTGAATACCTGAGCCGCCTGCCCCAGCCCCTCAGGCTCCCGGACCTGCTGGAGCACATCCGGTCAACGGAGCATCTGATGGATCTCCGTCCGCCGATAGCGGTGGGGCCGGTGGTGCCCTTCCTGGCGGCTCCCGTGCTCCACCGGGGCGAGCGCGTCGGCAACTTCTTCCTGTCCAATCGCGCTTGCTGGGGCAGGATCGGTGCAACTCGGTCGAAACCGCCCACTTGGTCTGCATTTCGGGCATGGACCTGACGGAGGTCGCAAGCATCTTGTCGGGGTGTTGTTGATGTGCAGTCCGTCTGGATCAACCCCCGCTCCCGCGGTGTCGTCCCTGTTCTTCGGTCTCATGGCACTGGCGGCAGGCGTCGGCGAGGGTGCCGTCGGGGAGTATGGTCTTCTCGTTGCCGCAGTCGCAGGTGCGCTCGAGGATCTGGAGGGCGAGGTCGAACTCGCGGGTGCGGTTGGCATCGTCGATGTTGCAGACCTGCCTCGTTGTCAGACACGCACGGAATTCACCGGTATTGCGGCAGTGTGAGGTGGTAATCAGGATTGGTGGCTGTCTCCATTTAGCCTCTCCGCGTGGCTGTTTGATGCGTTTCTATTACCGCACCTGTCGACGATTATCAAAATGGTAACTGCCCCGGGTACGGACAGTGCGATGACTGAAGTTAGTTGCAGTGCTGCGATTGGAGGCAGCCCTAGGTATCCGGTTGCGGCGTTTATGGCGGCACTGCCGATCATGCCGGCTGCCCATATCCCGCCTATTTTGAGTGCCGTTTTCAACGAATGCCCCTTTGAATCGATGCTCAAGGTTTTAGTCATTGTGCGGAATATTTCGGTGCCTGTATCGAAAGTCCCCTATGGCAGCCTCAGGCCGGCTCGTATGCCCCTTCCAGCCGTTCGGGGCAGTCCAGGTCGGTTATGTCGCAGAAACGACGCTCCTGCGCGCTTGGGACGGGCGGTGGATTCGGTGCTGCCACCTTACGGATCAGCGCGCCCTGGCGAGCGCGTCGTTTGTGCGGGCGTTGTCTGAGTCTGCGGCCGCGCTGTTCGATAATTTGCGTCCATCGTTGGTGCAGACAGTGCTCGGCTTGATCGCTGGCGCTACCCCACCATGCCAGCTTTGGGCTGTTACAATTCGCCCTACAACCCTAAACTAACGAAACTTGTTGGAGAGTAATCATGGCTGTTTCTGCCGGGATATCAAATGCGCTGGAACGTAACTGGGGGATGGTGGACCGCGCTATAGACGGGCTGAGTGATGAGACATTGGCGCGGCGGATATCCGACAGCGACAATTCCATCGGTTGGCTCCTCTTCCACATGAGCCGTGTGGTGGACGTTTTCATGAATACCAGGTTCCAAGGCAAGGCTCAGATATGGATAGAGGACGGTTGGTGCGAGAAATTCGGCCTGAGCGACGATCCGGAGACGACCGGCCAAGGCTGGGACGCGGCGCGCGTCGCAGCGTGGCCGCTTCCCTCCAAGGACGTCCTGGTGGGGTACTACGAGGCCATGAAGGCCTGCTGCCGGGAGTATATGTCCTCCGTGACCGACGAGGAGTTGAGCGCCACCATTAGCCTGAGGCCCGGTGCGGACCCCGAGCCGAAAGAGACCATCATGGGTGTCCTGGTCTTTGACAACATCGTGCACGGAGGCCAGATAGCCTTCCTGCGCGGCCACTTGGAAGGCATGGGCTGGTTCGTCTAGCCCGAATGGAGGCTGCCGGTCAAGTTCTGCAGGTTTACCGAAGAGCACGGCTTGAGCTTGCCGTGCTCTTCATTACCTCGGCATGGACGTGCTGGGTCTCTTGGCCTTTGGGTGGGACACGGAGCACATCGGCGCCGAGTTGGGGATGACGGACCGCACGCTATGGAACCACATCACCAGCCTGCGCGTGAAGCTGGGCGCGAAGTCGCGCCTCGAGGTCGTGGTGGCTGCGACGCGCTTGGGGACCCTCACGCTTGACCAACGGTGATTGTGTTGACGGGGTTCTTTTGCTGCGTGTTCGAGCGTAGGCGAGGCGGTCATTGCCTCGCGCGACCGGAGAACTCAGATTCGGCATGGTGAGGCAGAGAGCGTGGTACTGGGTGTGGTAACCTGTTCGACTGGTTAGTCGGGCGGTGGAAGATCCTCGCTCGGCATCATTTCGCTGTGCTTCTGCTCACGGTGTTTGTGCCGGTGGGTCTGCCTTTTGCCGTGGAGTTGTTGCCAGTCGATTGTTGGTGGGTCAGGGCTCTCATTTACTTGGGTGTGCTGTTGGTCTGGGCGGTATGCGTGGTGCTGGTATTTTCTTGGTTGGTTGAACGGGACACTGGCGAGGTGAGTGAGCTTGTCTCTGAACAAACTCGACCGCTCGCGGAAGGTCTCGAACAGGTCAGGGGCGACCATGGAAAATTGATAGACGATCTTCGGTCTGAGTTGGCGGACCTAGAGATTAGGACTCGGTCCGCGGTCGAGGGATGGGTGGGACATTGGCGCCCAAAGCGATCCGGATTCGGGCGTCGATCACGGTTGGTCCGGTAATAGTTTCCGTAGCCCTCCTGAGACGGGACGGGGCTGAGCGTCAATCTTTTCTGATGAGGGTCCGCCGAGGTCTACGGAGGGTGTGGCGCTTGTTTTGGGAACACGGCGTCGTGCCTGAATCACGGTCTGCTGAACTCGACCTGCATCGGCTGTCGGTATTGGTGATGGAAGTGCTGATGGCTTGTGGGGAGTCCATACTCAGCGGTCGGTGGTGTCTGCGTGTTGTTGCGGATGCCTTCAGAGCGGCTCAGTCGGGTCGGGCGCGACTGCCGTTGTGATCTCGTGGCCTGACGGTGTCGCGCGCGAAACCCGCCCGTCTGGGCGCGCGCTGACCGTTCGTTTGGGATAGGTTGCGGCAACAAAAAGCGGCTCGGTCGAGCTGCTGGGAGTTTGGTCTGGTTAGGCCCGTCATTCTTGCTTTTGTTTCAGGATGAGAGGGCCTGCAGGTTCGTTGTGTTAGCCCCTCTGGAATTTTCGTTCTCCTTAGAAGCGGAACAGGTTGATTTGATGCCTGTTCGGGACTCCTAAGAAGTCATACCAGGGCTGACGCGGCTCTTTGGCCGCGTAGTCATAGTCGCCCGCCATTAGCTCGTCGAAGTTGTCGTACGCGGTCAGGATGGCTTGTTGTCGCTTCTGGCCGTAGGCGTCCCACACGAATGGGTTGATGTACCAGTTTTCGCTAAACAGGATGATCTCTGCTGAAACTGCGGCTTGCAGCTCCGTGCCGTTGGTTGTTGCTATGTGGCCGAAAAACCTTTCGGCCTCGCTGTTGCCCACGTAACTTGCGATTACAACGTGCTCGCCGTGCTTGGGGATCACGGTCAACGACCAGGAACAGTTCGGCTCCCGGTTAGTCAACAGCTTTGTCTGCTCCAAAGGTAAGATTTGGCCTGTATTTCGGTCCATGGCCATGTCTGCTGAGCTGTGGGCTTGCGCCGCTGCCACAATGGGTGTCTTCGTTTTGACCATCCTGACAAGGTGCTTGATCCTGATCGCCGGTCGATAATCGTCACTCACTGACCCGAGTCCCTGCCCTAATCTATTCGCAAGGTTGATCATCGCCCGCAGTCTGTAAGAGGGACGAATGTGAGGTGGCATTGCTGGGTGTACAAATTTCGAGGTGGGTCCAGTCATCCTTAACTGCTTCCATAGTTCCAGCAAAGCTGCCCTGTACATCATCAGGTCGAGTATTCGGTTGTCCTTGATGTCCGCGTCAGGTCTTTCGATCTCTTTAAACAGGTCTTCGTGGTGCCTGCAAACGAACGGGCCTGTTGATGCCCTGTTGATTCCTATCTTTTCGGCCCGGGCAACTTGGCTGAATTCGCCTGAAGCGTCTGTCTCTGGTCTACCTATCAATTGCGTGACGTGGTTTGCGACTTGGATGCTCCGCAAGATGTTCCTTGGAACCGTGTGCGATCGGATTGGCTTCCCTTGGCAGTCAGGCGAGAAAAGACACCGGTTAGGGTCGTTTTGCCAGATATCCTGCATGCTTTGCCAGAACTCGCGCTGGAGGTGGGTGTCTTTTCCTTTCTGCTGCATGGTGTTCTCTATAGGGTGCTTGCCGAAGTAATCGGCCTCTCCAACCTACCTGATGCTAATGTTGTGTCCAATCATTTTATAACGACGCTCGCCTGTTCGCTCTAGAAGTCGTCGGTGGCGCAGTCCTCGGGCTCGTACTCGTCTTCCAAGCGTTCCGGGCAGTCTGCGGCCGTGATGTCGCAGAAGCAGCACTCCTGTCGGCTGAGCACTCGTCTTGCCGGTTCGTCGGCTGACAGGCGGCGGATCAGCGCGCCCAGGTTCTGGATGAACTGCTCGTCGACGGCCTCTGCCGAAACGCGGACCGTGTGATCGCGGTAGGTGACCTGCCCCCTGAGTTTGGCGTTTCGATACCGCTGGAGTGCCTTGGGGATGGCGTACAGGTAGATCATGACCTGGACGGTGTGGCTTGGGCTTTGGTGGCCGGTCTTGGCGTCGACGATGACGGCGTGGTCCTCCCTGCGGGCGATGATGTCAGGTCGGCCGGCGAGTGTCGCGGTCTTGCCGTGGAGTTCAAACCGGTTTTGGGCCTCGATGTCGACGTCGTGGCCGCCGACGGTCCAGTTGGCGATGCGCTGGTTGAGGAGCGCGCTGTGGTCGAGCATCGACTTGGCTCGGTCGAAGTCGGACGGGACGCGTTCCCAGCTTTGATGGTGGGCCTTGAACCAGATGGCCCACTCGCAGGAGTTCTCGCCGGTGAGTAGCCTGGGCAGCCAGGTTGCCCAGATGTAGGGGAAATCTCGTTGCTCGGCCACGGCACGGCGCCGTCCGGAGGATTAGCCGTGGGTCAGCTTGACCTGAGTGTATTGGGCGGTTTGGGTGCGCTACGGGCTGCTGTCATCAAAAACTTGGCCGCCCCGTTGGTCAGGGCGGCCGGTGTCGCGGTTGGTCCGTGACGTGTCCATTGTGTCAGGTGTGGGCTCGGGTTCGCCAAGGCTTGGTGTCATCAATCGTTGGGGACGGTTGGGTTTGGTTCCGGCGCAGGAACGGACGGGGCAGAGGTCGGTCGGGTCTGCCGGGTTTGCCGTTGGCGGCGTTTTTGATGGTGGGCGGGCCTTACGTCGATCGCCGGTGCGGTCGTCCATGGTCCTCGAGGTCTTGGGGTCTTCGGCTCGGCTGTTGGTGAACTGCTTGCAGAGGGTGTTTTGGTCGACCGGTTGGTAGCTGGGCATGTCCTGTCTGAGCTGTTCAGTCACCGGTTTCCCTACCATTGGCTCACGTCTGTCCTTCGGTAGTTTCGGGAGTGAGCAAATGCTTGGTATGGGACTCAGTACGCCGGCTGCGGTCGCCGTGGCGTCCAAGGATATCCGGGTTTACTTTGGCAGCCCGATGGCGTACATCGTCGCGATGACGTTCATGTTAGCTACGGGTGTTGCTTTCCTGTGGGATCTCGGTTCCCCGTTCCCGGAGGCGTCCTTGGCGAATTTCTTTGGGGGAAGCGTTCACGCCGGGAACGTGTTTGGCGCTGCCCTCGTGCTTATACCGTTGGGCCCGATCTTGACGATGCGTCTTTTGGCTGAGGAGCGGAAGATGGGTACCTTGGAGTTATTGCTCACTGCACCGGTGCGCGATTGGGAGGTGATACTGGGCAAGTACTTGGCCAGTCTGGTCTTCTTGGTCTTCATGCTGGTTCTAACGGGCTACTATGTGTTGCTCCTCTCTGTGTTCGGGCGCCCGGACGTTGGTCCGATCCTTTCTGGCTACTTGGGGATAGTGCTGTATGGGATGGTCGCCTTGTCGGTCGGGATTTTTTCTTCCGTGTTGACGAGCAATCAGGTCGTTGCTGCGGTGTTGGGAACCGGCATTATGGGTCTGCTCTATGGAGTGAGCCGACTGGGACAGGTGGTTGGCGGGACATTTGGTGACCTTCTGGTCTTGGTGGGATTGGAGGGTCGGCTGGATGATTTCATCGTGGGGATCGTTGATTCTTCCAGCATCGTTTATTTCGTTTCTCTGGTCTGCTTGTTCTTGTTCTTGGCTTGGCGTGTTCTCGAATCGCGGCGCTGGCGGTAGGCACTCACATCTCGGCCGTTCGTTTCTGTGATGCTTGTGTGATTTTGCGCCGGGCCGGCCGTCCTTGGTCCTCGAGGTCCTGACACTGTCTGCAGGATTCGGCGAGGGTGCCGTCGGGGAGTATGGTCTTCTCGTTCCCGCAGTCGCAGGTTCGCTCCAGGATCTGGAGGGCGAGGTCGAACTCCCGGGTGCGGTTGGCGTCGGCGGCGCAGTGTTCGCGCTTGAGTTGGTCGAATTTGATAGCGAACCGGGCGTAGGCGGTTTGACGCTTGTTGGCTTTGATGTCGGCGCGGCCTTTGGAGACCCACTTGCCGAGGGTGCTGGGGGACATGGAGACGCCGTACTCGCTGGCGTGTCTGACGACGTCGTGGTAGGTGCCGTCGGTATCGGGGAGGGCGCGCAGGACGGCGGCGATGTTCGGAGCGGTGAATTGTGCGGTGTTGTTGAAGTTGGTCATGGTGTCCTCCTGGTGGCTCTCGGTTTCTCCTCCAGGTGTGGGACTTGTGCTTGGACGGGCTCAGTTTGGGCTGATTGGCCGGGCCGGCCCGTCGGGTAGGATAACGGCGGTTGGGGCGAAACGGTATTGTCTTGGGTTGCTGTGCAGGGCCTTTTCAAAGTTGTGCGATTGAAGTCTATCCGCTCGTCCTGAGCTGCCGTAGGTCCGCCAGTGGCGGGTCGAAGGACGCGCTCGTGGTTCGACGGGCTCCCGCCTCAGGCGGACGTTCCGCACCATGAGCGAGCACAGGGGACTTTGGAGCGGCCCTGGTTGCTGTGGCGGGCTGATTATCAGGGCACCGGGTAGCGGAACGGGCGACCCATCAGAAACACGCCAAATCCGGCCCGTAGCCGAATTTTTGCGCCGCCCTCGAATAGTATTGTGGAATCGAGGAGAGGCCGTCACGGGGCGTCTGGGAGGTGTCCTCGCCCCTTCATTTTTCGGGGTTGTGCGTCCGTTCTACCCGCGTGGGGTGAGAGTGTGCGAGACATGGGCGGAGCGAGGTCACACCGCTCCGCCCATGTCTCGCAGCTACACCGGTTGGATTGATATATGTTTTGCGTCTTGGTTGTCTCCGGGTCTTCGTGGTGCTTGGCGTTATCGTGCCGGCGAAGAGGCTCTGGCATACGATGCCGGAGCCTGTGCTGAAGGTCTGCCGGTTCGTCTGATTTAGCGAAAGCTCTCGAGCATTGCTCTTATCTGGGCCTTGAGGTCCAGTATCCGCCCGGCCGTCCGTTCACTCGGATTTGCTTCCTCGATCTTGTTCAGCACTTCCAGGGCTGTTCCCCATTCTATTGTGATCCCTGATCTTTCGCTCCAGTTCATCAGCAAGTCGGTAGCTAGGTCAGGGTACGAGGACACCGCGCTTGAGCGTTTGAGCTCGATGAAAAGTGGAATGTCCGGTCCGTTCCATGGGGTCGCTTTTGCTAGTGTCACGGCTTCGGCGAAAGGTTCGGTCAGGTGGGGCACCCACCCAACCATGTGGGTGCCCTCCGCCGGGCTGATCGGTTTGGGAGAACCCCTGTTGCGGTCTTGCCAATATTCCCTGACCCAGCGCTCCCACCAGTCTTTCTGCTGTTCGACGTCGGCTTCCCGGAGCCTGTTTTTCACGGCCTCGGCGACGAGCTCAGCCGTTTCCTTGCTGCTGGTTTTGACGGTTTCCTTGAGCCACTCCCTTGGTTCCGCGGCGTAATGGCAGAGTAGCTTCGTGTATGCGTCGGCGAAGAGGCGTTTGGCACTGAGTTCGTTGTTCGGTTGCTCGACGAGTTCACTGAATTTGTCCTGGAAAATATTCCCCAGCACTTGGGCCACTTGTGGGGTGATATTCTGTGCTTCGACTAGCCCACCCCATGCGGCTCTCTCTCTGTTCCCACCGCTAGTGAACATCGGTTGGATGATTTCTTCGGCCCACGGCTGGTCAACGTGCCACAGAAACCCGGCCTGTCCCGCGAGGATTGCCGCGCCCAGGTTTCCTTTGAGAGAGTCATCGGCAACGATCTGGTTAAGACCCCTCATGCTGGTGGGACTGAATCTTTCTCTCTGCGATGTCCGTGTCCTGACGGCTGTCGATTCTAGCCAGAACGTGGTGAGGTATCCCATCTGGTAGAAGTTGAACGCTGCTTCGTGCCACCCTTGAACCGGAATATCTTCGCCGCTTCTGAGGTGGTCCCATAGCGGCAGCGCCACCTGCTCTGCTTCGTCGATGAGATTGATGGCGTAGCTTTTGCCTCCGTTTCTCGTCAAAGCGTGAAGGCTTTCGGCTATGTCCCCGGCGTGGTGCGTGTAGACGTCTTGCATGGAGAACCATTCCAGAACTTTCCGGTATTGCTCCTCTTGCAGGTCGGCCACACGCCATCCCGATATGATGTCTTTCCATACAGGCTCCGACCACTGCCGTTGCTTGGCCAATTCTCGGGCTACGCCGTCCCCCCATTGGGGGTTTTGGCGCGTCGTCTCCTGAACGCTCCACAGGCCTGGTATGAGTTCCTCGGGTTGCGCCTGGCGGTTGCTCTCCATGAGCCAACTGACGAGTTGCTCTGCCGCCGTTTCCTTCAGGGAATCCGGTGTGAAAGGGTCGCCGCTGATGACCACGGGTTCACTTATCATCAGCCCCGGCTGTAGCGGGTCTGTCCATTCCCAACTGTGTGCTTCCTCCATCGGCGCGATCTCATCCCTGAGTATCTGGCACTCCGGGGCGGTTTCTTGCAATGCCTTCAGCAGGTTGTACCGGCGGCGCTCGGTTGCGTTCTGAGCGGTCATAGCGTCTCTTCCTCGTTGGAGTCCTATCGGAGGGCCTCGACTACGCGTCGTCGATAGTCATCGCTGAGATCCTTGAATTCCTCAATGAGCAGTTGGTCCGTCTCAAGATTTCTCCCGCTGTCCATGGGCACGGCCTTCCTAAATAGCCACTCGACTTTTTCGTGTGCCCTTTGGTCCGGTCTCATGCGGACTGAATGGACGGCGAGCCTTCTTGCCAGCGGGGACTGGGAGGCTATCAGGCGGTCCAGCCATGATTCCAGCAGTTCCGGTTCATTCTGTCCCATCCACTCCAAGCAGTCTCTGGCGATGTTCACCATCTGGTCGATGCCCGCTTCTCGGCGGTTGCCTTGGGAATCCCCTATCATGTGACGGCCTGAAGAGTCTGTGTCGCGTTCGGCGGTGGCCAGACCCCATTGCTCCAGGGTTCTATGTCGGTTTTCGATATGCCTCACCGCGTGGTCCAGGGTTATGGCCGCGACCGTTCCCATGTGCTGGTTCACGTTGGCCCAGGCCGCCGACAATATCCAGGCCTCTCCCAAGGTCGTCAGCTCGATTTGGTTCCCTGCGGGTCGCCTTGGTTGCGCTCTGATGACAGGCCGGAACAATTCGTCGAAGATGTTCGCGGCTTCTTGGTATAGTTCGCTCTGCACACCTAGTTCAGCCAGCCGGTATAGGCCGTCCGATTTGCGGGCATCCTGGTCTGCTGGGGTTGCTGAGAGCAGGTACGATACCCATCGGCTTATCGTGCTGGACGTTCTGGTATGTCCATCATCGAGGAGCCGGTGGGTGATGTCCCACCAGATTTGCGGATGGAGTTTTTGTCCGGCTTGCGTGATCGTGGCTATGGCTTCGTCTGGGTCGTGAGCAGCAAGCAGTCGCGCCAACCACGTCAGAAGCGTGCCATTTTCCGTGATGGGCGCGTCGTCAAAAGCCCCCGCGACGTACTGCTTGTCTATGCACCACTCGACCCATCGGAGGCTCTGTGCGTTCGCTGTGAATGCCGGCGTGAGTTCCGGGTCCTGCAATGCTCGGTCGATGATGTTCTGCGATCCTGTGTCAAGGGGAGGATTCGGTTGGCTCGCTATTTGCGCGATCATCTGGTGCCATGTTGAGGAAGACCTTCTCTGGTACTCCGCCAGCTCGGCGATGGCTTCGGCTGCCTCGTCATGGTTTTGGTTTTCCCCTAGTTGGTAAGCGATGGGTTCTATACCTAGAGAATGCCAACTTTGATTGCCAACCGTCAGTTCGTGCGTGAGAATGAACCTCCGCGCTGGTTCGTTGCTGGTCGGCATGGCCCGCGCCAGATAGCGCACTATCGGGTCTTGGTGGCTGTAGCCGACGAAGAGGACGTGCTGTGTCCTGAAAAGTCCTTGGAGGAACTCCAGTGCCCAGCGTTCGTCCAAGTATGCTCTGCCTATGTCTGAGTCCGTTAGGACCATGTCTTGAGGCTGGTCAATTACTCCGTGCAGGTCCACTATTCCGGTGAATCGTCCGCAGGGCGGAAGTGCCGGCGCAGCGTAAACTTTCCCGGTTTGTTGGATTTCCTTTCCTGCGCTCGTCGCCTCGAACAATTGGTCGAAGTTGGTGGTTACGAGTTTTGGCGTCGCCCCCCTTGGTCGAATGTCCAACAGGTCTCGATGAAGTTGGTTTGGATGGGCGCCCGTGAGTTGCTCAACGATGTAGGCTCTTATGTCGCGTCCCTCCATTTCAAGCCTACCGAGGAACTGATCGTCATTTTCCTCTTCGGTTCGGTTCACTTGGAAGTGCTCCTGCACTTGTTTTAGCAGAAGAGGAAAACTGGGCAGGTTCGATGGGCTTGGGATCGACACGCCAGCTCCGGCGAAGACCACCAAGTTATCGTCGCGGAGTGCGTTCATCAGCCTATCGTTGAATTCTACGTTCCCGAGTTTCATGAGCGTTCGCGCTTCAATTGGTCCACTGACTTAGGACACGGACCGGACTGCAGTCGCCGGTGAATCGGACAACGGGAGTGCCTTGTTTCGTGGCTTCCCGTTCGTCACCGAGCATGGTGGCCGCGACCGTTTTGACGCCGCGTCGCGAGCACGAATCATTGAGCCTGGGGCGTCTCGAGAACGCCTCGGGCTTATCCGGCGAAGCGGCTTGAAGCAAGCCCAACGCGGTGGCGTCTTGTTCCACGCTGGACCGGGACGGTGATGCCCAGCCAGTTGCCGGCAATCTTGTTCCACTCCATTCGCGTGTCCGTTGGGACTATCCCAACGTTCCGTCCTTGGGGCAGGAGCCTGACGGGCGGAGAACCGTGTAGCGGCGGTTTGGACGGCCGGCTATGATGTTCGCAAACAGACCGTCGAAACGCGATTGTGGATGCCAATGTTACATCGGGCTAAGGTTTCGGTAAAGTAGCGCGGCGTCGGCCCATGATTTCGGTACCCCGCGGAGTCGATACCAACCCGTTTGGCTACCCTGCAGCCACAGTCATCTGACAGCGGCACGATCATGGCGATTTACCAAGTTATCTCCAGTCAGGACGGTTGCGGAATTCGTCGGTATATTCGTCAATATCCGCCCCTGATCCCAAGGATTTGGAGTAACGAAATTTCCCCGGTGGCCACCAGGCGGTCTTCGTTGTCTCCTCCAGGTGGGGCTTGTGCTCAGACGGGCTCAGTTGGGCTGCATGGCCGTACCGGCCCGGGGCGGGTAGGATAAAGGGGTTTCAGGCGAAACGGTAGTGTCTGGGGTTGCGGAGGCGGGCTGTTTATCGGGGTGCCGGGTATTGGAACGGGCGGCTCGAGTGGGCCGCCCTATCGTGTGAGTGGGTTTGGTTGGTGTGATCTCGGGACGGGGACGGTGTTGGGTTCGGAGCCTTACGACACGGGTATCTTGGTGGCGTTGGTCATGCTTCCCCTGCCGGTGTCCTTGATGGCTCGACCGGGTATATGTAGCCGGTGCCGTCCATGGTGGCGTTTTCGGCGTGGGTGATCAAGGTGGCGATTATGGTGGTGCTGGGGCGAATGCGACACCGGCACGATTGGATCTTTGTTGGTCCTGTTCGTTGCTGTGGGCGAGGACGTACGTTGAGCTGACGGTGCCGGGCAGACCCTCGGGGTCGTGGACGTGGTGTACGCTGTTGTACTGATGCCTTCGCGCCAACGGGATTGGTCAACCAGCGGTTAGGTCGCTGGTTGGGGTGAACCCTGCGCGCGGAATATGGTCGGTATAGCCGGCGTAGTCGGGACGGTCGTGGATGCTGACCCTGCTCAGTCCCAGGTGTTGGTGCAGGCGCCAATGCCGTTCGTGTCGACGTCGCTCCAGTTGAATCTTGCCTTGGCCGACAGTCGGGAGGTGGGCGGGCAATATGAGTGGCTTGGGCTGCGCTCAGGCGGGCCCGCTTTGGTTTTGTGCTCGTTGGGCACGGGAAGACGCCGAGTAAGCCGCGGCGCCAAACGGTGGCGTCTGGGCGCGTGCTGACTGGCCCGGTTGGACGGGACTGGGCGTTCGACGCCGCCTTGGGTCGTGTAAATGTCGGGGCGGCGGTTGCGTCAGGCTGGGCCGTCCGTTTTGCGGGCGGTAGAAGTCGTCATGCTGGGCGAGCGTGTGGTTGTGGCGTCGTGCTTGGTTGTGGGGTCGACTTTGACCGGGGCGCGGACGTGGAAACGGCTGCCCCATTGATAGGAGCGGCCGGCGTCGCGGTGATCGGTGCCGTGTTGATTGTGCCGGTTGCGGATGGCGAAGCGTGACGGCCCGGCGTCATCGGATCGCGAGCCGGGCGTTCTCGGCTTGCTGGTGGCGGAGCGTTCAGGCGGGCTGGTTTGGCCTGCTGGGTCCGTGGTGGCCCATGCAGCGTATGAGCGGTTGAGGCCAAACGGGGGAGTCTGGGTTAGCTATGGCGCCTTCGTTCGCGTCAGACGAGACTGAGACATGGGGGATTGTTCCGGAGCAATTGGATGCCCTGGTTGGCTTGGGCGTGCCGCGGATTAGCCCGAATCCACCGAAGGGATGCGGTGGGGCTGGTCAGACGGGGTATGAAAGATCAGTGGAAGGGCCGGCAGGGGTTTGATCCCGATGGATTGGTATAAGTGCCGAGTGTGTCAGGGGAGCGATGGGGGGTTTTTGGCGGGTCGCGGTGCCGGTGGCAGGCGAGATCAGCATGCCGATTACATCAGGAGACACGCGGGGACTAGCCTGGTGCAGATTTGCGAGGCAGTTGGACAGTCTGGCAGTCGGGTGAGACGCTGTTGGGCGATCAGGAGGGTAGAGGCAGGGCGCGCAATCGGGCCAGAGCGCTGCTGAACTGGTTCTGCCAGGGCTAGCCTTGGGGCAGATGCAAAGTGAGGCGGCGGGCCGAGCGAGTGATGCGTCCGGCCAGGGAGAAGAAACGTCGTCGGGGGGTCTTGGTGGTTGCCACCGGCTCACCCAGCCCGATGCGCGTCCTCCAGCGTGCCAAGTTGTGCGCGATGCCCCCGTTTCGAGTATGGGGCAGGCTCTGTACGGCCAGCCAAGCGGCGTTGGCGGTAAAGCGTCCCGAGGGTTCGAAGCTGTTCGGGCAATGTTGCAGGCCCGGTTCCGGGGATGTTCGAGTCTGAGTAGCGAAACGGCCTATCTTGTTTGCCAGGTGGATTGAAAGTCTTTTCGATTGGCGGTATTGTAGATCCACGTGAACCCATCAGGGTCCTCCTCGATATCAGAGGGCACAAGGAGCCTGGTGACTTGAACCCCGGGGCGTTGGTTTAGCCGACGCCCCGTACCTATGGGCTAATCCTGCGCCGCCGGGGTAGTAGAGTTCCCAAGTGCTGGGCGTATCCGGTTGGTTCCGGTCCGCTTCGGATTCCCGCCATCCTATCGGCAGGTTGGGGCAGCCGGAAGACGTGGCATACGGTGCCCTGTTCCTCGCATCCGACGAGTCATCTTTCATGACGGGCAGCGAGCTAGTGATCGGCGGCGGCCTAACAGCGCAATAAAATGCGGTAACGTAACGAATATGACCCTTCGCCAGGTATTAGCCCGATCAAGATTGGACGCCGATGATCTTGTCCCAGTCGGTTGACTGCTGGTAGGCGTAGGCGGCCCTCATGAGGAGCGGGTCGTCGAAGTAGCGGCCGACCAGCTGCATGCTGACTGGGAGACCAGCTGACGACTTGCCCACGGGAAGGGCGAGGGCTGGATGCCCGGTGTAGTTGAAGGGCAGAGTGTTGTGAGAGACGCTCGAGTTCACCGTCGCCAGGTTCTCCTCCACGGCCTCCAGGTAGCTACCCGGAGTTTGGTTCTTGGGCGCCGTCATGATGCATGTGGGCATCACGAGCACGTCGAGGTTAGCAAGTACGGCGTCATAGGCTTTGATGTAGGTGGGACGCACATTCTGGGCCTTGGCGTACACCCGGCCGTGGTAGTTGCGCCGGCTCAACTCGGCGGCGATGAGCGACAGCTTGCTGCGTGGCGCAAGCACGTCGGCCTGAGAGGCCCACAGCTTGTTAATGGCGGCGATGACGGAGGCGGGGTAGTAGGTCCGGGCGAAGGCGCCGAAGAACCCAGTTTTAAAAATGGCGAGGGCGCCTTCGCCCGTGAGCGCGGCCTGGGCCGCGCGGATGGTGTGGTGCTCCGGGACGGACACCTGGGATACGTCGGCACCTGCCTCTGCGAGGACGTCGACCGCCGCCATCACCAGGTCGCGCACATCGGCCTCGGCATCGTCGAAGCCCTCCTCGAGCACCCCGATGCGCAGCCCGGACACACCGTCGGCCAGCCGGCCGAGCAGGTCAATGCTGGTGGGGACGTTTCGTGTCTGGCGGGGATCGTAAGGGTCGTAACCCGCCGTGGCCTGGAGGGTAGCCGCTGCATCCTCCACGGTACGGGTCAACGGACCCGTGTAGTCGATGCTCTGGTCCGAGCCGAAGCCGATACCGAAATGCGACAGCAATCCGAAGGTGGGCTTGTGTCCGACGATGCCGGAGAAAGCCGCCGGGATACGGATGGAGCCGCCCTGGTCGCCGCCGAAGGAGATGTCCACATCCCCGGCGGCCACGGCCGCGGCGGAGCCCGAGGACGAACCGCCGGTCACGTGATGGTGGTCGTGGGGATTGAGGGGACGGCCGTAGTCGCCGATGGCGCCGCCGGTGCCGAAGCCTCCACTCAGGCCGTTCATGACGTTCTTGCCGATGATCGTGCCCCCCTCCTTCAGCACCCGGGTGACGACAGTTGCGTCGAAGTCGGGGATGAAGCCTTCGAGGGCGAAGGAGCCGAAGCTCATGGGTATGCCTGCCACGGCGATGTGGTCCTTGTAACTGACTGTCTTGCCGGCAAGCAGACCTTCGGCCGCCCCTTCGATTCGGCATTTCCACATCCAGGCGTTGAGTGGGTCTTCTTCCGCGCTCGGCCGGTACCCGGGCTCGCGGGCGGTAGAGACCATCGGAGGTTTGGGCTCCTCCAACCGGGCCTGCACGAAGGTGTCCAACTGTCCCAGCTGTTCCACCAGGTACTTCTGGTACGTAACGGCCTCATCGGGACTCAGGTGAATCCCCAACTCCTTGGCCACGGCCACCACTTCATCGACGTCAGGTGCTGCGTACATGAGGCTCTTCTCCTCTGACTGTAGACTTCCTGGATCGGCGGGATTTGAATCGAGATTTTCTATTTCCACCGGTCCCGGCCTTATCTGATGAAACGAGGGGAGAGTACGCCCGCCCCTGGAAGCCTGTCAACAATCATCCCCCCGCCTTCAGGTTCGATTTCACTCTTCCCCAGCTTATGCGAGCATTATTCATGGTCATACAGAACCACGGTAAGCCACGGCGCGGCACCGTCCGATGGAGTAGCCGTGGGTCGGCCTGTCTCGAGTCTATGGGGCGGTGCGTTGGGGTCGCGCTATGGGCGGCTGTCATCAAAAACTTGGCCGCCCCGTTGGTCAGGGCGGCCGGTGTCGCGGTTGGTCCGCGACGGGTCCATTGTGTCAGTTGTGGGCTCAGGTCCGCTACGGCTTGGTGTCATCAGATTGCCGCTCTGATGCCGCTGTCTTCGCTATCGAGGGACGCGCGCCCAGACGGGCTGTGCTGGCTTGTCGGGTCTGCCGTGTCCCATCGTTGGGTAACCGCGTTTTGGCCGAAATGGGAGTGTGTGGGGTCGTCGTGTCACGTCGGAGGGTTGCCTGCCGGGTAGCAATAGGTGCGGCTCATAACTGGCCGCCCTTGGGTGTCAATCAGGGAGATTTCGTTACTCCGATCCCAGATCGTTCTCGTAAGGGACTGTCCAGCAATCTGACAGGTTTCGTAACCGGCCGGGCGGTTTCTCAGGAACACGCTCTGGTTGCATGCTCACTGGCCAGTCTCGTCGCTGATCACCTGGCGCAGTTGGACGATGCCTTGTGTCGTTGCCCGCCGTGCGGTCCTGAGTTCTGTTGGGCTCAGGTTGGCTTGGTAGAAGTGGGAATGCAGTCTTTCGGCGGCTGCCCAGTCCGAAACCCACCGTTCTGAACCCTGCAGGTCGCGCAGGTTGGTTGCAGTGTTGCGGTACGTTCCGTGGCTCAATGCCGGCCATCCTCTGAGTTCTGACACGGCCAGCGATAGTTGGGCATAGGCCCCCCACAGTAGTTCGGCGGCAATCATGGTGTTGCCGCCGGGGTTGAATTCTTGGTTGGAGCGTTCCATGAACTCCATGCTGGCGTCGAGCCGCTGCTGGGTGTTCATGCGGTTGCCCGCCTCTCGGCGTTCAGGTGGTTCGCCAGCTGGATGGCTCGCCTGGCGAAATTCCTGGCGTCTTCGTCGGAGCCGTTTTCGCTGTCGTATCCCATGCTGAACTTTACCAAGTCGGGCTGGGCCATGGCGGCGCTGAACGCGCTGGTCAGGTTATGGCCTAACTCTGATGAGTCGGCTAAGGCTTGGTGAACATCCCAGGTGATTTCTGGGTTCCGCCCAGTTGCCAGTAGTTCGACAGCTTCGTGGACTCCGTCTTCGTCGTGGGACCAACCGTTTCGGGCGGCGATGGCGGCTATGGAACATATCACGGCGCTGGCCAGGCTTTCCGTGGCTTGCTGGTGTTGCATATCCAGAAAATACAGGTCGGCTCGACTGAAGTAGTGAGTGGCTCGCTCGGTGGCGACTTCGTCTATGGTGTCGCTGAACTTATCTGCGACTGGAGCGTAGTCACGTTGGCTGTGCTGGTGCATTTGGGGGTGTATGGCGCCCTTCGTTGCTACGGCCGCCATGTGGGCGGCGTTGAGGGCGTCGGTGATCGGACGGCGGCTCTTGCTCACATCAACCCTTGCCAGCAGGTTATTCCGCAGTCTGTCGGCTTCGGCGGCGTTGACGGTGCCGACTTCCTTCTCGTAGGCGGCGATGGCGACGCGTTCCGCCAGGTCCAAGATGGTTTCATTCATGCTGGTCTGCTCCCGTATGATGCGGGCCGCGTCGGTTTGGCAAGCCTCGAGTTTTGGCGACGCCCTTGACCAACTGGAGCCGGCTGGTCAGTTCTTTTCGGGGGCTTGGTGGACATCGCGGTGGGCAAGTTCGGCGCGGGCTTGAACTCGTAGCTGACGGCAGTTTGTAACTAGAGTAACCTTTTTGCAACGGTTTGGTCAGTCTATATTCCCTACAATGGCCACGCCGGCGGGAAGTAACGCATCCCGCCGGCTGGACGGATGGAATGAGGTTGTCATCCGCCCCGTCCAGAGGGCCGGGTCCGGCAAGGAACCGGCACTTGAAATTTGAAAGTCATCTGGCTCCGTGCGTTCCGCATGGTTCGGACTCGTCCCACACCGCGTTTACCGGGTTCCGATGCGCCACAGCGCCAGGCGCACCAAACCGGCAAACGACTGACCGCATTCCTTATCGGCGAAAATCGACAGGCCCTACGGCGATCGCCGGGGCGGTCGTCCTTGGTCTTCAAGGTCCTGGCACTGGCGGCAGGTGTCGGCGAGGGTGCCGTCGGGGAGTATGGTCTTCTCGTTGCCGCAGTCGCAGGTTCGCTCCAGGATCTGGAGAGCGAGGTCGAACTCCCGGGTGCGGTTGTCGGCGGCGGCGCAGTGTTCGCGCTTGAGTTTGTCGTACTTCAGGGCGAACCGGGCGTAGGCGGTTTGACGCTTGTTGGCCTTGATGTCGGAGCGGCCTTTGGAGACCCACTTGCCGAGGGTGGTGGGGGACAGGGCGACGCCGTACTCGCTGACCTGTCTGATGACGTCGTGGTAGGTGCCGTCGGTATCGGGGAGGGCGCGCAGGACGGCGGCGATGTTCGGAGCGGTGAATCGTGCGGTCTTGTTATCGTTGGCCATGGTGTCCTCCTGGCAGTCTTCGTTCTCTCCTCCAGGTGGGACTTGTGCTCAGCCGGGCTGGTTTGGCCTATTTGGCCGTACGGGCCCGTGGGGTAGGATAACGGTGTTTGGGGCGAAATGGTAGCGTCTCGGGTTGCTTACCAGGCGATTTCGCTACTCCAAAGTAGGCGTGCCTACCGGGTCTTCGAGTGAGGTGCACATGGTACCTACCGACATACTTCAGAGGTTGCTCAGACGGCGGAAAATGAAAAGAGGTGAATGGCATGGATTTTGTGATAGTCATGATCGTCGGAGCGATCTTGATCGCCACTACGGCCACAATCGCCAGTTCAATCGCAGGGCGGAAGGCGGCTGAGCGACAGCAGAGGTCGTTCAATGATGACCGGATCGTAGCCGAGGTCAGAATCAGGGTTACCTCCACCGTCGCTTGGATCTGGGCCACAGTGTGCACCGCTTTGTTCGGGAGCGGGGCCGTTTTGTACAAGGTCGGCGACATCGTTGCCGCTCTGTGCAGATAGCTCGCACTTGGACGACGGGTCGGGATGCCGTTACTTGGATTGCCCTACCACACCAATTGTGAGGGCATACCGGCAGAGTAGCGAAATTTCCTACCAACGACAGAATTGCATATCTCGAAAGCCACCTGATCTGCGGCGCAACGCGGCCACCATCGCGACGTTTTGCGTCACCCAATAACCCGTGCTCCACGAGCACGCACAGCGACCGCGGAGCCCAATCGCCCGCGGTCTGCTGTTTGACCTCAACGACCTGACAAGATGACTCGTCCAGCCAAAACCGGATGACACCCCATGCTATGCCACCGCACATTAGGCGAATACAACGTGCAGGACCGGACAGTGCTGCCCCATCAAGGTAACAAGGAGCCCAAATCCTTTCCACCTTGATCGCCGAACGCTACCAGCGCAGGTCGTCGGGCATCACCCCCAACCCGGCCATTTCGGAATGAGAACGTATCTTCGCGAACCGCATCGAACCGCCCCCGCCATCGGCCGGGTGATGCACCACGTCGTTATCCTGGAATTCGACGTACGCGGATACCAGACTGATGCAGCCCACCAGCCAGGCCAGTCAGAGTAGGTGAACCCGCAAAATTAATCGACGGAAATTCGACAAATCTAGTTGACGCGGGACAGTCCTTCGCAGCCGAAAAGTGCGCCTTCCCACCAGCCGGAACGACTACGCCCACGCGCTGAATGACAGTCGTGAGGGCACGACCAACGTGTACCTCAGTCGCCCAACACATCAACCGGTTGGACGCGAGGTCACCATCGTGATATGTTCCCTGCCGGGGCCTCCTTTACACCTCGGAACAGCTCATGTCCCTGATGGAAGGTAAGCCGCCCTGGCGAGAGCCCACACCCAGGCAACCAGGCTGCTAGCAAGAGTTGGCAGACGGCGTGGCTCTTCGCGGCCAAGAGGTGCTAGAATGCGCGACCAATTCGTCGGCGACGTGGGAGACTTCGGCAAGTACGGCCTGATCCGTCGCCTCACCGGGCTCACCGACCCCGAAAAGTCCGACCCCGCCCTAACACTAGGCGTGGTCTGGTACTACCGCGACGACGAGCTCGACCCGCACAGCAAACACGGCAAGTTCGTCCGATACCTGTGCCCAACCAGCAAGAACAAGAAAGAGTACAAGGCCTGCGACCACGACCTGTGGAAGGAGCTCGGCAAACTGGTAAAGCCGGGGCATCGACGCGTTCATCGCGTCATGCAATCTCCAATCCTCCCCGCCGGCACCAAATACTTCCCCAACAGGTTGGACTTCGCCGACACCAAGCAAAACGAGAAACCTGAACAATTTCGCGCCCGTTGGCTCCAAGAAGCGGCCCAGAAGGTCAGCGGAACAGACATCGTGTACCTTGATCCTGACGATGGGCTGCTGCCGGCATCCGCGAAACTACACACGGCGAAAGGCTGCAAATACGCCGATAAAGGCGACTTGCAAACTTTCCGAGAGCGTGGTCAAAGCGTCGTACTCTACCAGACTCAACGCGGCAAAAGCATAAAAAATCGGATCGCAGACATCAGGAAACTCTATCCTGATGCCATCGCCATGTGGTTTCACCGAGGCAACGCACGGCTCTTCTTCATCCTCCCGCAAACCAAACATCGAAAGACCATAACCGACCGCATCGACCGAATGCTCAAAACCGACTGGAAAAATCACTTCACCAAGTGTCCCTGACCAACGCACGCTCCATCCCGACGTCCATCACCCTCTCAAAATCACGGGATTCACACACCCATCGGGGCGACAATCCGCCTGAGGCGGATGCACCCACGAAATCACTCACCAACACCAGAGTAGCGAAATTTTCTAGTTGCTTACGGCTGCTGGTTTGACCTTGAGGTGCTGCCGGTGCGCGGGCGACCGGGATGATAGTTGCTGGTATGGCGAGCGTGGACAGTGCCGATAGTCCTGACGGTATCCATCAGTTCCGTTGAATGACGCGTTTTCCTCAACTCGTGATGTGTTCGGATCGCGGTGAAGAGTCGGTGTGAGGCAGGATGGTGCTGGCCATGGCTTTGGCCGGTTTGCGAGTTGGGAATGGGCCGACAATGTGGGGGTTCCGGGTTGCGCTCAGGCTCTCCCGTTTGAGCATTCTCGGTGTTGGGCGGGGGGAATTCGGTGAGCCCGCCGCGGTGCCAAACGTTAACGCCTGGCGTCGCGGTGGCGCGGCGCTGCGGCCGGCTTCCGGGTGTGAAAATGGCTGGGCAATGGGAGCTGCTTGGGCTGCGCTCAGGCGGGCCATTTTCGGTTCTGTGGGTTTTGGGCAGAAGAATTACGCCGAGCAAGCCGGGTCGCCAAACGGTGGCATCTGGTGACGCCGTGGCGGGTCGCTAGGCTGGCTGCCGGGTAATGAAAGGGTCTTTGCTGAGGCGTCCTGCTGGTGGGTAAGGTTCTGCCATGTGGGTTCGCACGGAGCAGTTTCGCTACGGGTTGGTGCCGTATGGGACGTTGATCTCGGCGTCGTTTGAAACGCTTGCCTTGCTGTTGTCCTCGATGGCTTCGACTGGGTAGATGCAGTGGGTGACGTTCATGATGGTGTTTTCGGCGTAGGTGATCGAGGGGCCGATTATGGTGGTGTCGGGTTCTCTCCGACACCGGCACGATTGGATCTTTTCTGGTCCTGGTCGTTGCTGTGGATGAGGCGTTACGTCGCGCTGACGTTCTCGGCTAAATCCCCGGGGTCGTGGACGTGGTGTACGTTGTTGTGCTGGTACGTCCACACGAAATGGTTTGCTCAACCAAGCGTTTTTGTCGCTGGTTGGGGTGAACCCTGCGCACGGTATATGGTCGGTATCGCCGGCGCAATCGGGTCGGTCGTGGATGCTGACCTTGCTCGGTCCCAGGCTGTTGATGCCGGCGCCAATGCCGTTCATGTCTACGTGGCTCCGGTTGAACGTTGGTTTGGCCGCCGGGCGGCAAAATGGCCGGGCAATCTGAGCGGCTTGGGCTGCGCTCAGGCTTTCCTGTTTCGGTTCTGTGGATGTTGAGCAGGAAATTGACGCCGAGCAAGCCGCGGCGCCAAACGGTGGCGTCTGGGCGCGTTCTGGCTGGCCCGGTTAAACGGGACCGGGAGGTCGACACCGTCTTGGGTCGCGTTGGTGGCCCGGGCGACGGTCGCGTCAGGCTGGGCCGTCCGTTTTACGGTTGGCAGAAGCCGGCATGCTGGGCGAGAGCGTGGCGGTGACGTCGTGCTTGGTGGTGGTAGTGCCGACTTTGCCCGGGGCGCGGATGTGGAAAAGGCCGCCGCGTTGGTAGGAGCGGCCGGCGATGTGCTGATTGTGCTGTTCGGGGATGGCGACGAGTTGCGGCCCGATGTTATCGGATTGAGGGCCCGGTGTCGTCGGCTTGATGGTGGCGGACGCGCTCAGGCGGGCTGGTTTGGGTTGTTGGGTCCGTATGGCCCTTGGTTAGGGTAACGGCGTTTCATACGAAATGGCGGCGTCTGGCGGTGTTGTGGGTGGTCGTTAGGACAAATGGGGTGCAGCAAAAAGGGCGGCTGGTGTGGACTGCACTTGGACGTCAACTGGTCGCTGTTGGTTATGCTGGCATGTGTGTGCAGTGGGTTGCTCGGCTGTCAGTCGGTGCCCCGTCAAGTTGCTGAGCGACTCCTGCGCCCGAGGATCTGCTGCGGTGGCGGATGGCTTTTTCCTGTGGACCCTGCTAACCCATCAAAACGGATCCGAGTGTGACTGCCGTCGCATTGCCCGCCCTTGTTGCGGGCCGAACCGATTCCAGTACGGCATCGCGTGTTGGGCACGGCTTTGCGGCAAATGACCCTACGTGATAGGTTACTTCTCGGTAACGGCAGTTTTCACCCGATGCGGGGTATCGAGTGGCGTCCGAAATTGTTGACCTCAAAAATGTACCGGTTTACCTTATCGTGGCTTTTGCCCTTGTCATGGTCGTGGTGCCTGCTGCAGCGGCGCTTGTTCCGACAATTGCGAGCGCCATGCGTCGCCAGCGGTCAGCCAGATTTCGGACTGAACTGAGGTGGTACCTGCGGGCTGTTATATGGTGTGCAGTCGCGGCGTTAGTGATTGCGGTTGCGGCCGCGTTTATCACAATCACTGTGTCAGTTTGGACGGACCTAGAGAAAACGTCGAAACCAGCGGATCAGGGAGGGGGCGAGCATCCGCAGCATCTTATAGGAGACGAAGAGGAAGGCGCCAATCCAGGCGACCGTGGCGACGGTGAATAGTACTGCGCCGGTAGCCACCGTAAAAAGTGAATTTTCGTGGTCGCCCCAAATAACCAGAATGGTTCCAGTGACGGTACAGGCGGCAGCGGCTATCAGAAGGTAATTTAACCAATCCATGCCGGTGGCTTTTGAGCCATCCGCACGGTTGTGCCCATTCTGCTGTTCCGTCGTGCTGGACGCCTCGATCGCGTCCTCGTTGTTCACATGCGGATTTGCCATCGGTGAGCACCTGTGGCCGCCATATTATCGCAACCTCAATTAACTGACAAACGTGAGTGTGTTCTGCGTAGGGTGTTTCTCGGGTCGGGCGCTGGTCTACCGGGAGATGGAAATCGCTGGTAAGTTGCCGCCCCAACGACCAACAATGCCCTAAATCCAAACGGCATCACTGCCGCCGGTACGGTTGAGTTTACGGAATCTGGTATATCTGATTTTCCGTTTCCTGATAGCCGGCTACGCCTCCCAAAAGATGGGCGCGCCATGGGGGTATTATTTTTGTCCATGAGAAGCCTGCCTGCACACGGCTCTCCGTGCAAAGCCCGGAGCGTATCGGTGTCCTGACACAGGGACTGGTCAACCGCGGAATCGTCGTTTCCGATCATGCCCGTGGCGCTTGGTGCCTGACCCGTAGGATTCTACCGATTGGTTTCCTACTGGCGACCGTTCCAGTCAATGAGGACTAGCCGCAACGGCTGATCGTCTTCATGCGGTCGGACGCCGACAAATCCGTGCCGCGAAGAAGCATGGGATTTCCTGACGATTGGCTGGCCTCTCCATATGGCGTAGGCACTCGCCGCCGGGAGGGAAAGTGAACGCGGAGGTTGATGCCCTGGTTGTCGCTGCCACTCGGTCAAATTCTGGGTAGCGAAATTTCCTGCGTCATCTTCTCGTTGCCGCAGTCGCAGGTGCGCTCCAGGATCTGGAGGGCGAGGTCGAACCCGTGGGTGCGGTTGGCGTCGGCTGCGCAGTGCTCGCGCTTGAGTTGATCGTATTTCTGGGCGAACCGGGCGTAAGCGGTTTTACGCCTGTTGGCCTTGAGGTCGGTGCGGCCTTTGGAGACCCACTTGCCGAGGGTGGTGGGGAACAGGGTGACGCCGTACTCGCGGACCTGTCTGACGACGTCGTTGTAGGTGCCGTCGGTATCGGGGAGGGCGCGCAGGACGGCGGCGATGTTCGGAGCGGTGAATTGTGCGGTGTTGTTGAAGTTGGTCATGGTGTCCTCCTGGTGGCTCTCGGTTTCTCCTCCAGGTGTGGGACTTGTGCTTGGACGGGCTCAGTTTGGGCTGATTGCCCGTACCGGCCCGTCAGGTAGGATAACGATGTCTCGGGCGAGACGGTAGTGCTTGGGGTTGCGGTGGCAGGCTATTTGTCGAGGTGCCGGGTAGTGGAAAGGGCGGCCCATTCGAGCTGCCCTTGCGTTTGGTGGTTTTCCCGGCGTAGTCGGACCGGGGGTATTTGGCTTGCCTTACGGGATGGCAATCTCGGCGGCGTTGGTCATGTCGCTCTCGCCGTTGGCCTTGAGGGCTTCCACCCGGTAGATGTAGGTGGTGCCGCTCGCGGCGGTGGAGTCCGTGTAGGACGTGTCGGACAGGTCCACTGGGAACCTGGTCCAGTCGATGGGCCGGTCTCCCGCCACCCGGCGCTTGACCTGTTGGGTGGTGTAGTTGGGGTTGGTGTGTCCGGTCCACGTGAGGGACACGTTCCCGCCGCTGATGGTAGCGCTGAGTCCTGTAGGGGGCATCCTCTCGGGAGGGGGCGTTGGTGTCGGGTTAGGTGTGGGCGCTGGGTCGCTTGGCGGGTCCTGTGCTCCAGCCGTGGCGCTCACGTCTGCGGATCTGGTTCTGCCGGATTGGTTGATTGCGATGACCCGGTAGGTGTACGCCGTGTTGCCGGTCAGGTTAGTGACCGTTGCCTGTAGGTCTCCTGTCCATGTCACGCCGTAGGCTTCGTCTTTGCCGTCTTCTTGGAATGGGAGTTTGCGGAATCTCTTGGCCGTGCCGTCCCACTGCTGGACCTCGTAGCTGTCGGCCAGTCTTGCCGTGTCCCACTGGATCGTAACTCTTCCGCCGGATAGTCCGGTTGCGGTTGGCTGTGGCGTTGCGGGCTTGGTTTCGACCACTATTCTTGGTGCCCAGAGTGACACTTGGGAGGCTGATGTGGCCTGTACCGTCATGGCGTAGTAGCTTCCGAGGCACGTGTTCCTGACGGTGTGCCCCGTGTTCGAGGCGATTCCGCTACTCGGATTTTCATTGGACAACAGCGGAAATGGGTCGCCGTGGTGACGGCTTTCGTCGGTAGACTGAGAAAGCCCCGCTGGCACTCGCCAGAGGGGCTTTTGCGTGGGCTGCTCTCTGCACGGTGTTTAATTGGTCTGGCTTGGCTTGAGCATCATCTCAAGGAACTCAGCGCTGCGGCAGTTCGGGCACTGGATGTCGAGTGCTGGTGATGATATTGGTACTGCGACCTTGCACTCGACGCAGTAGAACTGGTAGAACTTCTCCCACTCAGCATCGTCCTTTGGTTCAGGAAGTGCATCGTTTCCTTCGTCGATGCGTCTTTGCAACCTGAAGCAGATGCGCCTGCTTTCGTTCCGCAATTCGGTTTCGAAGTCGCTGAGCTCCTCTTTTTCTGACCAGTAGGTCATAAGATCGTTTCCGATGTCGAGCACTCTTTGGACGCCTTCTGTGGATAGTTCCATGAGTGCTTCCCGCAGGACCAGCCTAGTGGCGATGAGTTGAGCCATTTCCTTTGTTTCCATAGTTGCTCCTTTTGGGTCTCGTTAGAGGGTGCAATTGCAATCTAGAAAGCAGGCCGGAAAGCCCTGGTTGGGAAGAGTGATAGCGCCAGTGTTGGCGACCTGAGCCAAGCCAGTGCCAAGGTTGGTAGCAGGTGGTGATCCACGCCGAGATTCCCGCCAATTTCAGTGATGGTGACGACGCCGTGGGGGTTATCGCCAGGATCTCCGAACCACGCCGGTTTGGTTGGCCAGCAGGGTCAAGTTGGCCACTGTGGCGGCCAGGTACAACTGGCACTTGGTCTTGACCCGTCCGAAGTAGCGAGCCTGCCGGATGCCCAACTGCTCCAGTCGAGCCAGTCTATGCTCCGCCACCACCCGTAGCTGCCGGTACTGATCGTAGTCGGCGCTTTGCTGCAAGGCCCGCGCCGATTGCAGCAAGCCTTCCTGGGGGTGGATCAGCACCTGGCGTCCCTTCCTGCCCTTGGCCGCAAAGCACTGGGACCGCAACAGGCAGCCCTGGCACACCGCACCGTCAAACCGGAAAGCTTGCAGCCGACGCACCGTCCCAGTAATGTCGGTGCGTTTCCCCGCCGGCACGATGGTGCGAGTGATCTGTCCTGCCGGACAGGTGCAGCTTCCCGCCGACAGGTCGATGCTGAAGTCTTCCTTGGGGAAACATTTCCGGTTGGGACGACCCGGCACTCGGGCCACCAGCCTGCGCCCAGCATCTGCGGAAACCTGACGGGTGCTGCCGTCGCCGTAGGCGGTGTCCCCCAAGGCCTCCACCACCGCCACATCGGCGCTGGCCTCGCTCTGTTCCACCAACTCCAGCGCCCCCAGATTATCGGGAGCGTTCCCCGGCAACACATCCACCGCGGTGATCAATTGGCTGTCGGTGTCCACCACCACAGCGGCCTTGTGTCCGTCAAAACGCCGGCTCTTGCTCTTGTGGCCGTGGCGCATCTGTAGATCGTGTACCGACACCATCCGGTCCTTGCTCACACCATCTTTCAGGCTCACCCCGCCGTCATCATCGCCACCGCTGTCGCGCTTCACGTCCTGGAGCAGTAATTGTCCCAGCAAATCCGCCGTGTCAACCATCGCCTGCCGCTCGGCGCTGTCGACGGGCACCCAGTCTTGGGTTTGCCGAGCCAACTCCAGCAACCGGTCGGCGTCGGCCACAATCTGTCCCAACAACCTCCGCCGCGCCCGACGGTTGGACCAGTCGATGACCGCTTCCCCCTTCACGCTACTGCCCACGTAGCGTTTGTAACCCTGGCCCTCCGCCCAGCGCCGCACCGGCACACCGTCCACCGCCGCCAGCGCCCGCATCAGCTTCACGATGCCGTCGCCCAGAAGATTGTAAGTGTCCTTCACCGCACCGCGTCCCAGGACGTAGGTCGTGTCCATGGCCACCCGCATCCCACGCTTTCCCTTCAGGTAGCCGGCCTCCCGCGCGAGCCGCAGGCTCTGCTTGAATACCTCACGCACCTTGTCGTGCAAAATCAACTGCGCTCGGAACACCTGCAGCGTGCTCTTGGCAAAGGGCCGATCCTCGATCTCAATGCCCAACGCTACCTTCCACCGGATGTCGAAATCGGCTCTGGCCTTGGCCTCGGCGTCGCTCACCTTGTCGTGGGTCTGCAACAACAGCGCCGTGGCCAGCAGGCTCGGCGGCACGCTGACCCGCCCATTGTCCATGCAGTACAACTCGGCGAAGTCGGCGTCGCGAAACAGCTGGCCCCGCAATGACGCCAGCAGCCGATAGAAGGTGTCTCGGCCCACCAGGTCCAGGTACAACTGGTCCGCCTCCCAAAGCCCCCTCTGGTCGGATCGCTCGCCCATCATGGTCTCTCTCACTTCGCTCCGCTATCTCAACTGGCCCGGAGTATAACTCCCTACTCCATCAACCGGGGTTTCCGACCGCATCTCCAGTGGGTCGGCATAGTCGTACTCATGGGTCTTCGGAAAGGCGTATGACAGAGGATTCGTCTGCGAGGAAGTCGATGCGGATCTCGTCTTCGCCGGTGTGGTGGGGCAGGCGTATCGCAATCCAGTAGCAGTACGGAGCCAAGTTCTCGAGGTGGATGGAGGCATTTTCGTGGTGGATGAGGGGATCGGAGGTGATGATGTCGTCGGACGGCTCTACTTCCCAGACATCGAGTGGTGTTGTCGCAGGTTCGGTGAACATGGTGAAGACACGGAGGTCCTCGGAGGTGCGTACAGCAAGAGACAAGCTGAACCGGCCCAGGCGTGAGACGGTGACCTGGGCGCTGCGGGCAAGGATCTCGTCGACGTGTTGTGGGTCGTCTGGGAAGAGGCGGACTTCGATGCTATTCATGGTGCTCAGCCACCACTAAGGTTGTTGTCGGGACAATACGGCTCAGCGACATCGCGGAACAACTGGTCCGATTCCCAAAGTCCTCTCTGATCGGACCGCTCCCCCGACATCGCACTCTTCACTCCGCTAGCTTGGCTGGCCTGGAGTATAATCCGCTACTCCATAAACTGGGGTTTCCGGCCGAATTTCTAGGGCGAAGAGGCGTCGCTGTAGGGTCTTGGAGGTCGCCACCGGCTCGCCCAGTCCCCAGATGGTGAGCCGGCGTGACCGGCGAGAGCATATCGGCATCGACCAAAGGGCGGAGATCGTCGAAGGCAATGCAGATGCGGTCAGGCTGCTTGCGTAGTAGCATCCGATGGGTGCTCCTCGTTTCGGGCTGGTTTTGTGATTCAAAAACCATTATCCCCGAAGCCGGGAGCACTTTCTTATCCCTTCAGCGCGCTGTCACACTTAATCTTTTCGGTGGATTGGCGCTTAGGCACATCCCCGCGTATCGCGTTGTTTTCCTGCCCGGTTTTGGAGTGGCGAGATTTTCACGGCTTGAACGTTTGCGATTGAAGTGGAGAGGTGTTGGTGGTACGATCTTCTCACGTAAACCCACCGGTACCCTACTCGGCAATAGAGGGCGAAAGGGGCTGGTCACTTGAACCCCGGGGTGTTGGTCAGCCAACGCCCCGTACTTTTTGAGATAGATCTCTATCCGTTGGGGCGTTTGTTGGCGGAGACTGCTCTGGCGGTTGTGGACGCGACGGCGGGTTTGGACTATCAGGGGATGCGGCTATATGGGTCTTACGATCCGGTGAGTGCTGCCGGGAACCGACAGCGTAACTGGTTTACCAATTTTGCCAGCCAAGTTCCGGGAGAATCGGTGACGGCCGTGCCGCGGCAGAGGAAGCGGACTGGTCCGGTCTGTCCTTCCTGCAACGATGTGGTGGAGCGTTGCCCGGATTGCGGGAGCGATATGCGGGGTACCGAGGAGAAGGGCGTGGACACGCGCATTGCGACGGATATGGTCAGCTTGGCGTGGGTTGACCAGTACGACGTGGCTGTGCTGGTGTCGTCCGACCGGGACTTCGTACCTGTCGTCCAGTTCTTGGACAGCAGGGCAATCAAGGTGGTGCGATGAGGTCATGGCAGCGTTCGAGCAGGAGTTGGGCCTGTATGGCGTCGGCGGCCGCAATTGACGTTCCGAGTTCACGGGTGGATTCGGTGGGCCTGTAGGGCTCTTCTTGGGTCGGCGGAATGCAAAGAGCCGCCATTGCGGCGGCTCTGGGATCGGTGACGGTGGGTATGCTACGGCGTTGGCGGTGACGTCGGTGGCGTTCCTGCTGGCTTTGAAATCCCGTGGTTGGGCAAAGAGACTGAGAGGGTTTGATTTGGCCTATAGCTAGGCCGGCGCCTTTGATGTAGGGTAGTGGAGATTGGAGCGAAACGGTGGCGTCTGGTGTTGTCATGGCGGGTCTCCGGGCTGGCTGCCGGGTATGAAAATGGGGTGCTCAAGGGAACGGTCTGGTCATGGGAGTTTCTGGACAAGCGGGATCCCGTTCAACTGGAGGGACCGTCTGGTGCTGGCAAGAAATTTCTCGCCCAGATCTTGGGCTACTCGGCCATCCGCGTCGGACGCGCTGTGCGCGTCATCATTGACTTCCTCTGCCTCTACAGCCCACTGCCCACCAGTCGGCCGATCTTTACGAACTCATCCTCAACCGCCGCCGTTCCTCCGGTTTCGTCATCACCAGCAACCGGGCCGTGGACGAGTGACTGAGCCTCTTCGACGATCCCATCCTCGGCAACAGCGCTTTGGATCGTTTGGCCAACGCCAGCTGCCAGATCGTCATCGAGGGTACCAGCTACCCGGAACGGCTGTCCCCACACCGCGTCCTGCTGGGTGCTACAGGAGGTGATTGACCGCCAAATAGCAACCTGATATTGATCAAAATCGCCACGCGCCCAAGGTGGTACATAGCCCTTGGCGATCACTGGCTCAATGTCCGGGTCCGTTGAGAAAGTCGCCGAACGGGAGCAGGATCTACCGAGGCATGGGCTTGCTGTGTTGCGTCCACCGGGTTAGCCATCCAATCCACGATGACCGCACCACGAAATTAGCGACTGCATCGTCGGTGGCGTGCCCCGCGTTGGCGGCAATTGCGTCGGCGGGGGCCACCGGACCGGGCGGCCCGACGCCGCGCCCCAGTTTCCGCACCATCTTCAGCACGTTGTGTGCCAACGCCGCCATGTAGCCCTCGCAGTCCACCTTCCAGAGTCCCCGCAACCGGGACTTCTCCCATCCCAATCGGTCAAGAGAACCGAAGGTTCCTTCCGCGATGGTCTTACGCCGGACGCTCTCCCGCCAGTACGCCGCAGTGCGGTTGCGCTCCCGGGCTCTCGCATACTCCGGGTGATATATCGTTACTCCGAAGAAACGTCGTTTTTGCCCCGGCGGGAGGCAGGTGTCCTTGATGGGGCAGGCCTGACAATCCTTCTGACGCGCCACGTATTGGTAGGACCGCTGCCGTTTGTGGTACGTACTCCGGCGCAGGATTTTGCCCTGTGGGCAAACCAGGTGGTCGCCGTGATAGACGAAATCGCCGCTGGCCACCATGCTGGTTTCCTGCTTGGGATGGATGGGAATATACGCGGTGATGTCCTGTTCCTCCAGCAGATGCCGGAGCCGACCATCACTGTAGCCGGTGTCAGCAGCCAGTGACACCGGTTGCAGTGGGAGACCCTCCAGCAGGCCAGCGACGGCTTTCGATTCCCGTTCCGAGGCATGGGTTACCCCTCGGGAGAGGATGAACCCGCCCAGGTCAACGATGACGTTCTCCTGGTACTGCAATCCCGACACCTTGCCGGCCCTGGTGGTCCTCCAGCGAGCGTCGGTATCAACTGGGTTCAGCGGCATCCGGCCTTCTGGGCTCTGGAAGTACCGCACTTCCTCATGTTCAACACCGTCGTCATCCACGGTGGTCGTGGTCAGCACGAAGAGGCCGTTTTCCTCGATGGCCTGTTCCTTGAACTCCGCCACGGTCAACCCGCTGGGCGCCAGGTCATACCCGCTCACGTTGGCCTTGACCAGGCTGGCATCGACGTACATCTCCGGCGACAACATCCCCAACCGCAGCAACTCGTCGTTCAGGCCGTCGAATATCGCCGTGAAGCCGTCCCGACCGATCCGGTCGATGAAGTGGCTGATGGAAGAATGGTCAAACACCGGGTCGTCGATGGTCAGGAAACAGAACCAGCGGTAGCAGATGTTCTCCGAGATGGTGGAGCACAGCCGGCGGAAGGAGGCGATGTTGTACAGCGAGCAGATCAGCAGCGCTCTCACCATCACCTCAGGATGGATGGCGGGTCTGCCGAAGTCGGGGCAATAGCATTCTTCCAGGGGTTCGACCAGCTTGGCGAAATCCAACTGCTCGTCAATGCGGATCAGCAGGTGATTAGGATCAATGAAATCCCGCAGCTGCTTGGTGGTGAACTGAAACAGGGTGGAGTCGCGGCGGCTTCGGTCCAGAGGCTCGATCATAGGCACCATCGGCAACGGCGGATTTCCCGGCATTGTAGCCGAACTCATCATTGAACCCCACAATCAAGCCGACTTTTTCAACAAGCCCGTCCGCGGCGTTTCACAGCCATGGCCTTGGTTGGGTTGCTTTCGTATTTCGCCGCCCGCAACCACGCTGCATTAGTCAATTGGACCGCACTCGCCGGCGGTTTGACTATGCTGACATTGGCAACGTCCGCGCCGGATTGCAATCCGGTGGGAAGCATTGTCTCCGGCTTGATGATTGCCGCCATGTTCGCTGGCGCCGGATCGATAAAGGTATGGCTGGCAGGCAACACCAGCAGGCCACGCGCCAATTCCCGGAACATTCCGGTGATCCTCTTTGTCCGGTGCAGTGCTACGGCTTACATGGTGATTGTGGCTCTGTTTGCGGTTTTGGCGACGTTCAACGGTGCTATCAACGTCGATATATAGGGCGCAATCCTGATTTTCTGTGGATTGGGCATAACGGCTGCTGGCACGCTGTCTGTAAGGCGGAATCCGCGGAATATCATCGCTTTGTTGGGAGTCACGATTTCAATAGTGGGGGCAGCTATCGAAATGGACCGAGCGTTTCTCAAACACGATGCTCCGTTCGAGACCTGGCAGGTCCTACTGGTAGCTGCGCTGATGTGGATGGTGTTGATACTGCCTCTGGCTTTCGATACAGCCAACAGCGCGATCCGCCGTCTGGGTTTGTTCCTAGTCGCCCTGTTGGCCGGAGCCTTCACATCTCTGATGGCGGTTGGGATACTGATGCTTATTGTCGGCACATGCGGCGGCGTGCTATCCCCAGCCTCGTGGAGTACCGTCCTTACTATAGGTGGCCTGATCGGACTTGGCGCCGTCGTATGCACGTTTCATGTTGTTCGTCGGCAGTTGGGACCCAGAGGCATTAGCCTCGGCAATGCTCGTCACGCTTGCACGGGCGCGTTGCTGTCATCCTGACCCATGACTGGTGCACCATCAGGACGTGCGGAATCGCCAACTTCTGCGCGGGGGATCGACTGGCACTGACGGCTAGGGTTTCGGCGGCATTACCTAAATTTTTGATTTCCGAACTTTGTGCACAATTCTCGTTTGCCAGGGTGGTTCACGTAAGCATCGGATGTTGCATATTCTTGGTATTTCACTGCTGTCGGTTATCGAAGTCGCCGCATGATCATGCCCCAAATGGCCTACGTATGGGTAATCGGGTCAGTGCTTCCCACGCAGTATCCGCCAACCTCCCTAACGGTAGTGCCGTCACCACATCACCGCGCCATCAAAAGATCACGAAGTTCGGCAATGCTGTTCGCGATATGGTCTGGTCTTGACGCCACCAGTTCCGAAGGATCCGCGATTCCCCAAGTGGCACCTATTGAAATTACATTCGCCGACCTTGAGGCTTGGGTATCATGCGGTCTGTCGCCGATATGCACGACTTCACTTGGTGTGAACCCTGACCGTTCCATAACGATATGCAAGCAAGATGGGTCAGGCTTCCGACGAGCCATATCACGGTATCCGATGACTAAATTTTCGGCTACCGGCCACTCTCTCAGGCCGGCTACTATCTCGGCACAGCGCCTGGGGCTGTGTGTGACGATTGCCAGCGTTTGTCCATTGGCAGCCAATTCGGTCAAAAGCTCATCCACTCCGGTATAGGGTTCAACTTGGCTCATCTCCTGGAAAACAGCCTGCCATTGCTGTCGATTGCGAAGGCTTTCCAGGTGACTCGTGTCGACCAGTGTCTGATCGAAATCGAATACGATCAGCATGAGTGCCCTCCTTTCTTGAAAGATGATCTCTCCAGATAATGGAGAAACTCCGACGGTTTAGAAAAACCCCGAGCACCCATTTCGTTTACCAACTTTCTATTGCCGTTCGTCGCTGGATTGTCAGTGAAGCCTTCGATAGGTTGGAAGCAGGCTAACTCGCGTCCGTTACCCTGTGCCAAACAAAACCGCGCCGTGTGCATCGCACCGCCATCAACGTCTGTTTCAACGACAAATACACAATCTGAAAGGCCGCTTTGAATACGGTCCCGTGCTACGAATGCCCACCGGCCGACTTTGGCGCCGGGAGGGTGTTCGCTGACAAGGGCCCCCCCGACGTCGATGATACTCTGCGCTAAATCGCGGTTCTCCCTTGGATAGACCCGGTCGAGGCCTTGAGCCATCACAGCTACCGTCGTACCACCCAATCTGACGCACTCGGCATGAGCCTCAGCATCACAGCCGTGTGCTAGGCCACTGACCACGGCTCCCCCACAGCGCACCACGACTTCGGAAACTCTCTTGGAAACGTCTCTGCCTCGATCTGTTGGTTCTCTCGTTCCAACAACCGCCACGGACTTCGCGTATCCCAAAGCTTCGTTGTTCCCCAGCACATACAACAACGGCGGTGCCGATGCTCTGGCTGGTTGAAGGTCCCTCAAATGTTTGAGCCGTTCGGGATAACCATCGTCGAAAAACGAATACACGCTGATGTCCAGTGATTCACAGTGGTCGAGGATGTCGAGTCCGTCTCGCCACGCGGATCTTAGCTTTTCCTCCGGGACCTCGCCGTTGCCTAGGGGGTCAGCTAGTTCGCGGAAGATGTCCTCTCCGTTCAGCGTATTCGTGTCGATCGATACCGAGCTGATGCCGCCCCAGCGATCCACCGACCGGAACGCGGTATCAGGCCCCACGCGTGGCAGTCGCATCAGGGCTAGTAACAGCACACGATAGTCAAAGGCGTTCAGCGCTGTGGCATCCGCCGTACCACTATTGCCGACCACTTGGGCATCACCTTGCTGACCGTGTTGGCTGTCTAATTCAAGTTGGACTGGCATGAGGGCTCGAATGGTGTTTGCTCGGGTCTGGCAAGCCTATTCGACGATATCGTCTGAATTGGGAACTCGCCTGGCGATGAAGAGACCGATAACCGGAATACCTGGCAAGTGTTCGTTCAATAATCGTTTGACCGCTTTGAAATGCGAGCCGGTGGTCAACACGTCGTCTACGACAGCGATAAATTCGGGTTGTGGTGCGAGTAAGTTGGTGTCGATGTTGTACCCCTCGGCTATCTCTTCCGGGCCGCGCCTTACATCCGAAAGGTGAGCAGGATCGTAGCTGAGCGGTTGGACGATCAGTTCCCGAACGTCCAATGGCCGAGCGGGTCGAACCAAACGAAGCATTTCGCCCAAGCGATCATCGTAAAGCGGATCGGTGCGCGCTTTCGACGGTGGGACTGGAACGAATGTTATCCTGTCCAGGCGGTCCTGTCCCACAGCGACTCGGAAAGCATTGGCCACCGTTCGGATTGCCTGTCCCTTGTAGCGCCATTCAGGCCGATCTCGGCGGTCGACGGACTTCTTCATGTTGAGGATAAGGTTGTTGGTCTGACTGTAGGCGTATCCGGCACGCGCCGTGTATTCGCCCAAGAAGTGACAAACGTCGCCGTCAGTCAAATACCAATGATCTTGACGTTGCAGTTCGTCAATCCTCGACCACCGTTGTGGAAAGGTGTTGGCGGATGTCATCGTACTCCCTGACGCGAATGGCCCCGCGCTTTTCCATTTCCGCTGGCCACGTGATAGCTTCGTTGGCGAAACAGTTATCGAAGATGAACAGCTTCCTGTTTTGACGAAGTGCCGCACGCGCTTGATGTAATGTGCCCGCAGTGTCGCTCACCTCGACTATGACAGTTGCGTCTGTGAGAGCTGTCATCGTCGCGTTCCTTTCGGGGAAGAATGATCGGTTGCTGCGGTAGTCCTGTTGGCCGTACCGTTTCACCGGTACTTGGCTCACGACCAGATAATGGTCGGCGAGATAGCGTTGCAGGTTCGCGTGTTCGCTCGGATATGACTCCGACAAAGGGGTTCCGATAACCGCAAAAGTCCGTCCATTCTCCTCCAAGGCGGTTTCGTGGGCCCGGCGGTCTACACCGGCAGCTAAACCGGACACCACCGTTATATCGTCTCCCACCAGTGAACGGACCAAATCCGCGGTTACAGCCAAACCTTCTGATGAAGCCTTGCGAGTCCCAACCACCGCAACGGCTGGTGAATGGACCAAATCCCACCAGCCTTGGTAATAGAGCAACTCGACGGGGTTTGCCGCGTCTCGGAGTTTGACCGGGTAATCGCCGGTACCGTTGATCTGGACACCGAAACCCGCGACGCCCACGCGTTCAAATTCCTGGTGGACAAATTCGGCGTGGTTGTAGGCGACGTCATGGTCAACGAAATCAGAGGGCAAACATTCCGGGCAGAGGGCGAACCGGTGTGCCAGACTCTCGAACGTGGTGCCTCTCTCGCACCATAGCGCTTCATATGCCCCCATCTCTAGGAATGGTGAAACGGCGCCAGTGACCAGGTCCGATTGCTGGAGGGTCAAATCAACCACTGGAAACCTCCTTTAACGGGCATTCTGGGGTCGCGACGATGGTATGCCAACCTTAAACCGAGTGTCAACGTGGATCCCGGTCTGGCTGACGTGTGCGTGCGCGGTGGTAGCACCTGACGATGAGAACTGAGCGATTACCAGTCCGCGGACGAGCTCGTACCCCGGATTATCGTAGAACAATTGTACCGCTGGCCTACAGGCTGTGCAACATGGAACATGAAGCTGGATTTCTCCTGAACTTCACACCCCAGTGGTACCCGTTCCTGCCGCCCTTGGCAGTACGCCTCGTCGGAGGCTTCCACTCCCTCTCGCGCCGGCCCATTCTGACCATCTCTTCGGCCATGGCTAGGTATGGGTCTGGTAGGTTTGGGACCAAATCGATTGCTCGCAGGGCGGCGGCCCCCGCTCTTGGGTAGTCTTGGTCGCCTATGAGGTCGTGGTATTGGTCGAGCTGGAGTTGGGTCTGTATGGCGTCGGCGGTTATCGGTGGCGTTCCGGGTTGGCGGGTGGGCGGTGGGCATGCGGGATTCTCCTTGGACCGGCGGGATGCAAAAAGCCGCAATTTCGGCGGCTCGGGTTGGTGATCGGTTTTTGCTGGGTCTGATCTGTTGTTTGCCGCGAGGGAGCTACGCTCTCTTCCGCCGGTTCACGGTCAGCACTGTTGTCGCGATCAGTGCTGTCGTTACCGACATAGGTGGTGGCCATCCGTTCAGGACCAGCAGCGTCGTGATGGCCGAACCATCGTTCCGGCCTGACGCTAGACGACGATGGTCCAGTTGGTCTATCGCCCAAGACCATCTAAGTGTTCGAATCTCTTCTCCAGCACCTCGCGTGGCACTAGGGGTTCGTCGCCGTGGGCTTGCACCAATCGACGGAAGAATTCATCCCAGCCAAATTCAAACGTCTCATCCTGACCGTTCATCATGAGAGTTGCTCTCATTTTTCTCTCATGCAAACGGTCTCCAATCCCAAAACGTGGGAGACCAAATATCTTCGTCCAGGTGACGCTTTCCTCATTATCGATACCCGCTTGGTCCAACATACGCTGTTCATCCACTGTCAATTGGTTTGCGAAGAACATAGCGAACTCGGATGGAGTTCCATGGATTTTCGCGCGTTCGCTTATAATCTGAGCTATAGAACTTACATTTTGGATCGCAGCTATTACGTCGTGTCGGCTGGAGTCAATGGATAAATTCACAAGCATGCCGCGCAGAACACCCACGAAATCCCTTACCCTGATCCTTGATACAAACTCAACAATGGCATCAAAGAGCTCTTCGACCTTCAGTTTGGATCCGATCAATCGGTCGGGCCCCAACGTCCCTCTTCTAGAGAAAATGTCATGGACGAATCCATTGGAGACCACGCAATACCTGTGGTGCTCAAGCGTGTGGAATATTTCGGTCAACTTGACGCTTCCGGCTGGCTGGCCGTCATAATCGTAAATCGGCACATCGAGATTACCCTGACCGCTGAAATCCTCTAGCAGCGTGCGCACCTGTATCCCTGAGAGGAGTAAAGCGTCCCGTAGGATTTCTTCTTGTCGATGGATGATTGCATCTGCCCACTCTGCTTCTGGCAAGGTAACGATTTTGGTGCCTGAACTCGGGTCTATCTGCTCGACAAGGGCTTGAGAATCCGCCGGTACTCCCCTTTCTAGTTCCGACACGAGACGCCGTGAGCGAAATACCGGTCTGACGGCCTCGTCTATCGCGTGGAGGAAACTGCCGTGGATGATCTGGCGGCCGCCCAATTCAGTTGACGAAATGTACGCTGCTTTGTTTTCCGCTGGGATAGTCTCCCCTGGCTGTGACGGGTTGTAGTCAACGGTAACGATAGCAACGTACGTGAGGTTGCCACGTCGCTGATAGAGAGTACCCAATACTTCCCGGCTACTCCTGTTGATGTCGTCGTTCCTGCTCGGACGATTACGCCGATTGGCCCGTCTAGATTTCTTGCTCATTTGTCCGTCACGGAGGAATGCGCCTCGTGCCGTTGCTTGGCCATCGTTATCGGATACCGGTATGGCAGGCCAGGTTTTATGCCGAATCCACCGCAGGAATACACCGTGGGAGGGAGAGGGATGAGTCTAGGGAACGGGCTGGAGCGAGTCTAACGTCTATAAAGCGGAGGATCGGAGTGTATCGGTCCACGCCAGGCGGATGTTGCAGGCCCACCGTGGAATGGTGGTGTTGATGGCGTTTCTGCTCGCTTTGAAATTCCGCGGTTGGTCAAGGGCGCTGTCGGCGTGTGATTTGGCCTACAGTTGCCCAGGCGCCGTTGGTTTCGGGTAATGGAGGTCGGAACGAAAGGGTGGCGTCTGGTGTCGCTGTGGAGGGTCGTTTATAAGGGATCGGGTAGCAGAAAGACCACCCAATAGGTGGCCCTGATGGTTTCGTATAGAATGTTTGCAGCCGCCTATGGCCAGGTCGTTTGGTTGGGGATGTTTACGCGACCGGAGGTGCTCCTCACCGTACTGTAAGGACCTTCATCGCTTCGTCCCCCAAGTGGTTGATGACTTTCACGGCGACGCGGCGCGAGTCGGGTTTGGGGAACGGGCGGGAGGTGTCGCTGCGGAGCGTCGCCCATGCTTCCTCATCTATCTCCGCTCTCAGGGTGGTCTTGAGTGCGCTGTAGGGATCATTGCTGGCGCCTAGGAAGTACGCCTGGCGTACGAAGAAGCTCTCCTCGTTGTAGTCTGTGTCTACGAACCAGCAGGCGATGCCGTCGGTGTCGTCGCTCTGCACTTGTCCGGTTGCCGGGTTGAAAATGTCTACGCCGCGGATCTTGATGGTGATGAGTTCTTCGTCACCGTCGCCTTGGCCAGCGTCCTCTACTTCGATGTCGGGTTCGCCGAATACGACAAACAGGTTGCCCTTGCTGTCCTCTCTCAAGGCGTCGGCCATGTGGAGGTCGGCGTTCATGCGTGCTTTGAGGATGTTGATGATGCCGAACCGGTCCATTTCGGTGGCGTATGCGTCGTAGCTGAAGGCGCAGGCGATTAGGAGGTCGAAGCCAGCTTCGGCGGCCTCGCGTGATGCCCCGGTTAGGTCGGAACGGGTTACGGTGCCGTACTCGGGCCCTATGAAGATGCCGGCGTGTCGCTCTATGGCGTCTTCGCCGTCGCCTTCCATGAAACGCCCCTCGGCGCAAATGTAATGGCCGGGCCAGCCGGTGAGCGAGACAAAGTTGATCTTTGCATCCTTCTGCACCTGTTGCACGCCCGAGGTGCGCAGGTTGTCTAGCATGAGGGCCGCGAAGTCGCGCTCCGGCACCTCGCTGTCGTAACGGTAGTCAGGACCGGTTTCGGCCGGGTCTTGGATGGCATCGTCGTTGTCGTCCGCCATCAGAACTCGGTGCGGGGATAGGCTTTCGACCGTGAACGGGCCGGCGACTCGCACCTTGCTATTGTCGGAGTACGGGCGGTCGAACAGGTACTCGTACTCGGCGTGGGCGGCGATGGACGCGTCGATCTCGTTCTGGCGGGCGATGCGCAGTTCCCACCAGCGCGTGTGCAGTTCGGTGGCGCGGGGCTCCCACGGGTCTCGCGGCTGGTTGGGCAGGGTGTCCAACGTGTAATTTCGGCCCAATTCCGAGTTCAACACTTGGAGGCATCTGGCTTTATCGGCCTCGGTGTTGGATGGTCCGAGAGCAACTAGCCAGGCATTCGTCGCGCTTTCAGGCCACGGGTTGCCCGCATCTCGCGGAATCTCCCATTCCTCCCACTGGGTTTCCAAAGCGTTGTTTAGGGCTGCGCGGACGGGTTCCATGTCGTGTTGGTATTCCTCGTATATGACGTCGATCTCGGAGTTGTTGGCGATGTCCCGCAAGGTGATGTGGGGCACGCGCTCATACACGAAGCCCTGGCGGACGTTACTGTAGGTGGGTGTTTCGCTGATTTCGCGCCGACGGATCTCCGCTTCCTTGCGTTGTCCTTCTGGACTATCGGCCAGCAGGTAGTAGAGGTAGCGGGCGCCCATGATGCGGGTGCGTGCCAGTGCTAGGGCGACACGGGAGGTGTCGATGGTGATCCACCGGCGTCCCCATTCCTCGGCCGCGTAGGCGGTGGTTCCCGAACCGCAAGTGGGGTCTAAGACTAGGTCTCCGGGGTCGGTCGCCATCAGGATGCACCTCTCGATGACACGTAGGTTCGTTTGCACGACGTACGTCTTCTCTGCCCCGAGAGTTCCTCCTGTGTCGTCCCAAGAACTGTTCACAGGATAGAAAGGCGATTCGTCAAAATACCGGACTAGGCTCAGGGATGATTGGCCACCGTAAAGTCTTCCCGCTTTAGCTGCGCGTTCAAGGCCTTCTCGCGTGGTGCTCCAACCCCTTGTGCCCGCCGGCCGAAAATCTTGATTTTGAAATGAGAAGGTGAATCCCATAGCAGAGAGTTCGCCTGATTGCCGCCCTTGCCTTTGTGACGTTGTGTCTCCCATCCGCAAGAGGCGCACGTCAGCGTCGGATAATCGGCCACCTTCTTCAAAGAACTGCTTGAGGGGGATTTTCACACCTCGCGACTCGACTATGCTGTAAGGTCCGGGCTTTTCAGGATCAAACGGACGCGGTGTGAACAGCCTCCTGAACTTGAGGCCGGGTTTGGCCCTCGCATACCACAAGACGTAGTCCTTGGGATTCGAGAGATGGATTGATGTAGAACCAGAGGTGGTGTTGAACGCGATTAGAGAAATGAAGTTTTGGTCTCCGAATACCTCATCCATAACCGCCCGCACCCGGTGTACGTTCTCGTCGCCGATCTGGACGAATACAGAACCGCTGTCTGCCAGAAGATCGCGGGCAACAGTGAGGCGGTCGCGGAGGTAAGTTAAGTAGGAGTGGATTCCGTCGCGCCAGGTGTCGCGGAAGGCCTTGACCTGTTCGGGCTCACGGGTGATGTGGGCCGCGTTGCCGTCCCGCACGTCGCGGCTGGTGGTGGACCACTGGAAGTTGGAGTTGAACCGGATGCCGTAGGGTGGGTCGATGTAGATGCACTGCACCTTACCGCGTAGGTCGTCCTGTTCCGCGAGCGACGCCATCACCTGTAGACTGTCGCCGAGAATCATCCGGTTGCTCCAGCGCTGGTCGTGCTGGTAGAACTCGGTTCGGGCGTTGGGGTCGTGGAGGCCATTGAAGTCGGCGAAGAGGTCTAGGGATGGCTGCTCGCCCTTTTCTGACTTGCTCTGTCGCTGTTCGGAGACACGCATCAGGTCGTCCACTAGGACCTTGGGATGCACCTTCTCTTGGGTGAATAGCGGGGGTGCCGCGACGATGAGGTCGCCCAGGTCCTGCTCGTCCTTGCCCCGCCAGACCAGTTGTGGGTCGAGGTCCCGGTTGCGCCGTTCGTAGGCGATGCGTATGGGCTGGCGCTGGGCGTCATCCATTACAGCCTCCATCTCGGCGGTGGGGTTATTGCGACGGGAGTCGTCGGTGTGGGAGAGGGCGATGACCTCTTTCGGTTGGGCGGCGCGGCGGCGTGGGCGTGGCATGGTGGTTTTATCTGGACGGAGTCGTCGTATGACCGAGTGTCACTGGATCTCTCGGGTGATCACGCTCCACTTGCGTGGGCGGCGACCGCTTCGTCGGCCTGTGTTCGCAACAGTGCGTCTCCAGCACCATTTTGGACAACCGTGTCGAATTCGCTCACCATGCGGTCGGTGGATGTGAATTCATGGAAAACCCACCGGCCGTAACAACCTAGGTTGTTGACGCCTGGGACCCAGTACGACTGCATGGTGGTGGCTTTGGCGACGGCGTCCTCGCCGCGGTAGCCCTTGACTTCGGCGATGAGGTTCAGTGGGTCGTCTGGGCCATTGCCGTCGTCGACCTGTACGATGAAGTCCGGTACGTAGGTACGTGGCGTGTTGCCGTCGAGGTAGGGGACTTCCAACCCTAGCCCGTGATTCTTCACGTACGAGATCACCCTCGGGTCTGCGTCCACGATCCGGCAGAACATGGCCTCCCAGTTGTTATCGCAAACTGCGCGGTTGACGTGGCACTTGTGGCTGCTGGTTTCGATAACCACCCGCTCAAAACGTCTGGCGACTGGGGTGCGGTTCCTGACTCCGGTGGTGAAGTTGACGTCGCCGGTGGATCCCATGGGGTTGTATGGTGCGACGACGGCCTTGACGCGGCCCTTGGAGTCTGATTGGTTTGCCTGGGCTGCTCTGGCGATCGCGGCCTTGATGCGCTGGCCAGCCCTGTCGGCAATCTCCCGGTACAGGACTTGGGCCGGGTAGGTTTCGCCTTCGCAGTGCAGGTATTGTTCGAGCCATTGGTTGACGATGGCGTTCAGCTTTCTGAACAGGTGCATCTTGGGCTGTTCGCCCGGTTCTCGGAGTTGGTTTTGGAGTACGTGGGCGGTGAGTTCGAAGGCAATCTTCTGGCCCCGGGTGTCTCTCAGTCGCTCCACGGTCAGCCTTGTCCCTTCGCCGACAATGCCCTGGTTGTCGGTTCTGGTCGGTCCGACCAGTTCCGTGGTCAGGGTGAGGCGTGAGTCTTCGTTGAAAAGGGCGTCCAGTTGCTCGTTGGGCAATTCCACCCGATACGCCGTGACGTTCGGAAACTGGATCTCCAGGTGATCGCGTTCTGGTCGGACAGCGTGGACTCGTATGGTCGGGACGGTCTGCGTTGGGTTGGGGTGCTTGGCGGTGGTGTCGGTGAAGTCGAAGGGCACTCCCAGGACGTCGGCGTACTCGACGTCAAAGAGGCCGGTGTCTTCGTTGAGTTCGTAGGACTGGCGGCGCAGGGCGCGTCCGACCACCTGCTCGCACAGAAGTTGTGTCCCGAATGCTCGGATGCCCAGGATGTGGGTTACGGTGCTTGCGTCCCAGCCCTCGGTCAACATAGCGACCGAGACGACACATCTGACGTTTGCCCCGAGTCGTCCGGGTTTGCCGACGGTGTTCATCATCTCCCGGAGGATGTCCTCCTTGGTGATGCTGTCTGCCGCGTTCCGGTCGCCGGTGCGGTGTACGCGCTCCCGCTTGAACTGCTCCAAGGCGGAGGCGACGGCGTCGTTGAATCCCTCGGGCAGAGCGTCTGCGGCGCCGATGTTTTCGCTGTCGATCAGGAGAGTACGCGGCACTGCCAGGCGGTTGGCGTTGTCGTCATAGTTTCGGAGAAGTTCAAATCGGCCGAGGAAGTGCTGCGCGTCGGTCCCGTTCTGGCCGGCCCGCTCGAAGCCTGCGATGTACTCGTAGACGAGTTTCGAGACGGCGGTGTTCTGGCAGACGATGATGAACACGGGCGGCGTTTCGATGCCGGCTTCCTGCCAGTTGCGGTACGTCTGCTCGTAGCCGTTGTATATGGCTTCCAGGGCGGAGACCAGTTGCGGCGGCAACTTGAGCGGGTCTTGGATGGTGTTGGCTCTTCTGCGACTGGAGCGGGGCATCACACTGCCCACGTGCTTCCAGATCTCTCTGAGGACTGGGCGTTCCTCGCTGCGGACGTTGTCGTCGATGGGTACTCTGGGTATTTTGACAATGCCGGACTCGATGGCGTCCATGAGGGAGAAGTCGCAGACGGTCCACGGGAAGAGAGTGCCTTCGATGTAGCCTGACCCTCTGAGGAAGAAGGGAGTCGCGGACAGGTCGATGACGACTCTGGCGCCGAGGTTCCGTTTCACCGCCTCGATGCCGGAGATCCAGACGCGGGCCTGCTCGGTGTTCTTCTCGGCTTCTGGTTTTTCCTCGACCTCCAGGGCGCGCTCTTCGGATTGGTTGGGTGGACGTTCGCGATAGCAGTGGTGCCCCTCGTCGTTGATGATGAGTACGTTTCTGGTTCCCGTGAACTCACGCATGACGCGGCGGAGCATGTCCCATTCGGTTTCCAGTGTGTCGAGTTTCGGACCGGTTTTGCCTTGTCTTAATCGTTTGTTGACGGGCGGAGAGTTGTCTGTTTCCCTGAGATGGAAAGCGTGGAAGTTGGTGATGACCACTTGGGCCTGCTTGACCACGCTGAGCATGTCCTTGGGGACGAGATCGCGGTGCTCGTAGTAGTTCTCGGGGTCGTTGGGGACGAGGGCGCGCAGTCGGTCCCTGATGGTGATGCCGGGCGTGACGACTAGGAACCGCTTGGTGAAACGCTGTCTGCGGGGGTAGCGGACGGCGTTGACGGTTTGCCACGCCATGAGCATGGCCATCACGGTGGTCTTACCTGCACCGGTGGCGAGCTTGAGCGCCAAACGGAATAGTTCGGGGTTGGCGGCTTTGTTGGCACCCGTGAGGTGGTTGCCGATGGTTCCGAATCCGCGGCGGGCGTTCTCGCCATCGTATGGGATGCCGGCGACTTCTGTAAGCCAGATAACGGTTTCGGCGGCCTCGACTTGGCAGAAGAAGGGCCGCATGTTGGGGAAGTCGAAGCTGCGCCAGTGTTGGAGCAGGCGAGCCGTCTCGGGCGTTACGCCCCAGTCGCGTGGGTTGGGCAATTCGCGCCACGCGTCGACCCTGCGACGAATCTCATTGATGATGGGGGTAGGGTCGTACTGTTGGTGCTCGTTGGAGAGTCCGGCGATGCCCAGTTCCAGGGTCCTCTGAGCGCCTTGGCGTCGAGGCGGAGGCACCGCGACTATGTGCTCTGACGGCCGACGTGTCTCGACGACGTTGTCGGTGGGTAGGCCGTCCTTGAGTTCCCAATGCCGTCCCGGGTAATCGTAGGGTGAGTTCAGGATCGGCTCTTCGGCGAAAGACGATAGCACGGGACGGTCTCCTGAGGGATCTGTCCATTGGACGGCGTGCCGTTGAGAATGAACGGTTGGGGAATCGGCACAGGGTTGCGGGGGTCATTATGGTGTATCGGTTCGGTGTGTCAAGCGACTGGCTCGTCGTACATCGCGTGCATTGCTTCGACGGTTTCGTCCATCTCCTTGGCCCAGGCGGCGTATCCTCCGTTATCGCACTCTTTGTACGGTAGGCAGATGTCGGGGGAAAGGCAGCCCGCTTCGCTCCAGCTTCGGCCTCTGACGGACAGGCCGGTCTGTTTGCAGACAAAGTCGGGGCGCTCGTTTTGGATCTTCTCCACCCGGGTGCGCCATTCCTCTTGCTCCCTCTGGAATTCGTCCCAGGTCCGTTTGCCTTTCAGGGTGTTGCAGGCCCGGCACAGCAGGTGGATGTTCTCCAGCGTCTCTGGCCCTTCCGGGTCTTTGTGGTCGAGAGTGGCGTCGGTGCCTTTCACGCGCTTGTTGCAGTTTTGGCATCGGCTGTCGTCGCGGTCTATGACTTGTGCCCGGAGCTTCTTCATGTTGTAGCTCCGCCTGTTCTTGGCTCTCTGTTCAGCCCTCATGGCATCGAGACCAGGGTGGCCTTCCGGATAGAGGGCTGCGTATTGGAATGTCTGGTCATCAAGGACTCTCGTCGCGGCATGCAAGGACATCCCTTGGTGTTCCATCAGCCATTGAGTCGCAAGTGCCGTATCTTCGGTCTCCATCTGGAGCCTGCGCGCTTCGATAACGTTGGCGACCAATTCTGGTTGGTCAGCGTACCGTTCCGGTATTTTTGCCATTGTCGTATATGCTCCCGTTGGTCTTGGTATTCGTGCTAAGGGCCCAGCCGAGCGGTCGTCGGTACCACGGCTCTCTCGCCTGAAGGATTTGGTCTTTGGTCGTTTCGATGTCGTGTTCGTGGGGGGCGGTCGGATATTACCACTGAGGCTGTTGGTCACTGGAACCAGTCGGCCTGTGGGTGGTTGGTGTGTTGGTTGTGGCGTCTTGGACGCGCTCAGATGGTCTCGGTTGTCTTTGTTGGGTACTGAGTAGAGGGATTTGCGCCTCACCCGCCGGCGGGCCAAACCGTGGCGTCTCAGCGCGTTCTGGCGGGCGGCGATTCCTTGACAGCCCCCTGTACCCCGGCTATCGTCAATCCTGCGACAGTCGAGGCCCTTACCGCCGAGCGGTGCCCTCACGATACAAGTTCAAGCGTTGGTAGGCACTCGTGCCTCCTAGCGGGACTTGTATCTGGGGCCGGCGACTGTCGCAAGAAGCCTATCCAGCGGACCGCTAGGGGGTTCCAGATGCGGTGGACGCCACCGATCCTGTTTTCGCCGCCTGTTGGGGTGGCGCTCCCTGTTGAAGCGGCCGTATGCCCCCGGATTGGCTGCGCTGCTGTTCTCTCGATGTTCCCTCGTACGTCATGGCCCGCCAAATTGGCGGTTACGTCGGCGTTGTCGTAGCGGGTTGACCCGGCGTCCCGATCGCTCCTACTCGGCGTTGCCGAATATGGCGGGACGTTGAAACCGAGGTCTCGGCGCGGCCTTTCTGTTCGTTGCACAGGGAGGAAACATGGGAGTCGCGTCCAAAGTACCGGTCGCCATTTGGGTGGTGATCGGGTATTTCGTCGTACTGGCAATCCTGGTGGCGGCCGCCCCGGTCGCAGGCGCGCTATGGGGAACCGTGGGGATGTTGATCGTGTTGGCCTACATGACGGTGGTAGTCGTCAAGGCCAACACCCGGTGGTTTCAAGGCGCTCAGGAGGACCTCGCGCCGGGCGAGATGGTCAGGTACTCGTGGAAGTCCGGGTTCCCGACGTTGGGCCAGAATTGGGTTGTGATCACGACGGAGAGGTTGGTGGTGCCGAGGGCCTCGTTACTGGGCAGTCGGGTGCGTTCGGTCCCGTTCTCGGAGATTTACCTGGCCGATACCGGCGAGCACACCTTCGGCGTTGGCGCTTACGGCGGCGGTCTGATTCTGGGGACGACGTTATCGAGCCGTTTCCTTGAGTTGGACCTCACCAACGGGGATGTGGTCAAGGTCCGGGCGCCGCGGCCCCAGGTGTTGCGTCAGCAGTTGGTCGATGCGGTCATGGACTGGTCCCAACGCCAAACTCCATGAGGCGCCTTTCCGCTTGCACCCAGGCACGCCTCTCAATCTGGGAGACACGGCCCGCCGGTCAATCTCGTATTGGGGTGTCTGATCGGTTCCGCGAGCCTGTCGAATATGCCGGTCTTGGTTCTGCTGCCTTGGTCCTGGTCCGGCTTGGATGCCGAACACGCCGAGGGCCTCTTGATTGGTTTCTCTGGGCTGTATGGGCATACCCGACACGGTTCCCTGTCAGCGGCGATTCTGGGTGCTCTCAGTGCGTTCATGCCAATTCGGGTTGAAGGAGAGCCAAGATGAAAGTAGCGAAACAAGCAGGCGCCGCAGCGTTGTGCGGGGTCGTCATGTTGTGGACGGCGGTGGCGTGTGGAAGCCCGGCGACCGACAGCCGGGCGTCGGAACCGGAGCCGCGGGAAACGGAAATCGCCCGGCAATCGCCGGATCGGAGGGCGACGGAGCAGCCGGCCCAAGTTGCGGTTCAACCGACCGAAACGCTCGAACCGAAAGTGTTCGGGATCCCCGCAACGTCGCCGGCAACGACCACAACGTCGACAGCGCCGACCATGATGGCGACCGAGGAGGCGACGCCGACGCCGAGGGCAGAGGCGACCAGGCTGGCGGACGGGCAAGTCTACGTTGCGCCGCTACAGGTGCCGACGGACACACCTGTGCCGACGCCGTCCCCGACCCTGGATGCCGGAGCCGAGCCACCCACCATATGGAACACGTTCACCCGCGAGGAGTATGAGGCCCTCATACCCGACCCTGCCCTGGGCATCTTCTGGGGACACCCATTCGACGGCCACCAGCGTCGCCCCCAAAACACCACCCCCGACGGCATACGGCAGAACTTCGACCTAGACCACGCGCCCCTCGAAATGCTACACGCCCTTGCCGACAAAATGCTCGACGGCGTAACCGGCACTGGTGACTTTGGCGAGTGGAACCTCTACCGCACTGGCTACGGCGTCAAACGCGCCTCAACCCAGTGGGAATGGGTACACCCAGAGATGCCCTTGGCCCGCATGATCATCGAGGCTGAATTCTGGACAGAAGAGTGGAAACCACGTAGGGAGTGGGAATACTGGAACCAGGGTCAGGATCCAGAGACACTGCAAGGTATGCGCGGATACTGGGGCCAAGCCGTGCCATCGGTCGTGGTCTGGCGCGGCGGCGCCCACTTCATCATGAAAGACATCCACATACCACCACCAGCTCAGGGGCAGGTTTGGAGCACCAAATACGAGCCCGAACTGATCGGCCCGGTAGTCGTGGAGGAGACTACGTGCGCAGGAATGCTCATGCCCGACTTTAGGCACCCCACGCTAGGCGCCCTGTGCTCACGGTAACGCTCGGGAAAGGTTCTGTTTGTTGAATGAAACGCCCGGTCTGCTGGGACCGGGCGGTGACATGGCGGCGCAGTTTGGGCCGTTTCAGAGGTCGGTGTCGTAGACCCTGGCTTCCAGTTCCCGGATGCGGGCCTCGGCGGCGAGGCGTGCTTCGTGTTCGGCATCGGCGCGGGCTTCGGCTTCAATACGTGCTGCGTGCTCGCTATTGGCCCGGGCTTCGGCAGCATCGGCACGAGCGCGTTCGCTCTCAAAGGTGGCGATATGCCGGATCGTGGCTGGGTTGTGGCAGCCCAGCTGGCCATCTTGCCATCGCCAGTCCACGTTCAAAACCTGACTGTGGCCCTGCAGGACTCCGCCGGCCAGCTCGGCAATACCTATTGGCTCGTACCGTCCGTCCACTAACCGGTCGCCGGCCAGTTTGGTGCCGTGGGACTCGCCCGTGGCGTCGAACCGCCAGTACTCCGGGATTAGCAGTCCTTGGTAGAACTCCCGCTTGTCGCCCACGTCAATGTGGCCTGTGACTGGGGAGGCTATCTCGAGCACCAGGTCCGGCGGCTTGCCCTGTTCCGAGATCACGTAGCCGTTGGTTTCACGGTAGGCTAAGGGGTTCACGTGGAAGGCTACCAGCAGGTCTGGTTCCTGCATCTCGGCGCCAGGCTTGGCGGTGATGTATTTCTCCCTGGACACGATGGTGGTCTCGGGGTTGCCCAGGAACTGCTTCAGGTGGTGGTGCAGGCCGGTTTCACTGAGGTGCTCGCCGGAGGTCATGTCGTCGGGTTCGCGTTCGGGAGGGTCTGGCAATCGGAAACGGCCGGGTGTTTGGTCGTTTTTGGCGTCGGCGGTGGTCATGCTGAACCTCGGTGGGCTTAGCGCAGCTGGTTGTTGGTCTGCCGGGGGATGGTGGGTCGGATTATAATTGGGGTGGCTGTGGACCGGGTAGGACTTGAGCGGGCTGCGATGTTTTCCTGATGATCGGTGCTTCTCGGCGCAGTCGGGGTTGTCGTTCGTTCGCTCCGGTCTGGGACCGTACTGCTGGGGGTCAGCCCGCGCGTGCGGCTAACCGCTGGGGTCAACGCTGGAGGTCGCATCTTATGACGCTGACCTCGACCCGAGAGCACGGCGCGGATCAAGAAGAAGGCGTCACTATTAGTGAACCCGTTGCCATGCCACCGCCGATTGTCGTTGCTCGTAAGCAACCTTTTCTTCGAAGGGGATGCTGGAGGGTCGTATAAAAAGCCAGACGCAAGGGCATGTCGCTGCCGACAATTGATCGAGAACGGGGATCCGCGGGTTCACCATCGGGAGATGTTGGAAAGGCCGGAGACCCTCCAACACGACAATCGCGTATGGTTCCCGTTTCGCCGACATCGGATACCATCACGGCAGAATCAAATGATATTTTCGCTGACCTGCGACACCACAGCGATACGATTTGCCGGCGCGGTTGATATTCATGCCGAGATGGTGCGGGAGGGACTCCAAATCCTATGGAAGCACGGAGTGGGTGCCTCCGTCATTGGCTCCGTTCCCAAGGGGATACCAATGGCCGATGCGATTACCACGACGAGGTAAAACAGTACCATAAATGCAACAGCGGCAACCTCCACGACGAATGCCAAAAAGACTACACCGGCGAGGACGCGTTTGAGGCCGAGTTGAAAGTCGGTGTATCCTCGGACAAACAAAATCGTCGCTACAGAGAGCGCCACTGCCAGAAAATATGATATCGCAGCGAATGCCGCCACCGCGACGGCGATGACGGCAAACCACCCGGGTGAAGTGTCGGCATTCGCGACACCAAATGCAAAAACCATGGTAGCCGCAAGTGCAGCGGCGCCCACCGTTTGCACACCGAGGCAGAGACGGTCCCAGTGTCGATGAGATTCAGCGTACTCGGTCTGAGGCAAGTTAGTGGTCAAGCGGCGTCCATGTTAGGGGGCTTTTCCGTGTACAACGCATGCTTGCGTACCGCCATCAGGATCAAACCAACTGTGACGCCCGGGCAAACGAACAAAAGAAACCCTACGGCTGCGAACAAGATTGTGAACCCAGCCGAACCGTTGGCATTTGCTATAACAGCGAGAATGATTGAGAGTAATCCCAACATCCCCCCTCCAATGGAAGCAATCGCCACCGGCATCCAAAACGACGGCGTGCTCCACGAGAAGAGGTCCCGAACCGAGTCCGCAGACGCGATTTCTTCTCCTTCCATAGCATCGTACCCCGCATCGGCAGGGACATCATCAGAGTGCGAAGAACTGGTCGCCTCTGGGTTCACGAATCCCTCGTTTGGGATGAAAACTAAAGTTACAAATCCTGGGGCGATTCCCCGAATTTGGTGTAACGGAACATCCACCGACATTCGCCCGCCAAGCGAAATCCCTTCTTCTTCGTGACTCAGCTCTAGGAAGTTCTCGGGGTCTTCGAAGTCATAGTCCGACCGCCACGAACGTGGCGATGCCGTCGTTGTCATCATCAAACTCCTGAGTCTAGATATCGTGAACACATAGACCTGGCGAGGTCAAAAAAATCGCCCATTACCAGTCTGGACCGCTCCACGACCCCGCGGGCGAAACTGGAGTCTGCATAGTCGCTTTCCGCCAAAAACTGAAATTGCCCATTGACTCGAAGCGATCTGTGCTCGACATCGGAGTAGATGGGCCGCTCACTGACGGTTATGACGACCCTCTCGCCGTGAAAACGGTACTGTGATCGGATGGCTACTTGAGGTTCCTCATCCCTGTACCGCACGGCTAGTTGCGGCGCGAGCGGTTTGTGGGCGAAATCGCTAGATTCGGGTCCAGGCAGGGATCTTATAAAACAGGTTGGGTTCAGGCTGATGGAGCCGAAAGTCAGACTTTCCGGTGACGCTTCCAAATATCTCATGGCAAATTGTGGGGTCATCACGTCAACGGTTTGATCGGTCAAATTGGTTTGAATAAACGAGATATGGTCGTCAGCCGCGACAACGGACAGGCCATTGCTGTAATTGACGCGGGAATACTGCTGTCCGACGACTACCGGGCGGACGATCACCCAATCGTCCATAGCGATGCCGTTGAATCTCAGGTAGTCAGGGTTGACATGCGCAGGATTCGTATCGAACGTGTAACAACGTATACCAAACCCGCTGAGCACCAGCTGCAGGGGATTGCCTTCAGATGGTATTTCTACGGAACGTTCCATAGCGGCAGCGACGCGACTTTTCGAGGTTGTCGTGGCAATTGTACCACGATGGTGCCGCCGGAACTTTGATGATATTGCCCCATTTGGGTATCATGGATGTTAGGATATGAACGAATGCCGCCCGCAGTGGGGGTAAAGGAGATTTGCTTTGCCCCAAGATGAGGCAATCGCGGGCGAGACCCGATGGCAACGGGAACATTCGCGCCGGCCAAGATATGAAGTGGCACCCTAGTATGAACCGCGCGCTCGTCGCGATCGTCGGGACTTGGTTGCTCGGCATGGTAGTGACGCTTGCAGGCGCTTTCGTCTTCGGATCCCCTGCTGTGACCATCATTGGTGCGGCAGTAGTCAGTTTGTCCGTTATCATCTGGATGGTGTGGGCGACCGCTGTCTTCGTAATGGTCGTTGCCCGGTTGTTAGCGCCTAAAAATTAACGGGTCACGACACTCGGCATCTGGATCTCGGCGGTTCCTGTCGCGCAATCCTTTGGCTCGGCCGGCGCGATCTGGCCCGCCCATCGTGGAAATACTGGATACCGAGGGGAAAGGCTGACTTCGATCTTACCTCCGACCTGCTGCGGGACGGCCTCGGCGATGAGTGCGATCTGGCCGCGTTGATCCCTGATGACTGCGACCTGATGCTGACCATCAGGATGGTCAGGGATCGGTCAATGATGCAGGGAGGGCGTCTCTGCTCTGGGCCGCGTTGGTTGCGGGAAAGGTCGTTGGCGCGACCTTGGCGCCGTTGGTGGGCCAGCGGTGGTTATGGGGTGCTGGTGTCGTTTCCGGGGAGGATGGACTCCAGCGCGTCCGTCAGGACTTCGATCTGGTCCAGGTGCCGGCGGACGGTCCGGGAGCTCAAAACATCCTCGTAGAAGTTGACGTGGAGGCTGTTGGCGATGGCGAACCGATCGGCCAGGTCGTCATCGTGGGTTTCTTCTGCCAGGGTCTCGACCACTTGGGTCAGCAGCCCGTGGTGGCAATGCGGCCAGCCCCGGGCTTCCGCTACGGCCTTGACCATCTGGGCGGCGGCGCACCAGCCCTTCTCGGAGGCTTGGCGTATGTCCCTTTGGTCCAAATCGGCTCGTGCTTGGGCCAGTAATTGCCGGCCGGCGGTGTTGTACTTCTGGGTGGCCATGCTTTCCTCGTCCGCGAGGATAACACGTCGGGCGCCAGGAGCGTTTGTCCCCGGCGCGTGAGGTTTCACCGTAGGTTGTGATGTGTTCCCGGGTGCCCGGAAGGTCTCGTTTGACGTGTCTGGCGCCGGTAGAGAATTTACCGTCTCACCCGCCGACGGGCCAAACCGTCATGTCTCGGGACGTTGTGGCCGCTCTCATGGCGGTGCCGGTCTCGCAAATTACCGCGGCCATGTCGCCACCGCACCCTTTCGGGTGTCCACGGTGGTCTGCGCAACTGTCCCCACTGCAACGACTGCCGGTTCGGTGGTCATGCCGCTCGGTGCGGATCTTGGCCGGCTGGCGGTTGTTCTTGCAGTGCCAGGGTGTCGCGGACCGGCGACGGTATCTCCCGACCGGGTGCAGTCTCGTCCATATCCGGGAATTCGTCGGATCCACCCGGGCAGTCCATGACCCCACCCTCGATCGGGCCCGGTCAATCCAGGGGGCGTACAGGTGCTGGCTCTGCGATGGCGGAGTGGGCTACCACCGCGCGTTTGCGTCCAGCAAGGCGCCTTCTCCCAGCGCGGAGCGTTGCTCGTTACCGACGTACCACCACCCGCTTTGGTCCGCATCCGATCCATCTTCACCGTCGGCCGGAAACGCGGTGAGGCGCATTATCACGTATTCCCGCGGCTCTGGCTGCGCACGGACGATTACGTCAACATGGCCCTCCCTGAAGGGCATCCGGATGGAGCGCGGGCGGGTGTATTTGATGTCCAACGCCGGCTCGGGATCTTGAGCGGCTTCATCCAGGTACAGTTGGTAGGCTTGATACCAGAACTGTTCAGTGAAACCGGCTTCCCTAGCGGCGGGGTTGCTGAAGAAATCGTTCGGAGTTATCGATTGCTGCTGAACCATGGCGAAGTGTCCTTGTAGCGGTTAGGAGTTTCGTCGGCGGATCTTCTCCTCGAGTTCGCGGAGTTCGGCTTGGGCGGCGATGCGGGCCGCACGCGCCTGGTCGGCGCGGGCTTCGGCGGCGATGCGCTCAGAGCGCACACTTTCAAGGGTGGGTATGTGCTCTCCGGTAGCTGGGTCGTGCCAGGCTATATTTCCTTGTTCCCACCGGAGGATCAGGTTCAGTGCCGCGCTGTAGCCCTGCAGGACGTCGTTGTCCAGTTCATCAATCGGGATGGGCCGGTACACGCCATCGACTAGCCGGTCCCCGGCCAGCTTGGTCCCGTGGAATTCGCCTGTCGGGTCAAACCGCCAGTACTCCAGGATGCCCAGTGCGGCGTAGTCGTCCCGCTTGGGGCTGGTGTCCTCGTCTCCCGTGCTTACCGACGCGACCTCCAGTACGAAATCCGGCGACTTCCCCTGTGCCTGCACGATGTATCCGTTGTTGGCCTGGTACAGCTCCCGGTCCACGTCGAAGGCGATCAGCAGGTCGGGAACCCGTCGGGTCAGTCCGCTGGGTAGTGGACGCTCCGGCATAGTGGTGATGTAGCGGTCTGCGGTGACCAGGGTGGTCTCACGGTTGCCCAAGAACTGAACCACGTGGTAGGCGCTGCCCGTTATAGTCAGGTGATCGAAGTTGCTGGTCCTCTCGTCGTATTGGCGTTCGGGCGGGTCGGGGAGTTCGAAATGGCCGGAGGATTGGGTGATATTGGTGTCGTCGGTGGCCATGGCGGACCTCTGGAGGCAGATGTTGGGTGCGGTTTGGTAGTTGCATGTGAAATCTGGCTCGATTGTACGCCCGCCGTTCGGCGGCACGGGGTGGCCTGCTGTCATCAAAATTGGCGGGGATCGGCTGGAGTGTCGCCCGCATCGAAGGCCTTGAATGGGCTTGTCCTCGTCGGCATCTGCCAGCATGTAAGGTCAAACTGGTCACGCCGGCAATTTCGGCATCGTAGTCGAGCCACCGGTAGCTGAACGTTGGGTTTTGCAGCCGTCCTGGTCGGCTATGCCGGACGTATCCACGGTAAGGGTTTGACCCGCTTGGGCCGTTCCCGCGATGGCCGGCGTGCCAGTGTCGGGACGATTCGGGGTCGTCTGGGTTGTCGAGGAAGCCGGTCAGCTTGGCGCCTACGGGGTCGCTTTTGGTTAGTGCGGTGTGCGCGCTTGGCCCCTCCCGTCCGGAACCGATGGTGGTGGGCCGCTCGCTTGCGGGGTAAGACGGGCGGGTCGGGACGTGCCCGGGACACTTAGACGCCCTCGTTTGGCTTATCTTGGTGCCGGGTAGAGAATTTGCCGCCTCACCCGCCGATGGGCCAAACCGTGGCGTCTCGGCGCACTGTGGGCGCGGTTATGTTGGTGCTCATCTGTCATATGATCTGCACGATGCTGTTGTCGCGCGCCGGGGACGTGGTGGGTGCTGTCGACCGTTTGCTGAATGTCGCGGCTCGCGGTTCGTCAGTCATTCCGCTTGGCTCAGCTCTTGGTGGTGACGGAACCGTATGCAATTGTCTATTGACCTGATTGACTGGCTCGTCGCATTCGGTTGGTGCCAAGTTGCGCTTCCCTGTGGTTATGAGACCGAGTCTTGGGTTTGTGGGGCTCGTCGCCTCAGCGGCGTGACCGGCATTTCTGGTCGGGAGGTCGGGGTGCGGCGCAGGTGGCCTTTCCCCCATTGGTTCCTAGCAACTTGGTGCTTTACCGGCCTTTCCTTGGGGTAGTAGAATACAAACCCCGCAGTCGGGGGTTGGATTGGACTCGCGGCATGATTGAGTGCTGGTCTCGTGAGTTCACTGCCTTATGAGGGGCCCATCAGGTACGCTACCCTGGCGGGCGAAGCGCCGGACCGGGATCCGGCACTAGCCGAATGGAGTTTTGCACGATTGCCGGCAGTTCGCCGCAATGGCCGGTTCTGGTCCTACTCGCAGCCGGAGAGCGGAGCGAGGGGGCTGGTTTCAAATGCTCTTTCCGTCCAGCCTGAGGTGCCGGCGTGGTGCCTTGGGCGTTTTTGATCCTCGGTGGGCTGGATAGTCCCTTTGCGTGGACGTTCCATGTGGCTCCGCCATGGGGTCCTGTTCATCGCTATATGGAGGTTGTTCCATGGTTACTGATCTTTCTGGCGCCTACGCGGCCGCGGCCGATTACGCCGTTCCGCTGGTCAAGGCTTTTTCGCCGTTCTATTTTCGAGGGGCGACGATCCACCCGGTTTCGGCCCCCATCGGCGCGGGGTCTTTGGTTTTCGGGTTGGCTGGCGGCGGTTCCGGTTCTGGTCGGAGCTTGATCTCTGGTTTGCAATCGCGTTTGGTTGGCAGCCTGACTACCGGGGACCATATGGCGCGTCTTTCCATGCTTCATCCGGATGATCGTCTTGTCTACCTGTCGGGACTTGGTCTCTCCGACGACGAGGTGGCTACGTGCGCTGACGTTGTAGATAGGTGGCTTGATAAATGCAAGCCTTCGCTGGAGGCGGCGGCTGATCAGGCCTTCAAGGCTGGAGAGGGTCTCGACTGGATCATGGACGCTTGGAGACGTACTGCTCCCTACGAGGATCTGGGCACTCTCATACGGGGAAGTTTGATTTCCCAGCCGGAGCCGTTGGTTTGTTACGCCGTGTGCTCGGCCACCGAGCTCGCTCTCTCCATGCTGGTGTTGCACGAGCTGGACAGTGATGCCTACCCGTTGTCGGGCGGGCCGGACGCTGATTGGGCGGAGGAGGACGAGCGCATCGCTTCGCTGGGGTTGCTCGAAGAGGTTTCCCAGTGGCCGGAGTGATGCAGGGCGGTGTGTACTGGTGCAGCTTTGGACCGGGGGCGGGCCGGGAACTGGCAGAGCGCCGGAAAGCCTTGGTTCTCAGCAGAGGTGATCTTCATGCTGTGAGCAGAGTCGCGATAGTGGCGCCAGCATCTGCACAGGAGCCTTCCAGGGTTCATCGTGCCTGGCATCGTCCGGTCGCGGATGCTGGAAGTTGGGCTTCAATCCGCCAGGTAAAGACGGTTCCTTTGAGTGTCTTGACTGGAGTGGTGCCGTCGGGCGTCGCTGGCGAAGATGAGCTGAGGGATATTCGGCAGCGGTTGGTTTGGCATCTGTTGGCGGCAGCCAGGACGACTCGGTTGTCGTTGGGCGGCGAAGACGTGTTGGTGCGTCCTGGGAGTCTGCTCACCATTGATGCCGGCGATGGGGGTGGCGATGCCGAAATGCAGGTGGTGATAGGGAGTTGTAGGAGCGACGGGGTTGCAAACGTTTTTATCGTGTCGGACAGGCCGCGGCCGGGGTCCAATCTGGCGGTTGCTCTTGACGGCCCTGGAGGCCCACTGACGGTTCTTCCGCATCATGTTCGTACGGTCGACCTCACCTGTCGGTTCCGGTCGGTGGACGGGATCTTGGATACCTGGTCCATCATTGCTATGAAGTGTCGGTTTCTCGATCTGATCTCCTTGAAGGATGCTTGAACTCGGGGTTGACCGTCGTTTGTGAGGTGTTCCAAGGTGCCCAGATGGTCTCGTTTGACTTGTCTGGTGCCGGTGCGGAAATTGCCGTCTCACCCGCCGGCGGGCTAAACCGTGTCGTCTGGGCGCGTCGTGGACGTTGCTATGACGGTGCCCGGCATGGCAAACGGTACCGGCCGTGTCGTCCATGTTCCCCGCTCTGTGGTCAGGGTGATCGCCCGTCGGTTCAAGAGCGATGTTGGGGCGCATTGTTGGGTGGTCATTCTGCGCGGCGCAGTTCTTGGTCGTGGAGGAACCGGATGTAATCTGCGATGGACCGGACCGCCTCGGTCGTCAGGTCGGGCTGGGCCAGGCAGTAGGCCTCCGTGACCTCGTCCTCGAACAGCGCTTCGGCGGCTGACGCCTCTGCCGGTTTGGTTCTTAGGATGCGTCGTCCCGCTGGTCGCTCTTGGCGCATGAACCACCGTGCTGGTCTGCCGTACAGGGCAGCGAGGGTTTCCAGGTTGGCCTTGGTGGGGCTGATGTGGCCGTTTTCGTAACGCAAGACGGTTGAAGGGCTGATGCCGGAGCGGTCGGATACCTCGGCTTGGGTGAACCCGGCGCGTTCGCGTCCGAGTCTCATCCTGCCCGGGTTGACGTCGACGCGGCTGTTGGGTGTCGGCGATGCCAACTGTCCTGCCGTATCTTGTCCCAAGATGTCCGCTTGGGAGACCCCGTATAGTTCGGCGATGGTTCGTCTGAGCCGTTGGGGTGGTTCGTGCCTGCCACTCTCCCAATTTCGGATCGTTTGTGGCGTTACTTCCAGCTTGGCAGCTACCGCGTTTTGGGTGAGTCGCGCTTCGCGCCTGGCGTTCTGGAGTCTCCGTCCCATGGCGCGCAGCCCCGGCCGGATGTCGCTTCCATCCGGAGGTGGGCTGTTCGCTGCCATGTCGTGTTCCTTTTGGTGCTGTGGTTTACGGTCTCGTCGGTGGGTTGCCCGGGAACCGGGTTATCGGCAAATCCATTGTGCGGATAACACGGGTTTTGGTGGGGCCCTCGCCTGTGTTCGATCTCTCTTTGCGCTTGGGAATTCGCCGGCCGGATCAAAATGGGAAAGATTCTTGACAGGAGCCGGGTTGTGCCTGTACGCTTGATATGGATGGCTGAAACTGCCGCCTAGTATATGGTTGGCGATGGCGCCGAGCGCCGTCAACCCGCATTACGAAGCCGTTGGTTTTCCTTGTGGTGTCGCGACTTACACCACGCGTCCAAGATTGGGCTCTGTCCCATTGGGCGAGGTTTCGTAATGTTAAGTTTCAATGAGGCTCTGCACTGGCACCGCACGGGTGCCGCGTTGGTGCAGGGCTTTTTGTTTGCCGCCGCAGTTGTCACTGTCGCGGCCTGCGTGCGCGCCATCGGGATAGGGATAGGTGGTCGCGTCAGTCCTGCGGTTCTGATCTTTCCCCGTGTGGGTCTGATCCCACTGTGGCCGAACGTTCTGGCTGTGTCCCACCCGTCTGGCTCACCCGTAAAGGGCCAAGTGGATTCCCATGCTTTTGGCCGTCGAAACTTTATCCCTCCGAGCTGGAATTGGTGTCATTGGAATGACATTCCTCAACTCGTGGTGGATGTCGCCGTTTGTAAAATGGTGTACCGAGGTAGAGGGCAAGAATTCCGCACGAAAGAGGTCGCCAGCGGGGCGTCTCCAGCGGCCATTGGTGGCCCTGACGGGAGGACGGTCTTGCTAGGGCATGAACCCCAATTTGACAAACAGTCCGACGGCGCGGCCGGTGTCGGCCGGGTGTGTTATCCGGCGCCAGTGGTGGGCATCGTCGGGCGTTTGTGTAAGGGCTGGAGACTGCCCCACCGATTGGTGGTGCCCGGCCTTGTTTGTTATCCGGTCACACTCGACGCCGATGGCGGAGGAGGTATGCCTATGGGTGAAAGAAGCGCGGGTCGAGACGGCCCGCGCACAAGACGGGAGCCGCGCGAGATTGGACCCCCCGACGCGGCCCCTAACCAGAGCGCCGAAGAAAATCTTCGGGTCTTTGCCATGATACAGCATCGCCGGAATCGGGTGATAGTTCCGACGGTGCGTTATCTGATGCGTGTTCGGTGGAGGCTGATGCTCCTGTGGTGTTCCCCGACGGTGAACTGTCATCGACACCGGGTGGTACCGAGCCGACACGTTCACTGTTCGAGCCGTTTTCACGGCCACTACCGAAGATCGCGGTCAACGGCCCGCGGCTCCGTTACCGACAACATCAACCATGGAGGAAATTATGGAATCCAAGAAAACAGAGGCTTCAAACGATTTGGCGACGGAGCGTCACACGGCGGTCTACGCGCGTGAAGCCCGTGCCGATCCGAAACAGTCTTCTCTGGAAGCACAAGTTGAGGCTTGTGTTCGCCAGGCGGCCGAGGACGGAGTGCCACCCGTGGGTGCCGCTTATGTTTTTCGGGACCAAGGCAGTGGCCTCCAACTCGGCCATCCGGGGTTGAACCAGCTTCGGCGGGCCGTACAGGCAGGCGAGGTGGGTGTGTTGTACGTCCGCTCGCCGGACCGCCTGTCGCGCAGCATCGCCAACTTCGCGCTGCTACGGGAAGAGTTTGCCTCGGCCGGGGTTGAAATCCGCTTTGTGGAGGGTCCGGGCGACACCGATCTCCGTGATCTGCTGTCCGGCGTTGTCGCCTCCAAAACCTACGACAATGTTTACTACAAGGGGTAGGGGTTCCCGACGCCTGATGAGTGGCAGGTCGGCACCGTGCGCTTGATGTCGGAGCTGTTCCGTGAGGGTCGGGGCGTAGCTGAAATCGCCACTTACCTGAACGAGACGAACCAAACGAGCGAACGGGGTCGGTAATGGGAACTTGCGTCCTTGGCGGGCCTCACAAGTTGCCCAGGGGCTGGCACATCACCAGCTCAGGAAATGCACGCATGGGTGGCACTGACAGGAGGGCAGTCGTGGCAGGGCATCAGCCCCAATTTGTCAAACAGTCTGGCGATGCGGCCGGTGCCGGACAGGTGTGTTGTCCGGTGCCAGTGGTGGGCATCGTCGGGCGTTTGTGTAGGAGCTGGAGACTGGTCCACCGATTGGTGGTGGTTCCCAGCCTTGTTTGTTATTTGGTCACACTCGACGCCGGAGGCGAAGGAGGTATGCCCATGGGCAAAAGAAAAGAAGGCAATGAACGTCCTGAAAAAGGAGCGGAGCCGCGTGAGATTGACCCCTCAGACGCGGCCCCAGAACCGGAGCCCTCGGAAACCGAGCCGATTCGTGCTCATGATAGCAAATCGGCCGGGGCCCCGATAGCGGAAGCACCGGATTCCCTCGGTGCCTACTTGCCTGCCAGCCCGATCGTGTACGACTCGGGCTGGCAGGACGTTGCGCAATCCGATGTGAGTATCCGTGTGGTGTTCGCTGAGGGTCCGCCCAACGCGTATCTTCGCGCTTGGGCGCGCGAGTTGATGCTCCGCCCTGAGTTGCGTGACGTAGATGCTCAGGATGCCTGATCGTCCCTGTCACGGCGGCGGTTGGGTCCGGGCAAGAGCTGGTCTCATCCGCCGCTTTTCTCTCATCAACGAAAGTTCATGCGCAATGTCGCAGGAGGAATGATGGTTAACAGGACTCGAAAAACCACCAACAAGGAAATGCTCGAGCTGGAGTACCAGGAAGAGCCGGTTGGGCAGTCTGCTGACCCCCCAGCGGGGATCTCCGACGCCTTTGAAATGGATGCAGTGTTGTCCTCAGACCGTCATCGGCTTGGTGCTGCTTATCAGCGCCTCAGTACGCCAGGTCAGGAAGATGGTACGTCTCTGGAAAAGCAGTCTGAGAATAACTTGGCCCAAGCTGCGGCAAGGGGTGTGCATATCCCCGCCGATTACAACATCACTGATATAGAGTCGGGCGCGGATCCGGGTCGGGCTGGGATGCGGAAACTGCGTCGCTTGATCAGGCTGGAATTGATCGGGCACGTTTTCGCGAACGATGCGGATCGTTTGACGCGCGACCCTTGGGAAACGCTGAAATTCGTTCGCCTTTGCAAAGAGCATGATGTTTTCATCCATTTGGCAGACGGCGACGTCGGCCGGACCATCATTGATGAGGCGATGCAGTATTTCAAGGGCGTGTTCGGTTTCATTGAGCGGGACAAGATCATCGAGCGAACCATGGACGGCAAGCGCAGGGCGGCCAAGAACGGACACATGCCTAACGGTTGCGGACACGGGATGTTTGGGTACGACTACGACCCGGACGCGAAAAAGCGCATCGTGAATGAGGCAGAGGCTGCAGTCTACTTGGAGATGGTTGAGAAAGTCTTGGGTGGTTGGGCTACTAACAGGGTCGCAGTGGATTTGCGCGAACGCGGTATTCGCACGAAGAAGGGTTCAGATTGGGATGGAAGAACTGTGCTGAATCTTTTGCGTAACGAGGCGCCCACTGGAGAACACTGGTGGGGAACCCAGCGCTGGGAAAAGCTGCCGAGCGAGGAGAGCGATGATGACGATGGGGATGGGGAGGACGGTGGTCAGGGCAAACGCAAAGGACCCAGGCGGCGTGTAACGCCAACGCCGCCGGATCAGTGGGTTCGCGTGATTGGTTTCACTCCGCAGATCATCAATCGTTCTCGTTGGAAGGCTCTTCAGAGGGCGTTGGATGCGCGCAAGCGTCGGGGTGCTTTGTGGAATTACGAGTTCTCTGAGTTCTTCGAGTGTGGCGAGTGTGGAAATTCCATCTGTGGTGCGTCTCAGAAACGGAAAGGCATCGTCTACCCGTACTACAGGTGCAGTGGGACGTTGGGTGATGGCAAAAACCGTCCGCGTGTTTGCGACCTGCCGTCTTTTCGCGCTCGCGAGTTGGAGCCGGCGATTTGGGAGCATATTTTTGGGGTCGTGAGGGATCCCAAGGGTGTGATTCGGGAACTCCGTAAGGCTGCTGGGGACAATCGTGGCCAGTTGGACCGGCGGATCAAAGGTCTTGAGGCTAAGGCCAAGAAATGCCAGATTGAGGAGGACACGCTGGTGATGCAGCGTACTCGTCGGATCATCAACCAGGAGACTCTCGAAAGGCTCATCGCGCCCATAACCAACCTCCGTATGCGGCACGAGGAGGAAATAGCCCTCCTTGTGGAGCAGAAGCAGCTCAAGGAGGGCTTGGACGAACTGGAAGACCAGATTCGGGGGCTTTTCAAGCGGTACGCGGAACGGCTTGAAGCGATGGACGATGAGGAGAAGCAGCGTCTCCTGAGGCTGCTGGGTGTTCGGGTCGTTGGTGGCGTGAAACGGGTGCTGGTGACGGGTGTTTTGGACCCGTCGTTATTCACCACTGGACGTACATTGGCATCAGTAGAAATCAGCAGTTTCGTTTTGCCGGTGAAGCCTGCGAACGTGAAATGGCCGAGTACCAAGGCTGGCCGGCCACGGAAAAAGTAAAATCACGCGAATGGTCCGTTTGAACAGATTTGGTGGTCTCAAATGAACTGAGCGTATTGTAACGCCAGACTCCATCCGGGGGCACGGATGGGAAAAGGCCGCGGGCGTCGTGTTAGGAGATGCCCGCGGCTGCCTCGTTAGGTCTTGTGGCACCGGGGACGTGGGCGGGGCAACTCCCCATGGTCTAAACATCGTGTGTGGTTGAGTAATGTGAAGGCGGTCGTGCCGGTGAGACTATCTCCAGCATTAGCCGGAATCCACCGAAGGGATGGGTAGCTGACCCGGTGGACCTGTTCCGGCGTCCAGCGTCCTGTCCAGTAGAACGCCATCCGGTTGGCTGAAAGGGTGGCGTAGCGGCCAATTCCTTCCGCTTCTCAGTCGCTCTGCCCCGTCCCATCGTAGGGCTTGGCGCAGCCAGTAGTGCCGGGCGCGGGCGACTTGCTCGGGGTCAGCGGGGGCTTCCTGACCCAAAGGTCGTTACAGCCGAGGGGAGCTGTCCGCCTGCCCTGAAAATCGTCGAAGGTCATTGTCGCCGGCGTCGTCTTGGCCATTGAAGGTGCGCTGGAATCTGAACGGGCTGGTGAGGAAATTGGCGCGCTGCTCGGTTGGTTTCGAGGAGTTTTGGTTTTTCCGGTTGGGCAAAACCGGGTTTGTGGGTGTTCTTTGAAAATGTTCACAACTACGGTTGTGGGCCGTCATCAGGCGGTGCGCTGTCCGAAATCGACCGATGAGGAGATACCGAGATGATGAGCGTGATGAGGAGAAGAACGGTCCTGCCGCTGTTGGTGGCGTTGCCGCTGCTTTTGGCGGCGGTGGTGTGGTGGCAGCAGGGAAGCCCGGTCTGGGCAGACGATCCCGAGGAGGGGGCGGAGGCGCATGAGCACGCCGACCACGACGCCCCGTCCGTGACGCTGGCGGCCCAGTCGGTGTGCAACAGCAGCACGAACCGGACGGTGGTCCTGGCGCGCTTCGAGGCAGCCGGCGGTGCGGCCGGCTACCAGCAGCAGGTCGCCTGGGGCCATGACCCGAGTCTTTCGAGCGATGACCGCCCCTGGGGACCGGTGGTCGCCAATACCAGGACGGGCAACAGGCCGTGGCCGTTGCGGTTGAACCAGGAGCCCGAGGTGGGCAAGGCCTACTCCCTGCGGGTGAGGGCTCTGGATGAAGACGGCAACCACGGCCCCTGGGGCGAGGAGACATACGAATACTCGGAGGGCACGGCTGCTGCGCCCGCTGGCGTGGCGGTGTCCGACGTTGACGGGGACTACAGCCGCGCTGTCCTCACCTGGAAGGACGGCAGCGATGGGGCCGGCAACGGGTTCTGGTTCAAGGTCCAGCGCCGGGTTTCCGGCAGCGGCGATGACGGCTGGCAGGAGAGCAAATGGACCAAGGTGGAGCAGCGCGGCTCTGGCGATGAAAAGTCCTACCGCCACACGGTGACGGGACTGGATCCAGTCCCGTCTCACGACTTTCGGGTTGCAGGGCAGAAGCGGGACTGCGGTGCGACCATGTGGTCGGACGTGGTGTCTTTGACGCCGCCCGCTCCGCCGCCGGCGCCCGATTACTCGGTGACGGTGGACTACGGAGAGGGCGCGGTCGCGCTGGTGGTGACGCCTTCGAATGCGCCGGCCGGCATCACGGGTTACACGCTCCGGCACCGGGTGAAGGACTCCGATGCCGATTACGTCGAGGTGTCGGCGGACCCGGATGACGCTGCGGACGGCATTGAAGTCTCCGGCGTGTCCCACGGCGAGACCTACCGGGTGGGCCTGCGGGCCAGCAACCAGGTGGGGGACGGCAAGTACGCCTACCGGGACGTGACCGTTGCATCGCTGCCCGACCCGCCCGTCTTCACGGTGACGCCGAACTACGGCACGGACGCCGTGTTCCTGGTCGTGAAGGTCACTGACGCGGTTTCGGGCGCCACCGGCTACGTGGTGCGGGTCAACGGTGACGACACCGCCGTCACGCCGGCCCAGGTTTCGGGCGCGGGCTACGGCGTCCCGGCCCAGTTGGGCACGAAATACACGGTTGCCTTGGCCACGGTGAGCCAGGCGGGTCAGGGGGCTTTCTCCGGCGCGCAGACGCTGGCCACGCTGTCTTTGCCGTCGGAACCTGACGTTGCGGCGGAGGCGCAGTATTCGGGCGGGTCCGCCAGCATCCTGGTGTCCGTGTCGGCTGCGGACGCGGCCGAGGCGCTGCAGGGCTACGTGCTCAGTTACCTGAAGGTGGGCGATGAGGTGTCGGAACGCGTCGGCGTGTTTCTGATTCCGGCTGTGGCCCAGGCGGGTTACTCCTTCGATGCGGAACTGGGCGCCAGCTACGCCATCAAGGTCGTGGCGCTCAATCCGGCAGGTGCTGGGCCTGATTTTGACGTCACTGTCGCGGTCAAGGAAAAAGCCGGCACGCCGGACTTCACGGCTGAGGCGGTCTACGCCGATGGGAAGGCCAAGGTGGTCGTGAAGGTTCAGAACGTGCCCGATGACGCCACCGGCTATTCCGTGCGCTACCGCGCGTCGGCCGCCGACCCGTGGACCACTTCGGACGTGACCGTGGCGGCCGCTAAGGCCGGCTTCAGTTTCGCGGCTTCCGCGGGAACTGATTACACCGTTGGCGTGGCGGCGCGCACCGAGGTTGGGCTGGGCGATTACGGCTCGGTTTCCGTGTCTATCGTGGCAGCGGTGGACGTGCCGGCGTTCACTGTTACGTTTGCTAGGGGCAATGATGGCGCGGAGGCCACGGTTACGGTGAGTAACCCGCAGGATCGGGCCAAGTACCATATGTTCAGCGTGGGCGACGCTGCGCCCGTGAAGGTGACGATGCCCGACGCGGAGCACGAGTTCGCCGTTGAGCTGGGCAACACCTACCGCATCGGCGTGGCGGCGGGCAACGAGCTCAGTACCGGCGAGTACGCCTACCGGGACGTGACGGCATTGGTCGTTCCCGATGCGCCGTCCTTCACACTGTCGCCGGTTTACCGGGAGGGTGAAGCTCATCTTGCGGTGAGCGTTTCCAGTCCTGACCCCCACGCTTCCCGCTACCTGCTGAAGGTGGGTGAAGCGGCTGCGGTGTCCCACACCGGCTTGGCCGATTTGCGCGTGCCGGTGGTTCCCGGCGAGACCTACACGGTGCAGCTGGCGGCGGGCAATGCGGCTGGTGATAGCGCGTTCACGACCGTCACGCGTGCTACGACGACAACGGAGTTCGAGGTGCTGCTGGAATGGCGGCTCATCGTGCCGGATCAGGCCACGCCTGCCGAGGCTGTGGGCGATGCCACGCAGTACGTGGCAATCGTGAACGGCAAGCCGGCGCGTTACGACCCGGTGGCCCCCTGTGTGGGGCGGGAGATCGCCTTGGCGCAGTCACGGTCAGTTCAAGCCACGGCATTGGCTGCCTGGGTGGACGGTATGTCGAACGCTTCTGCGGATCTGACTGCCTACGCCGGGTCCCACAAGACTGCGATGGCTGGTGCTTTGACGACGGCGAAGTCTGCCGCAACGACGACGTGTCAGGCTCGGTATCCCGTGGAGGAAAGCCTCGGGCAGGATGATGCCCGCTGGGTGAGGACGCCACGCTAGGTTTGCGAAGACCGTCAGGGTGATGCGATCTAACTTGCCGTCGTTTGGAAGCACCGCATTTCTGCGGTGCTTCTTTTTATTTCAGTTGCCGTGGCGGAGACCCGACTGGACGGTTCGCGGACGGTCTTGAGCAGCGAGTAGTTCGACCCCGCCTTGGATTGATGGGCTTGATGTTGATGTCCTATTAGACGCTCGGAAGGGATTTATCCTTGCCTGGCCAGCAGGTTGACCTGATCTTGAATCGAAATAGCACGACCGGCGGGGCGTTGAGCTGCACGAGGAGTAGTCGTTCAGGAACACCAAAAGTAAACCCCCCTGGTGCGCCGTTCCAATGAGAGGAGTGAGGGGTATTGTCAAGCCCATGCTACGGTATGAATGCTGGACAGTCAAACTACGCCGGGTCCCACAAGACTGCGATGGCTGGCGCCCTGACGGCGGCGAAGACTGCTGCAACAACGGCGTGCGAGGCTCGGTACCCCGCGGAGGAAAACCTCGGGCAGGATGACGCCCGCTGGGTGCGGGTACCTCGGTAGGTTTGCCGCAACGACGGGTTGACCAGTTCGGCCAACCCGTCTTCTTTTGTTGGTGAACCTGCGGCCCGCTGATTCGCAGCGGGACCGGCCGCTCAGGTCAACAATCCGGCAGCGTGAAATTAGCCGTATCAAGCCCGTAGAGCGATTGGAGCGTACTGGTGGTAAAGATTTGCTTTCATCGTCGAAAACCGCTTCTGTGGGCTTGTGACGCGCGGAAACGGCCTGTATTTCGGCTGACGCCGATGCGCCCTGGCCTGCATCCCCAGTAACCATGCTGACCTACTTCCTCCTGCTCATCTTCCTCTGGTGGCTGCTGCTGCTGCTCACGTTCGTCCCCGCCTTGGCGGTCGGACTGGTCTGCGCTTGGCGGATGGACGGTGTCAGTTGGCGCAAGGGGATGCTGGCAGGGATTGCCGGCGGGTTGGTCGGTGTGGCCGGCTCGATGGTCTGGTACTGGTTAGAAGGCTTATTCCTGTTACCGGAGGCTTCCTCCTCCCTCGTCGGGTACTTCCTGCTGCCTATACCCAGCGGCGCGGCTGCCTGGGGCGCCTGCCGTCTCTGGCGGCGTCGCAGTCTTGTCAATCCCGCGTGACCAGACAGCCAGACTCTCGGGGCCAAGACCAATTTAAGGACAATGCCTGTCAGGCCCCCAGATCGATTTTGCCGGTCTCAATGGCAATTCCCTTACCATCTGTCGAAAAGGCCGTCAGCGGGCGTCTGGTGCGCCAAATAGGCCCATTGCGGCGGAGTTCGCGAGATGAGTATGCGTCTGTTACGCATGGCTCCATTAGCGAGTATCATGCTGCTGGCGCCCAAAGGAGGTGCGACCCAGTTCGTGGACTGGACTACGGGGCCGTGAGTATGGGCGCCGGCGTGGCTGACCCGCACAACCCGCGGCCGACGCTACTCACAGGGGTGTGCTTGGTGGGCGCGGCGCTGCTGCCTTGGTTCGCCCTGTTCTCGGGAACCTACGGCCTGTATTTCTACGCCGTCCTGGGCGCCACGCTGTTGGCGCCGTGGTTGTTGATCCCAGTGCTGGTATTGGCCGTTCCCTTCGCCGTGCTGTTGCTGCTGCTCATGCCGGCGGGGGCTGTTTACGCCGCCGTACGCGGCTCGCCTCAGGGGTGGGTCGGCTGGTTGCCTAGGGCTAGTTGCCTGGTGTCCATGGGCTTTGCCGTGGCCTACGGTGGCCTGATGCTGGCAATTGCCGTGGCGTCGGTGTTTGGCAACAGCGAGGCCGCAGGCTGGGACTTCTCCCTGACATGGCGTTTCGGAAGCCTCATCATTGGGCTGGCGGCAACGTGGCGGGCCTGGCGGTGGCTCGGGCGCTGAGCCTGGCGAAACTGGGAAAGGGGCGCCCAGCCGCAGCTGGACGCCCCTTTTTTCTTGACCCGCCGCGCGTGGTCATCTGGCTGTGCCCGTCGCGGTGGCGGACCACGCTCCCGTGCTGTCGTCGATGCGCGCACGCACCTGCACGTCATACGCAGTGCCGCTGGTGAGGCCGGAGACCCGGTGCTGCGTCCCGTAGATGTCCCGCCACTCATCCGTTCCTGGCATGTTGCGTTGCAGCCACGTGGAGCTGCTGGACTCCTTGTACCGCAGATGATAGGAGGTCACGTCGTTCGAGGGCGCAGTCCAGGAGATGATGAGAGAGCGATACTGGGTTTCCGCGGCGAGCCCGGTAGGCGCGGCCGGCGGAGCCGCCGGCGCCGCTTCTTCGACTCCCCGCGACCACGGCCCCGCTCCCTCGGAGTTCCTGGCCCGCACGCGGACCTGATACGTCGTGCCGTTGGTCAGGCCGGTGATGGTATGACTGGCTCTGGGGTTGCTCCTGGGGTCCTCGTCGAGTTCGGGACCGGTGTTGATGCTCGTCCAGGAAGTTGTGCCTTTCACCCGGTACTCGATGTCAACGCTGGTGTACGGCGAATGGTCTTCCCGGTAGCCCCAGATGACCGTCAGGCTGCTGTCGCCCCGCCGGAGCGGGAGCTGGAACGGCGCCTGCTTCGGTGCGACCACGTCGTCATCGTCTTCGATGGATGCAATCGTGGAGCTGGGCGACCCCGCCGATAGCAGGGGCGGCAGGTTGCTGCCCAGGGCTACTGTGAACGTCTCATCGTCCTGGTCGCTGTCCTGGTTGGCTCTGATCTGGCCGACCGCCTGGGGCTGGTGTGCTTCGATTGTTATGGACGACAGCGTGGTGAAGTCCCCCGCCTCGGATGTCTGGTGCGCGAAAGTCAGCGGGATGACCATCCGGTTCGGCTGCGCGGGCTCGATTGCCAGCCTGATGTACATTGTCTCTCCCTCCACGGCCGGATCCGGCAGGACAGCATCGATGGCCACAAAGGACATGTACTCGTCGTCGTCGATGGTGATTGTCTCCGAGTTGGGAGCGCCTGCGGTGGTCAGCGCCGGCAGATTGGTGCCCAGCGCCACCGTGAAAGTCTCATCTTGCAGGTCAGGATCGTGGTTCGTCCGGATCTGGCCGATCCCGATGCTCTGCCCCGCTTCGATGGTGATTGACGTCAGGGACGAGAAGTCCCCGGACTCCGATGTGCCGTGGGTGAGTGTCACGGGAATGACCAGCCGGTTCGGCTTCGCGGGCGAGATGCCCAGTATCACGCTGACCGTTTCTCCCTCCGCAACCGGGTTCGGCGTTGTCCTCTGGACCTGCACCGTTGACACGTACTCGTCGTCGTCGATGGTTACGGTTACCGAGCTGGGCGACCCCGCCTTGAGATCGGCCGGCAGGTTGCTGCCCAGCGCGACCGTCAGCGTCTCGTCCTGCGCGTCGGGATCGTGCCGCGTTTGCAGCGTTCCCGTGCCGGTCGTCGCGCCCGCCGCTATTCGGATGGAACTGGGCGCGCTGTAATCGCCCGATTCCGCCGACACCGCCGTGGTCGTGATGGGGATGCTGATTGCGCCGGACTGCGCTTCTGTGATGGTCACGGTTATCTGCGCCGAATCGCCCTCATCCACGGTGCTTGGCGAGATGGCAATCGTGGCGACCTCTCCGAAGTTCACCGCGACGGTGTAGGTCGTCGTGACCTGGTTGTCCTGAGCCGTGACCACCAGGGTGATGGTGGTTGTGGCGCCCTCCGTCACCGTGAATGCGCTGCTGGCCGAGCCGCTGGCCGTCGCCACGCCGTTCACCGTGACCGTGGCGTCGGAGTGGCTCACGGTGGGCGTGACCTTCACGTGGGTTACGCCCTCGATGACGGACGACGAGTACGACGTTCTGCCGGACGCGAATGCGGGCGAGAGCGCCGCCGTTCCGCTGAAGGTGGACCCGTCCGTGCTGGTGCTGACCGTCAGCGCGCTCAGCGTCGCGTCATTGGACAGGACCGTCACCGTGATGGTGTAGGTCTCGGTCGTCGCGCCGTCTTGGGCGGTCACCACCACGTTGACCGTCGTCGTGCCGCCTGCGGTCACCGCGATGGCGGCGCTGGCCGTGCCGCTGGCCGTTGTCGCGCTGTTCACCGTGACCGTCGCGCCGGACTCGGCCACCGTGGGCGTCACCTTGATGCGGTTCACGCCGGAGGGCAGCGTCGTGGTATAGGACGTCGTGCCCGACGCGAAGGCCGGCGAGAGCGTCGCCGTTCCGTCGAAGGTGAAGCCGTCGATGCTGGTGCTCACGGCCAGCGCGCTCAGCGCGGCGGGGGATTCGCCGCCTCCCAGGTAGCGGGCCAGGGCGATTTCTCTGAATCCGTCGTTGAAAGAGTAACCGGCCGTGACGATCCTGCTGCCGGAGTCGAGTGCCATCGCATTGGCGGAGGCTTGGGTGCCAACGAAACAGTCGGTGGTCACCACGCCGCCGGCCCCGAAGCCGGTGTCCAGCGAGCCGTTGCTGCGGTAGCGGACCAGGGCGAACTGGAACCCGGAGCCTTCGGTGGCGTATCCCGCCAGGACAATCCTGCCGTTGCCGTCAATGGCCACCGCATTTGCCTGATCATTGTCGCTGCCGATGGCGGTGGTTACCTTGCCACCGGTGCCGAAACTGGTGTCCAACTCGCCCGCGCTCGTATAGCGCGCCAGGGCGAAGTCCCAGCTGCTGCCGGTGACGTGCGCTTCGCCTGCCACGACGATATTCCCGTCGCCATCGATTGCTACCGCGCGCGCCCGGTCATAGCCGTTGCCGATGCTGGTGGTTACCTTGCCGTCCGTGCTGAAGGTGGTGTCCAACGCGCCCGCGCTCGTGTAGCGCGCCACGGCAAAGTCTAAGCCGCCGGTTAATCCGCCGGTGCCGTTGTGGGCTGCGCCTGCCACGACTATCTTGTTGTCGCTCTGCAACGCCAAAGCATGTATCGAGGCGTTGGCGCCCGCAAATGCCTCCGTAACTTTGCCGCCGGTACCAAAGTTGGTATCCAGTGCTCCGGCGCTCGTGTAGCGCGCCAGCGCGAAGTGCTCGCGGTCGCTGGAGTTATTGGCGACCCCGCCCACGACGATGTTTCCGCTGGAGTCTATCGCCACCGCGTAGGCTATGTCGGATTTGGAATTGAAATTCGTGGTGACCTTGCCGTCGGTGCTGAAGGCGGTATCCAGCGCGCCCGCGCTCGTATAGCGCACTACGGCGAAATCTCTGTTGTCGCCTACGCCGTCGCTGCTCGACTGGCCCGCCACGACTATGTTGCCGCTGGAGTCGATGGCCACGGCATTGGCCTGATCATCGGAGCCGGTTCCAATGTCGGTGCTGACCCGCCCGCCGTTGCCGAAGGCGGTGTCCAGCGAGCCGTCGGGGTTGTAACGGGCAACGGTAAAGTCGTCGTGGTCGTCGGTGGTGGCGGTGGTTCCGTTGTCGTTTTCGACGTAGCCCGCCACCACAATCTTGCCGTCGGTCTGCACCGCCATCGCGTTGCCATAGGCGTCGGGGGCGGCGAAGGACGTGGTCACCCTGCCGCCGATGCCGAAGGACAGATCCAACTCGCCCAGGGCGGTGTAGCGGGCCAGGGCGAACTCCTTGGTCGAGCCGCTGGTGGCGTAGCCGGCCAGCATGATGCGGGTGCCGCCGCCCAGCAGCGCCATCGTATGCGCACGGTCATCTCCTTTGGCGAAGTCCAATGGAACAGTTCCTGTCCTGGAGGCGCCTCCAGGTAATTCTGTCCCAAACGTAAAATCCTCCGTCCCGTTGGCGTCTAGGCGTGTCAGCGCGAAATCGTCATTCGTTTCGTCGGTGCCACTGGTAATGTCGGTGTATCCTGCGAGGAGGAACTTGCCGCCGGAGTCAACCGCCACAGCATGGGCTTTGTCTTCGCCGTTAATGTTTACGAGATGCTTGCCGGACCGGGCGGGGTCGGTGGTAATCGTGCCGAACTCTCCGTCCAGCGCGCCGCCGGTGTTGTAGCGCACCACGGCGAAGTCGTCAGGGTTCGTGCCGTGTTTGCTGTAGCCCGCCACGACAATCTTGCCGTTGGACTGGATCGTGATCGCGTTGGCGCGGTCTTGGGTGCCGGCGACATTGCTGGTACCGCCCGCGCTGCTGCCGATGTCGGTGGTCACGTTGCTGTCGGTGTCGAAGGCGTTGTCCGGGTCGCCGACGGCACTCATCCGCCGCACCGCGAAGTCCTTGTGGTCGTCGTCGGTGCTGGCGGGCGTGCCGTTGTTGTTGGTCGTGAAGCCGGCGACCACGATCTTGTTGTCGCTCTGGATGGCCACCGCGGTCGCGCCGTCCTCCAGGGTGCTGAAGTCGAAGGCTGTCGAGCCCGTCCTGGTCCCCTGATTGATGGTTCCGAAGCCGGTGTCCAGCACCCCGGCGGAGGTGAAGCGCACCAGGCCGAAGCTGGTGCCGGCCTGACCGGCCAGCAGGATCCGCTCAGTGCCCCCGACCGTCTGGATGACCACGTCGTTGGCGTCGTCATTTGCTCCAAAGTTGTGCGTAACCTTACCATCGGTGCTGAAGGCGGTATCCAGCGTCCCAGTGGACGTGTAGCGTGCCGCGGCGAAGTCGCGGTTGCTCTGGAAGGAGTAACCGCCCACCACGATCTTGCCGTCCGATTGGAGTGCCACCGACCGCGCCTCGTCGTTATTGCTGTTGAAGTCGGTGAGCACCCGGCCGCCCGTGCCGAAGGTGCCGTCCAGGGAGCCGTCGGGGTTGTAGCGGGCCAGGGCGAAGTCCCTGCTGGAGCCGTTTTGGGCGTAGCCCACGGCGACAATCTTGCCGTCGGGCTGTTCCACCACGTCGTGGATCTCGCTGGCGGCGGGGTTGAAGGCCGTCGTCAGCTTGCCGCCGATGCCGAAGGTGTCGTCTAGGTCGCCGGGGCCCGGCAACGTGAGCTTCAACTGCACCGTGTCGCCGGCGGACGGCACAGGGACGGAGGCGACAGAACTCGTTGAAGGGTTTATCAGGGTGGCAACGATGTCTGCGTCAGCCAGGGAAACGGGAACATTGTCCACGTGAAGGGTGAGCTTTTTGAACTCATCCGCCGCGGCATCAATCGACCTGCTGAAGCCGATGGCATAGCGACCTCCCTGTACCCCCTGGTGGGTGAAACTAGCAATCCTGTAGTCCACGCCGAGATACGTGAACTCGTCCTCCGTGAGCGTCGCCGGGTTGGAGCACTTACCCGCAGCATTTGTTTCACTACTGGCGCATCCCACCCCCGTCCCTATGACGAGCGTCTGCACCGTCAGCGTGGCGGACCAGACGGTGATGTGGTCGGCGGATGCGGGCGGCGGGGTCAGGAATGGGGCCAGTGGCCCAAGTATGAGTGCCAGGGCCAGCAGCGACAGCAGCCAGGCTCGGGGCGATAGCAGCGCGCGCTTCATGCCGGCCCTCCCACGACGTTGCGAGGGTGTGGGTCGGGCGGAAGTATTGGAGCGAAAGTCGGGGGGGGGGGGGGCTAGAAATTGCCGCCCTCATCAGGCGGCCAATCTCGCTGCTGTCGTCCCTGTTCCTGAACATGGCTGCGCTGTCTCCTCGCTGTGTTCCGCCGGTCCGGGCGGGGCGATCAGGCCCTGTGCCCCCGGCGGCGAAGTAGTTTCTCCGAATGACCTGCCCGGCTGTCCCGGCGGGCTGTACGCCCTTTGTACGCCTTCCGGTGTCGAATCGGGCACGATGGGCCTTTATACCATACACCGATACGCGTGTGACACAAGTGATAACTGCGTAAAAAAACGCATTTGATTATGTAGGATTTGCGATGGCGCGGTTCACGAACGGGGTGAGGAGCGGCGGTTCGGCCAAAGGCGTCCCCGCCGCTGGCGAGGTCGGACGGTCTGGACGGGTGGCCGGACGCCCGCGCGGAAAGCCGGCGGTTGGGGCGGCCACTACCCTGCCCCGCCGGCTGGATTATTGACCCGTTTGGGCGCTCCCTACTCCGGCAGGGTGATGGTGGCGTGGACTCGCTCGCCCTTGCCGGCCTCGTTCTGTGCCCGCACCCATACCTGGTAGGTGCGGCCTACTTCCAGGTTCTTGAAAGCTACCTGCGTCTTCTTGGCCTTGGGCGTCTTGGTCCTGCCCTTGCCGCCGTCTTCGGGGCTGATGTGCACGATGTAGCCATCCGGCGCACCGCCCGTCTGCGGCGCCTGCCAACTCACGGTCACGTTCCCGGCATCTGCGGAAACGTTCAGATTCAGGACGGCGCCAGGTGCTGGAGCGTCCGGCAGTGTGATCTCATCGCGGACTCGTTCACCCTTGCCGTCAGCATTCTGTGCCCGTGCCCAAACTTTGTAGGTCGAACCGCTGTTCAGGCCGTTGAACGTAATCGAGGTAGCGTCCTTCCCTGGCCTCTTGGTGGCTCCGTCTCCGCCGCCCTCGCGTCCGATGTGAACGATGTACCCGTCAGGAGTGCCGCCCGTCGTGGGCGTGTCCCAACTCACCGTTACGCTGTCGAAAGTCGCGGATAGGCTCAGGTTAGTGACTGGTCCCGGCGGGTTCAGCACTTGTATGTCGAACGAGTCCGTCGTCGAGTTGCCGTCACTGTCCTCTGCGGTGACCACCACAGTCGCGGTGCCGGCCGTGTCAGGGACAATAGACAAAAAGCCAAGCAGCTCCGTGACGGTCGCCACGGCGATGTCAGCGGAATTGACGCTGTACGTCAGATCGTCTCCATCCGCATCTCTGAAGACCTGCGACAGATCCACAACGCCGCCAGGCACTTGTACATCTGAGCCGCTGCCGTCCTCTGACAGGTCAATAAAGTCCGGCACTACCCCGGCCACCAAGTCCAGCATGTCGGGGATAGCCGCAGCCACGGTTGGCGTGGCTTTCACCTTGACGTCGAACTTGTCCGCCACCGTACCGCTCTGACCGTCATTGGCCGTGACCGTGATGGTGGCGGTCCCGCGAGATTGCGCGGAAGCCGTGAGAGTTGCGTAGTCGGCGGACACGGAAACCGTGGCCGCCTGCTCATTCGACGATGTGGCGGTGATGGTCAGGCTGTCTTCGTCAGCATCGGCAAACACGCCCGACAGGGACACCCGGTGCGTTCCGCTTTCGTTCACGATGGTCGCGTCGGGTATGGCACTGGCCACCGTGGGCGCATTGTTGGGCGGCTCAGCCTTGGGCGGCGGGTCATGTTGCTGTTGCTGCTGTTGCTGGACAGCATTCACCGTAACGTCGAAGGAATCGCTGACGCTGTTACCGTCCGAATCCTCGGGGGTGACCGTGATGGTCGCCGTACCGGCTGCCATCGCAACGACGGTGCTGGAGCTGGTCCCGTCAACGCTGACGTTTATCACCACCACCGAAGTGCTTGACGACCTGGCGATGTAGGTCAGAGCGTCCCCGTCAGGGTCACTGAACGCGCTCGACACCGGCACTGTGCGAGTGTCGCCAATCTCCAGCCCTGTAATGTCGCGGAAGGCGGTCGCCACAACTGGCGCGCCCTTCACAGTGACGGTGAACGCATCGGATACTTTGGCCTTGCCGTCGCTGGCCGTGACCGTGATGGTCGTAGTTCCGCGCTTCTTCGCCGTAACCGTCAGCGTGTTCTGGCTGATGGCTGCTGTCGCCACTGCCGTGTCCGACGACTTGGCTGTTATGGTCAGGGTGTCCTGGTCCGCGTCGGCGAAGACTCCGGTGAGCAACACCTGGTAGGTGCCGCTCTCGTTGACGATGGTTTCGTCGTCGATGGCGTTCGAAATCGTGGGTGCGTTGTTGGGGACTTGCGGGGTGCCGACAGCCTTCACCCACGTGCTGGACGTGCTGGACTCACCCCTGTTGATCGCTGCTTCCGTGTAGTTGCTGCCGAAGAACGCGCGAACATGCACCTCAACGCCGATGCCGTTGGTCAGGCCAGAGATTGTGTGGCTCGTCACTCCATTCGCAACGTGGATGCCGTCATTGCGGCCGATGGCGTTCGTGCCGCGTGGGTTGGCCCAACCCGTGCCGATCCACCAGCGCAGAGCATGCTTGATCCGTTCGCTCCCGATCTCCCGGCCTTTGTAGTAGAACGGCGAAACGTCCCAGGACACGGTTACGGAACCGTCTGCGCCGGCCACCTGTACGTTGGTGGGTTCGGGCCCCTGCGTCTCGGGCGCGGATCCTTTGCCCTGAGATTTCGGAGGGTCAGCCTGCTGCTGGCCGGGACCGACCACCGTCACATCGAATTCATCGGTTGCGAGATCACCGTCAGGGTCCTGCGCTGTGACGCCGATTGTCGCGGTTCCTGCGGACACTCCCGTTACGGTCAGGCTGGAATAGTCCGGCGACACGGTAACAGTGGCCTTGGCTGGGTCATTCGACCCCGCCCTGATCTCCAATTCACCATTCCCGTCGTAGCTGAAAACGGATGCGAGCAACACCAGTCTGTTATCCCCTGCCGACAGGTCATCAATGTCGGCAATGGGGGATGCCACGGTTGGGGCATGATTGACCGGCGATTGCCTCTGCTGTGCCAGCACGGACACCCGCACTTGCGCAGTCCCGTAAGCCACGCTGCCGCCAACTGGGGTTACTGTATTGCTGATAACTCCTGTTCCGGCATTGGACGAAGACACGGTGAACGTAACCGGTCGCTCCCAGAGATGGGGGTGTATCAACCTGGAGCGGGGCGTCACGGTCATCCCAGTCGGTGCTGCCGCTTCGACAATCATTTCGCCCGCTGGCCGGCTCGACAACGATACGGTGTACGTAGCGGTTTGCCCCGCGACTATCTCCAAGTCCAGCGGAGCGACCTTAACCGGCGAGCCGTCGTTGTCCAGGATTTTCAGAGTCGCGTAGCCGCCAACCTTGGTTCCGTCGTCCAACTCGCCGATGACGAGAAAGGCGATTGTCTCATGGGGCTCGTAGGATGAGTCATCTGTGACCGTGACGGTTGCGCACCACTGCTGCTCACCCTGCTCCGTATAGGGCAGGACGTGCGGCGTGAGCGTGAAGTCGTCGTCGTAACCGACGCTGGGGAAGATGTCGACTTCGAGCCCGGCGGTTTCTTCGATGCACAATTCGACGTCACCCGCTGATTCGCCTACGGTTTTGCTTCCCGTCTGATTGTCCCACTTCGGGACAACTTTCTGGTTCGTGCGCTCAAACAGCTCCTTCACCGTTAGGAGGTTGAGGTACGGATACGACGTTTCTCCGGTCCTGCATTCGAGCGGATTGTCGTGATCATTCCATCCGGGAGTTGCGTAACACTCACCGTAGTCCGACCTGGCCTGCTGGTACTCGTCTCGGTCGATCAACCCATCCCCATTCCGGTCGTAAACCAGTGGATTGAAGGATGACCGCACGGACACGAGGAACCTCTGCTGGGCCATGCCGCCCTTACCGTCGTTGACCGCAACGGTTATGGTGGCGTTCCCCGGCGTGTCTTTTGCGACCACGTAAATGTGGCTGTATGGCTGGCTCCTCACCTCAGCATGAGCCACAAATGGGTCGGACGAGGTGAGGGTGTACGTCAGAGCGTCGTTATCAGGATCATCGAACACCCCGGCGGGTCCGGCCAGAGGGGCAATTCTTGCAAAGTTTGCCTGCTCCAGCGGATGCGGCTGAGCATTGCTGCCCTGGGGAATACGGGCCACCAGATTGAGGTCCGGCAGAGCATTCGTGATCACCGGCACCCCGTTGGGTGTCTCTTCCCACTTGACGGTCTCGCTGGCGTAGCCCAGCTCGTTGATGGCGGTCACGTCAAAGCGAGAGCACGCGCTCTTGGACATTTTCAGATGGAACGTATTTATGGGCGGAAGGTGCAGGCGCACATGGCCATTATCAACCGACCACAGATCATGCTTATCACGAGTGACGTTCGAGGTGAAGCCATAACCTCCACACATGCCCTCAAAGCGGTATCGCACGATGGGACTGCCGCCGTTGTTAGCGGGAGGGCTCCACCAGACGTCGTACCCACCGGTTGTCCGAACGGTCAGGCTCTGCGGCGGAGTGGGCGCCCTTACTGCCGCCGCAAACGTGGCTTCGGCATCTGACCTGACCGTCGAGTCGTAGGGCGGAGGCCCGTCCGTGGGATCACAATCCGCACATACGCCGTACGCAGTGATGCGCACGTTCATCAGACCTGATTCGGGCAATTCTACGTGCTCTCGTCCCACGGATACTCGCCGGTCTCCATCCCAACGGATGTGTTCATCTCGCACGTAGATTGCGCCCAAGACATACACTTCGTACCTGATGCGTTCCGACTTTTCGAAGCGCTCACACCAATTGGCCGGGCGCTCCGACAATGGGCGGACGATGAACAGATCCTCCCTTTGATCAGGCCGGCTCATCAGGTAGTTTTTCATGGCCTCGGTCGGCACGAATGTCACCAACCGCGCACCATCAGAGCCTGGGGATGCCGATTGCAAATTACCCAAAACCCATCCGAGGTCGGGGTCAATCATAGACATCCATTCGTTTTTCGGAGCATGGTCGAATATCCAGTCCCGCATGGCTGCAGAGAACCACCCGCAGACATGACCACCGTTCCAGGTCGGCGCGTCCCATTCGACCACCCACCGGCTCTGCGGGTCATCCCCGCGCGGTTGCGTGATGCGGATGTTCCGCACCGGCGTCGGGTTGGCGGACTTGGGCTCGTACTCGGACACGTAGGGGAAAGACCACTGACCCCATCCGTCCTCGCTGCGGGACCGCACGCGGAACTCGTACTGAGCGTTTACTTCCATGGTGTATGTGGAAGTATCGACGACGGCCCAATTGTTGGGGCCAGTCGAACTCACCGCCGTGATGTCGCTCCACGCCGTGGTCGAGCCCTGCTTGCGGTATTGCCATTCGCTTTCGAGAACGGTCACACCGTCCGTGTCGGCGCGCCAGGACAGATAAGCCACGTCGAACGGCAGCAACGGGCTCCAGTCAGTCTCGGCGCCCTCCGGAGCCACGGCTGACCCGTTGATTTCGCCAAATGCGAATGCTACTTCGTTCGGCGATCCAGGCACAGTAACCCGCGCAATCGCGTTGGCACTCTGCCCGCCCAGGTGCGGGCGAACACATACTTCAGCTGGCCCATGGGCACGGCCCCATTCGATCTTCACGCTCGCATCCGTCACGTCATAAAGATGCTGACCAGCATCGGCTTTGCAGTCGTCGCCCAAATTCACGTAGTATCCCGCGTACTCCGGGTCGCTCGGGGCGGTCCAGGACACGATGACGTTGAAGTTGTCATCCTCGGGGAATGTGATCGCCAAATTGGTCACGCTCGGCCACGTCTCCGTAGCGAGAGAGACCGTCTCTGACCACTCGGACAGGCCGTTGGCGTCATTCTGATCGTAGAACCGCGTCTGCACCTCATATGTGCCGGCTGGCAGGTTCCGGATCTCCAGATGGCCGTCGACGTCAGTGCGGCGACTGCCGCGCCGGGTGTTGGCGTTGTGGTCAATGTAGTCCCATTCCTGCCACTCCGTCTCGCCGGTCAGCCGCCATCGGGTCTCGACCAGAGTATTGGACTCCGGCATATTGCCGACCGCGACAATCAGGCACCCGGTGTCGCAGGAATGCAGCGCGATCTCTGGCCTGGCTGGAGTACCTGCATCGCCTTGGGCCTGGCCCACACCCGGGAGCGCAAGCATCACGAGAGCCACAATCCCCAGCACTGCCAGCGCTACCGCCGGCGCCGGCCGGGCTGGCAGCGATAGTCTCTTCCTCATCATGTTCATCGTGTTCATTGCTGCGGCATCTCCTTGCGGGTCGAACTGCGGGCTGGATGTCCGCAGCTCGAATCCGATGTGGGGCGGGAACGTCCCGGTTGTTTTCCGCGGGTTTATGCGGGACGATCAGGGACCGTTGACCCGTCTGCGGATAGGTTTCTTTGGTTAATTCGCGGGCTGGCCTCATCTTTTTGCCGGCCGGCAGGTGCGGACTGGACGCAATGGTCCGTTTCTAACATGCACCATCAAAAGTGCTTTGCAGGTAGTCATACCTCCGATATGCGTGTGGTATTATGTAATGTTGCCGTTAGCGTGTTTGACGAGCAGGGTGCTGAGCGTCGGTTCAGCAAAAAGCGTCCCCGTCGGCGGCGTGGAATACGCCGGACGGGGACGCGTGTCACATTGGCCGGATTACAGGCCGCTAGCCGGTGCGCGTATTGAGTCGCGCGACATTTTCGTTGGTGCGGGTCCTGTTCGAGCCGGTCCAGTAGTGGGGCAGTAGCCTGGCTGGCGTTGCGTTATTGTGTACTTCGCTACTGGCAAGCTGCCTACGGAGGCGCGAGACGCTGGCTGTACTCGGCGCGCTTGCGGACCTGGGTTTTGCCCGTCAGATTCGCGGGCGGCGTTACCGCTGTGCTCGGTGCGTCTGCGGCCGGTGGACCAGGTTTACTGGTTGAGGTTTACCGCCTGGGGATTGCTTGCGGGATCCCCCGCTGGCGGTGGAACAGGAGGACGGCGGCATTGGCGTTGCCGGCGGGTCCGGTATTCCGAGGGATTGCTCCGGTTCGGGTAGCCTGATTTCCACCATGGGCGCGAAAATCGCGCCGTTTTCGTGAAAATGGCTTGTGGGATGCCACCCCGGCCCGTTTCGCGCCGATTTGGGCGGTTTCTGAAGGGATACGATGGCCCTCTGGTGGCTGGGCCATCCTAAAAGCGGGCGTTTTGGCCCAATTCGGCGTTGACGACGCCGGCGGCGTGGTGGGCGCCGGTTACGCGCTGGCCGTCTGCTGCTGTTCCGGGACGTGTAACCCGCGCTGCCGGATCATCGTTGCCCGACGGGATTCTCCGCAGCGGTTGTCTCCTGGGGATGCCTGGGCCTCGTAGCCGGTGCAGCGCCGGCGTGGCAGGGGTTGTCCTGGGCGCTGCTAATGACGGTAACGATGGCCCGTGTGGGCGGGTGGGTGAATGGGGGAAGCCAGCAGGTGGCGACGGAGCAAGCGGCCCCGGGGGCGGTGGGTAGTCGTCGAAGGTGTATTCCGCTGCGGGGCTTGGACCGTGACGCGGTAATCGGCCAGGGCCTGTATCGTCGGGAAGGTTGATCCAATGTGTCTCGGTATAGCGGCATGGTTTTTGCTCCTTGGGCGAATGTGCAATTCTCAGCATTTCCTGCGGTCGTTGAATGCGTCGTCGTAGGTCCCCGCTGGCGCGCCCATTTCGTCCATGCAGCGGCGGCAGAAACGCTTGGCGGCGTTGACCGGCCCTGCGCAGCGTTCGCAATTCTCGGTGTCCGCTTCGTCCAGGACGTCGCTGGTCTGTTCTGGCCGTCTGGCGTGGCAGGTCATGCACCGGGAGTACGCAGCCGGTTTGCTCATACCGCACGAGCACCGGTTGGTGGGGGAGGATGTGGTAACCATGCCGTCGTTGTCCAGCAATCCTCTGGCCTTGGCGCATCCGGTGCAGTAGGAGAATTCCGGCTTTCTACCGTCGCCGCATCCCGGGCAGGGAACTTGTCCCGGCTCGATCGTCGCCTGTATGCGCCCGCTCTGGATGGCGCATCGCTTGCAGGTGGCTTCCCAGGCGATCTTCGCGTTGCCGCAGTCGCACAGGTCGTTTGTGGCGTTGCCCCGTAGCAGCGCGAGGTTGCTGGTCAGGGTCGCCCGGTCTATGTAACCCTGTTCGTAGGCGCATTCCGGGCAGAGGGGCGAGTTTGCTCTCTTCGGCTTTCCGCAGGGGCAGTTCGGCTGGCCCCTGTAATCGTCCATCGGTTTCGCGAAGGTCCGGCCCGTTCTCCTCTGTATGGCGGCGGGGAGTGCGCGTTCGGAGCTGCGTATCTCGGAAAGCAGGTCGTCAAGCCGGGAACCGTCGTTGTCGTCTTTGCGGGCTCGCTTGTTCTTGCTGGGCATGATGACCTTATCGCCTTTCGCTGCGTGGTGGCTGGCATATTGGCGACGGCCCATCGCGCCCTCACGCGTTGACCCGGATGTTATGCCGGCGTATGGCTGGGGTCAATCGTCTGACGTCACTCTCCCGAGGCCGTGGTTTCCCGTGGCTGGGGCCCTGCGCTTGCGTTCTGCTGGAGATGGAGTTGCGTTGCCGTCAGCTTTCGTGGAACGTCCTGTCCCTGAGCGGGGACGCGAGCATCCAGTGGGTAAGTTGCCCGCGCCTACGGCATTAATGCGGGGTCGCCGTGACCGGCCGTTTCGGTGCCCCGTCGCGCAGGCCTCGCCCCCCAGGGATCCCCGCTTCGGGTTCATCGTGGGTGTTGTCGTAGCAGCCAATTCCTGCCCGCGGCGAGTTCTGCAGGATGACCATTGGCACGCCCTCCGGTGCGCACTGGTCGCAGAAGTAGGGCGGCGCCACGATGGGGCCGCCGTGTTCTGGCGGCACGAGGGTGTAGGGGTTTTCGTAGTAACGCCAACCGGCTACCCCGTCGCAGGTGAAGCAACGTTCGGGACGCAGGTTGCGGGCGATGACGGTGATGAAGTCGTCGCCGTAGCCCTCGGACGCCTCGGACGTGTTGATGAATTCCGGCAGGTATTGGTACGGAACCGGGATTGCGCCGAGGCGTTCCAGGTTCAGGCAGGTGGTGTCGCCGTAGTCGAACTCGTGGTGGAAACGCTGTCCGGGAGCGACGGTTTCCTCCACGGTGTGGATCATGTGCTGCTCGTCGTCGTCCGCCAGGTCGGTGTCGAACAGCGGTTTGTCGCCTGGGCCGGGAACGCAGGCGCTGTACCGGACGTCGCCGATTTCGAAGTGGCTCATGTGGCCGCAGCATTCCAGCCACTGGTGGCGCAGGAATTGGTCCAGCTGACGCAGGCTGGTCGTGGGTTGCACGACGAGCACCATCCAGTGGCGAAGTTCCTCACTCCGTACCTGGATCAAGATGGGTTGGCTCCTGGCGTAGCGTTCGTCGCAGTCCGGGACGCGGTATCTTCCGGTGACGTGATTCATCAAGCAGGCCTGCGCGTGCGCGGCCGCGTCGTCAGCGCGTATGTCTCCACCGCAGACGTGGCACCGCCCTTGGGAATTGTCGGCCTTGGCCGTGGCCGCTTTGGCGACTTCCTTGAAGGCAGCGTTGGCCTCTTCGATTTGGGCGTGGTCCTTGATCGCCTGCTCGCGTAGTTGGCTTCGGGTCTGGGGGAAGGGGGGGCGGTCAGGGAGGTCGTCTGCCCTGAGTTCGGCCATGGACTCCCGTGCGCCGTTGAGGAGTTGTTCCAGGGCATATTCCGTCATTTCGATCAGATCGCCGGTTGGCGGCGTTGCCGCGGCGCGGTCGGCGACGCTCCTGGCCAGATGTGCCATGTGGCCGATGTGGAGGCATGACACATACCATTCCTCGACCCGTTGGTCGCTGTCTTCCGTCAGGATGGTGGATGCGCTGTGCTCTGTGACCAGTTGGCTGAGGCGTCCATGGGATTCGCTCAGTTGGTTCAAGAGGCGTTGTCGCTGGGTTTCGCCGAGCAACGCGGCGTGCTCGGGAGCGATGATGGGCAGCAGGTCCATCGTCTTCGAGAGCTGGTCGCGGATGTGGGCTGCTCCCATGAAGGCGGCGTTGGCGGCGTCGTGGTTGCCCTCGCGGCGGAATTGTCCGGCCATGCGGATCATGCGCTTGCCGTACTCGCCTGACGAGACGATATCCTCGATGCTCATCCGGGTGTGGTTGAACGTGACTGTTGTCATGCTCTGGATCTCCTGGGATGCCGAAATTTCGGCGGGGCAGTTGGGTTTGGCAGCGTCGCCTGTGAACGGGCCACCAATGAAAAGCCCGGTCGGCGTGGACCGGGCGCAGTGGGCGGTGATGTTGCGGCGCGGCTTGGTCGCGTCAGAGGTCCGGGTTGTAGAGCCTGGTTTCCAGCTCGCGGATGCGGGCCTCGGCGGCGGCGGCGCGGGCTTCGGCAGCCACACGCGCTTCGTGCTCGCTATCGGCGCGTTCGCGTTCGCTGTCGGCCCGGGCGCGTTCGTTATCGGCGCGGGTGCGCTCGGTGTTGAAGGTGGCGATGTGCTGCTCCGTTCTGGGATCGTACCAGCCCAACTGTCCCTGTTCCCAACGGAGGATCAGGTTCAGCGCCGCGCTGTGGCCCTGTAGTACGCCGTCGTCCAGTTCATCAATGGGGATGGGCTGGTACACGCCGTCCACCAGCCGGTCTCCGGCCAGCTTGGCGCCGTGGAATTCTCCCGTCTCGTCGAACCGCCAGTATTCCACGATGCCCAGGGCGGCGTAGTCGTCGCGCTTGGGGCCGGTGTCCTCGCTGCCCGTGCTCCGGGAGGCCACTTCCAGCACGAAGTCCGGCGGCTTGCCCTGGGCCTGCACGATGTAGCCGTTGTTGTCCCGGTACAGCTGTGGGTCGACGTCGAAGGCGATCAGGAGGTCGGGGACGCGGCGGGTGCGTCCGCTGGGCAGGCGCCGCTCGGGCATCATGGTGATGAAGCGTTCGGCGGTGACCAGGGTGGTATCAGGGTTGCCGAGGTGCTGGAGCAGGTGGTGGGTGTTGCCCGGCTGGTGAAGTTGGTCGACGGTGCTCATCTTCTCGTCGTCCTGGCGTTCGGGAGGATCGGGCAGTCGGAAGCGGCCGGGCGCCGTCCTGTCGGTGGGTTTGGTGGTGGTCATGCTGAACCTCGGCGGGCTTAGCGTGGCTGGTTGGGGTTCTGCCTGGGGATGATGGGGCGGATTATAACTGTGGCGGCAGTGGTCCGGGTAGGACTTGGGCCGGCTGCGATGTTGGCGGGCGGGTTGTGGGACGCGCTCAGGCGCCCTCTTTTGGCATATTTGTGTGCCGGCAGGGAAATGCCTACTCACCGTCCGACGGGCCGAACCGTGGTGTCTCAGCGCATTGTGGATGCGGCGGCGGCGGCGCAATGCAACCCTATGGTGGTTATCCTTGCAATGCGCCGGCCCTGATGCAAAGAACCTTGCGGTGCGGGTGTCACAATGCAACCCTATGGTGGTTATCCTTGCAATGCGCCGGCCCTGATGCAAGGAACCTTGCAATGCGAGTGGCACAATGCAACCTTATGACGGATATCCTTGCAAAGTAGCCACGGGTTACTCCGTGTTCGCCCGATGGTTCTGGACGTCTTGCCTGATAGCGGATTGCCCAAGTGGGCAGTGGGCGTTATGAGTTCGGGGCGCCCGTTTCCAGGCGCCCCGATGCTGCTGGATGCTCAAGCCGGCAGCGCGGCGCCGCTCCTGTTGGGCCGCCGCGCAGTTGTTGCGGGTGCGGTTGTCGGAACCCTCGTCGGCGCCGACGGTGTTCTGCGAACCCGCGGTTCCCTGTTGGAAGTAGCACCGGCGGGACGCGCTGCGGACGTCGCCGTTACCCACCGCCTTCACGTCGACGTGATACCAATGTCCAGCCTTGAGACCGTTGAAGGTGGCACTCACAGCAGCGGACCCCGGCTGTTCGCGCCCGACGCGCCGGTTGCCGAAAGTCTTGCGCAGCGTGACCATGTAATCCACTTGAGAGGCGTCTACCGGCGCCTTCCAGTTGATGATGGCCTGCCTGGGTTCGTCGGCAGAGAGACCCACCGTGAGGTCCCGCACCGGATTCATGAGCGTCCGCCCCGTGGCTTTCATGTATGAGGTCTCGGATGAACGACTGACGTTGCACAGCGCCGGCGGGCAGGCGCTGGTCTTCGAACGGGTGAGGAAGTAGCCGCGTTGCCCCATTCTCGGGCTCGGCGTATGCCGATGGCGTCAAATGCAGCTATGGCCTGCTCCTGCCCACCGGGCAGGAGGGAGCGGGGCTGTCTCGGGGGCGGGACGGCGTTGTGCGGGCCGCCCTCTGGGAAAATCCGGTGGTGGTTGGCCCCCGCACTGGAGGGCGCGTGCGGCGGTCAGCGCCGGTTTCCGTCTCGTGGTTCGTTGGCCGGCTGGGCTGTCTTCTGCGGGTCCCATGTATTTGGTGCTTTACCGTGCTTTCCGACGGGAGTAGAATCGGGGCGACTGACGGCCCGCCGTAGCGGCAAATCTGGCGGGCGTGGTGACGGGCTACCGCATATGCCCGCCCGATGGAGAAATGTGACATAACCGGCTGTTTGCCGGGAAATCGGCTCTCTGCTCCGTTCGCGGGAATGACTCGTGGAGAGGGGCTTCTTCCCGTTGGTCATGGCAATCACGCTCGGGGCGCCCGTGTGGCGCCGCGGGCGTTTCTGTTTTTCGTGCCCGACAAGGTCCCGTTTTCCTGATGCCTGCAAGGAGGTATTGTCTTGGAGTCCATGGTTCCCACTGGTTCATCTCAACGCGTTTCCGCGACCGTGATCAGCGCCGTGATGGAGTGTCATGATGAGGCTTTCCGGCTACTGGATAGCCTGGTTCGGGGATCGGGCTTCGCCCGGTTCGAGGAAGCCTATGACCGCTGGCGGGATTTATCCGACCGCTGGCGGACTTATCGAGAGTCGAGGGGGCACGCGAAATCCGATGCTGCGCCTGGTTCGTGTCCTGTGGCCGAACGGGCGAGGGATTTCTCCGGCGATGGGGCCGGCGCGGAGTCGGCGGCTGATGTTGGAGCGGCTCGGCACCTGGTCGAACTGATGAGGATGGGGGACGAAGGGAAAATACGGTATTTGACCGATGCGGGGATGGCGGAGTCGGAGCTGGTCCGTTTGGTCGAGTTGGCGATGTCGTGGAGGCGTGATGCCGGGTTAGGGCGGATGGGTGAACTGTCGAGGTTTGCGGCGCAGTCGGAGCTGGGCGCCGGTTGGGTGCTGCAGGCGTGGATGGACGCCGAGCGCCGGGTCAGGCTGGCACAGTTGTTGGAGGGTGAGGCCGTTGGGGAGTTGGGTCTGGCGGTCGCGCACACGGTGTCCGGTGCCGCGGAGGTGGTGCTTGCGTCGTATTGGTTCGATCTGTACGGCGACGATAGCGAGATTATTCTGGTGCCCGGCGATGAGCTGGACTGAGACCTCGTCGTGGATCAGGTTGGGCTGGCGCGATTATGGCTGTCGCGTTGCGGTGACGGGTGTTCAGGTGTGATTTCGGCGCCGCGTGTAGCGTAACTAAGCGCGGGCGCCTGGTCGAAGCCGGACGCCCGCGAAGATGGGTTCAGTGGCGGTGCGGCATTTGCCGCCGGCTACTCCGCGATGGTGCAGGACAGGGCTGCCGCCTCGCTGCTGACCTCGCTGCCGTCGGCGAGCTTGTACACCACTTTGACGCTGATGCTGGCCTCAGTGCCGGCCTGGTATGAGCCGGGCTTGTTCACCAGCGGATAGCCCAGCACACGGGTCTGCTCCTGACTACCGTCGGGCATGGTGAGAGCGTAGTCGTAGGCGTACACGTCGGCGCCGGACCATTCGGGAGCGTTCCACAGGAAGGCCATCTGGTCGGTCCTGGCGATGCAGCGCAGGTTGCCCACCGGCGAGGGCGGTCCCACCACCGACACGTCAAAGGCGTCGCTGACGGTGTTGCCGTCGGAGTCCCGGGCGGTGACCGTGATGGTTGCTGTCCCATCGGTCACGGCAATGACCGTGAGGGTGCCCTGGAACAGGATGGCCTCGGCCACCGTGGAGTCCGAGGTGTCGGCGGTGAACGTCAGGGTATCGCCGTCAGCGTCGGTGAAGACGGTGCTCAGGGTCACGTCCCTATTGTCCCCGACGGACAGATTGGTCATGTCGTTGATGGCCGAGGACACCGCGGGCGCGGCCTTCACCGTTATGGTGAACGTATCCGACACGGCGCCGCCGTTGCCGTCGGCGGCGGTTACGGTGATCGTAGGCGAACCCCGCGCCTTGGCGGTTACCGTCAGGCTGGAGTAATCGGACGCCACTGACACCGTGGCCTTGCCCGTATCCGAGGAACTCGCCGTAATGGTCAACGCGTCGTTGTCGGCGTCGCTGAACTTCCCGCTGAGGGAAACCTGGTGCGTACCAGTCTCGTTGACGATGGTGGTGTCGGCGATGGCGCTGGACACCGTGGGTGCCTGGTTGGGCTCCGCCGGCGGCGGTGGGGCGGGGACGGTTACGCTGAACGTGTCGCTGACGGTGTTGCCGTCGCTGTCCTGGGCGGTGACCGTGATGTTCGCCGTGCCCTGGGCCACTCCGCTGACGGTGAGCTTGGAGCCATCCGACGCAACCGAAACCGTGGCCTTGCCGGTGTCCGAGGAGGATGCGGTGATGGTGAGGGCGTCACTATCGGCGTCGCTGAAAACGCCGCTCAGGGATACGTCCTGCGTGGTTCCCGCCTCCAAGCCGGACACGTCGACGATGGCTGACGCCACCAACGGTGCGGCCTTCACCGTTACGGTGAACGCATCCGACACGGTGCCACCGTTGCCGTCGTTTGCCGTTATGGTGATGGTGGCCGTACCCCGCGCTTGTGCCGATACCGTCAACGCGGAGTAGTCCGTCGCCACGGATACCATGACCACGGCCTCATTGGACGAACCCGCCGTAATGGTCAGCGCGTCGCTGTCGGCGTCGGCGAAGACGCCGGACAGGGAGACCTGGTGGGTACTGGTCTCGTTGATGATGGCGGCGTCGGCGATGGCGTTGACCACCGTGGGTGCCTGGTTGGGAGGATCCTGCTGCTGGGGCGGGTCCTGCTGCTGCGGGGGCGGTGTGGTGGTGTCGGACACTGATACCGATACCGTACCGACCAGCGCGTTGGCGTACTTGGTGTCCGTGCTGGTCACGCTGTGGCTGATCCCCACCGTCTCGTCGTTGGTGTCGGCGTCGGTTACGCCGCTCACCGTGAAGCTCTGGGGCGTGTTCCACGTCGAGGACGTGAATGTATGAGACGCCGGTGACACGGAGGCTGCGGCGGTATCTCCGCTGCTGGCAGCAACGGTTACGTCCGCTGTGGGCTGGCTGTCCAGGACCACCGTATAGGTGGCCGTGGATCCCTCGCTGACGCTGAAGGGGTTGGCGGCGGTGATGGTCACGCCGGCGGTATCGTCGTCGGTGATGGTGAGTGTCGCGTTGGCGGCCAGCGTGGCGTAGCCCGTGTCGGCAAACACGCCGACGGTCACCGTCTCGTCGGACTCGTCCACCGCGTCGTTGGTGATGGTGATGGACGCCGTGCCTGAGCGCTGCCCCGCAGCGATGGCGATGGTGTCGGGCATCGTGTAGTCGGCGTTCCTCGTGGCGGTGGAGTCGTTGCCGGGGTACAGCCCCAGGCTGACGCCGTTCCCGTCGGAGGGGGCCGGCGCGTCCAGCGTGGCGGTGACGATCACCGTGCCGCCGCTCTCGCTCACTGAGGTCCGGTCCAGTTCCAGGGTGACGGATGTGGGCAGCGCGGCCGCTTCCTGCTCCGGCGGGGCGTCCGTGGTATCCGTGGGAGACTGCCCTGTTGCAGACGGCGTTGCGGTGGCCTCGTTGGACCAGGGTCCCTTGCCGTTGGGGAAGGTGAGGCGCACCCGCGCGTCGTAGGACACCTGGTTGGTCAGGCCCGTGATGGTCAGGCTCCGCTCTTTGCCCGTATGGCCCGCGTCCACCCAGTTCGTGGCTGTGGACTGCTTGTACTGTACGTCGTAGCCGTTGTGCTGGGTCGCCGCGTGGTTCCAGCTCAGGTTTAGCGTCCCGTCTCCACCGCTGGCCTGCACCTGCGGGACCAGCGCCGGCGGTTCCTCTGGCGGCGCTGGGTCGCCCTCGGTGATGGTCACCCAGACGATGTACGGATGGCCGGCCCGCGCCTTGTCGCGACTGGGAATCCACCGAATCAGCACGGCGAAGGTCTCGTCGTCGCCGTCGCCGTCCCGGAACGTCGGCACCGTCACGGAGCCGCTGGAGGTGTGCTTGCTGATGCTGATGCGCTCTGCCGTGCCCACGTCGCCCGACTCGGCGGTGCCCAGGTGGGTGCTCAGCAGGACGTCCAGGTCCTCTTGGATCACCGTCTCCCGGCCGTCGTGCATGACGGTGGCGGTGATGGTCACGGCGTTGCCCTCCCGTACCCGTTTCGGAGAGGCCGACAGGGACACGGTGAGGGGCGCCTGTAATGGTGTGCCGCTGCCCGTGATCCAGGAACTGACGCCGTGGTCGTTCACGGACCTCACCCGTACCCGGTATTCCTGGCCGGGTTGTAGATACCCCATGCCTGCCTTGGGTTCCCGGTAGCGGTAGCCGATGTCCACCCAGCCCAGGTACGGGTAGCGGTTGCTCCCCGAGTCCGCGTCGTCGGCCAGGTCGGCTGCGACCATAGTGGTGAAGTGCACGTCGTAGCCGGTTACCGACACACTTGGCGCGGTCCAGGTCAGGCTGAGTGAGTGTGGGCCGGGGGTGACCACCAGGCCGGTGGGAGCGTCGGGGACGCCCGCCGTGATGGTAACGGTGTAGTCCTTGGTGACGCCGTTCTCCGCCGTGACCCGCACGATGAGCTGGTTGACGCCCGTGTTCAGGGCGATGGCGGCGCTGTCCGCGCCGCTGGTCACGGTATTCAGGTTGCCGCGTTTGCCCACCTGTACCGTGGCCTTGCCCGTGTCCTCCACCGTAGGCGTCAGCTTGGCGTGGGTGATGCCGGGTCCCACTTGGACCGCGTAGGCCGTGGTGGCTCTGTCGAAGGCGGGCGTTAGGGTTTGCGCCGAGTACGTCCCCGTTTCGCTGGTGGCGGTACTGGCAATCAGCGCCGACAGGTTGGCGTTGCCGGATGCGCCGGCCAGTGGCTGCCGCGTAATGGTGACGGTGTAGTCCTTTGTGATCGAGGTGTCCTCCGCCGTGACCCGCGCGATGATGGCGTTGGCGCCCACGTCCAGGGGAATGGCTCCGCTGGCTGAGCCGCTGGTTACGGTATTCAGGTTCCCGCTCTTGCCTACCTGCACCGTGGCCTTGCCGGTGTCCGCCACCGTGGGGGTGAGCCTGGCGTGGGTGACGTTGTTGGCGACGCTGGCCGTGTAGGCTGTGGTGCCGGCGGCAAAGGGCGAGGGCGTCAGGGTCAGCGAGGAGTAGGTTCCGGTTTCGCTGGTGCTGGTACTGGCGGCCAGCCCCGACAGGTTGGCGTTGCCCGACTGCCGCGTGATGGTGACCCTGTAGTCCTGGGTGGCGCCGTTCTCCGCCGTGACCTGTACGGTAATCACGTTGGTGCCCACGTCTAGGGGGATGGTGCCGCTGGGGGAGCCGCTGGTGGCGGTCGTGCCGTTGACCGTGACGGTTGCGGCGGAGTGGTTGACCGTGGGCGTCACCGTGGTGCCCGTGACTCCGGAAGCCACGCTCACGGTGTAGGCGTAGGTGGTGGAGGAGAAGGATGGCGAGATGCTTCCCGCCGAGACCGATAGCGCCCGCAGCGTTGCGTCCGAGGACTGCGTGGGCACTGGAGTAGCGTTAGGTGTAGAGGTAGTCGTCGGAGTTGCTTCCAGAGCATTGGACGTTCGTCCCGGAATGTTCCCAACGTATGGCCGGACCCAGAACTCGTACTGCTCGCCTCCGGTGAGGCCCGTGACGGTAGCCATGGTCGCGGAGCCGGCCAGCAGGCTTGTCTGCCGGATCTGATTAACCGGATCAGAGAACAGCCGGTAGCCCACAGTCCAGCCGGTGATGGCGGCGCCGGAGCGCGCAGGGCCGTGGGTCCACGTCACCGTGACCTCTCCCGGGTCGGCGGGTCGAGCCGACTGCATCACAGCCGGGTTGGCAATGTTCTGCCCGAAGGACTCGGCCGTCCAGTTGTAGGCAGGTTCATCGAAGTCGTCGTGGGCGGACCATGCGGTCTGCTCACTGCCGCGGGTGGCGCGTATCCTCCACTGGTACTTGGTCCCTGCGGTCAGGCCGGTCACTGCTGCCGGTTGATTGGTGCCGGTGTAGCCGATGCTGGACCAGCTTCCCCACGTACCGCCGGCCTGGGAGCGGGTCTGTATCTCGTAGCCGTCCGCCCCGGAGGACTCGTGCCAGAACAGGTATGCGCCCAGGTGCAGGTTGACTCTCTGGGCGGGTGACGGCTGCGAGAGGGCCTGCGCCTCAGTCTCGGGCGCGGAGCCGTGGAGGATCAATGCGCCGAACAGCGCGGCCATCAGCAGTGGAAGCAGTATCGCGGCGCGGCGGGCGAACGCAGGCCCATGTTCTCGAGGTGGTAACACGGGGTCTGATGCTCCTTTGTTCGGGAGCCGGCAACCGGGCCTTGCTGCTGGGCCGACCTGCCTACGGGTGAAACTCGCTCCTGCGCCCCGGACGGGCTGCGCGTGTTGTCGTAGTGTGGCGCATGATGGCGATTTCCAAGTTGGGTTTGGGTTGAGGGCAGGGTTCGGGCAGCAGCGGGTGGCCCGACGGCTGCAACCCGTACAGGAGGGGCTGCCGACCGTTATGCCGGATGGATATGATGGGACATGCTATATCCATCCAATAATCGATACCTACTATCACACGTGCTGGATTGTTCCAAAATCGCCCGCCGGCGCCCAATTTCGGTAGCCGGCGGAGCCTATCGACGCCGTTGGAGCGCCGCCATGCACGATTCCGGACGCCAGGCCCGGAACCTCCGGGGAGAGATCGTGGGGCTGCGGGTGCGCCTGTTCCGGCTGAGTACGGACGCGCTGCTGCCTCGGGTCTGGGGCCCGGAGCGGGTGAGCGAGGGCTGGCTGCTGCGGAACGCGGTGAAAAAGCTGCGCCGCCAAATGGGCGACGATGCCGCCGCCCCTGGGTGCATTATCACCGAGCCGCGGGTAGGTGGCGTGTTGTATTCTGGGGGTGAGGAATCAGTGGTATGGTTCCCGAAAGGAGTGAGCATTATGGGGTCTGCTGAGTACGACACTTCGGGCGTCGATCAGGGCGTTGCGCCGGCATACGTGCCGATCGAGGAGACATCCCACTGGTGGGAATCACTGGGAAGGTGGTCGGAGGTGGCGCGTATCGGCGGCGCAGTCCGCGACACAGTGAGGCTGTCGCCATTGTGCGTCAGGCCTATCTTCCCGGCTTGAACGGCATCCGGCGGCCCCTGGGCGTAGCGCTCTCGTCGCTTGTTGCAGTGCCACAGGTCTTGGCTAGACTTTGCGCATTTTTAGAAAAGTAAAAGGACAGGGTAAGCTGGCCTGACCCTACTTTCCACGGAAAGGCCCGACCATGCTCACCCTGCCCAATGCCATTGTAGCCCTGCTTCTTCCCTTCGCAACATTGTTCACCAACCCGACTTGGCAGAAAGCCCAGCTCCTGATGGTGGGCGCCATCCTGGCCACGGGCCAGCGCACTGTCGCCGCGGCGCTGCGCGTCATGGGACGCAGCGACCAGGACGACTATTCCCGCTACCACGAGGTGCTCAATCGGGCGGTGTGGTCATCTCGGGCAGTCGCCCGCGTCCTGCTCTTGCTTTTGCTCCAGCATCTGGATCGGGGCGACGGCCCCTTGGTCTTCGGCATTGACGAAACCCTGGAACGGCGTCGCGGCGCCAAGATCAAGGCTCGGGGCATCTACCGTGACGCGGTGCGTTCCAGCCGCCACCAACTGGTCAAGGCCAGTGGATTGCGCTGGATCTCCCTGATGTGGCTGGGCCACGTGCCGTGGGCAGGACGCCACTGGGCGCTGCCGGTGCTCACCGTGCTGGCGCCCTCCTCTCGGTACTACCAGCAGCAGGGACGCCGGCACAAGAGGATCACCGACTGGGCTCGACAGATGGTCATGCAGTTACGTCGCTGGCTGCCCCATCGCCCTCTGGTCCTGGTGGGAGACAACGGCTATGCCGTGTTGGATCTGCTCCACTGCTGCCAATCCCTTCGTGAACCCGTTACCCTCATCGCCAGACTGCGTTTGGACGCTGCCCTCTACGCGCCAGCGCCGCCACGGCCACCGGGTCAGAAAGGCCGGTCTGCCCTGAAAGGCCAGCGGCGACCCTCCCTGAAAACCCTGCTGGATCATCCTCAGGTGACTTGGGCCAGCTCCGAGGTGGCCTGGTACGACGGCACCACCCGCACCGTGGAACTCACCTCCCAGACTGCCGTCTGGTACAGCTCGGGCAAACCGCCCGTCCTCATCCGCTGGGTGCTGGTGCAAGACCCCGAAGGCAGCTTCGATCCCCAGGCCCTGCTCTGCACCGACCCGTCGGCGGACCCGACCCAGATACTGGAGTGGTTTGTGCTGCGTTGGCAACTGGAAGTCACCTTTCAGGAAGCGCGGACTCACCTGGGCATGGAGACCCAGCGCCAGTGGTCCGACCTGGCCATCGCCCGCACCACGCCAGCACTGCTGGGTCTCTTTTCCTGGACCGCCCTGGCCGCCCACGCCTTGCAAAAACAACATCCCATGACCCAGCGCACTGCGGCTTGGTACAACAAGCCGTCGCCGACTTTCGTGGACGCCATCGCCCTGGTGCGTCGGCACCTCTGGCTGGCGTCGGAAGATTTCTCAGTGTCGGCCGGCAACTCCGACACGCAGGAATTCCCCGCCACCCTGTACCACCGAATGGTGGACTCCCTCTCCTACGCCGCTTGAGATGCGCAAAGCCCAGCTTGGCATATCCGCTGCCCTTAGTGGCGCGGACACGATAGTAGGGTTCTTGTCTTTCCATGGAGCCATCGGCATCGGGCGAAACGACGATCAGGGTCGGGAACTTTGCCCGACCCTGATCGTTCTGCTTGGGGGTTGAAGAGCACTGGCCGCCAATTTATCGGGTGCTCACAGCCCGCTGTAACTTGAAGACCTGACGTGGAACTCCACTCTTTTCAAGTCTGGTTCATGGATAGTGCGCCAATGCTTTAGGATGTCCTGTCCCAGTACAGAGGGCATCCATTCGTCCACGTCTTCAGGCTTCCCTATACGAACTTCGATCCGGTAACGGTGGACTGGTGCTCCAGTAGACTCGCGGAAGGACAGGATAGCCGGTTCGGGGTATCTCAAAGACGTGCCTCCGATGCCTCCCACTTCCTTTCCGTTTCGCAGGTCATCATACGGTATGAACAGTGATGACCCGTCTTTGGGGTGAATGCAGGTGACGTCCGCTCCAGTGTCAACCAGAAACTCAACTGTTCCCCTAACCCCAAGCCGTTGGATCTCGATGTAGCCGTTTGTGTAGGGATGAATCCCCTCGAAATTTCCAATGATCATAGGATCATAACCATTGGCTCGGTGCTGAGATATTCGACGGCGATGGTGGAATCGTCCGCCCTGTCTCGCTTGAGTCGCGCCAAAACTTCTTCGAGGTTTTGACCAAACACCAAGTCGTAATCCATCCCCATGCCGACCCACTGGTCGTTGTATTCGTTCCTCAGCAACGCGACTTCGTCCCGCAAACGAGCGGTCAACATTTCACGCTCGCGGATTTTCTCCGAGATGGTAGAGGCATCGGTAAGTGTCGTGATGTCGATTTCGTGAAGGTTCGTGGTCATGGTTTTCCTCCTGTGGGCATGGTTGCGAGTTGGTACCGCCAGAGGTGTTCCAGCTTGGTCAGTGAGCTCACACTCAGGTGAATTCTCATGTGCCGATGAACTCGCTGGGGTCAGCTCCGCAACAGCCGTTCCGTGTGAGCATAACAGGCGGATTCCGGCGTTTCAAGTGGGCTCATGGCGATTATTGCGGGGTTCCACGGCGTCCTGTTGCACGGCGTAGCGTTTTTCTGGGCGGTTTTCTGGTAATGAAAACTTTGGGTACATTTGCTCATCTCCCCCGTCGTACTATTGGGCCGCCTAGTCTCTTCTTGGTCGTTTCGGATCTCAACTCGTGGTTAAGTATTCGACAACAGAGCGTTCGGTTCAACGTTTGTGCAACGTCAAGCGAGGCATTATGGCGGGTTTCCTGTTCGGCAATATCTTGCTGTCCGACATCCCAGCTGATGGTTGCGACCTCATCACATAATCATCAATTGCAATGATGATTATAGCATATAGAGCTGAGTAGCGGGAATTGGGAGGGCAGAATGAGAGGCGAGTCAGCCACTCGGACTCATGACGACAACCGTCTATCCGCAAGACGGATTCCGTGTACGCGTTGCAGAACGAACCCCCTTTGCCCATCTGCCCAAGCAAAGGGGGTTGAATATGCGATACGCCGACAACGTGTTGCCGGATTACGCTACTACGTTGGCGGTTTCACCTTCAGCCACCCTCGGAGTAGGACGCCGGCGCCAAGTTGACGGAGGCGCTGTCGCCGGCGGCATGGCTTTCGATCCACAAAGCGACTTTGCACAGGTCCACCGCCAGCCGGTTTTTGTCGACAGCGTAGATGCAGTTGCGCACGATGTCGCGGAGGGCGGTATGGTACTCGGTAGGGGGTGGCTCTTCCTCGCTGGAGCGTGCGCACGCGAGATCTCGGGCGATGCGCCGGGCGACGGCCAGTAGGAAATGGCCGGACCCAGCGGCGGGGTCGCATACTTTGAGCGAAAGGAGAGCCTCTTCCTTGGCTTCTGCAGTTCGGCTGTCTTGCAGTCTCCTGTTGACCACTGGGATGAGGGCACTGGCCGCAAGTTCGCGGACCAGTTCTGGCGGTGTGTAGTAGGACCCTGTCTGCCTGCGCTCGGTGCCCGCCACCAACTGGAAGTCGGGTCTTCGACTGATTGCTTCGTTTTCGGCGAGTACCAGTGGGAGGTAGTCCAATAGGCTTTCGTAAACGGAGCCGAATTCCTCGTCGTCTAGAGCGCGTGGACAAAATAAGCACGACCCCGGAAATGGGGTTAGCGCGTTGAATTGACCAACACTTTGGGCGTCTGGGCGTGCCGCTGTGGATACGGGTCGCCGGCCTGGGGCCCCGGACTCTTCCGCCTTTGGCGGACCGTCGCGCTGCCCTTCGGCTTGAACACGCTGTACTCCGGTGGAACCAGCATGGGCTGCTACTCGGAGCTGGATGGCTGCTGTCTCCACCCGGTGGGTGCGGTGAGTACGTCCGGTGTGTAGCCTGACTGGCATTCACAGTGCCGGACGTAAACCCGGTTGCGGATGATGACGGCGGCAGCCCAATCGGCGTGGGCGTAGCGGATCAGCTGTGGTCTGCTTACGAGGGTAGGTCGAGCTCTCGGATAAAATGGGATCGTTTCTCGTCGGTGGGTTTGGTAGACGAATTAACTCTTACCCGTTAGCGGGCATGCTGGTGAGCGGCGCTACGATCGCCATGCCTGTTCTGTCGATGATTTCTTGTCTTGGCATGACCACGACGAGGTGGTTTCAGGCTAATTCATGCCTTTCTTGGGGATGGGTGAAGCAGGTGTATATCTGCCCAGTGTTCACTTGGGCCATCTGGCTACCTCGTCCTCGTACCCGTTGTCGGCGATGTCCTGGTCTCGCCGGCGCATCTCGTCACTGTAAGGGAGGACGTCTTCTACGGGTGGTAGATCGTCAATGATGGCCAGGTACAGGGCTGCTGCCGCGGTCTCGTATATCTGGCAGGCGGCGTAGGCGTTGGCCAGGCTCTTCTGTTCGTTGGTCATTCCGGCAAGCGCCGAGCTCAGCAGTTGGAAATGGTCTAGTTCCGGCCATACGTCGAGCAGGCTGTGGATGTCTTTCTTGGCGGTGGCGCACTCGCGCGCCGCCGAACGCAGGGCGGGTTTGGCGGCTTTGCCGATGGTCTCTGCGACGGATTCAGTTATGAACCTCGTGGTTTGATCGTCGCAGCCAACGGCTTGCAGGTACTGTATTCGCCTGTCGTTGCTCATTGGGGCCATGAGTTCGCAGTGCGCTTGCGATTTCATGACCCAGTCTGGTTGGTTGTCCCGGTCTTCGTAGTGGCCGTGTCGTTGGACGATGGCTGCCGTGGTTTCGAACGTGGCCGGCGGCGGTGAATCTATTTGGGTGGGCATCATGTTGATCCACAGATGTGGGTGTTCCTGCGGTCAGTCCGAAGCGGTGGCCAGGCTGATGGTGTACGGGTGCCAGAGGCTGTTGAACGGGTTGGAGGACCCGGCTTCCAGCACGTCCGCGAACAGATGCAGGGGATTGACCGCGGCGGTGCCGACTTTGTCGTTCATGCCTACGGTGGTGTCGGCGCCGGGCAGCGCGATGCCGTATTTGCCGTTGACCTGACGGGCGAACCCCATACCGAGGTCAAGGAGGTCGACGAACTTGGCCTGGCCGGTGAAGGGTTCGACGTCCATGCCGAACCACAGGCGTACTTCCGGCGGCGCGGCGGGGCCGTCCAATTGGTCATCCTCGTACTGGAGGCCTTCGGGCAGGTCTCGGGCGGTGGCGTAGTCGAAGCTGACGGCTTCGCCGCCATCTTGGAGAAGTGTTTCAATGCCGGTTGGCGGATCGGCGGTTACGGTGCCGACGCCGTTTTCGGCGAGTTCTCGGCGTACGGTGTCGAGGTCGAGTTCGCCGGTTTCCTCCGGGGTGATTATGTAGTAGCCGGCGTCGGACCAGTCGCCGGCCAATGTGCTGTTTTCGTGGGCGACTTTGACCATGACGCCGTCAATGCAGTAGTAGTCCTGCCCGGCGATGCTGGCCTGGAGTGCCCCGGAAAGGGGTTGGAGCGTGCGGAGCTCGTCCACCAGCAGGTTGATGCGTTGCAGCCACTCGCTCCTGGAGCTGGGCAAGAATTGTAGTTCGTAGTCGAGGGTGTTTTGGTTGCCCTGGTAGTCGTAGCGTTGCGCCATTTGGAGTGGGGTGTTCATGATCTTCTCCCAATCTGGGGTGTTGGGGTAGGTGGGTCTATTTTCGCGGGAGTGCGGATTCCCGTAAACCCCTGTACGCAACTGATCCGCGAGATATTTGGTCCATGCCCCCGTAGTGGCGGTGGTGGTCACTCTGTCTGTGATCGCGTCGTCAATCCCATTGGTGGACTGGTGTGGCCTGCCAGGAAGGCCAGCCGCCCCGTTAGTCGTGGGCGGCTGGCCGGTCGTCGTCGGTCGGCGACGTGTTGATGATGCCACGCGGGAGGTAGGCGGCGCGACTGGTGGGTGTCAACAATTTTGAGTTTTGGGAACTCGCCGTTAGTTGAGAATATACCGCCTCACCAGCTGACGGGCCAAATCGGAATCTGGGCACCGACGCGTGTAGAAGCCGCATCTGTATGTGCAGCGGCGGTGCGTGGTCAGCTGACCGGAATGGGAGCCGTCCGGCTCCGACTGCGGCAGGGAGTGGCGTCGAGTCCCTGGCAGGAGTGGTACCGTTCGGCGGGGGTGCCGTCATCAGGGCATTCAGCCTTACGCTTCAACGGTGGTGCGGATCGCGCGGCTTGGAGCGTCGTGGGCCGCGAGGTTGCTGACTGGCACGACCATGCCTCGGTCGACCAGATCCCGTATCCGGTCGGCTGTGGAGGTTGGAATGAGGGTAGAGGGGCGCACGAGTTGGCGTGCTGTCAGTCAGACAACAGTGTCCCCGCTACCGTGCCTTGGGCGGGTGGTCAACGTCGGTGGTGGACAGGCGTGGAAGGACTTTTCTTGATGCTTGGTTAATCCTCTGGGTTCCATCGGGCGATGGCGCAGGCTGACGTTAGAGCTCCTGTGATTGCCATGCCATTGCCGAGGTATGTTGTCCACTCAGCCGTTTGTGTTCCGGTCATGCCGATGATGGCCAGGTAAAAATGGATAGTTCCTGCGGCAAGGGCCATGATCGCTCCGGCTACCATTAGGACCGTTTCTTTTGCTGTAGTTCTGTGCCTGATTTGCTGGATCTCTGCGATAGCTGATGCGATGATGACCGTGGCGGTAATATGCAGGAAGTTTGGCAGCACTGCTCCGGTCAGGTTGGTGCCGGTCAACGCTGGTGACACGATTGCCGGTACCAGCCAGATTATGATGTGGATTAGCGCTCCGAAGAACCCTGCGGAAACTCCTGCTTTGACAGCTAATCTTTCGATTGTGGTGGCGTTTTTCTTGAATATCTTGGGCATCTGTGTGTTCCTGGGTCCATTAGTCGTTTGTGTTTGTGTCGGTATACGGCCCCTGCCACCATTTAAGTCGGCCATTGGCTCGTTCGTATGCCTCGGGGTCTGTCGTCACACGGGCAGTGTCTCCCTGGGGGTTGGTTATTTCCCAGTGCTTGGTGCCGCAGTGTTCGACTTTCCACCCCGAAGGCATCAGTTCGGGTTGCCGCAGTGGCTTTTCGAGGTCATCAATGGTTATGTGTGGGCGGATTGGGGAATTGGGCGCGTCCCAGTCGGCGTTCAGGCGATTGATGTCGAAGTCGGTTCGACTGGCCAAACTGTCCAACTCGGCTTCGGGGTTTGCCTCGTCGCGGATAATCCGCTGGATGCCAGCGGCAATGATCGGAGGGTATTCTCCTACGTTGGCGCGAATGCTCTCGAAGCGGCGGGCCACTGCTTCGTAGGCGTCGTGTTCCGCGGTGTTGGCGTAGAAGAGGTTCACCACTTCAACGACTGGGCGTTCCTGCCCGATGCGGTCGATGCGGCCGGCACGCTGTTCGAGGGTCATGGGGTTCCACGGTATGTCGTAGTTGATCACTGCGGAGCAGAATTGCAGGTTGAGCGATTCCGATGCCGTCTCCGTGCAGAGCAGAATGCCGTTCTGCTGTTGTCGAAATTCGGCAAGTCTGTTTTCACGGGGCTTCAGGTGTCCGTCCTGTCCGTATAGCTCGGTTACGTAGTGGCCGGCGAGTTGCAGGTGTTCGGACAGCCAGCGCTGCGTGTCGCGGAACTGGGTGAACAGCAGGATGTGGGCGTGGCCGTTTCGTCTCAGGTCGGCGATGACGCGGTCAAGGTGGATGCGCTTGCTGTCCTGGTGGGACAATCGTTCCGCCTCTTCGGCGGCAGCGAGCAGAGCTTGGACGTTCCTCGCGTCGTTCAGGGCTTGTGCGTCCTGTTCATCGGCGTCGTCGATGTCAGCGTCGTCCAGCAGGGTGGTCCAGTCATCGTCGTCATCGTGCATGGTACGGTTCGCGGCGTTGTGCAGGGTCTGCGCGTAGGCGTAGGTTGATGACCCGAGGCGCTTGCGGAACACGGTCATGACGAAACCCAGCGCCTGCCTCGTGATGTCGCGGTGTTCGTAGCACTGCTTGATGAGTGGCTTGATGTCGTCGTACAGCCTGCGTTCTTCGCGGGTCATCGTTACCACGTTGTCCGTGGCTTGGCGTTGTGGTACCGGCGCGTCCAGCATACCCCGCTGGCGGTACTGGCGCAGCAAGTCCCGGGTGTGACGGCTCATCAGGTGCTTGGCCGGCGCGCTGCGCTGCATGGTCTCCAGCGTCTCGCGCATCATGGTGTCGTCTTGGAGCTGGCCGGCGATGTAGTCGTCGTTCTCGCTGTCGAGGAGGATGTTCCTCGTGCCGGATGGGTTGTTTCTGCGCCAGAGTTCACGGCGGTGCTTCCATTCCACGAGGTCGGGGTGAGCCTCGCGGTAGAAGAACCGGTAGTCGTCGCTGTTCCAGCCTTCCGGCTCCAGCAGCTCGAGTAGAGCCCAGAGTTCAACCTCGTTCAACTGCATGGGGGTTGCGGTGAGTAACAGCAGCTCTTTCGTCCGGAGCGACAGTTGACGCAGCAGTTGCAGGTACCGGTTGGGCTGACGGTGGTTTTCGTTGTCGACGTCGCGGAAGCGGGCGCGGTGTGCCTCGTCAACGATGATGATGTCGTACTCGCCGCAGGTTGCGAGGAACTCGTCGATGTTGCGGACCAGCCATTGGTGTCCGGCGATGGCTAATGGGACGTCCCATGGTGGGTTGTTTGCCGGTTTGGTTCGGCCGTTCCGGTACCGCTGATGTTGGGATTCGATGATGGGCGCGTTAATGGCGAACTTCATCAGCAGTTCGCTTTGCCACTGCTTGGTGGCTGCCTTCGGGGTGATGACGAGGGCTCGGGCGGCTTTCCCTTGATTGAGGCGGGTTTTGAGAATGATGCCGGCCTGTAGAGTTTTGCCGAGGCCGACCTCGTCGGCGATCAGGCGACGGATGGGGTCTCGCCTGATGTTCAGCTGTCTGAAGCGTTCCTGGTGGGGCCAGAGGCTTGCCGGAATGGTGGCCACCGTGCTGTCTGGGTCGGCGGCGAGAGCGTCATATATGCCTTGCCAGTAGACGTCGGCTTCTGGGCGGAGTGCCGGTTTGATCTCGGGTGGAGCTGGTGGCGCCTGTTCTGCGATGTGGTCGCGGTAGTAGCGCGGCAGGTCGATGACGATCAGTCCATCGGCCCGATTGTTCCAGAGGTCTTCGAACTTCTTCTCGAGGGCGTCGAGGTACGCGACGGTGGGGCCGTCGTCGAAGACGGTGACTGATTCCCAGTTGTTCTGCCAGCCGCTGAGTGTTTCGTTGAGGCTGCCCGTGAAGGCGACGCGGTTGCCGTGGGCGTCTTCGACGATGCCGCTCTTGTCGTGGAAGATGTGGACGCCGCGGATGGCGACCTTTACTTCCATGATGCCTTTGGCGACCAGCCAGTAGGCGAGTTTGAGGTGGTTGCGTTCCAACAAGCTGGTGTCGTCGGTCGGGAGCAGGTCCTCTAGGCTGGCCGTTTGTCGCAGGGCGGTTTCGGCGTCCAGTTGGCCATCGTGGATGGCTTGTAGGACGTCTTGTCGGACGCTGCGGTCGCAGATGAGGCGGATGCGGCCGCCGTTTCGGACGAATTGCGTGGTACCGGCGGTGGCGGCGATCAGGCCCTTGGCCGTGAACGTGAAAGTTGTGCGGTCGTAGCGGACAGCTTCGGCCAGCAGTGGCTCGTAGAGGCCAGCCAGCAGGTCGGGGCAGTTGCCGTGGTTGTACACGGGCTGGAGGTCAAGGTCGGTAAGCGACATTGGCTTGTTTTTGCTTGGTCACTATCTTATCTGTTGACTTGATGTGGATTGTTGTCATGACCATTCCACGCCTAACGTCGTTAGTGCGTCAACCAGTTCTTGGTTGTCGAATTTGCCGAGGGCGTGTGCGCTTATCGTGAACTCAATCCGCACACCTTTGGAGGCTTGTTCAAATTGATGGGGTACCATCTGAGCGTCTGCATTCGCGAAGTCGGTCCCAATCAGAGGTGCGTTCGCGATGGCTTTGATCACCTTCATCATGGCTTGTCGTTTTTCATGTTCTTGGTTTTGCATGGTTCGCCGTTCCTTCTTTTTGCCTGCTGATGGCTGTTTTACGGGCTTGTCGTTATTGCAGCATAGTTGGGTGTCCTCAGATGTCCAGCGGCATCTGGACGGCTCTCGGCGGTGGTTCCACTTGGTACAGGGCCTGCCACAGGCTGAGCTGTGCTTGGTGGTCGTCGTGGCCTGGTCTGGTGGTGCGGATCAGTGCTTCCAGCGTGGAGCGAAAGCGACTGTCCTCTGGGTCATGAAGGTGGTTGGTCAGCCACTGCTGGGCGTCCAGTGTGTTGCGGCGGTCGGTGAGTCCGACGGCGGTTTGGACAGCGTCCAGCGTGGTTTCGGCGTTGATGTCTTCGCCGATGTTGCGGGCGGCCAGTCGGTCGCGGGCACTGAGCAGCGACACTTTGTCGCCTTTGAACGTTGCGATGCTTTTCGTTGCGGCGCTGTTTTTCTCCAGCGGGACGCCGATGGCTCGGGCCAGGAGGTTGGCCTCGTCGAACAGCATTGTGTCGTTCTCGCTGGAGTCCTTCGACAAGATGTAGAACTTGGTGGCGGGATCGGCGGGGTTGTTGGCCCACTCTCGGCTGATTTCCTGGGCCCGATGTCGGCTGACCTCTCGGCGGGCGACTTGCAACGCGTCGGTGGGTGTGACGGAATACGGCGCTTCAGGGCGCTCTGGGTTGGCGCTCTCGCGTTCCGTGCCCCAGTGTTGGCTTATTACCCGCAGGGCGGGGCCGAAGGCGCTCAGATACAGGTCGATGGGCTTCAGGCCGGCTTGGCTCAGGTTGTCGCGGATGTCGTCGCGTATGGCTTGGGCGATGAGATCCTCAACTTCGTGCCACGGCGCTGGGGATGGATTTTCTTCCCGGGGGCGGCAGACTAGGAGGATGGTGGTGCGTGCTGCGGCCTTGCCCTTGATGTGCATGCTGGACTCGGCTTCGGTTTTGACCGGCCAAGTGCGGGTGATGGCGAAGCCCGCTTCGATCAGGGCGACGGTGAGGGAGTCCCAGGCGGCATTCGATTTGTGATTGAACATCACGGTCGTGATGCCGTCGTCTTTGATGACCCGGCGGCACTCGGCGAAGATCTCGGCCATCTTGTCCCGGTACTCTGCGAGGGCCAGCGTTTTGGCTGACTGACCTTTGGTCGCCCGGTTGCGGAACCGGGCGGGGCTGGAGATGGCCTCTTGATCCTTCTCCGTCAGGTAGTCGGTGAAATCTCTTGGGAACACGTAGCCTGCGGTGCGCTTGAGCCAGACGTAGAAGAAGTCGGAGAGCTCGGCGTAGTTGACGTTTTCTTCGTAGGGCGGGTCGAAGATGACACAATCGACGGAAGCGTCATCCAGCGGCAAGTTTCGGGCGTCGCCGTTGATGACCTCGGTAGGTAGGGCGGTGTAGCTGGGCATCAGGTTGGCGATGTTCTGGCCGTTGCCCTTGGTGTGGCCGGTCATGGCGAGGATTTGGGTGAGGCAATCGGTGATGTCGTTGATGCTCCAATCTAAACCGAGACCTCTACAGGTGATGGCCATCTCAGCGTATGACCATTTGAAACCAAAGTCGTGGCTCGCGAATGTTTGGGCTACTTTGTTGGTTCCGGGATCCCACATGCACAGTAGGCTGTTCCGGTTGATCATCTTGTCAAGTGCGACCGCGACGTACGCCCACGCTGCCTTTCGGCACTCGTCCAGCCTGCCTACGTCTTCATCGGTGTCTACGCACTCCCGGAATACCTGCACACAGTAGCCATGGGCCAGTTGCTGGCGTGGGCTGAACATGTCGCGCCATGCTGGCATCCCGTAGTAGACGGCGTCTTTGGTTTTGTTGCCTTCCGGCAGAGCCTCGTTAGGCAGGATGTCCTCGGTGTCCCACTGGGGTGCCAGTCGGGTCAGTGTGTCGGCGACCTGAGCGTCGCTGGCGAAGTGGCGTTCTTGGGGTTCGGCGAAGACGCGGTAGTTAGTGGCCCGCTTCTTCGGTTTTCCGGCTTTGGTGAGGTCATGCCAAGTGTCTCGGTAGATGACGCAGTACAGGCGGTGGCCCATTTTGTGAGCCTGCGCCTCTTGGGCTAAGTAGCCCTTGGGCGTGGTGCTGCCGCAGGCGGGACAGGAAGCGATGGCGCGGGCCACGGTGCCTTCGCTGGCCGTCTGGTCGGGGTGCAAGTTCGCCAGGTGGCAGTTCTTGGTGGTTGCCTTGCAGTCGGAGCAGGCTGACTGGTCATGGACGATGCGCATTCTGATCTGGGAACCCGAGGGTTCCAAACACATTCCGGTGCCCTTGTTGTCCAATCTCCAGTTGGGGCTGAGCGGAATTTGCGCGTCACAACTTGGACATTTCGCTTCTCGTGCCCAAAGGTACGTTTGGGCGTACCTTTGGGCACGAGAAGCCGCGCGTGCGTGTACGAACTGAGAACAGTTTTTGGACTCGTGGTCGCAACCGTTGCGGTCGCAGATGCCCTGTGGATGTGGGCAATTGCCGTTGGCACAGTCGGGTGCCGGTTCGTCGGGGTACGCATCGGCCAGCAGTTCGTTGACTCGCGTGAGGAACTGGTCGGCGCACTCCCGGTAGTCGTCCAACAGGGCGTAGCCGTACTGCTGCGGCCATTGGCACGTGGCGCGTAGGATCAGGCCGGCGACGGGGTTCAGCTCGTTGGCGATGGTGCTGAAACCCAGACGGCCTGCCTCGAATGGGATGCTACCGCCACCGGCGGTGACGTCGAGGATTATCGGGTTCGCGTCAGACACGTTGGCGTTGAGCCAGGCTAGCTGTTGATCTGTGGGATTATGCGTAAAAGCGCGTCGGTGTTTGCCGTAGCCTTCCTTGTCGCGTTCGCCGCCGTTGGAGGCTACAGCCAATCGCTCGGCGATGCGGTGAATGTCGGGGCTCGTCCCCAGGATATCGTAGACCTTCTCTCTGGTTTCTTCGCTGTCAGCGGAGCGCGGGATCAGTGACAACAGGGTTGATGCCCGCGAAGGGGCCAGTGGCCGTCGGGCCCACCAAACGTGCAGTTGGTGCGGTGCAGGGTTTGGGACTGCACCGGCACGTTCGCGGATGGCCTCGGTCGAGACCTGGTTGATGGGCATCCACCTTTCGATTAGGCGTGGCGTCTTTGTGCCTTTCGTCTGTGTGTCGGACACGCTGTTGCTTCTGGTCAGCATATTCACGCCTCGGTTCACGCGTACATCAGTGTCAGGGCGTCCAGCACTCGGCGAGGCCGGTTGCGGTTCTTGTGGCAGGCGTACCACCAACTGCTTTCGCAGGGGTGCAGGTCCGCGACGGAACGGGCCAGTTTTTCTGCCTTATCTGCTCTCTCCGTGCCGGCCACCGCATCCAACAGCAGCCGGATCTGCACCGCGGCTTCCTCGGTAATCGGGTGGTACTGCCGTCTGGCCTCTTCCTGTGGTTGCAGCCTCACGCCGTGGTGGTTCCATAGGATGGTGGACGCGTGCTGGACGCAGCGGTTGTAGAGCGGTCCGGTGGCGGATTGCAGCCGGCGGCCGTTCTTTCGCGGGGACCTGCCCGCCAGGGTGACCGATAGACGCCGGTTGCCCTTGGGGTCATGGTCCAGTAGTAGGCCGTGGTCCTTGGGAGTTTCGCGCATCAGGGTCATTGCGGGCTCCTCTCGGTCTGGTGGAACGAGACGGTGATGTTGGCTTCGTCGCGGTTGTTCAGCTTGTCGAGGACGCGCTGAGCGGCGGTTGACTCGAGCTGCACGGTCACGTCCGCGGCGTCGACGCCGGCTTTGGTCATCATCCGCTTGGCGGACACGACGTAGTCCTTGAACTCGCTGGGCGGTGCTCCGGTGATGATGACCTGCATTCTTTGGTTTCCGCTCCTCATCGTGATGGCGACGCCTTCGTCTTCACCTTGGGCGATGCTGGCTATCTGGTCAGCCAACGCTGGGGTGGTACCTTGGACTCTGCAGGACTGCAATGCCGGCCAGGCGTGGCCGTTGTCGGCCATGAACTGTTTCACGGCTGCGTAGGCGGCTCTGCCTGGTTGTTGTCCAGTTCTGAACTCGAGTTGCTGTCGAGGTGGTGTTGGCGGCGGTATTCCGGGTTCCTTTTTTTCTTCTGGGATGGGAACCGTGTCTGGTTCTGCAGCAACGGAGGTTCCTGGTTCGAAGCCTTTGGCCCACACCTGCCAGCTGGGGTCATAGCCTGTGGGGTTGTCTTCACCGCTGGCGGTCTTCATATGCAGGGCGTCGCTCTTGATTGCGTTGGCAACTACGGCGCGCCATGTTGCTTCGTTTATGACGATGCGCATATCGGGCGTTCTGGCGAGGTAGTCTCGTAGTTCGCCTAGCGTGCTGCCTTGCTCGTTGGCGATGATGCTTATCCTCGCCCACACGGTTTTGTTCAGTCCTGCTTCACCTCCGTGCAGCACGCGGTCTCCGAGCGTTTGCAGGATGACGTCCTGTCCCTTGCCGACGGCGTCGGTCAAGGATTCCAGTGATCTCACCTCGAGGTGGCTGTTGGGTCCCGGCCACTGGTGTTGCTGACTGTTGCCGGCTGAGAACAGGTGAGTGAACTTGTTCTGGATGCCCGTGGTGGCGTTCTTTTCCGCCTCGGCGCGGATGCTTTCCAGCGTGTCCCGCCGGTGCTGGGGCAGCGCTCGGGATCTGTCTTTCAGGAGACGTTCCGCCGCTTCCAGGGTGGCGATGTCTTCGCGAATACGGCTCAGGTTGCCGTCGTGGGCCACCAGCAGCAGCGCGTTGTTGGGATACTTCCGCATCGCTTTGCCATCGTTCTGAGAGCTGTGTCGGTGCAGGTTCAGCAGGTCGTCCTTGCTCATGCCGTTGGCGAGATTTTCCGCGTCGATCCAGTTCCAGTAATCGGGGTTCACGATGCCCAGCGTCGCGTGGTCGGGGTTGTCGGGCAGGTTGGACTGACGGAATGGGAAAAGCTGAACCTCGAAGTGGTCTCCTTGTCGGTTACCGCCGTTGTCGTAGACGCTCCTGATGGCGTGTCGGAGCAGTTCCGACATCTTCTCGGTGTCGGACAGGACCGCGTTCTTGGCCTCGATCAATTCCTTCATGACGTTGGCGTCTTTGCTGAATCGCTTTCGCTGGGTGTCCGGGCTGTCGTCCACGTAGATGGCCCGGCTCAGGAACTGGTTGACCGCGTTGGCGATGACGCCGAAATCCCCGTGTTCGGGGGAGAGGATCGCGTCGGCGATTTCGTCGGCGTAGAGGCCGTTGCTGTTGTCTGGCGCGATGGTACCCAGCAGCATCGTTACGGCTGCGTGTTCCGCCAGATCGTTGCTGATCTTCGCGGTGGTACTGCTTTGCCCGACTATGTCGGTGTCGATGGCGGGGTCCAGCTCGGAGAATCCTGGGCGGTTCACGACCTCGTCGCGGATGCGCACGGCGTGCGGCGTGACGTGGTAAGGGTGGACCAACGTTGATTTGTCGCCAGTGCGCTGCATTTCCAGTAGTGTGTTGCCCATGAGGCGCAGCGTGCCGCGTACGCGCTGGAAGTTGCGGTTGGCGGCCAGGCGACCGGTAATGATCTTGAGGAGCGAAGGGTGGAACGGGTAGTCGTTGTAGAACGTCTGGTAGTTCGTCCCGCCGTTGTCGCGTCCGTTGCGGGCACACACGACTGCGTACGCTTCGGCTGCGGCGGCGCGGGCGGTTTCGTCCACGCTGTAGAACAGGCGCTTACACAGGATGGCTGGCAGGTCGGCCTCTTCGGCTGGCGCTGTCGGGTACATGACCCTGCTGAGTTGCGAGTTGATCCGCTCCAGCATGTTGTGCAGCACCAGAGCATCGGCGCTGTGGGCGTCACCGGCGTTCGCTGGGTTGCCTTCTACCAACAATTCGTGTGCGTCCTCGGGACTGGTGACGACGAGGGTTGCTCTGGGGCTATTGGACACGGCGTTGGCCAACGCGCCTAACGTCGTCAGTACCCCCTCAACGCTTACGCGAGGGTCGGCAGCTGCGCGCTGGTTTACCCTGTTGATGTAACGGACCAGTTCGTCGATGACGATGACCACCGGCTTTTCGCCGATCAGCTTTCGGAATTCTTCTGATCCGGGATCGGCGAAAGTTTCGTCTCCGGCGGCGAATTCGTGCAGTGCCGTCGGTCCGCCCAGGTGGTGGAGCATGAAACCTGCCATGCTCTTTGCTCGGTTGCCCTGGTGGTCCATGACGGTTCCATTGACGACGTTGTGTTTTTCGCCGTCGAACGCGATCACGTCGGCGGCAGCTGGGCTGAGCCCGTCGATTTGCTGCCAGTAGGGCAGCTCAGGGTGCATAGCCACTGCAGCCAGCAGGAGAAGGCTGTGGGTTTTGCCGCCACCGTAGCGGCTGTAGAGTTGGTACACCGATGGGCTGGTGCTTTCCCTGCCCAACGCCACGCGGTCCATGGCCATGCGCAGGAAGTCGGCGCTGGCCTTGGTCAGGTGTGTCGTCTCCAGGAAGTTGCTGGCCGTTTCGGCGGTGGACAGTTCTTCCTCTAGACCTCTGATGAGGTCGGCGGCGTATTGGTCTCCTGCCTGTGAGATGGGACGGAGGGGGCATACTTCAAGCAATGGCGTGAGGTTAATCATGGAAACCTTTCTGTTGACGGAAGGTGTGTTGGCATTTGCTGAGGTATTGAAAACGCCTGCGATCGCGCTTTTGGCAACCCGTTGGGCTGGGTGGTGATGATCGTAGGCGTTGTATGCTTCGCGCGGTTTTGAAAATCTCGGCGGCGTTGGCGGATGGCGCGGTGGGCGTGTTTTTGTCGTCTTTCGGCATGAAAAACGCCCGAGTGATCGGGCGGAACATGGTGGGACACGTTGGGTCGGGCGTCCGGTTGAGGTTGGACGGCTGCGTTTGTCTGCGCCGGCTTGGACGCCGTAGTCTGTACATCTGAAACTCTCACCAGTCCGGTGGGAACCTCCTGCTGGCGCATCTGCCCGCGCTCCACCGGCGCGGCTATCTCCGCCGGTTGCGGCGAGGGTGCGGCTTAATCGTCTCGCGGGGGATGTTCAGTACGTCCCGGTCTCACGGTCGGGAACAGTCTACCCGCCGGCCTGGTCAACGTGACCGGGGGGCATTGAAAGGCCCGAGGGTGTTTTGCTGACGGTGGAGCCGCGACGGGCTGTGCGCGTCTGGTTTACTCTCACTGGTGCGTGGTGAAGGTGGTGAAATCGGATGGTTTGAAACCCAGTGGCGCAGCTCGTCAAGGTGAGGACACGCTGTGTCGTTCTGACGGGGATTTGAGGCCAATGCTGGAGCTCAATGTCAGGCACAGGATGGACGGTCTGGACTTGCTGGGTACCCTGGCGGATGATTCCGTGCCGGCGGTGTTCTTCGACCCGCAGTACCGGGGCGTACTCGATAAGCTGTCGTACGGGAATGAAGGGAAAGCCCGGGGGCAGGCCCGGGCATCTTTGGTTCAGATGACGGAGCCGGTCATTCTGCGGTTCGTGGACGAGATAGCGAGGGTGCTGCGGCCGAGCGGCCACCTTTTCCTGTGGACGGACAAGTACCACCTCTGTTCGGGGGCCATCGGCTGGTTTGGTGATTTCCCACTGGAGGTGGTCGATCTGATCACCTGGGATAAGGGAAGGATGGGGATGGGTTATCGGACTCGGCGTTATGGGGAGTACCTGCTGGTGGTGCAGAAGTCGCCCCTGGTGGTGGAGGGAGTTTGGAAGGGGTGTGACGTTCCCGATTTTTGGTCGGAGAAGCTGTCCGGCCGTAGGGGGCATACTCACCGGAAGCCGGTTGGGCTGCAGTCTGCGCTGATAGAAGCGGTGACGGAGCCTGGGGATGTGGTGGTGGATCCGGCGGCGGGGAGTTTCTCCGTGATGGAGAGCGCGCTTTCCGTCGGGAGGAATTTCCTGGGCGGTGACCTGAACGGTTGATGCTGGTCGGCGGATGGCGCCAACGGTGCAGGAGTCGGTGTTGGTCGGAGTAGCCCGCTTCGACGCGCCCGGTGCAAGCCAGGCGTTGCAACGGTTTTCCTGGGGGTCCACCGGTCGCGCAGGTGGGTGTTGGGTTTACCGCAGTATGGGAATGCCTGCGGTGCCTTGCAGGGCCGTCACCGCGGCTGTACGGCCGGAACTTGGGGCGGCGGTGGTGATCAAACTGGCCGCCCCGTCAGTCGGGGCGGCCGGCGTCGCCGTGGGTCGGCGACGGTTCCATTGTGCCAGTGAGCAACGCTTGTACGCCACCGGTTGGTGTCATTAATTCAGAAGTCTGCGGTGGCGCTTTCCGTCGACTGGTAGGGTTCCGTGATGCTGGTGGGAATGCAAGGTCTGGTGTCTGGCCGCGGCACTGGAGGGCGTGTGCGGCGGCCAGAAAGGCCAGCCACCTCGTTAGTCGTGGGCGGCTGGCTTGTCGCCGTTGGTCGTCGACGTGTCGATGATGCCACGCGGGAGGTGTCCGGCGCGACTGGTTGGTGTCATCAATTTTGAGTTCGGGAAGGCTCGGCGTTAGTGGGGGGCGCTCGCTGTTCGCGGGCTATTGGATGGCGAGCTGCCGGTCTCGTTCGGCTGCAGTGTGGTTCCCGAGGTTGTCGTAGATCCACGCGCGCATTCGGTACGCTTCGGGATCGTGCTCCTCGAACAGTTCGATGTGCCGGTCCATGTCGGCGAGGGCGTTGCCCCACTCCGGCGTCGGTAGCCGGGTGTAGGCGACGGCGCGGTGGGCGTAGCCCATGGGGTGGTCGGGATCCAGCACGATGGCTCGGGTCGCGTCTTCAATGCCTCTTTCTGGTTGGGGCGTCGGCGCGACGGTGTTGGCGTGTGCCCGCCGGCGCCAGTGACCAGCGTCTTCGGGGTTCAGCTCAATGGCGCGGCTGTAATCCGCCAGTGCCTGGTCGTGCTTTCCGGCGTACATGAACGCCGTGCCACGGGCCTCGTGAAGGTCGGAGACGGCCGGTTGGATGCGGATTGCCTCGTCGTAGGCGGCGACGGCTGAGAACCAGGCTGCGGCGCGCATATGAGCATAGCCCTGCCGGTAGGCGTTGATGGCGTCCGCATCGGTCAGGCCGGCGGGCGGGTCTGCGTCGATGATCTGAACCTGCGACCGGTCCGGTGTCGGAATGGGGTCCTGCCTGCCGAGGGTTTCGTTGCCAGGCTCTCCCGCGCCGCACGCCAATGTCAACACCATCATCACCATCGCGCAGACGAGGGTGTAGGGGCGTTCGTGTATGCTGGTCAAGGTTTGCTGTTTGGGGAGGTGGTCTCGGTGTTGGCCGGATCAGTTTATGGGTTGCCCATCGGGCTCACAAGGTTGGTTGGCGTCCAATCCGGTGGGTAGCCGATGTCCCGTTGCCATCTGGCGCCAGCGCTCCTGGTTTTTGGCGTATGCGTCCCGTGGGCGCGTTTTCGTGGCCTTGAGGCAAGATTGTTCATCGGATGCGAAAAAGGCGCCAAATGGTGCCGTTGGGGTGAAGCTGGTAGGCTGAAATGAAACCGGCTACCGCCGCTGTCAGGGCGGCTGCTGTCGCCGACCAATGGCGACAGCAGCATTTCGCTAGCGGCTTATGTCCGCTCGCTACAGTCTGGCATCACCAATTCTGTCGCTGAAAATGCCTGCGGGCGGCAGAGGCTGAGAGTTGGCGTAGTTGCCGTGGCTCCGCTTGTGATTGCTTTTCAGTTCCAGCGCGACGGTTTGTGCAAGACGAACCCGTTGGCGTCGGTGACTTGCGGGGGAAACTGGCTGTTGGCAATGATGCTACGCCCCAACCTGATGGTGGCAGTGGCCTGATGATGCAAATGCTCGGAATGGCGGTTCGGCGGAAAGGCGATTACTACCCGCTTTTCAGGGTAGCTGTGCAGTACGGTGTTGATCGGGCTCGTTAAATCGCTGTCTGCGGAGATCACAATGGCGGTGTCAAAGGTGTTCCGCATCGCGTCGCGGAGCAACGCCACGGCGATGTTCACGTCCGTCATTTTTTCTTCAAAAGTTGCCCACGTTGCTCCACACCGCCGGCATCTTCCGGTCTTGGGCAGGTGGTGCCCGTACTGGATCGTCAAGTCGGGCAGGGTTTCCAACGCCTTCAGGTAAGTGTCCTGGCGTAGTGGTTGATCGGGGTCGCCGAAATGGGGCAGGAACCGGGCGGTGAAGTATCTGACCATAACCAGGCTCTGGTCGGGACGTAGCAGGCGTTCCGCCAATCGGCGTAGGTTCAGCCAGTAGTAGCGGCGCCAGCGTCGCGATTTGAGGCCGTGGTAGAGGTTCAGCCCATCAACGTACACCGCCACCCGGTGGAGCTGCGCTTGGCTTTCGTCAGGAATGTCGGCAATGGAAGTTGACATTTTGTTGCATTTCGCGTAGCCTAGATCTCAACCCCCCCAGCGGGTAGTGCTGCTGGGCCGACGCTCCCGCAAGGGGGCGTTTCTTTTGCCCTCCGCTACCCGGAACGTTGTGAATCTACGGCGGTCTGACCTGCGTCGAGATCGCGTTCTGGTCATCATGTGACCTCTGCGGCTCTTTTTATTGGCGGAGTGCTTCGGCTTTCATCGTCCTCGAATTCTTGGCGCATCGGAACGGCGTTGCGGACTTCAGGTAATGGATCTTCTCTGGCTATCTCCAGCCATCGAGTAACTGTGGGGTGTTCCTGCAGCCCGCCTTCCGCCATTGCTGCGGCGAGTTGTGCGCAGAATAGCCGTTCCAAAGGAACGTCGTCCGGGGCATCATGGTGGCGTTCATAGCGGAGCTCCTCGGCAAGGTAGTCCAGTCCGTCTAGTGCTAACTGTCGGATGGCTTTCGTGTGGGTATGCTCGCCGTTTTCGAATATCCACCGTGCTGCTGCTAGAGCGCTTGGCAACACTGGTCTCCTGCGGGAGGCAATGGAAATTCCGATTTCTCGTACCAGGTCGTCCGGTGGATTAGGCGTACCAGATTCGGTTTCCATCGTTCCTTCGATCCATTGACGCACTCCTTCCACGGCGTTGTCCGCCATGTCTATTTGGTTGGAGGTCATGCCAACTCGTAGTGCCGTGGCGACATCAGCAGACCGCATTGGCGTGGCTCTGACGATGCTCGTGGCCATCGTGAGTGCCGGAATTTGTTTTTCTTTCAACCTCTGCATTTTTGAGTACAGCTTTTCGCCTGTCTGCTCAGACAGTCCCACTTCTCTGGTGATCGCAGCGAGTACTTGAGATACGTGTCGGATGCGTGCTTTATGAGCGTCTCCCATGGCGCGCAGAAAGAATGGGTACTCAGGTGGGGCAACCTCTGGCACGGCGGCTTCAGCCCAAACTTCTACCATTCTTTGGAGATTCGCTCTCTTTGGATCAGGCAAATCCAGTCGCCGTCCGCGGGTTTGAAGGCTCCCGATTGCCGCTCCGATTTGCCAAAGTCGGCTATCCATATCTTGCGTATCGTGGTTCAACCCATTGATGGAACTCGGGGATGCCTCAAATGAATTCTTGTGTTGCCATCCGGTTGTGTCGTCTTCCGCCATCCATTTAGTGATGAAGTTCTTCTGCGCGACAGCGGGCATGGGTTCTGGCAACGTTAGGAGATCACAATCGGGTATTCGGATACCCGTAGGTAGTCCATCTGGGGGAGTGTGCTGATCGCACCACAGCGCATTGGCAATCGTCTGCGACTCGTGGTCCGTGAGCAAACCAGAACTCGCCAGCTGAAGCATCCTGATGGACGCTCTGTTTCGCACGGCAGCGTCCCCGGTTAAAGCGCTGACAACTAGGTCGATGGCAGATCTCCACTGGTGTTCGTTGTCGGGTGTGCGTTGCAAGATAGTGCTGTCATTGGCGAATATGTCGACGGGGTCTACCCACGCGTACCCCATTAGAGGGGGATCGCTGTTCATTCCAGCTATCGGGGCATTCAGCAAATCAAGGGCATGACGATGGCGGCATTCATTGGGTATGGCTTGCCATGACCGCTCTAGCAGATGCCGGATCACCGTATCCCAGGTTCCTCGCTGGATTTGAGGGTCTCGGTAAAATTCCAGTGCCTTGCCCAAGATGGTTTGTGACAGGTCAGCTGCTACTCTGGTTACCAGTCGCGATAGCACTTCAAATGCAGGCTCGGTTCTCGATTGTAGATTCGCGGTAGCCGAATTTGAAAACGCCCTGTTTATGATCATCAGGCAGGCTTCAGCCAATCTGTCAGCCTGCGTGGTCTGCAAGTTTGCCAATCTGGTCCGCGACAGCACTCTACCAAGCGTTTTATCGGTGTCGCTACTGCTCGTTCGGAGGACTAGACGTATGGCCAGTTCCAAGTTTTCGTCGGCCATCTCGTCAGCTGCTTTCTTCAGGACGCCGGCCCATACGTTCGTCGAGATTTTTACGTTGGTTGCGAGTCTGGTTGCGAAAGGCGGCAAACCGGCAATCTCTGACAGGCGGATCGCTCGGTAAGCGGCGGCCTGGGGATCGTAGTTGCTGTGGCGGACGCTGGTCCCTCGCCGTCTGTTGATGTCGAATACTGGGGGTTCATCTTCCGTCTTGTTTTGGCCCATGGCATCCAGTATGGACTGCTGCTCGTCGAATACGTCGCATCGGAGTGGTACTAAATCCCTGAGCCGCTTGAGAATGGTTTGGCGATTATCCCGGGCTATTGCCATCAGTGTGGCCCACGCTTCACGCGACGGACCAGCTACACTGCTTTGGTCGTCTGGCATTACCCTCACCGCTACGATGGCGTGCTGAAGCAATTGTGCGGCTTCGTCGTCGCGTCCAGCTTCCCAAAGAATGGCTGATTTGCGCATCATCCAAGCTGGGTCGCAGTTTTCGGTCTGCCAATCCGTCAGCGATGCACCAAGTGATTCGAAGTCGAAGTCGTAGATTGCCCAAAGGCATCTTTCGTGGCGGATTCGGTGATGAATCTCCGTGTCTTCGTTTTGGAATGCCGCCAACGCCTGTACCCACTTCTCAAACGAATCTCGGTCCAGCCGGTACCGCGCTGCCGTTACCAGCGCAGCCGCAACGTGGCGCCAAGCATCACGGATTGTCGTCCAATCTTCATTCGGAGCGTATGTGTCGCCTAACCTGTGGTTTTGGCAGTCGATTGCATCTAGGGTTTCCGCTATCGCGGATTCGAAATCCGGGTACATCGGTACGAGTAGGACTTCTTGGCGCCACACCAGTTCCCTTATGGCATTCAGCCGTTCGATTGGTGCGAGGTCAGGGAGAGCCCTCAGTATCTCGTGTCCCCATTCGTTTGTTCGCCAGTCCATTCCTTGGCGATTAGTGCTAGGCATCGTGAGCCAACCTGGGTACATCAGCCTGTTGTGACGCCAGACTGTTGTGACCGCTTTGATTTCCTCGACAGAGGCGGGTTCCTCTGGGTTATCTGTGGCTGGTTCGGCTTGAGGGACCACCGATGTTATCGTGTCGATCGGTTGGAGAATGTCGGGTATGTCAATCGCTCGCCGGCTCGGCAACGAGGGCCATTCGGTAACGTCGTAGGGTTCCCCGCTTTCGAGGGTATGCAGAAGCCATTGGGTAGCGTACTGGTGGTGTAGGTTTTGCTCCTGCCACTGGTTGCTTTGCGGGTGTCGCGCGAGGTCGATTGGGACTACTCTACGTTCTTCCAGCATCCGCCGTCGGTGTTCTGATAGCTGTAGATACCCGGCTAAGTAGATCTTCGGCGCCGACTCGCCCAGATTGTCCCGAACCCATCCTGACCAGTTCAGGAAGTTTGGGTCTTCTCCAGAGAATCCAATGAGGAAGAACACCGTCTCCATCATGGCCTGCTGGACGGTGTTGACGAAGGGAGCGAAATTCGTCGGGTAAGTCCGGTAGTCTTCCTCGGTGGCAATCAGGCCGGATTGTCCGGGTAGTGAGCCGTGCAGTTTTACGATGCGCGGTCGGGTCTCCATGGGAATTTGGCCAGTGCTCGTGATGACGCTGTAATTCCTCTCGGTAACGTTGCTTCTCGCCCGTTCCAGAAGGTCATCCCAGTTGGTGGTGTAGATGTCCGCCCACGGTAGTTTCAGTAACCGGTGGTGAGCATCGCCGGGGTTATATGCTTCGTGGGGGACCAGCTTGCCGAGCGCGGCGTATAGCTCTGTTTCTCCGAACGCGGCTTTGTATTCTTGGGCGGTGCGCAGAGGGTCGTAGTAGCCGCCGCTTTTCTCATGCGGGTACAGCTCCTCGTGGAGCTTGCTCGTAACTTGGTCCCAGGTGGGCAGGTTGCCTACGTTGGGGCGGACTGAGACGGCGTTCTGGCTGAAACCACTTCCTACCATTACAGAAGCTCCGCCACCGGGACGTCGGTGCAGGGCGTCGCGTACCTTATTGATGTGGCTCTGGTCTGTAAAAGTCATTTTCATCTACCTCGAACGAGGTTCAGCTGCGGAGATTCGGCAATCCTGTCGAAGATTGATCGCGCAATGACCGGGAACACGTCGCGCTTGGCGTCGTTGTCGGTCATGTATTTGTTCACCAGCGTCCCGTTGGAGTTGAGCATCTGCACCATGATGTTGTCAATCATTCCGCCAATGGCAAGCTCGAATTTGTCGTACTCGTTGGCGGTGGCAAGGATGCGGAACTGCTCGTCGTTGGTCGCTTTGGCCACGATCTGCTGGAAGAACAACCGATCCGCCTCGCCCAGGTTCATGCCGTGCTGATCGTTGAGGATTTCGATGATCTCGGAGAGCGGCGCTTTTTCCTGGGGGGATTGCCCGGTGCCCACTTCGTTGGGGCCGCTGACGGTGTTGTCGCCGTCAATTTCGATTGAGCCGTACCACTTCCGTTGTAGCCGGTATGACTCAAGGTCAACGTGGTTGGCGATGTTGATTGGCTCTGCCCTGCGGTCGGTTCGCAAGTACGGGAGCAGGAACTTTCCGTAGAGCGACAGTTTCTCCAGCTGGCTGTCCCCGTAAGGGATGATCTGGCTGAGGAAGGTGTATAGCTTGCAGAATGCGTTCAGCTTGTCGCGGAATTCATCTGCGGCGGCTTCGTCTGCTGCCCGGTACCGTTGCACGGCGGGTTGCAAGCTGGATTGCAATTTGGCGTGGGTTCGTTTGTGGGACAGGTTCAGCCCGCTGAAGTAGGTCTGGGCGAAGGCGTCCACTTCGTCCTGATGGTAGATGCCGGTGTCGTCCAGTTCCGCCTTGAGTTGGTCAAGGCGGTAAGGATCGGTGACTTCCTCGATTTCGGTGCGGTCGTAGTACGGCGCGAACGCGTCTGCGATGCCCTCGGGATCGTTTCTGAAGTCAAGGACAAATGGGTCTTGCTTGCCCGCTGCGGTGCGGTTGAGCCGCGATAGGGTCTGAACCGCCTGCACGCCGTCCAGTCGCTTGTCGACGTACATGGCCTGTAGTTTGGGCTGGTCAAAGCCGGTTTGGTACTTGTCCGCGGCCAGCAGCACGTTGTAGTCGGGTGAGTCGAACCGCTCCGGTAGCTCCGTCTCTCGGATGCGGCGTCCAGTAACTACGTCAGTGTTCATCCCTGGCTCTGTGAATTCGTCTCCGGTATCTGGGTCGGTTACCGTTCCGCTGAACGCGACCAGGGGGGCGACGTCGGTGTAGCCTTTTTCCTGAATGTATTTGTCAAAGGCCCGTTTGTAGCGGACAGCGCTAAGTCGTGATTCCGTTACGACCATGGCCTTGGCTTGGCCATTCATCAGGTGCCCCACGTGTTCCCGGAAGTGCTCGATGATTACCTCGGTCTTCTGGGCGATGTTGTAAGGGTGCAGGGCTGCGAATCTCGCCAGCGCAGCCGCGGCTTTGCGTTTGGGGAAGTCAGGATCTTCCTGAGCCTGCTTGTTGAGCTTGTAGTAGGTGTCGTAGTCGGTGTACCGCTCCAGGACGCTGAGGATGAATCCCTCTTCGATAGCCTGCCGCATACTGTACAGGTGGAAAGAGTGCGGCTTCCCGTCGGGTCCGGCGGTCCCGAATAGCTCGATGGTCTTGGCCTTGGGGGTGGCGGTGAAGGCGAAGAAGGAAAGGTTCGGCTGTGGGCCTCTGGCTTCTGCCATTGCGGTAAGGGCATCTTCGAGGTCTTCCGTGTCCTGTGGTGCGCCGGTGTCAGCCTGCCCCTTGGCGCCCAGGATGGAACGCATCTCGCCGGCGGTTGATCCAGACTGGCTGGAGTGCGCCTCGTCCACGATTATGGCGTAATTGCGCCCGGCTATCTGAGTACGCCAGGCGTTGGCCTGCTCGGCGTCTGCCGCATTGGGTTCGTCGGATGAATCGGCGCCGGCGATGTTCAGCAACCCCCGCATGATGAAGGGGAACTTCTGGATGGTGGTGATCACTATCTTCGTGCCGTCGACCAGCGCCTGCGCCAGTTGCCTGGAGTCTTGGTCAATGGGTTTGACCACGCCCCTGACGTGCTCAATCTGGTGGATCGCGTCCTGGAGTTGCTGGTCCAGCACTCGGCGGTCGGTGATGACAACCACGCAGTCGAAAATGACGTTGTTGGAATCGTCGTGCAGGTTGGACAGCTTGTACGCCAGCCAGGATATGCTGTTGGTCTTGCCGCTGCCGGCGGAATGCTGAATCAGGTAGTTGTGCCCGGGGCCATCTTGCTTGGCTGCATCGATCAGCTTGGTTACGGCGTCCAGCTGGTGATACCGGGGGAAGATGGTGGCCCTGTGGGTCACGGTTCTCGCCCCGCTTTGGATGTACTCCTTCCGCTGGGTTCTCTCAACGAGAACGTAGTACCCAATGATCTCGAGGAAGCGCTCGGGTTGGAGAATTTCTTTCCAGAAGTAATCGGTGTTGTAGCCGTCGGGGTTGACCGGGTTTCCGGCGCCGCAGCGCAGTTCCCCGGGTGCGTTGCCCATGTTGAACGGCAGGAATCTGGTATTGTCCCTGTTGATGGCGGTCGCCATGTGGATTTCGTCGTAGTCGGCGGCAAAGTGGACGATGGCACGTTTGCGTTCCTTGAACAGGGGCGCATTGGGGTCGCGGTCTTCTCTGTACTGGCGTACTGCGTCTTCCCATGACTGACCGGTCATCGGGTTTTTCAATTCGCACGTGGCTACGGGAATCCCGTTCAGGGCAAGCAGGAGATCAACGGTGTGTCCGTGGTTCGGATGGCACGGGACCTGTCGGCTGATGGTCAGCCGGTTGGCTTGGTATTTCGCCATCGTGTCGGGGTTGAGATCGTTGGCCGGTTTGAAGAACGCGACCTTGAGCGTCTGCCCCGTGCAGCGAAAACCGTGCCGCAGCACGTCCAGCGTGCCGCGGTCGTCCAGGGTCCTGATGAGAGCCTGCTGCGTTTGGCTTTCGGCTTGTGAACCGTGCAGGTTTGCGATCTTCGCCCACGGCTCGGGCTGAGTGGCTTTGATGAAGTCGATGGCCTGTTCGGCGAATATGGCGGTGTTGACGTTCCATCCCGATATGTCGGCTCTGTGCCATCCGTTGTCGAGGAGTGCGGCTTCCACTGCGTCCTCAAAGGCGCGTTCCGTGGTTTGCGATGTCATGGGGTTACTCCGTGGGTTCTTCCGCGGCACCGGCGCCTGGTTCGCGAACGTCGATCTTCCCGGTGACGGCGGCGGTGATGAGCGCGGTTCGGTATTCATTGAGCCGCTCGATGGCGGTAGCAGCTCGCTCTGAGAGAGTGTCGATGCGGGCTGTTTTCTGGTCAAGGTATTGAGCGATGGCGCGCTGCTCGACGCTTGGCGGCACCGTAATGGAGAGCTCGCCGATTTGTGAAGCGTTGATGGCTGGGTAGCTGACGCCGTTGGAATTGGCTACGACTTCTTCGATGAAGCGGTGCTCTCTGAGTGCCCAAGAACAGTAGCCGCTGTCGATGTCGCGTGGTCTGATGACTGCGAAACCGGTAGACACGACCATTTCAGGCGGGGGATTTTGCACTGGGGCTACTGCTCGTAGGTATGTTCTCACGGTCGAAACGATCGTGTCACCGTCTTGGACCAATCTCCTTGCTCGGCTGGGCGCGTCTTCTAAAACCATCTCTTCGGTAGCGGTCATACCTTTTGATGGGCTGATTGAGCCGATGTCAACGTACAGGATTTCGCGAAGTGGATCCTCGCTTTCAGCTACGACATCGTCGTTGGTGGTGGCGATGTATTTCAACCTTTTGGTGTCCCAGCGCTCTGGTACGTCACCGATCCAGTCATTGCCAGAAAACTTCATGCGGGGCTCCGGGTCCAGTCCAGCATCGCGCGCCGCGTCCGCTGGCAGCCCCTTGGTGACAGCCCGTGTGATCACGGCGTTGCGGTATTCCGCGAGGCGTTCGATTTGCATTTGGTGCTTGGCAATCAGCTGGTCAATCCGTGCCGTTTCGCGGTCAAGGAAGGCGGCAATGGCGGATTGTTCATCGAGGGGCGGTAGTGGGATTACCAGATCCTTGAGTTCACTGCTGTAGATGTGCATCACGGTGACGCCGCGGCCCATGAGCGCTTTCTGGTAGATGCTGGTCAAGCAATCGGCTGCATAGCCGAGGAAGGTCGCGTCGGACTTGATGGTAGGGCGCAGTAAGATCACGTCGCCGCCGCAGTATGCTGGCTCTTTGATCAGATTGGCAGCTGACTTGCCGATTTCCTCAATGGTTTCACCAGAGCCGGCGAAAAGGATGTCGCCGTATTGCATCTGGGTGTAATTGGACAGGCTGTCTTTGCTGATGCCCGAGCGCGTCTCCCGGATGAGGTATTGATGCTGGGTGTAGAGGTCCCCGTACCTGACGCAGGGAATGCCGTCCGCTACTTCGTCTTCTTTCGTGCCACCGCTTCCTTTGAAGAATTTTCCGAGACGCCCAAGCGTTGATGTCTGCCAGTGGGCTGGTATCTCCTCAAGACATTCTGCTCTTGATTTGATGTAGTGCGGGTATCGCTGCCTCATGCTGTGACCTCCGACATGAGGTCGGCGATCTCGTTTTCCAGCGTTCGTAGCCCTGATTCGATTTCTTCGAGCGGCCTCGGTGGCTCGTACACGTAGAACTGGCGGTTGAGTAGCACTTCGTACCCGACTTTCGTCTTGCTGTGGTCAAGCCAAGCGTCTGGCGCGTGGGGGATAACCTCGCGCGCCATGTAGCTTTCCAGGATCTCCTTGAGCGGCACCGTTTCGGTGTCGCGTAGCTCCGGGTCTGGCTGGATGTTGCCGCTGTCGTCCATGCACTCCGCGGCCTGGGGGTCGCGCTCGCCCAGTGCCGACAGGATTGCGGTGCGTTCGCTTTTGGTGAGCTTCACCTTCTTGGTCTTAGCAGCGGCGCTCAGCGTCGTCTGAAACTCAGCTGGGTCTAGGAAGGTTCTACAGTCGGTTTCCTCTCCGACTGCGTTCAGCAGGATTCTGATGGCGTCCTGTTTGGCCTTGCCTTTTTCAATGGCTTCCTCTCGTTGGGCGCCGTTCGCCTTTTTGCTTTGGGCCAAGTTCTGGAACGCCCTCTCTTCATCCAATTTGCCGATGCGTTCCGGCGTGGCTGCAAAGTTGAGGCGTAGCGGCCGCTCCACGGTGACCTTGCGGTAGCCGAAGTCATCGTTGTCGAAGACCCTGCTGACTACTCGCGCCCTGGTGCGGGGTAGGTGGGTCACGGGGTCTTCGTCGGTGACGTTGCGGGTCTCGCCGTCCTGGAAGCTGCCGTGGATACGGGTGATGTCGTCGATTTGCGCCGGCGACAGCTCGTTGCGCTTGTTGCCGAGGCTCTTCTGCATCTTGACGTACATTTGCCGTGCGTCAATGAGTTGGATCTTGCCAGCGCGGTGGGTCTCCTTGCGGTTCGTGAGGACCCAGACGTAGGTGGCGATGCCGGTGTTGTAGAAGAGCTGGTCAGGCAGGGCCACGATGGCTTCCAGCCAGTCGTTTTCGATGATCCAGCGGCGTATTTCGCTTTCGCCGCTACCGGCGTCTCCGGTAAATAGCGGCGAGCCGTTGAACACGATGGCGATGCGGCTACCGCCTTGTTCGTCTATTACTGGGCGCATCTTGGACAGCATGTGCTGGATAAAGAGCAGCGAGCCATCGTTGATGCGAGGCAGGCCGGCGCCGAACCTACCGTTGTGTCCGAGCGTGTTGTGCTCGCGCCTGATCACGTCCTGTTGGTTTTTCCACTCGACGCCGAAGGGCGGGTTCGCCAGCATATAGTCGAACGTGTGCCGCTGTCCGTCGTCGCGGACGTGGTAGGCATCCTGGGTGAAGGAATCTCCCAGGACTATGCGTTCGGCGCCTTCGCCTTTGATCAGGATGTCCGATTTACAGATGGCCCACGATTCGTCGTTGTAGTCCTGCCCGAACAGGATGGGCTGGATGGCGCTGTTGTGCTCTCTGAGGAACTCGTCGGCCACTGACAGCATACCCCCGGTGCCGCAGGCTGGGTCATAGATGGTCTTCACCGTGCCCGCCTTGTTCAGGTCAGTTTCGGGGGAGAGGAGCAGGTTGACCATCAGCCGAATCACTTCGCGGGGCGTGAAATGCTCTCCGGCTTCTTCGTTGGCCTGTTCAGCTCCGATCCGGATCAGTTCCTCAAAGACGTAGCCCATCTGGGTGTTGTCCACGGTCTGTGGAGACAGGTCCACACGGGAAAACTCGGCGACTACGTTGTACAGAAGGTTCTTTTCGGCCATTCGCTGAATGTGAACGCTGAACCCGAATTTTTCGATGATGTCACGAACGTCGGACGAGAAGCCGTTGATGTACGCTTGCAGGTTTTGCGCCAGGTTATTGGGGTCGTTGAGCAGCGTCGTGAAGTCGAAGGGCGACGGGTTGTAGAAGCTCCGGCCTGCGGTGTTGAGCAGTAAGGTGTGCCTGACTTGATCGGACAGGTGCGCGCTGGTTTCGTGGGCGTTTCTGACGGACGCTCTGGTATCTTCCATCACGGAGTCAAAGCGGCGCAGCACGGTGAGCGGCAGGATCACTTGGCGGTATTCGTTGCGCTTGTAGGCGCCTCTGAGGATGTTGCAAATTCGCCAGATGAATCCGGCGAGTTCTTGGTGGGTTCGGGCGTTCATGGATGCTCCGTTCTGGGGATGGCTTTTCAATGGGGAGAGCCCGTTGGATTTTAGCAAACGGCTACGTGGGCTGCTCGATTCCCATGGGTTGGAAATTATTGTCCGGTTTTCTGGTGCTGCGTCAGGGCGCGGTCGGAGTACCTTGAATCAAGGAGCCCGACTGTGTTCATTCACTATTAACAGGAGGTACATCATGGCAAAGTCAAAAGGAATGACGGGTAAGGCGGCGTCGCGCATCCAGTCCGCTGGGGCGAAGCGCGGCGGCGGGAAGGTTTCGAAGGGAAGCTTTGCTTCACGTGCCCAGCGTGCGTCCGCAAAGAAGGTTTCTTGAAGTCCAGTAGAGGGTAGCGACGCTCTCGTGCGGTTTCCGTTGCTGGGTCTCCATCGGGGTAACCGTTTGGTCGACCGTGACCGGTGGTCCCAGCAAAGGTCGCGCAGTGCGGGGTGTCGGTGGCAAAATCACGTCCGGCGGTCGGTGCTGAGGGCTCTCGCCGGCTGCCGAACGCGTTTGTGAGGGACAAACATGAGCAAGAAATCTAAACGCGGCCGCCAAGCGGTGGCTGCAGGTCCATACAGCGGCCAGATTCTGGGTGCCGTGGTTAGTGCGCTTGATGTCGGCGAGGGAGTGCTGGCCGACAGGACCGCAAAGCGAATGTTCGCGGGACGTTCGGTGAGCGAGTACAGCCGGAAGGAAAGGCTGGTCGCTTTGGCGCAGGTGTTGGTTGACCTGGGGATTGTTCTGGACGTGGATGACCGATTGCGGAACGGAAAGTTCCGTGACGATCTAACGACTGCCGACATCGTGGGGGACGTCATTGGCGTGGCGTGCCAAATTTGGGACCGGCTGATGGAACACGCTCAGACCCGGAGCGCGGCGGTCGCTGACTTTAGCGGAGCTGGCAGGCGGTATCTGCGATTGGCGACCGTCGACGTGGCGTTGCGTATGGTGGGATTCGCTCGTTTCGGCCGTTTGGAGCTGCCGGAGCCATGCGTGCCGGTATGGGCTCAGCCCAAAGGCGCTGGTGAGATTCTGCGCGGTCTGCAGCGGGAGCTTGGCGTTACTCGGGATCAGCTGGCGGCCCGGCTTGAAGTGCCGCCCACGACGTTGGACAACTGGTTGGACGGTACGGTCATTCCTGGACGGAACCATTTGGCGGCGCTTGCTCGAGAGCTGTCGCGTAGTGGGCCGGTCGATGCCGAGGATCTCGAACGGGATCTGACTCGGCAATTCGCGTTGGTGAGATTGGCGGAAGCAGTGGCGGCCGTCGTGAGTTGGGAAGCGGTTGGCGAAGATGTCAAAACGGCGTTTCAGCTTGCGAGACTGATGCAAGAAGTGGATGGACTTTCGGCCGCAATCGGAGAGCTTGCCAGTTTTGTGGAATTGTTTCGGGAACCTGGTGATACAGATGTGTCTTCCGACTTGGTGGAAGACCTCGTGCCATTGATGTTGCTGATGATTGGTTCTTTTGCGCCTTTCGCGCCGGGTCTGCTTCGGCCGTTGGCCGACCGACGGGAGCTGCGTGGTTGGTCGGAAGACCTCCGCGCGGCTGTGTTGCCTCTTGATATGCGGGTGGAGTTCATAGCTGGTCGCCATTCTGGGGGTCGAGCGACTGCTGGCTTGGCACAGGATTACTTCGACGTGGTGGGGGAGGCGGGTGCTGAATATCTCGAGGCAGCGGAGGCCATCCGCCGGGCGCAGGAACATGAGGTCCAGGAACTGTTCTCTACTGCGGCGGCGGACCGGGTGCAGCATCCGTTGGTTTATTTGTGGCGTGAGATTGATTTCGGGCGTCGTTTCGTTCGCCGGTTTCCGAACAACGCAGAGGCGCACTACCAGTTGGGATCCTTGTTGGGCCGTATAGGTCGGACATTGAGAGACCGTGGCCTCATCGACGAAGGCATAATGGAGTGCAAGGTGGCTGCTGGTTTGGAACCCAGATGGGATGCCCCTGCCGTGGAACCCGGCATCATTCTTTGTAACCTGGAGGATTGGGACAGCGCGCTAAATGAATTAGCGGCGGCAGCGAGATCGCTGCCAACCGTTACACCACACCTGCGAAACGTCAGGGGTTACGCGCTCATGAATGCTGGCCGTCTTGAGGAGTCATTGGTGGATTACCTAGCGGTCGTCGAAGTGAGGCCGGATTTCGCGACTGCTTGGGGTTATGCGGCGCACTGTGCATTCAGCTTGGGGAACCCAACCGATGGCCTGCGGTACGCGAAGCGTGCGCGGTCGTTGGGCGACCCGACTGCGTACGCGGCTTGGGACAGTGGCGCGTACGGCCAGAGACGAAAACGTCGGTCGCCTTGACGAGTTCGCAGCACTGGGCGTCGGGTAGTTTGCTGGTAACGGGCCGTTTTGCAAAGGGATCCGATAATGCCCAGGATAGCCAGTTCGAATATCTGGTCGTAGACTGACCGGGCGAGTGAAATCAGCCGCCCCCTCTACTGTTGGTTAGAGGAAGCGATATTGCCGGCAAGGAGGAAATATGCCGAAGGTTAGTGGCGAGGCTCTTGCTGAGGTTCGAGTTGCTTTGCGCGAGTACGAACAGGCGCTGATTGCTTCTGGTATGAGGGAGAAGGCACGGGCAACTGCTTACGGTGATGTGGAGCGTTTTGTTCGTTGGCTGGATGATGATTACGAACCGATGTCGCGGGGTCGCCGGCGTTGATCTCAGGATGTGTAGACTACTGTTGCAGGTGCCTCACCTCCGGCGACGGTTACGCGCTGGAGGCTTTGTCGTGGCTACCCAGTTTCGGGGCCACTGGCTGCGGGGCCTGATTACCCTGGCCGTAGTTATCGCGATGTTGGCCGCAATCGGCTCAGTCATGGCGGGAGCAGCAAATTTGCACGTTCCGGCAGGGATCTTGGCGTTCGTGACTGGATTGCTTTGGCTCGTCATTGTGAAACAACTACTGTAAACTGGGGGTCGGCGATGCCGACCTTGACGCGGCGAACGCCGAACCGTTACCTGCGTAAATGTATCCGGCAACTCGGACCACCTGGAGGGGCAGGTCTCACGCCTGCCCATTTTCACGAAAAGATATGCGAGGAGGATTTTGCTATGAGCATTACCATTTTGGGAATGGACCTCGAGGAAATGTCCAACGTTTCCATTGAGATTCAGGAACGGGTCCAAGTATCGGCCCCTGCAAGCCAGGAGTGGAGCGCTGTTTTTCGGCAGGAGTGCGCCCGACTGGGATTGAATGGCGCTTCGACTGGCTGGCATATAGCAGAGGACATGGGGGATGTATTTTTTGTTGCTTTCAAGAGACGTATTCCGTTGGCTTCGGATAACGGGATAGACGGGCTCAACGGTTTGATGAGCAAGGTTCGATCAGCCGTGGAAGCCACGAACGCTGGTTTAGTAATGGGAGGTGTGGAAATCATCGGCGCAGAGTTGGCGCCGAGCAGCGAAGCGGTATTAACTGCTGACCTAGTAATTGAAGTTGTGGCCGACTCGATGGATGAATTCGAGGGTTGGGTTCGTCTAATGGCCAGACGGATCATTGGGGAAGGGGTATCTGAAAAAGTCGGCTGGATGGAGAAGTTCGAAGGTAACCGTGTCCGGCATTTTTTGACAATCGGGGCGGTTCCTTTTCGTTATCAGAGTGGTCGTTTGGAAGGCGACCGGGGATTCATCCAGACGTTGAGGCGGTTTAGTGCTGAATTGAGCGAGTCACCACCAGGATGAATGTTTACCCCGAATCCACCGATGCGACGCGGTGTTGCCGGTCAGGTGAGGGATGTGAGGCCAGAAAAAGGTTGCTAGGCCGTATGGTTGCCGTCGTAATAGACGACGGGTGGCGTCCGCCACGGCAAAGGGATGTGGCGTGCTGAGGTAGCGGCGCCGGGTGCGATTTTCAGCGCAGATTTCCAGCGGAGACCGTCAGGTGCCCAGCATCGGCGCTGATCGGCTAGGCATTGGGTGTGGTAGACAGGTGAAAGGCCGGGGGCGGCGTCAGGGAGGTAGTTGCAGTGCGCGAAATCGGGCCAGGGCACTGCTGAACTGGCTTTGCCAAGGCCAGCCCCGGGGGATATGCAGGGTGTGGTGTCGGGTCTTGTGGGTGATGTGTCCAGCAAGACGGAAGAAGAGTAGACGGCTGGTTTTGCCGGTCGCCATCGGCTCCACCTGCCCGGCGTGCCGGGTCTAGTGGGTCATCTGCGAGTCCCGCGGTGAGGCTCTGTCCCGCGTCAACTAGATTTGCCGAATTGCCGTCGATTAGTTTTGCCGGTTCACCCCCTCTGACTGGCCCCGCTGCTAGGCGGCATCAGTCCGATGGCTGGGGACGTCGAATTCCGGGATGACGGCGTAGTGCACTACCCGGTCAATCGCCGCGGCGGTGGCCAGGGGGATGACGAAGATGCGCTCCCACTCTGGGAAGGCCAGGTTGGACGTGATACTCAGCGACCTGCGTTCGTGGCGTTCCGCAATGAGGGTGAAGAGGACCTTGGACTCCTCGTTGCCTTGGGGCAGGTAGCCCAAGTCGTCCAGAAGCAGGAAGTCGGTGTTGTCCAGCTTGCTGGTGCTTGCAGCAATCGTCAGGCATTTTGCCGCTCTGACTCAAGGTCTTTTCCGAGGGGAATGTCCACGGCCTTCCGGGATGCGTCCTGGTAGATTGTTCGGAGCGCTGGAATGAGTTCCAGCTCGCTCTGCCAGAATGGGAAACGGCCCAATTGCTGGGGCAGGGCGGCGTGCAATTCGGGTGCCGTGATTGCGCCTAGGTCCGCGCCGGCCAACGCGGGCAACGGGTTGGCCCAGAACACATCGTGGTCTTCCGGCAGTGGCTCGGGCGCCAGCGGCGGCCCTTCGATGGTCTGGGCCGAATAGCGAAACTCCTCGCCCAGCAGGTCCTCGCGGTCCATGCCCCGCATACGGAAGATGAGGAACGGGTCGCGGTCGAACTCCTCGCCCAGCAGCAGGTAGACGGCGGCGACGTGCTTGCAGAGGTTTGCCCAGTCGGGGCACGAGCAGTCGATTTCGAGGTCATCGCCCGTTGTGGGGAACATCGACAGCCCGACGGCTTTGAAGGTGTCCTCGATGTTTTCCGGCATCCGGCCGGCCAGAAGGCTGGCGGCGATGACCGGCTGTTCGGCGAACGCCTGGCGCAACCGCTCCCAGTCGTTTGCGTCGATGGTCTTGACGCTGATTGCCACGTCGTAGGGCCGGTTGCGGCTGCCCTGCACCTCGGCTTCCACGATGCCGTTCCGGATGTTAATGGAAACGACCTGGCCGCGGCGGGCGTAGGAACGCCCACGTCTGAGCCGTGCGCCGATGTTGAACTGGTTGAGTGTTTCCATCCAGCGCTTGGCCCACCAGGTGGAGCCGAAGTCGCCCCGACGGGATGCGGCCCTGATGCCGCCCTTCACGTCGATGGGACGGGAGTATTCGTGGTCGTGGTAGGTCATTGAGAACGCCTTTCCGTTGTTGTCGATTTGGCTGGCCGTGTATTCATTCTTCGGGCGTGGCGCTGAGGGCCAGCACATCCCGCAGTTCGGTGTTCGAGAGTTCGGTGAGCCACCGTTCCGACGTGGCGCCTACAACCTGGTCGGCGGTCGCCTGCTTGGCCTCAATCATGAGGTCGATGCGGTCTTCGAGGGTGCCGGCGCAGATCATCTTGTGGACGTGGACGTCCCTGGTTTGCCCGATGCGGAAGGCGCGGTCGGTGGCCTGGTTTTCCACGGCCGGGTTCCACCAGCGGTCGTAGTGGATGACGTGGTTGGCGCGGGGCAGGTTCAGGCCGGAGCCGCCGGCCCTCAGCGACAGGACGAACACCTGCGGGCCGTGGGGGTCGTTCTGGAACCGCTCCACCATCCGGTCGCGGTTCTTGCGTGAGACGGCGCCGTGGAGGATGGGCGTCTCGATGCCGTAGGTTTCCTGGACGTGCTGCTGGATGATGTTGCCCATGTCGGCGAACTGGCTGAAGACCAGGACGCGGTCGCCGGCGGGGATGATCTCTTCCAGCAGTTCTTCAAGACGGGCCAGCTTGCCGGAACGGCCGGCGATGGTCGAATTGTCGCCCAGCAGTTGGCGCGGGTGGTTGCAGACCTGCTTCAGCTTGACGAGGGTTTCGAGGATGGAACCGCGACGCGCCATACCCTCGGCGTCCTCCAGCCGGGTTTCGACGTCGCGCAGCACGGCTTCATAGAGGGTGACCTGCTCACGGGTGAGATTGCAGTATTGCTTGGTCTCGCGCTTGTCGGGCAGGTCGTCGATGATCGACGGGTCGGTCTTCAACCGGCGCAGGATGAACGGGCCGGTGGCCCTTTGAAGCTTGGCGGTCGCTTCATCGTCTCGGCCGGTTTGTATGGGGTTGAAGTACCGGCGCTTGAACTCCGCCTGGGATCCCAGCAGGCCGGGGTTCAGGAACTGCATGATGGCCCACAGGTCGCCGACGTGGTTCTCGACGGGCGTGCCCGTGAGGGCAATGCGGTAGTCGGCGGGCAACGACCGGGCGGCCTGGGCCTGCCGGGTGACGGGGTTCTTGATGTTCTGAGCCTCATCGAGGGTGACGGACCGCCAATCGACGGAGGCCAGCAGCTCCCGGTCTCTCGTCATTGTGCCGTAGCTGGTGATGACGATCTGGTGGTCGGCGGCTTGCTGGGCGAATTGTTGGCCGCGTTCGCGGCTCGGTCCATGGTGCAGCATCACGGGCAGGCTGGGCGTGAACTTCCGCGCCTCGCGCTGCCAGTTGTTGATCACGGAGGTTGGGCAGACCAGCAGGTTGGGCTTTTCATTGCCCTGCTGGTGGTCCCGCAACATGGCGGCGAGGGTCTGGATTGTCTTGCCGAGCCCCATGTCGTCGGCCAGGCAGGCGCCGAGGCCCCACCAGCGGAGGAAATCGAGCCACGAGTAGCCCAGCTGCTGGTAGGGACGGAGTTCTCCGTTGAATTCCTGCGGTGTGTCCAGCAGAGCGATTTTGCCCTTCTGCTGGAGGGACTCCAGTAGATCGTTGAGCCAGCCGGTGGTGGCCAGGGAGACGTTGTCGGTTTCCGCCTGCCGGTCGGCGCCCAGCCCGATGCGGATGACTTCCCGCAGGGTGGCCCGGTTGCGGTCGCGCCAGAAGTCGGCGGCGGCTCGAATCTCATCGGCGTTGATTTCGACCCACTGGCCGCGGAAGCGGACCAGCGGGACCTTCAGGTCGGCCAGTTCGAGGAGTTCCTCGGGTTCGATCACGTCGTCGCCCAAGGCTACTTCGACGTTCAGGTCGATGAGGGACGCCATGGTCATGTTGGCGCCGCCCTGCATGGGCGGAGTGCGTACCTCGGCCCGAATGGTGGGACGGTTCTTTGTTCCCCGTCGGGTCCACCAGGAGGGCAGCATGACGCCGAAGCCGGCCTGCTGGAGCGCGGCCGCCTGCTGGGTGAGGAAATGGTGAGCCTGCTCGGCGCCTAGCGTTGCGCCGGCCGGTTTTGGCTTGTTCAGGCTGTCGGCGATGGGCGGGCATACGGAGCTGGCCTGGGCCAGCGAGGTCAGCAGGAACTCGGCCGGGTTGAAGTCCGGCGACTGGCGCTCCTGGGCCGTTTTGAGGGGCAGCAGGAGGCTGTGGTCGTCGTGGGGCTGAAGCAGGTAGCGCAGGTACCAGTCCTGTTGATGGAGGGCGGCCGTTGGCTCGTCCTCGTCGGGTTCGGGTGGTTCTTCCAGCCGCAGGCAGAGGCGGTAGGGGGAGTTGGCCGCCGCGGAGATGGGTTGGTGCCATTCCCCAACCTGCCGGTGCAGTTGCTGGAGCTGGGCAGCGGTGGCGTGGACTACGCCGTCCGCCGATGTCAGGGCATATAGCCAGGCTTCATGAACGGAGTCGGGCCGTGCGGAGCCCTCGATGGCGTCCAGGCGGATGATGTGGTTCACGATGCCGGCGATGAACTCTTTCAGGATGGCCTGTGCTGGAGTCGTTGGTGGCCGGCGGTCTCCGCCGGTGAGGGCTCGTGCTGAATGTGGCATCGCCTTGGCCAGTTCGGCCAGGCGGTGGGCGTCGTCGCCGATGTAGACCGGCGTCCACACGGCTTGGGTCCCTTCATGGTTTTGCGTCACGTTGGGCAGGAGCTGTTCCCGTGCCGTCAGGGAGACGGCGAACATCAAAACGTGCTGCCAGTAGGCCACGTCGTGGCTCAGCACGATGCCGGGCGCCAGGACACGGACGCCCTGGCAGCGTTGCAGCAGTTCGATGGCCTGACCGATGGAAAGCTTGAGGATTGGCACGCGCCATGGCTTGATCCGGTGTTTGGCCGTCGATTTGAGCGGTGGGCCAGCCAAAGCTTCAGACGGCATTGGCCGGTGGCCCTGGCTGGGCAGCCACACGGTGGCTTCCGCCTTGACGTGGGCGTGGTCTGTGGGCGGGACGCCCACGGCTTCGGCCAGGCGCGATGCGCTGGCGGACCTCGGGTGGTGGATTCCAGCCGGCCGTCCTGACCGTGGGGGCCGGTCGGAGTCCTCGCCCCACAGCGTCAGGCTGCCGCCCAGTTGGGCGGCGTGGATGATGATCATTTCGGTGTCCTCTCTTGAAGTTTTACTACGCGGTGCGTGCCGAAGGAAAGGGGCGCGCGGAGGCCGAAGGTGCGGGACACGCACCGGTTTCCGCTGGAAACGGGTCCGGGGGTGCTCTACGGCCTTTGGTGTGCTGTAGGCGCGTGCTGCGCGTTAGGCCCTGCGATTCCCTTTCCGCTTTTCGGCGATCTCGCCCTGCTGCTCTGGCCTGGGCGAGTTAGCGAAACGCCCTATGGACCGGGCCGTGCGTTTGGCCGGGCTGACGGCGGTGACAAGATACTTGACCGTTAGCTTCGGTGCTGGTCTGCGTCGACCGCATCGGTATCGTCGATGGCGTGAAGATACGCGGTGACGTGGAGCAAGGGAGTGTCGGTGGGGTGCTGTGGATCCGTCTGCGCTAAGGTCGCTGGCGAGCCCCAGTCGCCGCAATGGACAGTGATCGCGGTGATGTGGGCTGCCCCGGGATGGCGCCGTTCAGAAGTCGCTGGTCCGTTCCTGGGGTACCTCGTTGGGTTGGTCGATTCTCTCGGGGCAGTCGGCGGCCGTGATGTCGCAGAAGCGGCATTCCTGGAAGCTGGGCGTCGGCTTGGGCGGGTCAGGGGCGGCGAGGCGGCGGATGGTGGAGCCGAGCTGGTTGATGAACAGACCGGGCAGGGCGCCCCTGGGGACGCGGGCGATGCGGGAGGGATAGACGACCTCGCCGGAAAGCCTGGCGTGGCGGAAGCGCTCCGGCAGGGCTTTGGGCAGGGCGTACTGGTAGATCTGTAGTTGAACGGTGTGCCAGGGCTGTTCCTGGCCGGTTTTGACGTCGATGATGAGGGCGTCGTTGCCGCGGTCGACGATGAGGTCGGGCCGGCCGGCGAGGGTGGCGGTGCGGCCACGGAGCTGGAAGCTGTTCTGGGCTTCGACGTAAACGTCGCAGCCGCGTTCTTGCCACTCGGCTTTGATCTGGTTCAGCAGTGCGGTGTGGTCCAGCAACCACTGGGATTGGTCAAAGTCGCGGGGCTGTCGGGTCCAGTGCTGGTAGTGGGCTTTGAACCAGATGGCCCACTCGCAGGACCGTTCGCCGGTGAGGAGGCGGGGCAGCCAGGTGGCCCAGATGTAGGGTTGTTCGCGTAGTTGGGGCACTGCACGGCTCCGGGATGAGGAGTAGCCGTGGTCGGCTCCATTGGATGATATGTGCTGAAGATTCAGTCGGGCAATGGCCGGCTGTCATCAAATTCAAATGGAGAGAGGGTCGGCGTCCTGCAGCGTCAGGCTGACGGTGCGGTCCGGGTTGATGACCATGGTGCCCTCGCTTGCTTCCTTATAAAGTGCGGTCATCAAAGCGCTGTCGGTGACCTTGAACCGTTTGCGGATATGCTCTTGCAATTCGGTGATTGGAAGGGGGTGTGGTGATTGTTCAAGTAAGTGGAAAACCTCGTCGGAGATGGTGAGGCGTAGGCCACGTTGGTTGCCGGGATCGGAGTGGCCTACTGGCCATGATGAAAGGCCGTACGTGCTGCGTCCGGCCCATTTGAATTCCTGTCTCCTATGTATAGCCAGCATGATCTGGGCTTTCGAATACTGGCGTTCGATACCGTCGCGTTGAGCGATCTGATTGACCAGTGGGGTCAGCTCGTCGATGGTGAGGGGTCGTTGTGCCTCGTGCAGGGCTCGGGTCGCGTAATGGGCCATGAACTTGGGGTCCGAGATGAGTGGGATGTTCCACCCGATAATGGGGTGGTAGACGTTTGTGGAGGGATCGGGAATGTTGGCGGTGATTGCCTGGATGTGAAGTGAGAGGTTGAAATTGGGCCAGGCGGCCATGGTGTCGTGCCACGTGGTCAGGTGGTGGAAGAGGTGCTCGGGGGTTGCACCGGCCTGGTGCTTGCCGGCGATCTGCCTGGCATCGTCGACTAACCGGCGCAGGGATGGCCGTGGTTGCGCTAGTTTGGGCATGGCGTCGAGAATCGCCAGGCCCCAGGATTCTTCATTGGAGTGGATGGCGCCGATATTGGTGAGTTGCTTGATCACGGTGGACTGTTGTTTGGGGCTAAGCCTGAGCCGCTGTAGCGCGAGCTCAAGGCCGGCCATGTTGGCTATTTCGTCCGCTTTGAGGATGGCTGTGCAAACGGGATTCCGTGGGTCCCGGCGGGCCTGGTCGAGTAGTCGTGTCAACCCTTGGTTAGCAACCTGGCGGGCGCGTTCCCGGGTTTTGCCGTGATGTCGGGCGATTTCGGCAAGGGACTGGCGGTCGTGGAGTGATGCATGCAGGATGTCCCTTTGCATCTGAGTGAGATTGGTCTGCGCGTCGTACCAGGTGGTAACGAACTGGTCGAGGTCGGCGAAGATTTTGTAGTCCATGGTTCGATGGTATCCGTGGTTTGGGAATCCGGTTGGCGGAAATAGAGCGGTGTGGGCAACAAAAAAGCCGCCTGTGGGCGGCTGCATTGGATGGTATGCGCTGAAGATTCGGGCGTGCAATGGCCGGCTGTCATCAAATTCAAATGGAGTGAGAGTCGGCGTCCTGCGTCTTCAGGCTGACGGTGCGGTCCGGGTTGATGACCATGGTGCCCCGGCGTGCTTCCTTTGTCTCGCCGTCGCGACCGGGGGCGGGTGCCATCGCCACGATTACGACGACCACGGCGGTTACGCCCAGAATGCCGCCGCCGTAGGCGAGCCACATGTACCAGCGGGTCCAACGATTTTTTGGTGAGGCGCGTCGTTCATTCTCGGTCATCATCGGGGAGCTTCCTGCGGGGTGGCTACCCATCGCGCCGGCAGTGGAATCGGAGTAGCGAAATCTCCTTCTTCACTGGTCGTTGGACGTATCCGGTCTCCGGTAGGTGAGGGTCCACCCGCTGTGGTGTTCGAATTTGAACTCGCCTGATTCAGGCAGTGCGGACTGGGGCGTGAAGTTGGTCAACAGCCGTTCTGCTTCGTGCTGCAGGCCGGTGGCCTCGCCGTGGACAGCCCGCACGGCAGCGGTGGATACTGCCCTGCTGTAGTGGGAGTTGTCGAAGCGTTCTGCACCGTGGTACGGCGGCCCCCAGAAGGCTTTCATCAATATGCTGGCAATGAACTCGTGGTCCGTGATGCCCTTGGTGACGAAGAAGGCTTCGCTGTTCTGCTGTCGGGAGCCGCACGTGGCGATGTCGGCGGATACTGTGACCGGTTTGCCGTCCACTTCCAGGTGCAGGGTGATCGAGCTGGCCCTGCCGCCGAAGGGGCGTTGGTGTGGTGATTCGTCGGCGCTCCTGACCGTCAGTTCGTCGCCGTCTGTCGTGCTGATGTCCATGCTCCGGAAGGTCATCTGCGCCGGCGTCGGGTCGGATACGGGTATGTAGCCGTGGTTTTGGCCGTATAGGGCTGCTGCGACCGTAAAAGCCAGGACGGGGTCGTCGATGTCGAGGTTCACGGGCGTCAGGTCGGTCCATAGCAGGTTTCGGGGACCGTCGTCGTGGCTGTAATATTGCGGCGGCGGCGGCCAGGCTGCCACTGGCTCTGGCCGTTTGGGGTCGATGCCGAATTTGGATTCGGCGGCGGCGTACTGTTCGTCGGCCTGACGGAGCGTTTCCGGCATAAGGTCGAATCGGTGGGAGAAGGTGGTCCGGCTGATGGCGGGCAGTTCGTCGGTCAAGATCTGGGGTTCGACGGCGATTTCCTCGACCACCGTGAAGTGTTCGGCGAACTGGGTTTCGGCTGGCCGATGCTGGAGCTGCCTGATTTCGTGTCTGTAGGATAGTCCCTGTACGTGGAGGTTTTCCGGCAAACGGTTGGGCTTGGGTATTGGCGAATGGATCAGCGGGTGGCCGGTGGATGCGCTGTCGTAGCACGCCTCGGTGGGCGCCGGCGACGTTTCGAGCGTTTCTCCGTTGACGGTGACGGGATGCGGGTAGTGCTCCAGCATCTGCTTCACCTGCATGAGCATTTTCTGGGGATGGTTATTGATCGTGATCTCGTCGCCGTGGGCGGCAACCCTGACGACGTTGTGGCGGCTGTCGTCGGAGGTTTTTGGGGAGTTTCCCTCTGTCGGTGTTACCGTCACGTCCAGTGGGACGCCTTGGTCGTGGAGCAGTTGGTGTAGCTGGCGTACTTCGTCCGGGGACATGCTTTCCTCGCATTTCGTAGAGCGTGAAGTTTGACGGCCTTCGTTCGCGCTGGCTACTTGTGCCGGTGTTCGTCCAGGCGGTGAATGGATACCAACTCCCATTCGGGGTCCGGCGGCACCAGGGTAGGGTCGTGCTTGCGCGGTTTGACCTCGATGACCACGTACTCGTCCTGCGGGATACCGTACAGCGCGGACTGGATCTTGTCCACGTACACGGTCGTCATGTTGTGCCCGCTGAGCGTGCCCAGCTTTGTCCGGTAATACGGTGGGAAGTCGAAGAAAGCTCGGTGCACTACGCCGTCTTCTCCGACCTCATAGCCTTCTATGCGGCACATCCAGGCCTGTGTGACTTGGTTTTTCTTTTTGACCTTCATGTGGGATTCCTTCTTGGACGCCGAAGGTGACGACGCCGGTGGGTTGGGCATCTGGGCTGGCAACTGCGCGAAATCTACCCCGTGGCTCTGCGGGGAGCTCCGGGGCCGGTTTCCAGCCGCCTGATGCGGTTCTACGGTTGTGGCTTGCCGTTTCGGATGGTGAGGACGCTTCGGTAGCGGTATCCCGCGTTTCGGATGGCTTCGGCTCCGTCCGTGTTCCGGCCGATTAGCGCCGCCACCTGATTGGATGATGTGTGCTGAAGATTCAGTCGGGCAATGGCCGGCTGTCATCAAATGGAGTGAGGGTCAGCGGCTTGCGGCTTCAGGCTGACCGTGCGGTCCGGGTGGACGATGAACCGGTGTCCGCCGCGCTTTCCTGCCAAAGCATAGTAGACCGCACCGGGGGTGACGTTGAAACGTCCGAGGATATGTTGCTGGATGTCGTCGTACGCAACCGGTTCAGTTGACTTGAGGAGCAGGTAAACGATCTCCTGGGTGATCTGGGTTCGCTCGGAGGTGGGTTGGCTGTCGGAGGAATGGCCGACGTCCCATGATTTGAGCCCGTAGGTGCTGGGCCCGGCCCATTTGTAGCCCTGGTGGGTGTGGATGGTCCCGGCGACCTGCACGTTGGTGTAGGTGCGGTCGATGCCGTCGAGTCGGGCTAAGCGGTTGGCGGATTGAACGATTTCCGGGATGGTGAGAGGTTGGCCGGCTTTGTCCAGGGCCCGGCTGATGTAATGTTTGGTGAAGATCGGGTCGTTCTTGATGGGTATGGTCCAACCTTTTATGGGGTGGAAGGCGCCGGTCTTTGGATCGGTAGCGGTGCCGGTCATGGCCTTGATGTGGAGAGCGATGTTGAATCTGGGCCACTGGGCGATGGTGTCGTGCCATTGGGTGAGGTGAGCATGGAGGTGACGGGGGGTAATGCCGCGGTGGTGGGTTCCTGCTACTTGGCGTGCATCATGGGCGAGGCGACGGAGGGATGGGCGCGGGCGTCTGGGTTTGTGCATGGTGTCCAGGATCACCAGGGCCCAGGAAGTTTGGTCGGGCGAGATGGCTCCGATGTTGGTGAGCTGCTGGATGACGGTTTCTGATGACTTGGTGGAAAGGCTGCGAGGTCGTAGTGCGATCTCTAGTCCGGCCCTGTCGGCTATCTTTTCGGCTTTGGCAACAGCGATGCGCACGGGATTGCGGCGGTCCTTGCGAGCCTCGCGGAGCAGGCGTCTGGCTCCTTTCTCGGCGATCTGTCGGACGTATTCGCGGGATATGCCGTATCGTTGAGCGATTTCGGCCAATGTCCTTCGTTCGTGCAGTGATGCGTGGACGATGTCCCTTTGGTCCTGGGTGAGATTGGCCTGTGCCTCGTACCATGCAGTAACGAACTGGTCGAGGTCGGCAAAGATTCTGTGGTCCATGGTTCGACGGTATCCGTGATTTGGGAATCCGGTTGGCGGAAATAGAGTGGTTTGGGCAACAAAAAAGCCGCCTGTGGGCGGCTGCATTGGATGGTATGCGCTGAAGATTCGGGCGTGCAATGGCCGGCTGTCATCAAATTCAAATGGAGTGAGAGTCGGCGGCTTGTGGTTTCGGGCTGACCGTGCGGTCCGGGTTGATGACCAGGGTGCCCCGGTCGGCTTCCTTATAAAGTGCGGTCATCAAAGCGCCGTGGGAGACCTCGAACCGTTTGCGGATATGCTCTTGCAATTCGGTGATTGGAAGGGGGTGCGGTGATTGTTCAAGGAGGTGGAAAACCTCGTCGGAGATGGCCAGGCGTAGGCCACGTTGATTACCGGGGTCGGAGTGGCCTACTGGCCATGATGAAAGGCCGTACGTGCTGGGGCCGGCCCATTTGAATTCCGGTTTCCTTTGTACAGCCAGCGTGATCTGTTCTTTCGAATACTGGTGTTCGATACCGTCGCGTTGAGCGATCTGATTGACCAGTGGGGTCAGCTCGTCGATGGTGAGGGGTTGTTGTGCCTCGCGCAGTGCTCGGATCGCGTAATGGGTCGCGAACTTGGGGTCCGAGCTGAGTGGGATGTTCCACCCGATAATGGGGTGGTAGACGTTTGTGGAGGGATCGGGAATGTTGGCGGTGATTGCCTGGATGTGAAGGGAGAGGTTGAAATTGGGCCAGGCGGCCATGGTGTCGTGCCACGTGGTCAGGTGGTGGAAGAGGTGCTCGGGGGTTGCACCGGCCTGGTGTTTGCCGGCGATCTGCCTGGCATCATCGACTAATCGGCGTAGGGTCGGTCGGTGTTGAGGGTTTCTGGGTAGCGCGTCCACCACCACTAGGGCCCATGGGGCCTCGTCCTGGGAAATGGCGCCGATATTGGTGAGTTGCTGGATTACGGTGGGCGCTGTTTGTGCGGTGACCCTTCTGGGTTGGAGGGCTGCTTCGATGCCGGATGAATCGATGATGCTCGCCGCGTCGGCGAGGGCGGTGGCGATTGGACCATTGGCATCGTCGTGTGCCCGAGCCAGGATATGTTTGAGGGCTCTGCTGGAAAGTTGACGGATACGCTCGACGGTGAGGCGGTGGCGGAGCCCGATCTGCTTCAAGGTCTGGCGTTCGTACATGAATGAATGGAGTACGTCCTGTTCTCGTGGGTCGAGGGATGCCTGAGCCTCGTGCCAAGCTGTGACGAAGTGGTGGATGTCGTGAAAAATTCGTTGTGTCATGGTCGGATGGTATCCGTGATCTGGGAATCCGGTTGGCGGAAATAGAGCGGTGTGGGGTTTGGTGTTTGGGCAACAAAAAAGCCGCCCGTGGGCGGCTCCATTGGATGATGTGTGCTGAAGATTCAGGTGGGCAATGGCCTGCTGTCATCAAATTCAAATGGAGTGAGAGTCGGTGTCCTGCGGCTTCAGGCTGACGGTGCGGTCCGGGTGGATGGTGAACCGCTGCCTGCCGTGCTGTCCTGTCAAAGCTTGGTCAATCGCACCGGGGGTGACGTTGAACCGTCGGAGGATATGTTGCTGGATGTCGTCGTACGCAACCGGTTCGGTTGACTTGAGGAGCAGGTGAACGATCTCCGGGGTGATCTGGGTTCTTCCGGAAATGGGCTGGATGTCGGAGGAATGGCCGACGTCCCAAGATTTGAGCCCGTAGGTGCCGGGTCCTGCCCATTTGTAGCCCTTGTATAGGTGGATGGTCCCGGCGATCTGTATGGTGGTGTAGGTGCGGTCGATGCCGTCGAGTCGGGCTAAGCGGTTGGCGGATTGGACGATTTCCGGGATGGTGAGAGGTTGGCCGGCTTTGTCAAGGGCCCGGGTGATGTAATGTTTGGTGAGGAGCGGGTCGCCTGCAATGGGCGTGGTCCAACCTTTTATAGGGTGGTATCTGCTGGACTTTGGATGCGGTGAAATGCCCGTGACTGCGGTGATGTGCAGGGGCAGGCTGAATTTGGGCCATGCCGCCATTGTCTGGCGCCAATCGGAAAGATGCTGGCGGAGGTGACGCGGCGATATGCCGCGGACGTGTTGTCCGGCAACCTGGCGGGCGTCCGCGGTCAGTCCCTTGAGACTGGGACGAGGTTCTGCCGGTTTTGGCGTGATGAGGATTGCCGCGGTTGCCCAATCTGCCTGTTCTGGGGAAATCGCGGAAATGTTGACGAGCTGCTGGGCGACGGTACGGGAATTTTGGGGAGTTGGGAAACTCTTGAGCTTGTACGCAAGTTCCAAGCCGGCGGCGTCGATGATGCGCGTGGCATTGGCGATGGCGTCGCCGATTGGCGAATGATCGGTGGAACCGGCTGGTGAGCGCAGTCGAAGGATCCCTTTGTCGATAATCTGGGCGATGTGCTGGTGGGTAAAGCCGTATTCTGGCGCAATCTGGCGCCTGGACTTTTGTTGCAGGATGACGGATACGAGAATGTCCTGGGTCTTTGCATCGAAGGTGGACAGGGCTTGATGCCAAGCGTCAATGAAGGCTTGGAGGTTGCTGAACAATTGGTGTCGCATATCCTGATGTTAGGGGAGGATTGGGATTCCTGCTTTGGGAAAACCTGTTTCCGGGGTGAGACGGTGTAGGAGCTGACGGCTGGGCGAATGTGGTTGGGAACGGTGGTGTTGGAGGGTCGATGGCGTGATAGCCAGCGGAGGGTGCGAGGGGTTGGGCGTGCGACGGTAGGGCCGCCGCAAATATAGCGCTAATTTCAGGGCTATAAATGGTTGACCTTGGCGTCCGCACTGTAGTATTTTGGTTGTCAAATCACAGCACCTAAATTTGGGCCACATCAGGAGGCTCAAATTGGCTACGGGGTTTAGCGCCATGACGGATCAGGTTGATGTTCAGGGAGGGGTTTGGATGTCGGATGGCATGGTCGGCGATTACGGGATGAGGTGGGAGCCGGGTCCAGGTGTGGCGCGAACGCTACCGGGTGCAGGAGAGAGATGCGCAATGGAAGGAGAAAAAACAGCCTTGTTTGAGGCATCACTTCGTGGGTACCTGGCGATGGTGGACTCCCGGACGGATGCGGCGAGAGCGGAGTTGGCGGATTGGGAGGCGTTGGGGCACGCGGCTCGAAGGGTGCTGAGGGGCACCCGCGCGGTGACCGTCGGAGTTCCGGAGGAGGTCACTATGGAGGAGCTGAACCGCTGCGCGACCATGGGAGCGGGACTGGAAATGATCGCCGAAAAGTCGGGCGGACGGATCCGGCTGGGTGAAGCTGTAAAGCTGATTCACCAGTCGGCGCTGACCTCGGCGACGCTGCCCAGCGTGAGGACTGCCCTGCATCGGTACATAAAGGCCAGTCCGGACTGGATCCAGGAAAGCCGGGGCGTTTATCGCCGGGTGGGATTCGCCGGTGGTGAAAAATGGTACCCTGGCGGTTTGGTGCGGGTTCACCACGCTGATGGATCGGAGGCCGTCTATAGGGTGCGAGTGGGCCCCAATGGAGATCTTGAATTGGAGGATGTTGATGGCAATGTAGTCGGAGATTGAGCATCTACAGGGGAGAGGTTCCGGCTGGTCGGTGCTTGGCGGTGTCGGAAATTTTTGATGACACCTGCCGGTTTCTCACCGGCCGCCTGGCTGCTATATTGGCCATAGGACATACCCGGATTGTATGCGCAGTGTAGGGCTTCAAACAGCGTTGGAAGTGCAGTTACGGAGGTGCGCGGCGTGCGGCCGGGTAATCGATAGGTTTATGGATCGAAATGCTCAATGGAGGAGGTGCTGACGAAAACGCGGGGCGGGAGTTGATGGCCCTGCTCGGTCGGAAAAGTAGCCGGCGACGATCGCCGGAAAAGGAGGTGCGCCATGGAGGCGCGAAAACATGGGCGTGGTGAACGCCAAAAAGTAGCCCTGCGCACGGTTGGTCGCCAGGTCGCAGGGCTGGAGACACCTCAGAGGTTATCCGAGGGCCAATTTGATTTTAACGCAATGAGGATGTCCGCACAATCGGTTGATGAGGGTGAGAAACACGAAAATGGCACACACAGGTGGCTCAAGAGTTGAGCCTGGGCTGGATGGGCCGGTTGGTGCGGCCGAAGTGCCCGCTGATGAGGCGGGGAGGAGCTAGCTGAACATGGAGGACGGATGCCGAATGTCTGCGCTGGGTGACGCTGGTCTGGTACGGCGGATCTTCAGGATGGCATCCGATGGGATGTCGATGCAGGAGATAGCTCGACGGCTGAACCTGTCGGAAGAATAGGCAAACGTGGAGCCATGGTTGGTGCTGTGGCTCCACGGTGATGAGAAAACGCACGCTTGGTGAAACGGAGGATGACAGATGATTCCCAACGCGTTGAGAAAAATTTTGGAATCGGCGGTGCTGAGGAGGCTGTGTTTGGCATTGTCTTACTCGCGGGTGAGTAAGGGGCAACAGGTGGACGGGCGGACCATGGATGTGCAGGAGGATTCCAATTTGGAATTTGTGGTGTTCCCGGAATTGCGACTGCGCGAGCAAGGGTTTCGTGAGTTCCCGGCGTCGATGGTCGACGCCTTGGGGAACGATGAGGAGAAGCCGGTGGGGGTTGGCGGTCCCGGTATCTACGGGTACGACTGCGACCCGGTGACCGGGGAGCGCACGATAAATGAGGAGGAAGCGCCCATTGTGCGGCTGCTCTTCGAGTGGGCCGCGGCAGGGTGGATCTATCATGCGATCGCGGATGAGCTCAACGAACGGGGTGTGCCGACGCGGAGCGGGGCTCCGTGGAGCGCGCGAATGGTGAGGTGCGTCTTGCGGCACAGGCCATACACCGGCAGATGGCGGTACGGCAAGTACCGTTGCTCGGGCGTGTTCCCCGGGTATGCGAAGAATGCACAAGGAGGGTGGATAGATATTGAGGTGGGTGGTCTGAGGATCGTCAGTGACGAGGCATTCGAGAACGCTGCGAGGCGTGGTGGCGTATCCCGCGCGATACGGCTGGGGCGCCATGACGTTCAGTGAACAAGACGCCTACGACCCCTGCTGTGGCTCTGGAGCGACGGCAAAAAAGCATCCTTGGTGGAAAGGAGGTGATGGTGAACTGAAACTTTCGGCATCGTGGCGTGTATTCGGAATGCATGGTCGCGGTGATGCGATATGGAGAGAACGCAAAGTTGGAGGTGATCCGATATGGATCGGATGGAGTCGTCGGACCGCAAGCGGTCCGCAGATAAAGCGGCACCGCGGGAGATCGAAGAGTCCACCGCGGCGCCAGACCCGGACGAGGCTCAACTCGGACCGGCTGTCGCTGATGTTAACAGCACTGGAGGGGAATTGTCCACCGGGGTTGAGGACGTCGATGGATGGAATGAGGAGGGGCGCGATGTGGTGGCGGATAGCGGTCGGTACCGAGACCAGGGAATGACGGTTCGCGTGGTCGTGTTGGGTGGTGTCCCTGATCGACGGCGATGGTCCTGGCTGCAAAGGAGTGTGCAGCGCGGGTAGCAGGAAATCGGGCGGTGATGCCGGTTGCGCTGGAAGTTCAGCGTTGCGGTCTTCACCGCCCGGTCGAAAAAGTGCGACGGCCTCGCAATGTTCGGGGGCAAATGGCTTTAGGAGGAATTCCATGACTGTAAAGAACGAATTCAACGATGACGTGACGACTGGGGCGGGATCGCCGGCTGACCCTGACGAAGGGCCGGTGGTGCAATACGCAGAGTTGGCCTTGCCGGTGGAGGAAAGGGGGCGGCAACCGTTTCTGGGGAACATGGCAGGGTATAGGCGCGTGAGCGACCCGAATCAAGCGAGGGACGGGACATCCTTGGATACCCAGGGAGAAGAGCTGATGCGGTATGCGGCCGATCAGGGCTACCAGATGCGCCCTGAGTGGCTCTTCACGGATGTGGTGACTGGGGCTTCTACCGTGAGACGTGGATTCACGGAATTGCTGGAGTTCTTGGATACGGGCGTGATCGACGCGGTGAGCGTCTATGACCCGGACAGATTGGCGAGGGACCCGCTGGTGCTGCTCACGCTGAGCAACGAGATTTTGGAAAGGGGGGTGTCCCTGGAATTTCTGCGAGGTCCGTCGGGCGATAGCGATGAGGCCCAGATGATGAGGGTAATCATGGCCTATGCGGCCAAGAGAGAGCGTGCGCAGATCGCGGAACGTACGATGCGTGCGAAGAGGCGGGTTGCCCGAAACGGGCGGATGCCGGTCGGTGTTGGCGGGAACGGGATTTACGGGTACGACTACGACACGGTGACGCAGATACGCACGGTGAACGAGGTGGAAGCTGCGGTGGTGGTGATGATGTTCGAGTGGTACGTGGGGGGTTGGTCAACCTACGCGATTTCGGAGGAATTGAACCGACGCGGGCTGGTGACGAAGCGGGGAAAACTATGGCATCCCCGAACGGTGCGGAACATTCTGACGCATACCTCGTATGTGGAATGGGACGTGTACGGGAAATACCGTTGCCAGGTCTGGTTTGAGAACCAGGGCAAGCCCAATGAGAAGAAGCGCATCAAGCGTACGCTGAGGCCGGAAAGCGAGTGGGAGTGGATCTACGGATTCTCTCCGAGGATCACGGAAGATGATTTGTGGGGAGCTGCGCAAGCTCGTTTGGCGATGCCGAGTGTGCGGACGGGTGACCAGGATCTGTACCTGTTGACCGGGTACACGCGGTGCAGTGTGTGTGGTCAGCCGGTGAACGGCGGCAGCAAGTACAACGGAAGGCGAAGGTATCGTTGCCAGGGTACTCAGAAGCGGGGCAAATTGATTCCGAAGACGTGCAGCGCGTCATACATTCCTGCGGACGAGTTGGAGGCAGCGGTGTGGGGCGGGCTGGTGAACGCTCTGAAGAATCCCGTGGTGCTGATGGCGGATTTGGAAGAACACTTTGATACTGGTGGGGGCGATGTGGGCCCGGAGATCCGAGACTTGAAGAAGGCTGTTGGTGAGTGTGAGAAGCAGGAGTCCAGGCTGAGGGAGGTGTTTTCGAAGGATGATGAATATGAGCTGGATCAGCTGATGAGGGATCTGGCGCCGATCAGGGTGATGCGGTCGGAGCACCAGCGTGAGCTGGAGAGATTGGAGAGGCAACGGGAGGTTGCAGGCGCTGGCGACGAGTGCAAGGCGCTAGTGCAAGCCAAACTGGAGGAACTGTCGGAGGGACTGGAAGAGCTGGACTTCGATGGTAAGCGTCAGGTGATGGGTGCGCTGGACATGAAGGTGAAAGCAGTGCTGGGTGACGTGTCGATGTCGATCGTGGTGGGATTTAATCCCACTACCATTGGACATACATCGGCATGACGACGTGGACGTAGCGGTCGGAGTCGGCGGGGCGGAAGACGCCGGGGCTGGATGAGTTAGTGACTTCCAGCGCGACCTTGCCGCGGCCCAAGACGTTCACGATTTCCATGAGGTAGCGGACGTTGAAGGCGATCTTGGCGTCCTCGCCGTCCAACTGGTCAATGTCCAGTTCGTCGAGGTTGTCGCCGACTTCTTCGGAGCGGGCAGAGACCTTGAGCTGGCCGCCTTCGCCAGACTCTTGCGGCATCATTTCCAGACGCACGATGTTGCTGCCGTCGCGGGCGAACACGGCGGCGGACTGGGTGGCCCGCTTGAGGTCGTCCAGTTCCATGACGGCGCGGGTCTCGTAGCGCTCGGGGATAAGCTGGTCGTAGTTGGGGAAATTGCCCTGCAAAAGCCAGGACACGACCTCGGCGTGCTCCAGCTTGAACAACGCATGGCCCTTTTCGGCGGACAGAGTTACCTGGACGGGAGCGCTCTGTTCGGAGGCGAGGCGCTGTATCTCGTTCATGGTGCGTGCCGGGACGATGACTTTGAGCGCATCGGCAACGGGTTCGGAGAGTTGGCCGGTGTACACAGCGAGGCGGAAACCGTCGGCGGCGGCCATGACGATGTTCGATTCCTCAAGCTTGAGTTCCACGCCAGTGAGCACGGGCCGCGATTCGTCGGAGGCCGCCGAGAATGCGACCAGCCCGATGCCCTGACGGAGCACCGAGGGGTCGATGTTGGTGGCAAAGCCGGAATCGACCTGGGGGATGGGAGGGAAATCGTCGGCGGACGCGCCGTTGATGTGGGTCCGGGAGCGGCCGCATGACAGGTGCAGGACACTACCGCCGCCGGAATTGGGATCGTCGGGGTCGGGGCCGCGCAGGTCGAGGTCCACGCGGTCGCTGGGCAGCGAATTCACCAGGTCAGCCACCAATCGGTGAGGGACCGTGATTGCGCCTTCCTCTTCGATCATTGCGCCGATCCAGGTAGTGATAGCGATTTCCAGGTTAGTCGCCGACAGGCGCAGCATACCTTGATCGCTGCTGAGCATAACGTTCTGGGTGATGGGCAGGGTGGACCGGCTGGCGACGGCGCGTCCGACCACGCCGAGTCCGCGGGCCAAGTTTTCCTGAAGGCACGACAGTTTCATGTTTGACGATCCCGGTAGAAATCAGCTGATTTTTGACGGAACGGATTATAGCACGGAGAGTTTTGGAGGGACGATTGGGCATTGTTCGTTCTCCGGAGGCGGAACTGCCGCAGGATGATCCTTCGACAGGCTCAGGATGAGCGGGTGGTTCGGGATCGGGATTGCCGCGCTGCGCTCGCAATGACATTGTAGGAGCGGCGGGATTGCCTCCCCCGTGTCGAGCACGGGGTCGCAATGACATCGTAGGGGCGTCGGGATTGCCACGGCGCTTTGCGCCTCGCAATGACAGGGCTTGAGGCAGGGTGTGGGCCTGGCGGAAGGTTTTCAGGTGGGAGCGGGTGAGGGTGTCAGCGGCAATGGCGGCGTGGAGGACGGTTTCCAGTTGACGGCGGGAGTTGTGCTTCCAGCCGGCGTTGACGGCCAAGGCCGTGACGGCGTGGGTGGCACGCGGCGTAATGCGGCAGCGGCCTCTTGCGCCGGGTTGTAGTCCTGCGCCCGCCAGCGGCGGACCCGCGGCAATTCAGGTCCTGCGCCGGGTTGTGGTCCTTCGACGGGCTCAGGATGAGCGGGTCGAAAGGGATGTGTGGGTTGTGGTTGGCGATGGCCCGGTCGGCTCGGTTCAGGAACTCGTGGGCTTTGGCCTGGTGGTGGGAGATGGTTCCCATTTGGATGGCGCTCCTTTGGAGGTTTGGTTGCGTGCTGACGATGCTCCTTTGGCTGGTGATTGGTTGATGAGGATTGAGGTCTGGAGAGGTTCAGGTTGTCGGGGCTACGGCCAGAGCGTTTGGGTTTGCGATATTGAGTCCTAGATTTCCACGTGCTGACCGCCTTGGTCGATGAGAGGAAGCCCCCTCACCCTAACCCTCTCCCACCAGGGGAGAGGGGACTTGCGGCCCTCGTGGAGCGGTGGTGACACCCGCCGTACTGGTCAAGGCCATGCTGCGGAGTAGGACAGCCTCAGGCGCGAGCCAGCGATGCAATGAATCCGACGATGTTGACCGTGTGGTACCTGAACCTCTGAATGACTCCTCACGCCGCTGGATTCCGGATCGAGTCCGGAATGACGGAGCGAGGATGATGACCTCGTGATTTGGAAATTTCCGGTTGGACGGTGGGCCGTGGCCTTTGGCTTGCTGTCCGACGTGAGGTACAGTTTAGGGAACGGGCGTGCTGGTGGGCAAGGGGCGGGTGTCATCAGTCGGGGGTATTTTTTACATGGATAAAGGGGATGGACGGGATTTACGGGATGTTGTTGTTGGGATTTCCTGGATTCCCGCTTTCGCGGGAATGACGGGTTGGGGCAGGGAATGGTGGGTTAGGGTGAGGAAATGACGGGTTGGGGTGTGGCGGGGTTGCTATAATGCCGCATCGCAATCATTGATAACCCGGTTTGAGGGAGAGGGCCACATGACGGAATTGCTGTTTTTGAACGATGCTTACGTGTCGGAATTTGACGCGGTGGTTACGGATGTGAATGACGACGGGGGTGTTGTGCTGGACCGCACGGCGTTTTACATCGGCGGCGGCGGGCAGCCGTTTGACGTGGGGACGTTGACGGATGCGGAGACAGGAGTTGAGTACAAGGTTACCAAGGCGGGACGGGCCGGTGGGTCGGTAGTGCATACCATCGAGGGCGATGCGAGGCCCTCGGTAGGAACGGCGCTGCGCGGGGTGATTGACTGGGAGCGGCGATACCTGCTGATGCGGACGCACACGGCGCTGCACATCCTCTGTGGCGTGGTGTGGCGGGACTATGGCGCGCTGGTTACGGGCGGAGACATGCGACCGGGAACGGCACGGATGGACTTTGAGCTGGAGAATATGTCGGCAGAGTTTGCCGAGGAGGTGGAGGCCCGCATCAACGCGGAGGTGGAACAGGGTCGGGACATCGGCGTGGATTTCATGGGCCGGGAGGAGGCCGACGCGCATCCTGATTTGATCCGCACGAAGATCAACCTGTTGCCGGCGTCGATAGCGGAGGTGCGGACGATAGACATCGTTGGGCTGGACCTGCAAGCGGACGGAGGTACGCACGTGCATAACACCCGGGAGGTCGGGCGGATCAACGTAGTGGGGCACGAGAGCAAGGGGCGGATCAACAAGCGGTTGCGGATTGCGTTGGCGGATGGAGAGTGACGGGGGTTGTCAGAATCGGGATTTGACGGATTTGGGGATTTTCAGGATTTATGACTGCGGCGAACCGATTGGAGGAGCGGATCAGGCGATTGCAGGCCGAGTTGGAAGGGGCGCGCATTTCCGGTGAACCCAACCAACTTGACCTGCTGAGGGCGCAGCACCGGCTGGCGCATGCTTACCGGGCGGCGCGGCGGTTTGATGAGGCGATCCGGTGGTTCGCGGAGGCCGTAAAGATAAGCGTGGATAAGTTCGGGGAAAATCACGTTGAGACCCTGAGGTATCGCAGCAGCCTGGCGAACTGTCACTACGCGGCGGGTCATACCGACCTGGCCATCGGGATGTTCCGGGAATTGTACGAGGCGCGCCTGGCGGCGCTGGGGGAAGAGCATCCGGACACGATGCGGAGCCGGGGGAGCCTGGCCAACGCCCTGGAGAGCGACGGGAGTTATCGAGAGGCTGAGGGTTTGCACCGGAGGAACGTTGGGGATCGGGAGGGTGTGTTGGGGTCGGAGCATCCGTCCACAGAGGCGAGCCGGCGCAATTTGGAGCGGGCGGTGGGGCGACAGAATTTACATGGACAAAGAGGATGAACGGGATGAATGGGATGGTGTAAGTTGCAGGTAGCATCCCCCTCACCCCAGCCCTCTCCCACCAGGGGAGAGGGAGTTCTCAGATACCTTTTGAAGCCGCTAACGCCGCTCGGGTGGCGGTGGCCGGCTTTTGGTTGGTTGGAGTGGGGGTTTTTGCTGATCGCGCTGGTGGCCTCCGGGATGCGGTTGTGGGAGTTGGACGGGCGTGTGATGCACTATGACGAGGCGATTCACCTGCACTATGCCTGGAAGCTGGCGAGAGGCGTTGAGTTTCTGCATTCGCCGTGGATGCACGGGCCGTTGCAGATTGAAATGGTGGCGGTTTTTCTGCGGGTGCTGGGAGATACGGACTTTGTGGCACGGCTGCCGTATGCCCTGTTTGGCGTCGCGCTGGTGATTTTGCCCTACTTCCTGCGTCGGCAGATTGGCGACAAGGGGGCGATATGCGCTGCGATCATCATGGCGTTTTCACCGTCGCTGCTGTATTTCAGCCGGTTTGGGCGCAACGACATCCTGATGGTGGTGTGGGCAACGCTGCTGTTGATCTTCCTGTGGCGATACACAGAGAGCAGCAAATCTCGGTATTTGTTTGGGGCGGCAGCAGTCACGGCGTTGATGCTGGCGTCGAAGGAGACTGCGTATTTCGTGATCCTGTTCATGGGGCTGGCCGCGCTGGGCCTAGGCTGGCGTCAACTGTGGGACGTGGCGAGGCGTCGGTTGGCATTATCGGACGCGCGGGGCGCGGCGGGATTTTTCCTGCTCATGGCGACGCTAACGTTGCCGCAGGCGGCGGCGGGCATCTCAGTGTTGCAGGGGCCGCTGGGTTTGACGCTGGCAGCGGGTGATACCGGCTCCACCGGGGAGACCGGCGCGCCGGTGTGGGAAGCCCCGTTCGTGTCGCTGCCGGTGTGGGATGCGCCGGTTTGGATTCACGCGATTGGCGTTGTAGCGTTGTTGGGCACAGCGCTCGGGTTGGCGTGGTTCGCGTGGCGGGCCCGAGGTGCGCTGGATCTGGCAGCGGTGGCGGTTGCTACCATGTGCGCAGTGGCGTCGGTGTCGGTGGTGGTAGTTGGCCCGGTTCAAGGGCTGCTGAATGAACCGAGCACGGCGGGGATGTATCTGGATTGCGCGATTGGGGGGGCGCTGCTGCTGATGGGAGCGGCGATGGGGTTGGTGTCGCCGACCGCCCTGCACGGCTCGCGCCGGGTTGCGACGCTGCTGGGGCCGTCGGCGATACTGACGTGGCTGTGGTTGGCGACGTTCGGCGGCGGGCTGACACTGGCGGCGGAACTGCTGCCGGCCGCCGCGCCGGTGGCGGATCTGGCGGAGGGAAAGATCGCTGTTAACTACTTGGTACCAGTATTGACATTGCTACTGCTGCTGGTGGTTGGAGGGGCGGTGGGCATTGCCTGGGGCGGCAGTGTTTGGATCCTGTGCGCCGGGCTGTTTTACGTAATCTGGGCGACGCTGTACACGACGTTTTTCACGAACTGGCCGGGAGTTTTCACCGGGGCATGGCAGAGCCTGGGCTATTGGCTGGCGCAACAGGAGGTGGCACGGGGCAATCAGCCCTGGTACTACTACGGCGTCGGGTTGACCGTGTACGAGTTGCTGGCGCTGGTTTTCGGACTGGCCGCGGTGGTATGGCTGATACGGCGACGCGAACCTTTCGGGATTGTGCTGGCGGCGTGGGTGATAGCGACGCTGGCGATCTACACTATCGCAGCGGAAAAAATGCCGTGGCTGCTGGTGAACATAACGGTACCGCTGGCGTTGGCGGCCGGGATGCTGCTGGGGCGCGTGCTGGATGGCATACGCGGGCCACTCCCGGTAGAAGCGCGCTGGCGGTTGGGAATTTTGATGACACTGGCGCCGGTTTGGGCGGCGACAGCGGTTTGGGTAGCGTGGCTGGCGGCGCGAGGCGACGCGGCGAATCTGCCCGCGTGGTTGGCGGCGCTGATATTGCTGCCAATAGCCGGTGGGATGGCGTGGCTGGTGAGAGTACAACCCAGCGGTGGCCGGGCAGTGGCATTGGGCATCGCCGGGCTGCTGCTGGTTTTCGGGACGGCGACCGCGATTCGCGCGGCGTACACCTATGACGACTCCAAGCTGGAGATACTGGCGTACGCGCAGGGGTCGGCGGACCTGTTGGGGTCATACTCGGAGCTGCGGGAAGGAGCACTGAGTGGCACAGAGCCGGCGGCGGTGAAGGTGGACTACGATATGTGGTATCCGTTCCAGTGGTACGTGCGCGGCGAAACGGATGAAGGGGCGCTGTGGTTTGACCACTTCTGTGCGGCCAATGCGGCCAGTGGGTCGGACGAATGCCGGAAGGTGGGCGAGGATACCGGGCCGGCGGCGTACCTGGCGGAAGTGGCGCACGCCGTTGGAGCCGAGGAGGCAGAGGCGTATCAGCGGGAAGGGCCGATGCGAAACCTGCTGTGGTATCCTGAAACGTACCGGCGACCGGGAGAAGCCCGCGATGAAACGGCGATGTGGTCGCAACTGACCGCGGACGTGGATTTCTTCCGGGACAGCGCGACAAATCCCGAAAAATGGCAACAGGCCATCGAGTACATCGTGGCGCGGCGGCAGGAGACCGACTGGTATTCCGCCGAGTATTACCAGTACGTCAGAGAATGAGGATTGCCAGGCAAGAGGCCATTGAATGACAACAACCGCTACACTACCGGAACCCGGAGCGGCCTCCGTGGCAGACCGCGTGCAGATCAGCAAGCGCATGATACAGCAGGCGCGTGAGGAATTAGACAAAGGAGATCGCCTGCAAGCCACGGAAAAGGCGTGGGGAGCGCTGGCGCAGATGATGAAGGCCCACGGGCAGCAGCGGGGTTGGCTGAACCTGGGCGGACACCGGACGGTGGGGCATATCGCCCGGCAGTTGGACGATGAATATGAAGAAATACCCGTTCTTAGAGCGTACATCGCGGCTGATAACGGCCATCGGAACTTTTACGATAATGAGATGAGCCCGCCGGAAATTGAAGGGATCATAGAGACGGTTGCCGACGCATTGCCGGATTTGGAACGCGCCCTGAGGGAACCGCCGCGTCCCTTTACCATAGGCGGCATGGATCAGCGGTGGCGGGTGCGGACGCTGACGGGACGACAGACTCTTGAGGTTGGGGATTCGTCTCCCACCGGGTTCTCAAACACGCACTAGATTGCCCGGAATGACCTACTTCTTAGGGAACTGGCGGTTCTGGGCCGGCGTACTGGTCAGCGTGGCAACGCTGGTCTTATTGGTGCTGCTGGTGGATCGCCGGGAACTGTGGGAGGCCCTGCGGACGGCGAACTACCTGTACCTGGCACCCGCCATCGTGCTGTATTTCATCGGGCAGTGGTTCCGGGCGTTGCGGTGGCAGTATCTGTTGTCGCCCATCGCCCGAATATCGGCTGGCCGGCTGTATCCGGTAATCATCATCGGCTACATGGCGAACAACGTGCTGCCGGCGAGGCTTGGGGAGTTGGTTCGGGCGGTGTATCTTTCGCGCCGGGAGCGGGAGGTGAGCGTGCCGGCGTCCATTGCTACGCTGAGCGTGGAGCGGCTGTACGATGGATTGACCCTGCTGGCGCTGGGAGCGGTGGCCGCGCCGATTTTGCTGGCGGCCGGGTTGTTCAGCGACGCGAGCTTGGTTTACAGGTCCACAGCCATCGTGTTGATGGTGGGAGTAGTCGGTAGTTTCGTGGCCGCATTGGCGATGCTGACGGCGTTGGCGTGCAGCCGGAGGACGGTAGGCTGGTTGGTGGCGTTGACCGGGCTACTGCCGGCGCGGTTCCGTCCGTTGGCAGCGGAGATTATCGCCGGCTTTGTAGAGGGTTTGGGGGCGCTGAACTCCCCGGGTAAGCACGTTGTGCTATTTCTCGGTTCTTTGCCGGTTTGGATTGCAGAAGCGGGGGTTTACCTGATAGTGGCGTATTCGTTCAGCCTGGACGCCTATTTCACGTCTTTCTGGTATCTGGCGTTGGCGGTGGTTTTGGTTACGGTTACGTCGAACCTGATCACTGCGATTCCGGCGTCGATTGGCGGCATTGGGGCCTTCGAGGTAGTGGCGCAGCAGACGTTGGTGGGGTTGGCAGTGGGCGCGGCCACGGCGGCGTCGTACTCGGTGGCGGTGCATCTGTTGGCGTTGTGGCTGCCGGTGAACTTGGCGGGACTGGCGCTGCTGCTGTGGCACAACGTGTCGCTGCGGGGCCTCACCACTCTGCCAGACTCGGATGTGCCGGCGGAAGAATCGAACGGCAAACCCACGCCTCAAGTTGGCGGCGTGCGCGCCGCGGAGGATGACTAATCCATGCGCGTAGGGATAATCGGCGGCGGCGCGGCCGGGCTGGCGGCAGCCTACGAGTTGACCAAGCGGGGCCATTTCGCGGAGGTATTCGAGGCGGCGCCGTTCCTGGGCGGACAGGCGTCCACGTTTGAAGTGGGCGGTGGTCAGCTGGAGCGGGGCTATCATCACCTGTTCGTGAGCGATACGGACATGGTGGAGTTGATCGAAGAGTTGGGGTTGGGCGAGTCCATGGAGTGGCTTGAGTCCAAGGTGGGGTTGTTTCACGGCGGACGGATCTGGGACTTTGCAACGCCCATGGACTTGCTGAGGTTCTCACCACTGCCGTTCACGCAGCGCATTAGGCTGGGCTTGTGGACGTTTCTGCTACAGAAGACACGGAATTGGCGGAAGTACGAGGGGGTTACAGCGGCGGAGTGGACGCGGCGACACATGGGGGATGCGGCATACCGGGTGATCTGGGAGCCGATGCTTCGGGGCAAGTTCGGCGACCACTATGACAAGGTGAGCATGACGTGGCTGTGGGGCAAGATCTACCTGCGGGTGGCGTCGCGGAAACGGATGCAGAAGGAACGGCTGGGCTACCCGATGTGCAGTTTCGGCACGGTGTTCGACGTGTGCGGCGAGCGAGTGGTGGAACAGGGCGGCAGGGTACACGTTGGCGTGGGAGTGCGTCGTATCAACATCAAAGACGGAAAGGCAGTGGGTTTCACTGCGGCACCGCACGGAGGAGAGGAACAGGATTACGAGTACGATGCGGTGATTGCGACCACGCCATCGTATGTGTTCACTCGGTTGGCGCCCGACTTGCCCGACGACTACCGGTCGGTTCTGGAATCGGCGCAGTATCTTTCCGCGGTGCTGATGATCCTCGTCTTGGACCGGCCGCTGACGTCGAAATACTGGTTGAACGTGGCCGACCGCTCGCTGCCGTTTGTGGGCGTGATTGAGCACACCAACATGATCGACCGGGATCTGTACGGCGGGCATCACATCGTTTATCTAACCAACTACCCCGACCGGGACAGCGAGTTGTACCGCAAGGAACCGGATGAGTTGTTGAAGGAATTTGTGCCGCACCTGCGTAAGTTGAACCCGGACTTTTCCCGGGACTGGATCGTGGAGTATCACCATCACCGGGTGGACGGGGCGCAGCCGATCATCGGGACCAACTACGGGGAACGCATACCGGATCACCGGACGCCGTTCGGGTCGCTGTACCTGGCGAACACCACGCAGATCTATCCGGAGGACCGGGGGACGAACTACTCGGTGCGAATGGGGCGGCAGGTGGCGCGGATGGTTTTGGAGGATTGGGGCACTGACGCATCATAAGACGCATCAATTGATGTATAATATTATGCATGGACTCGATTACACGAGAAGTGTCGGCGTTGGAGGAGCCATGAGGACGACGGTTAACCTTGACGATGTACTATTGGACAAAGCAAAGCGCTACACCACTTTGGAATCGAATTCCGCCGTAGTGAACGCGGCATTGAAGGCGCTGGTTGAAAGGGAAGCGGCGAGACGATTGGCACGAATGGGGGGTACGATGCCCGACCTACAGCCAATCCCTCGTAGGCGCAGCGAACCGGCATGATTTTGATCGACACCCCCATATGGATCAACCATTGGCGTTCAGAAGCGCCACACCTGTTGGATTTACTCGACGGTGAGCAAGTTTTGATGCACCCCATGGTGGTCGGCGAATTGGCGTGCGGCAACTTGCGAGATCGGATCCAAGTGCTGGAGTTTTTGAGTGATTTGCCGGAAGTAGCGATAGCGTTTGCAGAGGAAGTGTTAGTGTTCATCGAGCAACACCAGTTGATGGGGAAAGGAATCGGATACGTGGACGTTAATTTGCTGGCATCAACCGCTCTCCACGAGTCGGCGCGCCTCTGGACGGTTGACCGCAGGTTGCGCGACGCAGCGGTTGGGTTGGGGATTGCCTACGAGATGGCTGAATGAGGAGATGGGTGTGTCCGAAAAGACGACATAGCAGGTAGATCAGCGCATATAATCGCGCCGATGGCGTTGCTCAACGCCGCCGGGCCGCGCGGCCCGGCGGCGTATCACCAGAACTTGGCGGTTGACCAACCTCCGGCTTGACGTCGGATGTTGGAGAAAGTACCGGGGCGAATGTCGCCGCTATGGTGTGGCACCGAAACGGAGTATGGCCCATTGCGCCACTTATCATGGCCTCCGCGACCTCTGCCGGGTACGAACAAAAACCCAGCTTCGACCAGGGCGCGTACAATGTCAGCCCGGTTAGGTTGCCTCGGCATTGGTTATCGATACGTCCAGTCACCTAACGGTATGGGTTGGGGCCGGAAATCGTTACCCACTCGAACGTGTACTCGCCCCATCCTTCGGCTTCATACTCGGCGCAAGCTTCAGCCATGGCATCGTCGGGGCGCAACGGAAATTCGCCCGGCGGGTAATCTGACAAGTGGCATTGGATGGCGTCCTTAATCATCTCTAAGTGCTTCTTCGCGGGTTCGGCCATCGGTAGCGCAGCCCACTGCCGGACAGTCGGCTCCCCACCGCCAATCGCCGTTAAAATCCTCCCCGTCGTAGTAGGAGACCAGAACTTGAAAGGTGCCTACATCCTCAATATCATCCGATGCAGCGTCGTCTTGCTGTGGCGCGTGGGTGTTGGCGGTTGTCATCGCTGATTGACCTCCATTCTGCTGGTCAGAGAGTAGCACGGGCACGGTTATTGGTGAAAGATGGCGATCTATGCAGCGAGCGTTTTGTCACGATTTTTAGTATAATAAAAGACACTAATAAGTTTTAGAAGTTGTTTTGCCGACCATCGCTATTTTGGCCGCCCAGCGGAACGGCCACCATCCCGACCTAGGAATCCGCGCGGTTGAGTCGGCCGGCGGTGAAACGAGCATAGCCCAGGTATCGGTTGGCTTGGACGCACTGGACGGGGCCGGGGGATTGCTGGTTTCCGACACGGGTTTTGATGACGCCGGGACGGATGCCGGCGCACTAGCGCTGCTGGAGGCGGCGCTGGCGATGGATATGCCCACGCTGCTGACCGGCAAAGGGATGTACCTGCTCAACGCGAGTTTCGGCGGGGGTGCGCCATCGAGAATGGTTGGGTCCGCCGGTGATGAAAGCGCTACGGCATCGGGCCGGGAAGCCAGGCGTCAGATCTATCTTTCGCCCGGTTCCAAGATGGCGGCAATCATCGGAAGCGCGGGGATGTTCCGGGTGGTATCGGGAGCGTGGAATGATCGTCTGGCGCTGCGGGAGCCGCAAAGGGCGGAACGGTTGATGTCGATTGCGTACCAACTGGACGATGGCGTGATCGAGGGCCTGGAAAGCAAGGAACACAGCTGGGTAATCGGCTTGCAGTTTTTGCCGGAACGATTTGAGGAAGTGCCGGCCAGTTTTAACAGCCTGTTCCTGGGGTTGGTGGAACGGGCCGACGAGTTTAGCGTTGGAGTGAGGTAGTTGGGCAGAATATCACCCTCACCCCAGCCCTCTCCCATCAAGGGAGAGGGGGCAGAGCGTAGAGTATAAGGAGAACCGAACGATGACCACAGCACCCCCACCGCAAACCGGCGGCGACTTCACTCCGCGTCCCATTCAAGACGAGATGCGCGAGTCGTATTTGTCGTACGCGATGTCGGTCATCGTATCCCGGGCGTTGCCCGACGCGCGGGACGGGTTGAAGCCGGTGCAGCGGCGAATCCTGTACGCCATGCACGACATGGGGATACGCCCCGGCAGCCAGTACCGGAAGAGCGCGCGGATCGTGGGCGAGGTGCTGGGCAAATTCCATCCTCACGGCGACGGGTCGGTGTATGACGCGCTGGTGCGGATGGCGCAGCCGTTCACGATGCGCGCGCCGCTGATTGACGGGCAGGGCAACTTCGGCAGCATTGACGGCGACCCGCCGGCGGCGATGCGCTACACCGAGGCGCGACTGACCGCAATTGCGGACGAAATGCTGGCGGACATTGACCAGCAAACCGTTGATTTTTCGGACAACTTCGACGACTCCATCAAGGAGCCGCAGGTTCTGCCGTCCAGAATGCCCAACCTGCTGGTGAACGGTTCGTCCGGCATCGCGGTGGGAATGGCGACCAACATGCCGCCGCACAACCTGGGGGAGATCTGCGACGCGGTTTGCCACGTGATTGATCATCCGAACTGCGACGTTGACCAACTCATGGCAATCGTGCCGGGGCCGGATTTCCCGACTCACGGGCGCATTCGCGGCGTGTCCGGCATCAGGGACATGTACGCCACCGGACGCGGACGGGTGGTGATGGAGGCGGTGACCGAGATTGAAGAGATGCGCAACAATCGCCAGCGCATCGTGGTTAGCGAACTGCCTTTCCAGGTCAACAAGGCGAACCTGGTGGAGAAGATCGCCGGGCTGGTGCGGGACAAGACGCTGGTGGGGATCACGGAGATACGCGACGAATCGGACCGTCGGGGCATCCGCGTGGTGATTGAGCTCTCCCGCAACGCGCAGGCGACGGTGATTCTCAACAATCTGTACAAGCGCACGGCGCTACGCCAGACGTTCAACGCAATAATGCTGGCGTTGGTGGACGGGCAGCCGCAGGAATTGTCGCTGAAGGACCTGATTCGCAACTTCGTCCTGCACCGGGAAGAAGTCATCCGGCGGCGGACGGAGTACCAGTTGGGGCGGGCCCGGGACCGGGCGCACATCGTTGAAGGTCTGCTCAAGGCGTTGGACGCAATCGACGCGATCATCGAGACCATCCGCAACAGCCAGGACGTGGAGACGGCGCGCAACAACCTGGTGCAGGAGTTTGACCTCACGGAGATCCAGGCGCAGGCCATCCTGGACATGCAACTGCGCCGGCTGGCTGCCCTGGAACGGCAGCGGTTGGACGAAGAATACAACGACCTGCTGGCGACGATAGCCCAGTTGGAAGACCTGTTGCAGAATCCGCAGAAGATTCGCAACGAAATCAAGAGGGAAACCCGCGAGGTGAAGCGCAAGCACGCAGACGGCCGGCGCACGGTGATCATCGCAGAGGAATTGCAGGAGCAGTCCATCGAGCAGTTCATCGTCCAGGAAGACGTTGTGGTCACGCTGAGCCAGCGCGGCTACATCAAGCGGGTGCCCATCAACACCTACCGCAACCAGCGGCGCGGCGGCAAGGGAGTGCGCGGAGCGAACAACCGGGACGACGACGCAGTGATGCAGATTGCGGTGGTCAACACCCATGACCAATTGCTCTTCTTTACCAATAAGGGCCGAGTGTATCCGCTGAACGTGTACGAAACGCCCAACGACACGGGACGGACGGCGCGGGGCACGCTGCTGGTGAACCTGATACCGCTGCAACCGGGTGAGCAGGTGCAAACCATGCTGCCGGCCAGCCGGGACGAATACAACCATTTATACGTGTTCGCCACTCGCAACGGGCGCGTGAACGCGCTACGTCCCGGCCAACTGCAAAACTTGAGGAAATCCGGCCTGATCGCAATGAAAATACAGGATGGCGACGAAATGATCGCCGTTCGCCCGGTCACTGGCGATGCATCAATTATCCTGGTGACCGAACAGGGACAGGCGTTGCTGTGTCCGGTCAGCAGCATCCCGGAGCGCAACCGCAACGCGGCCGGCGTGATCGGCATGAAGTTCAAGGACGAGTTCAGCGGTAAGGATCGCGTGGTGGCGATGGACGTGGTGATCAATCCGGAGGACGAGTTCCTGTTGGTGGTGAGCGAAAAGGGCTACGGCAAGGCCACTCCGCTGTATAACAGCAAAGGAGAGGCGGTGTATCGCGAGACTAACCGGGGCGGGATGGGCGTCAAAACCTTCGCCGTGGATCAGGGCGACAAGCCCACCGGTCCAGTGGTGGACGCCAAAGTCGTTACGTCGGCGGAAATGAATGAGGAAGAAGGCCACGAGGTATTCATTATTTCCGCGCAGGGCCAGGTAGTCAGGATAGATTTGGCAGAGGTCAAGGTGGTGAACACCCGCCAAACCAAGGGAGTCATCATCTGGCGGGAACGCAGCGGGGACGACAGCGTGGTGTCTATCTACTGCTTCCGGGCGAATGACTACAGCCAAGAAGACCCGACGCGGCAGAATGAGACGGCGCCGGCAGGTTCCGCTCTGGCAGAAGCCGAAGCCGTGGCGGCGGTGGCGGACAGCCAGTACGACGATGATGAAGAGTCGGAGTTGGATCAGGCAGAACTGCCGGACGACTCCGATGAAGGCGATGAGGACGAGCCCGAAACGCCGATGAATGGACAGGGTACGCTGTTGTGACCTCGTTGTAAGGTACAATAGCGGCGATTGTTCGCATGGAGAATCGCCACAACAATACGGGCCTGAAAGCGGTGACGTTGAGGGCGGTTGCGCGAGGCGCGCGATGGCTGCTACTGCTGACGGCGTTGTACGTGATCGCGTTATCACTGCCGAGGTTAGAAGTTTGGCCGGACAGTTGGAAAATATTTAGCAGCGGTTTCATACAGAACCGCATTGGCGTTGCAGATGAAATTGTAATCTGCATCGCTTTGGCATCTCTGGTTTTGAGCTATTGGGGAGTCAGGGAAGGCAAAGAATCGGCGACGGATTTGGCCAGAATGGCCGGTTTCCTGTCCGGACTACCTTGGGCAGTCACGCTGATGGACTGGGTGGCCAAAGGAGCTGTAATAATGTTCAAGACAATCAGGCAAAGGGCCATGGACATGATACGTGAAGAGGCCCGTGCTGAGGGGTTGGAACAGGGTTTGGAGGAAGGGTTGGAGCAGGGGTTAGAGCAGGGGTTAGAGCGTGGGTTGGAGCAGGGTCGTGCGGAGGAAGCAGCCAAGTGGCGAGCCTGGTGGGAACGCCGTGTCGCTTCCAAGCCGGACCTGCTGGACGACAATGATCCGCCGCCGGCACCGCCGGCAAAGTGAAACAGGATTGCTACTATGCAGCTAGTAATGGTGCATGGCTCCGGCCAGAACGAACTCACCTATCACTATCAGACCGCGGAATTCGCTGAGGCCGACGCGGTGAACTTGCCGGGGCACCCTGATGGCGAGCCGAAGGATAGCATCGGCGGCTACGTGGACTGGCTTCGGGAGTATGGTCAGGGTAAGGGATACCCGCCCTTCGTGCTGTTCGGGCACTCCATGGGAGGGGCGATTGCGCTGGACTATGCGCTGCGGTTTCCCGAAGACCTGGCCGGCTTGGTGCTGATCGGAACGGGGGCGCGCCTGCGAGTTCATCCGGACTACCTGAACCGCTGCCTGGACGATGCGCAGTGGCGGGCGGAGGCGCCGGGGTATTACGAGGCGATCAACCGTGAACTGGCGCCGCAACTGGCGGAACGGGCGTTGCAGTCCGGGCCGATGGTGGAGCACAACGATCTGGCGTGCTGCGACAAGTTCGACGTGATGGAACGGGTCAAAGAGATTTCCATACCGTCCCTGGTGATCGTGGGGGCCGACGACGTGATGACGCCGGTGCGATACGCGGAGTATCTGGGCCGGGAGTTGCAGGACGCCGAAGTGGTGGTGGTGCCGAATTCAGGCCATTTTGTTACTTTAGAGCAGCCGGAAGCAGTCAACGGGGCAGTGGCGCGGTTTCTGGAGCGACTGGGAGGATAACGCCGCAGCGCAACATCCTCTTTCGCTCCGGCCGATGCTGGTATTATGTGGCCATCCACGACGGTGACTGCCGCATAACCAGCGATGACTAACCAAGCGTACACGCCCGATACCCTCCGATTGGCAGCTTCCCTTGAAGCGTTCTATGCCGGACATTCCGATGCTGAAGGGTTGCCGGTAGCTCACAGGGTGGCGATGGTCGCGGCGGATTTGCTGCCCCACTCACCGGGCGCGGACTCTGCCGTAGTCGACGTGGCGGCATTATTTCACGTGGTCGGAAGAATCGGCGACGCGGCGCGGGCTGAGGCGTCGGCCACCGTCGCAATGGCCTGGCTGAGGGGGGCCGGCGCACCGGACTGGTTTGTGGAATCGACCCGCTCCGCCATATTGGGAGCCTGGGCAGTCGGCGCCCCATCCGCCAATGGGAGGTTGCTTCGGCATGCCGCGCAACTGGACCTGGTCAGCGTGGAGCGGCACGCGGACTACCTCAAGGATGTTCCTGCTGGGGCCGGGGCGAGGGCGACGTACCTGTTCGAATATCGACGAGGGTATCTGACGCCAGCGTTGCAATTGGGAGCGCAGTTGACTATGGCGGCGGCGTCCGAGATTTACCGGGACAGGATGTCAAGGCTGGCAGAATGGCTGGACGATCAAGACGCCAGCCTGGTCCCCGCGGATTGGAGGCGGCTTGCAGAGGTGGCGGACATTGAACGTGGGGTGGAACGGCTGCTGGAAGGTGAGGACCCGGCGTTGGTGCGCTCGGAGATGCCCCAGGGAGGACTGCCGTATGCGGAGTACCGGGGCCGACAGAGGACGATCATTGCCGGTAGCCACGAGCGTATCCTGGAGCTGACGCACGACAGGGTTGAAGCGTCGCGGAACGTGGCGGCGGAAAAGTACCTGGAGAGCGACACCATTCACAAGCCGGCGGTGGAGGAAAACCTGTTTGTCGGCGCTCGGCGCAAGGCGCGACAGTTGGGGCTTTCCACTGAAACGGCGGAAGACATAGCCCGTCTGCTTTTGTCCAACGCGCGAGAGGTGCAGGAACGGACGCTGAATGACATAGCGCAACGCCTGAGCCGGCTGCACGGCCAGATACTTGATGCCGACTCGCCGGAGACACGGACGGAAGAGGCGGACATAGCGATCCCTTCTCTGGTAGTACGCACCGGCGACCAGCCATTGGCCCGTGAGAACGAGTTGATCAAGGAGTTGCGGGTTACGGGCCTGAACGAGGCGTATCCGGAGCAGCGGGCGAGGTTCGCGCAGTGGTTTGAGGCGCCGCATCCCTACATACTGACCGGGCAGATCGTGGGCAGCCGGGACGCTGACCTGTTCATGCAAGCGCTGGCAGACGGCGAGCGGTGCAAGGTGGTAGCGGCGATGACCACCGACGGGCTGATGCACCTGGGGGATGGCGCGCTGGGGAACCTGCTGATCTATTTCCAGTCGTTGGGGGCTGAGATTTCATTGGGTTTCCGCGATGAATCCGGTTCACTGGAGGAAGCGCGGCGGGGCATGTTGGACAGGCTGTTGGCGTTGGCTGCGGCCGGCCTCGATTTGGACCGGACTGATGCGTACCTGCAACTGGACCGATCCGCAGTGGTGGAGAGCGCTTTCGAGCTGGGGCGAGCGACCCCGTTAAGCGTGCTGAATTCGGCGCTGGGGCTGCGGTTGAGCAGCAGCGTCACCGACACCTTTCTGCCCTTGTTGCGCCTGGCTGACATTCTGCACATCCAGCAGCCTGAACTGGGCGGGCCGTGTCGGACGCTGGTGATCGACGGCATCGGTGGGGACGTGTACGTGCGGATGGCGCGGAACATCGCTGACCGATTCGGCTTCGTCAAGCCGTCGGCGCTGTACCTGCGGCCGATGCGCAATTTGACGACCTATGACGATCCGGCGACGGGCAGCGCGGTTGAGGTAATGACCAACGCAGTGCCCCAGGGCCGTATCGCGTATGAAGACTCTGCGGAGGACGTCCGTCGAAAGATCGGGAGGGCGTACACCGGCGGCCGGCGGACGCTGGAGGAGCAGCGTAAGCTGGGCGGCAACCCGGACCCTCGGGTTTGCAGCGTGTCGAGCCTGCACGCCATTCACTGCACGCCGGACGGGGATGCCTACGCTGCGCTGCAAGAGCGGTGTCGCTCGGGGGATTTGCTCTGCGGTGAGTGCAAGGCGTCGGCGATGGACAAACTGCTAGAATATTTGGCAGAGCATCGACAGTTGCGCGAGAATCTTCCAGATAGCACAGTCAGGAAAGCCAAAGGTTTGGCTAGAATGTCGTCAGTGGGGGATTGACCATGAAAGAATTTTTCCTCAACCACATTTGCACGACGCCACCCTATACAGTATCAGCGTGCGAGTACCAGTACATGGTATTCACAACCGTAGGACTGTGCATACTGATTGGTGGCGCCGCCATGCTGACGGCTGCAATGATTTACCGACATAAAAAGAGAGCCCTATGACGGCGGTGACACTCTACGCTCTGTTTGTAATGGCCATCGCCGCTGCCGGCGCGATCTGTTATGAACTTACGGAGCGAGCCACAGAGTTTTGGTGGAGGGTACTGTTCCGCACTTTCTCATGGTTCTGGATCGGCGTAGCCGGCATACTACTGTCCGGGTTCATAAAAACAGCCGGCCAGTAATTCTTACCATGGACTCCGTACTCCTCACAGGAGATTTTTCAAAATGGCAGACCAGCAACGCATTCTCACCGGCATGCGCCCCACCGGGCAACTGCATCTTGGGCACTACCTGGGCGCGCTGGAGAACTGGATTCAGATGCAGCACGAGTACGAGTGCTTTTTCCTGATTGCCGACTACCAGGCGATGGGGGATCACCTGGACGACATTGGTTTGATCCAGCGGTCGGTGATCGAGGTGGCGACCGACTGGCTGGCCGTGGGTCTGGATCCGGAGAAGTCCGCATTCGTAATACAAAGTTACGTTCCGGAGCATGCTGAGTTGACGATGTATTTCTCGATGCTGATGCCGCTGAATCAGCACCAGAAGAATCCCACTTTGCGCGCTGAAACGGAACAATTGGAAGCGGAGCACCAGAACATCACTTTGGGATTTTTCAATTATCCGATCAGCCAGGCGGCGGACATACTGCTGCCCAAGGCGCATTTGGTGCCGGTGGGCGAGGACCAGGTGCCGCACATCGAGTACACGCGGAACGTGGCCCGGCGGTTCAACCGTCTGTATGGCGAGGTTTTTCCGGTGCCGCGGGCGCGGGTGGGCCGGGTGCCCAGGCTGGTGGGAACCGATGGCCAGGCAAAGATGAGCAAGAGCCTGAACAATACCATCTATCTGGCAGACGACCCCGAAGCGGTGGCCAATCGAGTGCGCCGTATGGTTACGGACATCACCGGGGAAAACCCGCGCCTGCGGGCCACGGATCCCGGCGTGGTGGAGTACAACCCGGCTTTCCTGTATCACGATTCCTTCAACGACAACCAAGATGAAGTGGCCGAGTTGAAGGAACGGTATGAGGCCGGAACGGTCAGCGACCGTGAGGTTAAGGAAAGGCTCACCGATGCCATCAACCGTTTTCTGGAACCCATCCGCGAGCGGAGGGCCTGGTACGAAGAGCACCCCGACTACGTGCGGGACGTGCTGGTGTCGGGTACGGAGCGTGAGCGGGCCATCGCACAGCAAACCATGGAGGACGTGCGGCAGGCAATGCAGGTGGTTTATACTTGATCGAGTAACCCGCTTGGCACGTGGGCATAGGCACCATCATGGCTACTGAGAAAATCATCACCTTTGACGATCTAATGGCTCTGCTGGAACGCAACCCGGAATACCGGGAGCGATTGAGGCAACAGATCCTAGACGAGGAATTCCAACAACTGCCGACGCAGGTCCGAACACTGCTAGAGGCGGTGCAAGCCCAAGCCGTTACGCTGGAGAACCACGGCCGGATGCTGGAAGAGCACAGCCGGATGCTGGAGGAGCACACCCGGCTGTTGGAAGGACACACGCAGTTGTTGGAAGAGCACACCCGGCTCTTGAAGGAGCACACCAATTCGCTGCAACGCATCGACTACCAGTTGGAGCGCCACGAGAGGCAACTGAACCGTCTGCTTGGCGATGAAGCCGAGCGGAGGTTCCGCGACAACGCTGCCGGCCATTTTGGTCATCTGCTCCGGCGTATTCGGGTAATCGATAAATCGGCCCTAGCCGACCAGATTGACGATGCCATCGACACCGGCCTCCTTACGGAAGGCGACCGTCGATCTCTGATGGCCTTAGACGTGGTGGTACGCGGCCTTGACCGGAATACCCGAGAAGAATGCAGGCTGGCTGTGGAAGTGTCCTCCGGTATCGGCGAGCGGGACATCATGCGGGCCGCCGACCGGGCCGAGTTGCTTGCTAAACTGACCGGGTTGCCCACCGGGGCCGTCGTCGCCGGCTATTCCATATCAAGCGCTTACCGCCAACTGGCCGACGATAACGGCGTATCCGTAACCATCACGGACCCGCCCGATGCCGGCGAACCTGAGGAGATTGACGAATCCGCCGTTGCACCCGGAGGTGACTGATGCCCGCCCTATGGCGTCGTCGTTTGACGCGACTGCCAGGTCTTCAAAAAGGTAATGGAATATGATCACCCCGAATTGCCCGCATTGTGGCGGTCCGATGAGAGTTAAAGTTGCCCCGTCGCGGGCCTAATTCTGGGAGCGAGTTCTGGGGTTGTAACGCCTATCGTACAAAGGGTTGCCGCGGGACCTGCCAAGTACCACGACAAGACTGGGATTGGTTCGGTTTCATCCCCGCTCCGGTCAGCATCATCAGGAACGCCCAGAACAGCCACCGGAAGGATATGGCAGAATTTCTCGAATACGACTACGGTTCTGGGTACGGCGTGTTTGGTAGCTACGCCGATTATGACGACAACATGGCTTACTTTGAGCAGGCTCTGGATGTATCACATCGGCGTCGGGAAAAGGTTGAATATGATGAGATCGATAGAATTATAACCGATGCAGAACGTTCGCTGGCACGTGGAGTGTTGGACGTGTTCATTCAAGTCGGCGTGTTTGATCAAACGCGCGAGTCCGTAGCGTATGCCATCACAAAAAACTTTGCTGGCAGCAGTTCACGCAGGCTGATCAGCCTAGCGCCAGGCTATTCTGACATTGAGGGCGGACTCATTTTACTGGATGACGGGAGCCAACTACAGTTCAACAAGGGTACGTCCGCAATAGCGATGTTCGATATTGACAACGCATTACGATCCGCGATACTCCGAGCAAAAGCGTCCTGATTTTACGGCGGCGATAGATTTCGAGAGAACCCCACCGGGGACGTGTCGCCGATCTCCAGGCTGTCATCGCCGGTTAGCCGTCGCAGTTGCCTGTTGGTAGTGATAGTGAACGGGCCCGGCGGTTGACGCCACGGTAAAGCGTTTCCTCAACGGTAACGGTTGATTATTTGCTATCCTCGGTCCTGCTCATCTGCCGGCACCGGCATACCGGGCCGCCAGCCCCGGGGCGCCGGATGTCCGCGGCGGTTGTGCCGGCCCAGCGCCCAGAGGAACGCAGTGACGTCGATCTCTGCTTTCGCCACTTGACTGCCGAGCAGGGGGCCCCTAATCGGATTGCGGCCCCAATCCGTGATTGTAATAGACACAATGCCGTTGGTCATATTGACGTGGCTACCTCTCCCTCGTCTGCGACGTTGGCCCCGTTCATTAATTATCCAGAATCCGAATCGTCGGAAAACAGCTAGAGCTTCGGCGAACGTAACATTGTTAATCGGTACCGGCATTCGGGTTAACCCATACCGCAGCTGTTTCCACCAGGTAACCTTGCGGTTCCCAATCCCGTCTTATCTGCTCCCTATCTTCGCATTCTTCCGCAGGAGGACGCCCTACTTCTTCCAAAAAAAGCTCGATGGCGTCTTGAATCATGTACAATGCCTCTTCCCAATCATCGCCTTGGGATGCGCACCCGGGAAGAGCGGGTACAAAAACCGAATAACCGATTTCCCCACCTCCCGACACCAGAACCACCTCGAACTCTTCGGTCGGGGGCATTGCGTCGTCTTTTTCCAACCCTGAGTGGTCAGTTGTGGTTACCATGTGTCCCTCCGTTTCCGGCTCCTTACGATAGTATAATGCCCGCCATAGCGAACCGAAAGGCAGCCGGAGGGAACGAAGACTATGGCAGGTAATCCGCGAGATAAGTACTGCATTGTGGGTGTCGGCGAGACCGAATACAGCCGCGCCTCGGGGCGCACGACACGGGCGTTGGGGGCCGAGGCAATCCGCAACGCCATGAACGACGCCGGCCTAACGCCCGACGATGTGGATGGGATGCTCAGCTACCACGGCGGCGATTCCACGCCATCCACGTCCATACAGTACGACCTAGGCATCCGGCCCAATTTCTACATGGACTGTTCCGGCGGCGGGTCGTCCACCGAGGCGTTGGTGGGTCTGGCGATTGGCGCGATTGAAGCGGGGATGTGCGACGTGGTTGCCATCTTCCGCTCGATGAACGGCTATTCCAGCGTGCGCATCGGTGGGACGGGAGCGCGGGCATCTGCGCCCATCGGCGGGCTGGACCTGATGAAACGGCCTTACGGCCTGATCAGCGCGGTGCAGCAGTTTTCGTACACTTTCACACGGCACATGGCCGAGTACGGCGTGAAGAGCGAAGACCTGGCCGCCATCAAGGTGGCGCACTCCAACCATGCTTCCAACAACCCCAAGGCGCTGATGAAGCACCGCGTGACCGTGGATGACGTGATGAACTCGCGGTGGATTATCCGCCCGGTTGCCCATCTGCTGGACTGCTGCCTGGAAACCGACAACGCCACCTGTGTCATAGTAACCTCGGCGGAACGGGCCAAAGACCTCAAGCACAAGCCCATTTACATCAAGGGCGTGCAGGGTCGCGGCACCAAGCCGGGCGGCGATTTCCATTACCAGCACGGCCCTATCACCCGGGTGGCCGGCCACTACGTCGGGCCGCGCGTGTTCGACCTGGCCGGCGTGAAGCACGAGGACGTTGACATTACCGGATGCTACGACGCCTTCACGTACACGGTGTTGTTGCAATTCGAGGATTACGGCTGGTGCGAAAAGGGCGAGGGCAAGGACTACGTGACCAGCGGCATCATCAACCTGGGCGGCAAGCGTCCCAACAATCTGAGCGGCGGCCACCTGTGCGAGGGCTACACCCACGGCATGAACATGGTCATCGAGAACGTGCGGCAACTGCGCGGCACGGTTGACGACTACTGCCCCGGCGCTCTGGAAGGCGACCACACCTACGACTACGCCGAGGGTGGATGCCGGCAGGTACAGGACGCCAAGATCAGCATGAACATGGGCTGGGGCACGCCGGCGGTGGGCAGTTCCCTGATTATGGGGAACGTGCTGAGCTAGACGCGAGATTGCCGCGCTTCGCTCGCAATGACATAACCGTTCGTTCGCAATGACATAGCCGTTACGGAGAAATTACAATGCCGAACTATACGTACCGGGGCATCACGCTGAGCATCCCCGAGAACGATTCCGAGTACAAGGGCTACTTTGAAGCGGCCGGCGAGGGTCGGCTGGTGGTCAAGAAGTGCGCCGACTGCGGCCTGCTGCGCGGCGAGCCGGGGCCGGCGTGTCCGTGGTGCACGTCAATCAATTGGGAGTGGCAGCAGGTGTCGGGCAAGGGGACGATCTACTCGTACCAGGTGGTGGCGCACACGGTGATTCCCAGCTTCCGCGATCTGACGCCCTTCGCCATCGTGCTGGTAGAGTTGGACGAGCAGCGGGGGCAGCCTGACGAGTTCGACGGCCTGCGCATCACCGGGAACCTGGTGGATGGCGACTTCAACATGGAGAAAGAGGAGAACGTCGGCATCGGCAAGCGGGTGGAGGTCGTTTTCCAGCCGGTGGAGGGCGACATCATGCTGCCCCAGTGGAAGCTGATCGACGAACCTGACCAGGGGTTCACTTGGTCGCACGAGGTGCCGGAGGGGTAGAGTCCCGGGCCGGATGGACCGAATTGAGCGGGCAGGGGCGAATGATCATTCGCCCCTACGCATGACCGCCGGGTTGTGGTGGACGCATGGCGACCGGCGGTAGGGGCGGGGGCGGGTTTCAAACCCGCCCCTACGTGATGGTTTGGGTCATGGGCGGATCTCGGGGGCGGTGAGTGAGGCGCTGGCCGGTTGAAACAACCAGATTTCGGTTTGGGTGGGCAGTTTAGAGAGAGTGAAATCGAACCGGTCGGTTTCAAGGCGATGCACCGTGTGATGGTGTCGCAGCCATTCATCAGCGGGCAGGAGTTCGCAGTCCGTTGAGTGCAATCCGGGGATGGCGTAGTGCATGGGGATTACTATGCGGGGTTGGAGACGTTGGACGAGGGAATCTACCTGCTCGTAGGTGAGCAGGTGGTTGGAGTCGTCCACCGTCACCAGCAGCACGTCGATGTCGCCGACGGCTTGCGCTACGTCCGCCGGCCATTCAACTCGGTTGTCGCCGATGTGCAGAACCGGACGCCATTGGATTCGAGCCGAAACATCACGTTGGGGAAGTTGCGGAGGCGCGAGGCGCCGGAGTGAAGGTCCTGGACGCCGCGGATCTGCAGGTCGCCGGCGGTGAAATCGCCGGGCATCCGCAGGATTGAGGCGGCTTTCGGGAGACGGTCAACGGCGTCGTGGTCAAAGTGGGCGTGGGTGATGAGGCCGAGGTCGCAGCGGAGTTCGGGGAACAGGCGGGTGAACCAGTAACGGCCGGCATGGTTGCGGTAGGGGTCGGCAACGACGGTTACGCCGGCCGGCGTTTGCCAGCGGAATGCGCAGTGGCCGAAGTAGGTGAGTTGCACGTTGGTAGCCTGATTCGGCGAGATTGCCACGCTGCGCTCGCAATGACGGACTACGCGCTGGGATGGTCGGGCTAGTTTGCCTGCCGCCACATTTCGTAGCCGATTTCCTTGCTGATGAGGCCGTCGCGCATCTCGAAGATGTGGACGAGGCGCATTTCGATCTGGGTTCCGGGCTGGAGGGGGAGGTAGCCTTCGCCGGTGAGGCGGAAACGGACGACGCTGTCATCGACGACGCGGTCCTCGGTGGCGAAACGCTGGAGGGTTTCGAACTCCACGTCCTCCATCTTGGCGAACATCTCAGTGTAGTTGTCGGCGACGGCGCGCTTGCCCTCGAAACGGAGGCCGCGCGCGGGCGCTTCCCACACGACGTCGTCGGTGTAGAGGTCGAGGGCGGCTTCCACCTCGTTGGTGGCTTCGGAATGGAAATGAGCCTCGACGGCGGCGAGGTTGGCAGCGATGATGTCGGGGTTCTGGTTTGAGGTGGTCATTATCATTACTCCACGGTTCGCTTATCATTGCGAGCGCAGCGCGGCAATCCCGTCGAGGCAGTAGATTTCACGACAAGAACGAGATTGCCACGTCGCTACGCTCCTCGCAATGACATTCTTGCACGGGCCTATATGACACTATATTTCTTGACACGCTTGGGGGCCGCCGATAGCATCCCGGCAAGGCGGCCACGAATACAGCGCGGCCGGGAGGGAAATTTCATGCAGAGCATCACAATCGACCGCAGCAGACCCCTGCGCGAGGAGTCTAACACAGGGCATAACCGCTGGCATCCCGACATCCCGCCCGTGGTGGAAGTTGAAGAAGGCGAAGAGGTTGTGATGGAAACGCGGGACGCCTTCGATGGGCAGATGCGGCCGGGCGTCACTGAGGCGGATTTTGGGGGCATGGACGCCGGTGTGATCCATCCCCTGACCGGGCCGGTGGCGGTGAAAGGCGCGGAACCGGGCGATCTGCTGGAGGTGGAGTTTGTGGACATCCAGCCGCAGCCCTACGCATTCAGCGTGATTTTCCCCGGCTTCGGGTTCCTGCGGGACGTTTTCACCGACCCGTTCATGGTGCACTGGAACATCGCCGACGGGTTTGCGATATCTGAGCAGATACCGGGGGTGCGAGTGCCGGGGGCGTCGTTCATGGGAGTGTCGGGCGTCGCGCCGTCGCACGCGCAGCTGGAGGCTTGGACGCGGCGAGAGGCCGAACTAGCGGAGCGCGGCGGTGTGGCCTTGCCGCCGGATGTGGGTGGCGCGGTTCCCGTTTCCGGCGTCGGCGCGACTCACGGGATACGCACGCTGCCGCCCCGGGAGAACGGGGGCAACTTTGACGTGAAGCAGCTTTCCACAGGCGCCAAACTGTTGCTGCCGGTGGCGGTGGATGGCGCGCTGTTCTCCACCGGCGACGGCCACTTTGCCCAGGGCGACGGCGAGGTATGCGTGACTGCCGTAGAAATGGGCGCGACCTGCACGGTGCGGTTCCGGGTGCTCAAAGGGGAAGCGGCCCGACATAACATCCGCTGGCCGCGTTTCAGCCGGGAGGACTACTACATCGCGCCGGAGTGGGCGGCGCCGCGTCGGTTCGTCGCCACGATGGGGATGCCGGTGACGGACGACGGGGTGAACGATGGCGAGGACGTGACGCTGGCGTGTCGCAACGCCATCCTGAACATGATCGACCTGCTGCAGGAGCGGGGGTTCAGCCGCAACCAGGCCTACGTGATTTGCAGCGTGGCGGTGGACCTGAAGGTGAGCAACGTGGTGGACGTGCCCAACTACACGGTGTCGGCGTTTTTGCCGGAGGATTTGTTCGTGGGGTAGGTGTCGGGATGGCGGTCTGAGTCAGGGAGTCCAACCGTCCCTGCTCAACCACATTTCGATGCGGTCCCGGTAAAGGCGGGCGATGAAAGGGGCAGGGTTCCGACGCAAGAATTCGATGATCTGATCGTGCAGGCTTAAGAATATCTGTGCCATCTCCGCACGGGTTCCGCTGGCCCTGATGATGATCACGCGATCGCCATGTTGCATTACCGCGTCGCGCTCTGGCCGATTGTAGCGGATTTCCCGGTCGTGGGTGATGATCACCCAATCTCTTCGTGAGGTTGGCGGGATCCAATTAATATCCGGCGTACCTGCTTCGTAATGGTCCAGCAAGATTTCGCACGCAAGTCCGGCCTCACGCAAAATTGGGGGAAAAGCAGCGGTACCCAAGTCCTCGTCAACGAAAAACGTGAACTCATACGCGCAGTTCATACCGCAGGGCTTCTTCAATATACGCCAGTTTCACGCGGTAGTCTTCAGCCAGTTCCTGGATAGGTTCCCCCGCTTTAACGAACTTTGCGACTGTACTCGTGCGAACGCCGGTGCCGGCGATGACCGGGCGACCGAATTTAACGGCCGGATCGATAACTACCAACCTAGGGTCTTCCCTGCCGAATCCGCGGGTGAACGGATAGAACCGGCGCGGGCTCCCATCTTCGTCGTATTCAATGCGGTCGAGGCAAAATTGAGCCCTCGATAAACTGGAATGTGCCGAAGAATCGCGCTCACGCTGACCATGTAGAGCGTTTTTGAACGATTCTTTCGTCAGCACTGTGCGGTTCCGACGCATAGACGACAGGACAAAGATTTCCACCAAGTTGGTGAAGGACAGGGCCGTGGGATCTGACCCTGCCGCGCACACCAGTGGTTTTTCGTCGTTCGATTCATTCGAGCCGGGCGCTGCCACCCAACGCCGTACTGTTGACATAGGCAGACCCAGATACCGGGCACATTCCGGTATGGAATACAGCGGAGCGTGCCGAGGGTCGTCCACTAGATGACCCCGCCTTCGGCGTAGAGGAGCATTTGGGAGTTGGTTAGGCCGAGTTCGCCCTGGAGGATTTCGGCGTTGTGCTCGCCGATGAGGGGGGCGCGACGGCTGATGCGCCAGGGGGAACCGTTGAACAGGGCGGCGGGGCCCGGGTACGTGAAGGTGCGGCCCAACTCGGGGTGCTCGACTTCCTTGAAGAACTCGCGGTCGGTCAGGTGGTCGTCGCCGACGATCTCATCCATGCTGCGGATGGCTCCCCAGGGGAAGTCGCGCTGCTGCCCACCGTGGAACGAATCCATCAGGGTGGAGTTCATGAAGAAGTTCTTCATTACCTGGACGATGTGGTCGTTTTCGGCGGCGATGACCTCGGGGTCCTGGTACCGTTCCTCGGTGAGGTCGTCGGCCATGCCGGATTGGTCGAACCAATCGGCCAGCAACTTGAGGCGCGCAGGGGTCAGGTTGGTACCGGAGCGGGTGGTATTGAGCCAACCGCCGTCGCCGGTGGGGAACTGGATGGCAGGTGACATGTCCGGAGCGGCGTGGCGTCCGGTATGTCGCTGCACGACGTCGCCGGTGGACAGGTAGATGGCGATAGCGCCTTCAGTGGTGAGGGCGCAAGCCTCGTGGATGGAGGCGTCGATGTACTGGCCCTCGCCGGACAGGAAGCGGTAGTACAGCGCGGCCATGATGCCGATGTAGGCGTAGTGGGCGCCGATGTGCCAAGAGTTGCCGCCGCCGGGCGCGATGGGTGGGGGATTGGGCACGTCGATGTCGTCGTAGCCGGACGAGGCCATCTGCCCGCCGCCGGCCATCTGCGTAATGTCGCTGCTGACGTAGTCGCGCCACGGGCCGGTCTGTCCGTAGGGGGTCAGCGAGCACATGATGAGGCCGGGGTTGTCGGCGGATAGTGTCTCGTAGCCGAGGCCCAGGGATTCCAGGTAGCCGGGCTTGCGGCTTTCCAGCACAATGTCGGCGGAGGCAGCCAGACGCTTGAAAATCTCCTGGCCCTGCGGGGTTTCCAGGTTCAGGGTGATGCCGCGCTTGGAGGTGTTGTAGTGCCAGAAGGACAGGCTGCGCTCCCGGTGCGGAACGTCATCCATGAAGGGGCCAAAGCTGCGGCAGTTCTCGCCGCCGGGCGGCTCGATCTTGATGAGATCGGCGCCGTTGTCGGCCATGAGCTTGCCGCAGAACTGGCCCCTCTCGTCGCAGATTTCAAGGACGCGGAGGCCGTCGAGAGCGCCGGGGAGGCTGAGGTCGGCGGGCTGCGCGCCGCCAATATCGAAGTTGTCCTGTTGGTTCCCGTTGGCGGATGTCATCGCAGGGCCTCCTCGATGTAGGGGTAGCGGTCCATGGTGGTGGGCCAGAAGACGCCGTTCTCGTAGCCGTTGAGCAGATCGTCGTGGCTTACGCCGAGCAGGTTCTCAAGCACCTCGCGGTTGTGCTGGCCGATCATGGGCGGTGGGTTGGCGATGCGTGCCGGCGACTTGGACAGCTTGAACGGGGCGTTCTGGAACTTCCAGGGGCCGAGCATGGGGTGATCCATGGGCACGTACATATCGCGGTGCCTTAGTTGCGGGTCGTTGTCCACCCGGTCCTGGCTGCTCTGGACGGCCATAGCGCGGATGCCGGAGGCCTGGCACTTTTCGGTGAGCTCGTACTTGCCCATCGTCTTGGTCCACTTTTCGATGTGCTCGTCCATCTCCTCCTGGTTTTCCAGGCGGCCGTCGATGGTGTCGAAGCGGTCGTCGGCCCAATCCGGGCTGCCCATGAGCTTGACGAGCTTATGCCACTCGCCATCGGACAGGCAGGCGATGGTGGCCCAGTCATTGTAGCCGCCGGGAGAGGTGCGGTAGGCGTTGTGGGGCGCGGCGATGGGACCGCGGTAGTTGTTGACCACTTCGGCGCCGGGCCAGACGGTGCGGTTACCGGGCGGGAACCCCTCGCGTCGCGCCTTGCGTCCGTTAACGGTCTTGTCCAGGAACGCGGGGCCGGTGAGGGTGATGCCGGTGATCATCTGGGAGAGGTCAACGTGCTGGCCCTTGCCGGTGGCGGAACGGTGGCGCAGCGCAGTGAGCGCGCTGATCGCGCCGTACATGCCGCCGGTGTCGTCGAGGTACGACCAACCCCAGCCGGCGGGCGGCGCACCGGGCAGGCCGGACAGGTGGGTGAGCCCGCTGAGGGCCTGGGCCGCCGGGCCCATGGTGCCGTACCAGTGATAGCGACCAGTGTGTCCGAAGCCGGCCATGGAGACGTAGATGATGTCGGGGCGGATTTTCCTGAGTTGGTCGTAGCCGAGACCCCATCGCTGCATGATCCGGCTGCTGAAATTCTCGATCACCACGTCAGAGACGGAGATCAGGCGCTTGACCAGTTCCAGCCCTTCCTCGGTGCGGGTGTTGACGCTGATGCCCCGCTTGTTGGCGTTGGTATCCGCAAACTGGCCGGTGGAGTTGGGGCCGGGTTCGACGCCGGGAGGGACGGTGAAGCGATTCTGGCGCAGGGTGTCCAGGTTCAGAGGCCATTCGACCTTGATGACTTCCGCGCCCAAGGTGCCCAGCCAACGGGCGGCCCAGGGGCCGGCGCGTACCCAGGTGAAATCGACAACGCGGATGCCTTGCAACGGAGTCGGCAGGGGCATTGGTAAGCCTCCCGTGGGGTGTTAAACCCGAGTGTCAGTAGTGGGCGCAAGTTTAGGGCAAGACGGGGCGGCGGGCAACCTTGTGCCCCTCGGTTTGGGACGCGTTCAGTTCCGCATTAACGCTCAGCCGGGGCTGCTTGACTCAAATCGGAGCGCCTACCTATACTCCGGGCAGAGGATGGGCCAGTTGGATATTGACTTGATTTTCCCCAACGGGTTGTCGGTGGACGCCGCGCAGCAGTTGCTGTGGCCGGTGCTGGTGGTGGTGTTGGGCATGACGGCGTATGCCGTTTTCGTTTTCAAGTTCTACCGCTTCGTGGCGGCGCGGGATATGTTCGGCCTGGATCTGTCAAAGAATGACGCGGTGCGCGGCGCGGTATTTCGGGATCTGTTGTTCATCGTCTGGTACGTCGTGAGGTATGTAATCCTGTTTCCGGCATTCGCGTTTTTCTGGTTTGCGGCGCTCACGTTGATCCTGGTATTCCTTTCGGAAGGCCGGGATCTGTCGAGTATCTTGTTAATTGCGATGGCTACCGTGAGCGCGATCCGCGTTTCGGCGTACTACAACGAAGAGCTTTCGCGGGATCTGGCCAAGATTCTGCCCTTTGCGGTGCTGAGCGTATTCATCATCGACACGTCTTCGCTTTTCAACGTGGAGTCGTCGCTGGAAACGCTGCGGGAAATCGACGCGCACCGTGAGACGATTGCATACTACCTGCTGTTTCTGGTGGCGCTGGAATTCGGGCTGCGGCTCATATTTGTGCTGTTCAAGCTTATTTTCCCGAGCCCGCGCGAAGCCGAAGCTGACCACCGGCCGGCGGGGGTTCCCAGCAGGCAGCCGGCTCAGCAGGTTGCACGGAGCGCGGACGTTGCAGAATTTGACGGTCAAGAGCGGGATCAGGGAGCGCGGACGGGGCAACGCCCGGTCTAATCGCCGACGAAGCGGGCCAGCAGAGAACCATCGGATTGCGTCTCGTACCATACCGTTACGGTGGTTCCCTGGATCTGGTGGTCTTTCAGATGACCCACTGAGACTCCCACCCAACCATCCGAGCGGAATTCCCAGTTTGTGCCGTCCGAGTCCGTGACGGCGAGCAATTTGAAGTGACGGGGATTGTCGGGCTGAGGGTCCACCCGGTCGATGTGTCCGGTGACGTGGGGGAGTTTGGGGTACAGGGTGTAACCGTCGCCGTGACCGGAGTTGTCCACGTGAGTCGCATTGCAGGCTAACATCGTAGCTAGCAGCAGGCCCAAAATGTAGCAAATCAAGCCGACGTGCTTTATCATTATGGATGCTCCTGGCCCCGGGCTGGACACACGAAAGGCCGGCCTCGAAGAATGTAAATGGCAGCGATTGGCATTACCGGACAACCCGACCGCACGCGAAGGCGCTTTACCTGGTTGCAAGGGTTGTCCACTGCGACGGCGATCAGCGTTTTCATCCTGGTGATAATCGGAGGCGTCGTCCGGGTTACGGAATCAGGCCTGGGTTGCCCCGACTGGCCGCTATGCTACGGTAAGGTATTGCCGCCCCTGGAGTACACGGCGATCATAGAATACACGCATCGGTTTGTGGCGTCGGTGATCGTAGGACCGTTGGTGCTGGCTACGGCGGTGGTGGGACTGGTTCGTTACCGGAACGACCGCTGGGTTTGGATACCGGCGGCGATTTCCGTGCCGTTGTTGATCGTTCAGGGACTACTGGGCGGTGTGACGGTTTTGACGCATCTGCCGGGCGAGATTGTAGCCCTGCACCTGGGGACGGCGGAGGCGCTTTTTGCAGTTTGCCTGTTCATAATGGTGGCCTCGTACCGCACACCGATCACCAGGGTAGCAGCCACTACCGGCGACGGGTATCACCGTTGGGCCATCGCCGGCGCAGCGGGCGTTTACGCGGTGATCATTTCGGGCGCGCTGGTGACGGCAATGGGCGCGACGGGCGCCTGCGTTACCTGGCCGCTGTGCCAGGGTAGCGCGTTCCCGATGCATCATCTCACCGCGATTCACATGTTTCATCGTTACGTGGTGCTGGTGTTGGGCGTTTTGCTGCTGTACGCGGTGTGGCGATGCAGCGCCGGCCGGGGAACCGATAGCACGCTGCGGTGGCTGGCGGGATTGACCTTACTGGCTTTCGTAGCCCAGGTAATTGTGGGCGCGGCGACAATCTGGCTGGACTTTCAGGCCCACTGGCGCGCGTTGCATCTGACGGCGGCGACGGCGGTTTGGGCCGGCGCGGTGGGAATGGCCGTGGTAGCGTATCTCAACGCGCGGACGGTTTGGGGTGTGCGAGCCTCGGAGCGGGCAGATTAGAATGGCCGGGAACGCGCCACAGGCCCAACGAGAGGCCGAAACTCTGGAGGCCAGTGCGGTGGCAATTGGCGCGGGGGAGTCAACCCGGCAGCCGTTTGGAGCGGTTGCCAGAGACTACATAACGCTGACCAAGCCCAAGATCATCTCGCTGTTGCTCGTAACCGCAGCGGGCGGGATGTTTCTTGCCGAGCAGGGCGTACCGTCGTTGGTAATGCTGGCGTGGGTCTGGATCGGAGGCGCGTTGGCATCCGGCGGGGCCAACGCCATCAACCAGCACCTGGACCGGGATATTGACCGAGAGATGCGGCGGACGCAGAGCCGGCCGGTGGCCGGGGAGAGGGTATCGCCGCGTTACGCGCTGGCGTTTGGTATCGGGTTAAACGCGGCGGCGTTCGCGCTGCTGGCGCTGCTGGTGAATCCGCTGGCGGCGATCCTGACGTTGCTGGCGAGCCTGTTCTACGTGTTTGTCTATACCCTATGGCTCAAGCGGACGACGCCGAACAACATCGTGATTGGAGGCGCAGCGGGAGCGGTACCGCCGATGGTGGGTTGGGTGGCGGTGACGGGAAGCCTGGACCTGCCGGCGGTGTACCTGTTCGCCATCATCTTCTTCTGGACGCCGCCGCACTTCTGGGCGCTGTCCCTGTTGATTGAGAAGGATTACGAGCAGGCCGGAGTGCCGATGCTGCCGGTGGTTTCATCACGCGGCCAGACTACTCTGCACATATTCCTGTATTCCATCGCGCTGACAGGACTCACACTGATGTTTGCGTTGCTGCCGGACGTAGGATTGATATACCTGGCATCGGCAGCGGTGTTGGGCGCTCCGTTCATCTGGCTGGCGTGGCGGCTGTGGCGGGAGGACTCGCGGGGTCGGGCGAAGGCCGCGTACCTGTACTCCTTGGCATACCTGGCGTTGCTCTTCGTGGCAGTGATGGTGGACAGCGTGGTAAAGTCGAACTTGAGCGTAACGATTTAGAGCGCAACATGGGAGACGGCGGCGGAATATGGAAACGCACAAGACGACCGCGAAAGTAGGCAAGAATGGCAAAGTCGTGCTGGATAACCTGCCGTTCGCCGAGGGCGTGAAGGTTGAGGTAACGGTGCATCAGGTCAAATCGGACGAGAGGCCGTGGCCGCCGGAGTTTCCGCTGGAGGGTGCCGTTATAAAGTACGACGAGAGGGTTGACACACCAGACAGCAGACCATGGCCACCGCCGGAACACCCAATGAAAAACTCCGTCATACGCTATGACGACCCATTCGAGCCGGCTTGCCCTCCCGAAGAATGGGAAGCTCTTCAGTGATTATTCTTGATACCCACATTTGGGTTTGGTGGGTTACCAACAGCCCCCGTTTGATAGCAGCCCAAGCCGAGGCTATTGCCTATGAATATCGCCATGGCGTTGTGGGAATTAGCGTGGTGTCGTGCTGGGAAATAGCGATGCTAGTAAGTAAGGGCCGTCTGCAATTGGGTTCCGACTTGCTGAGTTGGTTCCACGTAGAGCTTGACTATCCTTCCGTCCGATTGTCACCCGTAACGCCGGAGATAGCTGTACGGGCATACGAGTTGCCGGAGCCTTTCCAACCCGACCCTGCTGACCGCCTGATCGTGGCTACGGCGATTGAGAATGACTGCCCGTTGGTCACATCAGACAGCCGCATAATTGAGTACCAGAGCGTTGCTACCGTGCATTGATCGGGTGCCCGCTTTCGTCCTCGCTGCCTGAAATTCCTTGAAATCCAATACGGACACTTCTGCAAAAGTGGGAATGACGAGCACGGTTCAATCCAAACGCGAAGTCCAGTTCCAGGGCGTCGTTCAAATTGACAGGCATAGGCGCGTGTGCTATGGTACCCGCCGTTAGTGAAATTTTGCACATACGGCGGCGGTTGCGTTTCCGCCGTATCCGGGGGTTCACGATGGGGCTGTTGCCCTCCGCTGAGAAAGACTCACCGACCAACTCCGAGACGACCTTCGTTCCAGAGCCAAGCCGAGCGATTCCGGTGAGCAACACCTCCGAATCTCCCACCCGCCGTTCCGGTCGCCGTTCGTTGATTACGTTGGCGATCCTGGCCGGTATCCTGATACTCGCGGCGCTTGGCTGCGACTCGGACGGGCACCAGTCCATGCTCGGCTCAACGCCGTGGACGCTGGACGGCGCCAACGGCCCGGTAGCCCGCGAACAGCTCCTGCTATTCAACGTTCTGCTGTGGACTATGGTGGCGGTATTCGTGCTGGTTGAGGGCGCGCTGCTGTACGCCGCCATTCGCTACCGTCGCAAGCCCGGCGATCCGCTTCCTCCTCAGACCCACGGCCACACGCCGCTGGAAATCGCCTGGACTGTGGTTCCGACGATCCTGATCCTGGGCCTGGGCATCTGGTCCGTCTTCGTGCTGTTCAAGCTGGAACCCGGCGAGGCGGTGGCGCAGGCCCGAGAAATGGGCAAGGAACCGCTGCACGTAGAGGCGATTGGGCATCAATGGTGGTGGGAATTCCGCTATGAGGATGCCAACCCGGACGTTGAAGGCGGTGAGTTGATCACCACGGCCAATGAGATGAGAATCCCGGTTGACCGGCCCGTGATTATGACCCTGAAGAGCGACGACGTCATTCACAGCTTCTGGATTCCCAAACTGGCGGGCAAGCAGGACGTGGTCCCGACCCGGGCCAACCAGATGTGGTTCATGGCGGAAGATCCGGGAATGTACTATGGACAATGCGCCGAGTTCTGTGGCACAGCCCACGCGCAAATGAAGTTCCGCGTCCACGCGCTGCCTGACGTAGAGTACCAGGCGTGGGTTGACGGCTGGGGCGACCCGGTGGACTTGTCGCAAGCTGACAATCCGGCGGCGGCTCAAAGCGGGCAGCTGGTGTTCCTGGGCGACGGTCAGTGCGTCACCTGCCATACGGTTGGGTCCGCGGACCAAGTGAATGAAGTTGGCGAAGGCGTCCAGCACGCCCGGATGCAAACCTACATCGCCTACACCGAGTGGCTGAGCAAGCCGGCCGAGGAGCGGTTGGAAGACGTCCGCACCGGAAACGAGCCGCCGGCGGCGTTTGCGGCCCCGAATCTGACCGACCTGGGGGCGCGTACTACCATTGGGGCAGGACTGGTTGACCTGAATCGAGAGACCCTGCGCCAGTGGCTCCGTAGCCCGGACGATATCAAGCCGGGCAACCGGATGTCGGAACTGGCGGTCATCTACCAGACGCGGCCGGATCATCGGGCAGACCTTACCGAAGACCAGTTGAGCGACCTGGTGGAATACCTGATGGCGCAGAAATAGAGGGACTGAAGCAATGGTAACCATCACCGGCGTGATACCCCGCCCGAATACCTACACCGGCTTGTGGAGTTGGCTGACTACGGTTGACCACAAGCGTATCGGCGCGTTGTACGGTTTTTCCGCTTTCTTCTTCTTTATCGTCGGCGGCATCGAGGCCGGCATCATGCGGTTGCAGCTAGCCACGTCGGACGCCTCGCTGGTTTCGGCGGACTGGTTCAACGCGATGTTCACCATGCACGGCACGACCATGATTTTCATGGTGATCATGCCGTTCGGGGCGACGTTCTTCAACTTTTTGATTCCGCTGATGATAGGCGCGCGGGACGTGGCGTTTCCCCGTCTCAACGCCTTCTCCTACTGGACGTTCCTTTTTGGCGCGCTGCTGATGCACGGAGGATTCCTGATCGGGCAAGTACCGGATGCCGGTTGGTTCTCCTACGCGAACCTCACGGCTGCTCCCTACAGCGCGAGCCAGGGACTGGATTTCTGGGCGCTGAGCTTGCAAGTGCTGGGAGTGGCGTCGTTGGCCGCCGGTTTCAACTTCGTCGTTACCATCATTAATATGCGCGCGCCCGGGATGTCGTTGATGCGGATGCCCGTGTTCGTGTGGATGACGCTGGTTACGAGCATCCTGCTGGTGCTGGCGTTCCCAATCATCACGGTTGCGCTGATTGAGCTGACTGCCGACCGGCAGTTTGGCGCCAACTTCTTCAACACCGCCGCGGGCGGCGACCCCATCCTGTGGCAGCACCTGTTCTGGCTCTTCGGACACCCCGAAGTGTACATCCTGATACTGCCGGCGATGGGCGTGGTTTCCGAGATCATCCCTACGTTCAGTCGCAAGCCGCTGTTCGGCTATCCCGTGGTTGTCTTCTCGGGGATCGTCATCGCCATCATGAGTTGGGCGGTGTGGAGCCATCACATGTTCACGGTGGGCCTCGGACCCATCGCCAACTCGGTGTTCACGATCACGACGATGCTCATCGCAGTGCCCACGGGCGTGAAGATCTTCAACTGGATCGGCACCATGTGGCAGGGTTCAATCGACCTGAGGACACCGATGCTCATGGCCATCGGGTTCGTGGCGCTGTTCATCGTGGGTGGCCTTTCCGGCGTGTCCCACGCCGTGTCACCCTCGGACTTCCAACAGCAGGATACTTACTACATCGTCGCGCACATTCATTACGTACTGTTCGGCGGCGCGATTTTCGGCATCTTCGCCGGCATCTACTACTGGTATCCGAAGATCACCGGCAAGATGTACCACGAGACGCTGGGCAAGGTGCATTTCTGGCTGATGTTCATTGGCATGAACTTGACCTTCTTCCCGATGCACTACGCCGGGTTGAACGGAATGCCGCGTCGCATCTACACCTACGCCGAAGGCTTCGGCTGGGAAGGCATGAACCTGCTGGCGACCATCGGCTACTTCGTGATTGTGATCAGCCTGCTGGTGTTCATCCACAACTTCTTCCGCAGCATCAAGAAGGGTGAAGAGGCCGGGCACGATCCGTGGGATGCCCCGACGTTGGAATGGAGCATATCCTCGCCGCCGCCGGTGTACAACTTCGCCGAAGTGCCGGTGGTAAAGGGCCAGGATGATTACTGGATCACGAAGCGCGAGGCCGCGGCGCGCGGAGAAACCGTGCCTGCCGAGCCTCATGTGGACGTATCGACCATCCATCTGCCCAGCCCGTCGTACTGGCCCTTGATCACCTCGTTCGGCGTCGTCTGGCTGGCCGGCGGGCTGTTGATCGATGTGGGCTGGGACTACATCAGGTTCCCGGTGAGCTTCGTCGGGGGTCTCATAACCGTCATTGGTGTGATCGGGTGGTCCAACGAACCGGCCGCCGAGGAACACCACGAAGCCGAAGGGCATCACTAAAGCGATACGACCGAAGCGGCCCGAAACAGTTTCCGGCTACTCTGTAAACCGTTTCAAGCAGGAGGCGCCCGTTGGCCCACGCAGATACACACCACGCCCCACCGGCGCATGAGCCGGAGGAGCACGCTCCCGCCCATGCGGAGGAAACCACCACCGGGATAAGCCACCGGAAGCTCCTGATGTGGGTGTTTCTGGGTTCCGACTGCCTGTTTTTCGGTTCCCTGATCGCCACCTACATGGTGTACCGGGGCCAGAGCATTGTCGGCCCCTATCCCATCGACATCATTGACGTTCCCATCACTACCATCAGCACCTTCGTCCTGCTGATGAGTTCCTTCACTATGGTCATGGCGGTGGCGGCGGCGCGCAACGGCAACCAGAGACGGCTGATTCAGTGGCTGCTGTGCACCATCGTACTGGGCGGCGGTTTCATCGGCTTCCAGGTTTATGAGTTCAACCTCTTCCGCGTCGAGGGACTGCGCTACGAAACCAACCTGTTCAGCAGCACTTTCTTCACGCTGACCGGTTTCCATGGCGCGCACGTTACGCTGGGCATTTTCTGGCTGATCTGCCTGGCCATCATCTCGGCTCGCAACCCAGCGGGTCGGCCTTCCGGCGAAGACGTGGACATTGCCGGACTGTACTGGCACTTCGTTGACATCGTCTGGATCGTGATCTTCACGTTGCTGTACCTGATTGGCGGCTTCGATGCCGGGCCCGACGCCGCGCACGCCGCGACCCAGGGCTGGCAGTGGATCACCGGAATATTCACCTAGGGCAGACCAGGGACGCCCGAATATCGACATGGTTTATCGTTTCCAGGAGGAACTCACGCAATGAGCAGTAACCCCGGCCATGAAGGCGCGCTGCCCCACGACGAGCACGGCTCGCACGAGGATGCCGGCATCGGGCGGTTCTTCTTCGGGCGTGTGCCGGAGGGGGTTCACGGCGGGCTGAAACAGTATGGGATCCTGGCAATTTTCCTGGCGATTATCACGCTGGTCGAATTTCTCATCATCGTTCCGGAGGGGTTGCAGGGCTCCAGCGTCGTGATTGCGCCGCTGGTGATCCTGTCGGTCATCAAGTTCTTCTGCGTCGTAGCGTTCTTCATGCACCTGAAGTTCGAGCACGAACTGCTGTGGCAGGTATTCGTGGCCGGCTTGGTGCTGGGTCTGGTGGTAGCGCTGGCACTGGTGCTGCTGTTCGGCGTCTTCCGACCCACGCCGAGGGCTTTCTCCGAGCATCGAGCCGCACCTTTTGAACACCACGCGGCGGAAGAGGAGCACCACTACGAGGCGATAGTGGTTCCCACACCGTGCCCGGTGGGGGCCTGCCCGCAGCCGGCGGCTCCCGGGGCCGCGACTGCCGCATCTTCGCCGGGACAAGCGCTGTTCGTTGGGGCTGGCGCATGTTCGTCCTGCCACACCATCAGTGGCGTCGCGCAGGGAGTGTTGGGGCCACCTTTGGATGGGATAGGATCTGCCGCTGGCAACCGGATTCCCGGTTATTCTGCTGAGGACTACATCAAGGAGTCGATACTTGTGCCGGACGCTTACGCAGCCGGTACTGCCGACGGACTGTCCCAGGACTATGACGGCAACTTGATGCTGTCCACTATGGCCGGCATACTGCCCTCGCTATCCGACGAGGACATAGAGACCCTGGTGGAATACCTGATGAGTCTGCAATAACCGCTATTTCGCGGCAATTGAGAACACATAGGGGCGACTCACGAGTCGCCCCTATACAGTTAACAGGTATTGCAGCCTTGCCGTCGACGCCGGTAATATGCCGGTATCAGTACCCCCAACAACGGAGGACGTACCCATGCTGGTCGATTTGATTCGCCTGACCGCTGCCGATGGAATGGAACTGGACGGCGCGTTTTTTGAGCCATCCCCGGACGCCAAACCGGACGGCCCCATTGACGCGGTGCTCTGCATCCACGGTTCGGGACGCAACTTCTACACTGCGGCCACGGCCAACATGGCCAACGACCTGCGTAACCGGGGTTACGGGGCCCTGACGCTGAACACGCGAGGTCACGATACCGTGTGGGTGGACCGGCAAACCGGCGTCGCCGAGGGCAACGCCTACGAGATTCTGGATACTGGTCGCCAGGACCAGCGCGCCGGCATTGACTATCTCGCCAGCCTGGGCTACAGGCGCATCGGGATATTGGGCCACAGCATGGGCGCGGTGAAAGTCACCTACTACGCCGCAACCGAGGCGGACGACCGGGTAGCGGCGGTCATACCCGTGTCGCCGGTGCGGCTGTCGTGCTCGTACTACCTGGAGTCGGAGGACGCCGAGGAGTTCCGGGCCAACCTGGAGACGGCTGACCGGATGGAAGCGGAAGGCCGGGCGCTGGACCTGTTCTACGTGGACTTTCCCATCAAGGAGATGTTCTCGGCGGCGGCGTATCTGGACAAGCACGGGCCGCTGGAGAAGTACAATGTCATAGATCACGCGCCCAAAATCCGGGTTCCTTTGTTTGTTCTGTCCGGCTCGCTGGAGACCCACACGCGCCTGCTGGACGTACCGCAGGATATGATCACCGCTGCCGTAAATAGCCCGCGCGCCGAGTACCTGGTGCTGGAAGGCGGCAACCATTCGCTGACTAACATGATGCCAGAAGCCGGCGCCGCTGTGCTCGACTGGCTGGCGTCGCTGTCCTCTGCCGGCGTGTCGGCTGCCGCCGCAGACTGACAAGATGGCCGACCCAGTGCGAGAGCCGATCAGCGTCGTCCCCATTGGGTACGTGCGGAGCGGGTTCAGCGAATATGCACCGTCGGACGAAATGCGGCGGGAGACCTCCACGATCATCGTGTACCCGGAGTATGCGGATGGGTTGATGGGGCTGGAGTCTGGAGACCAGATTCTGACCCTGTTCGCGCTGCACCGGGCCGTTGCGTCGGGCTACGATCTGCAACTGCATCCAGGGCACAACCCGGTCAATCCCATACGCGGGGTGTTCGCGACGCGGAGCCAGTATCGGCCCAACTTCATCGCGGCAACGGTGGCCCGCATCCTGGCCGTGAACGTTGACGGGGCTACCGGCGAGGGGATTGTGGACGTTGTTGAGCTGGATGCCCAGGACGGTTCGCCGGTGATCGACATAAAGCGCCACTCCGCCGCGTTTGATGATGGCGCGCAGCCGGGTCAGGCGTTTTGACACCGCCGGGCGGTTCGGATACCATCGTGTGCGGTGTCTTTCCCCCTCAACGCGAACGGCCCAGGGTGTAGCGACCATGCCCATTTATGAATACCGTTGCCAAGCCTGCCACCGCGTAAGCAGTTTCTTCTTCAAGGTGGCCTCGGCAGTGCGCGCCGTGAACTGTGAGCACTGCGGCGACGCTGGAATGGAGCGCATCATGTCGTCCTTCTCGCAGGGGCGAACCGAAGCCGACGAATATCGCAACCTGGACCCGCGATACTACAAGATGGTGGACGACGCGCTGGGCAAGGCGTCGCCCGGATCCGACCCTGACCACTACCTGCGGCAGATGGCGCCGTTCTCCGCCGCGGAGAAATCCGGCGATCCTTACTTCAATGAATAGGTCCGGTGGGCGTGCCGGACGATTCTCCCGGAGGCATAGACTGAATGTCTGACGAAGCTATCGCATTTCCTTCTTTGGCCTGGTTCGAGGCCCTGCGGGGGTTGGTCAACGAAGATGCCGGCTACCGCCAGTTTGGTACCGTTGACGCCGACATGGGAGTCAAGGTCGGCGATGAGGTGTATGTAATCAACTTCGAGGCGTTCCAGTGCAAGTCGGTGCGCGCCGGCAATGAGTACGACCTGATCAACGTTGACTTCTTTATCGAGATGGAACTGGATGCCTGGCGGGGGATGCTCGAAAACATCAAGGCCAACGGTGGCGCCGAGGCCGGCCAGACCCTGGTGAGCCTGGACATGATCAACGAGATTTCCAATAACGCCACCGGCGACCAGCTGCGGGCGGACCTGTTCTTCCGGTACAACCAGAGCCTCCAGCACTTCTTTGACCTGTCCGCCAACCTGGAAACCACTTTCGCCGCCTGAAAACATCTATCAACGAGGGACATTGATGACCACTGCCGCAGTTCAAGACCAGGTGGGGATTGATCCCGCCGCCGTTCAGGAGTTGGAAAAGCTCTTTCACCAGCAGATAGACCAGGGGTTGCATCCCGGCGCTGGGTTGGCGGTGTACCGTCATGGTAAGTTGGCCGTGGACATCTGGGGAGGACTGGCCGACGATGCCGCCGGGACGCCGGTGAACGCCGATACCATGTTCATCCTCTACTCGTCCACCAAACCGCTGGCCGCCGCGTGCCTGCATATTCTCTGGGAGCGCGGGCGGTTGGACTGGGATGACGCGGTGGCGAAGTATTGGCCCGGTTTCGCCAAGCACAACAAGGGCGGCGTCACCATCCGGCACATCCTGACCCACCGGGGCGGGTTTCCCGAAACCCCGCCGAAACTGTCGTGGGACCGTTGGCAGGACTGGGACTACGTGGTCAAGTGCATGGAGGACGTCATTCCCGACTACCCGGCCGGGCAGATTATGGCCTACCATCCGCGCAACTTTGGCTGGGTCATCGGCGAACTGGTGCAGCGCATTGACGGCCGGCACATCGGAGTGTTCCTGCGCGAGGAGATCCTGGATCCGCTGGGCATTGATGACGGTTACGTGGGATTGCCGCCGGAACTGGAGCACCGGGTATCGCGCATCCATGCCATGGAGGACTGCGACCGGCCCGGCATGATCCGCCCTTACAACCGGCCGGAGGTACACCAGGCGGTGCATCCTGCCGGGGGCGGTATCTTCGCGGCGCGGGGACTAGCTCGGTTCTACGCTATGCTGTGCAACGGCGGCGAGTTGGACGGCGTGCGCATCATGCAGCCGGAGACGGTGGCGGAAGGGACGCGGCTCCAGATTGAGGCCAACGATTTCTCTCTGGGCACACGGATGCGGCGTTCGTTGGGCCTGGTGCTGGATGACAACCGCATGGGAGCCAGCGCTGCCAGCGGAGCGGGAACGTTCGGGCATGGCGGCGCCGGAACCTCAGTGGGTTGGGCAGACCCATCCATGGGTCTGGCGGTGGCTTATATCACCAACGGGTTCCGAGCCAGCGCAACCAACAACCCGCGCTTGGCCGCCATCTCGCGGGCGGTGCGCGCGGCCTGCCGGTAGTCCGGTGTCTCCCATCATCCCAAGACAAACTTCTGAGGAGACCAATATGACCACGCCGTCAAACCCTGCTGGGTCTAGAGAATTTAGCTTTCAATGCCCCCATTGCCAGGGTGTGATTGGGTTCTCAGTGGATGCCTACAGTTCCAATGACTTTGACGACGATGATGATTTGGAAGTCTGGCTAGACGGTGACGGCTTTGATTTCGAGTCGCCGGCAAGCCGATCGTACTACGACTCGATGGAGAAAATGAACCATGCGATCGTCAGGACCAAGTACACGGAAGCGGTGCCGTTAATTCGCGCTAACTTGGAGCATCTTACCAAGTTCGTGGAATCAACTGTCGACCAAAACGATCGTGTACCGCCATCTATTCCAGTATTGGAACAGGGAGGTCGTATCCTGGCCTTAATGGGTGATTCGGACGGTTTGCGACGGATGCGCGAAATCGTTACCGGAACCAAAGGAATTGAGTGGTTTCTTGATGACATTAACCGGCATGAGCGCGACATGGAAATGTTCCAGTCCATCCGTAGAGCGGTACGGGACAACCCCAAGTGTTTGCAATCTGAAGTCAAGATCCTCATAGGTGAAGCCGACGGCCGACGAGTGGCAACCTTGATCGGATATTTGGAAAAATCAGGAGAGATCACCAAAATCAGGGAAGGTCGGAAAATCCTGTTGACTGCTGAGTAACCTTCGTCAACGGGTTGGAATCGTCGATCTCTTCCATAACAGACTGACCAGTCGGACGATACGCAATTGCCTGTTTACATAATTGAGGTCGAGTTTGGCTGCCCCGTCGCTGAGGTTTACCAAAAATGAGCGCGATGAACGACTTTCACCATCAGGCTATGGACTTGGTGGCAACCGCAATGCTGGAGCGAATGCACGGCGATCCGGAAAAGGTGTCACCGCTGTATGCCGAAGCATTGGAGTTGGAACTCGCCGCCATTGCGGAACTCACTGAACCCATTGAGCCTACTCACTCCGTCCTGCACCGGAGCGCCGGCTGGATGGCTTACCACTCCGGCCAGTACCGCAAGGCGGAGCAGTTGGCCGCTTGCGCGCTGGCGCAGGAACCGCCGTCCGAAATCGCCAGTGAGCTTCGAGACCTGCTGAAGCAGGTATATGCCCAATGGCCGCAGCAGCGCACGGCCGAAGCTGTCGCTGACTAGCCTAATGGCCTCCATCATCTACCACCTGGCGTTTCGCGCCGATTGGGAGGCTGGACTGGCTGCCGGGGAATACCGCGCGCCATCGCTGGCTGAGGAGGGGTTTGTTCATGCCAGCGGGGATGAGGAGCAGATGCTGCGGGTTGCGGCGCGGTTGTTCGCCAGCCGCACCGATCTGCTGGTTTTGGATGTGGATACGGAACGACTGCCGGACGATTCGCCGGTGATTCGCGAGCCGGCCAGGTCGGGCGAAATCTACCCGCACGTGTACGGGCCTATCAATCCGCACGCGGTGGTGCGGGTCCGCGTGCTGGTTCCGGATGGTTCTAATCCTGGCGCTTTTGCGCTGGTCGGCGCCGGCTGATTTCGGCTGAGGCTGGACATCCGTTATTCTGACGAGCAACTGGCGATCATCAGGGCGGTCATATCATCCCTGCCGGCCCTGGACCCCTTCAGCATTTCCCTGCGGGATGAGGCGGTTGCGCGCGGTGATTGTCCCCAGCGACTGTGGCCCCTCTGGCCGCTGGCGGAGGCAGATGGGGCGCTGTGGGGTTTGCTCATCGAGGATGACCGGATCGAACGGTTCTCCGTTTACGGTATGTTTCCCGCCGCGTATAGCATGGTGTACGGACCGGATTCGCCGGGTGCCACCATACGGTACGACGGACGCACACGCGGTCGGGTCGCCATCATCAACAGCGGTTCGACGGCGGTGGTAATCAAGCCGTGGCAGAGCAGCCGCGAGGGGGAGATCGCCGCCATCGCTGGAGGCCTGGGTGTCGGGCCGGCGCAACTGCCAAGTATTGCCGGATTCATCAGCGAGGAATACGTTGATGGGCGGTTCCTCACCGACCTGCCGGCGGAGGAAGCCACCGATGAGCGGATGCGGTCGGTGGGCGCGGCGTTAGCTGACGCGCTTTCCCGCCTGCATTATGCCGGCGTCTGCTACAACGACGCGACGATATCCGACCCGGAGGGCCGTTCCCACACCATCCTGCGGCACGACGGAGAAATCCGACTGATTGACTTCGGCGTTGCTCTGCTGCTGGACAACCATCCCGAGGATTTGACTTTTGAGGATGCCTGGAACGCTGCCCGCACCGACCCGATGTTTCGTTTGTTCCGGCAGATGACCGGCGGAGACGACGGCGAATCCCTGAGGAGGTTCGTTGCCGACTACGGGCAGCGTCTGGTCGGCCAAACGGCGGCGGAGATTCAGTCGCGGGACTGGCGCATCGCCGAGGAGGGAGCGGCTATCATCGCGGCTCGATATGGGCCGGCGGCGGCTGATGCGTTGCGTGAGGGGTTCGCAGATCGCTGCTGATTGCACTGGGCTTCTGGATTCCTGCTTTCGCAGGAATGACGGCATTTGCCAACAGGGGACTGTGGACATCGGCACGGCAGCGGCTTACTATGCCACCACTTGTTTATGCAACCATGTCAAGGAGATTCGTTATGCAGACTAGGCAGATGACCGCCAGCGCGTCCCGGCTGATGGTGGAACAACTCGTGGCGTCCGGCGTCAAGTACGTGTTCAACAACTCCGGTTCCCGGGAGGCGCTATTCTTCGACGCGCTGCACGCCCGCTCCGACATTCATGGCATCCTGGGCCTGCACGAGGGCGCAGTGACCGCGATGGCCGGCGGCTATACCCAGGGCAGCCTTACTCCGGGCGTGATGGTGGTCCACCTGGGCGCGGGACTGGCGCAAGCCATGGGTCAGTTGATCAACATCTGGACCGGCAGTCTGCCGGTGGTGGTCATAACCTTCGCCGGCGACACGGGCAGCTTCGCCGGCAAAATCAGCCTGGACGTGAGCCACAACGCCGGCCCCACCGCCATCGCCGCGCCGATGATGAAGGCGAACTGGACCGTCATCGAGCCGGAGGGTCTGCCGGCCGCTGTGGAACGCGCTTTGCGCGTCGCCATGACTCCGCCAGTGGGGCCGGTACACCTCGCCGTGTACGACCGATTGCTGGGGCCGCAGGAACACACCGCCAACATCATCGATGGCGGCATCCCGGAGTTCCGCGCCGGCTACCCGTCGGATTCCGACGTGGAGGCCGTGGCCAGCGCGTTGCGCAATGCCCAGCGGCCGATGATGTACGTGGGCGACGGAGTCTGGAAGAGCGGCGCCATCGCCGAGGTCACCGCGCTGGCGGAACGGTTCGGCGTGCCGGTGGTGGGTGATCCGAGGGCCTTTCCCATCAAGCACCCTCTGCACGCCGGCGGGCGGCGGCTGGAGCAGGCCGGCGACATAGACCCCGACCTGATCGTGTGCATCGGCGTAACGCATAACGGCGCCGGCAACTCCAGCGACTACACCGCCTTCTTCAATGCCCAGCGCACCATCGCCATCGGCGCCGACGCTGAGAACCTGGAGAACATCCCCGGCCTGGATTTGGCCGTGCTAGCCGACGAGAAACGCGCTGCGCAAAGCCTACTGGACGCCACCGATGGGGACGATATGTCCGACCGGCGCGGCTGGGCTCGTGAGGAGGTGGCGTCGCTCCGCGCCCGCACCCGGGCCAACGCCCAGAACGTCGCGGCCCAGGAGGGCCGGGTGCGCCCGGTGGTCCTGGGCGACGCGCTGGACGCGGCGCTGGAACTTCGCGGCGGCGGTCTGGTAACCATAGAGCAGTTCGCGGTGGCGCAGGACATATTGGACAATACCGGGGATGCCGGCAACAACCAGTACATCCGGCCCGCCGGCGGTTCTGAGGGCTACGGAGCGGGGGCAGCCATCGGCGCCAAGCTGGGCGCGCCCGACAAGCCGGTGGTCGGCCTGGTGGGCGACGGATCGCTATACTACTCCGATCATGCCCTGTGGACGGCGGCGAGCCACAGCGTGCCGGTAATGTACGTGATCTCCAACAACGGCGCATACGGCATCGTTGCCAACTCGTGGTACAACGCCGGCGCGCAGATGAAGGACACCGGAGAATACCGGGGCGTCGTTCTGGACAATATCGATCCGGTCAAGCTGGCCGAGGGTTACGGCGTGGAGGCGGCGGACGCCACCGACGAGGCAACTATCGGTGAGGCTATCGAGCGCGGGCTACGGGTGGTCGAGGACGAGAAGCGTCCCTACCTGCTCAATGTTCACCTGCCGCTGGGCCTTCCGCCCGGAGGCCATCCGGGCCAGATCTACAGCCTGAGCAACGATATCGGGTAGTAGAAGCAAAGGGGCGGGTTTAAACCTGCCCCGTCAAACGGTTGTGAGGCCGATCATGATCCATCCTACTGAAGTGCAATCGCGTGGCAGATACCGAATTTGGCTGCGATATTCGGACGGCGTAAGCGGCGAGATAGATCTGTCCGACGTGGCGGGCACTGGCGTGTTCAAAGCGTGGGACAATCCGGAATACTTCGACAAAGTCCATATCGCTCCGCATCGGGCGATTGCCTGGGACGATGACATCGAGATCTGTCCAGATGCTTTGTATCTGGAACTGACGGGCAAATCGGTCACTGAACTGATGCCGGGCGCCCGGCATCTCATGCAAGATGCCTGAGGTGTGTCGGTTCAACGGCATTGCGATCCGGATTTATTTCAGGGATCATGGGCCGGCCCATTTTCATGCGGTGTATGGGGAAAGAGAGGTACAAGTAGCGATTGGTACCCTGACCGTGTTGCACGGGAGTTTGCCCACTCGGCGCCAACGCGATGTGATGGAGTGGGCTAGACAACGTCAGAGTGAGCTCTGGGCGTGCTGGCACAACGCTCAATCCGGTGAAGCGCCGGGCAGTATTGCCCCCTTGGGATAGCCAACCTCCTATCCAGCGCTAACCGGCAAAGCCGAATCGCCTTTATTTTTACCAATTCGCTTGCTATGATGACGCAATCATCAACTACTTTCGTTGCGGAAAAGGGAGGAGATCATGGGTTATACACCGAGAAATTTGGGACACGTCAACATCTTTGTCCGCAATGCGGAAAGCTCCCGCGAATGGTATGAGGACCTGCTGGGCCTGCACACCTACGGGTTCTTCCCGGGGCGCGCCGCCTTCATGTCCGCCGACCTGGGCAACTCCCACGAGATCGCGCTGACCCAGGTGGGCGAGGATGCGATGGGGCCGCAGGGCGGGCAGGTGGGCCTGAACCACATGGCCTGGTACATGGAAACGCTGGACGACCTGGCGGAACTGTATCATCGCGTCAAGGAAAAGGGCATCAGCATCGACCGGGTGTCCGACCACGGCCACGCCATCGGCATCTACATCCGCGACCCCGACGGCAACGGCATCGAGCTGTCCTACGAAATGCCCCGGGAGCAGTGGGGACACGACGAGAGCGGCTACATGATCGGCGGTACTGAGAAGGGTCGGCTGTCCGGCCCGTGGGATGAGGAACTGGCGGCGCAGGCCGCGTTGGTGGGCGCGGCGCATTAGAGCCGCACCGCCGTTGCGGCAAGAACGGGGGCGGGTACAAGACCCGCCCCTACAACATTATGGACGGCTGGGTGATCACTTGAAATGGGGCATCACGTGCTCGCTGATGAGGCGCAGCGAGTTTTTTACGCGGTCGTAGGGGATGCGGCCACCGTAGTTGACCTCCATCACCACGCCGGTGACGCCGAAGTCTTCCTGGTAGCCCTGGAACCGCTCCACGATTTCCTGGGGACTGCCGAACACCACCCGCTGGCGCAGCACGTCCGCGTAGGGCGTGTTGGCCGTGCGGCGGATGCGCTCGGCGGTTTCCGCGCTGGCGGCGGTCTTCACCAGTTCGCTGGCGGCGTACTGGATGGCTGACATGGCGCTCGCCTCCGGCTCGGCGTGGGCGCGTCCGGTGGTCTCGGCGCAATACACGGGTATGCGGATAGCGATGTCGGCAGTTTCGGTATGCCCGCTCTCGGCGCGAGCGGACAGGTAAGATGCCAGGCGTTCCTGAAGCTGCGCTTTCCCGGTGTTGGCGCTGACAAAGATGGGATGGCCCAGCTTGCCGATGATGGGGAACGTGTCCTCGCCGGCCACGGCGACGCGCACCGGCGGGTAGGGCTGCTGGTAGGGTTTGGGCACTACAGTTACGTCGTTGTAGCTGTGGAACTCGCCCTGGTGGGAGAACTCGTCGCTGTTCCACGCCTTCATGATGATTTCCAGCGCTTCCAGGAAGCGGGGGCGGCTCTCGGAATAGGGGACGTTATATCCCTCATAATACTTGGTCAGGCCGCTGCGCCCGATGCCGAACTCGAACCGGCCCTTGCTGATATGGTCAACTGTGGCGGCCTCCTCAGCGACGCGCAGGGGATTAGTCAACGGCAGCACCTGAACCGCCAGGCCCGTGCGAATCCGCTGGGTGCGGGCCGCGATGGCGCTGGCGATCACCATGGGGGAGGCCAGCACGGCGCGTTCGGGGCTGAAATGGTGCTCCGCCAGCCAGACGGTATCGAACCCCATCGCCTCAGCGTCGTCGATCTGGGCGAAGGACTCGTCGAAGGCTTCCGCCTGAGTCTTGTTTTCCCCGACGTGGAAGTCGGTGAACATGCCGAAATTCATAGCGTCCTCCCTGGCGCAATGCCGCGCACGGTAAGCACGATTATAGTGTCTGCCGGTTTCGCCGTCATCCGCAGGGCGACTCTTTTCAACGCTACCGCCGTGCTTTATGCTTGCCCGAGTTTCAAAAGACGCAAACCAACGTTACGACAGGTGGCGAAATGAAGTACGACGTTGTTGTTATCGGCGCGGGTTCGGGCGGGTGCGTGGTGGCCTCCCGGCTGGCCGAGGACCCGAACCGCTCGGTATTGCTACTGGAGGCCGGTCCAGATTACCCCGAATACGAGCACTACCCCGACGACCTGAAATTTGGCTACAAGCCCGACGCTTCGGCGCAGGGCGCGCCCCATAACTGGACCTGGTGGGCGCAAGGTTCCGCCGAACAGACCGACATGCTGCCGGCGCCGCGCGGCAAGGTCGTGGGCGGGACCAGCGCCATCAATGGGCAGGTGCTGCTGCGCGGCGTGCCGGAGGACTACGACAGTTGGGCCGCCGAGGGCAACGACGGATGGGGATTCGTCGATGTGTTGCCGTACTTCCGCAAGATGGAAACGGACCTGGACATCAGCGACGACTTCCACGGCTCGGAAGGCCCGATTCCAGTGCGCCGGTTCGCCCGGGAGACGTGGCTGCCCTTCCAGCAGGCGTTCGTGCAGTCGTGCATCGAGGCGGGGTATCCGGCGGACGAGGATATGAACCATCCCGACTCAGGTGGTGTCGGGCCGATTCCGATGAACAACCCCGAGGGCGTGCGGATGAGCACGGCGCTGACTTTCCTGCGGGAGGTGCGCCATCGGCTCAACCTGACGGTGCGGCCCAACGTGGTGGTGCGGCGCATCCTGTTTGAGGCCGGTTCGACAGGCTCGCCACGAGCGGTGGGCGTGGAGGTCGAGAGCGGCGGCGAGGTGTTCCAGGTTGAGGCCGGCCAGATCGTGCTCAGCGCCGGCGCGATGGCGTCGCCGCAGATACTCATGCTTTCGGGCGTCGGGCCGGCGGACCATCTACGTGAGATGGGGATTCCGGTGGTTCACGAACTGTCCGGCGTGGGCCAGAACCTGCGCGACCATCCCATCGTCGCTGTGATTTGCAAGGTGCGCGACGACCACGAGCAGGATCCGCTGGCGCCGCGCACCCAGACTGCCCTCCGCTACACCGCCGCTGGTTCGCCCGACCGCAACGATATGCAGATCACAGCGTCATCTTTCTCGACTCCCATCGGCGGCGCGGATCCATTCGAGCCGGGCGGCGTGCGCATCCAGTGCATCCTGGAACTGGCCGACGGCGCGGGCGAGGTGCGGCTGTCCGCCAACGACCCGCACGTGCAGCCGTCGTTGAACTACCGTTACCTGGAGCCGGAAAGGGACCGGGAACGGCTGCGAGAGGCCGTGCGCATCAGCGTGAGCCTGCTGGAGAACAACGCCTTCGGGCCAATAGTTGAAGAGATTCAGCAGCCTGCGCCGGAGGACCTGGCGTCCGACGAATCCCTGGACAGCTGGATGCGGCGCACGGTGTTCAACACCACTCACGCCTCGGGCACGTGCAAGATGGGGCCGGCCAGCGATCCCATGGCGGTGGTTGACCGGCGCCTGAACATCCACGGCCTGGAGAACATCAAGGTAGCCGACGCATCGGTGATGCCCAACGTGATCCGCGCCAACACCAACTGCACCACCATAATGATCGGCGAGCGCTGCGCCGACTGGGTGAAGGAAGGGGTCTGACGCCATGAAGTGGGAATACCGAGTTGACAAGATGCCCATCCGCTCCGGCGGTTTCGTGGGCAACGGCATGAACGTGGACGCCGTGGACGAAGAGTTCCTGAACGAACGGGGCGCGTCTGGCTGGGAGTTGGTGTCCACGATGCCGCTGTTCGTGCCGCAGAACCCGACCGACTGCTCCGTGTATTACTACTGGAAACGGCCGGTGAGGGAGTAGCGCGTCGGCGGGCTGCGGTTGGCGCGGTGTGGCGGGTTCACGGTTGATTGCTCCTTTGGGTTGGTCGGGTAGATTCGGGGTTGCCAGTCTGCCAGAGGTGAGGTTTGCCAGGGTTTCGGTCGTTGTCAGCCCCACGGCCGCGGGGTTACGCAACTATTTGACCTACTTTTTCGTGTACTCGGTACGCCAAAGGCGTACTTGCGCGCGGGCTCGGTTGGACCCGGGGACACCAGTGGGGCACGCGCCGGTGGGGAGTGAGGTCTTTGAGCGGCGTTGGCCACCTGGGCCGGTTGCGATTTTAGGGTTCTGACGGGTTGGCCGTGTACGACCGGACGGATGGCTGGTATCACCTCTGGCTGGCTGACGACTGGTCCCCGTATCAAGTACGGGGCAGGCTTTGGTGTGCACATGGTTATTATGGAACATGAGTTTGGCACGGTGCAAGTCGGCGGGTGTCATCCCTCTGGGAATTTTTGCATGGATAACAGGATGGAGGGGATAAACGGGATGGAGCCTTTACGGGAGGTACAGAAAGGGGAATCAGTGGAGTGGAACGTATGGTAGAATGCGGCCAAATACACGTCTTTAAGATCGCGCAATGACTGACCAAGAAATTCTCGGCCTGATTGCCTGTTCCAAGATAATAATCAGACGACAGCCGGTCCGGGGTTACCGGGACGATAACCTCCAAAGCCGTTGCGATTTAGATTTGCGAGCCGCCGCTGGCGATGGCGGAGAATTCAAGGTTTTCATTCGGCAGAACACCGAGTTTATCGAGAATTTCTCTATAGGGTTACGTTTTCAAACCCGCAGTCGGCAGCTCGGCCTTATCACATTGGCACGCTATAACGGCCCGCACGGCGAAACCAGCCATGCGTCCGATGGACATTACGCCCAGCCGCATATACATCGTATTACTGCAGAGGAGTTGGCGTTCGGGAGTATCCAGCCACAGGAGAAAGATCGTGAAATTACTAACCGTTACCGCTCCCTCGAGCAAGCGTTGGCAGTATTCTTTGACGACACAGGGATAACGAACGCCAGTGACCACTTCCCCGAACTGCGGCAAGGAAGGCTTTTGTGATGGACATTGACCACATCAGAGCTTTGCTGAACGGTGGAACCGCATCGGGTTACGATTTTTACGAGCGCCGACCCGGTGCATACCAGCTAATCATCCCCATCCTCCACGAGGACGGGGACATGGTGGACATATATCTACGGGAAAGCCCTCGCGGTGAGGGCTACATACGCGTTTGCGACTTCGGCATGACTCTGATGCGGCTGTCTTACACCTATGACGTCAACACCGATGCCAGACAGAGGATTTTTGACAGCATCCTCATCAATAACGGTGTTGGCAATGATAACGGCGACCTGTATCTGGATGCGCCTGTGAGCGGACTGAATGAAGGCATTTTGCAGTTCGCTGGTTGTGTACAAAAAGTGTGTAACATGCGCTACTGGGGTCGGGAAATCGTCCGCAGTGAGTTTTACGAAAACCTTGGGGACTACATCACCAGCGAATTGGCCGACTTCGAGCCGAAAGCCGACCTTTCGCCGATAACTGATTATCCAGTCAACGTGGACTGGTCGTTGCAACACCGTAATCGCCAATTTTATCTCTTCGGAGTGCGTGGCAACGAAAAGGCCAAGAACGTTGCCATTGCCCTCTTGGAATTTGAGAAGGCTCAGTTGCTATTCATCAGCTTGGTAGTACACGAAGATATTGAAGAATTAGGTCGGCGAGAAAGGACTTACTTGACCCGGAATGCCGATACTCAATACCCGGTATTGGGCGACTTCCAAGAACGCGCCATCAGTGATATTCAGCGCTTAGCCGGAGTAGAATCTCGCAGGTAGATAAGGTCAACGCATGCGTCGTATCCATCGCTTGGGGTATTAGACTACCTAAATTGCAACGCTCCATGAACTGAGTGCTTTTCTTGACAGTGGGCGGGCTGTTCCGTAGCATTGGGGCATAGAATTGACGGAATGTGACGTCGGCTAAACTAAACGCTGACCAGTCCTTATGAGAGGGGGTGAACTGATGGCTAATCGAGAAGACATCGCGCTGATGGGCCATCTGATGCGGCGGGCCGGATTCGGCGCCAGCCACGATGAATTGCGCGACATGGCAGAGAGCGGCTATGAGGCTGCGGTCGAAGATCTGCTCAATCCAGAGCGGTTCGAGCCGATTGACGATGACCTGCTGTTCCGCTATATGCCCGGTTACGAGGGCGCGCTGGGGCCGCCGCTGAATCAGGCGGAGTGGGTCTATCGGATGATCAACACCGAGCGGCCGCTGGAAGAGAAGATGGCGCTGTTCTGGCACCAGCTCTTCGCCACCGGCAACTCCAAGGTGGACAACCCGCCGGAATTGACACAGCAGATCGCCATGTTCCGCCGCGTAGGGCTGGGCAAGTTCCGCGACGTTCTGGTGGAACTGGCGCAGAATCCGGCCATGATTTTCTGGCTGGACAACAACGGCAACCACATGGGCGCCATCAATGAAAACTGGGGCCGCGAGTTGCTGGAACTGTTCTCCATGGGCGTGGGCAACTACTCGGAAGACGACATCAAGGAGGCGTCGCGGGCGTTCACCGGATGGACCATCGGTCCGAAGATTCCGCGCAACCCGCTGGGTCGATTCTACTGGAATTTCGAGTACCGCCCCGAAGACCACGACGACGGCGAAAAGACGTTTCTGGGACACACCGGCAACTTCGACGGCCAGGACATCATCGACATCGTGGTGAACCAGCCGGCCACGGCACGGTTCCTGTCCCGGCATCTCTACAACTTCTTCGTGGCCGACGAGCCGCAAGTGCCCAGCTGGAACATTACGCCGCCTAACGACCCTGACGCCATCGACCAACTGGTGGCAGCCTACGATGAATCCGACGGCGACATTCGGGCGATGCTGCGCGTGTTGTTCAACTCCGATTTCTTCAAAGAGGCGCGGTTCAGCCGAGTCAAGAGTCCCGCCGAGTTGGTGATCAGCACGGCGCGGCTGGCGGGGAATTTCAGCGCTCCGCGTCCCGGCTTCAACTCGCTGGCGTTCGAGTGTGCCTACCAGGGTCAGGAACTCTTAAATCCGCCGAGCGTGGAAAGCTGGCATACTGGCAGCGAGTGGATCGACGGCGGCGCGCTGGTGCGGCGGGTGAACTTCGCCGCCGGCCTGCTGGGCGACGTATCGCTGCCCGGCGTGCGCTCCATCGTGGACAACCTGCGGAGCCGGGGAGCCCTCAGCCCCGAAGAGTTGGTGGACGCCTGCCTGGATCTGGTCGGACCCATCGAGGTCGGCGAGGGTACGCGCGCCGAACTGCTCGACCAGGCGCGCGAAGATGGCGAACTGAGGTGGGATACCGAAGAGCAGGCCGCTGAATCCGAAAAGCGTGTTGGGGTGATGCTGGCGTTGATTGCGGCATCCCGCGACTTCCAGTTTGCATAAGGGAATGCCCCTCACCCCAGCCCTCTCCCACAGGGGGAGAAGGGGTTTAGAGTAGCAGGGAGGAAAACTAATATGGCGACGACGAAGAAAGATCCGGTGGTGGTGGTGCTCCAGATGACGGGGGCCAACGACTACCTGAATACGATCATTCCTTACACCAACGAGCATTACTATGATGCGCGGCCCAAGGTCGGCATCCCCGCCGATCAGGTGCTGCCCATCGATGACCAGATAGGGTTCAACCCCAACATGGGGCCGATCAAAAAGCTGTGGGACGATGGCAAGATGGCCATTATCCACGGCATTGGCTACGAGAACTCCCCGCGCTCGCACTTCCGCTCCATGGACATCTGGCACACCTGCGAGCCTGATATTGTCGGGACAGAGGGCTGGGCCGGCCGTGTGATACGAGACCTTGACCCGCGCGGCGAGAACGTGCTCAAGGGCGTGAACTTCGGCCAGGGACTGCCGCGGGCGCTGGCGCTGCGTGGGACTCCCGTGACGTCGGTGTCCAGCCTAGAATCTTACGGTGTGCTGTCCAGCGTGCCGGGCGTTTCCGCTGAGGAAGAGCACAACAAGATTCTGGACCGCTTCGCCCGGATGTACTCGCCCACCGTGGGCACCGGCCCGACGATGGACTACCTGGGGCAGACTGGACGGGACGCGCTCAAGGGCGCTGACATCGTCCGCAGCGCGCCGGAGCAGTACACTTCCACCGTGGAGTACGCCGACACGCCTATCGCGAAATACCTGCGGGACATCGCGCAAGTCTATCTGGCCGACCTGGGCACCCAGATGTTTTACACGCAGCACGGCAGCTTTGACTCGCACTTCAACCAGCCGCCGATGCACACCAAGCTGTGGATCGATATGTCCCGGGCCATCAGCGACTTCTTCGACGACCTGGCTGAGCACGAAGCCGGAGACAACCTGATCATGGTGCTGTTCACCGAGTTCGGTCGGCGCGTCAAGGACAACGGCACCGGCACCGACCACGGAGCCGGCGGGGCGGCGTTCGTCATTGGCAACCAGGTCAAGGGCGGCCATTACAGCAGCTACCCATCGCTGCGACCGGAGAACCTGACCCAGGGCGACCTTGAACCCAACTACGACTTCCGCGGCCTGTACTCGACGGTCATTGAGAACTGGCTTGGTCTGGACGCGGTGCCCATCGTGGGCGGCAACTTCGAGAAGCTGGACTTCGTGTAGGACGCCGACGGTCAGGGTAAAGGAGGTCAATCATGCTTACCACAGTGGCCGCCGGCCGGGTATTTGACTACAACTACTGCATCGGCATGTACGGCATGTCGGGGCAGGGTTTCTGGTCGCCACAGGACTTCGCTCTGGGCGATGACAACGTGATGTACGTGATCAGCCGCGGAGCCGAAGAGCTGGGGCAGCGCATCAGCCGCGTTACCCAGGACCATCAGTTCCTCGGCCAGTTTGGCGCGAATGGTCGCGGAGACGGGCAATTCGTCTGGCCCCGCTCCATCGCGCTGGACGGCGATGGCAACGTGTACGCTTCCGACGATTTCCTGAATCGCATTTCCGTGTTCGACCCCGAGGGCGGGTTCATTTCCTCTTGGGGCGAGGCCGGCGACGGCAAGGGCGAGTTGAACGGCCCGTGCGGAATGGCTTTCGACGCCGACGGGAACGTGCTGGTGGTCGATAGCCAGAACCACCGCGTCCAGAAGTTCACCCACAAGGGCAAACACCTCAGCAGTTTTGGGAGCCACGGCGACGGTGACGGTGAGTTCAACCTGCCCTGGGGCCTTTGTCTTGACGACGCTGGCAACGTGTACGTCGCTGACTGGAAAAACGACCGGGTTCAGAAATTCGACGCCGACGGGAACTTCCTGCAGAAATTCGAGGCTGCGCCCCGCTCCAGTGTAGGTGATCTGCACGGCCCCACCGGCGTCGCGGTGGACTCGGAAGGCGATGTGTACGTTACCGACTGGGGCAACCACCGGCTACAGGTGTACGCGCCCGACGGACGGTTCATCACCTCGCTGGTGGGCGACGCGCAGCAGCCTTCCCCTTGGACCCAGACTTATATCGATGCCAACCCTGACATCGTGAAGGCGCGGCGCCGGGTGAACCTGGAACCGGAATGGCGATTCCGACGGCCCGTGTCGGTGCGGGTGGACGAGAACGACCGCATCTTCGTGCTGGAGGCCAACCGCCACCGCATCCAGGTGTACGACAAGGTGAAGGACTACGAGGAACACCCGCTCAATCTATGAAGCAGGTCATATGACCGCACTTCTCGACGGGGGCGAATGATTATTCGCCCCTACTCCTTGTCGGTGTTGCCGTTGGTCGCATTACCATTGGCCCGTTGAATAGCTATCTCGGAGAGTTCCAGGACGCGGGCGGTGAGAGCATCGCTGCGTTCGCGTTCGGCCTGGATCTGGGCCATGAACTGTTCTCGCTCGGCGCGCATCGTCGCAAGCATCGCCTCACGCTCCGCCTGCTGGGCTTTGCGTTCTTCGGCCCGTTCCGCGTCCCGGGCCTTGCGCTCCTCCGCTCGTTCCGCTTCTCGGGCTTTTTCCGCTTCTTGGTTGCGCATGAACTGCCAGATGCTAAATAGCATATCGAACCCTCCGAAAAGCCCCACGACCGCCACCGCGGCGGTGTTGATGATGGCCGCTGTTACCGTATCAGAAATCATCCGATGGTCAAGATTATATGCCCACAACGTGGTCCATAACGCCGTGACTCCGGCTGCCAAAACCACGAGGACATAAATGAGGGCGATGGCGGAGAAAAGCTTGCTCATGGGCATTCTATAGCGCCAGTCAGAAGCCGCAGCATCCGAACTGGGTGGCCATTGTAACCCAACCGGATGCCGATGCGATGCAGCGGCGTTATAATGCCGGCCAACGCAAGCGCGACAAAGACAACCGTTGAGGGAGGAACCACATGACGCAGCAAGCCACAAAGATCGACGCCGCACGCACCGCCGTTTTGATTATGGACTTCCAGCAGCGGATTATCGCCAACGTGGCCTCCGAGCCGGACGCGGTGGTCGGCAACGCGGCGCGGGCGCTGGCCGGCGCGCGTGATGCCGGCATCCCTGTGATTTACGTGGTGCATCGCGGCGGCGCGTTTGCGGAGTATGCGCCCGACGTGGAGTTGCACGAGGGAGTCGCGCCGGCGGAGGGTGAACTGGTCGTAACCAAGGTGCGCCCCGGTCCGTTTTCCACCACCGCGCTGGACGTCACCCTGCGCGAGATGGGACGGGACAACCTGGTGATCATGGGGGTTGCGACCAGCGGCTGCGTGCTTTCGTCCGTGCGTTGGGCCGTGGACATAAACTATTCGTTCACCGTGGTGTCCGACGCCTGCTCCGACGGAGATCCGGAGGTGCATCGCGTCCTCACCGAAAAGGTGTATCCACGGCAGGGAACGGTGATGACCACTGAGGAGTTTCTGGCGGCATTGTAGCTGCCCTTGCCGCTCCACGCCGTCATTGCGAGGAGCGCAGCAACGTGGCAATCCTGTAGCATTGACCGCGATCCTTTGCCTTAGCGAGACTGCCACGCTTCGCTCGCAATGACAGGGCGGGGCGCGATAGTCATTGGAAGGTGCGAAAAGATGAAATACGACGTTATCGTGATCGGCGCCGGTTCCGCCGGCGGAACCATGGCCACCCGGTTGTCGGAGGATCCGAACCGTTCGGTGCTGCTGCTGGAGGCGGGACCAGATTATCCTGACCTGGAGCAGACGCCTGATGATCTGAAATTCGGGTACGCGCCTCGCGCATCCGAGATGGGCGCGCCGCATAACTGGTCTTTCGTGGGCACGGGCACGCCGCGGCAGTCTGAACCCGTGAACGTGCCGCGTGGCCGCGTGGTGGGCGGAACGAGCGCGATCAACGGGCAGGTGTTTTTGCGCGGCGTACCGGAGGACTACGACAACTGGGCCTCCTGGGGCAACGACGAATGGAGCTACATCAACGTGCTGCCGTACTTCCGCAGGCAGGAGACCGACACCGACATATCCGACGATTTCCACGGATTCGACGGGCCGATTCCGGTGCGCCGACATCGCCGGGAAAACTGGCTGCCGTTGCAGGAAGCTTTCCATAAAGCCTGCACCGACATCGGGTATGCGGAGGTGTATGACCACAATCATCCCGATTCCACCGGCGTCGGTCCTTTCCCAATGAACAACCCCAACGGCGTGCGGATGAGCACCGCGCTGACCTACGTGAATCCCAACCGACACCGACTCAACCTGACCATACGCGCCAACGTGCGGGTGCGACGCATCCTGTTTGAAGACGGTTCGACGGGCTCACCGCGAGCGGTTGGAGTGGAGGTTGAAAGCGGAGGCGAGGTCTTCCGGATTGAAGCGGAGCAGATTGTCCTGTGCGCCGGCGCCATCGCGTCCCCCCAACTGCTTCTGCTTTCGGGCGTAGGGCCGGCCGGTGAACTGAGGAGCCTGGGCCTCCCGGTGGTGAAAGACCTGCCCGGCGTGGGCAAGAACCTGCGCGATCATCCGCTGGTGCCCGTGCGGGTCAAGGTCAAGGATGACTTCCCGCTGGACCCCGACGCGCCGCGCATCCAGACGGTGCTGCGGTACACGGCGAGCGGTTCGGACGCGCGAAACGACATGCAGATTTTCCCTTCGTCCTTCTCCACGCCCCTGGGTGGCGACCCCTTCGACAACGAGGGCATACGCCTTACGTGCATGATGGAACTGGCCGAAAGCGCCGGAGAGCTAACGTTGCAATCCACCGACCCGGACGTGCAGCCGCATATCGATTGCCGATACCTGGAGGCCAACTGGGACCGGGAACGGATGCGAGAAGCGGTGCGCATCGTGCTGCGACTGCTGGACCACGAGCAATTTAGCAACATCTACGACGGCCTGATCTCCCCGACCTCGGAAGACCTGGTTTCGGACGAGGCGCTGGACGATTGGATGCTGCGCGAGGTCTGCATCGGCCAGCACCTTTCGGGCACCTGCAAGATGGGGCCGGACAGCGACGCGACGGCGGTGGTGGACCAGCATTGTCGAGTCCACGGCATCGAGAATCTGCGGGTGGCAGATGCTTCCGTGATGCCGGACGTGATTCGCGCCAACACCAACTGCACGACGATAATGATTGGTGAGCGCGTAGCCGAATGGATCAGATCCGGTCGGTAGAGGTTTTCCCGCAGAGAAAACGTACTGGATTCCCGCTTTCGCGGGAATGACGGTCCTAAATTTCCATATGCGTCTGAATTACAGCTTGCGAAGGTTGTCCGGGGACACCTTCGGTGGTGTGACCACGGCGGCTACGGTGTTGCCGATGGCCCTTGCCTATGGCGTGGCCACCGGAATGGGCGCCATCGCCGGCATGTACGGCGCCATCGTGGTGGGGCTTTGCACCGCGGTGTTCGGAGGCACGCCAGCGCGGATTTCCTACACAGCCGCCGCTATGGCGGTGGCGATGATGGTGGTGCTCAACGAGCATGCTGACAGCGTGTCGGAAGCCCTGACCATCGTTGCGCTGGCTGGACTCATCCAGATTGCGCTGGGCGTGTTGCGAATCGGTCGCTTCATTACTTACACGCCATACTCCATGATTGCAGGGTTCACGTCCGGCATCGGCGTGATCATCATACTCATCCAAACCCTGCCGTTCCTGGGCGCGGGTCCGGGATCAGGCGGGTTGTTCGGCATCTTTCGCGCCTGGCCGGATGCGGTGGTTGGGGCGAACTGGCACGCCGTCGCCATCGGAGCGGCTTCGCTGGCGATCTGCGTTTTATGGCCCCGCCAACTGGGACGGTTCGTGCCTGGACCGCTGCCCGCTCTGGTCGTCGGGACTCTCATGGCGACGTTCTGGCTGCGAGATGCACCGGTAATCGGAACACTTCCGCAGGGTCTGCCCGCCCTGCATCTGCCGGAGGTGTCGGCCGGCCTGCTGCTGAATGCAGTTCAGCCGGCGTTGACGTTGGCCCTCATCGGGTCGGTGAACAGCCTGGTGGCATCGCTGGTGGCGGATTCGCTGACTCGCACCCGCCATAAATCCAATCAGGAGCTGGTCGGTCAGGGCATTGGCAATGTGGCAGCCGGATTACTGGGAGCGCTTCCCGGCGCCGGAGCCACATCAGGAACCACGGTCAACATCCGGGCCGGCGGCAACAGCCCCGTCTCCGGTGTGATCTGCGCCGGGACGCTGTTTGCCCTGGTCCTTGGCCTGGGAAGAATCGCCGAACCGATACCTTTGGCCGCATTGTCCGGCGTCCTGATCAAAGCCGGCTGGGACATTATTGACTGGCGACTCATCAAGCGCGTTCGCCACGTTCGCCGCGATTACCTGCTGGTGATGCTGCTCACCCTGCTGCTGACCGTGTTCGTGGACTTGATTACGGCCATCGTGCTGGGCCTCATCGTTGCGGCGTTCGCACGGGCGCGGGAATCGGAGCGGCGCGAGCTGGGCAGCGTGATTTCGGTGCCGTTGCTGGATAGCGAGTTTTTCCCTGATGGCTCTGCTGGCGCTGACGATGTCGATCGTTTTCAAGCTCGTGTGGGACTGGTAGATCTGCGGGGCCAGTTTTCCTTCGCGTCCGCCAGTCAGTTGGCCTGGCTGGTCGGGGCCGACATCGAGCAGCACGAGGTCGTCATTTTTGATTTCTCGAACACCACCGATATGGACGACAGCGCAGCCCTGGTGATGGAGCGGTTGATTGACGCGGCGATGGGCACCAGTACCGAGTGTATCGTACTCAACCTGTCGGGGCCAGTGGCCGACAACCTGAGGTCGCTTAACGTGTTCCGGCGCGTTCCAGAGGAGCGTTTCGTTGACGACCTGGACGCTGCGAGGGAACTGGCCGGAAGGCTGCTGAATGACGGTGGGGAATAGCGTTGCCGATATTGCCAGATTGCGCTGCCACGTCAGAATCCATCTGATAAACTGCGACACATTGTTGACATAGTAATCAAGGTCAAGCGAAGCCTTGCCACCAAGGAGCAGAAAAATGTCAGTAGGAATTATCGTGCCCCTGCCGGCCTACACTCTTGACCCGGCGTTTATCGCCAGGAAGGCGGAGGAACTGGGGTTTGAGTCAATCTGGTACCACGAGCATCCCATCCTGCCGGTGACCAGCGCCAGCCCGTTCCCAGCCACGGGCGGCGAAATTCCGTGGACCTATAGGCACTTCTCTGATCCCTATATGTCGCTGGCGATGGCGGCAGCCGTAACCGACCGGATCAAGCTTTGCACCGGCATCACGCTGGTACCCGAGCGCAACCCGCTGATACTCGCCAAGCAGATCTCAGTGCTGGACCGGCACAGCAACGGCCGGTTCGTGTTCGGCATCGGGGCCGGTTGGAACCGCGAGGAAACCGAGATGATGGGCGGCGACTTCGATCACCGCTGGACGCAGACCGAGGAGGCCATCGGCGCGCTCAAGGAACTGTGGACGCAGGAGCAGGCCGAATTCCACGGGAAGTATTACAACTTCCCGCCGGTGTACATGTATCCCAAGCCGGTGCAGCAGCCGCACCCGCCGGTGCTGCTGGGCGGCAACGCGCGGAACGTGCTGCGGCGAGTGGTGCGCTACGGTGACGGCTGGCTACCCAACCGAACTACGCCGGCGCAAATTGAGGATAGCCGCCAGCAGCTGGACGCCCTGGCCGCCGAACGGGGCCGCGATCCCCAGGCATTGACCATATCGGTATTTGGCCAGCCGCCCGAAACCACGCGGCAGACTGTCGATGATTTCCTCAACGCGGGCGCGCTGCGCGTCTGCGTCTGGCCCAACCATTCGGACAGCGAGGAGGAGATGGGGCAGCAATTGGAGAGGATGGCGGAGGAGTTGGTGCGGTAGAGTCGATGGCATCGTCGTTGCTGGTATGGCTGGCCCCATAGGTGTTTGTCTTGACTAGGGGGCTACCGTGTCAGCAGGACAATCAATCTTCTAACTGGAGGGTTTATGATCCGCCAAACGCTGAAATACAGCCTGATAGTCGTTGCCGCCGCGATTGTCGGTTACGCGGCCTTGACGGTGTACGGGGAGGTAACGCAGACGGAAGCTGCCAAGATGACCGATTCCGTGCAGCTCGCTGAAAATCAGGCAGAAAATATGAACCGCGCCTTGGGTGATGTGAGTGTGTTTGCCGGCGGGAACCCGAGTGGTAATTCTTTGGAATCAGGCCCCCATCCTGAAACTTCCGAGATCGCCAAAATCACCAGTATTGAAGTGCTAATTGATAGGTGGGAGCCTCCCTACAATGACGCCAAACTTGCCTATATCAAGTTTGAAGCTGCGATAGACAATGCTAAAGTCAATGCAGCCGGCTACTTTGCTGCGCAGCAGGCACTTACTGAGCGGATCAACGACCCGACAACCAAGGCCCAGGCTCGCGAGGACGACGATAGAGATCTAGCCCTGTATAGGAAATGGGAAACGCAGGCGGATTCTGCGCTGGCCAAAGCCCGGGCCATCGGAACGCAACTGGATGATATGGACGCAAGCCTGCGCAAACTGGAACTGCGAGCCGATTTCGTTTTCGATGCCTCGTCATTCCAGGATGTACCGATAGCAATACAGGAGTTGAACGCCGAGCTGAGCGAGTTCAGGGCGGCGAGCGAAATCATCAGGGCCACTACTGAGTCTCCATTTGAGGCCAAATGACCATGAGGGAAAGGAGTCGGACTCGGCAATCTGGCGACCAAGACCAGACCAAAAACCGCGAGTTGATCACGTTAATCATGCGGTTGGTCGCTTTTGCGGCCACGTTGATACCACTCGCGGTTATGGCATTGCCGTGGGTGATGCTGGACGGCACCGGAGAAGCGGTTAGCGGTGTCGGAGTGGTTGCACTACTGGTGCCACCTATGAGCGAATATCTCTATGCGGTGTCTCCAGTGCAGGCAGGCATCCTAATCGTGGGACCGATCTTGGTGACGCTGTTGACGATCATCACCAGTTACAACTACGGGCGCCGCCGGTCGATCTACTGGGCCCCACCGGCAATGTTGATCGTGTCTGTGGGCATTGCCTATGGAGCCACTGATTTGGTTACCGCCACCGAACCTGGTTTGGTAATTGTGATGGCAGTTTCGGCACTGCTTACCTTGCACCAAGTAGCGATTCGCATTCAGGTAATCTTGCGCCGTAAGATGAAGATGCCCCAGATATACCGAGCGCTGGCTGTGATCACCGGGATGGGACACTATCGCTGGTCAGAAGGGTAACATTGCCCGGACGAGCGAAACCAGTCCTTAGGTAGCTTCACTTGCGGAGTGCGTCATGCCACCCAGAATGCGCAGGAGGGGAAATGGCAAGGCTTTGCCAGTGGCAATCGCGGTGATGATTGGCCTGGCCATCGCTGGGGTAGCTTACTGGTATCAAAATCCGGATCTCGAGTTGAGCTTCCCACGCGGCGTAGCTGATTGGGGCACTGACGAATCTTCACGGGAACAAGCACCCGAATCGTTTGCTGAAATAACGGCTACCAGTACCCCGGATGACGCGCCGCGGCGTGCCGCCACTCCGGTCGCAGATCGCGATACTGTGGGGCAGTTACGCCGACTAATCCCACAAGTGAGCAGCGAGTCAGGGGAAAAGCGCGAAGTACGTGAACAGGTGGAGGCCGCCGCGAGAGTGTCGGAATTGGAATTGAAGGTGCATGCCGGCATCAACGCAGAGCGTGCCAAACACGGCGGATCGCCACTTCAATGGGACGAGGGCTTGGCGTCCGTTGCTAGAGCCCACAGCGACGATATGACCGGTCGGAGTTACTTCAGCCATGACACACCAGAAGGCCTGGATCCGACTGACCGATTGCACCGGGCAGGGCTCAACTGCCGCAAAGGATACCGATACGGCATCGCAGAGAACATAGCCATCGAAACAACCCTGAGAAGCCTGGACCGAACCGCAGAGGAGGCGGTTCGAGGCTGGATGAATAGTCCTGGGCACAGGACCAATCTTCTGGGTAGGGAGTATGATAGGACAGGGGTCGGCGCTTCGTTTGGAACATGGCGTGGGTACAAAGCGGTGTACCTGACTCAGGTATTTTGCTAACTTTCATCGGAGGTAACAATCATGGCAACTTATGTGTACGTGGCGGCGCAGGATGACAACAAGGTATCCATCTTTACGATGGACGAGGCCAGCGGCGCATTGACTATCGTGGGGGAGGAGCCGGTTTCAGGCGGGCCTTCCCTGCTGGCGATCAGCCCCGACAAGCAGACGCTGTACGCCGGGCACCGGGAGGTTCCTGAGATCACCAGCCACAGCATTGACCAGCAGACCGGTGAGTTGACGCAAACAGGATCGGTCACTCCGCCGGGTCAGCCGGCGTTCCTGGCCACGGACCGGACCGGCCGTTTCCTGCTGTCGTCGTACTACGCGGACGGCAAGGCCGCGGTGCATCCGCTGGGCGACGACGGCAGCGTGGGCGCAGAGGCGACGTGCGTGCTTGACACCGACACGGGCGCGCACTCCATCCAAACCGACCGTTCTAACCGCTTCGCCTATGTACCGCACATCGCCCGGCAGAATGACAACGTGCTGGAGCCGCCCAAGAACATTCCGGCGCCCAACATCATCTACCAGTTCCGCTTCGACGAGTCCAGCGGCACGCTTGCGGCCAACGACCCGCCGACGCTGGCGCAAGACGATATGATCGGTCCGCGTCATCTTACGTATCACCCTTCCCTGGACATTGTGTACTTCTCCAACGAGCAGGGGTGCAGCGTGTCGTCCTACACCATTGGCGGTGATGGGAGGCTTACGCCACTGGAAACTGTATCCACCCTCCCGGCCGGAGTCAGTGAGCGTAACACCTGCTCGCAGATCCAGTTTTCGCCGGACGGGAATCTACTGTTCGTGCCGAACCGGGGACACAACAGCATCGCCAGCTTCACGGTGGACGGTGAGGGCCGCTTGACTCCCGCTGACCACGCGGCCACCGAGGCCGTGCCCAGCGCATTCAGCCTAGACCCGTCCGGTCGGTACGTATTCGCCGCCGGCTCAGCTACCGGGCAATTGGCGTCCTACAGCATCGACGGCAAGACGGGCGCGATGTCGCCTCTTGGCGCCTATGCCGTGGGCGAGCGGCCCATGTGGGTGTTGACGACGACGCTGGGGTAGCGGCCCTGGGTAGTCCCCTTTTTCTGGAAATCCGCCGCCGTCAGCTTCCCCGCAGGCGGCGGATTTCTTCCCGCAGGCGGATGTTTTCCTGCTCCGGGTGTTCGTATTCCCGGCCGGTTTCGGGGTCGTGGACGGTGAACAGTTCATTGCCCTGGTAGCGGAAGTTGAGGTTCAGCAGGGGGCTGGTGGAACCTACGACGATGCCACCGTACTCCAACAAAGGCAGCCGTTGGTATTGTCCATCAACGAGACGCTCGCCGATTACGGCCTGTCCTAACATCTCGCCGCCGGTGGGGTCAAAGCGCCAGTACTCGGGGACGCCCAGCATCTGATAGGTGTCGCGCTTGCGGCCCGCATCGTTGCGGTAAGTGCTGGGTGAGGCAATCTCCACCGCCACATCGGGCGGCTTGCCGTTCTGTATCGGGTCGTATCCCACGCGGCGGCGAATGGCGTAGCTATCCACGTTGAGGGCGATGAGGATGTCGGGGCGTATGTTGGGAAACCGGCGGGTGACCGGGTCGCGGTCGCCGTAGTAAATCGGGATTTCGCTGCCAATGAGGATAGTCGGATGGACGGGGTAGTGGCGGCCAGGGGTAAGCGCGGAGCGCAACTTGGCGGTCAGGTCATGCTCGGGAGGGCCTTGCTGCATATCCTTTTCTTCTTTTTCCAGGTGGGGGTACGGCTCCCACTGCTCGGAGTCCGGCGGTTTGGCGTTGGCTTGGGTGAAAGTCGTCATAAGTCGCTCCCCGCGGCGGCCTGCGTTGAGGTCATGCCCGCGTTGATTATAGCGGATGCCAACGCCGAACACCGCGGTTGATGGTCACCAGGCCGGAGAATAGCGTCGCAATCGTTCCGGCGATGCGATACCATGTGCGGCGCAATCAACTATGAATTCAGGGAGGTTCACCATGCGACTGGAAGGCAAGGTAGCGCTGATCAGCGGCGGAGCGCGAGGGCAGGGGGCGGCGGAAGCGAGGCTTTTTGTCAAGGAAGGAGCCGCCGTAGTCATCGGCGACATTTTGGACGATGAGGGGCTGAAACTGGAAGCCGAGATCCGCGAGCTGGGCGGACAAGCAACCTTCGTACACCTGGACGTTACCGACGCCGACCAGTGGGCGGACGCCGTAACCGAGGCGGTGAGTCGCTACGGCAAGCTGGACATCCTGGTCAATAATGCCGGCATCGGCAGCACCAACGTGGGCGGGCTCAACGCGCCGCGCATTCACGAAGCGCCCACCGAAGTATGGGACCAGATCATGGACGTGAACGGCAAGGGCGTGTTCCTGGGCACGCGGGCCGCGATCCCGGCGATGCGTACCGCCGGCGGAGGTTCTATCATCAACATCTCGTCCATCGCCGGCCTGGTGGGACTCAGTCCCGGCTCAGGGGCGGGATCGGCTTACGCCAGTTCCAAGGGCGCGGTGCGTCTGCTGACCAAGTCCACCGCAGTGCAATACGCCGGCGACGGCATCCGCTGCAACTCGGTCCATCCCGGCTACATTGACACGGCGATGACCGAGCGCATGATGTCCGATCCTGAGATACGGCAGATGCGCCTCGACGCGACGCCTATAGGGCGTATTGGCACGGTGGACGACATCGCTAACGGGGTGCTGTTCCTGGCATCGGACGAAGCGTCCTTTATGACGGGCAGCGAGCTGGTAATCGACGGGGGCTATACGGCGCAGTAACGTCAGGTCAGTCCGGCGGGTAGGCGGATGGTAAAATAGCGTCGTGAACTGGCGACGCGTTGAACGTTGGGCTACCATTGCGCTCTACACCGCAGCCAGCGTAGCGGTGGTTATTTTGCTGGCGGAGGAACTGCTTCCTGTCGGCTCGCTGGTACAATGGCTGGCTCAAAGGGCAGCGCATTATCTGACTCGATTGGGCGACATTGGCGGCGGCGCACTTCTGGCGTTCATCTTCGTCGCCTTGCTCATCATGGGAGGAATCTGGCTTATGGTACTGATTGCAGAAGGCGTTGAGCGACTGTCCACGATTATCAAGGAGATGAGGGGTCGTGACGAGCAGCTGAAAGCGGCTGCCCGTGAGGCAGGGCGCGAGGCAGGGCGCGAAGAAATGAGGGGCATTGTCCGGGAACGCTTGCTAGAGCGCGGCATTAACCCCGACGATATTCTTCCGCCGGAAGATACCGAGGACGAAGAATAACGTCCAGCCTCACTTAACCGCGTGCAGTTGGCCGTCTTCCGTTCGCACCAGGAGGCGGTCTTCCGCATATACGGGACTGACGCGGATGGGAGCGGTCAATTGCACGCGCCAACGCTCCGCGCCGTCCTGCCGGTTCAACCCGTAGAGCAGACCGGACTTGTCGCCAAATATCACAAGATCTCCCACAACCACCGGCGACGCTACGATGCCGTCTTCGGCCTGGAACTGCCATTGTTCTTCGCCGGTTATCGCGTCCACCCCGTAAAGCTTGCCCAGGGTGTCACCGACGTAGAGCCGGTCGCCGGCTACGGCTGGGGCCGATATGATGCCCTCGGTGCGCTTCACGCGGCCAGAGGTTCCTTCCGGGTAGTCCGGACCGAAACGCCAGCGGTCGCCCGGCTGGGCCGGTGGAGACGGCAGTGGGAAACCCCACAGCCATAGCTGAGACCAGGTGCGAGTTACCGCATACTGCGCGGGGTATTCCAGGGCGTCGCCGTCCATGGCGTAAAGCTGGCGGCCGGACACGAAGTAGGACTGGTTGTTGGCCGTTACCGGCGCGGCGACCAGGGACGCGGAGGTGCGGAACCGAGCGCGTTCCTGGCCGGTGCGGGCGTCCAACGCGTACAGGCTGCGGTCAGCGGACGCGACGTACACGATCTTGTCGCCCACCGCGACCGGAGAGCGTACCTCGCCCAGGGTTTTGTGCTGCCAAATGAGTTCGCCCGTAGTCGCGTTGACGGCGTAGGTAACGCCGTCCAGCCCGCCGGCGTACACGATGCCATCGGCCACGGAGACGGGGCCGGCGGTGGAGTCGGACATCGCGTACTCCCACAGGATTTCATGAGATGATGCGTCGCGGGCGACGAGGCGGCGGTCGGGCATCGAGTAGTACAGCGTTCCATCGGCCAGGGCCAGGGAGTTGCCGATAGGCCCGGTCGCGGGCAGGGATTCCAACTCGTCGCCTGTCCCCGCATCCAGGACGGCGATGCGGAAGTGGGCGCCCAGGTAGATGCGTCCGTTCGCCACCACCGGGGCGGCCAGCGTCGCCGGGCCGGCGTCCACGCTCCAAGCCAATTCTCCCCGGGGTTCCGAAAGGACGTCGGCGACAAAGCGGGTTTGACCCAGGTTGCGGCCGGTCATGGTCCACTGCTGGCCGTCGGACGCGGAATCGAAAACCGCGTCGGGTTGACGGGTTAGTTTGACCGGATCGGGTATGAACGGGAAATTCAGCCAGACGACGATGCCGATGACCACCACGGCCACCACGGCGAGGGCTACGTTGCGACGGGACAGAAACCGGCGTCGTCTTGGGACTTCCTGCGCCCAATCGGGCAACAGCGGGTCCGACTCCGTGCCGTCGGGTTGGAATTCCGGTGGCGAATCGGGCGATGGTGTGGCGTTAGTCGGGGTTGTGGACATGGGCAAAAGGTTGGCGGGATGTGCCTTGACACCCCGCCGTTGAACCTCGGGATTATGGTCGAACCATTATACGTTGCGCAGCTTGGGATCCAGGCGGTCGCGCAGCCAGTCGCCCAGCAAGTTCATGGAGAGCACGGTGAGCACGATGGCGAGGGTTGGGAAGAAGAACAGCCACCACGCCGTTACGATGAGGGCGCGCCCATCGGCCACCATGAGGCCCCAGGCCGGCGTCGGTTTAACGAGGCCGGCGCCGAGGAAGCTCAGCGTTGACTCCAAGATGATGACGTGGCCAACCTCCAGGGTGGCGAGGACGACCACGGTGTTGACGACGTTGGGGAAAATATGGCGAACCATGATGCGGGTGGGCGACGCGCCGGCCACCTGGGCGCGGGCGATGAAGTCCTGCTGTTTGATGGCCAGAGCCTCGCCGCGAACCATGCGGGCGAACCTGGCCCACAGGAGCAACGCGATGACCAGCACCACCGTCTGGAATCCCGGCCCGCTCACCGCCACCAGCACCAATGCCAACAGGATAGATGGGAAGGCCAGCTTGATGTCCACAATCCGCATTATCAGGTTGTCAACCCAGCCACCGCCGTAAGCGGCCAGCAGGCCCAGCACCGTGCCGACGCCCCCGCCCAACGCGATGGCGAGCAGGGAGATGGAGAGGGAGATGCGCGCGCCGTGGATGATGCGGCTGAGGATGTCGAAGCCCTGGCGGTCGGTGCCCAGCACGTATTGCCAGCTGCCGCCTTCCAGCCAGGCCGGAGGCATCAGGCGAGCGCGGAGGTTGACGTCCACGGGGTCGTGAGGTGAGATGAGGTTGGCGAAGACCGCCGGGATAATCAGCATCACCGCAAGGATGATCAATGGGATTATCGGTAACTGGCGGACGTTGAACACCACCTGTCCAAGCTTGCCGCGCTGGGGGAGAGCGCCAGCATCGGCAACTGGGCTGGCGGCGACCGGAGTTGCTGTTGGGGTGGTCATTATTGCCTAATTCCTCGCGAGGACGGCCGTATTGGGCAGCCCGCTCGCCTAGTAGCGGATCCGGGGGTTCAGGTAAGCGTACATCACGTCAACCAGCAGGTTGATGAAGATATAAAACGCGGCGAACAGGATGACGATGCTTTGAATTACCGGGAAGTCCCGGTTGCGGATGGCGTCAATGGCAAGGTCGCCCAGGCCGGGCCAGACGAACACCGTCTCGATGACCACGGAGCCCGTGAGCAGCACCGCCCCAATGAGTCCCATGTAGGTGAACGGGACAATCAGCGCGTTGCGGAAGCAGTGCTTCCAGATGACCTTCCACTCCGGCATACCCTTGATGCGGGCCAGCTTCACGTACTCGGTATCCAGCACTTCCAGCATGGAGGAGCGAGTGAGTCGCATCACGGCAGCCACGTTATAGTAGCCGAGGGCGATGCCGGGCAGGATGATGGACTTGAACCCATCGTCGCTGCCTGAAGTGGGCAGCCATCCTAATATGACCGCAAATACCCACATCAAAATCAGCCCGATGGCAAAGGACGGGGCTGACTGTCCAATCAATGCCACGACTTTGCCGGCCCAATCAAAGACAGAGTCTTTCTTGACTGCCACCATCACGCCGATGGGCAAGGCAATGGCAGCGCTGATTACCCAGGCAAAAGCGGCCAGCACAATGGTGTTGGGCAGACGGCGGGCAATCAGTTCGGTGATGGGGACGCCACCGTAGGCCCAGGCTTCGCCGAAGTCGCCGGTGACGAAGTTGCCAATGTAACGGACGTACTGTACGTAGATGGGCTGGTCCAGACCCCATTTTTCTCGGACCTGTTCGACCACGGCGGCACTGGCGTCCTCGGGCAACAGGATGGCCACCGGGTCGCCGGTGACGCGGGCCAGAGCGAATACCACGGCGCTGATGACCAGCAACGCTAGGATTGACTGAATCACCCGCAGTAAGATGAAACGCTGCATCGGGAGCCTTCGCTATTCGGTATGGTTGGGTACCGTAGGATCGGGTGGTTGAATGCCGGGGCGGCCGATTTGCCGGCCGCCCCGTGTGGTTGCTTGCTTACCGGCGCACGACCTGAGTGTACTCGTGGCCCTTCATGCCGCCGAAGTAGCTGTTGTTGACCGAGTATGAAGCAATCACCTCGGGGTTGATGCCGAATTCGGCGAACAGGAAGCCCAAGGGCATGGTGGCGTTCTGCTCGTACATGAACTGGCCGGCGTCCTTCATCAGCTGGAGGCGCTCAGCTTCGTCCACGCTGGTTGACCAGCGCTCGAAGAGGTCTTCGGTGTACGGGTCTTCGAACATGTACACGGCGCCGGCGCGGGTGGGGCTGACGAAATAGACGCGCATGTTGCGGCCGGCGGGCCAGAAGCCCGTGCGGTGGGTCCAGAGGACGCCGTTCATCTCACGGGCCTTGTAGCGGGTGCGGATGGGCTGGAACTCGCCGATCTGGGCGTCAACTTCGAAGCCCACATCCTGGAGCCAGGAGATCATCGGCACGGCTATTTCGGTGAGTTCGGGTACGCCGACCAGCTTGCCGGACATGAACTCGATGCTGGGGCCGGAGCCTTCAGCATAGCCGGCTTCTGCCAGCAACTGCCGGGACAGTTCGGGGTCGTAGGCTGGGATTTCCCATGCCGGGTCAAAAGACGGGTCGGTGGGATGCCAGCCGGTGTTGGCCATGAGCTCCATCTTGTTGTCGAAGAAGGCTTCGTTGATGGATTCGCGGTCAATGGCGTGGTTCATGGCCCGGCGCACCAGGACGTTGGTGTTGGGGTCGTCGGGGTTGCGCTTGTCTTCAAGGTACTGGCCGCCGATGCCGACCCAGACCATGAAGGCGGGCAGGGTGCTCTGGGTGATGGCAAAGCCGGCGTTAACGATCTCCCCCTGCAACTCGCGGGGGATTTCGGCGATGTCGGCTTCCTTCGCCCGCAGCATGGCGACGCGAGTCAGGTCTTCCTCGGCGAAGAAGAAGGTTAGGGTGTCAAAGTCGGGGTTGATGCGCCAGTGGTCGTCAAAAGCGCGCTCGTACTCCAGCTTGGCTCCCTGCTCGTAGCTGACGTGCTTCCAGGGGCCGGTGCCCACCGGATCCTGGGCATAAGCAGCTTCGCCATGCTTTTCCCAGTAGTCCAGGCTGTAAATCAGCGGGTCGGTGGTGGCTTCCGAAGCGTAGAAGGGAATCCACAGGTCGGGCTTGTTCATGTTCCAGACCATTTCGCTGTCGCTGACTTCCGTCACGGTAGCGGCGGTTCCCAGCGGTTCGGTCGCAAAGCTGGCCAACTCACGGTCGCCTGCTGGCCCGAGCGCCTGGTGCCAGTAGTCGCCGAAGCCGGTTTTGGCTTCAGGGTGAGACCAGAGCTGGAAACTGAACACGAAGTCGGAAACGCCGAACGTGTCTTCCTCGTGATGGAAGGGCACGTTCTCGCGCAACTTGATGGTCCATTCCTTGCCGTCAGGGGAAACGGACCAATTTTCAGCCAACATGGGAACGGCTTCCCAAGTCTGATAATCACGCTGGAAGAGGGCTTCCTGCATGGGCTGGAGGATGCCCTGGTTGGTGCCGCCGACGCGCCAGCCGAGCAGGTTCTCGGCGTAAGGCGGGGTGATGGCGACGCGCAGGTCGGCTTGTACCGGCTCACCCAGCGTCGCCGCCGGCACTGCGGTGGGCTCGGGCGCCGCTGTTGGCGCGGCTCCGCCGGTGCTGGCGTCGGACATGCCGACGGGCTGGGCTGCGGCTGCGGTAGGCGCGGGCGCCTGCGATTGGGCCTGCTGTTGGCCGGAAGGCTGCGACGCCGGTTGTTGCTGCTGCGACTGCGGCTGAGCGGCCGGGGCCTGCTGCGCCGAGCTGTCGCCCGACGAGGGCTGCGTCGCCGGTTCAGCGGGCGCTGCGCCGCCGCAGGCGATGACTACGGTCAAAGCGAGGGCAAGAACGCCGAAGATGGCGGTGCGTAGTGATGCAGTTTTACTCAAAGTGGTGTACCTCCGCGCCAACCTGTAGGTGTGGCATTGATGAGATAGATATATGCTGTCGGGCAAGGGCCTCCGCGTGACAGCGCGTTGGAATTTACTGAAAAGACACAGCGTTGTCAACTAAGCGGAGCTGTGTCGTCCAGTCTGAGGGTCATAGGCTCGTCGTTGCTAGGGAGGCGAAATCGCCAATTTCGTGCAGCCGCGCCGGTGAGGCCAAATGCCTCTGAATGTGTACTGTTGCTATGACATTCACGTGTTATAGACCGGCATTAGCGGCGATAGTAACCTACCGAACAATCATTATACGGGCTACATAATCCAGCCTGTGATGCGTAAAAGTCGTTCCTGAATAGGGTATCGACGAACTGGCTCCGCCGGTTAGTCGGATCAACTCGGTCAAATTGAATGTCATTGACAGCGCATAGCATCTTTACCCTACTGTCGCAAGCGCCATTCGGGGTTTACGCGGTATCTCCGGACCAAACGATTTTGTTCTGGAATCAGGAAGCCGAGCGTATTCTGGGATATTCGAGCGAGGAGGTAATGGGACGCCGGTGTTACGAAGTAATGTCCGGCCCACGGCCCGCAACCTTCACCGCTGCATGCAGTCAAGGCTGCCCATCGATGGCGGTTTTACGATCCGGTCGATTGCCCCGTCAAGTTGAAGTGGCTGTGGTTGGCGCGTCCGGCGAACGCAAAGAGTTATCGGTTACGCCGGTCATCGTCAGTGGGATTGGCGATGATGCCTCCGTGATTGTTCATCTATTTACGGAACAGCAGGCTGGCGCAGAACCTTCGCCGGTTGGCGATCAAGCGTCCGCCGCGTCTCGAACCTCTGACCCGGCGGACGCGCCTGACGAACTTGCGAGTATGGATGTTGCAGAGAGCGCTCGGCGGTTAACCGCCAGAGAACTGGAAGTGCTCCGTCTGGTATCCATGGGTTGGGAGACCTCTCGCATTGCCAGCGAGTTGAATATAAGCCCGCACACGGCGTTGAACCATATCCGACATTTCCGCCGGAAACTCAATGCGCCGACCAAACTGGTTGCAGTGGTTACCGCAATCCGTTTGGGCATCTTACCTCTGGGCCAATGATTTCACGCTAGCGTTTTGTCGCTGGCGGTTTGGCTATGCTGTCGGGGTAAAATTTGAGCCAGGCAGACCGCCAGGCGATAATCACGGGGATGTCGGACCGGGGTTCGCGGCCGGGTCGGTTCAAATCCGAGGCCCGAATTGCGCCGGAGGATGGGTCGCGCCAAATACTGATGGGAGTTTCGCCTACGGTGGCGTTGACTACGTTGCCGGCGGCCAGCCATGGGTAAGGCCAGGCGGCGGCGACGTCGCTGACAATTACTCCTACCACGTGGTCCTGGCCAGGTTGGCGTCCCCGAAAAGGCGGCGACGGATGCGCTACGGTCAGGACCGCTGTGTCGGGATGGGCCTTCACCCACTCACGCCAGGTCGTCAACTGGGATGGCATTAGACTGAGGGTGGCGCCAAATCTGGGCCCCACGAGAGCTTTACCCAGGGGTTGCGACCAGATGCTCCCGGTTTCATGGTCAAACCAGGTCATCGCTCCCTGGTACAAGGCGCCCTGGTTTCCGAACACCGCGGTTGTGCCGTTAACGCGCCGGTCGTGGACCAGGGCCGTGTAACACCTGGGGCACCAGGTCACGAGCACGGGCACTCCGCCCACCACGTCGTTGACCATCTCCCGCGTGTAAAGGATGCCGGCAGGATAGGCGCGCGCATCGCCATTGACGGACGAGCCGATAACCAATTCGTCGTCGGGCAGGCGGACAGCAGCGGCCGGGACGAACTGCGGGTCGTATATCGGGGGTATGTCGTCGGGCAGCAGCAGTTGAACGAAATCGGCATCGGAGAATCCTGCGGTGATGGGCCCCTGCGGGCCGATGGCTTCCTCGTAGGAGCCGATAAACTCGCCGGCGTGCGGGGGACGTGATGGCGGGGCGGCGCAGGCCGTCGCAAACAGAATGGCCAGCCCGATCAATATGAACCCGGCCAGCCGGATTGCGTGGCCGCCGTGTCGTAAAGTCACCCTCACCCCAACCCGCTCCCATCAAGGGAGAGGAGATTCATCCGATTGGGGTTGGCGGCGCAGGCGGGCCAGCAGCGTCCAGCGCTTCGGGGAAAGAATCACGACCGCGATCAGAATGGCTACCGATACCACCACGATAGCCGGGCCGGTGGGCAGGTTGAGGTGGAACGACAAGTAGAGGCCAATCACTATGGCTGCCAACGCGACGCCTACCGTGGCAAACATCATGGTGGCCAGCCGACGGGCCAGCAGGCTGCCGGTAACCGCCGGCACCACCAGCAGCGACATCACCATCACGTTGCCCACAGTCTTGAGCGCGGCCACGGTGGTAAGGGCCACCAGCAGGGGCAGCAGGTATTCCAAAAATCTTACCGGAACACCCGATGCCTGCGCGACGGCGGAGTCATACGTGGTGAAAACGAGTTCTTTGTAGAGCAGCCGCACCACCAGCACAACGCCGCCCGCCAGCAGCCCGACCGCCAAGACGTCGTACCATGAAGCGCCCAGCACGTTGCCGAACAGGATGCTGAGCAAATCCCCAGCGTAGTTTTCGGAGACGTTGATCAGAATTACGCCAACCGCAAAGCCGCCGGCGAAGAGCACTCCGATTATCGCGTCCAGTCGGATTCCGGCCCGTCTGGATACTAACGAAATGCCGAGGGAGGCCGGCACTGCCCAGACCAGGGCGCCCAGGAATATGTTGACCCCAAACAGGAACGCCGCTGCCATGCCGGTCAGGGCCGAGTGCGCTATCGCGTCTCCCATAAACGCCATGCCCCGCAGTACGACGAATGTGCCGACCACTCCGCAGGCGGTTGCGGCGAGGGCGGACACCAGCAGCGCGCGCTGCATGAAACCGTACTGCATCGGTTCAACGATCAGTTCAAGCATTGGCGATCATTGTACACCCGGCGAGCGCCAGGGAAAGGCGGATCCGGGGCGGATTGCTTTACGCCCCGGATCCGTGTAAAGCGAGTGTTCATTCCAGCAAGGCGTGCAGCGCGTCGGCATTCGCCCGCATCATGCTGATGTAGTCGGAATACTGGTCGTCCGGCAGGGAGCGGATGATGCCGACCTGGATGTTGGCATCCCGCGCAACCTGCTGTAGAGCGTCGTCGGAGAACTGCGATTCCGCGAAAACCGCGGGCAGCCCTTCGTCATTCACCAGGTCCAGCACCCGGGCAATATCATCGGGCGAAACATCTCCGCCATGGCCGCCCACGAACGCCATCACTTCCATATCGTAACGGGTCCCGAAGTATCCGAAAGCGTCGTGGAAGGTGACGATGACCCGGTGTTCCTGCGGGATGTGCGACAGTTCCTCCGCGATGTAAGCGTCCAAGGCTTCGAGTTCGGCAATGTAGGCAGCTGCGTTATCCACGTACAGGCTGGCATTATCAGGATCTGCGGCGGCGAGGCCGGCGGCGATCTGGTCCACGTAATGAACGACCATACGGGGGTTCTGCCAGAAGTGCGGGTCGCCCGCGCCGTGGTCATGGCCGTGGTCGTCGTGGCCGTGGCCATCCGATGATTCCATCGCCCCCGAACCGTGGCCGTGGTCGTCGTGGCCCTGCTCGGGGTGATCGCCCTCACCCAGGATGCCTACGAAGGCAATCTTGGTGGGCTTGCCGCCAACGTCCCAATGCTCCATGACTTCGAGGTCATGGGTATCCAGGGCCAAAACCTCTCCGGCGGCAGAGTCGGTGATGAAGATATGACCCGGCGCGGTGGCGATATGGGGACGCGCCCAGAAGCTGGGATCAATGTCATCGGACAGAACGTGGTCCGTGGAGGCCAGCAAGTCGGCGTCGTGGGCGTCGTACATTCGGATTTCGCCGTCGCTCATCACCACCAGCAGCAGTTCGCCGTCGTAACTGAGGGCCACCTGGATGGGGCGCAGCTCATCGCTGGCGGGTATCAATTGCTCCATCTCGCCGGCTTCGGGTTCTACGATGTACAGGCCGACCGCGGAGCCGAGGGCGAAGAAGTGGTCGAGGCCGTGGTAGCCCCAGACCGAAGTGAGGCGAAAATCATCGGGCGAACCGGCCGGGCCGGCGATGAAATCGTGGTGGTAGTGTCCGTCGTGATCCTCGACGACGAGGACGCCGCCGGTGCATCCGAAGACGGCCATGTGCCCGTTGCCGGCGTCGCCGTGCAGGTCAGGGCAGCCCTCTGCGGTGTACAACACGTGGCCGTCCAGGTCGCGGATTTCCGCGCCGATGGGCAACCGATATTCCTCTGGGTTCTGGTCGTAGTCCGGGTGCTGAAGGGACACGGCAAACACGTCGCCTTCCAGGGGGATGGCCGCGCCGTGTTGGGCGCCGGCGTTCATCATCACGGGAGCGAAGTCATCGCCCTCGTGTTCCAGTTCGTGCTCATTGATGAGCGCGATGTCGCCGGAACCGTCGTAGTACACCGTCGCCCATTCTTCTCCAACGTACAGGTGAACCGGGCGGTCGCCGGTCAGGTTAGTTTGGAGTCGCTGGAGGTCGGCTTCCACCAGATCGAAGTGGTCGCCGTGTTCTTCCAGGTAGATGCCGCCGTCAAAAATGTGGACGGTGTTGGCGTCGGACGACACGGCGATGGCGTAGCGTCCGCTGGCCGTGGGGTAGATGCGGCCGGCGCGGGAGCCGAGGTCGAACTCTCCCTCGTGGACATGGCCGGACTCCAGGTCAATTACCGACAAGGCTCCGGTCTCCCCGTCTCCAACCAGGAGGCGGCCGACGGCTTCGCCTTCGTGCCCTTCTTCGTGACCCATTGCGTCATGGCCATGGTCATGGTCATCCTCGGGGAAGGGGAGTTCCACCAGTTCCTGAGGCTCCAACCCATCCGACGCGACGACCCGGACTGCATTGGCAGATGCGGCGTTGTCGATGAGCTGCTCGACCTGAGCGGACAGGCCAGCTCCGTTGCTGACCACCAACTGGGCCTCCGCGATGCGCACGCTATCCTGGGGGGTGCTGTTCCAGGTGTGAACGTCGCTTCCCGTTGGGACGAGAGTATGGATGGCCACGCGGTTTCCTCCAACGTTAGCCACTAGGTCGGCCAGAAGGGCGTTGCCGGCGACCACGTTGATGGGTTCCGCTTCCGGCTGCGTCGCTGGGGCAGACTGTTGTGGAGCGGATTGTTGCGGGGCCGAGGTCTGGCCGCCGCTCGACTGCGCCGGCGCATTGGCGGAGGTTGAACCCGCGGGAGCGTTCCCCGCGGGAGCGTTGGTTGGGGCCGAACCTGCGGGGGCAGACGAATCAACCGGAGGGAGCGTCGATTCGTCGCCTCCGCAGGCGGTCATGAGGAGGCCGGCCAGCAGCGCGACGACGAAGATCGTCGCCAGTACGCTACGGGCTGGCGAGAAAATGCTGGCGATTGGGATAAAGGGATTTGGCGGTGTGAGCATGCGTTTAACCTCGTGGTTGGATAATAGAATTGCCAGGATTAGCAAAACTAGGTATCAATAACTGCGTATAATAGATATTAGGTATCACTTTCTGACGCAGGTGCTACAAGGGCGTAAGTATGCGATGGCGCCGGAGTCAGTCAGCGCACTCTCCGCAGCGACCGTAAACTTCCAGCCAATGCCCGCTCATGCGGAAGCCAGCCTGGTCGGCGGCGGTGCGAAGTATATCCTCCACGTCGCAGTCCACCAGGTCAGCGGATGCGCCGCAGATGGCGCAGAGCATATGATGATGATGCCCCTGGTGGCTGAGTTGGTAACGGAGTTCCCGGTCTTCCAGGAGGACCCGGCAGACTTGGTCGGTTTCCACCAGGAGCCGCAGACCTCGATACACTGTGGCCCGGCCGACGCACGGCAGGACGGAGCACAGCTCCTCAGCGGTGAAGGGTCGTCCCTGGGCGGCGGCGGCGCTGATGACCAAGCGACGGGGCTCGGTGTCCCGGTAGCCTCGTCTGGTCAACTGGGTTACGATGTCATCCACGACGGCAGGGGATACCGGAGTGGGGTGGTCGTGTCCTTTGTGTTTTACGGTGCTAGAAGGCATATTGATACTGCGTATCCGGATTTTACGCCGAGATGCCAGTTTGTCAACCCTGCTTTCCGGCTTGACGCTGCGGCGGGCCGGCGTTTATAGTCGGCAGTACCAACCGACTGGGGAGTGTTCGCTATGCCTATCTATGAGTATTCGTGTCCCACCTGTGGATACAGGTTTGAGAAGTTGCAGTCCATGTCCGCTACGGGCGCCGATTGCCCACACTGCGAGCAGCCGGCCAAGCGAGCAATTTCAGTGTTCGCCGCAGTCAGCAAGGGCGACAGTTTCGCCAGCGATATGGCCGATCTGGGCGGTTCGCCGATGCCGGCTCCCATGGGCGGCGGCGGATGCGGCGGTTTCTGCGGCTGTGGGCACTGACCTGCGACGCCATCGGATACCGGGTAGGGGCGGGTTTCAAACCCGCCCCTACGCATTTTATGGATTCCGGCTTTCGCCGGAATGACGGTGGGAAAGCCGGAATGACGGTGGGGGCTGGGATAACGGCGCTACTTTTGCATACGCCGGCCGTGGAACAGGTACTGTTGAGAATATCCCGCGTAGCGTCCGAAGTAAGACTGTGCCCATTCAACCATGACCCGGTCGGGGGGCTTTTTCTGCATCGGGAAGTACCATTCGGCCAGGGCGCGCCGGACCCACACGTCAACGGGAAAGGCTTCGAGCTTTTCCAGAGAAAAGACGGCGATGCAGTCGGCGATTTTGGCCCCGATACCGTAACAGTCCATCAACCGGCTCTTGGTTTCAGGGTAAGGCAGTCGTATCAGTTCATCCAGGTCCAACTCCCCCCGGCAAACGCGCTCGGCGGCGGCTACGACATAAGGGGCGCGGAACCCCAGGCCGAGTTCCCGCAGAAAGCCCTCGCCAGCGGACGCCAGCCGTTCCGGGGATGGGAAAGTGCGGCGGACTTCTCCATCGAGTTCCAGGGGTTCACCCAGGCTATCGGCCATGGCTTCCATGTTCTGGTGGATACGCGGGATGTTTGAGGTTGCTGAGCAGATGAAGGCGACGGTACATTCCCAGGGTTCCTGGCGGAGGATTCGCAAACCCGGGTACCTAGCGACCATGGCGGCGACGCGCCGGTCGCGACAAATTTCGGCGTAGATGGCTTCGATGTTGTCGTCCAGGCGGAAGTAGGCCCGCAGCAGGGCATCGGTGTCACGGCGCGCTGCCCGGTCGGTAGCGGAGGCTTCCCGATATTCCAGCCCGCCCGGAACCTGGCGCAGGTGGAGCAAGCGGTCTCCAAGCACGCCCGAGAACCACTGGTCATTCAGTCTGCGCCAGCGATGGGCCTGACCGCTCTCAAGACTCTCAGCGAGATTGAAAGGCTGGTCGATGGTCACAGATTCAGCCAATGGGCCGCCTGCCGGCCAACGCTGGACACGTTGGACGCCTGGATGGTGCAGGGCGGCAGGGCATTCAGGAAACGATCGCCGTAGTTGGCAGTCTGGATGCGGCGGTCCAGGATAACCACGGCCCCCCGGTCGGACTTGCTGCGGATGAGCCGGCCGAATCCCTGGCGGAAACGGAGGACGGCGTTGGGCACCTGGTAGTCATTGAACGGATTGTTGTACAGGTTTCCCCTGGCCTTGACGATGGGGTCGTTGGGTACCGGGAAGGGGAGACGGCACACCAAAAGGCCGCGCAGGATGCCCGATTCCAGATCGACACCTTCCCAGAAGCTGGCGGTGCCCAGCAACACGGCGCGGGGATCGGACTGCAAGCGGTCGATGAGCTGACGGGGGGTGCCGTCGATGCCCTGGGCCAACACCGTGATGCCCTCGGCGCGGAGGCGTCCGCGCACGCGATAGGAAGCATCGCGCAGGGCGCTATGGGATGTGAACAAAACGAGGAGATGGCCATCGAGTTCGCGGGCCATGTTGAGGATGACGTCGGCGGTTCCGGCGGCGTGATCGGCGCCGCGTCGGGGGTCCGGCAGGTCGTCGGGAACCAGAAGCAGGGTATTGCGGCGGTAGTTGAAGGGGCTGTCCACGAGCAACTCGTCGCAGTCTTCGGGAAAACCCACGCGCTGGCGGATGAAGTCGAACCGGGAATCGGCGGCAAGGGTGGCGCTGGTCAGGACTACCGATTCCTTGGAGGCAAAGAGTTGGTCGGCGAGAATCGGCCCGACGGCCAGCGGCGTGGAGTGCAGGGTCAGATTGCGTCGAACGACATCGAGCCACTGGATGCGATCATCCTCATAGCGGCCGAAGATCGATGCCAGGCGGTCGTTGATTTCCGTCAGCGCGTCGATGCCGTTGGCGATTTCGTTGGCGGGATTGTCGTCCGGTAGATGGAACCATCCATCGGTCACGGCGCGCTGCAAAGTGTGCAAAGAGTTGATACATTCGCGCACAAAGGCCGACAGGGACTCCCACTCGATGGCCGCGGCGCTCCAGGGACGGGTCTGCCGCACGCTGGGATCCAGCGTGAGGGGTTGACGGTCGTTGTCGGAGCGGCCGCCGTCCGCGTTGCGGGTAGCGCTGCGGTAGAGGTTATCGATGGCTTCCCACAGGCGCTGCCAAGCCTGTCCCGCCTGGTTGCAGGCGGCATTGGCATTGGCCACCGATTCGCGGGCGCGTGGGGCCTCCAGGGTTTCTCCGAGCCGGGACGCGGCGGTGTTCAGGTGGTTGATGATGCGATAGATGCCTTCCAATTCCTGCGTCAGCGTGCCGGTGGAGATTTCAAAGCCCAGCTGCCGACTGGCTTCTTCTTCCAGGTGGTGGGCCTCGTCGATGATGAGACGCTGGTAATCCTGCAACACCGTACCGCCAACGGCAAGGTCGGCCAGGAGCAGGGCGTGATTGATGACCAGGATGTGCGCCGACTCGGCCTCGTTTCTGGCCTGGCGCAGAAAACAGGGAGCGCCGCCACGGAAAGCGGGGCAGCCTTCCACGGCATCGGCGCAGATGCGGGACCAGGCGGTCCAGTCCTGCATGTGGAGATTGAGGTGAGTGCGGTCTCCGGATTCGGTCTCGTCCAGCCAGACGGCGGTCTTGCCGATAACGCGGGCTTCGTCTTCGTTGAGGGAATCGGAATTGCCGAGGTTGTTCCAGCGGTGGAGGCAAACGTAGTTGGAGCGACCTTTAAGCTGGGCGGCCCTGACCACCCCGGGCTCCAGGATTCCGGCCTCTTCGAGGATTCCGATGACGGCCGGGATGTCCTTATCCATCAACTGTTCCTGGAGGTTGATGGTGTTGGTTGACACGACGACGCGCTGGCCGTTGGCGGCGGCGTACAGCACGGCGGGCAGCAGATAGGCGATGCTCTTGCCGATGCCGGTGCCGCCTTCGACGATGAGTTTCCGTCCCTGGTAGATGGCGCGGGTGACGGCTTTAAGCATCTCGGCCTGCTGGGGCCGGTTCTCGAAGTTGGGGAAGGACCTGGCGAAGATACCGTCGGGGGCGAGCAAGTCCTCCACCTGCTGCTCGGTGAGGTTCCGGCGCATGGCGTTGGCGGCCGGGCCATCGGTTTGATCGGAGGCCGGCTGCTGGAGCAATTTTTCCAGCTTCACACCCGACAATCCTTTATGTTCCGGCTGATTTCCCGTTTCCGACGCAGCGCGGGCGGAGTTAGCGCCGGAGGCATGGGGGATCAATCCCTCCAGTAGGTCGGCGATAGGCGCGTTGGCGGCGCGGGCGGCCCGGGCGATGAACGCAATCTTGGCGGCGGGATGGGATGCGCTGATTTCAAGGAGCCGGTGGAATACCAGAGCGGTAGCCTCGGCGTCGCCCAAGGCCCGGTGCTGCTCGTGGCTGATTTCCAGGCGTCTCGCCAGTTCGGTCAGGTTGTACTCTGGTATGGTGGGCAGGAATATGGACGCCAGATCCCAGGTGTTGTAGCGTGGGTTGTGCAGCGGCAAACCGTGTACGCTCAGAAATTCCAGGTCCCAGGAGATGTTATGCCCGATGATGGGCAGGTCGCCGATGAAGTCCGCGAATCGGTTTGCGGTCTGGTGGAACGTGGGAGCGCGCCTGACCTGATAGTCTTCGATGCCGGTCAGTTGCTCAATGAACGGCGGAATCTTGCGTCCCGGGTTGATGAAAGTCTGGTAGCGATCCAGGATTTCGCCGCGGCGGAACCTGACGGCGCCAAGTTCGATGATGGCGTCCGAGTGCGCGTTGAGTCCGGTGGTTTCCAGGTCAAGGCATACGAATTCCTGCTCGAAGGGGTCGAGCCGCGTCTGGCCGAAAACGGATGGTTGCGTCATTATGGCTTGCTCGCTCAATCCCGGAGTGAGGATGCGCCCGAACTGAGGGGCGAGTAGTCGTTCGCCCTTACACGCTACGCAACTGGTAGGGACGCAGGCTGCTCTGACGCAGTCCCTCCATGGGCCGGAAGTCGCCCCGATGCAACGCGGCCAGGAATTGCGCCTCGTCGAAAATCTCGTCGGGGAACTCCGTAACGAACTTGCCCAGGCCGTGGGTGCTGTGAGCGTCGCTGCCGCCGGTTACCGGGAGATTGAGCCGGTGGGCAACCTCGGCGGCGAAGCGGTTTTCCTCGTCGGAGGTGCCGCCGTTGGCGATCTCGACAGCGTCGGCGAGTTGAAAGACCCGGTGCTGCATGGCCTCATCCGGTTCCGTGGGAATTGGCTCTTTAGGATCGGGGTAGAGGTACGGACGGGTGCGGTGATGCTGGCCGAGGACGCCACGGAAGGGATGGGCTGAAACGACGTATCCGCCGACGGAGTGGGCCGCCCGGCTCAGTTCTTCGGCGTGATTGAAGCCGCTCTGGTAGCGGTCAACCCCGAAGCAGAGGATGTGGCCCATGTCGGTATCGGCTTCCATGGCCCGGATGAGCACCACGTTGTGCTGCGCGGCAAAGGCGGCGAATTCGTGGCGATCCCAGGGGCCGGAGTGCTCGGTTATGCAGAGGCCGCGCAGACCAAGCCTTTCGGCTTCAAGGATGAGGTCTTCGGGAGTCAGGCTTGAATCGGCGCTGCCGCGGGTGGTGTGGATATGAAGGTCAAATAAACGAGCCATAAGCCCGAACAGTGTATGCGTCGGGGCTGCTGGCGTCAACGTGGGCGGCGGTCAGCGACAACGGTTTGGTTTGAGCAGGTAGGGGCGAGGCATGCCTCGCCCCTACGGGAAAGCGCGGGGCAACCACGAGGGTTGCCCCTACATACTTGTGGCGGTCTCGGTTAGCGGCCGGCGCCCACCGGCTGGTGCGCCTTGAGGAATTCGATGACCTGGTTGATGGTCTGGGCCTTGATGTCCGGGTCTTCTTTCCAGGGATAGACGGTTGCCTGGGCGTTGGGGGCCAGTTCCGCCATCGCCATCGCGGCTTCCAGCGAGTGGGACGGCGTGTCATCGGGCATCACCAGCAGGGGCGTCTGACATGACCGGGCAAAGTCCCGGGAGACGCAGTACATGAAGTCCGGTTGGATTCGGTACAGATTGTGCAGGTACTGCTCGATGGTCTCCATTGTTAGATCCGGTCTATTGGCCAGCAACGCGGGAGCCCACACGTCGCGCCCGGAGTCGTACATCGCGTCCGGGGTCGCTTCGGCATGGCCCACGGGCTGGCACAGCACGGCCGCCGCAACTCGCCCGGGCGCATTCCTGATGAGTGTCATGGCGAAGGGACCGCCGATGCAGAAACCGATGAAGCCAAATTCCCGTATCCCCAGGTGGTCCATGAGGCCCAACTGGTCGTCGGCGAACGCGCCCCAAGGGTCTTCAACCTGCACCGGGCCGGTGGACTGGCCGCCGTTGGCGTTGCGCTGGTCCATGGTGATGACGCGGAAGTGGTCCTTGAAGGCGTCCACGGCGTTGAAGACCTGGTTGGGCCAGCCGGCCATGATGGAGTTCAGGCCGCCGCCGGGCGTGGCAAGGATGGGGAAACCGGAACCGGTTTCTTCATAGTGAATGGTGACATCGCCCCTAGTGTAGAACGGCATCGCTATTTCTCCTTGATTGACTTGAGTACGGCTTTTGAGGCGATTGTAACTTGGGCGAAAGGGTTGTCAAGGTGGAACGGCGATCCTGGCGCTCCGGTTGCTGTTGCCCAATCCGGGCGTGGTGCTTATTATATTTGTCCCTGCGACGGAGAGAACAAGACGTACAGTCGTAGGAGAACAGGGAGATAACATGGCAATAGGCAGCACTTACAAGGTAGTTGAGTTGGTGGGATCCTCCAGCGAGAGCATACAACAGGCCGTTGACGGCGCAATCGCGCGGGCCGGGCAGACCATCCGCAACCTGGACTGGTTCGAGGTGCGGGAAATCCGCGGCACCATTGATGGCGACAAGGCCAATTGGTACCAGGTAAAGGTGGGCATAGGCTTCCGAGTGGATTCCGGCGAAGACATCACCGAAGACTAGGCCGGCGTCCCGATAAATCCGCCGGCGGGCAGTCAGCAAGCCGGCTTTGCAACTTGCGATGGAGGAAAATCGCCATGCCGTTCTACGAAAGAGGCTCCACGCGCATCTATTACGAAGAGGTCGGTTCGGGTTTCCCCCTGCTGATCATTCCGGGCGGCGGACTCAATTCCACCGTGGCCGGTCTGCAAACGCATCCATTCAATCCCCTGGAGACCTACCGGGATGATTTCCGGTGCATCGCGGCAGACCTGCGCAATGCTCCGCCGGGACAATCCACCGGGCCGTTGGACATTGAACGGACCTGGGATGCGTTCACGGACGATCACATTGGACTGATGGACCATCTGGGAATCGACAAGTTCGGAGTGATTGGCTTCTGCATCGCCGGGCCGATGATTCTCAACTTGCTCAGCCGGGCCGGCGACCGTGTGGTCGCGGCGGCGCTGATGCAGCCCAGCGGTTACCGGCCAGAGCTGCCGGATCTGTTCTACCAGAACAACATCGCGGGCTGGGGGCCGCCGCTCTGCGAGAAACGTCCTGACATTACGATGGACATGGTCCACGATTTCCTGATGAGTATGTACAACAACCGCGCCGACTTTGTTTTCACGGTTTCACGGGAGTTCGTGAGCGGCTTGCAGACGCCCATCCTGATCGCGCCTGACGACGTGCCGGCGCATCCCTACGCGCGGGCGATGGAGGTTGCCAACCTGGCGCCGAACTCCGAGGTGACCATCTATCCCTGGAAGGATACGCAGGAACACACCGACGAGGTGGTGGCGCACGCCCGGCGTTTCCTGAAGGCCCACGCGCCGGTGGCCGCGGCGGCATAAAGGGGAGGTGGCGACGCTTTGCCCGAAACTGCGGACGTAGTTGTGATTGGCGCCGGCGTGGTCGGCTGCTCGGTGGCTTATTACCTGGCTCGGGAAGGCGTCAGCGTGACGCTGCTGGAGCGGGAAGCCATCGGCAGCGGAGCGTCGGCGCACGCCACGGGTTCGCTGAGCCTGCTGGGCGCCGAGTTCACTCCCGGAGCGTCTTTCGAGATCGCGCGGGCCTCGTATGCTGAGTTCCCAACGCTGGTACACGAGCTGGAAGTCGCCACTGGCATTGACCTGCTGTACCAGCGCACTCCGTCGCTGCGTCTGGCGCTGGATGACGAGGAAGTCGATCTGATCAAGAGCATGATGGCGTGGCAGGAACCCCACGTCGCCGTGCGTTGGATTGACGCTGAGGAAGTCCGGTCCATTGAGCCGCGCCTCTCGCCGTCGATCATCGGCGCTGCGTATGAGGATGAATCGGCGCAGTTGGACAGCTACCGATTCAACCTGGCCCTGGCCCGGGGCGCGGAGCTCAAGGGCGCCAGCATACTATCGCGGGAAGTGACCGGCGTCATCGCCGATGGCTCCACGGTTTCCGGCGTCAAAACAGCCTCGGGGGAGGTGCATTGCGCCGCGATGGTGGTGGCCGCCGGCTCCTGGAGTTGCGCTTTCGCCCCCTGGCTGGGCTTCCCCGTGCCGGTTCGCCCGATGAAGGGCGAGCGTCTGCTGCTCAACTACCCCGGCGAACCCCTGCCCGTGCTGATCAGTTCGCCCAAGCGCGGACACATGATCAGCCGGTTGGACGGCTTGACCAGCGTGGGCAGCACCGGCGGTCGGGACTACGATCAGCGGGACCTTTTCGCCGGGAAAGAGTTCGACCGCCAACCCACCGAAACCGCCCGATTGGAATTGCTGCAACGCGCCATCGACGTCTTGCCCGACCTGGAACGGGCGGAGTTAGTGCAACAGCTGGCCGGATCGCGGCCGTTGAGTCCCGACAGCAAGCCCATCATCGGCCCGGTTCCCGGATGGCAGGGCGCTCTGTTGGCCACGGGCCACACCACCAAGGGCATCCACCTGGGACCCATCACCGGCCGCATCATCGCGGACTACATCTGCCGGGGCGCGACGGACGTGGTGGACGACATGAGCGAATTTCTGCCCGACCGCTTCGCGGATTTCGCGGATGCCGACTTCCTCACTGCCGCCCGTTCCGTGGATGAATAGCCCTACTGGGCCGGGTACTTCTCCAGCCACCAGCGGGCGATGTCAATGCGGCGGGGCAGCCACACGCCGGGCTTGCTCTTGACGTACTCCAAGAACCTTCGCAAAGCCGCTGCCCGAGCCGGCTTGCCGATGATGCGGCAATGGAGTCCCACCGACATCATCTTGGGATGAGTCGCTCCCTCCCGGTAGAGAGTGTCGAAGCAGTTGCGGGCCGACTCGAAAAAGTCCATGGGCGTTGACAGCTGGCCGCGCCAGAATCCGTAGTCGTTGACCTCCAGCGAGTAGGGCACCACCAGCCACGGGTTGCCGTGGACCTGGGTGTAGTAGGGCAGGTCGTCGTTGTAGGCGTTGCAATCGTAGATGAATCCGCCTTCCTCCACCACCAACTCGCGGGTGTTCACGCTGGGGCCGTAGCGGGTGTACCAGCCCAGGGGTCGCTCCCCGGTGGTGCGGGTGATGGATGCCACGGCCTGCTTGATGGCCTCCCGTTCGGCATCCCGATCCATCTTGTAATACTCCTCCCAGCGGTTGCCGTGGCCCATGACCTCGTGTCCTCGGCGGACGATCTCCGGGCCGACCTCGGGGTTGCGTTCCAGGGCCAGGGCGCAGGCGAAGATGGTTCCGCCAACCTCGTATTCGTCCAGCAGATCCAGGATGCGCCAGACGCCGACGCGGCTGCCGTACTCGAAGAAGGACTCGTTGGCCAGGTCGCGCTCGCCCAGCGCCACCGGCGACGGGGATTCGCCGACGGTTTCACCGTGGGGATCGCCGTCAAGGATGGAGTTTTCCGAACCTTCCTCGTAGTTGAGGACAAACGATACGGCGATTCGTGCGCCGTTGGGCCATTCCACCGCCGGCGGGTTGAGGCCGTAGCCGATCAGGTCGCGTTCTGCCATGGGATTGCTCCTCCTTAATACTTGATACATGGGGGTTGGGCGAGTACGACAAACGTCGGTGGTACAATCGCTCAGGTCCTTCAGGATGCACGTTCCATTATGATACTCCCGAAAAATACCATTCAGAAAATAACCGGCAGCAAGGTTCGCATCCATAGCCAAATGTTGCTGCTGGTTTTGGTGTTCGTACTAGCTTTGGCCATAGTCGCGTGTACATCTGACACGGCTACGTTCCCCGCGGCCACCAGCGCCCCCGAGCTCTCGATTGACAGCCCCGAGTCCCGCGTCGCAGAGGCTTTCCGCCTGGTTCCGCTTGAGTTCTCCAGCGAAGTCGTAGTGTTTGCCGATTACCATGGCTCGCGCGTTGTAAATGGGCTGGAGGAAGTTGACAGCGCCGAAGAATTGTCTCGGTTAGATTCCAAGGGCTGGGAAAGGCTCTACAGCGGGGCGCCTCTCCACCCTCTCCTGAGCGAACGCGTCAAAAACATGATTGACCTGATAGGGGTGGACGTAGTCGCTTTTGATCTGAGTACGTGGTCTTGGCAATCTGGAAACCGTACTCCCACATTTCTGCTGGCCGAGGGTTCTTTCGACCGCGAGAACGTGGCCGGCGGCCTCCAGGCGCTCGATTACAAAGAGGGCGATTACGCAGGAACGGCCTATTATTGGCTCAATGAAGACTTTGCCCCAAGCCTGCATCCTCTGGGCCTTCTTCTGGGCCTTCTATTGAACCGGGTTGCTCTCTTGGAAGACCAAATCCTAGCAGCGCCATCCACTGAAATCCTCGAGCAACTCATTGACGCAAACCGTGGCGAATCTCCAAATCTTCTTGAGAGTGAGCCGCACCGGACGTTGATTCAGGCCATCGGAGAAGGCTTGATCGGCGGAGCTTTTATGCCTCCTCATTGGATAGTGGAAAACTGGAACACCGTCAATACCGGGCCCGTCTCCCGGCTGGACCGGTACATGGCAGGACCGGAGCAATGGGGATGGCTTTCTCCTTACGACCTGGCTTTATTTGGCTATCGAGTTCAGGGCGATGCAGAAGAAACGCTGATCGCCTTGTATTACCCTGACCCTGCCGCAGCTGCCAGGGATTCTGTTGAGTTGGAGAAACGTTGGAACAGTTTCGACTATGATCCCACGGGCCCCGTTGGAGATCCCAAAGAGGTCCCGGCCACACTTTCCTGTTCCCCATTTTCCACCACCATTATCGAGGGGGCCGATCACTCCGTGCTCGTTGGCGCATGTCCGGTACTGAGAACCGAAGAATGGAACGTCGAAGTGAAAGGCCCCTCCCTGTGGGGGTGTTTGTTCTTTACCAGGGAACTGCAATTCTTGGTCCGAGACTTGAAGGAGTTGAAACAATGGGCATCCAGCAGCCCACCATAAAGTGGTTGGAATTACGGGAGTCCGGGCAAACCGAAAGCGCCGATCAGCCGCCGCGCCAGGGGTTGATGCCGGTGGTCTTCATCCGCATCCGATAGACTGAGCTGCGGGCGGTGAAGTACATGGTGCGGTAGTCGGCGTCGCCCCAGGCGCAGTTGGCCGGAATCTCCGGCACCCGGATTATCCCCAGCAGCGTTCCGTCGGGCTCAAACACCCACACCCCCTCCGCGCCGGTGCAGTACACGCGCCCGTCAGTATCCACCTTCATGCCGTCGGGTACGCCGTCCTCTGCCGAGTGCATTTCGGCGAACATACGGCTGTTGCTCACCGAGCCGTCGGGGGCCACGTCGTAGGCGCGGATGTACTGGTGGGTACACACCTCGCCTCGTTCTTTCTCAGCGGCGCATTCGTCGCCGCGACGGGTGTTGTCGGCGTACAGGATGGTTTCATCCGGCGAGAAGGCCAGGCCGTTGGGCGATTCCAGGTCGGTTATCACGGCGGTCACCGTGCCGTCGGGGGCGATGCGGTGGATGCCGTGGAAGTCGATCTCGCGCTGCTCCGGCGGCAGGCGCAGGCCGGGGTTGGTGAAGTAGATGCTGCCGTCCGACCGCACCACCACGTCGTTGGGCCGGTGCAGACGCTTGCCCTCCCAGCGGTCGGCGATGACGGTGATGGAACCGTCGTGCTCCCAACGGGTCATCTGCCGGTCGTCGCCGTCGCACATGATGATCCGGTTTTGCAGGTCGAAGGTGAGGCCGTTGGCGCCGCCGCTGTTGTCCCTGATGACCTCGGGTTCGCCGCCCGGCACGAGACGATAGATGACGTTGATGCGGTTGTTGACGAACAGCAGGTAGCCGTCGGGATGCCACAGGGGGCCTTCCGTAAACTCGAACCCGGTGGCCAATCGTTCCGCTTCGTAAGATTCCACGATCTGATCCAGATTGTCTGCCATGGCTCCCTCCTGCCAATGGTTGCAATTCGTGGTATTCCGTTTGATGCTGACTATATCATGCCGAAACGAGGGGTAGCGTTGCAATTCAGGCGGTTTGAAGGAAGGATACTCCCCTCCCGCCGGAGGCGGATGTACCGCACCAACCCTCTCCCTTGGTGGGAGAGGGAGTTTTGAATGAGAAAACCACCGGAGGATGGACATGACCACCGTTATCGCTAATACAACCATTGTGACGGGGGACGCGGGCCGCACGGTTTTGCATCGTGCGGGAATTGCTATCTCAGCAGATCGGATTGTGTCGGTGGGGCCGACTGACGAAGTACAGCAGGCGCATCCCGGCGCCGAGGTAGTGGACGGGCAGGGCAAGGCGGTTTTCCCGGGGTTAATCAACTGCCACACGCACCTGCTTGCGACGGGAGACCGCGGGATACTGGAGGACTTCGGTTTCCCCACCCGGCTGACGTTTCCGGTTTCGGCTCGTTCCCTGCTGAGCCAGGAGGAGCGTCAGACGCTGGCGCTGCTGGGCGCGCTGGAATCGATCCGCAGCGGCGTTACGTGCCTGCTGGAAATTTCCTCGGACGTGGCCGGATACGCGGCCGACCTGGCGGCAACGGGCCTCCGGCTGGCGCTGGCGGAAAACATCAACGACGTGGACGAAGCCCAGGTCCGGAGCGGGGTTTACCGTTTTGACGAAGCTCAGGGCGACGCCGGGCTACAGCGCTGCGCGGACCTGGTTGAGTCCTGGCATGGTCGGTATCAAGGGCGGGTTAACTGCTTCCTGGCGCCCCACGCTCCCGAAACTTGCTCTCTGACGCTGTTACGTCGCAGCCGCGACATGGCCGAAGGCTACGGCGTCGGCTATACCATCCACCTTTCCCAGAGCCGCCAAGAGATTGAAGCGGTGATGCGAGTCCGCGGAGTGTCCCCGACCCATTACCTCTTCGCCAACGGGTTCCTGGGGCCGGACCTGCTGGTCGCCCACTGCCGATACGTCAATTCCGCCGAGATAGCGCTGTTGGGACAGAGCGGGGTCAGGGTTGCCAACAACGCTGCCATCGCCGCCCGCCGGGGAGCGGCTGCGCCGGTGCGGGAACTGCTGGAGGCTGGGTGCGTGATCGGCATGGGGTCGGACAACATGGCCGAGGACATGGTGGAAGTGATGCGGGCGGGTCTATTCTTGGAGCGGGTGCGACGCAACGATGAGGTCTATCCCCAGCCCGAGGACGTGCTGGAGTGGGCCACGACGGGAGGATCCCGGGCGCTGGGCATGGAAGACATCACCGGCAGCCTGGAAGCCGGCAAGAAGGCGGATCTGTTTGTCGTGGACCTGCTGCGGCCCCACCTAGTGCCCAGCCTGCGGGTTGTGTCCGCCTTCGTACACAACGGACAGCCGAGCGACATAACGTCGGTGATGGTGGATGGCGAGTGGGTCATGCGGGACGGCAAAGTGTTGACCATCGACGAGGATGACGTGGTGCGCCGGGCGGAGGCCGCGGGACACGCGGTGTGGCGTCGGTTGTTGGAACGTTACCCTAACGTGCCTTTTCCCGTTGCTATCCCGCCGAGCATTGTCTGATAGGCAAGCGGGAACTTCTCGGAGGACTGCCGTATTGCGCCGGACTGGGCACGTGAACGGCGTTGCCGTTCAGATCGGATAATCAACCGCAATTGCGGTATGTATAATTAGCGCTTCGCATCAATAGGAATCGAACCCCCATGCGTACCCACTTCGTCATTGCGAGGAGCGCAGCGACGCGGCAATCTCGTTGCAGTAGCGATGACCGCTGCCCCAACGAGATTGCCACGCTTCGCTCGCAATGACAGTTTAGGTGAAAGTGGGCACGTGGGAGGAATCGAACTGCAAGTCCGGGAGAGGTGGATTCAATGGCGCTTGTGAATAGCTTTGGGGTTTTGCTGCCCACCAGGGGCGTGCTGGTTTACGCCGGCAACGCCGGCCCACGGGTGGAACTGACCTGGCAGATGGCGGAGACCGCCGAGCGGGCCGGGTATGACTCAGTGTGGGTTGGCGACAGCATCACGTCCAAGCCGCGCCTGGAACCCATGACGGCGATGGCGGCCATTGCCGCCCGCACGAATCGGGTCAAGATCGGTACCGCCGTGCTGCTGAACGCGCTGCGCCATCCGGTCCACCTGGCCCACGCCGCGGCCACCATCGACAACATCGCCAACGGGCGGACGATCCTGGGCCTAGGCGCCGGCCGGGGGAACAACCAGATGTTTGTGGACGAGCACGCGGCCGTCGGCGTCCCGATCACGGAACGAGCATCGCGCATGGAGGAAAGCATACGGGTGATGCGCGCGTTGTGGACGGGTGAGCCGGTCAGCAACGAGGAGGAGTTCTATCCCCTGCGGGACGTGACTTTGGAACCCGCGCCCGTCCAGCCGTCCATTCCGCTGTGGATTTCCAGCAATTGGGTGCGGCGCGGGCTGAAGAGGGTCGGCGAGCTGGGCGACGCCTGGATCACGAACGTGCCGTCGGTGGAACTGTTTGACCGCTGCTGGGAACGCATCGAACAGTGCGCCGGGGAGGCGGGCCGAGATCCGGCGGGCATTGGCCGCTGCCTGTATATCTCGGTGAACCTCAAGGATGATGCCGGCGATGCCCTGGCGGAGGGCGACCTGTTCATGCAGGCGTACTACAGCGTGCCCTACGACATCATCAGCAAGCAGCTGTTGTGCGTGTTCGGGCCGCCCCAACAGTGCATCGACGCGATAAAGGCATACCAGAACAGCGGGGCGGATTACTTTATCGTCAGATTCGCTTCCCCGGATCAGATGGGCCAGATGGCCCGGTTCACCGAGGAAGTTCTGCCCTTCGTAGCGTAAGCGTTAGGGGCCGGCGCGGAACGAATTTAGAGCCTTGAGCGAGGATGAATTATGCCTTACGTGAATCTACCCGGGGTTGATCTATGGTACGAGGATACGGGCGGCGACGGTATTCCGGTGATTTTCCTGCACGCGGCCACCGGCACCACCGACTGCTGGATACACCAGTTGCCCACGTTCACGGCTGCCGGATACCGCTGCATCTCCTACGACCGGCGCACCTGGGGCCGTTCGCGTCCGACCGACGATGCCTTGCAGCCCGGCTACCAGGGGGACGACCTGCATGGGCTGATTGAGCACCTGGGCCTGGAACGGTTCCACCTGGCGGCCACTGCGGCCGGCGGCATCACCGGGATCGACTACGCGCTGTCCCACCCGGATAGGGTGCGCAGCCTGATGGTTGCGAACACCATCGGCGGCGTGCAGGATGCCGAGTACCTGGAGGTGCAGCACCGGATGCGCCCGTCGGAAATCCAGAGCCTCCCGGAGCATCTGCGCGAACTCGGCCCTTCATATCGCGGCGCCGACCCTGAAGGCACGGAGCGCTGGATGGAGATTGAGCACGCCAGCCGGCCCTACGGGAGATTGCCGGCGCAACCGGTCCGGGAACCGATCACCTATGTCCGGTTGGCGACCATGCGCGTACCCACGCTGGTCCTGTCGGGCCAGGCTGACATCCTAGCTCCGCCGCTGCTGATGCGGATGCTGGCAGCGCATATACCCACCAGCCGTTTCGCGTCACTGGACGATGCAGGTCACGCCGGCTTCTGGGAACGCCCGGAAGTCTGGAACGGAATGGTCCTGGAGTTCATCGGGCAGCACTAGACGGATCAGATCAGCCGCCGACGAAGCGGTCGCCGAACGTAACGGCGAGGTACGGTTCCCCATCGGCGACCGACAGGCGACGGGCTCCGACGGCGGCGTGTGGAGTGAGACGACCATACATCACAAGTACGCAGGTTTCGCCATCGCACTCGAACGTTACATCGGTTGCCGGCAAGCTGACGCCGGAGGGGTAATGGATGATCTCGGCTACGTCATCGCTGAGAAGAAGGTCCAGGCTTCGTAGTTCGGGGTGGGTGATGCGGAAGCGGTAGCGCAGCGGTCGGCCCGCCAGCAGCGGGTCGGGGCGAAAGGCGCGGCGTGCAGCGCGGTCAACGGTGTCGAGCAGCGCGGAGACGCTGCCGTCGGATAGATGGTAATCGCTCTCAAGGCGGGATCGAATGTCCCACCCGTGCATGGTCAGTTCCGCGATGCGCTGGATCAGCAGGGTTTGCACTGACATGGGACCCGGCGGCCAGTACACCAGGTTGTCCCACTGATCCGCCTGCACCTGTCGGAACAGCGCCACCGTTTCGTTGATGCGGTGAGTGAAGTCGGCCAAGAGGCCGTCACCCAGGCGTTGGCTGGCGTCGATTGCCCGACGGTAGATGCTTTGGGCGAAGGCGTCTTCATCGTGTTGATCTGACGCCGGAGAACCCTCGGGCGGCGAGTAGTCGCCGTCCAGTCCACGCAGCAGCCGGTTGGACAGGTCCACGCTGGTAAGGTGGCCGACCACGTCGGCAACGGTCCATCCTTCGCAGGCGCTGGCCGATTGCCAGGATTCGGCGGGCAGGGTTTGGAGGAAATCCAAAAGCAGCCCGGCCTCGCGTTCCAGCAAGTCGATGCCTTGAGCAGTGGTCGTCATGTCTTTCTCCTTGTCGACAATTTTATCGCACCAAGTGTCAACGCGCTGCCCCATGCTATACTCGGCGCCGTCGCAACCGGCGGCAAGGTTGTACACGTGGACGTGGTATTTGACCGGGGCGTGTATCTGCCCCAATTAGATCTCTGGCTCGATTCACTGCGCAAGCGCGACACGGCGGTGGTCTCCCACGCCCATTCCGACCACGTTGCCAGGCACAGCATCCCGGTGCTGACGCCGGGAACCCGCATCCTGCTGGGCGATTACTTCAAGCGATCCCAACCGGTCGAACTGGAATACGGGGAACCGCTGGAAAGCCCCGGATACTCAATCACTCTGCACCCGGCCGGCCATTGCCTCGGTTCCGCACAAGTTCTCGTTACCGCCAGCACCACCGGCGAACGCATCCTCTACACCGGCGACTTGCGAACCCAACCGTCGCCCATCAACGAGCCGGCCGAGATTGTTCCCTGCGATACCCTGGTCATCGAAAGCACCTACGGCCGGCCCGACTATGTATTCCCTCCGCAGGAGGAAGCTATCGCCACCGCCATGCGCGTGATCAGCCAATGGCTGGACCAAGGCGCGCTCCCGGTGGTACTGGGCTGGCGGCTGGGCAAGGCTCAGGAGGCGCTACATCACCTGCTCACCGCTGGATTTGCGGTCGTTTGTGAAGAGAGCGTGTACGACATTGCGCACCGGTATGAATCGGCCGGCGTGCGTTTCCCCGGCGAGTATCGCGTTTTTGATGGCGAGTTTCGTGATGGGGAGGTATGCGTTTTTCCGCCGGGTCGGAAGTCCCGGGAGCAGGTCAGCCGGCACATTCCGCCGCGACGTTCAGCGCGCTACCTGGAACTGACCGGATGGGCGGCCGGCAAGGGTGTGAAACCGTGGGGACGCGGCCGCCCCGGCGACTCCAGCCTGCCTTACAGCGACCACGCGGATTTCAACGACCTGTTGGCCTACGTGCAGGCGATACAACCCAAGCGCGTTTTTACCGTCTTCGGCTTCCCGGATCTGGCCGCCTATCTCAGGACATTGGGCTATGCGGCGACCCACCTGGGCAAGAACGCCACCCCCGGCGACCAGGCGATGCAGATGCCGCTGTTGTAATTTGACCGTATCGTAAACGTAGGGGCGACGCATGCGTCGCCCCTACAACATCGTGCTATCGTCGTATAGCCTAGTCCGGCGTCGTGCCGACAGCGGGCAGGGCGGCTTCCTCATCGGCGGCGAGCATACGGTTCATCGCGCTCAGGTAGGCCTGGGCGCTGGCGACGATGATGTCGGTGTTGGCGCCGCGTCCGGAGAAGATGCGACCGGCGTTCTCGACGCGCATCGTGACCGAACCCACCGAGTCGCGGCCTTCCGTTACGGCCTGCACCTGGAAGTCCTCGATTCGGGCCGTCGCGCCGATTACCCGGTCGATGGCGCGGCAGACTGCGTCCACCGGGCCGTTGCCCGTGGAGGCGTCGGTGCGGGTTTCACCGTCCGGGCCAATCAGGCGCACCGTGGCAGTGGGAATGTCCTTGTCGCCGCCGGTGAAGTGGACGGTCTCCAGCGAGTAGGTGGTTGGCTCGGACGAGGAGCGATTCTCCTCGTCCATCAGGATTTCCAGGTCGCGGTCGGTGATTTCGGGTTTCTTGTCGGCCAGTTCCAGGAACCGCTGGTACACGCCGGTGACCTCTTCCCGGTCCAGCGAGTAGCCCAAGGTCTCCAGGCGAGCCTGCAATCCGGCGCGGCCGCTGAGCTTGCCCAGCACCAACTGAACGTCCGGCGGGAGGCCGACGCGCTCGGGCTGCATCACCTCGTACGTGGAGCGATCCTTCAGCACGCCGTCCTGATGGATGCCGGAAGCGTGGCGGAAGGCGTTCTCGCCCACGATGGCCTTGTTGGCCTGCACGTTCATGCCAGTGATGCGGCTGACCAGCCGGCTGCTGGGGTAGATCTGCGTGGTGTCCACGTTCAGATCGACGCCAAACAGGTCCCGGCGGGTGTCCAGCGCCATGATGATCTCTTCCAGGGAGGCGTTGCCGGCGCGCTCACCAATGCCGTTGATGCAGCCTTCAACCTGCCGTGCGCCCACTTCGATGGCGGCCAGGCTGTTGGAGACCGCCAGGCCCAGGTCGTTGTGGCAGTGAACGGACAGGGTAACGTTTTCGATGCCCGGGACGTTCTGCTGGATGTCGTTCAGCATGGTCTGGAAGTCCGACGGGATGGCGTAACCCACGGTGTCGGCGATGTTGATGGTGGTAGCGCCCACCTTGATGACCTCTTCCAGCATCCGGTACAGGTATTCCCGGTTGGTGCGGGTGGCGTCCATTGGCGAAAATTCCACGTCGTCGCAGTAGCTCTTGGCGCGGGAGACCATCTGCACGGCCATGGTCATCACGTCTTCCCGGTCCTTGCGCAACTGGTGCATCTGGTGGATTTCGGAGGATGACAGGAACACGTGGATGCGAGGCTTGGCAGCGCCCTTGATCGCGTTCCATGCTGCGTCCACGTCGCCGGCGACGGCGCGGGACAGTGAGCAGATGATCGGCCCTTCAACCTCGTTGGCGATACGCTGCACCGCCTCGAAGTCGCCGGGCGAACTGGCGGCGAAACCGGCCTCGATGATGTCAACCTTCATGCGGGCGAGTTGCCGCGCGATCTGCATCTTTTCATCCACCGTCATGCCGATGCCGGCTGACTGTTCGCCGTCCCGCAGCGTGGTGTCCAGAAACTTTACTTGTGTAGCCATTTTGGTTCCTTTCCTTCAGTGGAGTTATGCGCCGCTCCGGGCGCGTTGGCGTTGTCCGTTAGGTTTCGACTCTCGAGGAAAGGTGGGGCAGGCACACGCAGTCCACCGCAGCCAGCCCCGCCAAGACCATACTGCGATGGTGAACTGCTCTGCACAGTACCTCCATGCTCATGCGTCGCCTCCTTGAATTTGGTCCCTCTCCCTTGATGGGAGAGGGTCGGGGTGAAGGTGATTTCATTCCGATAAGTGCCCCCTCACCCTAGCCCTCTCCCACAAGGAGAGAGGAAACCTGTCAATCACTCAATCTCCCGGGGGTTGAGCCACGGCATTATTTCGCGCAGGCCGCGGCCCACCTCGTGGATCCGGCTGGTGCGGGCTTCCTGGCGCAAACGGAGGAAGTTGTGCCGGCCCTCGTCGCACTCCGCCATCCATTCCTGGGCGAACGAACCGCTCTGGATGTCGTCGAGGACGCGGTGCATGTTGTCGCGGACGTGATCGTCAACGACGCGAGTGCCGCGAGTCAGGTCGCCGTACTCCGCGGTGTCGCTGACCGAGTAGCGCATGTAGTTGAAGCCGCCCTGCTGGATCAGGTCAACGATCATCTTGAGCTCGTGCAGGCACTCGAAGTAGGCGATTTCGGGCGGATAGCCGCGTTCCACCAGCGTCTCGAAGGCCAGGTTGATCAGGGCGGTGACGCCGCCGCACAACACCGACTGCTCGCCGAACAGGTCGCTTTCGGTCTCGTCCTTGAACGTGGTTTCCAGCACGCCGGCGCGGGCGCAGCCGATGCCGGCGGCGTAGGCCAGCCCGATGTTCTTGGCGTTGCCGGTGGCGTCCTGGTGGATGGCCAGCAGGCACGGCACGCCGATGCCCTGCTCCACGAAGTGCTCGCGCATCCGGTGGCCGGGGGCCTTGGGCGCGATCATCATCACGTCCACCGTCGGGGGCGGCACTACGAACTGATAGTGGATGGTGAAGCCGTGGGCGAACATCAGGGCCTTGCCCGCCCCAAGGTTGGGTTCGATTTCGTCCCGGTACACGTCCTTCTGTACGTGGTCGGGAATCGCCACCATCATGACGTCGGCCGCTTTGGCGACCTCGGCCACGCTGCCGACCTCTAGGCCGGCGTCGCGCGCGGCCTGGCGGCTGGCGCTGCCCTCGTACAGGCCGACCATGACTTTGACGCCGCTGTCGTGCAAGTTGAGCGCGTGGGCGTGCCCCTGGCTGCCGTAGCCGATCATCCCGACCGTCTTCCCGTCCAGAACGGAGAGGTCAGCGTCTTTCTCGGTGTAGATATTAACTGCCATTCTGTTTCATCCTCTGTTAGCGATTTGAGCATCTGGATTCCGGCTCAAGGCCGGAATGACGGAAAAGTTGGCCGGCATGACGAATATGGGGCCGGAATGAGGAAAGGTCGGCCGGCATGACGGTGATGGTTAAACCCCTTCGTAGTGTCCGGGTACGGAGCTGGCCAGTTGCGCCGCAACGCCGTTCCTGCCCATGATCATCGTGTCGGCGCCCACGTCGTCGCTGACCCGGCCGGCGGTTTTGCCCCGTACCATGGCGACGCGGCCCGTGCGCATGAGCTCCAGTATCCCGAAGGGACGGAGCAGGTCGTAGAGCGCGTCGATCTTGTCCTCCTCGCCGGTGATCTCCACCACCAGAGAACGGGCGCCCACGTCAACGATCTTGGCGCGGAAAAGGTTGGCCATCTCCAGGATTTCGCTACGGTTGGTGGGCGTGGCGCGCACCTTGATCAGCGCCAACTCCCGGGCGACGGCGTCCTCGTTGGATATGTTGGATACCTTCACCACGTCGATCAGCTTGTCCAGGTGGGCGGTTGCCTGCTCGACTGTGTACTGGTCGCCGGTGACCACGAACGTAAGCCGGGACAGCCCGGCCTGTTCGCTGGCTCCCACGGCCAAGCTGGCGATGTTGAAGCCGCGCCGGCGGAACAGGCTGGCGATGCGGGCCAGGACGCCGGGGCGATCATGCACCAGCGCAACGATGGTGTGCTGCTGCGAGTTATGCGGTTTCAATGGCGACCCCCTCGGCCTCAGGCTCTTCCAGCATCTCGTGGACCGACTCGCCGGCCGGTATCATCGGGAACACGAACTCGTCCTCTTTCACGACGAAATCCACGACCACCGGGCCGGGCGTCTCCATAGCTTCCTGGATGGCGCCAGCCACGTCCTCCTGCTTCGTCACCCGGATGCCGCGGATGCCATAGGCTTCGGCCAACTTTACGAAATCCGGATTGCGGCTGTAGATGGTGGAGAAAAAGTCCTTGTCGTAGAAGAAGTCCTGCCACTGGCGCACCATTCCCAACGACCCGTTGTTCAGGATCGCATACTTCACGTCGATGTTGTTTTCCACGGCGGTAGCCAGATCGCACAGTGTCATCTGGAATCCGCCGTCGCCGGCGATTGACCAGACGGTTTTGTCGGGCCGGCCAACCTTGGCGCCCAACGCGGCCGGCACCTCGAAGCCCATGGCCCCGCTGCCGCCGGAGGTAATCAGCGAGTTCGGTTCCTTGTATCCATAGTGCTGCGCTGCCCACATCTGGTGCTGGCCCACGCCGGTAACGATGATGCTTTCGCCGTTGGTGATGTCGGACAGTTCTTTCAAAACCTGCTGCGGCAGCAGTTCGTCCGACTTGCGGATGAACAGCGACGGGTGTTCGGCCCTCAGCCGGTCGGTCTCCCTGATCCAGTCCAGGTGTACGTTGGAGTTGACCTGCCCAATCAGCGCGCGCAGGCTGGCCTTCAGGTCTCCGAGCACCGGAGCGTCCGCCACCACGTTCTTGTTGAACTCGCTGGGGTCAACGTCGAAGTGGATGATCTTGGCGCCGGGCGCGAAGTCGGAGAGCCGGCCCGTAACGCGGTCGTCGAACCGGGCGCCCATGGCGATTACCAGGTCGGAGCGGTCGATGGCCAGGCTGGCGTAGGCCATGCCATGCATTCCCGGCATGCCCATGTTAAGCAGATGGTCAGTCGGCAGAGCGCCAATGCCCAGCAACGTGGTGATGACCGGAATCTGCGCCTTTTCCGCCAACTCACGCATTTCGTCCCACGCCCTGGAGATCAGGACGCCGTGTCCGGCCAGGATCACGGGACGTTGGGCCTCGTTAATGAGGCGCGCCGCCGCCACCACCTGGTGGGGGGCAGGTTCGCCCGGTGGAGTGTAGCCGGGCAGGTCGATGGACTCCGGCCACTCGAATTCGATCTTTTCGCCGGCGAGGACGTCCTTCGGCACGTCGATCAGCACCGGGCCGGGCCGGCCGGTGCGGGCGATGTAGAATGCCTCTTTGATTACCGGCGCGATGTCCCGTACATCCATCACGAGGTAGTTGTGCTTGGTAACCGGGAGCGTGATCCCGGTGATGTCGGTTTCCTGGAAGGCGTCGCGGCCGATGGCGGGACGGGGAACCTGCCCGGTGATGCAGACGATGGGCACGGAGTCCATCTGCGCAGACGCCAGGCCGGTCACCAGGTTGGTCGCGCCGGGGCCGGAGGTTGCAGAACACACGCCGACCTTTCCGGTGGACCGGGCGTATCCATCCGCGGCCATGGCGGCGGCCTGTTCGTGCCGTACCAGGATGTGGCGCAACTGCGGGTAGCCGGAAAGCGCTCCGTAGAAAGGCAGTACAGCGCCGCCGGGCAATCCGAATATCGTGTCCACGCCTTCGCGCAGGAGGCTTTCACAAATGATTTCGGCGCCGGTCATTTCCATACTTGACTCTCCTGGTTTTACTTGGGTCCTGGTGTTGCCGGGGCATTAAAAAACCCCGACCCCGAAGGGACGGGTTCAATTCCCGCGGTACCACCCTTCTTTTCCGTGCCCAGCCCGCTCCGGCAGGCGATTGGCTCGAAACGCTTTGTACACAGCCGTTATCGGAGCCGACCCGCTCGCCCTACAGGCGCAACTGCAATTGCGCTTCAGGCGAGACGCTCAAGGGCGAGTTCGAGGGTTCAGGCCACCGACTTTCACCAACCGTCGGCTCTCTACACGGCCATACACCGCCTACTACTCCCCGTCACTGCGAATATCCGAAAAAATCGTAACACCCGCTTGGAGTGGTGTCAACAATCGGTCGGATGCCGTTTTGCCCTTTGGAACGTGGAGTGGTATGATGGATATGTACTTCATCGGCGATTGCAGTTGGTGAAGCGAACAGTTGGGGACGCGTAGGTTCGACAGGAGCGGTCTCTGACGGATTGCAGGCCGAGGTTGCTGCTGCCCTCGCTAAAAACAGTGGCGAACAAGTAACTGGCGAACGTGAATTCGCTCTAGCCGCTTAATCGCGGCTACGTCTGCCACCAGTAGGCCCGGAAGCCGGGAAGCGGACGTCCAATAATTCCGGGATGCTACCCCAGCGACGCCGATAACCGGGGCCATAGATTTTATCGGCTGGCCGTTGCCGAATCCCGTCGGCGGGAGTCGGCGGCAGCAAGACTAAAGCGCCGAACAAGCTTGTAGCATATCCGCTCAGGGGAGTTTCTGGACGGGGAGTGCGACTCTCCCCCGTCTCCACCAAACTGGATAGTAGAACGTACCGAAGAGTACGTCGTCCCATTGCCTGCGGGTCCAGGCTCCATCAAGCAGCTCTACGGGCCGTACCCGAAGTTCAGCAGGAACTATCCCCAAACGCCGGAAGAACGCCAGAAAAACCGCAGAGCCTACGACAAGCGCTACAGCGAAAAGCGCAAGGAACTCGGCCTTTGCCAAGATTGCAAGAACGAAGCCATGGAAGGCAAAGTCCGTTGCTCAGAATGCGCAGAGAAACGCCGCCAGATGAAACGCCGTTTATATCGACAGGCTCGCCAGAACGAGTCCGATGATCAAATGACCACCATCGACGGGACCGAAACCCCGGAATCGGGGTAACCGCCTCGGCCACAATACTATTCCATCACGCCGCGGACGTGGTCACGTCCGCGGTTTTTATATGCCCCAAAATGGTGACTTCGTGAGGCAAACATGGATATCCCACCGATCCTCACATACAGTTGCGACACCGCATGGCAAACCACCAAGGACGTGTGGAATTTCATCACCAATGCCTTGGATGTCCGAGCGTTCGTAGACTTCATCAGACACCCATTGCGGGCCCGCAAACGGCATCGTTCAACGACACACGCCCCAGACCATACGCAGTACGTAGAAGATCGCATCCCATACAGCGACTTCGAAAATGCAGTAGGTCAACCAGTTTGGCGTTGGAAATGGGCCGGCACTAATATCTATGACCTGCATCCTTATTGCCCTACTTGCAACAGGCGGATGGGACCCCTGCCGTGTATTCCGAATTCCGCATGGGAACATACAGACGAGCCTCGTATTAGTCTTCGAGATCTGGGGAACCCCCAAGAGCATTTCGACGCCTACATCAGCTTCGTTCGGGAATACGAACCATGCGAAAGTCGTTGGCATTGGTGCATAGAATGCACAAACTGCGTAGCTAAACGCTTGCCGGGTCTTGGGCGCCGCAGCTCCGGTGGGGGGGACCGACGGGCTCAAGACCTGATGACATCCTGGACTAACAGAGTGCGAGAAGAGATTTACCACCGATCATTCAATCAGATGGAACCGCCATGATCTGCTGGACGGCCTCCACTGACATTAGGCTTAATATGCGCAAGTGAAAAATCGCTTCTGACAAACCAGACGCCAGATTCCGTGCGTCCGCACGACTACCACTCGCGGCACATATAAACCATGGACCGCAAAATTGCTCCATGAATAAAATCATTTTGGGTCATCGACAAACCACCGAGTTGGTCACCCGCAGCACCTCGTAGATCTGGCCGGAGGACGCAGTGCCAAGAATTTTCGACAATCTCGACCCCAGCACCAAGCTGGCAACAGCGTTGCAAGAATCCCTGTCCATCTCCGACAGGGCGGATTTCTGCGTTGGCTACTTCAACCTGCGAGGTTGGGGCGACCTCGCGCCTTATGTGGACAACTGGGACCCGGAAGACGGCCCGTGCCGCCTTCTGATCGGAATGCAGCGCCTGCCTAACGAAGAACTCAGGGAAGCTCTGGCCTTGCGCGATGGCCCGCCCAGCATGGACAACGCCACCGCGCACCGACTGCGGGTACAGCTGGCCCAGCAACTGCGCCAGCAGCTGACCTTCGGATTGCCCACTAACGCGGACGAAACGGCACTGCACCGCCTGGCCGACCAACTCAGAGCCAAGCGGGTCGTCGTCAAGCTGTTCCTGCGTCACTCCTTGCACGCCAAACTCTACCTACTGTTCCGGGACGATCCCAACAACCCCATTACCGGCTATCTGGGCAGCAGCAATCTGACCCTCGCCGGCCTATCCCAGCAAGGCGAACTGAACGTTGACGTCTTGGACCACGACGCCACCAACAAACTACAGCAGTGGTTTGAAGACCGATGGGACGACCGCTATTGCGTGGACGTTACCGACGAACTGCTGGAAATCATTGAAGAGAGCTGGGCACGCGACGACCTAGTGCCGCCTTACCACGTCTATCTCAAAATGGCATACCACCTATCCAACGAGGCTCGCGCCGGAATTGAAGAGTTCAAAATTCCGCGCGTCTTCGGCAATCGCCTGTTCGAGTTCCAAACCGCCGCCGTAAAGATAGCGGCCCACCACCTGCACCGGCGCAACGGCGTACTGGTCGGCGATGTGGTCGGACTGGGCAAGACCCTGATCGCCACCGCGGTGGCACGTATCTTTGAAGACGATCTGGGTACCCAGACACTCATCATCTGCCCCAAGAACCTAGTCAGGATGTGGGAAGAGTACCGCGACGAATACGGACTACGCGCCCGCGTCATGTCCATCAGCCGGGTACTCGGCGAGCTGCCCAATCTACGCCGCTACCACCAAGTCGTCATCGACGAGAGCCACAACCTGCGCAACCGCGACGGCAAACGCTACCGTGCAATCCGCGAGTACATCAGCGAGAACGAGAGCCGGTGCATCCTGTTGTCGGCCACGCCATACAACAAGACCTACCACGACCTGTCGAACCAGCTAAGGCTGTTCATCAGCGAGGAGCAGGACTTGGGAATTCGACCAGAGCAGATGCTGCGCAACATGGGCGAAATGGAATTCCGGCGTCAGCACCAGGCCAACCCGAGGAGCCTCGCAGCATTTGAGCAGAGCGTGTACACCGACGACTGGCGCGACCTGATGCGTCTTTACATGGTGCGTCGCACCCGCAGCTTTGTCCAGGACCATTACGCCGAAACCGATCCAGACACCGGCCGCAAGTTCCTCACGTTTGAGGACGGCAATCGCTCGTACTTCCCGACACGGGTTCCCCAGACCGTCGGTTTCGCCGTCAACGACGCCGACCCCGACGACCAGTACGCCCGGATGTACGCACCGGCGACCGTGGACGTGATCGAAGAACTGACTTTGCCGCGCTATGGCCTCGGCAACTATGTGCTGGATAATCCAGCGACCCCGCCAACGGCTGCGGAAGATCGCCAGATACAGAACTTGGCACGGGCCGGCAAGAGGCTCATGGGGTTCTGTCGCACCAACCTTTTCAAAAGGCTGGAAAGCAGCGGAGCCTCTTTCGTCCAGTCTGTGGAACGCCATGCGCTCCGCAACTACATCTTCCTGCACGCGCTGCGCAACGGGCTACCGTTGCCCGTGGGCACTCAGGACGCCGAAATGCTCGACTCCCGCTTCACCGACGAGGATGTTGACATAGCGCAGGGCGCATTCGCGGACCCTGACGATGACGCCGATCAGGACCAAGGCACGGACAACGGCACTCTCAATGCCGATGGAGCGTCCCACCACTGGACGGCGGAGTCGTTCGAGCAACGCGCCGCGCGGATCTACGATGAGTACGCCGCCCGCTACCAGCGCCGGTTCACCTGGATGCGTCACGACCTGTTCCGCCCCGAATTGGAAAGGGAACTACAGGGCGACGCCGACGCACTGGTTACCCTGTTGCAGAACAACGGAACGTGGGATCCGTCCCAAGACGCCAAGCTGGATGCCCTGCAAGAGCTCATCAATGAGACTTACCCCAACCAGAAAATCATCGTGTTTTCCCAGTTCGCCGATACCGTGCGGTACTTGGAAAGTGAGCTGAAAGGGAGAGGCGTGAGCGCGTTGGAAGGCGTCACCGGCGACTCTCCCGACCCAACAGTGATAGCGTGGCGTTTCAGCCCGGTGAGCAACGACAAACGGAGCAGCATCACGCCAGACCAAGAATTGCGTGTGCTCGTCGCAACAGACGTGCTCAGCGAGGGCCAAAACCTGCAAGACTGCGCCGTCGTGGTCAACTACGACCTGCCCTGGGCCATCATCAGGCTGATCCAGCGCGCCGGCCGGGTGGACCGTATCGGGCAGACCGCTGAGGAAATTCTCTGCCACTCCTTCATGCCGTCCGACGGCGTGGAACGCATCATCAATCTGCGCGGCAGGGTACGCCATCGACTGCGCGAAAACGCGGAAGTTGTTGGCACCGACGAGGCGTTCTTCGAGGACGACCCGGACGATCAGCCCATCATCAACCTCTACAACGAGCGGGCCGGCATCCTGGACGGGGAAGCCGACGGCGAAGTGGACCTAACTTCCCACGCCTACCAGATTTGGAAAAACGCCACCGCCGCCAACCGGCCGCTGGAACGCGCCGTTACCGCTCTCCCCGACGTGGTGTTCGCGTCGCGCCAGCACTGCGGCGACCCGCGACAGCCGGAAGGGGCCCTGGTTTATCTCCGAACCGCAGACGACAACGACGCGCTGGCGTATGTTGGACGCGACGGGGTAAGCATCACCGAGTCGCCCATCGAAATCCTGAAAGCCGCGCAATGCGTGCCTGACACGCCCGCGCATCCGAGGCACGAAGAGCACCACCAACTGGTGGCCGCTGGCGCCAAGCACATCGCGCAACGGGCCCGTAACATCGGCGGACAGCTGGGTCGCCCCAGCAGCGCGCGCTATCGCGCTTACAACCGCCTCAAGGAATACGCCGAAGGCATCAGAGGCCAGTTGTTCGACAGCGAGGACTTGCACCAAGCCATCAACGACATCTACCGTTACCCTTTGCGCCAAGCCGCGGTGGACACCCTGAACCGCCAGATGCGCAGCGGCATTGACGACCCCGGCCTTGCCGACTTGGTTATCCAGATGCGAGACGAGGACCGCCTGTCCATAATGGAAACGGACAACGCCGAAACCCAAGAGCCGCGCATCATCTGCTCAATGGGCCTTTTTGACCACGAAAACGAGGAAACGCCGCATGGCTGCTGACATTCGAACCCTCCGCCCTTACCTGCAAGACTTTGACCTTACCGGTCTGCTGGTTGAAGGACTGGGCTGGAACCATCATCAAGGCGCGCCTACCCTCGTCGCAGCCGGTGGCGAGACCTACGACCTGCAGCCCGTTGCCGAAAAGGCAGGCTTCGCCGTCTACCGATGTAGTCCGAACGCCGACGGTGCCGTTCCGCCCCAGAGTACCCGACGCCAGATCGAGAGGCAGGTCGCTGAAACCAACTACGAGCACCTGATCATCTTCGTGGACGCCGACGAAAGCCGACAGGTATGGCAGTGGGTCAAGCGTGAATCCGGCAAGCCTCCCGCCTTGCGGGAACTGCGTTACGACCAAGGACAAACAGGAGCGGCACTGCTGCAACGCTTGCGCGGCATCGAGTTCACCCTAGAGGAAGAAGCCAGCCTCGGCATCACCGACGTGACCGAGAGGTTCCAGCAATCGCTGGACGTTGAGCGTGTCACCAAGCGTTTCTACGACCGTTTCCGCAGCGAGTTGACCACCTTCCAAACGTTCATTGACGGATTCACTACGCAGGGAGACAGAGACTGGTACGCCTCGGTGATGCTCAACCGGATGATGTTCGTCTATTTCATCCAGAAACAGCGGTTCCTGGACAACGACGAGCACTACCTACGCAACCGCCTGCGGCAAGTACAGGAGCAGGACGGCCCCGACCGCTTCCAGCGGTTCTACCGCCAATTCCTGCTACGCCTGTTCCACGAAGGACTTGGCAAGCCGGAAGGAGAACGATCATCCGAACTGGTCGCACTGGTGGGCAAGGTGCCCTACCTCAACGGTGGCATCTTCGATCCGCACGCGCTGGAGCGGGACAACCCCGACATCAACATCCCCGATGCTGCCTTTGAGCAGATTTTCGAGTTCTTCGACCAGTACCAGTGGCACCTGGACGACCGGCCCACCGGTGCCGACAACGAGATCAACCCCGACGTGCTGGGCTACATCTTCGAGAAGTACGTCAACCAGAAGCAGATGGGCGCCTACTACACGAAGGAAGACATCACCGGCTACATCGCCCGCAACACGGTGATACCGCGCCTGCTGGAAATGGCGGAGAAAGACTGCCCTATCGCCTTCGGCCCCGATGGCGGCGTGTGGCGGCTGCTCCAGGACGATCCCGACAACTACATATACCCATCCGTCGGCCACGGCGTCGCCTGGGACTACTCACCCGAAAGCGTCGCGCGGCTGGATGAACCCCTAGCATTACCAGATGGTATAGCCTCCGGGTTGAGCAACACCGCCCAGCGCGGCGACTGGAACCAGTCCGCACCGGAAGAGTTCGCGCTGCCCACCGAAACCTGGCGGGAGATCATCGCCCGCCGCCAACGCTACTCAGAAGTGCGCGACAATTTGGCCGCCGGCCAAGTGCAGAGCGTCAACGACCTCATCACGCTCAACTTGGACAGCGAGCGTTTCGCACGGGACGTCATCGTCAACAGCGAAGGCCCGGAACTGGTGCGCGCCATCTGGAACGCGCTGACCAACATCTCCGTGCTGGACCCCGCATGCGGCTCCGGGGCTTTCCTTTTCGCCGCCCTCAACATCCTGGAACCGTTGTACTCCGCCACCATGCAGGCGATGCGCGACTTCTTAACCGATCTGGAGACCTCAAAACGCCAGCGTCCGCCCAAAGCGCTCCAGGACTTCCGGCAGATACTCGACGACGCCGGCCGGCACCGCCACGAGCGGTATTACATCCTCAAGTCCATCATCGTCAATAACCTGTACGGAGTGGACATCATGGAGGAGGCCGTCGAAATCTGTCGCCTGCGCCTGTTCCTCAAGCTAGCCGCGCAACTGGAATCTTACAACCAGATTGAACCTCTGCCCGACATTGACTTCAACGTTCAGGCCGGCAACAGCCTAGTGGGATTTACTTCCGCCGCATCCGTCCGCAGAGCGATGACGATGGACCTCAAGGGTCAGCAGCGGATGATTACGCCCGGCGAGGAAGCCTCGTTGTGTCGCATTGAGAGCAAAGCCGCAGAAGTCGCGCGGGAGTACCAAAACTTCCAGTACATCCAAACGAAACTCGGGATGGGCTATTCCGAGCTGGCCCAGTCCAAACAGGACCTGCAGGCCAAGCTCGACGACCTGAGGAGCGAACTGGACGTCCTGCTGGCCAAAGAGCACGGGGTGGACGCGAACAAGGTTGAGGATTTCCAAAGGTGGAGAGCCAATCACCAACCGTTCCACTGGTTTGTTGAATTTTACGCCATCGTGCATCAAGGCGGGTTTGACATTGCGATTGGTAACCCGCCGTACTTGGAATGCAGGGAAGTGGGTTACGCTTGCCTCAATTTCGTCTGTGACGACACAAGCGCTATCCATGCCTTGTTCATCGAGCAAGGTGCCAGCCTGTTGAACAAGGACGGAAGGATTAGCATGATCGTCCCGCTCGCGCTCACCTCAACTCAGCGTATGCAAACTGCCCAAAACGTTCTTGAAATCGACGGAAAGTGCGTGTGGTACGCGAATTTCGCTTGGCGCCCTGGGAAGCTCTTCGATACCGTAAACCGCGCCCTGACCATCTTCATCGTCAGCCCCAGCGAATCCGAACGCACTTACGCCACCGGTTACATCAAGTGGACCAAGTTTGACCGGGAAGGTTTGTTTGACCGCGTCCACATGGTCGAAGTCCCGCGGTCGCGGCCTCAATTCTGGGTGCCCAAACTAGGCGTGACCGACGAACGCGATACGATGTCGAAGATTCTCCGTGTTCCTACCACGGTTGCAAACTTCACGGGGCGCACCAATCACAAGGTGTTCTACCGCACAACTGGGGGGTTGTATTGGAAGGTCTTCACCGATTTTCCTCCAGCGTTTTTCGTCAATGGCAAACGGAGCAGTTCGAGCCGCGAAACGACGTTTTCAACCAGAGCTAAAGAGCAAGTCAAACCTCTCATCGCCGCGCTCAGCAGCGACGTTTTCTGGTGGTGGTACACCATCTCCTCGAATTTGCGCGACCTGAACCCCGCTGACATCAACGGATTCCCCGTACCCGAATCCATATTTTCTGATGCGCACTTGGCAGAATTAGGTGCCCGTTACTTGGACAGCCTGCAAGCCAACAGCAGCATGATGACGCGGCGTCAGCGACAAACGGGGACGACAGAAACGCAATCGTTTGCGATCAGGGAATCGAAACCCGTAATTGACGACATTGACCACGTTCTCGCCGAGCACTACGGCTTTACCGACGAAGAGCTGGACTTCATCATCAACTACGACATCAAGTACCGGATGGGAAGGACCAGCATATAATGCCTGACGGAGGTTACCCCAACGATGACGATCTTCTTTCTCGCGAAATTCTTTGAAAAGAAAGAGCACGCGGACGACTTCCTGCAAGCGAAACTGTTCCTCAACTCGCTCTGCTACTTCGGGGTGCGGTGACGGCATTCAAGCCGCCATCATCTCTGTCCGCATAGGAGCCGAACCATCATGAAATGGCCGATACTAACTTCGACCAAAACATCCATAGGACCCGTAGGCGGCGATATGTTCGACATAGATGCCTTCAACATATGGGAGCCGGGAGCGATAGTGCCGCACGCTGTTCTGTCGCCACAGGGCTATCCAGAACGGCGTGCCCACAGGCACTCCAATCAAAGTGCGTATCAGACGATGTGGTCTTTTGCGATGTTGATAAACCAGATCGCTCCAGTATTAGGTGACGATGCATTTTTTGCCGTGTGCGCAGAGTATTATCGCCAAAGCAGTCTGGCATTTGGCAATATCAGAAGGGATCGCAACTATTTGGAGCGTAAAATACGGAAGCATCACATCGGATTAACCGTTGAGGATGTGGACAACCAAATGATTTACGAACGTGACCCGTTATCCTCTGTCTTTCAAGTGATCCCCATGTTTTCGCATGGTTATGCCTGGGTATTTTTCTACTCTTTTCGACAAAAGGCAGAATACAAGGTTACTCTGGGGTGGGAACCGCCCTGACCAGCAGCATCTGTAATTTCTGAGCAAGCGGCGACGAGTCTGCCGCCTCAGGGGAAAGGTCACTTACCGCAACCACACGGTCCCCACTTCGGCAGATGACGTCGACGAGCAGTTCAGCCAGAACCTGGGCGCGCTGATCCGCCGGCTGTCAGCCGACAAACCGGCGAGGAGGGTGCCCAGCTTCGCAGAGTGCCGCCACTGCGACATCAGCTTCGCCGACTGCCCCAGCCGCATCGAGGAGCCCCACCGGACGACGGAAAGCGTGACCGACGACTCCTGAATTGATGACGCCAGCCGTTAGCGTACAAGCACCGTTCACTGGCGCAATGAAACTTTCGCCGTGGCCACTACAATGCGCCGAATTCCCCCGCCACAGCGCCCCAAGGCCGCTCCAACGCTGCGGGTGGATGGATTACCACCGGCATATTCGACGGCCTCTCCGCGGATCCTGTGCAGACCTCTGCCTAACCAGTGCCGCTTTCGCCGACCAATGGCGGCCACGACTGCCCTGACTAACGGGGCAACCAGTTTCTTTACAGTCCCCGCTTCCACCCCAACGGCACCATTTGGCGCCTTTTTCGCATCCGATGAACATTCTTGCCTCAAGGCCACGAAAACGCGCCCACCGGACGCATACGCCAAAAACCAGGCGCACTGGCGCCAGATGGCAAAGGGACATCGGCTACCCACCGGATTGGACGCCAACCAACCTTGTGAGCCCGATGGACAACCCATAAACTGATCCGGCCAACACCGAGACCAGCTCCCCAAACAGCAAACCTTGACCAGCCTAAACGAACGCCCCTACACCCTCGTCTGCGCGATGGTGATGCTGGTTTTGACCCTGGCGTGCGGCACGGGAGAGCCTGGCAACGAAACTCTCGGCAGGCAAGACCCCATCCCGACACCGGACCGGTCGCAGGTTCAGATCATCAACGATGAAACGCCCGCCAGCTTGACCGATGCGGACGCCATCAACGCATACCAGCAGGGCTATGCTCATATGCGCGCCGCAGCCTGGTTCTCAGCCATCGCCGCCTACGACGAGGCAATTCGCATCCAACCGGCCGTCTCCGACCTTCACGAGGCCCGTGGCACGGCGCTCATGTACACCGGAAAGCACGAACAGGCACTGGCGGATTACAGCCGCGCCATTGAGCTGAACCCCGAAGACGCCGGTCACTGGCGCCGGCGGGCACACGCCAACACCGTCGCGCCGACGCCACAACCGGAAAGAGGCATTGAAGACGCGACCCGAGCCATCGGGCTGGATCCCGACCACCCCATGGGCTACGCCCACCGCGCCGTTGCCTACACCCGGCTACCGACGCCGGAGTGGGGCAACGCCCTCGCCGACATGGACCGGCACATCGAACTGTTCGAGGGGCACGATCCCGAAGCGTACCGAATGCGCGCGTGGATCTACGACAACCTCGGGAACCAAGCTGCAGCCGAACGAGACCGGCAGCTTGCCATCCAATAGCCCGCACACACCGTGCGCCCCCCACTAAAGCCGAGTTTTCCCGAACTCAAAATTGATGACACCAACCAGTCGCGGCGGCCACCTCCCGCGTGGCATCATTGACACGTCGACGACCGACGGCGACAAGCCAGCCGCCCACGACTAACGGGGTCGCTGGCCTTCCCGGCCGCCGCACACACCCTCCAGTGCGGCGGCCTAAAGGCGGCCTCCCCATCGCAGCGCGTAACGCGCCAACAGGCAGGATCAGCAACAGCAGTGCCGCCAAGGGCGCGGCGATGGCCATCGCCAAGACCGGAAGCCATGGGGCCAGCACTGCCGCCGCCGGCACTAGGTAGAAGAACTGCCCGTAGGTCCCCGAGAACAGGGCGAACCAAGGCAACAGCGCCGCGGCCACCAGGCGCGCCCGAGTGAGAGGAGTCAGCGGGGAGTTACCCACCTGAGCCACGCCGGCACCCATGTTCACAACCCTGTATTCCAGCCCACGAAAGGGGGCGCACCACCATTGGGTGCCAGCAGGAGACTCGACGTTGCGGAGGCGTGGAAAGAACGCATATCCACAGCGCAACCTCCGCCTCAATCGGCCTAATGAGCGCACCAGACGGACTCTGACGACCTTTTCAGCCGACCAATAAGGGAATTTTGCCACTGGGACAGTCCCAGTAGCTCTTTCGGCCTGATACGCCGCGTTTCGCACCGCCGGTTTGTTGGAGTGACCGGCCGGTTCCGTTGCGAATCAATAGGCCGCAGGTTAGGCGTCGGACAGCGAAGCCGATGGCATAGCAACCCCGCGGACGCGTCGCAACTGCTTGCTCCAGAACCGGAGAAACCGCCTCAGCAATAGCCTGACGCTGTGTGGGCTGGCCCGACGAGCCAGCTCTTTGCACGCCGCCGCCGCCGCCAACCCGAGGCATCCGCTACCACCACTGCTTGCACCACACAGCCCGCCGTACTCGGGCAGCCCCAATACTGAACTCAAAAGCGGCGCTTACGTCGCATAAACGCCGCCTCAAATGCGGCAAAACCGCGCCCAACGGCCCCGGGATAACGTCATCCCGGGGCCGTTTTCCGTGCAGTCAAACACACCCTGAACACCCAGGACCAAAACCGAGGAAAACCCCGAGAACCATGACCGCCAACCCGCTGAACGCCGTCAATCGCGGCGTGTACATATCCGACAACTTGCCGTTCCTGAAGAGCCTGAACGACGAGTGCATCGACCTCGTCTGCATCGACCCGCCGTTCGCCAAGAACGAAACCTTCGGACGCAAGAACGACAAGTCGCCCGACCCGTTGAAGCCTCCACTCTCCGACGAGGAGCACGAAACCGAGTTGGCCCTGCTCAGGCGTTGGAGCATCAGGAACGAGCAGGACGCCAACGAAGCGGGCATCGACTGGCCCGCCACGCGCTACAAGGACTTCTGGAGTTGGCAGGACGTCCACGAGTCATGGCTCAAGGATATTGAGGATGACTACCCCGGTGTCCACAAGCTGATCGAGGCCACACAGGAAATCCACGGCGATGGAACCGCCGCCTACCTGTGCTACATGGCGGTTCGGCTGTTCGAGATACGCCGGGTGCTGAAGGATACGGGTAGCCTGTACCTGCACTGTGACCACACGGCAGGTGCCTACTTGAGGCAACTGCTGGATGCGATTTTCGGGAACGGACGAAACGGAAAACCGGGTTTCAAAAACGAGATCGCATGGCGAAGAGCCACAGCCGCTAAAGGCTCAACGACGAAGTTCGGAGTGACGCACGACACCATACTCTTCTATTCAAAGGGCCAAGGGCATACCTTTCGACCGGTGTACCTCGAACACGATCCAGAATACATCCGAAAGGCCTATCGTTACCGAGATCAAAGGGGACCATACAGCGTAGGCGACTTAACCGCAGCCGGTGGAACTGCCGGCAGTTCGAGCGCACCATGGCGGGGAATAGAGGTCCCCAAAGGTAAACACTGGGCATGCCCCACTAATTGGCCAGCAGAAATACAGAAACCTGATGAATGGAACAGGTGGGACACTCAACAAAAACTCGACTTCATGGACTCGGTAAGCCTTATCTACTGGCCACCCAACGGGAAAGTACCAAGATTCAAACGATACCTTTCTACAACGACTGGCAGAGCAATGACTGACGTGATCTTGGATGTTACACAACTGGAAGCCAACGACATCGAGCGCACCGGATACCCCACGCAGAAGCCCGTTGCCCTAGCCGAGCGCATCATCAAGGCCTCCTGCCCCGAAGGTGGCGTCGTGCTGGACTGCTTCGCCGGCTGCGCATACGTCGCCATTGCGGCCGAGCGCCTCAACCGCAGCTGGATAGCCTGCGACATCAACCCCCGTGCCTGGACCGTCTTCAAGCGCCAGTTCGCCAAGCCAAAGCTGGCGCCGCTCAAGTGCGCCGAGCCTATGCCCGCCGACAACCTGCAGCAGCGCCTGTTCGGGAGTGTAGTAACTGTCCACGGCCCTGACGAACGGCCCACACGTGATACCCCAGAGGCAGAACAAACTCCCCCGACTTTCCGGCTGCCAGATAAACCTCGCACGTTCAAGACCCCGGCCAGCGTCATACCCGAACGGGAGATGCTGGAAATTCTGCTTGGTATGTCGGGCTACCAAGCATGGTGTTGCGGTTTCGCCAATCGCAAGCCCGACGGCTCCATCGTAGAGACAACCCGAAACTTCCACCTTGATCACATGGACCCGGTGAGCAAGCCAGGGTTCAGCCACCAGATCACCAACCGGGCACCCCTTTGCCCTCATCACAACATCATGAAGAGCAATCGGCGCTTGCACCTTGCCGAGTACCGCGAGCAGATTGCCAAGAACGGAGAGATGATGGTCAACGACGTGTCCGATCTCATGGACCTGACTGAGGCCGCCCACCGCACGCTGAACATCTACGCGTCGCGCATACAGCAAGGAACATTGCCGTTGTAATCGTTCGGCACAGGCGCGATTATTGGGGAACAGGCCTGGATGTTGTCGTCTCTCCAGCAACGGCAGCGATTCTGAAGATTGGACACTAGCAACCACAGAGACCGCCTTCATCCGCGCCACCGGCGGCAAGGTTCCCATGTAAATTTGAGGAATGTCCCTCGGCTTATTCGGCAGGCCGACAACCTTCCCCAACAGCCCCTGAAATTTCAATCAAACAGAGAACCCGCACCGGGCATTACCAAAAAGGTCTCGCATCACGGCGAGACCCCCTTGGTCATTGACGGATTTTCCGGGCTGCTGGACCTTGCCTTCCGGTATCAGCTCTCGGCCTCATCCAGCCGCCACCAGCCTCCTAAAAAATTCGTCAAGCGACTCCGGAGGCGCATACTTGGCCAATTCTTCGGCGAAAGCCAACTCCACGCCGTGGGACTGTAGCCAGTCCATCAACTCTTCCAATTCCTGTACATACATGCCCAGGTAATTGAAACCAAACACCAGCACAACTTCGACCTCCAATTTCCCGGCAACGGCCATATCCACCAACCAGTCCCATACCGGCTGATCGGGATCGTCTTCATCGGTTTCCTGGTACCATCCCAACAGATCGTAACCCTCCAAGTCGGCCACATACCCCAGCCCGATCACCTGCCCCAAAAGACGCAGCGTCTTCTCCGGCTCATCGCCAAAGGTTCTCACGTAGGCCACCGCTCGACGCAACTTTCGAGCATCCTTCATCTCGTCCATAGCTGACCTCGCTTGTTTCACCTCGCATCCTCGAACCCGGAGACTTCGCGACCCGAGAAATACGACATCTTTTCCGAATCCTCGAAACGCGTATCGGGGCGCCTTATTTGACGCCCCGACCACGCGAAACAATCACGAACCCCAAGCATCGGCTTCCAACACCGGGTCGCGCCTCCCCACGAAGTGCTTCCTCACCACAATGCGCGTGATCTCGCGCATCACTCCCTCCCAGCGGTCTTCGCAGAGTTCCTCAACCTCACCGCCTCCCGACGGATCTTCGCCACTATCCATTTCCCCCAACGGCATCAAGCGCATCTGCCGCTCTACGAACTTCTTTCTCGACATCTCGGTTCCTCCTTCGGAACCGCGAGATGTGCCTGCTTCAAAAAGCCGCCATCCCACAAGGGGCCCGGCTTGCATAGCCCCAAGTGAGACGCTTACAATATCGACAAGCACACCAGGCGTTACGGGCCGGTAAGTGCCTACCGAGGTCGCTGGAATGGTACTCTGGCGACCTCGACTTTTTGTCGCGGAGCCACCCAAAAAAACCTGTGCAAGCCGGGCATTTGGATGTCCACCGCTGGCTGCAAGTATAGTCTTTGCGTAGACGCACTCGCAACCGCCGATTGTCATTTTCTCACCAAACGGCGCCGTTCGTCTACAGGTACGATTCTCCTCCACTAGATTACGAGTGGCCCCCACCACTTGACGCTAACTATACCTTCAAGGTAATATCCTAGCGGACAGCGGGGTCACTCCCAACAGGAGGAGCCCCAATGGCAATCGTTTTGACGCCCGCATTCGAATGTGAGCGATGTTTCTACCGCTGGATGCCGCGCAACAAAGGCGCCGACGACATCCAGCTACACCAACCTCAAGTTTGCCCCAAGTGCAAAAGTCCTTACTGGAACAAACCCAGACAAAAAGAGCTCGCACCTGAGAAGCGTGCAGCCCATCATCGACGACCTGACGCCCCGCTGCCCACCACCCCATCACCGGCTGGACGTTCCGCCAAATCGGCTCAGCAGGTGAAAACTTCATAGAGAAGCGCCACCATGCCACAGACCACCAAACAGCCCAGAGCCGTCATCTACGCCAGGGTTTCCAGCGAAAACCAAGACGTCGATATGTCGATCTTGACCCAGATCAACCGGGCCAAGGCTTACATCAAGGAATGCGGATATCTCCTGGTCGGGACATACAAAGACGAAGCCAGAACCGGCACCGTCGACGACCGCGATGGATTCCTCGACATGATCAGCGACGCTCGCCAGAAGCCGCGGCCCTTCGAATTCATCGTCGTCATCAACTTTGCGAGGTTTGCCCGCGACCGCTACGACAGCGCTGTTTACAAGGGCACCCTCAGAAAGCTCGGCGTATTTGTCCAATCCATTGAGCAACCCAACGACGGGAGCCCAGAGGGCGACCTCATGGAAGGAATCTTCGAATCCTTCGATGCCTACTATTCCGCCAACCTGGGTAGGTACATCCAACACTCGCTTGAAGGCTTGGTCGAGCAGGGGTTTTACCCTATCCGCAAACCCCCTTACGGATACAACAAGAAGCCCGTCCAAGACGGCCAGAAAACCAGGTATGTCCTCGAAATCAACGAGAGCCAAGCCGCAGTAGTACGGCAATTGTTCGAACTCTACCGGGACGGTAAGGCGACCAACGAAATTCCCACAACCTTCAACGAGCAGGGAATCCCGAGCCCCGACGGCGGAAAATGGCCCCCCAGCACCGTACACCGGATGCTGCGCCGCGAAATCTACAAGGGCACGATGGTCTTCCCGCTCAACCCCAAACCGGGCCGGCGCCAAGTCCGCCTTGACTTTGACCATCTGGCGATAATTCCCCCTAAAGAGTTCAAAGCTGTCCAAGACATGATGGACGAACGCTCACCGGAGCAGACCCATCCCAGACATACCGGCAGCAATCACCTCCTGTCCGGCAAGATCAAGTGCAACCGGTGTTCCAACACCGTCGTCGTAATCAACTCCAAGAACGGCGATTACGACTATTACCTCTGCAACACCAAGAGGAAACAAGGCATCGCCGTCTGCGACTGCACCAACCGCAATGCCGAAGAACTCGACGCACTGATCCTCGACGCCATCTTGGACGACATCCTCACCGGTGAGAACGTGCGGCTGTTTATCAACCGCATCAAGGATGAGATGCGCGACCAGGGCGTCAAGCACGAAGACACAATCGCGGCAATAGAGAAGCAAATTCAAGAACTCGAAGGGCGCTTCGAACGGCTCACCATCGCCTACGAAACCGGCGCAATGCCCCTCGAAATCTTCGCCAAGCGCATGGAAGTTCTGGAAGACAACAAGCTAGTCCTTCACGAAGCCAAGAAGGCGGCAATGGAGTCTGTCGGGTCCCAGCTCCGCTTGCTCCAGGACCCAGAGGCCGCAGTGTCTTTCGCCGCCGAGCTTAAAGACTGCTTGCGCCAATGCGAGACGAAACAGCTCAAACACCTGCTGGGGCGGTTCATCAAGCAAGTCCGGATCGACTACGACAAAGCAATCATCGTTTACAAGATCCCGCTACCGGACGACAGCCACGCGCCCAGGAAAACGCGCCGGGAAATCGATCTCACCGACCCGGTACATACTTCCGTCCAACTTGCCCCACCATCCCTACTAAATCCCCCGTAAGGGGTAGGCTAGATTTCCAAGTCTTCGTGACCAACTGATGCGTTCGTGAGCTTCGTGTAGGCTTGGGCATGGAGCCATGCATTCACCGTTACGGGACGGGCAAGAACATTGGCAGCACCACCTCGGGCTCGTCAACGGCGGGGATGAAGGTCGCCTGAACCCGCATACTGATGCTGATGTCTTCCGGCGCGACCTGGAGGATGTTGCTGCAAATCCGCAGGCCATCTTGCTCCACCAACTCGATCATGCAGATGTTGTAGGGGGTCTGTTCCTTTTCCCGGATCGCCGGATGCACCGGGTGACGGACGATCACGAACGAATAGACGAATCCGCGGCCGCTGACCGGCGTCCAGGCGTACTCCAGCGACGAACATTCGGGACACATGGGCGTGGGCAGATGCCGGTAGCGTCCACAATCGGAGCACTGCTGGATGCGCAACTCGCCCCGTCTGGTTCCCTCCCAGAATCCCCGCTCGTAGTCGGGAATCCGCTCCAGGTCGGGCAAAGGCACGCCTTCCAGGGGCGCGGTCATGGGCTGCGACTTCACGTCCGTCTCGCTTTGCTGGGTCATTACAGTTCCTCTCTATCCCCGACGGATTATGACGGCGCCACTGAGCTGGGCCACGCTGCTGCACGAAAGGACCCGATTGATTGTCTTGCTGGGCGGCTGCGCGGTGGAGTCTCCCCGGATGAGTCGGACTGCCTCCTGCACGTGAGTGAGGCCGTGGATGTACGCCTCGGAGTGGTTGCCGCCGTGAGTGTTGACGGGCAGCGCGCCATCGAACCGGATGTTTTCGCCGCCCTCCACGAAGTCCTTGGCCTCGCCTCGGGGCACAAACCCGTAAGTTTCCAGGTTGATCAGACAAAACGGGGTGAAATGATCGTAGAACATCATCGCATCCATGTCGGAGGCGTCCAGGCGGGCGCGGGCCCACAGGTCGCGGGCGGTGTTTTCAGACTCGGCCACAGCGAGGTCGGGGCGATAAACGATGCCGTCGTTGCGGGGGCCGGAGCCTTGGGCTGCCGCCTCAACCAGAGTCAGTGTATCCGAGTGGCGCAGTTCCCGGGCGCGCTCCGCAGTAGTGAGGACGATTGCGGCAGCCCCGTCGTTTTCCTGGCAGAAGTCCAGGACGTGCAGGGGATCCACTACCATGCGGGAGTTCTGGTGGTCGTCGATGGTGATGGGTTCCCGCCGGAGGGCGCGGGGGTTGCGGGAGGCGTGCTCGCGCAGGGTCACTGCTACCCAACCGAAATGGCGGCTGGTGGCACCGTACTGGTGCATGTAACGGCGGACGAACATGCCGAAGCGGTGGGCCGGGGCCATGCTGCCCCACGGGACGGCAAAACTGTCCGCCCCGCCGGAGATGCGCTCCGGCCCCCTGGCGCGGCCCAGACGCAAGCCGGAGCGGAGGTTGGCGGCGCGGAAGCACACCACGTAGTTGCAGTATCCGGCGGCGATGGCGGCAGCGGCGTGGCCGACCACCGCGTTGCCGGCTCCCCCGCCGTAGGAAACGGATTCCCAGTGGCGCAGGTTCTTGATGCCCAATGACTGCACCAGCAGGGTCTCGTGGTTAGATTCCATGTCGTAGCGGATCAGGCCATCGATGTCGTGGGTTGAGATTCCGGCGTCATCACAGGCGGCCTTGATGGCCTCGGATGCAAGCTGAAGCTCGCTGCGGCCCGAGTCCCAGGAGAACTCGGTCTCACCGATGCCGACGATTGCGGCCCGGTCCCTGATGCCATTGGTATCGGCCGGAATGATGTTGGGCGGCATTGTGTGCTATTCCTCCTCCCAGTCCACTATTTTGCGTTGTTTGAAATCGTGGATCTGCGCGTCGGTGTAGCCCAGTTCCCGCAGGATGGGGCGGGTGTGCTGACCCCTGAGGGGGCCAGGGCCGGCGCTGCCCGTCGTGTCGGAGAAGTCCACCACCGGGGAGTATCGCCAGAACCTGCCGAAGCGGGGAGCCTCAACGGGAGTGAGGAATCCGTTCTCCCGCACGTGGGGGTCTTCGTTGAAGAAGTAATACATGCCACGATCCTCGGCCTTGACGCATGCCACGCCGGCGGCGGTGAGCAGGGTTTCCCAGTGCATGGGGTCATCGGTGGCGAACACGGCCGCCAACTCGTCGGCGAGGGCGTCGTCGTGATCCGCGCGGGCCGCGGCGGTGGCGAACCGGGAGTCGGCCAGCAGGTCGGGGCGGTTGATGGTGCGGCACAGCGTCTCCCACTCGTCCTTGAAGGGACAGGCGAGGAACGCCCAGCCGGTTTTGGCGCGGTAGAGGCGGTAGAGGGCGTGCAGCCCGTAGCCGTCGCCGTCCGGCAGCGGGCGGGGCTGCTTACCCTCGTGCCAGTAGAAATCGTCGATGTTAGCGTAGGCATTGGCTGCGATCATCGTGGACTCGACGTACTGCGCCTCGCCGGTGCGCTCCCGGGCGTAGAGTCCCAGCAGCAGGCCGACGGCGTTGACCATCGCCGTGTTGTGATCGGCGGTGCCGTCGTTGGCCCGCTTGAGCCGCTTCGAGACGGCGGCGATGTCGTCGATGGACATGGACCGCTCCGGCGACGGGAAGGCGTCCCGGCCCATCTGGGCGACGCCACCGCCGGACACGGCGCCGGCGATAGGAGCCATGGAGGGACGGTGAGAGTAGGGTCCAGTGGAACCGTAGCCGCCGGCGTAGAGGTACACCAGGTTCGGGTTGATTTTTGCCAACTGCTCGTAGCCGATGCCAGTGCGTTCGGGCGCTCCGGGACGCATGCTGTGCAGGAGCAGGTCGGCTTTGGCCGACAGCTTGCCCATGATCTCCTGGCCCTCCGGCGTTTTGAGGTCCAGGCAGATGCACTCGGAACCGGCCATGGTGCGGTGAGCCGAGAACGGCAGGCCCTGGCGTCCCCAGTCGCCGCTGGGCGCTTCGATGCGGATTACCCTGGCGCCCAGTTCGGCAACCAGGGCGCAACCCAATGGGCCGTTGATGACGGTCGCCAGGTCCAGCAGCGTTATCCCCTCCAGAGGATGTCTCGGCATGGAGGTTTTTGCGCCGTCGGAGTGAATTGCGGTCTCCCCGTTCCGGCGAGCCAGGACTTCCGCCGTATGCTCGCCCAGCCTCGGGGCCGCCGGCCCCTGAGTACGGCCCGGCGTTGCGCTCATGCTGACCATGGGGCCGAGCTGCCGGGTGTCGCCCACTCCCGGAACATAAACGTCCTGGACGTTGCCGTTGTGGACAATCTGCGGGTGTTTCAGGGCATGCTCGGAGGTCAGGTAGGGTTCGGCGGCCACGTTGCCGGCCTCGCCCAGGAATATGTCCATCCACTCGTCCAGCGTTTTCTGCTGGACTTTCTCCAGCATGATCCGTTCCAGATCCGTGACGGCTTCCGGCTCGAGACGGGGAGCGCTCTTGAAACGCGGGTCTTCGTATATGAAGTCCATGTCCAGCCAGTGCATCATGGAGCGGAACAGCCGCTCCACGACGTTGCCCAGCTGAATCCACTGGCCGTCCTTTGTACGTGCGGGCAGGTAGCCGGTGGGATTGGGCCGTCCGATGCCAACCCTGGGATCCGGAGGGTACTGGTCGGGCAGGTTCTCGACCATCTGGCCGTGGATCCAGGACACGTGGTCGTAGGTGGTGACGGCCTTCAGCATACTGGTCTCGACGCGCTGGCCCAGGCCAGTCTTTTCGCGAACGTAGAGGGCCGCGGTGATGCCGCGGATCAGCGCGGTGGCGGCCGCGTGGCAAACGCCCTGAACGACGACGTAGTTGGGGCCTTCGCGGGGGGTCTGCTCGGCGAACATCATCATCCGGCCGCTCTTGGCGGCCACCACGGCGTCGTACCCCTTGTAGTGCGCGTAAGGTCCTTGCGAACCGAACCCCGTTAGAGTGGCGTACACCAACCCGGGATGACCTGACCGGAGGATGTCGTAGTCGATGCCCAGACGCTGGGCGACGCCCGGGCGGAAGCTTTCGATCACCACGTCGGAGCGGCGCGCTAGGTCTCGGGCATTATCGCGGCCTTCCCGGGTCTTCAGGTCCAGGACGACGCTTTTCTTTCCTCGATTCCATTGGATCGAGCCTGGAGAGTTCCGAAACTTCTCACCGCCCGGCGGCTCAACCTTGATGACTTCAGCGCCGAAGTCGGACATCACCATGGTGGCGACGCCGCCGGGCCGGCCGCTGGTGAAGTCAAGAACCGTGATGCCATCAAAGACCTGTGCCATGGGTCCTCCTTACATGCTTTCCCTGGTTACACCGAACCTCCCTCAGCCAGGGCGGCCAACTCCGCCTTGGATAGCCCCAACTCGCTGCACAGGACCTCTTCGTTGTGCTCCCCGATGTGGGGCGCGCGCCGGGGAATCCTCCAGGGTGAACCGTTGAAGATGGCCCCCGGGCCCGGGTGCCGGAATGTCCTGCCAAGTTCGGGGTATTCTACGTCAGTCCAGAAGTTCCGGTCCTCCAGGTGAGGGTCCTGCATGACGTCGTCCGGTGAACGAATCGCCCCCGCGTTGGAGCTACGCTGCTGCAAGCCGTGGTAGGCCTCGTCCCGAGGGAGATTGGCGAGGAAGTTTTCAAAAATTCCGCGAATGTGCGACCCGCTCTCAGCGACGACCGTTGGTTCCCGGTACTTCTCGTCCAGCAGGTCGCCCGCCAGGCCGTGCTCCTCCATCCACGACGCGAGCGTCAGTATCCGCTCCGGGGTAACCTGGCCGACGTTCACGTATTTGCCATCCTTGCAGATGACCTGGGCATTGGGCCCAATGTTGGTGTTGCCACCCCCGGTTCTACGTGGAACCACATCTCCTTTGTAAATGTACTGGTTAACATGGCCCTCGGTGGTGAGCGCGCAGGCATCATGCACCGAGGCATCTATGTACTGCCCCCTGGACGTCACCGACCGGCTAACCAGCGCCGCGGTGATGGCGATGTAGGCGTAGTGACTGCCGATGTGCCAAGCCTGCCCTCCTCCGGGAGCGATGGGCGGCGCGCCTGGAACCACGTCGTCGTCATAGCCACACCGGGCCATCTGGCCGCCCGCCGCCAGATGCAGCAGGTCGCTGGTCTGGAAGTCCTGCCACGGTCCGGTCTGCCCGAAGGGGGTCAGTGAGCACATGATCAGCCCGGGGTTGCTCTTGGCTAAATCTTCGTATCCCAGCCCCAGAGAGGCCAGATAACCGGGCCTGAAGGTCTCCAGTATCACATCCGCCTGCTCTGCCATTTGCCGGAACAGCCGGCGCCCGTCCTCCGTCTCCAGGTTCAAGGTCACGCCTCGCTTGGAGGTATTGTAATGCCAGAAGTAAAGGCTCCGCTCCCGATCCGGTATGTCCTGGTAGAAAGGTCCCACCGTCCGGGCTGCCTCGCCATCGGGCGGCTCTATCTTGATGACGTCCGCTCCCATGTCGGCCATCTGCTTGCCACACCACTGCCCCTTTTCATCGGCTAGCTCCAGCACCCGCAGCCCCGCAAAGGCCCCCGCAGAGTTTGGGTCAGCAGTCCGAGCCGGCGCCGGCGCGGGATTCGCTATCGGTGCGTTCCCACTCCACTGTGCGGGCGAGGCATCCTCCATCATCTCCTTGAGGTAAGGATAATCCTCCGTACTGAGGCCCTTTGGCCAGAAGACGCCGTCGGCGAAGCCGCTCACCAGTTCCTCGTGACTGATGCCCAACAACCCCTGAAACACCTCCTTGTTGTGCCCGCCAATCAGGGGCCCTGACCGGCTGTTGACTACAGGCGTCTCCGACATATTGAAAGGAGCGTTCTGAAGAGGCCAGGTTCCCAGCGCGGCGTGCTGCACGTCCCGGTAAATCTCGCGGTGCCTGAGTTGGGGATCGTTTTCCACCCGGTCCTGGCTGCTTTGGACGGGCATGGCGGGTACTCCTGCCGCCTGGCACCGCTCCATGATCTCGTACTTGCCCAGGGTACTAGTCCACGCCGCTATCCTCTGGTCCATCTCTTCCTGATGTTCCAGGCGACCTTCAAGGGTGGCGAACTTCTCGGCGGCGGCCCAACCGGGAGAGCCCATCACCTCCACCAACTTCCGCCACTCATGGTCGGAGAAGCAGGCTATGGCGCACCAGTCGTTGTGCTCCCCCGGGCTGGTCTGGTAAGCGTTGTGCGGCGCCCCGGTCCGCTCCCTGTAGTTGTTAACCAGGGGCGCGCCAGGCCAGTGAGCGCGGTTGCCCGGCGGGTAGCCCTCGCGCATGGTGGAACGGTCGTTGGCCTGGATGTCCAGAAACGCGGCGCCATTGAGGGGGACGCCGAGGATCCACTGGGAACTGTCAACGTGCTGTCCCTGGCCGGTCACGTTGCGATGGTAAATCGCGCTCAGAGCATACATGGCCCCGTACAAGCCGCCGGTGTCGTCCAGGTAGGACCAGCCCCAACCGGCGGGCGGCTGGTCCGGCAGGCCCGACGTGTAGGTCATACCGGACAGGGCTTGCGCGATGGCTCCCATCGTTTGATAGTCCCGGTCCCGCCCCGTGTGGCCGAAGCCGGACATGGAGAGGTAAATGATGTCCGGCCGGAGCTTCTTCATATCCTCATAGCCCAGACCCCACCGCTCCAATACGCCGTAGGCGAAGTTCTCGATGACGATGTCGGACATGGCCACCAGGCGCCGGGTAAGGTCAATGCCTCGCTCGGTACGAGTGTTAAGGGTGACGCTCAGCTTGTTGGCGTTGGTATCGCTGAAATGGCCGTTGGTGTTGAGATTGACGGGCAAGCCGTCGGGAGTGCCCGCTCCCGTCGTAATGTTGGCGCCCCGAGTGTTGGGGCCCTGGGGCCATTCAACCTTGATAACCTCGGCTCCCAGCGCCCCCAGCCATCGGGTGCACCAGGGCCCTGCTCGGACCCAGGTGAAGTCCAACACTCGGATTCCTGACAAAGCTCCCGCTGTCGTTGGCGCTTCTACTCCGCCCTGCACCATTGGATCACCTCCCGGCTATGGCCGTCTCAAGGTTAACTCGCCGTATTCTAACCCAATGCAGTCGATGGAGATTCCCGATTCGCAATGTAGCGAGACTTTGGACTCGTCGGAGTCTAACGGTGAAGGCTTATTGCCGAAACTTGGGCATCACTTCCTTCGCGAAAAGCTCCATCGACCGCATCACCTTGGCGTGCTCCATGCTGCCGAAGGACATACTGGCCCCGAAGTACCCGATGCCGTGCTCGTCCCGTAGCTTCGTAATGCGCTGCACGCAATCCTCTGGCGTCCCGAAGTAAACCGTGCCCTCCAGTTCCGACTCATAGCTGGCCGGCTCGGTGGGGCGGATGGTTCGCCAGTGGTCCAGGTCCACGTTGATCTCGTCGCCGCGGGTCAGCGTCCGCCGATAGGTGGCCAGGTCCCGCACCCACGTCAGCGACTCCCGCGGGTACTCTCGGGCAACCCGTTCGTCTTCGTCCAGGTACACGAACCGGAAGTAGGGCATATCCGCCACCGGCAGTTCCTTGCCGGCGGCGGCGCAGCGCTCGGCGTAAAGCGAGAACAGGCCCAGGTTGTCGGCCTCGGGAGTGGAAAAGCTGGTCAGGATCGGCAGGTCCCGCTCAACGGCGACGTCCACGCTGGCCGGCGTCCGCGACACCGCCATGTACACCGGCGGATGGGGCTTTTGCACCGGCGAGGGAGCAATGGTCAGGTCTCTCACCTGGTAGAACTCCCCCTGGTAGGAGAAATCCGACTGTGTCCACAGCCCCAGGATGATGTCCAACGCCTCCTGAGTGCGGACGTCCCGTGTGTCCATGTCGATGTTGAAGTTGCCGTACTCGTAGTCCGCCGAGCCGCGCCCAACCCCGAAATCCAACCGGCCGTGGCTCAGAACGTCCAGCATGGCGCTCTCCTCGGCAAGGAAAATGGGGTTGTAGAAGGGCAGGACACTGACGCCGGCCCCGATGCGTATCTCCTTCGTTCGCGCCGCGATGTGGGTCAGCAGCGGCATCAGGGACGGGCATATCCCATAGCGGCTGGAGTGGTGCTCCGCGATCCAGATCGAATCGAACCCCAACTCCTCAGCATACTCGGCCTGCTCCACCATCTCGTCAAAGATGCGGCTCTGGGCGCCGACCTCCGGCTCCGTCCAGGAACCTAACAAAAACAGGGCAAACTTCATGATGGGTACGCGCCTCCTTCAACCTATCCTGCCGCGAATTGTACAATCATAGACGCAGGCATGCTCGCCCATGCCCATGACGCTGAATGGGGCCTCGGGAATCGCGTCCCGAGTAGTCCCCTGTATGAGCTAGATGAACTGATAACCCGGTGCCTGCTGGTGGAACTCGAAACTGAATCTGGCGCATGACTATCTCGAAGATGATGGACAATGCCCTTTGCGGAGAGTTTCGTGGTTTCGGTTTTAACATATGCGTTTGCAACTGGTTGATCTACCGCCAAATCAACGTATTGACAAAATGTGACCGTATCCCATGATACGGCACCGGATGCCGGTGCTGGCGGATTTTCAGTAAACAAGCACAGCCGGCTATCCAAACAAGGAAACATCATGCTGAACGATAAACACGTTGATTGGCTTCTGCAAGGTTCCAGCACATGGAACAAAATGCGGGAAGAGCACCCTTTTCTCCCTTACTTCTCATTCGTGGATATCCACCAGATTTTCCGCGAGGCTGGACAGTTGGACCACAACGGTAGGGTGCCACTAAACAGGTTTAATCTCAGTGATGCTGTTTTCCGTGGCGCAAATCTAAGCAACGTTGATTTCATAGAGGCTAACCTACAAAGGGCCCAACTGCACAGCGCTGTTCTCAGAGGGACTAATTTTTCCCAAGCCGACCTCACCGGCGCGAGGTTCGGCATCGGCTATCTCGGTGCGGCCAATTTTTCCAACGCCATACTCGAAGGGACTGATTTAGTAGGAACCAACCTCATCGGAGCGGACTTGACTTGGTCACGTTTTTGGAAGGCTAGACTCTACCCCGAACCCTCGAACGTAGTTCAGTCCGTTTCGCCAAAAATTAGCAGGGTAGGAAGCATCGCCGACCTAATCAAAAATTGCTTCGAACTAAGGAAGCATTATGGGGGTATGACGCTTTATTTCCGCGGAGAGCGGGACGCCACATGGCATCTGCGCCCCTCGGTGATGCGGCCGGCGGCTGACGGCACATTTAAGTTACGTGCCCACGAGGGGGAAATGTTGCGCGAACTTATCTCTAGGAGGCCAGAGGATTTTGTTGGGATGACCTCTGCGCTTGAGCAAATGGTGGTAGCCCAGCATCATGGCTTGAAGACGCGCCTACTCGACGTTTCCCACAATCCATGCGTGGCGCTTTTTTCAGCTTGTGATAGCCGCGATGCTGCCGGAAAGCCGCACGACAACGACATGGATGGTCGCATTCATGTATTCGCAGCTACTAAGGAATTGGTGAGACCCTTCGACAGCGACACAGTTAGCATAATATCCAACTTTGCCAAACTAGACCGTCGTTACCAGAATCTGCTGTTGGGTAAGACCGGGGAGGACAGCGAAAAGGAAGATCCAAAAACTGGGTTAGCATATATTTACTCTGAAGCGTTGCGTCGCCTTTATCATCACATCAAACAAGAGAAACCGCAATTCGAAAATATTATAGACCCTAGAGACTTCTTCAGAGTGTTTGTTGTTGAACCCAAGCAATCGTTCGAGCGGATTCGAGCTCAAGAAGGCGCGTTCATAATTTCAGCTTTCCACGAATCGTTCGAGCGCAACGACATTTGCTGCCGCGTGAAAAATTTGCCCGTTTACGAACACTCGACCATGACCGTTGATGCGGATCAGAAAGATGATATCCTAGACGAGTTGAGCCTTTTGAATTTCACCCGTGAGACTCTATACCCTAGTCTCGATGAGGTCGCCAATAGAATCACTCTGTCCTACGAATAGCACGGAATAATTCCAACCAAATTGAGCCAAGGTCGCTAGCATTTTGGATATTGATATTTCAAATTTGCCATTCAATAATCTCTGATTCGACTTCATCCCGCGATGCCATGTTGGTGTATCCGACCAGTTGAGCGGCGCGGACGGGAGCGCACTCTCATTTTGACGGGCGTATCCCCCTCACCCCGTCACCCGCCTGAAAAACGCTAGCGCGTTGCCGCCGGCGATCTTCCTGACGTCTTCGTCGGAGTAGTTGCGGGCGATGAGGCCGCGGATGATATTCTTGCCGTCGGCGGGCGATTCCAGGCCGTTCATGTAGCGCGCCGGCGTCGGGCCGGGACGGCCCATTACCGCCTCACCCACGCCCACCGAATCGCCGATGCTGGTGTCGGTGCCGATGGCTACGTGGTCCACGCCCACTAGGTTGACCATGTAGTCGTAGTGGTCCAGCACGCATTCGATGCTCTGCTCCGGGTCGTTGCTCAGGCGGTTGGGCACCCCGGTTATCCCGATGACGCCGCCCTTGCGCGCGCAGGCCAGCAGTTCCTCGTCCTTGCGCAGCCGCCGCGCCTGGAAACTGTGGCTGGCCAGCGTGAAGGAACCGTCATGGCTGAACGTTACCGGAGCCTCCGACGCCTCAATGGCGTCCATCGCCGTGTGAGATGAGGCGTGGGACACGTCCACCACCATCCCCAGTTCGTTCATCCGTTGCACGACCTCCAGCCCGAAATCGCTGAGTCCACCGTCGTTGCGCTCGAAGATGCCATCACCAATATATGCCTTGCGGCTGTAGGTAAGGCCGGCCAGCCGTATGCCCGCGTGGTACAGCACGTCCACCCGGTTCAGTTCGTTGCCGATGGCCAGGTGCTCCACCGTCGGGAAGAACCCCACCTTGCCCTGCTGCTTGGCCGCCTCGATCTCGTATGCGGTGCTGACCTGTAGTACGTTGTCGTGCTGCCCGATGTCCGAAATCATCATGCTGATCTCTTCCAGCAGGTCGGAGAATCGGATAAAGGACATCTCGTTGGTGTGCAGCATCCCCCGAAAGACGTTCGCTGTGCCCACGGCAGTGAAGCCGCCCTCTCGCACTGCATCGTAACCCCAAACGTAGTTATCGCTGCGGAGGTATTCCCAGTACTGGCTGAAATCTTCGGGAATCACCATCGGATGCTGGTGCAGGTCAATCATCACCGACTCTTCCATCAGGCGTTGAAACCTGACTTCCTGCTGCGCGTCCAGCTGCACCGTCATCGAGGGCACGCGCTCCACTTGGCTTACGAGTTGAAATCGGCCTGTCGTCATATTTCATCTCCGTTCCGAGCGACCGCTAGGGTGTCTCATGCCGGATTATACCGGGGTTGGCCGCATCCCACGATGCTAGAATCGTCTAACCGAGCCACCAAATACCAACCAGTCTGCAACGATGAGGAGGCACCATGGCTGAAATCTACACCCTGGGCGCCGGAACGCCTACACCGACTCCCACCCGCTTCGGCAGTTCCCACGTGCTCAAGCTGGGCGAACAGCTGCTGATGTTCGATTGCGGACCGGCCGCCACCCACAAGCTGGTCAAGGCGGGACTATTCCCCACACAGGTGGACTACCTTTTCTTCACGCACCACCATTTCGACCATGACATCGACTATCCCTGTTTCCTGCTCTGCCGCTGGGACCAGAGCGTCGGCAAGGAGAACAAGTTGCAGGTGTTCGGCCCCGACCTTACGGAGAAGATCACCGAGGGCATCCTTGGGGAACAGGGTTTGTTTGCCCACGACTGGAAGGCGCGGGTGAACCACCCGCTGAGCCAGCGGGTATTCGTCAACCGGGGCGGAACCCTGCCTCGACCCGCTCCGTCCGTTGACGCCCTGGACGTTGGACCGGGCAAAGTATTCACTGGACCGAGCTGGGAAGTAACCGCCGCTCCGGCCGAGCACGTCCAGCCCTATCTGGACTCGCTGGCCTACCGCGTGGATTCGGCTGAGGGCAGCGTGATCTTCACGGGCGACACGCAGCCGTGCGACTCGGTGATCGAATTGGCTCGCGACGCCGACGTGATGCTGTGCATGTGCTGGGACGATCAGGCGGTGATGGACGAGAACGGTGAATACACCGGGCAGTGCGGCACCACCGGGGCGGCGCGCATGGCTCAAGCCGCCGGAGTGAAGAAGTTGGTGCTCGTCCACATTGGTCCCCACCTATCGGCGCACGGCCCCATGGAGCAGGGCATCGGCGACATCAGCCGCATCTACGACGGGGAAGTGGTATTTTCGGAAGAACTGATGCGTCTTGTCCTGTGAGGGAAGAGAGCGGGTAATCCCGCTGGAGTCATTTGCATTGCCGGGTATGCTCGGCGCATCTATACTTTGCGAAGAGTTAGTATTTTACGCTACCCGTGAGGGTACACGAACGCCTGCCCGGAGGTGTGATGATGGCTACTGCGAGAGTGAACGGCGCCGAGCTTTACTATGAGGATTCGGGGAGTGGGCCGCCCATCATCCTGTCACCGGGTGGGTTGCAGGGGGTCGCCAGCAGCTACCATCCGGTGATCGATAGCCTTTCTCAGGAGCACCGCGTGGTAGTGTACGACCGCCGCTTTGGCGGACAGTCCCGCAGCCCAATGGTAGTGCAGACGTGGGATATGGTGTGCGATGACGTATTCGGACTGATGGACACCTTGGGCATCGAGCAGGCGTATCTTGGTGGTGGATCATTTGGGGCGGCAATCTCCCTAGGCTGCGCCGTGCGCCGTCCGGAGCGGGTGAGAGCCATCTTTCCCTCCAACATAGCGGGCGGCGTGATCTGCGACGCTTACCCCGCGGCCAAGTTGTTCAAGAGCATGGACATGGCGGAGAATGTCGGCATCGGGCCGGTGGTGGACGCCTTCGATCCCGACGACCGCTTTTCGCCTTTCAGCCCGGAGTTGGCCCAGACCGACCTGGAGTATCGCAAGGGCCTGGAGGCGATGAACACGGAGGACTTCGTACAGGTGATGCGGGATACCATCTACGCCCTGTTCGACGGATCTTACCTGACGCTGGGGATGACGGAGAAGGCGCTGAAGAGCGTTGCCGTGCCGGCGATGGTGATGCCCGGGAACAATGACGTTCACCCCCGCCGTCTGGCCGAGGCCGTGCATCGCCTGGTTCCCAACTGTCGCTGGGCAGAGGTGCGCCCCCACAGCGAGGAACCGGAGAAATACACCAGGCGTGTCCTGGAGTTTCTGGCAGAGGTGGAAGCCAACGGAGGCGGTTAGAGGGGCGCGCCTGAAAGCAGGCAGGGAGACAGTCATATGGCAGACGTGAAATTTGCGACCCTTTCCGGCGATTATGCCACCATCAGCGAGATGGAGATCAGGGATTTCAGAGCCAGTCTGCACGGGGAGTCGTTGCTGCCAGGAGACGATGGATACGACAGCGTCAGGCGGGTCTGGAACGCCATGGTGAACAAACAGCCCGCCCTCATCGCTCGGTGCAGCGGAACGGCCGACGTGATCAACTCGGTCAACTTTGCCAGGGAGAACAACCTGCTGATTTCGGTGCGCGGCGGCGGCCACAACTTCCCCGGCAACAGCGTCTGCGAGGGCGGGTTGATGATCGACCTTTCGCTGATGACCGGCGTCCGCGTCGATCCCGCGGCCAAAACGGTTCGCGCCCAGGGTGGCACCAAGTGGGGAGCCTTCGACCACGAGACTCAGGCTTTCGGCCTCGCCGCGCCGGGAGGTACCGACCCTGACACCGGCATCGCCGGCCTCACCTTGGGCGGCGGCATTGGATGGCTGTCCGGAAGCCATGGCCTCAGTTGCGACAACCTGATCTCCGCCGACGTGGTCACCGCCGAGGGCAGGATGCTCACCGCCAGCGCCGACGAGAACCCCGACCTGTTGTGGGGACTTCGAGGCGGCGGGGGTAATTTCGGCGTTGTCACCTCGCTCGAATACCAATTGCATCCCGTCGGCCCAACGGTGCTGGCAGGTTACCTGGTGTACCCATACGACAGGGCAAGGGAACTGTTCGCCCTCATGGGCGAGTTCACCGCCAATATGCCCGACGAGATGAACATAATCACTTTCCTGGCAACCGCGCCGGAAAGTGGGGATAAAGTATGCAGAATTCTCCTCTGCTACTACGGCCCTATCGAAGAGGGTGAGCGGATCATCCGCCCGCTTCGGAAATTCGGTCCGCCCCTGTCAGATGATGTTCGCCCAATGACCTACGGCGAGGCGCAAGTGCTGGCGTTGGCTCCCCAGGGACGTCAGAACTACCTCAAATCTCATTTTATGAGTGAAGTGAGCGATGCGGCGTTGGACATCAACCTCGACTTTTTTGACCGGGTAACCTCGCCGTTCTCCAGCGTCCTGTTCCAATATCTCGGCAACGCGACTCGGCGTGTGCCGGCCAGCGAGACGGCCTTCGGACACCGGGGCGCGCTGTGCGAATGGGCAACCAACGCGGTCTTTCTGGACCCTGGTGAGTCGGAAATCCACATCCGTTGGGTTCGGGATTTCGCCTCGGCGCTGTCGCCGTTTTCCTCAGGGCCGTACATCAACCAGGTGGGTGCCGAGGCGGAAGAAGGCGCAGCGGAAATCCAGGCTGCTTTCGGCGACAACTTCGAGAAACTGGCCAGTCTCAAGCAGCAGTACGATCCTACCAACATGTTCAGCCACAACCACAACATCCGGCCCCGATCATAGCCGCCGCAAAAATTGGATGCCCAGGTCGCCCGACAGCCGGTTTGGAGGTATGTCGGGCGACCGCGCTACAGCGTCAGGTTCGCAGCAAATCTGCCAGGCCGCTTACTGGTTCTCCCTCCTCCAGCGAGTCCAGCCGGGACACGACTTCCGCCGTCGTTGCTTCCGATAGCAACTGCGAAGCACAGTCCCGGAATTTCTCCCGTATATCCTCCATAGTCACGCCGCGCAGGGCCCCACTGTTGGCGCGGTGAGCCTGCTGCCGGAGTGTGCTGCCGTCCTTCATTTGGACGTCAACCTGGTGGTAGCCTTCGGTCCAGCTGGGCTGGCCCTCGTTGCCGGGGATGCGGCGCATGTCGATGCGGGGAATCAGCGCCTGGGCTTCGGGGCGCATCACCTGGTCGTCCGTGAAGGACTGCAAGCCGACCCGTTGGTCCAGCAGGGCGACGGCCAGGCAATACTGGATGCTGAACTTGCCCTCCAGCGACGACACCGGCCGCGAATGGATCAATGAGCGCGGTGGGTCGAAGTCCACCATCACGTCAATCCGGTCCACCGCGTCAGGGTCGATGGCAGACTGAGATAGCAGGTCGAAGGTGGCGTCCAGCGCCAGGTGCGCGCTGCCGCAGCAGGGGTACTTCTTGATTTCGATGCCTGACTCCACCATGTAGAGTTTGTTGCCCAGGTTCTGCGCCACCTGCTCGCTGTCGAAACCCTCGCCGCCGGAGAAAGCCCGGACGAACCCGAACCGTCCTTCCAGGGCGTCTTCGCTGGCGGTAAAGCCGTCCCTCACCAGTTTGGCCGCTACGACGCCGGCGCGGGCGGCGTCCCCGGCGTGGAAGGGCTTGGTCATGGTTCCAAAGTTCTGCCGCAATCCCGACGCCTGAGAGGCCGCCAGAGAGATAGCCATGGCCGTCTGTTCCGGGTCCAGGGCCATGATCTTGCTGGCCGCCGCCGCCGCCCCGACCGCTCCCAGGGGGCCGGTGGGGTGCCATCCCAGATCGTCGTAATAGGCTTCGCTCAAAGCCTCGCCCACGGCGCAGGCGACCTCGAACCCGGTCAGGTAGCCCAGCAGCATATCCTTGCCCGAAGCGCCGAACTCTTCGGCCACCGCGAGGGATGCGGGCAGTAGCACGGTAGTGGGATGGGTCTTGGTAATCTGGGTGATGTCGTCGTAGTCCAGGGCGTGTCCCATGGCCCCGTTGACGAGGGCAGCGTTGGCGGCCGAGGTCCTGAATCCCCGACCCACGACGCTGGCGGCGGGGGATGCGCTCTCGGCGGCAACGTAGCGGCAGAGAATGTCCGACAATGATTCCCCGGATCCTGCCAGCATACAGGCCAGGCAGTCCATGATCGCTCCCTTTGCCGCTTCAATGGCATCGGGCGGGAAGTCTTCAATGTCGCTGGCGGTAACGTATTCGGAGATACGCTTGGTAATGTTCATGGATACCCTCCGGTTAGATGAACTGCTGCTTTGCCCAACCCTCCTCGAAGGTTGTGTGGAAGAAGGGGGCCGACTTCTTGCTCTGGTACATCCACTTGCCTTCGACTCGCACGTATTCCTCTTCATCAAGACCGGCCCGCCATACCGCCTTGCCGGTGTCCACGGTGCAGGGCATGAACAAGTACCAGCGAGCGCGGGCCGTATCGCCGGTAACTTCGATCTGCGGGTTCAGCCCGTAATGCAACGCAAAGATGAAGTGGCCGGAAATTCCGCGAAAGAACTCGCGAATCGCCTCCCTGCCCTCGTATTTGCCCATACCCTGGCTTTCCCAAGTGGCGTCCTCGACGAACAATGCGGCCAGCCGGTCCGCGTCATAGTTGTCGTCGCAGGCGGCGGCGTATTCCGCCTTGAGGTTGCGTAGCGCCTCAATGTCCTCCAGGTGGCGTATCCGCTCCTGCAACTCCGCCACCACCGTTGACAAGTCGGTTGTTGGATCAGTTGACATCCAGTTACCTCGTCGGAATTTCGGGGATTTCTAAGCCATGCTGAGGCTTTAGCAGAAAGAAAATCATTTTGCAAGATGATTTGAGGAAGTACGATAATCCAACGCGGGGATGCTGGCGCAGATTCCGCAGGGCTACGCTGGACAAGGTTGACCCGCCAATAGGTCAACGGGAGGGCGCTGCTGTGTTAAAATTGCCGCCATGCCCCTATCCTCCTTTCATCCCGTTATCCAACGCTGGTTCCGCAGCCGGTTCGACGCTCCGACGGAGGCCCAGGCCGCCGGCTGGCCGGCCATCGCCCAGGGGCGGCACACGCTCATAGCCGCGCCCACTGGGTCCGGTAAAACCCTGACTGCCTTCCTAACGTGCATCGATCAACTGGTGCGTCAGGGGATGGATACCGGGCTGCCCGACGCTACGCAGGTGGTGTACGTTTCGCCACTGAAAGCCCTGTCCAATGACATCCAGAAAAATCTGGCCACACCCCTGGAAGAAATAGCGGCTCTTGCGGAGGAAACCGGAACTCCCATACCGCAGATCACCACCGCGGTACGCACCGGGGACACCCCAGCGTCGGAACGGCAGAAGCTGGCCAAGCGGCCGCCGCATATCCTCATCACTACCCCGGAGTCGCTGTACATCCTGTTGACGTCGGAAAGCGGCCGGCGCGGACTGAAGCACGTCAGGACGCTTATCCTGGACGAGATTCACGCCGTGGCCGACGACAAGCGCGGCGCCCATTTGACCCTATCGGTGGAGCGGCTATGCCAGCTTTCCGAGGAGCCAATCACCCGCATCGGCTTGTCCGCCACCCAGCGTCCCCTGTCCGAAATGGCCCGCTTCCTGGTGGGCAACCGGCACATCGACGCTGAGGGCAATCCGGATTGCGTAGTCGTGGACACGGGCAGCCGACGGAAGGTTGACCTATCCGTGGAGTTGCCGGAGCAGGAACTTGGCCCCATCGCCACCCACGAAATCTGGGGCGAAACACTGGACGCCATCGCCGGGCTCACCGAGACCCATGCCATCACCCTCGTATTCGTCAACACCCGCCGCCTGGTGGAGCGCGTATCCCACCAGATTTCGGCGCGCCTGGGCGAGGAGGCGGTGGTCGCGCACCACGGCAGCCTCTCCCGGGCTACCCGTTGGGACGCTGAGCAGAAGTTGAAAAACGGACAGGTCAAGGTCTGCGTCGCCACCGCCTCGCTGGAACTGGGCATAGACATCGGCGAGATCGACCTGGTGTGTCAGATTGGCTCTCCCCGTTCCATCGGATTGCTGGTGCAGCGCGTGGGCCGCTCGGGACACACCGTGGGCGGCGTGCCTAAAGGCAAACTGTTCCCACTGACCCGGGATGAGATGCTGGAGTGCGCCGCCCTGTCACGCGCCCTGCTGCGCGGTAACCTAGATACTTTCGTAATTCCGTCCTGGCCGTTGGATGTGATGGCGCAACAGATGGTGGCCGCCTGCGCCTCGGAAGATTGGGATGAGGATGCGCTTTTCGAGTTGTGCCGACGGGCTTATCCTTACCGGGAGCTGCCACGGGACAAGTTCGACCAGGTAGTTGGATCTCTCTCCCAGGGATTCGCGCCCCGCCTGGGACGCAACGGCGCCCATCTGCACCGGGATGGCATCAACCACCGCGTGAAAGGACGCCGGGGCGCCCGCCTGGCCGCCCTGACCAGTGGCGGGGCCATCCCCGACAACGCCGACTACGACGTGGTGGCCGACCCGGACGGCACTTTCGTAGGCACCGTCAACGAAGACTTTGCCATCGAGAGCCTGGCCGGCGACATCTTCCTCTTGGGCAACACCCCGTGGAAGATCCGCCGTGTCGAGAGCGGACGGGTTCGTGTGGAAGACGCCCATGGTAATCTGCCGACCATCCCCTTCTGGCTGGGCGAAGCTCCCGGCCGCACCTGGGAGCTCTCCGACGAAATTACACAACTGCGGGACGGTATCGACCGCCTTTCGGACAATCCGCCCAACGCCGAGGCGTGGCTGGTGTCCGAAGCCGGCGTGTCGCCGGAAGTTGCCCGGCAGCTGGTGGCCTATCTGATAGAGGGCAAGCGCGTCTTGGGCGTCGTGCCCACCGCCGGCCGGGTGGTTGCCGAAAGGTTCTTCGACGAGAGCGGCGGGATGCAGTTGGTGATTCACGCTCCCTTCGGCGCTGCCATCAACCGGGCCTGGGGCATGGCCCTGCGGAAACGTATCTGCCGCACCTTCGACTTCGAGCTCCAGGCCGCGGCCACCGACGACGGCTTGAACTTTTCCCTGGGGCCCAGCATGGCCTTCCCCCTGGGCGACGTGTTCAATTACCTTTCGCCCAACACGGTTGAGGAAGTGCTAACCCAAGCGGTGTTCCAGGCCCCGTTGTATGGAACTCGCTGGCGTTGGAACGCTTCCCGGTTCCTGGCCCTGCTGCGGCACACGGGCGGCAAGAAGGTGCCGGCGCCGCTCCAAAGGATGCGCTCCGACGACCTGCTGGCCGCCGTGTTTCCGGCCCAGGTCCAGTGCCAGGACAATGCCATGCCGGGGGACATTGACCCGCCGGATCATCCCTTGGTGTTCGAGACTACCCGCGACTGCCTCACCGAGGCCATGAGCCTGGAAGGACTGAAACAGGTCTTGGCGTCCATCCGCTCCGGCGAGATCGAAGTGTTCGCTAAGGACACGGTGCAACCCTCGGTGTTTGCTCACCAGATTCTCAACGCCATGCCCTACGCCTTCCTGGACGATGCGCCATTGGAGGAGCGGCGGGCGCGGGCAGTCTCTCTCCGCCGCGCCCTCCCGGAGGACGCCCGCGACCTGTCCGCGCTGGACCCGGACGCCATCCGCGAAGAATCTGCCTACGCTTGGCCGGCCATCCGCAACGCCGACGAACTGCATGATGCCCTGCTGACCCTGGGCGTGGCTCCGCTGGACGAACTGGCTTCCCGCACTGAAACGACTGCCCGGGAGACGCTCCTCGGATGGCTGGAAGATTTGGCCCAGGCGGGACGAGTGCTGCGCATCATCCCATCGGAGGGCGCAACCCTATGGCTGGCCGCCGAACACGCCGGTCTTGTGTCCGCCGCCTACCCCGATGCCCCATTGGAGGGAAGGGTTAGCCTACTGCCCACGGCCGCCGGACGCGGCGGCGACGGGATCGAGCCGGGCGATGCGATACTCCACTTGGTGCGCGGCTGGGCCGAGTGCTCCGGCCCCTTCACCGCCCGCGAGATGGCCGGGCTGCTCTGCTTATCCCGATCCGACGTCGATACCGCTGTGTTGGGATTGGAAAACGAAGGACTGGTTCTGCGGGGCAGTTTCCGCCCTGGCATTGATGAAGAGGAATTCTGCGACCGGCGTATTCTCGCCCGCATCCACCGCGCCACCGTGGGCCGTCTGCGTCGAGAGATTGAACCGGTTTCGCCGGCGTCCTTCATGCGCTTCCTGTTCCGGTGGCAGCACGTGAGCGTTGGTTGGCAAACGGCCGGCGAGGGCGGACTGCTGGACGTCATCGACAAGCTCCAGGGGTTCGAGACCGCCGCCGCCGCGTGGGAGCCGGAGTTGCTGACCGGTCGCGTGTCAGACTACGACCCGGATCTCCTGGACCGCCTGTGCACCGGCGGAGAGGTCGTTTGGGGACGTTTATCACACGGGAATAACGCCGCTTCGGGTGGAGGATCGGTGCCGCGCGCCGTTCCCTTGACCCGCAATTCCGGTATCACCCTGTGCCTGCGCGAGTCTTTGGGCTGGCTGCTGGATGCGGCTCCCGAGAGCGTTGATAGCCTGAGAGGAGCGGCGGCGGAGATACTTGAAGTCCTGGCCGCCCGGGGCGCCTGTTTCCAGAGCGACCTGATTGGCTACACCCGGCGCTTGCCATCAGACGTGGAGGAAGCCCTGTGGATGTTGGCAGCCAACGGGCTGGTGACGTCCGATAGCGTTATCCCGCTCCGCGCCCGCATCAGCGGGAAACAACGCCGGGCCAGGACGGACCGGAACCAGACTCGCCGTAAAGGTGGCGTTGCATCAACTCCCTTGCGCACCCATCCCAGCGCCAGCCAACCACCGCCATCCCGCCGTCCCCGTTCCCAGCGGCAAATCGGCGCGGGACGGTGGTCCCTGCTGGAATCCCTCGACCCGGTGGGAGACCCACTGGAAGCCAGGGCTGTGCAACTGCTCCACCGCTACGGCGTGGTTTTTCCCGAGTTGATGGCCAGGGAAAGGATGGCTCCCCGCTGGCGGGACTTGGTGCGAATCTATCGCCGCATGGAGGCCAGGGGCGAGATCCGGGGCGGGCGGTTCGTGTCCGGTTTCGTCGGCGAGCAGTTTGCCCTGCCCGAGGCCGTGTCGGCCCTGCGGGAGGCCCACCGCGCTCCTCCAACCGGCGCCCTGGAAGTCGTTTCCGCCTGCGACCCGCTGAACCTCGTAGGCATCGTCTTGCCCGGCGAACGAGTCCCGTCCCAGCCGGGCAACCGGGTCGTGTTCTGCGACGGCGTTCCGGTTGCTTCGCTGGAAAAAGGCGCCATCGTCAACCGCTCCAACGCCGATGCCAGCAGGATGACCGCCGCCGCAGATCTCCTCTATAGTCCCGTCCGCGCTGCTCAGCCCCAAACCTCGGCTGCTATGGATATGGCGTTCAACGCGGCCGGATAGCCTGCGTATCCTCCGGTCTGGATCAGCGCCTCCACCATTTCCTCTTGGGAGAAGCCCACCCGAGGACCGGCCCGCAGGAAATTCCGCAACTGGCCGTCGGCCCTCAGCGCCGTCAGCGCGGCAGTGGTGCATACCACCCGGGATTTCAGATCCAGGCCCGGGCGGAAGAAAATCTCCCCGAACCCGTACTGGTAGGTGAGCGTTCGCAAGTCCGGCGCAAGGTCCATCAACGCGCTGTTGTAACCGCCCTGTCCCTCAGGGCCGAAGAGCTGTTCCCGTAGCTCACGCCCCCGCGCCTCCATCTCCTCAAGGCTGAGTTCGGGCACGTCCGTCTGCGGCGCCTCGATACCCCGCTCGCGGAAGGCTTCGTGCACCACTTCCAGGGAGTTCACTGCCGAGGGGAATCCGGCGTAGAGGGAGCAATGGATTGGCACTTCCTGGACTTCCTCCGCGCTCAATCCCATGTTCAGCGCGCTGTGGACGTAGGTCTGGAACTGGGAAAGCCGCTGGAGCGAGGTCAGGACGGACAGGGTGGCCAGCATCCGGTAGCGAATGTCCAGCCCGGGACGGGCCCACACCGCGCCGAAGATTGACTCCCCGGTATAGTTTCTCAGTCCGGGGATGCTTGTCGTCGCCCGGGGCCGCTCCCGCGCGGGGTACGTGCCGTGCTGCAATATCTCCCGTATCTCGTTGCCCTTGCGCCTGAGTTCCTCACGATTGCTCATTTGCTCAACTCCCGTATCGCGTTCACCGTTTCCGGGCTGGCCGGCTTGCCCATTTGCACATCCTTTACCGCCTCGAAGGACGTCAGCACATCCGCCATTACCGCTTCGTCTGACTGGTCAATGTCGATTGGGATGCCCACCTGTGCCCATGAGGTGTGGCCGGTCAGCCAGAAAACTTCGGTTGGGTTGTTTTCAGGGTCCCGGAAGTAACAGCCGATGGCGCTGGCGTGCGACACGATGCGGTCCAACTGGTACCCGCGCTCCACGATTCGCCTCTTGAAATCGCGGAGATCATCCAGGGAATCCACCCGCATCGAAATCTGCTGAATCCATTGCGGGTCCTCTAGCGAAGGCCGGCCGTTGATCAGGGCGATCTCGTGGTCGCAGGCCACCGGATCCGCGCTGTAGAAAGCGCCAAGCGGCCCGACCTTGGTCAGGGTCATGCCCATAAAATTCTCATAGAAGTCCATCATCAGTTCCAGGTTATGAACGTAGAAACCGATGTGGCCCAGTCCGTTGACTTTCGCTGCCATCTTTATCGCCTCCGCTTTCTGCTTTGCGGTCATTATGCCGGTTTCCCGGCGGAGCTGTCGAGATGACGGGGCGGCGTAACCTCGCCGGCTGAATGAAGTCGCATCTTGCCGGAGCGGTTATACTGGCACGTCAGGTTGCGATGCCGAAGCACAAACTGCGCCCGCAATGAGTGGGCGAAATCAAGGGAGGAACACGTCGATGCACTGTGGAGTGATGGTCACCGGTTACAACCAGGGCGACTGGGAGCGCCTGCTCAAGGGAGACTATGACCGTCCTCCCGCCGTGCCCGATGCCGCCAACCTGGACGACACGCTCTACATGGGCGAACTGGTTGAGCCGCTGGGCTTCGATTCAATCTGGGCGACGGAGCACTACGGTTCCGCTTACTCCATGCAGCCCAACCCGTTGCAGTACCTGGCGTACTGGGCGGGCCGCACCAGCCGGGTTGACGTGGGCACCGCCGTAATCGTCGCGCCGTGGTGGAATCCGGTGCGGCTGGCTTCCGAGATCTCCATGCTGGACATCCTGTTGAAGGGCCGGCGCCTGCACCTGGGCATCGGCCGGGGCATCGCGCCGCACGAGTATGCTTCGCTGGGCTATCCCATCGGCGAGTCGCACAAGTATTTTTACGACGTGATCAACGCCATCAAGGCCGCCGACGGAGCGGAACGGTTCGAGTTCAAGGGCGATGTGTACGACATACCGCCGACCACCATCCGGCCGCAGGCGCGGCACAAAGGCGAACTGACCAAGGACATCAAGGTGGCGTTCACCACCGAGGCGTCGGCAAGGATGGCCGCCGAAAACGGACTCGGCCAGATGTTTGTCGCCGGCGACGACGTGGATGAGATGACCGACAAAGTGCGCCGGTTCAACCGGATTCGCAAAGAGCTGGGCCTGCCGCCCGACCAGCCCACCACCCTGCTGTGGATGTACTGCGCCGAAACGGAAGAAGAGGCCGAGGAAGGCTGGACCTACTTCCACAACCAGCTTACCGCCGCCCAGCACCACTACTTTGAATGGAACAACCCCGGCTACGAAGGCATCAGCGGCTACGAAGAATACCTGATCCGCCAGCAGGCGGACGTGGGCACTGCCGACGCCAGCTTCGCCGCCCGCCGCGCAACCCAACCCATCGGCACGCCGGACGAGATCATCGAAAGAATCAGGTCGCTCCAAAAGACCATCAGCCTGGAGAAGGTCGTTATTCACATGTTCTACGGCGGAATGCCCCGGGACAAGGCGGAGAAGAGCCTGCGCCTGTTCGCGGAAAAAGTCCTGCCGGCGGTGCAGGAAATGCCCACGCCGATCAATCCCGCGTCCCTGGAGTGACGGGGCCTTTCGATTACAAATCAGGAGCAGCAATCATGGCAGACAAAATTCGCTTGGGGTTCGTGGGAGCCAACGTCAACTCGACCTGGTCCAACCAGTCGCACTTCCCCGCAGTGCTGGCCAGTCCTGATGTCGAAATGACAGCGGTCTGCACCACCAGGCCCGAGAGCGCAGAAGAGGCACGGCAGCATTTTGGAGCGAAGCTGGCCTTTCACGATTTTCGGGAAATGGCGGCGTCGGACGAGATCGATGCGGTGGCCGTGGTGGTGCGAGTGCCGTCCCACTACGAGCCGACGAAAGCCGCCATCGAAGCCGGCAAGCATGTGCTCACCGAGTGGCCCCTGGGTCGCACCACCGCCGAAGCCGTAGAACTCGCCGACCTCGCCCGGGCGAAAGGCGTTCAGACTGCCGTCGGCCTGCAATCCCGCGTCAGCCCCGCGCTGATGTACGTCAAGGAATTGCTTGAGGACGGATATGTTGGCGAGGCGCTTACCTGCACCGTCAACACGTTCCGGGACGGGCCTTTGGAACGCGCCTCCGACCGCACCTGGCAGCGCGACGCCAGCCTGGGCGCGCACACCCTGACCATTGCCACCGGTCACGTCATCGACGCCCTGCGCTTCGTGGCCGGCGACTTCTCCCGCGTGGCATGCATGGTGAGTACCCAGGCGCCCCAGTGGTACGAGCCGGACACGCAGCAATTTGTGGATACCACATCCCCCGACAACGTCCGCGTGTCCGGCCAACTCCGGAGTGGCGCGGCGGCAGCCGTCCACGTCGGCGCAGTTCCCTGGGCCGGCAGTGGCTATCGCATGGAGATCTATGGTCGGGAAGGCACGCTGGTAGTGACGGGTAGTGTCTCATCCCAGCGAGGCGAGATGCTGCGGGTGCAGGGCGCCCAGCGCAGCCAGGAATTGGCTGACCTAACCATACCCCAGCGGTTCAATTTCGTCCCGGACGACTTCCCACGCGGCGACCCCTTCAACATCGGCCAGTTATATACCCTGTTCGCCGAATCCATCAGGACCGGGGAGAGCCGGCAGCCCACATTTGAAACTGCCGTTGGCCTCCATCACTTCATTGACACTCTCAGGGAGGCGTCGGATACGGGGCGGGAGGTGGCGGTGGGCTAATAGCGTTTGGCGAAGGCGAGACGACACTTGCCAACAGACGCACGCTCACTTTCTCCTTGCGGCTCATCTTGGTCTAGGCGGTCTCCGGATATTGCTGCAATTGATTTTCGACGATGACTACCGACCAAATGGAACATATCGTTTTCGGTTACCACGGAACCAGTATCCGAGCGGCCGAGGCAGTAATTCGGAACGGGTTTCGTTTGAGTCAGAACTCTTATGACTGGTTGGGCGATGGGGTTTATTTTTTCCAAGATGCTCCGAGCCGAGCATGGGACTGGGCCAATAGTCGCCATCCTGATGAGCCAGCGGTGGTAGGAGCTGAACTGAGGCTCGTGGATTGCATGGACTTATTGGACACTGACTGGAGCCCGGTGCTAGCCGATGCCTATAATGCGTACATTGGGCTCCTGAAAGAAACAGGGCTAACACCGCCAGTACAAACTGGAGGCGCGCACCGGTTGGATAGGGAAGTGATAAACTACGCTATCGGAGTCCTGACCCGAAACGGAATCGAAATATCTTGCGTACGCGGTGCTTTTGTAGAAGGCATGCCTGTATATTCCGGCTCAGCGTTGTTTGACCGTACCCATGTCCAAATATCTGTCCGAGACCCGAGTAAATGCGTCCGAAGAGTTTGGTTGGAATCCCCCACATAATCGGCGAGGTGAACATGATCAATCCATTGGATGCAGGGAAAGTCATCGGCGAACATTTCGGGCAAATTAGCCTGGAGGATTTTGAACGTCTAAATGATGAATACGCTAGTGGGGCAAGTTCTGGCTCGCTTCTTGCTCCCGGAACCCAGACCTCCTCAGAGATAGTGTTACGACAGCGCGACGCCGCGCCTTTGCGCTTAAACGCGTATTTGGCGTCTGGACTGACCGGTTTGTCCAGCGACGACCGGGCGAATCTTGTCCGAGTGTCCGAAGCGATCGAAAAGGTGTGCAGGGGTCTCGATATTGACCTCTTTCAGCCTAGGCTAGTAACCGATCCTATGGATCACCCTGACGTGTCTGCCGAGGAGGTTTTTGCTAGCGACAGAGAACGTGTTCTGTGTAGCGATCTAGTGATACACGTAGCTGACTACCCAAGCACCGGTTCTGGGGAGGAACTGGACTTTGCGTCCGGGGCACTTGTGCCGATCGTGATAGTCGCTCACGGAGACGCACGAGTCAGTAGGATGGTCACGGGTATCCCTGCTCTGAAATTGACCATTACATACCGTGACCTTGACGATCTTCGGGATGAACTGCGGGAAAGATTGACCGAGATTCGACCGATCCTCGAGGAACGTAAGCTCGTTTTCTCTCAGTTCGACAAAAATTTGGTGGGCAACAAGGTCAGGATTTCTCGCGAAGATTTGTATCTTACGAGAGAAGAAGTCGCCAAGCACTCTGGAGACGTCCTGACTGCCGAACGGATACGTGATATTGAGGGTAGTAACGACAAAGTATCAAACCCTTCACTGCTAGAACTCCGGACTCTGGCCACCGTCCTGAAAACCACGGTAGCTGATTTAGTAGAACCAGATCTAGGCGAGCGGATGATCGCATTGTTGCAAGAATGGATGCTTAACGGCGTGGAGGCGCGTTACGGGATAAGTGACAACGATCAGCGGATTCTACTGAGGCGCCTCTTGTACCGTGTGCTCGACCGAACCGAAACGGGTTAACCCAGATGCGAAATCTCCCAGATGCAGAAGCCATCTCTGAGCAGGTCCTCAAAGCAGCCGGCCACCATGCCCCGCCAACTGACTTAAAGGCAGTGTGTTCGCTTTGGCCACAATTAGACGTAACAGAGGAGGCTTTAGAAAAGGCAGGGTACCTAATGCCGCTTGGTGTCCACGGGGCAGAGATTTTGCTGCGTAAAAGGGACCCGGCGGTCAGAAAGCAGTTCACGTTAGCCCATGAACTCGGCCACTGGGTGTTGGCGAACCTTGAAGCTGGTCGTGTATGTTATGGGCAGGTGCTCACTCCAAATTTACCTTTTCTAGCTGATCACAAACGCGCTACGCCTGAAGAAATGTGGTGCAATAAATTTGCCAGTTGTCTTTTGATGCCTAAATATGATATACGCGAATACCTTGGCGATATCATGGTTGAAAACGTGGCTCAGAAAATATCTGTAGGACACACGACTTTTCAAGTTTCTCAAGAAGCCTTCTTGACGAGAATATCTCAAATAACTCCGATCAACGTGTTTGAAGTGGTTAGCTTTGATGGCCAGATTCGTGTAAGACGCAAGTATCTCTGTGGTCATTATTCCGGTGAGTCGGCAAATCTACTAATCGACGAAATGCTACGGAATGTTGATCCTGCCGATTTTCCGGCTAGTTTGACTTCTATGGCAGAAAATCACGAAGTTGGAGCAGCACTAATAAGTGACTCGTTGAACGCTAGGTCATGGTTGGTAACCGCAATTACAAAACTCGCCTCGTAAGATCCTGCCTAGATTACGTGGTGCGGCAATATTTGCACTCGTGTGCCTTCCTTCCCCTACCCCGCCACCAGCATCTCATCCGTGCTGAACAACGGCGACAACAGCCTCGGCGTGCCGTCCGTCACCAGGACCATATCCTGCAAATGCCAGACGGGGCCGATGTGGGGTTCGAGGGCTACTACCATGCCCTCTTCCAGGACGCGGTTGCTGGACGGGACCATGTAGGGCTCCTGCTGGTGCCACCACGCTCCGACGCCGTGGCCGGCCAGGGCTACGTTGCCCTGGAAGCCTGCCTGGTGGAAGCTATCGTTAGCGAGGTGGTAGATGTCCGCCGTGCGCGCGCCGGGGACGCAGCGGTCGATGGTGGCGCGGTAGATGTCCAGAACGATCCGGTACGTCCGCTGCTGCTCGTCTGACGGCTGGCCCACGCAGACGGTGCGGGACTGGTGGCCGGGATAGCCGTTGAGGTAAGCGACGTAATCGTTGCGGATAATGTCGCCGGCCTTGAAGGCCATATCGCTCTCGCCGCCGTAGCCGACGGTGTTGCGGCCGGAGTTCAGGATGCCGTGGACCCAGTTGGCGCCCCGGCGCAGGCAGCTTTCGACGATGCGGCTATGCACCAGTCGTTCCGTGTCGCCGGGCCGCACGGTGGGCAGCACCTCCAGGTACGCCTCGTCCAGCAGGCGCGCTCCCGCCTCCAGGGCCGCCACCTCTTCGGGCGTCTTGATCCAGCGCACTCGGTCCATCAGGTCAGTGCAATCGACAATGCGCGCTTTGGGCAACAGCCGGCCGATTTCCTCCCAGCGGTTCGCGCTGACGTAGCTCTTCTCGAACCCGATGGTTTCCCCGGCCAGTCCCAACTGCTCCAGGACGCTGGCGGCCCGCTGGTAGGGAGACTCGGCGTAGTCGTCCACCACCTCTATGTTTTCCAGCCACGAGTCTCGGCGGGCCAGGGGCGCAGCGTAGGAGTTCAGCACCATCACCGGCTCGCCCGTGCGCGGCCACACCAGCAAAACCTCCCGAGGCGAATCGGGAAACTCCAGATGCCGGGCCAGCGTGCCGGGATAGGCGAAGCCGGCCAGGTAGGTGAAGTTCTTGCCCGACCGGGCGACGATGGCCGCAACGCCTTCCTCGTCCATCAGCCGGTGCAGCCGCTCCACGTTGGCGATTATCTTGCCGTAAGCGTTGGCCATGACCTTCACTCTCCTTCCCGACGGTTTCGCAAAAACAGCCTCGTCCAAAGGCGTATCGTTCGGATCTCACGCCCACCCAATGTAGCAGATGGGTTTGCCGACGGCGACGGCGGTTAGGGTCTCGCCGAGCCGGTTTGGTTGCCAGCGGTCGCTGCGTCGGGCTCGTAAGGCAGCACCCACGCTTTTGGAGCCAGGCCGGGCCGCACGGACGCAAGATCCACGCCGGGATAGATCAACCGCGCGTTGGGCCGGCCGTTGAATGCCACGAATGCGTCGGCGTTCACGACGACATCCGCGTGTCCGCGCTCCGCGAAGTCATCCGCGATGATATGGGCGGTCTGCCGGATCATATCGGGCTGGAACGACATTCGCTCGATCTGGAGCGGTGTCAGGTATGCTTCGGGTTCGACCAACCAAGATTGCCCGGTGTCCGGGGCGCTTACCTTGTACCGCACGTAACCGACTTTCTCCGTGAGCATCACGCGCCAGGCAAAGAGATATCCTTCCTCCGTCCACCGAACATTGCCGGGATAGGCGAAATGGCGCAGGGGCAGCGCTAACTGGATGAGAGCGAAGAGGGTCAGGGCGGCGACCGCGCTCAGGCGCCCCCACTTTGTCATTGCGAGGAGCGCACCGACGTGGCAATCTCGTCTGCCGTAACGACGGACTCGGTTCCAACGAGATTGCCACGCTGCGCTCGCAATGACGAAAGGGAACAACCGGCGCGGCCAGTCGGGGTCGAAGAATACCAGCGACAACCCGATCATCAACCAGGGGAATACGCCAAGCTGCGGAAACAGAACCCACGTCGCAAGGTGGAATGCGACCAGCGTACAGTATGCTGGAAGCCGGGTTCGCCGCCATAACAGCGCGGGAACGATTGCCAGGTCAAACAACGCGCCGCCCCAACTCATGACGTATGCCATCCACGTTTCCTGAAGCAAGGGGCCGAGCAGCGGCAAGTCGCCGTGCTGGTATAGCCAGATGCGCATCGGCAGCGCGTGGAACAGCCAGTCGGGGTTGAGCTTGGCGATACCGGCGAAAAAGTACACGACGCCGACCTGGGCGCGCAGTACCCACACCGCCCAGGCCGGTACGCTGTTGCCATACAGCGGCAAAACGGCCAGCAATAAACTGACCAGGCTCATCAAATAGTAATGGTTCAGGTAGGTTGTGCGGTCGATCAACTCCACATACGTGAACCCGATGCAGAACAGCGCGGCGCACAGTCGCGGGCGGTAGCCGACGGCGATTCCCAGGCTCAGCACGCCCAGCGCGATGAAGTGCGCGTGCATCCCCCAGCCCGGCCACGGTTTGACCCAACCGAAACCCAGGTAGGTGAAGTGGTGGTCCGGCTCCACGTACAGCGGGCCGATCCATCCGTGGGCGAAAAAGCGGGCAACGACCAGGATGCCAAGCAGCCCAAAGGCGACCCGGAACGCTGCGATTGATGCGCAGTCAACTCGCGTGCCCACTGACTCCCTTGCGACCTTCAGCCAGTCCGTCGGATGCGTCTTCATGGCCAGCCTGGAGTGGAAAGAGTGTGCCGGGATTATACTCCCCGGAACGTACCATACTGCTCAACCTCAGATATCAGGCAATTGGCGACTTGATGACAGCAGGCCCTTGCCTATCGCACGGGCGTGCTAATAACATCGTCGTCATGAATCTTTCCGAGAATCCTGAACTCATCGGCTGTCTGCTGGTAAACCATCTGCGGGCCAGGGTGGAGATGCGAAGGCAGCCCCATCTCAAGAACCGGGCCGTCCTCATCGTTGACCGCTCCCGGGGCCGGCCCTTGGTCATCGACCATTTCCCCGCCGCGTCGGGTGTTGACCCCGGAATGACCCTGGAGCAGGCCCTGTCCCGCCAGGTCAACGGGATTGTGCTGGAGGCGGACGAGGCAGCCTACCGCCGCGTGTTCGACCGCTTGCTCCTTTCCCTACAGGGAGTCAGCGACCGGGTGGAGGGAGCGGAGTTGAGCATGGCCTACGTGCGCCTGGACGGTCTGGAAGACCTGTACGGCGGCGAGGCCCGACTGGTAACGACCCTGCTGAACGCGGTGTCCCCGGACCTTGAGCCGAGAGTCGGCGTGGCAGAGGCCAAGTTCCCCGCCTACGTCGCCGCCCGGACCAGTCAACCCCTGGGATCGGTGCGGGTTCCCCCGGACGCGGCGTGTTTCCTCGCGCCTCACCCCGTTGAGCTGCTGCCCGTTTCCCCGGCGGTCAGGGAAGAGATGCTCTCCCTCGGCCTCCACACCCTGGGCGACGTGGCGGCGATGAAACAGGGAGCGCTCATCAACCGCTTCGGTTCAGCAGGTCAAAAGGCGTGGGAACTCGCTCAGGGCATTGACTACTCTCCTCTGGTTCCCTTGAAACACGAGGAGTCCATCGTCGAACATACCGACCTGCCCTTTGCCTCGGCATCTCTGGAGCTGCTGCTGACGGCTGTGGACACTCTGCTCAGGCGTGCCTTCGCCCGTACCCGCATCCAGGGTCAGTACGTGAGTGGGGCAGTCCTGGAGTGTGTCCTGTACCGGGCTACCCCCTGGGTGAGGCAGTTCCACTTCAGGCAGCCCGTGAGCGACTGGCGACAGGCATCCCGCATCATCCGGGCCCAACTGGAAACCGAGCACCCAGCGGCTCCGATGGAAGGGGTGTCCCTCGCCCTGTCCGGCGTCACTGGGGAGTCTGGGACGCAGCTGAGCCTGCTGGCGGATCTGCGGGGCGACCGGGAGCGTCGGCTCGCCGGGGCGGAACGCCAGTTGCAAGCCCGGACGGGAGGCAAGCCGGCCCTGTACCGGGTGGCAAAGGTGGCGCCCTGGCACCCGGCCCCGGAGATGCGGGCCATGCAGGTTCCTCTCGATGCTTCCGGCGCCGGAGGCATGAAACCCCTTTCTTTGCCTTCCCCGGTGGCGGTGCGAGAGGGGCCGGAGGGCGAACCGACGGCGGTGCGGTTGGGGAATCATCGGTGGCAGAAGATAGAGCACATCGAAGACCGCTGGTGCTTCGACTTGTGGTGGATGCCCCGACCCATGACCAGAACCTATTACCGAGTGGGCCGTGAGGACGGTGGGGAGGTGACTCTGTTCCGGGACCAGCGTGAGAACCGCTGGTTCCGGCAGGACTCGTAGCAACCGGATAGGTTCCCGTGGCTACCGGATACGTGGAACTCCACGCCAAGAGCTTCTATTCCTTTGGAATGGGAGCCTCCCATGTCCACGAGCTACTGGCCCGGGCCGGGGAGTATGGGTACTCCGCCCTGGCCCTGACCGACGCTAATCTTTGCGGCGCGTTGGAATTTGCCCGGCTGGCCGGCAGCCTGGGCATCCGTCCCATCACCGGCGGCGAGCTGACCCTGAAGGATGAGTCTCGCCTGGTCCTGCTGGCGCAGACCCGCCGGGGCTACGCCAACATCGCCCGCCTGTTCACCCTGGCCAACGCTGCCGACCGGCGCGAACCCCGGCTGGATCCGGCGTACCTGCCGGCACACGCCGAGGGGGTGACGCTGCTCACCGGAGGGCGCGACGGCCCGTTGTCCAGGCTGCTGTCCGAAGGTCGCCACGAGGATGCTCGCCATCTGCTGAAAGGCTATCGTGAGTGGTATGGCCCGGATGGGGTGTACGTGGAACTCCAGCAGAACTTTCTGCAAGGAGACACTCGGCGCAACCGGGAATTGGTGGCGCTGGCGCGCGATACCGGCGCGCCGGTCGTTGCCAGCAACGATGTCCACTACCACTGCCCGGAACGTTACCGTTTGCAACACGCCCTGGTCGCAGCCAGGCGCAACACCACCATCGAGCAAGCCTTGCCTTACATCCGGCCCAACGAGCACCTCTGCCTGAAGTCGCCGGCTGACATGGAAGAAATCTTCCGGCTCTACCCCGAAGCGATGGCCAACACCGTCAGGGTTGCGGAGCAATGCGATTTCAATCTGGATACCGACCTGGGCTACACTCTGCCCGACGCCGCCGTGCCGGCGGGCTACACTCCTGAATCCTATCTGCGGCAACTGTGCCACGAGGCCGCCCGGCGGCGCTACGGCTCCGTCTCTCAGCAGGTGCGCGACCGCCTGGATGAGGAGTTTGGCTTGATTGAGCGTCACAGATTGGCCGGATTCCTGCTGCTCTACCGGGAAATCGTCCTGCTGGCCCAGAAAATCATGGAGGAACAAGGGCTAGCGCATCCGGAGACGCCTCTGGAGGAAAGACCGCCGGGAAGGGGACGGGGTTCCTCGGTGGCCCTGCTGACGGGTTACCTCATCGGTATCAGCCACGTTGACCCGATGCGGTGGGGCCTGACCCTGGAACGGTTCATCTCCGAGGACACCAGCCTGCTGCCCGACATCGACCTGGACTTCCCCCGCGTCCTGCGGGATGAGCTCATCGAGCGGGTGCATCAGCGTTTCGGACCGGATCACGCCGTCCTGGCCGGGGCCATCGCCACTTACTCAGTTAAAGGCATCGTCCAGGACCTGGGCAAGGCCCTGGGACTGCCCAAAGAGGACCTGAAGCGTCTCTCCAAGCAACTCCAGTCCCGCGACGGGACCCGGCTGCGCGACGAGATGCTGGCCTTGCCCGGCTTCCGCGACCTGGTGGGCGCCCCCGGTTGGCGAGAATTGGCGGAGCTCGCCCCCCAACTGATGCATGCCCCCCGCAGCCTGGGCCAGCACGTGGGAGGCATGGTGCTGAGCAGTTCCCCCATACCGGAAATGACGCCGGTCCGCGCCGGGGCCACCCAGGGCCGCTACATCATGGACTGGAACAAGGACTCTGTAGCCGATGCCAACTTCGCCAAGATCGACCTCCTCTCCCTGCCGGTGCTGGACCAGATTGAAGAGGCGCTGGGCCTGATCGAGAAACGGGAAGGCGCCAGGCTCGACCTGGGTCGTATCGATCCGGAAGACTCCGCCGTGTACGACATGATCAACGCCGGACGCGCCAAGGGAGTGTTCCTGCTTCAGTCGCCGGCCCAACTGAAGATTGCCCAGCGACTGAAATCCCGCAACCTGCTGGACTTGGCCTACCAGGTCGCCCTGATACGGCCCGGCGTGGGCGTCCAGGGCAGCGCCGTGTCCCAGTTCGTGGAGCGTTACCGCCACGGCGTCCCCTGGGAATATGACCATCCCCTGGAGGAACGAGCCCTGGAGCGGGGGTGCGGCGTTATCGTCTGGCAAGAGCAGGTGGTGCAGCTGGTCAGCGACGTGGCTGGCATGACCGCTGCCCAGGCCGACGAGATACGGCGGGCCTTTGCCAGACCCAACAACGAACACCTCATCGCCATGCACCGGCAACGGTTTTTGGAAAGGGCGCGAGGCAACGGAGTGCCGGACGATGTGGCCGAGAGGATTTTCGCCAAGATCAACGGCCAGTACATGTTTCCCGAAAGCCACAGCCACGCTTTTGCCGTTACCGCCTACCAGGCCGCCTGGCTGAAGCGGTACTACCCGGTGGAGTTCTTCGTATCCCTGGTCAACAACCAGCCCATGGGTTTCTACCCGGTGGAGACCCTGAAACAGGACGCTCGGCGCTGCGGCGTGCCCTTCCTCAACCCCTGCGTCAACCGCAGTGGTGTGGACTGCGTACCTGCCGGGGATGCAGTGCTGTTGGGTCTGCGGTTCGTGAAGGATGCGGGCGCGGCGTCGGCCCCGGCCATCGTCGAAGAGCGGAAGCAGCATGGCCCCTACTCAGGGCCTGCCGACCTGGTGCGGCGCACCGGCCTGAAACCGCAGACCGTCGAGTCCCTGGTCATGGCCGGGGCCTTCGATTCTCTCGTCCCCAACCGCCGGCAGGCATTGTGGGACGCGGGCCTGGGCATCCGGCCCAACAGGAACGGGCAGCGGGCCTTTGCCTCCCCGGACAGGGGCGAGGTTCCCGACCTTCCCGACTTCACTGCCTACGAGAAGATGGCCGGCGAGTACCGGGTCCTGGGCATTTACCCCAGGGGCCACCTGATGGAGTTCGTGCGCCCCGGACTCTCACCCCTGGTCCAGCCCGCCGCCGCCGTGGATTGTGCCGCCGAGGGGGAGGAGGTCCTGGTGGCGGGCTGGCCCATCGCCCGGCAGCACCCCAGGGGGCAGGACGGTACGGTGTTCGTCACTATCGAGGACGAAACCGGCGACGCCCAGGCTATCCTGTGGCCCCGGATCTTCCACCGGAGCCGGCGGGAGCTGAGCAGTCGCGTGCTGCTGGTGCGGGGAACCGTTTCCCGGTGGGACGGCACGGCCAACGTCATCGCCTCCGACGTGCAGGGCATCCACCCTCGCGTTTCCATGCCGGCCGCCCACGACTGGCATTGATAACCCATCGACTCCTTGTCCCCGCGCCGGCGGTCTGATATAAGAGCCAAGAGTATGGCGTCCTCTTTCTCGGCTCTCCTCAACTGGCGTCCCAACACCCCCTTTTACTACGGCTGGCTGGTGCTCGGACTTTCGGGCTCTGGGGCTTTCGCCGCCACAGCGGTGGCGGGGGTGGTGCTGGGCGGAGTGCAGATACTGATCTCTGAGGAGACGGGCTGGCCCCGAAGCTGGATTGGATACTCCGCCAGCGCCGGCGTCCTGATGTCCGGTGTTTGGGCGCCGTTCGCCGGTCGGCTGGCAGACCGGTACGGGCCGCGTTGGCTGATGCCAATCGGGGTGGTCGTTCTGGGTGTGTGCATGGTGGGGCTAGCTTCGGTGCATCTGGTGTGGCAGTTTTTCATCATCGCGGTGGTCAGCCGAGCGATCAGCCAGCCCTTCCTGATCGGCGTGGTACCCCGGACGATGGCGGTGAACTTCTTCAACCGCCGCCGGAACATAGCGCTGGCTTTCACCGGGATATTTCGACCCATCAGCGGTGCGGTGATTGTGCCGGCGTTTGCTCTGATCGCGTTGGTGGCCGACTGGCAAACAGCGTTCCGTATCTTCGGATTATTCAGCCTGTTGCTGGCCATCCCAATGATAATCGTGATGCGGCGACGTCCCGAGGACATCGGGCTGCTGCCCGACGGGGCCCGGACGACGCCCGCAACAGCGCAAGCCAACCCCGCTTCGGAAGGTCGGAACAGACCGTCGGGAACACAGGGAACAACCGGTGAGGTCAGCTGGACATCCAAAGAGGCGATGCGTTCGAAGTCCTTCTGGATGGTCTCGATGGTCGCCTTCCTCAACGTGTCCGGCAGTTCCGGGCTGGGGTTCAGCCTGGTGCCGTATCTGCACGAGTTCGCCGGTTTAACCACAATTCAGGCGACGGGCGTACTGAGCGTCAGTACGTTCCTGGCGTTGGGCAGCCTGGTTTGGGGGCAGGTTGCGGGGAAGCTGACCCCGAGGTGGTGCGTGGTCGCGGCGATGGGAGTTTCGGCCCTGGCGACATTGGCGCTTTTCCAGGTCAACTCGCTGGTGGCAGCATACGCTTTTGGCGTATTCTGGGGGCTGTTCCACAGCGCGCTGGAGGTGCTGCTGTACATGGTGCTGGCCGACTACTTCGGGCGCAACTCCTACGGAGCCATCGCCGGAGCGATGCGCCCCTTCGAGGCCGGTGGGCTGGCGCTGGGCCAGATCGTTGGGCCGGTGGTGTACGACCTGACGGGCAGCTACACCATCCTGATCCTGTTCTCCGCAACGGTGCAGGGAATGGCGATGATCCTGATGTTGCTCGCCCGCCGACCGGAGCGCCGCCCGCTGGCTGCGGAAGCAGCCTAACGCTTCTCGGAGGGTGTCCAAAAAAACTCCCTCTCCCTTGATGGGAGAGGGTTGGGGTGAGGGTGGAGCCTGTCCCGCACTTAACGAGGGGGTGAGCGTGAACTCTTCCAGCAGCGTCCGGCGAACCCAATCAGTACAGGTGGCACGAAACCCGATGACCCGGCGCCAGTTCCCGCACCTCTGGGACGATGGTCGAACACTGGTCGATCACAAACGGACACCTGGGATGGAAACGGCAACCTTCCGGCGGGTTCAGCGGCGATGGAACCTCGCCGGTCAGGATCATTTCCTCCTGCTCGATGTCCGGGTGTGACGGCAACGCGGCGTTCATCAGTGCCTTGGTGTAGGGGTGCGATGCGTTGTCGAACAGTTCCCGGGTGGGTCCGAATTCGACGATCTGGCCGAGGTACATAACGGCAACCCAGTCGCACATGTAACGTACCGTCGCCAGGTGGTGGGCGATGAGCAGGTAGCTGACGTTGTACTCCTGCTGCAAGTCCTTCAGCAGATTCATGATCTGCGCGCGAATCGACACGTCCAACGCCGAAACCGGCTCGTCCAGCACAATGACCCGCGGTTCCACCGACAGGGCCCGGGCGATGGCAAGGCGCTGGCGCTGTCCGCCGCTGAATTCGTGGGGGTACAGGTTGGCGTGATAGCTGCTCAGCCCTACGTCTTCCAGCAGTTTGGAAACGCGGTCCTGCATCTCCCGCCGGCTGAGGTTCAGGTTGATGACCATGGGTTCGGCGATCAGGTCGCGGACCCGCATCCTGGGGTTCAACGAACTCCACGGGTCCTGGAAGACGGCTTGGACTGAACTTCGATACGCCCGTCGCTCTACTGCGGTAGCATTATGAATCTCCCGGCCCTGGTAACGAATCGTGCCTTCCGTGGGCTCTTCCAGCTGTAACAGCATTTTGGCCGTGGTGCTCTTGCCGCAACCGGACTCGCCTACGATGCCCAGCGTTTCGCCGGTCCGTATCTGGAATGACACGCCGTCCACCGCTTTGATATATCCGGTCGTCTTGGAGACCAGGAGACCCTTGGTGACCGGGAAGTATTTTTTCAGGCCCTCCGCCTCAAGCAGTACCTCGGTTGTGGTATCTGTCATCGGCCTGGCATCCAGTGTGGTCATTCCAGCCTCCAGCAAGCGGCGTAGTGGCCGCCGGTCACATTGAACTCAGGCGGATATACTTGAGAGCACTTTTCCATTACGTATTGACACCGGGGCGCGAACGGACATCCGGACGGTAGATCGTGGAGCGTCGGCGGTTGACCTTCGATGGAATACAACCGGTCCACGTCCTCTTCGAGCTTGGGCACCGACGACAACAACGCCTCGGTATAGGGATGGGAGGGGTTGTTGAAAATGTCCCGCACGTCGCCCATCTCCACGATTTTGCCCGCGTACATCACGGCAACCCGGTCGCACATCTTGGCGACGATGCCGAAGTCGTGGGTGATGAAAATTAGGGCGATGTCCGACGCCTCTTGCAACTCTTTCAGCAATTTGAGGTACTGCGCCTGAATGGTTACGTCCAGGGAAGTGGTCGGCTCGTCGGCGATCAACACCATGGGCTCGCAAGATATGCCGATGGCTCCCACTACGCGCTGACGCATCCCGCCGCTCATCTGGTGGGGATAGTCCCGGACGCGGGTCTCAGCGGCGGGGATGTTCACCTTCCGCAGCACGTCCAGCACCTGCTGCACCACTGTGCGCTTGGGTATGTCTTGGTGAATCTTGATGGCCTCTCCCACTTGGTTGCCAATGGAAAAGACCGGATTCAGCGACGTCATGGGGTCCTGGATAATCAGCGCGATCTGGCTGCCCCGGATCTCGCTCATTTCCTTGTCGGACAGCGGCACCAAGTCCTGGCCCTCCAGCAGGATACGGCCGTCCACGATTTGACCCGGAGGACTGGGTATCAACCGCATCAACGATAACATGGTTACGGACTTGCCAGACCCGGACTCGCCCACGATCCCCAGGGTCTCGCCTTTCTTCAGATCAAAGCTGACACCGTCCACCGCTTTGACTGTGCCCCAACGGGTCTGGAAGTAGGTTTTCAAACCATCGACTTGCAGCACCACCGGGTTGTCGTTCACTGTTGTATTGGTAGTCATTCCTTGTCACCCTCACCCTGGCCCTCTCCCGTCAAGGGATAGGGGGTTTCGGCCCGCCCGTTATCCCAACTGCCGCAGCCGGGGATCCAGCCGATCCCGCAGCCAGTCGCCAAACAGGTTCATCGACAACACGGTCATCATGATGGCCAGCCCCGGCATGGTTGAAATCCACCACGCCACGGCCAGTCGGTCCCGGCCGTCGGAAACCATCGATCCCCACGCCGGGGTAGGCGGCGGGACGCCGGCCCCGAGGAAGCTCAGCGTGGATTCCAGCAGGATGACGATGCCGATCTCAAGCGTTGCCAGCACGATCAACGTGTTGATCACGCCCGGGAATATGTGAATGAACAGTATTCGGGGCGTTGACGCTCCGGCCACCTTGGCCAGGGCCACGAAGTCCATCGTTTTCAGCTGTAGCACCTCGCCTCTCACGTTTCTGGCGAAGCGCGGCCATACGGCGATGGCTAGAACGGCCACGATTATCATGAATGATTGCCCTAGCGCCAGCACCAGAACCAGCGCCAGCAAAATTGTCGGTATAGCGAGCTTGATGTCCACCACCCTCATCAGCACTTCATCAATCCAGCCCCCATACCAGCCGGCTGCCAGGCCGCTGGCCACGCCGATGCCCATGCCCACTCCCAGGGTCACGGCGGCAACGACCAGGGATATGCGAGCGCCGAATATCACCCGGCTCAGCATGTCCCGGCCCAGGTGATCGGTTCCCAGCAGGAATTTGTTTGTACCGCCTTCTTCCCAAGCCGGCGGGAGATTGCGCTCTCGCAGGCCGCCGCGCTCCGGGTCATGGGGCGCGATCAGCGGCGCAAATATCCCAGTCACGATGAAAACCGCCAGGATGAACATTGGAATCAGCGGCCACCGCCGCAGACCCCAGGCCTTCCTCGCTATGCGTACCGGCGCCGGCGCCGGTTGTACGACCAGAGTTGCTTCTGCTGCCACGATACTCGCCTCCCCTATGCGTACCTGATCCTGGGATCAATATATGCGTACATGATGTCCACCAACAGCGCCGCGGTAACGTACATCAGCGTGAACACTATCACCACGGCCTGTAGCAGCGGGTAGTCGTTGCCGGCCAGCGCCTGAATCGCCAACTGACCCAGCCCGGGCCAGGCGAACACGGTTTCCACCACCAGCGAGCCGGTCACCAGGCTGCCCAGCGTGATGCCTGCGAAAGTCAACACCGGAATCAGGGCGTTGCGCAGGGAATGTTTCCAGATAACCGCGTTGTTGGACACGCCTTTGGCCCGCGCCAATTTCACATATTCGGAGTCCAGCACGTTCAACATCGCCGAACGCAACAGTCGCAGGTTGGCCGCCGCGTAGAACCAGCCCAACGCCACCGCGGGCAAAATGATGCTGGCAATCTCCTGGCGCCCGTAGGGAGGCAGCCAGTCCAGCCGCACCGCGAACAGGAACACCAGCATCAACCCCAGCCAGAACACCGGCGCGGATTGCCCGATCAGCGCGATAATTTTCCCGGCCATGTCCAGAAAGGTGCCTCGTTTCACCGCCGACAGTATGCCCAGGGGTACGCCCACTATCACGGAAAATGCGAAGGCGGCCAACCCCAACTGCAACGTGGCCGGAATCCGTTCGACGATCACCTCCATCGAGGGCCGGCCCTCTTTGATGGATTCGCCAAAGTCGCCCTTCAACGCGCTACCCAGGAATATGCCGTACTGTTGGTAGTACGGTTTGTCCAACCCCAGGCTTTCCGTCAGCCGGTCCCAGTCTTCCTGGGTCGAATAGTCGTCCAGGTAAACGTGCCTCGGATCTCCCGCCGCCCGGCTCATCACGAATATGATCAGAGACACGGCGAGCAGGGTCACCAACGCCAACAGGATGCGCCGCACCAGATACCGCTGCATGTTTCACTCCCTCACGGACTGATTCCGTACGTTATCCGTGGCCCGTTGCTGTTTCCCGGTTCGGCGACGCTCCTTGCCGCCTTCGCTTGACTCGACGCTTCAACGCACGCCGGACCAAGCGCTCCACACGACCACGGTGGCAATCAGCGACGTTGAGCCTCCCCCGCGCCGCCGGTCGCTCCAACGACCCGCGGCTTGGTCGAAGCCCATCGCCCGAACCCTCCTTCATATCCGATGTTGAATACCAGCGCGATCACGTTGGAGACCAACGTTGCGCCCAGGGCAATGTACGTTCGCGGTTTGAACAGGTACCCGCAAACGCCCACACAGTTGGCGTCCTCAATCGCTGAGATACGCTCTCCGATCTGGAAGCCCATCCAGCCTCCGCCGGCGCTGAACGCTGCCAGGGCCAGGGCCGCGGCCAGCAATATCGGCCAGGGCGGGACCGCGTCGATCCTCAGCATCATCACCCCGGCCCCAATCCCGGCGCCGACGCCCGCCCCGATCATCAATAGGGTGAGCAGGGTTGGCAGGCCGGATACGCCGAAGAACACCGACATGGCCGATGCGACCGCCATCCCGATCACGCTCAGCACCGCCGCCAACGGCAGCCCAAACACCGTTCGCAACAAGACCGATATTCCAGTCTTCTTCCACACCATGTCAATATCGCCTGTCTAACCTGCTCGCTCTGCAAAAATTACCGCGGCCGGATGTACTCGTAACCGTTGATGTTCCGCAGGTCGCGGTAGCGTACGCCTTCAATCCACGGTTGGATGCTGGGGCCCACCGGCCACAGGGAGTCGAAATTGTACAACCCCACGCCGGTGATGGCGTTCTCGAACATGAACGTGGCGATCTCGATGGCGAGCGCGCGGCGCGCCTCGGTATCCACCTCGGCCATGTGTTCCGACACCTTCTCGTCCAGCCACGGGTGCTCAACGCCCCGGTTCCACACCGCCTGGTGGTTCAGCTTGGACAGCATACCCGAGAACCCCTGCCCCGGCTCCAGCCGGATGCCTCCGGCGTGGCAGGTCGAACCCTGATAGTTGCGGGCGATGAGGCTGGGCCGCAACGTGGTGTAGGGCAGGCTCTGGAACTTCACGTCCACGCCGATGTCGGCCCACATGGTGGCGATGGCTTCACAGGCCTCCACTTCCACGGGCGCGCCGCGCAGCGACGGCGTCAGCGTGATGCTGAATCCGTCCGGATACCCGGCTTCGGCAATCAACTGCTTGGCCCGTTCGGGGTTGTACTCCCAGCGCAGTTCCTGCGGCAGCCAGCTGTCTTCATACTGGCCGAAGTCCCAAAGCACTGCGGGCGAACCGTAGCCGTGCAGAAGAGTATCCACGATGCCTTGCCGGTCAATGGCGATGGACAGGGCGGTGCGAACCTTGGCTGCGTTCTTCCACGCTTCGGAGTTAATGTCGGGATCGGAAGACACCCAGGGCAACTCCGGATCGTAGCCGGGCTGCTGGTCATCAGTGCCGATGCCCACGTAGTACTGTCCGTAGAAGGTCAGCGCCGACTCACCGCCGCCGGGGACGCGCATGATCTCTGCGCCTTCCACTTCCTCGATCAGGGACAGCGAGTCGAAGGCGATAAGGGTAGTATCCAGGTTTCCAGTCTGGAACCCTGCCACGCGGGATGATTCCTCTGGGATTTCCTGGAACATCAGCTCGGCGAAGTGAGGGGTCTTCCGCCAGTGGCCTTCCACGGCTTCCATCAACCACCAGGCGCTGGTCTGGTAGTCAACCAGATTCCAGGAGCCGGTGGCAGCGATCTGGCCGTTGGCCTCTTCCACTCCCAATTCTTCAGTCTGTTTCTTGCTGACGATCCAGGTGCCGCCTCCGCCCGGGCTGGTCAATATCTCGTTGACCGGAACTTCCGACCACGGCTTGCCGGTGTTGACTTCAACCGTATGATCGTCAACGGCGATGGCGTGACCGTCCGGGTTTTCCCAGATGCCGCGCATGTTGGACGCCCGGGGGTGCTTGGATCCATCCGCTCCAAATTGGCGCATGCTCCAGATAACGTCCTCAGCCGTCATTTCCCCGTAACCCTTGTGGAGCATCACACCTTCTTGGAGGTGGAAGGTCCACGTGGAGCCGTCTTCCGACACGCCCCACTCCCTGGCCAGCATGGGCACCGGCTCCAGGTCGGCGCTCACGGTCAGGAGGGACTCGCCGATGGGCGCGGTCTGAAGGACGAAAATCTGCGGGTTGCCGGTCAGGGCGGGATGGCCCATAAAGGGGCCGAGTTCCTTCTGTCCAACCGTCAGCCGGCCGCTGGGCCTTTCCTCAACCACGGCCGCCGCAGTTTGCGGCGTGGCCGTGGGCGCGGCCACCGGAGCCGCCGCCGGAACCTCCGTTGCTGCCGGGGCCGCCGAAGACCCTGACGACGCGGCCGGTGGCGCCGTTGCGGCCGGAGCCGCTGAGGACCCCGACGTTGCCGGCGCGGCGCTCTGATCCGATGACGCCGAACTCGCGGCCGGTTGATCCGTCTCTGCCGCGCCGCCGCAGGCCACCACCAGGGCCAGCATCAAGGACAGTGCGAAAAGAGCTACCGTGATGGCGGAGAATTTTCTTGGAAAATTACGCATGGGTACCTCGTTGTTTGCTGATTACCGGTTGTTGTTGGTGTTGGTACGGTTTACTTCCGGTGGCGGATGTATTCGTAACCGTTGATCTGGCGCACGTCGCTCCTCCGCACGTGTTCGGTCCACGGCTCAATGCGCGGGCCAACCGGCCAAAGGGCGTCGATGTTGTAGTACGTGAGGTCGGTCAGGGCGTGGTCGAACAGGAACTGCCCAAGCTCGCGCTCCATGGCCTCCCGCGCGTCGGGGTCAACTTCAGCCATGGCGCGACGCATCAGGTCATCAGACCAGGCGTGCTCCAACCCGCGATTGAACGGATTTTCCGTCAGATAGCTGCCGAAGCCGTTGGCCGGTGTGGGTAGGGGGCCACCGGCGTGGCAGGTCGCGCCCTGGTAGGTGCGTCCCACCAGCGTGGGGCGGAGCGTTCCGTAGGGAATCCGCTGGAAATCCACGTCCAGGCCGATGTTCTCCCACATCTGGGCGATGGCCTCGCAACTTTCCACTTCCTGGGGCGCGCCGCGCAGGGCCGGCGTCAGCGTAATGCTGAACCCGTCCGGGTACCCGGCCTCCTCCAGCAACTGCTTCGCGCGGTCCGGGTCGTACTGCCAGTCCCGTCCGTCCAAGTAGTGCTCAAAGCCGCTGTAGGAATGGATGGGAGTGTTGGTGTTTCCGTTGCCGGACAGAATCTCATCCACCAGGGCCTGGCGGTCAACGGCGGCAATCAGCGCCTGCCGCACCTTGCGGGCATTGTCCCACTCTGCCGAGTTTATATCGTCCGACGCGGAAATCCAGGGCAGGTTCGGATCATAGCCGGCCCGCGTTTCCACGCCTTGAACCGGGTACCACTGCCCGTAAATCCTCAGGCTCTGCACGATGGCGTTGGGCACTTTCATCAACTGCGCGCCTTCTACGTCCAGAACGCTGGGGATGGAGTCGTAGCCCATCAGGAAGGTGTCCAGATTGCCGGTTTGGAACCCGGCAACCCGAGAGGATTCCTCGGGGATTTCCCACATGATGAATTCGGCGAACTCCGGCGTGTGGCGCCAGTGATCGCGTACCGCCGCCATCTTCCAGAACTCGCCGGTGCGATGGTCAACGATTTCCCAGGGGCCGGTGGCCGCCATATCCGCGCTGGCTGCTTCCACGCCGAGTTCTTCGGTTTGCCTCTTGCTGGCGATGAACGTGGACGCGCCGCCCGGGGTCATGTGCCAGCGCTGGGCAATCACGTGAACCAGCGGCTCGCCGGTATTCACTTGCACCGTGTAGTCGTCAACTACCTGGGAACCTGGCCGGTCTGCCCAGAACTTCTCCAACTGGCCGGCGCGGGGATGCTTGCTCAGCCCCCACTGCTGCATCGACCACACCACGTCCTCGGCGGTCATTTCTCCGTAACCCTTGTGGAACTGGACTCCCTGGTTCAGATTGAACGTCCAGGTCAGGAAATCGTCGGAAATCTCCCACGACTCCGCCAGCAGGCCCAGCACGTTGCGGTTCACATCTTCCTGCAACAGCCCTTCGCCGACGGGCGCGGTGCCGTGCACGAAAATCTGCGGGTTGCCCAATGTGCTGGGATGCAGGAAGAACGGCCCCATTTCCTTAAGGCCCGTGTTCAGCGTCCCGGTGGGTTCAACCGCCTGTGCGGTCGTATCGGATGGCGCGGCCTGCTGCGGCGCGGCAGTAGGCGCAGCCTGGGCAGGGGCCGATTGTCCGGAGCCCGACTGAGCGGCCTGGCTCGAAGCAGCCGCCGGCTGTGTGGCTGCGGGTTGCGCCGGAGCCTGTTGCTGCTGGGCAGCGGGCTGCTGTGGCGCAGCCGCCGGCTGTTGGGAATCCGTGGCCGTTTCCTGGGCCGTGCCGCACGCAATGATCGGAATCAGCAAAAGTGCAGCGATTGCCAGGGTGAACGGACTGTAGCGGCTAATCCTGAACCAACTCATTAAACCCACCTCCGGGCGAGGTAGCCATCCCGAAGAATCGCTGGTGCGGGTTGACATTCGCCCTAGTCGTAACGGATCAGTGGAACCATATCCGTTGTCGATGCGCTCATCGGCAACGATATGCAAAAAGTTGGCGTAGTCTATCCAACGGCTTAAAGCATGTCAATGTACGAAATAACTATTATCGTTCCACGCTATTATTGGTTTGACCTATTCCGCGCCTATCCTTCCTGCGTAAATGCGCCGGCGAAGGCGATGCAATTCGCCTCCGCCGGCGCTGGTCAATTGTCCTCGTGACCGGGTTCACATCCCTGGGAATTTAGGGCCGCCGGTGGCGGATGTATTCGTAGCCGTTGATCTGGCGCACGTCGGTGGTTCTCACGTATTCCGTCCAGGGTTCGATGCGTGGGCCTACGGGCCAAACGGCGTCAATGGTGTAGTAGTTGATGTCGGTCAGCACGTTGTCGAACAGGAATTGGCCCACCTCCCGCTCCAGTTGCTCGCGTTCAACCGGGTCCACCGCCTTCTGCGCTTCGATCATCTTGGCTTCCGTCCACCAGTGTTCCAGTCCCCGGTTGAACGGGTTGGCGCTCAGGTAGCTCCCAAAGCCGGTGGCGGGAGTGGGCAGCGGCGAACCGGCGTGGCAGGTCGCGCCCTGGTAGGTGCGCCCCACCAACTGCGGACGCAGCGTGCCGTAAGGCACTCGCTGGAAGTTCACGTCCAGCCCGATGTCGCCCCACATCTGCGAGATTGCCTCGCATCCCTCAACCTCGGCGGGAGCGCCCCGCAGGGACGGCGTCAGGGTGATGCTGAACCCGTCGGGATAACCGGCTTCCTCCACCAATGCCCGCGCCCGGTCGGGGTTGAATTCCCAGTCCCTGCCGTCCAGGTAGTGCTCGAATCCGGTGTAGTTCCGCATCGGGGTGTTGATGTGTCCGTACCCCGACAGGATGGTGTCCACCAGCGCCTGCCGGTCGATGGCGGTCACCAGCGCCAAACGCACTTTGACGGCCCGTTCCCATTCCGGCGAGGTTACGTCGTCAGTCGGCGAAACCCACGGCAGATCGGGATCGTAGCCGGACCTAGCTTCAACGCCCTCGATGGGATACCAGTTGCCATAAATCCGGAGACCCATCTCAACGGCGTTGGGCACCGTCATCAACTGCGCTCCCTCGACTCCCAGTACGCTGGGGATGGTGTCGAAAGACATCAGGAACGTGTCCAGCTTGCCGGTTTGGAACCCGGCCAGCCGCGAAGCTTCTTCCGGTATCTCCCACATTACGAACTCGGCGAATTCGGGGGTATGGCGCCAGTGGTCGCGCACCGCCTCCATCCTCCAGAACTCGCCGGTACGGTGTTCCGCGATTTCCCACGGACCCGTTGCGGCGATTTGTGTGCTCGCCTCATCCACGCCTATCTCTTCAGTCTGCTTTCGGCTGGCGATGAACGTGGAGGCGCCGCCGGGAGTCATGTGCCAACGTTGCCCGATTACCTCAACCACCGGCTCGCCGGAATGCACCTTCAGGGTGTAGGGGTCGACGATTTCCGTCCCGGGACGATCTTCCCAGAACGTGGTCAGCTGACCGGCGCGGGGATGCTTGCTGAATCCCCATTGTTGCATCGTCCACAGCACGTCCTCCGAAGTCATTTCCCCGTAGCCCTTGTGGAACATCACGCCCTTGTTCAGCCGGAAGGTCCAGGTCAGGTAGTCCTCGGACACTTCCCAGGACTCGGCCAGGAGGCCGCTGACTTCACGATTCAGGTCTTGCTGCAACAGTCCCTCACCGATGGGCGCCGTGCCGTGCACGAAGATTTGCGGGTTGCCCAACGTGCTGGGATGCAGGAAGAACGGCCCCATCTCCTTCAGGCCCGTGTTCAGCGTTCCCATGGGCTCAACCGCTTGCGCTGTCGCGTCAGCGGGCGCGGCTTGCGGAACCGCCGTCGGCGCCGCTTGCGCGGCTGCGGGTTGTGAAGATTGCGACGATCCCGTTTGCGCTTGCTGTTGGGATGCCGCCGCCGCTGGTGCCGATGTGGCGGCCGGCTGTTGCGCCGGGGCCTGCTGCTGGGCGGCTGGCTGTTGTGGAGCGGCGGCCGGCTGTTGGGGATCCGTTTGCGTTTCCTGAGCCGTGCCGCAGGCAATGATCGGAATCAGTAAAAGCGCCGCGATTATGAGAGTCAACGGGCTGTAGCGGCTGGTCCTGAACCATTTCATCGGAACACCTCCGGGTAGAGCGCCATGCGACGGAACGGTAGGTACGGATTTACGTATCCCGTACCTAAACAGGTATATTAAATTATTAACCGCAATAATATAGGCTTTCTGCGCCGACTAACCAATTAATAGCCTACTCTATCCAACGATTTCGTCCATGTCAACATGCGAAATAATTATTATCATGCCACGCCATTATTTGCTTGGTCGATTCTGCGCGTGTTCCTCCCATGCAAATGCGCTGGCGGAGGCGAAATAACTCGCCTCCGCCAGCGCAGACCAATACCGGAGGGTGAATACCCTTACAATCTCATCGACCGCCTCAATTGAGGCTGGGCTTGCCCGCCGACTCCGGCCCACCGGCGCTGAACCCCGGATGGTCGTCCAGATCCGATGCGTCGTCCTGGTGCTGACCGCGCAGCACGCAGTGTCCACAGACTTTGCACACCGGATGCCGGTTGGCGAACTTCGGATGCGGAATGTTGCACGTCGGAGCGTCGGGCCGTTCGCAGCGCGGACAGCCGTCGCAACTCCTGTGGCCTGTTCCTTGCCCGGTTTGGGTTCGCGGCTCTAATACTGTAACCATGATCAGCCCCAGATTGCCGCTACGCGGTACGCCAATTGAGTGTGCGACTCGCGCACGTCCACAATTTCCGCCGGCACGTCGCCGAGTATCCCCAGCGCGATGACCCAGTTCAGGATCTCGTGGTCGCCGGACTCTTGAATCTCCTCGGGACTGAGTTCCGCCAGTTTGCTGCCCTGGCCTTTCCGCACCAGTTCCAGGTTGCGCCGGTCGGTCTCGATGTCTATCGCCCGGCACTGGAACTTGTGGGCCAGGAAACTGTGCGACCAGCTGGACGATGCTACCACCGCGACCCGTTCGTCCCGGGTGTCCAGGAACCGCCGAATGCCCTGGCCCAACTGGTAACATCGTTTCGGCGTCGGGCGTGGCGGGTAATCCGGTCCCGCCTCTTCCCCGTAGCAGTTCACGAACAGCGGCAGCAGCGGGAACTTTCCATCCGGGTCCAGGAACACCAACGGGTTGATGATGGCGTGAGCCAATCCCCAGTCCCAGCCCTTGAGCGCGCTGGACGAGGCCATGTCAAACCCGTCCCGAATCAGGAAGTTGCGCATGTCCCGGGAAAACTCTTTGGGACACTGGAAGGTGAATTTCGTTTCGGGCGCAGCGTTCCACAAATTGGTGCGGGCCGCCGGCCGCTGGAACGGGTATCCGTCCACTTCGGCGCCGGTGTACAGGCAGAAGGGAGGCAGGTTGTCCTGTAGGAAATTCTCCGCCTGGTCGTCGCCGATCACCATCAACACGTCCGGCTCCCATTCGTGGAGGCGTTTCCGCATGATCTCAAACGACTCCACTACCTTCTTCTGGTCGCTGATGTCCTGGCTCAGACCGTTGTCGTCTCCCAGCTCTGCCAGCAACGCTGCCGGAGCCTCATAGCCCGGCACACGCGCAAATATGCGCTCCCTGCCCTTCGACCACACCTCCGGCGGCGTCAGAATAATCGGACCGTGAGAACATCCCAACCCAAGTAATTCAGCCATTATCATCCTCCTATAGAGCCGGAACGCTGCCGTCTTTTCGCAGATTACCGCGATTGTAGGTATGCTCACAGAGAGCTGTCAATTTCGGCGTGATCCTCGTGCGCACCTGCTTCGCTCAACCGTCATTGCGACCCCGCGCTACTCCCTCTCCCCCGACCCCGGCCCCCACGTCGTGCCGAAATCAAAACGCGACGCCAGTTGCCCAGTAAAGGTGCTTGCATCCTGCATGGCCAGGTACACCGCCATGGGGCCAATCGCGCTGGGATCAACCCGCTCGTGCCAGTCCCGTTGCGTCCACGGGATTGCCGCCGACCCTTCGCTGCGCAGCCCGCCGGGGCTCAGGATATTCACCGCGATGTTGTAGTCCCGTACCTCGTCGGCCAGGCAGTAACTGAACATGTGCACCGCCGCCTTGCTCGCGCTGTATAACACGCCGCCGCCCTGATTGGGATCGGTGGCCATCCGTGAGCCGATGTTGATGATGCTGCCCCGGCGCTGCTCCATCATTGCCGGCAACACGGCCCGGCTGCACAGGTACGGGCCGTTCACGTTGATCCGCATCAACTGTTCCCAGCGGCCCGCGTCGATGTCCATGATCGTCTCGCCCAACACCATCATCCCCGCGTTATTGAAAAGCGCGTCGATTTTGCCGTAACGCTCCATCGCCTGCCGGACCATCTCGTTGACCTGGGACTCGTTGGTCACGTCGCAGTCGATGGCAAGCGCTTCTCCGCCGTTGTTCCTGATGTCGTCGGCCGTCTGTTGCAGGGTTCCCGCCAGTCCGGTCGGCGACTGGCTGCGGGCGCAAATAACCACGCTCGCGCCTTCGTTGGCGTATTCCGTAGCTACGGCCCGTCCCAGCCCTCGGCTGGCGCCGGTTACGATGGCAACCATTCCGTCCATCTGGCCCATGATGGTCCTCCCTGAGCGAATGACTCGTTGGGTTCAGCTGCCCGGCGTTGCCTGAGGCATGCGACGCGGCGCGCTTTCTATCTCTTGCAGGCTGGTCAGGTCCATGGAGGGTATGTCCACGCTCACGAAATCGTGTACGCCATTGGCCAGCTCGTTGTACCTTTCAAACCAGGCCCCCAGCTGGCGCCGCCAGGAATCGAGCCCGCCGCTGGCATGGAGCTCGAAGGCGGCTTCCCGCGCGTCCAAACCCGATGAAACCTGATCCCAGGCCAGTTGCAACAGCGCGGCCCGTTGCATCGCCGTGTATCCGCCCCCGCCGAAAGCGTCCTCCAGCTCGGCGGCCATGACCGGGTCAGCGAAGTCAGTGTCGGCCGGCGCGTTGATCAGCGACGAACCGGGCAAGCCGCGCAGTATTTCACCCATCCGCTGCCGGACTCTGAGCGTGTTGATTCCCGCAGCGGCCACGTGAATCTGATTGGGCAGGGCGTGCCCGCTCACCGACGTTTCCGGATCCAGTTCCGCCGCCGTCATGCAGGTGCGGGTGGTTTGAACGTTGACGGTCATCTCGACCAGATGCTCAACGGTCTGGGGGTTGTCCTTGAGGCCCATGATCTCGGCCAGCGCCAGGGCGATGCCCAACGACAATTCCGCCTTGGCCAGCCAGCCGTAGCTATGGTGCCACAGCATCCAGGACACCAGCGATTGCTTCCGGTTTCGGTTGGGAGGCTCTCCGGTGAACACGTGAGAACGCGGGATGAAAACGTCCTCCATCCAGACCATGGAATCCAGTTCATCGAACCGGCCGCTCAGGGGAGAGAGGAACAGATTCTTGTGCCGGGCAGCCGCCCGGCGCGACACCACCCGCAGGCCCGGAGCGTTCACCGGCACGATGAACCACAGGAATCTCCCGCTGCCGGTGGGCATATCGTTCCTGGTGCTGATGAGCAGGTCCTCCGCAAAGGGTGTGCTGGTGTGCATCTGTATCTTGCCGCTCACCACGATGCCGTCCGCGGTTTCGCTGACCAGTTTGAGGGCGGTGCGTTCGCTTTCGTCGGACCGCAGCCGGGTCCCGATGAGCGGCCCTCCCCCGGCGTAGGTCAGGAACCGGCCGCTTTTTGATATGTGCTCCAGGTACTCGTCGGCGGCCTGGATATCCTCGGAAGAGTTGTCCAGCCGCTTCATCACGTTCTGCAATCCCAGGGCGATCAACTCGCCATACCCCGGGGTATGCGTCATGTTGCCCCCGGTCAGTAAATGCACCGCGCTGATCTGCTTCCCCATGCGCTTCAAATCCTCGGGCGTCCTGGGAGGGGTGAGCGCGAGGGGATGCCGCTGCCCGTTTTCGTCTGGCGGAGTCAGCAGGGTATCCTGCCACTGGGGGTCGAAATGTCGGTCATACCACGCCGCGTATTCATCCACCATCGCGGCCGTGGCCGGGTGGGTCGTCACGTCGGGCACGGCGCCTTCGCCAAGCACCCATACGTCGCGCCCATCGCGCAAGCTCTCTTTGTAGTCGGCTCCTGTCCTCATGCCTCACCGTCCGAAAGATGACCGGATGCTATGCCTGCCAACCCTCCGGCGTGTTTGCGCTGAAAGGTGCCGGCGTGCACACTATACACTGCGGAGCTCGTGGCGGGTGTCTTCCCCTCGCCCTACCGGCCCCGACAACCCAACAAGGAGGCCAGCGCCGTGAACAGTGGAGACACGGCATCCATCGTTTCTGCCACCAAAGCCTACTACGACGGCCCGGCGGATGAAATCTACCGGACGGTTTGGGGCGACAACCTGCACCTCGGTGTCCCCTGTAGCGAGGGATGTCCCCACCCCGAGGCCATGGAACACACCAACGAGATCATGGCCGCCGCCGCGCCGTTGGGTTCCGGCGTGCGCGTCCTGGATCTGGGCTGTGGTTACGGGTCCACCGCCCGCTACTTGGCTACAAACTTCGGCTGCCAGGTGACCGGCGTCAACATCAGCGAAAAGGAACTGCAACTCGCCCGCGAGCGTAGCCGGGAGCGCCGCCTCGAGCACCTGCTGTCTTTCGAGTACGGCGACTTTCATTCCCTTGCCTACCCCGACGCTGCCTACGATATTGTCTGGAGCCAGGAGGCCTTCCTTCATGCGGCGGACAAGATCGTCGTCCTGACGGAATGTCGTCGCGTCCTGCGGCCCGGCGGCTCGCTCATTTTTACCGACATCCTGGTTCGACACGACACGCCCGCAGAGGATCGGGCCAGGATCTACGACCGGGTCAAGTCGCCGGATATGTGGGACTTGGAAGATTACCGCAATGCCCTGACAAGGCTGGACCTGACTGTAACCCGGGAAGAAGACTGGTCTCATCACGTGGCGCGCTCCTACGGTTGGGTGCGAGACCGGCTACAGGAGAACCGGGAAAGCCTGTTGCCCCGCGTCAGTGCGGAGACCATTGACCGCACAGTGGATGCCCTGTCCTTCTGGGTGGACTCGGCTGACGCGGGCAAAATTGGCTGGGCATTCTTCGTTGCAGAGAAACGAGGTTGACGATTTGGGCCGTCGAAATTCGGGAACCCCGCCGCTTGCGCCTTACCCCGCAAAAGGTATAATGGTAGTCTCTACCGTGGGCCTGTAGCTCAGGCGGTTAGAGCGCAGTCCTGATAAGACTGAGGTCGTTGGTTCGAGTCCATCCAGGCCCACCAGAGAGTTTCGCCCAGTAAGTATGGGCGATTTGATACCCCCAATCCAACATGAGCGGGGGTTTTCGCTTATCAGCAACCCATGCAGCCAACGGAGTCGCGGATGACAACCCCGGAATACTCCAGCACCGGAGTCCGGCTCCTTTCCGGCGGCAATCCGCAGATCGCCAAGGCCGACGGCGACGCCCCCGTGCAGCAGTACATCGCTGCCATGCCCGGCTGGAAAAGCGATTTGGGCCGCCGCATCGACGACCTCATCGTCCGCACCGTGCCCGACGTGCGCAAGGCAGTGCGGTGGAACTCGCCCTGGTACGGCGTCGAGGGCGAAGGCTGGTTCCTCAGCTACCACGTCTTCACCCGCTACGTGAAGGTAACCTTCCTCAACGGCGCGTCCCTGGATCCAGCCCCACACGGCGCCGGCAAAGACCCGGATTCGCGCTGGGTCGATATCTACGAAGACCAACTGGACGAGGAGCAGATGGCGAAGTGGGTGCGTCAGGCAGCGGCGCTGCCGGGCTGGCGCGGCTTCGACAAACTCTAAATCCGAAGCGTTCCCACTTCCGATCTGTCTGGTAAGCAGTGCGGCGCTCTTTGCAGCCGGTAGCGCATCCCCTTGCAATCCGTTATATTCTGCGCGATTCCTAAACGCCGGGAGCGCGCATACCATGCTGGAACTGAGGAACGTCACCCACGACGAGTTTGAGCGGTGGATGCGCACGGAATCCCGCGCCCATGGCAACCGCTTCAACCACGATCCCGACGAACTGCGTCCTCACTTTGATTTGACCCGCACCATTGCCGTGCTTGAGGACGGCCAGATCGTCGGCGGGGCGCACTCCCACTTACTGGAGATGTCCGTACCCGGCGGCGTTGCCACTGTCGCCGGCGTGTCCAATGTAGAGGTCCAGCCCACCCACACCCGGCGCGGCATTATGACGCAGATGATGCGCCACCAGATTGACGGCATCCACGAGCGGGGCGAACCCCTGGCCGCGCTGTTCGCCACGGAGAGCGCCATCTACGGGCGGTTCGGCTACGGCGTCGGGTCGGTGCATGAGCAGTGGAGCATCGAAAAAGCGCACAACGCTTACACCCGTCGCTTCGACAGCCCGGGCCATATCACCTTCATAGATCCGGCGGACATCGGCAAGGAACTGCCCGACGTGATGCGGCGCAGTACCCAGGGCCGGCCGGCCGTGTTCCAGCGCGCCCCCCACCACTGGGACCGGGATGCCCGGGATCCGATTCACTTTCAGGGCGGCTCAGGTGGCGTATTCTACGCCGCCTATGTTGAGGACGGCCGCATCGACGGCTACGTGAACTACCGCACCCAACGGCCCACGGTGATTGTGAACGAACTCATGGCCGCAACTCCCGAGGCCAGCGCGGCGCTGTGGCGGTTCTGCTTCGACTTGGACCTCTACGAACGCACCGAGGCCATCAAGCGCCCGGTGGACGACCCAATGCCCTGGATGCTGGCCGACCCGCGTCGCCTGCAACGGTCAACCCGTGACGGCCTCTGGATACGTATCGTGGACGTCGCCGCCGCGCTGGAACTGCGCCAGTACCTCGCCAACGACCGGATAACCCTACGGGTGATGGATGACTTCTGCTCGTGGAACGCGGTCTGCTTCGAACTCGAAGGTTCCCGGGAGGGCGCGACCTGCCGGCCCACGTCCGGCTCACCGGATCTGACCATTACCGTCGCCGGCTTGGCGTCCGCTTACATGGGTGCCGCCACCTTTACCACCCTGACGAACGCCGGCTTGGTGGACGAGCACACCCACAGCGCACTGCTCCGCGCTGACCGCATGTTTGCGGTCCACCTCAAACCCTGGACGCCGTACAACTTTTAAGGTGTGTCCTAAACTCCCTCTCCCTGAATGGGAGAGGGTTGGGGTGAGGGTCGATAGCGAGATAGTGCCACACCCTCATCGGCCGCGAATTTACTCGCTCCTTCCGGTCGTTAGTCCCCCGGGGCATCGTAGCTTAGCATCCAGTTGACGCCGAACTTGTCGGTGCACATCCCGAAGTACGCGCCCCAGAACATATCGGCCGGAGGCATCGCCACGTTTCCGCCCTCGGACAAACCGGCAAACAGTCGGTCGGTGTCTTCCCTGCTGTCCGTCGAAACGCTGACTGAGTAGTTGTTGCCAACATTGGGCGGCGGCCCGAAGGCAGAGGTAGTGTCGCTGCCCATCAGCACACTGTCGCCGATGTTCAACGACACGTGCATGATCAGGTCTTTTTCGTTGTCAGGAACCGGCGGCATATCGGCCGGCCCGTCTGCAAAGGTCGCTATCCAGGAGAATTCGCCGCCAAACACCGAGCGGTAGAACTCAAAAGCCTCGCGGCAGTTATCTCCAAAATGCAGATACGTGTTCAGTTGCATTGGTCTTCTACTCCTCATCATCCGGGTGCGTCGTGATGAACCGCCCGGCACGGGCCGGGTCAATATGCGGCGCGCGCACTTCTACCCCGGCCTGTTCCTCCTGCAGTCGCACCGTGACGCTGCTGTCCGATTCCGCCCAGCCTCGGTTCATCGCCTGCAACGCAATCTGCTCCGCCAGCGTGGACATGGGCATTGGCACGTCGTATTCCCGTGCCAGTTCCGTGGCCAGCGAAATGTCCTTGTAGGCCAGGTTCAGCGCGAAGCTGGCCGGCTCGAACTCGCCGCGGAACATCGTGCGTACCAGCCCCTCGTGCAAGACGCGCATCCGACCCAGCGATCCCCGGCGGACGCACTCCCATAGGGCTTCCGGTTCCACGCCGGCCTTCACCCCCAGGGTCAGCCCCTCGGCGATGGCCTGCCGCACGCTGTGGCCGATCATGTTATGCACCAGCTTAGCCACGCTCCCCGCGCCGATCTCGCCCGCGTAGAACACCTTGTCTCCAAAGGAGTCCAAAATCGGTTTCACCCGGTCGAACACTTCCCGCTCGCCGCCGACCATCACCGCCAGGTTTCCCGATGCTGCGCCCGTCTTGCCGCCGCTCACCGGCGCATCCAGCACGTGGCAGCCCTTGGCCCGGAACTTCGGCTCGATCTGGCGGATCAGCGTCGGCCGGCTCGACGACAGGTCGATGTACACGCTCCCCGGTTTGATGCCTTCCAGAACGCCCTCCGCTCCGGTCGATACGGCTTCAACCTCATACGGCCCAGGCAGCGACGTAAACGTCACGTCGCTGCCTGCCGCTACCTCAGCCGGCGTGTTCGCCAGGCGGGCCCCGCCTTCCAGCAGCGGTAGCGCGGCTTCCTCCCGAAGATCGTAAACGATCATTGGATAGCCGGCCCGCTGTATGTTCGCCGACATGCCTCCGCCCATGTTGCCCAGTCCGATGAATCCCACGGTTTCCATAGTACAGTTTCACTCCGTTGTTTCCGCGCGCGGCGGGTGGTTGCGGACAGTATAACTACCCCCAATCCGAGTGTCACAATCCCGCTGCTCCGACGGTATGGACATTCGGGCACGGATGCGCCCGCAGCAGTCTGCCAGTTCCCAAAACCCGCGCCGGGTTCCGGGTCTGGCAGGATTACGCTGGGTAATCTACAATGGTCGAACGTTTAAATTTAATGCGCTGCGCTCGCGCAAATAGCCGCGCAGACCCGTCGGGAGGGACATACGTTGAAGGTTAAAGCTGCTGTTTTGTGGGAAGTAGGTCAGCCGTTGGACATCTGCGAGGTTGACCTTGATGAGCCCAAGGCTGGCGAGGTGCTGGTTAAAATCGGCGCGGCGGGCGTCTGCCGCAGCGATCGCCACTTTATGCACGGCGACGCTCCCATCGCCATCCCGGTGGTGCTGGGACACGAGGGCGCCGGCACCGTGGTCCAGACCGGTCCCGGCGTCACGCTCGCCAGCGAAGGCGATCAGGTGATTCTTTCCTTCGTGCCCGCCTGCGGTCGCTGCCGGTCGTGTCTGGAGGGCCACAGCAATCTCTGCGATCTGCACGCCGCCACCGGCGCCAATCTTCTCGATGGCACCACCCGCCTCCACGCTGCCGGCAAGGACATCCATCACATGGGCAAGGTCGCCTGCTTCGCCGAGTACGCGGTGATCCCCGAAACGGGCGTCGTTCCCGTCACAGATAACCTGCCCATGGACAAGGCCGCGATGATTGGATGCTCGGTTACCACCGGTGTTGGCGCGGCCCTCTACAGCGCGGAAATCAAGGCCGGCAGCACGGTGGCCGTCATCGGGTGCGGCGGCGTCGGACTCAACGTCATCATGGGCGCGGCCCTGGCCAACGCCGCTCAGATCATCGCCGTGGACATTCGTGAGGCGCAGCTCGAGTTCGCCATGCGCTTCGGCGCAACCCACATGGTGAACGCCGCCGATCAGGACCCGGTCCAGCAGGTGAGAAATCTCACCGGCGGACGCGGAGCCGACTATACCTTTGAAGTGTTCGGCGGCGCGGACACCACCAAGGCCGCCTACGACATGGCCGCCAAACGGGGCATCGTAACCGTCGTCGGCATCGCCCCATGGGGACAGGAAGCCGCCATCAACGCCGTTGACTTGGTGCGCAATGAAAAGACACTACGCGGTTCCTACTACGGCTCCGCCCGCTCTCGCACCGACATGCCGGTAATGGTGGACATGTACCGCTCCGGCAAGCTGAACCTGGATGACCTCGTGGTGCGCCACTATACCCTGGACCAGATCAACGAAGCCTACGATGACCTGGACAACGGCGAAATCGGACGCGGCGCGATCATGTTCGACTAGACGCGACTCAAACCCGGAACAATGGGGTGGAGGCAAACAGATTTGCCTTCATCCACTCAACTGCCCACGGTGCCAACGGACTGCTCATAACGAAAGGAGGGTAAGGAACCATGGAGATTACGCTTACCCTTTGGCAACTTACCGGCGTCGTAGTTGCTTCCGTAGTGGGCATCGCTACCATCATCAGCTTGCTGATTGCATCGGGAATCAGGATCGGCAAATTCACTACCCGGGACGACCTGGACAGAACCAGCGAACAGCTGGAAAAGAAAATCACGTTGGAGTCTGAACGGCTGGAAAAGAAAATCGACGACAACAATGAAAAAGTCCTTGCGGCAATACAAAATCTTGGCGACCGCCTTGAGACTGCCATACTGGAGCATACTCACGACGAAGACGGTATAGCAGTATTCAGGCGGCACCCACAGATGGTGGACGTCGGAGATTAGCCGCAGGCCAGTAATCTGCATACCGTGGCATTCTCGGTTGAGGAGAATTGATATGCCCCGTCTGGAAATCTTGTCCGAAGTCCAACGCCAGATGTTGCAGTTTTTCCCCTGCATGGAATCCGACGATGTGCCTTGGTCTCCGCTGCAAAAGCCCCTGACGGAAAGCACCGTCGCCATCGTAACTACCGCCGGCCTGCACCTGCGCGACGACAAGCCCTTCAACCGCGATCATCCCGGCGGAGAGTCAACCTACCGCGTCCTGCCCAGCGACTCCAACAACGCCGACATCGTCCAGAGCCACTTCAGCATCGGTTTTGACCGCACCGCCATCTATCGGGACATCAATATCACGTATCCCATCGACCGGATGCGTGAACTGGCGGCAAAGGGAACCATCAAGGCATTGGCGCCTAATAACTACTCCTTCATGGGCGCTCTGCGCGACTGCACTATGGTTGCAGAGCAAACGGGGCCTGAAGTAGCCCAACGCCTCAAGGACGAGAGAGTTGACCTCGTTTTCCTGACCCCCACTTGACCCCTCTGCACGCACGCCGTGAGCGTGCTGGCCAGGGTCTTCGAGTCGGCTGGGCTCACCACGGTTTCCATAGTGTTGGTGCGCGAACACGCCGAGCGAGTGCGTCCGCCTCGCGCCCTGTGGGTGCCGTTCTACTTCGGCTACGCCCTCGGCAAGCCGGACGACCCTGAGTTTCAGCATCAGGTTATCTCCGCCGCTCTGTCCACGCTCGACGCCGAAGCCGGCCCTGTGCTGGTCGATTATCCAGAGGACGCCGGCCCAATTGGATTGCCCCAGGCGTCGGAGCTTTCGACCACCGAAACCAACGGCAGCGTAAAGTCGCTGGACGCCGCCGGCGAAATCACCGCCCTGCGCGGTTATTACGAGCGCTGGCAGGAACAGCGCGGCCATACTGCCGTCGGCATTACCGGCATACCCCAGCGCCGGTTCCGCGGCATCATCCGGTTCCTGGAAGCCTACGCCGAGAGCGACGACGCTGACATGGACGAACGGCCGGCCGACGTTTCGGTGCCTCAGTTTGCTCGGTACTGCGCCGACGACCTCAAGGCGTTCTGCTACGAAGCGCGCATGGCCCAGCGACCGAACGACAACGAAACGGACATCCACCGCTGGTTCTGGGGCGAAACTGCGGTGGGTACCCTCATCGACAGCATCACCCAGCGCCTGAACGCCACCGGGGACGCCAAGCTACAAGCGACGGCATACGGCCTCTCCCGGTAGCTGCTCCGGATGTGCCACGAATGACCGACGGGGGCCTTTGAACAATGGCCCCCATCCTTTCTGTCTGCTTAGACATCCGGCCCGTCCCCGGTGCCGCCGGGTGCATCGGCCGGCAAGTGGGCATGAGGTTGGGATTCTGGACGGGGCCGGGCTGCGCGGCGTGCGGCCTGTCCACCCTCAGGTGACTGGCCGTCGGGCGTCCAGCCATCCGGGAAGTGCAGCGTGCGGACCGGGTAGTTGATGGTGATGCCCTCGTCGGTCAGACGAGCGTGCAGCTGTTTGATTAGTTCCGTGCGTACCTCAAAGCTATTCAAGCGACTGCTGGACTGCATGAACAGCCAGAAGTCAACGTTGCTTTCCCCGAACGTGTCATATCCAAAATAGACCCCGTAGTCTTTCACGACGCCGGGATGCTCCCGCTCCACCTGTCTCATCACGTCCATGCTCACGGCTTCCACTTGTCGCAGGTCGCTTTCGTAAGCGACACCGCACGTCAGGTACACATTCACGTGCTCGTCGGGCTTGCTGTAGTTGGTGATGATGGTCTCGGCGAAACGCGAGTTGGGTATGACCACCAAGTTGTTGCCCCACGTCCGTAGCCGGGTGCTGCGCCAGTTGACGTCCACCACGTAGCCGGTAACGCCGTTCTCCATCTCCACGTAGTCGCCTTCGCTGACCACGCCCTCGGTGATGACATAGGTGCCCGCGAACAGGTTGGACAGCGTCGGTTGCAACGCCAGGGCAACGGCCAGGCCGCCCAGTCCCAATCCAGCGATGAGCGGACTGATGTTGATCCCCAAAACATCAAGGGAAATCATGGCTGCCATGGCGATGATAACGATCAGCATGCCACGACGGGCCAGGGGCAATGCCCAGCCGCCGGCGCTGGATACTTCGCTATTCTCCAGATGTTCTTCCACCCACAGCAAGACGGCCGACCCAACGGAGTTGATTAAATAAGCGCCGGTGAAAATGGCGGCCAGCGCTGCCGCCTTGTTCACCGCCTCCTGAACGGAGTGAGCCAGGGTCAGCGGTACGGTTATAGCCAGGTAGGCGCCGGCCAGTATGATCAAGACCGTAATCGGACCTCGCAGGGCGGAGATTATCGTGTCGTCAAGGTCGCCGGCAGAGAAGCGGGCGGCGCGCAGTAGCAGCCGGGAGATCAGCCGGCTGAACACGAAGGCTACCACCGCCACCACTGCCAGTATGATTATGCTGACCAGCAGATCGACCCAGGTGACGGTAGTTCCGGCTGCCCAGTGAGAGAGGGCTTGCCACCAGGTTTGAAAGGTCTCGCTCATTTGCTTTCGGTCTCCGCTCCGGGCGGCAGTTGTGCAATCTGTTGGGTAACCAGGCCATCGGGGAATTGAAGCTTGCGGACAGGGTAGTTAATGACGATGCCTTCAGCGCCGAACCGGGAGTGGAGTCGCTTGATAAGTTCGCTGCGGACGGCGAAGCCGGCTATTCGGTCTTGCGCCCGGATAATCATATAGAAGTCAATGTTACTGTCTCCAAACGCTTCGTAATAGAAAGTGGGTTCCGATCCGGTCTCCGCGCCTGGGTGCTCCTCGATCACCGCGTTCATCACTTCCAGGCTAATCTCCTCCACCCGTACCAGGTCGCTTTCGTAGGCTACTCCGCAGGGCACGATGATGTTCAGCGGCGCTCCGGGTTTGTTGTAATTCGTGATGATAGTTTCGGCGAACATGGAATTGGGGACTACGACCAGGTTGTCGGTAAAGGTGTGCAGGCGAGTGCTGCGCCAGCTGACGTCCTCAACATAGCCGCTGATGCCGTTGGACATTTCGATGTAGTCGCCGACGCTCACGACGCCCTCACTGACGACGTAGGTGCCGGCGAACAGGTTGCCCAAAGTGGGCTGCAAAGCCAGCGCAACCGCCAGTCCTGCGATGCCCATGCCGGCGACCAGGGGACTGATGTTGATGCCAAGGATATCAAGGGAAACCATGGCCGCCGCGGCGATAACAAAGGCCAGCATCGCGCGCCGGATCACCGGGAACACCCAATTGCCTGAGTGGTGCGGGTCGGGGTCCGAGCGATGCAAATAAACTTGCAGCCAAAGCAAGCCCGCAGAGATCATCCCATTAATCAGCACGGCCCCAATCGCCACTGCAACCACAGCGCTGATTTTGTTCACCACAACCTGGACCGTGGCCGGCGGCGAAAGAGTGATCAGCGCTAGGTAGAGGCCCGACAAGACAATGAAAGCGGCCAGAGGCAACCTCACAGAGGCCACTGTCTTCACGTCGAAATTTGGGCCCGACATGATTGAGAGCCGCAGCAGCCGCGGAAAGACCACTATGCTGAACAGCACAGCAATCACTATTGCCGCCGCGATGATGACTCCGCTGATAATCAAGTCAGCCCAGCTTACGGCTGGGCTGGCAGCCCACGCGACGACCGCCTGCCACCAATTTCGGATGACTTCGCCCATGTCAGCCGGATCCTGCCGTGCGGATGCGAGCAGCGAAGACGATGGCCGGCAGGATTTCGCCGGCGGTCCCGGTCAATACTACGTGCGCAGCCGAAGTCAGTTGCGTACCCTCCGGGTTGATCTCGATGATTTGCGCGCCCCGCTCGCGCGCCAGCAGGGGAAATTGCGCCGCCGGATTGACCGCGCCCGACGTGCCCACCAGCAACATGGCGTCGCACCGCTGCACTTCCTCAATGCAAGCATCCAGAGAGCTACGTGGGATCGGCTCTCCGAACATCACAGTGTCCAGCTTGATTACGCCGCCGCACTCGCCGCAAACGGGCGGCAGGTCCGTAATCATGTAGCCGTCGCGTGGTCGTCGCCATCCACAGCCCACGCAGCGGAGGTAGTTCCGGTTGCCGTGTATTTCAAGAACCGAGCTTGACCCCGCCTCGGTGTGCAGCCCGTCAACGTTCTGCGTAATCACCGACTTCAATACGCCGTCGGATTCCAACTCGGCTAACGCGATGTGGCCGGCGTTTGGCACAGCTTGGTCAACCGCCGCCTTGAGGTCGTAAGTCGGATTCCCTGGGGTTGATTCATCCCGCAGGCGTTGTTCCCACCAAGCTTGTGGGTCCTGGGAGAATACCCGGTACGACAGGTTGGACGGCTGGCCGTAGCGCGTCCACAACCCTTCGGGACCCCGAAACGACGGGATGCCGCTTTCCACCGAAAGCCCCGCTCCGGTCAGGGCGATGGCGTACCCGGCATCGGAAAGAATGTCTGCGGCGGCGATGATGTCAAGTTTCATGGGTCAAGGGGTCGGGAACGGGATTCATGGCTGCCGACCATTACACAGTCTTCTTGCGTTAATCTACTTGCGTAACCACGCCATTATTGACTTGGAAATAGGTCGCGTCGTCGCCTAGTGTGGCCCGCACCAGGTCAACGTCGGTAGTAGTTATGAGAGTTTGTCGATAGGCGGTGGTTTTGCGCAGGATGCGCTCCCTTCTGCTCGCATCCATCTCGGAAAATACATCATCCAGCAGAATTATAGGTGCATCGTTCCGTGCATCCGACAAGTAATCCGCTTCAGCCAGGCGCAGCGACAGAGCGATGGTGCGCGCTTCGCCCCGGGAGGCATACGAATTCGCTTCCAGTCCGTTGATGATAATGGCGATATCATCGCGGTGCGGGCCGGTGGCGGTGATTGCGGTAGCCTGCTCGCGCGCCGCTCGCTGATGCAGCCACCGCCGGAACTCCGCTTCGGTTTCCGACGCAGTATTCTCCGGGGACACGTTAGGGCGGTATTCAATTGCAAGCGCCGCTTTGGTTTCCGCAAGTTCTCGATGGTGGAATTCCGCAAACCCGGCCAACCGGCGTACTGCATCGGTACGCCGCAGAATTATCTGGACACCGGCCTCAACCAACTGATTGTCCCAATATGCCATTTCGTCCGGGTCAACGTAGTTTTGCCGTTGACGGCGCAGCAGGCCGTTGCGGTTGCGTAGCGCCGACTGATACCGTTGCAGCGCTTCCAGATACTCCCGGTGGGCTTGGGAAATCAGCACGTCCAGATAGCGCCGTCGGTGTGAGGGAGAGCCCAGGACCAGGTTCAGGTCGTCCACCACGAAAAGCGTTGCACCTATCCGCCCCACCAGCCCGGATGCAGTGGAAGGTTGGCGATTGACTCGAATCTGCTTGCCAATCGCGGGCAGGGGAGGGCCTCCGTCTTCGTGAACTCCGCGTGGATGAGATGGCGCGGCAGGTTGGTAGCCAACTACTACCGTGATGTCCTGTCCGCCATCAACTGCTACGCCCGTGATGTACGCAGCTTCACCGTTTCTGACGGCCTCAAAGTTCACGACTTCCCGCTCACGTTCGGCTCGGAAGGCTCGACCTACGGCCAGGGTATAGGCGGCTTCCAGTAATGCGGTCTTCCCCTGGGCATTTGCCCCGTGAAATACGGAAATACCGGGCGTCAGTTCGATGTCCGTCTGCCGGAAGACGCGGAAATTAGTAAGGCTCAGTCGTGAAAGGTGTACCAAATGCGATCAACACGCCGGGAGCCTGATTTACCTGTCCTTGGCGCAGCCTTCGCAATATCCGTAGAAATCGACCCGTTGGGAAGACACACGAAAATCCGTGCGCTGGTTGATCGATTGTTCCAGCTCTGCGACGCGTTCCTGTCCCACGTCGGCATCGACCACTGACCCACAGCCCAGGCACACCAGGTTGGCGTGAGGCGATAGGTTGGCATCGTAACGGGACAGTTTCTGAAAGGGAAGTTCACGGACTATGCCAGCTTGCTCCAGCAATCCCAGTGTAGAGTACACCGTAGCCAGCGTGACATAAGGAAAGAAATCGCGAACCCGCTCGAAAATCTCGCGGACCGTGGGGTGGTCCGCCGAGTTCACAACCACCTCGGCGATGGCCAAACGCTGCGGCGTCAGCCGGATTCCCAGCGGCTTGAGTTGTGCTGCTAAGTGTTCTTGAGTAGTCAAAACGTTGCGTCCGATATGGAAAAATTATAATAAGTCAGTATAGCATTCCCCGGCAGAGGTTAGAGCGTCCAGCCGGCGGTCTTAGAAAGTAGGGGCGAATAATTATTCGCCCCTACCGAATGAGCCACACGCGGGAGTTTAGAGCCGGCCCCCGCCGCCGGATACGCGCTCATTGACGCCGTAGAAAACGGAGTCCTGCTTCTGGAAAACCTGGATCCGGGAGCGAGCGGTTTCCACTACGAATACCCTGCCCTCGTCGTCGCACTCAACGGCGATGGGGCCCCAGAACAGTTTTTCCCGTTCCACGCCCTGGGCAATCTTGCGCTCTTCCCACATCTCAGGGTTGGCGTCCAGCTTGCCGACCCCCCACTGCGAGATAGTCGCTTCCCCGTAGGTCATGCCCGCAAAAGCGCCGTTGGGGTGGAAGATCTGCATCCGATCGTTGTTCCAGTCGGCTACGTAGATGGTGCCTTCGTTATCTACTGCCACGTCGGTAGGCCGTTTGAACTGGCCTTCGCCGTCTCCCGTTTCTCCGAACTCCATCAGGAACTTGCCGTCCGCGGTGAACTTCTGGACGCGGTCGTTTCGCCAGTCGGCGACGTAAACGTTGCCGGCAGAGTCGGTCTCTATGCCGAAGGGCATGTTGAACTGGCCGGGGCCTGAGCCGAACTCGCCCCACTGACCGATGTATTCGCCATCGGCTGAGAGCATCTGCACTCGGTGGTTGTTGCAGTCCACCAGGTACAGCACATTGTCTTTGCCGAAAACCAGACCGGTGGGGTTGCTCCACTGACCGGCGCCGTCGCCGGGACGCTCCCACTTGGTCAGATACTCGCCGTCCGGTGAGTAGATGCTGATGCGGTCCAGGTACTCGTCCGCCAGGTAAACGTTGCCATTCGGCCCCACGGTAATCGCGGTGGGCCAGATGATGGCGCCGTCGGTGGATACTGATTCGCCGTCGCCCTGCTCAAACACGCCCTTGGCGAACTCGCTGATGAACTCTTCGCCCACGGTACACATGGTGATGCGCTTACCGTCCGGGCGATAATCGTAGGAGCGGTTGGCGACGTACATGATGTCGTCTTCGGCGCGAGCCATGGCGGTGGGGTTTCGGAATCCCGGGCCGGAGAACTCGGCTCTGCCGATGGTGTGGGTGTATTGCAACGAAATGCCAAGAGTGGGCATCGCGGTGCGATCAATGGTAGTGGTCATACAGGTTCCTCCGTTGGAACGGATGCGCGGTCTGCCCGATACGCGTGGTAAGGGCGAATAATCATTCGCCCTTACGCTGGCTGCAACCATTTAGATGAGGTTGAACTTCTCGAACTGGCCGTTCACCAGCGGCTGCGCGTCCAGTCCCATCCATCCTTCCAACAGATCAGTGTAGATGCTGCGGAAGTCGTTGTTGAAGTGCAGATCGCCTTCGAGCAACTTGTCCTCTTCGAGAGACGGATACTCGCCGTACAGCCCGCCCTTGACGTTGTCGCCAACCACGAAGGCCACGCCGCCGCTGCCGTGGTCGGTGCCGGAGCCATTGTCATGCACGCGGCGGCCGAACTCGGTGAAGACCAACAGCGTGACGTTATCGCTGGCGTCGTGCTCCCGCAGGTCATCCATGAAGTCGGCGATGGCGTTGGACGTGTTGCCCCACAGGCTGGCGTGGGCGGCCAGTTCGCCGGCGTGGGTGTCGAAGCTGTTGTACGGAGCGGTGGTGTACAGGATGCGAGTGCCGAATCCCGCCAGGTGCACCTGCGCGATGTTCTTCATGTACTGGGCGACCACGTCGTCGCCGTACTCCACGCTGGAGCTGTACATCTCGGGAGCGGTGCTGAGGATGTCGGCGCCTTTCAGAGCGTCCATGCCGGTCTGGGAGAGGTAGTCCACCACGGAACTGCGCCCAATGGTCGGCGAATACATCTTCGAGAAGATGTCTAGGGCCTCGGTGCGCTGCTCGTCGGCCTCGATGCCAGTGAGCACACCGTACGTGGCCAGGTTACCCACGGAGGCGACAGGCACGCCGGGGGCAGCCAGCGCGCGGGGCAGTCCGCGGCCAAAGTTCACGCCGGTCAGCACGTTTTCTTTATTCGGATCAATCTCACGAATGGCGCGGCCCAGCCAGCCTTCCGTACCCTGCTTGTCGGGTTCGCAGGTGTGCCAGATGTCCATGCTGCGGAAGTGGCTGCGGTTGGGGTTCGCGTACCCGACGCCCTGGATGACAGCGACCTTGCCCTCATCGTAGAGCCTCTTCAACGGGCCCATGTTGGGGTTCAGTCCAACGTACCCGTCCAAGTCCAGCGCCTGCCCTTCGGGAACGCGCACGGACGGACGGTTGTCGTAGTAGAGAGGGTCACCGTGGGGCACCAACGTGTTCAGCGCGTCGTTGCCGCCGGAAAGCTGGAGTACCACCAGCACCGGGTCTTTCTTGGTTGCGGTCATTTTGATTCTCCTTGTAGTTCGGCAAGAGCACAACAATTGACTTGCGGTAGGGGCGAATAATCATTCGCCCCCATGCCGGCTGCGTTACGCGAACTGGTACTCCTGGGTGCTGACGATGAGCTGGAGGGTCTGGGCGATGGTCTCCGAGTATTCCGGTGTACCGATGGCAGGGTTGCCGTTGCTGCTGGCGTAGGCGATGAGCTGGTCGCGGGTCTCCGGGGCCAGCTCGTAAGCGCCGACCATTTCCAGGCAGCGGTCAACGATGTTCTCGGCGCCGGCCACTTCCTCACTGCCCAGGCGAGAGACGATGTCCCTGATGCCGGGCAGGCCGGTGTTGCCGACCTGATCGGCGGCGAAGTTGATGCGCTCAACCAGCGTGCCGGAGTCGATCCACTCGGCGCCGGTGTGCCAACCCTCCACGGTGGGCGGGTTCATCAGGTCCTGACCCATGTAGCGGATGGTGTTGGCCAGTGGCTGCAACCCCAGCTTGGGCGACGTGAAGTCCTGCACCAGCCGCATGGTGCCGATCACCACTTCCGTCGGGCTCTTGACCTTCTCGAAGCGCGCATTCTTGAAGAAGTCCGAGTTGAACATGACCCGCAGCATCGCGGTCAGGTTGTAGCCGGAATCGAAGTAGGTCTGTTCCAGCAGCGCGATGGCTTCCGGATCCCGCGGCGGCGTGTTCTGCCAGGCCGGAACCTGCACTTCGTCGGCCACGAAGAAGTTGTACAGGTGGCGGGATACGAAGCGCGCAGCGGACTGCTGGCGGCAGATGATGTTAACGATATCGTCGCCGTTGAAGTTGCCGGTCTCGCCGAGGAACGTCTTGTCCTCTTCATCGTGGTCGTAGGGGTTGTAAAGGAAGTTCGCCTCGTAACGGCCGTATGGGTAGCGAGGGACGGCGTTGGTGATGGTCCAGCCGGTGAAGGCGCGGGCCGCTTCCTTGACGTCGTCCTCGGAGTAGTTGGCCTGGCCATCCATACCGACGCCCATGGAGAACAGCTCCAACAGCTCCCGGCCCCAGTTTTCGTTGATGGCGCCCTTGTGGCTCATGCAGTTGTCTAGGTAGAACACCATAGCCGGGTCGCGGGACAACCCCTGGAGCAGAGTTTCAAAGCTGCCCATGCCGAGCTCACGGAACATATCCAGCTGCAGCTGAATCTGCCGGCCGTGTTCGCACTTGGAGTTGCCGGTGCAGAGGATCCCGTGCCAGAACAGGGCCATCTTTTCCTGCAGTGGGCGCTTGGTATTGATCATCCGGTAGGTGAGATACGCCTGGTTCACTTCCAAGGCGTTCATCTCCTTCCAGTCCACGAAGTGACGCTCGAGGATGTCCATTTCCAGGTCCGGCTGGTTGCCGGGACTCAGCAGTTCCTCAACGGTTGCTTCGTAGCCATTGGCGGCGCGTTCTTCCAGCTCGGCATAGGTGGCGCCGAAGCCGGCCCGACGCATCAAATGCGCCATCTGGGCGATTTCCTGGTTAGTGGGCATTGTGAATACCTCCTGAGATCGTCGAAACGGTTTCGATTACAAAACCGGCCTCTTTGTTGCGGAAACCGTAGCGAACACCACATCAAGCGTTGTCCGCGCAGCCACCGCGGCGGATGCCCGAATACTACTCGCCGGCGAGCCGGAGTGTCAAGGTAAAATCGCCCTCGGCCACGCTCAGCCGGCCCTTCGCCGGCCGGAACGCGGCGAGTCATTCACAGCGGAAGATAATCGCCCGGTTATCTCGAAGACCGCGCTCTGGGTCCCACTCGACGAATCGCGTCAGCCTTGTATCGTTTTTGAGTCGTAACTCGTCGGCCAAACCGCGCCGCCACCCATTCACCAGCGGCAGTTCCCCCGACAGTCGCAACGGCCCGATTTCGATAGGGGTTCCCGATCCCGCAAACGGCGAAACGTAATCTATACCGTCGCGGTTGGCGTGATGAAAGGTCATCAAGCCGAGTCGGGGGGCGAAACGGTCGCGGATTTCCCCAAGGCCCCGTCTGATGCTCTCTGCGCCCTCCCGATAGTAGGCGTGCATCGACACCAGCCAACGGTCGGCGTCGCATGAGGTTTCAATATCTGAAGGATCAGCGATGCAGCAAAATCGCATGGATGAAGCGCCCAGACTTCCAGTCGCCGACCCGGATGCTACGTCCACGGCAACATCTTCTCCGGTGGCGGTTGCGAATCGTTGCCAGAGGCCGAATCCGATGCGCGTCATAGCGTCGGACGGTTCGATCAGATAAACATTGATCTCGGGAACCGCAATCCCGCGTTCCTGCGCATCGAAGACCGCGAGCGCGAGGCCGCATTCCATTGCCAGGGCGCCGCTGCCAAAGTCCACGATGTCCAACCGGCGTTTTTCCGTCAGGGTGTGCTGCCGCTCCTCGATAATCCGGCTGATGAGAGACAATGCCGAGTTGACCTGGAACGGCTGGTACCAGACGCTGTAGAACAACGCCACCAACTCCGCCGCGTACTCCGGCATTTCCAATCGCGGAATCGAACCGTGGAGCGAATCCAGGGCTTGCGCCACCAGCGTCGCTTTCTCATCACGGCTGAGGCCCGTCGTGATACGGGCGAATTCTGACGCTGTGGTGTTAGAGATCGCGGCATCCAGGGCGGCGGTGTCCGAAAGACCGTTTGCCATATCGAATCGGGCCGCCCTCCGGTTACGCCCGTCGCCGCTTGTGCTGCCGCAGGATGCAATCGTCCATCACGACGCCCATTCCGGCTGCTCGCGCCCGTTCTGCTGCCGCCTCATCCACCACGCCGTCTTGCATCCACACGTACTCCGCGCCGATGGCAATGGCGTCATCGGTCACGCCGCCGGCAAACTCGCTGCGACGGAAAACGTCAACCAGATCTATTTTCACGCCCTGTTCCTGCGCCGCCGCAGATGCCGAGGCCAGGTCGTCATACGACTGCTCTCCCAGTACCTCAGCGCGATTCAGCGCCGGGTTCACCGGAATGATGCGGTAGCCCTGGGACTGCATGTAGGCGGAAACCCCGTGGCTATCCCGCGCCGGGTTGTCTGACAGTCCGACCACCGCGATGGTTTTCACGTTGTCGAGAATCTCGTCAATCAGGTCCATATTGATCCTCCCGCTACTATCCGTAGGGGCAGGTTTCAAACCTGCCCCTACGCTCGCTTGACCTGTAGTGTGGATTCACCGGCTGGCCGTGCTGTCGTTGGTGGTGATGGTGATGTGCCCCATGTAGCCATCGGCGGTGGCGCCATGCCAGTGGTTTTCACCGGCCTTCACCTGGACGACGTCCCCGACGCCCACGTGGTGCTCTTCCGTTTCCGTGGCGACAATGCCGTTGCCGACCGTGATCACCAGGATCTGGTCGCTGCTGTGGCGGTGCCAGCCCGTCTGCGCTCCCGTCTGAAAGTTGACGACGCTGGCGTTGAAGAAGTCGCTTTCACCCTCCGGGATGATGGGCTGGCGAGTTCGATGCACCTCCCCGCCCGTCCATCCGGGCACCGGCTCAGCGGGTCCCAACGGCACATGCTCCACGTTGGCAATTCGTACTACGCGCATAATTCAGCCTCCTTGTGTTTTGTGTAGATAATGGCGCGAGTGTCAGGCTGGGATGGAGTCCCACAATTGTGAGAGCAGTTCCTCGTCAGTGCTGAAATCCAACTCCAGTAGTCCTCGCGCCATACGATGACCCACTCTGCGGTCTTCGTCATTACCGGTAGCGAGTAGCTCTTGTATGTCTTCTGCTATCCCAAAGCGCAGTTCAGGGTTACGAGCGATCATCTCTCTCGCGCCAATTTTCCAGTCTTCAGACCGTTGCATTTGTCATGCCGAGCTACTATCCGAAGGATGCGGCGTTGTGCCGTCAAAGACAGTTCTTCTAACCACAGATAGAACGGGCGTCGTCCTAGATGATCTGAAAATGCCAGAACTTCTGTCATAGCAGCATTCTAGCACTCTGCTCGCGATGCCAGCTTATTTCACTGGCACGGGGGTCCCGGCAACCTTGATGGGAACGCTGCCTACGGTGTTGCGGCTGGTGAAGTACAACGTCTTCCAGTCGTCTCCGCCGAAGCACAGGTTGGTGGTGGCCGGCTGCCCGTGGACCACGATGCCCAGCGTTTCTCCGCCGGGATTCATAATGTGCAGCCCGCCGGCGCCGCCGCAGTAAACGTTGCCCTCGGTGTCCACTTTCATCCCGTCGGGCACGCCCTCGCGCTCGCCGCTCATGTCGGCAAACAGCCGCTGGGTCGCCAGCGACACGGTGCCGTCATCCTGTACGTCAAAGGCGCGGATGACGCCTCGTCGGGAATCGTTCACGTATAGCACCGTCTCGTCCGGCGAGAACGCCAGACCGTTCGGCACCACAAAATCGCCGACCAGCAGCGTCAGGGTTCCCAGGTCGGCGGAGAGCCGGAATACGCCGGAGATCGTCTGCTCCCATTGCTCCCGTGGCCGTCGGAAGGTCCAGGGATCCGTGAAGTAGATGCTCCCGTCGGACTTCACCACCACGTCGTTGGGACGGTTGAGTTGCCGGCCCTGAAACTGGTTGGCCAACACGGTGGTGGACCCATCGTGCTCCAGCCTGGAGATGCGCCGGCCGTCGTGCTCGGCCGCTATCAGCCTCCCTTGCAGATCACGAGTCAAGCCGTTGTGCCGGTTGACCGGTTCCGCATCAACGGTAACGCCGGACCCTGGTGTGTACCGCATTCGGCGGTTGTTGTGGATGTCGCTGAACAGCAGATACCCGCCGTCGCTCCACCACAAAGGGCCTTCTGCGGGACCTTCGGAGCCGCCGTAACCGGAGCCGTGCTCTTCAATGGGTGCGCCGGTGTCGATAATCGCGTCCAGCGCGGGAGAAAGTTTCTCAATAGGCATGGTTGCGCCTCCTGACGTCGTTTGGCTTGCGAAAAGGATCTTGAGGTTAGTTCAGGTTGCCAGCGCCATTGTAGGCGGCAGGTTGGCGGGGCGCAACGGCGGATTAGGCAAAAGTCGCCGGCCCGTCGCTAGGCAAGAGTTCCGCCGTTTCGTGTTCAATACGGCGTAGCATCTTGCCGTATTTTTTGAATGACGCCAATTTATGCGCGACTGGATAAACCAAATCCACCAGGGCGATTGCCTCACTCTGCTGGCCGAGCTGCCGGATGCCTCCGTCGATCTGGTAGTAACGTCCCCTCCCTACAACCTGCTCAACAGCAGCGGCAACGGCATGAAAAACGGCAACGGCGGCAAGTGGTCGCGGGCCGCCCTGATGCAGGGCTACGTTGACCACGGCGATGCCATGCCCCACTCCGATTACGTTGACTGGCAACGCCGCTGCCTGAACGAAATGCTGCGCGTGCTCACCCCCGGCGGCGCGATTTTCTACAATCACAAATGGCGGGTGCAAAAGGGGTTGCTGCAAGACCGGGCGGACATCATCGACGGGTTCCCGGTCCGTCAGATCATCATCTGGCAACGGTCCGGCGGGTTCAATCACAACCCGGGCTACTTTTTGCCAACCTACGAGGTGATCTACCTGATCGCCAAACCGGAATTCCGGCTCGCACCCAAAGCCGGCGGTGTGGGCGACGTGTGGAAAATCCGGCAGGACCGGGGAAACCCGCACCCGGCGTCTTTCCCGGTGGAGTTGGCCCGACGCGCCATCGCCGCCACCACCGCCGAAATCGTGCTGGACCCGTTCATCGGCAGTGGAACCACCGCGGTCGCCGCCCTGATGGAGGGACGGCAATACGTTGGCATCGACCTGTCGGAAGAATACTGCCAGTTCGCTCGCCAGCGCGTTTCCGACGTCGCCCGTGAAATGGAACGGAGCTCAGAGGCGCCTGAAATCCCGTCGGCGCTTGCGGTGAGGGAAATGCTGTCGGGAACGGCGGAGTCGGCAAGCGCCAGTGAATCGACCGGCCGGCGTTAGCCGGTTTCGAGTGGTACAATCAGGGGCGGAGGGTGCTATGACTACCGCCACTATCCCGCAGCCGGTAATTTCCTATCGGACAGCCACTGTAGCCATCCCGCTATCCGAGTTCGGCAAGTCGTTGGCCGATGCTGACCTGGACAAATGGTTTGAGGCGTTCGCCCAGCGCAATTCCCATGCGGGGCAATACGAAATTTCCGCGCAAGGATGCTTGCTGATTATGCCGCCTACGGGAGATCCCGGGTCTTTTTACGAGAATGAGATAGCAACCGACTTGACTATCTGGTCGCGTAGCTACGGCGGCTTTGTCCGCGGCCCCACGGCTCTCTTCGTACTGCCCGACGGCTCTCGCTACGGGCCGGATGCCAGCTGGGTATCGGAGGAACGGCGGGATGAGGTAATGCAGGCTACGCGCCCGTTTTCGCGTCTCGTTCCCGATTTCATTGTTGAAGTGCAATCTCCATCCAACAGCCGCCAGGAGTTGATTGACAAAATCAACCTGTTTGTCGCCTACGGAACCAAACTGGCCTGGCTTATTGACGCCGACGAGCGAATCGTCATCAAGTTTCGCCCCGGCCGGGAACCTGAGGTACTGCGCGACCCTGAATTTGTGGACGGCGACGAAGGCGTGCTGCCCGGCTTCCGCTTTGCCGTTCGAGAAAAGATTTTTGACCATTTCACCAACCTGTAGTGAGGTATATCCGGTGCCTGACCAAGAATTCGACGTGTTAATCATCGGCGGCGGCATGGCCGGCTTGACCGCCGGCATCTATGCTTCCCGCTACGGCCTGAACACCGCCATCGTTGAGCAGATGATGGCCGGCGCCCAGATCATCAATCTGGAAAAGATCGAGAACTTCCCCGGCTTCCCCCAGGGCATCGCCGGTTACGAGTTAGGCCCGGCCACCCAGGAACAGGCCATGAACGCCGGCGTGGAAGTGTTGATGGACACCGCTACCCAGGTCTCCGTGGACGGCGACTACTTGCGCGTAACCGGAGATATGGGCGGCAGCTATCGCGGCAAAGCCGTCATCATGGCCGCCGGTTCATCTCTGCGCTCCCTGGGCATCCCTGGCGAGGAAGAATTCGAGGGACGCGGCGTGTCCCACTGCGCCACCTGCGACGGCCCGTTGTACATGGGCCAGACCGTCGCCGTAGTGGGCGGAGGCGATTCGGCAGCCGACGAGGCCCTCACCCTCACCGAGTACACCGACCGGGTTATCCTCTTCGTCCGTGGCAGTGACCTGGACGCGCAACAGGTGTTACAGGACCGCATCGCCGCGAATCCGAAACTGGAGGTGCGATACGGCGCCGAGGTGGTGGAGATAGTTGGCGAGGACACAGTGACCGGCGTCAAGGTCCGTACCGCCGACGGAGAAACCGTTGAGCCGTTGAGCGGCCTGTTCATATACATCGGACTCGATCCCAACTCGGCGTCAGTAGCCAACCTGGTCCCGCTGGACAACGCTGGGCACATCCCCGTCGGTCTGTCGATGGACACTCCACAGCCGGGCCTGTTCGCCGCCGGCGACATCCGTCAGCAGTCCGCCGCCCAGTTGGTGGCCTCGGCCGGCGATGGAGCCACCGCAGCCATTGCTGCTTTCCGGTACATCAGCGGAAAAACTTGGTAGAGGGCTCATATCTAACCAATCATCGGTCGTCTCAGCGAGTTGTCCCATGCAGATCACCGACCACGTGTACAGCACCCACATTGCCGAAGACCCCAACGCCTACGGAGCGATGCACCCCGGCGGCACCCAGATTTACTTCGTGGGCGACCCGTCCGGGCGCATGGTAATGATCGATTCAGGCGAACCGTATCGACACTGGCGTCGCCAGATCCTGGAGTACTGGGAGGAATTGGGCAACCCTGCCATCGACGCTATCCTCATCACCCATGGGCATGGCGATCACATCGGAGGGCTGGACCGTCTGCAAGAGGCGTTTGGCTGCCCGGTCCGCTGCCATCCCAAGCTGGCGCCGAGGTTGCAGCACATCCTGGGCGGCGATTCTGTCTCCGCCTTGTCAGCCCGTGAGATCATCACCACTGGCGGGGATGTAACCTTGCGTCCCCTGTTCACGCCGGGCCACGAGGAAGACCACGTTTGCTACTTTCTGCGGCCCGACCGTGTGCTGTTCAGCGGGGACAACCTCCTCGGCAACTCGTCATCCAGCGTGCGGAACCTGAAACAGTACATGAACTCCCTGAGCCGCATGGCGAAAACGCGCCCAATTGTGGTCTGCCCCGGACACGGCAACACCATCATGCGCGGAGAGCAGCGGATCCAGCAGCAGATCGCCCACCGCCAGGGCCGGGAAGACCAGGTGGTGGCCGCGCTGGGCGATGGCGCCGCCACGGTGGACGAAATCGTCAGCGCCGTGTACCCGCGGAACCTCCGCAAATCTCTGCGGGACGCCGCCGGACGCAACGTTCGCACCCATCTCGAAAAACTGCGGCAGGAGGGCGTAATCAGGGAGCGCGAAGCCACTTACTCGCTGGTGGAGTAAACGCCAGAATGCGTGGTCCCGGCCCCATCATGTTCCGAGCCGCCGGGCCTACCGGCGCGCTGGGCTGCGGTCTCGCATTGGTTTTCCTGGGTCTATTCTTGTTGACTCCCGTGGCGGTTTTCCTGATCAAAGGCATCGGCTGGGCATTGATCGTCATCGGGATTCTATTGTCTGCGCTGGCGCTCTGGGCATGGTTTTGGCGGCGCGGACTTTGACCTAAACCGGCCGCAGGACCCGCTCGTGGTGAGCTTGTCGAACCATGAGCGGGTCCTGTGAAGAACTATTCCTCCATCAGCCCGGACCCGTCCCGTTGCAGCAACTCTATCCTTACGTCGTCCGGCCCGCGAACGAAAGCGATGCGGACGCCCGGGCGAATGGTGCGCGGCTCCGTGTAGATTTCTGCCCCCTTGCTCCGCAGGTCCTCCACCGCGCCGTCGATGTCGTCAACGCGGAATCCGAAGTGGTCCAGCCCCAGGTGCGGGTCGCGAGGACTCAGGTCAATGTGCTCTTCGGGCGGAACCGAGGCGATGAAGATGGCAAGTCCATTGATGTCCAGGTCCACCCGTGGCACACCGTCGCTCTGGATCAGGCGCAGCACCGTGGCGCCGAACATGGTCTCAAAGAAACTTGCCATTCCTTCGGGATCCTTGGTGCGGACGTGGATGTGGTCATAGGTGTAGGTGTAAACGGGGGCGCTGGTTGTCATCAGTTAAAACTCCTTGATTCTGTGATCGTGTTCCAATCGTACTACACTAAACGTCGGTACCGCATCGAGCCGAGTTCGATCGCCGCACGGCCGGCGACATTGACACTGCCCGTCCCAGCACTACAATCACCTCAACCTGAACTCCCGGAGGCCATCCGTGGCGGACAACTATTCAGAGGAAGAACTTCTTGACTTGGCGCGGAAGTACAGCTTCCGCAGCCGCATGGACCGTAGCGGCGTCACCGGCCCGATATTCGTCTGGGGCCGCGGATCCGTCGTGCGCGACATCAACGGCAAAGAGTATCTGGACTTCAACTCCGGCCAGATGTGCGCCGCGTTGGGCCACAACCATCCGCGAATCGTGCAAGCCCTCCAGGAAAGCGCCGAGTCGCTGATCCACAGCCACATGACCATGTTCAACGACCGGGAGATCATCCTGGCCAGCCGCCTCGCGGAGATCACTCCCGAGGGACTCAACCGCAGCATGTTCCTCACCTCCGGCAGCGATTCCAACGAAGCCGCCATGGCCATCGCCAAGCGCTATACCGGCGGTTATGAAGTCGCCAGCCCGGTGGTCAGCTTCCACGGCATGAGCGACGCCGCCCGCGCCGTTACCTTCTCCGGATGGCACGGTGGCTATGGCCCCTACGCGCCTGGCAACTACCCGATCATCGCTCCGTATCGCTACCGCTGTGCTTTCTGTCAGGACCGGCCGGCGTGCGACTACACCTGCCTGGATACCAGCTTCGAGCTGCTGGACGCTCAAGCCGACGGTCGCATGGCCGCCGTGATAACCGAGCCGCTGTTCAGCGCGGGCGGTGTCATCGAGCCGCCTCCCGGCTGGCTGCAAGAACTCAAACTGCGCTGCGAGCGGCGGGGTATGCTGCTGATCCTGGATGAAGCGCAGACGGGCCTTGCCAAATTGGGATCCATGTGGGCCTCCGAACAGGAAGGTGTAGTCCCTGATATTTTCACCATTTCAAAGCACTTCGGCGGCGGCATCGCCATCAGCGCGACCATCACCACCGACGAGATCGAGGAGAAAGCGGTGGAAACCGGCCTGGTTGTCGCCCACTCCCATTCCAACGACCCTCTGACCTGCAACGCCGCCATCGCCAGCCTGGACATCATCCTGGAGGAGAATCTGGTGGACGTTGCCGACCGCATCGGCCAATACTGGCGCGGGCACCTGCTGCGGTTGCAGGAGAGGCACGAGCTGATTGGCGACGTTCGGGGGCGCGGGCTGTTGCAGGGAATCGAGTTCGTGACCGACCGGGCAACCAAGGAACCGGCCTACAGCCAGGGCCAGCAGATCGGACGCATCTGCCTGGAAAACGGTCTGATAATGAGCATACGCCGGCGCGGTTCGGCGCTGCGCTTCGTGCCTCCGTTCACCACCACCGAGGATCAGATGGACCTCGCTGCTGACATCCTCGACCACGCCATCGCGTCCGTTTCGTAGCCTTTGTCATTGCGAGCGCGGCGTGGCAATCTCGTCGCAACCACAATCACCGCCCTGGGAACGCGATTGCCGTCCGCCAGAATCGGCTAGGTCTTCTCGCAGCGACAGCCTACCGCTCCCAAGCCCGCACCACCCCGCTGATGTGCGACGTGTCGTTGTAGAGGTGCATCACTGCGTTATCGGAGTAGGTGTAAATCACCGTGAGCGAGCAGTTGGACATGGCGAACTTCCAGTTCGCTTCCAACGGCAGGCCGAGCAACGAAACGATGCCCGCCCGCAAGCTGCCGCCGTGCCCGACAATCAGGGCGCTCTGGTCCATGTGCGCGTCCCTGACCCGCTGAACGATGCCGGCCAGTCTCGCGCTGGTCTCGCGGATAGTTTCGCCTCCAGGCGGCGCGAAATCGAGGTCGTTGGCCATGGAAGGTTCATACAGCTCCGGGTATTTTTCGCGGTACTCATCCTCGGTGAGACCCTCGAACACGCCTTTGTTGTACTCTCTCAGTTCCCCCGTGAAGGTAATTGGGACGTCCCGTTCACCCATGGCGACACGGGCAGTTTCGGCAGCCCTCGACAAATCGGATGAATAAACCGCGTCGATAGCTACCGACCCCAGACGCCCGGCCAGCATCCGCGCCTGTTCGCGCCCGCGATCTGATAGTGATACGTCGGTGTGCCCCTGGATTCGTCCGGCAACGTTCCATTCGGTTTCCCCGTGGCGAGTGATGTAGATAATTCCCACGTTTCTCCTCTGCAATGCGATAGCGTCTAAAGACTCCCTCTCCCCTCGCGGGAGAGGGTTGGGGTGAGGGGCGTTTCCGCTGCTATGGCATCGGCCAGGCGAATGCAGTCATCCACAGGCCGCAGGCCAATGCGGATACAATCCGGCAGACCGAACGAGGCGCAGTCCCGCACGAACAATCCCTGCTGTGCCAACCGGTCTCGCAGAAGGCCGGCATCTCCAACCTGTGCCAGCACGAAATTGGCCGCAGTCGGATAACACCGAATCCCCAACGCTCCCAGGCGTTCGACTACGCAGTCTCGGGACGTTGCCACCGCTTGCCGCGCCCGGTCTAGGTATCCTTCGTCCGCCAACGCTACCATCCCGGCTGCTTGGGCCAGTCCGTTCACGCTCCAGTCGGGCTGCAATTTCTGCAAACGCGCGATCACCGGCGGCGCAGCGACGGCGTAGCCCAGCCGCAAAGCGGTAAGCGCGTAGTCTTTGGTCATGGAGCGCAGCGCCACGACGGAAGATAGACGCACGGCCATGCCAACAGCAGTACCCTCCATACAGCGGTCGGACAGGTTGATGTACGCCTCGTCCACCACCAGCAGGCCCTGAACGCCGGCTGCCGCCTCGGCCAGGGTTGCAATCTCAGTGTGGCCAATCAACGCGCCGGTCGGGTTGTTGGGGTTGCAGACGAAGGTCAGCGCGGGCCTTTCGGCGGAGATCAATTCGGTAGCCGCGGACATGTCCCACGAGAACCCATGGGAACTTCGGGTGGCCGTGAGCGTGGTTACTCTTCCGCCTGAGATGCGAACCGCTCCGTCGTACTCCCCATAAGTGGGCGTCAGCAGCAGGGCATTGGGCGAGTGATCGGCGGATGTTCCGATGTAAGCGCGGGTCAGCAGGTGGATGATTTCCGTGGAGCCGTTGCCAACGATAACGTTTTCAACTGCCGCGTCCTCTGATGCGTGGTGCGCGGCAATGGTTTCCGTCAACGCGAGGCAATGCGGATCGGGATATGCGGCCAGATCTACGGCGGCAATGGCCTCTCGCACCCCGTCAGGCGGCCCCAAGGGGCTCACGCTGGCGGAAAAGTCCAGGCAATCCTCCAGCCGGAGGCCCAGGGCTCGCAATTCCGCCTCCTTAATGCCGCCGTGAACGGGGCGGACTGGCGCGGCGGGGTCGGCAGATTGGTGTCCCATCGTCGTCGGGGTTAGCGATTATCGCGTATCAGGGTCAGAACCGGATCGCTGAAGAGCTGATCCAATTCCAACTCGAACCCGGGTATCGTGGCCGTGGTTAGCGTGTCGCCGCGTCCAAGCACAGCGCGTTCGACATACTCACCCTCAACCAATTCCAGGACTCTTATAGTGTCGTTCAATGGGTCCAGTATCCAGTATTCCGGGATGCCCGCCTCAGCATAAACTGCCCGCTTCATCACCAAATCCCGGCTGCGGTCGCTGGATAGGGCTTCGACCACCAAATCCGGCGCTCCCTCCACCATACCGCCTCTAATCAAATGCAGGTTCTCAGCTCGCAGGTACACGATGTCCGGCGTGGGCGCGTATAGTTCGCTCAGGGCCAGGCCAATGGTGGTGAACGCGAGACCCGGGATGGGTTCAAACGCATGGGCCCAGTTGTTAATCATCCTGACTAGAAAATCAATAAGCAGTTGGTGCTCGGCGGTTGGCGCCGGCATTTGAAAAAACTCCCCGTTGATCAGTTCACATTTCCCGCCATCCATTTCGTCCAGATTCATGTACTCGGAGAACGTCATCCTGGTTCCCGATTGTACGGTTGTCATTTCTGTCTCTCCTCACGGCGATTGTCACGCGACCACTTTACGCAACGGTCGGAACTCACCCCCGGACGCCGGGCATGTTTCGACCCGGGTTATTGAAAAGTTGTTCCAGCGGCAAAGAAAAGCCGGGAATGGATGGCGTGGTCAATGTGTCGCTACGCTGCAAATGAGCCGTCGTTACATATTCCGTGCCGGACAAAATTAATATCGTCAGGGTGTCGTTGGCTGGATCCAGTATCCAGTACTCGGGGACTCCGGCCTCTGCGTACCATTGCCGTTTCATCACCAAATCCCGCGCCCTATCGCTGGAAAGAGCTTCCAGGACGATGTCGGGGATACCCTCAACGAAGCTCCCTTGTATCAGGTGAGCGCGTTCAGCCCGCAGATAAACCATATCCGGTGTGGGCGCGTGTCGCTCGTCAAGAGCGACGCCAATACCGGACACTGCCCAACCTATGGGCGCCTGCAACCCCAGTTGGAAAACGTTTATCATGCTCACCAGAAAATCAATCAGGTTTTGGTGATCAAAGGTTGGTGGGGGCATCTGCTCCAGCGCTCCATCTACCAGTTCCCATACCCCATCGACTGCTTCATCTAGGGCGCGATACTCGGCCAGCGTCATTTGCGTTCCGTGTTGTATGGTGGTCATTTCGCACCTCTCCCGTTGGACGGGTGCACCCATTTTACACTACGGCCAGAACGCCCACCGCAGCCAAATGAGGCCGATTGCTACCCCTGCGGACAGCGCGGTAGTGCCGTATAGCGCGCGGGTTGCGATGCCAATGTGCTTCGGCAGTGGTTCGGGTGCGGGGTCCCCCAGGCTATAGTGGCCGATCTTTTCCAGTGCAACGCCCAACCCGCCTGCCATGGCCGCCATTGTCCAACCTGCGTTGGGCGACTCGGTACGCCCGCGATGCGCCAGCATAACGCTCCACGCCCGACCTCCGGCCATACCCGGAAGAATGGCCGTCGCGAACCAAAGCAGCCCCGCGGCCAGCCGTGCCGGTATCAGGTTCACCAGGTCGTCAAGGCGGGCCGAGGCTTTGCCCAAGTATTCGTAGCGACCGTGATAGCCGACCATACTATCCAGCGTGTTGATTGCGCGGTAGGCCACCGCGCCCGGCAGGCCGAACAATGCGAACGCCAACAGCGGCCCGACTACGCTATCGGTAATGTTTTCGGCAACCGACTCGATTGCACCGGCCGCCATCTGCCCGATGGTGAGTTGGGAAGTGTCGCGGCTCACCAGCGCGGACATTTGGCATCGAGCTTCATCAATGTTGCCCAAAGACAATATCCTGCCTATATCTGCGGCAACGCGATGCAGCATCCGCACTGAGAACGTAGTTTTGAGGAGGATTGCTACCAGCAAGAGGTAGGCAATCGGATGTAATTGCATAAGTCCGTATGCAACTGCCCAAGCCGCCGCTCCCCAAGCCGCCGGCACCACCAACGCTATTAGCCCGCCTGCCGCCAGTTGAACGGCTGGAGCGGAATTGGGTCCGGGAGCGATTCGTTCAGCCAGCGCGACGGTTTTGCCGATCCACACCGTGGGATGCAATCGGTTGGGCGGCTCTCCCACGGCCAGGTCCAGAGCCAATGCCAGCAGCAAGGCCAGCGCATCCAGCGGAACGGGCAGGGTGTTCAGGATGTGCGCCAACGTGTCCATTTCACGGGGTGGGGTAAGAGAACCAATCGCCAGGCAGCGCAATAGGCCAGGGAATCTCAGTCAGAATCCCGCCGCCGTAACCGACCGCGACCCCGATGCCGTAGCCGGACGCAAGCCCGACGCCGCTCATTTCAGCGCGCCACAACAGAATCAGCAGCAACAGCAGTGCCAGCGTTTCCATAATTTCGTTGGCCGCCCCGTAGCAGTCGCCGGTCAGTCCGCCGCCCAGTCGTCTCGATGCCCACCAACCCAGAGCCAACGACGCTGCCGATACCACGGCTAGAACCACGATACCCACCGGCCCCAGCAACAACCAAGCTCCAGCGGCCACGGTAAGCAGGGCAAACCCGGTTGCCAACCATGGCCGCCCGCTTGATGCAAACGCGGTCCCGATTCCCTGTTGTCTCCCGTAGGGGAAAACCGTCAGCAGCAGCGTCATCGACCACCGGGACACCATGGGGAAAAGCAACAACGCGCTCAGGCCCGATACCATGGTCAGCAGTGACAGCAACGCGGAAAATTTGACCAGCAGCACACTCACGCAACCCGCCACGGCAAATGAACCCACGCGAGAATCGCGCATTATTTCCAACCGCCGCTCCACCGTATGACCGCCCCACATCGCGTCGCAGAAGTCCATCAGGCCGTCAAGGTGCAGGAATCGGTTGCCCACCGCCAGCGCCACCACTAATAAGGCCGCCAGAACTTGCAAAAAAAGCGGTAGCGCCAACACCAGCGCCCACAATAGCGTCAAGCCCAGCAGCAACATCCCGTAGAGCAAGCCGACGGCGGGATACCAGCCGCGCGAGCGGGATATTTCGGCATCCGTGAGGTTGGATACCCCGACGGGCAGCAGCGTCAGGAACGACAATGCCACCAGCAGCGGGGCGTAGATGGCTCGAATCACTGTGAGAGCAGAGAACGCTAGTCGTCCCGGTCCGACACGCCGGCCTCGGCGAAGGTTGCCATTTCGGACAGGACTTTTGCGGATGCCTCCACGATGTGCATTGCCAACGCCGCGCCGGTGCCTTCACCCAGCCGCATATTCATGTCTAGCAGCGGCGTGAGTCCCATAGCCTGCAATCCGACGTTATGGCCCGGTTCCACCGAGCGATGCGCGGCGATGTAGCGTTCTGCGATCTGCGGGCAGAGACGCCAGGCGATCAGGGCAGCCGCGCCGCTGATGAACCCATCCACGATGACGGCGCAGTTGCGGGACGCAGCGCCTAGCATCACGCCGGCCAGCACGCCAATCTCATAGCCGCCAACCTTGATGAGCACGTCAAGGCCGTCGTTGCCATCGGGTTGGTTGACATCCAGCGCGCGGCGAATGATGGCGATTTTGCCCTCCAGTCCGGCATCATCTACGCCGGTGCCCCGTCCGGTTACCGTCGCTACGTCCGCGCCGATGATGGCAGCGGTAATGGCAGCGGAAGGCGTGGTGTTGCCGATGCCCATATCGCCGCCGGCAATCAGGTTGGCTCCTCCGTCGGCGCTGGTGTTGGCGGCGTTGATCCCGATTTCCAGGCAGCGTATCGCATCGTCGCGGCTCATCGCTGGTCCGGCGGCGATGTTCGCAGCCCCGTACCCGACCTTGGCGATAGTGAGGCCGGGCTGCGGGTCCAGGTCAACTGCCACACCCGCGTCAATGACGGTGATTTCTGCCCCGGCGTGGCCGGACAAAGCGTTGATGGCCGCGCCGCCGGCCAGGAAGTTGAACACCATCTGCGGCGTAACTTCTGCCGGATACGCCGATACACCTTCGGATGCGACGCCGTGATCGCCGGCAACCACAATGACCGCCTTCCCGGTTATCTGCGGAATAGGCTGACCGAATACCCCTGCCAACTGGATGGATAGGGATTCCAGCCGGCCCAGGCTGCCTGGCGGCTTGGTAAGTACACCCTGCCGGGCCTCGGCGGCAGCCACGGCATCAGCGTCCAACGGCCCGATGGCGGCAATGGTCTGGTCAACCAATGTAGAGATGGTCATGGAGGTTCCTCGGCTTCTGTCGTTGCGAGCGTAGCGCGGCAATCCCGTATCAGAACTCAATCCCCGGTTGCGCCTTGATACCGGCATCGTAGGGATGCTTGACCACGTTCATCTCGGTGACGAGGTCGGCATATTCCACCAGGGCTTCGGGAGCATGACGGCCAGTGATGATGACGTGCTGCATCTCGGGGCGCGCTTTCAGGGCGTCGATCACGTCCTCGACCGGCAACCAGCCGTAGTGCATCGGGTAGGTGAACTCGTCCAGGATCACCAGATCGTACTCTCCGGCGGAGATCACTTCCTTGGCGTCCTCCCAGAGGGCGCGGGCCAGGTCAGCGCTGGCCTCGAGATCCTGTGACCGCCAGGTGAAGCCGTCGCCCATGGCGCGCACGGCAACACCCATTTTCTGGGCGGCCCGCTGCTCTCCGAAATTGGCGGTGGTGTGCTTGATGAACTGGAGCATGATGACTTTCATGTCCCGGCCCCAGGATCGCATCAGCACGCCCATGGCGGCGGTGGTCTTGCCCTTGCCATTCCCGGTGTTGACTATCACCAGCCCCTTGTTGATGCGAGGGCCGCGCACCGACTGAGGGCCGTGGCGGGTTTCTTGCGTTGTCATTTCCTTTGCCTCCTGGTCATTGCCGCGTCATTCCGGCGAAAGAACTTCACCCCGTACTCGATACGAAGCCGGAATCCAGAACGTCTTGCGGCAAGGTCACGGTACGTTGTCGAAAATATGCTGGCGGACGTTGAAAACGAACCCAGGCAGCACGTCGCCACCATCTACGGATTCAGGGTCGTGCAGGACTTCCGGTTCCGCACCGGGCCGATATATGGTAACGCGGCGAAGGCTAGCGTTGATGACCCAAATCAGCCGTGCGCCATCTTCCAGGTAGCGCCGTACTTTGTCTGCCAACTCTGCCCTGCGGTTGGACGGAGACACAATCTCCACTATGAAGTCGGGAACGACAGCAGCGAAGGGCGGTGTGCGCGCCTCCTCTGGCAGGTCGTTCCACCGTTCAGCGGAAATCCACCAAGCGTCGGTGGACAGCCTGGACCGGTCGGGAAGTATAAAGAGGGAAGTCGGACCTCCTGCTCTTCCGCCACGCTCCCTGGCCTGAATTACAAGCTCGACAGTCATTTCTGCTTCATGCCAATCTCCGGGAATTCCCGTGGGGGCCATTATTTTAAGATCTCCTTCAGGGGTGATTTCAAAATCGCCCACCGCGTCCTTGTTGCGTTCCGCAAAACCCTCCAGCCAGGTGTCAAGGCGTGGGCTGTTCAAGGACAGCCCGAACTCGGACAACGGGATCAGCACATAGCCTTGGAAATCGGAAGACGCACGGTCGGCTTGGATAACTTCCGGCTGCGCCGTGGGTGTCTGTACTGTGGTCATCTTTCGACCTCCTCTTTCGAGGCCGCGCAGGTATCCACGAACCGCCGGGCGAGTCCGGGTCGGCTGCCCAGGTGAACGTGGATGTAGGACGCCCAAACGCTCCCGTTCCTGAAACCCTCCGGCCGGCCGGCCTGATTGACTACCCGGTATGCGGCGGATTCCTCGCCGGGCGGATTTTGAAGCACCGACCAGTGAAACTCATGACCACGCACCTGCTCGCCGGCGCGGAGTAATGGCCCCTCGGCGCAGGCTTCCACCTCGCGGTAGCCGAGATGCAGGCGCCGGCCTTCCATCGAGGACACCACCGGAATGGCCCCCACCATGGGAAACTGCCGCCCATCCAGATCCGAAAGGCTTTCACCCAGATACATCAGGCCACCACATTCGCCATACACGGGCACGCCCTTCAGAATCGAGGAGCGGATAGAACGGATCATCCCGTCGTTTCGCGAAAGTTCCTCCGCGAACAATTCGGGAAACCCGCCGCCGAGATAGATGCCGCCGACGCCGTCCGGCAGGGCTTCATCATCCAGTGGCGAGAATGGGACGACCTCGGCGCCCCAGGCCGAGAGCAAGTCCAGGGAGTCCTGGTAATAAAATGAGAAAGCGCGATCCTGCGCCACGGCGATAGCAGCGCGGGCCGGCTGACGTTCATCGGGGAACACCTGTGAAACGGAATTGGACGGGCGACCGGCGGTTTTGGCGATGCGTATGATGGCGTCCAAGTCGATAGTCTGCTTAATCTGGGTGTTCAGGGCATCGTACCAATCGCTCATCACCGTGCCCTCAACGGTTGGTATCAATCCCAGGTGACGTTCGGGCTGGACTAAATCCTCACGACGGGGCAGCCAACCGACGACGGGCAAGCCGGTGGTGGCCTCGATCTGTGGCTGGCAGAATTCCAGGTGCCGCTCGCTGCCCACGCCGTTCAGGATCACGCCGGCGATGCGGAGGTTGGGGTCGAACTGCTGGTAGCCTAACACTTCAGCCGCGACGCTGCGGGCAACCTTGCCGGCGTCGGCAATGAGGATCACCGGGGCGTCCAGCAACTTGGCGAGTTCAGCAGTGGAGCCGTCCTCATCAAGGGAAGAATGGCCGTCGAAGACGCCCATCACACCCTCAACCACCGCGATGTCCGCCGCGCCAGCAGCTCGATGGAAAAGCTCAGTGGCTACGTGATGGGGCAGCAGCCAGGTATCCAGGTTGCGAGATGGGACACCGCAGGCGATGGTGTGGTAGGTAGGATCGATGTAATCGGGGCCGGCCTTGAAGGGCTGCACGCGCATGCCTCGGCGGGCCAGCGCGCCCATCACACCGCTGGCGATGGTGGTTTTGCCGACCCCGGAGCGGACGCCGGCTATGACGATTGCGGAGGTCATGCTACGGGTGCTCGCCGGACGCGCCAAACTCATCAGTGGACAGCGCGATTTTGCTGGGATATTTGTCCAGCAGGCCCATGAAAAACTCGTGGCGCGGCGGATTGGTCGCGTCTTGGTCGGACTTGCGCAGGTAGATTCGCATGGCGGGGTTGCCGTCGCCGTCGCGCATCCATAACTGGTAGGAGGGTAGTCCCTGGTCGTTGGTGGTGTGAATGAATTCGGCCTCGCGGATCTTGGACATGTCCAAGTGCATGTGGGTGCCGCCGGGAACCATCAGGGTGACGATCCTTCCATCGGGAGTGAACCGGAGATCGTCAAAGTCCATGTAAACCTCGGCGGAGGCGGCAGTGCTTTCGAGCATTACCACGACCTCATTGAAGCCGATGCCATCGGCCCCGTCGCGACATTCTTCGAGGATGTTCTGGAGGGTGGAAGCGGTGCGTTCTGGCATGGGCGGCGCTCCTGATTGGGCGTGGAGAGTAACGGCGCAGTCGGTTGGACGGATTATAACAGCGGCGAGAGGTGGCAGATGGTGAATCCGTGATAGCGGAATGCGCGCCCCGGCGAGACGGTGGAGGAGGTTACCGACCCACCGAGGCAGCGCGTGGGAGATGTCGAGCGCTGGATCAACAAAAAACCCGGCTGCGCTGGCGCAGTCGGGGTAACGGTGGCGAGTCGGTTTCTCGGAAACTACGGTTTATGCCGTGATACGTCCGCCCACTCGTTCCACGAAGCGCAGCTGGATCACACCCGCAGGCAGGCCTCCTGGCTCATGGCTGATAACGACGCTCCTCCGCCTTCCCATCCGTCTGAAAACGGGTAGTGGCAGTAACCGGGGATCGAGCATCGATCCCCTTTGGAGGGCATCTCGCCAATTACAGTGGCGGGACCGCACCGGATTTGCACCGGATTTCCTTTTCAGCTCGCAAGTGGTCGCGGCTACGCGACAACGGACGAGCCACCGGCGGGAGTTATTAGATTCAATTGTTAACGATTCAAGGCTAGCAATATCGGATCTTTTTGTCAAATGGGATTTCGGGCTCACGCGTACCCACTTTCCATAATCTCTTATCCCGGCTTGCCCCTGCCGGGAGCGGATGATAGAATTTCCCCATCCCAAACTTCTTCCCGGAAAACGCGATGCTGACCGCCGCCGACGCCCGTACCGTCGGTATTTTTTTGAATACTGATACCCCACTCACCGCCTTGCTGGGCCGGGTTCAACGACTGGCTGACGAGGCCGGGGTCTCTGCTTATCTGGTGGGCGGACCGGTGCGGGATCAATTGCTTGGCCTTCCGTTGCAAGACCTCGACATTTCTGTCGTCGGCGACGCCGTCGCCTTGGCGGCTCGGCTGGCGGACGTGTTCGGCGGACGCCTGACCGTCCATCGGCGCTTTGGGACGGCAACCGTGGATACCCAGAACGCGACCGTAGATCTGGTTACTGCCCGTCGGGAAACCTATCTTCATCCCGGTTCTTTGCCAGACGTTCAACCTGGCGGCATCACTGATGATCTGGCGCGCCGCGATTTCACCGTCAATGCCATGGCGGTTCCATTGTCCGGCAACCTTGGGCAACTCGTTGATCCCCACGGTGGCCAGGACGACCTGCGCGCCAGGGTAATCCGGGTTTTGCACCAGCGGAGTTTTAGTGATGACCCGACCCGCATCGTGCGGGCTGCCCGTTACGCCGCCCGGCTCGGTTTTCGCATTGCCGACGACACCTTGCCGGCGTTGAACCAGGCCCTGCCCGGCGCGATGTCCACAATATCGGGGGATCGCGTCCGCCATGAACTCGAGCGAATCTTCCAGGAAGACCGTCCCCTGCCGGTTCTGCGACTTGCTGGCGAACTTGGGATACTCGCCTCGATCCACCCGTCGTTATCCGTTAGTCATCTGCCCGAGGTCGTTCCTCCCGACCATCCACAGGCTCCTCTGGTTTGGCTGGCGGCCCTCGCGTGGGTCTTGAGGCGGTGCGAAGCGTCGGCCTTCTGCGCCTGCATCAACGCCCCTTCGGACTGGGCCCGCGTTATCGACGACACAGTTGCGCTAAGGGGCAGGGTTGACCAACTCGGTCAACCTCAAATATCCCCGTCGGTCGTATGCGCCTTGCTCGATGGGTTGTCGCCGGATTCTCTATCAGTCGCTCGTCTGCTGTCCTCGCCGACGGTGGCGGAACGCATTTGTCGTTACCGGAGCGAATGGTGGTCGATTGCGCCCCTCATGCGCGGCACGGACCTGCTGGAGTTGGGTGTACCGGCCGGCCCTGCCGTAGGAGAGGCTTTACGAGCTTTGCGCAAGGCCCGGCTGGATGGCGAAACCCAAACCCGAGAGGACGAAGAAGCCCTCGCTCGGCAGTGGGTAGCGCAATCAGCCTGACGGTGCTATCGAGCCATCGAAATGATAACCATCAATGACATAACTTGCCGATTTTCCGTTGAGGTAGTGAAGTGGCAACAGCATTCCAGATACCCGGTCCCGTTTTCTGCGTCGTCTGCAACGAAGAGCTCGACGGCCCCCATCGTTCGACCTGCCAGATGTGCGGCGGTCCATTCCATCAGCCATGGTTGCCGGACAGTGATTCTCCCCGGTGCGGCCGCGTCGCGAGCCATGACGAGACGCTTGCCGTGGTTTTCCTGTGTACCGATTGCTACGAGAACCGCCGGCCGCCAACCTCCTAACCATACTCCGTCATTCCAACCGCACCCCGTCATTCCAACGACACTCCGTCATTCCAACGACACTCCGTCATTCCTGCGAAAGCAGGAATCCAGTGATCTGTTGAACAAGGTACTGTACCCCTGGTCAACAGCGTTTTAGATAAGGAGCATTAACCACCCATGAAAGCCGTGTACATTGAAGCCCACGGGGATGCTGAGGTACTGCAATACGGTGAGCGGCCCGATCCATCGCCCGCCCCGAGCGATGTAGTGGTTCGGGTTGGCGCCAGTGCCCTCAACCGCCTGGACATCTTCACCCGCGAGGGCCAGCGCGGACTGGAGCGCGAGTTTCCGCCGCCGCTGATTCTGGGCGGCGACACGGCCGGCGAAGTCGTTGCGGCCGGCGCCAACGTCTCCAGCCTGAACGTCGGCGACCGTGTGGTGGTCAACCCCCGTCTCAGTTGCGGCGTGTGCCAGTGGTGCGGGTCGGGACGCGACGAGCTTTGCCGACGCAGCCGTTTCCTGGGCACCGCAATGGACGGCAGCTACGCCGAGTTGGTGGTTGTACCGGAGGTCAACGCTTACAAACTGGACGGCGGCGTATCATTCTCCGACGCCGCAGCCATCCCGACCACTTACCTGCCGGTGTGGAACATGGCGGTGCGCCGGGCCGCGCTGCAACCCTGGGAAACTGCGCTGGTGTTCTCAGCGTCGGCCGGCGTAGGCGCGGCGGCGATCCAGGTGTTCAAAAACGTCGTAGGCGCAACGGTCATTGCCACTACCAGCACGCCCGAAAAGGCGGAACTGGCCCGCAACTTGGGCGCCGACCACGTCATCAACTACAACGAGGAGGACATCGCCCAGCGGGTGCGTGAAATCACCGGCGGCGCTGGAGTTGACCTACTGGTTGACCATGTAGGAGCCGACGTTTGGGCCCACGGCTTTCGTTCGCTCCGCCCCGGCGGACGCTACTGCATCTGCGGAGCCACCAGCGGCCTCCGCGCCGAATTGCACCTCGGCCTGCTGTTCAGCCGTCAGATCGAGATTTACGGCGGTTACATGGGTTCCCGAGAGGACATGCGACAGATCGTCGCCAGCCTGAACCGGGGCGTCATCAAGCCCGCTATCCACCAGACCTACCCACTGGCCCAGGCCGCCGACGCCCACCGCGCCATGGAAGCCACCAACTTCTTCGGCAAGCTACTGCTGCAACCGTAAGGCAACCTTTTGTCGTCATTCCCGCGAAAGCGGGAATCCAGGAATGCACCGACACGGTGGGAGCACGCCCGCTTACGGCGCATGATCCTGCGCGGTGTTACCCAGCTCCCAGCCGCCCTTCCACCGCCCCAACCACGTCGTCCAGCGCCACCATCTCCGCCTCATCGTCCGTCCGCCCGCGCATCTCCACCGCCGATTGGCGCAGATTCCGTGGGCTGACCACCAACCGCACCGGCAGGCCCATCAGGTCGGCGTCGTTGAACTTCACGCCGGCTGCCGCATCCTCGCGGTCGTCGAACAGCGTTTCAACGCCGGCGGCCCACAGCCGGTCGTAAAGCTCGCCAGCGGCCTGCGCAATGCTTTCGTCCGACATATTCAGGCCCACCAGATGTACCTGGTAGGGCGCGATGGGCGACGGGAAGATGATGCCCCGCTCGTCATGGTTTTGCTCGATGGCCGCCGCCAGAATCCGGCTCACCCCGATGCCGTAGCAGCCCATGGTGATCGGCTGCTGCTGACCGTCCGCATCCAGGTAATATGCGCCCAGCGACTCGCTGAAGAACGTTCCCAGCTTGAAGATGTGCCCTACCTCCACGCCTCGCGTCGATTCCAGCGTAGCGCCGCATTGCGTGCATCGGTGCCCCGGCTGCGCCAGCGCGATGTCGGTGATGACATCGGCGTCAAAATCACGCGGGTAGTTGGCGTTGCGGAAGTGGGTGTCCGGGTTGTTTGCGCCCACCACAAAGTTGCCGCCGTCGCGGATTGACGGGTCGGCGATCTTCCGGATACCGGTCAACCCGATGGCCGACGCCGAGCCGGCTACTAGACCCGCTGCTGCGACTTCCTCATCGTCCGCCAGCCGCAACTCGTTGCAGTGCAGAGCGTTCTTCAGCTTCACCTCGTTCACGTCCAAGTCGCCCCGGATGGTTACGAACACCACCTCACCGTCCGCGGAGTAGAACACCGCCTTCAGCGTTTGCGCCTCAGTGATGTCCAGGAACTCCGCCAGCGTGGCGATGGTTTTGATGCCCGGCGTGGCGACCTCTTCCAACGGCAGCGGTTCCGGCGCATCCTGGCTTGGGTACACCCCCTCGGCCTTCTCCGCGTTGGCTGCGTAACCGCAGCCGGCGCAGGTTATCACCGTATCCTCTCCGGTATGCGTGGGCAACAGGAACTCGTGCGAATCTTTCCCGCCAATCGCCCCGCTGTCCGCCTCAGCCATCACCACGGGTATGCTGCACCTGCGGAACACGTTCCGATACGCCTGCGCCATCGCGTCGTAGGACTCATCCAGCCCCGCGTCGTTGGCATCGAAGGAGTAGGCATCCTTCATGGTGAACTCGCGCACCCTCACCAACCCGGCGCGGGGCCTGGGTTCGTCGCGGAACTTCGTCTGCATCTGGTACAGAATCACCGGCAAATCCCGGTAGCTCTGCACGTTGCCCTTGACGATGTTGGTGACCACTTCCTCGTGCGTCGGCGCCAGCGCCAGCGGCCGGCCCCGGCGGTCTTCCAAACGGAACATATTGTCGCCGAAAGCGGCGTCCCGATCCGTCTGCTGCCACAGCTCCAGGGGCTGTAGGGCCGGCATCCGCAATTCCTGGCCGGCGGCGGCGTCCATTTCCTCCCGCACGATCTGCTCAATCTTCTGCAACGACCGCCAGGCCAGCGGCAGATAAGCATACACGCCGGCCGCCACCTGCTGAATCAGGCCGGCCCGCAGCATCAAGCGATGGCTGGCCGTTTCCGCCTCCGGCGGGTCGTCGCGGAGAGTTCGGGTAACAAGTCGGGAAATGCGCATTATAAAGGCGTTCCTTCGGTTGACCACGGGTTGATAAGTTCTAATCCGCAGTCCGTGAAATCGCTGATGTTTCGAGTGGCTACGACGGCGTCATAAACGCGAGCGATGGCGGCGATTTGGCAATCATGTTGTTTGACGGGCCGGCCGGCCCGACGACGGCTGACGGCTATCTCCGGGTAGGCTTGGGCCGCCGCGCTGTCGAAAGGTAGAATTTTTCCTGCAAAGTCTTTGCTGAGCATTTCCTCAGTTTGTTGGGTCAGGGATTCGCGTCGTTGGCCGGCTGGCATAATGGCGAGGCCATAACGCAACTCGGCTTCGGTTACTGCGGTGATAAACAGGTTTGCCCGAACGTTTTCAGCAACCCATTGGACTACAACGGGGTTCGGAACCGGCCGCTTTGTCTCAGAAACGACGTTGGTGTCCAGTATTATGATCCGGTTGATTTCAATCGAAGGCGGGCGGTTCACGAACCGGCTCCCGTGGTGGCAGTTCCAATTCTACGCCGCCTAGCGGCGCGAACCGGGCCCTGATGGCTTCGACCAGATTCTGGGGAGCGTGGGGCAACTCCAGCGCGTCCTCCAGGATACGACGCGCTTCTTCCTCTGGAGACCGGCCATGGGGCGTTGCACGCGCCAGCAAACGGCGCCCCATCTCTCCATCACTGTCCCAAACGACTATGCTGGGCATCGCGGCACCTCCGTCCGCAAATATTCAGCGGTTGTTGTCATCGTCAGCCTCGAAGATCCACCGGATTGGCTCGCCCGAACTCCGCGGCGGTACCACGACCTCAACGATACCCAAATCCTTGAACAACTCATGGATGGCCGCTGCATGATCCTTGGGCTGCGGCAGCGCTCCCGGCGTATCCAGCGCAATGCGCAGGATGTTCAGCGCCTCTTCCTCAATCGAGCATCCGTTGCCAACGGCCCGGGCACGCAGCCGCACCGCCGTTTCCTCATCAAGATCATCCAAGTTTATGCCGACCACCGCGCCACCTCCATCCGAGGCATTGGCCTATTTTAGCACGGCGGTGGTGATGGTCACTTGGATAGCATCACCGCCAGCCAATCTGGCAACTTCAACCCATCTCCTGCTAGAGGAAGCCCGATAGTTGCAAACCGGCACTGATTAACTGACCGACTCCTTGTGAGAAGCAAAAGTTCATTGTCGGTTTGGCAAGACGCCGAAATACGGAAGAACCGGACTTCGGTAGAGGAGGCGGGTCTGCCATGTCTTCGTCGTCATTATCGGTCCGGTCCAGGGCACGATATGCTAAGGCGCGGCTTTCGGAAGCTTCTTCGTGCTGCGGGTCCAGTGCCAGCACTCGGTCGTATTGCGCTATAGCATCGTTGTACATTCCCTGTTTGTAGTAGCTATCTCCGGTTCCGACATAGGCTTCGACATGGTCAGGATCGATCTCTGTAGCTCTCTTGTATTGTCGGAGCGCATCGGAGTACTGTTCTTGCTGAAAATAGACATCCCCCATCCCGCGCCAGCCTTCCGGATTGTTGTGGTTGAGTCGGATGGCCCGGGAGTAATTCTCCAACCCAGATTCTGGGTTTCCGTTAAGCAAGTAAGCGTCGCCGCGCCCAAGAAGCGCGTCAGCACGTTGTTCGTCGTCTAGGTTGTAGCTTAATGCCGTGGTATAGTCGGCAACTGCTGCCTCGTATCCCTGCATCTCAACTTTGGCATTGGCCAAGTTCATGTAAATAGCGATAGCTTCTGCGTCGCTGGGGTTGTGCACAAGCGCCAAGTCCAGGTCTTCAACAGCGGCTTGGCAATCACCTTGTCGGGTTCTGACTGCCCCTCGGTTGATCAGAGCGTGGCGGTTGTAGGGCTCAAGTTCAATTGCCCGGTCCAAATCCACCAACGCCCCGGTGTAATCCCCGATTTCGGCTTTGGTGGCCCCTCGATTACTGTGGGCGTCGGCATCACGAGGAGCCAGCGCAATAGCTAGGTCCAGGTCAGCAAAGGCACCTTCGTAATCCTCAAGCTTACGTCTAAGCTCGCCGCGATTGATGTACGACCAAACGTAACCGCCCGCCAGAGCCAGGGCTTTTTCGTAATCGTCGGAAGCCTTGTCATAGTCTCCTTTGAGGAACCACACGAAGCCTCGACCATTATAGTTGTCAGGGTTCGGATTCCGGGCAACAGCCGCGTTATAATCAGAAATGGCCTGGTTATAGTCACCTCTGAACTGGTTTGCGAAACCACGCAGGCTATAACCCCTCCAATCGTTGGGCGCCAGGTCAATGATGCGGTTGAAAGCGGCTATGGCGCCGTCATAGTCGCCCGTTCTGCGTTTGGAGATACCCAAGCCAACGTACACTTCAACCGCATGGCTAGGGTTGGCGACGATAGCATTATCCAAGTTACCAATGGTGAAGTGAAAGTCGTCATTGGCACCATCGATATCGCCATTTTTCCATTTGGCGACGCCCCGGTTAGCGTAGGCCAGCGCATGCTGGGGGTTGAGCGTGATGGCGCGGTCGTAATCGGCGATGGCGCCGGCATGGTCGCCCTGATCGCTTTTGGCAATGCCCCGGTTGTAATAGGCCAGAGCGTAGTCGGGGTTGAGTGCGATGGCTTGGTCGTAATCGGCGATGGCGCCGGCATGATCGCCCTGATCGCCTTTGGCAATGCCCCGGTTGTTGTAGGCCAGAGCGTAGTCGGGGTTGAGTGCGATGGCTTGATCGTAATCGGCGATGGCGTCAGGTAGGTCGCCCTGATCGCTTTTGGCGATGCCCCGGTTGTTGAACACCGTAGCATGGTCGGGATTGAGTGCGATGGCGTGGTCGAAATCGGCGATGGCGCCGGCATGGTCGCCCTGCTGTCGTTTGGCGTTGCCCCGATTGTTGTACGCCGTAACATGGTCAGGGTTGAGTGCGATGGCGTGGTCGAAATCGGCGATGGCGCCGGCATGGTCGCCCTGCTGTCGTTTGGCGTTGCCCCGATTGTTGTACGCCGTAACATGGTCAGGGTTGAGTGCGATGGCGTGGTCGAAATCGGCGATGGCGTCGGGTAGGTTGCCCTGCTGTCGTTTGGCGTTGCCCCGGTTGTAGTAGGCTAGAGCGTAGTCGGGGTTGAGGGCGATGGCTTGGTCGAAATCGGCGATGGCGTCGGGTAGGTCGCCCTGCTGTCGTTTGGCGTTGCCCCGGTGTGAGTAGGCCGGCGCGTATTCAGGATCGAGCGCGATGGCTTGGTCGTAATCGGCAATGGCGCCAGCGTAGTCGTCCTCGTCGGCTTTGGCATAGCCTTGGTTCACCAAGCGTTCGACTTGTTGCTGAATTTCTGACTGATTCTGATCTGGCATAGTCGCCTCCGTTCATAGCGCTGCATAGCTACCTAACTCAGCCTATTGCAGGGTATCAATGCAGCGGCGGGACATTGGCATAGCCTAAGTCCTCTCGACTACCCCATCGCATTAACGTTCGCCATCCCCAGCCGGAACTGCCCCAAGTTGTCGTAGGCGCTGGTGTTGACCATGAAGTGTTGCGCGGCGGCGTTGATGTCCCTCATGCACCGTTGCAGGACGCGGTCGTTGTAAATCGCGCTGCCACCGCCGTATCGAAACGCCGTCGTCGTAACCTGGCATGCCACGTCCGTGGCGTACACGCATGCGCCCCGCAGCCTCAACTGCCGCTCCAGGTCCGGCCGTTCCTCGCGCAGGCAGAACTCCCATGCGTCCTCCAACGCCTCCCGGCACAGCGCTCGGGCCGCTCTGAGTTGCTGGTCGCATTTGCCCAGATCATGCTGTAGCGCGCCCCGCAGGCCGATTGGCGATGCCAGGTAGCCTCGCTGGTACGATCCTGCCTGTAGCGCAATCTCGTCCAGCGCCCGCCTCGCCACGCCCAGCGCGAAAGCCGCGTGGTCGGGCGTAACAAACCCGGGCCTCCCCATCCAGAACATCGGCCCTCCCTTTCGTGGGTCGGTGGTCGGCAGGTCGAACGCCAACTCCTCTGGAACGAAATAGTCCGTTAGCACGAAGTCGCGACTACCCGTGCCTTGCAGCCCCATCACCTGCCAGTTGTTCAGAAATTGAACATCCTCCACCGGGCAGGCCATAATCATGTGCTCCGGCCCCGGTTCGTCGTCCCGCACAATGCGAAACCCGGCTAGCAGCCAGGAGGAATGCGCGGAACCGCTGGCGAACGGCCACCGTCCACTGACCCTCCACCCGCCTTCCACCGGCGTCGCCAGACCTCGGGGTATCAGCGCCCCCGATGCTATGGGCATCCGGTCGCCTGGGAATATCCGCTCCACGCCTGCGTCGGGAATAAATGCCCCGCACAGGGCGGTGCTGGTGCTGTTGATGAACGCGCACCATCCCGCCGAAGTGTTGATGTACGAAAGCTCGTCGATCAGCTCCAGGTACAGGAGCGGGTCCACTTCCGGCCCACCCAATTCCCGTGGCACCTTCAACGACAGCAACCCCTCGCGATACAGCGCTTCCACCGACGACCACTCCAGCGTTTCGCCGGTATCGTTGGCCTCGGCGTCGGCTTCCAATACGGGCCGGATGCGGGCAATGGCATCCAGCAGGTCGCGGCGTAGCTCTTCCCGTTCGGCGGGCAACTGCGGGATGCCGAGCTCTTCCAGCGCAGTTACATCAAACGGATGGATCGCCTCCGTGGAGTCGGGGACAGCGGCGGTCATGCAGCGGCCTCTTTGCTTCTTAGGGCTTGGATTTCATCGTCGGTGAGACCAAGCTGGTCTCGGAGTATCCGCAGTGCGATGCGACGGTCTTCATCATTGCCATCAAGGAGTTCGATTGCTGTTTCCTGCCGTAGGCGGGCAAACTCGGGATCTCGGTTTGCCCTATCTCTAACATAATCATCATGTCTGATAAGGGCCATGGTTTCCCTCCTTTATGCGTAGCGTTCATAGAGGCGCCGTGCTCTGGAGATGTCCGAACGTTGTTGGGTGGACTTGTCTCCGGCAGTCAAGAGCAACACTAGCCTATTGCCCTGCCGACAGAAATACAGTCTGATGCCCGGCCCCTGCCCATCAAACGACGCTCGAATACTCCCGGTACGCCGGCAACAGGTTTGTAGTCTCCCCAATTCCCTTCTGCCATACGGTCAATCACGCTGAGGACTCGGTTAGCGGTAGTTGAATCCAGCCCGTCCAGCCACTCGCTGAATTCGGGTGTTTGCTGAATCTCATACATCGCGGCTAGACGCCCGTGGGCGTCTTCTCTATCTCCTCCATCAGCGCGTCCAGCATCTCGGCCTCTGCCACCACGCGCACCTTCTCCCCCTTGCGGAAGATAATGGCCCGGCCCGCGCCGGCGGCGATCCCCACGTCCGCGTCCTTGGCCTCACCCGGCCCGTTGACCTCGCAGCCCATCACGGCGACCTTGACGTTCTTGTCCGTCCCTTTCAGCAGCGCGTCCACGTCGTTGGCCAGCTTGCGTATGTCCACGTCCGCGCGGCCACAACTGGGGCAGGCCACCATTACCGCGCCCTTGTCCCGCAGGTTCAACGATTTCAGAATCTCGTACCCCGCGATCACTTCCTCCACGCTGTCATCGCTCAACGACACCCTGATGGTATCGCCGATCCCCTCGTACAGCAGCACACCCAGGCCCACGGCAGTACGGATCGAACCGGACTTGGCGGTGCCCGCCTCGGTAATGCCCAGATGCAGCGGGTACGGGACCATCTCGCTGAGCTGCCGATAGGCTTCCACGGTGGTCGGGACGTCAAAGGCTTTCATGGAGATTTTGATCTGCTCAAAGTCCTGCTCTTCCAGCAGGCTGATTTCCCACAGCGCGGTCGCGACCATGTGGTCAACCACGCTGTAATCGCCTTCCTGGGCCTCGCCCGCCTTGGGCAACTGGTTCACCAGGTCCATGTGCCGCGAGAACCCTCGCGTCCGACCGATGCCTCCCACCGGCGGCAGGCTGCCGAAGTTCACGCCGATCCTGATGGGGATGTTCCGCTCTTTGGCCGTCTTCACCACCTCGCGCACCTGGTCCTCGTTCCGCAGGTTCCCTGGATTCAGACGCAGGCAATCCACTCCGCCGGCCGCGCACTCCAAAGCCAGTTGATAGTGGAAGTGTATGTCGGCAATCAGCGGGATGTTGATCTGCTTCTTGATTTCCGCCATCGCCTTGGCGGCTTCCATGTCCGGCACTGCCGAGCGGATGATCTCGCAGCCCGCCTCTTCCAGCTCGTGAATCTGCCGCACCGTGGCCCTGACGTCGCGGGTGTCCGTCTTGGTCATCGACTGCACCGTGATGTCGGCTCCGCCGCCGACCTTGACGCCGCCTACGTACACCGGCTTGGTAACGCGCCGCTTGGTCATCGTCATCATCGCACCGCCATTCGGGGTTGTGGGACGCTATCGTTGCTATTGTCCGCAATCATACATGATAGCCCGTTCCCCTTACCACCAGGCCGCCGCTCATCACAGCGCAATCTTGCCTTGACACGGACAATTATTACCCGTGGTTGCCAGTTCTTGCGGTAATATATGTCCTTCATACCTCGTAGCGGCGATTGCGCCTCCCACACGCTTGGCTTCCAATCCTGAGAATCTCCTGATACGGCAAATCTTGAGCGGACGAGCCGGTTACAGGCCCATGCAACCGTTACAGCCGCAGTAGAAACCATGCCCGATTTATATGGTTGGCGATGGTGCTGGCCCGGTGCCGGCCCGTCGCTATCCTACACGCCCGAGTATTCGGAAGTGCGTGGGTGCACAGCGCGCGAAAGTACACGGCTATGCGTTCGTGCGCGGTGACATGCGGGTGTCCGGTGATGTAAGCGGCTCAATGAGCATACGTCGTTTCATCATTTTCTTGACGGCGTTGGCCCTCGTGCTAGGAGTATCGCTGTGGTGCTTCGACTATTGCGATAGACACAGATGGGAGGATCCACCGACAGACTCCGATGACATCATCTGTGGGCGAATGCCGGTCGCGGGACTGGACTACCTGAGCTGTAAAAATCCGGAAACCGGTGAGTGGGAGGATTACCTGCCGAAAACGCCTTTGCCAGATTGGGCTAGCCATTGCCGAGAAGAAGTTCGACAGGACGGGAATATTTGCTATAAATCCGGTTCCCGGTAGGCTCCCCTTTCTCCCTCAGAGTGGGGCAAGGAGAGTTCACTTTGGCGCGAGTCGTGATCCGTCGGTGGCAATTCCAGCGAAAAATACTAACCGCATGGAGTTGCAGCGTGCCCGGGGCCTTTCGGTTTTCAAAACCCTACCCGCCATCCCCGCGCGGGAAAAGCCTGCCCCGCGCTCGATACGGGGTCCGGAATAACGGGAATAATCAAAAATCCCCCAACTACTGACACCCTCCCCTTGCAATACCGCACGCACGTTCTCTACACTGTACTCCACATCGGTCGCCAAGCCCCTGGCCAGGGCCCAACGCCCGACACCGGCCAAATCCAAAATCGGGTCATCAGAGGTTCAGGATTCACGTTGCGCCCCCGGCGCAACACCACGGTCAAACCAAGTCGGATTTACATGCAACGCCGGCTCGCGCCTGAGGACGACCTATTCATCGTCATGGCCGAGACCGGTACGGCGGGTGTCACCACCGCTCCGCGAGGGCCGCAAGTCCCCTCTCCCCTGGCGGGAGAGGGTTAGGGTGAGGGGGAAATCCCTCATCGACCAATACGGTCAGCACGCGGAAGTCTAGGACGCAATATCGCATACCACGCTCTGGCCGTAGCGCCGACGATTCTGAACCTCGCCGACCCGAATCAATCATCAATAATCCAGCAACTAGGAGAACCCAGAAAAAAGAAAACCGCGCAACCGTCAAACCAGGAGCGTTAATCCACAATGGGGACCGTCCCGTACCATCGCCACAAGGCCGACGAGCTTCTGAACCGTGCCGACTGCGCCATCGCCTTGCGCGATCCGCTCATCCTGAGCTCGTCGAAGGAGGCCGTCTCCGCACCCGGCTTTTTTGCACTCTCAAACCGGCATTGGAGTATAATGGTATGTGTTAGCCCCGCCGAATCAGGTTTCAGGCAGGTGATGTCGTGCGTGAAGTAATCCAGGAAGCCGTTAATCAACTGGACTCGGGGAGCCCTTGCGTCCTCGCTACTGTGGTTCGCACCAAGGGGTCAACCCCCCAAAAGGCCGGCGCAATGCTCCTCGTGCGCGAGGACGGCACTGCCGTGGGCACGCTGGGTGGCGGCTGTGTCGAAGGCGACATCTGGTTTGCCGCTCGCGAAATCCTGCGCAACCACGGCGAGCCGGAGTTCAAGGACTACTACCTCAACGAGGACATTGCCGCCCGCGATGGCTTGGTCTGTGGCGGCACCATGTACTTCTACCTGGAACCCTTCTGGGACACCGATGACTTTACCGACATCGGCAACGAACTCATCGGAGCCTACGACGGCGCAGAGCCGGCCGCCCTGGCTACTATCGTAAGGTCCGACGGCGATACCGCTGCGTTGGGAGCCAAGTTGCTGCTCCGCTCTGACGGCTCCATCGTCGGCGGCATCGGAACCGCCGAACTCGATGAAATGGCTCTTGAAGTCGCCTCCCGTGTCGCCGCCGTCGGCGCCAACGAATCGGTCGCCATCGACGACCAAACCGAGCTGTTTGTGGAGGGTTTCACCACTCCGCCCACCCTGGTCATGGTCGGTGGCGGGCATGTTGGCAAAGCCACCGCTGATCTCGCCCATCGCCTCGGGTACCGGGTGTACATAATCGACGACCGCGAGGATTTCTCCAACTCCGAGCGTTTTCCCTACGCCGAGGAAACCATCGTCACTCCCTACACCAACTGGGCCGAACACCTGGACATCAACGTCAACAGCTTTATCGTTGTCGCGTCCCGCGGCCACTGGTTCGACGACGTGGCCCTGGAATCGGCCCTGACTACTCGCGCCCGCTACATCGGCCTGCTGGGTAGCCGCCGCAAGACCCTGATGATCTACCAGCGTCTGCTCCAGGAAGGCCTCCCCCGTGAACGACTCGCCGAGGTGCGCGCCCCCATCGGCCTCGACATCGGCGCTCTCGAACCCGAGGAACTGGCCGTCAGCATCATGTCCGAGATCATCATGGCTCGTCGCGGCGGCAAGGGCAGCCCCATGACCATGGATGATTGGTACTTGGAACGCGCCGAGCGCCGGGCTAACCGTGCCATGGGACTGCCGGCAGACTGACCCTCAGTTTGGGTTAGCTAACGCGACTATTAGTTTCACCTCATGGATCCGCAGGACGAATACGCCGAAATGCCCGAGGACATGCAGGAGTTTCTGCGTGAGTTGAGGGAGGACCCGGACGCGCTTTCCCTGATGCGGTCCCTCTGCATCATACCCGACGTCCGGGACCTGAGCTACGATCTCCGACGCGCGAACCTGTCCCCCGATTCGATGGTGCAACGGATCATTTACGACGTCATTGACGATGTAACCTTTCGCGACCAGTTCGTGGATCTGCTGTTTCGCGACTACATCCCTCCGGAACCCGAGTCCTGACTAGAGCGCCCGTTTGCGAAAGCCAACCGGGCCCGCCAGTGCTGGAACATCCGATAATGCCGACGCGCGAACTCGTGGGAAACTCCAACGAACCGCAATTCACGTCCGCCATACTCCTCGCCGCCGGAGTATCCCGCCGCATGGGGACGCTGAAAGCGCTCCTGGATTGGCAGGGCCGTCCCCTCATCATGCACCAAATCGTCGCTCTCCGCGAGGCCGGCGCAGACGAGGTAGTCGTGGTGCTGGGCCACCGCGCCGACGAGCTTCAGGCCCGCATCGGGGCCAACCGCGACGTGTATTCCGTAGGCAACGTGCGGTGCGTCGTCAACTCGCACTATGCTGAGGGCAAAACCACGTCAATCAAAACCGGGTTGCGAGGCATTTCGACCGACCCGGACCACCGGGGCCCAATCCTCATGCTCAACGTGGATCAACCCCGCAGCGCAACCGTGATCCGGCAAGTTCTCGCAGCCCATGGCGAAGGCGACGCTCTGATTACTATCCCCACCTGTGGCGGAAAAGGGGGACACCCCATCGTAGTCAGTAGAAGCTTGCATGGGGAAATGCTTGAAATCAGCGAGGCCACCCAGGGTATGCGCGCGGTTACTCAACGCCACCAGGGAGAGACGCAGCGCGTGGAACTGGAGGCCCCGGAACTGCTTTGGGACGTCAACACGCCCGAACAGTATCAAGCGGCGCTGGCCGAATCCAGGTCGGTCAAGTAGTCCGGCTTTCCCCACCGCACAAAGTTAGAGGCCGGAACCCGATAAACAGTCGGTGTTCCGGCCTCTCTTTTCTCCCATCGATGTTGCCGCTGGATCCGTCTGTGCCCGGTCCCTTCCGCCTTTTTCGGGAGCGCCTTGGCTGCGCTGCTTTCCGGCGGTTTGGCGTTGTCAGCGCCAATTGCGGCCCGCTCGATGCGGTTCCGCCCCTGTTGGCGGTGCCGCGGTGTCGTCACACTGCGTCGGCTCCGCCAACGGGGCGGTTACAAGGGAATTGCCAACTATGGTTCAGCGTTATCAGCGAAACCACTTCTAACCTCCTGTGATGACGACGGCGGTTTGCCATCGGGTTTCCGGTGTGTGGGGGTTCCCTGCAACCCCAGCACCTTGAATACATACTATAACGTATCGTGATGCTTGTCAACACCCATTGACGTGCAATTTTCAGGCGAATTTGCCGAAGCCATAACCGCGCTCTTTTCACCCTTCTGTGACACCCTCCTCCTTGCCCCCACGCGCCACCTGTCCATACCATATTTAACTATCTAACCGTCCTACTCCATCACGATTAACCCATCCGCCCGCGCATGTAGCCTGCCGCCCGCTCATGGTGCGAAACGTCCGCCTTTGGAGGAAGCCTATCGAACCACTAGCCCGTCCAGTACCCGCCCCCAAAACCTCCCACCGGCCCGCCAAAACCGTCATTTTCATTCTCAAAACCGCCCAATCCGCCCCCATTCTGCCCCCATCACCGGCTCCCGGCCCTACTCAAATGACCAGAAATGAGCGGAAATGAGCGGGATTCCGCCAAATTCGCCACCATCCCGCCCCTCGCCGTCATTCCCGCACCCCCACCGTCATTCCCGCGAAAGCGGGAATCCAGACCTCAGAGGCAACCCTATGACCATCTCCCAAATCCGCAGCCGCATCAACGCCCTCAAGCGCAAGTTCGCCCCCGAACTGGCCATCCTCAAGCTCCGACGCATCGCCGAAGCCGTCTCCGAAGACTGGGACCCCTCCGAACCCCCGGAACCCGCCGAAGTCATCGGGCGTATCGCCGATGCCGGCTTCCGACTCCCTAGATTTATGTGGCTTCGCCGCTACCTCGATGACATCCGACGCCAGGAGGACGTCCCCGAGCCTGAATCAATCGTCCTCCAACTGCTCCCCTGGGCCGACCACAAACGCTACCGCGCCTTGCTCCTCCAGGAGCTGCCCGCCTAACGCGGTAGGCCACGCCCGTCATACCACCCATCCATATGCCATTCCCGCGAAAGAACAGCCTGCCCCGTGCTCGACACGGGGCCACCCCGTACATGATACGGGGCGGGAATCCGGAACGCCTTTGGTGTAAAGTATTCTAGATTCCGGCTCAAAGCCGGAACGACCGCATGGGCCTATAGCGTTTGAAACAGGAGAAGCCGTAGCCATGAGCGAAATCACCGGCAACGGAACTGCGCCAACCCCGACGGTTCCCAGCGTGTACGGCGACGACGGAGTGACCATCATCGGCATGATCGGTGTGGTGCGTGAAGCCGCCGCCAACCAGGGCGCGACCCTCAGCCTCTTCGGAGGAGGCATCAATCCCGGGGCCGAAGTCCCCTCCGGCGTTGATCCCGACTACATACTCGATTTCGCCCGGACCCACGAAGACGCCGGGTTCGATATGGTGTTGACCGGCTACTCATCGTCAACCCCCGACGGTTTTGAAGTCGCCGGCTACGCCGCCGCGCACACCGACCGACTGGGCTACCTGATCGCCCACCGGCCCGGCTTCGTCGCGCCGACGCTGGCCGCCCGCAAAGCCGCCACTTTGGACCAGCTAACCAACGGACGTATCGCGCTGCACATCATCACCGGCGGCAACGACGTTGAGCAGCGGCAGGATGGCGACTGGCTCGACCACGATGCCCGCTACCGCCGCACTGACGAGTACCTGTCAGTAATGCGCCGCATCTGGACCGAACACGAGCCCTTCGACCATGAGGGTGAGTTCTACCGTTTTCAGGACGCCTACAGCCAGGCGAGGTGTCGCCAGCAACCCCACGTCCCTCTGTTTTTCGGCGGCGCTTCCGACATCGCGCTGGACGTTGCCAGCCGCCGCGCGGATCTTTTCGCGCTGTGGGGAGAACCTCGCGCTTCCATTGCACAACGCATCGCAGACGTTAAAAGCCGCGTTGCTGCCGCCGGCCGGGATCCGTCTGAAATTCGATTCAGCCTGTCGGCCCGTCCTATCCTGGCTGACACCGAGGAAAGGGCCTGGGAACGCGCGGACCGCATCCTGGCCAGCATCAAGCAAGCCACCGCCGGCCGAATCACGCCGGGCGTACCCACGCGCCCGCAGTCCGAAGGGGCGTGGCGTCTGCTGCGCTTTGCCGCAGAGGGCAATGTCCACGACGAACGGCTCTGGATGCCGATAGCCGCTGCCAGCGGCGCATCCGGCAGCACCACTTGCCTGGTCGGTACGCCTCGCCAGGTCGCCGATTCGTTGCTGGCGTACTACGATCTCGGCTGCACCGCGTTCATCATCCGCGGATTTGATCCCCTTGCCGACGCCGCCGATTATGGCGGAGAGCTCATCCCCCTCGTCCGCGAAGGAGTCGCGGCGCGGCGCAAGAGGTGGGTATGACCGACGAATCGCCGCTGTCGGTCTTATGGGACTTGGCGGAGATCCTGTGGCTGCCGTTGCTCGTCGGGTTGGTTGTAGCAGGCGTAACCTGGCTGATCTGGTACTATACGTCTATACCGTGTGCGCCTGAATTGGCTGGATCGCATTACTGCAACCCGTCGCCAGTTGCGAAGTACATCAACGCGGAAATTTGGACGCGGTGTTTGACGCTGGGGACGCTGTCTGGCGGGCTCATCGGAGGAGGTGTGAATTACGCGATGTTTAGCAGAGAGCGAGCGGCACGTATCGCCGCTGAAACCATTGCCGCGGAAGAGCGCAAGCTACGCGAAGAAGAACGCAAGCTACGCGAAGCAGACCGTCAACGCATCGACCAATTGGTCGTACAATTTGGCGAAACGCAGCAGGCAATGCTATCTGCCATCACTGCATTAACCGCGGAAGTGTCGGAACTCCGCCGTCAGCGCAACGGTGAAAGCGGTCATTAACCAGTCGAGGTTCACACATGGTCGATTATGCATCCCTATTCTCCAACAACCTTCCCCGCTCGGTGTCAACGCCCGAGGGAAGCAACGCCCAGGTGAAGTACATCTTTTCCATCACCAACGCGGTGCCCGAAGTCATCAACGCGCAGAATTATCTTGACGCGATCCGCGCCGGACTCGAATCCGGCGGTCCCAACTCGTTGGCGGCATACCCTCCGCCCACGGGACATAACGGCCTGCGCGAACTGGTGGCGGAGCGGCTGGCTGCCAATCGTGGGTTCAGTGCCTCGCCCGATGATGTCTTCATCTCAGACGGAGCCGGCGGAGCCATCAACATCATACTGGACTCGTTCATCAATCCTGGCGACGCAATACTGGTGGAGGAATTTACCTACATGGGTAGCCTCCGCATGATGCTGGAGCGCGGCGCGGAACCCATCCACGTCCTCTGCGACGAGGACGGTATGCTGCCCGATGCCCTGGAAGATGCCTTGGCTTCCCTGGCCAGCGTTGGGCGCAAGCCCAAGTTCGTATGGATGATTCCGGTGTACCAGAACCCGTTGGGATTTACGCCACCTGAATCCCGCCGCCGCGCGTTGCTGGACATCGCGCAGCGGTACAACGTCCCGGTCCTGGAGAACGAGTCCTACGCCGACTTCCGCATCGATGGTGATCCGCTGCCAACCGCCTTCTCCGGCCTCAGCGACCAGGGCGACATCATGTACGTGTCGTCCTTCACCAAGCTCTTGGGCTGCGGGCTGCGTGTGGGATTTGGGGTGCTGCCGCCTGCCGTCCGCGCGGCTCTGCCGCAGGTCAATGCCGAAAACCTTCCGCGCCGGGGTGTCAGCCATCTCGCCACAATGATGGTGTACGAATACCTGCGCGAGCATGAAGCCGAGCACATCGAAACCGTCCGAAGCGCTCTGCAAGTCCGCCGCGACGCCATGTTGGATGCTTTGCAACAGAACTTCCCGGCGTTCTGCGAATGGACCCATCCGCAGGGAGGGATGCTGGTGTTCGTGCGCCTGCCGGAGGGGGCTGACACCTGGGCCACGCTGAAAAAAGCCACGGAGCGCGATGTGAAATACAACCCCGGCGGAGTCTTCCGGGCCGACCGGGATCGTAACAACTACCTGCGGCTTACCTACAGCCACAACTCCCCGGATGAGATCCGTGAGGGAGTTGCCCGTCTGGCGGAGTTGTTCCGAGAGGAAGGTTACTTCGAAGGTTAGGGTAACCGGGCGTTAGCCTCTCAGGCGCGCCCGTTCTCTTCCCTCAATGAAATGAATTGCCTCATCCGCATTTATCCGTCCCACGGGACCACTCGCGTACATGGCGCCTAGCACAGTCCCACCGCGTCCCAGCAGGAATTCAGTGGGCTGAATGTAGCCGCCGCGATCTTCGGACCACCAGGAACCCAATAGATCCGCGTCTTCTCTAGTAACGCCATACGCCATGGGGAAAGACACCCCGGACTTTTCGGCCATCTCCTGAACGACTTCCTTCGGTTCGACGCTGGCGCCGATCATAGTGAGCCCCATCTCGGCCAGCGCATCCTTCTGCGATTCCCAAGCGGCTAACTGCCGCGAGCAATAGGGTCACCACACTCCACGGTAGAACATCACTGCCAAATACCGTGAGGACATGTCCCCCGGCAGCTCCAGCGTGTTCCCGTCAATCAGGTTGAGCGTAATCGGCGGCAGTCGGTCGCCTTGTTGCAGTTTCTCGCCCATAGCGATGCTCCCTTCGTCGGCCTGTCAACTCTGCGGACGTTCCGGCCAGAACAGTTCGTAAAGACGCTCCGATAGTTCCTCGCACAGTTCCAGCCCGTCGGTAACTTCTTCAGTGGACTGTTCATCCTCGTAGAAGTTGCTATGCAAAACGCGGGCGATATTGAAGGAATTGTTAATCCATCTGCGCGTGTTGATGTCGCCAGACTCGTCCACCAGTCCGGACAACTGCCGAACCACCTCCCAAATGGAACGGTGCTGGTGAATGATGCCGCCGTGCCGCGCGCTGACCGCCTTTACGGTTTCGGCTACCATACCCCACGCCTTGTTGGACGCCTGCGGCAAGTCGCCGTCCTCTCGCAAGTGCCTCCACGCGCTGGCGCGGAAGTTCCGGCTGAGACTGGCGTATTTTTCCGGCGTCCGGCCGGCATCGTCGGGCTGAGCGCGATCACGGGCGGCGTCCAGCCCTCGGGCTACGGCGGCGGCGATGGCGTCATCGGCGAATGTCACGGCTAATTCCCAACCGCTTCCGCGGTTTCGGACTTGAGCTTCTCCGGCCACCACGGGTCATCGTATTCGTTGAACAGACCCTTCATGTGGGGCATAACCTCGTTGGCGAACAGGTCTGTGTTCTTCTTGACCAGTTCCGGCGGCATACTGCCGATTTGCAGCAGCACCATCAGGTGGCCGATCCGCAGCAACTCGCAGGCTTCGGTAAGCTTGCGCCGTACGGTTTCGGGGCTGCCGCCGATAACGTGTCCCTGCTCGATGTAGTCTTTCCAGCTGTTTTCCTTGGCCGTCCGCTGGGCCTCTTCGCCCATCTGGGGCCGCAACGACTTGCGGATGGAATCCAGCGAACGATAACCAGGGGATTCGGCGAATGGCGGGTACACGCGCAACATCTTTTCGTAGAAGTACTTGACGTGTTCCTCGTAGTCCTGCTCCGCCTGCTCGTCGGTCTCTGAAACGCAGACCAGTTGTAGGAATCCTAAGCGGTGCGGGTTGTCGTCAATGCCCCGCTCGGCGACCCGTTCCCAGTAGCCCTTCACGATGTTGTGCCCGCGCAGGTAACCGTAGTAGGACAGGTAGCAGTACACGTAGTCCCGGTCCAGCACCCAGTCCCACGTCTCCAGGCTGCCGGATCCGGGCACCCAAACCGGCGGGTGCGGCTCCTGCATGGGCCGTGGCCAGATACTGATGTAGCGCAGCTTGTTGTATTTGCCGTTGAAAATCGTGGGATGGTGCTGTGTCCAGGCTTGCATGACCACATCATGAGCCTCGGTGTGCCGGTCGCGCAGTGTGATCGGAACCTGACCGTATGAGAACGTCGTGTCCATGGACGTCCCCACCGGGAACCCGGCTACTAGTCGTCCGCCCGAGATAACGTCAATCATCGCCATCTCTTCGGCGACACGGACCGGAGGGTTGTAGAGCGCCAGGCTGTTGCCCAGCACGATCACGGCGCCGTTGTTGGTGCTGTTGGCCAGTACCGAGGCGATGAGGTTGGGCGACGGCATGATGCCGTAGGCGTTGTTGTGGTGCTCGTTGACGCAAATTCCATCGAAACCCACCTCGTCGGCGTACCGCAACTGGTCGATGTATTGAGCGTAATACTCGTTGCCTTTGGCGGGATCGAAATTCTCGTTAGGCAGATCAACCCAGGCGGAATGATGCTGCTCGGCGAAATCGTCGGGCAGGTCCTGGTAGGGCATCAGGTGGAAAAAGGAAACTTTCATAATTGCGAATCCTCGGCGGCAACGGCGTACTGGTCAGGGATTTTTGGATTGTAGCATAGCCTGATGGAGCTACTGCGCCGGGCTGGCCGGCGGGGGGAAGAGATCGGTCACCGGGCAGGCGAAACCGGGCAATACGGGTTCTGCGGTGACGGTATCGCTGTAGCGGAACACCGTGGCCCGATCGGGCCACAGCGCAATGATAGTGCGATGTGGGGGGATTACCAGCCAAACCAGTTGCACTCCAGCCGCGAAGTATTCCTCCACCTTGTCCCAAACGTCCAGCGTCATATTGTTGGGAGAGATGACTTCCACCGCCATTATGGGCACCAGAGCCAGGATTGCTTCCGGGCCCGTAGGAAGATCGCCTTCTAAGACCGCCAAGTCAGGACGTCGAGTGCGGTTACGGTTTGCGCCTACGTCGAACAGAGCTTCCGCGAAAACTCTAATCGGAAGGCGATTTTCCGTCCGCTGTTCCAAAGCCCGCCATATAAGACGAACCACCTCGGCGTGAATGAGCATCTCCGGTGTCATGCCCATTTCATCACCATCCCACACGTGCTTTTTGACGATGCGGCCATCAAGCAACTCGCAGCCTCGGGTAATGTCTCTGGGCAGGGCAACGAATTCTTCCCAAGAGTACAGCTGTTCGGTGGTAGTCATCTGAACGCCCCGAATATTAGCGTGTGCCGGCGAAGCAGAGATCAACCCGCGAGCCAGTTCTTGACCGCCGCGATGAAGTCAGCGGGGTTGTCCTCGAAGACCATGTGCCCGGCTCGCTCGATTTCCACCAGAGTGCCCTGCGCCAGCGTGTCGATCATCTGCCGCGCCGTTTCTTCGGTCAGCAGGTCGGTTTCCGTGCCGCGTACCACCAGCGTCGGGCAGACGATGCGTTCCAGGGCCGGCCATAGATCCGCCGCTGGCGCCGCCGTGCCGTTGATGCGCTGTTCTCGGATGGCCGGATCAAATTTCCAACCGATTTTGCCGTCGGAGGTTTCGTAAGTCTGCCCGCCCAGGCGTCGCCGCATAACCGATTCGGACGCGAACCGGTTGCCGGTCTGGACGTGGGCCAGGGCGTCCTCGAAGTTGTCGAACTGGGGCGGCAAGCTCCGCAGTTCCTCGGTGATCCGGTTCCCGCCCGCCGGTTCGATGCGCGGGCCAATGTCCACAATGCAGAGACGCTCCAGTCGTTCCGGATTTTCGCCGGCGAAGGCCATGCTGTTCCGGCCGCCCATGGAATGGCCAAATAGGATGAACTTGTCCAGCCCTATGGCGTCCACGAATCCAGCGAGGTCTGCGACAAAGGCGTCGGTGGAATAGTCGCCGCCCGGAGCGTGGTCAGTGTCGCCCCGGCCTCGCTGGTCAAGAGCATACACGTGGTAGTCGCCGCATAGCGCTTCTGCCACGTCTTCCCAAACTCGGGCGTGGCCGCGCAGTCCGTGCAATAGCACTAGGGGCGGAGCGCCCTCTGCGCCCCATTCCAGGTAGTGAATGTTGATTCCGTTGGCGGTCAGAGTTTTGCTGCTGGGTTGTACCTGTGTGGTCATGGCGACTTCTCCTTGTCCGTAGTGTGTTCACCCTCACCCAAGCCTCTCCCATCATAGGGAGAGGGATTACTTCAGTTGCCAATTGGGCCGGCGCTTCTCCGCAAACGCGCGTGGCCCTTCCTTGCTGTCTTCCGTGGTCAAAATGTAGTCGTAGGCCACATAGGTCTTGGCGCTGACTTCGGCGATGGACATGTCCAGGCTGCTGTACGCCAGCTCTTTGATGGTTCGGACTGCCAGCGGCGCATTCTGCGCGATGCTTTCCGCCATCCTGATTGCTTCCGGCACCAGTTCGTCGGCAGGAACCACCTTGTTCAGGAAGCCCATCTCCTTAACGCGCTCTGCGGGCAACAGGTCGGCGGTCATCACCAACTCCAATACGTTGGAGATTCCGATCATCTTGGTCAGCTCTACCGCAAAGGGCGGCATCAGGCTCCACTTGGTTTCGGTGATGCCCAAGCGCGCGTTGTCGGCGGCGAGACGAACGTCGCACATCTGGGCGATAGACCATCCGCCGGCGGCGGCGGCCCCGTTGACGGCAGCCACCAGCGGTTTCGTAGGGCGTTCCCACATGTGCGGCTTGTTAGGCGACATGCTGTTTTCGGCGCGGGCCTGTACGCCTTCGGCGTTATCCGCCGCGCGCTCCTTCAGGTCGCGCCCAGCGCAGAAATTGCGGCCGGATCCCGTGACGACCGCCACCCAAGCCTCGTCATCCTCGTTGTCGAAGTGGTTGATGACTTCCTGGAGTTCCCGCCGGAGCTGGCGATTGATCGCGTTGGAAGCTTCGGGCCGGTTCAATGTGATGACGGCGACGTGGTTATCCGTCCCGGTCTTTTCGTAGAGTATGGTTTCAGGCATTGTAGTTTGGTCTCCTTGATCAAACTGGTCGTGGTGATAATCCCTGCCGGCGTCAGGCATAATGGCCCAGGTATTGACCGCCGATGACGTGCAGATGACCGTGGGATTGACTTTGCAATCCATCATAGCCGAAATTGGACAGGATACGAAAACCGTTGGGGCAATACATGCAACCAAGGGTGGTTGCCACGTCCCCGATCCTGGTCAAAATACCGCTGCTCCACAGTTCCAGCTGGCTCATGTGCCGCCTGGGCATTACCAACAGCATGATAGGCACCCACGTCAGTCGGTTGACTATGGCGATGATGTCATTGTCCAGATACCTGATTCTAGCCGGCTCACGGCCGGCCACTATCTCGCAGAATACGCAATAGGGTGTGGTTGGTGATGGGGTGGAGTTGCTGTTGGTCATTTTGCTTCTTGTTAACCTTCGGTCGATGCGTAAGTAGTAAGTATCGTCTGCCTGATTGTAACGCATTTCGAGGCGTCAGCATTGACGATAATCTGCGGACACTACACGCACTGGCGCAAGTGTGGGGACGTTATAATGTTGACGAGAGCATGATTCACCGTCGCAACTATCCATAACCATGAAAAATGAAACTGCGCATTGATAATCCATTCGCCGGCCTCGGTGCATCGACTATATCCCGGCTGGCTGTCTTTCTTGGAGTAATAGCGTGCGGCGCAGTAGCCGCCGGCTGCTTCGTCGGCCAGTGGTTCGGTGGAGGGGATCTGCCGCAAATCGCCTATATCTCTTCCGACGGGCAGCAAACCCAGGCGTGGATCAGCGAACCCGGCGGGGATGATCCCGTCAGCATTTCTCCTCCCAACGCTGTCGCTAAGTTCATTCGCTGGTCCCCGGAACAACGTTACGTCGCTTGGGTAGCCGGCGGAGATGTCGCGCTGTTGATGCTGTACGATGTCGAAACGAAAGAAACTCAGTTACTGGTTTCCGGTGTGGACGAATCCCAGCCCCCGGTCTGGGCGCCGGAAGCCGACCGCATTGCCTACGTGTCCGACGCTGCGGACTCTCCGGACATATACATGGTGGAGTTGGCAACCGGCGAACAAACCCGGCTCACCTTCAGCGATGAAAGGGAAAAGGTCGGAAGCTGGTCCCCGGACGGTCAATGGCTGGTCTTCACCCAGGAAGGTCGCAAGGGACTTTTGCTGCGCAATCCTACAGGTGTAAACCTCATCGAACTGACCGACAGCGAGGACGGCAATCCGGTGTGGTCGCCTAAGGGAGACCGTATCGCCTTTTTGCGCGATACCGATGATGGGCGGGATATCTACGTTCTCCGTCCCACTAAAGACGATTGGGCCGACGACACCGACGAGTTGGCGGTCGCTGACACTGAGTATGACGAAACCGATCCCTCTTGGTCGGCGGACGGCCGCCGGCTGGCCTTCGTAGTCAATTTCGATGACCAATCCGAGATATTCACCGTCTTGGTGGACGGCTCCGAACGGAAGCAACTAACCTACAACACCGCCGACGATCTGATGCCGGATTGGTCTCAATCCGGAGATAAAATCGTGTTTGTATCTTTCGCGTATGGCAACTCCGAGATTCTGTACATGAACCGCGATGGCACGGAACAAACGCGATTGACTACCAACGAAGGCACGGATACTCAGCCGGATTGGTAGCGGATACCTCTCGCTGACCACTGCGCGCCCGACTTCTTTGATGCTCACGCCTGCCCCAGATATTGACCCTGCCGATTGCGGGCCCATGCTCGCGGGGTTGAGCGCTCCTTTGGCGGCTGTGTCAGTCCGTTCAGGCGACATCGTAAATGCGCAGATCGCGGTGGCAATCACCGCCGCATCTATCGTTATTCAGCGCCCCCGGTTGATCGTTCAGATCTACCATACCAATTACACGCATGATCTCATCGCCGCCAGCGGAGTTCTCGCCGTCAACTTCCTGAACCAGGGACAACTGCCGCTGATCTGGGAGTTGGGGATGCGGTCAGGGCGTGATTCCGATAAGCTCGAGGATGTTCCGTACACAACCGGAGTAACCGGCAGTCCTCTGCTGGAAGGTTGTTTTGGCTATCTCGACTGCAGCGTCGTTAACGCCATGGATGGTGGCGATATGACTGCGTTCCTGGTGGAAGCGCTGCTGGCCGAAACCATTGGTGGAGAACGCATGACGTGGCGGGATGCGCGCCCGCGACTGCCTCAGCGATGGGCTGAAGAGTGGGACCGCAAAATCGCGGGCGAAATGGACGTTTCGTTGGCGAACATGGGCCAGATTGACCCAGCGGCGTGGGCCAGCCTGACCAGTACCCTGCCCCGCTAGGGATGCTACAATTGTGATGCCGTTGGCCGGCCCTTTTCGGATTTCATAATGAGCAATCACTCTGTTGACACAGTTATGGACGACGCTATTGCCGGTGTCGTGGCGCGCATTCACGATACGCCGGAACAATCCGTTCTGGCCGTTGCGGGGGCCGGCAACTATGCCATTGCCTGGTTGCTCGGCGTTGGCGGCGCGTCGCGCACTGTTTTGGAAACTCGAGTGCCCTACGGGTACCTTGCCATGACCGATTTTCTTGGCGGGTATGCCCCTGACCAGACCGTCTCGGCCGATACCGCCCGCCGCATGGCCCGCTCCGCCTGGAAGCGAGGACTGGCCTTGCGGGAGTACGATGCGCCCATCGTCGGTTTGGGCTGCACCGCGACCATCGCCACTGACCGCACCAAGCGCGGCGACCACCGAGCCTTCATTGCCACTTGGGACGACGCCGGCATCGTAACCGATGCTGTGATCCTGGAAAAAGGTCTGCGAGACCGGGCCGGCGAAGAAGACGTCGTAAGCCGGTTGGTAATCGCCGCTTTAGCCCGTGCGTGTGGCATTGACGCAGAAATTGACCTCCGCTTGGCGCCCGGAGAAAGCGTGTCCACGCAGAGGAGCGCCCATGCGGGTTCCATCCAACAGCTATTAGACGGTGAAGTCGAATGGGTGACTGTACGTCCCGATGGCAGCATAGGCGCGGAGGACGAACCGCCTGTCGCCTTGCTGCCCGGTTCGTTCAACCCACTGCATCGCGGACACAAGGAGTTGGCTTCGGCTGCGTCCCAGGCATTAGGCGTTCCGGTATCCTACGAGCTATCGGTGGTCAACGTGGATAAGCCACCGCTGGAATTGGCTGAGGTTCAACGCCGGGTGGCCCAGTTCCAAGATGCTGGTACGGTGGTGTTGACCAGGGCTGAAACCTTCCACAAAAAAGCGCAACTTTTCCCGGGTTGCAGGTTCATACTAGGTTGGGACACCGCTGCTCGGTTGATCCAACCCCGATACTACGATGACTCTGAGTCGGCAATGCTTACCGCGCTGGCGGAAATGTGGGGTTTGGGCTGCCGGTTTTCCGTGGCTGGCAGAGTAGATGGTGCGGGCGTGTTTCGCACACTGGCAGACGTAAACCTGCCCACAGGTTTCCACCCCCTGTTCTCAGACATACCGGAAAGCGCCTTCCGGTCAGACTTATCATCCACCGCCATCCGCGACGCTGGGTAACCGGGTGATTTGACACCCTAAACGGGCGTTGGTAGGATTTCGCCGTTTGAGCCTCCATTTCTGTACGGCCTAGAATGTTGATCCCGACAAACATCCCAATCCTCCAGGCCTTCAACCCGACCGCCTACGCGGGCAACTGGTTGGCGGTGGTTATAGCCGTCCTTATTGCTCTGGCCGCTATTGGGGCTATGTTCGCGGGATCACAGCTTCTTTCTGCCCGGCGGCGTTCCGCTGAGAAACTGACCACCTATGAATGTGGAATTCCCCCCACTCCGTTCGCTTGGTCCAACATCAATATCCGTTTTTACATCTTTGCTATCCTGTTCCTCATATTTGACGTGGAGGCGGTGTTCCTGTTCCCGTGGGCGGTGGTGTTCATTAAGGAACAGGCAGCCGGCAACCCGATTCCGTTCTACGCCATGATCCTCTTCCTGGCGATGTTGTTCTTCGCGGTGATCTACGGGTGGCGCAAGGGGGTGCTCGATTGGCAGAAGTGACTTCACAGTCTGGCGAGACCCCATCGCCGTTGGCTCTGCCGCCGCAGCCAACCGAGATTATCCTCGGCTCCGGCAACCGACCCGGTCCCAGCCTGCTCAATCAGGCCGCCGAGGGACGAGTGCCCGGTGTTATCACTACCACCACAGAACAGCTATTTGCCATGGCGCGCAAATCATCCCTGTGGACGCTAAGCTTTGGGTTGGCCTGCTGCGCTATCGAGATGATCTCCACCTACATGGCGCACCACGACTTTGACCGTTTTGGCGTGGTAACCTGGCCCTCTCCTCGCCAATCTGATGTGATGATCGTGGCCGGTACTGTGGTCAAGAAGATGGCCGAGCCCATTCGCCTGCTGTACGAACAGATGCCGGAACCGAAATGGGTGATCGCCATGGGCAGTTGCGCCACCAACGGCGGCCCCTACTACCGTTCCTACTCGGTGGTGATGGGCGTGGATCACATAATTCCGGTGGACGTGTACGTGCCGGGGTGCCCGCCGCGTCCCGAGGCTTTACTGTACGGCATCCTCAAACTCCAGGAAAAGATCATGGCCGACGCAGGAGATCGCAGTGCCTCGACCGAGACGTAACGCTCCTGACACCGAAGCGGAACCACCTCCCGATCCCGTCGAACTCTTGTCGGCGGACCGACGTGCTACTCTCGACCACGCCATGCGCGTTTTGGGTGCCTGGGCGCCTGCTCCCGGCGCCCTCAGCGATTTGCCCCAGGTCACCGTTCCTGCCGATTCTATAGAGTCGGTTTGTCAGGCTTGTCGGGAGGATCCTGAACTGGACTCTCAGATGCTCCATTGCCTGGCGTGCGTGGATTATCAGGAACGGTTTGAGTTGGTGTACTTCCTGCAATCGCTAGCACGAGAGTGCTCGTTGGTCATCAAAACCTCGGTGCCCTATGATGCTCCCGAGTTGCCGTCGGTCTCCGCCGTCTGGCCCGCTGCAGATTGGTACGAACGGGAAGCTCACGACCTGTTCGGAGTTTCCTTCGTAGGCAACCCTGATCTCTCTCCGTTGCTGCTCTACCCGGAGTTTGAAGGTTTCCCGGGCCGGAAAGAGTACGACTTTTACGACTACCGGGAGTTTTAGTTTGACCGTGGCCAGCGAAAATAACTCCGAGCAGGCGGATGTACCTGTACAGTTAACGGCCCGTGTAGCGCGCGACGGCCATCGTTTCATCGCCACCGTGGACGGCCTTGACTTGGAGGGCAAAGGCAACACCCCTGATGCCGCCCAGGAGTCCCTGGTGCAGACGATGCGCAGTTGGCTTGAGCGACTCGACACCACAGGCAAGTTGGGCGATGCTCTTGGGGTTGACGGTTTGAGCGAAGATACCGAAATCGTCTTGCACTTTGCCGCCGGTAACGAAGAGAATCGGGCGGCTTCCCAATAGGCCATGGATCGCATCGTGTACCAAATTGAAGAGTCGCGGGCCGGGTTGGGCTGGTCAGCCCATTGTCCTGAACTTGAAGTGTCCGCTTTTGGGGACAGTCGCGACGAGGCCCGAATCGCGCTGCGCCGTCAAGTGGGTGATTATCTGGAGGATTGCGAAGAATTGGGCATACTGGAGGATACGTTGATTGAGGCCGGGTTCTACGATAACGGAGAGGTGTGGATGAGCAGTCTGGTGGAACCACCCGAGCCAAGCATCAGATTCATCGGCTCCCCTTTCCCTACCGGCGAATAACGTATTCCTGAACTCTGCCCGGTTACCTGTTCTCATGCTTGAACCAACTACTGCACAAGGAGCGCTCGCTGAACGCGCTGATGCGCAGCCGGTGGAGATGCTGCTCAACATGGGCCCGCAGCATCCCTCAACCCACGGCGTATTCCGGATGGTCCTATGGGTGGACGGCGAAAAGGTCGTGGATGTGGAACCCCATATCGGGTACCTCCACCGGGGATCAGAGAAACTCTGTGAGGGCGAACAGTACCACCAGATCGTCACCCTGTTCGACCGGATGGACTACATCGGAAACTTCAACAACGAACTGGCTTATTGCATGGCCGTAGAGAAGTTGATGGGTTTGGAAGTCCCCGAACGCGCCGAGTACATCCGCGTCATTCTGTGTGAGCTGAACCGTGTCGCCAGCCACCTGCTCTACGTTGGCACCATGGGGCTGGACGCCGGCGCTATGACCCCCGTGATGTTTTCCTTCCGGGGGCGGGAACGGGTCCAGGCTCTATTTGAAGCGGTGTCCGGCGCGCGAATGATGCACAACTACTTCCGCATCGGTGGATTGAAGGAAGACGTGCCCGACAATTTCGTTGAGTTGATGAACGAGCTGATGCCAATTCTCCGGGAGGACGTTGAACAGAGCGATCGGATTCTAACCTTCAACGAAATTTTCCTGTCCCGGCTCAAGGACGTCAGCCCGATCACGGCCGACGAGGCCATCGCGTTCGGTTTGACCGGGCCGATGCTGCGCGCTTGCGGCTACGAATACGACGTGCGTAAGGCGCAGCCCTATTCCGTCTATGATCGCTTCGACTTCGAGGTTCCGGTTGGACTGGACGGCGACTGCTGGGATCGGCATTGGGTGCGGGTCCAAGAGATGTACCAGTCGTTGCGGATAGTGGAACAGGCTATGGAACAACTTCCGGAGGGTCCCGTAGCATCGCCTTTGGGTCGGCGTCTCATCCGCCCGCCGGCCGGGGAATCTTACATCCGCGCCGAAAATCCCCGTGGTGAAATCGGGGTCTATCTCGTAAGCGATGGCACCGACAAGCCCTACCGCCTCAAGGTGCGGCCCCCGTCGTTCTGCAATTTATCCGCCCTGCGCCGCCTGCTGGTCGATACCTGGCTGGCCGACAGTGTAGTTGTGCTGGGTTCGCTGGACATCGTGCTCGGCGAGGTTGACCGGTGAGTTTCCTGATCAGCATCGGTTGGAGCGCGCTCGGCTTGGCGGTCATGTTCGCCGTGCTGTCGGTGGTGGTGCTCTCGATGGTTTGGCTTGAGAGAAAGGCGCTGGGCCGGCTCCAGCTACGCTACGGCCCGACCCGCACCGGAAAGTTCGGCCTGCTCCAGCCCATCGCCGATGCCATCAAGCTGATCGTCAAAGAGGACATAATCCCCAACGATTCGGAAAAAGCCATATTCTGGGTCGCGCCGGTCATTGTGGTGGTGTCCGCCTTCGTCATTTGGGTGACCATACCCGGCGGCGACGGGGTGGTCATCAAGAACCTGCCCCTCGGTCTGTTCTATATCATCGCGTTTGCAGTGATCGGCATCCTGGGCCTGGTATTGGCGGGTTGGGGATCGGCCAACAAGTACGGCATCATGGGCGGATTGCGGTCTGCGGCCCAGTTGATTTCCTACGAGATCCCGGTTGTCCTGGTGGCGGCTGCGGTTGCAATCCTCGCCCAATCGCTTGATATGCGGGAAATCGTCGCAGCCCAGACTTCTTACCCGTACCTTGTGGTGCTGCCCCTGGGCCTGGTGATCTTTTTCATCGCCGGTTTGGCAGAGGTTGGGCGGACGCCGTTCGACATCTATCACGCCGAGAGCGAGGTCGTGGGCGGCCCGTTCGTGGAGTATAGCGGCGCGCACTGGTCGGTGTTCTTCCTGGCCGAATACATCAACACTTTCGCCATTGCCGCACTGACGGCGCTGCTGTTCCTGGGCGGTTGGGGCGGCCCTGCCTTGCCCGACGTGGTGTGGTTCCTGTTCAAGACTTACGCGGTGGTGCTGGTCGTATTCTGGGTGCGCGGCACGTTCCCACGCCTCCGCATCGACCAACTGATGGCTTTCGCCTGGAAAGTGATGGTTCCCCTGTCCTTCTACACCGTCATTATCGCCGCCGTTTACCGTTTCTATGGTCTGCCGTGGTGGAGCCTGACCATCCTCTCGCTGGCTGGCCTAGCGGTGGCGGGCTGGATCATCTACCGTCGCATGACGGCGCCGGCTCGGCGGGTAATCCAGATACGGGAACGTCTGGCGGCACAGCAGCGCGCTGCGCGGTCGTCAAGCACGTGAACGATGATACTGGTATGATATTGGCAGATTGTTGAGACGCCGAAGCCATGACTACCCAAACGCGCAAAATTACCGTGGATGAGTTCTGGGAGATGGCCGCCGACCCCGGCCATCGCTACGAACTGGTCGATGGAGAACTGGTTGACATGGATGGCGCTCCCAGACACGGCAGGATGACAGGCCACATATTCGTATTGGTTAACAGCCACATTACGCTGAACGATTTGCCGCTGGACGCTGGTGTCACTACGGGTTTCCAGATGGACCCTTATACCTTGAGAGTCCCGGATGTTCATGTCACCCGGTGGGACCGGATGGCAGAATATGACGAGGATGCTGGCGGCTGGCCTCGATTCGCGCCCGATGTGGCGATTGAAGTGGTGTCCCCCAGCAACACGCCGGCTGAGCTGGCCCGCAAAACCGAGGAATATTTCGCCAACGGGGCGCAGGCCGTTTGGATTGCTGACCCGGTTCCCCGTACCGTGGCGATCCGCCGCCCCGTTGCGCCGGAGCAGGTTTTCGGCGTTGGTGATGTCTTGACCGGCGAACCGGAAATACCCGGATTTACTTGTGATGTCGCCGAAATTTTCGCTATCCTGGACCGGATGCCAAAGCCCGGCGCAGAAGGTAACTGACCATGCTGGAAAGCCTGAAAGGAATGATGCTCACGTTGGCGTCCACGGTCACCGGTTTCCGCCGGCCGGTGACTCAGCAGTACCCGACGCAGCCCACGCCGGTCAAGCCGCGCTTTATGGGCTTTCCGGCGCTGACGTGGGACGGCAACGTGAGCGAGCCCTACTGCACCGGCTGCATGGTTTGCATTCGCAACTGCCCCACGCAGTGCATGTCGGCCAGCATGATGGACAACCCCAAACACGCCGACGGGGACAGCAGCCGGCGCAAGATCGTCGATTACTTTGAAATCAACCTCAACCGTTGTATATTGTGCGGAATTTGCGTCGAGTACTGCAATTTCGACGCAATCGTGATGAGCCATGAGCACGAGATGAGCACTTACGCTCGCAACGGGGATCGAGTGGATCTGCCTGCGTTGCTGGAAATCGGCAAGAAATACCAGGACGCTACCGACTGGATTCCCCCAACCGTGTTAGCCAAACAGAAAGCCGATGCCGCCAAAGCCGCTTCGGGGGAACCTGCTGAGGAGTCCGACGGCTAAGCCGCTGCCCTACCCGCCCACCGAGGATCAAAGTGCCCAGAGAAGACGAACGTTACCGTAACCTGTCGCCCCGGCACCCGCAGTACTGCACCTGCGTCGAGTGCGTGGAGAAGAGGCTGCAGGGGAAGGACGATGGCCCGGTGGCGCGCGTCGGTGGATTGGTCGGCAAAATCGCCGGCAAGGCTGCCAAAGCGGGCAAGATTGGCAAGGGCAAGAAACGCGGCAAGTCCGGAGGTTCCGGCAAAGCGCGTGGCCGCTCGCGCGCTGTGGGCGAACCGGTTCGCAAGCATAAAGCCGATTGCGAATGCGCAACCTGTACGCTCCTGAAGTCCATCTAACCGTCTGAGCCGCGAATCCGTTCTGGTTCTCCCGCCTATCCAGCAATGCCGAAACTGTATTCAACGCCACAGCACCGGAGCCGCCGACGGGGCGGCTCATACTTTGGCATCGCGTTTCTGGATTCCCGCTTTCGCGGGAATGACGGAGAAGTGCGCGGGGATGACGAGGGTAAGTTGAAGGACGATTAGCGATGCAGCTTGCCCTGTTCATTATCGTGGCAATCTTCACTATCGGCGGCGCGTTGGGCGTGGTGGCTACTCGCAACGTAGTCCACGCCGCCCTGTTCCTGCTGCTTTCCCTGTTGGGAGCCGCCGGCGCCTATCTGCTGTTGTTCGCCGAATTCCTGGCTCTGGTGCAGGTATTGATTTATGGCGGCGCGATCACCATCGTCGTGCTGTTTGCCGTGATGCTGACCCGTTCGTCTGAGTACCCACGCATCACCGACAACAAGCAGTGGCCACTGGCTTTGCTCACGGCGGCGGCGCTGTCCGGGGTGCTGGGAGCAGCGTTCTGGCTCGCCCCTGAGGTTGTTGCCGAACCACAGGCGCCCGTCTTTAGCGAACTGGCGGCATCGTTGTTCACCAAGTGGGCCTTGCCTTTTGAGATAGCCTCGCTGGTGCTGCTGGTCGCCTTGATCGGAGCAATCATCATCGCCCGCGCCCAGAACGTTGACGCACCCACCGATGCGTCATCGGATGGCGAGGGTTAGCCGGGCCATGGTTCCGCTGCTGTATTTCCAGCTCCTGGGAGCGGCCCTGTTTGGCATTGGCCTTTATGGGGTTCTGGCGCGCCGCAGCGCGGTCCTGATTGTCCTGTCCATCGAGTTGATGCTGAACGCGGTCAACATCAACCTGATTGCCGCCGCTTCCTACCTAAATGGCATTGGTCGATTCGATGCGTTTGACGGCCAGATAATCGCCATCTTCGTCATCACCGTGGCGGCTGCGGAGGTCGGCCTGGCCTTCGCCATTATCCTTCGGATGTACCGGAACCGCGGCACTGTCAACGTTGACGAAATCAACATTCTGAAGTGGTGATATGCCGCTGGCCTTTCTGATTCCCGTATTTTCGTTCGTCGCCTGTCCGCTGATCATCCTGTTCCAGCGCTGGCTGCCCGGGCGCGGCGCGCCTTTGGCCATCCTGGCGATTGGCGGCGGATTCGTCGTATGGGCGCTGGCCACTATCGGATTCCTGGGCGCATCACCGGATAACCCGGCTTGCGACGTGAGCACCATCACCGGCGCGCTGACCTGCCATTTCAGCACCGATTGGTTCACGGCGGGAGTGCCTGGCGAGCAAATCACAGATGTGATCCATCTCGATTGGGGTATCCTGATTGACCCGCTGACCATCGTACTGCTGGGCCTGATTACCTTCGTTGCCCTGGGCGTGCAGCTCTATTCGCTGGAGTACATGAAGGGTGATCCGCGGTTCGGCTGGTACTACGCTTGGCAGGCGCTGTTCGTGGCCGCGATGTTGACGCTGGCGTTGGCCGACAATTTCCTCTTGTTATACATCGCCTGGGAACTGGTGGGCCTGTGCTCGTACCTGCTCATCGGGTTCTGGTTTGAGCAGCCGGGGCCGCGGGAGGCGGCGAAAAAAGCCTTCGTGGTGACGCGCATCGGCGACGTGGGCTTGCTGGTTGGCATCCTGCTGCTGTGGCTCAACGTGGGCAGCTTCAGCATGACCGAGGCTTTTGCGGCGGTGGAGTCTGGGGCGATAGGCTCCGGGACGACCACGGCCATCGCTATCCTGCTGCTGCTGGGCGCGATGGGCAAATCGGCGCAGTTTCCGTTCCACGTGTGGCTGCCGGACGCCATGGAGGGGCCTACGCCGGTTAGCGCGTTGATCCACGCCGCCACCATGGTCATTGCCGGCGTGTACCTGGTGGCGCGCGCCTATCCCATATTCGCCGCGTCTCCCGAAGCATTGCTGATTATCGCAATCATCGGAATCATCACCGCCCTGGGCGCGGCCACCATCGCCCTGGTGTCCACCGACCTCAAGCGCATCCTGGCCTATTCCACGGTGTCCCATCTGGGCCTGATGATGCTGTCGCTGGGCGCGCTGGGCTGGACGGCGGCGGTGTTCCATCTGATGGCACATGGCTTCGCCAAGGCCCTGCTGTTCCTGGGGGCGGGCAGCGTGATGCACGGCGTGGGCGCGCACGGCGACGTGGACATCCGCAGGGTTGGCGGACTGCGCCGGGCCATGCCGTTGACGGCGACGGTGTTCAGCATCGGCGCGCTGTCGCTGGGAGGCATACCGATACTGTCCGGCTTCTGGAGCAAGGACGAGATCCTGCTGTCCGTCTCTCACCACCTGCCGGCCATCTTCATCGTGCTGGCGTTTTTGACGGCGTTCCTGAGCGCGCTTTACATGGCTCGGGCCATGTTCGTCGTGTTCTTCGGAGCGGAAGGAGAGGACAGCCACCACGCCCACGAGTCGCCGATTTTGATGACCGGGGTGCTGTCCGTGCTGGCGGTGCTGGCAGTGGGGTTTGGCTGGATCGCCTTCAACTGGCCGGGGGCATTCGGCGGGTTCGGCAGCTTTGTATTTTACGACCATGCCGAGGGGTTCCACTTTAATCCCTTGATCGCCGCGCTGTCCGTTGTGCTTGCCGTTGCCGCATTTGCGCTGGCCTGGCTGGTGTACGTGCGGCGAGGCTGGTCGCACGAATCGGTGCGGGCCAGGTTAGCCCCGGTTTTGTGTGTCGTGGAGAACCGCTACTACATTGATGAGACGTACCAGTGGGTCATTGACCGGGTGGTGCTCACGGTGTCGGCGGCGTTGGCGTTCTTCGACCGGGCGGTGGTCAACGACGTGGGAATCAACGGCCCGGGCGATGTGGTGCGCAGAGTCGGTGTAGCCCTGCGGCTGCACGTTACCGGCCACGTGTATTCGTATGCGCTGGTGGTTGCCCTCGGCGTCATCGCGCTGGCGATTTTCTGGTGGCTGCGGTCGGTATAGGCCAGAACGATTCTGCGTATGTGGACCAACTTCGATCAGGTATCGCTGCTGCTGCTCGTCCTCGTGCCGCTGGCCGGGGCAGTGCTGGCGATGTTCTTGCCCAAGGACCGGCCCCGGGACGCCTGGCAGTTCGCCATATTCGTCGCAGCAATATCCTTCGTGCTGTCCGTCGTCGTGTTTCTCCGGTATGACTATGCCATGGGTGGGGTTCAGTTCCAGCGCGCCTACGACTGGATTGACGAACCACTGAACATCAGCCTGCACTTCGGGCTGAACGGGATCGGCGCGCCGCTGGTGCTGCTCAACGGTATTGTGTTGCTGGGGGCGGTGCTGATCAGCCAGACCATCACCCGACGGACGCGGGATTTCTTCGTACTGCTGCTGGCGTTGGGATCCGGCGTGTTCGGCGTGTTCATCGTCCGCGACCTATTTTTCCTGTTCTTCTTCTACGAGTTGGCCGTGCTTCCCATGTACCTGCTCATCGGGGTTTGGGGGAGCAGCACCGATTTCGGCACGTTCCTGCGCACGAAAGAGTACGGCGCGATGAAGCTGATGCTGGTGCTGGTGGCGGGCAGCGTGCTCATCTGGATCGGGATACTGGCGTTGTACGTGGCGTCGTCCCAAGCCGGCAGCCCCACGTTCAACATCGACACGCTGGCGGAACTGCGGGAGGGCGGCGCGTTTTCGCGTACCCTGGAGCTGTGGGTGTTCCCGCTGTTCGCCGTGGGGTTCGGCATCCTGGCCGGCCTGTGGCCCTTCCACACCTGGTCGCCCGACGGACATGTCGCCGCGCCCACCGGGGTCAGTATGCTCCACGCCGGGGTGCTGATGAAGCTGGGCGCGTTCGGCATCATCCAGGTGGGGATGATCCTGACGCCCGTGGGCGCGGAGATGTGGATGCCGGTGCTGATTGGCCTGGGAACCGTCAACGTAATCTACGGGGCTATATCCGCGCTGTCGCAGAATGACCTGAAGTACGTTATCGGCTATTCCAGCGTGAGCCACATGGGTTACGTGCTGATGGGCATCGCGACGCTGCACCCGGTGGGTCTGGCCGGCGCGGTGTTGCAGATGTTCTCCCACGGCATCATGACGGCTCTCATGTTCGCCATGGTCGGGGCGATTTACGAGCGGGCGCACATCCGCGATTCGATGATCCTCAACGGTTTGATCAAGCGCATGGGCGTGACCACGTTCTTCTTCGCCATCGCCGGCCTGGCATCGCTGGGCCTGCCCGGGCTGAGCGGATTCATCGCCGAGTTTATGGTATTTACTGGGGCGTTCCGCACCTATCTGCCGCTGGCCGTGCTGGGGGTCATCGGCGCGGCCATCACCGCCGTGTATATCCTGCGCCTGCTGGCCCGCTCGTTCTTTGGGGAGGCTGATCCGCAGTGGGATCACCTGACCGACGCCAGCCCGATTGAGAAGGGAGTGGGCGCGGCCTTCGTCATCATCCTGATTGCCGTGGGCGTCTGGCCGGCCCCGTTGCTCAACGTCATCAACACCGGCGTCGAAAGCGCCCTGTCCGTGTTCTAACTACTATGCCCACCGAACTGACTTCAAACCTGCATTTGCTGGCGCCGGAGTTTGCGCTGACGGCGCTGGCCTTCCTGGTGTTCACGGTGGATTTGTTCCTGCCGGAGCGCAGCAAGGAATGGCTGGCCGGGCTGTCGGTGGTCAGCCTGGTGGCGGTGATGGTGGTCGCGCTGGTGATGCGGCCGGCCGGTAGCGTGGAGCTATACGGCGGCCTGATTGTGGTGGACGACTTCGGGCTGTTCTTCAAGATCTTCTTCCTGGGGATCGGAGTGGGCATCATTGCCCTGTCGTGGGAGTACGCGCGGGACCGGTTGCAGCACCGGGGCGAGTTCTATGGGCTGCTGCTGTTCAGTATCCTGGGCATGAACCTGCTGGCGATGTCCCGTGAGTTGCTGACCGCGTATATCTCGCTGGAACTGCTCTCGTTCAGCCTGTACGTGATGGTGGCCTACGGACTGCGAGAGGCGCGCTCGAACGAGGCCGGCATCAAGTACATCATCATCGGCGCGCTGTCGTCGGCGATCATGCTGTACGGGTTGAGCAATATCTACGCTGCCCTGGGAACGACCTACTTCTCAGGCATTGCCGCTGAACTCGCGTCGCCGGGTGCTGCGAGCCCGGTGCTGTGGGTGGGCGTGGCCCTGCTGGTGGTTGGGTTGGGGTTCAAGCTGTCCGCTGTGCCCTTCCACATGTGGGCGCCCGATGCCTACGAGGGCGCGCCGCTGCCGGTGACGGCGTATCTGGCGATAGGCTCCAAGGCGGCGGCGTTCGCGCTGACTCTGCGGCTGTTTGCCGAGGCCATCATTCCGGCGGTCAACCTGTGGGGCGAGTGGCAGTTGGTGATCGCGGTGCTGGCGGCCATTACCATGCTGCTGGGCAACCTGGTGGCGTTGGCGCAGCGCAACTTGAAACGGCTGATGGCGTACAGCAGTATCGGGCACGTGGGCTACGCGCTGGCCGGCGTCGCCGTGCTGGGCAGCGACTTCGCGCTGGCGGCCAAGGGCGTGATTTTCTACCTGGTGGTGTACGCGGTGACCAACCTGGTGGTGTTCGCGGGCATCACGGCCTACTACAACCGGGAGGGCAAGGACGACATCGCTGACCTGGCCGGCCTGGCGGACCGGCAGCCGTTCACGGCGGCGGCCATCGCCATCGGGCTATTCTCGCTGGCCGGGCTGCCGATATTTGCCGGGTTCACGGCCAAGTTCTACCTGTTCGCGGCGGTAGCCGACGGCGGGATGCTGTGGCTGGCCGGCGTCGCCATCTTCACCAGCCTGGTGTCGCTGTACTATTACCTCCAGGTGATGCGGCAGATGTACATCGAGTCGCCGGCGCATGATGCCCACGACGCGGCGGCTCACCAGGCCCATGACGAGCACGACGGCATCCACCAGCACGCCGCCCACGAAGAGCCGCCGGCGCCTCCCATGCCGCGCCCGTCGTGGCTGCTGGCCGGTACCATGGGCGTCGGGCTGCTGGTGGTGACGTGGCTGGGGGTTTATCCGAGGCCGCTGCTGGGGTTGATTGAGATGGCGAGCGCGGCGATAGTGCCGTTGGGGTAGGTCGGGTCCGGCGGCGAGCGGTAGTTTGGGTTCATAGGCGGCTGCTCCTTTGAGGCGGTGGTTTCAATTCGGGTATCCAGTCTGCCAGAGGTGAGGGTTGCCAGGGGTTCGGGCGTTGTCAGCCCCACGGCCGCGGGGTTACGCAACTATTTGACCTACTTTTTCGTGTACTCGGTACGCCAAAGGCGTACTTGCGCGCGGGCTCGGATGGACCCGGGGACACCAGTGGGGCACGCGCCGGTGGGGAGTCAGGTCTTTGAGCGGCGTTGGCCACCTGGGCCGGTTGCGATTTAGGGTTCTGACGGGGTGGCCGTGTACGACCGGACGGATGGCTGGTTTCACCTCTGGCTGGCTGATGACTGGATTTGAAGTGCTGCACGAGGTTATGATAGCACGGATGTTTCTATTGGTGTCAAGCGGCATTAGGCCGTGATTTTGGGATTGGCGTGATCGACAGATATTCATGGGCGGGATAGTTTCGACCTTGTGCCGTGCGCGTTGTTTGAGTATCGTCACGATGGTGGTGAACGCCGCGTTCACCCTTTTCTTTTGTGAAGGTTGTTGACATGGCTACGGATATAGTCGCAAGAGGCGGGACCGCCGTTGATCCGGGGCCATACCTGGTCGGATCAAGGTGGTTGGCGAGGGCTTGACCGTGGTGATGGAGGCGGTTAGGAGCAAATTATTATTCGCCCCTACGCTTTGCCCGGTGATATAATTGCGGAGACCGGGAGTTGACGGGGTTATGACTGTTGAAGTGCCGTTCTCATTTATCATCGCGCTGGCTGCGATTAACAGCGGCGCGGTAGTTGCCTTAGTGGGCGTCGTGGTGTATCTGGCGCTGCGAGTGGGCCGTTTGCCGACACGCCAGGAGCACAACGAGCTTCGCAATGAGTTCAAGGGAGACTTGGTTCAGCTCCGTGAAGAGTTGAAGGCGGACAATGCCCAGCTCCGCGAAGAGTTGAAGGCGGACAATGCCCAGCTCAGGGCGGACATGAGGGAGGATATGGCCCAACTCCGTGAGGAATTTCGCCGCAGCCACCAGCAGATTATGCTGGCTCTGGCGAATCACTCTCACCGCGAGGACGGCCAAGCGGTGTTCACTCTGCCGCCGGAAGTTGAAACCATACCCGCTCCCGCTGATAACTAGGAACGCGGTTCCGAACATCTAGCTGGGCATCCGCCACCGTGTCCGCGGTGATTATCTCGCGCCGGCCGTTCAGGGGTGTCGCGCTGCGGGATTCGGCGGCCCATCATAACGACCACTTTCCATTTTCCGAGGTGATACCACGATGATCATTGCAGTTATTGGGAATTTTGACCCGCCGCCGCATGTGTATGGCCTGGCGGAACAGGTCGGTAGAGAGCTGGCGCGGCGGGGCATCACCGTGGTTTGCGGAGGGCTTACCGGGGTGATGGAGGCGGTTTGCAAGGGGGCGAAGTCGGAGGGTGGGACTACCATTGGGATTCTGCCCAGCGGGTCGCCGCATACGGCCAATGAGTACGTGGATATTCCCGTCGCCACCAACATGGGCTACGCGCGGAACGTGGCGGTGGTCAGCACGGGGCGCGCAGCCATCGCCGTGGGTGGCGCTTTCGGCACGCTGTCGGAAATCGCTTACGCGCTGAGCTACGGCATTCCGGTGGTGTCGCTGAACAGCTGGCCGCTGACCCTGCGAGGCGACGGCCTGCCCGTGGGCGACGGCTATATCATCGCCGCCGACCCGGTGGACGCCGTGGACAAGGCCATCGCCGCCGCCGAAGCCCGCACCGAACCCACCGGTACCGTCGTGTTCTCGCAACCCATCAGCGGAGAAGCCTGATGCCTGAAACCACCATCTCATCCATCGTTGCCCGCGAAGCTTTGGACTCTCGCGGCAATCCCACCGTTGAGGCTGGAGTCGCCCTGTCTGATGGCAGCGTGGGGCTGGCTCTGGTTCCATCCGGCGCCAGCACCGGCAGCTACGAAGCGCTGGAGTTGCGGGACGGCGACGCGGCCCGATTCGGCGGCAGCGGGACGCTCACCGCCGTCGCCAACGTGAACGACCGCATCGCGCCGGCGCTGGCCGGAGTGTCGACCTTTGAGCAGGCCGACGTTGACCGGCGGCTCAACGAACTGGACGGTACGGACGACAAGAGCGGCCTGGGGGCCAACGCCGTGCTGGCGGTGTCGATGGCCGTGGCGCGGGCCGCAGCGGTATCGGCGCATGGCGGTTCGCTGTGGCGGCATCTGTCGGCTGGCGGAGACGTTAGCCTGCCCGTGCCGCTATTGAACATCCTCAACGGGGGACGGCACGCCTCCAACTCCGCGGACGTGCAGGAGTTCATGGTCGCGCCGGCTGGTTTTGACCGTTTCGCCGACGCGCTACGGGCCGGCGTGGAGATTTACCAGTCGCTGAAATCCATACTGCGCCAGGGTGGGCACAACCTGAACGTGGGCGATGAGGGCGGCTTCGCTCCGTCGCTGCCGTCCAACCGGGACGCCATTGAGGTAGTTTTGCAGGCCATCGAGACCGCCGGCTATCGGCCCGGGGAGCAGGTGTACATCGCGCTGGACGTGGCGGCGTCGGAACTGTGGAACGGCGACGCCGGACGCTACGACCTGGAGCGGGAAGGCGTGTCGCTGACGGCCGGCGAGTTGGTGGACCTGTACGCCGGGTGGTGTAGAGAATATCCCATCATCAGCATTGAGGACGGGCTAGACGAGGACGATTGGGACGGCTGGGCGGCCATGACCCGGCGGCTGGGCGACTCCGCGCAACTGGTGGGCGACGACCTGCTGGTGACCAACATCGGGCGGTTGCAGCGGGGCATCGCGGAGTCTGCTGGCAACGCCATCCTGCTGAAGCCCAACCAGATTGGCACGCTATCGGAGACTCGCGCCGCGCTGGATCTGGCTCGCAGCGCCGGCTGGACCGCCGTGATGAGCCACCGCTCTGGCGAAACGGAGGACACCACCATCGCCGACCTGGCGGTGGCGTGGAACGTGGGACAGATCAAGACGGGGGCGCCGGCGCGCTCGGAGCGGGTGGCCAAGTACAACCGGCTGCTGCGGATCGAGGCGGAGCTGGGTAGCGCGGCGCGGTACGCAGGGGAGGAGATGTACGCCGGGTTAGGGTGATGCCAACGGATTGACTACTTTGCCAAACCGTCCCGCCCGGCTGTTGCGGTGGTATAATCGCCACCGCCAGGCGCGCTGCGTTTCGCCTGTCCACTAGCAATTGGCCATTACTGAACTGACGGGAGGCACACCGAGATGGCGACGCGCATCGGTATCAACGGCTTTGGCCGCATCGGGCGGCTGGTGGCACGCGCGGCCCTTTCCGACACTTACCGAGACCGGCTGGACCTGGTGGCGGTCAACGGCACGGGCGACACCGATACCGCCGCCCATCTGTTCAAGTACGACAGCACCTACGGTCCGTATGCGGGAACCGTCGGAACCGATAATGGGAACCTGGTTTTTGACGGCAAAACCGTTCGCAAATTCCAGCAACCAGACCCCGCCAACATTCCCTGGTCGGAGATGGATGTTGACATCGTGGTGGAATGCACCGGGGTTTTCACCGATGCCGCCAAAGCCGCCGCGCACATTGACAGTGGCGGCGCCAAAAAGGTGATCATCTCGGCGCCGGCCCGGGGGGCGGACGCGACCATTGTCCTGGGCGTCAACGACGAGGTGTACCAGGGCGACGAGCATCGCATCATTTCCAACGCCTCCTGCACCACCAACTGCTTCGCGCCGATGGTGAAGGTGCTGCACGACGCGTTCGGCATCGAGCGCGGATTGATGTCCACCATCCACGCCTACACCAACGACCAGAGCATCCTGGACCGCAACCACCGGGACTTGCGACGCGCCCGCGCCGCCGCCCAGAACATCGTCCCCACCAGCACTGGGGCGGCCCGCTCCGTGGGCGTGGTTCTTCCTGAGTTGGAGGGCAAGCTGCACGGCATCGCCTACCGAATCCCCACCTCCGTGGGATCGGTGACCGACTTCGTGGCCGACCTGAAGCAGAACGTCACAAAGGATGACATCAACGCCGCGTTCAAGACGGCGTCGGAAGGCTCCCTGAAAGGCATCCTGGAGTACACGGAAGACCCCATCGTCAGCTCGGATATTCGCGGCAATACCCACAGCTGCATTTTCGACGGGTTGAGCACCATGGTGCTGGACGACAACATGGTCAAGGTGATGGGTTGGTACGATAACGAGTGGGGTTATTCCTGCCGCACCGCCGACTTGTGTTGCATGGTGGGCGGATAGGCTATACCGCCCGGGGTAATCGTATTGAACGCGCTCCGGTTCCGCATACCTGGCCCCCTGCGTCATTTGTGGGGGGCTAATTTTTTGCTGGTGGCGCTGCTGGCAGTTGCGTTGGCGTTGCGCCTTTACGGGATCGACTGGGACCAGGGCCACGGGTTCCATCCCGATGAGCGGTCGTTCTATATGCGGGCCGGGGATATGCTGTGCCTGCTCACGGCCGGCCCGGATACTGACGGCCCCTATTGCTCGGCGGCGCACCTCCGCTCTCTGCTGGCCGGCGATCAATTCCAGGGGATAGAGCCGGGGCTGCCCGATCTCCGAACTGCACTGTCCGCCGAGCGCAGCCCGCTGAATCCCCGCTGGTTCCCCCTGGGCAGCGCGCTGATCTACGCTCTCGTCCTGCTGCGTACGTTGCTGGAACCGTTCGTAGATTGGGGCGTGATGGAGCTCAGATTCGCGGGGCGCACGCTGGCGGCGCTGGCCGACGTGGGTTCGGTGTGGCTGCTCTACCTCTTAGGCCGGCGCATGTATGGGCCGTGGACGGGCATTTTGGCCGCTGCCTTCACCACCTTTGCGGTTATTCACATTCAGCACGCCCACTTTTACCGCCCTGAGCCATTTACGGTGTTGGCATCACTGGGTGCGTTGTGGGCTATGCTCCGTTTCATCGACTCAGGGCGGGCCCGCGACGCCGCGTTGTTGGGCGCGCTGGTGGGCCTGGCGATGGCGCCCAAGGTATCGGTCGCGCCGATTCTGGCGCCGCTTGTGCTCACGTTCCTGTGGGTGGCCAAGGACCGCGCCCAACGGGAGTGGACGCAGTTGAGGCCCGGCGACATCGCGCGTGTTGTCCCGGTGGCCGCGTTGGCTGGCGTGGCGGCCCTGGGGACGTTCTTCATCACCACGCCCTACGCTTTCCTGGACTTCGCCAATTTCATCGGCGACATACGCGAGCAGGCCGGCATGGCCGGCGAGGCCGGGCGGTTCCCGTTCACCTGGCAGTATGCTGACACGCCGGCTTTCCTGTACCAGATTCGTCAGACGGCGGTTTGGGGACTTGGTCTTCCGTTGGGCATAGCCGCGTGGGTGGCGGCTCCGGTGACTGCGTGGTTCGCCTGGCGCGGCGGCATCACCCAACGCTCCGATCTGCTGCTTTTGGCATGGGCGGTGCCGGCTTTTGTGTTCCTGGAGTTGTTCGAGGTCAAGTTCCTGCGCTACGTGTTTCCGCTAATGCCGTTCTACATCCTGATGGCGGCGCGGGTGCTGGTGGCTTTTGTGGCTTGGGCCAGAACTCGCCGGCTGCTGGTTGACGGGAGTCGTGAACCCCTGCCCGACGATGCGCCGTTCTCGGAGGAGTGGCACGCCACGCCGCCCACTGTGGGTGACGACCTGATCTTCGACGAACCGCTGTTTGGCGATGAACCCTTCGGCGACGCTCCCTTTTCGGAAGAGTGGCACGCTACTCCGCCGCTCGCCGGAGCATCGGTGTCTGCCGCGCCTATCGTGCCTGCTCCCCTTTCGCCGCCTGCTTACCGGCCTGGGCTCGCCGGGTTAATCGACCGTTGGGCCCTCCCAGCAGCGCTGACCACCCTGGTGCTTGTGCTCGCCGTGACCTTCCTCTACGCCGTGGCGTTTGTCGGTGTCTATGGCCGCACTCACACGGCCGTTGCTGCCTCGGATTGGATCAACGACAACGTTTCCCGCAATGCGTCCATCATCAACGGCGGTTCGTACTGGGATGAGCAGATACCCAACCTGCGCGGTTACGATCTCTGGACGTTCCCCGCCTATCACCCCGATCACGATCCCAACAAGATTCCCGAGTTGATTGAACGGCTGGCCGACTCCGACTATGTGATTTTCTACTCCAACCGCGCTTATGGTTCGGTGGCGCGTCTGCCCGATGAGTTTCCGCAGAGTTCCGCGTTCTACCGGCTGTTGTTCTCGGGCGAACTGGGCTACCAACTGGAGCGGGCGTTTACGTCATACTCATCGTTGGCTGGCGTTCAGCTGCGGGACGATCCCTACGGGCGGGCCGGGCTGGCAACGCCACCCATCGCGTCGGGCGGCAACGACGGACAGCCGGACGGCATCGTAATCAACCTGGGGTACGCCGATGAGAACGTCATCGGGTACGACCATCCGCAAGTGTTGATATTTCGGAACGTGGAGCAGCTAGCGGAGCGGCAGATACGGAACAGTATCAACGCGGCAGCGGAGGCCGCTGCATCAACCGACGCTCCCCTGATGCTGTCTCCGCCCGCGCTGGAGGCGCAGCGGTCGGGCGGGACCTGGTCGGAACTTTTCAACCGGGACGGTTGGGCCAATCGTGCGCCCTGGCTATCGTGGCTGTTGGTGATCGAGCTGATCTGCCTGGTTGCCTTCCCGTTCACCTGGTGGCTGATGCGACCGCTGCCCGACCGGGGCATCCTGTTCGCCCGGGTGTTGGGCTTGCTGCTGGTGGCCTGGGTGGCCTGGATGCTGGTGAACGTCGGCGTGTTGCGCTTTTCGGCGGGTACGGTGTGGGTGGCGATGTTCGTCGTTGCGATACCGTCCGCCGTTGTCCTCTGGCGACAATGGCGACCGATGGTTGATTGGCTGCGTGAAAAATGGCGGTTGGCACTCACTGCCGAGGCGTTATTTCTGCTGGCCTATCTCGCGTTCGTGCTGGTGCGCGCCGCCAACCCCGATCTGTGGCACCCGTGGCGCGGCGGCGAAAAGCCCATGGAGCTGGCTTACTTCACTGCGGTCGCGCGTTCTTCCGTGCTGCCGCCATACGATCCTTGGTTCAGTGGCGGTTATCTGAACTACTACTATTGGGGATATTTCATCCTCTCGGTTCCCGTGCGGCTCACGGGCATCCCGCCGGCCACCGCGTTTAATGTTGCCGTGCCGCTGCTGTTTGCGCTGACGGCGACGGGGGTCGGTTCGCTGGTGTATAACCTGGTCGCCGCGGCACGCCGCCGTCAATCATCGGCTCCTTTCCCGCAATCGTTCTCCCCCGGCGGCGCTTGGATTCCGGCTTTCGCCGGAATGACGGTGAGGAGGATGGTCCGATGGTTTCCCGGCGGCGCAGCCGTCGCCGGACTTGCTGCTGCCCTCATGGCCACTGTGTCGGGCAATCTCGACGGCGTTGCGCAACTCGGCGAAATGGCGCAACGAAAATTGGACGGAATGGCCGCTCCACTGTCGAGTTTCGATTTCTGGCGCAGCAGCCGCGCAATCCCTGAAGTGCCCGAATTCGAGCCGTCCAGGCTCACGCCATGGCTCGAATCCGACAATTTAGTAGAAACGGCGTTTCACATCACAGAGTTCCCATTCTTCACCTTCCTCTTCGCCGACCTGCATGCCCACATGATGACCATGCCCTTTGCCGTACTTTCATTGGCGTTGGGATTCGCCTTGATTGCTGGTTTGAGCCGGGTGTCGTTGCGCGCCTTATGGCCCTGGGTTGTCGTTGTGATGCTTGCGCTGGCGGTGGGAAGTCTGTGGGCGATCAATTCGTGGGAGTACCCGGCCTACGCTCTGTTGATGCTCGGATGCGTCGTCGGCGCCGCGTGGATAATGCCGGGCCGGATCAGGATACGCCTGGCCGTCGCAGTCGCGTTGAGCCTGCTGACACTGGTGGTGAGCTATCTCGCTTTTCAACCGTTCCACGCCTCCAACGAGACCTTCGGAACCGGCATCGAACCCACCCGTTGGCGCACGCCCGTATACAACTACCTACTGATCCACGCCTTGCCGCTGCTTGCGGCTGTGTGCCTGCTGTCCGCCACTTTGCCCCGCGCCATCGCTCCGGTCCTGGCGCGCGTGAAACGGCGCGAACCGCCGGTGGTTCTGGATCAATGGCTGTTGGTCGGCGCGGCCCTGGGTCTGATTCTGGTCTGCTACTTCTGGGCGGCAGGGTTTATCACCGTCGGATTCCTTGCCGTCGCGCTCACGCTAACGGCGTGGGCATTGCTCGCATCTCTGGCAGCCGAAGAATATCCCCAGCGTCGTGCCGACCTGATGGCGTTGGCGATGCTGGCAATGGCCCTCGCTATCGGCATTGGCGTTGACCTGATTCGCGTCGAGGGCGACATCGCGCGGATGAACACGCTGTTCAAGTATTACCTGGTGGCGTGGCTGTTGTTCGCAGCGTCCGGCGCCTATGGGCTGTGGCGCGGCTGGACGTTCGCCAATAACGTGGGGGGGTTCGCGCGCAACACGCTCAGGTGGATGGCGGCTGGCGTCGTTCTGGCCATCTTTGCGGGAACTTTAGTCTATCCCGCGCTGGCTACTCCGGTTCGCATCGCCGACCGATTCAACCCCTTGCCGCCGACGCTGGACGGGGAAGTGTGGATGCCGGCCGCGGTGTATCATCCCCCGGACTGGTGCGCCGAACGGCCCCTGGAACCCATCGAACTGAAATGGGATTACGAGGCGATGCGTTGGCTTCAGGATAACGTCTCTGGGACGCCGGTCGTGCTGGAGGGACACGGCACTCAATACTGCTGGAACAGCCGCGTTGCGCAGTACACGGGTCTGCCCACCGTTCTGGGCTGGCCCTGGCACCAGCAGCAGCAGCGCGGCGACGGCGAAATCGTACGCCGGCGCGCCCGGGACATAGAGACCATGTACAGCACGCCCAGCCACGACCGGGCGCTGGAGTTGCTGGAGGAATACGACGTTGAGTACATCGTCGTCGGGGCTTTGGAACGCGGCTACTACGGCGAGCGAGGAATCGCCAAGTTCGATGCCATGGTCGAAAAAGGTTCGTTGACCCTGGCCTACGGCAACGATGGCACGCGGGTCTATCAGGTTGCGGGCCGTTGACTAGCAGTAGTTATTCCGACGAAAGCCGGAATGCAGCGTTCATGTTGCGATGGCGTTCTGGATTCCCGCGAAAGCGGGAATGACGGGGTGGGTTAGGGAATGGCAGGATGAGTTTTTGACCGGCCCCAACCCTTACCCTATAATCGCGTTCGCTGCGCCGTTGCTGACAACCCTGCCGGCGCTGGAGGTACAACTGTGGCAATCGAATCCGTCCGCGTCGGCCTGATCGGCGCCGGCCGCAACACCCGAGACCGGCACATTCCCGGCTTCAACGACACTCCCGGCGTTGAGATTGGCGCCGTTGCCAACCGCTCCCGCGAGTCCGGCCAGCAGGTCGCTGACGCTTTCAACATCCCCACCGTCTATGACAATTGGGAAGAACTGCTGGAAGACGAGAGCCTGGACGCGGTTTGCATCGGCACGTGGCCGTATATGCACCGCACGTTGACGACTGCCGCGCTGGCCGCCGGCAAGCACGTCCTTTGCGAAGCGCGTATGGCCATGAATGCGGCCGAGGCCCACGAGATGTTGGCCGTATCTCAGCAGACCCCCGGATTGGTGGCCCAGATTGTGCCGTCGCCCATGAGTTTCGGCATTGATGACCTGCTCATCCGGCTCATATCCGAGGGATTCCTGGGCGAGTTGGTGTCGGTGGACGTGCAGTCCCAGACGGGTTTTGCCGACCGTGATTCGACCATGCACTGGCGGCAGGACCGAGACCTCAGCGGGTTCAACATCCTCAACATGGGGATCTGGTACGAGGCGATGATCCGCTGGGTGGGACGCGCTACCCAAGTCATGGCCATGAGCAAGATTTCGGTGCCCCACCGCAGGGACGACGATGCCAACTGGCGTTCCGTCACGATCCCCGACACGGTGGACATCCTGTGCCGCCTCGCCAATGGGGCCAATGCCCACCTGCGGTTCAGCGCCTGCGCCGGCCTGTCGCCCGGAAACTCGGTGTGGCTGTACGGCACCGACGGGACCATCCACGTGGACAACCGGATGCGGGTGTTCGGCGGCAAGCGCGGCGACTCCGAGTTGCAGGAAATCGCCAACCCGCCGGAAAGCCGCTATGCGTGGGCAGTGGAGCAGGAGTTCATCGCCTCCATCCGGGATGGCGCGCCCGTGATGCGCACCCCGTTCAACATCGGCGTCCACTACATGGAGTGGACGGAGGCCGTGACCGTCAGCGCCCAAACCGGCGAGGCGGTGTATTTGCCGCTGTAAATCCACAGGAACAATCACGAAACGTAGGGGCGGGTTTCAAACCCGCCCCTACGAATTGGGCCAATCGTCGGCGTCGTTTACCTATCCACCAGACACGCAATCGCCTGTGGCGCGGCCGTTGCCGCGCGTTCCGACAGTTCGGAGTCGTTGAGGGTGACGATGGGGTGCTCTACGATGGCCAAGCCGTACTCCGGGTCGCCGCGCATCCGGGACATGGCGTGCGCCTGGCTGATGAACGGACGGGTGGTCAGCACGGTTGAGGGGATGCCCAGCAGTTCGGTTTCCATTGCGTCGTGCACACTGCACGCGGTGCAGGACCCTCATTCAGCCGTGGCGTGTATCGCTACGTCAATGCTCTTGGCGGTGCGTTGCAGGTCCTCAATGCGGGCCGGCCACTGCCAGCCGCCCTTGTTGTGCTCAACGGTGCCGGCGATGTCGTAACGCTCGCCGATGATGGCGGCGATACGTCGCAGCAGGTCTTCCGAGTGGGGCTTGTTGTTGGCGAACAAGCCGATTACCTTGCCGTCCAGAGTCGCCGGCCGTTGCGCCAGGCGCGCCGGAGCCTGCGGCCCGTCGTCGCGGGGGTCCAGCGTCACGATTGGTGAGTTCTGCATTGTCATAGCATTTTCTCCTCGACGTGTAGTGACAATCCTGTTGCTCAGCATTTTTCCGGCCGCTCAATCCGCAACCGTTTCTTCGACCGCTCCTTGTTGCGACGGCTCTATGCCATGCTGTCGTAAAATGGCGTCCACGAAAGGCTTGAGCGCTCCTTGGGCGCCAATTATGTGCATCCCAACGGCTAATGCGCCTGCACTGCCGGGGTCCTGATCATAGAACATCGCCACACCGTTGGCGATTGAATCGCCAAAAGCAGTATCCTCGCCATTGGTGATGAACAGCACGTCTGCATCCGTGTCGTAGGTTACAGCGATATTTGGCAGGCCGGACTCCGGTTTCACTGATTTTGCGGCCATGGTCGTCCTCCAAATCGGTAGCCGGTCAAAAGCTCGCCGCAATCGCCCATTCTCGTCGCTGTGTTGGCTCATTTTACGCTAGCTCGGCACGTTCACCCGCCGAGTTACTGACCGGCTGCTGCCCCAGGTGCTGATGAGGCTGACGAATCCGCCGGCCATGCCGCCGCCCGGCAGGACGGTGATGCGGTCGGCGTCGGCTACCACTGGGACCATGCGGTCGTGGTCCAACTCGTGGCCCATGCGATGCCAGCGCATCCACTCGGCTACCGGGAGCTGGGCCTTTTCGTGCAGGAACTCCGCCACTCGCTGCCGCGACCAACCCGCCTCAGCGATGTGCAGCATGGCCTCCGGGCTAATGACGCAGATTACCTCCGGCATTCCGGGGCCGAAGGCCAGCATCGAGTGGGCCACGGTGGTCAGAAAGTCCGCGGGATCCCGGTCGCCGTGCAGAGTGACCTGCAAGGGCCCCAAGGTGGCGTAGGCGGTCACTATCGTCGCGTCGTCGCCGTAGCCCAGTTCCGAGGCCAGCGACGGCCAGGGGCTGATCGCCAGGTTCTCGGGGAAGCAGAACGTGATCTTGCCGGGATGTCCGAAGGTGCTGTTGTCCATCACCACCGGAACCGACCCGTAGAAGTTGGCCTTGAACAGGTTGACCGCCCGGCCGATAGCGGCGTTGGCCCGGCTGCCGTTGCCCATCATCTCGACACCACCGTTCATGCCGATGGCGTCGGCGTAGGGGCCGCTGACCACTGTCAGCACCGTTACGCCGTTGGTGGACGTGCTGCTGGCGTGCAGGTTGAACGAGCGGTCGGCGATGGCGGACAGGGATGCCAGCACCACCGGAAAGTGCTCGGGAGTGCAGCCGGCCATCACTGCGTTGACCGCCGCCTTGCCGGCCGTGAACCGCTTTTGCCGAATTACCTCGGTGCCCAGGTCGTGCTCGGCGGACACGCCGGCGTAGTCCAGCATCGCCTGCACCCGATCCTGGGTCGGCGGTACGATGGGCAGGCCGTCGGTGAGGCCGTTGTCAAAGTAGTAGTCCTGAGCGGCGCTCCAGTCGTCGAAACTATGTGTGGTCATAAAGTAAAGCTCTCTCAAAATGGATTGGCGGTTCAGATTATGCCAGCATTTGGTTGCAGGGGCGAATAATCATTTGCCCCTACGCATTGCGCCGCCCTGCCGGTAATCGGGCGCTTCTATCGGCCACTCGGTCACTACCAGAGGGTCTTGCAGGCGGGACGCGATGCGTGGGCGGGTGGCAGCGATGTCCTCGATCCTGTGGGAGGTTGTGATGATGGTCGGGAGCCGTTCCTCGTATCGATAGCCTACTATCTGGAACAGTTTGTCCTCGGCGAAAGGAGTGCTGCGTTCGGCTCCCATGTCGTCCAGCACCAAGACGTTGGCGGTCCTGATACGATCCAGCAGGTCCTCGTGGGCTATTGGACTATCCGGGGCGAAAGCGGCACGCAAGTAATCGAGCAAATCCGCCACGGTCGCAAAAAATACTTCGTCGCCCCGGTCTTCGCGCTCGGCGGCGGCGGCCACCGCCAGGTGGGTTTTCCCTACACCAAACGGCCCGTGCAGGCTCAGCCATCCGTTGGGTTGGTTAGCCCAACGCTGCACGTAGGATTTTGCCGAGCTAAGGCTGCGTATTTCGTGCGCCGCCAGATCACCGTTGCCTTCCGGGTTGAAAGCCTCAAACGTCATACGCTGTCGCATACTAGTTGGAATCATTCCCATCGTGCGTCCGATAGCGCTGTTGACGCGGCCCAGGCGGTAAATGCGCCCGAAACCGTCGGCAGATTCCATGCGCGTCAGCAAGAACTCGTCAAGGCGATTCGGATCTCCTCGTAGTGTGATCACCGTCGGCAATCTTTGTGAATGGCGCCACGCTAACAGCTGGAACAGCCGCTCTTGTCCCCACGGACTGGCAGGACGGGCCGGCAAGTCGTCCAATACCAGCAAATCGGCCTGACGCACCTGCTCGAAAAGGTCGATGAATCCTAACTCCGAGTCATCGTCAAAACCACCGCGCAGATAGTCCAGCAGGTCAGTGGAGGTTATGAACAGCGCAGCCTTGCCGTTGTCGATGCGCCGGTTGACGATGGCGGCGGCCAGGTACGTTTTTCCGCTGCCGCTGGGCCCGACGAAAGTTATCCAGCCTTGTGGATCTGCGGCGAATTCGCGCGCCGCCTGAAACGCGCTGACAAACGCGGCCCGGTTGGCTGATTCGTTATTCGGGCCGTTGGGATCGCTGTTGGCAAAGGTCCATTGGCGCAGGGCTCCCAGGTTGCTGTACCGTTCCAACGCCGCCACGCGCCTGGCCCGGTCAGTATCGGACTCCTGGCACTGGCACGGAACCGCTTTGCCAAAATCGGGATGCTCAACCGGCGTTCTCGACGCGAGCCAGCCGGCGCCGCCGCATACGTTGCAACTGTCAGCCGCCGTTTCCGTCCGGGACGTTGTCAGGCTCCCAAGGTAGCCGTCCGTATCGGCGTCGATAGCTCTCCAGGTACCCTGTGCGGCGATCCGGCGCAGTATCGTGCCCAAGCTCTCCATCGTCATGGCGTCTTTCTCTTGGCTGCGCCACTATCTCAGGTGAGGCGCTGGGTTTGCCTTCTTGCAGCCACCGCCGCAGGATAGCATGAACGTAACCCCAGCTACGCACGTTTTGGTTGTTGGCAATCTCAAAAGCTTCTTCAATCCAGCTGGCCGGATATTCTTCTTCGGCGGCCTTGAGCTGTTCCGCCGCGCCGTGTCCGAACGTGCCGATGTGCTGCTCGTACAGGGAGAATATATTAGCACGGGACGCGCTGCGTTTCGCCGGCTTGACGAACTCGGAATCCGTTGCTTCGTTTGCGTCTGCCACGCCAATGTCGGATGCTTTCAGCGGCGCTAATCCCGTCTTAACCAGGTATTCCTGTACCCGTTCGTCGTTACTCAGCAACCGCACGTCGCCAGCCACCCTGACGGCGACCAGCGTTTCCCGCCGCAACGCTCCGGCCAACGCCCTCCGGATGTTATCGTCGCTGCCCAACCCGGCCGCCCGTCGCAGCGTCCCGTCGTCCAGCAAGGCATCAAGTGACAGCGACGGCGGCAGCCCCCTTCGCGTGGGCTCTGCCGCAAGTAACCCAACCGTGCGCAGCGTTACCTTCAGTTCGCCGGGATCGTCTATCTCCGCCAGCCATTGGTCCAGGGCGGCGGCCGGCACCGGTATCCGCCGGGCTTCTCTCGGCAGTGGTGGCCTGCGCCCGGGCTGCGTCATCTACGCCACCGATTCTTCGTAGCGCATCAACTCGTCAAATCGCATCAGGGTGTCGCGGAAGTACAGGTGGAGGCTGCCAGTTGGGCCGTGCCGGTGCTTGGCTACGATAAGTTCCGCGATGTTGCGGGGGTACGGACGACCCGGGGCGTGCTGCTCCCATTCGTCCTCCGTGAAGTTTCGGTCTTCCCGGTAGATGAACATAACCACGTCGGCGTCTTGCTCGATGCTGCCGCTGTCGCGCAGGTCGGACAATTGCGGGCGATGGCCCGGCCGGTTCTCCACCACGCGGCTCAGCTGGGAGCAGGTGAAAACCGGAACTTCCAGGTCCCTGGCCACGGCCTTTAGCGACCGCGAAATCTCGCTGATTTCCTGGACCCGGTTTTCGCCGTATCCGCGCCGGCTGCCCTGTCCCTGCGCCAGTTGGAGGTAGTCCACCACCAGGAAGTCCAAGCCGTGCTCCAGTTTCAGCCGCTGCGCCTTGCTGCGCATTTCCATGGCAGTCTGGAACGGGGTGTCGTCAATAAAGATGGGCAGGCCGGAAAGCACACCCACCGCGTTGGCGATGACGCTCTCTTCCTGCTCCGACAGCAAGCCCAGGCGCAGCCGGTGGGAATCCACGCCCGACTCGGCCACCAATATGCGCATCGCCACCTGTTCCCGGCTCATCTCCAGGCTGAAAATCCCGCACACCTGACCGCTCTTGGCGGCGTTCACGCAGATGTTCAACGCCAGGCTGCTTTTGCCGAGGCCGGGCCTCGCGCCCACGATCAGCAGATCCGACCGTTGCATCCCGCCCAGCAGGCTGTCCAGGTCGCTGTAGCCGCTTTGCAGGGGCGGCATGTCGGTCAGTGAAACGTCGCCGATGTCCCCCTGGAGGTACACGTCCAGTACCGAGCTCAACGGAATGAAGCCCCGCTCGGTGTTCGCCGGCTGCACGCTGAACAGGACGTCCACCGCTTGCCGCATAGCGTCCTCGGCATCGTCCGAGTCCTCGAATCCGATCTCGGCAATTCGATTGCCGGCCGCAATGATGCGCCGCTTGGCGGCGGTGTCGGCCACGATGCCGGCGTAATACTCCACGTTGACCGACGTGGGGGTATCGGCGATCAACTGCCCCAAGTAAGGCAGGCCACCCACCTCTTCCAGCCGGTTCCGTTGCTGCAACTCCCGCGCTACCGTGATCTGGTCAACGGCCTCGCCTCTTTGGGACACCGAGACGCAGGCGTCAAAGCAGAACTGATTGCGCGCCCGGTGAAAATCCTCCGCCTTGATCAGGGGCAGCACCCGGTGCAGGGCCTCGCCGTCAATCAGCAATCCCCCTAGAACCGCCGCCTCTGCGTCGAGGTCGTGCGGAGGTTGTCGCTCGATGTACTGGGCGACGACCACGGGTGTTTACTCCTCGATGGACGCGATCACGTTCACCGTGGCCCTGATTTCGCTGGACAGGTTGAGGACCACTTCGTACTCGCCCGGCTCGCGGATCGGCTCCACCGAGTTGGTGATCCTGCGGTCGATATCGCGGTCAAGCAGTTCGCCCAGGGCATCGGCGATGCGAATGCCGCTGATCGCGCCGTAGTACCGGCCGGTGGGCGTAACCCGGCCCTCGATGGTCACGGTGAGGTTGTCCAGAGCCTCTGCCAGTTCTTCGACCACCTGGGTGTCCCGCGCCCGTTCTGCATCCCCGGCCGCCTTCACCTTGTCCAGGCGTTTCATGGTTTCGTCGGTGGCGATTTCAGCCAACCCCTTGGGCAGCAGGTAGTTACGGGCGTATCCCCGGGAAACCCGTCGCACCTCGCCGGCGCGGGCCTTGTCGGGAACGTCCTTCAAAAACAACATCATCATAGTCATTTGGAGCCTCTCGTTGCATCCGGCCCGGAGTTGCCAGCCGCCGGACTTTCTAATTTGTCGATAGTGGGTGTGGTCTGGATTCCGTAGCAGAATTCGCTGAGGCGATGGCTTGCAGTTTTGCCTCACCCGTCATGCCCGGATTGGCTAGAATCGCGGCGATGATTCGTTGTCTTTCACTGGCGCGACCATCCTCGAAGCCTTCGGCATACCATTTTCTCGGGTAGTGCAGGGCAAAATCCATCATGCTGATGACGAAACCTACGGTTAATCGTCCTGGACAGAGTTTATGGCTACTATGGCCCTCAGCTTAGCGGTGTCAGATAGTTCGGAGTCGGCTGAAATTGCAGCGATGGCCCGTTGTTTTTCCTCGTACCGCGCTCTTTCTTCGTTGCGGCCCATTTCGATGCCCTCGTTGCGGCCCATTTCGATGCCCTCAATGCGGCCCTGCTCAATGCCTTCTTCCCGCCACTCGCGGCGGCGGCCCAGGGCAAAATCTATCATTGTCATGGTGACTCCAATAACAAACGGCACTGTTCCAATCGCAGCCTGCGCCGTTACTCCGCACACGAACAGCAGCAACGCCATTTTGAAGTAGGATACGCGCGTCAGCGCTTCTACAATCGTCTGTCCTTCCTTGATTCCGATTACGGTTTCGTTGATGATCAGAGCCGCCAAGAATAGCAGCGTTACCCAAATTCGCCAGCCGTTGATTGCTCGAGAAATGGCCTGTGGCAAATCCGCTAACCGCATAATAGCACATACGGCCTATGTTAGACCATAAACACCGGCGCGTCGTCCCGATTGATGCGGTTTTCGCCGGCTATGCCCTCGCGGATGTGTCGGGGCAGCGTGAACATGGCGGCGTGGCTTTCGCCATCGTAATGGAAGAGCCGCTTGTCCACCCGTTTCGCCACCCGTCGGTCGATCTCTTCGGGGGTCAGTTGAGGTAGCGCCGAGTCGGACGCCATTGAGAATCCCCAAAGGGTAATAAATGACGGTACGTGCGCTTGATAGGTCAGGGAATGGGGAAAGATGCTGTGCAGCGTGTTGTAAATCGTGGTAAAGCACTCGTGCAGGCTCAGGTATCCCGCCGGCCCCGACTGTGTGACCAATATGCCGCCCGGTTTCAATCGGGCCCGGGCGATGTTGTAATACTCCTCGGTGTACAGGAGATACGCCGGGCCGCCCTCCAGAGGGTCCACCAGGTCCATGATCATCACGTCATATTGCTTGCTGTCGGTTTCGAGATACTTGCGCGCGTCGTCGTGGAGCAGCGTGGTGCGAGCGTCGTCAAAGGCTCCCTGGTGGTGCTGGGGCAGATGCTCGCGGCACAGTTCCACAACCTGCCGGTCAAGGTCAACCATCACCACGCTTTCCACCGTGTGATGAGCCAGGGTTTCCCGTAGCGTACCGCCTTCGCCGCCGCCGCCAATGAAAACTGTGCGCGGCTCGGGGTGCATCAGCATCGCCGGATGGACCAGCGACTCGTGGTAGATGTGCTCGTCCCGCTCCGTCGATTGTGTTTTGCCGTCGAGGAGCAGGCTGCGACCGTACACCTCCGAGTGAACCACTTCCACCCGTTGGTAGCCGGTGTGCCCGGAGAACAGCACATCATCAACCTTCAGCATGATCGCAAGATCCGGCATAACGGTTTCAATCACCCACTTGCCGGTGATTTCTTCCATTGGATAACTGGCCACGAGTGAATCCCTAAAGGGTGGCCTGCAATTCAGCAACGCGGGCGCCGCTAAGACCGCGCCGGATCTGCGTAATTTGCGGGTCGCGGCACCGGAGCGCTGCGACTATCGATTCCGTGGCCCGATCCGGCATGGTCTGGTCGCCGCAAGTGAAGACATCCGCCGCCGCGTAACCGAGTTCCGGCCAGGTGTGTATGGAGATGTGGGATTCGGCGATGGATAGAATGCCGGTCACTCCCTGGGGAGTGAACTGGTGAAACGATTCGCCCACTACCTGCGCGCCCACCTGCGCGGCCGCCGTCAGCAATTTCTCCCTGATGTACTCCAGATCGTCAAGTAATTCAGGATCGCAATCTCTGAGTTCCAACAGCACGTGCGTACCTAGTACATTCAATCACCCTCTCCTCCGTCTGAATTGGCCATGCCAAGGAGGCCGAATCAGGTTCCCCCTGAACTAAATGGCAGAGAGAGATTGTACTCAAACCCGCGCGCCGATTCAAGCACGACTTCCCTGACGCAAACGCGCCTGTGGATATATCATCGTAGCGCTCCTCAGGTGGATGTCCGTTTTCGTTAGCTGCAATTTTCTGGTCTATTTTCAAAATCTTCGAAAACGGGACTTTCAAAACCGAATCCAAAGGCTGCTTGCGACATTCCCCTTGTTGTATAATGATCCACACTAAGACAGCCCAGCATGAAGCCCCACTTGTCCCGCCAAATGCGTTCATCATCATCCTGAGCAGAATCCCGACCCCGCATAATGGCATTTGGAGAATGTGAGCTTATGAGCGTTATACCTTTGCTCGACGAAAAATTCGACGGCACCCCGTCAACCGCATCGCCCGTCTCCATCCAACTCCAGGGCGACCGCACCCGCCGCGTAATGATGGTACAACCGGCCTCCGCCGGCGGCAATTTTGAGTACATCGCCATTCCCCGTCAGGGTATGTTGTTCCTGTCCGGAGCGCTTGCTCAGTGGGAAGGCCCCTACGTGTATGAGCGCGACATCTGGTTCGAGGACCGCCTGGGCCGCATGGACCCCGACCGGGACCTGGACGGCGTGGACATCCTGATGATCACATCCCTGATCAACGAGACGCCGCGCGCATACGAAATCGCCCGCCAGGCCCGCGAGTTCCACCCCGGTCTCGTCATCCTCGGCGGCGGCCCCCAGATGAGTCCCCTGGCTGAAGAAGCCTTTGCCCGGGGCGGTTTCGACGTTATCGTCAACCGCGAAGGCGAGGACATCATCGGGCAACTGTGCGACATACTCCTCACCTGGCGCGACGACCGCAAGTACCAATACCTGGAGCGCGTCGCCGGCATCTCATACATGCAGGACGGACACCTGGTCGTTACCCGTCGCAAGGGTCTGGTATCTCCGGACTTTGTGGAACTGCCCGATTTCCGCTCCATCCGAGGGCTTTCCCCGGGCAATCCTATGGCTGGGGCCGTGCTGGAAACCGTGCGCGGCTGCACTGAAAACTGTTCCTATTGCCAGGTTATCCAGCAATTCCTGGGCTATCGCCTCATCAGCCGGGAAACCGAGTTCAAGCGATTGGAGCAGCTGGAGGATCTGGCCGCCGATGGCCTGATTCACACCGGGCGCAACGGCAAGTTCAACGTTTTCATTTCCGACGACCTGCATACGCCTCCCCTTCGGGCGGTCAAGTTCCGCAACGAGCGTCTGGAGCGACTCCAGGGTTGGCAGGGTAGAACCGACTCCATGAACATGATCTGTCAGGCCCGGGCGGAGATCGGACAGGATGACGAACTGGCCGACGCCCTGATGGCTGCCAACATCAAGATGCTCTACCTCGGCGTGGAATCCAATAACGCCGAAAGCCTGGCCGCCGTGCGCAAACGGCAGGAACCCGGTCAGATGGAACGAGACCTGGTTCACCTCAACGAAAAGGGCTTTTCCGTAGTCGCCATGACCATCATCGGCCTGCCCTACGATACCGAGGAGTCCATTATGACCCTCGCCGACTGGGTGACCCAGCACAGTCGCTACCAAACGGCCAACCTGCTGACGCCTTTGCCGGCAACCTCCAACTGGAGCCTGAAGCCCCTGAACGGCGACGGCCAACCGTTGCAGGAAGGGGAAATGCGCCCCTACGAGCTCTACACTGGTCGCCAATTTGTCCACGAGGACGAACGTTGGAATATGGCCGAGAGCCGGGATCTGTTCGACAAGTACAATTCCAAGCTCACTTCCATTGACGCTCTTTACGGGCGCATCTTCCGCATCCTGGGCAACTACCGAATGCGCCAGGCCCGCAGCGTGCAGGACCTGTCCGAGACCACCGAGACCATGCGTACCTGGTCGCACCAGGTTCAGCAGGCCGGCAAGGAGTTTGAGGAGAACATCCACGCCAAGGTCACCGAAATGTCCGATACTCTCCGCTCCGTGAGCCAGCCCCTTTCCAACATGGGAGCCGACTTCATGGACAACCTGCGGACGCGCATCAACGAGACTTCCGACGCTTTGCGCAACTACGCCGAACGCGCCGATACCGGCAGCAAGGACGTGGCCGCCGGGATCACCGTTCGGATCAGCGAAGTTACCGAAATGCTGAACGGAGTGCTCGACTCTCATCAGCGTCGCAACCCCAATCGGGCCGGTTAGGATGACGGCCAACGGTTCTTCCGGTCAGCAGGTGGTGGTGACGGGCCTGGGTATGGTCAGCCCGTTGGGTCTCAACATTTCCGATAGTTGGGATGCCGTGGTTGGCGGCCAATCCGGCATCGACTACATCACCAGCTTCGACGCGGAAACGTTCGATACCCGTTTCGCTGCCGAGGTCAAGGGCTTTGACCCGGAAAACTACCTGGACCGGAAAGACGCCAGGCGTATGGATCGGTTCGCTCAGTTTGCCGCCGTGGCCGCGCAGGAAGCTTGCCGGCAGGCCGAACTGGAACCCCGCGAGATGGACCGATACAGCGTCCACGTCGTCATTGGCAGCGGTATTGGCGGCCTATCGACTCTAACCGAGCAGCACCGGGTGTTGCTAGAGCGCGGGCCGCGGCGGGTCTCTCCCTTCCTCATCCCCATGATGCTGGCCGATATGGGTTCCGCGCAGGTTTCGATGGTGACCGGAGCGATGGGCGCGAACTACTGCATCACCTCGTCGTGCAGCAGCGGCGCCGACGCCATCGGCGCCGGTTGGGAACTCATCAGCAACGGCGGCGCCGACGTTGTACTCGCCGGTGGGGCCGAGGCGCCGATAACCCCCCTGGGCGTGGCGGGATTCAACGCCCTGCGCGCCCTGTCCCGCCAGAACGACCATCCCCAACGCGCCAGCCAACCCTTCAACCGGACCCGCGACGGTTTCGTGCTGGCCGAGGGCGCGGCGGTACTGGTCCTGGAAAGCGCCGACCACGCGGCTGCCAGAGGAGCCGAGCCGCTGGCCGAACTGCGCGGTTACGCCGCTACCAGCGACTCGCATCACCTCACTGAGCCGAACCCCACCGGCCAGAGCGCTGCCGCCGCCGTGACCGCCGCCCTGGACGCCGCGCAACTTTCGCCCGCCGACGTTGACTATCTCAATGCCCATGGCACCTCGACTCCCCTGAACGACTGGCACGAAACAAAGGCGTTGAAGCTGGCTTTGGGCGACCAGGCGTACCGCATCCCGGTCAGCAGCACCAAGAGCATGACCGGGCATCTGCTGGGAGCCGGTGGCGCGCTCGAAGCCGCCCTGTGCACCGTCGCCCTCGGCAACGGGATTATGCCCCCGACCATCAACCTGGACGATCCCGACGACGAATGCGATCTTGACTACGTGCCCAACGCCGCGCGTCCGGCCGATCTAAGCGTCGTGCTGAGCAACTCTTTCGGGTTCGGCGGGCACAATTCGGTGATAGTCCTGACGCGCGCCGGCTTGTGACAACGCAGCCGACGAGTCCGCCTCCGAAACGGTGGCTCCCGCCCCCTCCGGCGGATGGGCACAGGTTGCCCCCCGACCTGCCCGCGCCCGCCGTTCAGTTGCTCCTGTCCCGCGGCATAGGAACGCGCCGCGCTCTTGAGCAATTTCTCGACCCGGCCGGGCTGCCGCACTCACCCAACTTGCTGGCCGGCATCGACGCGGCGCTGCCCCGGTTGGCCGCCGCCGCCCGTGCCGGCGAGACGGTAGCGGTGTTCGGTGACTTTGACGTTGACGGCATCACCGGAACCGCCATACTGACCGAGACCCTGAACCGGCTCGGCGCGAACGTCATTCCGTATTTACCGCATCCGGTGAATGAAGGGCATGGGATGACGCCCACCGCTGTGGAGCGATTGGTTGGCCAGGGAGCGACCCTCATCGTGACGGTTGATTGCGGAGTCAGCGACGCCGACGAAATCGCTAATGCCATGCGGTCCGGCTCCGACGTCATCATCACCGACCACCATACTCCGCCTGAACGCAAGCCTGATGCTCTGGCCATCGTGAACCCCCGGATGCCGGGCAACGTGTACCCTTTTCCCGAGCTTTGCGGAGCCGGCATCGCCTACAAGCTGGCTGGCGCCTTGCTCGATTACGTGGGTCAAGCCGGGGATCCGTCGCTGCTGGAGTTGGCCGCCCTCGGCACTGTGGCCGATCTGGTTCCCCTGCGGGACGAGAATCGCTACCTCGTGCAGCGTGGATTGGAGACCCTGGGAGCAACCCGTCGACCCGGACTGCGCGCTCTGCTGCGGCGGGTCAACCTGGAAGGTCGCCAGGTCCGCGCCGAGGATGTCTCCTTTCGGATCGCTCCCCGCCTCAACGCATCGGGACGAATGGCTCACCCCGAAACCTCTCTGAAGTTGTTGCTGACTCAGGATGCGCGGGAAGCCGATACCCTCGTCGCGCAGCTCGAAACCTACAATACTCAACGGCGTGAACTCACGGAGCGCGCTTGCGAAATCGCTGTTGACCGGATCCTGCATGAGGATGCGATTCCGGCCATCATTATTTCCAGAGACGATGCATACACACCCGGCATCAACGGCCTGATCGCCGGACGGCTGGCCGAAACCTTCAACCGTCCCGCCGTGGCCCTCGCCCGCGCCGATGCCGACTACCTGGTTGCCAGCGCCCGCAGTCCCGGCAACTTCAACCTCATCGAAGGCATATCACAGTGCCGCGACCTCCTCGTCCGCTATGGTGGACACGCTGCTGCCGCCGGATTCACGGTTCGCAATGACCAATTCGAGCGGGTAGCCCAACGTCTTCGGGAGATCGCCAAATCCGATATGGGGTTGTTTGAACCTGAACCAGTGCTGGAAATCCACGCCGAGGGTGCCCTGGACGAGTTGCTGAGTCCGCAACTGGCTGCGCTATGCGCGCAGCTGGAACCCTTTGGCAAGGACAACCCCACTCCCGTTTTCCTGACTCGTCGCGCGCAGGTGCTGAACTGGGGATACGTGGGCGCTCAGGGTCAGCACCTCAAGTTGAATGTGTCCAGCGGTGGGCGCACCGTGGATGCTTTGTCGTGGAACCATGGGGCCGACTGGGGTGAGTATCACGCCGTGGACCTGGTATTCCAACTCGCCGAGGACAGGTATCGCGGTGAGAGCCGCACCTATCTCCGCATTGAGGATCTGCGGCCGGCGGTATAATTCGAGGCATCAGCGAGTAGCCGGAGGCGATCAAAATGACGCAACCCAAAGCAAAGCCGCGTACCAAGTTGACCAACGCGGACTATATGGCGATGACGCCGCCGGCGAACACGGGGCCGCGCTACCAACTTATCAACGGGGAGCTGATTCAGATGGCCGGAGCTAGTGACGCTCATCAAGTGTTCCTGATGTGGTTGTGCTCGGCACTGATGTCGCAGGTGTATGCTTTGGTCATAGGCGAAATCCGCATTGCCGCATACGACGTACACGTTGACCCTTTCAACACTTTCCAGCCCGACCTGCTGTACGTGTCCAACGAACGGCAACACATTTTCAACGTCGATGGCCGCGGCATTACCGGCGCGCCGGACGTGGTAGTGGAGATATTGTCTGAGTCCACCCGGCGGCGGGATCTCAGCGAGAAGTTGCCCGTTTATCTCAACGCCGGCGTCAAGGAAGTCTGGGTTGTCGATCTGGATGCCGCCACAGTGGCAATCCACTCTGGAGATGCCATGACTCCTGTGGCTGTGTTTGCCGCTGAGGATACACTGACCTCGGATGCGATGCCCGGTGTTGCAATTGAGTTGGCGCCAATTTTCGCACGCGCAGTTGGCGTGTAGGGGCAGGTTTCAAACCTGCCCCTACGCTTAGTCCCGGCTCTGCGCAGGCCGCACCAGGCGCGCCCGGTAAATCAGCAGGGGAACCGTTACCAGCATTATCACCAGCGCCACCAGTTGCGCCTCGTTGAACCCGAAGACGTAGGTGTTCTGTTCTTCGCGCAGGAACGATATGAAGAACCGTCCTGCGGAGTAGCCGGCGAAGAACAGGGCGAACAGCATTCCCCGGGGCCGGATACGGTCCCGCATCAGCCAGAGCACTCCCGCCCAGATCAGGCAGAAGATCAGCTCGTAGGCCACCGCCGGATGCGAAGCGGGCCGGCCAAATCCGAAACTGTCCGGGTCCGTGTACACCCATCCCCACGGCAACTCCGTAAAACTAGACCAGTGCTCGCCGTTGATGACGTCGCCGATGCGTCCGATGGCCAGCGCGATCAATAGGGCCGGGGACGCGATGTCGGCCAGGTGCGCTACGGAGGGGATTTGTGGGAATGGCCGATGCAGCCCCGTCCACCGCAGCCCGCCGTTGTCGCAGATTCGATGCAGCCACACGGCGTTGCGCATGGTGATGTAGATGGCGCCGCCGGCGAACCCGCCGAGATAAGCTCCGAAGATGGCGATGCCGCCGTTCCAGAACTGGACAATTCGCGCCGGATCGTACTGGTACACGTCGTCCCAGAAGTCGATCACGTGCAGCACGCGCGCGCCAATGATCCCGCCGATGATGCACCAGGTGGACACCGAGAGTATAGCATCGCCATCCAGGCCGTCCTTGCGGCCCCAGCGCCAGGTGAGATAGACGGCGACGGCTACCGCGACGAAAGTAAAGAACCCGTGCCACGACAGTATGAATCCGGCGGTTCGGATGATGTCGGGGTCGAACGGTATGTTGATTACGGCGAGTATGTCCATGAAATCCGGTTCCCGGTAAATTTTGGCTTCAACATTATACGGCGTGCGCCGGGTTTATCGTTCGTATCAGGTACGCGGTTGCGCCGGTATTCTGTAACGCTGCCGCAACTTTCACCTGTTCGGTTTCGTCTGACGGCATACAGAAAAACGCGGGCCCGGCTCCCGAGAGGCAAGGGGGGAACTTGGTTACTGCCGCCACTCTTTCCCATACGTCGTTGAGACCCGGAAAGATCTCTAACGCCGCTCGCGTGAACACATTGCGGCAGGAGTTGCCGGTGAGGGTTGCAGTTGTAAGGACGGCTGAGTCGGCCAGCCGACGGGTTTGCGCTCCGTCGGAGTAGTCGTCCGGGGTCAACGCGCCATAGAGTGTCGGCGTTTTCCTGGAGATTGTTCCACCGGGCGCTACCAGCAACAGGCGGGTGGTTGCTACCGCCGGCAGTTGCTTGAGTCGGTCGCCCCGGCCGGTTCCCAGCGCGGCCCCTCCCGCCAGCAGAAACGGCACGTCGGAGCCGAGGCTCGCTGCCACTGAAACCAGTTCCGCATCCGGCAGGTTCAATCCCCACAGTACATTCAGGCCGCGCAAGGCTGCCGCCGCGTCTGCCGAGCCGCCGCCAAGCCCGGCGGCCACCGGGATTCGTTTTTCAATCGTGATGTGGGCATTCGGCGCTATGCCCGCGTGCTTTGCCAAGGCAACGGCGGTATCCCAAACGATGTTGGCGTCCCCGGATAGCGTTGGGTCATCGCAGGTAACGGTCAAGCCGTCCGCCGGCCGCAGCGTTATCGTGTCGGCCAGGTCAACCGTCTGCAGGATGGTGGCTACTTCGTGATAGCCGTCATCCCGGCGCCCGATCACCTCCAGCGAAAGGTTGATCTTGGCGTATGCCGGCATGGACAGCGTATCGGCTGCCATCAATTGGCCCTGCTGCGCGGCGCGTCCGGGGGCCAGACGGTATCGAGCTTGCCCCATTCGGCGATGGTAAGCGTCGCCGGCCGGCGCGTTTCGTCGATGCCGGCATTGTCCAGCGTCGCGCTCACCGCGTCTGCGGGCGCGCCCGTACCCTGGGCCAGCGAGTTGCGAAGCTGCTTGCGCGGCGCGGCGAACCCGGCCCGCACCAACGCGAAAAACCTTGACACATCCCCAACCGGAACCGCTGGCTTGTCGAGAACGCTCAGCTTCACTACCGTGGACGCCACCTTGGGCGGTGGGCGAAAGGCGCGCGCCGGAACCTGCGCCACCACTGACGCTTTTGCGTAGAACTGCGTTGCCACCGACAGCAGCGTCATCGCTCCGGGCTTGGCGGTCATTGCCTCTCCAACCTCCCGCTGCACCATCACCACCATCAGCGTCGGCGGCGTATCCGATTCCAGGAACCGCCGCACTATGGGAGACGCCGCATAGTAAGGCAGGTTGGCGACCACCTTGTACGGATTCCTCAAGCCCGCCAGATCAGCGATTGCAATCGTCCGCGCGTCGCCGTGATGAACTTCAAGGTTTTCGGGCATCCCCATCCGGGCCGGCAACTCCGCGGCCAATCGTTGGTCTAATTCAACTACCACCACGCGCCCGGCCCGCTCCACCAGCCGGCGGGTCAGCACGCCGTTGCCTGGCCCGATTTCCAACACCGTATCCCCAATCGCAAGGTCGGCCGCCGCCACTATGCGGTTGGCGACCCTGGGGTCAACCAGAAAATGCTGCCCCAGCGATTTTCGCGGCCGGCGTTTGTTGATCAGCGTTGTGGGTTGGGCAGACATAGAACGGAAAAAGTGGCCGAGCACCTCCCGTTGACTACAGCCTGGGGGCATATCGTCGGGACTGGCTCAGGCCAGGCGCTCCCACGGCGCCCGCGGGACATCGCTTACCGTTGCTGCCGTCAAGCCCTGGCGGAGTTCACGAGCCTGCGCCGCGTGGGACCCGGCCGTCAACGCCACTCCCTGGGAAATTGGCCCTTGCGCCTTGCCGAGGGGAGGAATTCCACCCCGCTGTGGCGGGTTGCGGGTATAGGGCACCGCCAGCTCCCCGTGTAGCACGACCACTGCAAACATGGTATGCGGGCATGGGCTGGGTGTCAAACGCCGGCGGCGCCGGGCGATTGTTCAGAGTTGGGGTACTCCGGTCACGGGGCAGACTGTTCTTGTGCGGAATGATGATTTGGGTCAGCGGGTGGTTTTGGGGTTCCTCCGATTTGAGCGATTGGGTTTTGGGATTTTTCGGTGTCAGGTTGGTGGTTCGGGTCGAGTGTCGGAGCACGGCCAACACTATTTTTTTGCAGAGTTTGCGTCCTAGATTTCCACGTGCTGGCCGTTGCCCCGCTCCGCCGGATTCCGGATCACGTCCGGAATGACGGTTTGAGGCGTTGGCCCTCGTGGGGCGGTGGTGACACCCGCCGGGTCCGGGAGCTTGGCCGGGGAATAGACCGACTCTAGGCTCCTTGGGAACCATTTCTGCGATTTGTACCGACAGGCCGTTATCGACCCGAACCGTATGAACACCTCGCTATGTGTGTAGTTTGGCGAACGCCGCTGCATGCGATGCGGCGAACCTGACACAATCAGGATAGGACGTGGGTGCGTAGCGGCGAAATAGGCGGGGTGTCACAACCATTGTTCAAAGTTGGCGGGCGTTCCGGTACAGAGGCAGTCAGTGTGCGCTGTCGTCATGCAACGACGGTTCAATCAGCAGGCGCAGGTCCAGAGCGCGGGCGATTTTCAGCACAGTTGCGAAGGACGGGTTGCCTCCGGTCGAGAGAGCCTTGTACAGCTCTTCCGGGGTCGTGCCCGCCGCTTTGGCCAGGTGGGCCATGTTTCGTTCCTGAACCTGCGCGATGTCGCCCAGCGCGGCGCGGATCATGCTGCCGTCGCCAGTGTCTTCCGCGACGGCGGCTTCCAAGTAATAGTGGATGTCCTCAGGAGTCTTCAGATAGTCGGACAGATTCCAGCGTTTCAATTCCTTTCCGGTGAGTTCCTCAACCATCGCGTATCACCTCCATTCCTGCGCCAGTTCTTTGGCTCGGCTGATGTCGCGTTCCTGGCTGTCCTTGTCGCCCCCGTAGAGCATGACGATCATGGTGGGACCGCGTCGGAGGAAGTAGAGCCGATAGCCCGGCCCATAGTGGATACGCATTTCGGATACGCCGTCGCCCACTGGGGCAACATCGCCGAAGTTGCCTTCCGTGGCCCGCTGCAGACGAAACTGGATTCTGCCTACGGCCCGCCGGTCGCGCAGGCGACGCAACCACCGCTCGAATTCCGGGGTCACCTGGACTTCGATCATGCTGGCATTGTAGCTCTGTATCTACGGTTATGCCAGCAGACCGCAATCGCGGATAAGGATGGTGCAGCAGTCCTTACGCTTACTGGCAAAACTCCAGGCCAAGCCGATGCAAGTCGTTCACCACTACCGTCTGTAATCCCGGCGGTACGCACCCCGTCAACTGGTTGCCTCCTAATTGCAGAAGCCACAGTTCCGAGAGGCTGCCCAGCTCTGCCGGAATCGCTCCGGTCAGCAGGTTGTCATACAGGAACAGCCGCTCTACGTTTGTGAGTTGACCCAGCTCTGCCGGGATCTCCCCGGTCAGAAGGTTTTTCGAAAGACTCATGAAGGCCAAGTTTGAGAGAGCGCTCAACTCCACCGGTATAGGTCCACTCAGTGCGTTCCTGCTCAGGGCAAGTTGTTCCAGGTTTGAAAGATCTCCCAACGTGATAGGTATCACGCCATTCAGGCGGTTCCCATCGAGGTCCAGTCTTTTTAGGTTTGATAAATCGCCGAGCTCCGCCGGGATCGGTCCGTCCAATTGATTGTAATCCAACTCCAACCGCTCCAGATTGGAAAGATTCCCCAACTCAGAAGGTATCGCGTCGCTCAGCTGATTGCCACCGAGGTACAACTCTTCTAGGTTCGAAAGGTTGCCCAATTCCGCCGGAATCGCTCCGCTGAACTGGTTGAAACTGGCGTTGAGATACGTCAAACCGTCGAGCATCCCTAGTGCTGTTGGAATTTCTCCGCTCAATTGGTTGTCATACAGGCGCAACCGTTCCAAGTTGGCAAGATTACCTAACTGAGCAGGAATGGGGCCGCTCAGTTCGTTGCCAAAAAGACGCATATCCTGCAAGTTAGACAGGTCGCCCAGTTTAGCGGGAATCGGACCGTTCAACTGGTTATTGCCAAGACTCAAGTAGGTCAGACTGGCGAGGTTGCCTAGCTCTGCCGGGATCGGTCCGCTCAACTGGTTGCTGTATAGATCCAGCGATTCTAAGTTGGCTAGATTGCCCAACTCGATGGGGATCGTCCCGCTTAACCGGTTGTCATACAGGCTCAACTGTTCCAGGCTAATGAGGTTGCCCAGCTCTGCCGGTATCGGCCCGCTCAGCCGATTATCGTTTAGGCTCAGGCGGGTCAAGTTGGTGAGATTCCCCAGATCTCCCGGTATCGGCCCTTCTAACCGGTTTCCCCAGAGCCTGAGATTGGTCAAATCCGTCAGGTTGCCCAGTTCCGATGGTATGGGCCCGCTCAACTGGTTGGAGTTGAGGTCCAGGGAGGTCAAGTTAGCCAAGTCACCTAATGATGCTGGAATTTCACCTTCCAACCGGTTGCGATACAGGCCAAGCCAAGTTACGCAACCGTCTCTGCTGGCGCCTACCCCAACCCACGTGTCCACCGGGTAGTCGCTCAGCCAGTTGTCTTTCCTCAACCAATCGTCTCCGTCAGTGGCGTTGTAAAGTTCCACCAGCACGTCCCGGTCTCCGGCGCACGCCTCGCTGACACCAACCGCAAATGGACCAAACCACGACGGCGCCCATTGCGGTTCACTGTAGCGCGTCTCGCTGCTGGCTACTGTGAAATAGTAGGGTTCGCCCACCGTGAGGTTCTTCACCGTATAGGTAGTTTGACCTAGATTCTCAACGCTAGCCATTTGCATGGCATCCCGCCAGTCCCGTCCTTCACTGACCACCGCTCGGACATTGTCCGCAGTGGCCCAAGCGATACGATAAAATCCGGCCTCAGGTACTGCGTTCCAACTAACGATTACCTCGCCAGGGTTGTCGCCGTTTTCCACCGTCGGAGTATCGGGGGCGGCGAGTCCGCCGCCGTCCTGTGCTGTAACCGACGTCGTGCTTCCGCCGGCGATGGACAACGCGACAACTAGTAAAAGGGCAACCGCTATAGCTGGGTATTTCATCAGGTCCCTCCTTGGGTGATGAAATTACACAGTCTCCTTCACATAATTAGCCATAGCCTTTTGTCTATGCACTTGCAACGTTACCGGTGATTCATGCCCGGAAATGGGGCACGATGTCCTTGGCGATTACTTCCAGGTGGCGGCGGCGGTCTTCCCGGGGCGCCGCGATGCTGAAGACGATGTACCGCGCGCCGGCGTCGATGTATTCCTGCAACCGCTCGATGCACATTTTCGGGGTTCCCAGCAGGCAGTATCGCCGCACGATGCTGATGAATTCGCCGCCGTAGAGGTATTGATTTCCGAGGGCTTCCGCCGCCGTCCGCGCTGCCTGCTCTTCGGTGGGCGCGATGTTGATGTAGGGGAAGAACGCCCACTGGAACTCCGTGAGATCGCGCCCCGACTCGGCGGCGAACTCGCCAATTTTGGCCACGCTGTCCCGGTATCGCTCCGGACTGTAAAAGTACGGGAGCCAGCCGTCGCCATAGCGCACGGCCCGTCGCATTGCGGCGTCCCGGCGGCCGGCCACCCAAACCGGCGGGTGGGGCTTTTGGGCCGGCTTGGGGTTGATGGCGGCTTCATCCAGCGTGTAGTGCCGGCCCCGCATGGTCACCCCGTCCTCCGTCCACAAGCGGCGCAGCCCGTCCAGGCATTCGTCCGTGCGCCGGCCCCGGCCTCGGGTGTCGATACCGGCGTTCTCGTACTCCATGGGGAACTCGCCGCCCACGCCGACCCCCAGCGTCAGCCGTCCGCCGGATGCAATATCCAGCGTCGCCGTCATCCGCGCCAGCATCAGCGGATGATAGAACGGGGCCAAAACTACCGACGACAGGATACGCATCCGTTCCGTGGCGCCGGCGGCCACTGCCAGCAGAGGCAACGCCGCGTGGGTCGGTCCGGGAGGCCGGCCGCGCATGAAATGCTCTCCCGCGCCCATGTACTCAAAGCCCAGGTCTTCCATCAACCTGGCTTGCTCAACCGTGCGGTCTGCTGGGAGCGCCATGCTGGCCCCAAAATGCAGATCATTGTTATTGACCGATGTATTTGATGGCATGGTTTCCCTGGTTTCCTCCGGAGGTGTTCGATGGTCATTGCGAGGAGCGAAAGCGACGCGGCAATCTCGTCAGGTCGATGCAGTACGCAACGAGATTGCTACGCTGCGCCCGCAATGACAGCAGGATAATATGAACGCTACTATATCACCCGGCAAATCCTGATTCTGACTACCCGGTGTTATACTTGAACTACGTAGCCATCCGACGCATTTCCCAAGGCCAGCCGAGCATCCTTATGACTGTTCTCGTAACCGGCGCCACCGGGTTTTTGGGCCGCCACGTGGTCCAGCAGTTGCTTGAGACGAATCACGAAGTACGCGCCATGGTTCGTCGCCCAGGCAGCGAGAGCGTCTTTGCCACTCCGCCCACGGACGTCTGTTATGGCAACGTAACCGATCCCGATGCCGTTATCGAAGCTTGCCGGGGGATCTCCGAGGTCATTCATCTGGTAGCCGTTATTCGCGGCGGCTCCGGCCAGTTCGACGTCATCAACCGGCAGGGAACCGCCAACGTGGTCGCGGCCGCCAAGGAGGCCGGCTCGGTTCGCCGTTTTGTCCACCTCAGCGCCCTTGGCGCCGCCAATGCTCCCCGGCTGCAATACCTCCATTCCAAGTGGCTGGGCGAACAGGAGGTGGTCAACAGCGGCCTACCCTACGCCATCATCCGGCCCTCGTTGATATTCGGGCCCGGTGATGAATTTACCAACGCCGTCGCTGCGTTGGTACGTTCGTCCCCCATAACGCCGGTCATCGGCTCCGGCAACAATCGTTTGCAGCCGATTCACGTTGAGGATGTGGCCCGGTGCGTGGCGCAATCGCTGAGCGGCAACATACGCGGCAATAGAACCGTTGCAATCGGCGGCCCGGATCAGCTGTCCTACAATGAGATTCTGCGCATAGTCGCCCGAACCATGGACCGCCGTCGCCTCCGGGTCAACGTTCCCATCTGGAAAATGCGGCTGCCCATCGCCATGATGGAGATGCTGACGCCGCGCCCGCCCATCAACCGCGCCATGCTGCAACTGATTACCCTGCGCAACGTGGCCGAACCTGACTCCGTTGACCGGGTATTTGGATTCCGTCCCCGTCCCTTTGACGGCAACATTGACCACGTCAGGGCGATGACGTTCGGTCAGGCCCTGCGCGCCAATCTTGGCCTGAGTTAATCGCGCCCATGAACTACCAGGACGCTATCGCCCGGCTGCTCTCCCTCGTTGACCACGAACGTAGCGCTCCCGCGTTGCCGCGCCAGAAGCGCATCTACGACCTGCGCAACGTGAGCAGTTTGCTTGATCGCATGGGCAATCCCCACCGTCGTCCGGGCATCGTCCACGTTGCCGGCACCAAGGGCAAGGGCAGCACCGCCGCCATGATTGAAGCGATGCTCCGCGCCGCCGGATATTCCACCGGATTCTATTCTTCGCCGCATCTGCACTCTTTCTGCGAGCGCATCCGCCTTGATGGTGAGCCGGTTTCACCCGCCACGTTCGCGGAATTGACCGCCTCCATCTGGCCGCACCACTTGGCGAATGCCGCCGACCCGGAGGCCGGCCCGGCGACTCTCTTTGAGTTCCTGACCGCCATGGCTTTCCAGTGTTTCGCGGATAGCCGGACCGATTTCAGCGTCATAGAAGTTGGACTGGGCGGCCGGCTTGACGCCACCAACGTCGTCACTCCGGCGGTCAGCGTCATCACTCCGGTCAGCCTCGACCACACCGCCATCCTCGGCGACACCATCGGCGAAATAGCCGCCGATAAAGCCGGCATCATCAAGCCGGGCGTTCCGGTGGTGGTCGCTCCGCAATTTCCCGACGCTATGGCCGCTATCGAAACCGCCGCCACAGCTCAATCCGCCCCGCTGGTACCTGTTGCCGAGGCTGCGAGCTGTAGGGTTGGTTCAGTGTCCGCCGACGGCCAGGACATAACGATTCGCTCCGACCGCGACACCTACCATGTGCTATTGCCCTTGCTGGGTGATTTTCAGGGTTCCAACGCCGCTGTAGCGATAACTGCCGTGGAAACCCTGATTGACGCCGGGTATGATATCCGCCACGATGCTATCTGTGATGGGCTTTCCACCGTCCAATGGCCGGCGCGCCTGGAAGTCCTGCGCCGCGATCCGATTGTCGTCGCCGATGGCGCCCACAACGACCATTCCGTCGGCACCGTTCTGGCGACCTTGAAAGACAGCGTTCCCCACGAGAGGTTGACGGTAGTGGCCGGTTTCTCCCGGGACAAACGGGTGTCGGCCATGGTCGAGCTGCTGGCTCAACGCGCCGACCGCGTGATAGCCACCCGTTCCCGGCATCCCCGCTCCATGCGTCCCGCCGAAATTGTGGACGAGTTCTGCGGGCAGGGATGCAATGCCGTCGGCATAGCCGCGTATGACACCGTGAGCGATGCCGTCAACGCGGCGTGCGCCGACGCCGAACCGGGGGAGTTGGTTCTGATTACCGGCTCTCTCTTTGTTGCCGCGGAAGCCCGCGAAGCCATCCTTGATATTCCACCGGAAACCTACCCGGACCTCCTCCCGCCCGACCTTCGCTGATTCTTCATCCAGGCAAAGTAAACCCATGACTTCTGATCAACGCCGCCGCGTGGTCGTCACCGGCCTCGGCGCCATTACCCCCCTCGGCCTCACCGCCGGTGAGTTCTGGCAAAACCTACTCGCCGGGCAGTCCGGCATCGGCCCTATGACCCTGTGCGACCCGACCGACTATCCTTGTCGGATCGCCGGCCAGGCCGACGACTTCAACCCCGGCGATTACATTGGCAGCCGGGAGGCTCGCCGCATGGCTCGCTTTTCCCAACTGGCCGTTGCCGCCGCAATGCAGGCCGTGTCCAATGCCGGCTTGGACATCGCCAGTGAAGATCCTTACCGCGTGGGCGTCTTGCTTGGCAACGGCAACGGCGGGTTCCCGACCCTGGAGGAGAACTGCCGCATCCTGGCCGACCGGGGCGGTATGCGGATGTCGCCCTTCTTCTTCCCGATGGTACTGCCCAACATGGCGGCGGCAAACGTGAGCCAATACGTGGGGGCGCACGGCTATAATTCCACCGCTACCACCGCCTGCGCCGCGTCCAATAATGCCATCGGCGAGGCGTTGCAGGCTATTCGTCACGGTTTGGCCGACGTCATGCTGGCCGGCGGCGCGGAGGCCGGCATCAGCCAACTCGGTCTAGCAGGGTTCGCGGTGATGCGGGCCCTCAGCACCCGCAACGACGAACCCCAGCGCGCCAGCCGTCCTTTCGACGCTGAACGGGACGGTTTCGTACCGGCGGAAGGGGCCGGTGTCCTGGTGCTTGAGGAGCGGGAACGCGCCATATCTCGCGGCGCTACCATCCTGTGCGAGCTTTCCGGGTTCGGAGCCACTGCTGACGCCGGCCACCTGGTGCAGCCCCAGGAATCCGGCGCCAGCGCCGCCCGCGCCATGTCCAACGCGATCAGCGACGCTGGGCTGCAACCCTCGGACGTTCATTACATAAATGCCCACGGAACTTCCACTCCCTTGAACGATGCCGTAGAAACCGTTGCCATCAAGCGATTGTTCGGCGACGATGCCTATCGCATCCCGATCAGCAGCACCAAGAGCATGATCGGCCATTCACTGGGGGCTTCGGGCGCGCTGGAAGCGGTGGCCTGCGTCAGCACCATCGTTGACCAGAAAATTCACCCCACCGTCAACTACGAGCGCCCGGATCCCGAATGCGACCTGGACTACGTTCCCAATGTGGCCCGCAGCACGGTTGTTTCAACGGCGCTTTCCAACGCCTTCGGATTCGGCGGGCAGAACGCCTGCTTGATCTTCCGCCGGCATCCGTAACCCATCTCGCATAGAAGAACGCCGGAGTCCTGGACGAACCCCGGCGTTCTTGAATCGGATCGGACATCCCGGATCAGACGGCGGCTTCTTCCGTCTCCGCCTGCCTCGCCAGCATCTCGTCGAGCATACGCTGCAAGGCCATGGTGTGGCTGCATACCCGGCGAGTTGCGAAAAACGCGCACTCGCATCGCCAGTCGCCATCGTGATATCGCACCCGGTACGTGTTGTGGTTGCCGACGAATGAGGCTTCAAACGTGTGAATCTTCACCCGGTCCGGTTCCTCGGCGTACTTGCGCGCTTTGTCAACCTTGCCAATGTAGCTCGAGCTCATTTCTACCCCCGTAGCGTTATCAGGCGGCCGATGTCATCGCCGCCCGTACCATGAATGTTACCGACATCCGACGCCAATAGCAAATGCCTCCGGTTCCCGTGACTGTCGGCATTTCTTGACTTTGCCCGCCGCCATCACTACGATAAATGCAGGGCAAAACATCCCGGGCATAGCCCGGACGGCATTAGGAGGTTCTATGTTGACCGTTATCCTGACCGTCCTGGCGGCCGCAGGGTTCGCAACAGGCATAGCAGCAGTGGTTTGGCTGCTGCTATCTACCAAAAAAGACGGTAACCGATTACAGCGCAGTCGAGAGGAGGCTGCAACTACCATCAACCAGGCCGAGGAAGAAAAGCGCAATATCCTGCTTCAGGCTCAGGAAGAAGCTCTCAAAGTCCGTGAAGCGGGAGACAAGGAAATCCAGGAACAACGGCGCGAGCTCAACCGCATGGAGCGCCGCTACATCCAGCGGGAAGAGCAACTGGACCGCAAGTCCGAGTCGCTGGAAAACCAGGAAACTCAACTACAAGAGCGCGAATCCGAAGCCGAATCAGCTTTGCAAAAAGCCGATGCGTTGAAGCATCAGCATACTCAAGAACTGGAACGTATCGCTTCCCTCAGTACCCAGGAAGCGCGTGACATCGTGCTCAAACGTGGTGAAGAGGAGGCTTCGCACGAACTGGCTCGCCGCTACTACGAGCTGGAGAAGGAACACCAAACCCGGGCGGATGATAACGCCCGTCGCATCCTCACCCTCGCCATCAATAGGCTTGCTACCGACGTCGTGTCGGAGAGCACCACATCTGTTGTTTCCCTGCCCAATGATGAGATGAAAGGTCGTCTCATCGGCCGTGAAGGACGTAACATCAGGGCTTTGGAAGCCCGCACCGGTGTTGACATCATCGTTGATGACACCCCCGGAATCGTTACCCTTTCCTGTTTCGACCCGGTTCGCCGGGAAATCGCCAAGCTGGCCCTTACCCAGCTGGTCAAAGACGGGCGCATACAACCCGCCCGCATCGAGGAGAGCGTCAACCGCGCAATCCGCGACATTGACGAAACCATCTGGCGCGCCGGCGAAGAGGCCACCTTTGAAGTCGGCGTCAGCGGACTCGACCCCGAGTTGATCCGTTTGCTGGGCCGCTTGAAGTACCGCTACAGCTACGGCGAAAATGTGCTGACTCACTCTATCGAGGTGGGCCTGCTCGCCGGTATGTTGGCCTCAGAGGTCGGCGCGAACGTGCAGATTGCCCGCGCCGGCGGACTGTTGCATGACATTGGCAAGGCCCTGACCCACGAGATCCCAGGTCCCCACGCCGAGATTGGCTATGACCTGACCACCCGCAACGGCGTTGGCCCGCTGGTGTGCAACTGTGTCCTGGAACACCACGACGACGACCACTCCAGCATTGAGTCTTTCCTCGTCGCCGCCGCCGATGGCATCAGCGCCGCCCGCCCTGGCGCCCGCAAGGAGTCCATCGAGCAGTACACCCGCCGGCTCCGTGAGTTGGAAGATACTGCCAACAGCTTTGACGGTGTGCAGCGGTCTTTCGCCATCCAGGCCGGCCGCGAGGTGCGCGTCATGGTCAGCCCGGAGGACGTGGACGACGTGGCCTGCGCCACCCTCGCCCGCGACATCGCCGGCAAGGTTTCCAAGGAGCTCCAGTTCCCGGGTCAAATCAAGGTCACAGTAATCCGCGAAACCCGCGAAGAGAGCATTGCCCGCTAACCCGCACATGGTTCAAACGGCGCTGCAAATGTGTAGGGGCAACCCGCGTGGTTGCCCCGTCTTTCTATTCCGCGCACCGTCCATAGATGTAAAATAAATTATGCGTATCCTGATGATCGGGGACATAATCGGCAAACCGGGCCGGCAAGCGTTGGCGCGTCTGCTGCCCCAATTGCGTACTGAGCTCGATATCGACCTGGTGACCGCTAACGCTGAAAACACCGCTGGCGGTTTTGGGCTTACCCTGAAAACCGCCCGCAACCTGCTGGACGCCGGCGTTGACGTGATGACCTCGGGCAACCATATCTGGGACAAGAAGGACATCCTGCCCCACATGGACGAGTTGCCCCTGCTGCGGCCGGCCAACTACTATGGCGCGCCGGGCCGGGGCTGGATGATGCACGGCGACGTCATGGTGCTGAACCTCCAGGGCCGTGTTTTCATGCCGCCCATCGACTGCCCATTTCGAGAGGCCGATAAGCGACTCATGGAAGCCGAAACCGAACTGGGCCACGCGCCTCGTGTCATCCTGGTCGATTTCCACGCCGAAGCCACCTCGGAAAAGCAGGGCCTCGGTTGGTATCTCGACGGCCGAGTCAGCGCCGTGGTCGGCACCCACACCCACGTCGGGACCGCTGACGCCCGGGTACTGCCCGGCGGAACCGCTTACGTCAGCGACCTCGGCATGACCGGCCCCATGGACTCTGTGATCGGTACTGAAACTGCCCCGGTGCTGGAACGCTTTCGCACGGGCCTCCCTCAACGCTTCAAGCCCGCCGATGGCCCCTGCGTCCTAAATTCCGTCCTCATTGACATAGATCCTGAAACAGGACACGCTGGCGACATCGTCCGCATTGACCGCACAATTGACTAGCTTTTTCCTATCACCCGGTCCATCCACGTAAAAACCCCGGAGCCACGATGCCCGTAACCGTTGACCTTCACCTTCACACCACCGCTTCCGACGGAAGATTGTCTCCCACCGAGTTGGTCGAACTGGCTGCTGCCAAGGGCCTTCGCACCATCTCCATCAGCGACCACGATACTACCGCCGGCCTCGCCGAAGCCCAACGCGCCGTGGACAAGGTACCCGGTATGCGCCTGATCCCTGGCATCGAATTAAGCTGCGACGTGCCGGGTGGTGAAGTCCACATGCTCGGGTACTTCATGGATACCAGCGACGCGGGGTTCCAGAGGACGCTGGAGATATTCCGCGAAGGGCGGTTGGCTCGCGGCGAGGGGATGGTGCAAAAATTGGCTGAATTCGGCCTGCACATCGAATGGGAGCGCGTCCTGGAAATCGCCGGCGACGCATCCGTCGGTCGGCCCCATGTTGCCCAGGCTCTGGTCGAAGCCGGCTACTTTTCGGAACCGGCCGAGGCTTTCCGGGAATACCTGGGGCGCAACGGCAAGGCTTACGTGGAGCGGGCCAAGCTCACGCCTCCCGACGCCGTGAAACTGCTCAACGACGTGGGCGGCGTCGCCGTATTCGCCCACCCCTGGTTCGAGCGTCGCGGCGGCGAGCCTGAGCCGGAGCAATCCCTCATCGAAACCGTCGAGGAGTTGAAAGCCGCCGGCCTCCATGGCATGGAAGTTCACTACGCCATGTACGACGAAGCCACCGTTGATTGGCTGGCCGACCTGGCCCGCGCCTACGACCTCATACCCTGCGGCGGCAGCGACTACCACCATAGCGGCAATTCACGCGAGCCTCTCCCCGGCGTCAACGGCCCTTCCATGGAAACCGTCGAACGCCTCGAAGCCGCTGCCCACCAACTCGCCGCAAGTCAATAGACATTTTGCAAGGCTATGCTCGACCAGACATTGCCGCTCTTTGTCGCTCTCTGGGCAGCCGCCTACCTGATCGGCGCAACCCCCGTTTCCTACCTAATGGGTCGGGCCTTTGGCGGCATAGACCTGCGCCGCCACGGCAGCGGCAACGTGGGCGGCAGCAATCTGGCCAGTCAATTGGGCCGGCGCTGGCTGCCCGTCGTAGTTGTCATCGACCTTACCCGAGGTGCCGGGCCCGTCTTGGTCGGCCAGTTCGTCCTCGGTTTGGGCGAACATCCCTGGCTGCTCGTTGCGACTCCGCTGTTCGCCCTGTTGGGCAACGCCTGGTCTCCCTTTCTGCGGTTCACCGGCGGCCGCAGCGTGGGAGTTTGGGCCGGCGGCCTGGTGGGCATCTCGCCGTCCCTTTTCGTGGCAGCCCTTGCTACGTACCTTTGTGGCTGGTTGGTGTCACGCCGTTCAGCGGAATCTCTCCTGGTAATCATGATCCTCTTGCCGCTGGTTTGCCTGGCCTGGCCGGATGCCTGGTTGCTGGTGGCTTCGTCCACGCAATACGCCGTCTATGCCGCGGCCGGGGCTGTGTTTATCCTGATCAAACGGGTAGTATCCAACGGAGGCCCCATGCCCGCTGATCTTCCGCGTAGTTCTGTGATGATCAACCGTTTCCTGCGGGACCGAGATATAGCCGACCGCCAGCAGTGGCTTTCCCGCGCTCCTGACCGTACCGCCGATTTCTGATGGCCGAACCCCACACCGTTACCTGCCATTGGCATCCCACTGTGCCCACCGGGTTGTCTTGCGGGCAGTGCCGGCGGGCCATCTGCACCGACTGCATGGTCCAGGTTCCGGTTGGCATCCGGTGCCGTGAGTGCGGACGCGCCCAGCCCTTGCCCACTTTCGATGTCCGTCCGGCCAACTACGCCCGCGCCGCCATCGTTGCCGTAATTATCGGAGTCGCCGGCGTCGTCCTGACGGTACTGCTGGCGCTCTATATTGGCGGTCTCGCCTTCGTCGTCATGCCTCTGGGCGTGGGCTACATCACCGGCGAAATCGTCAGTCGGGTGGTCAACCTCAAGCGCAGCCGAGGCCTCATGTATATCGCCGGCGGAACCGTTGTAGTAACAGTGATCATCTCGCTTTTCCTGCTTGATTTCCGCCTGCTGGGACTGTGGGGCATTCTCGCCACCGTAGGCGGCGTACTCATCGCTATTGCCCGCGTCCGTCTCTAGCCTTCTGCGGCCCCGTATTCCTGCCATAGCCGCGCCGTCGTGTCTCCCGTCACGCTGCTGCCGAACCCCCGCCGGCGCAGGTAGTCCCACATCTTGCGGCGGAATGTCTGGTAGTCCATTTCGCCTGACGCCAGCCATTGCTGAGCCCGCCGCTCGCCGGCCCGGTATGCGCTGCCGGTTTCGTCCAGGTCTTCCAGCGTCGCGTCGATAATGGTGTCTGCGATGCCTTTTGCGCGCAGTTCCCGCCGCAACGCGAAACGCCCGCGCGGTTTGCGCCGTTCCCGGCTATCCCGCCAGCACCGGGCGAAGTCGGCGTCGTCCAGATAGCCATAACGACTGAGCGACGCCAGCACTTGCTCAACGACGGGCTGGGAAAACTCTTTCCCAACCCGTCGGCGTACTTCGGTTATTGATCTCTGCCTGAAACTGACGTAGCGCAGCGCGACTTGCAGCGCCCGCGCGTAGTCATCGGATGCGTCCATCAGTTGAGACTGACCCCGCCCGCGCTGGCGACGTATGGCGCGTCACCGTTCGCTCCGGCCGTTCCGTAGCCGTTCACTGCGCCGTCCAGGTCCATCGCGTCGGGTTCGTCTTCACCTCGGATCAGCGCCTCAATGGGCCCTGAAATCTCGGGGTGTTCGCTCAGGAAATTCTTGGAGTTTTCCCGGCCCTGTCCCAGTCGGGTTTCTCCGTAGGAGTAGAAAGACCCTGCCTTCTTGATGAAACCCTGGTTCACGCCGATGTCCAGCAGGTCGCCCATCTTGCTGATGCCCTGGTTGAACATGATGTCAAACTCGGCCACCCGGAACGGCGCTGCCACCTTGTTCTTGACGATCCGCGCTCTGACACGGTTCCCGATGATCTCTGATCCCTGTTTCAGCGATTCGGTCCGGCGCAGATCGATTCGCACCGAGCTGTAGAATTTCAGCGCCCTACCGCCGGGGGTAACTTCAGGGCTGCCGTAGGTGACGCCGATCTTTTCCCGTATCTGGTTGATGAACACCACCGCCGTCCGCGACCGGTTGATCGTGGAAGTCAGCTTCCGCAGGGCTTGCGACATCAACCTCGCCTGCATACCCACGTGAACGTCCCCCATGTCGCCCTCGATTTCGGCCTGGGGAACCAGCGCGGCCACGCTGTCGATTACTACGGAATCCACCGCGCCGCTGCTGACCAGCTTTTCCGTGATGTCCAGCGCCTGTTCCGCTGAATCGGGCTGCGAGATGAGCAGGTTATCCAGGTCCAGCCCACAGTTGGCCGCGTATTGCGGATCCAGGGCATGCTCGGCGTCGATGTACGCTGCCAGTCCGCCCTGCCTTTGAGTTTCGGTCATGATGTGGATCGCCAGGGTGGACTTTCCTGCCGATTCGCCGCCGTAGATTTCGGTCACCCGGCCCCGCGGCAATCCGCCTACGCCCAGCGCAAGGTCCAGAGACAGCGAACCCGTCGGTATGACGTTGGTGATCAAATGAGCCACCTGCTCGTCGCCTCGCATTACGGCGCCTTTGCCGTGGTCTTTCTCAATGCGGCCCAGCGCAATTTCCAGGGCCGCCAGCTTGTCCTTGTCCAGATTCAGGGCTTCCGGGTTAATCGCCATATCAAACCTCACGCGCGATTGCATCTCTGTTGGGACGATTCTAGCACGTGCGTTCCGGTAATGCAACGAATACCTGTCGTCTTTTCAAATCTTTTCCGAATCTCCCTCTCCCTTGATGGTAGAGGGCCGGTGTGAGGGAGGTGTTGGCTATAAGGGGCTCACGGCCCCGGCGCTAGAAGTCTCAATACCCTCCCTCGAACCCAATCGTCACCACGCCGTTCTCTACGATTATCGGCGTAATTCGCTCCCCTCCTGAAAGCTCCAGCAAGGCCGGAACCTGATCCGGTTGTTTGGAAACGTCAATCTCGGTGTAGGCTACCCGCTGTCGGCGATAGTGCATCTTGGCTTGCGCCGAGAACGGGCAATCAGGGTGCGTATAGAGGATGATTTCGGTCTGCTCTGCGGTGGTCAAAATAGTCTCCTGAACCTGAATCCGTGCGCTGATTTCGGTGGGCCAATTGTACGTAGCCCCATTGCATAACGCAACGCTGCCTCGCCTCCATCGTCTGCGGTTTGCCGCGTCCGGGTAGCCGATGCTATACTCGGCCCAGCGCCGCTGCGCTCGCTCCAGGCGGGTTGCGTGGCGTGAACGGAGGGGCTTTATGATGCAAAACGCGGTGGTCCAACAGCTTCGCGAGGGTGGGGTGCGCGTTACCCCACAGCGTTTGGCCATCGCCGAAGCCGTGCTGAACTCTACCGACCATCCCACAGTGCAGCAGATCCACGAGCGAGTCCAGCAGCATTTCCCGTCCATGACTTTAGCTACCGTGTACTCTACCTTGGGCGTCCTGTCCAAAAGCGGTTTGATCCAGGAACTCCCTTTTGCCAAGCAGTCCCGGTACGAGAGCAACGTGTTGCCCCACGTCAACCTGGTCTGCATTGGGTGTGGCAACATCGCGGATGCTGACGAAAGCAGCGAAATCATCGTCCGCCTTCGCGACCAGGTTTCCACTGAGACCAGTTTCCAGGTCATGTGGCAGCGCGTCGATTTTCATGGATGGTGTCCAGCCTGCTCAGCCTCCGGGACGCCGGAAGCGTTGTCAGACGAATGATCACCGGTGTCGTCGGCATCACGCTCTGGACGGACAACCTGGAGCGTATGATCAGTTTCTACCGCGACATTTTGCGCCTGCCGCTGCACTCTTTCCACGAGGACGAGGGTTTCGCCGCCTTTGAATTGGGCGACGTCCGCTTCAACGTAGGCCGGCACAGCGGGGTCAGCGGCGCCTCCAAGGACCCGCTGAGAATGATGCCCCACCTGGGCGTGAGCGACATCCACGCCGAGCACGTCCGTCTTGCCGCCGAGGGCGTCGAGTTCATCCGCTCGCCTGAACGGGAGCATTGGGGTGGCTGGGTTGCCACCCTCAAAGACCCCGACGGCAACACCCTACAGTTGCTCCAGTTCCCCACGTAGTTGAGTGGTTCGACAGGTTCACCATGAGCGGATGATTAATCAGTCCGCCGCCCGTCCCGCCGATTCTTCTTCGGGCACGTAGTGGGGCCGCACCAACTCGTACACGTCGTCCGTGTGGCAGTACATGTTGCCCGCCAAACGCCCGGTCGGCCTCAATACTTCGTGGTTGATCCTCAGACCGTTCGGCCCTTCATAGAGAACGTCGTCGCGCACGTGCATCCTGACGATTTCCCCGATTACCAACCCATGGGCGTGAGGCTGCTCGCCGATATTCACCACCTGCATCAGACGGCATTCCATGTTGACCGGCGACTCCAGCACTCGCGGAGCTTTAACGATTTCGCTGGGCGCTTCCGTCAAGCCCGCGATGTCAAACTCGGAAACGTCCGACGGGTATTCGGCAGCGGTGGCGTTCATCGCGGCGGCGATGTCGTCCACTACTACGTTGACCACGTACTCTCCCGTTTCCTCAACGTTGGTCAGCGTATCCTTCCGCTTGTCCTGCCAACCGGCCGCCTTGCGCGAGGACGAAAAGATGAGGGTCGGCGGATTGTACGCCATCGCGTTGAAGAAACTGTACGGCGCGAGGTTAACCACTCCCTCGGTTGAGATGGTCGATACGAACGCGATGGGCCGGGGCACCACCACGCCGGTCAGAATCATGTTGAATCGCTCAAAGTTCTTGGGGTCAATCAGCATTCGGGACGGCTCCTTATCTTTTCAACTCTTGAGTGGGTCGCAGTTGTCAGAAGATTATACCCTTCAAAAACGGCGGAATGGGAAATTGCCGCCACCGACCGGTTGGGATACAATCCGTCAACACGCTTCACAGGCTCTTCAGTTTCCATCACAAAGAAATTTTCTAGCGGTTTATGGACATCTCAGGCCCCCTGACGGGCATCAAGGTTCTTGATCTGAGCGAGGACATCGCCGGGTCTTTCTGCGCCAGGCTGCTGGCTGACTACGGCGCTGACGTTCTCAAGGTGGAACCTCCCGGCGGGTCGGCGATGCGCCGGTTTGGCCCCTTTTACCAGGATGAACCGAACCCTGAAAAAAGCCTGTTCTTCCTTATCCTCAATCTGAACAAGAAGGGCATCACGCTGGATCTGTCTTCTCCGGCGGGCCGTCGCCTGCTTATGGAGTTAATCCCCCACGTTGATCTGGTAATTGAAAGCTACAGGCCGGGATACCTGGCAAGCTTGGGCATCGGATACGATGACTTCGCCAGGATAAATTCCGGCCTGGTGATGACATCCATTACGCCCTTTGGCCAAACCGGACCTTACAGCCAATACTCCGGTGAAGAGATCGTTTCCTACGCCATGGGGATGGTGATGGGTATCAGCGGAGTCCAGGGACGCCCGCCTTTGAAACACGGAGGGTTCCAGGCCCAATACCAGGGCGGACTTTTCGGCGCCGGCGCGACCGCCATGGCCCTGTTCGCGCAAGACCGACACGGGATCGGCCAGCACGTGGACGTTTCCATAACCGAGTGCGTGGCCTCGACCATGATGGCTACCCAGACCATCTACCCATTCATCGGCGGAGTCCAGATTCGACGGGCCGATGGCACAATGTGGGAAAATCCCATGCCCTGCAAGGATGGCTGGATCATTGTCCAGGCCGGCGGTGGCGCGACCTGGGAGGACATTGCCGATTTCTTCCAGGCACCGGAATTGCTGGAACCGCGTTTCGCCGACCGTGCCCAAAGGGTACGCAACGGCCCAGCCATGGATCAGGTGGTGCTGGACGCCATCCGCGACCGGGAAAAGTGGGAGCTGTTTCCGAAGGCTGCGGAAAAGCGGATGCTGTTCGGCCTGGTGCAAACCCCTTCCGAATTGGCCGAATGCCCGCAACTGGAATCGCGCGAATTCTATCGTGAAACCGAGCACCCGGTGATCGGCAGAGTAAAAGTGCCCGCTGAACTGTTCCGTATGTCTCCCGACGGCTATCATCTGCGTATGCCGGCCCCTACGCTGGGCCAGCACAATCGCGAGGTTTTCGTCGATGGCCTGGGCTACAGTACAGCGCAACTGTCCGTGATGCGGCAAACGGGCATTATCTGAACGGAGTTATCCATCTATGCCACCGCTACCCCTGGAAGGGATTCGCGTCCTGGATTCCACCTACGTCTTCGCTCTTCCGTACACGGGCGGCCAGTTGGCAGACCTGGGCGCCGAGGTCATCAAGATCGAGGGGCCGGGCCGGCCGGACATCACTCGCGGCGGTGGCCTGTACGGGACGTTCCCGGACAACGAACCGGGCGAAGACTGGTGGAACCGTCCATCCACCTACCAGCTACTCAACCGGGGCAAGCGATCCTTAGTGCTGGATATGTCCCGCGAGGAAGGCCGCGAGATTTTCCGTGAACTGGTCACGGTAAGCGACGTGGTAATGGAAAACTTTACGCCGCGGGTCATGCGCCGGTGGGGGCTTGATTATCCCAACCTGCGAAAACTGCGGCCCGACATCATCATGGTTTCCAACACCGGCTACGGGCACGGCGACGGGCCATACTCGTCCTACCCAGCGCAGGCAACCACCCAGGAAGGCACTCATGGCCACTGCTGGGTGACCGGCTACCCTGGCGACGAGCCTTCCAAGGCCGGCAGGTCTTTTGTGGACTTCCTCTCCACGTGGAGCGCCATGCTCGCCATCGGATCCGCGTTGCGCTACCGCAACCGGACGGGACGCGGCCAGTGGATCGATATAGGCATGTACCAGGCGGGGGTGATGTTCCTGTCGGAATATCTGATGGATGCTATCGTCAACGGGCGCGAAGGTGAACGCATCGGCAACCGCCACCCGTACCGAGCTCCTCAGGGAGCATACCCGGCGGCCGGCGAAGACGAGTGGATCGCTTTGTCGGTGGCGGACAACCACCAATGGCGCGCCCTATGCCGGTTGATGGAACGTCCCGATCTGGCCGGGGATGAACGGCTCGGCTCAGTGCAGGGTCGCCAAGCACGGCACGATGAAATCGACGCTGCCGTATCTGAATGGACTCGCCAGCATGACAAGTACGAGTTGATGCACCGGATGCAGGCAGTTGGCATCGCCTCCGGCCCCGTGCTAAGCGGTAAAGACGTGCATTTCGACTCCCACTACCGCAGCCGCAACTTTCTGGAGCGAGTCCAATACCCCGAGGAACAGGAAATGGGAACCCGCATCATCATGGGCCGTCCCTACAAACTGTCCAAGACTCCGCTGGAAGTGCAGGGGCCGGCGCCGAAGTTTGGCCAGGACAATGTGGCCCTGCTGGAATCTCTCCTCGGCAAACCGTCCCAGCAGGTGAACCAATTGGCTGATGAGACGGTGATAACCGCTGTTCCAACCAACGGTGAACCGTCGCCCACCCTGGACCCACAAGAGCTGGTAGAGCGCGGCCAATTGGCCGAGTGGGACCCCGAGTACCGCCAGCGGTTGGGGATTTGACGATTGCGCCGCCGGGGTCTAACCTGAATGTTGGCGCGTCATACTCTCGCGCCGGGCCGGGGCCCGTAGCTCAGTGGTAGAGCGTCCGACTCATAATCGGCAGGTCACAGGTTCGAACCCTGTCGGGCCCACTTCTCATATAAATTCTTGCGATCCCAACCGGAGTATTCCGGGATAAGATAGAGCGAGTTTGAGTTGGATACACCGACGATAAACGAAAATGTTCGCTATGAGCCGGACGAAAATCCACCCCTGCTGATTACCGCGGGCGCCGGCGTCCAGGCCGCTCTGACCATCATCGGCGGCGTGGTGTTGGGCGTCCTCATCGTGTTCCGCATCGCGGGGCAGCCCGAGGCCAGTTTGGCGTGGGCGGTATTTGCCGCGATGCTTATCAGCGGCGTGACCACGATAATCCAAGCGGTTCGGATCTGGAGAATTGGGGCCGGTCATGTCCTGATGATGGGCACGTCCGGGGCTTTTATTGCCGTCTGCGCCGGCGCACTGATGGAAGGCGGCCCGGCGTTGATGGCCAGCCTGGTCGTCATTTCCGCCCTGTTTCAGTTCGCGTTGGCGGCGCGGTTGTCGCTGTTTCGGCGCATCTTTACCCCCGTAGTGACCGGAACGGTGATTATGCTGATCGCGGCCACGGTGATGCCGATTCTGTTCAGCATGCTGACCGACGTGCCGGAAGGGGTTGCGTCCAGCGCGTCCCCGATTGTAACGGCGATCACCGTCATTACCGTGGTTACGTTGGTGCTCCGCGCTCCCCCGGCCTTGCGCATTTGGTCGCCCCTGATCGGCATTATCGTCGGGTGCATCGTTTCCGTGCCATTCGGAATGTATGATTTCCAGTACGTGCTGGATGCGCCGTGGTTTGGCATCGCGTTCCAATCCTGGCCGGGATTCGACGTAACTCCGGGCGTAGAGTTCTGGGCGCTGCTGCCGGCCTTCGTGGTGGTCACCCTGGTTGGGGCCATCGAAACCATCGGCGACGGAGTAGCCATCCAGCGGGTTTCCCGCCGCCGGCCCCAGGCAACGGACTTCCGCGTGGTGCAGGGCGCGCTCAACGCTGACGGTGTGGGCAACCTGCTCTCCGGCCTGGCCGGCACTGTGCCCAACACCACGTATTCCAGTAGCATATCGTTGGCCGAAGTTACCGGCATAGCCGCACGCCGGGTTGGCATTGTTATCGGCGTGGTCTTCATCGCGCTGGCCTTCTTCCCCAAAGTCGCCGCGTTGCTCATTGCCATTCCGGCCCCGGTGGTCGCCGGATACGCCGCGCTACTGATTGCGTTGCTCTTCATTCAGGGTATGAACATCGTCATACGAGACGGCCTCGACCACCGAAAAGCCACCATCGTCGGGCTGGCTTTCTGGATTGGGGTAGGATTCCAGAATCAGGTTATTTTCGCCGACCTGCTGGGCGATGGTTTTCTCGGCGTACTGCTGGGCAACGGCATGACTTCCGGAGCGATTGCCGCTTTGCTGATGGTGCTGTTCGTGGAACTGTTCCGCCGGCGGGGACGGCGCTTGCAAGTTGCCCTCGACGATGACGCTGCGGCCAGGATTGATGAGTTCTTGCGCGGGTTCGCTTCCAACGCGGGATGGAACGACGATTCCACCTCGCGACTGACCGCTGCTGGAGAAGAAACACTGGCAATACTGCGGCAAGAGGAAGACGATGTCACGGCCGGCGCCGCGCGACGCCTGGTGGTATCGGCGCGCGTTGAGGGGAACACTGCCCAGATGGAGTTCGTGACCGCTCTGGAAGGCGAGAATATGGAGGACAGGCTGTCTTACCTGGGCGAGCTGCCGGCGATTCCCGACGACAAGGAAGTTTCGTTCCGGCTGCTGCGGCATTACGCATCCTCTGTGCAGCATCAGAAGTACCACGGCGTTGACATCATCACGGTGTCGGTGGATGGCCCGCGCTCGTAGGTTGATCCTCATCCGCCACTGCCAGGCGACGGGCCAGGAACCCGACGCGCCCCTGACGGAAGCCGGCCTCCGGCAAGCGGAATCACTGCGCGATTTTCTGGCCGGCTGGCCCATCGACGCCGTGGCAGCCAGCGAGTACCGCCGAGCGAGGCAGACGGCGGAACCGTTGGGCGCTGCGCTTGGGCTGGATGTGCGAGTGGACGTCCGCCTGAACGAGCGGAAACTCTCTGAGAAACCAACTGACAACTGGCGGGAGATCGTCAGGGATTCCTTTGAAGACCCGGACTTGCGCGGACCCGGGGGAGAATCGGCGAGAGAGGTGTCCCAAAGAGCCTGGACCGCGCTGAAAAACCTGCTGGAACATGGTTGCCAACTGCCCGCCGTGGTAACACACGGGAACCTGTTGAGCCTGGTGTTGCATTCTATGGATGCCACGTTTGGCTACGAAGGCTGGGAAAGGCTGTCCAATCCGGATGTATATTTACTGGAGGATTCCGTAGATGGGCGGTTGACTTTTAGCAGGCTGTGGACGCCAGGGACTGGATTCCCGCTTTCGCCGGAATGACGGGTGTGTTGCGGGAATGACGGGGCGTGTTGCGGAACGACGGAATATTTTTGAGCGGAGGAACCACTATGGGACGATTGGACGGAAAGGTGGCGTTGATCAGCGGCGGGGCCCGAGGAATGGGGGCATCGGAAGCCCGGATGTTTGCGGCGGAGGGCGCTGCCGTAGTAATCGGCGACGTCCTCGATGACGAGGGCGAGGCGATGGCAGCGTCGATCAGGGCAGAAGGCGGACGCTGCGACTATCATCGGCTGGACGTAACATCGGAGTCGGATTGGCAGGATGTGGTCGCAGCGGCGGTCGCCACGTACGGGAAGCTGAACGTGCTGGTCAATAACGCGGGCATCGGCAGCAATTCTTTTCGCATTCACGAGGAGCCGGTGGAGCTTTGGGACGCCACGATGGACGTGAATCTAAAAGGCGTTTTCCTGGGAACCCGCGCGGCGATTCCGGTCATGCTGGAAGAAGGCGGTGGCTCGATCATCAACATTTCCTCACAACTGGGGATTGTGGCGGTGCCGTACAACGGAGCGGCCTATCAGACGGCGAAGGGCGGTGTCCGCATACTGACCAAGGCGGCTGCGCTCCAGTATGCCGGTGAAGGAATTCGGGTCAATTCAGTGCATCCCGGGCCGATAGTGACGGAGATGACGCGAGCGGGGCGGGATAACCCGGAACGCCTGGCCACCATGCTGGCTCGGATTCCTATGGGCCGCTACGGAGAACCCGAGGAGGTTGCCAACGCCGTGCTGTACCTGGCGTCGGACGAATCGTCTTTCGTCACCGGCAGCGAGGTGGTGGTCGATGGCGGCTGGACGGCGCAGTGATCAGGGTTTCGGAAGTTGGCTGAAGCGTTCCAGTTGTTGCAGGAACTGTTCCGGGGTTTCGGCCCGTGGCTCCAACACCAGGTAGGTCAAACCGGCGTCGGCATAGTCCGACAGGTCGGCGGATATTTGATCGAGTGAACCTCGCAATGGGGTTCGGCCCTCGCCGCCAAATGGCCCATTGGTGATGTCCAGCCCGGCGCGGAGGGATATTGCGTAGCCGTCCATAACCCGGCCGGCTGCGGCCCGCAATTCGGCGATGCGTCCGGCAACGCGGGCTACGTCAACCGGTGATTGCCGGACACCGTGCCAGCCGTCTCCGAGGTTAGCGGCGCGGCGGAGGGCGGGCGCACTGATCCCGCCGGTCCAGATTGGAGGGTGTGGGTCCTGTACCGGGCGGGGCGAAATGCCCACGCCGGAAACATCGTAGTGCGACCCGGATAGGTCAGGGCCAGGCTGGGTCCACAAAGCGCGCAGGACGGCGATATGCTCGTCAGTTACGCCGCCGCGAGCGTCAAAATCGGCGTTGAGCGCGGCGAATTCTTCGGCCATCCAGCCCACGCCCGCGCCGACTATGAGGCGGCCGGCGGAGATAACGTCCAGCGTCGCCAGCATCTTGGCGTTGAGCACCGGGTGTCGATAGGGCAGCACCAGGACGCTGAAGCCCAAATGGACGGAATCGGTTACCGCTGCCAGATAGGACAGAGCGGTGACGGGTTCCAGGATCAGGTCTTCGGAATTGAGGGGAAAGCGTCCGTCGGAACGGTAGGGGTAGGCCGACCGGAGATTGACCGGGATGGCGATATGGTCGCTGAGGAAGATGCCCCTGTACCCCAGGGCTTCAACTTCGCCAGCGATCTGTACCAACACGTCGATCCGGGCCATGGGGCCGACGTTGGGCAGTATTACTCCGTATTGCATTTTCACGTCCTGCGGGTGGGGTATGGTCAGAGTCAGGATTGTAAAGACTTTCGGGGTGAGGGTGTTTGTTTTACCGGGATGGATGGGGCGGACGGGATATTGGCGACTGCCGCGAAAGCATGAAACCGATCCGGGTGATTGAGCGTATGGTGCAAATTAAGAGGGGTGCTTGTCGTGGTGAGAGGTTGGAAGGCGCGTGTGAAAAACTGGACGCGTCTTGAATTGCGGGGCGAGGTCTGGCAAGATAGCAGCATTATGATGATCGGCGCATTTGATATACAGGAACCGTTGCCGGAACTGAAGGACCCCCACGTTTTTGCCATGATCCGGCCCTGGGTGGATGTGGGCAGCGTGGGATCGTTGACGCTCCAACGGTTGGAACGCTACCTGGGGTCCAAAGAGCTGGGACGGTTGAAACGGCCGGGTGAGTTTTTTGATTTCACCCGGTACCGGCCGAGTATGCGGCTGGTGGACAACGAACGGCGGGTACGGATTCCCAACAGCATAATCCGGTACGCGACCACGGACAGCGGCCGGGATTACCTGTTTCTGCACCTGCGGGAGCCGCACGCCAACAGCGAGACGTACACCGAATCAATCCTGGAAGTGGTAGAAAGGTTCGGCGTCAAGCGGTACTGCCGGCTGGGGGCCATGTACGACACGGTGCCGCACACCCGGCCACTGCTGGTGACAGGTTCCTTGGGAGGTGTGGAACAGATTCGGCCGGTGCCCAACCTGAAGCTACGTCGCAGCACTTACCAGGGGCCTACTACCATTATGAACCTGGTATCCGACGGGATTGACCGGATGGGCATTGAGTCCATCAACTTCATGGTGCATCTGCCCCAGTACGTGCAGTTGGATGAGGATTTCAACGGCACTGCGCGAATGATCGAAGCGCTAGCATCGGTGTATCCTGAGATTCCCACGGATCTGGCGCCGGTGCGTAGGGGTCAGCGGCAATACCGGGAATTGAACGCGGCGGTGGAGCGCAACTCGGATTTGCAGGGCCTGATCAAGCAGATGGAGGACTACTACGATTCCAACGAGGCGGAAGGCGGGACGGCCGCGGAGGCCAGTGGCGAAGATACAGGCGAGGAAGTGGCGCTCTCACCGGAGATCGAACAGTTCCTGAGCGAGTTGGGAGAGGGTTTCGAGGAACGGGAGAATCAGTAGCGAACGCCAGCAGAGGGGTAGAGGCAGACGTAGAGAAAGCAGAGGGGGCGGGTACAAGACCCGCCCCTACTGATTTGGTTCGACAGGCTCACCACGAGCGGGTCGAATTGCTTTATGATGGTGGCGACGGATGGATTCGAACCAACGACCTAGCGCTTATGAAGCGCCCGCTCTGCCACTGAGCTACGTCGCCAACCTGCGCGGCCCCGACCAGTCGTCGCTTTTGCCGCGCGTCAGGATATGGTAAGACGGGGTTCGGCGGATTGTCAATTAGGACGGGTTGCGTGAACCGGGATTTTCGGGATTAGAGGATGAGCAGGATAAGCGGGGATTCGGGAACCGGGCTGGATGACGTGCTGGCCGAAACGTGCGGCAGGCTGGAGGCGATGGTGGCGGAACTGTGCGGGCGTTTGGTTCCGTTTCCGGCGTTTATGGGTATGACCACTATCCAGGCGGTGGAGTTGGAGCCGGCCCTGAACCCGAAAACCGACCGGGGGTGCGTGGTCGTTACGCCGGACGGGATGATCGCGGAGCTGGACGTGACCGCGATTCCGGGAGTGGTGGGTGTGCTGGAGGTTGACCAGGTGGAGGAATTCAAGCCGCTGGAGGACTTGTCGCCCGAGGAGTACCTGATCTATCTGACGGCGGCGGTACGGGCGTTGTCTGAGGAGACGCGGCGGCGAAGGATCTAAACGGCCCCCTCGCCCCAACCCTCTCCCGCCAGGGGAGAGGGAGTTTTGAACATCCTCTAGGAGCCGGTAAGGTCCACGTCGCCGGATTGGCCGCCGGTTTTGCGGAGAAGGCGGACGCCGTCGATTTGCACGGCGCGGTCCACAGCCTTGCACATATCGTAGATGGTGAGGGCGGCGACGCTGACGGCGGTAAGGGCTTCCATCTCGACGCCGGTTTTGCCGGAGGTAGTTGCGGTGGCGGTGATGTTGACGCGACTGCCGGGTTCGTCGAGGTCGAGTTCCACGTCCACCTTGTTGAGCGGAAGGGGATGGCAGAGTGGGATGAGTTCGGAGGTGCGCTTGGCTCCCATGATGCCGGCCAATTGGGCGATGGTGAGAACGTCGCCCTTTTTCATCAGGCCGTCGCGGATGAGGGCGAGAGTTTCGGGCTGCATGACGACGTGGCCGGTGGCCTGGGCCATGCGGTCGGTTATAGGCTTCCAGCCGACATCGACCATGCGGGCGCTGCCGTCTTCGGCGAGGTGGGTGAGGTGGTCGGCAGGTTTGGAGGCGTTTGGGGTGGACATAATCGTTGCGTCAGCCTCCGATCTGGTACATTTCGACCTTGGGGCGGTTATCACTAGCGTTTTCACCGGCGGTGAATTCGGTGCGGATTTCGGAGTAGCGGTCGCGGCGGACGTTCCAGACGCCGGTGATGATCTCGCTGAGTTCGGCATCGGTTGCGCCGTCGCGCATGGGGCCGCGTAGGTCCACGCCGTCGGTGGCGAACAGGCAGGTGTAAATCTTGCCGTCGGTGGAGAGGCGGGCGCGGGTGCAGTCGGCGCAGAAGGGCTGAGTGACGGACGCGATGACGCCAATCTCGCCATCGCCATCGCTGTAGCGCCAGCGCTTGGCGACTTCGCCCACGTAGTTGGCGTCGGCCGGCTCCAGGGGAAGCTCGGCGTCGATGCGGGCGATGATCTCGGCGGCAGGCACAACCTCGTCGAGCTTCCAGCCGTTGCGGTTGCCCACGTCCATGTACTCGATGAACCGGACGATGTGGCCGGTACCCTTGAAATGGCGGGCGAGGTCAACGATGGTGTGGTCGTTGACACCTTTCTGGACGACGGCGTTAATCTTGACGGGGGCAAGTCCCGCATCAGCGGCGCGCTTAATGCCGTCAAGGACGCGCCGGGTTCCGAAACCGCGGCCGTTCATCTGCTTGAACACCTCATCGTCGAGGGAGTCCAGGCTGACGGTGATCCGGCGGAGTCCGGCATCGCTGAGTTGCCGGGCCTGCTGGGCGAGCAGGTAGCCGTTGGTGGTCAGGGTGATGTCGTCGGCGCCGGGGATGGCGGACAGCTGCGAAATAAGGTTGGGCAGGTCAACGCGGAGCAGGGGTTCGCCGCCGGTGATGCGGAGCTTGTTGACGCCGAGTTGCACGAACAAACGGGACAGCCGCGCGATTTCCTCGAAGGTCAGAATTTCGTCTTTGGGCAGGAACTGGTAAGCCTCGCCGAAAATCTCGGCGGGCATACAGTATGGACAACGGAAATTGCAGCGGTCGGTGACCGAGATGCGGAGATCGTGAAGGGGTCTGCCGAAGAGGTCGGTAATCATAGGCTGTTGAGAATCTGTCGGGCTTTGCGGGCGGCGTCGGCGCGATGGCTGACGCGGTTCTTGGCCGCCAGCGGCAATTCAGCCATGGTTGCACGGTAGGACGGAAGATAGAAGACCGGATCGTACCCGAAGCCGTGCTCGCCTGCCGGTTCGTATTGTATCATCCCGGCGATGGAGCCGACGACGGTGGCGACGGAGACACCCTCACCCCAGCCCTCTCCCTCAATGGGAGAGGGGGCTTCTCTTATGTGTGCAGTGGTTATGGGGTCAGCGATGGCGGTGAAGCAGCGGAAGCGGGCGATGCGTTGTTCCCAGGGGATGTTGGCGAGGTTGTGCAGCAGGAGAGTTACGCGGTCGGCGTCGGTTTGGCAGGCGTCGCCGCCGTAGCGGGCGGAATAGACACCGGGAGCGCCGCCGAGGGCATGGACTTCGAGGCCGGAGTCGTCGGAGATGGTGAGGTGGCCGGACAGTTTGGCGTAGGTGGCGGCTTTGAGGATGGCGTTGGCGTGGAAGGTATCGCCGGTTTCCTCCACCTCGTCGGGTACGCCGGCGTCATCGAGACTGATGAGGCGGCCGGGGTAGTCGGCGAGGAGTTGGCGGTACTCGCGCATCTTGCCGGGGTTGCGGGTGGCTACGAGGAGGGTTGGGGATGGCATAGCTAGATGATACCAGCGGCGGACAGGTCGGCTAGGTCGTCCTGGTTGAGGCCGAGCCAGTCGCCGTAGATGACGGCGTTGTGTTGGCCTACGGTTGGTCCCATGTGGCGGAGTTCGCCGGGGGTGTCGCTGAACTTGGGGACGAGGCCGAGCATCCTGGTTTGGCCGATTTCGGGATCATCCATCTCGACGATGTCATCGCGCTGCTGGTAGTGAGGGTCGGCCATGATGTCGGCGCTGTTGTACACGGGGCCGACGACGCCACCGGCGGGGATGAGCTCGTCCATGATGGCATCGGTGGGACGGCTGCCGAGCCAGGACTGGAGTTCATCGTTGAGGACGTCCTTGTTGTCCAGACGGGCGGCGTTGTTTGCAAACCTGGGGTCGTCGAGCAGCGCGTCGAAACCCATGGCGCGGGCCAGGCCCTCCCAGGTGTTCTGGGACGTTGCGGACAGGCCGAGCCAACGGTCATCGGCGGTGCGGTAGAGGCTACGCGGCGCAGCGTCGGGGAAGTCGTTGCCGATGCGTTCACGGATCTCACCGAGGCGGTCGTAGATGGTCAGGTGGGGAATGCAGAGGCGGAACAGCGGCTCGAACAGGGAGAGGTCAACGACCTGGCCGGCGCCGGGTTGTCCGTTGCGGCGGTCGGCATCGCGGCGGTAGATGGCCATCATGCCGGCCATGGCGCCGAAAACGCCGGCGATCTCGTCGGCCAGCGGTACCGGGGGTAGATTGGGCGGAGTGTCCGGGAAACCGGTCATCCCGATGTAGCCGCTCATGCACTCGGCGATGGTGCCAAAGCCGGGACGATCCTTGTAGGGGCCGGTCTGGCCGAATCCGGAGAAACGCAGGATCACCAAGCCGGGGTTAACTTCAGGGGTGTGGAGGTCGGCGGGGCCGAGGTTCCAGCGTTCGAGAGTGCCGGGGCGGAAACCTTCGATGAGGACGTCGGCTTGAGACGCGAGGCGTTTGAGCAGGTCCTGGCCCTTGGGGTCGGCCATGTTGAGGGTGATGGACTGCTTATTGCGGGAATGGACCTTCCACCAGAGTGACACGCCGTTGTAGAAGGGGCCCCAGTTGCGCAGGGGGTCGCCGGTTCCGGGCCGCTCGACCTTGATGACCTCGGCGCCGAAGTCGGCCATGAGGGAGGAGGCGGTGCCGCCGGCGACGATGATGGACAGGTCGAGGACACGGAGGCCGGCGAGGGGGCCGTTGTGGGCTTGCGTGTTGTTTGCGTCTGGACCTTGGGTCATGGCGGTGTCCTTGTTGAAGCAGGTTGAGGCGTTCGAGTTGGTACCCCTCACCTCAACCCTCTCCCACAAGAGGAGAGGGAGTTTTGCAGCGAGATGTTAAGGCGCAGTCTTTTTGGAGTCAAACCAGGGTTCGATGACGGCTAGAACGTCGCTGGGGTATTCCATGGGGAGGAAGTGGCTGCCCTTGCCCATGGGTTTGACTTCGGCGGCGGGGACGAGTTGTCGGAACTGCTGGATGCCGGAGTCGTCGATGCGTTGACAGCCAGGGTAATCGGCGAGGAGGAGCAGCCAATCTCCGGACAGATTCGCCAAGTAGCTTTGAATCTGGAACTCATCGCGCATGCCGTAGAAGGTGGCTTCGGTTTCGGGGTGGCACTTCAACTCGGCGCGGCCGTCGGGGAGCAGGTGGGTTCCGCCCTCGATGAATTGTTGGTAGGGTTCGTCCTGCCAGTCCTTGAAGGCGGCGCGGGTGCGATAGGCGTCGAACATGGCGTCGCGGGTTTCCCAGATGGGGCGCTTCATGCGGGTGCGCTCGGCGCGACGGTTGAGGTCCTGCGTGGGCGCAGTGGGCGCGTCGTTGCTGACGCGGGTTTCGACGAGGGCAACGGGGCCGAATCGGTTGGGCAGCAGGTTGGCGGCGATGATGGCGGCCAGGCCGCCGGACGAGTGGCCGACCACGCGCGGCGCTTCCAGTTCCATGGAGTCCACTATGGCGGCCAGATCTTCGCCGGCGTACTCGAAACGGTAGCCCTTGTCGGACGGGTCGGTGTCGCCGTGGCCGCGCTGGTCGAAGGCGAGCACGCGGTATTTTGCGGACAGGCGGCGGGCGATGGGCTTCCAGGGCCAGGCGCAGAGGCCGGTGGCATGGAGCATTAGCAGCGGCGGCGCGTCCGGGTCGCCCCATTCGAGATAGTGGTGGCGGATGCCGTTGGCGTGGAGGTAGTGGCTGGTCCAGTCGTTGGGGTTGTGGCTGGTTGACATGTTAGTCGGCCTACGTTGCTGCTCCGTGCAGAATGGAGAATCGAGAGGGGTGGGATTAGTTGTCAACGAGTTCGATTCGGTCGCCGTAACCGCTGAAATCAGACGTATTGTAAGTAAGCAACCGCCGTTCGCCGTGGGCAAGCATCGTTGCAACGATGTTGGCGTCATGGATACGCAAGTTTCAAATCCTGTCTTCGTAAATCTGCTCTCGGCTTACAGTGAATCCTGAGGGCCAATGTCCAATATGTCGAGCAGGCCATATTTCGTCGAGGTTGATTGGCTGCGTTCTATGTCGACGGAAGGTCAGGGACTCAATTTCCAAGTTGATGTTGGCGGCATCCCAGCCAGCGGAAGTCCAGGCGAGAGATTGGACATGGCGATTGCCGCTGCTCTCGTTCCCCCACCAAGATTGATGGCGACGGGCCGACGGCGGAAGTTTGAACCCAAGGATCGCTTCGATTTCAGAGAAAGAGGCATTCCAGACCAAGCCCCGGCGATCACAGAGGTGGTGATACAGGTTCCGGTACTTGCTGCGTTGGGCTTTCTCCCTGATTTGTTCACGTGGCTCTATCGACATGGGAATTTCCTCTTTTGCTGCGTTCCGGTCCGATGATAGCACGTAACAGCGCGGCAGTTATGCTATAATGCCGCCGCCCATTCCGGCGGGGTGATAACGATGTCGGTGAGGGTGAGCCGCTATCATGCTAGAAGATTATTTTGGTCAATACGGCCTGATCGCCATCTTTCTGGCGCTTTCCATAATCGTCCCGTGCAGTATGCTGGGGGCGTCGTATGCGCTGTCGCGGTTGGGGATACGGCCGGCGCGCCCGGACGCGGTGAAGCATGACACCTACGAGTGCGGCGTGCAGACCATTGGCGGGACGTGGAACCGGTTCCAGTTTCGCTACTACATGTTCGCCATCCTCTTCGTGATTTTCGACGTTGAGGTGGTGTTCCTGTATCCGTGGGCCACGAAGTTCCTGACGCTGGAGCTGTTTGCACTGATTGAGATGGCGGTATTCGTCGGCATCCTGCTGCTGGCGTGGGCGTACGCCTGGCGCAAGCGGGACCTGGAGTGGCAGGGGTAGCGAAATGGTGGAATCGACGCATTTTGAACTGCCATCGGTTGGCGGGCCGCTGCACAACCGGACGTGGGAGATCGACCGCTCAGAAGGTCAGTTGGTCAATGACCTGATTGCCGCTTCGCAGTCGCCCATCGAAGTGCCGGCGATTGAAGTGCCCGACGACCTCAAACGCAACCTGATGGTGACGTCGGTGGACGCGCTGGTGAACTGGAGTCGCAAGTCGGCTTTGTGGCCGGTGTCGTTCGGGCTGGCGTGCTGCGCGTTCGAGATGATGGCGACGGCGATGGGACGATTTGACATCTCGCGGTTCGGGATGGAAGTGTTCCGGGCATCACCGCGGCAAGCCGACCTGATGATTGTGGCGGGAACGGTTACGTGGAAGATGGCGCCGCCGATCAAGCGCATTTACGAGCAGATGGCCGAACCGCGATGGGTGATCTCCATGGGGGTCTGCGCAACCAGCGGCGGGCCGTACTTCGGTTCGTACAGCGTGGTTCCGGGGGTGGACCACATCATCCCGGTGGACGTGTACGTGCCGGGGTGTCCGCCCCGCCCGGATGCGCTGCTGTACGGCATCATGGAACTGCACGAGAAGATCAAGAAGTACCGGAACATCGGCGACCGGAGTTTCAAGCCGTGACGTTGGCGGCGATACCCGGCGAAACCCTGGCCCGGCGTTTGCAGGAAGCGACGCCGGACGCGGTAGTTGAGTGGAACGACGCCGCGGTGTGGGTTAGGCCCGAAGCGATGGGTTCGGTGGCGACTTTCCTGCATGACGACCCGGAGATAGATTTCGCGTTTCTGAACGCCATCAGCGCGATCGACTTCGTCGAGCACTTTGAGCTGGTGTATCACCTCATGTCGCTGGCGAAGGAGCACACTGGTGTGGTGCGGAGCCGGGTCTATGGGCGAGAGGAGCCCACGGCGGCGTCGGTGGTGAACGTGTGGAAGGGCGCGGACTTCCAGGAACGGGAGATCTGGGATTTGATGGGGATACGGTTCACCGGGCATCCCAACATGAAGCGGATCATGCTGTGGGAAGGGTTCGACGGCCACCCGCTGCGCAAGGACTTTTTGTAGGCAAGGCGCGGAACATTCACAATGACGATTCGCACCGAACCGATGACGGTCAACGTAGGGCCGCAGCACCCCAGCACGCACGGGGTGTTCCGGGTGCGCATCACGTTCGACGGCGAGGACATTGTTGAAGTGGAGCCGGTGCTGGGCTACCTGCACCGGGGCACGGAGAAACTCGCCGAGGAACGTAACTACGTACAGGTGGTGACGCTGACCGACCGGCTGGACTACACGTCGTCGATGATTAACAACCAGGCGTACTGCCTGGCGGTGGAGCAACTCCTGGGGATTGAGCCGCCGCCGCGGGGCAAGTACTTGCGGACGCTGGCGGCGGAGTTGCAGCGGATTGCCAGCCACCTGATTGCGGTGGGCTTCTTTGTGCAGGAACTGGGGGCGTTCGGGACGCCGCTGATGTACACGTTCCGCAGCCGGGAGCGCATCCTGGACCTGTTTGAGATGCTGTGCGGCGCGCGGATCACGGTGAGCTACATGCGTCCGGGCGGCGTGTTTTCGGACGCGCCGGCGGACTTCTGGCCGGCCCTGGACCAGTTCCTGGACGACTTTGAGGGCGAACTGGAAGAGATCGAGAACCTGTTGCTGAACAACGAGATCCTGATGGTGCGGACACGGGGGGTCAGCCCGCTGCCCGCCGACGTCGCCATCAACTGCTCGGTGAGCGGGCCGGTGCTGCGGGCGAGCGGGATCAACTGGGACTGGCGGAAGATGGCGCCATACGACGCCTACGACCAGGTTGAGTTTGACGTGCCGGTGGGGAGCGCCGGGGACAATTACGACCGGTTCTGGGTGCGGATGCAGGAAGTGCGGCAGAGCCTGAGGATCGTGCGGCAGTGCATCGCTCAGATTGAGCCGGGGCCGGTGCGGCTGGAGTTGCCGATGGTGTTGCGGGCGGAACCGGGGGCCGAGGCATACGGGCGCGTAGAAGCGTCGAAAGGAGAATTGGGGTTTTTCCTGGTGAGCGACGGGGGAGTGTCGCCGTACCGGTGCAAAATCCGGTCGCCTTCCCTGATCAACCTGACGATAACCGAGCACCTGCTGTTGGGCTGGAAGCTGGCGGACATGATCGTGTCGCTGGGCAGCGTTGACATAAATATGGGTGAGGTGGACAGATGAACGGGTGCCACCTTGACCCGCTGGGCGCGTTGGGCGGGAACCCGCTATTCGCGTTGATTTACGACCTGGCGGCCTACGTGTTGCCGTGCTGGCTGGCGTTCGTAGTCGCCGGCGTGGTAATCATGCTGATCCTGATCAACGCGGTGCTGCTGGGCGCGGCGATAGTGAGCTGGGGCGAGCGGCGACTGCTGGGCCGGTTCCAGAACCGGGTCGGGCCGAACCGCTGGGGGCCGTTCGGGGCTTTGCAGCCGATTGCGGACCTGGCCAAGCTGATCACCAAAGAGGACATCATTCCCTACGGCGCGGACCGGCTGGCGTTCACGGCGGTGCCGGTAATCATGGTGGCGTCGCTGCTGGTAGCAACGGCGGTGATACCTTTCGCCAAGGACGTGGCGCTGGTGGACCTGAACGTGGGGGTGCTGTTCATACTGGCGGTGAGTTCGCTGACGTCGATTGCGATTTTCACGGCAGGCTGGGCGTCCAACAACCGGTACGCGCTGTTCGGAGCGGGCCGGGCCGTGGCGGTGCTGATCAGCTACGAGGTGCCGGTGGTGCTGTCTCTGCTGGGAGTGGTGATAGTCGCCGGGTCAATGTCGCTGGGGGACATCGTGGTGGCGCAGGCGGTGCCGTTCTTCCTGGTGCAGCCCCTGGCGTTCTTCGTGTTCCTGGCGGGAATGTCGGCGGAGCTGAACCGGACGCCGTTTGACGTGGCGGAGGCGGAGTCGGAAATCATCGCCGGATACCATACGGAGTACAGCGGCATCAAGTTTGCGCTGATACAGGCGGCCGAGTTTGGGGGCGCGCTGTTCGTGTCGGGCCTAATCGCGACGCTGTTCCTGGCCGGATGGGCCGGGCCGGTGGCGGACTGGCTGGGGTGGCTGTGGTTCCTGATCAAGACGTTCATCGGCATCTTCCTGTTCGTGTGGATTCGCTCGACGTTCCCGCGCCTGCGTCTGGACCAGATTATGACAGTGTGCTGGAAGTTCCTGATGCCGTTGAGCTTCATCAACCTGGCAGCGGTGACGCTGGAGGTGTACTTCCTGCGGGACGGCAACGGCGTGTTGAGCACGGCGGACCTGTGGATCATGACGGCGATCAACATTCCGGTGGCGGTAGTGTCGATAGCGTTTTTCGGGTGGATAATCCGGCAGAAGGTACGGGACAGTTCGCGGACGACGGCGGCAGCGTCGCCTATGGTGCGCGGCGTTTCGACGATTGAAGTGGGCTAACGCAGGGGAGGAGACGCGATGTACGGGCTGGAAATGGCCAAAGGGCTGCTGGTAACGCTGACTAACCTGGCGCGGAAGCCGTTCACGACTTCGTACCCGGAGCAGCGGCTCAAGCAGCACCCCAGGTTCCGGGGCGAGGAATTCACCTGGTACGAGGAACGGTGTACCGGATGCGCGTCGTGCGCGAAGTACTGCCCGCTGGGAATCATCAAGATTGTGACTTCGCCGAGCGAGACCGCGCCGTTGCAGGGGGACAAGTATCGGCTGGAGGTTTTTGACATCGAGTTGCAGCGGTGCATGTTCTGCGGGTTGTGCGTGGAGGCTTGCCCTTACGACGCGCTGTTCATGGGCAGCGGGTTTGAGGAAGGACAGTACAAGCGGACGGACCTGGTGATCAGCATTGACCGGTTGCGGCAGGCGGACAAGCATCCGAGCACGTGGTTCCGGCCGCAGTTGGAGGGCATGGAGTACAAGCCCGGAGTCAGCCGGCCGCTGGGATGGCGGGAAGTGGGACGGGAGAACTGGCGGTGGCACCAGCGCGAGAAAGCGGGGATGCGCCTGTCCGGCGGCAACACGAGCGACCGGAATGCCGAGGACGAAAGCTAGATGGGCGCCGAGTGGTTCAAGGACGTAGTTTTCTGGGCCCTGGCCGTGGTGGCGATTGCCGGCGCGGTGGGCGTGGTGATGGTGCGCGACCTGTTCCGGGCGGCGCTGCTGCTGGCGACGGTGTTCGTGGCGGTGGGCGGCTTTTACGTACTGATGAACGCGGAATTCCTGGCGGTGGTGCAGATACTGATTTACGTGGGGGCGATTGCGGTGCTGTTCATTTTCGGCGTCATGCTGACGCGGGACGTGCAGCAGGGCAACGCGCCGAACCGATTGCAGATACCGGCGGGCATAGTCTCGGCGCTGCTGTTGGCGGCGATGATATTCACGGCGGTGACGACGGACTGGACGACGCTGGCCGGCGCGGGACTGGAGGCCAAGTCGCAGATCGCGCAGACGCAGGCGGTGGGTATAGTTGACATAGAGGCTGCTGGGCGGCTGGCCGAATCGGGATTGTCGGAGCAGGAAGTGGAAAGCGTGGCCGGCGGCGGGTTGGCCGACTTGCTGGTTGGAGAATTCGTGTTGCCGTTTGAGGCGGTGTCGCTGCTGCTACTGGCGGCGGCGATTGGCGGGCTGGCGCTGGCGCGCGGGCGAGGGAGGTAGCACGGTGTCGCTGGAATCGATGCTGGTGGTTGCCGCCGTGCTGTTCTGCGTGGGACTGTACGGGGCGCTGGCGCGGAGGAACTTCATCGCCGTGCTGATGTCGATAGAGCTTATGTTCAACGGGGTCAACTTGACGCTGGTGGCGATGGGCCGCTGGCTCGCACCCTATGCGGTGCAGGAATCGCTGTCGGCGGTGCTGACCGGGCAGGTGTTTGCCGTTTTCATCATCACGGTGGCGGCGGCGGAGATTGCGCTGGGCTTGGGGATCGTGTTTGCGATGTTCCGGACGAACGAGAGCGTGGACCTGACCGACGCGGCGGCGATGAGGCACTGATGTGGGTTGAATTCAAACGCGCGCCGAACCTGATGGCCGCCGAAATCTGGAAAGAAGTCCTGGAGGCAGAGGGCTTGCCCAGCCGTATCCTGCCGGAAGGGGACATTCGCGACTGGAGCGAGCGGGCGGCGTTTCGCATCTACGTTCCCAAGGGACGCGAGCACGTAGCCGAAGAGATCGTGCGGAAGCTGTGAGGACGAAGGCGAGATGCTGAGCGAATTCCTGGTCTGGGCGATATTCCTGCTGCCGGTGGCGTCGTTCCTGTTGATCGGCGGGGTGATCCGACCGCTGGGGCCGAGCGCGGCCAAGGCGGCGGGTTACGTGACGATACTGGCGCTGGGCATCGGGTTCGTGCTGTCGCTTTGGCTGTTGAGGTCGCACGCGCACGGCGTGGTGTACGACTTCGCGCCGCATTTGTGGCTGGAGTTGGCGCCGGGTGCATCGGTGCAGATGGGGCTGCTGCTGGACCCATTGACCAACGTGATGCTGGTGGTGGTGACGGGCGTCAGCCTGATGGTGCAGATCTACTCCATGGGGTACATGGACGGCGACGAGAGTTTCGCGCGGTATTTCGCTTATATGTCGCTGTTCAGCGCGTCAATGATCGGGCTGGTGCTGGCGTCGAACATCGTGCAGATGTACGTATTCTGGGAACTGGTGGGCCTGTCGTCGTACCTGTTGATCGGGTTCTGGCACGACCGGCCATCGGCGGCGGCGGCGGCGAAAAAGGCGTTTATCATCACCCGCATCGGGGACGTTGGGTTCCTGCTGGCGATCATATTCCTGTTCTTCCAGGCGGACACGTTCGCGGCGCAGGGTTTGAACGCACTGCACATTCCCGACATCTGGACGGCGGCGGCTCCGATAGCGGCCGGGGGCGCGGGAATCGTGGCGGGCGGCGCGCTGCTGTGGCTATGCTTGGGGTTGTTCGCGGGAGCGGCCGGCAAGAGCGGACAGTTCCCGTTGCACACGTGGCTGCCGGACGCGATGGAAGGCCCGACGCCCGTGAGCGCGCTGATTCACGCGGCGACGATGGTAGCGGCGGGCGTGTTCCTGGTGGGGCGGTTCTTCCCGGTATTCTCGGAATCGGAAGGGGCGATGATGGTGGTGGCGCTGATCGGAGCGTTCACCGCCGTGTTCGCGGCGACGATGGGACTGGCGGCCAACGACATCAAGCGAGTCATGGCGTACTCGACGGTGAGCCAGCTGGGGTACATGATGGCCGCGCTGGGCATCGGGGCGTACAACGCCGCGCTGTTCCACCTGTTCACCCACGCATTTTTCAAGGCGCTGCTGTTCCTGGGCGCGGGCAGCGTCAACCATGCCGCGGGCACGTTCAACATGATGTACATGGGCGGGCTGCGCAAAGCGATGCCGTTCACGTACTGGCTGACGGTGATCGGGGCGCTGAGCCTGGTGGGCATCTTCCCACTGGCCGGGTTTTGGAGCAAGGACGAGATCCTGCTGGAGGCTTGGCTGGGCACGGGCGCGGTGGAGACATCGGTGAGCTTGCTGGTGTTCGTGCTGCTGCTGGTTGGAGTGCTGCTGACGGCGTTCTACTCGTTCCGCATGGTGCATCTGACGTTCCACGGGGAGTTTCGCGGCGGCGGAGAGCAGGAACTGCACGACTGCGAGGAGGCCGGGCAGCCGGCGCCGACCGGAGTGAGCCACCACGTTCACCTGGGCGAATCGCCGTGGTGGATGGTCGGGCCGATGGTTTTCCTGGGCGTGTCGGCGGTAATTGCGGGTTGGGTCGCGAATCCTATCGGGGTGAAGAGTATTGCCGGATTGATCCCGTCGCATTGGTTGACGGATTACTTCGCGTCCGGGTTGCACGACGGGCACCACGCGCCGCCGTTCAGCATCGCGATGGCGGTGGTTTCCAACGTGGTGGCGTTGGCCGGGATCGGGCTGGCGGTTTTGACCTACGCCTGGCCGAGAGGGTTCACGAATACTGATCCGTTGACCAGGGGCGGGATAATTCACGCCGTGCTGGCGCAACGCTATTACTTGGACCACCTCTATGAAGGGCTAATCGTTGGGCGGGTGTTTTACCGAATCGTGGCGGCGGTCACGGACTGGTTTGACCGCAACATCGTTGACGGGATTGTGGGTTTGACGGGCTGGATTTCCCGGAACATTGGCGGCCTGATCGCGCTGGCGCAAAACGGGCAGGTGCAGACGTACCCGTTGGTGGCGGCCCTGGGCGGCCTGATCATCATCGTGCTGTACCTGGTACTGGGATAAGTGGCAATGCCGAGCGGATTCAACGGACTGCTGACTGCGACGGTATTCCTACCGGCGGTGGCCGCGTTGCTGCTGGCGACTGGGATCGTGCGGGACGCGCGGTCAATTCGGTGGTACGCCGGCGCGGTGGCGCTGGCCGACCTTGTGCTGTCGGTGATTGTGTTCGTGCTGTTCCAACCGGGCGGCGACCGGTTCCAGCTGGTTGACCGGTTCGACTGGATCGACACCGGGACGGTGCAGGCGAGCTACTTGCTGGGAGTGGACGGGATCAGCGCGCCGCTGGTGATGCTGACGGGGCTGCTGGGGCTGTGCGCAGTGTTCGTGTCGTTCCACATCCAGGACCGGGTCAAAGAGTATTTCATCTGGCTGTTTGTGCTGCAAACGGCGGTGATGGGAGTATTCACGTCGCTGGACTTTTTGCTGTTCTTCCTGTTCTGGGAAATCGAGTTGGTGCCGATGTACCTGCTGATCTCGACGTGGGGAACCGGACGGCGGGAATACTCGGCGATGAAGTTCCTCATCTTCACCATCCTGGGATCGGCGTTCATGTTGGTTGCCATCGTCGCCGTGTCCGCAAGTTCCAACGTGGCTCTTTTCGACTTCAACATGACGACGCTGTTGGAACCGGGCGGCGCGTTGGACGCATCACGGGCGGCGCTGCCGATGGGGGTATTGTTCTGGCTGTTCTTCATCGCGTTTGCGGTGAAGCTACCGACATGGCCAGTGCATACCTGGCTGCCGGACGCGCACACGGACGCGCCGACGGCGGGCAGCGTGATGCTGGCCGGCGTGATGCTAAAGATGGGCGGCTACGGCCTGCTGCGGGTGAACGCGGGGATGTTCCCGGAGCAGTTGGCGCAGTACGCCTTGCCGGTTGTGGCGTTGGGCGTGGTGAGCGTGCTGTACGGGGCCGTGGTGACTCTGCGCCAAACGGACTTGAAGCGGCTGATTGCGTACTCCAGCGTGAGCCACATGGGGCTGGTTCTGGTTGGGATCGGCTCGGTGGCTGTAGTCGGCGGAGCGTTGACGGACGCCGGGCTGACCGGGGCGGCGATGCAGTTGTTCACGCATGGGACGATAACGGGCCTGCTGTTCGTGGCGGTGGGGATACTGTACGAAAAGACGCATACGCGGCACATACCGGACCTGGGCGGGTTGGCGAACCGGATGCCGATATTGGCCGGCGCATTCCTGATCGCGGGCGCGGCGTCGCTGGGACTGCCGGCGATGAGCGGGTTCGTGTCGGAGCTGCTGGTGTTCTTCGGAGCGTTCCGGGCGTTCCCGGCGCTGACGATACTGGCGGTGCTGGGGATCATCCTGGCGGCCGGGTACATCCTGTGGATGATACAGCGGACGATGTTCGGGCCAAGGCCGGCGCGGTGGGACGGGTTGACCGATGCCTCGCTGGTGGACACGGTGCCGGTGGCGCTGCTGGTAATCAGCATATTCGCCGTTGGGATTTACCCGGCGTGGCTGACCGACGTTTTCCGCGATGGACTGGAGCCGATTGTGAACGCCTACAACCTGGGCATCGCCGGCAGCCGCTAGAAACGAGCGAACGCAGAGCATGACCGCTTACGATCTTTACCTGATTTCTCCGCCGCTGGCGCTGGCCGCGCTGGCGATGCTGGTTATCGTCGTTGATTTGCTGACGCGGCGGACCGGATTGTTGGTCGGGTTGTCGTTCGTGGGGCTGGCAGCGCCGGCGGCGTTGAGCGCGTGGCAGGCGCTTGAGTTGACCAGTTCGGGGGCCAACCAACTGACGGCGGAAGGCTCGGTGGTTCTGCATACGCTGTCGATAGACCGGTTCTCGCTGTTCTTCAACTTCCTGATACTGGCCGCGGTGGGCTTGGTGGTTTTGGTTTCCACCGACTACGTGCGGCGGATGGAGCGGCTGCAAGGCGAGTTCTTCGGGTTGATGCTGCTGTCGGCAACGGGAATGATGCTGATGGTTTCGGCCCGCGAGCTGATTACCATGTACATCGCGCTGGAACTGACTACGCTGCCGCTGGCGGCGTTGGCGGCCTTCCTGCCCAACGGACGATCCAGCGAGGCGGGGATGAAGTTCCTGATCATCGGCGCGTTGAGCAGCGCGTTGATGCTCTACGGGATGGCGCTGATCTACGGGTTCACCGGGAGCACCCAGCTGGACGAGATCGCGGCGGCGCTGTCGGCCGGCGGGTTCCCGTTTGGGAGCATGGCGGTCCTGCTGGCCATCGTGCTGCTGCTGGTGGGATTCGGGTTCAAGATGTCGGCGGCGCCGTTCCAGATGTGGGTGCCGGACGTGTACGAGGGGGCGCCCACGCCCATGGTGGCGTTCCTGTCGGTGGCGAGCAAGGCGGCGGCGTTCGCGCTGGTGCTGCGGGTGTTCTACATCGGGTTCGACGCGCTGGAAGGGGACTGGTGGGTCCTGCTGGCAGGGTTGGCCGCCCTATCGATGACGGTGGGCAACTTGGTGGCAATCGCGCAGCGGAACATCAAGCGGATGTTCGGGTACAGCACGGTGGCGCACGCAGGCTACATCCTGGTCGGGGTCGCAGCGGTGGCTTACGCCGAGGACATCCTGGTCGGGCCGAGCAGCGTGCTGTTCTACCTGGCGGCTTATACCGCCGCGAATCTAACCGCGTTCTTTGCCATCGTGTGCATCGGCAACCGGATCAACAGCGACGAAATCTACGACTACTCGGGGATGCTGAGGCGGGCGCCGTTCCTGGCGATCACGCTGGCGTTGGCGCTGATCGCGCTGATCGGGGTGCCGCCGACCGGGATATTCATCGCCAAGATTTACGTGTTCGCGGCGGCCATCAACACCGGCGAGTCGTTGATGACGTGGCTGGTGATAATCGGGGTAGTCAACAGCGTGGTTTCGGCGTATTACTATCTGCGGGTGATCAAAGTGATGTTCCTGCAAGCGCCGATTCACACCGAGCGAGTGGGAGCGTCATGGCCGGTCAACGTGGCGCTGGGCGTGGCGACGCTGGCGCTGCTGTGGCTGGGCGTGGCCCCGGGAACGCTGCTGGGAGCGGCAGAGCAGGCCGTGTCGGTACTGGCGCTGGCGGGTGGGTAGCCGAACATGAAAACCGTCGGCATCGCCTACAACGACCTGATACCGGAGGCTCTGGACTTGGCCCACGCCATCGTCGGGGAGTTGAACCTGGGCGCCAACAGCTGGATCCTGCGCGCGGAAGATGCAGAGGACATCGCGGAGCGCTCTGAGGACACTGACCTGGTCATCACCATTGGCGGCGATGGCACCATCCTGCGAGTAAATCGTGCGGTGGCGCCGAAGGGAATACCGCTGTTGGGAATCAACATGGGCCGGCTGGGGTTTATGACCGAGTTGACAGTGCCCGGGTTCATGGAGCAGTTGCCCCGCTACCTCGATGGCGAGGCGCGGGTTTCGGAACACAGCATGTTGAAAGCGGAGGTGTACCGTCGCAATCCTGGAGATCCCGAGTCGGCGGCTTCGCAGGGTCCGTACCACGCTCTGAACGATGTGGTATTGTCGCGGAGTCGCGTATCGCGGGTGATCACGGTGCGGGCGGTGATTGATGGAGCGGACGTGTCCACGTTTCGGGCGGACGGGGTGATACTGGCGACGGCGACGGGCAGCACGGGTTACAGTTTCGCGGCCGGCGGGCCCATCGTGGACCCGCTGTCGGCCGATGTGGTGCTGACGCCGTTGGCGTCGCACGTAGGGTTGACGACTCCGCTGGTGTTGAGTCCCACGAGCAGCGTGGACTTTCACCTGGAAGGGTCGCAAGAGGCCATTATCAGCGTGGACGGGTTTGAGAATCACCCGATTGAGCCGGGGGACTGGGTTCGGATCACCCACAGCCCGTATCGTGCGCGTTTTCTACGGGCCAACGAACCGAATTACTTCTGGGCGACGCTGACGCGACGGCTGGGATTCAGCTTCCAGGGAAGGTAATGACGCAATGACCGCCGCCGAAAATAACGAACCAACCATTGCGACCCGCTCGGTGTTCCAGGGGCGCATTCTTGACGTGCGGGTGGACACGATCCGGCTGCCCAACGGTAGGGAGACGACGCGGGAGATTGTGGATCACGCGCCGTCGATTTGCGTGGTGCCGGTGGATGACGACAACAACGTGCTGCTGGTGCGGCAGTACCGGAAGCCTACGGAGAGTTTCCTGCTGGAGGTGCCGGCCGGGGGAATTGAGGAGGGAGAAGAACCGGAAGAGTCAACACGACGGGAGTTGCAGGAAGAGATTGGGCATACGGCGGCAGAACTCAGGGAGTTGACGGCATTCTGGCTGGCGCCGGGTTGGGCATCCGAGTACATGTACGCTTACCTGGCAACCGGGCTGACGCCGGCCGTGCTTGATTCGGACGAGGACGAATTCATCGACGTGGTACCGGTGCCGTTGTCGGAGATTCCGGACCGGATCGCCGACGGGTCCATACAGGACGCCAAGAGCGTGGCCTCGCTGCTGCTCGCGATGCGGGTCCTGGGAGTTTGATGGTGGGCACGACCGAGAAGATTGCAGCGGTGGCGGCCGAAGAACCCACGCTGGCTACGGCAACCGTGTATCAGGGCGATTTGATCAGGGTCAGGCTCGATACCATCGCCCTGCCGGATGGTCAGGAAACGACCCGCGAGATAGTGGACCATCCATCGTCCGTTTGCATCGTGCCGGTGGATTCCGACGGCAGCGTTTTGCTGGTGCGGCAGTACCGCAAGGCGGTTGAATCGTTCCTTTTGGAAGCGCCGGCCGGGAAAATGGAATCGGGAGAGGACCCGCATGCAACCGCGTTGAGGGAGTTGCAGGAAGAAATCGGCCATACTGCGGGTCGCCTGGAATCATTGGGGAGTTTTTACGTTGCGCCAGGGTGGTGCAGCCAGATTATACACGCATACCTGGCAAGGGATTTGGTTTCGTCCCGGCTGGATGCCGACGAGGATGAATTTATCGAGGTGGTTCGGACGCCATTGGCCGACATTTTGGCCCTGATCGCTGACGGAACGATAAGAGACGCCAAGAGCGTGGCTTCGTTGTTGCTTGCGATGCGTGTCTTGGGGGATAATTAGCCGTCAAAAACAGGCGCGCCGATAGACCGCTCATGCGCCGCAAGTAACCGGACCGCGTTGATCCGGTTGGAGGAAATCACAAATGCCAGAGGATTTGCAACACGACGTGTTGATCGTTGGCGCCGGTCTGGCCGGTATGCGCGCTGCCATCGCGGCCCGAGCCGGAGGCGCGGACACCGCCATCATCAGTAAGGTCCATCCGGTGCGCAGCCACTCAAACGCGGCCCAGGGTGGCATTAACGCGGCGCTGCTGGACCGGGGGGACGACTGGGAAGACCATGCCTACGACACCATCAAGGGCAGCGACTTCCTGGGTGACCAGGACGCCATTGAGGTTATGTGCCGGCAGGCCGGTGCGTCGCTGATCGACATGGAGCACATGGGGGTCACCTTCAATCGGGACGATGAGGGCCGGCTGGGCACCCGCGCTTTCGGCGGGCAGCGCCGGGCGCGGACCTTCTTCGTGGGCGACTTCACCGGTCAAGCTCTGCTGCACGTGATGTTCGAGCAGTTGATCAAGTCGGGAGTTCAGCGGTACGAGGAGTGGTTCGTAACGTCGCTGATCATGGAAGAGGGTCGCGCCGCCGGAGTCATCGCGCTGGAAATACGCACCGGCGAGTTGTGCGTGATTCGCGCCAAGACGGTGATCTTCGCCACGGGCGGCTGCGGGCGGCTGTTTGAGCCGAGCACCAATGCCCTGATCGTGACCGGCGATGGCATGGGACTGATCTACAACGCCGGCGGGCAGCTGATGGACATGGAGATGGTGCAATACCATCCCACGACGCTGGCCGGCAGCGGCGTGCTGATTTCGGAAGCGGCGCGCGGAGAAGGCGCGTACCTGCGGGACAAGGACGGCAACCGCTTCATGGAGAAGTACGCTCCCAACATGATGGAGCTGGCTTCCCGCGACGTGGTGTCCCGGGCCGAGCAGACCGAAATCAACGCCGGCAACGGGGTGGACGGCTGCGTCTATCTGGACTGCACGCACCTGGGCGAAGCGCTGATCATGGAGAAGCTGATCCAGATCCGGGAGATCGGCATCGACCTGGCCGGCGCGGACATGATCCGGGAACCGATTCCGATTCGCCCCGGTATGCACTACATCATGGGCGGCATCAAGACCGACGTGAACGGGCTGACCAACCTCAGCGGCGTGTATGCTGCCGGTGAGTGCGCCAACGTGAGCGTACACGGCGGGAACCGGCTGGGCGCGAACTCGCTGCTTGACACTATCGTGTTCGGCGAGCGGGCGGGCAACCACGCATCCGACGCCGTGCGCAACATCGGATTCGCCGACTTTGACGCCGGCCTTGCGCTGGCGCAGGAACGCCGCCGCATCCAGGAGATGCTGGACCGGCCGGAGAATGGCGACCGCTGGGGCGCGATCCGCAAGGACATGGGCGACTCGATGAACCGCAACGTGGCCGTGTTCCGCAACGAAGAGGGCATCCAGGAAACGCTGGGAGACCTGCACGACCTGCGCCGGCGCTACGAGAACGTTCCCGTGCAAAACAAGGGCAAGACCTTCAACACCGACCTGATCTTCGCGCTGGAGTTGGGGTACATGCTGGACTGCGCGGACACCATCGCGGTGGGCGCGCTGGAACGCCGGGAAAGTCGCGGGGCGCAGTTCCGCGTTGACTACCCGGAGCGCAACGACGAGGAATGGCTGCACCACATCGTGCTCACCAGAGGGGAGGGCGGACCCGAGGTTTCGGAGCTGCCCGTGGTCATCACAAAGTGGACGCCGGAAGAGAGGAAGTACTAGGAAATGGACGTCACAATCAGGGTAAAACGACAGGACCCGGAGGCGGGAGACGAACGCCGCTTGCCGTACTGGCAGAAATATCCCGTAACCATCGCGGACAACGCCACGGTCCTGGATGCGTTGATTCAGATTCGGGAGGACGACGACGGAACGCTGTCGCTGCGATGTTCGTGCCGGAGCGCGATCTGCGGCTCGTGCGCGGTGAGGATTAACGGACACGCGGGGCTGGCGTGCAAGACCATCGCCAACACGGTGGTGCAGGACGGCGTCATAACCGTTGAACCGGCCGGCGTGATGCCGGTGGTCAAGGACCTGGTGGTCAACTTCGATCTCTTCTGGGAGAAGATCGAGGCGGTCGATCCATATCTGAAACACATGGGTCGAGAACCGGAAGGGGAGTACATCGTGTCCAACGACGCAATGCTGCACCTTTCTGGAGTGACTGCGTGCATCATGTGCGGCGCGTGCGTGTCGGACTGCACGGTGCTGGAGGTGGACCCCACGTTCCTAGGGCCGGCGGCGCTGGCGAAAGCGTACCGGTTCACCGCCGACCCACGGGACGGCGATTCCGAAGGCGTATCCACGGAACGACTGTGGGCGCTGAGCGAGCCGACGGGCATCTGGGACTGCACCCGCTGCAACGAATGCGTACAGGCGTGCCCCAAGGGCGTGGCCCCGATGGATCGCATCATGGCAATGCGGGAGCAGGCGATCCAGGCCGGCTACGACAACAACAACGGCGCGCGGCACACGGACGCCTTTACGGAGTCGGTGGGACACAGCGGGAGGCTGGACGAGTTGCGTCTGCCGATCAAGTCCGTTGGCATGATGAACCTGCCGGCGTTGATGGACTACATGCCGGTGGCGTTCCGGGCGATGCGGCGCGGCAAGATGCCGCCGATTGCGCACAAGAACGTGGAGAACGTGGATGCGGTACGGCGCATTTTCGCCCGGACTCAGCCGGAACCCGAAGCCCCGAAGGTGAGCAACAACTCGCCGTTTGGGTAGGCGCCGCGTTTGAAATATGAGGAGGAACCAGTGAAATACGCCTTTTTCCCGGGCTGCGTGTCGCAAGGGGGCGCGCCCGAACTTTACCCGGCGGCGCGGATGGTGTGCGACCGCATGGGTATCGAACTGGAGGAGATACCCGGCTGGACCTGCACCGGCGCGGGGGTGATCCAGGAGAAGAACCAGCTTTTCGGCGACACGCTGAACGCGCGCAACTTTGCCAAGGCGGAGCAGATGGGATTGCCCATCCTGACCATCTGCAGCACATGCCAGGGGGTGATGTCGCAGGCGAACCACCGGATGCGCAACCCGGAATACCTGGCGGAGATCAACTCGCACCTGGCGGAGGAAGGGCTGGAGTACAGCGGGAGGAGCGAACCCAAGCATCTGCTGTGGATACTGATTGAGGACTACGGGCTGGACAAGTTGGGAGCACTGGTCACCAGGCCACTGAACGAACTCAAAATCGCGCCGTTCTACGGGTGCTACATCGTGCGGCCCACTGAGGCGCTGGACATCGAGGAACACCCGGAACGTCAGGAGTCTCTGGAGATGCTGATACAACTGCTGGGGGCGACGCTGGTGGACTTTGAGGGGAAGACGCGCTGCTGCGGGTTCCCGATTCTAACCATCAACCAGCGCAACTCCATGGCGATGGTGGGCAAGCACACGTCGGAGGTGAAGGACCTGGGCGCCGACGCTATGGTCACGCCGTGTCCGCTGTGCCACCTGAACCTGGACGGGTTCCAGCCGAAGGCGGCGTCTCAGGCGCGGCGGTCGATTGACCTGCCCATACTGCACATGCCGCAACTGATCGGGCTGGCGATGGGAATGTCGCCCAACGAGTTGGGGTTGAAGCGGCACATTGTGAGCACCGGGCCGCTGGAAGTGAAGCTGCGCGGGCGGTAGGTCTGCACGAAGTTCGGCAGGAATGAGGGGCGGGTCTGCAACCCGCCCTTTTTGCCATTCTGTTTGCAAGGAAAAGGGGCGTAAAGATGCCGCAGCCTTTCGTTGTCATCAAAAATCCTCACGTCGTGATTCGGAACGTGGTGAATCTGGATGTGGAACCGGACGCCAACCTGGCCGGTCTGGAACTGGTCGTTGATTTTATCCGCATACCCAACGAACCGTCCCACCTCCACTCTGGCTCCAGTATTTTCCCTGGGGGGCAGCCACATCGGAGAGGCTACGATTTCATCATCATTAATCCACGCACCCTGGATTATGTGGAAGTCGACATACTGACCGTAGAGTCCTATGAACCCGGGAAAATCCACAGCTCGTTCTCCTACGCGGTACGCTGTAGCGGCCAAGTGCGCAAGTTTCCTCGCCAGCACCAGTGCCCTGACGTAGCCAACGCAGCATGTGCCGCCTCGGGGTGCGACGTGCTCGGTTGCAGGGTGGAGCCAGAAGCATATCGCCCCGCCGCCCTGACAGACGATGACCTCAAATTCCTCTACGATTTGGAGAGCGAACTGGAGCAATGGCTAGACGAGGCCAGGATAGGTTTTGAATTAGAGATAAGGAACCGCTACCCCGGCCAAGCCCTGTTTGTTAGAGAAGGCTACACAGGCTCTCGTGTGTACAGAGTGGACGAGATGCCACTCATAGCAGACTCTACGGGATGCTAACTCCGTAAAATAGGGGTGACTTCGCGGATGGCGGCGATGGTTTGGTCCACGTCGGCGTCGGTGTGGGCGACGGAGGGGTAGAATTTCTGAGGCCAGGACTTGATGATGCCATGATCCAGCAGGCCGTAGTTGAGTTTGGCCAGTGGGGCTGGGTCGGCGGCCAAGCCATCGCGGTAATTCTGCACCGGATGGTCGGCGAAATAGATGTCGAAGATGGCGTCCTCGCCGACGCTCTGGACTGTGAAACCCTGCTCGGAGCAGGCGTCAACCAGGGCCTGCCGGATACGCCCGCCGACATGGTGAAGACGGTCGTACACGCCTTCCTTGCGCAACTCGGCCAGAGTCGCCAAGCCGGCGGCGCATGCGATGGGGTTGCCGTTGAGCGTACCGATCTGGTCAACATAGCTGTCGGATGAAACGGCAGAGCGATCGTACACGGACATCACTTCATCCGAACCCAGCACGGCTGCCAGCGGGTAGCCACCGCCCATGATCTTGCCCACGGAGCACATATCGGGAGTGACGCCGTAGAATTCCTGGGCGCCCCCGTAGGCCAGGCGGAAACTGGTCACCACCTCGTCGAATATCAGAAGTATGCCGGCGTCATGGGTGATCTTGCGCAGGCCGGCGAGGAAACCGGGATTGGGGGCGAGAGTGCGTTGCAATGGTTCCACGATGACGGCGGCGATTTCGTCCTTGTGAGCGTCAATGATGGCGGCCGTGGTGTCCAAATCGTTGAACTGCGATACCAGCATGAGGTCGCTGAGGGCGCGGGGGATGCCGGCGCTGTTGGCCTCGGCCTGGGGGAACTCCACGCTGGCGGAGGCGAACACGGACATCATGGCGTAGTCGCTGGTGCCGTGGTAGCCGCCCTCGAACTTGAGGATTTTCTCTTTGCCGGTGTAGGCGCGGGCGGCGCGCATGGCCTGGAAGCAGGCATCCGTGCCGCTGGTGGTGAACCGGACTTTGTCGGCGCAGGGGATCGCCTTGCAGAGTTCCTCGGCGAGCATCACAGCCTGGTCGTTGTTGGTGAAAAAGGTGGAACCGCGCCCCACGGCATCCAGCACGGCCTCGGTGACGGCGGGATGGGCGTGACCGAGGATCATGGGGCCGGAGCCCATCAGCCAATCGACGTATTCGTTACCGGAAACGTCCCAGACACGGCCAGCTTTACCCTCACGCACCAGGAAGTTGAGCTCGTCAGGATACTTCGTGTTCCCGGTGGAGTTGCCCGGAAAGTATTGAGCGGCTTTCGCCAGCAGTTCGTGTTCCAGTTCAGTGCGCTCAGACATGCGGGCCTCCTACGCTTGGTGGCGATTTTTAATCATTATACTCTTGGGCCAATGAAATAAGGGCGGGTACAAGACCCGCCCCTACGTGCGCCGTGGGATTGATTAAGGGGTTATTCAGCGTTGGCCATGACGTCCACGAGTTCCTGGACGGAGGCGGCGGAGCTTTGGAGGGCGGCTTTTTCATCGTTGGTGAGGCTGATTTCGATGATCTGCTCAACGCCTTCGGCTCCGATCTTGACGGGGACGCCGACGCAGAGGCCGTTGATACCGTACTCGCCTTCCAGGTAGGCGCAGCCGGGGAGGATGCGCTTCTTGTCCAGCAGGATGGCTTCGACCATCTCGGTGATGGCAGCGGACGGCGCGTAGAAGGCGGAACCCTGCTTGAGCAGCGCGACGATTTCGCCGCCGCCGTCGCGGGTGCGCTGGACGATGGAGTCGATGCGGTCCTGAGACAGCAACTCGGTGAGGGGGATGCAGCCGACGGTGGTGTAACGCACCAGCGGCACCATGTCGTCGCCGTGTCCGCCCAGCACCATGGCCTGAACGTCGTCCACGGATACGTTGAGTTCCTGGGCAATGAAAGTGCGGTAACGGGCGGTGTCGAGCACGCCGGCCATGCCGAACACACGATTGCGGGGGAACCCGGCGGTCTGGAAGACGTTCTGCACCATGGCGTCGAGGGGGTTGGTGACGGCCAGGATGATACAGTCGGGGGAGTGCTTGACGATTTCCTGGGTGACGGCGGAGGTAATCCGCATGTTGGTGAGGAGCAGGTCGTCGCGGCTCATGCCGGGGCGGCGGGCGATGCCGGCGGTGATGACGACGACGTCCGACCCGGCGGTTTCCTCGTAGCCATTGGAACCGGTGATCATGCCATCGGAGCCGATGATGGGACCGGATTCCAGCATATCGAGTCCCTTGCCCTGGGGCAGGTCTTCAACCACGTCCACCAGTACGACGTCAGCGTAGCCAAGCTGGTGGATGCGCTGGGCGGTGGTGGCGCCGACGTTGCCGGCGCCGACTACGGTAACTTTGCTTCGCATTGTTGTGGATGCCTCCGATTGTGTATGCGCATTGGTAGGGGCGACGCATGCGTCGCCCCTACGTTTTTCCGGTGACTGAGTTCAGCCGGACGTTGGACCGTTAGAGCCGCTAAATCGCGTCCAGGATGGCGTTCAAAGTGGCGCTGGGGCGCATGGCTTCGGCGGCCATGTCGTTGTCCGGGCGGTAGTAGCCGCCGATGTCCACGGGCTGGCCCTGGCAGTCGATCAATTCCTGGACGATTTTGTCCTCATTTTCGATCATCTGCCGGGCCACTTCGGTGAATGTGGCCTTCAGCGCGGGATCATTGTTCTGCTTAGCGAGAGCCTGCGCCCAGTAGAGCGCCAGGTAGAAGTGGCTGCCGCGGGTGTCCAGCTCATTAACCCGGCGGGACGGGTTGCGCTGGTGTTCCAGATGCTCTCCGATGGCTTCGTCCAGCGTGGTGGCCAACAGCCTGGCCTGGTCGTTGTTGAAGACCTCGCCGTAATGCTCGAAGGACGCGACAAGGGCGCAGAATTCGCCGAGCGAGTCCCAGCGAAGGTGCCCTTCCTCCTGGAATTGCTGGACGTGCCGGGGGGCTGAGCCGCCGGCGCCGGTCTCGAACATGCCACCGCCGTTGAGCAATGGGACGACCGAGAGCATCTTGGCGCTGGTGCCCAGTTCCAGGATGGGGAAGAGGTCGGTGAGATAGTCGCGCAGGACGTTTCCGGTTACGGCAATAGTGTCCTGGCTGGCCCGGCTGCGGACGAGAGTGGCTTTCATGGCATCGAGGGGGGGCAAGGTGCTGATGTCGAGGCCGCTGGTGTCATGGTCGGGCAGGTATTGTTCAACCTTTTTGATCAGCTCGGCGTCGTGGGCGCGGTTGGCATCGAGCCAGAAGATCGCGGCCTGGCCGGTGAGACGGGAGCGGGTGACGCCGAGCTTCACCCAGTCCTGGATGGGAAGGTCCTTGGTCTGGCACATCCGGAAGATGTCGTCCTTCTGGACGCTCTGTTCCATGAGGACCGCGCCGGACTGGTCAACGACCTGAATGGACCCGTTGCCCGGGGCTTCAAAAGTCTTATCGTGGGAGCCGTACTCCTCGGCCGCCTGGGCCATGAGGCCGACGTTGGCTACGCTGCCGAGGGTGGCGGGATCGAGGGCGCCGTGTTGCTGACAGTCCTCAACCACCGCCTGGTAGATGGTGGCGTAGGAGCGGTCAGGGATCAGGGCGATGGTGTCGTGCAGTTCGTTGTCGGGTCCCCAAGTGCGGCCACCATCACGGATGACCACGGGCATGGAAGCGTCGATGATGGTGTCGCTGGAGACGTGGAGGTTGGAGATGCCACGGTAGGAGTTGACCATCATCAGATCGGGGCGCCTGTCGTAGCAGGCCTGGATATCAGCTTCGATTTCCGTCCGCTTGGCTTCGGGCAGGTCCTGGATCTTGGTGAGCATTTCGGCGATGCCGTTATCGGGGTCCACTGCGACCTGGGCCAATGCGTCGGCGTGCTTGTCGAACACTTCGTTGAAGAACTCTGAAACCAGGTGCCCGAAGATGATGGGGTCGGACACGCGCATCATGGTAGTTTTGACGTGGAGGCCCAGCAGGAGGTCGTCGGCTTTGGCCTGTTCCATCTGTTCGGCGTAAAACTGGCGCAGCTTGGCGACGTTCATCACGGCGCAGTCGATGATTTCGCCGGCCTGAAGGGGGATGCCGGATTTGAGTTCGGTAACGCTGCCGTCGCTGGCGACGAACTGGATGGCGGCAGTTCCGGCTTGGGTGGTGGTGACCGCGACCTCAGTGCTGAAGAAATCGCCGTCGGTCATATGGCCGACGCGGGTCTTGGAGACTTCAGGCCAGTCCTGCATCATGCGGTGGGGATTGCGCTGGCCGTGGAACTTGACCGCGTTGGAGGAACGGCGGTCGGAGTTGCCTTCACGGATTACAGGGTTGACGGCGCTGCCCAACACACGGGAATAGCGGACCTGAGTCTCGCGTTCTGCGTCGTTGGCGGGCTGGTCGGGATAGTCCGGGATGTCGTAGCCCTTACCCTGCAACTCAGCAATCGCGCTCTTCAGTTGTGGGATGGAAGCGCTGATGTTGGGGAGCTTGATCAGGTTCGCATCGGGTTCCAGGCACAGCTCGCCGCACATCCGCAGGTAGTCGGGTATTTTCTGCTCGTCGGTGAGGTTGTCGGGGAAATTGGCGATAATGCGTCCCGACAACGAAATGTCCCAAGTTTCCAGTTCGATGCCGGAACCCTTGGTGAAAGCCTGAAGAATGGGCAGCAACGAATGGGTGGCGAGGTATGGGGCTTCGTCGGTTTCGGTGTAGATGATTTTGGCAGCTTCTGGCATGATCTCCTCCTCAGCAAGCAAGTTGCACGGGCCGCTACGGTTTGCCAAGGATTGGTTGACTACAGGCCCGGACTCAGGGGCCGGATGCAACACACCCGGCGCAGGATAAACCCTGCGAATTATACACCCGGAAACGGGAAGGCGGTAGGCCCAAACCTGCCCTTACGAGAGCCGGTACAGAGTCCATTTGCTCAGCATGAGCGGAAACTATGCTGCCATGCTAAACTTTGCCCAAACTCGGCTACCAGGAGTCCTTCCATGTTTTTTAACTCTCGGCGTTCCACCGTCCATGCAACCAATGGGATGGTCGCAACCAGCCAGCCACTGGCCGCGATGGCCGGCGTGCGTATCCTGATGGCGGGAGGCAACGCTGTTGACGCGGCGGTGGCGACGGCGGCGACGCTGAACGTGGTGGAACCGATGTCAACGGGTGTGGGCGGCGACGTGTTCGCGCTGATCTGGAAAGTGAAAAGGAAGGACGTGGTCGCGCTGAACGGCAGCGGACGGGCTCCGATGGCGGCAAGCATTGACCAACTGCGGGATCAAGGACGCAGCCGGATGCCGGCATTCGGGCCGTACTCGGTGTCGGTTCCAGGGACGGTACACGGTTGGGAAGTGTTGCTGGAGAGCGAGGGGACGATGACCCTGGCGGAGGCGTTGGAACCGGCGATTGAGTACGCCGAAAACGGGTTCCCGGTCAGCGACATAATCGCCTACCAATGGCAGCAACAGGAGGACAAGCTGGCGGCGTTCCCGTCGGGTCAGGAATTACTGACGAACGGGCGAGCGCCGCGTGAAGGCGAGATGATGCGGCTGCCCACGCTGGCGAACACGTTGCGGACGGTGGCCGAGGGGGGTAGCGAAGGGTTTTACGACGGGCCTATCGCAAAGGCGATGGCGAGTTTTGTGCAGGAACAGGGCGGATGGTTGACGGAGGAAGACCTGGCGGCGCACCACTCGGATTGGGACGAGCCCATCAAGACCGATTACCGTGGGGTCACCTGCTGGGAGTGTCCGCCGAACGGGCAGGGGATAATCGCGCTGGAGGCTCTGAACATCGCCGAGGGGTTTGACATTGCCGGGATGGGGGAGCAGAGTGCTGATCGCTACCATCACCTGATCGAGGCTACAAGGCTGGGCTTTGCGGACGCTTTTGAATATCTCGCCGACCCGCGGTGCGTTGACGTGCCGGTGGAGATGTGGACGTCCAAGGCATACGCGGACGGTCGTCGCAGCCTCATAGACTCGGGCGCGGCCATGCAGACGGCGCCCTATGGCAAGATGGTTCCGGGGAGCGATACCGTCTATATCAGCGTAGTGGACGGGGACGGCAATGCGTGCTCGCTCATCAACAGCGTGTTTTCCAATTTCGGGTCCGGTCTGGTGGCGCCGGGCACGGGCGTAGTGCTGCACAACCGGGCGTCGCTGTTTGAACTGGACCCGGAGCATCCCAACGCGCTGGCGGGCGGCAAGCGTCCCTTCCACACCATCATACCGGCCATGGCGACGCGGGACGGCGAACTGTGGTTGAGCTACGGCGTGATGGGCGGGTTCATGCAACCCCAGGGACATTTGCAGGTGATCAGCAACATGGTGGACTTCGGCATGGATTCGCAAGGCGCGTTGGATGCGTTGCGATTCCAGGTTGTCGGTGATTCGGTGTGGCTGGAAGGCGACGTGAGCAATGAAGTCGTAACGGAACTGCACCGTCGGGGCCATCGGGTCAACGTGATGCACGGGCCCGGCCGGGGCGGCGCCGGCGGCATGGGCGGCGGACAGGCAATCAGCCGCGACCCGGAAAGCGGAGTGCTCAGCGGCGGCAGCGAACCGCGCAAGGACGGAGCGGCGATTGGCTGGTAGCCTTACTTGGACAGCCAGTGGCGGAAGCGCTGCCAGGCTCCCTGGGGCGGTTCGTCAACGCGCCGCCCTCGCCAGTACGAGGGCTGCTGGGAACCCATGCGTCGGACAACCATCCAGACCACGGCTGCAACCATGATGCCGAGGCCGGCCAGAGACAGCCATTTCAGGACCGGCAACAGGAGTCCGATGACGGCCAGGACCGCGCCGGCGATGGCCAGCTTGACCGGTGAGATCACGACCGGCGCCTTCTTGGGCCTGGGGGTAAATGGTGAAGGCTGGTCGTCCAACGGCGGAGTGGAATCAGCAGGGCGCGGCGGATTGGCCGTGTCCGTAGGTTCAGAATCCAATTCGCTGAGGAGTTGTTCGATTTCCTGTTCGTAACGTTCTTTCATCGTGGGACATCCGAACTACCGTGGGAGTGCTGGTACGTGTACATAGGGGATTATAGCGGGCTTGATGCGCCAAAGTAAGCGTTTCGGCACATTGGATTGGCGCAGCGGATTTTCGGAGGGCCTGGGCTGCCATTCTTGACGCACCGGGGCATTGGCAGTAGTATTGAACACCGTCGGAGTAACAGACAATATGCCGAAACGAACTTACCAACCAAAAAAGCGACGCCGCGCCCGTGTGCATGGCTTCCGCTCCCGTTCCCGCACTTCAGATGGACGCGCGGTGTTGCGCCGTCGCCGGTTCAAGGGCCGGCATCGGCTCTCCGTGTAGTTGGCCTGTTGCTCCTTACCACCCTGGCTGGTCGCCGATTATCGATGCAAAGACATCATCGGCTAACCGCAAGCGCCCGCATCACGGATATTCATAGACAAGGGCGCAGCGTGGCCAACGGTTTCCTGGTTCTTCGCCTTTCTCCCAATGACCTGGGCCGTTCACGTTTTTGCTTCGTGGCTGGCAAGAGGGTTGGCAACGCCGTGGTCAGGAATCGCGTCAAACGCCGCTTGAGAGAAGTGGTGCGCAACTCCAATTTCCAACCCGGTTGGGATGCCATCATCATGGCGCGACGGGGAGCGGGCGATGCAACCTACGCCGAGCTGGAACGTGCGGTGCATAACCTGATGCGGCGGACGAGCCTCGCGGGACCGGAGTTGCGACGATGAAAGTAGCGGCTATCGGTTTGATTAGGTTGTATCAACAGGCCATTTCCCCGTTCTTGCCGGCGATGTGCCGATTTCAGCCCACCTGCTCGCAATACGCCGCCGAGGCGGTGGAACGCTACGGCGTAATGCACGGCTGCTGGTTAGGGCTGAAACGCCTACTCAGATGTCGGCCCATGGGCGGGCAGGGTTACGATCCAGTAGCCTGACGTTTGCGGCCAAGTAGATCCATTGAATCAGATGCTACGGTTTTCCCGGCCCTGCCTCCGCCCATGGCGCAAAACGCCATGGCGGGCGACGTTGTTGGCTGCATTCGCCGTCATGATCTTCGCTCTGGCGGGTTGCACGCCGAATCTTGGGGCTTCCACCAAGGGTTGGGGAGCGGTCGCCGTTGCGGAAGGCGTGGTGTACGCAACTACGCTTAATGGCCAGGTGTACGCGCTGAATGACCTGGGGCCGGAAGGGGTCAGCACGCGGTGGGTTTCCACGGTGGGCAATGAGAATGGATTTGGCGGGGCCTACAATCCGCCGGCGGTGGGCAGGTACCTGTACGTCTCCGGCATCAATGGGGTTTTGTACGCCATAGAACAGCCGGCCGGAGGTGGCGCCGCCGCAACCGCGTGGCGCCGACCGCAAATCGAATCGGAAGACATGGCTCCGCTGGTGGGCAGCCCGGCGTTGGACGAGGCCGGTGGAATCATCGCCGTGGGTTCGGAAGATAAGCGCCTGTACGCCTACAACGCTATTACCGGAGATGAGCTGTGGTCGCCCTTTCAGACCGAAGGCGAAATCTGGTCGGCGCCGGTGCTGAGGAACGGGGTGGCTTACTTCGGCTCGCAGGACGGCAACGTGTACGCCGTAGATTTGCGGACCGGCACGGAGAAGTGGAGATTCGAGACGGGCGCGGCCATCGTCGCCACCCCGCTGATTCACAAGAACCTGCTGATTGTCGGTTCCTTTGACCGCCAGTTATATGCCCTGGGGTTGGACGACGGGCAACCGCGCTGGCAGTTTGCTGCGGATAATTGGTGGTGGGCAACCCCGGCGGCGTCCGGGCGGGCGATATTCGCGCCGGCCATGGACGGCAAGGTGTACGCCCTGGATGAAAACGGAGCGCTGCTATGGGAGTACGACCTGGGCGATCCCATCGTATCCAGCCCGGTTTTACTGCAACGCGGGCTGGTAGTGGCGACGGTGGAAGGCAAATTGTCGGTGCTCCGGGCCACCGAGGCGTCGCACGGAGCGGGACAGGAAATCGCGTCCCTGACGGTCGGGAACGCTCAAATCAAATCTCCGCTGACCAGCCTGCCGGACCGCGTAGTAAATGGAATACCGATTCCAGCGGATTCGGTGTACATCGGTTCCGACGATGGGACGGTGCGCCGGGTTCAAGTGCTGTCCGGGATCAACATAATGTGGTGTTACGATACCGAGCAAAACATCAGGTGCAACTAGGCGCGGCGTTGTTGACAACGTAGCGATTCGAGTCAAAACCAGTGGAAATTTTTGCAATCTTCGGCGATCTCTGGAGAGAGATCATCATACGGCCCATGCTGAACACCCTTTTGGTGTTGTACGTGCTGTGCTTTGCGCAGATGGGCATTGCAATTATCGCTTTCACCGTTCTGGTGAGGGTGGTGACCATACCGCTGACGGTGCGCCAGCTGCGACAGATGCGGTCGATGACCGGATTGCAGCCCAAGGTACGGGAGATACAGGAGCGCTACGCCGGGGACAGGCAACGCGTATCTCAGGAAACGATGCGGCTGTATCGGGAGAGCGGCGTAAACCCAATCGGCTGCCTTGGCCCGCTGATCGTGCAGATGCCGATCCTCATTGGGCTGTTCCGGGTGCTGATACAAACGTTGTTCAACAATCCGGAAGATCTGGTGAATCTCTCGGACAAGCTGTACTCGTGGATCACGTTTGTGCCAATACACGCCGCGGTGCCGGTGAACAACGGGTTCCTGTGGATGGACCTGAGCCGGCCGGATCCGTCGCCCATCGTGATGCCGGTTCTAGTGGCGGTTACCACATGGGTGCAACAGAAAATGACGCAGATGCCGTCGCCGGACCCGCGTCAACAGTCAAGTCAAACGATGATGTTGTGGATGATGCCGATCTTCCTGGGGGCGTTCTCATTAGGTTGGCCCAGCGGGTTGCCGCTGTACTGGGTAGTCTCCAACCTCATCGGAATTGGAATCCAGTACTTTATTACCGGTTGGGGGCCGTTGTTCCCATTGTTCCCGAGGCGCGGCGAAGAAGATTCGGAACCTGCGCCGGCGGCTGTCGCCCCCGACCCTCAGGAGAGTAGTAGTGATGGATCAGATAATACAAACCGGGAGAACCGTCGAAGAAGCCGAAGAGCAGGCGCTCGCAGCTCTCGACGCAGACCGCAGCGAGGTAGAGGTCGAAATACTAAATAGGGGTCGCCAGGGCTTCTTGGGTATCGGCGGCGAGTTGGCCGAAGTGCGGGTGACACGCCGTTCCGGGTCGGGCGCAGAGGAAGAGATTCCAGCGGCGCCGGACGACGGTGACCATGACGACCATGACGATAGCGCTCCCGAAAGCGTAGAGTCTCCGCCGGCCGCCGTGGCCGAGGCGGATACGCCGGCGGAAGCAGCAATTCAAGCCGTTCAACGCATCCTGGAAACCGTCGGGGCGGATGTGGACGTTTCACTGCGGTCGGCCCACGACGAGTTTACCGGCGGGCCGGTGATCGACATCAACGGGCCGGATTCCGGCCTGCTGATCGGGCGCCGAGGCAATACTCTCCAGTCGTTGCAGTTCATCGTGCAGAGCATCGTTCGTCAGCGGTTCGATGATGAGGAGAATATCAGGGTAGCCCTGGACGTTGAGCAGTACCGTCAGCGGCGCGAGGATTCGTTGCGGGAAATGGCGGATCGCGTCGCCAACCGGGTATCGCAAACCGGGCGCAGCATCACGCTGGAGCCCATGCCCCCCTCCGATCGCCGGGTGATCCATCTTTTCCTGGACTCCAGAGAGGGGATAAGAACCGAGAGCGTGGGATACGGCGAGAGCCGGAAAGTCCAGATTATCCCGGATCGGGATTAGCCACCTATGCCGTCCCCCCGCGGCGTTGACCCGGAACCGTCCGCCCAATAGAATGCAGGTATGAATCTGCCGCCATACGGTCAATGGGATCGCGTCCCTTTCGACCACCCGCGCGAGGAGTGCGGGGTAGTCGGCATACACAGCCCCGGCAGCCATAGCGCGACGCTGGTCGCTATTGGGCTTTTTGCTCTACAGCACCGGGGACAGGAATCGGCCGGTGTTGCAGCGTCGGATCAAGGCGTCATCCGGGTGCATTCCGGGATGGGCCTGGTGTCTGAGGCTTTCCGCGATGGCGATCTGGACGAGATCACAGGCGAAACCGCCATTGGGCATACCCGCTATTCCACCACCGGCGCCAGCGATGCGTGCAACGCTCAACCCCTGGTCGTGGATGGCGCCAACGGACGGCTGGCCGTAGCCCACAACGGCAACATTGTCAATTCCGTGCAGTTGCGGGATCAGTTGAAAGAACGGCTGGGTTGCCCGTTTGAGACCACCACCGATAGCGAAGTGATTGCCTATCTACTGGCGAACGCTCCCGGGGAGACGTGGCCGGAGCGATTGTTTTACGGTATGCGAATCATGCAGGGGGCGTTTTCGTTGGCGTTGTTGACCCCGAACGCGCTGATCGCGGCCCGCGATCCGTTGGGCATTCGCCCGCTCTGCCTGGGCCGGCTGCCGTCGGATAACGGGAACCATTGGGTGTTTGCCTCCGAAACCTGCGCCCTGGACCATATGCAGGCGGAATTTGTTCGCGAACTGGAGCCGGGAGAGGTGGTCGTCATTACTGACAACGGCATTCACTCCGAGGTGTACCAGGGGGAAAAGCAGCGCGAGCGGGCGCTGTGTGTGTTCGAGTGGATCTATTTCGCGCGGCCGGACAGCATGATGGACGACCGGTTGATGCACACCGTTCGGGAGGAGATGGGCGCGGAGCTTGCCCGGCAGTATCCCGTGGACGCTGACCTGGTGATCGGAATACCGGATTCTTCAACTTCGGCGGCAGTGGGGTTCGCCAAGGAGTCAGGCATCCCCTTCGCCAACGGACTGGTGCGAAACCGGTACGTTGGGCGGACGTTCATCGAGCCGGAGCAGCAGCGCCGGGATCGCGGAGTGCGGCAGAAGTTCAACCCTATGCCGGCCCTATTGCGGGGCAAACGGCTGGTGGTAGTGGATGACAGCATTGTGCGCGGCACCACGACCCCTCATGTGGTGGACTTGCTCAAGAAGGCCGGCGCAACCGAGATTCATTTGCGCGTTTGCGCTCCGCCAATCAAGCATCCTTGCTATCTTGGGGTTGACATGGCCACCCGGCAGGAATTGATTGCCGCCAACAAGTCCATTGACCAGATTCGAGAGCTCACCGGCGCGGATACGCTTGGCTACCTGAGCGTGGAAGGGTTGATGTCGGTGGCCAGGCAAGGGAAACCACAGGCCGGTTTCTGTGACGCATGTTTCACCGGAAACTATCCGGTGCCCGTGCAGTTGGATTTCTCCAAGATGGCTTTGGAGCGTAGTGCCTAGTGAGCGCAACGCAGTGAGGTTGGGTTGAGTACCTCGGAAGTTGGCACGTATGAGGCCGCCGGCGTGTCGCTGGACGCAATGGACGGGTTGAAAGACCGTATCAAGGGGTTCGCGGCGTTGACGCACGGGCCGGAGGTTCTCGACGGCGGCGGGGGCTTTGCCGGACTGTTCGCCATGGGCAAGTACGCTGACCCGGTTCTGGTAGCCAGCGCGGACGGAGTGGGCACGAAGCTGAAGGTGGCAGCCCAGTTGGGTCATTTTGAAGGCGTCGGGCAGGATTTGGTCACGCTCAACGTGAACGATATCCTGACCAAGGGCGCGCGGCCTCTCTTCTTCCTCGACTACGTCTCGTTCAGCGTGTTTGACGAACACCGGCTGGAGATGCTGATGCGGGGGATTGTTTGGGGATGCCGCGAGGCCGGATGTGCCCTGATCGGCGGGGAAACGGCGCAATTGCCCGGGGTGTACGGCGCCAGCGATTTCGACCTTGCCGGGTTTGTAGTGGGGGTCGCCGAACGCGATAATCTTCTGGACCCCAACGAAGTGATGCCGGGGGATCGGTTGATCGGGATACCGTCAAGCGGGGTGCATACCAACGGGTTTTCGCTGGTGCGGCAGGTTTTCGGCCTTGATGAAGACCCCTCGGCGTTGTTCCGACCCTGTCCGGGATTGGAAAGGAACCTGGGCGACGAGTTGATGGTGCGCCATCGCGGTTATTATCCGATGCTGGCGCCGCATCTGGGTTCCATAAAGGCGTTGAGCCACATTACCGGGGGCGGGTTGCCGGGTAAGATGCCGGCGTCGTTGCCGACCGGGGTGTGCGCGGAATTTCGACTCGGTTCCTGGGCCGTTCCTCCCATCTTCGGGGCCATTCAGAAGTCCGGCAACGTGGGCGACGAAGAGATGTTTCGGGTATTCAACATGGGCCTGGGCATGGTAGCCGTCTGTGATGAGGCCGGCGCGGATGTCCTCACCGCTGCGGTGGATGACGCCGTGGACGTGGGCCGAATAGTGGAGCAACATGGGCACGAAAGGGTAGTATTTCGGTAAGGATCACGCGACGCCAGGGAGGTGAAACATGGGTATGACGAGCTGGTTCCGACGCAACAGGACACGGGAAGAAAACGAAGCGATGCACGGCCTGCACAGTCCTTGGTGGGCGTGGGGGCCGTTGGGCTTGGTTTGGTTCGGGAGCCACAGCAGCAGTCACAACGTTGACGCCGGGCATCTGAATCATACGGGGGACGTTGGTCATCACAATCACGATCCGGGCGCGGGGTTTGGCGGCTTTGACGGTGGCGGGGGCGGCGGCTTCTGATCGCGCAATACCTAAAGGAGACGACCGGAAATTTGAAAGCCTTACTCAGCGTATTCGACAAAACTGGAATCGAAGACCTCGGCCGGCGCCTGTCGGGAGCCGGCTACGAGCTAATCAGCACGGGGGGAACACACCGCAGCCTGTGCGACGCAGGTGTGGCGGTGCGCCAGGTTTCCGATGTAACGGGATCGCCGGAGATTCTGGAAGGGCGAGTGAAGACCTTGCATCCGGTGATTCACGGCGGGCTGCTGGCGCGCCGGGACTCGCCTCACCACATGGCGGAGTTGGACCGGCACGGGATCGACGCGATTGACGTGGTGGTGGTGAACCTGTACCACTTTGTTGAGACGGTGAGCAAGGCTGATGTTACCCTGGACGATGCGCTGGAGAACATCGACATCGGTGGGCCGACGATGCTGCGGGCGGCGGCCAAGAATTTCCCGTCAGTCGCAGTGGTGGTTGATCCGTCGGATTACGGATGGGTCACGGAAGCGCTGGCCGGGGATGGGTTGAACCTGCAACAGCGGCGCACTCTGGCGACCAAAGCGTTCCAGCACGTTGCGGTGTACGACGCGGCGGTTGCTGAATACTTGGCGTCAGATACAGCGTCGGAAGATGAAATGCCGGAGCAGGTCACCATTGGGTTGACGCGGGTGTCATCGTTGCGCTACGGAGAGAATCCACACCAACGGGGGGCATTGTATGTTCCGGCGGCCGGTGGAGCCGGAGGATTGGCCCGCGCCGAACAGTTGCACGGGCGCGAGTTGTCGTTCAACAACCTGATGGACGCCGATGCGGCCTGGCGAACGGTCAGCGACTATGACGAGCCGGCGGCGTGCGTAATCAAGCACGCGAATCCCTGCGGCCTCGCGTCTCGGGATGACCTGGCGGAAGCGTACCGACTGGCCTACGAGGGCGATCCGGTGTCGGCATTTGGCGGCATCGTTGGGTTCAATCGGACGGTAACGGCGGACGCGGCGGACGCCATGGGCCCGGTATTTTACGAGGTCGTGGTCGCGCCTGGATACGATGGAGACGCGCTGGAAATTCTGCAACGCAAAAGAAACCTGCGGATTCTGTCGGTCGATGCCACCGTTCCATCAGGAGGAGCGACGGATTACGACGTGCGGCCACTGAGCGGCGGGATGCTGGTGCAGACGCCGGACACGATTGACGAAGACCCACAGAGTTGGACCACCGCCACCGAGCGGGCGCCCAGCGAGTTGGAATTGGCCGACTTGGCGTTCGCGTGGAAAGCGGTCAAACACATCAAGTCCAACGCCATCGCGTTTGTGAAGGACCGCACGCTGGTGGGTATGGGCGCCGGGCAGCCGAACCGCGTGGTCAGTGTGCATCTGTCGCAGCGTGCGGCCGGCGAGAAAGCAGTCGGTTGCGTGCTGGCGTCGGACGCATTCTTCCCGTTCCCGGACAACATCGAACTGGCGGCGGAAGCAGGGATTACCGCGATTGTGCAGCCGGGCGGATCGATACGGGATGACGAGGTGATAGAGGCCGCCAACAAAGCGGGGATAGCGATGGTGTTCACCGGCGTCCGCCATTTTCGCCACTGACTCCCTCTCCCTTGATGGGAGAGGGTTGGGGTGAGGGCGGCTTTCGCTATATGGACGCGTTCCTGGACATCGAGACCACCGGGTTCATCGGCGGCAACTCCTACCCCACCGTGGTGGGTGTGGCGATCGATTTTCCCGGCGACTGGTCGGTTGAGCAGTTGGTGGGGAATGCGATAACGCCGGCGGCGATTGAGCACGTTCTGGAAGGCGTTACGACCATCTACACTTTCAACGGCAGCAGCTTTGACCTGCCGTTCCTGGCGTGGAAACCCGGCGTGGACCTGCGCCGCCGCTTTGAACACCATGACCTGATGCACGTTGGCCGGCGCTTTGGATTGCGCGGCGGATTGAAGCGCATCGAGCGGGCGCTGGGCATTGAGCGCACGGATTTGCCGGAGATGGACGGGCACGATGCCGTTCTGCTCTGGCGCAAATACCTGGATGAAGCCAATACGTCGGCGTTGGAACTCTTGCTGGAATACAACCGGGCTGACGTGGAGAATCTCTACACGTTGCGGAACATACTGCGGCAGCAACATGATTGGAGGACATAACCGTTGGAACTAGGATTGAAGGGCAAAAACGTGGTGGTGACCGGAGGCGGGAACAACATCGGCAGGGCTATCACGTTGGCGTTCGCTGCCGAGGGCTGCAATGTAGCCATCGCCGAGCTTAACCACGATGCAGGCAAACGAGTCGCCGGCGAAGTGGCGGCCATGGGAAGCGAGGCGACGGCCACGGTGATAGATGCCGACGTTACCGACCGGCCAAAAACCGATGCGATGATTGCCGAGGCCATCGCTCGCCTGGGCAGCGTGGACGTGCTGATAAACAACGTAGGGTGGACCATAGACCGCCTGTTTATCGAGAAGTCCCGGGACGAGCACGTCAAAGAGGTTGACGTGAACCTGTGGGGGGCGATCAACTGCATTCACGCCGTGCTGCCGCACATGATCGAACGGCAACAGGGGGCCGTGGTCAGCATCAGCAGCGACGCCGGACGGATGGGCGAATACCGGGAGGCGGTCTATTCGGCGTGCAAGGCGGGAGTGATCGCCCTGAGCAAATCGCTGGCGCGGGAGACGGGACGCTACGGCCTGCGGTTCAACATGGTGTGCCCGGGGCTGGTGGTTCCGCCGCAGTCGGAGGTGGCAAGTACCGACAGCATGTGGGCGCAAGGGATGGAGGAACTGTTCACGGACGAGGTGCTGGAGCGGGTGAGGCGGGCCTACCCGCTGCGTCGGATGGGCACCGCGCAGGAAGTGGCGAACGCGGTGGTGTTTCTCGCCTCGGACGCGGCCAACTTCATTACTGGCCAGACGCTGAGCGTTTCGGGCGGATATACTATGATGTAGCGTATCATGGGCTAGTTTGCCTAATGAGTTCCATTCCCGCCGGACGTAACGCTGCGCATCGCCTCGAACTCGGCGGGGGAAATGTAGGAGCCGATAATTTCGTCGTGGGGCGGCAAGCTCAGATCGGCGAAGCGCTTGGCGATGTATTCGGCAACCACTCGGCTCACAATAGGCTCCACTACCTGTTGCCATTCTTCCGGGACTGTGCTGTTATCCTGCCCCGCCGTGTCCAGCGCGCCCCGAACGTACCATAGGGCCGCGTCGAGGGCCAAGCCATGAACGACCATGGCGTCCCGTGCTATTTCGGCTGCTTCCGGTCCCAGGGACGGAACACGGATAGGAACTTCTTCATCGTCAATTCTGCGCTCGCTGATCATGCGCACGGTTGCTACGGCAATTTCCATCAAACTCTTTTCCGCAATGGAAGTCATCGTCGGCCTCCTCTCACGATATTGATGTTTGAGACTTTCATTTTACCGGTTGCCTCGTAACAGATCGCGCAGTATCTAGCATCGTTGCGACAACCGTTAGTTTCGCATTGAATCGGCGGGGTGTCGCCATCGCCTCCGGGGAAGGTTTGGCGCAAATCCCGCCATAGTTGCAATCCCGTAGTCATCGCCTGCATACCCTGGCTGATTTCTTCCCATGCCATTGCGCCACCTCCCAGATCAATCCAATGCAATAAGTGCCCAATCGCAAGAGTCGTTGGCCAGAGTATTGGCAATCGGGGCGGGTCTCAGACCCGCCCCTACGGTTTGCCGTGTGTTGGAAAGGCTTACTGCTGGTTGGTGCCAACCAGGGCCCAAGCCTTTTCTTCCATGGCGGGGATGACGGCCTGCACCAGATCGTTGTCCACGTTGGCGGCGACGGTGGGGTAGCCGGCGCGGTCGATCATGCTGGACAGGTTGCCGGACTTGAACTGGTCAAGGGTCCAGGCCAAGGTGTGGCCGCTGGTCGTGGTGTCCCAGTAGATCCGGACGTCCTGGTTGCGGGGGCCGTAGTGGTAGTGCGGCGCGATCTCGAAGCAGTCGAAAGCCAGGAGCTCGAATTCCTGTCCGAGATGGTCGGTCAGCACGTGGATGGCCACGCCGCGGTCGTTGGCGGCGCCGATGTTGGAGCGGAACTCAACGCCGAAGCGAATGTTGCCGGCTTCGTAGATGTGGTCGCCGCGGAAGTGGGTGACCGTCCGTCGCTCGTCGCGGGACTTGCCCAGAGCGCAATCTTCGACCTCGTCCATCTTGTTATCGTCGACGGGGTTGGCCTCGATGCTGGAAGCCAGGTCGTCGTAGCCGGCGCGCCGCACCATGGCGGGCAGGTTGGTCCGGATATTCTTGAGAGTCCAGCCCAACGGGGTGCCGACGGTGGTCTTGTCCATGTGCAGCCGGATGTTCATGTTCTCCGGGCCATAGTGATAGTGCGGGTCCTGGTCGAAGCAGTCGAACCGCAGAATCTCGGTGTCATGGCCGTCAACGTCGCCGTACACCTGGACCATGAGGCCTTGGTCGGGCATGATTTCCTTGCGGTAGGACAGGGCTACGTCCACCGGGCCGATATTGATAATGGTGTCTCCCTTTTCCATGAGCTCGCCTCCCCTTGGAAGTGGATAAAATTTGAACCGCAGCCGAACTTGGCCGCATGATTTAAGGCGATTATAGCATCGCGTAACGCATTGGCAAGAACGATTTTTATGTATTTGACCAAATACCCGGCCACGCGACGAATTCAGGATATAATCCCTGTGATCCGGCGCTGATATGGCACGACGACGTCACCCGATAACGGCCAATTTTCCGGGCGCAAATACTCCTATCGGCAGCGTCGTTCGGTTCCGAAGGCCGGGAACCGGCGAACTGCGGGGAAAGATCACCGGCATTCGCACCAGGTACGCCGATGTGGCGGGCGAGGATGGCAGCGAGTGGTCGGTGCCTTACGCCGCCATCACAGACGTGGAAAGCGCTCCGGCGGTTGAGTGTACGTTGGCCGAAGTGGAGGAAATCGCACTGCGCTTGATCGGTGAGTTCACCGGACGCGGCGCTTTGAAAAGCGGGTGGACGTTTGGGTTTGACCTGGCGCCGTCTCGCGCCGGCGTCTGCCGCTACAACGAACGGCGGATTGATCTATCGGTGAGCTACTGCCTGGCGGCCGCCCGCGCGGAGATTGAGGATACTATCCTGCACGAAATCGCCCACGCCATCGTTGGCCCGCGACACAATCACGATGGGGTGTGGAAAGCCAAAGCGCACGAGATCGGCTGTGTCGGCGAGCGGTGCCACCGGGTCCAGCACTCGGTTCCGAAGTGGGTGGGAGAGTGCGGTTGCGGCCAGCAGTGGTTCCGACAAACCCTGCAACGACGGATGATCAATGACCGGATCTGCCCCAAGTGTCGTGGGGGTATAACCTGGCGCCGGAACACCCAATCTGCAATGCTATAATGCCGCCGCTGCCGGGTTTGAGCGCGTTCCGCTACTGCCAATATCGCCCGGAGTCAGGAGAACCCTCGATGAAAATAGGTGTCAGCATCCCACGCCTGCCTGACGCGGATGGCATCCGCGAGTTTTGCCAGCGGGCCGAGCGGCTGGGGTTTGAATCCGTGATGGCCGGCGATCACATCGTGCTGCCCGTGGGTGGGACGAATCAATACCCCTACACGCCGACCGGCGCGTTCCAACGTCCATCGGATGAACCGTTTTTGGAAACGATGACGATGCTGGGATTCATGGCGGCGTGCACCAGCGAGATATGGTTGGGCAGCACCGTGCTGATACTGCCGTACCGCAATCCGGTGGTGCAGGCCAAGATGTTCGCCTCGCTGGACGTGCTGTCGGGCGGGCGGATGATCTGCGGCGTGGGCGTCGGGTGGCTGGAAAAGGAGTTTGACATCCTGGGCGTGCCTTACGCTGACCGGGGGCCAATGACCGACGAGTTCTTGGAGATTTTCAACGCGTTGTGGACCGAGGAAGTGCCCGAGGTCAAGGGCAAGTATTACCAGATCGACGGGATTTACTTCGAGCCGAAGCCGATACAGCAGCCGCGCATCCCGATCTGGGTCGGTGGGCACACCCGACGGGCGCTGCGACGAACGGCGAAGTACGGGGACTGCTGGCACACCACGCGACAGACCCCCGATTTCGTAGCTCAGAACCTGCCTTACCTGCGTGAGCAGACGGAACGGGCGGGACGGGACCCGGCGGACATCACCATCTCGCTGAAGCGCAGCCTGCACTTCACCGACATGGGAGGTGCCGAAGAAGGCGTCGGCGTTCGTTCGGGCGGTGCGCTGATCAACACCACGCAGGCGGTGATCGACGACTTGCATTACTGCAACGAATTGGGGATCGATCAACTGACTTTCGACTTTCGGGTGGATGGTATCGGCCCCTGTATCGAGGTCATGGAGCATCTGGCCGAGCACGTGCTGCCGGTAGCGGAACGGTTAGGGTGAACACCAGCCCCGTTAGGATATTCGTAGGGGCGACGCATGCGTCGCCCTTGCAAAGTTTAATGGTTCAGAGCGAATCACAGGCCGCTTTCTTTGAACCAACCGGCCCTTTCGACAAGGTGCTCGGCGGTCATGCGCATCTGCTCGATCTGCGCTTGGCTGACCTCGCGCTTGATGGAACCCGGTACGCCGGCGACGAAGCTGCGGTCGGGCACATCCACGTTGGACAGGACGACGGAATTGGAGGCGATCAGGCACTCGCGCCCGATGGTGGACTCGGTGAGGAACGTGCAGTTGTTTCCGAGCAGGCTGCCCGTGCCGATGCGGTCGCCGTGAACCACGACGCAGTGTCCGATGGAAACGTAGTCCTCGATAACCAGGCCGTCGCCATGAACCACCGACCCTTCCTGGATGTTGACGTGGTTCCCGATGGTAATAACGTCGCCGTCGCCGCGTATGGTGACGCCCGGCCAGACGCTGCTGTACTCTCCGATAACGACGTTGCCCACCACGTAGGCTGCTTCACTGACCCAGGCGGTGGGCGCGATTTTGGGTTCGATACCCCGCAGACTGCGTATCAAAGCGCGTACTCCTCAACATAACGCGCCGCCGGCGTGCGTGCCGGGGCGCGGTTTGGCGTAGAGGATTATAGCGCATCCTTTACAGACTCAGTATGAGCAATCTGTTCGGCATCAGGACAAGTGGTCCAGGCGGCGAACGACCGATATTGCGCCGCACAAGGTCAGTCGCGCCATTCCTTGACGGCTTGGCGGGCTGCGCGTTCGCGTTCGCGCTCGATGATGGCGCGGCGCTTATCGTACTGGCGTTTGCCGCGCGCTACACCCAACTCCACTTTGGCGTGGTGGTTTTTCAGGTACATGCGGATGGCCGCCAGGGTCAAGCCTTTCTCGGCCGTTTGCGCGCCTAGTTCGCTGATTTGGCTGCGGTGGACCAGCAGCTTGCGGGGTCGCTTGGGCTCGTGGTTCATGTAGCTGCCGGAGTCGTAGGGGGCGATGTGCGCGCCGTGGAGCCACAGTTCCCCGTCTTGGACGCGGGCGTAGGCGTCGCGCAGGTCAACCTTGCCGGCGCGAATCGATTTGATCTCCGTTCCGGTGAGAACTAGGCCGGCCTCCACTTTGTCCAGGATCTCGTAGTCGTGCAGGGCCTTGCGATTGACGGCGACCTGACGGTTATTTCCGCCGGTCTTTTCCTTGGCGTTTTTCTTGCTGTTGCGGTTTTTTCTTGCCATTTCTCTCACCTGCTGCCCAATTGCTGTTCCAGAATCTCGATAGCCCTGCGCAACGCAGCGTCTTCGTTCGGAGGGATGGGGAGGGTTTGCACGTCGGATGCAATCTCAACATCTGGCGTTACGCCCTGCCCCTCAATTTGGGTGCCGTCGGGCAAGTACCAGCGGCGGATGGAAAAGTATATCGCGGAGCCGTCGGATAGTTCGCGGGTGATGTTAACGCTGCCTTTGCCAAAAGTTGTTTCGCCGATTACGGATGCTCGGCCGTTGACTTTGATGGCTCCGGCCAGAATCTCACTGGCGCTGGCCGAGTACTGGTTAACCAACACCACCATTGGGATGGATATAGCGTCGCCTCCCGAGCTGGCTTCGTGGTCGGTGCGGTTTCCCTGAGCGTCGATCTCATAGAGGATGGGCCCGCCGTCCAGGAACAAGTCGGCCACGTCAATGACCGCAGCCAGCAGTCCGCCCGGGTTGTTGCGCAGATCCAAAACAAGGCCGCGGCCTTCAGCATCTCGGATTTGGTCCAGGGCGGTACGGACTTCCTGCTCGGTGGTATCGGAGAAGCCGTACACCCAAAGATGCGCTACGCCGTCCTCCAGCATCCGAAACGCTGTACTGTCGATGGGAATCCGTCCCCTGGTTACGGTGATGGACTCGTTCTCAACGCTGTCGGCGCGTCTGACCAGCAGGGTGACGTCAGAGCCACGAGGCCCGCGGATCAGGTTCACGGCTTCGATCAAAGTAAGGTGGTCGATTGGCGCGCCGTCCACGGCCAGAATAACGTCGCCGGCGCGGATGCCGGCAGCCTCGGCGGGAGCGCCGGGTATGGGGGAAATTACGGTGAGGCCGGCGTCGGTGAGGGTTACGCGCGCGCCGATGCCGTCAAAGTAGCCACGGTAGCCCTCCTGTTCCTTGGCGTGTTGTTCGGCGGAGAGATATGAGGCGTGGGGGTCATCCAGGGCCGTGAGGAGACCGCGGATTGCGCCGTCGGTCAGCTGCTCCGGATCCAATACCTCATGGTCTATGTGCTCCTCCAGGAGTATGCCGTAGGCTTCACCCAATTTCGCCAGGTTCGGGGGAAGTGCGCCGTCGGTCTGAATCGGCCCGGCGGGGCCTGCGGAAGCTCCAGAACATCCGACGACGGTCAGCAAGACGGTCAGGGCGCAGAGGAAGGCCAATAACCGCGCGAGTTTGGTACATAGAACCATTGGTTGCATTGTAGCATGGCGCGCGCGTTGACACCCTTTCGGCCGCGCTGATAGCATCCTGAACATACCAACTTGCAACCAGGAGCAGGTACCTTGGCTGGAATCGCTGCCTACGGCGCATACGTGCCCCGCTACCGGCTGGGGCCGGAAGCCGCCGGCTGGAATTCACGGGTGGAGCGGGCGGTCGCCAACTTTGATGAGGACAGCGTGACCATGGCGGTTGCGGCGGGAATAGACTGCCTCACTGGACGCGACCGGAACGCCATCGACGGCATTATTTTTGCGAGCACCACGGCGCCTTACGCCGAAAAGCAGTGCGCCGCCATCGTGGCTGCCGCCCTGGACTTGCGCCAGGATATATTCGCCGCCGACGTAGCCAACGTCTTGCGGGCCGGCACCAACGCCATCAAATCGGCCCTGGACGCGGTGGTGGCCGGGAGCGCTCGGGAGGTTCTCGTTGTCGTGGCCGACAGCAGGCAGGGTTCGCCAAGAGGAGAAACCGAACGCGCCTCGGGCGATGGTGCGGCGGCTTTCGTGATTTCGGCCAGTAACGTAATCGCTGAATCCGCCGGCAGCCATTCCATCACGGACAACATGCTCGATATGTGGCGTTCTCCCGGGGACTCGTTCGTCCGCACCTGGGAGGACCGGTTCGCCACCGAGGAAGGTATCGAACGGATTGTACCTGAGGCGGTGGCCGGTTATTCCCAGCGTACCGGCATAACCCCTGCCGATGCGGCGCGGGTGGCTTTGTACGCGCCGGACTACAGGCGCCACGGGCGGCTGGCCCGACAGTCTGGGTTCACCGAAGAGCAGGTACAGTCGTCCATGTTTGGGACGGTAGGGAACACCGGCGCGGCCTTCGCTCCGATGCTGTTGGTCGGCGCGCTGGAGCAAGCAAATCCTGACGAGCTTCTGCTGGCCATCTCCTATGGCGACGGGAGCGACGTGCTTGGCTTCCGTACTACATCGGCTATTTCGACTGCGCAGCGTCCGGCGATGGGTCTGTCCGGTTGGGTTGAAGCCAAACAGTCGTTAGGCAACTATGAAACATATGCGAAGTGGCGGGAAGTCTGGACCCTGGACGACGCTTCACGCCGGCCGGCGCCGGCTTCGCCATCGGTATCTGCGTTGTGGCGGGAGGGCGACAAGAATGTGCGGCTATATGGGGCGCGCTGCCGAGCGTGCGGGTACGTGCAGTATCCGGCGCAACGGGTCTGTGTGGAATGCCGGAAAGTGGATGATGGGGAGCCGGTACGGTTGAGCGACAAACCGGGCGAGTTGTTCACCTATTCGATGGACTACATCGCGGGGGCGGTTGATACGCCGCTGGTCGTCGCCGTAGTTAACTTTGAGGGTGGCGGCCGGGTGCTGTGCATGATGACGGACCGGGAACTGGACGAGGTGCGCGTCGGGATGCCGGTGGAAATGAGTTTCCGCAAGCTGCGAGTAGTCAACGGGATACACAACTACTATTGGAAAGCCATACCCAGGCGAACGCCGGCAGCCATCGCGGTTACGGCCTGACGGTAGGGGCAGGTTTCAAACCTGCCCCTACGATGAGGAGAATGATAATGAGTGGAATACGGGACCGAGTGGCCGTGGTCGGCATGGGCTGCACCCGCTTCGGCGAGCGGTGGGACGCCTCGGCGGCTGACCTTATGGTGGAAGCGGCCTATGAAGCCTACGAGGATGCCGGTCTGGATGCCAACGACATCCAGGCGGCATGGCTGGGCACGGTGAGCAGCTTCCGCACCGGCCAGCCGCTGGCCGAAGCGTTGAAGCTGGACTACATCCCCATCACGCGGGTGGAGAACGCCTGCGCCACCGCTACCGACGCTTTCCGCAACGCCTGCTATGCCGTGGCCGCCGGCGTGTACGATATCGTGCTGGCGATGGGTGTGGAGAAGTTGAAGGACAGCGGGTTCTCCGGCTTGGCCATCGCCGCCGGGCCGGGCGCAGACGTGGAGCCGCCAACGCCGCCGCCGTCTCAATTCGCCATGGCTGCCACGCGCTATTTCCATCACTACGACATTGACTATGACGATGGAAAACGGACGCTGGCGCAGATCGCATCCAAAAACCACCACAACGGTACCCTGAACTCCAAGGCGCACTTCCAGCGAGAGGTGAGCGAGGAGCAGATTGTCAACGCGCCCATGATCGCCTGGCCGCTGGGCCTCTACGATTGCTGCGGGGTCAGCGACGGCGCGGCTGCCGCTATCATCACCACGCCCGAAATCGCCCGGACACTGCGGGATGACTATATCCTGGTCAAAGGGCTGGGTCTGGCGGTGGGCGCGTTCGGCGTGTTGCGCAACGACTGGGACTTCACGCACTTCCCGGAAACGGTGCGTGCCAGCCAGGCGGCCTACGAGGAGGCTGGGATCACCGACCCGCGCGCCGAAATCGACATGGCCATGGTGCACGACTGCTTTACCATCACCGAGTTGATTATCATGGAAGACTTGGGATTCAGCCCGCGCGGACAGGCCAGCGCTGACGTGGCTAACGGGGCGTTCTCCCTGGAGGGAGACCTGCCGGTGAACACCGACGGCGGCCTCAAATGCTTCGGCCATCCCATCGGAGCCAGCGGCATCCGGATGATCTACGAGGTGTACAAGCAAATGCAGGGGAAAGCCGGCGGTAGGCAGTTGCAAAAGGCCGACCTTGGCATCACCCATAACCTCGGTGGCCGACCCGGTTCTTTCACCTGCTCTGTGGCGGTGTTCGGTCGGCCGGACTAAGACGTACTGACGGAATTTCCAGGTTCGGGCCGGGGTCAACATAATGGCCCCGGCAGTTTTTTATAATTTCTCCAAAATGTGTATGCGCTACTGAAAGCAGGCCCCGAGCCGTTGTTGCTATAAATATGCGTGATCATGGTGGATGCTACTATCGACACGCGAGAATTGGTGCGAATTTCCGGCCGCGGCGGACTGGTCAATATCAAGATTGACGATGACGCGCCCATCGGGGTCGCCTGCCGCACGCTGCGCGATCATCTAAGCAGGCAACGAGATCTCTACTCCGAAGGCCAGGTGATAGTAGATATCGGGAAAAGGATACTGGCACATGACCAACAGGAGCTAATTCGCAAGGTAATCGATTCGGAGTCTGGGTTAGAGGTCAAACAATTCTGGTGCGAACCGGAAGTCTTGGAACTCGAACGCAGGCGAATCGACAGCCTGATCGACTTGCACAGCGCAATATCCAACCGGGTGAACGGGAGCGAGCGCGGCGGAAGTTCTACACCGGCGCAGTCGGAGCCGGAAGCAATTTCGCCGCCTGAGTCGAGCGCGGAAGCAGAAGGACAAAGTTTGCCCGACTCAGCCGGGAGCGGCGAGGAACGGCGCAGCGTGCCTGCCGACGTGGTGCGGGGCACCTGTCGCGCCGGAGAAGTCCAACGGTTTCCCGGGAACGTGGTTGTCGTTGGAAACGTCAATCCAGGGGCACAGATCATAGCGCAGGGAGACATTCTGGTTTTCGGAAAGCTGCGCGGCCTGGCCCACGCCGGCGCGGGCGGAGATTCCACTGCGGTAATACTGGCAATGTCATCCGCTGCTCCCCAGTTGCGCATCGCAGATCACCTCTGGGATGCCAACGCCGAACGGACGGTTGCCGGCCGCCGCGGGGGCGACGGCGACGACGGTCCAATTATCGCGCGGATAAGGAATCGCTCGGTGCATGTTTCGCCCTACCTCAAAAACCATTCGATAGACCACGGAGGAAACCCCAATGAGCGGTAAGACCATCGTCATGACTTCCGGTAAAGGAGGCGTGGGCAAGACTACCGCCACGGCCAATGTGGGTACGGCCCTGGCCCTGCGTTCAAACCGGGTGGTCGTGATTGACACCGACATTGGCCTCCGTAACCTGGACGTGGTGATGGGGCTGGAAAACCGCATCGTGTACGACCTGGTGGACGTGGTAGAAGAGCGTTGCAGAATCGAACAGGCGCTGATCCGCGACAAGCACGCCGGAGAGTTGTATCTGATCGCGGCGGCGCAGACACGGGATAAAGACTGCATCAATGCCCAGCAGTTGATCGAGCTTTGCCAGCGCTTGCAGTCGGATTTTGACTACGTGATTGTGGACTGCCCCGCAGGAATCGAGCAGGGATTCCGCAACGCGATTGCAGCGGCCCAGGAAGCGCTGGTGGTTACCACGCCGGAGGTGTCGGCAATACGGGATGCCGACCGGGTAATCGGGCTGCTCCACGCCAGCGACATCCATTCGGCAAAGCTGATTATCAACCGCATCAAGCCTGAGATGGTGCGGCAGGGCGACATGCTGGACTCGTCGGATGTGCTCGATATGTTGGCAGTAGAGGCCATCGGGCTGGTGCCTGCCGATGACCTGGTAATCACGTCCACCAACAACGGAACGCCCGTGGTGTACGATAGCCGGTCGCCGTCCGGGCGCGAGTTTGTGCGCATCGCTGCTCGGATTGACGGTGAATATCTGCCGATGATTGACCCGGTAGAGGAACAGCCCACGTCTATCATGGACAAAGTCCGCACGCTGATGGGCATCAATCGCAGGGCGTCGGCTCATGTTTAATCTCTTTCGCAAAAAAAGTGGCCCACGCAAGGGCAGTTCCCGGCAAGTAGCCCGCGAACGGGTGCGGTCGGCAATCGGTCGCGACCGGATGGAGGTTTCGGCGCCCCAGCTTTCGCAGCTGCGGGACACCATGCTGTTCACCATCAGGGAGCATCTGCCGGTGGCGCCGGAGTTTACGGAATTCGGCCTGCAACGGGATGGGGATGAAGTTTTTTTGGTGTCCCGGGTGAAGTTGCAGAGTTGAAACTGCCCGTTTCAAGTTTGCCAACGGCGAGAGCGGTTTGACCCTCCGGGCGCGTGGGTTATAATGCGCCGGTACCCCGCGTGAGTCGCTCGTTCCGCGGCCTTGGTCGCAGAATTGCAGCCGGAGTTATCAGATGGCCACGGATTCCTCCCCGCAGCGCAGTTACTTGGCACGGAAAGCCTACAGGTTTCTCGCTGCGCTTGTCTTCAGAGATTTCCGATTCCTGGCTATAGCATCCCTGAGCAGCGGCAGCGGCGCGTGGGCGCTGATCGTGGCGCGCGGGGCCTGGGTGTTCAGCATCCCCGAGCTGCACGCGACGTGGGGGTTGTGGGTAGGGTTGATCACCTTTGCGGCGATGTCGCCCCGCTTTTTCGCCACCCCGTTTATCGGCTATCTGGCTGACAAGGTGACGCGCAAGACGCTGTTGCAGTGGGTGTACGCGATGCAACTGGCCCAGGCGTCGGTGATGGCGATACTGGTGATGCTGGGGGTTGATAATCCGTGGTACGTGGTTGCGCTTGCCGTTATCAACGGCACCTTGCGGGCCACCCAGCAGACCGCAGCGCAATCACTGACTCCAAATCTGGTGGACCGGGAACGACTGCCCAACGCGGTGGCGTTGAACGAGGCGATGCAGCAGGGATCACGCGCGGTTGGGCCCGCCATCCTGCTGGGCGTCTCAGTGTTGGTGGGCGCCGGCGCGATATTCCAGTCGGGCGGGGTGTCGTTCTCGATTCAAAACCTGTTGTTGACCATCGGCACGTCCGCTGTGATTTTCTGGGCGTGCGCCGTGTTTTACCTGGTGGCGCTGGTCGCGGCGCTCAGCATCCGCACGGTCTCCAGCGGGGTCATTGATCGCAACCGGAGTTTCTGGTCCAACACGGCCGCCGGTTTCGTGTACTCGTACACCACGCCCCTGATCTTCGGCATAATCCTCATGGCGCTGGCGCACTGTGTACTGGTGATGTCCTTTGAGTCAATGCTGCCGCCCCTGGCGCTGGAAAAGCTCTCTGCCGACGGGATTACGTTCGACCAGAACGACGTTTACGCGCTGATGACGGCGTTGGGAATCGGCGCTTTGCTATCGTCGATATTCGTGGGCGGAATCGTCAGCCACCTCACCCGGGGGCGAGTCTTTCTACTGCTGGGATTCACGAGCAGCCTGACGCCCATCGGGCTGGGACTGTCGTCCCAAACGGGTATATCGATGATTGCCGCGGTGTTGATGGGACTTGGCACCTCCGGGTTTATGACTATCACGCACACCGTGATCCATTCGGTGGTGCCGGACGAGATCAGGGGTCGCGTGGCGTCGGTGTACTCGATGCACGTGGGCGGCAGCATGGCTTTCGCGAACCTGCTCTATGGCGCGTTGGCCGACCACTGGCAAGCGGGTATGATCATGGCGGTGTCCGGTGCGGCGTTCACGTTGGTCGTAGTGGGAACCGTGGTGGGCAGCGGGTTCTGGCGAGGAATTTTCTTCCGAGGTGAAGCCCGACCCGTGGCGGCCGCAAACCCGGCGGGAGCCGATTAGAGGAGATTAACTTTGCCCACCGATGAAATAACCCGATATATGGAAACGACGCCCAAGTCGCGGGCATTGTGGGAAGAGGCTTGCCGGTATTTGCCCGACGGGGACAGCCGGCACTCGATCTTCTGGAAACCCTACCCGATTTTTACCGAGTCCGCGCGCGGGGCGGTGGTTACCGATGCCGATGGCGCTGAGCGCCTCGATTTCATCAATACGATGACCACCATGATCTTGGGGCATGGGCCAGCCCCGGTGCTCCAGGCCGCGCGCGATCAGATGGACTACGGGCTGGCCTACAACTCACCAAATCGCCACCAGGTCGAGCTGGCATCCTTGTTGTGCGAACGGGTGCCGTCATTCGATCAGGTGAGGTTCACCAATTCCGGCACCGAGGCCACGTTGAACGCGATTCGGGCCGCGCGGGCATACACTGGACGCAGCAAGATTGCTAAGGTGGAAGGCGGCTATCACGGAACGCACGATGCGGTTATGGTCAGCCTGCGGATTGATCCGACCACGGGCGGCGACTACGAGAACCCCACGCCGGTGGCGTCCAGCGCCGGCCTGGCCGAGGGGACGCTGGACCAGGCCGTGATTATCCCGTACAACGACGTGGACGTGGCGCGGGAGATCCTGGAGCGGCATGGCGACGAGTTGGCCGCCGTAATCGTCGAGCCGGTGATGGGGTCGGTGGGTATGCTGCCGGCCGACGGCGCGTACCTCCAGATGCTGCGCGATTTTGCCGACGCCAGTGGAGCGCTCCTGATCTTCGATGAAGTCATCAGTTTTCGGGTTCTGCCCGGCGGAGCGCAACAGCATTACGGAATCACGCCGGACATGACGGCGTTGGGCAAGATCATCGGCGGAGGGTTCCCGGTGGGAGCCTTCGGCGGCAGGTCCGACATCATGAGCCTGTACAGTCCGCTCACCGGGCCGGTAATCAACCACGGCGGCACTTTCAACGCCAACCCGGTGACCATGGCGGCCGGCGTCGCCACGCTAACGGAGTTGACCCCGACGGTGTACCGTCGCCTGGCGGAGCTGACCGAAATGCTGCGCCAGGGCGTGCGGCAAGTCTGCTCCGAGTTGGAGCAGCCGGTTCTGGTCACCGGCCTGGGATCGCTGTTTGGCATCCATTTCACCGACCAGCCGATCCGCAACTACCGGGATATTGCCGCCTGCGACAAAGCGTTGAGCGAGCGGGTCTTCATGGGGATGCTCAACGAGGGTTTCCTGCTGGCGCCCAACCTGGTGGGGGCAATGTCCACCGAGCTCGGAGAGGTTGAAGTGGACGCCTTTGTACGTGGTTTCCGGCGGGTATTGCAGCGGCAGATATAACGCAGGGGCGAATGTCAGCAAGTAGGGGCGGGTTTCAAACCCGCCCCTACAACGCTTGGATCTACCGGGGGTCAGTCCACTGGGGGGCGCTTTTCCCACTTCTCTGGGGCGGGATAGACCGGCGTGGCGATCTTGCGGATGTTCTCGGTGGCGAACCAGTCCGCGCACTCTTCCCGCCACTTGATGAAATGCGGGGCGTTGCGGTGGGCCTCCACGGCCGCCTCGTCTTCGTACACCTCGAACAGGTGCAGCTTGTTCTCGTCTTCGTTGTCTTGCAGCACGTCAAAGCGCAGGCAGCCCGGCTCGTCGTTGTTGGAGCCGCGGGCATCACCCAGCATGGACGCCATGAACTGGTCCTTGAAACCGGGCTTGATGTTGATCTCGACAATCAGAGCAATCATTGTCATCTCCCTTTATAAAATCAACCGTCATTCCGGCGAAAGCCGGAATCCAGTCGTGATAGGCGATTTCGGGCGGATTATAGCAGCGAGGGCCGTAAAGTTGTAGAATGCCGCGCAACACAGGCCAACGGGAAGGGAGGAAATCATGGCAGACATCCCCATCGTGTACACGCTGACGGTGTGCCCCGCCTGCGACTCGCTCAGGGCGGCCTGGCGTAGGGAAGGCGTGGAATATGAGGAGCGCCGGGTCGATCAAAGCCAGGACACGCTGGACGAGGCCCTGGATTACGGCGATGCCGTGCCCATCATCGTGTGGCCCGATGGCAAGGTGGAAACGGGGTTCCGTGGCCAGAAGGGTTGAGAAATTGGCTGACGGGCCGGTGGCCCGTCCGAAAAACGATGCGTAGCAGAATGCAAAACCAAGGAGGTGAATTATGGCCCAGCAGACCAGCGTGGTAACCCCGGAGCGTTTTGCCCAGGGCATGACCTACGACGAATACATGGAAAGCGTTAAAGTCAACAAGGCTCGCATCGAGGAGTATTACTCCAACGTGAGCCTGGAATCCGCCCAGACGGACGCCCTCAAGGAACTCACCAACGCGGAGGGCGGCCCGGCCCGGATGATGGTGATCGGTGAGGACTGGTGCGGCGACGTGGTGCGCGAGTTGCCGGTGCTGGCCCGCGTAGCTGAAGCTGCCGGCCTGGAGCTCCGCATTTTCCCTCGTGATGAAAACCACGACATCATGAACGAATTCCTCAAAGAGGGGAAGTACATGTCCATTCCGGTGGCCGTTTTCTATGACCAAGGGCACGAGTACATCTGCCACTGGATTGAGCGCTCCGAAGCTGCCAACCGTGAGCAGGGAGAGATTGAAGCGGCCATCCGCGCGGAGGATCCCGAAATTTCGGACCAGGACTTCGGGCGGCAGCGGCGAGCCCGAACCTCAGCCCGCGCCGGCGATTGGCAGAAGGCCACCGTGGACGAACTGGTAGGCATGCTGCAAGAGCACGCGCACTAGACCATTTGTCCCACCTGTCGTTCACAAGAAAGTAGGGGCGGGTTTCAAACCCGCCCTTACCATGAGTTAGTCATGGAGTGGTTCTAAGGTGAACCGGAAATCCTCGATCACCGGGTTCGCCAGCAGTTGGTCGCACATTCCGGCGACAGCCTGCTCAGCCTCTTCCTGATCGTCGGCGTCCAGCCGAATCTCCAGGTACTTGCCGATGCGGACGTCGGACACGGCGTCGTAGCCGAGGCTGTGCAACCCGCCCATGACGGTTAGACCCTGTGGGTCGTTGACGGCGGGTTTCAGAGTTACGTACACGCGGGCTAGAAACACGTTTCAGGTCCTTTTCGGATAGCGTTCGGCTACCCGCCCGAGGAGTCTGCCATCTGAACGCCGGTAGTGCAGGGCAAGCCGTTGGGAAACTCGGGCCCGGTGTTGCCCGGGAAGTACCGGAAAAACCGGGCGATGCGTTCGGGATCGACGCCCAACATTCGGTCCAGCACTCCCCAGGTGGTGAGCGCGACCATTCCTTCGGGGATGCGGTGGTAACGGCGGGCTATGGCGTATTCCTCGGCTAGTGGGATCGCTGCTACGGCATCGCGTAGCGCGTTGATCTCTGCCGGGTCTTTGAGGTTGTAGCTGATGATGATGTTGCCGTGTTCCAGGTTGTGAACCAGCAATTCGTCGGGCAGTGGGTAATTGTAAAATCCGCAGGCGCTCCAGGCGCTCCAATGCTGGCCCGAGGTTGGCGGCACGGTATTGTAGCCGCCGGGTACTATGTCGGAGATATGCAGTTGGATCGGGAAGTGGTCCCGGCTGGGCATGATGGCAGCGCGGACCGGCCCATCGGTCGCTGGCACTTCGCTGAATGAAGGGGTCTCCGGCGTCGGAGACGGAGGTGGGACGGACGGAAGGGGCGGAGCTGGCACGTTGCCCAAAAGAGCGGTGGGTTCCGGCGTCGGTGAGGGAGCCACCGTCGGCTCAACTGCGGCGGTAATCGGCGGAGTTGCAACGACGGTGGACGGAGAGGTTGCGGTTGGAGACATCGCGGCAGTGGGTGTTGGCGTGGGGGCGCGGGTCGGCAGGGGTGTAGCAACGGGAACCGGGACGGTTGGAGCCGGTCCGGCCTGGCAACCCATCACCAGCAAAACCAGCATGGCGGTGAGGATTGCCGTCAACGCCCGCGCCAGCATCATCCGCGACGCGCAAATTTAGGCCGGGTTCATAACGCCGCCCTGGGTGCAGGGAGCGCCGCCATTGGGAAATTCGGGGCTGAGCGTGCCCGAATAGGCGTCGAAAAAGGCTTCGATCCGGTCCTTTTGGATCCCGTCCATCGGCCCGTCAATGACGCCCCAAGTGGTCAGCGCCACGGTTCCCTCGGGAATCCTGTCGTAGAAACGGGCGACGCCCCAAAGGTTGGTTTTGCCAATGGAATCGAATACGTCCTCAAGTTCCTGGATCTGCTCCGGTTCCGTGAAGTTATAGCTGACCACGATGTTGCCGTGTTCCATATTGTGGATGATGCGCTCGTCGGCCAGGATTTGGTCGGGGCCATAGAAACCGCAGGCTGCCCATCCGTTCCAGTGGCGACCGGAAGTCGGTGGCGTGGTGGAGTAACCCTCGCCGTTGCTCACTTGCTCAATGGTGTAGCTATCGGCAAAGTGCGCCCGATCTTCGGACGTATCGACTTGGGTGCCAATACCTTGCACGTAGCCATCCGCGCTGCCCTGGCCGATACCTCCGAAGTTCAACGGCAGGACCACCGGAGCCAGGAGCGCGCCGATGAAGAGCACGGCAATGACGGCGAACGATATGAGCAACCAACGGCTGCGGAACCCGCCCCCGGTGGCAATAGGTGGCGTGCGCCGGCTGGAGCGGCGGTCGGCCCGCCGGCGGCGGTGTCTGGACGGCGGCAATTTACGCTCCCGAACCGGTGGCAGATGCGGGCTACAGGGATTGGCCGGTCAAAAGCCGGTAGGCCTGCCGGTACAGCGCGGCCGTTTGTTGCACCACGTCCTCGGGCAACTCGGGGGCCGGCGGCTCCTGGTTCCAGCCCTGAGAAGTCAAGTAGTCGCGCACAAACTGCTTGTCGTAGCTGGGCTGCGATTTGCCGGGCGCGTAGCCCTCGGCATCCCAGAACCGGCTGGAGTCGGGCGTGAGCAGTTCGTCAATCAGGATCAATTCGCCGTCCAGTGTCCCGAACTCCATCTTGGTGTCGGCCAGTACGATGCCGCGTTCCCTGGCGAAGTCGTGGGCGTAGAGATAGACCGCCTTGCTCACGTCCGCCAGCTTTTGCGCCATCTCAGCGCCGACCATGTCCACGACCTCGGCGTCGGACATGTTTTCGTCGTGGCCTTCTTCGGCCTTGGTGGTGGGAGTAAACAGCGGCTCCGGGAACAGGTCGCCTTCCACGAGTCCGGTGGGCATCTCCTTGCCCGACACGGTACCCTGCCGGCGGTATTCGCCCCAGGCTGACCCCGTGATATAGCCGCGCACGATGCACTCAATGTCGATGCGCTCGGCCTTTTTCACCACCATGGCCTGCCGTCCGACGTTGTCCTCTGCGTAGGCGGGGTCAGACATGATCGGATTGTCGGCGTAGGGAGCGGCATCCGGCGAATCGGCCAGCGCGACCAGGTGGTTGGGCACGATGTGCTCGGTGAGATCGAACCAGAACGCGGACATGCCGTTGAGCGCTGCGCCTTTGTCGGGGATTCCGTTGGGCAGCACCACGTCGAAGGCGGATATGCGATCCGTAGCTACCATGAGCAGCAGGTCATCGGTCAACTGGTAGGTATCCCGGACCTTGCCGCGGTGCATTCGGTTGGACATTCGAGTTTCAATAATCATGGCAATGCCCTGTACGCTGTGTCGAGTGTTACGGTTTTAGACTAGGACGGCGGCCGGCAACAGACCGATACGCTGGAAATTGTCGTCGATGTAACGGGTGTAGTAACCGTAATCGAACAGGGCATCCATTTCGCTTTCGGTGAGATGCTCGGCTGCTTGAGGGTCCTTTTTGAGCAGTTGGCGGAAGTCCTGGGCATCATCCCAGGCGCACATGGCGTTGCGCTGTACGATGTCGTAAGCCTCCTCTCTTGAGAGGCCCTTTTCTTCCACCAGTGCGAGCAGGACCCGCTGGCTGAAGATGAGACCCCGGCTGCTCTCCAGGTTCTGCCACATCCGGTCAACGTCAACGCGGAGTCCGCTGATAACGTGGGTGAAGATGCTGAGTATGTAGTCTAGCATCAAGCAGGTGTCGGGAAGAATGATGCGCTCGGAGGAAGAATGACTGATGTCCCGCTCGCCCCAGAGGGCCACGTTTTCCAGCGCGGGCACAGCGTTGCCCCGGATGGTGCGGGCCAGGCCGCAGATTCGTTCGGTCAACTCCGGGTTGCGCTTGTGAGGCATGGAGGACGAGCCGGTTTGGCCCGCGCCGAAGGGTTCCTCTACCTCGTGAATCTCGGTGCGCTGCATCCCGCGAATCTCGGTGGCGAACTTTTCCAGCGAGGCGGCGACCAAGGCGCAAGTGGTGATGAAGTGGGCGTACCGGTCGCGCTGCACCACCTGGTTGGAAACCGGCGCCACCTTGAGGCCGAGATGGGCGCAGACCCGATCCTCGATGTGCGGCGGTATGGTGGCGTGGGTGCCGACCGCGCCGGAGACTTTGCCCACGCGGATTGACTCGCGCGCCGCTTCCATGCGCTCACGCTGGCGACGGAGTTCATCCCACCACAGGGCGAGCTTCAGGCCGAACGTCATCGGCTCGGCGTGGACGCCGTGGGTGCGCCCCATCATCAGGGTGTCCTTGTGTCGTACCGCTTGCTCCTTAACGGCGTCGATGGCCGCATCAATTTCCTTGAGGAGCAGGTCGGCAGCGGCGACCATCTGGAGAGCCTGGCCGGTGTCCAGCATGTCCGAGGACGTCATCCCCAGGTGGAGCCAGCGGCCTTCCGGCCCGAGGGTTTCGGTGATGGAACGCAGAAACGCGGTGACGTCGTGCCGAGTGGTCTCGAAAATCTCCATCATACGGTCGTGGTTGTAGGCCGCCGACCGCAGCGATTCCATGTCTTCCAGAGGGATGACGCCGGCTTCCGTCCACGCTTCGCAAACGGCCAGTTCCACGTCCAGCCACATCCGGTACTTATTTTCGTCCGACCAGACCCGCTTCATGTCGGGCCTGGAATATCGGTCAATCACGACGCTGTCGCCTCCGCATGGGGGTTTTCAACAAGCAGGTATTTTACCATAGGGAGACGCCGAACCCGCTAGACTTGCGCGACATAACGGCGAACCGCGTCGAGCACCGGGCCGAAATCGGTGAACGGCGTGAACGGTATGCCGGCGTCGCTGCACATCTCCGCCATTTGGCGATGGGCGAACACGGTGTCGGCGACCTCGCCGGCCTCGAAGTCGGAACGCCCGTCGCCGGCGAAAAACACGTGGTAGCCCTGCTCCTGGAATCGCCTCACCATGAGCGCCTTGCTGTTGCCCAGCTCCGGCGCGTCGGGGTAGGTAAAGTCGTAGGCATATTCGACGATGCGCCCGCCGCCATCGAACTCGGCGCGGACGGCGTGGACGGGCATGGTTGGGTAACCGGAGTCGTCCAGCAACGCTTGGATGTAGAAATCCAGGCCCTGACTGACGATGCACATGGGTGTTGAATTCTTTCGGCAAAAATCGGCCAGTTCTCCGAAATGCTGGCGGAAACAAGCCTGCTCGCGCACGTAGGCTTGCATCGTCGCTTTGTCCGCCTGCATCTCCCGGAAGGTGATCTCCTGGTACTCCTTGAGCGACAGTTCACCTTGCCGGAAGCGTTCGCGCACGTCGGTCCACGTGGGGCTGCCGAACCGGTGCAGCAGCAATTCTGCGACGTTCTGCGCCGCCGCGGTGTCGTCAAAGTCGGTGAGCACCGCCGGGGGCCGGCGGTAAGCCGGAGGAGAGCTAACCACGGAGGGATTGCCGATACCGCTCGACGGCCTCGCGGATGTCGTCGTGCTTGATGGCGAGGATCTGGGCGGCGTAGTAGGCGGCGTTGCGTGCGCCCCAACCGCCGACGGCCATGGCGGCCACCGGAATGCCCGGCGGCATCTGCGCCGTTGACAGCAATGCGTCCCATCCGTTGAGTTCGCTGGAGGTGAGGGGGATGCCGATGACGGGGAGCGTGGTCTGTGCGGCTAGTGCTCCTCCCAGGGCTGCGGAACCGCCGGCGGCTGCAATCAGCACTTCTAAGCCGCGCTCCCGCGCCGTGCTGGCGTATTCGTGGACTCGCTCGGGGGTGCGATGGGCGGACATTACCCGGACTTCGTAGTCCACTCCCAAAGATTCCAGGGTGTTGAGGGTTGGTTGGACAGCCTCTTCGTCAGAGGCGCTGCCCATTACTACTCCTACCAGTGGCAAAGCTATTCTCCTTGTTGCCGCCGCGACTCCCGAACATTGCCGGGCAGAGATCGCGGTCAGGCTAAATTACTCGTTGATTTCCGCGATGTCCCGGAACGCATCCAGCAAGGCTTTCTGGATGCTGTCCTCGTCATCGTCGATTTCTTCGTCCTCGACCATTACGTAGCCGGCGTCGTCGCTGTCGATTCCAACCCGGACTTCCAGTTCCACCGGCTCGCCGTCGTGCCAGTAGAGGGTGTACAGAATTTCGTCGGTGAGTTCGTCGAAATCGGAATCGTCGTCGCCCTCGAAATCGTACTGCCAGGAACGGTCCACGATTAGCCGCGCTCCGCCGTCCAGCAGAGCTTCGTTCATTTGGCCCAGCAGTTGCTCAATGTCCAACCCGTTGGCGAACTTCTCCAGCAGGCCGCGGCGTTCGGCCATTTCCGCCATCTTGCGCCCGTAGCCCTCGTTGTCCACGCGGACCCGTAGGCGTCTCAGCTCATCCAGCCAGGGCATTGACAGTTCCTCCATTCAGGGGTTCGGCGATTCAAGACCCGGCGCTCAGGCCCGAGCCTTCGGATTGCGCCCGTTAAAGTAACAGAATTCATCAACGGCGCGAAAGTCCGGCAGGCTGAGACGGACGCGCAGCGCCTGCATAGCGTCCAGTAGGTCGATGTAGCACAGTCCCGGATGGCCCTGCTTCAAACCCGGCGGCAACATTCGCAACCGGCGCAAGGCGCGCTCGGTGTAGGGACTCCAGGGCGCGAAGAGGGTAGGCTCACGTAGCGTCAATAGATACGACGGCCATTCCCGGCCGGCTCCGACCAGGCCGAAACCGCCGGTCTCAAGAGCGCACTCCTCGAAGCGGTTCTCCAACTTGATGGTGTCGTAGAGCAGGAAATCAATGGTGTCCCGCACCTCCGCGATGGGGTTGGTGCGGAACTTGCTAATCTGCCGGCCGCCGGCGCCGCGGTAGAGAGCGTCGGCCTGGGATTGGGTAAGCATCGCCAGCGCGTCCTGCTCAAGCCAGCCCGCCGGGTTATCGGCATCCTGCCACCGACGACGGCGGAACGAGTCCAACTCGCCAGACTCAACGGCCTGTCGAAAAGCATGGGCCAGCGCTGCCCAGTCGATCGAGGTTGATGATGGCTGCCTGGCAGTAACCACGGTTCGGAATCATCCCACGCTGACCGGGGTTTTGACAGCCTCCGCCGCGATGTCGCGCCGGTAGTATGCGCCGTCAAAGCTGATGCGGCCGGCCCGTTGGTAAGCGCGGTCGCGGGCATTCTGCACCGTGTCGCCCATGCCGACGCAGGCCAGCACCCGGCCGCCGGCGGTCGATACGGTTGCGCCGTCGTCGCCCAGGCGCGCGCCGGCGTGGAATACCAGCGTGTCAGCATCGCCATCGTCTTCCAGGCCGGAGATGGCGTATCCGATCTGGTAGGCGCCGGGGTATCCGTTGGAAACCATCACCACCGCCACGGCCGGCCGGTTTGACCACAGTGCTGGCTCAATATCGGCGAGGCTCCCGGTGGCGCAGGCGAGCATCACTTCGGCCGGGTCGCTCAGTAATCGGGGCATGATTACCTGGGTTTCCGGGTCTCCAAAGCGGCAGTTGAATTCGAGGACGCGCGGCCCGGCGTCGGTGAGCATCAGGCCACAGTACAGGGCGCCCCGGTAGCGTGCGCCGCGGCGGTCCAACTCCCGAATCACCGGCAGCATGAAATCTCGCCGGATGGTCTCGGCCAATTCGTCGTTCCAGTAATGGGGCGGCCCGTAGCTGCCCATGCCGCCGGTGTTGGGGCCGGCGCCCCCCTCGCCGATGCGCTTGTAGTCGGTAGCCGCAACCACTGGAGAGAGGTTCTCGCCGTCGGTGAAGCCGAACACGCTGACCTCCGGCCCGTGCAGCCAGTCTTCGATGACGACGGTTTCCCCAGCGTCGCCGAATGCTCGTTCCTCCATGCAGGCGCGAATCGCGTATTGGGCATCCTCGCGGTTGGCGCACATGGCGACGCCTTTGCCCGCGGCCAGGCCGTCGGCCTTCACCACCACGGGCGCATCGTAGTACTGCACGTAGTTGAGGGCGCCGGCAACGTTCTGGAAAACCCGGTAGTTGGGGCCCGGAACTCCGGCGGCGTCCATAACCGAGCGCGCGAAACTCTTGCTCGATTCCAGCTGCGCCGCCGCCCGGCCGGGGCCGAACGCGGGAATGCCGGCGGCCTCCAGACGATTGGACAAGCCCAACGCCAGGGGCGTTTCCGGGCCGATGACCACCAGATCGATGGAGTGGTTGGTAGAGGCCGCAACGATGCCGTCAAGGTCGGTTTCGGACAGGGGCAGGTTGGTTCCCAGGCCGGCGGTGCCGGAGTTGCCGGGGGCGGCGAAGAGTTCGCCCACCGACGGCGATTGCGCCAACCGCCAGGCTAAAGCGTGCTCCCGCCCGCCGGAACCGACTACCAGGACGCGCATACCGGACTACTCCCACTCGATGGTGCCCGGCGGCTTGCTGGTGATGTCGTACACGACGCGGTTCACGCCGTCCACCTCGTTGACGATGCGATTGCTGATACGGGCCAGCACGTCGTAGGGCAAGCGCACCCAGTCGGCGGTCATGGCGTCCTCGGAATTCACGGCGCGGATGGCGCAGGCGTACCCGTAGGTGCGGTAGTCGCCCATCACGCCCACCGTGCGGTTGTCGGTGAGCACGGCGAAACTCTGCCAGATGTCGCGGTAGAGTCCGGCGTCGTCGATTTCTTCGAGGACAATGCGGTCGCAGTTTCGCAGCAGTCCCACGCGCTCCGGGGTTACCTCGCCGATGATGCGGATGGCCAAGCCCGGCCCCGGGAAAGGCTGGCGGTAGATGATCTCCTCCGGCAAACCGAGTTCCAGGCCAACGGCGCGCACCTCGTCCTTGAACAGGTAGCGTAGCGGTTCCACCAGGCCAAAGTCCATGTGCTCGGGCAGGCCGCCGACGTTGTGGTGCGTCTTGATTCGTGCGGACGCGCGATTGTCGGGCGTTTCGCTCTCGATCACGTCCGGGTACAGCGTGCCCTGGGCCAGCCACTGGACGTTTTCGATCTCAGCGGCGGCATCCTCGAATACCTTGATGAACTCGCCCCCGATGGTCTTGCGCTTGGTTTCAGGGTCGGTAACGCCGGCCAGCCCGGTGAGGAACCGGGATTCGGCGTCCACGTAGCGCAAGTCCAGGCCCAAGCCGCGTTGGAACGTGTCTTGGACTTGCTCGACCTCGCCGTGGCGCAGAAGTCCATTGTTGACGAAAATGCAAGTCAACTGCGGCCCAACGGCCCGGTGGAGCAAGGCCGCCGCCACCGACGAGTCCACGCCGCCGCTCAGCCCGCAAATCACGCGGTCGTCGCCCACCTGTTCACGGACACGATCTACGGTGTCGGCGACAAAGTTTCCGGGAGTCCACGATTCGGCGCAACCGCAGATTCGGTGAACGAAGTTGCCCAGGATGGTCATGCCGTCCGGGGTGTGCTGCACCTCGGGATGGAACTGGAGGCCGAACCATCGCCTGCCGTCGGTGATGGCCGCGCAATCGGTGTTGGCGGTGCGAGCCAGCGAGGACATCCCGTTGGGCAGCCGTTCAACACGGTCGCCGTGGCTCATCCAGACCGGAACCTGACTGCTGATGCCGGCCAACAGACCCGTATCGCTTTGGTCGTTGATCAGATCGGCGTGGCCGTACTCGCGAACGTCGCTGGCGATCACGGTCCCGCCCAGTTGGTGTACCAATGCCTGCATACCGTAGCAAATGCCGAGTACGGGCAAGCCGGAGTCAATCACCCACTGTTGAATGGCGGGCGCGCCGGAATCGTACACGCTGGCCGGCCCGCCCGACAGGATGATCCCACGAGCGTTCAGGTGCGCGATTGCACTCTCCGACGCCGATGCTGGAATGATTTCGGAATATACCTGTAACTCCCGGATGCGTCGGGCGATCAGGTGGGTGTACTGCGAGCCAAAGTCGATAACGACCATGGCTTCAGGTCGGTTCATGCTGGTCATCAAACGGTCGCCAACCCAAGAAAATTCGGAGTCAATAGTAGCATAGTCGGGCGCTTGATGAGACTGCCCGTTGCGCCCGCGATGGTAAAATGTTGGGCGCATGATTAACCGAACGGAAATCGAGCAGGCGCGGGATTGCATCGCCGCCGGCGGAGTGGTGGCGATTCCCACCGACACGCTGTACGGGCTCGCGGCGGATGCCACCAACCCGGAGGCCCTGGAAAGGGTGTACGAAATCAAAGGCCGCCCCTCCGGGATGGCCCTTCCGGTGCTGGTATCCGGTTGGGAGCAAGTCGGGATGGTGTCAACCGTCTCGGGACGCCGCGGGGAACTAGCCCGCATCCTGGCAGAACGCTTCTGGCCGGGCCCGCTGACGTTGGTGCTGCCGGCAAGCCCGGAACTGCCGCCGCGCCTCACGGCAGGTTTGGATACCATCGCAGTGCGAATGCCGGACCACGCGGCGCCGTTGGCCCTGGCCGCCGGAATCGGCCGGCCCATCACGGGAACCAGCGCCAACCGCAGCGGGGAGCCTGACCTGACCGACCCGGAGGAACTGCGCCGGTGTCTGGGGGGGCTGGTTGATGGTATTATTGTTTCCGGCGAACCACCCCAGGGCACAGCCAGCACGATTGTTGCAGTCTCAGACGACGAGCTGACCCTGCTCCGCGCCGGCGCGTTGCCGTTTTCCGAGGTTCGCCGCGCCGCCGGGCTGACCTAACCTAGTCCCCGGCTATTCGAGGGCAATCATCACTACGGCCACGACATACGACTCATACCGCGCCGTTGTGGACGCCGACCTGCGCGCCGCTTTCGCAGACCGCCAGGGTATGCTTTACGACCTGCTCCGCTACCACCTGGGATGGGTGGATGAGCGTGGCAATCCCGCCGACAGCACGCCGACGCGCCTGCATCACTGCGGCCTTCTTGCCCTGGCCGCGGCCGACGCCGTGTCGGGAGACCATGCACCGGCGGCGCCGGCGGCCTCGGCGGTGGAACTGGCCTACAATTTCGTGCTGGTGCATAACGACGTGCAGGCCGGCCGCATCGACCAGAACGACACTCGCCCCAGCATCTGGTGGGTATGGGGCCCATCCCAGGCGATCAACGCGGGCGACGGGCTGCACGCGCTGGCCAGGTCGGCGTTGATGCGACTCAGCGATGGCGGCGTCCCCGCCGGTACCGTGCTGGAAGCGCTGCGCTCGCTGGACCAGGCCTGCCTGACGCTGTGCGAGGGGCAGTACATGGACCTGACCTATCAGGACCAGCTGATGGTATCCGAAGCCGACTATCTGGACATGATCCGGCGCAAGTCGGGCGCGTTGGCCGGATGCTCGGCGCGGATTGGAGCCCTGGCGGCGGGAGCCGACGACGATACGGCAAGCGCGCTGTACGACTGGGGCGAAAGGCTGGGCATGGCTCTCCAGGTACGAAACGACATCAACGACCTATGGGGCGCGCAGGGCGACGGTTTCACGGCCAGCAACGTGCTGAACAAGAAGAAGAGCCTGCCCCTGATTCACGCGCTGCAACACGCGCCAACGACCGCCAAGCGGGAATTGGGCGGCATTTACATGAAGCGCGTGCTGGAACCGAGCGATTCCGCCCGCATCGTCGCCATCCTGGACGATGCCGGTTCCCGGTCCTATGCCGAAGACTACGTTGACCGGCTGCTGGACGATGCCCGCGCTTCCGCGTCATCCGAAAGCGTCCGGTTGCGGCGTCCCGAAGCCTTGCAGCAGGCGACGGAATGGATAATCGGCGGCGCGCTGGTTTGAGTACTGAGGCAACATCAAAATGACCAAGCGAACCCTCTCCCAGCTGGATGTGGCCGGCAAGACTGTTCTCGTCAGAGTGGATTTCAACGTCCCTATCGAGCAGGGAGTGGACGCAATCGCCAACTATGACCAGCGGCTGCGCGCAACCCTGCCCACCATCGAGTACCTGCTGGAACGGCGATGCAAGGTGGTTCTCTGTTCGCATCTGGGCCGACCGGCCGGGCAGGTTGACGAGGGGTTGCGACTGGCGCCCGTGGGCCAACGGCTCAGCGTCTTGCTGAACCGGCCGGTGGTATCACTGACGGATTGTGTCGGCCCGGATGTTGCAGCAGCCGTTGGCGGTATGTCCGACGGCGAGATCTACTTGCTGGAAAACTTGCGATTCCATCCCGGCGAGGAAAAAAACGACGACTCGTTCAGCAGGGATCTGGCGTCTCTGGCCGACTGCTTCGTAATGGACGCTTTCGCGGTGGCGCATCGCGCCCACGCATCCACCGTCGGGCTTCCCAACCTGCTCCCTTCGGCGATGGGTCTGTTGACGCAGCGGGAGGTGGAATCGCTGGGTCTGGCGCTGGCCGAGCCGGAACGCCCCCTGGCCGCGCTCATGGGCGGAGCCAAGGTGAGCGATAAAATCCTGGTGCTGGAAAACCTGTTGCCCAGGCTGGATCATCTGTTCATCGGCGGGGGCATGGCAGTGACCTTTCTGGCCGCCACCGGCAAACCCGTGGGCGCGTCTCCGGTGGAGGAAGACCGGCTGGAGTTCGCCCGCGACGTGCTGCGCCGGGCCGACCGCGACGGGGTTGCAGTGCATCTACCCGACGACGTGGTGGTCGCGGATAAATTCGCGCCCGAGCCGGAATCGGTGGCAACCGCCGGCGTGAGCGACGTTCCCGACGGGTGGTACATTATGGACGTGGGAGCAGAAACCGCCGGCCGTTACGCCTCCACATTGGCCTCCTGCAAGACCATCCTGTGGAACGGACCCATGGGTGTTTTCGAGATGGAGAAATTCAAAGCCGGCACCCGCGTCGTTGCAGACAGTATCGCAGGGCTGCAGCACGCGACCACCGTGGTGGGCGGCGGTTCGACCGCCGAAGCCGTGGAATCCCTGGGCCTGATGGAGCGCATGACCCATGTGTCCACTGGCGGCGGCGCGTCGCTGGAATTCCTGGAAGGCCGCGAACTGCCGGGGATCGCCGCCTTGCCGGACGCCTGAACACTCTAAACCGACGGAGCGAACATGATCGACCTGGAACAGATTCACGACAGCATCGCGAGCACGCCGTCCAAAATCGTGATGCTGGTTGCCGACGGTTTGGGCGGGCTGCCGCACCCCGACACGCGCAAATCGGAGTTGGAGACGGCTCACATCCCCAACCTGGACGCGCTGGCGCAACGGAGCGCATGCGGCCTGACCACTCCGGTTGAGGTAGGCATCGCGCCTGGCAGCGGGCCGGGGCACCTGGCCTTGTTCGGATACAACCCATTGAAATACATCATCGGTAGAGGCGCGCTTGAAGCCTTGGGCATCGGCGTGGAACTGCTGCCGGGCGACGTGGCCGCGCGTGGCAACTTCTGCACGGTTGACGATGACGGCCTGCTGACGGATCGCAGGGCGGGACGCATTGCCACCTCCCTGAGCGCGCCACTCTGCGAGCGCCTGGACCGCATCGAAATACCCGGCGTCCAGCTGGACGTTTTCCCAGTGCAGGACTACCGGTTCGTGTTGCGCTTGCGCGGCGAGGGCTTGTCGGAGCAGATCGAGGAAACCGATCCCCAACGTGAGGGAGTGGCGCCTCGACCGGCCAATGCCATCGTCCCCGAAGGCCAGCGCACTGCCAGCATCGTGCAGCAATTTGCCAACGAAGCGGGCCGTATCCTTTCCGAAGAGCAACCCGCCAACATGGTGCTCTTACGAGGTTGGGCCCAGTTGCCCAATCTGCCCGATTTTGGAGAGGTGTACCACCTGAACCCGGCGGCGATTGCGGCCTACCCGATGTACCGGGGTCTGGCTTCCGTGGCGAACATGCAGATCATTCCGACCGGCATGACCTTTGGCGAGGAAGTGGATACGCTCCACGCCAACTGGGACGATCACGATTTCTTCTTCCTCCACTACAAGCCCGCCGACGCCGCCGGTGAAGACGGCGACTTTGACGCCAAGGTCAAGTGCCTCGAAGAACTGGATGTCCATCTGCCGAAAATCCTGGAACTAGAACCCGACGTGCTGATGGTGGCCGGAGACCACGCCACCCCGGCGATCATGGCGTCGCACAGCTGGCATCCGGTGCCGTTCATGCTGCACTCCAAGCTGACGTTGGGCGAGGGCGTGGACGGTTTCAACGAACGCGCTTGCGCCCAGGGTTCCATCGGTCGGATCCCGGCGGAAACCATCATGCTGCTGGCGCTTTCGCATTCCGGCAAGCTCGCCAAGTTCGGCCCGTGAGGAGCGACCAATGCCCGACATTCGCAACATAGTCGCTGGCAACTGGAAGATGAACACTGATGTTGCGTCGGGCGTCGCCCTGGCGACGGCAATCGCCAGGGGTGCCGGCGGTTTGACCAGGGTGGACATCATCGTAGGTCCGCCCTTCGTTTCGCTGGCCGCGGTGCGGGACGCCGTCGCGGGCAGCGGCGTCATGGTCGCCGCCCAGAATATGCACTCCGACGATAGCGGTGCGTTCACCGGGGAAATCGCGCCGCCGATGTTGGCCGGCCTGTGCGAGCACGTGATCATCGGGCATTCGGAGCGTCGCCAGTTTTTTGGAGAGACGGACGAATCAGTAAGTTGGAAAGCCGCCGCGGCCCTGGAGCACGGTTTGCGCCCAATCGTGTGTGTCGGCGAAACGCTGGACGAACGGGAGTCGGGCCAGGCTGCGGAGGTAATTCGGCGGCAGGTTGTCGCTGCGCTGGCGGACCTTGATCCCGAGGCGGTGCTGGGCAGACTGTCAATTGCCTACGAGCCGGTGTGGGCCATTGGCACCGGGCGGGCCGCCACTCCCGATATTGCCGACCAGGTGATGGGCGGCTCCATTCGACCCACCATCGCCGCCGCGCTGGGAGTGGATGTCGCATCGCATACGCCGATCCTCTACGGGGGCAGCGTCAACCCCGGCAACGCCGCCGATTTTGCCGGCGTTGACAGCATCAACGGCGCACTGGTGGGCGGAGCAAGTTTGGATGCCGATTCGTTCCTGGCGGTAGCGGCTGCCTTCGCCGTCAAGGCGTAAAATGTCAACACCGCGTTAACCATCGGTGATCGCGATGCCCGGAGATGAAGTATGAAATTGCGCGGTGTAGTTAAGGGACAGACCATTGTGTTGGATGCTACCACTGGCTTGTCTGAAGGGCAGCAAGTGGAGGTGGAAATACGGACACTCGACGAGCCGGTTCCCGACATGATTCGCCGGGCCGACGAAATTAGGCAAGAGCGCAAAGAGTCGGGTGGCGTCTATGGCGACAGTCTTGCCGTCCGAATGCGGGCGGCGCGGGACATTGCCGACGACATCGCGTTCCTGGATTGGAGCACGCCGGAGGAACTGGCAGCCAAGATCGTTGCCGCACTAACGATTGAAGACGGCCACGTTAGCGAACCGGATCCCGAACCAGGTCTAGGGCAAGACCAGGGCGTATGAGTATCTATACAATTGACACCAGCGCCTTGGTCAAGCAAGTCCTTGATGAGGATTATTCCGATGTTGTTCGAGAAATAGTTTTGCTGCATCGCGCCTCGGTGATACAACTGGTCGCGCCCGATTATATTCTGGTTGAATGTGCCAACGTGTTATGGCAAAGAGTGAGGCGAGGCGGATTGCATATTGACGAATTGATTCCCGCGTTCGGGACATTGCGAACCATAGGAGTTAAGCCGGTTCCGCAGGACGAGTTGCTGGAAGAAGCCCTGCTTTTCGCTGCAAGTGCCGGACTTGCCGTTTATGATGCCCTGTTCTGCGTACTGGCCCAGCGTGAGGATGCCCCGCTGATTACTGCCGACGGGCCGCTGATCAGCCGCCTAGCCGGCACGGGCATCCAGACGTTGACGCTGGCAGAGTGGGTTGCCCCGGTCTGAAAACCTTACGTGTCGCTGCGTCTTTCCCTTATCGCCGTAGTTGGCCCCACCGCAGTGGGCAAGACGGCGCTGGCAATCCACCTGGCCCAACGCTTCGACGGCGAAATCGTCAACGCAGACAGCCGCCAGGTGTATCTCGGCATGGACATTGGCACGGCCAAGCCGACCAGCGCCGAGCAGCAGGCGGCGCGACACCACCTCATCGACATTCGCGCGCCGGATGAAACGCTCAGCCTGGGCGAATACCTGCCGCTGGCCCGCCAAGCGATCATTGACATAAACCGGAGGGGCAAGCTGCCCATCCTGTGCGGAGGAACGGGGCAGTACGTGTGGGCGCTGCTTGAGGGCTGGCAGGTTCCCCAGGTGCCTCCCGATCCCGCCTATCGCGCGGAGTTGGAGCGGCGCGCCGAGAGCGAAGGGACAGCAGTGTTGTGGTGGGAACTCAACGCGCTGGATCCAAACCGCGCCGAGGCCATCGGGCCGCACAACACCCGGCGCATCATTCGAGCGCTGGAAATCGTACACGTTACGGGCGAGAAGATTGCGGCAGCCGTGCGGAGCGCCGAACCGCCTTACCAGGCGTTGATAATCGGCCTTACCGCCGAGCGTTCAGTTCTATACGACCGCATCGACGCCCGGTTCGACTCGATGATGTCCGCCGGCCTGCTCGACGAGGCGCGCCGTTTAGGGGAAGACGGCTACACGCTGGGAACCGGGCCGCTGGCCAGCGTTGGCTACTCGCAACTGGGGGCATACCTTGCAGGTGAAATAACCCTAGCCGAAGCGATAGAGCGCGCCAAGACCCAGACGCACCGACTGGTCCGGCGGCAATACACCTGGTTCAAATTGGCGGACGAGCGCGTCGTGTGGCTGGACGCCAGCGAAGGGTTACCGGTAGCCGAAGCCGGCCGGCGGGTTGCCGATTTCCTTTCGGAATAAGGACGGTGTGATACAATTCCGCACCAGCGGCACCTCGCTGACCGGCCGCAGGAGTTCGACGATGGAATTCACGAAAATGCACGGCGCTGGCAACGACTACGTGTATATTGACGCGCGCAAGATGCCCGAACGCGACTGGGGCAGTCTTTCCAGGGCAATCAGCGACCGTCATTTCGGCGTCGGCGGGGATGGGCTGATCCTGGTGATGAATTCCGACGTGGCGGACCTCCAGATGCGGATGTTCAACTCCGACGGGTCCGAAGGAGCGATGTGTGGCAACGGGATACGGTGCTTCGCCAAGTATGCCATTGAACGGTCGATTGTATCTCCTACTGCTCCACAGGTGACCGTGGACACCAGGTCCGGTGTCCGCACGATAGTGCCTCACTACAACGGAGCAGTAGTGGATTCGGCGCGGGTCAGCATGGGGGCGCCGCGTTTTGAGCCGTCGGAAATTCCCGTTGATCTCGATCCGGCAATCAGCGGGCAGCATGGGCCGATTGTTAACTACGCCATCCATCCCGGGGATTTCCGCCTGTTCCTGACCTTCGTGTCGATGGGCAACCCGCACGCCGTGACTTTCATTGACCAACCGGTGGAAGAGTTCCCGTTGCACAACATCGGCCCGCTGGTGGAGCGGCATCCAATTTTCCCCGACCGGGTCAACTTTGAAATCGTGAACCTGCGCGATGACGGCCAACTGGATGCCCGCGTCTGGGAGCGAGGCTCCGGCGAGACCATGGCTTGCGGCACCGGCGCGTGCGCCATCGGCGTTGCCTCCCGCCTGCTGGGGCATACCGGCAACAGCGTGGCAGTCAACCTGCCGGGCGGGACGCTCAACATCGAGTGGGATGGAGAGGGCGAAGTCTTTTTGGAAGGCCCAGCAGCCGAAGTATTCAGTGGAGTGTGGACAGAATGACCAATTACGTTACCGGCCCGACCACCTACGACCAACTGCGCTGGTCTGCCAACGCCTTTCGAAGCATGGCGGACGACACGCTATGTATCGCCGCGCGCGCTCCTGAATTCCGTGAAGCGTTGCAGAAGGGCAGCGCCGATGCCGACTGGCCCGCTCTGGTGAGCTACGTGAACCAGTGGGGTTGCCGGATTCCACAGAGCAAAGCCGAGGGGATCGCCGACGCCGTTCGCAGCGCGATGCCTTACCTGGAACCGCTGTCGGCGTCCGCGCTGGAGTTCAACGACCTGCGCTGCTCGACGCTGGACGTTATTGAACACGCCTACGATGCGCTAACCGGCGCCGATGGCGTAGGGCCGACCGCCGCCTCTGCGATTCTGACCGCGTTGAATCCGCAATTGTTCGTGTCCTGGGGCAAGGGCATCAGGGAAGCCTACTTCCCGAATGACAAGCCCAACGGCGCAACTTACTCGCAGTTCCTCACCATCATGCGGATGGCCGCGCTTTCGGTGGCGTCCGACGCCCGCTCGCAGCACGGCATCGACGACCCTGCCGGCCATCTGTCCGCCGAACTGGGCTTCAACCCGCCCTTCAGCTTGGCCATGTTCATAGACGAGTACAACTGGCTGACGCTGGAACGAGGGCGGGCCCACCAAGCGGAGGTAGCCGCAGCGGTGTAGTCTCTGCCACCTCGCTCAAGCACTAACCGACCCTCATCGTGGTATCAATCTCCAGGAGCACCAATGCCCACGTTCTCTAACCGTCTTGGCAAACTCGCCCCCTACCCGTTCGTCGAAATCTCGCGCATCATTGCTGAGAAGCGCGCTGCCGGCGCCGATGTGGTTACCTTTGGCATCGGCGACCCGGACATACCGACGCCGCAGCCGATCATCGACCGCCTGTTGACGGCATCGCAGGACCCGCCGAACCATCGCTACCCCGAAACCGATGGCCTGCCGGAAATGCGCCGCGCCATCGCTCACTGGTACAAGCAGCGGTTCGACGTTGACCTTGACCCGGACACCGAGGTGCTGCCCCTCATCGGCGCGAAAGAGGGCATCGGCCACGCGGCGTTCTGCTTCCTGGACCCGGGCGACATCGCGCTGGTGCCGGACCCTGCCTATCCGGTGTACTCCGTTGGCACCATGTTCGCCGGCGCCGAGAGCTACGTCATGCCCCTGTACCAGCGCAACGGGTGGCTGCCCGAGTATGACGCCATCCCCGACGACGTGGCGCGAGCGGCCAAGGTGATGTGGCTCAACTACCCCAACAACCCCACTAGCGCCGTGGCGTCGCAGGAGGACCTGGAATCCGCGCTGCGCTACTGCCGAGAGCACGACATCGCCATGCTGCACGACGCCGCCTACTCGGAAGTGGGCTACGACGGCTATCGCGCCGGCAGCATGATGCAGATTGATGGCGCGAAAGAGGTGGGGCTGGAGTTTCATTCCCTGTCTAAGACCTACAACATGACGGGCTGGCGCATGGGTATGGCCGTGGGCAACGCGGACATGATCAAGGCCCTGTTCCAGATCAAGGCCAACCTGGACTCCGGCATTCCCCAGGCGATTCAGGAAATGTCCATGGAGGCGCTCACCGGCCCGCAGGACTGTATCGACGACAACATAGTGACCTACCAGTGGCGTCGGGACCGGGTATTGCAGGCTTTGACGCGCATGGGCCTGGAAGTCGAAACGCCCCGGGCCAGTCTGTACATCTGGGCGCCCGTTCCCGAAGGGTTCACTTCCGCCGAGTTCGCGGCGCGTCTGCTGGAAGAAATCGACATTGTGGTGACGCCCGGCTCTTCATACGGGCAGTATGGGGAGGGATACATCCGGCTGTCGCTCACCACCCCCGACGAGCGAGTTGAAACGGGCTGCCAGCGCTTGGAAAACTGGACCATCCCGACGCCCGGCGCGTAACGGGATATAATCACGGTAGCCTACTGAGCGAAGTTAACCATGACTACTACAGCGACGCCGGCTCGCCTCATAACCGCCGATGAGTTCCTGGAAATGGAGCGCGTTCCCGGCAAGCGCTTTGAACTCATCCGCGGCGTGCTCACGGAAAAAGACGTGCCCACCGGCGACCCTCATGCAGATACCGTGTCCCACAGCCACGGTATTCTGTACTATCACATCATCATAGTTGCCAATTACGGCGTCCTCCGTACTGGCGAACCCGGTTACCGATTGGAGAGTGCCCCTGATACAGTACGCGCCCCGGATGTAGCTTGGTTCGCCCCCGGACGCATCCCGCCTGGAACTACCGGTTTCCCTGAACTCACGCCTGATTTGTGCATTGAGGTCGCTTCTCCCAGCAACTCTCGCAGTGATAGATTACTCTCCGACAAAGCCAAAATGTGGCTCGACTTCGGCGCACGCGAGGTTTGGGTGCTCAACCCGGAAGACACCACCGTATCCCGCTACCGTCCCGGGCAGGCCCCGGTTGTGCTCGGCGAGGATGATATTCTTGATGGCGAGGAATTACTCCCCGGTTTCAGCGTTCCCGTCTGGCAACTGTTCCGCAGGCAGAGATAGTTAAGCCCATGCCGAAGTCTCGCCAACCCAAGCCCACCGGCCCGCAGACGGAGCGGGCGGTCCTGGTGGCCGTGGAAGCCAAGAAGCGCGGCGAACAGCTGTGGGGGTTGCAGGACACGCTGGCCGAACTGGACTACCTGACCCGCTCCGCCGGTGCCGAAGTAGTCGCCACGGTTTCTCAGCGCGCCGACCGTACCACGCCGACCTACCTGGGCAAGGGCAAGCTCCAGGAATTGCAGGACGTTCTGGCCGAAGAGCGTCCCGACGTGGTCATTTGCGACGATGAGCTTACGCCCACCCAGCAACGCAACCTGGAAAATGCGCTCCAGATCAAGGTTCTCGACCGCACCGCGTTGATCCTTGACGTTTTTGGACGCCACGCCCGCACTCGCGAAGGTCAGATGCAAGTGGAATTGGCGCAGCATCAATACCTGCTGCCGCGCCTCATCGGTCAGTGGTCGCACCTGGAGCGCTTGGGCGGCGGCATCGGCACTCGCGGCCCCGGCGAAACCCAGCTGGAGACCGACCGCCGTCTGGTTCGCCGTCGCATCCAGAAGATCGAATCGGAGCTGGACAGCGTCCGTAAGCGGCGCAGTCAATACCTGGAACGCCGTCGCCGTTCCGCAACGCCCATGGCTACGCTCGTAGGCTACACCAACGCCGGCAAGAGCACCCTGTTCAACGCGCTGTGCAATGCCGGGGTGCCGGCGGAAGACCAACTCTTCAACACGCTGGATCCGGTAACCCGCCGCCTCCGTCTGAACGACGGCAGCGAACTCTTGCTGAGCGACACGGTGGGTTTCATTCAAAAGCTATCGCCCACGGTGGTCGCTGCTTTCCGCGCCACCCTCGCCGAACTGGACGAAGCCGACCTGCTGCTCCACGTCATCGACATAACGCACCCCAAGGCGCCGGAGCAAGTGGAAGTCGTTGAGCAGACCCTGAACGAGCTGGACTTGGGCGGGAAACCGCGCCTCCTCGTAATCAACAAGATGGACCTGCTCACCGACGACCCGGCGGACGTAGAGTCGTTCGATCAAATCGACCTTTCCGTGCTCGCAGCTACGGATTCGCCGGCCGTCACCGGTCGGGTGTTCGTCTCCGCCGTCCGTGGCTGGAACCTGCCGTCGCTGCTGGACGCGGTGCTGCGCCAGGTGCAGACGCCGGTACCGTCCGTTTCCGCAGCCGCCACCGTCTAGCCGATATGCCTCGCCGCAACATTCGCATCATCCACACCTCGGACACCCACCTGGGCGATGACTGGGACCCGGAGGCCGCCCAGCGTGCCCTGTCCGCCGTGGTGGACGGCGTTCATACGTTGAACGCGGACGCGCTGCTCATTGCCGGCGACGTGTTTGACAACGCTCGAATCTCCGACGCTCTGCTGGAGTTTTTCATCAGTGAGATGGCCCGGGCCGTCGTGCCGGCTGTAATACTGCCCGGTAACCACGACCTCTACGATTACGCCTCGCTGTACTTGCGCGCGCCGTTCGCGGCAGCAAGTGGAAACCTGCACATCATTCGCGGCACGCACGGCGCGACTTTGACATTGCCCGAGTTGACGCTGGACGTATGGGGCCGCGCCATGGCTAGCCATACGCCGGCTTTCCGGCCCCTGGCCGGCGTCCCGACGGAGCGCAATGGCAACTGGCTGGTTGGCATGGCGCACGGCCACTTTCACTTTCCCGATGATACCGAGGAACGGTCGTCGCCCATCCACCCCCACGAAATCGCAGCATCGGCCTGCGACTACATCGCGCTGGGCCACTGGGAGCGCTTTGAGGACGTATCCCAAAACGGCGTCACCGCCTACTATTCCGGCTCACCAATGGGCGCCGCGAGTGAGAAAGGCCAAGTGGTGGTGAACATAGTTGACCTCAATGCCGGCACCGCCAACCCGGTGAGCGTAACCCAGGCTAACCTCCCTCTGCTGTGATGACCTTACAGGCATGGGAGTTACACGGTTGAACATCCCATAGAACTGTCATTCCTGCGAAAGCAGGAATCCAGTGGTCGAAATCGTTAAGTACCTTTGGGATTTATTCACTCCTGTGGCATCTGGACTCTGGCTTTGCCGGAGTGCCAGGAGTATAGGCTCCAACCGCGCAAGGTCCTATGGCATAAGAGGAGCCAACTATGACCACTGCCATGTCAGTTTCCGGCCTGAACGCCGGCCGTCAGATTACCGACCTTCGCCGTTTGCAAGACGGCTGGCGCAACGGAGAGGGCGTCGCTTTCGACTCCGACTATCTGGCATGGCTGGCGGATGCTTTCGGCCGAATGTACCCGGCTCACGCGCCGGCCCCGGTAATATGTCCCAATACCTACGGTGTAGTGTCCGCTGAGTGGTCGTTCCCCGACGCGGAAGTCAGCTTGGAAATCGACCCCGAAACCCGCCAGGGCGATTTGGTTTGGGGCAGTACCAGCGCGCAGGAATCTGGGGAAGCCGAGATCGATCTGACCACAGCGGAAGGCTGGATAATTCTGGCGGAGCATCTTTTTCCGATGCGGAGGTAGCCATGAGCAGCCCATACAGAAGCGTAGAGCAAACCGTTAGAGATCACATCCATCGGGGGCAGATTCTACTGTCACCTGGTAGAGGCTATCCTCCCCACGGCCAAGAGGAATTCACGGTCTTGGAAGTGGCGGACACGGGAATCAAGGTTAGCAAACTTGCGCAGGCAATCAGATTTGCGGTACTAGATACTGTAATCTGCGATATACGTAATGCCGGAGGAACGGTTCTGATCGGCAGCGCCCAGGGTTGGGCAAAGCTTGGTACCTTTGAACGTTTTATACAGGATGCTGTGGGCGACCAGACGCGGAGATCAACTTACGTGGCTCCCATACTGGTTGAGTGCGGCATATCCGAGTACATTCCGGAACCGGGCGCTAAACGTATCCGTCTGACACCGCAGTACATGGAGAATTCGCCATGAAAACCATCAGCCGCGAACAACGCATCTACGTCCTCCAACCGGAAAACGAGCCGGCCGTCACCATCGACGACGGCGACGACCTAATGGTGGAAACCTGGGACGCCTTTGAGGGCATCCGTGAGCCGGGCGTGTTGCAGGAAAAGTCGCTGAAAGGCCCGGCCACCGGCCCCATCTATGTCAACGGCGCGGAACCGGGCGACGCGCTGCGTATCGAGTTCGTCAGCATCAAGCCCAAGGAGAACCCGGCGCACATGGTGATGCCCGGCCGGGGATTCCTGGAAGCCGAGTTCACCGAGGGCTACCCCACCGTGATGAGCATCGACGGCGACGACCTGGTGCTGCCCAGCGGCGTCCGCCTGCCCTTGAATCCGTCAATGGGACTGGTCGCCACCACGCCGACGTACCCGCAGGAAACCGCCAGCGACAGCGGCCCCTACGGCGGCGACATCGACATGAAGGAACTGGTGGAGGGCAGCGTGCTCTATCTGCCCGTGTTCGTGCCTGGCGGCCTGCTGGCGATGGGCGATTGCCACGCCGTGGTTGGGGATGGAGCGGTTGCCGGCACCGGCGCCGAATGTTCCGCCGATACTCACGTCCGGGTGACCGTGGAAAAGGGCATGAACATATCTGGCCCCCGCGCCATCACCCCGGACCACTACGTCGTGCTCTCCCACGGCGAGGACCTGGGCCCGGCGATGAAGCAGGCCGTCCGGGACATGGTGGATTTCCTCATTACCGAGAAAGGCATGGAACCTTACGACGCCTACACCCTGTGCAGCCTCGCCGGCGACGTGCGGGTCTCACGCACCTTCCGCCCCATCAGCCCCGTAAAGATGATGCTGTCGCGGCAGGCCCTGAACCAGCTCTAAATGGAACTTACCGCTCACGCGTACCCATTTTGCGCAACCTGTCATTGCGAGGAGCGTAGCGACGTGGCAATCTCGCCGCCACGAGGGTGATTGCCACCATAACGAGATTGCCACGCTGCGCTCGTAATGACAAAGTGGATACGCGTGAGGGTCTTACGCATTTGAAACTATTAGGGTCGTCATTCCCGCCTGCCACTCATCCCGTCATTCCTGCGCAAGCAGGAATCCAAAAGCTTCATTTAGTGACGTCCGCCCCTTTTGCAATCGCACGTCCGTTCCCTATACTGTACTCTACGTCAGGCAGCAAGTCTAAGGCCATGGCCCAACGCCCGGCGTCCACATCTGAATACGGGTTCAGGAGTTCAGGATTTCGGTACGCCCCGGCGTGCCTCACGGCCTAACCGTCGTCCGCCTGCAACGGACGGCAAAGTCGGACTTTCTGCATCGCTGGCTATCGCCCTAGGCCGATCTATTCCCCGGCATGGCATAGACCAGTACGGCGGGTGTCACCACCGCTGCGCGAGGGTCGCCGTCGCGCCCTGCTCCGGCAGGACGCAACCCTGCCTTTCGTCTTGTCTTTCCGGCGCAAGCTGGAACTGAAATAAGGGAGAGGACCGGAGGCGGTCAGCACGCGCAATTCTAGGACGCAAAATTGTGCAAACCAAACGCTCTCTGGCCGTAGCGCCGACGCTACTCCGCCTCCGGCGGACCCTGAACTCCCTAACCCGAAACCCCAACCCACCGACCAACCAAAAGGAGCCGCCAACCAAACACCCCACAATCTAAATTACAGCCCCCGTTACGTATCACGCGTACCCATTTTGTCATTGCGAGGAGCGCAGCGACGCGGCAATCTCGTTCCAGTAGCGACGACCGCTGCCCCAACGAGATTGCCACGTTTCGCTCGCAATGACGGAGGTGGATGGCTCGCAATGACAAGTTGAGCAAAGTGGGTACGCCTGAGTCCGGTACGTAGATTCATTCCGCCGGGCAATTCGTAGCGCCATTATTCGACGTTCGTCACCTAGTCCCGATTGCCCAGCAAATCGACGAAAAACGCCTCGAATTCTACCCCGCCTTTCTCAACAGATTCAGCGCGAGCCGCTTCAATCTTATCGCGGTCGGCTTCGTCCGCAGCAATGTCGTCCAGCCAAACCTGGATAGCTTCGAATACCAAATCAGAAACTGTCTGGCCGTTGCGGTTCGCTACCTCTTCGAGCACCGAGTACATTTCATCGGCAACGGTTAGCGTCTTCATCGCATATCCTCGCCTACAAATCCTTGCCTGAGTAGCGTGTCTTGTTTGTCCTTGGTTCGGCCTACGACACTGAAAACCCCCCATCCACCGCAATCACGGCGCCGGTTACGTAGTCCGATGCGTGGCTGGCCAGGAACACCGCTGCCCCCTGCAACTCGCTGGCTTCACCCCACCGTCCCGCAGGGATGCGCCGGTTGATGAGATCGTAGCGTTCCGGCTGCGTTTCCGGGATGGCCTGGGTCAGTTCGGTCATAAACCAGCCGGGCAGGATGGCGTTGGACTGGATGTTGTCCCCGGCCCACGCTACCGCGAAACTCTTGGACAGCTGCACGATGCCGCCCTTGCTGGACGAGTAGGGCACGCCGCTGCCTCCGCCGCCAAAGATGCTGTACATACTGCCGATGCTGATAATCTTGCCGCCGCCCTGCCGCTTGAAGTGCGGATAAACCGCCTTGCAGGACAGGAACGCCGCCCGCAGGTTCACGTCCAGTACGTTGTCCCACTCGGCGGCGGTGATGTCCTCAGGGGGTTTGCGCACCGTCGCCCCTGCGTTGTTGATGAGGATATCGACATGGCCGAAGTGGGCCACCGCCCGCGACACCATGTCGTCAATATCCGACTCGCTGGTGACGTCGGTGGGGATGGCCACGGCGCGCCGGCCGGTAGCCTCGATTTCCGCAACGGCGGTGGCGTTCTTCTCGGTGTTCCTGGCGGCGATGGCAATGTCGGCCCCGGCGTTGGCGAGGCCCAGCGCCATGCCCAAACCCAGACCGCCGTTGCCGCCGGTGATCAGGGCCACCCGCCCGGTGAGGTCAAACAATCCGCCGTTGTTGGTAGTCATTAAGCTAATCCCTCGGAACAATGTGGCGGACAATTTATCACAACGCGGTAGGGGCGGGTCTTAGACCCGCCCCTACGTATAGATTCCCGCGTCAACGGATATTACAGGTTGATGAGCGGCCGCACCGCGACGAACGCCGGCGCGAAGACCAGCGAAACAATCGCCATCAGCTTGAGCAGGATGTTCAGGCTGGGGCCGGAGGTATCCTTGAACGGGTCGCCGACCACGTCGCCCTCTACGGCGGCCTTGTGGGCGTCCGAACCCTTGCCGCCGTAGTTACCCAGCTCAACGTACTTCTTGGCGTTGTCCCAGGTGCCGCCGGCGGAGGCCATCATAATCGCCAGCATAAACCCGGCGGACACGGAGCCGATCAGCAGGCCGCCCAGCGCCGCCTCGCCCAGGATGAACCCGGTGGCAATGGGCGCGACCACGGCCATCACGCCGGGCAGGATCATCTCCCTCAGCGCGCTCCGGGTGCTGATGTCCACGCAGCGGGCCGAGTCAGGCCGGGCGTTGCCTTCCATCAATCCGGGAATCTCGCGGAACTGCCGGCGCACCTCATCTACAATGCCCTGTGCGGCGCGGCCGACCGCCTGCATGGTGAGGGCGGAGAAGATAAACGGCAGCATCGCGCCGATGATAAGGCCCACGAGAATCTGCGGCTGGAGCAGGTTGATGCCTACACCGCCAGCCGCCAGCCGCCCCGTGTCGTCAAGGGTAATCAACCCTGCGGTCACCGAGTAGGCGGCCAGCAGCGCCAGCGCGGTCAACGCCGCCGAACCGATGGCAAATCCCTTGCCGGTGGCGGCGGTGGTGTTGCCCAGGGCGTCCAGCGCGTCGGTGCGCTCCCGGACCTGCGGGTCGAGGTTGGCCTGCTCAGCGATGCCGCCGGCGTTGTCGGCAACCGGCCCGTAGGCGTCGGTTGCCAGCGTGATGCCCAGGGTGGACAGCAATCCAACTCCGGCCAGCGCCACACCGTAGAATCCCGCGAACCAGTAGGCCAGCAGTATCGCCACCGACACGCAGATGACCGGAATCAGCGTGCTCAACATCCCGGTGGCGATGCCGCTGATGATTACCGTGGCCGCGCCGGTTTGCGAGGATTGCGAAACCCGCTGCGTCGGTTTGTAGCTGTAGGAAGTGTAATACTCCGTCGCCAGGCCGATGATGGTTCCCGCCACCAGGCCGGCGACCACGCAGCCGAACCACCACCAGTTGCCGGTCAGGGTGATGGTCAGCACGGCGGCAAAGATTATCAGCAAGCCGCCGGCCGCGAAAATGCCGTAGCGCAACGACCACAGCAGCTTTTCAAAGTCGGCCTGCTCACCGCTGCGCACGACGAAAGTGCCCAGGATGGCCGCGATGATGCCGGCTCCGGCCAGCAGCATCGGGAACACCGCATCGTTGCCGAATACGGCAAAAGCCGTGGCGCTCGCTGCGGCCAACGCCACCGCGGAGATGATGCTGCCCACGTAGGACTCGAACAGGTCGGCGCCCATGCCGGCCACGTCGCCCACGTTGTCCCCCACGTTGTCGGCGATGACGCCGGGGTTGCGCGGGTCGTCTTCAGGGATGCCGGCTTCTACCTTGCCTACCAGGTCGGAACCAACGTCGGCAGCTTTGGTAAAGATGCCGCCGCCGACGCGGGCGAACAAGGCAATGGAACTGGCGCCGAAACCGAAACCGGCTACCGCGCTGATGTCCTGGAAAATCAGGTACAGGATGGTTACGCCCAGCAGGCCGATGCCTACCACGGTGACGCCCATCACGGTGCCGCTGGAGAAGGCCACCCGGAGGGCCGGGTTCAACCCGCGCATGGCGGCGGCGGCGGTGCGCACGTTAGCCCTCACCGCGACGTTCATGCCGACGAATCCCGCCAGACCGGAACAGATGGTGCCCACCAGGTAGGAGATCGCAGTGGCCGGAACGCCTAAACCGTGCTCGAACACCGTGTAGTCCAGCACGCCCAGCACGATTGCCACTACGATTACGAAAGGCAAAAGGGACATGTACTCGCGGCGCAGGAACGCCGACGCTCCGGTGCGGATGGCGTCCCCGATCTCGGTCATTCGGGCGTTGCCGGCGTCCGCGCCGATTACTCGCCAAGCCGTAAACGCGGCAAAGGCCAGCGCAATGCCCCCGGCAACCAGGGCTACAATGATTGATTCCATACTATCCTCTCCGTTTTCGGCCAAAAAATCCGACAAACGTTGCGAAATTAGCACAACGCTTGAGTAGTGTCAATCGGCGAACCCGACCGCGAACAGTTATCGGCGGGTTCCACTGACGTCGATTATTCGCGCGTCAATCGCTCCGTCAACGATGTGTATCACCGCTACCGTGCCCAGTGTGCCCGGGATATGCCTACGCCCGGGGTACGTGGGACTGCCGGGATTGATGAAAAGTATGCCGTCGCGCCACTCGATCATCTCTTCGTGCGTGTCTCCGAAGGCTACCACGTTAACCGGCTCGCCGAACTTGCGGGTCAACAGCTCGGCCAATCCGTCGTCAGGATACGCAAGCCCGGTTCCATCCGGGGTTGTTAGGATTGGCGGAGCGGGCCATTGGATGTCGTGGACCATTCCGATTTTGACTCCCGACGCATCGACCACGCGCGTGGTGTCAGCGAGACGTTCGCCCGGTTCGCGCGGGTCCTCGTAGCCGCGCACCGCCAGCACGGGCGCGACCTGTTCCAGGCAGTCCAGCACCCCGATACACTCCAGGTCGCCGCAGTGGAGCAGCAGATCACAGCCGGCCAACGCATCCAGGATTGGCGTCGGCAGGTCCCAACCGCTGCCGGCGGAATGGGTGTCGGATATCAAACCGATTTTCACCGTCGCAACCTATCCTTTCGCCGGCGCCAAGGCTTCCAGCGTGCCCAGCATGGTGTCGCGTTCGGCGCCGTGAGGGAATGCCACCAGGGGCATGTCAACCCCGTTGGCGCGGAAACGATCCATCCTGCGCTGGCATTCGTCGGGCGTGCCGATGGCGGTAATGCTGTCAACCATCTCGTCGGTGATCGCGCCGGCCGCGGCTCCTCGGTCTCCTTCGGCCCAGGCTCGGCGCACCGCGTCGCCCTCCGCCTGGTAGCCGTAGCGACAGAACAGATCGTAGTAGTACCGTCCCATGCCTCCGATGTAAAAGGCCATGTGGGCGCGGGCCTGGCGGATGGCGTTGGCAACGGTTTCCTCGTCATCGGAGGCGCAACTGAGAATCTGAGGCGCGGTGGTCATCTCGCCGGGCTGTCGTCCGGCAGCGGTTAGCGCGGCCAGCAAAGGCTCCTTGATTTGAGGCAACTTTTCACTGTGGGTCCAGATGGGCAGCCAGCCGTCGGCCAGTTCCCCGGTCAGCTCCAGGTTCCGTTGGCCTAACGACGCGATATAGATCGGAATCCGTTCCTGAACCGGCGCAACGCCCATGCGGAACCGCTTCAGTTGATAGAAACGACCCTCATAGTTGACCCGGCCGCCGGCCAATGCCATGCGGATAATTTCAATGTACTCCCGAGTACGGGAAACCGGATGGTCGAACTTGACGCCATGCCAGTCCTCGATGACGATGCGCCCGCTGCTGCCCAAGCCCAGGATGGCGCGGCCGCCGCTGATGCAGTCCAGCGATGCGATGCTTTGGGCGATCAGGCCGGGGGTGCGGCTGTACACGGTAACTATGCCAGTTCCCAGCCCGACGCGGTCGGTGTGGCACGCCAGCATGGTCAAAACCGTGAAGGCGTCGCGGCCCCAGGACTCTCCGGTCCAGAAGGAATGGTAGCCGAGGCGGTCGGCGGCTTGTGCAATCGCGATCAGGTCGCTGTCGTCGTTGTTGTCGCGGCTGCTGAATGTCAGGGCGATTTGCTGCATGATCTGGTTGCGTCCTAGTTGCGGTTTTGCCAAATGTAGTAGGGGTCAAGGGATTCGTCGGTCATGGATTCGCCCAACACCTCATTGGTGGGAGGGAACGCCTCGGCCTCTCGCCGGATCAATTCGGCAAGCTGCTGCGACCAGCGTTCAATTTCGCCGCTCCCGGCACGTTGTGCAAGCATTTCCTCGAAACCCGCCACGACTTGATCCTGAGGGATGGCCAGAGTGGGACCGGATATGACGAAAACCACCACTTCCGGCAGGTTATCTTCGTCATGGAAGTTCACGCCGAGGCGGTCGAGGATAAAATTCATGGCGATACCGCGCAGAATGTCGTCGAGTTGGCCCGGCAGGTGCATCAAATGGAGGAAAGGCCGGTCTCCGCCTTCACGCAACAAGCTACCGAACTCGCTTTCGACCGCCCGGTAGTACTCATCGTTGAAAACCGAGTCTGTGGACATCACGGCAATATCGGCCGCGGTGCCCCGGGTATCGATCACCAGGAACTCCCGGAGATGGGGAAAAATCGCCAGGGTGATGTCGGGATAGCGTCCGTTCGGCAGCGGACCACCGCTCAATTCCTCGAACAAGGGCGGCCTCCCTGTTGTGGGATTCGGTGATGCAAGGGTTGGTTAGAAACCGACGAGTTGACGCACTGCGCCGGACACATCAGAGAGATCGTCCACTGCAACGTCAGCCTGGGATTCCGGGTCGTCGGGGTCATCCGGCTCGTAGAACCCTCGTATCCAGATGGACTTCATCCCGACCCGGTTCGCGCCCACAACGTCATTGTTGACGTGGTCCCCCACGTGGATGGTAGTGTCCGGGCTGGCCTCCAGAGATTTGACGGTCATCAGGAAAATTTCGTCGGACGGTTTGGCCAGCAACACTTCGTCGGAAAAGGTCAGGACGTCGAAATACCTGAGGAGACCGTGCTGTTGGAGAAATTCCCGAAACGTGTAGCCTGGCGTCATTCCTGTGTTGGAAATCAACCCGATGCTGAGTCCCATGCCTTGTACCGCTTCCAACGTCTGTTGGCTGGAGTCGTGGAACCGGGGCGGATAGTGAAAAAATGACTCAGCATAGCTTCGCTCAATTTCGGCGACGGCAGGTTCGGGCAATCGATTGGATAATCCGTCTTCGATCAGGTCGATGAAGATTTTTACCTGTCGGCGAAAGCTCACATCCTTATTGTCGTTACGGACCGCCCGGCAGGCCCGATAGCAACCCCGATACGCTTCCCTGATGTGGTCGGGGTCGTAATCGACGCCGTGGCTGAGCAGGGTTTCCCGGGCGCCGTCCAACCGGGCTTGGGCGCGTTGCAACCCCAGTTCCCGGTTATCGAGGATCAAGGTTTGCCAAAGGTCAAATGTAACGGCGGTAATCACGGTAAGTTCTTGATTTTCCGTACGATAGTGTGGGCGGTATCTATAGCGGCGGGCGCCGGTGATGCCAGTCGTGCGCCTGCTGGTAAGCATACGCGGCACGGAGCACGGTGGTCTCGTCGAAGTTGCGGCCGGCCAGATGCAGGGCCACCGGCAGGCCATCTCCCGCGAATCCACAGGGTACCGATATGGCCGGAGAGCCGGTAATGTTGTACACGCGGGTGTACTTGGTCAGCAACGGCACCGCCGGTAATGATTCACCGCCAACGTCGATCCTCCGTTCCAGTATCTCCGGGGCGGTTACGGGTTCTACCGGCCCGGCCAGCAGGTCAACGTCTTTCAGAAGTTCCGCGACCTGGGCGCAAAAAACCTGTCTGGCCTGCTGCGCTCGCAGATATTCGGCTGCGGTGATGAACAATCCCTCTTCGAGCCGGTCTCGGACTTGCGGGTACAGTTTGTCGCCGTCGCTGATCAAGATGTCGTGGTGGGCAGCGGTAGCCTCGGCGCTGAGTATCGCGTTGCTGATGGGTTGAGCGTACTGGTACAAGGGAAGGGAGACCTCAACTATCTCCGCGCCCAACTCGCCCAGTTCGGAAATGGCGCGCTGCACCAAATCCGCCACCCCCGCATCGATTTCGGTCTCGAAGTATTCTTTCACCACGCCGATCCGCAGGCCCCGTATGTCCTCGGTAAGGGCTTCCGTGTAATCCGGGACCGGCACGTCCACCGTGGCGGGGTCGCGCGGATCTCGCCCTGCGATGGCGTTCATGGTCAACGCGGCATCTTCAACGGTGCGAACCATGGGGCCGGGATGATCGAGGCACCACGACAGGGGAGTGAGTCCAGCCCGGCTCACCCTGCCATAGGTGGGTTTCAACCCCACGATGCCGCACAGGGCCGCAGGAATCCGCACGCTGCCGCCGGTGTCGCTGCCCATGGTAATTGCGCACTGGCCGGCGGCGGCGGCTGAGCCGCTACCCCCGCTGGATCCGCCGGTAATTCGCTCGGGGTTCCAGGGGTTGTGCATGTGGCCGTAATCGCCATTCTCCCCAGTGGGGCCGAAGGCCAGCGGGTGCATGTTGAGTTTGCCGATGAGGACGGCGCCGGCCTGGCTGAACTTGGCGGCTACCGTGCAGTCTTCGGTGGGAACGTAGTTGTCGTAGATGCGCGTGCCCGATGTGGTGCGGATGCCGGCAGTCTCGAACAGGTCCTTTAGACCCACGGGTATGCCGTGGAGAGGTCCGCGATAGTTGCCTCTGTTGATCTCCTGCTCCGCCCGTTCGGCGCTGGCGCGGGCCTGCTCGGGGAGCACGGTTATGAATGAATTCAGCGTCGGTTCGGTGGCTTCGATACGCTCCAAGCAGGCTTCCACGACCTCCACCGGGGAAATCTGCCGATCACGAATCAAGCCCGACAATTCCCAAGCCGACATGTAATGAAGTGCGGTTTCTGGCATTAGAGACCTCTGTGGTACAGCGAGGAGCAGCCGCGTGTTCCCGGCGCTACCCGCGCTCCGGGACGAATACTGAGGGGGATTCCGCGCCCGAAACGTCGATTTCGTACACTCGTTGCAGGCCCTGACGCATCAGCGAAACCCGGCCGCGCAGGTCGGCCATGCGTTCCTTGTCGGAAGTATCAAGGCCGTTGGCTGCCGCGACTCTGAGAAAAGCCTGCTCGGAAATAGCGGAATCGTTATCGCCCGACATAGCACCCCGCGGCGCACCGGTTGCTTTTGGTGTCCTGGAATCAGGGTGCGCGTGCGACATTATCGCGCAAGCCGGCATCGTTGGCAATGAAACAAATGGCATGGGCTATACTGTTTCGGCGAGGTTTAATTGACCATCAATGCCATGAATTCACAATGCGGACAATGCGACTCTGCTGCGGACGGGAGAAGGGTGTGGGGCCTGGGGCCCCCTGCTCTGGGCGTTATGGCGTTGATACCTTCCGCGATCCTGGTATCGCTGCTTGCCGTCTTGTTGCCGCTGTCGGTAACAACCGTGATAGGCACCACGCTCCTGGCGATGACGCAGTTGGCGCTGGTTTGGCTTCTGACCACGCGCGCGTGGCCGCCTCAGCCGCAGCTTTACGGGTTGAGACGCCCCAACAGGCCCTGGTGGCAGATATCCATTTCCGTCGTGTTCATCCTGGGAGCGAGTCTGGGAGGCGTGCAACTGTATCTGATGGCCGTCACTGCGTTGGGTCTTGATTACTTAATTCCGCCGGACTTGCCGGGAGATCTGCTGCTTCCCGGAGGGCTGGTGATTTTTACCGTTATCGCGCTGGCGGTGGTGACACCTGTCGCGGAAGAGGTTTTTTTTCGCGGATTTCTGCTCAGAGGACTGATCAACCGCTGGGGCGTGACTCCGGGGATAATAGTATCGGCGGCGGTGTTTGCCGGGATGCATTTCCAGCCGGCCGTGATTGTGCCGGTCTTCATAACCGGCCTGCTGCTCGGCGCGCTTTATTGGCAGACCGGGTCATTGTGGCCTGGCATATTCGTCCACGGCGCTCAGAATCTTGTCGCCACCCTGGGAATCATTTTGGGCCTGTAGCCGGCCGGCTGTGTTGAATACTCCCGTCTTGAATGCTGGGGTATAATGCCGCGCGCAATCCGGTATGGAGCAGTCGCAGATGGCCATTCAACACGATGTGGTTTGGCAAAACTTCGCCGTAACAACCTCAGATCGCGCGAAACTGCTCAAGCAGACGCCCTTTGTCATGTGGTTCACGGGGTTGTCCGGTGCTGGCAAAACTACGCTGGCCAATTTGGTTGCCAGGCAGTTGTACGACCTGGAGCACCACGCTTACGTTCTGGACGGCGACAATCTACGGCATGGGCTGAATCGGGATCTGGGATTTACGGTAGAAGACCGGCGGGAAAACGTCCGGCGCATGGCTGAGGTGACGAAGCTGGTTTATGACTCTGGGTTGATTGCTTTGGCTGCCTGCATCTCGCCCTTTGCGGCGGAGCGGGAATTTGCCCGGAGCCTGTTCCCTGCCGGCAAGTTTATTGAGGTGTTCGTGGACGCTCCGCTGGAATTGTGCGAGCAGCGGGACAACAAGGGTCTTTACCGAAGGGCTAGGGCTGGAGAAATTGCCGACTTCACAGGCATAGACTCGCCTTTCGAGCGCCCGGAAAATCCGGAACTCATTATGGATACGGGAAGCTTGACCGCGCCCGAGTGTATGGACCGCATCATGTCGTACCTGGCGGATATTCGGCTGGTGGCCGCGGACTGGACACCAACGCAGCGGTAGGCTAGATTGTTTTTAACTTCAACTGTGGCACAGGCTTCATATGGCTTCCAAATCGATTACCAACACTGACCGCATCGCTGCCAAATTCGCTGCGTCAAAAGCTGAAGGACGCCCCGCGTTGTTGATGTTTGTGACCGTTGGTCATCCCTACCGAGATGCCGCTATGGACATCGTGCCTCATCTGGTTGCTGCTGGCGCCGACGCGATTGAGCTGGGTATCCCCTTCAGCGATCCCATAGGGGAAGGCCCCGTTATTCAGGAGTCAAGCTTTGCGGCGCTACAGAACGGCATCACGCCCCAGGATTGTCTCGACACTGCCCGGTCCCTCCGGCCGTTGATCGGCGACACTCCGCTGATTCTAATCGGCTACTACAACAGTTTGATTTCCTACGGTTTACGGCGCTTCGCGGCGGCGTGCGCGGATGCCACGGTGGATGGCTTGATTATTCACGACCTCCCCGCTGAGGAGGCTGGTGCGTTGGTCGAAGAACTGACCCCATACGGAATTCACCTCATTCCTCTGCTTGCGCCCACCAGCACCGACGAAAGCATTGCCAAAGCGGCCGAAATCGGCGGCGGTTTCGTATATTGCATCAGCGTAACTGGCGTGACCGGTGTCCGGTCCCAGGTATCTAGTGAAGGCTTGGACTTGGCGAGCCGAGTTCGTCAACACAGCGATTTACCGATCGCTATCGGGTTCGGCATCTCCAGCCGTGAACACGTTCTCGATGTGGGCCGGCGGGCTGACGGAGCCGCCGTAGGCAGTGTCCTCGTGCGTGCCATAGCCGACGGTCCTCCGGAAGGCGCGGCAGCACGCGGCGCCAAGGTCGTGGCAGAACTCGCCGGGCGCGACTGACGAGCGTTCCGCCCCTTTGACGACGGGTAAGCCATTGTGGCGAAAAAAGTCAGATTGTCCCGTTGACAAGTGCCTTATGGCGGCGTAGGATTTTTAACGATGATTTCCGCCAATCTGAATACGGTCCTCGGGTATTACCGCCCGTTCTTCTTTTACGCTTACCGCCGCTCGGTTAGCGTAAATCCGGCGTGTGAGGCCCGATAACCTTCGTGAAAATCACCAGGAGAGGACTTCAGCCGGAGCGAGGCTGAAGTCCTTTTTGATTAACTACCCAGTTGGCGTTGTCAAGGCCACCCGTGCAGGAGGACAAAATGGCAATTTCACCGGCCAAGGACGTAAACGTAATGAGCAACAACGCGTTAATTCGGCCATCGGAACTGGAAGATCGTATTCCACTGAGTTCCACCGCTGAACAGGTCGTTCTGGAAGGACGCCGTCAACTCGAAGCGGTGCTCAATCGCGAGGACGAGCGTTTTGCGGTGATCGTAGGGCCCTGCTCGATCCACGATCACAAGGCAGCGCTGGATTATGCGGAACGCCTCAAGCCCCTGGCAGATCGGCTCAGCGACCGAATCATGGTCGTGATGCGGGTCTATTTTGAGAAGCCCCGCACCACCGTGGGTTGGAAAGGTCTGATTTACGACCCGAACCTCAACGATACCTACCAGATCGAGGACGGGCTGCACCGGGCGCGTCGGTTGCTCATGGAGATTGCCGAGGCCGGACTCTGCTCGGCCACCGAGTTCCTGGACCCCATCGTCCCGCAGTACGTGGCCGACCTGGTCACCTGGGCCGCCATCGGGGCCCGCACCACCGAGAGCCAGATCCATCGCCAGATGGCCTCCGGCCTTTCCATGCCCGTCGGATTCAAGAACGGCACCGACGGCGACCCGCAGACCGCCGTTGACGCTCTGGTTGCCGCCGCCACACCGCAGGCGTTCCTGGGCATTGACCATGATGGGCAGGCGTCCATCGTGGAAACGCGCGGCAACAAAAACTGCCACCTGGTAATGCGCGGAGGCCGCAGCGGCACCAACTTCGATGCCCGCTCCATATCCGTTGCCCAGGACGCCCTGCGCAAGGCCGATGCGCCGCTCAACGTCGTTGTGGATTGCAGCCATGGCAACTCCAACAAAGACCACACCCGCCAGCACATCGCTTTCGAGGATGTGGTGGCTCAGCGCACCGGCGGGAACAGTGATCTGGTCGGCGTGATGCTGGAAAGCAACATCAATCCGGGCGCGCAGAAACTGGGCTCCGATCCCTCTGCCCTGGAATACGGCATCTCAATCACTGACTCGTGCATCGGGTGGGAGGAGACCGTTGACCTGCTCGATTGGGCATACGACCGGTTGGGAAGAGAGGTAGCGGTAGCTGCCAACTAGCTGCTGGTCGTAGGGGCGGCCCGGAAGTCGCCCATCAGGCTCATTTGCGGGGCGGGCTTCGGTTCCGCCCCGTTTGCCGTCATGTTGCCGTGATATAATCGCGTTACCTTCAAGAATAAGAACAAGGGTTGCCGATGCAAGCCAATTGCCGATTGCGTATTCAGATTGAGGAGGACTGCCATGTTTCCACAGGTTAGCCTCACCACGGATGTTTCGAGAGATGACGTTAGCCGGATTCGCGATTGGTTGCGTGATCCTGAAGTCAGTTCGCTCTGGTATGGGACCGACGATTCGGACGGCCATGCCCTCCATATCGGGTACGCGCCCGAGCGAGTTCAGGGCGCTGAGGACGACGAATGGCATCAGATATTCAACCAGGACGAACGGCGCATTTATTCGATCTACTCCACCGATGAAGCGCATATTGGCGAGGGTCAACTGCTGGTGGAGTGGCCTCTTGAAGAGGCTCAGCTGTTCATCCTGATCGGACGCAAGGACCTCTGGCACCATCACTATGGAACGGCAGCGCTGGTGGCCATGTTGGACGAAGCCTTTGATAGCCTCGAATTGCACCGCGTCTGGGTGGACGTGCCGGAGTATAACGAGCACGCGCTGCAAATGTTCCGGCATTTGGGGTTCGTGCTGGAAGGCCACCTGCGCCGGACCCACCGCAAGGACGGCAACTGGTATGACTCGTTTGCCATGGGCCTCCTGACCGACGAGTACCACCGCCGGCGCAGCCGGGTGCTGGCTCAATACGGCGCGTAACCAGCGGACAGTGGGGTTGGAGGAAAAACTATGCCGGTCATAACTATTAACGGAGTCATAGGCAGCGGCACCCTGGAAATCGGCCATCTGGTGGCCCAGAACCTGGGAATCAACTACGTGGACCGCTACATCTTCTCCGAAGCGGCACGCTTGGTGGGCTCCCCGATAGGCCAGCTGATCGAAAAAGAACAACGGGTAGTGCCCTTCCGCGAGAGGGTGGCCCGTTTCATGCAGGGAGTCCTGGAGCGCTCAGCGGTCGCCGGCGCCGGCGCTGAGCCGTACTTCGGGCGAGGCATCGAAATGCTGCCGGCGGAAGCCTACACCGAGCTGGTCTCGGACGCGGCCGCCACCTCGCCCGTTCACGACCGTGCATTCATAGACGCGACGACTTCAGTGATCAAAGAGTTGGCCGAGGGCGGTGATGTGGTGATCATCGGACGCGGCAGCAACATGATACTGGCGGACACTCCCGGCGTGGTGCATGTGGGACTGGTGGCTCCCATGGACGTTCGTATCGACACCATGGCCAAACGAGAAATGTTCTCCAACGATGAGGCCCGGGCCTACGCAGAGGACCTGGAAAACGCCAGGGTGACTTTCTATCGCAAGTTTTTCCGCGCCAACGCCAACGATCCCACCAAGTTCCACCTGATGCTCAACATCGGGCGCATTTCCCAGAGTACGGCTGCTGAGATCATCGGCCACGCTGCCGAGGACATCGCGGGAGCGCCCGTCTAGCCGTGCTTCCAATCTCCGATGCCGGGCGTTATCGTGGCACCTTCCCGTTCGTTAATGTCGCCCTGCTCACCCTAAACGCCCTCGTTTTCTTATACGAGATCGGGGTCGGTGGCTTCGGGTTTCTCTTTGGCGGCAGTACCCTCGGCATCACCGTCTTGTTCCTGAAGTTCGGCTTTATACCGGCGGAGCTGTCATCGGGGCAGGCGTTCGAGATACTGTCGTTGGGCCGGGGCGTTGACATCGCGTCGCCGATACCGACGTGGGCGACGCTGCTGTCGTGCATGTTCGTCCACGGCGGACTCATGCACTTCGTCGGTAATATGCTGTTCCTGTGGGTGTTCGGCGACAACATCGAAGACACTTTCGGGCACGTCAAGTACCTGGTCTTCTATATGGTCTCCGGCGTACTGGCCACGCTGGCGCACTTCGCCATCGACCCGTCGTCCCAAACCCCGCTGGTAGGCGCCAGCGGCGCGATTTCCGGCGTGATGGGAGCGTACCTGCTGCTTTACCCGCGCAACCGCATCCGCACGCTCATCATCTACTTCCTGATCACCGTCGTCGAGCTGCGCGCCGTGTGGCTGCTCCTGATCTGGTTCGGCCTGCAAACCATCCAGGGCCTGCTGTCCATCGGCGTCAGCGATCAGGTAAGCACAGCGTTTTTCGCCCACATCGGCGGCTTCGTGGTGGGCGCGGCGGTCGGTCTGGTGGTGAGGCTATTCCGGCGACCTCCGGGACCGGCCGGCGGTTATTGGAACAACGGCGGCTACGACCGGCCGGCGCCCCAATACTGGCGGGGCCGGCGAATTGACTAACCGGGTTCGCGCTACGCCTCCGGGTACGGATTCAAGCCCAGCATCTCCCGCGCCTGCTGCGGTGTGGCCGGCTCCCGGCCGTGCAGCCGGGCCATGGTGACTGCCCACTCGATGTATTCGGCGTTGGATTTGGGTTGTGGGTTGTTGGGCAGGAACGGGCTGTCCTCGAACCCGACCCGGACGTGGTATCCGGTGGCGATGGCGATAGCGCACAGCGGGAAGGTCTGCCCCAGGCTGCTATGGGCCAGCCACGTCGATTCGGGGTAGCGTTCGCGGATGGTTTCGGCGATGAGCGTGTAGTTGCGCGGTGAACCGACCATCGCCTGCCGTCCGTCGCCCCAGTGGGCCCCCGGCTCCACCAGGAAATACCGGGTATCCTTGATGTAGCCTTCCTGCATCAAGGTGAAGGCGTTGTTTACGTCGCCCATGTCATGCACCGCAGGTTCCGGGAACGTCCCACGCTGGTAACATGCGTCCAGGGTTGCGGTAATGTCCTCGAATGAGTTGGGCGAAATCACGGTCCGGCGCCGGCCGGTTTCGGGATCCGCCGCCCACCGGACTCCCATACCGAGGTTGAGGGACACCATTTCCACCGGCTGCGGCGTTTCCAGAAGGTAGCGAGTCACGGCTTCCACCGGCACGTGCGCCTGCCGCGCAGTGGTGTGGTTCAACACCAGGTCGCACTGGGCGCGGATCATGGCGTCGGTCTGCGCGTACCAGGCCGGATCGTAGCTGATCCCGCCGTCCGGCGTGCGCGCGTGGATATGCACGATGGACGCGCCGGCTTCGTAGCACCGAACCGCCTCCTGCGCCACTTCTTCGGGAGTCCAGGGTACGTTGGGGTTGTGCTCGCGTCCCCGGCTGCCGTTCAAACATCCTTTGATAATGATGGTGTCCATCGCATCCTGCCTTTGCCATTCGTTCACTGAGGATTTACCAGACGCCGACGATGGTGTCCGCCGGGCGGTGGTTGGCTATGCTATCATAGGCCCGCCGGGGCCGCCTGCCGCGCTGGGCCCGGCATACAATTTGCCTGTTTAGAAGTTTCACGGAGGAATTGCCGATGCTGGACTACAAGCCCAACATGGTCCTGACTAGCGACAAACAATACAAGGTTGTTGGCACCCGCCCGGTCCGCCACGACGGTGCCGACAAGGTCACCGGAGTGGCCCGCTACAGCGCAGACCTGAACCTGCCGGGGATGCTCTACGGCAAGGTCTTGCGCAGCCCTCACGCCCATGCGCGCATCAAGTCGATTGACACCAGCAAGGCGGAGGCCATGCCCGGCGTCCGCGCCGTCGTCACCGGCGCCGACATCGTGGAACCTACCGGCCGTGCATCGGATCTGGCGGAAGGCGCCATGATCAACTTCAAGTTCCTGAGCAACAACATCATGGCCCAGGACAAGGCTCTCTACAAGGGCCACGCCATCGCCGCGGTTGCCGCGGTCAACGCGCACCTCGCCGAGGAAGCCCTGTCTCAGATCCAGGTAGAGTACGAAGTGCTCCCTCCGGTAATGCACGCCCGCGACGCCATGGCCGACGGCGCGACCCTGATCCACGAGCGACTGGCCGCGTTCAACACCGCCTCCACCCGCGCCGGCGGCATCCTGGATGATGACGACGATACGACCGGAACCAACATCGCCAACCATTTTGAATTCCGCATGGGCGACCTGGACGCCGGGCTCGCCGGCGCCGATGTCGTTGTCGAGCGCAGCGTTTCCACGTCCGCCGTACACCAGGGTTATATTGAGCCCCACGCGGGGACGGCCATGTGGCACGGCGACGGCAGCCTTACCATCTGGTCCAGCAGCCAGGGCCACTTCACCGTCCGGGACCACACCGCTCGTCTGGTGGGGCTCCCGGTATCCAAGGTCAAGGCGATCCCCATGGAAATCGGCGGTGGATTCGGCGCCAAGTTGGCCGTGTACATGGAGCCGGTCGCCGCGTTGCTGGCTCGCAAGGCCGACGCTCCGGTCAAGATGCAGATGAACCGTACCGAGGTTTTTGAGGCCTCCGGTCCCACTTCCGGCACCGAAATTTCCTGCAAAATCGGCGCGACCAGCGACGGTAAAATCACCGCCGCTTCGGTCAGCATGATCTTCGAGGCCGGCGCATTCCCCGGTTCACCGGTGCCTGGCGCCGCCAACTGTGTGCTGGCCGCTTACGACATTCCCAACACCTACATTGAGGGCTACGATATCGTCGTCAACCGACCCAAGACGGCGGCCTACCGCGCCCCCGGATCCCCGGCGGCGGCCTACTGCGTGGAAGTCGCGCTGGACGAACTGGCCGAGAATCTGGGCATCGACCCCATCGACCTGCGCCTGATGAACAGCGCCAAGGAGGGCACCCGCCGTCCCACCGGCCCGCTGACTCCCAAAGTCGGCTACATCGAGACGCTGGAAGCGACCAAGGCGCACCCGCACTACGGTGCGCCGAAAGACGGCAAGAAGCGCGGTCGCGGCGTCGCCTCGGGATTCTGGGGCAACAACACCGGCCCGTCCGCCGCCGTCGCGTTGGTCAACCCCGACGGCACGGTGACCCTCACCGAAGGCTCGCCGGACATTGGCGGCACCCGCGCCTCCGTGTCCCAGCAGTTGGCCGAGGTACTCGGCATCCCAGTGGAGGACGTGAACCCGCAGATCGGCGATACCGACAGCATCGGCTTCACTTCCAACACCGGGGGCAGCAGCGTAACTTTCAAGACCGGTTTCGCCGCCTACACCGCCGCCCAGGACATCAAGCAGCAGATGATCGCCCGGGCCGCGCGCATCTGGGAAGTGGAGCCGGAGGACGTGGAGTTTGAGGACGGCGTTCTCAAGCACCGCGCCGATGACCAGTTGCAGATGACCTTCCAGCAACTGGCCGCCCGGCAGGTACCGACCGGTGGCCCCATCGTCGGACGGGGCGGGGTCAACCCCGGCGGCGCTGGCCCCTGTATCGGCGTGCATATCGTTGACGTCGAAGTTGACGAGGATACCGGCAAGGTGGATGTCGTGCGCTACACCGCCTTACAGGATGCGGGCAAGGCGATCCACCCGTCCTACGTGGAAGGACAGATCCAGGGCGGCGCCGTGCAGGGCATCGGCTGGGCGCTCAACGAGGAATACTACACCAACGATCAGGGCCACATGGTCAACTCCAGCTTCCTGGACTATCGGATGCCCACCAGCCTGGACCTGCCCATGATTGACACCTGCATCGTTGAGGTGGACAACCCCAACCATCCTTACGGCGTGCGCGGGGTCGGTGAGGTGCCGATTGTTCCTCCCATGGCCGCCATCGCCAACGCCATCTACGACGCCATCGGCGTCCGCATGACCGTGCTGCCCATGAACCCCGGCAACGTGCTGGAAGCCCTTTGGGAGAAGAACGGCGGCTAGCGTAACGTGGAGGGTGGGTTTCAAATCCGCCCCTACCAGCGTGGTTCACATTTTGAGGGGACTGACAATGCCCGACGTTTGGATACCCGCACAGATGCAACGTATCACCGGAGCTCCTGACCGAGTGCAGGTTGAAGGCGCGACCGTGCGGCAGGTCATCAACAACCTGGAGCGGATGCACCCCGGCATCAAAGAGTTGCTCTACGATGAGGAGCTGGACGACATAACGCCGGGCCTGGCCGTGATCGTTGACGGCGACGTCAGCCAACTCGGGTTGATGGAGCGGGTCAGCGAGGATGCGGAAATGCACTTCCTGCCCGCCATCGGCGGTGGCTGAATGCGCCAACCGCGCGTCATTGAACGGTGTAGGGGCGAATAATCATTCGCCCCTACTGTTTTGCCTCTATTCAGGTAGCAGCGTCAAGACCACCACGGTACGGCCGTATTCCGTACCCAATGTAGAACCGAACGTAACTGCGCCCAATCCTTCTTGTATCACTTGTAACCGTTCCGGTTCGATGCCGAGTTCGTGCGCGTCCAGTTGATGTACGATGCTGCTGACGTTGATGTAACCGAGAAATTGCCGGTTGGTCATCAGGTGGCTGGCCGCGCGTTGGTATTCGGCGTCCGAGGCCAAGTTAGCGCCTTCCCCCTTCTGACGCGCCACGATGCTTGACAACGCCTCCACTGTAGTGCCGATGGTCAGATACCTGTCGTGCAGCACATAGCCGGGCCGATAGGCGATCTCCCCGCCCATCATCATCCCCAATACGCCCGGGTCGAAAACGACGGCGGCGCTTTCCGCCTCTACGTCAACCCGATTTGCCTCCAGTCCAACGTGCATTTCCAGCAAGTCCACCACTTCGCCCATAGTATCGGTCAAGCCGTCCTTGCCTTCCTCCAGATAGGACAGCATTACCGTCGCGTCAACGGCGTTGGCCGTCGGGTCATCGGATACGGCCTCGAAGTCAAACTCGCTGACGGCTACTATCATGTCGCCGGCCAGATGCCCAAAGAAATCCGTTTCTAGGTCGATGCCCGTGAATTGTTTCGCCAGGCTGAAACCCAGGTCAAGAGCGTCCGCCACCGTGGCGTCGTCGTCCAGCGGGGGAACTCCATCGGGAGTCATGCCGATCAGGTTGGCGTTAATCTCGTCCAGCATCTGCGGGTCGGGCAGCACGTCGCGCAGATCGTACTCCGACAGCGCCTTGCGCCAGTTGTCAACGTTTGGGTCGAAGCTGGCCGCCATGAAACCCAGCGTGTCGTCGGGCAGCAAACGGGCCGGATTTTGAAGTCCATCCACCTCGAGGCCGAAATCGGTGACGGTGGGCGATACCATCTCGATCACGATGCCGCGCTCTACCCAACCTCCCGACATGGCTATCCATTCGGGCGCGCTTTCAGCGAATGTGCCCGGGCCAATTACTCCGGGCACGACAGGACCGAAGTTACCGGCAGCATCGTCGAGCAAGTCCAATGCTTGCTGGTAGTCGACGTACCCGGAATGAAAGCGGCGCTCCGGCAACGCTGCCCGCGCTGCCAGGAATTTCGATTCCTCTGCCAACGAAGCGTCCGCGTCGCCGTCCATGCGGTCCAGCACGGAACGGAGAACCGACTCATCGGTGGCATACACCAGCCAATCGCTCGTTAGGCCATAGGCTTGGTGTACCGAATCGTCCGCCCAGATAGTCGCGCCACGGTGCGAACCGGTGTCGAACGCTGCCCCGGTTTCGTCCTGCATATACTCTCGCCACTTCTCCAGGAATTTCTTTGCTGCGTCTTCATCGCGTACTTGGATGGTTATCGCCGCAGTTGGCGACTCCTGGTCAAAGTCGAAGTCGATCAGTCCCGCTGAAATCTCAGGGCCGATCCACGGCATGACCTCCTCCTCAACGTTGATGCCGGTTTCGGTCAGGAAGTCGACCTTCAACTCGTCCACGAAATCGCGGAAACCGGGATATTCGTTGAAACGACTCCAAATATCCTCCATGTTTCCGACCTGGCCTTCTCCAGGGATTAACGTGATCCAGCCATAAGCCAACGTGTCCGGCGGGTAGTAGCGCGCCGAGTATTCCGGCTCTTTTGCTTCCACCAACAGCGCCAAAATCGGCCCCGGTATCGGGATCAGCCGGAAGTACATCGCCAATCCGGCGGCAACGACAACAACAACGACTACGGCGGCTATTCCCGCGAGAATCTTTATCACCAGCATCAAACTATCCTTCGGCACTATACGGCCTTGCCTTGATAGTGTATCACCGCGCCCATGATGGAGCGGGTCAGCGAGGACGCGGAAATGCACTTCCTGCCCGCCGTCGGGGGCGGCCTTGCGGCGATGGTAGGGACGGTTCCCATTTTCGATTGACGCTCCTTGATTGACGGTTGCGGGGTTTTCCTTGCTGCTGGATGATTGATTCGGGTCGGGGAGGTTCAGGATCGTCGGCGCTACGGCCGGAGCGTGGTATGCGATATTGAGTCCTAGACTTCCGCGTGCTGACCGTATTGGTCGATGAGGGATTTGCCCCTCACCCTAACCCTCTCCCTTGGCGGGAGAGGGGACTTGCGGCCCTCGCGGAGCGGTGGTGACACCCGCCGTACCGGTCTCGGCCATGACGATGAATAGGTCGTCCTCAGGCGCGAGCCGGCGGTGCATGTAAATCCGACTATTGTTGACCGTGGTGTTGCGCCGGGGCGCAACGTAAATCCTGAACCTCTGATGACCCGAATTTGGATTGGCCGGTGTCGGGCGTTGAGCCCTGGCCAGGGGCTTGGCATCCGACGTGAGATTCAGTATAGAGAACGAATGGTCGGACGGGCAAGAGGCAGATGTCACTCACGCGTAACCCACTTTGGGGGAATTGTCAGAATCAGGATTTGCCGGCCCCGTATCGAGTACGGGGTGACGTTACTTGATGATTTTCTGGATTCCCGCCTGCGTGGGAATGACAGAAGGAGGGTGGGAATGACGGTGTGGGGCGTGCGGATGACCGCCGTTGACAACCGTTCGGTATGGGGCTACATTGTCTCCGGCGCGTTGCGCCGTTTAACACTCTAACTTTGGACACCGGGCGCCAATACCCATTTCGGCTTAATTGGGGAAGGCGGTGTAAATCCGCCGCGGTTGCGCCACTGTAAGCGGGACGCCGGCCGGCTAACGGCCCGACCCGCAAGCCAGGAAACCTGCCCGGCGTTCCTCTGGAACCTTTCTCTGCGCCCAACAGGGTCGTTCCTTTGTGTTGCACTGGCAACCAATACGACCCTGGCAGATTCAAACGCCAGGGTTTTCGCTTGACAGCCCCTTTGCTTCACCAGAATGACTACCTCTAACACCGGCATCACAATGACCGTCGTGGCCGTAGGGCCGGGCGACCCCGAGTTCCTGACCGTCAAGGGTCGGGAAGCGCTTGCCAACGCCGACCTGGTGGTGGGCTTCAAGACCGTGCTTGACGTGGTTGAGGATTACGCCGGGGACGCCGAGTTGCGCCCCATGGCTTACCGCGACCAGGAAGCCGTGCTGGACTACGCCCAAGAGCAGGCGCAGCAGGGCAAATCGTGCGTGGTCTGCGTGTGGGGCGACCTCAACGTGTCCGCCAAAGAGCTGCTCAACCGCGTCCGTCGCCGCGCTGAGACGGTGAAACTGGTGCCCGGCGTCAGCAGCGTGCAGATCGCCTGCGCCCGCGCCGGCATTTCCCTTGAGGAATCGCTGTTCATCACGCTGCACCAGCGGTGGGACCGCGGCTCGGAGTTGGGCGAGTTGGTGGAAACGCTACGGCAAGGCCGGCGCAACGTCATCCTGCTGCCGCGCCCGTTCGATTTCATGCCGCCGGCTATCGCAGCCAACGCTATCGCCGACGGCGCTGACCCCGAGCATCCAGTTACCGTATTCCAACGCCTGAGTCTGCCCGACGAACAGCGCTGGGACGGCACACTGGCCGAGTGCGCCGAACTGCCCGACGAGTTCAGCGACCTTTCCATAATGGTGTTCCCCAGACCCGCCGGCGAGCACGACTGAGCATGACTACCCAAGCTACCACCAACACCGCCACCATCGTGCTGGTGACGACTGCCGACACCGACATACTGACCGCCGAACGCGCGTTGGTCGGTATGCCGTGGGGCGACGGCGTCAGCGTGTATGCCTGCAACCCGGTATCGCTGGAGGGTGAGGGCGAGTCCACAGCCTCCGCTCGTGAAGAGTTGTTGCAAGCGGTAGGCGGTTCCTCGGCGGTGGTGCTGCGGCTGCTGGGCGGCCGGCGCGCGCTGGGCGACGTATTCGAGCCGCTGGTGGAAATCTGCCGCGCCAACGGCATCCCGCTGATAGCGTGTCCCGGACACCAAGAATGGGACGAAGATCTGGTCACCGCGTGCACCGCGCCGGTTGCCGAGGTGGAAACCGTATTTTCCTACCTGATGCGCGGCGGCGTGCTCAATTTCCGCAACCTGTTCCTTTTCCTCGCGGATACCTACCTCGGCGCCGATTACGGACACGAAGCGCCGGCGCCGATGCCCTGGCAGGGCGTGTATCACCCGGAAGTCCCTGAAGGCACAGGCATCGCCGAGTACATGGCGAACCGGTTCAAGTCGGATCGCCCGTCAATCGGAGTGCTCTTCTACCGGGCCCACTGGATGAGCGGCAACCTGGCGTTCGTGGACGACCTCATCGCCCGGCTGGAGGCGCAGGACGCGAACGTACTCCCCGTTTTTTCGTACAGCCTGAAGCATCAGCCGGAGGAGGGCGACGAGGAGGGAGGCCACACCCTCACCGAGTACATGGTTGACGCGGCCGGAGTTCCCCGCGTGGACTGCATCGTCAACACCATGGGGCTGGCCATGAGCGACCTGGACCACCAGCAGGGCGGCACAGGCGCAACCGTGGCCACCGGCTGGTCGCAGGAGCTACTGGACAAGCTGGACGTGCCCATCATCCAGGGCATCGTCAGCACCGGCAGCCGCGCCGAGTGGGAGGAAAGCTCGCTGGGCCTAGGGCCAATCGACACGGCGATGAACGTCGCGTTCCCGGAATTTGACGGGCGAATCATCACGGTTCCAGTGTCTTTCAAGGAAGAGACCGGCGCCGGCGCAAACGGGTTGTCGGCCGGCCGGATGCAACGCTACGTGCCGCAGCCCGACCGCATGGACCACCTGGCGCGCCTGGCCGCCCGCCACGCTGCCCTGCGCCGCAAGAGCAATGCCGACAAGCGCATCGCCATCATCCTGAGCAACTACCCGACGAAGGATGCGCGCATCGGGAACGCGGTGGGCCTGGATACGCCCGCGTCGGCAATCAACCTGCTGCACGCGCTGAAATCGGCGGGATACCGCGTTGAGGACATTCCGGATGACGGCGACGAACTGGTTCAGCGGATCATCGAACGTTGCAGCAACGACACCGACACGCTGACCGAAGAGCAACTGCGGCTGGCCGCCGGACACGTCGAGCGACGGCAGTATGCCCAGTGGTACGCCGGATTCCCGGCGTCGGTGCGCGCCGAACTGCAAGAGGCGTGGGGCGATTTGCCGGGCCAGGTGTACCGCACGGGCGACCAACTGGCGATTGCCGGCGTTCCGATGGGCAACGTGTTCGTGGGTTTGCAGCCGCCGCGCGGTTTCGGCGAAAACCCCATTTCGGTGTATCACAACCCTGATCTCACGCCCACGCATCACTACATCGCCTACTACCGCTGGATCCGGGACGTGTTCGGCGCCGACGCGATGATCCACATCGGCAAACACGGGACGCTGGAATGGCTGCCCGGCAAGGGCGTGGGTTTGTCCGCCGCCTGTTACCCCGAGGTTGCGCTGGACGACATACCGCTGTTCTACCCGTTCATCGTCAACAACCCCGGCGAGGGGACCCAGGCCAAGCGGCGCACCCACGCGACCATCATTGACCACCTCATCCCGCCCATGACCACCGCTGACTCCTACGGCGACATCGCAAAGCTGGAGCAGTTGATGGACGAGCACTACCAGTGCCAGACCCTGGACCCGGGCAAACTCCCGACGCTGGAAGCCCAGATCTGGGAGATGGTGCAGCAGGCGGAACTGCACCGCGATCTGGGCGTTGACGAGCAACCCGACGATTTCGGCGAGTTCATGCTGGAAATCGACGGCTACCTCTGCGAGATCAAGGACGCGCAGATCAAGGACGGGCTGCATACGCTGGGTGAACCGCCCACGTCCGAGCAGATGGTGGGGTTGCTGTGCGCCTTGACCCGGCTGGACAACGGCGCGGTGCCCAGCCTCCGCCGCGCTCTGGCAGAAGCGCTGGGCTACGATTACTACGACCTGCTTGAAAACCCGGCGGCAGCAGTCAACGGCAGCACGCCGGCCGCGCTGGCAGGGTCAGACGGCGACGCGCCCATCCGCAACGCCGGCGATGTGATCGAAGCTTTGGAATCGCTGTGCAGGCAGGCTTACCAGCGGCTGTGCGATGACGGCTTCGCGGCGCACCTCATATCTCCCGTCGTTAATGACCTGCTGGGCAAAGCCGATCCGCGTACCGAGAGCGTGCTGTCCTACGTCGGGCAGCACATCTACCCGTCGCTGCTGAAAACCACCGACGAGATTGACAACCTGCTGCGCGGTTTGGAAGGGCGATTCGTTCCGCCCGGGCCGTCGGGCGCGCCGACCCGGGGCATGGTGAACGTTCTGCCCACGGGCCGCAACTTCTACTCGGTGGACCCGCGCGCGTTGCCCTCGCCTACGGCGTGGGATGTCGGCAAGTCCCTGGGCGACGCCCTGCTGCAGAAATACCTGGACGAAGAAGGCGCGTACCCGGAAATGGTCGGCGTCGTGGTCTGGGGCACCTCCGCGATGCGAACCCACGGCGACGACATCGCCCAGATTCTCTACCTGCTGGGGGTCAAACCGGTCTGGCAGGCGGAGAGCCGGCGAGTCAGCGGCCTGGAGATTATTCCCATCGCGGAGCTGGGCCGGCCCCGCATAGATGTCACGGTACGCATCAGCGGCTTTTTCCGGGATGCTTTCCCCAACCTGATTTACCTGATTGACCAGGCCGTGGCGCTGGCCGCCGGCCAGGATGAGTCGCCCGACAACAACTTCGTGGTCAAGCACGTGCGCGAAGACGCCGAACGCCGCGCCGCTGAGTCAGACGACGATGCGGCCACTGAGAACGCCGGCGACCCGGCCCTGTTCCGCATCTTCGGGAGCAAGCCCGGATCCTACGGCGCCGGCATACTGGGCGTGCTGGACGAGCGCAACTGGGAATCGGTGCACGACCTGGCCGAGGTGTACACCGCGTGGGGCGGTTTTGCCTATTCGCGGCAGGACTTCGGGGTGACGGCCCGCAACGAATTCCGCACCCGGTTCGGGCAAATCGTCATCGCCGCCAAGAACCAGGACAACCGCGAGCATGACGTGTTCGACAGCGACGACTACATGCAGTACCACGGCGGCATGATCGCCACGGTGCGCTCGCTGACCGGGCGAAATCCGCGCCAGTTCTTCGGGGACAGCAGCGACCCCACCCGCGCTCGCGTGCGCGATTTGCAGGACGAGGCGCGCCGGGTGTTCCGCAGCCGCGTGGTCAACCCCAAGTGGATGCAGTCCATGCAGCGCCACGGGTATAAGGGCGCTTTCGAGTTGGCGGCGACGGTTGACTACATGTTTGGCTACGACGCCACCGCCCAGGTCATCGAGGACTGGATGTACGAGGACGTCACCGAAGAGTACGTTCTCAACCCGGACATGCAGCAGTTCTTCCGGCAGAGCAACCCGTGGGCGCTGCGCGGCATCGTGGAGCGTCTCCTGGAAGCCGTGCAGCGCGGGCTGTGGGAGAACCCGCCGCCGGAAATGCTGGAACAGCTACGGCAGATGTATCTCGACCTGGAAACCGACATCGAAGCGCGCCAGGAAGCCGGCGCAGCCCGGACTTCCACAGCCGGAACGTGAGCAGGAGGATAATGCGATGGAATACGCACTGGACTTGCTCAAGGAACTGACCTCTGATCCCAAGATGATGTGGGTCGTTGGCGGCGGTTCCGTGGTCAGCGAGAACCATGCCCACGGCATCAGGGAGCCTGAAGTGCACGGTGGTTGGGCCACGATTGAGGCCGACAACTGGCATTTTCACCTGCAACTTGAGCAGATTGACGGAATCCAGTTCGTCGAGGCCACCAGCCACGGCGACCTGAAGTCCTATTACGTCCGGTTCTCCCACAACTGGGACGATACGCTGGTGCGCTGCTATTTTCCCAATCCGTACCTGGACGACGACGAAAAGCGCACTGAATTGCAGCCCGAGAAGCTGCGCGCCTTTGAAGAGGCTCGCGACCGTTGGGTCGGAAAGGAGGGCGACCTGATCTTTGTCGAGCGCTAGTAAACGCTTTCGCCGATATTGTCAGCCTGCCGGTATTGTGCAACCATCGGTAAGGTACTACAATGCCTGCTATTGATACCGCGTAAAGCGTCTATCACCACAAGAGGAGTGAAAAATGGGTATCGTCAACCGTTTCCTTTCCACGACCAACACCGCCGCTTGGGCGCCTTGGCTCGTCGTCGGCGCCATCGCGCTGTATATGGTGGGCTATGTTGATGGTGGAGTTCACGCCGCCGCTGCGGGTTCCCCAGCCGTCCTGAACACCGTCCACGAGTTCTTCCACCACGCCCGCCACGTTGCCTTCATGTGCCACTAGGTTTGGGTCGGTCCGGCGTCCCGTGATGCCGGGCCGCTGCTTTTTGGGTTCGCCAACGTCGAACTCAGCATTGGCGAGTTTCGCTGCGCGGACGCTCAATAGGGCGTCGGGAGGAGTGCGCTGTGGATCTGCCTGATTGGTTTAACCGTTTTCCGACGGGTCGCCCCGTTTGCGGCCTGTAAACCCGTTCAGTCAGAACTTCACTGGAGGTCCGTTATGACGCGCATCCTTCCTACCGCGCTGATCATGGGAGTAATCGTAGGACTGCTGGTTGCAGCCTACATGAACGTTTTCAATGTCCCCGTCATGGAGTGGGCGATTGCCCTGGAAGGGTGCGACATTGATCGGGCCGGTTGCGCCGAGCAACTGGCCGCAGAAGAAGAGGAAGCGCCGCTCCCGCTGGCGTTCCTGACCAGCCTAGGCGGCCAACGTGTTGGAATGAGCGTTGGTCTGGCCGTTATCGGAATCCTGTACGCTGCCATATTCACCGGCCTGTACCACCTGATGCGCAACGCGACGCCAGGGTGGAGTCCATGGTCGTGGGCTGCGGTTGCCGCACTGCTGGGTTTTTGGGGCGTGTCCCTGTACACCCAGATCAAGTTCCCGCTGAATCCACCTGGAATCGGAGATGAGGGGACGTTGTTGGCGCGGCAGGGGTTCCAATTCCTGTTCATCGCCGTATCGACGATATCCGTTGCGCTGGTGATATACGGCGTGGGATTGATAAATCGCAGCGCCGCCGGTTCAGGGCGGTGGATACGTTACGCCGGAATTGGATTGGCTTACGCGGTGGTGGCTCTGTTATTGGCTTTCGCCATTCCCAGCGTCCGCGATGCCGCGCCGGGCTGGTTGCCGCCGGAACTCACCATAATGTTCCGCACCTTCACTGCCGCCGGCCATTTCCTGCTGTGGATGGGTATTGCCTTCGCCACCGTCGGCTACCGCATGTACCGAGAACGGGACATGCATGCCTACCCGCAATCGTCAGCGGCCGCGGCCTAACGCAGCGCACCATGACACAACCTGCATCCGGACGGGAGCCCCGTTTCCCCTTTACCGCTATTGTCGGCCAAACACCGATGAAAAGGGCGTTGTTGCTGAACGCCATCAATCCACGCATCGGCGGCGTGCTGGTGCGCGGCAAGAAGGGAACGGCCAAGAGTACGGCGGTGCGTTCCCTGGCCGCATTGTTGCCTGAGGTTCCGGTAGTTCCGGGATGCTCGTACAGTTGCCAGCCCGGCGCGCCTCAGGAAGTATGCCAATGGTGCCAGCAGGCGGCGCGCGTCGGTGGCCCATCGGCCCGGCAGGTGCGGATCGTTGACCTCCCGGTGGGAGCGACCGAGGACCGTCTCGTCGGATCCTTGGACATTGAGCAAGCGATCAAGTCCGGCGAAAAGAACTTCGAGCCGGGGCTGATTGCCGCCGCCCATCGGGGCATCCTTTACATCGACGAGGTTAACCTGCTCAACGACCACTTGGTCGATGTTCTGCTGGACGCCGCGGCGATGGGTAGAAACTATGTTGAGCGGGAGGGCATCTCGGTAAGCCACGACGCTGAGTTCATGCTGGTTGGCACCATGAACCCGGAGGAAGGCGATCTGCGCCCTCAGCTGCTGGACCGTTTCGGCCTCGCCGTAGAGGTTGACGGCGTGTTCGAGCCGGCGGAACGCCGCGAGGTAGTGCGCCGTCGGATGGCTTTCGAGGCCGCGCCTTTCGATTTCATGGACAATTGGGCGGACGCGGAGCAGGCGGAACGGGACCGCCTGTTGTCCAGCCAACAGTTGCTTGGTGAGGTGATTGTCCCAGATGACATCCTGGAGCTGATTACCGACATCTGCGCCGAGTACCAGGTGGACGGGCTGCGTGGCGACATCGTGATGTATAAGACCGCCAGCACCATCGCCGCCTACGAGGGTCGGACAGTCGTTGACGTGGACGACGTGCGCGAGGCGGCGCTGATGGCGCTGCTGCACCGGCAGCGTCGGCAGCCGTTCCAGCAGCCTCACCTGGTTACCGAACAGCTGGACAACATGCTGGAAGATTTCCAGAACCAGCAACGCGACCGCGAGCCGTCCACCGATAACGATTCCCGTCAGGATGACCCTGCCGACGATAGTGATAGAGAACCCGACCCGCCCGATGAAGAAACCGAGGATCCTGCGGACGCTGCTCTCGGCGACGAGTGGTTTGAAATCGGCGACCCCTACGCCGTCCAGAACCTCCAGGTCCAGCCGCCCGACCAACGCGCGCGCCGCTCGTCCGGGCGTCGCGCCACCACCGTCAGCGGCACGTCAGTAGGCCGGTACGTTGGCGCTCGGGTTCCGGAAGGCGCGGCCTCCGACCTGGCGCTCGACGCCACCCTCCGCGCTGCCGCGCCTTATCAGCAATCCCGCCGCACCTCTGCGGAGTCTGACACGTCCGCCCTGCTCATCGAGCCGTGGGACGTGCGCGAGAAAGTCCGCGAGACCCATACCGGCTCGCTGATCCTGTTCGTGGTGGATGCCAGCGGCTCCATGGGCGCGCAACGACGTATGGTTGCGGTCAAAGGCGCGGTGATGTCCCTGCTGCTGGACGCCTACCAGCGCCGGGACCGCGTCGGTTTAATCGCGTTTCGGGGCACGGGGGCCGAACTGCTGCTGCCGCCCACCGGCAGCGTGGAAATGGCGCAATGGTGCTTGCAGGAAATGCCGACCGGCGGACGAACCCCGCTGGCGCGCGCGCTTTACGTTGCCATGGAAACGCTGGAAACCGAACGATTGAAAGATCGAGACGTCCTGCCGTTGCTAGTGCTCCTGTCCGACGGTCGGGCTAACGTGTCGCTTTCTGGAGACCAGTTGAACCAACTGGCCGCCGGCGACGGCGAGATACAAAATCTGGCCCAAACCATCTCGGATGCGAAAATCCCCGCCGTGGTGGTGGACACCGAGCAGGACTTCATCAAGCTGGGGCTGGCGCAGGGCATCGCCGATTCCATGTCGGCACGTTACATCAAGCTAGACGATCTGGCCGCCGAAAGCCTTGCCGACGCGGTGCGCCGGGAGTTGCCGGGAGAGGTGGAGCCGGCCCCTGTGGTAACATGATTTAATCCCAATTTGACCGCGAGGAACCACGATGCCGCGCACTCTCCCTTACGCCGATATGGATAAAATCCTTTCCCTGTCCAAGCGACGGGGTTTCGTCTTTCAGTCCAGCGAGGTGTACGGGGGACTGGGATCAACCTGGGACTACGGCCCGCTCGGCGTGGAACTCAAGCGCAACGTCAAGGAAGCGTGGTGGCGCTCCGTAGTATCCGAGCGCGACGACGTGGTGGGCTTGGACGCCGCCATCCTGATGCACCCCCGCGTCTGGGAAGCCAGCGGCCACGTGGAGAACTTCAGCGACCCGTTGGTGGAATGTCGCGAGTGCCACCGCCGCTTCCGCCAGGATCAACTGGAAACCGAAAACTGCCCCGAGTGCGGCGGCGACTTCACCGAACCGCGCCGGTTCAACCTGATGTTCCGCACCTTCATGGGGCCGGTTGAAGAATCCAGCGCCGAAGTTTTTTTGCGCCCCGAAACCGCCCAGGGCATCTTCGTCAACTTCCAGAACGTGCAGACGGCGACCCGCAAGAAACTGCCCTTCGGCATCGCCCAGATCGGCAAAGCCTTCCGCAACGAGATTACGCCCGGAAACTTTACCTTTCGCACCCGCGAGTTCGAGCAGATGGAGATTGAGTTCTTCGTCAAGCCGGGCACCGATGAGGAATGGCTGCAACAATGGGTGAAAGACCGCTTTGACTGGTACGTGGCCTACGGCATCCGCGCCGAGAACCTCCGCCTCCGCGAACACGCCGGCGATGAGCTGGCTCACTATGCAAAGGCCACCTACGACATCGAGTACCGCTTCCCCTGGGGCTGGGGTGAGCTGGAAGGCGTCGCCGACCGCGCCGACTTCGACCTGGGCCGGCACAAGGAATTCAGCGGCGAGGACCTGACCTATTTCGACGACGAGATCCACGAGCGCTACCTGCCCTACGTGATCGAACCTTCCGGCGGCGTTGACCGGGCTACGCTGGCGTTCTGGCTGGATAGCTACGACGAGGAACCCGACGGTAACGACACTCGCACCGTCCTCCATTTCCACCGCGCCCTCGCGCCGGTTACTGTGGCGGTGCTGCCGCTCAGCCGCAACGCCCGCCTCGCGCCCACGGCCCGCTCGGTGTACGACCTGGTGCGCCGACGCTTCCGAGCCCAGTTCGACGACGCGCAGAGCATCGGCCGGCGCTACCGCCGCCAGGACGAAATTGGCACTCCCTACTGCGTGACGGTCGATTTCGACACGCTGGACGACCAGGCGGTGACCATCCGCGACCGCGACACAATGGCCCAGGAGCGCATTCCCATCAGCCGCCTGCTGGAGGTACTGCAAGACCGCTACGACCACGGGTGGTAAGTTATACTGCGATCATCATGCCGCCACGAATACGCCGCGAAACCCCGGTCCGCCGGGATGCTCGCATCCGCAAGCACACTGCACAAGCCCGCGATTACTGGTCGAAATGGCCGGCTCACTTGGCTGAAGGCGATCTCTGCCAAGCCGGCGAAAAAGGCTGGGGCACGGTAGCACAGTTGACTAAAGCCGTCGCAACTCTGCGCGGTTGGGATCACTATGACCACGTGGCGATACAGGAAGCAATTACCGCCTTGGCCGAGGAGTCGCCGGCGCAAATCGACGTCATTTACGATGGCTTGGGGGCCGCTGAGCAATTGCATGGCAATTTCTACGAGGTCTATATGACTCCCTATCGCGCGGAGTCGGCTTTGGCAAGGGTGAGGCCGTTGCTGGAAATCCTGTGGAATTTGCTGCCCAATGAATATACCAGCGGCTTATCGTTCTCCGAATGGGTTGAACAAGGCTGAATCGGCAAAGCGATTATGCCCCCTTCCGTCGTTGCCAGGATGCTGCGAACCGGACTTTACACGGCAGTTATCGGCAGATCCGTTCGTTACTACCAGTCCACATCGTCCACCATGGACGATGCTGCGCGATGGGTCCGCGACGGCGCCGACGAGGGCGCTGTGGTGGTCGCCGAAACCCAAACCGCCAGCCGGGGACGCCTGGGACGGCGCTGGGTATCCGACGCCGGCAACCTGTATTTCTCCGTTCTCTTTCGACCCGACGCGGCCGCCCTGCCTCTGCTCAGCCCGTTGGCCGGCGTCGCCGTAGCTCGCGCAATCCGCCAGGTGGCCGGGTTGTATCCGGCCATCAAGTGGCCTAACGACATAATCATTGATGGCCGCAAGGTCGCCGGCATACTTGCGGAAAGTACGCTGTCCGGCCGGCGAATCGAACACGCAGTGGTGGGACTTGGCGTCAACGTTGCGTTGGACGTGTCCGCCGACCCGGAAACTGCGGATACCGCGGCCAGTCTCAATGACCTGGCCGGCTCAGAGGTTGATCGCTCCGAGTTGTTGCGCCGTACCTTGCAGCACATGGACGCCCTGTACCTGGACCTGCGGCGCGGACGCTCGCCCATACCCGAGTGGCGGCGCTGGCTGGACACCCTCGGCCAGCGCGTAGTCGTAACGCACCACGACGTCAGCAATACCGGCTTGGCCGAGGACGTGGACGAACACGGCAACCTGCTGCTGCGTACCGACGACGGCCAATTGTTGACCCTCACCGCCGGAGACATTACCCTTCGGCCAGCTCAAGGAGAGCCGGCGAGCCATGCTTGAAAACCTCTACCTGGACGGAAAAGTCGTCGTCATCACCGGCGGCGGCACCGGGCTTGGCCTGGAGATGGTGCGCGCCCTCACTCGTTCCGGCGCCAATTTGGCCATCGCCGGCCGACGCGCCGGACCCATCGAGGCGGCCTGCGACGAAGTGATCGCCGCCGGGCAGGATGCCATCGCCGTGCCCACCGACGTATCGAGGTCCGCCGACGCTGATGCATTGATTCAGGCGACTCTTGAACACTTCGGGCGTATTGACGTGCTGATCAACAACGCCGCTATGGTCGCCGACAACGTCCTCAAGCCCATCTGGGAAATCACCGATGACGATTGGGACATCGCAATGTCGGTGAACCTGAACGGCGCATTTTACTGCGCGCGCGCTGCCGCCAAACCGATGGCGGATGCCGGCAAGGGTAAAATCATCAACGTGGCCTCCGGCTTCGGATTGCGCGGCGGTCGCGACATCTACATGTACTGCACTTCAAAGGGCGGCGTCATTCAACTCACCCGCGTGCTCTCGTTCAGCCTGGCCCGCTACGGCATCACGGCCAACAGCATCGTCCCGGGGTTCATTCCCACCATCGACCCCGGCGCGGAGATCAACCGCACGCTGCCGCAATCCGGCGACTTCCTGCCCACGGGCAAGCTGGGCAAGCCCGAGGACTTGGGCCCCATCGCCGTGTTCCTGGCCTCCGACGCCTCCGACTACATGACCGGCGAAATGTTTATCCTGGACGGGGCAGGGCTAGCGTCCGGTATCGCCCCCACCGGCTATGCCCCTATCGCACCCTTGGAGCCATAACTCGCAATGACTCTTCCCGCCGAATACAGCCTCGCCGGCCAGACCGCGATTGTCGCATCTTCCGGCGGCGACGAAACCCCGCAACTGGCGGCTGCGCTCGCCGAGGCCGGCGCGAGCGTCTTTGCCGTCGCCCGCCACGCCGGTTCGGTCGATGCCATCCGCGCCGCCGTATCGGCGGTAACGGGCAGCGAGGCATTCGGACACGTTGGCCGCTGGGACACGCCGGAAAGCGCGGCGGCCGTGTTATCCGCCTTCACCGGGGCGCACGACCGCGTGGACATCCTGGTCAACGACACACGCAGCTTCTTCGCCAAGCCCGCCGCCGATATTTCCCTGCACGAATGGGACGAACTGCATGCCCGCAACGTCCGCGCCACGTTCATGCTCAGCCAGGCCGTGGGGCAGCGGATGCTGGGGCAGCAGTACGGGCGCATCGTCAACGTCATTTCCAACCTGGCGGAGCGGGCCGTCATCAACTGCTCCGCCTACAGCGCGACCCAGGCGGCGGTGCTGTCCCTGACACGTTCGTTCGCCGTCGAGTGGGGGCGCAGCGAGATTCGCGTCAACGCCGTCGGCTCCGGCTGGTCCACTGCCGATGACATCCCCCTGGAAACCCAGCGCGAGGAACTGCTGGTTCGGTACACCCCCATGCGACGCAAAGGCCATCCCCGCGACCTGGCCGCCATGCTGGTGTACCTCTGCTCGCCTCACTGTGATTACCCCAGCGGGCAACCGGTGTACATTGACGGGGGGGCGAACGCGCATCCGTGATGCGAAGGTGAGGACTATGAGCGGCGAACCCAAAATGTTTCTTATTTATCCAGATGAGCGCGTTCCGGAACCAGTGAAGGAGATAAATTTCGCAGATCGGGGGATCAAAGAGCGTGAGCATATCCAGGAATGGATCGCAAGCAACCCTGGTATCGTGGGAGATGACCTGCTGATCGTTGGCAAAGAATTCGGCGATTTCGACCTTACTCGCGAGCGTTTGGATTTGTTGGCCGTAGATGCGGACGGAAGATTGGTGATCATCGAGCTAAAAAGGGACGACACGGGATCTGACGTACATTGGCAAGCGATCAAATACGCCAGCTATGTGGGCAAAGCATCTGCGGATGACATCAGGCGCATTTATGCAGAATACGCGAATATTGACGAACAAGAAGCTGAGCAACAATTGCTTGAGCATCTGGATTCAAATGACTTAGCCGTGCTGAACAATGGCCAACGCATCATCATAGTGAGTCATCGCTTCGCCCCCGAGGTAACGTCGGCCGTCTTGTGGCTCAACGAACAAAGCCACGTAGATGACTTGATAACTTGCGTCCAATTGACGCCTTATCAAGAATCGGCGCAGAGCCAAATGTTCCTTCAATCGACTACCATCCTACCGTTGCCAGGGGCAGACAAATACACCATCCAAGTCGATAGTGAAGGCAAGGCTGGTATTTCAAGTCGTTCACCCGGTCGTACCTCATCGTTTGAAAAGAGGAACGATGAAATTTCGAGATTTTGCCGTGGCGTTAAGGACGAATTGAACGACCGGGTCCAGTCCGAAGACTCGTTGTCCGGGAGCTATGGGTTCGCTCGGGGTGACGCGAACCACAGATGGTTCCGAATGTGGCCGGACCGCTTTCTGTGGGGCCGACATGAGGCTCACTACACCTTGGATTTCCAAAGACATAGCGATCAGACGACGGTGACCGTAGGCTTTCTGATACCTAAAAATTACCTCCGCGAGCAATTAGGATACAATGACACTCAACTAACTCAACTGGCCACGACGCTTCGATCTAGTCAAGGACCGGCAAACCAGGTATTGAGGGATACCCGTGGTTGGCTGGGTCTACAATCCGATGTTTCGGTCAATTCCATTGATGATGGCTTGGTCCAGGCTGTGGCTGGGACCATCGAGCTCTTGATAAACGGCGGTGCTCGATCTTTTGAAGAATTTGACCATGGCCGTGATGACACAGGCGATTGAACTTCTGGTGCCGATTTGATCTTGTTGGTACCTCTACGGTGTTACAATATCTCGTGATGATCGTCCCCGCCGTTCCTGTTGTTGCTAACCCGGTACGCCGACTGCCCGGTATGCGGGATCTCCCCGACGCCGCTTACCGTGATAAGCAGGCCGTGCAGTCCCGGCTGTTTGAGGCTATCCGGCGCTACGGCTACCTGAATCTGGACGTGCCGATCCTGGAGTCCACGGAGTTGTTCCTGCGCAAGTCGGGCGGCGACCTGGCTTCGCAGATGTATTCGTTCAGTGATCCCGGTTCCAACGCCGTCAGCCTGCGTCCTGAGTTCACCTCCGCGATCATGCGGTACCACCTTGAGACCGCGCGGGAGTCAGAGGCGGGGCGGGTAGTCCGTTGGCAGTATGCCGGGCCGGTGTTCCGCTACGACCTAGGCCATCCGCCCCCGGCTGACAACAGCGGCCAGTTCACCCAGGTTGGCGCCGAGCTGATCGGTTCCAACGGCATCCTGGCCGACGCCGAACTATTATCCCTGGCCGCCGAGATTCCTGCGGAGTTGGGCATCGCCGATTTCCGCGTGCGCCTCGCCGACCTGGACGTGCTGGACAGCGTTCTGGACACCGTGGGCCTCTCGGACCGCGCCCGCGCCTTCATCGTTGCCAACATGAACCGCATCGGCGACAGCCCCGATAATCTGGCCGCCACCCTGCAACGCGCCGACGAGTTGCACCTCGTCTCCGGCAGGGGCCTGCCCACCGATGAGGTGGACCTGGCGGATGCCGTGGCCGGCCTCCCCGACGGTCTGGCCCGCGACGTTTTGACCGGGTTCATGCGCTGGAATAGCTCCCCCGAAACCCCGCTGGGCCGGCGTTCGCCCGACGAGATCGTTGACCGGCTGCTCCGCAAGTTGCGGGGGGGCGATGCTGCCGACGCCATCGAAAACGGCCTGGAACTGGCCGGCCAGTTGGCGCGGGTCCGAGGCAACCCGGTGGATACCCTGGGTCGGGTGCGAGCCATCGTAACAACCGCCGGCGCGGACATGGCCGCCTGCGAACGGTTCGCGGAATTGGTCGCGCTGGTTGCGGATGTACCCACACTGAACGGTCGGCTGGAAATAGACTTCTCACTGGCGCGAGGAATTGCCTACTACAACGGGATCATATTCGATGTTGTGGGTGGTTCTACCGGCGGTGTCCTGGGTGGCGGTGGCCGTTACGATGCGTTGGCGATAGCATTGGGCGGCGCCGACGCCGTGCCGGCCCTGGGCTTTGCGTACACGCTGGAATCATTGTTATCCGCGATGCCTGAGCCAACCGGTGAGCCGGCCGCAACCGACGCGGTCCTGGTCAAGCCGGCAGCGACTGACTCCAACGCGGCCGCTCTCCGCGCTGCGGCCGATATTCGCCGTGAGGGCGGCGTCGCCATTCTTGAAGTCTCCGAGTCTGGTTCGGCGTCCGAATTTTCGCGTACAATCACGGTGTGAACCGGGTGGCGATTTGAGACTGGTAATTCCAAGCGACGGCGAACTGGGCGAGCCGACAATGCGGTTCCTGGCATCGTGTGGTGTCAAGGTGAACCGCCCCAACTCGCGCCGCTACACCGGGCTGATTCCGTCGATTCCGGGTATTGACGTGCTCTTTCAGCGTACTGCAGACATCACTACCAAGGTGGAGGAGGGCAGCGCGGATATGGGCATCACCGGCCTGGACCGGTTGATGGAATACCGCCACGACGATGACTCGGTGGTCGCGGTCATGGAGGACCTGGAATTCGGACGGTGCGAGTACGTGCTGGCCGTACCCGAGTCCTGGCTGGACGTTACTTCCATAGACGACCTGGCCGATTTGGCGTTGGAGTTTCACGCCCACGGTCGCCAGTTGCGAATCGCCACCAAGTACCCCCGCTTGCTACGACGCTACCTGTTCGAGCGCGGCATCAACTACTTTACCCTCGTGCCGGCCAGCGGCACGCTGGAAGCTGCGCCCATCGCCGGGTACGCCGATTTGATCGCCGACCTTTCCGCTACCGGCACCACGCTGCGGGAGAATCGGTTGAAAACCCTGGACGGCGGTACCATACTGACTTCCCAGGCGTGCCTGATCGCGAACCCGGTTTCGCTGGCCCGGAATCCTGCCGACCTCCGGTTGGCGCAATCGTTCACGGAAATGTTGGAAGCCCATATGCGCGCGGAGCCGTACTACCGCATCACCGCCAACGTTCAGGGCCGGTCTGCCGAGGACGTCAGCGGGATGATCCTTTCTCGGCCCGAAATCGCCGGAATCCAGGGGCCCACCGTCGCCCGCGTGTTCAGCGTCGAGGAAGAGGACTGGTACGCCGTGTCCCTGCTGATTCGCAAGAACCGGTTGCTCGACGTGGTGGACCACCTGCGGGAATGTGGCGGCGTGGACATTGCCGCGGCCCAGTTGTCCTACCTGTTTAAGGGAGAGTCCCAGGCGTTTGACGGATTCATGGCCCGAATAGCGGCGCAAAACGGAGGCCCGGCCGAGTATGCCTAACCTCCCGATGCACATCTACCTGTGCCAGCAGGTCGCCGAAGAACTCGATTGGGGCTATGCTCATGACCACTCTGGTGCCGCATACCTGGGTTCGACCACGCCGGACATCAGGGCCATGACCAAGTGGGACCGCGCGAGGACGCATTTTTCCGACCTTTCAGTGAGCCATGTTGGGGCCGGTGTCCAGAAAATGTTCGAGTTGCACCCCCATCTCGCCGGATCCAACAATGGCCTTGCTCCGGAAACCCGGGCGTTCCTCCTTGGTTACGTGAGCCATTTGGTAGCTGATGAGACGTGGATAACGACCATGTTCCGCCCCCATTTCGACCCAGCAAATTTCGTAACCGATACCGAGGTCGAGGCTCACATCTGGGACCGCGCCCTTCAGTTGGACATGGACCGGGCGGTGCTCAGTGAAAACGGTGGTCTGTCCGCCCACAATACTGCTATCTCCGACGTGGAAACCATGCCGGCGCTGGAGTTCTTGCAGGATGAGTTGATCGACGAATGGCGCGGTTGGGTCGCTAGGCTGCTGGGGTGGGAGTTTACCTGGGAACGCCTCAAGCGCGCCCTGAATCGAATGTACCGGGACAACGATGAGGTGCAGTTGGTGGTCGATGGCTTCCTGGAAAACATGCCGCGCAGTCTGGAGCGAGTGTACGAGCGCCTCCCTCGTGAACTGATCGATAACTACCGTCAACGGGTGATAGAAGAAACCAAAATCCAGGCGCGGGAGTATCTCAGTGCAACTTAAACAGGTTCGCGGACTAACCGCCGCTGATTCCGTCCTTACCCGCATCGACCCGCTGGACTTGTCCTCGCTGCCCGACGCGGCGTTGCAGCGCACTCGGGAGCTGTTCGGTCCTGAAGCGACCCCGGAGTCGTCGGTGCTCCAGATGCTCCGAGACGTTCGCGTCGAAGGCGACACCGCCGTCCGCCGTTACGCCAGGCTGCTGGATGGTGCGGACCTTGACGACTTGCAAGTGCCGGCGTCGGAGCTGGAAACGGCCTGGCGTTCTACCCCAGACGACTTGAAACGCGCCCTGGAGATGGCTGCCGAGAGAATCACCCGGTTCCATGAAGCTACCCTGCCCCGCGATTGGGTCGATTTGGGCGACGGTTTGGGTGAACTCGTGCGCCCCCTCGAGCGGGTGGGACTCTATGCCCCGGGCGGAACAGCCGCATACCCGTCCACCGTGCTGATGACAGCTATCCCTGCCCGTGTAGCCGGCGTAAAGGAGGTCGCGCTGACCACGCCGCGCCGCGGCAACGAGCCGCTCAACCCGACGGTTCTCGCCGCCGCCCGCATCGCCGGCGTTGATGCCGTCTATCAAGTCGGCGGAGTGCCGGCTATCGGCGCGCTGGCCTATGGTACGGAGAGCATTCCAAAGGTCGATAAAATCTGCGGGCCCGGCAACGTTTTCGTCGCCTACGCCAAGCGCATGGTGCAGGGCCAGGTTGATATCGACGGTGTTTTTGGCCCTACTGAGACCATAGTGCTCGCCGATCAAACCGCCAACCCCGTCTTCTGTGCTGCCGACCTCATAGCCCAGGCCGAACACGACCCCATGGCCTCGGCGATCCTGGTGACCGACTCAAACGAGTTGGTTGACTCAATCGAGTCCGAACTAGACGCGCAAATCGCCTCCAACCCCCGGGCCGATACCATCCGACACTCTCTCGAAAGGCAGGGCTGCATCGTCCTGGTGGACGATTTTGACGAGGCGATCATGGTCGCCAACCGCATCGCTCCCGAACACCTTTGCCTCATGGTCTCTGATCCCTGGGCTTGGGCCGGACAGATCCGCAACGCCGGCGGCCTTTTTCTCGGCGAGTTCTCCCCCGAAGTGATGGGGGACTACATCGCTGGCCCGTCCCACGTGATGCCCACAGGCGGAACCGCTCGTTTCAGTTCCGCCCTCAGCGTTCACCATTTTCTGCGAACCATGCCTGTGGTCGGTCTAAGCCCGCAGCATTTTTCGACTCTGGGGGCCGCCGCCGTTCGTATTGCGGAGGCGGAGGGCCTGCCGGGCCACGCAGGGGCAGTCCAGGCCCGCCTTGACCATCTGGCTGCCGCTAACTCACCGTAACTCGCCCCACGAAATCCGCAGTGCACAGAAGGACTGCATAACGATGCCTGACATTGAAGAATTGTTGCTACCGCACATCAGTCGCCTGAAGACCTATCAAGGCGTATCACCCAGCGAGACGCTGGCAGAAGAGGCCGGCGTGCCGTTGGATCAGGTGATTCGCCTGAACGGTAACGAGAATCCCTACGGCCCATCACCGCAGGTGGCGGAAGCCCTCGGCGCTTTCCGCGACTACAACCATTACCCGGACCCGGACCAGCGCCGTCTGCGCGCCGCCTTGTCCGAATACCTCGGCGTTCCCGAGGCCAACATCGTAGCTGGCAACGGCAGCGACGAAATCATTGACCTGTTGATGCGCATGTTCCTGGCTCCGGGGGACGAGATCATCATCCCGGTGCCAACGTTCGGCATGTACTCGTTCTCCGCCGATGTCGCCGGAGCGCAGGCTGTTTCCGTACCAAGGGATGAAAACTTCGATATAGACATCGAGGCCATCAAAGGCGCAATTACCGAGCGCACCAAGGCCATCTTCTTCCCCACTCCCAACAACCCTACGGGAAATCTCGTCACCGAAGCGCAGGCGCGCGCGTTGTTGGACACCGGGCTTCTGGTGGTTGCGGACGAGGCTTACTACGATTTCTGCGGGCAGACCCTGATGCACCTGTTGCCCGAATACAAGAACCTGGTGGTCCTCCGTACTTTCAGCAAATGGGCTGGGCTGGCGGGACTGCGCATCGGCGCCGGCGCCATGGACCCGGAGCTGGCCGCCACAATGATGGGTGTCAAACCGCCCTACAACGTGAATCTTGCCGCCGAGGTCGCCTTGCTGGCCTCTCTGGCCGACACTCGGAATCTACTGGAACGGGTAGATGCCATCGTGCAGGAGCGGGCCCGAATGTACGGTTTGCTCTGTGAGATACCGGGTATCACCGTGTGGCCGTCGCAGGCCAACTTCATCCTGTGCAAGATGCCTGACGGTCGCGGCCGGGAGGTGTATGAGGCAATGTGTCGTCGCGGGGTTTTCCTGCGTTACTTTGATAACGATCTGTTGCGGGACTACATCCGTTCCAGCGTCGGAAAACCGGAAGAAACCGACGCTGTGATCAGCGGGTTCCGGGCGGCGCTTGGGGTGGATTAAACATGAGTACCCCACCTGTGCCAACTGGCCGTACTGCCAGCCTGGAGCGCGAAACCGCCGAGACCAGCATTTCTATCGTTGTTGACCTTGATGGTGTTGGCCGTTATGACGTGGACACAGGCAACGGCTTCCTCGACCACATGGTCAGCCAGATTGCGCGGCACGGCCTCTTTGATATAGACCTGCGCGCCCAGGGTGATACCCACGTGGGTTGGCACCATCTGGTTGAAGACACCGCCATCATGCTGGGGCGCGCTTTTGGGCAGGCTCTTGGAGAGCCTCGCGGGATTCGTCGCATGGGGTACGCCATCGTTCCACTGGACGAAACACTGGTCATGGTCGCTGTGGACTGGAGCGGTCGGCCCTATACGGTAGTGGATACCACGCTGAATGACAGCATGGTGGAATCGTTGTCCGGCGACTTGGTGGCTCACTTTCTCGAATCCTTTGCCATCGAAGCTCGTATCAATCTCCATGCCAAAGTCCTTGCCGGCGTTAGTCCTCACCATAAAGCTGAAGCGTTGTGCAAGGCGCTGGCCCGCGCCCTCCGCGACGCCGTAGAGCCTGATCCACGGGCCGGCGGTCAGGTTCCCAGCACCAAGGGCACACTGGACAGTTAGTCTATAATACAGACCTGCCAGCGACGTATCACATACTAGGGGAGGGAGCGTGCCAATCGTACAAAACAACATCAACCGCGTGAACCGCATGATTGAAAATATCCTGGATCAACCCATCGTGATCAGGGTAATGTCTCCGGTTCAGCCCATTGCCAACACGCTGACCACCCGATACTTGGACTACGCGATGCCCCAGGTGGGTCGCGCCACTACCGCGCAACCCGTGTCCTACACCGTCGTGGACGCCCACGGCAACGTCTCTTGGGAGGGTGACACCGACCTGCTTGCCCAACATCCTGAGCACCGCCGTAAGGACTCTCAGATACCTCCAACTCCACACAAGCCGGTCTCGTACTCTGTAGTTGACTCAAGCGGTCATGTCACATGGGAAGGAGACACCGACCTGCTGCCGTTGCACTTGCAACGTCGTAGGCAGCGCGACTAAAAGAAACCCCTCCGAGTTCCGGAGGGGTTTTCCTTTGCCCACGATTCGGGGCGTTTACCCGCTACGCACCGGGCGGCCCCGGCGCGCCAAGAAGTCAGGAAATGCTTCCTCTGCCAGCGTTCCACGCAGAACGTTCGTGGTGAAGTTCTTCTCGTTGGCCCACTGTTGTTCCAGCGACTCGCCCATGTGATCCAGCAGCAGCTGCTTGATGCCTATCACCGACGGTATGTCGTTGGTGGCAATCTCGGTGGCGACTTCCATCGTCTTCTGGCGCAGGCGGTAGCTGGGAACCAGGTGGTTCAGCAGCCCGATGCGGTACGCTTCTTCCGCCTCCACGATGCGCGCGGTGAACAGCAGTTCCTTGGCCTGGGGCCAGCCTACTTGGTTCACCAGTGTCCAAGTCGAATTGATGCGGCCGTAAGCGGCGGCGAGGAACCTGAAGCGGGCCGCGTCGGAGCCGATCCGGATATCCAGTGAAGACGACAAAACGGCGCCACCACCGTAGGCCAACCCGTTTATCATCCCAATCACCGGCTTGGCCGACGCGCTCACGTCATAGCTGCCCCGCTGGCGTTTGGCTGATTGGGAGTCCATGTCATCGCGCGTCAGCGTCCCTGCGTTCAGGGCTGCTTGATCTTCGCGCTGCTGGTGAATGTCTCCCCCCGCGGTGAAAGCGGGTACGCGGGGATGCGTATCCGCTCCGGTGATTACGATGCAGCCGATTTCATCGTCTTCGTTCGCGGCACGGACGGCGTCGTGCAACTCACCGGTGAGCTGTCGGTTCATCGCGTTCAACACCTCGGGCCGATTCATCGTCAGGAACGCCACGTGGCCCACCTTCTCCCGTCGTCTGTCCCCACTGCCCTCAAACCGCGATACCCTTTCCTTGTCGTACAGGATGTACTGATAATCCATCGAAATTCGCGCTCCTCTTGATGTCCGAATTGCTCGCATTGTATTGGCACTCCCCTGCCATCGTCAAACGGCCTGTCTTGCTATTGAACTCTCGCCAACGATTGACATACATGGCATTCGGCCCGATGATGAAACCGGGTGATCAGTTATGCGGGTACGTAAGCCGAATCCTGTGGTTCTCGTCATATGCTCGGTACTCGTCTGCGCCGGCGTACTCGGAACTTTCTTGCACTTTATCCCCGCTGAGGCTCAATCTCGAGCAGTGTTCGTTCTGCGGATCGAAGACACCATCAATCCGGTCAAGTCCCGAGTCATTGCCCGCGCCGTGGCCACCGCTATCGAGGCCGACGCGCAACTGTTGGTCATCGAACTCGACACTCCGGGCGGCCTGTACGACAGCACTCGTGAAATCGTTGAAACGCTGCTGGAATCCGATGTGCCTGTGGCCGTCTTCGTTTCCCCTCGTGGCGCCCAGGCTGGCTCCGCAGGGACTTTCATCACTGCAGCGGGACATATCGCCGCCATGGCCCCCGGTTCCAACATCGGCGCTGCTACTCCGGTCTCGGGCAGTGGGGAGGACATCGGCGAGACACTGGCCGACAAGGTCACCAACGACGCGGCGGCGCTGATCCGGTCCATCGCCGAGGAGAGAGGGCGGAACCCCGACCCCCTGGAGCAAACCGTTCGTACCGCCGCGTCTTACTCCGCCAGCGAAGCGTTGGCCGCCGACATGATTGACCTGGTGGCCGATGACCTCCCCGACCTGCTCACACAGTTGGATGGCCGGACCATGGTCACCGTCTCTGGCGAGCGCACCTTGGAGTTGGCGGATTACGATCTCCAACCTATAGAGATGCAGTGGCGTGAGAAGTTTGTCGATTTCATTGCCAACCCCAATATCGCCTTTCTTCTCATCAGCCTCGGCAGCCTGGGCCTCGTGTTCGAGTTGATGACACCGGGCACCATTGGACCGGGCATCGCCGGTATCATCTGCTTGGGCTTGGGATTCCTGGCATTGGGCAATCTGCCGTTCAATTGGGCCGGGATTGCGTTCATTGTTCTGGCCGTCATTCTTGCCGTGCTGGAGATTTTCGTTTCCGGCTTCGGCGCGTTGGGCATTGGCGCGGTGGTCAGCCTGATCATCGGGGGCGTACTTCTGTTCGGCAGCTTTGGTGGTGGTGAGGTGCCCGTCAACTTTCCCGACGTGTCCGTGAGTCCTTGGGTGTTGGTAGGTGTGGGTGGCTTTTTCGCCCTCATCGCCGGTTATTTTGCCTACGAAGCCATCTCATCCCGGGTGTTGGGACGCCGCGCCGCGGTTGCCGGGGGAGGTTTATCCGACAGCGACGGTCGCAGTTCTACCGGGCATCTCCTCGGGCAAACTGGGCGCGTGACGAGAGCGTTGAATCCCAGGGGAATCGTGAACCTGGGTGACGAAACGTGGTCCGCCATAAGCAGCGATGGATCGACAATCCGGGAAGGCAGTCAAATCCGCGTGGTCGCAGTGCGAGGTCTGATGCTCACCGTCGAATCCGTCGCGTCCCCGCCGACCGTGGAAGGCCAGGAATGATGATAAGATTGTATTTGAACACCTATCGAGGAACAGCCAATTAAGGAGGCATGATCATGGCCAGTGGCCTGGTAGTCGTCCAGCAGTATCAACGAATGGTCGTACAGCGCTTCGGCACCTACATCGGCAGCCGGCGACCGGGCCTGCACTTCCTCATCCCCTTCCTCTACCATGGCACTAAAGTTGACCTGCGGGAGCGCGTAACCCGTGTGCCTACCCAGAAGTACATCACCGCCGACAACGTCGTGGTGGACATGGACTTCGTCATCTACTACCGCGTAATGGAGGATGCCGTTGATCGGGCGGTTCTGGAAGTGCAGAACTTTGAAGCCGCCGTCATCAACCTCGCTTTTGCAACTCTCCGTTCGGTCATTGGCGCTATGGACCTAGCGACCACCCTGTCCGAGCGCGAGCGCATCCGCGACGATGTGCAGATTCGCATGGACGAGGTCACCGAACGTTGGGGCGTCAAGGTGTCCCAGGTCGAGATCAACGAGGTGGACCCGCCTCCCGGCGTCAAAGCCGCCATGGAGCGACAGAAGTCCGCCGACGCCATCCGCACCGCCGAAATCACCGAGTCCGAAGGCCAGCGGCAGGCCGCTATCAACCTGGCTGAGGGCGAGCGCCAGTCCGCTATCCTGCGCGCTCAGGGTCAGCGCGAGTCGGAAATTTTGGCGGCTGAAGGCGATCAGCAAGCCACCGTCCTGCGCGCCGAGGGTTTCAGCACCGCGTTGGAACGCATCTACAACGTCGCCAGCACTGTTGACGCTCGCACCATGAGCCTCCAGTACTTCGATACCCTCAAATCCCTGGGCAGCAGCCCGTCCACCAAGTTCATCTTCCCCATGGAGTTCACTTCCATGCTATCGCCCTTCCTCGGCATGGGCAGCATGAACCAACCCGACGGCGGCAACGCTAACCGGGGCAACCAGACGAACGGCGCGAACGAAGAGACCGACACCCGCAACTGATGTCCGGTAAAGTGCCGCGCTAAAACTGGAGGGGCAACCATAACGGTTGCCCCAGTTTTTCGCCTCAGTGGGACCCGCTTAACACCTGCTGCAACCCAATGTCATCATCCAGCAGCCGCATCGCCTCGGCGTATGGCTCAGACGCCTTGCCTTCGATGTTTTTCAGCAGGTTGTCCAGACTAGTGTCGTTGGCCAACCGCATGGTGATACGCCGGTGCAGTTCCTCCTGCACCGTTTCCAGGAACTCCGTGCGCCGTCGCTCGGCGCGCCGCTTTTGCAGCCCGCCGCTGTCCGTCAGATACGACCGATGCGCGCCTATGCCGTCCCACAGCTCGGCGATGCCCACGTTGGCGTATGCCTGAGTCAGTAGAACCTGCGGATTCCATCCGTCGCTCAGATCGGCCATTTGCAGCATCCCCGTCACGGCGGTGGCCAACTGGTTGGCTCCGTCCCGGTCGGCCTTATTAATGACATAAAGATCGGCGATCTCCATGACGCCGGCCTTGAGCGTCTGTATCGAGTCGCCGGATTCTGGCGTCATTGCCACCACCACCGAGTCGGCCACGCCCATGATTCCCAGTTCCGTTTGGCCGACGCCCACCGTTTCCACCAGCACTACGTCCTTGCCGGCGGCATCCAGCGCGCGCACCATGCTCTTGACGATCCGCGGCAGCCCGCCTGATTGTCCCCGTGTCGCCACGCTGCGGATGAAAACCCCGTCGTCCAGGTAGTGCCGCTGCATCCGGATCCGGTCGCCCAGCAACGCGCCGCCGGTGAATGGGCTGGTGGGGTCAACCGCCAAGATCCCGACGGTGAGGTCCTGTGCTCGGAGGTGTTCAGCGAGGCGGTCCACCAGCGTGCTTTTGCCAACTCCGGGCGGCCCGGTAATGCCCACCGTGTACGCGCGCCCGGTGCGCGGGTCCAGTTGTTCCATTACTGAACCCGCCTCCGGACGCCCCCGCTCCAGCAGGGTCAACGCTCGGGACAGTGCGCGCAGTTCGCCGCGCAGGACGCGGTCGGCCAGATTGTTCATCGGGCAATCGTCACGAGCGTAGGTCGGCAAGGAAACGGCCGGCGCTCTGCCGTATGAAATCCTGGACGTTGACCGACATCAGATGCACGCCACGTTCGGCGAACTGGCGGAAACGCGCTACGTTATCCACGGTCATGCCGGCCCCGGCAACGCCAATGATTTTGCCCTCGGCCAGCGTCCCTTCTATTACCTGGGTAATCGCGGCGTCCACGTCAGATTGCGGCGGCATTCCCATGGCTTGCGTCAGGTCGCTGCTGCCCACCAGGATGGCATCCACTCCGTCAACGCTGGCGATTTCCCGAACATTCGCCACCGCTTCCGGCGTCTCCACCATGCAGATCACCAGCGTCTCCCGGTTCGCGGCCTCATAGTATTCCGCTGGTGGGAGTCCGCCGCCCAGCCGATTGGTGCGTCCGCCGGTGGCGCTGCTCCGGTCGCCCATGGGGTAATAGTGGGATGCCTGTGCCACTGCCTCCGCTTCGGCGCGGTTGTTGATGTGCGGAATAATCAGCCCCTGCGCGCCTCGGTCGAGAAAGCGCAGCAGAGTGGAAGGCTCGGCGTTGGGCACTCGCACCACCGGGGTGATGTCGTGCAGCTCGGCGGCGCGGATCATGTTTTCCGACTCGGAATCGTTGGAAGACCCGTGCTCGCAGTCTATCCAAACCCAGTCGAAACCCAGCACGCCGTAGAGTTCCACCAGGATGGGCGCGTAGAAGTTTACGCTGCCGCCCACGGCGATTTCGCCGGCGAGGAGTTTGGCTTTGGCGCGGTTGGTTCGTACCATTTCTCCCTCCGTTGGGATTTTCTTGCATTGATAAACAGGATGGACAGGATATGTGCTCTGGATTCCGGCTTTCGCCGGAATGACGGGTGAAAGGTGAAAGTAGAGAATGCCGGGCGGCCTGTAAGCCGGGTTCTGTATCCGCCTTTCGGCGGACGGTGACCATCTATCTAGCCCCAGCGTTACCGCTGGGGTCAAGCAGCCAACCCGGGAACGGGCCGGACACCCATGGTTCCCCTATTCGGCCTTGCTCCAGGTGGGGTTTGGCCGCCGGTGCGTCGCCGCACTCGGCCGGGCGCTCTTACCGCCCGATTTCACCCTTGCCGAGCCTGCTTTGCAGAATTCGGCGGTATGTTTCTGTGCCACTTTCCGTCCCCTCGACGCGAACGCCTTGGAGCCTGGGCGTTACCCAGCACCCTGTCCAGTGGAGCCCGGACTTTCCTCCCCGAGACCTTTCGGCCTCGCGGCGGCCACCCAGCCGGCCCGACATTCTCCTATAACGAGTCTAGCATACGACACTACTCTGCGTCCGGGTGCGTGGTTATGAACCGGGCGGAACGCTCCGGGTCCACATGCGGCGCGCGCACCTCCACGCCGGCCTGCTCTTCCTGGAGGCGCACCGTGCTACTGCTGTCGGCGTTGCCCCAGCCGCGGTTCATGGCCTGGAGTGAAATCTGCTGCGCCAGCGTGGACATGGGCATCGGGACGTCGTACTCGCGTGCCAGTTCGGTAGCCAGCGAGATGTCCTTGTGGGCCAGGTTCAGCGCGAAGCTGGCCGGCTCGAATTCTCCCTGGAACATGGTGCGAACCAGACCCTCATGCAGGAAGGACATCCGGCCCAGCGCCCCGCGTCGCACGCATTCCCAGAGCGGTTCGGGATCAACACCGGCCTTGACTCCCAGCGTAAGCCCCTCTGCGATGGCTTGCCGGACGCTGTGCCCAATCATGTTATGCACCAGTTTGGCCACGCTGCCCGCTCCAACCTCGCCCGCATAGAAAACCTTGTCGCCAAACGAGTCCAATATGGGCTTCACCCGGTCAAACACCTCACGGTCGCCGCCCACCATCACGGCCAGGTTGCCTGATGCGGCGCCCGTTTTGCCACCGCTGACCGGAGCGTCCAGGACGTGGCAGCCCTTGGCGCGGAATTTCGGTTCGATCTCGCGTATCAGCGTGGGGCGGCTCGAAGAGAGGTCGATGTACACGCTGCCGGGCCGAATCCCCTCCAGCACTCCCTCCGGTCCGGTTGACACCGATTCCACCTCATACGGCCCTGGCAGTGAGGTGAATGTAACGTCGCAGCCGGCCGCGACCTCTGCCGGAGTGTTGGCCAGCCTCGCCCCGCCTTCCAGCAGGGGCAGCGCCGCCTCTTCGCGCAGGTCATAGACGATCATGGGATAGCCGGCGCGCTGGATGTTGGCTGACATGCCGCCGCCCATGTTGCCCAAACCGATGAATCCTACGGTTTCCATAACTGTCACAACTCCATTGGTCCGCCTCCGGCGGATAGATGACGGCAGTATAACCCACCCACAAAGCGCACAGGCCGGATGCTATAATTTATAGAGATGCCCCGTGGTGTAGCGGTAGCACGTCAGCCTTTGGAGCTGTAAGCCCTGGTTCGAACCCAGGCGGGGCAGCCACTCGATACTGTAGAGCGAACTCGTTGTTTCAGGGCCACCCTGTTGGTCCTGACCGCCGGTTTCGGATTTCCGTCCGGTATCGGGATGGCGTACTCAATGTTGGCGTAGCCTGGCTCAAACCAGATCGTCTTGACGAACCGCTTGCAGATCGCGTTCACCGTCTTGACGTTGTCCTGCTGAAGGTAGGTTTGGACATCCTTGGCGTACTCCATTATCCGTTCCGGGTTATCCAGGATGATGGCTTCGTCCCCCATCTGGGATAGGACCTCGGCCTTCTTCATTTCCTGCTCGTCGATTTGTGCCTGGATTTTTTCGGCCCGTTCTTGGAGCTTGTCGACTGGGATATTGGCGACGAGATAGGCGTCGAGTAGCCGGTCTTGCTGTTGGCTCAGCTTTTCGAGCTGCTTGTCGATGCTCGCCAGTTGCCGCCGCTGTTTTTGTTGGTGGGACTGGCTTCTTTGCGCACGGTGTCGATGAGCGCGCGCAGGTTTTCCTCGCTCAGGATGTCGTCGAGTATGGCCTGCATGATGACGGGAGAGTTCTTCTGTTCGGAGTAGGATGCCAAGTCGCAGGCTTCCTTGCCGAAGTCGTCCCTTTTCGCGCAGACGAAGTAGTGGTAGGCGCCGCCTTTGCCGGACTTGATCTTCATCCTGCTGCCGCATTTGTCGCATTTGCCCAGGTCGTTGAAGGCGTGCTCATTGGCTGCGGTTCTGGGGTGTACCACGTTGGGCGCCCGGCTCTTCAGCTTCTGCTGCACCTTTTCGAATTCTTCCGGTGAGACTATGGCGGGATGGGCTTGTTCTCTGGACACGGCCCCTGGCTCACCAGTTTCCTTGTCGACGTTCCACACCACGTACCCGGTGAGGGTGCGATTCCTGAGCAGGTCGTGGACCTTCTGTCTGGTGAACGTCTTGCCTTGCTTGGTGAGATGGCCTTCGTCGTCGAGCTGCCTGACGATGTCGAGGACGGTTGAGTCTCTGAGGGCGAGGTCAAAGATGTACTTGGCTAGTTTCTCGTAGTCCGGGTCCAGTTCCAGCTTCTGGCGCGTCCTGCCCCCATCGGCTACTTTGACGATCCGGTAGCCGAGCGGCGGCCAAGCGGCCATGTAGAACCCTCTTTCCACGGATTCTTTCATGCCGCGCCTGATGTCCTCGGCCATGTTTTCGGAGAAAAACTCATCGAAGCTGGCGATAATGTTTCGCAGCAGCCTGCCGAGGGGCCCTTCCAGGCCGGGCTCCATCATGGAGACTACCTGTTTATCGTGTTCTTCGAGCAGGTCCCAGTACTGGATCATGTCCCTGAGGTTGCGGGCGAATCGGTTGAGCTTCCACACGAGGACTTTGTCGAAGTGTGAGTTGTCCGAAGTTGCGACCTCGACCATCTTTTGGAACTCGCCCCGGTCGTCCACCCGGCCGGATTTGGCTTCGTCAACGTAATACTCGACGATGATGCCGCCGTTGCGGGCGACGAACTCTTGGGCTGCCGACTTCTGGCCGGCGATGGAGTTCTCGACGTCCTGCTGCTCGCTGGACGTCCTGCAATAGACGGCGTAACGGATTGGCTTTTCACGCTTGGACTTGGACTTCGACTTCGACGTCATAGGGGTCGTTCCTCCAGTTGAGTGTGACCCTCGCCCAAGCTTCACGAGTCGAGACGGCTTTGCCGTCTGCCCGAGGCTTTGCGTTGGCGCTTGTTGGGCGCCGGAGCCGTCTAGCTGGGTGCCCAGAGAGCCGCGCGACGCTCGGGGGCACGCGCCACTTGGCGAGGTTTGTTCCAGTAAGCGCTTTTGCACCTGGGGCAGTTTTTGGGTTCTGGCGGCAGTGTCGCGTCGGGATCGATAGAGGCTCTCGGAGCCCAGCGGTAGTTGCAGCGACCGCATGAGAATCCGTGGATCAATATCCGGGCCATTTCGCACCTCGGGGAAATCCCATCTGTAAGTGTGAATAGTAATCAATGTCTGTAGGGCGGGATTTCCCCGCCCCACGCTAGCACCATATCGTCTTCGAGTCAAAGCATCTAGTGACCTTCGACTCACTGAGTCACTTCATTGAGTCACGACTCATGATAACCGGTCACTCTATAGTGACGCATTTAGTAACGAGACCGGATTTGGTCACGGTGACAGAAGTAGCCTTCATCGAACATTCCCAGTGGTTATGTTAGTATCTGTTCAAACAGAAGCCGTCTCAGGCATGGGGTTGGTTTAAATTTGGAAGGCCGCCGGAGTCACGTTCCGGCGGCCTGATGAGCCGACCCCAGGGAACCACCTGGCCTGATGGCGCTCAGTATTAATTGTACAGGAGCGGCTCTGGCGCCGCGCTGCGCGAATGCGAGCTCATCTCATTGGTTCCCCGGATGGCGGTGAATACCGGGAGGTTAACTATGAGTCGCAGAAAAGTCGTGAGAGGAAAGGATACGCCGCCGGCGTCGGAGTCGGTTGCCGCAGGGAACGGCCAGTCGCCGGACGGCGATTCGGGCGACGAGAGCACTGATTCGCTCAAGCTGGTGTGGCTGGATTTGATGGCCGACTTGGGCCGGGCGGTCCTCAGAGCGCACGAGGCCGACCCGCACCGTTACGATCAGCAGCGGGTGGATACCAGCAAGAAGTCCCACGACTTCGCCATTGCCCTGCTGATTGTCGCCGGGGCCGCGGTGGCGGTCTTACTGAACTCCGTCGTTTGGTAGCGGGAGATGCTGGCGGTATGCTCCGGCCAGGGCGCTGTCCTGGGGCAGCGGTAGCGCGTAGTGGACCACGGCTTCCTGGTCTCCCAGCGTGATGTGGGCGATGAGCTTCGACAGGAACCGCTTGGCGTAGAAGAAGCTATCAGCAGTGAAGAACACGGCAGGGTCGGTCGCCATGGCGCGGATCTGGTCCGTGTGGCGTTCGGGGTAGCGCAACGCTTCTGGGGCGTCGTCCGAGAGCCTGGCGCCGGCAGCGGCCATCTCCTGGGTCAGCATTGCGGTGTTGCTGTCGGTCAACACGGTGTCGGTCACCCGCCGGATGAGCCACCGTTCGAGCTCGTCGGCTGGCAGGGACGAGGCTGGCTGGCTTTTGCCGCAGGTGGAGCATTGGTAGGTGAGGATGTCCGTTTCGCCGAGGGGTCGTACCCGGAGTTCGGCGTCGCATTGGCGGCAGCGAATGAGTCCTTCCAGGACATAGCCGGTTGGGTGTTCCAATGTGGTCATGACTGGGCTTTCCTTTTGGTTGGTTTCGCAGGTCTGGCTGCCTGCTGATTTGAATGATAACGAGATGACGTTCGCGGGCAGTTTGGCGATGGCTTCATTGGATGGCAGGCCAGGGCGGTTTGGACGCAACGGACCGCGCCCTGGAAGACAGTTGGGCAGCTGCACGACGTTTCAAGCGCACGGGCGCCCTGCACTCTGGCGGCATTGCCGCCACTGCCTTTCCTTGGTATGGAATGGAACTGGCAGTCCGCTTCGTACCGGACTCCAGCGTATTCCGGTGTCGCCGTCAGCGTTCCCAGCCGGGTAAAGCAAGCCGGGTCCGACGTGGCCGCGGCTACGTCGGTGAGGTTGATGGCGGTCCGATGTAAGGAGCCATAGGCGGCTCAGAAGTCGTCAGTGCTACCGTCTGCTGGCTGGTCGCCGTCTTCCACGCGCTCCGGGCATTCGGCGCTGCTGATGTCGCAGAACCAGCACTCGTGGGCGCTCGGTATCCTTTTGGGCGGCGCGTCGGATGCCAGCCGCCGTATCAGTGCTGCGAGGTTCCGTGCGAACTTGCCGTCCCGGCTAACCGTGGGAACTTCCACCGTGTGGGTAGGGTAGGCTACAACTCCCGCCAGCGGGATGTCCTGGTACTGCGGTAGCGCCCTGGGCAGGGCGTACATGTAGATCATGACTTGCACGGCGTGCCACGGCTGCTCACGGCCGGTTTTGACGTCGATGATGAGGGTGTCATCGAAGCGGTCGACAATCAGGTCGGGCCGTCCCGCGAGCGTGGCCGATTTGCCGCGCAGCCGGAAGGCGTTCTGCCCCTCGACGTGAACGTCGTAGCCGGGTTTATCCCACTTGGCCTTCTGCTCGTTCAGCAGCGCGGTGTGCTTCACGAGCCAATCGGCTTGGCTGAAGTCGGACGGCATTTTTGCCCAGTCCTGGTAATGGGCTTTGAGCCAGACGGCCCATTCGCAGGAATTGTCGCCGGTCAGCAGCTTGGGCAGCCAGGTGGTCCAGAAGTAGGGAGATTCTCGCGGGATGGTCAAGACGAAACTCGCAGCATTGGGTTTGCTACGAGTCTATGGATTGCCGCGGCTGGCCCGCAATGGCCGGGCTGTCACCAATTTGCGGCGCCGGCGACTTGGTGGCGACCCTGTGGTTGAGGATGGCCCGACGGTCGGCGCCGTCAGGTTCCAGGTGGGAAGCGCCGGTGGGCAGCTTTCCTGGGTCTGGGTGGATGCCTGCTTTCGCTCGGGTGTGGGCAACCGCGACTAGATGCCCTGTATTTCCGCCGGAAAGGGCCACCGGGCGCGTTTCCGGGGGTCCTCGGGACAATTTCCAACGGGCGCGAAAACGGCGCCATGGGGTCCTGTTCAAGTGAGGATGTTGCTCTGGTAGTCAAACCGGCCGCCCAATTGGTCAAATACGGGCGATGGCCGTATTACGCCCTCGGCTCTACTGCTGCCAGCAGTCTGCTGATTGCTGCTCCTACTTCACTCTGTCGCGTATGACCCGCGGTGACTAGATCGCGCTCGCCGGCATCAATGGTCCGTACTCTGTGGATTAGAGCTGTTGCCCGCCGGCCGGAGTTCATGATGGTGATCGGCACGTCTGTCGGCGCGTTGGCTCTGGATGCACGCTCCTCGACTTCGACGGTAATGGCGATGTTGTTCCCGGCGTTGTAGTCGATGACAAGGACCGTGGACAGAAAACGGCTGCCACCTGCTTCAGTGAATGGGATTTGCCAGAGAGTACCCGCATCTATGGCGTAGATCCCTTCCGGTGTGAGTATCCGTCCGGGGCTATGCCCCCTCGTGAATCTCCTGGCGAGCGACTCGATGGCGCCGGCCAGTTCGCTTGCAGATGCCTGGCCCATAGCGACGCCCAGCCTACCTTGATGGGCTGTTTTGATTTGCCTGGTGGATGCCCAAGAATCAGTTGCCGCGATGTACACGTGCTGTTGATTGCGATACCGCTCGGCCGGCATGGTGCTCGACATGGGCAGCACCAGCGCAGTGCCGTATGTCCGGTTGAACTCATTGTTGCTGATGATCAGGGCCGGTCGTCGCCCCGAAAGTTCGGCCCCGATGACGGGGCCGAAGTCGTAGTCGTGGATGTCGCCTTGCTGGGCGGTCGGCATGGCGCTTCTCGGTCACACAGCATTGACGAAACGCAGGTCCGCTTCGATTTCCTCAGCGTCCTGATGGAAGTTGGTGAAGTCTGGCTGCGGCAGCTTCCGATTCTCGGCGAGCAGGTATGCTGCTTGGCCTATCTCGTGGACTTCCAGCCATGCGTAGCACGCTACCAGCAGTGGGTCGGGTACTTCCGTGGCGTCAAGGAGTTCCAAGAGCCGCTCGTACTTTTCCTCAGTGAACCATAGCCCAGCTATGCCGAGCGGCGAGACGCCCTCTTCCAAGCATTCGCGGGCGAGGTTTCTGATCTCCTGACGAGCCGTGTCGTCGAGGAAATCGTCGATGACCTGATTCACCTGCTTGAGGTGGTCCGTGCTGAAGCCCCACTCCTCTGATTCCATGTGAGCGAGGCGTTCGTCCGCGTCGGTGCCAAGCAGCGCCTCAGCTCGGTAGCGGGCTGCTTTGATGGCTTCTTCCTTGGCGACCGGCGCTCCGCCTGGTTGGTAAAACTTCTCGGCCCACTGGATTGGGCTGCTCTGTTCCAGGAGCGCTGTTGTTGGACTCATGATTTTCCTTCTGGGCGATTTGCAGGCGATTATGTCGGGGTTGAGGTGCTTTGTCTATTGTCGAGGCGATTCTGCTGCTCGGGTTTCCGCTGGACGACAGCGCGATCCTGTCGATGCGGCGACGGATTCCGTTGAGATTTTGCGCCTATCCCAATGCCCTGTATTTGCGCCGGAAAATGCCACCGGTCGTGTTCTGCGCCTACTGTGTACAAGTTGCCCGTGTTGGCGAAACAGGCGTCCGCGGCGGCACCTGCGGGCTCAGGCGGTTTCGATGCTTTGCAGGTAGAGCGTCGTGTGGTCACGCCTTAGGGCGTCTTGCTCCGTGACTACGGCGTTTAGCGGATCATTCCTTGGATGATTTTATTCTGAGCCATCTTGTTCTGGCTATGAATCTCGACACGGGCAGGGGGCCTATTGTTCCTCTGATGTCCGCATCTTGGTAGGTTCCCAGCATTGGGTTCGCTAGGAGTTCGAGCATCAAGTCGGAATCGTAGTCTGCACTGGTACTTTCATCTATCGCCCATTCCCTGGGTTGGAGCACGGATCGTTTCAGTATGGTTTCGTTCCTGCCGTAAATGTACTGGCTGTTTGTTCTGTGGAAGTAATGGGCGTTCAGGGAGCGGACCACATCGCTGGTCAGAGCGCTACTTTTGGTTGGCGGATCGGTTTCGCCGAGAATTCGTGCCCGCCCGCGCCACCAATTGTAAGTGAACGTCACGATGCGTTTACTGCTGACTGGCAGAATTCGTTGCAAGGGAAGTCCATCGGCAGAACGGATGGCTATTACGGGTGAATCTCCTATTACGAAGTATTCACCATCAGGAGCTATATGGATGTGGAAATCCCACATTAGGTGTGGAAAAGGTCCGTCCATGGGAAACGACAACACTTCATGGTTGAGGATACCTTCCACGTACTTTCTGAAGTCTCGTTCGTCAATTGTTTTCCCGTTTTGTTCCATGGTTTCTTTAACTGTTGACACGAATGCGTCGACGACAGTAGTTCGTGATCCTTGAGCATTTACGCCGATATACGGATTGATGGGTTCCATCGCTTTGGCTAGAGCGTGCAATGCGCCGAATCCGCCCCTCACATCACCAGCGCGCATGTTTTCAATGTCTGTCCCTTTTCGCACCAAGCTCATTACTTCCGCGGCGGCCTTTTCGATTTTCTGTAGGCGGGAGTCGTCCTGCTCTGTAACTAGGCCACGCCTTGATGCCACTTCGCTTACCTTACGGATGGCGATAGCCTTGGTGCGCTTGTCCAACTCATAGACGCTGGATACGTTTCCACGTCTGCCAAATCCTTTCAGCAAGAACTGGGGGATCCAGTGCTGGTTCGTGTCGTTCCAGGTGCTCGGCGTCATGGTGCCTTTCTCATCGGATGGGTTCAAGCCGCTTGACATCTGGCGCCCCGCCAAGGCGGCCTGCGCTGCGGCGCTCGGTTTCGCGGTGGCGTGGTTTGCATGCGTCGTTGTTGCATGGGTGTTGCTCATTCTTGGGGGATGGTTGGGCCGCTCCGCGACGTCGCAGGACGTGTTGGCATTTAGATTCTCCATGATGTGTCAACACTTTGGCGCCGGGGGCTGACGACGGAGTTTGCGGCTCTGCCGTGGGCTTCGTTTGCTGTCTCAAGGCGATGATTTTGTTCTCAACTTGCCGCCTTGCCGGCTGTAAGCCGGCGACAGCGGGACGGGCTTCGTGTTGACGTTGCACGAAGCCATTTAGGGCCGCTGCGCTGCCGCCGCTGGAAAGCAGTCGTCGACGCAACAACCATACCGCCCGCCGCTGACCCAGTGCATGCGACTGTGGCACAATGAGACCGTCGCTGGGCGAGGACATGCCGGCATCCGCCGCCCAAATAGGTAAGCAAAAGGTAAGCCGAATGCAACCTATCACCCGTTGTGGTGGAGCAATGACATGAGCCGAGCACAACGGCCACCGGACAGTCAAACCGCCGATCCAGACCTCACCATCTGGCAACAGCTGAAGTTGCCCGCGAGTCTGGGTGCGCTGCTTGGTGCTGGCGCCTGCGTACTTACCCGGATCATCTTCGGGACCACGCCGGAAGCCTTTTTCTTGATGGCCGCAATAGGCGGGTCGTGCCTGGTCATTCCGTCGTTGATAGTGATCATCAGTCACCTGACCAGCGGGACCGATGGTTAGAATAACGAGTCCCCAGGCTGTGCCGACCGGCAGCCCGTAGCAAGGAGCCACGGCGGTCGGGATCATCACCGCAGGAACCATCTTGGTCAGCGCGGTGATCGCCGGATACGTCGCCGTCGCTGTGACGGAACCAGCCACTTCCCGGGTGCAAGGCAGCATGGTCTGGTTGTCGGCGTTCAGTGCGATCGTCGGCGTCGTGAGTTACGAGTCCGGCGTAATGTTCGGTTTGGCGACGCTGAACCTTCCGGAAGGTTCATAGCTTAGAGTTCGGTGCTGGCACGCTTGGCCGCCGCCGCAGTTGTGCGGGGCGATGACGGTACGGGGCCCTGCGGGCCGCCCCTGGGGCATCCGGTACCCACCCCTGGCTGGGTGAATGTGGCGCTGGATCTCCGTAATCCGGATGCCGCTGCGATGAACTCAGCTCTCCGGGTCGCCTGCTTCCTGGCCTTCCGCCTCATCCAGCAGCCCATTGCGCACGGCCCACACCACGATCTCCTGCTGGGAACCAAGCCCCAGCTTGTTCTGGACCCGGTAGATGGCGTTGCGCACCGTCACCTTGCTGATGCCCATGTCCGCAGCTACCTCGGCGTAGTCCTTCCCCGTGGCGAACCGGGTCAGCGCTTCCCGCTCCCGGGGCGACAGCACATCCGGACCCAACTTCCCTGGGTAACCTTCGCCCAGCAGCCGGAACGCCCGCATCACCGCGTCGTCCGGGATCATCAGGTTGCCGGCCGCCACCTGCCGCACCGCGTGGACCAGCTCATCGCTGCCGGTGTACTTCCCGATGAAGCCCGTGGCTCCGGCCGCCACCGCCCGTATCACGTCGTCCTCTTCCGCCGAGGCGGTGAGCATCAGCACCTTGGCGCCGGGCAGCGCTTCGAGAATCTCCCGGCACGCGGCCACCCCGTCCTGTTCGGGCAGGAACAGGTCCATCACTATGACGTCGGGTTGCGTCTCCTGGGCCACCCTGACGGCCTCAGCCCCGTCCGACGCCTGCCCCGCTACCTCGAAACCATCCTCATCCGCCAGGGTGTCGCGCAGTCCCCGCCTGGTGACGGGATGGTCGTCCACCACCATGACCCTGACCGTGGTCGCATCAGTCGCTGTCATCACAACCTCCTGTTCGTACCGTCTCGTAGGGCGCAACGCAGGTCACGGTGGTTCCACCGGCCGGCCCGCCCGTCTCCACGATGAGTGTGCCGCCCAACCGCTGGGCGTCTCGCTCCATGCCGCCAAAACCGCGACCGCGCTCGGCGTAGTCGTCGGGCAGACCCACTCCGTCGTCGGAGACGGACAGGCGCACGGCGTCGGCCCCGAAGTCGAGCCTCACCTCAACTCTTTCCGCCTGGGCGTGGAGAAAGGCGTTGGCCAGGGCGTTGTGGGCGATGGTGAGGAGACGGGCCTGCGCCTCTGGGGCCAGCGGCGGCTCCGACCCCGACTGCACCAACTCGGTGGGCACCGCAGTGATGGCCGCGAAGGTCGCGGCGTGGGACCGCAGCACCTGCCCGAGTTCCTGCCCCTCGAAGAGACGGCCCATGTCGATGGGTCGCCTCAGTTCCCACATGGCCGACTTCGACAACTCCGCCGTAGCGGCGAGCCGCTCCACCAGCCTGGGGTTGGAATCTCCTGCCTGCCTGATGGCGCCCTCGATGCCCAGGCGGATCATGTAGGCGGTCTGGGCCGACGTGTCGTGGATCGCCTGGGACAGGTCGATGCGTTCCTGCTGGGCCTGCCGCTCCCTCTCCCTGGCCGCCTGCCGCCGGGCGCGCTCCATCCGCACGATGACGCCGACGCACGCGGCGGTGAGATACATCACGGCCAGCCGGCCCAACAGCTCCTTGTCGTCGCCGTTGGCGAGGTCCAGACCCGGTCCGGCCATCACGCACACGACGGTGTAGGCCACGGCCGTTGCCGTCACCCAGGCCAGGACGAACCGCAACGAAGAGAAGACCATGGCAAAGGCGCAGAGAGCCGGATAGTAGCCCAGGAAGGCGAAGGCCTGAAACCCCTGGTGGCCGGCCACGTAGGCCGTGGTGAGGGCGACGTCCATGGCGCTGAGGCCGAGCACCCAGCGCCACGTCACTGGCCGGTTGGTCCGGAGCCGGTGGTGGGCCAGACCGTTGCCGACCAAAGGGACCAGGACAATCACCAGGTGCAGCGCCCAGTGCGTCAGCAAGGGCGGAGCTAGATGTTCGATGTCGTGGGGAAACTGGTGGCCGGGGCGGTAGAACGTCATGAGGATGATCACCAGCAGCAGGAACCATCGTCCCCAGACCGTGACCCGCACCGCGTCGTAGACCACGTCGGGGTCGGCGCGGACGAACGATTGCAGTCGCTGGTAGAGGCTCATCCGGTAGTGGCTCAACTTGAAAGGCTGCGAGTTGCGATGCTCAGGGGTCGGGATTCTGGCGCGGGCCGGGGGCATGCCTGGACCCGGCCAGAAGGGATGTCGATTTCCCCAGCGCCGCCGCGTCAAATGTAACGCCCCGGTTGCGGGCGGCGCTAGGTTCGCACCGGAACATTGGTCTGTAACTTCTGTTAGCACTTCATACCTATCAGTCATGTACGAAGTGATACCTACCTGTGTGCAGAAATTGGGCTGAAAGTCAAACCGCAAAATACACCATCGAACCTAGCCAGCGCCGAAGCCCGTGGCTAGGCTAAAAGGGCCGCAATCGGCCCGGGCGTCCCGGCGCCGGCCAACGCGCGCTTGAGCAGAACGGCCGCATTACGGGCACAGGCGAGCGGGCGCAAGGGCCCGTTCTCACGGCCCAGGGAATAGCCGATGTAGCAACCGGCAGCGCCCACGTCTCACGGCAATCGATAAGACAGCACCGACAGGAACCGTCACCCAGGGCACATAACCAGTGGACAGTAAAGCGAGGAAAGATCATGGCGCGTCGCGTACCGACATCGGCACATCCCAGCACCCCCCCGACTTTGGGGTGGAGAAGCAGGATGCTGAGCGCCAGGTTATTGCCGCGGCCGCTGTTGCTGGGCGGCGCGCTGGCCCTGATCATCGTTGCCGTGTTTATGACGGCGCTGCTGCTGGCGGCGCTCGGTCCCGCGTCCCCGGCGGCGGCGCAGACGACGAACGTTGACCTGGTGAGCAACACTGGGCAAGCGGATGACACCGAAACGTTCAATACTGGTTTCGATTACGAGACAAGTTTCACCACCGGCGTATCCGGCGAAGGCTACACACTGACCGCGGTGGACCTTGCGCTCGAAACTTCCGGGCCCACACTACCGACCTACACCATGCAGATCGTCAACGCCTCGGGGACCAGCCTGGGCACGCTGACGAACCCGTCCAGTTTCTCTGTCGGCCGGAACCGGCACTCGGCTCCCGGGAGCGGCATCGATCTGGAGCCCAACACGACCTACCGGATGGTCATGGACGTGACCGGCGGCACGAGCGGCCATTTTTTGGCCTCGACAGCCTCGGACGCCGAGGATGCGGGCCGGGTGCCAGGCTGGCGCATTGCCGACACAATGAGATACAAGCCTTTCGGCAGCTCATCCTGGGGCACCCATAGCAGTATTTTGAAGTTCGCCATCCGCGGTCATGCGAAGGACCAGACGGCGCCGAAACTGCGGAATGCCCGGGTGGATGGTAGTACTCTCACGCTCCACTACAACGAGCGGCTGGATACGGGCTCGACGCCGGCCGGGTCCGACTTCACGGTCTCGGTGGCGGGCACGGACCAGACCCCGACGGCCGTCTCGGTGGCCAGCAGCGTGGTGACGCTGACCCTGGGCACAGCGGCGACCGCCGGCCAGGCGGTGACGGTTACCTACACGGCGGGAACCAACCCCGTCCGCGACTTGGCGGCCAATAGCGCTGGCAACCTGAGCGGCCGGGCGGTGGTCAACACCACGGGGGAGACGAAACCGGCGGTGGAATCGGATGGGGTGGCAGTGGTCTCGACGCCGTCCACCGACGCGGACACTGACGGCACGCCGGACACCTACGGGCCAACCGAGCGGATCCGCGTCCGGCTGACCTTCGACGAGGCGGTGACCGTGGACACGACCGCCGGTCGGCCGCGGCTGCAGATCAAGATGGACCAGTCCTTCGGCGAGAAGTGGGCGGGGTACGAGGGCGGCAGCGGCACGACCGAACTGACCTTCGGCTACACGGCGGTGTCGGGCAACACCTCGACGCAGGGCATCGCGGTGCTCCAAGACACGCTGGAGCTGAACGGCGGCCTGATCGATTCGGCGGCGACGGAGCATGTGGGCGCAGCGCTGACCCATGGGGGGCTCACCCACGACGCCACCCACAAAGTGGACACGACGTCGCTGTCGGACACGACCGCGCCAGAGGTCGCGTACGCTGAGGTGGACCGGAACGAGCTGAAGTTGACCTTCACGGAGGCCTTGGACGAGAGCTCGACGCCGAGCAGCGCCAAGTTCAGCGTGAGCGCGACGTCCCCGGACGGGACGACCACGGACATCGCCGGCTCGGCCTTGGTCGTAGAGATTGCCGGCAGGACGGTAACGGTGGCCCTGACCGATTGGGTGCCCATTGCCAGCACCGTGACGGTGGCCTACACCGGGATCGCGGATTCGGCAACGGACCCGCTGCAGGACACCGCCGCGACCCCCAACAAGGTGGCGGACTTCTCCGGGCAGCCGGCGACCAACCGGAGGCCGAAGGCGCTGAACCTGCTGGTCGGCACCGTGCACGAGAGCGCGGTGAAGCTCTACTTCGACCACACGCTGGACACGACGGTATCCGCCCCGGATCCGGGGCAGTTCACGCTGAGCCCGTCCCTGGGCACGGTCAGCAACGTGACGAGGTCGGGAAGGGAGCTCTCGTTCAGCACGGCCAACGCCTCGGTTGCGGGGACGGATTACACCCTCACCTTCGACAACACGGCCGGCGTCCGGGGGAGAACGGCGAACTGCTGCCCGCGGTGATGGGGTTCGCGCTGACGAACCTGAACAACGACCAGGACCCGAAGCCGGCGCTGGCGGCCACGCACCCGGCGGTGGTGGACGGCGACACGCTGACCCTGACCTACGACCGTACGCTGCACGCCGGCAAGGCGCCGCCCGCGTCTAACTTCAGCGTCTCGGGCACGGCGGAGACGACTACGGTGGAGGCGGTGGCAATCAGCGGCAAGGCGGTGCTGCTCACCCTGAGCCCGCCGGTGGGGTTCAGCGACACCGGGATCACGGTGAGCTACGTCAAGACGGACCCGCCCCGCACGCAGAACCTGTGGGGCATCCAGGCGGACGCGTTCTCCAGCCAGTCGGTGACCAACAACACGCCGGCGCCCCGTGCGGAGTCCGCGCCCACCGGGGTGACGGTGAGCGCCGGATCCAACTCGGGCAGCCTGGAGGTGAGCTGGACGGCGCCCTCCGGGACGATCACGGACTACGACCTGCGCTACTACGAGGGGAGAGCGGACCCGGCGGACGAGGCGGACTGGGTGGAGGAGGACGAGACCACCGGGTTGCCGGCCCCCGGCACGCCGCACACGACGACCTCGGCGACGATCAAGGGGCTGACGGCGGCCACCGCGTACCGGGTGCAGGTGCGCGGGAGTACTACCGCCGGCGGCGAGGGCGCGTGGTCCGCCTCGGCCAGCGGCACCACCGGCGCAGTGTCGACGGACAACAACGCTCCCAAGGCGATGGCCCACCAAAGCGGCGCAAACAGGTGCAAAGAGTGGACGGACAAGACCCAGCCCGCGGATTCGACTGATGCGACTGCCGGCAGCCTTGTTTCGCTATTGCTCATAACCCGCGGCACGGAGACGACGCAGTGGCCCGCCTCCTGCACGGCGGAAGGCAATACCGACGCGCCGGTGTTCGACGACCGGGACGCCGAAGCCCTGACCGTGACGATGACGTCCCTCACGCTGCCCGACAACGTTCGCGGAATTGGCGGCAATGCCCCGGTTTTCTTCTCGGACGGCACGGACAGATCTAATCGCCTTTTTGCTCGCGCCTTGGCCATCGGAGGGGAGACGCACGTCAGGGTGGACCTGACGGCGGCCGACCCGCACGGGGCCACGGTCAGCGCGTGGGTCCGGTTCATTGTGCGCGCGTTCCCTGGCGCCTCGGCGCCGCAGTTCTCCGCGCAGGTGTCGGACCAGTCGGCCACCCGGGGCGAGGCGTTTTCCCTGACGCTGCCCGCGGCCACCGGCGGCGACACGACGGTATTTAGTACTGCGATCAACTCCCCCTACGTGTACGCCGTGAGCGGGCTGCCGGCGGGCTTGTCCTTCGACCCGGAGACGCGGACGATCTCGGGCGCGCCGACCCAGACCGGGTCGTTCACTGTCACCTACACCGCCGACGACGCGGATCATAAGTACTCCCTCAAAGCGTCTCCCACCGCGGAGGACCTGGCGGACGCGGCGACGCAGACCTTCACGATCTCGATGACCAGGCCCGCCAGCGCCAAGCTGGTCGGCAACACCGGGCAGGCGCACGGCACTCCCACTGCAATGAGCTTGGATCTCGCGCAGCCGTTCACCACCGGGGACAACGGCGCGGGCTACCGTCTGACCCGCGTGGACCTGCCCCTGAAGCACAACCCTAACCCGGGGAATATCCCAGGACCGAACATTTCTGACTATAGCGTGAGCATCCACCGGGACTCGGCCGGCCGGCCGGGACGGAGCCTGGGCACGCTCCAAAATCCGAGCTCCACCATCGGCACTAGCTGGAGTCAGCATCAATTCACGGCATCCGGCGGCGGCATCCAACTGTCCGCCAACAGCACCTACTTGGTTGTGGTGGACAACTACCACAACCACTATCGATCCCAAGTGCGGTCCACTGATTCGGACGCTGAGGATTCGGGCGCTGCGTCGGGGTGGAGCATCGGAAACTCGCACACGTACGTCGCATACGGTAGCAGTTGGGGAGAAGCTACCACCGATGATAGGGCAATCAAGATCAACATCCACGGCTACGCCAAGAGTGCGGCAGGACCGACGCTGAACGGCGCCACGGTGGACGGGACGACGCTGACGCTCAATTACGACCGGGCGCTGAACGAGAACTCCACGCCGGCCCCCGGCGACTTCGCGGTCATCGGGGCGGGCCCGGAGCAGATCCCCACCGGTGTCGTGGTGTCCGGCTCTGCGGTGACGCTGACCCTGGAGCGGGGAGCGACCGCCGGCGAGACGGTGACGGTGTTCTACACGGAGGGCGGAAGGCCCATCGCGGATGCGTTGGGCAACACCGCGGACCATCTCAACAACCGGTTGGCGGCCAACGTCACCGGCGCCTCGGCGCCGACGGTGCAGTCGGTTTCCGTCGCATCGACACCCACCGTGGACGCAGACAGCGACGGCACGCCGGACACCTATGGGCTGGGCGGTAAGATCCGGGTCAGGGTGGACTTCAGCGCGCCGGTGACGGTGACGGGAACGCCCCGGCTGAAGATCAAGTTCGCCACCGGCGTGGAGAGGTGGGCGGAATACGATGGCGGCGACGGCACGACTGCCTTGACCTTCGGCTACACGGTGGCGGCGCAGGACGCATCAACGGACGGCGTCGCGGTGGTGGAGAACACCCTGGAGCTGAACGACGGCACCATCGCGGCCCTGGGGAATCCGGTGGCCGCGGACCTGTCCCACACCGGGCTCGACCACGACGCGGCCCACAAGGTGGACTCAAGCCAGACGCCCACGGACCCGCCGGGCGGGGCGCCCACCGGGGTGTCGGTGAGCGCGGGCACCACCAACGGCAGACTGGACGTGAGCTGGACGGCTCCTTCCGGGACCATCGAGCACTACGAGCTGCGCTACTACGCGGGGAGCTCGGATCCGACCGACGCGGCGGACTGGGTTGAGCGGGGCGAGAGCACCGGCCTGCCCCAGCCCACTTCCACGTCGGGGACGATAAATGGGCTGAAGAAAAATACGCAGTACCGGGTGCAGGTGCGGGCGGTGAACTTCGGCGGAGAGAGCCAGTGGTCCGCCTCGGCCAGCGGCGCCACGGGCAACGCGGCGGCGACCAACAACGCGCCGGTCTTCGTCAGATGGGTGCGCGCCGATGCTTTTGGGCCCGATAAGGGCTGCGAAATTGTAAGCACCCATTCAGATACCAAGACCACTTATTCGGGCGCATTCAATACGACACCGGTCTTGGAGTCTTCGGAGCCGGCTGGCGAATTTCCGCAAAGCTGTGCCTCAGACAATTCCTCGGCATTCCATCCCCCCATTCACGATCCGGACGGCAACAGCGCAACCAATCCCCTGACTTTGTCAATCGACGCGACCTTGCCCGAGAACGTGCGCAGCTATGGGGAATTCCAAGGGGCTTCTACTCCCGTCGTTTATGCTCTAGACGGCACGGTTCGTATTGCTGCCCTGCTGGTGTCCGCTCATCGGAAGACAGAGGTGCCGGTGACCGTCACCGCCACCGACCCCCACGGAGCATCGGTCAGCTTTGTGCTCACCTATGAGGTCTTTTCCTTCAACGGCGCCAGCGCGCCGCAGTTCGCTCAGGGGGTGACCAACCAGTTCGCCAAACGGGGCGAGACTTTCTCCCTGGTGCTGCCCCCGGCGACGGGCGGCGACGTGACTTTCAAAAACGAACTCGGCACGGACGTCGTCACTTTCCCCTACCGCTACTCGGTGTCGGACCTGCCGCCGGGGCTCTCCTTCGATGCGCCGACGCGGACCATTGGGGGCACGCCGACTCAGGACGGGAACTTCGTGGTCACCTACACCGCGGATGACGCCGACGGAGACAGTGCGAACCTCAACCCCGACGCTTCGGCTCCGGGGGACACCGCGCGCCTGACCTTCGAGATCCGGGTCGGGGCGCCGACCATCGAGTTGGTGCGGATCGTCTCGGCGTCGACCTACGACTCGGACGGCAATGGCAGGAACGACACCTACGTCAAGGACGACGTGATCCTGGTCGACGTGGAGTTCAGCGAGCCGGTCCGGATCGTCGATGACGGCGACGACATACGGCTGCGGCTGGACCTGGGCACGGACGACAGCACCCCCGGCAACAGCCGGAAGACGCTGTTGAATCCCACCGTGGTCAACCGCGGCCTGACGCTGCGCTTCAAGTACACGGTCACGGCCTCCGACACGGACGCGGACGGGGTGTGGGTGCAGACGAACGCGGACGACCGGGTGTTGTTCATGCCGGGCGAAGTCGGGAAAGTCCTGAGCGTGGCGTCGGGCATCCCCGCGGGTCATACGCTGGCGGGACTGCCCACTGCGGGCGGTGAGTTCCAAAAGGTGGACGGCAGCAAGACGGCGGCCGACACGGGGCCGCGCCCCACGGGAGCGACGGTCAACGGCTCCGGGTTGACGGTAAACTTCAACCGGACGCTGAGTGCGGCGGACCTGGCCGCGCTGGCGTTCCAGTTCAGCGTGCAGGGCGCGGGCGACCTTGAGGGCGGCATCCGCAATGTCTATCAGCACCCGTCTACGGTTGCCGTGACCGGCGCCAACAACAGGAATGTGCAGATGACACTGAGCTTTCCCGCCCGCGGCGGCGACACGGTCACGGTGACCTACAAGCTGCATCGGGAAGACGACACAATCCCAAACCCGAATGACCCAACGAGCAGGATACCGAATCCGAATGACGCGGACCTGAAGGACTCCGGCGGCAAGAAGGCGCCGGCGTTCATCGAGTTCAAGGTGACCAACAACACGCCGGGCGGCGTGAAACGGCCGGTGCCGCTGAGCGCGTCGGTGACGGATGAGAGGCTGGAAATAGTCTTCGACGAGGCGCTGAACGAGACGTCCACGCCGGCGGGGAGCTCCTTCCTGGTCCACACCTCGGACGCCGCCGACGACCATCGCGAGATCCGGGGTACGGGCACAACGACCGTCTCGGGGAACACGGTCTCGGTCAAACTCGCCTGGGAGGTGCGCGTGGATGAGATCGCAACCGTGTCCTACGCCAGGCCGGACTACGCGCCCCTGCAGAGCGCCGCCGGCGTTGACGTGCTGGCGTTCGACCGCTTCAAGGTGGGGCGGGTGTACGACGGCAAGAAACCGCAGCACGTTGAGCAGGCGGCCATGCAGACACGGTCCAGCCCCGCCCAGTCGAAGATCGTGCTGTACTTCGACGAGGACCTGGACGCGGGCTCCGTGCCGGCGGCCGGGGACTTCAATATATCTGCGCCGAATGTGAACAACCCTATCCCGACACCGTCCGTCGCCGTGGTGGGCAGCGCGGTCGTCCTCACGCTGGACATGGCGATGCCTGGTGAGAAAGCCTACACTGTGTTTTACACGCCCGGCACAAACCGGATCCGGGATCTGGCGGGCAACACCGCCGAGTCGTTCCGCGCTCCGGCCGTTAGCGAAGGTGCCGAAACGCCTATGCTCGTGGTTTCGAGGGCCAGTGGTGTTGCCGTGAGGTTGCTCTTCCGCCAGTTCCTAAGTCCGGAAGCGCCGCCGGTGGATGCGTTCAAGATCCATCTTCCTCTGCTCGAAGGTCAGACGGATGCGGATCTGATTGAATACGGCGGCATCGCCGGCGTCACACCGCGGGCGAAGGTATTCGGTCTGATACTAAAGCATCCGGTGTACCCCTGCGACGGCTATCAACCGTTCACGTTGACGTACACCAAGCCCACCGCAGCTGGAACACACCCACTCCAGGGTATTGCTGGCGGCGAGGTGGCCGAGTTCGCAAAGAGACTCGTGACGAACACGCGGCACGACGAGTGTTCAAACGGGGGCGTGTCGGGGCAGAGCGGCGCCCAGTCGAACAGCGGCAAGAGCCTGAATCTGAAGTTCCAGAACCCGCTGGATACGGGCTGGTCGCTGAAGAAGTCGGCGTTCACCGTGAAAGGCAAGGCGGGCGCGTCGGCGCCGGTGGTGCAGGGAGCGTCCTATACCTCCGACGGCAGCGGGGTGGCGCTCCTGCTCGGCCGGGCGCTGGCCCCCGGCGAGACGGTCGACGTCGGCTACTCGCGCCCGGCCAATGAGCCCGGCCTGTGGGACACCGACGGCCAACAGATCGCCGACTTCTCCGGCGTGGAGGTGGTCGGCAGAGATGCACCGGTGGTGACCGGGGTCGAGGTGGTCTCGGATGCGGGCGACGACGACACCTACCGCCTGGGCGACGTGGTCCGAGTAAGGCTGACGTTCAGCGAGGCGGTGGATGTCGAGGGCACGCCGCGCCTCGGGATCGACATGGATCCGGCCCAATGGGGCCAGAAATGGGCCGGCTACGAGAGCGGCTCTGGCACGACCGAGTTGACCTTTGCCTACACCGTGGTGGAGCCCAACGAGTCCACCCAGGGCATTGCGGTGCTGGCGGATACGCTGGAACTCGACGGCGGCGTGATTGCGTCGGTGTCCGAGGAAGCGAACGCGTATCTGCCGCATGACGGGTTGGAGCACGACCCATCCCACAAAGTGGACTGGCGGCTTGCGCCGGATACGACGGCGCCCGCGCTGGCCGCGGCGTCGGTGGACGGCCGGACGCTCACCCTGACCTTCGACGAGCCGCTGGCCGCCGTCGACACCGGCGCGCTGCCGTTCGCGTTCTTAGTCGACGGCATCATCGCGAACGGCAGCGTGAGTCCGGGGCGCGTCGCCATTGACGGCGCGACGGTGACGCTGCATCTCGGCACCGGCGCGGCGCCGGGACAGACGGTGACCGTGACCTACTTCGCGGCCGCGGCCGGAAATGCGCTGCGCGACGCCGCCGGCAACCCGGTCGCGGGCTTCGACGGCGCCGCGGTGGAGAACGGGCCACGCGCGCCTGCGCCCACGGTGACCGGCGTGTCGGTGGTCTCGGACCCTGGCGACGACGACACCTACGGTCTGGACGACGTGATCCGCGTACAGGTGACCTTCAGCGAGGCGGTGGATGTCACCGGCAATCCTCGCCTGCAGATCGACATGGACCCGGCGGATTGGGGCGGGAAGTGGGCGGTGTACGAGAGCGGTTCCAGCTCCAGCGCGCTGACCTTCGCCTACACGGTGGTGCAGCCGAACCAGTCAACGCAGGGCATCGCGGTGCTGGCGGATACGCTGGAGTTGAACGGCGGGGCCATTGAGTCGGCGGACAGCAATGCGGATGCGGACCTGTCCCACGACGGCCTGTCCCACGACCCGCAGCACAAGGTGGACGCCACGCCGCCTGCGCCCACGGTAAGCGCCGTGGCCGTCGTCTCGGACCCTGGCGACGACGACACCTACGGATTGGGCGACGTGATCCGCATCCGGGTCACCTTCGATGAGGCGGTGGACGTTACCGGGACACCGCGCGTCACGTTCGACATGGACCCGGCGCACTGGGGCGAGAAGTGGGCGCGCTACGAGAGCGGTACCGGCACCGCGGCGCTGGTGTTTGCCTACACGGTAGTCGAACCGAACGAGTCGACCCAGGGCATTGCGGTGCTGGCGGACAGCCTGGCGCGGGCCGGCGGTACGATCCGCTCGGCGGCGAGCGGCGCGAACGCGGCGCTTTCGCACGAGGGTCTCGGCCACGACCCGGCGCACAAGGTGGACTCCACGCCGCCCGCTCCTACGGTGGCGGCCGTGGCGGTGGTCTCAGACCCTGGCGACGACGACACCTACGGGCTGGGCGACGTTATCCGCGTGACTCTGACCTTCAGCGAGGCGGTGAACGTTACGGGGTCCCCGCGCCTGAAGATCGACATGGACTCGGCGGACTGGGGTGAGAAGTGGGCCGTATACGAGAGCGGCTCCGGCACGACGGCACTGACTTTCGCCCATACGGTGGTGGAGCCCAACGAATCCACCCAGGGCATCGCGGTGCTGGAAAACACGCTGGAGCTGGACGGCGGAACCATCGGTTCGGCGGCGACCCAGGCGAGCGCGGACCGGTCTCACTCCGGCTTGGCCCACGACGCCAACCACAAGGTGGACTGGCGGAACTGACGGCGCGCAACAGGGTCAAACGCAGTGAGGAGCCCAAACGTCGGTGTGGCAAAAGAGGGGGAGCGCGCCCAGTGGCGGCGCGCTCCCCTTCACTCCGCCGCGCGCCACAAGTTGTCGGTTGACCCGACGGGGCCTGCGCCGTGTGAGCCGGCGCAGTCGGCGTGGCTGCGCCCTTGGTTTATGCGTCCAGCTTGGGAGCGCGCTCCAGATCAAGCCGGATGCCGGTGGCCGCGGACCTGAAACCCGTCGGGGCCAGCGCTCTGACTGCGCAGGAAGTCTTCCCCGTCTCGGCTTTCTCGAACCTATATGAGGCTGGGCGACGACGGCGGGGCTGAAGACCAAGGGGGCATCCGGTTATGGCTACCGAGAGCGACACGGCGGTTATCCCTTCGGCCACCGAGGAAGACCGGCGCCGGGCCCACTCGGAACGGGTCCGCCGCGGCGTGAGGGCCGCCGCCCAGCGGGGGTTCTACGTGTTCGCCCGAGCCCCCTACGGCTACCGCAAGGTTCCCGTCCGGGACAACGGCGTCCGCCGCTTCACGCTGGAGCTGGACCCGCCGGCGTCGACCACGGTGCGGTGGATCTTCGACCTGCGCATCGAAGGAGCCACCGAGCTTGAAATCGCGGCGGAACTGAACGCCAGCCGCCCCAACCCGCCCACGGTCGGCAGGTGGGAGAGCCGTCACGTACGGCGCATCCTGGGCGACGAGGCCTACTGCGGCACCGCCGTGGCGGCGAGGCAGGACATGGCGAACCCCGAGACCGCAGTCCGCGTGCAGGACGCCTTCCCCGCAATCGTCACAACGCAGGAGTTCGACCAGGCGCAGCGGATGGCGTGAGCCGCCGGTTGCTGCGGCCGGTTTCGCGGAAGTGGTCGTATGTTCAGAACTTGTCCAGACGTACCCGGTAGCGAACGGATGCACATCGGCTGACCGCAATGAGCGTCGCAGACGTTGAAAGGGCCGTCCGCCTGGTCATGGCAAGCGCGCAGGAACATGGGCCATGGCTTGCCGGCAACGAAACCGCCATGCGCTACGCGCTGGTGGACCCCATCCTGTGGGCCCTGGGCTGGAGCACCTGGGCCCCTCTCCAGTGCCGGCCCAACTTCGGCCTGGGCCAACGCGGGCTCGCCGACTACGCTCTCTTCGACCCCGATGGCAACGTCGCCGTCCTGGTGACAGTGGGGACGGTTCCGGCACGCCGGCGCAGCGACCGCCAACGCCTGATGGCCCAGGCTCGCGGCATGAGGCAAGGCGTGGCCGTCCTGACCTACGGAACTCGGTGGGAGATCTACGACCTGAACCTGCGGGCCACGGGGTTCTCCGACAAGCTGTCGGAGAGCCTTTCTCTTGGCGGGGAAATGCCCGACGACCCCGAGGAAGTCGCCCAAGCCCTGCACTACTGGCTGCGCCAGGAGCTGTGGTGGAACGGGTCAGAGTGACAGTAATGCGGAATGGATTGGCCGTTCCGCCGCCCTGTCCGCCAAGCGGGTAGTTTTCTACTGCACATGTGGTTGGACGCCGGAACGGGTCGACCAGGTCTGCTCCGCAGACTGCCTCAACCTAGCCTATATGGAGCCCAAGCGTGTGGAGAGACGCCGGCTGGAAATTACGGCGCGGATAGACGGTAACGCTGGTCCCACATATTTAGGAACGGCGTACTACTAAAGGCCAACGGACATATAATAGTGCTGGAACGGAACGTCTCTCGGATGTTACGGGACCGTTTTCCAATGATCACAGGTGGTGCGAGATTGAGCGAGATACAAGCCGGGTTCACTTTCGATAGCAAGGCTGCGGCCCTGGCCAGCAAGGCCTTCGGTCCGTGGTTCGCTAAACGACAGGCGGATGCACACGCTTACGCGACCATAACCGCCGCCCTCGCAGAGATAGCCGCGGATCAGATAGAAGCTAACCCGAGTGACCCGACGATGCTGGAAGCGCTCATATCGTGCGGCGGTAAAACCAATCTGGAAAACCTCGGGCGTATCTTGTCCAAAGCATCCCGCCAGCTGGTAAAGGACGCAAGGCCGGACCTTATCACGGATGACTGGGCCGCCAATTTCAGAGATAAATCTCGCACTTGCTCTGACCCGGACGTGGTCGAATTGTGGGCGCAACTTCTGGCGAGCGAGGCCAACAAGCCGGGTTCGTACTCCCGGAAGACGGTGAACATCTTGGGTGACATGAGCAAGGCCGACGCCGAATTGTTTGCCAACCTTTGCCGATTCCAACTGATAATGGGGATTTCGGCGGAGCGTGTGCCTGTGATAACCCGAAAGGCAACCGAGATTTATGAAAAATATGGGCTCACACGCCACGGATTGGACATCCTGCACGAGCTTGGGTTGGTCGGGTACTCCGGTGACCCGCTCGGGGGCGTCAGCCTCGGATTGGTAGCGCAGTGCGGAGTCCTTGGCCACAGTGAAGGCATTCTCCATTTCGTCCGCCGCGACGGAACCACAGCGCCATCGAAGGTAGATATTGGATCTGTCACCTTCACCAGAACTGGTGCGGAGATGTCCAACTTATGCTTACCTTTGCGCACACCTCCAGAGTTTGTGAGCACGCTCCTGACCGGGTGGGAAGTCCCTCACCGTGATTTCGACATCTACAAATACCCGATGGTCCAGGACTTCGCCGAGGGAAGGTTCCACGTTCAACCTGAATTGGGAATGATCGTCGGGCCCACGACCTGATCATAGCCTTTGACCAACGTCGTGCAGTCTCCGTTCCGTTGCCGGGCACGCCCCAAAATGCCCACGCTGGGGAGACCGACACCCGGGCAACCCCGAGAGTCGAGCGGTATCCCGGCGCCGGAAACGCGGTCACGGACCAGCCCGCGATGCGGTCGAAGCACCTTCGCCAGTTGGCTTTGGCTCGCCCAGACCCGCCGGATTGGTCTTCCCGTAGTAGCGGGACTCCCGCAGCGTCCCCAGGGGCAGCACGGCGCCCACCAGATGGATCCCGACGCGTTCATCGTAGGTCTCGCGGCGTCCCGCACTCTTGCCGCTCACCAAGACCAGCACGGTTATGACGTTCATCGGTTCATCACTCCGTTAGCAAAACGGCCCCGGACTAATCCGGGGCCGCTGCCGTGAGTAGGACCCGCGGTCAGTCGTTGTCGCGGAACTCTACCCTCACGCCGTCGCTGGTGACGCCGTGCCAACGGGCGTCAAAGTCCGCCGGGTCACGCGTCTCACCCGGAGCGAGAGGCGGCAGGTCGGTCACCAGCAGGTGACGGATCACGGCAACCTCGGTGACGTCGTTGTTGTCCTCCGGCGCTTCGAGCGTCACCACCACGGGAGTATTCCAGTTGTCGGCGGTGAACTTATGAGCCTGGTGCTGGTGGAAGGCCTGCTGGAGGATGCCCTCATCGCCGTCGCCGGAGAAGTAGAGCCAGAGCTCCTTGCCGGTGGACGGGGCCGAACTCAGGCGCAGCGTGTAGGTCGTGGCGCCGCCTTCGTGCAGGGAGATGGCCGTCGTGCTGACGCCCAGGCTGCCGCCGCGATTCGGGAAGCCGACGAATACGTCACTGGAGTCAGGATTCTCACCGATGGCGTTCTCGGCCCAGACCCAGAAGTTGCCGTCGTTGCAGGACAGGCCGGTGAAGGCGGCAGAGGTGCCAGTGGTGGTGCCGCTACGTTCAGGAGAGTCACAGCCGTCCTGGAAACGGTAGTGATAGCGCTCAATCGGCCGGCCACCGTCGTCGGGAGCATCCCAACGGGCGGTGAAGCTGGTCGACGTAAGGCTGGCGGCGTAGACGATGGAGACACGCTCAGGAGTCGTCGGAGAGGGGCCTTCGGTGTAGACCCACTCGTCCCACGAGTAGCGGCCTTTGCCGTTCGAATTGTAGGCCACGACGCGGTAGCTGTAGAGCGTGCCGCGCCAGAGGCCGGTGTCTTCGTAGCTGGTGGCCGAAGCCGGAAGACGGGCCACCTCGGTCCATTCCTCGGTGACGTCGACCTCACGACGCTCCAGGATGTAGCCGGAGAGGGCAACGCTGCCCGCCGGGGCGTCCCACGAGGCGTCGACGGCGTTCTCACCGTCAGCGGCCAGCGCGAAGTTCTGAGGCGCATCAGGGGCGCCGGAAACGGTGGTGGCGGAACGCCAAGGCGACCAGAGGCCGGCGCCGTTGTCGGTCCAGGCGCGGACACGGTAGGTGCGGAAAGTTCCGCCATCGAGGTGCTCGTCCGTCAGGGAGTACATCCAGTGATCGGACGTGTAGGGATAGCCGTCGCACTGGTCGTGGACAGGGTCGGAAGGATCCTCAAGGCAGAACAGCTCATAGGCGCGGACGTCGAGGCCCCCAGTGTCCACAGGAGCCGTCCAGTCGATTTCGATGAGGGCAGAGCCGTTCTCGGCGACGGAGAGGCCAGGGGCGAGAGAAACTGGGCGGTCTCCGACCTTCGCGTTGGTCACCGCCCAGTTGGTGGTGCCGGCGATATTGGTCACCCGAACGCGGTACCACCACTCGGCGCCGTCAGTGAGGCCGGTGTGCAGGTAGCTGAGAGTGCCAGCCGGGACGTTGGAGTTCAGGACTTGCCAAGAAGCGCCACTGGTGCTGGATGCATGCAGCTCCTGCTTGGTGATGGCCGAAGATCCGATGGTGGGAATCTCCCACTCAACGTAGATGCCATCAACGCCGGCGGGAGTAGCCATGGCGTAGGGGTCTTGTGGCGACACATGGTTGGTGGTGGCCGTTACGGAGTCGGACCAGCCGCCGTAATCATGGCCTATGTCCTGCACTCGAACGCGGTAGGTGTGCGTCGAGGCGGCATCGAGACCGTAGTCGGTGTACTCAGGAGTCACGCCTTCGCGTACGGCAACTTCGGCCAGGTGCCACCAGTCGCCGTCGATCTGTTTCTCGACGAAGTAGCGGTAGGACTGGTTGTTGACGCGGGCAGCCTTGTCCTCGGTCCAAGTCAGACGGATCTCGTAGGCATTGAGGACAAGGGCCGTCATAACTGGGGTGTAAGGCGGTTCTTCAGCAAGGCCAGTAGCCGAGACGGTGGCAGACCAAGCGCTGTAGGTGCCATCGGTGAACTGTGCGCGGACGCGATACCAGTGGGTGACGCCGGTAGAGATGTAGGGGTCAACGTGCCGCAGGGCGTGGTTGGCGTCCACGCGAGCCAGCTGACTCCAAGCGCCGCCGGATGTGGTCGTGTAGTCGAGCTCATACCAAGCCAAGGTGCCGCCGGCCATGGTGGAAGCAGTCCACGTCAGGAGTGCATCGACCTCAGAAGGAGTGGCGGTGAGTACCGGTGTGGTCGGCGTAGCGGTCTGGGAAGCGCCGGAAGCTCCGCCCGAAGGCGTGGGCGCAACGGTTGGGACCGGAGTCGGCGGAACCGGAGTAGGCGTAGCCGACCGCTGCTCGGCGCGGCCCGGCGTGGGAGTGGGCAGCACCGTGCTGGAGCGGGTAGTGCCCGCCACAGCGCGAACGAGGAACACCGAGGCCGACCCTGAGGACGGAGCAGTTATGCCGGCGTGGCTGCCTTGCTGGAGATCGTTCCAGGTCAGGCCGTGGTCAGCCGAGTACTGGTAGGAGTCGGAACTCCCAGCAGGGGCGGACCATGCAAGGCCGTAGGTGTGTGAGGAGCCCTCGGCAGACGGCAGGAACAACACGAGGGCAAGGACCAGCGCAGCAACGAAGATGCCGAGGATGGGGAGAGTAACGAGTGGTTGACGTAGAGCACGAGTCATGGTGCGCGACCTCCTGGCGCGGGTTACAAAGTGCCCGGGAGAAAACGGTCTATGGGAAACCCAGGGAGAGCAGAATGGCGGAGCTGTTACTGGTGGCGTGGTGCGGCGCCTTCGGGCTGTAGCGGCAGCGCTGGCATGGGAGAGACAACAGAATGCTGGCTCTAGGCGCAGTTGGCGTGCTGAGCGCCGTGGCCGGTATTGCAGTGCTCACAGGGTGAGCAGCCGCAGGGCAAGAGCCCCCGACGGCGGCGCTAGGAGCCGAAGTGGGAGAGGCCAATCGCCCACCTTGGTTGCGTAATTGCTTGAAAAGAGAAGTTGAATTGGCTCGACGTCAATCCAGAGGGGTGGCGAAGCGCACAGCAGGCCGTCTCCCGCAGCAAGACCCGCCTGCGCTTCGCCGTCCACCAGATAAGTCAGGGATTACTCGTCCACGCCGTTTCCGGCGGCCCGCATCGCACGCAGCGATGGCGAAGGCTTGCCCTTCCAGCTGCCCTGGACGCCGCGCACCTTGTACACGTACTCGGTGTCGGCGTCGGTCCAGTTGTCGGCGTAGCACTGACCGGTGAGATCACCGTTCTCGCGGTCGATCTCCGCAACGGTGGCGATGACGCGCATTGAGCTGGCCTTCTCGCTCCCCAGCCGGCGCATGACCTCGTAGTGAGTTGGCTCACCGCTGACGAAGGGCCAACAGACCGTGATGTGCGGGTCTTCGTCGCTGTTCAACCGCATCAGTTCGTCGGGCGCGGCAATGCGAGGCACCCGAACCTGCTTTGACTCCGCGCCGTCGAACTGTTCGTTGTAGGCGCGCACCCGGTACTTGACCTTGAAGTCTCCGCCCACATGCTTGACCAGCGTGACGAGAACGCCGGTGACGCGTCCCTTGTCGTTGATGATGGGGGTCTCGGTGAAGCCCGAGTCATAGGTCACAGTCACCGGCTCCGCCAGGTCGGGAGTACTGAAGGTGATCTTGTAGCCCGTGATGTCGGCGCCGCCCCTGGGCTTGCGCCAGGTCAGCTTCACGGACCCGTCGTCGAGCCGCTCGGCCGTTAGCTTGCGTGGCTTTTCCGGCACAGAGGCCGACTCAGCGCCGACGCCTGTTGGCGCCGGCGCAACGTGGCGAGCGTCGCCAGCCGAAGCCACCCCAACGGTGGAGACGGTGGCCGCCGCCACGCCAATTACCGCAGCGAACATCGCTGCAGCCAAGAAGTAAGGAACCGCCACACGGGGGTTCCCTATGAATGCAAGTTTTCCCATTTGATTCCATCCTCCTGTAATGGTCCTGTTACTTCTGGTTGCGGGAGACTGCCAACCGGCAGCAACGGTTATGTGCGTGTTTGCACCATCTTGCTTCTCCTTGGGTCGCCGGAAACGGCGACAGGTCGGGTTGGCCGCAAGATCGTAGCAATCGCATCAGACGCAACCCTGGAGCGATGGCGTCCCAGGGCCGTCGGGCGGGTTATTTGGCGCTGCATTTCCGATGTCATTTGTGCGGCGTTTTAGCCGCTTTTGAGTTCAAAATGTGGGTTGCTGGGCCGCTGGATGGTTCCGTCTCGTGGGGCTGCGTTATCCCGGTATCGGTTGTGGCAGATGCGCCACTGGATTGACGGCGGGGTAGGAACAAGGGCCGGCGCAGCGGCGGCGCAGGCAATGAAAAAGCCCCGCTCGGATGGAGCGGGGCGGTTGCTTACGGCTCGGCGTGGTGCTGGTCGCCTGCGGCGCGATGATTCATTCACCGCTAGCTGGGAAGTGCAGCAGGATCGGCTGAGTTTCGGGGTTTGGGCGCGAGCGTGAGGGTTTATCGGTCGTATCTCATTGCCAAACCGTCACCGCGGTGTCGGAATCCGTATACGCTCGCGTAGCATTGCCAAGGACGAAAGTTTACTAGTACACTCCCACCCAAATGCCGAACTGAAGCAAGCATCAGCTGGCTGTCAATAGGCACAATATTGGTTCGGGCAGCCTAGCCCGTGACGAACGAGGACCGGAAGCGAACTCAACGACGTGACAATACCAGCATGGGACGGAAACGCAATTGTTCCCACCATTCGCCCGGGCATTCCTGAGACCGCGGTAAACGAACCGGACAACCGGTCACCGTACAAGGCAGACGTGACTCAAGTGGTGCAACGTTTTGGCGTCACCCCACATAGGATCCGTTTACTCAGCGGTTTCCTTGACTACAGGGCGGCACTTCACGCTGCGGGAGCTCTACACGGTTTCCAATGGATAGACGGCAGTTTCGCGGAAGACGTGGAGCACCGACTTTTGGAGCCACACGTGCCAAACGACATAGACGTTGTGACGTTCTTCTATCCGCCAAACCCCGTCACTGGCGAATTGGAGGACCTATTTGACATTGACCTTACCAAGCCGAATTTCCACGTTGATGCGTACCCAGTCGTCTTGGGCGTAGAGTTGACACAGAACTTGGTGGAAACCATCGCATACTGGCACAGCGTGTGGTCGCACCGTCGCCCAGATAAGATGGGTAAGGGATTCGTCCAGATCGACTTGGAACCAAGCCAAGACTCAACGGCTCGTGCAGCGCTCAATGCCTTGACGCAAAGGTACCGATGATGCGGCAGGATGAATACGACAGTTACGCGTCCGAAATCGGAACCCTGCAGCGAATTCTCGAAGGGGTGACTGATGACCGGGAAATTGAACGCCGTTCCTTAGAGGCGCGGTTACGCCGGCTAAGAGAAAGGATTAGAGACGCCGCCGTTACACCGCCCCCCAAGAAACTAACGGTTACATTTACCGGGAAACCGGTGTATGAGAATTACGGGATCGAAGCCAATTTCGGTGCAACCGCTGTGAGCATGTTCAGTGACACTATCAGGATAGCCACTGCCGCCATGACGGGAGAACTCAAAGACACCGGGCAAATACCAAGAAACGCGATGGGTCAGCCTGTTATCACCGATGTGGCCGTCGGCTCATTTGGATTCGAACTGGAATTGCCCGCTGTAGCGGGGCAGCCTGACTCAACAAGCTTTCCAGAAGAAGCTGCCATCAAAGTGCAGGACTTGTTGAGGCTGTCCAATGAAGGCAGCGATGACGAGTTGTCGGAGATTGCCAATGATCTTCACCCACGGGCCTTAAACAAGGTCGCACAGTTCTTGAAGTTCATGGTTCGCAGAGAGGCCCAGTTCGTCATGGACTTCGATGGTAAAGAGGTTCGGTTTCAGAACGATCGGGAAGTCGAGGACTCATTGGAACGGCTAGCACCGAGTAACATAGAAGACCGTACCGAAACAGTGACCGGTATCATGATCGGTGTGGTCCCAACCAGAAGGTATTTCGAGTTGAACACTGGAGAGGGAGCTTCTATGGACGGCAGGATCGGACGCGAGATCGGTGATTTGTACCGAGTTGCGGAGCTTTACACCAACCAACGGGTGATTGCGAGGATCCGGTCGGTGCGCGTAGGAAAGGGCGTAACGCGATACACACTGACGGCTGTACAACGTTGAGTGGAACAAACTGACGACAGTATCGGGACTGCGTGGCAACAAAGGCGTAGTAAGAGTGACCGCTGATTTGCCGGTCAGGGTGGAAGTCGGCCGCTGAAACAAGATTGTGGGCCGCGGCTGCCCAGAGGAGCTCGGCGGCGGTCAGGCGGTTTCCGTATCGGTCGAATTCCTGGCCCGGTCTGGCTAAAAATTCGGAAGACGTGCCCAGGCATTCCTGGGGTGTCATGGCACATTAGAGCTCAGACGCTTCGCCAGTTCGTCTGCCGCTTGGGCGGATGAGACGGCGGGTTCGCTGTCGTAGCCGTTTTCGGCGAAGTATCCTAGGCGGGCGTCTTGGTGTGCGGATTTGCGATGCCGTGGTTGTTGCTCAGGCCCATGCCGTCGCTGGGAGCATGCATGAGCATCTTGTAGACCTCGTCGGCGTTCTGCGGCAGTGTACCGGTGGCAAGGGCTACCACGGCATTGGTGTCGTGGTTGGTGGCGTGCGGCCAGCCGTGGAAAGCTGCCTGACCAATGACAACGCAGTTGGCCCCGTATCAGAGGGTCACGGTGCTGGAGACGGTGTCACCGCGCTTGAAGTCGTTTCGGGCGGCGGTGAAGTAGGACCCGCTGGCTTCGTCAACCGCGGTCAGCAGCGGTGAGCGCAGTTCTGGCGCCAAGGGCGCCGGCGGGGTTTCGGCCAGGTATTTGACTCTGCCGTCGGGGGTGCCTAATGCCGGGTCTGCTGCGACTACCCTTGCACATTGGCGTAGGCTTGTGCCAATGCAGTGAGCGGCATCATTTGCCATTCAACTGATCCGAAGGCGTCCGGAGCGTCGAATAGGGTCATGGTCTTTTCCCTGATACGGGCGTCTGGTTCGGTGCTTGGACTTCCGAAGGCGATCATTGTTTCCTTGGCTTCGGGGCGGATTTTCATGGTTCCTGTCTTGGTAGGAGTTGGGGTCATATTGTGGGGGCTGGCATTCTCAGGTCAACCTGCCGTGGGCGATGGCACGAGTGTACTCGGTTGGCATCCCCGTTCAGGAATTATGAATTATTGGGTGTGGCGCTTCATTAACCATTCTGCAACGAAAAAGCCCCGCTCGAATGGAGTGGGGCGGTTGCTCACGGCCTGGCGGGGCGCTGGGCGCCTACGGCTTGGGGCCAAAGATAGTCTCTTCGTGCGTTCGGATCGAACCGTTTGGGGTAAGCAGGGTCACCCTGCTACTCGTCCTGTGGGTCGGGAGACGGTGACGTTGTGTCCGACGAGTCCGCCTTGGTGCGTTTTGCGTTCTGATTGTTTCGGTAACGCTCTGCGCATTCCGCGCACCGGGTTCGTCCAGGGCGGGATTTGTTGGGGCATGACTGGCAGATCCCGGCGGCCCGGCGCTCGTCGTAGTGTTCGCGTCCTCGTTTGCGTTCTGACTCCCGTTGTTCGGGAGTCCTGAGATTGCGTCGCCAGTGTCGGTGGTATTCGCGTTGGTTCGCGCGGCGCTTCTCCGGGTCCATGGGCTCCGGTTTTGCCGCCAACTTGACCCTGTAATGAAAAGTTCTGCCTACAGTATGGTTAGGCCAGCCACCGTCTCGTTGCACCGCGCACTACCGTTTTAAACCCCTGACGGCCCATACCCTCCGGCCGGGGATTGCTGAATCTCACGCTCTACGCTCCAGGAACATGGGCATTCCGCCCTTGGGCCTCAGGGAGATCAGGGGCAACACATCCGCTTTGTGCCTTGGATCATGGCGCATGGTCCAGCGCCGCCCAATTGTCGCCAGGATCAGCTTGGCCTCCATCATTGCAAAACCCTCTCCGATGCAGCGACGCGGCCCGCCGCCAAACGGATAATACGCGAATTGGGGCAGGTTGGCTCTGAACTCCGGAGTCCAACGATCCGGCCGAAACTCAAGCGGCGCGTCAAAAAATCTCGGGTCCCGTTGCGCAATCAACTGCGGAGCCAGCAGAAACGCTCCGGCTGGAATGTGGTACCCGCCCAGGTCGAACGGCTGGAACGCCATCCTCCCCCAGAACCAGATGGGCGGGTAGAGTCGCAACGCCTCTTCCAGCGCCAGGTCCATGAACGTGAGGTTCGGCAGGTCATCCAGCGTCGCCGGACGATCCCCAATCACTTCATCCAGCTCGCTTTGGAACCTGGCTTGCAACTCCGGGTGCGTAGCCAGCAGATACCACGTCCAGATCAGCGTCACGGCCGTGGTCTCATGGCCGGCGGCAAACATCGTCACCGTTTCGTCCCGGACCTGTTCGTCGGTGAGGGTTGCGGTGGCTGACTCTGCGCTGGCGTCGTCCTCCAACCGGGCCTCTATCAGCAGCGATAGCAGGTCGTCACCGCGCTCGAGTGCGGCGCGGCGCTCCGCTATCAGCCCGTAGATGATCCGGTCCAGGTCGGCTCGGGCGCGCTTGAATCTCACGCTGTACGGTAGCGGGAGGCGATGGAACAGTTTGCGCATCCGAGGTGGCTGGTTGGCCCTGGTGGTGATGTAGTTGTTGCTGAGCGCAAAAGCCGCTCCAATCCGACGCACCTCATCCGCCAGGTCGGTCCCGAATAGTGTCTTGACCACGATGCGCAATGTCAGTTGAGACAACTCACGCCCCAAATCTACCGTTTGACCGTCAGCCCAATCGTTCTGGTGCTCCATGGCGTACGATTGCATGGTCTCCGCGTACCGTTCGATACGGTCTCGCCGGAGGCTGGGTTGAATCAAACGCCGTTGCCGCAGATGATCCGCGCCCGTAGCGGTGATCAGGCCGTTGCCCGTCAGCAACTTCATCACCTCGGTGTTCGGACCGCGGTCCACTTTCTGGTGGTTGGTGACGATAACGTCCCGGATCAGGTCGGGATGATTGACCAGATATACCAGCGCCGGTTTGATGGAAAGCGTTACCAGGTCGCCGTACTTGGATGCTTCCCGCATGAACCCTATGGGATTCCACATGTAGCGAAAGGTCTGACCGACCAGGGGCAACTCGCGCGGCCCCGGCGGCAGCGTGATCCGGTCAATCGCCGGCCGCGGTGGATATGTGGTTCGGGCGGACGTCATGAGCTACGCCACGCGCACCCCTCAAGCGTGCCGACGCTGCCGCGCTAATTGTCCAGCGGGATGGTCGCGGTCAACCTCGGCCCGTCGCCCACCGCGCGGGTCGTGTGTCCCTGGCCGGTTAGATCCTCGGCCAGCATGGCCTGCCCGGGACCAAAGCGATGGACCGAACCGTCGCCGAGCCCGATTTCAACCTCGCCTTCCAGCGTAATCACGAACTGGCGGCGCGGAGCGCAATGCCAGTCGCTGAAGTATCCCGACTCCACTCGGCGAAACACGATGCCGCTGGTGCCTTGCATGGCCGCTAGCTCAGGGTGGGTGTCCAACTCCAGGTGCTCAATATGGGATTGGCCGTCGTCTCCGGTATAAAGCCTGGCGATTGGCATGGGGTGCCTCCTTGTAGGGCGATTTGCCTGCTCAATTGGATTCTATCAAACCTTGTAGATGTCATGGGTTGGCCGGCCCTCCGCACGACTCGGTTGTTTGACTTGGACGCCGTTGTTGAGGATATTGGCCCCACTCGGCTATAATCATGTCATAATCTGTGAGCTTTACGTAAAAATATGCCAGTCGATTATTACGAGACCCTCGGGGTTGACCGGGCGGCGAACGACGAACAGATCCGTCGCGCCTTCCGCCGGAAGGCCATGGAGTTCCATCCGGACCGAAACAAGACGCCCGGCGCCGAGGACAAATTCAAGGAAATCAACGAGGCGTACCAGGTCCTCAGCGACCAGGAGAAACGCTCTCGATACGACCGTTTCGGGCACGCTGGAGTTAACGGCGGCGCCGACCGGCCTTTCGACGGCTTCGACCCGTTCGGCGGTTTCGGCGATATTTTCGATACCTTCTTTGGGGGTGGAACACGCACGGCCAGTCAACCCCGCGCCGGCGAGGACATCGCCCAACGGCTGAACCTCACCTTCGAGGAAGCTGTTTTCGGCTGCGAACGCGATATTGACATACAGCGCGTTGAGCCTTGCCATCTCTGTTCCGGCGCTGGCAACGAACCCGGCACTCCAATTTCCACTTGCGCCACCTGCAACGGTTCTGGTCAGGTTCGTCGCGCCCAGCGCAGCGTTTTCGGGCAGTTCGCCGTAACGTCGCCCTGCTCCGCCTGCAACGGCTCCGGACGCTATATCGAAACCCATTGCCACAACTGCCGAGGCCGCGGCTACGAGCGCCGCCAGCGTACGCGCACTGTTACCATCCCTGCGGGTGTCAACGACGGGATGCAAGTGAGAATCACCGGAGAAGGCGATGCCGGCGCCAACGGCGGCCCCCCGGGAAATCTGTACGTCCAGGTCAGGGTCCAGGAACACCCATTGTTTGCCCGAGAGGATGAAGACCTGCTGCTGCGGTTGGATCTCAACATTGCGGAAGCCGCGTTGGGTTCTACCAAGCAGGTTCCCACTTTGGAAGGCGAAGAGGTCACTCTGGATATTCCTGCCGGCACCCAGTCCGGCCGGGTGTTCCGCATCCGCGGCCACGGCGTACCCAGATTGCGCCGCGATGGTCGCGCCACCAACCGGCGCGGTGACATCAGGGTGGTGGTTGATGTCAACGTCCCCCAGCGGCTCAACAAGTACCAGCGGCAATTGTTGGAAGACTTGGCCTATTCCTTCCAGAATCGCGGTAATGCGCCGCCCGAGCCCGCGAAATCTAGATCCCGGGGCCGGCGTAAATCGGGAAATTCTGCCGATCCGAAGGCCGAAACCGAAGAACCTCCGGCGGCCAGTTCCACCCAGGAAGCAGCGGAGCCTTCCGGGGAAGGCAGACAGACCGGAGAAGAGAAACAGAAAGGTCTCTTTGATCGCATCAAGGATACCTTTACCCCTGGTGACGACTGATGTCCTGGCATGAACTCAGCATCACCGTTCCCTTTGAGTACGTGGAACCGGTGTCCTACCTCTTTGAACGCTACGGCTACGGTTTGAGTGTAGAGACCAAACCGGGCGACCACGCGATTCTGCGTTCGTACCTGCCCAGCTTGTCCCGCCAGCGACTCGCCCACATCGAAGTGGGGATTAAGTTGGCGTCCAGCGTTGCTGAGTTGGGGGAGCTTCAAATCACCCCGCTGGGGGCTGAGGAGGATTGGCGCGATTCTTGGAAGCAGCACTTTACCCTGCTGCGCGTTGGAAAAAACCTGGTAATCAAACCGTCTTGGATCGAATATGAACAGCAGCCGGGAGATGTGGTGATCGATCTCGACCCCGGCTTGGCCTTTGGCACCGGCTACCATCCAACTACCTACTCCTGCCTCGAAGCTTTGGAAGAGTTGATCCGACCCGGACACTCACTCCTCGACGTGGGAACTGGCTCCGGCATCCTGACCATCGCCGCTGCCAAGCTGGGCGCGGCCCACATTACCGCTGTGGATATTGATGGGCATGCCGTCCGTGCGGCTCGGAAGAACTTCCGCCGCACCGGAATCTCCGACCGGGTGTCCGCCGGATCCGGCAGCATCCCCAACTCGGTAACTCGGGGGCGCAGCTACGACGTTGCCGTTGCCAACATCAGTGCGCGAGGCATTCGCCTGGTCTCGCCGGCAATCCCCGACTTGCTGGCGCCCAATGGAGTGTTCATCGCCTCCGGCGTCATAGTTGATCAGCACGACGAGGCGGTTTCTGCCGTATCTAACGCTGGCCTGCAGGTGGACGAAATACGTCAGCGCGATGACTGGCTGACTATCCTTTGTCGCCACGGCTAATCGGGGATATCTCGCTATGGAAACTGTGTCACTGGATCGGTTTGAATTGGTAGGGCCACTGGGTAGTGGCGCGGATTACGATGTTCGAGCAGCAATTGACCGAGAAACCGGGCAGCAAGTGGTCTTGAAGCGCCCTTCACCACAAGCGGTTAGCCGTCAGATGCACGGCCCTATCGAGGATCGGACTAGTCGAACGTTGGAAGCTTACGAGAGAGCCGGACGACATTGCGATGTGGTGCCCCGGGTGCTAGGTATCACCGAAGCCGCCATCCACGACGTTTATTTCGGCGATGACGTGGGTCAACCGTACCGCGTCCGCGTGGAAGAGCGCGCGGCTGGCATCCCTCTGGTGGGCGATCCCCGTAGCCGGATCCTACGGGTCCCCATTGGCTTGGGACAGAACCTGTTCGCTCTGCACCCGTTGGTCCTGCCCTCCGGCGTCGGGCCGTGGCCGGTGCAAACGCAGCTCCTAGCCGCCCAGGAGGTCTTCCAGACCGCCGGTTACGCTCTGCTGGATCTGGGGCCGCACAACGTTTTTTACTCGCCCGGTTCTGGCCGCATTTCACTAGTCGATGCCAGTGCGCTGGTGGGCCACGGGATTGAGACGACCGTGGGGAATCGGGGGCCGCAGGATGTTCACGACTTCTTCCTGGAGATGCTCAAGTTTTATATCGCGCCCGGTTTGCCGCCAACCGATCCCGCCGGTTATTACGATCCATACAACCAGCGCCCGGTCATCTCACTGGAGGAAGAGTGCGACGACTTGCTCCGAGCCTTTGGGGCGGCTGAGGAAAATGTCCGAGAGGCTAGCTCCGCGTGCATCGGGAAAGTCAGAGCCCGCAGCTATGGCGCGGTGGTCGAATTTGCCGGGGACTTGCAGGAATGTCTGGGGCAAATTAACATTCGATACGATTGCATGTCTGATCGCCCCGCGGCGGTGAGCGCCTGGCGGAGCGCATTGGACCGACTCAGTGAGAGCCACTGGGCACGATATCAATTCGACGCAGACTCTGAGCTAACCGCATTGTCTGCCTGATCATCACAGTCTTTTAACTCAGCGAGGGTTGGAGTGTTATGCTGACCGGTTCTTTGGCGATTCTTCATGACAACACTTCTCACGGTGAGGACAACTACCTCACCAGGGATCTCGGCGATGGGAACTTTCTGGATGTGGTGCTTGACGGCGTCACCGGGCACGGCGGCGATGAAGCCAGCGGGTCCGTGGCCGACGCCTTGAATCAGGCCAACATCACTGGCCCGCACGACATAGTAACGATACTTGAGGAGCTGAACGCCGATTTTCACCAGGTAGGTGGCGGGCGTTTCCTTCTGACCACCGCTTCGGCCGCGCTGTATCTCAACGAGAGGCTGCACATCGTATCCGTCGGCGACAGCCCTATCTATGTGATTCGCCCCGACGCTTATGAACAGTACAGCGGACGCATGGGAGGCCTCATCCGCCTCGGAGTATCCAAGGCAGTCGGAGCAGAAGCCGGCCTGTCGGTATTCCGCACCGAGGTTGACCTGTCGCCCTCGGATCGCTTGGTATGCTGTACCGATGGCGTCAGCGACAATCTTTTGGGCGATGAACTCATGGAGATTGTGCGGGAATCGGCCGATGCGGAGGAGGCTTCGGTCCGGGTCAAGACGCTGGTGAACCAGCATATCGAGCAGGGCCGGGACATTCGGTTTCGGGGCGGGAGATTTAGGCACGACGACGAGACGGCCATCTTCCGGTTCTTTGCGGAAGATTAGACGTTTGCCGCTACTCTTCGCTTGTGGGTCGCTCTCGGCAGGGTCTGCGTCCGGTATGTTAGACTGTCTAGCAGCGTATTTCACTCGAACACAAACGGTTCGACTACTTTGAACAACAGTCGCCAACCGCTGTTGGGCCGCAAGGAGATCTCAATTGGGCAAGATTAACGTTGCCATCATCGGCGTAGGAAACTGCGCTTCATCTTTGGTCCAGGGCATTCACAAGTATGTCGAGGTGCCCGACGACCAGCCGATACCCGGCGTGATGCACAACCGAATCGGAGACTATCGCATCGAGGACATTGAGGTGGTGGCGGCTTTCGACATTGACCGCAACAAGGTGGGCAAAGACCTGTCCCAAGCGATTTTTACCGAGCCCAACAACACCATCAAGTTCTCCGACGTGCCTCATTTGGGCGTGGCGGTGGAACGAGGCATGACCCACGACGGCATCGGTCGATATTTGTCCGACGTTGTAGTCAAGTCCCCTCACAGCACCGCTGACATTTCGGGCATCTTGAAGGAGCGGGAAGTTGATGTGGTGATCAACTACCTTCCTGTGGGAAGCGAGATGGCCACCAAGTGGTACGTGGAGCAGATTCTCGAAGCTCGTTGCGCGATGATCAACTGCATCCCTGTGTTCATCGCCCGAGAAGATTACTGGCGAGGCCGGTTTGAAGAGCGCGGCGTCCCCATCATCGGCGACGACATCAAGTCTCAAGTCGGCGCCACCATTGTCCATAGGGTTTTGACTCGGCTGATGGAAAACCGTGGGGCCGAAATCGACAACACCTACCAGTTGAACTTCGGTGGCAACACCGATTTCCTCAATATGCTGGAACGTGACCGACTGGTGTCGAAGAAGATTTCCAAGACCGGATCCGTCACCAGCCAGATGGATGAAGAGCCCGAAGCGGACGCCATCCACATTGGCCCAAGCGACCACGTACCCTGGCTTCAGGATCGCAAATGGTGCTACATTCACATTGACGGCAAGGTTTTCGGCGGCGCCCCCGTGAAAATGGAAGTCAAGCTGGAAGTTTGGGACAGCCCCAATTCGGCGGGAGTCGTGGTGGACGCCATACGGTGCGCGAAACTGGCCATGGACAACGGCCAGAGCGGAGCGGTTTTTGGTCCGTCCGCATACTTTATGAAGAGCCCGCCCATCCAGTTCACGGATGCCGAAGCCCACGAGATGGTTGAAGCCTTTATCGCTGATCCCAGTGTGAATTCCGTTCAGGTAACGGCGCGGAGCTGACGCGCCGCGTGCCAGAGGAGGCGGGCGTGGCAATGAAAATCGCCATGGTCTCGCCCTATGATTTTGCCTGGCCGGGCGGTGTCAACTCCCATGTGGTCCAGTTGTCCGCCGAGTTGCGCAACCGAGGCCATGACATCTTCGTGATTGCGCCGCATTCGCCCTCCAAATCTCCGGCCGTCGTTTACCTGCATGACAGACAGTTCATCCCAATGGGCCGCTCCGTACCTCTTTCAGCCGGCGGTTCCACGGCCCGCGTCACCTTTGATTGGTGGTTGTATCCCAAGGTGCGCGCGTTGATGGATCGGGAGGGCTTCGACATTGTGCACCTCCACGAACCACTGGCTCCCCTGCTGCCGCTCATGGTCCTGCAACATTCCAGGTCGGTCAACGTTGGTACCTTCCACGCGTACTCCGACCGCAGACACCTCTACCGCATGTGCCGGCGGGCGGTAGGCCGATGGCAAAAGCGGCTCCACGGACGCATCGCGGTGTCTCCGGCCGCGCGCGCCTTCGTATCGCCGCACTTTCCCGGGTACTCGTATCAAGTAATTCCCAACGGGATTGATTTTAAGCGTTTCGCCCATGCTGAGCCCTTTCCGGAGCTGAAAGACGGGAAGATCAATATCCTGTTCGTTGGCCGCAAGGACGAGCGAAAAGGACTACGCTACCTGCTGCAAGCCTTCTCGACCCTGCGGCGAACGCGAAACAACGCGCGCCTCATCGTCGTCGGCCCCGGAGAACCGGACCGCGAGTGCACGACCCTGTTGAATGCCATCAACGCTGAACATCCCGAGTCCGCGTCCGTCATCGGAGCAGTCTCGGCCGAAGACCTGCCCAGGTACTATGCCAGCGCCGACGTATTCTGCAGCCCGGCCACCGGCGGCGAGAGTTTTGGCGTCGTTCTGTTGGAAGCCATGGCCGCCGGCGTCCCGGTGGTCGCATGCGACATCGATGGCTACCGGGACGTTGTATCCCACCAAGTGAACGGTCTGTTGGTGAACCCCCGAGACCCTGATGCCATCGTCAACGCCACGACGCGCGTGCTGGACAACCCCGACTTGGCGGGCAGGCTCAGATCGGGCGGTAGAGAGGCTGCCGGTCGGTTCCAATGGGAGCGGGTTGCGTCCCAAGTTGAAGAGTACTACCAGCAATGTGTCGAGGAGGCTGACCGAAGTGGCGCTTCCAGGTAGAGAGGAACTGCGTGGCGCCGTGCTGCGCTACGTGGAGATTCCCGGAGCCCGCGCCTTCAACGCCGTGGGGTTGACGCCCAACATCATCACGCTCCTTGGCTTCACGGTTTGCGTCGCAGGCGCAGTTCTGGTCGCATTGGGTTGGCCGCTGTACGGTGGCATAGTCTTTCTGCTGGGTGGTATCCTGGACCTGTTCGACGGCGCACTGGCCCGACTGACCGGCAGGGCGTCGCCTTTCGGCGCGCTCCTGGACTCCGTTTTTGACCGCCTGGGCGAGGCCGCGCTGTTCGTCGGCCTGGGCGTATATTACTTGCTGGGCGATCTGCCGTCCGGCCAACTCATACTGAGTATGCTTGCGGTGCTGTTGGGGTTGGTGTTCTCCCAGGGGGTCTCTTATCTGCGGGCCCGCGGCGAGGGGCTGGGCGCATTCACCCGCTCCGGCATCATGACGCGCACCGAGCGAGTAATAATACTGGGCGCAGGCCTGATTGTGGAAGGGCTGGCCCCGGTGCCGATCATGGTTTGGGTGCTATGGGTTATCGCCGGCGTGTCGTGCTTCACGCTATTCCAGCGCATGTTCACCATACGGGGTATTCTGGAGCGTGAGGGAGAGTAATCGCTATGGTTGCCAAACCGATCACCGAACTGCTCTCGTTATTTCAGGAATCGATGTGGGTGGACGGAGAGCTGGAAACATCTCCGTTGGTTCTGGATTTCCGCCCGGTGTTGGAGCTGATGGCCCGGCTGGAATACGGTGAGCGCGAAATTGACCGCTGGCTGATTGAGTTCAATCACGCCAACCATGAACTCGTGGGCAAACTGGAGCTGAACGCAGAGGGAGCTTTGCTTATAACGCCTATGCAGAGAGAGGTAGGGTCTAGCGATGAAGCGGAATGTTTAATTGACTTGGGTGTTTGGACCAGAGAACACGGCGGACGTGCCCACGGCTCCCGGCTGGGTATCCGTATGCCCAGCGGTGACATTTACGCGCCCGATGCTGCCTGGATTTCGCCCGAGCAGCAGGCCAATCGGCCTGAACAATACCCGGCGCCCGAAGATTGGCTGCTGCCCTTCTGCCCTGCCTTCGTGGTTGAGATACGTTCGCGCAGCGACCGCCTGGTGCCGTTGCAACGTAAGATGGCAGACTACATCGCCAACGGCGCCTTGTTGGGCTGGTTGATTGATCCGTACCGGCGGCAGGTGCATGTCTATCTACCCGGGAACGAACCCACGGTTCTGGACGACCCGCTGGTCGTCAGCGGTGGGCCGGTGTTACCGGGGTTTGTGTTTGAGGTTAGGCGGCGAATTTTTGACCGGGAAGGCGAACCCCGGTAAAGTAGTTCGCCGTGATATTATGGCGCGCGGGTTATCAGCTCTAGGAGGTTATCAGGATGGCGTCACATTCTATGGGACTGTCGCTGCACGACGCGGCTCGGCAGATCGGGGTTCCGTTCACCGTAGAGAACGAACCCGAAGACAAGCAGGTTAAGGTCAATGGCCTCAATCTCCACTACCTGGAGTGGGGCGATCCCGACAAGCCAACCATCCTCATGCTCCATGGTATCCAGCAGCAGGCCCACAGCTGGGACTTTATCAGCCTGCCCCTCTCTGTAGATTACCGTATGATCGCGGTTGACCAGCGCGGCCACGGCGATAGCGACTGGTCTCCCAACGGAGATTACTCCACCGATGCCTATGTAGGCGACGTGCAGGGCCTTGTCTCAACGCTGGGCCTCAAGGACTTTCACTTGATCGGCCATTCCATGGGCGGACGCAACAGCCTGGCGTGGGCGTCCAAAAATCCCGGAATGCTCAAGTCCCTGACCATTGTGGATACTGGGCCCGAAACCCAGCGCCGAGGTTCAGACCGGATTCAACGGTTCCGCGAACTGCCCGACGAGTTGGATACTCTTGAAGATTTCGCGCAGCGGGTCATGGAATACACCGGCCGCACCCGGGAGCAAACTCTGGGCGCGCTCAAGTACAGCATCCGGCAGCGCAGCGACGGCAAATGGACCTGGAAATACGACAAGGTGATTCGCACGCAAGGTTTCCGCGCGCCGGCCTGGACGCCGGAACAGTTGTGGGAAGGCTGGCGCAAGATAGATTGCCCGGCGCTGGTGGCTCGCGGCGCTCGCAGTGATATTTTCGCCGACGAGACAATGCAGCGTATGGCCATGGAGCACCACGACTGCACGACCGTTACAGTGTCCAACGCAGGCCATCTCGTACAGGGTGACAACCCTCCGGAGTTCTTGGCAGCAGTGAGGGGACTGCTGGGGCGGTTCGAGTAGTTGTCGTGTTTGGTGAGAATATGCAGGGGCGAAGTATGCTTCGCCCCTAACTCGGATACGGGCAGCTCAGAACCCCAGCAAACGCGGCAGCAACTCGCCTAGCCCATAACCCACCGCGGCCGACGCCGCGCCGATGCTCAGTATCTCCAACCCTTGTAAAATCGGCGACTTCTGCACTAACTTTCCTTTCACGAGGCCCAGACCGAACAGGCCGGCCAGTGAAAGCCCTACGGACCACCCAATCGCCACCCAACCCACGTTGAGGAAAAGGAACGGTATGATTGGTAGGATCGCCGCTGATCCGAATGAAACGCACATCACCACGGCGTCTTTCAGTGGATTGCCGCCCAGGTCCGCGCTGATGCCCAGCTTCTTTTCCAGCAGCGTGCTGAGCCACAGCGATTCGTTGTCCGCAATCTGATTCGCCAGATGCACCGCTTCGTCGTAGGTGTTGCCCTCCCTTTGGAACAGGATGACCAGTTCTGCCAGTTGTTCCTCCGGTTTCTCGGCCAGGTCCTGGATTTGTTGGGAAATCGCCGCCTCCCGCACGTCCTCCTCGGCCCGCGATCCTAAGTATGCCCCCGCCGCCATGCTGAACATTCCGGCCGCGGCGGCAGCCAGCCCCGCGACCAGCACGGTTCCGGTAGTGCCCACCGCGATGGCTATGGACGTAGTCAACGCCAGGGTGCTTATTATCCCGTCCTGCGCTCCGAACACCACTTCCCGGAGCCTGCCCAGGTTGGCAACGTGGAAAGGTTCCTTGTCCAGGGCCAGCGCGGCGTCAATGTAGTTCTCCAGGTCCAGGGGCAAAGCCGGCTGTTCGGCTCCGGCAGGTATTGGGCCGGTATCGACCGGAGGAGACAGCGCCGGGGTATTATCCAGAGTGGCAACGGCTTCGCCGTCGCTTCGGATGTGCCGGATGTGCAGGTGTGAAAGGGCGTCGGAAAAGGCGATCTGGTGGTCCTTTTCCTGTTCCATCGCGTCGGTGAATGCTGCCACGGCTGCGGTGTGGTTGTCCGCCACCGCCTCGTTGATCATGCGCGGGTACGTGCGCGTGTACTCGCGGGTCTCACCTTCAATTACTTTGCTCAGATTGGCGGCGGTACTTTCCACGGCCCCGGCCACCTTCAGGTAACTCAACCCATGCAGCGTTTCGGCCTTCGCGATTTCCTCGAACACCTCGGCGATTTCCGGGTATCCCTCCTCACGGGCTTGCTGCGCGTAGGCAGTGTAGGTGAGGTTGGCTATGGCCTCGGATACGATGGCCTGCCATAAATTCCGGTCGGTGGCGGTCATAGCTAGAAAACCGATCAGAGTCTCGGCGATGCGTGGTGAGCGAGCACCAGCCAGCCATCGCCGTTGCGGACAAATATGTTGGTGGCCAGCACGCCGAATCCCTGCGCCTGTCCCTCCACCACGCTGGTGATGCTCTCAACGCAGGTTACGAATCCGCAGTTGCCCTCGATGGCGATGTTCACATAATGAATGTTGAAGTGCATCAACGCCGCGCCGTTGAAAATTCCCTGCCAGGAGCGCCGTATGTCAGGCCACCCGACGATGGGCTGCCAGCCCGGATGCACACACAACGCCCGGTCCGATTGCTCCCAGACCGCATCCATTTGGTCCAGGTCCAGCGAGCCGAAAGCATCGTAGAACCGCTGGTTGGCGTCCCGTAGCGACAGGATGTTAGCGTTTTCGGACAGCATGATCAGGTGAGCAACCGGCGTGCGAAATCGTCCAACTGCCGGAGAGCGTCGTCTCGTGGGGCGCTGTCTGCGAAGACCATGGCCCGCGTGGCTCCGGCGTCCTCGTATGCCTTCAGGACCTCGGGGTCGGCCGGTTGCCCGAACACCGATACTTCTATGGTGTGCGGGTCGCGGCCGGCCTCTTGCGCTAGCCGGACTATTTCCTCGCGTGTTGCGTTCAGTTGTTCCGGCGTGATGCGATTGGGCATCCAGCCGTCGCCCCAGCTCACCACGCGCCGCGCCACGTTGGGCGCATTCCCACCGATCAGCACCGGCGGGTGGGGCTTCTGCGCGGGTTTCGGCGACGAGTAGATTGGCGGGAAGTCGATGTGCTTCCCATGGAACTCTCCCGTTTCCTTGGTCCACAACTCTTTCATCGCCAGTATTGATTCGCGGGTGTACCCGATGCGTTGTCCGAACTCGATCCCGAACAACTCGGTCTCTTCCCGCAACCAACCGGTACCAATGCCGAACAGGAAACGGCCACCGCTGAAATAGTCCAGGGTGGCGATCTCTTTCGCCAGCAGTATCGGGTTCCGTTCCGGCACCAGGCAGATACCGGTACCCAGCTTCAGGGTGGACGTAACCCCGGAAGCCCTACCCAGCGCGACGAACGGGTCAACGCACTCGTAGTACATCTGTGGGATGACACCGTCCGGCGAACCTGGCCAGGGAGTTTTGGGCCCGGCGGGAATGGCCGGATGCTCAGGAACCCACAGCGATTCAAAGCCGTGCCCCTCGCATGCTTGCGCCAACTCGGCGACGTCAATCGAAGACGGAGTAACGAACATTGCAATGCCGATATTCATTGCGTTGACCTCAAAATTAGATGACTTACATTCTGAATCCTGGACAGTCATTATAGTGTAAGGGCGACGCATGCGTCGCCCTTACAGCAGTCACGAGTTTGGCCGACGTTATGCGTGCGGTGAGAAGCTGGCCGGCACCAGCACCTTAGTTGACTGGTTGACCAGGAATTCCCGGGTTGGCGGCGGCCAGTGCGGCGTCGCCGATGCCTCGGCGCGGATCTTGTCACGTTCGGCCAGATCCTGATAAGGCCAGATGTGGACCCACTTGTTCAGCCCACCGATGTCGCTGTACATCCCAGCGGCCAACGGCGAGAATTTTTCGCGGTGCTCGATGGCGGCGGACCAGATGTCCAGCACCTTGGGCATGGCGCCGTTCTGGTATTCGTAGATCCGCATTTCGTAGATGTTGCCCTGCTTCTGGCCGCCACCCATGGGTCGCATGAAGGGCGCCGGATGGAAAATCTCCGATTCCATGTGCAGGATGGTGCCCTGGCTGTCCGGGGGCCAGTTCGGGTCCTTGGCGGAAGCCGCCCGAACCTCGGCGCGCTCGTCCAGGCTCTCGTAGGGCCAGATGTGGATGACCTGGTTCAGGGGGCCAATCTCGGTGTGGAAAAAGGCGGCGAGTTTCGAGTACTTTTCCCGGTGGGGTAGAGCCTTCTCAAAAGCCTCTTCAAAAATGGGCACGCCGCCGGGCTTAAGATCGTAAGTCCGGACTTCGTAAATCATCTAACCGTACCTCCTGGGTTTCCGTGATGCTAACCGCCGCACGCCCAACCCGGGCGCCGGCGCAACGCCGGCAGTCTAGCAAATGCCCGGTTGAGCAGCAACCGGCTGCTATAATCCGCAATACCATGCGAGATGCGATTGTCTTTGCCAATAGGAGGTTTCAGACCATGGGCGCAACTGAAAAAGTAGCCAAGTGGATCGTGGAGACGACATACGAAGATATTCCCCCCGATGCGATTCGCGTCGCCAATGAGTCCTGCTTCGACCTGGTGGGTGTGATTCTCGCCGGCTCTACTCAAAGGCTCGGCGACATCATACGCAACTATGCCGGCGAACTGGGCGGAACCGAGGAAGCTACCATTCTTGCCACCGGCGAGCGGACTTCTGCGCTCAACGCCGCCCTGGTCAACGGCACCATGGGCCACGCTCTCGACTATGACGACTTCGGCGGCTTCGGGCACCCTACAGTGGCCATCTTTCCGGCCCTCCTGGCCCTTGGCGAAAGCATTGGGGCTACCGGGCGCGATCTCATGGGGGCTTACGTTGTGGGCTGCGAAGTCGGTCTCGCCGTGGACTACGCTACCCACTACCACGGTCAGCAGATGCACCGTGGCTTCCACAGCACGGCCATTCTCGGCAGGTTGGCTGCCGCTGCTGCGTGCGCCAAGCTGTTGAAACTCGACGAAGGGCAGACCACGATGGCCCTCGGGATGGCGGGTTCCATGGCCGGCGGCGTGATCCACAATTTCGGCACCATGACCAAGCCGCTGCACGCCGGCATGACCTGCCGCGACGGAGTGATGGCCGCCCAACTCGCGCAACGAGGGTTCACGGCCGGTGACCAGATCCTTGAGCATCCCGTCGGGTTCACCGCCACCGTTATCGGCGACGAACACACCGACCTGGAGGCAGCGGCCGATAAATTGGGCAAGCCTTTCCACGTGCAGGACGCACTGATGATCAAGAAGTATCCTTCCTGCGGCGGCAACCACGCCATGCTGGACAGCGTGTTCGGCCTGATGCGAGAGCATGATTTCGGGTACGAGGACGTTGCCAACGCCGAGATCGTGCAGTCCTACGCCTCGACGGTGATGCTGTACGAGGAGCCGGAAACCGACCTCAAGGGGAAGTTCAGCGCGAAGTACAACATGGCGGCGGCCCTGGTGGATGGCCGGATAGGCATCGACACGTTCACCGACGAGAAGGTTGCCGACCCGGACGTTACTGACATGATGGAGCGAGTGAACATCCGCGTCCAATCCAAGTTTGAGCAAGGTGGCGGCACGGTATCCAAGGGAGTACCCATCCGCGTAACCTTGAGGGACGGACGGGTTATCGAGCATGAAACGGCTCGCGGCTCCATCCTGGGCAGCCAGGCCAACCCCTGGGGAATGGACAACATCGCCGGCAAGTTCCGGGACAATGTCGGGTTGGTGCTCTCCCAAGATCGCGTCGATGATGCCGTCAGGCAATGGCAGGACGTGACGCAGGTTGAGGATGTGGGGGCGGCGATACGGGAGACGCTCATCGGGTAGGGAGGCAATCTCCGGGGAACAACATTGAGGCGACCACCTATGTAGTGGTCGCCTCAAACGGTTCCTACAGGTATGGATGGTAAAATGATAGAGATTGGAAGCGGCTTCACTTACACACCCTCCAGTGGTGATTGATAGGGTCCATAAGTGAAAGGAAGCTAATGATGCGTAATTCTGTAGGTCTCGGGTGGTTGGGCTTCGCCGCAGGAAGTGGATTAGTAGCCCTCGCGGTATGGATATGGATATTTGCGGACTGCGATCCACTGTACGTTGCGTTCCCGCCGGCGGGATTGGGCTGCAACGTGTCGGTAGGTTTGCTGGGCGTGGGAGCTATAGGCGCTTTGGTTGGGGCGCTGACGGCGCTGACGGTGCATATCATCCACGCTCCTACAGAATGACCTGCGTTTAAAGGTCACTTAGCATGAACCGGAGGCTTCACTTGCTGGTACACGGTGTGCTGTTCGGGTTTTTCTTCCTCGCCGCAGTTGTTTCGGTAATCATATGGTTTTCGACGTTCAGTGTAGCGGCGGCCGGCATATCTGCGACGATTGCTGCCTTCTTTGCTACTGCCAGCGCGTTCATTGACCGGCTGTTCCCCGGTCAAGGGTAAGCGCCTTCGGTCAGCGTCCAAGTAGGACGAGAACCTTTTTAGTCGTCGTCCATCGGTTCGGGCATTAGGACGAATTCGGGGTAGGATTCCATGCCGAGCTCGGCGGTGTCCTGACCCAGCCGTTCCGCATCCTCTGACACCCTGACTCCGATAGTCTTTTCGATGGCGAACCAGGCTACCCACGAGACGCCGAACACGAAGGCTCCAATGGAGAGGATGCCGATCAACTGCACGACAAAGTTCCCGCCGGCCGCGATGCACACGGCAATCGTGCCCCAGATACCAGCGAACAGATGCACCGGCACTGCGCCTACCACGTCGTCAACCTTCACGATTTCTAGGAGCTTGATCCCGCCGGTACAAATTGCGGCGCCAACTATGCCGATGAGTACCGACCAAGCGTGAGGCACGATGTCGGGACCGGCCGTGATAGATACCAGCCCGGCCAGCCCTCCGTTCAGGCCTACCAGAAGGTCAATGCGCCCGAACACCAGCCGGGACAGAGACAGCGCGGTGATGACTCCGGCCGCCGCCGCCAGATTGGTATTGACCAGAACGTTGCTCATGGCAACTGCATCCAGCGCCGAACCCAACGCTAGCTGAGAACCGCCGTTGAATCCGAACCAACCGAACCAGAGGACGAACACTCCCAGCGTTACCAACACTACATTGGACGGTGGCGTGGTACGGGCCGTACCATCACGCCGGAATTTACCCAGTCGTGGGCCGACTACCAATGCTCCGGCCAGGGCTGCCCAGCCTCCGGTGCTGTGGACGATGGTGGATCCCGCAAAGTCCTGGAAACCCATTTCGGCCAGCCAGCCGCCGCCCCAAGTCCACGACCCGATGATTGGGTACAGGAATGCAGTCAGCAGCAGGGTGAACAGGAAGAAACTCCACATCTTGACGCGCTCAGCCAACGCCCCGGAGATTATCGACGCCGTGGTGGCCACGAACACCATCTGGAAGAACCAGTCGGACATCACGGAATACCCGTTGTCCACCACCGCGCCGAGAGCGGATTCGTCGCCGCCCAACAGCGCCAGTTCGTCGCCGGAGGGACCATACAGCGGCCACACCACCGTGCCGATAAAGCCCTGGACGTTGTTGTACATCAGGTTGTAGCCGATGAAGTAGAAAGCCAAACCGGCAATGGAGTACAACCCGATGTTCTTCAGACAAATCATCGAGGCGTTTTTCGTCCGCACGGAGCCGGCTTCCAGCATGGTGAACCCGGCGCACATCCACATCACCAGCGCGCCCCAGATCAGGAAGGCAAAGGTGTTGAGCACGAATTGGGTTTCGGTATCGACGCCGGCGGCGTGGGCCACGTGGGGCCAGGCGACGAACACCAAGGCCGGCAGCGTCAATGCCGTAGCAATGGCCGCGATGCGGACCCGACGAAATGGCAGACTCATCAAGAAGCTCATGGTCAATCTCACGGTGGATGGGTACGAGTAGCCGTAAGTCGATGCCAGTTGCGATTGAGCTACGGTTCGAGCCGGATCGCGTCGCCCACCTTGATTTCACCGCCCTGCAAGACGACCGTGAGGATGCCGCGCTTGCCGAAGATCTCCTCGCGCAGTCCGGGTATGAGAGCGTCCATTTTCTGGCACGGCTCGCAGTCCCCGGTCACTTCCAGAGTAACGTGATTTTCGTCGTCTCCGATGAAAAAGACATGGCCCTGACGGGCTCCCGACAGGTCCATCCCGGTTACGGTGATGTTTTCTTTGATTTGGCCCGGTTGAAGGCCGTAGTGGTCAAGGGTTTCCTGGTCCATCACCAGGACCTGCCGAAGGTTCCGAGGGTTGCGGCTCCGGTCGCCTTCCAGTCCCTCGGCGGATATGGCGCGCGCGGTGTCCACCGGGTCGGAGGGCGTGCCTTTAACGCGGGCGATGTGAAGATTGACGATAGTTCCGGATTGCATGGTATGACTCCTGCCGGCGTGTTACGTCGGGGTTAATCGCTGTGAGCGAATTGTAGGCGATGGCCGGGGGGTTGGCAAACGGCGGAGCGTTTCGCGGGATGACTACCGGGTTGGGGCGGGCAGGTCCTGGAGGAGTAGGGCGCGGTAGCGTTTGTGGTCGGCCCAGGGGAGCAGTTGGAGGACGATTGACTCGGGCTCGGGGACGTCCTCCTGGCGTTGGATGTCATCGAGGTAGCGACGGAGCCACATGAATCTGGGGAGTCGGAAGCCGGCATCGGCGATGCGCCCGATGACTTCGGCGGGTTCGGGAGGTTCAGAAGGGTCCCATTCGTCGGAGACGGCATCGGCGATGCGGCGGAGCTTGAGGATGGCGAGTTCGCGGGCGAACTTGCGCTTGAGGATGTTGATGCGGCGGCGGATTTGGGAGATGGTCATGGGGTTGCCTCGGGGTTGATGGTCTGAATGTGGCGATTTTGGGGAAATCCCACTCATTTCCGCTCATTTCCGTTTATTTGAGTAGGGCTATGAGCGGGTGGTGGGGGTGGAATGGGGGCGTCGAGGGCGGTTTTGGGGGCGATATTGGTGGTTTTGGCGGGCTATTGAGAGGGTTTAAGGGCGGTGGTTCGACCCGCCAGAGGCGGACGTACCGCACCATGAGCGGGAGTTGGGCGATTGGATGGTTAAATGGTAAGGATGAGTGGGGGGTACGGGCAAGGGAGGAAGTGTCACTAAGGAGAGGAGATCAGCAACGTTAAAGAGCGAGGTAGCCCCTATTCCCCCGCGCGGGTAGAATGCAATCCAATCTGTTGCCTCGGCCAGTTCGCCGGGGTTTGGTGAGGCTATCGCTATGGCATACGAATTTATCAAGACCGACGTGGTTGACGGGGTGCTGGTGATGACGATGCACGATCCGCCAACGCGCAATGCGCTGGGGCCGGACATGGCCGCGGAGATGTTCGAGCGGCTGGACGAGTTTGAAAACAACCCCGAGGAGCGCGTGCTGGTCCTGACCGGCACCGAGCCGTCCTTTTGCTCCGGCGCCAACGTGCGCGGTTTTCGCCGCCGGATTGATGAGCGGGAAGCCGAGGAAGAGCCGGAGCCGCTGACCTGGGGGAAAATGGAATACATGAAGGGCCGCCAGAGCCGGGTTGAAAGCGGCCCCAGGGTGAATTTCGTGCCCCTGCGAATCCACGATTTGCAAAAACCATCCGTCGCGGTGGTCAACGGCCCTGCCGCCGGGGTCGGTTGCGGGCTGGCCCTGTCCTGTGACATCCGGGTTGTCGGGGAAACCGGCCGGCTCTCGGAACGCTTTGTGCTGAACGGCCTGATACCCGGAGACGGCAGTTGCTGGCAGTTGCCCAAGCTGATCGGCACCAGCAACACGTTGCTGTTGCAGTACACCGGGGACTGGATGGGTGGTGAGGACGCGGTGCGCATCGGCCTCGCCAGCAAATGCTTCCCAGACGACCAACTCATGGAAGGCGCGATGGAACTGGCGACGCGAATTGCCAAAGGTCCCACGGTGGCCCATTCGTTGACCAAGTACCTGGTGCAGGAGAGCATGGACCTCTCTTTCCGTGAGGCCCTGGAGTTGGCGTCGGCGGCGCAGGAGCACGTCCGGAAGACCGAGGACCATAAGATCGCCGTCCAGTGGTTCCTGGACAAAAATCGCGGTATGCCGCCGTTTGTGGGCCGCTGAGATCGCTATAGCGCCAAATGGCCGGTCTGAAACCCTTGACGGAAAGGGGGATTGGCTCTATACTCCATTTCCGCCAACTGAACGGAAGCCGTTTTCTACGGATGCGGCAGTGCCACCGACGGCAGCGTCGGGGAGGCCACGAGCGGTTGGAGCACGTTAAAAACTGAATAGGAAGTTTGAACTGCATAAAAGAACCGAGTCTAGAGAATTTGAAGTTCCTAGCGTGGGTCAAATTATGAAGGGCTTACGGTGGATGCCTTGGGACCAAGGGCCGAAGAAGGACGCGGTAAGGCTGCGATAAGCCTCGATGAGCCGTCTAACAGGCGTAATCGGGGGTCTCCGAATTGGGTAACCTGTTCCGGCGTTGAGTCGGTCCATCCGCCTCTGGCGGAAGGTAAGTGGGGGAACTGAAACATCTAAGTACCCCGAGGAAAAGAAATCAACCGAGATTCCCTAAGTAGTGGCGAACGAACGGGGAAGAGCCTAAACCGCAACGACCTAACGGCATGAGGGCCTATGTCGTTGCGGGGTTACAGGACGTTTCTGGAGTCGCCTCATCAGGCTCCAAGGAGTTACAAACTTCATTTCTAGCCGAAGGACCCTGGGAAGGGCCGCCGCAGACGGTGACAGCCCGGTAGGCGAAAGGAATGAAGCTCCTGAAGCAGATCCTAAGTACCATGGGGCACGTGAAACCTTGTGGGAAGTCGGGGGGACCACCCTCCAAGGCTAAATACCCTTGGTCACCGATAGCGCACCAGTACCGTGAGGGAAAGGTGAAAAGAACCCCTGGCGGGGAGTGAAATAGACCTGAAACCGTAAGCCTACAGAAGGTCGGAGTCCGTATTTACGGATGACGGCGTGCCTATTGAAGAATGATCCGGGGACTTACTGTGTGGAGCAAGGTTAAGGGACTGGAGTTCCGGAGCCGTAGCGAAAGCGAGTCTGAACAGGGCGTACAGTTCCATGTAGTAGACCCGAAACCGGGTGAGCTACCCATGGCCAGATTGAAGGTTCGTTAACGCGGACTGAAGGATCGAACTCGTGGCTAGTACAAAAGCTTGGGATGAGCTGTGGGTAGAGGTGAAATGCCAATCGAACCCGGAAATAGCTGGTTCTCCCCGAAATGCATTTAGGTGCAGCCTCGGGAACTAGGAGGACGGAGGTAGGGCACTGAATGGGCTAGGGGGCGTGAGCTTACCAAACTCAATCAAACCACCAATGCCGTTCTACCGATACCCGGGAGTGAGACAGTCACAGATAAGTGCGATTGTCAAGAGGGAAACAGCCCAGACCACCGGCTAAGGCCCCCAAGAGCAGACTAAGTGGGAAACGAGGTGGGGTTCCCAAAACAGCCAGGAGGTTGGCTTAGAAGCAGCCACCCTTTAAAGAGTGCGTAATAGCTCACTGGTCGAGGGATCCTGCGCGGAAAATGTAACGGGGCTTAAGTCTGCCGCCGAAGCCGTGGATGTACAGGTACAGGCCGGAACTAACTACTGCTTTTCGTGAGCGGCCCTTCGGGGTTAGCTCGCTGCGAAGTGGTGGAAGGGGAAAGTCTGGGTTACGCCTGGGCATGGTAGGGGAGCGTTCCTCGTGCGGAGAAGGTGAGTCGCGAGGCTTGCTGGAGCGCGGGGAAGTGAGAATCCCGGAATGAGTAGCGTAAATCAGGGTGAGAATCCCTGACACCGAAAGCCCAAGGTTTCCTACGCAACGTTGTTCGGCGTAGGGTTAGTCGGTCCTAAGCCGTAGGCAAGAGCCGAAGGCGATGGACAGCAGGTTAATATTCCTGCACCGCCGTTGTTTCGCTTTAAAACCAAGGAGGGGTGCGGGAGGCTAGGCGGGGCGTGCCCATTGGACATGGTGCGTCCTTGCTTGTAGGCGTTCCGGGGCAGGCAAATCCACCCCGGTGTTAAGCTGAGGAGTGAGGGAATCCCGACCTACGGGAACGGAGACCTCGTTGAGGCCATACCGACAAGAAAAGCTTCGTGGTTATGGAGCTGCGGCGACCGTACCGCAAACCGCCACTGGTGGGCTGGGATAAAAGTCCCTAGGTGTTCGAGCTAACCTCCGCTAAGGAACTAGACAAAAGGGCCCCGTAACTTCGGGAGAAGGGGCCCCCTGGAAGGTGAACCCGCAAGCCGGGGGAGCGTTCTGGGGGCGCAGAGAAGAAGGCCGGGCGACTGTTTAACAAAAACACAGGTCTGTGCTAAGGGGAAACCCTACGTATACAGGCTGACGCCTGCCCAGTGCCGGAAGGTTAAGGGGCGGTGTGCAAGCACCAAACTGAAGCCCCGGTGAACGGCGGCCGTAACTCTAACGGTCCTAAGGTAGCGAAGTCCCTTGTCGGGTAAGTTCCGACCCGCATGAATGGTTGAACGACTTGGCCATTGTCTCGGCGGAGGGCTCGGTGAAATTGCGGTGCCCGTGAAGACGCGGGCGACCCGCGGCAGGACAAAAAGACCCCGTGGAGCTTTACTGTAGCCTGGCATTGGGCTGGGAGCTGTCATGTGTAGGATAGGTGGGAGACTTAGAAGCGCCTACGCCAGTAGGTGTGGAGTCGTCGTTGAAATACCACCCTTGGCTGTTTTTGGTTCTAACCTCAGCAAAACTGGGGAACAGTGCTTGGTGGGCAGTTTAACTGGGGCGGTTGCCTCCTAAAAAGTAACGGAGGCGCCCAAAGGTCCTCTCAGGACGGATGGAAATCGTCCACAGAACGCATTGGCATAAGAGGGCTTGACTGCGAGACCTACAAGTCGAGCAGGGACGAAAGTCGGGCAAAGTGATCCTACGGCACCGAGTGGAAGGGCCGTGGCTTATCGGATAAAAGCTACCCCGGGGATAACAGGCTTATCTCGCCCAAGAGTTCACATCGACGGCGAGGTTTGGCACCTCGATGTCGCCTCGTCCCATCCTGGGGCTGAAGGAGGTCCCAAGGGTTCGGCTGTTCGCCGATTAAAGGGGTACGTGAGTTGGGTTCAGAACGTCGTGAGACAGTTCGGTCTCTATCCGCCGTGGGCGCAGGAGGCTTGAGGGAACCTTTCCCTAGTACGAGAGGACCGGGAAGGACAAACCTATGGTGTTCCAGTTGTTCCGCCAGGAGCAGCGCTGGGTAGCCATGTTTGGCAGCGATAAGCGCTGAAGGCATCTAAGCGCGAAGCATCCCCCAAGATAAGGCCTCCCTCCCCGATTCAGTTCGGGGGTAAGACTGCAGCGAGACTAGCTGCTTGATAGGCCGGATGTGTAAGGCTGGCAACAGCTTCAGCAAACCGGTACTAACCAGTCGAGAGATTTGACCCACGCCAGGAGCTTCTAATTCTTCTGGCTCGGTTCAGGTCAATTGCGACCCAGACAGTTCAGACTTCCTATTTCAGTTTCTTCCAAGGACGATGCGGGGTGGAGCAGTGGCAGCTCGTCGGGCTCATAACCCGAAGGTCGTTGGTTCGAGTCCAACCCCCGCTACCAAAGTGCAAAATTTGGCCCCGGCGATTGCCGGGGCCGTGCTATGTAGTGTAATCCCATCGTATCCGCAGCTATGGGGCATGCTTGCATGGAGCATTCCTGCACGGGAAGGGATTTTCGTAGCGTCTTTCCCGAGCCGCTTCAATTGCCATCGCGTAGTTGTCGTGTTCGTACAGCGAAACCCAATCGTCACAGCGTGTCAATAGACGCTAGACCCGATCAAAAATCCACCGCCCTACCTCGAAAGTGAATCCAGGAAGCACGTCTTCCCCAGAAAGAATTTCAGGGTCTTCCAGCAATTCCGGTTCAGGCTGGCCGGCGCGGTAGATATAGACACGGCGGTTGCGAGCGTCGATCAGCCAGCCCAGCAGGGTTCCGTTCCGCAGATACAGCTCCATTTTGGTGTGCAATGGGGCCAGGTTGTCATACGTGGAACGGATTTCTACTACGAAGTCGGGGCAAAGAGGGTGCGGGTCGCCGGCGACGTGCAAGTGGGCATCCCATTTTTCCCGGGATGTCCAGGAGCCGTCCGGAACGAGAACTCCATTGGTAACCGGCATTAGAAACGCTGCATTTGACCCTCTGGACACGCCTCCTTTTAACCGCGTCCATAGGCCCAGTTCAATATCCAGTTCGTGCTCGTGGCCGTCGCTGGGATGGTGAACTGGCGGCATAGTGATGATTTCTCCATCCGGGCTGAGCTCGAATTGCCAAGGGCTCTGGCTGTGCCGGTTAGTAAATCTGACGAACAGCTTTATCAACTCCGGCCCGGTAGCAGTGATGCCCAAGTCGGCAGGATTGATGACCAAGGCGCTGTCGGGGGCGATGCCGGTTGCCGCGGCGGTGGTCATGGTTCTTACTCCTCTTCCGGGGACCCTTAGATAACCCCTCGCTCGGCCAGTTGGCGGAGGGTGTCCGGCGTGATTCCCAGCAGGTCGCCATAGACGAGTTGGTTGTCGTGGCCTACGGGGACTGAGCCGCGCCAGATCTTGCCCGGCGTCCTGGAGAGCTTGGGTACTATGCCCACTCCCTTGACCGTTTTTCCCAGTTGTTGGTCTTCCCATTCCAGGTGTACTGCCCGGGCGCGATAATGAGAGTTTTCAGCCATCTCCTGCGCGTTCATGATCCGGCTGCAACCAACCTGGGCATCGTTGAAGGTCCTGACCACCTCGTCCACCGTTCGGTCTTCGACCCAGCCGCGCAGGATTGCGTCGAACTCGATGCCCTCGGGGGAGTTTACCTCGCGGCGGGCCTTGATCCATTTCTCTTCATCCGGATCCAGGTCCAGCACGCGACAGACTCGCGCGTACACGGCCGGGCCTACGGCGGCGATGACAACCCAACCGTCCTGGGCCTGGAAAGTGTCCCAGGGCTGGGCGTTGCCGGCCTTGTTACCGGCCCTCTCGCGTACCAGTCCCAACTCGTGGTAGGCGACCATAGTGCCGGACAAGATGCGATGGACCGCCTCGAACTGAGCCAGGTCGATGACCTGCCCTTCTCCGGTGCGTTGCGCGTGAATGTATGCGGCCAGCGACGACCACATACAGAACAGGCCGGTGATGTAGTCCGCCGTCCAGGGCACCGCCCGGGTTGGCGGGTCGGGTTCGGGATTACCCATGAGGTTCATCATGCCGCCGAATGCCTGGGCAGTGAAGTCGTAGGACGCCCGGCCCACGTATTCCGGGTCGCCATCCTGCCCATATCCGGAAATATGGCAGATTACTATGCGCGGATTGGTCGCCAAAACAGTGGAGTCATCCAGTCCCCACTTGTCGTAGGTGCGGGCTTTGGAACTCTCCATCCAAATATCGGCCCGCTCCACCAGCTTGAGGAAGATCTCACGCCCCTCGGTTGTGCTGAAGTCCAGGGTGGTGTGGTACATATTGCGGTGATCCTGCAGCCAGGAGCTGGCTACCAGGTCCCCGTTGGGAACCTCGATAGGGAACTCGGCCACCCGCCAGTCTTCGCCCTTGCCGGGGCGCTCGATATGAATTACCTCGGCGCCCATCTCAGCCGCCATGACGGCGGCAAAGGGCTCCGCCACGATGGTGCCGGTGGACAGTATGCGGACCCCTTGCAGGGGGCCGAATTGTTCGGCCAATAACGTAGGCCCGGCCGGCTCCATTTGCATCCTCGCTTCCTGTAACTATATCCGGTCAAAAATCCAGCGGGCAACGTCAAAGGCGAAGCCGGGGAGGACGTCTTCCCCGGATAGAATGGCCGGACTTTCCGAGGGTTCGGGCTCAGCTTGCCCGGCGCGGTAGATATAGGCCCGGCGGTTGGGGGGGTCAATGAGCCAGCCCAGTAGGGCGCCGTTTTCGATGTAGAGCCGCATTTTGGCGTGGAGGGGAGCGAGGTTGTCAGTGCCCGAACGGATTTCAATGACGAAATCGGGGCAAATTGGAATTGGATCCCCGGGAACCGGCGGATGCTCCTCCAACCGTGCGGGCGAAACCCATGCGGCATCCGGCACCAGGACGCCTCCCGTGATGGGCATGCGGTAAAAGGCGTTAGAACCAGTAGCCATTCCGCCGAAGCTGCGCCTCCAGATATTCAATTCGGTGGCAGTCTCGTTTTCATGTAGCCCGCCGGGATGATTAATGGGCGGCAAAACGATTATCTCCCCTCCCGGAGTAAGCTCATACTGCCAGATGCTTTGACTATTCCGGCTGCAAAACTTGGCGAACAGCTTGTCGAGTTCCGGCCCGGTTGCCAAAATGCCCAAGTCGCGCAGGTCGATGACCAACGCGTTTTCCTGGGCAATGCCGGTTTTAGTTTCAGTGACCATGCCAATAGCGCTCTTCAAGGGTAAAGCAGCGGACTAATCCGCTGCTGGCGCTCCCGCCGCTTCCAGCCGATGCACCACCTCGTACGTGTGGAACTCGCCGGGGCCGAGCAGGAAGTCGGGAGGGCCGCCGGCGTGGGCTGAGCGGAAGGCGTCGCTGCGCGTCCAAGTGTTGTGGTGTTCCTCGGCTTCCCAGTGCGTTACTACGAGGAATTCTTCGTGATCGGGGGTTTTGTTCATCTTCCATAGCTCGAAGCTGATGAAGCCGGGGTGGTCCTGAACGGCGCCGCGAGCCTTGAACATGCTCTCCAGCGTGTCGCCGTAGCCGGTCTTGACCTTGATGCGGTTGGTGGCGATGAACATAATTCCTCCTTTGACAAGCTTTGCGTGGGGCATTAGTGGAACGGTGTTAAATCTTCCAGTTGAGGCAGGGTTTCTTTGGCCAGCAATTCCAGAGAGCGCAATCCCTTGGCTCGCTCGTCGCCCCAATCATGGCAGAGTATCAGCAAGGTGCCGAAACCGCCGGTATCCTGGTAAAGCCGCCGAATTTGACGCGCGCAATCGTCGGGGTTGCCCACGATCCAGAAATTCTCCAGCATGTACTCCGGTGTCAGGGCAGAGTCCGGCACGTCCGGCGTTACCCTGATGCCATCCAATCCCCGCAGGCCCTGGCCCAGCAGAGGGAGAAAATAGTCGGTGAATGTGTGGGCAGGCGGACCGTGCATAACGTCGCTAACCGCTTGCTCAGTGTTGTCCGCGACAAATACCTCACGGGCGATCCGCCATTGAGAACGCGAAACCGCGCGTCCGGCGGCGCTGGCTCCTTTGGAGTAGGCTTCCCAGTGCATCGGCAGGTTTGAGGAATGCAGGAAAAAGGTGCTCATCGGCCACCAACCCAATTCCCCAGCAACCTCCAATGTCTGTGACGAGGGACTGCTGCCGGCTACGGCGATGGGCGGATGCGGCTTTTGGTATGGCCGCATATGAAACGAGAGGCCCATTTCCGGGCGAGGAGACGGCAACTTGACGTCGTAGTGCTCTCCGCGGTGGTGGAACTTTCCAGGTTCCTCGGTAGTCCACATATTGACAATCAATTCAGCGGCTTCACGCATGAGGTTGCGTTGCTGCCCGGATTGACGGTCCAGTTGGAACATTTCCGAATCGGTAGGCACGCCCCCTGAGCCTATTCCGAAGAAGAACCGCCCCCGCGCCAAGTGGTCCAGCATGGCCATCCGGTGAGCGATCATGATCGGATCATGAAACGCCAGCAGCGACACGCCGGTTCCCATCACGAGATTTTTCGTGACTCCCAACGCCCTGGCTATGAACAGATCCGGCGCGGGCATGTTCTCCCACTCAGTGGTGAAATGCTCACCGATCCAAGCCTCAGAGTAGCCGAGTTCGTCGGCCAGCGCCATCAACTCCAGGTCTTCGTCGTAGGTGTCGGCATGCAATCGACCCGGCGGATGCAGCGGCATATTGAACAAACCGAGTTTCATGGTTCGACTCCGGGTTACAACGACTGGGCTACTTTGCCCAGCAGTTGGATGGTCTGCTCCATATCGGCGGCGGGGTCGTCGCCCGCGGTAACGGGAGTAACCAGCAACTCGCTGATACCCATGTCGAGCATGGCGACCATGCGCTCGCCGACCGCGTCGGCGTCGCCGGTCAGCACCGTGGCCTCGATCATCCCGTCGCTCCACGTTTCTTCGGCCGCTTCCGGGTGTCCGGCGGCGGCCCACATCTGCTGATAGAACGGCAGGCGAGGGTAATTGGACAGCTGTTGCTGAACCGCCAGCCGAGTGGCGTCGGAGTCCGTGCTGATGCAAACGGGAGCGTGGGCGATCAAGGGCGGTGTTTCGCGTGCCGCCTGGTCGGAACCGCGTCGCATTGCAGGGAGAGCCTTATCGCGCAGGTACACCCCTGGGCTCACCCAGCTGATGGCCCCGTCCGCCAACTCGCCGCATAGCTCGTAAGAGCCTTCCTGTAATGCCGAGGCCATTACGGGGACGTTGACCGGGCGCGGGATGCTGGCGTGGGCAGTGTATTCCTGTCCGTCGAAGTCAACTGAACCCTCCTGCAACAACGCGCGCAGGATTTGCAGGTACTCCCGCAGGTTGGTGAGCGGCGCGCGCAGGTTGAACCCGAACATGGCCCGCATTGGCGGCCGGTGGCTAGGGCCGACTCCGATGCGCAGGCGTCCCGGCGCCAATTGGTCAATTACCTGGGCCTGCTGCGCCACAACGATGGGATGGCGAGGATAGGTAGGAACAATGGAAGTACCGAACAGAATGTCATCCGTCTGCACGGCTGCCGCGGAGAAGAGCGTCAGAGCGTCCAGGCCAGTGCCTCCCGTAGTCAGCCAGCCAGCCTGAACGCCGGCTGCCTCTGCGCGGCGCATGAGATCTAGGGACGCTTCGGCGTTGGGTGCGCCGGCATGGATGCCGATGCGTTTGGTGGGCATTGGTGTTACCTCGCTCAAGGGTGTGTATTCAGCCCTATCGTAACACCGCAGCCGACGTTTGTAGAGGACAGGGTCTCAGCCCACTCCCTCCGCGTAATCGGTACCGATATGGCCGGCCGCTTCAAATGCGGCGTATTCCTCAGCCGAATAACCCAGCAGTTCACGATACACGTAATCATTGTCCTGACCGAACATAACCGGCCCGCGTCTTATACCCAGCGGGGTTTCGGACATTTTAAAGAGCGGGCCGGGGTAGAGGTGAGTGCCGCAGTCTGCCTGGTAAGCTTTATGGAAGAATTGTCGGCTCTGGATGTGCGAATCCGCGAAAGCATCGGCCTGATTCATCACAGCGCCGGCGGGGATGCCACGCTGCTGTAGCCGGTGCATGGCGGAGTCGGGGGTTTGAGTGAGGGTCCAGGAGGCGATGCGGTGATCGATTTCGTCCTGGCGGGCACGGCGGGCTGCACGGTCTGACAATCCAGTGTCGGACGTCAAATCCGGCGCGCCGATGATTTCACACAACGCACGCCATTGGTCATAGTCATAAACGGTGATGACTACCCATCGGTTTTCTCCGGCGCACGGGTAGCAATTTTGCAGCGCCGACGGGTGGCGGTTGCCGGTCGGGCCATGAGTTCGCCCGTTCATCAGGTAGTCCAGGTAGTATTCACCCATATACGGAAATACGTTCTCGGCCTGCCCCAGTTCCACCAACTGGCCTTCGCCGGTTCGTTTTCGGTGGCGCAGTGCCGCCAGCACCGCGAACGCGCCCTGGGCGCCGGCCGCCGCGTCGGACATCAAGACCGTTGTGTTGTACGAGGGATCGGTATCTTCGTAGCCGCGGAGCATGGTATGGCCGACGACACCCTCAATGTGGACGCCGTGGGCGCGGAAGTCCCGGTAAGGCCCGGTGCTTCCGTAGGCCGGCATCCGCAGCATGATGATGTCGTCCTTGACTGCTTTCAGCGATTCGTAGGATATGCCCAGCTTTTCCATGGTTTCGGTGGGGTTGTTTTCGACGAGGACATCGCTGATGGCGACCAGACGGTCGAAAATCTCCCGTCCTCCGGGATCCAGCAGATTCACCGTCATGCTGCGCTTGTTGCGGGCGTGGGAGTTGAACATGGGAGAGCGATTGAAGGGACGCTCGCCGGCAATGCGGTCCGGAACTCCGCCGGAATACAGAGGGAGGTTGTTGATGATTTCCTGGGAAGGATGTGGCGCGGCGCCGCGCGTCAAGGGAACGAAGGTCTTGGTGGACTCGACGCGAATTACCTCCGCGCCCAGGTCAGCGAGAAAGGAACCGCAGTAAGGGCCGGCCCAAACTACGGTGATCTCCAGGACGCGCAGGCCCTCAAGTGGTAGTCGCGCCATAGCTGCTATCCGTCATCCATCCGTGCGGTTGAGTCCAACAACGCCGGAATCGACCAGCGCGGCGATGGCCGCGTCGTCGTAGCCGAGTTCGGCAAGAATCTCGGCGGTGTGCTGCCCCAACAGCGGAGCCGTGCGACGGAGTTGCCAGGGTGACCGGTTCATAATGAACGGTCGTCCCGGGTAGCGGAGCCTGCCGGCGGCAGGATGGTCCGCCTCGACGAAAACGCCACGCGAGTTAAAAGAAGGGTCGGCGTTAATGTCGGCCATGGTGTTGATGGGGCCGGAAAGTACGTGATTTTCCTGCGCGGCTTGCCACGCGTCGGCGCGGGTGCGTTCCAGTATCCAGGGCAGGAAGTGCTCCGATTCAAACTCGTCCTGCATATCAGGGTTGCCCTGGGATGCGGGGTCTCGCCAGCGTTCCGTGTTCAGTTCCGGCGGGTTGCCCAGCATGGCGACGGTGCGCGGCCAATACATCCGACTGCCGTTGATTTGAAAATAGCCGTCCGCGGTCGGGTACACGGCGTTGGGATAGCCGCCGGAACCGCCGGATGCCGGCCGGCGGCTCAATTCGCCGGTGTACTGGTGGGCCAGCAACGCGCTCTGCCGACGGTCCACGGATCCAAGTTGCGTCTCCAGGATGGACACGTCGATGTGCTGGCCCGGCGCATCGTCGCCATCCGGGGTGAAAGAATCGGCAAGAATGGCGCCCATTGTAGCCACGGCCGCAACCGCTCCGGCCTGGTAGAGTCCGACGTTGCCGCCGAGTTTCAGGGGTCCGCGGTCGGCGAGTCCGGTGGAGTGCATCTCACCGCCCATGCCGTAGAAAACAATCTCGGAACCCTTGTAATCACGATAGGGACCGGTCTGCCCGAAATTGGATATGCTGGTGTAGATCAGCCGGGGGTTGATGGCTGACAACTGCTCGTACCCGACTCCCAACCGCTCGGCGACGCCGGGCCTGAAATTTTCAATGACCACGTCCGCCCAAGAAGCCAGGCTGCGTACCAGAGCGGCTGCGCCATTCCGTTTCAGGTCGATGACGATGCTGCGCTTGTTGGTGTTCAAGTGCAGGAAAAGGCCGCTTTGCTCGGGGTGTGGCAGGTCATCGGGAAACGGGCCAATTTGCCGCGCTCCGTCCCCGGAGGGAGGCTCAACCTTGATCACATCCGCCCCATAGTCGGCCAATAGTTTGGCGCAATAGGGGCCAGCGACGTAGTGGGTGAAGTCAAGGACTTTGAGACCGGTCAGAGCTCCGTTTGGCATAGTTCTGTTCCTGCTACAGCATCCGCCGGAAAAGGGGCCTGCGCTACAATTGCATAAAACATCGTTGGGGTCAAATTGGCCGCCCAGCGGGTGGCAGAGTTTTGGAAAGTCGCATGCCCGTATTTGAGATCACCAAGATATTGCCCTGCCACCCGGAAGACGCATGGGAGGCAGTCGCCGATTTCCCAAGTCGCACCATACACAGCAGCCGCTACCGGAGGTCGGATTTGCCGGATGGCAAGGAGCCGATGCCAGGGCACCGGATTTTGCTGCACATCGGACGGGATCGATTCACCAGCATAATCACGGCAGTGCAGAAGCCCAGCAGCCTCTCCCATCGCACCATCGGTCCTGGTTTTTGGGCAGAGTATTCTTACCGGGTCAGATTATGCGACGAGCTTGACCCGGGATACACCAACGAGGACTTTGGCTTGGCTTTCATCTCGATACGCGCCGAATATGGCGGATGGCTAGGCAGCCTGGTCGCCAAAATGAGGCCGGGCGCTTGCCGGCGCTACCTGGAAGATGAGCTGGCCGCTATCGTCTCGGCGGCGGAATCGGTGCGCGCCGAGCCGGTTCCTGAAAACCAACCGGATGCGGATCCCTACTCAGGAGATAGTAATGCAGACGCCTGACCAGTCACCGGCTGAACCCTCAGCCCCCCGTCATTCACACCTGGTGGAGGTCCATGGGGATTCCTGGGCAGATCCCTGGTACTGGCTCCGTGAGCAGGACGATCCGGCCACCATGGAATACCTGCGAGCCGAGAATGCCTTTACCGATGCTTTTCTGGCGCCGCTTCAATCACTGCAGGACGGCATCTACGGCGAAATTCGCGGGCGCATCAAGGAAGACGACAACACCGTGCCGGAAAAAGAGGGGGATTACTACTACTACGTTCGCTACGAAGAAGGTGGGCAGTATCCCATCCATTGCCGCAAACGGGGCGGTGAGGACGGCCCGGAAGAAATACTGCTGGACGTGAACAAATTGGCGGAGGGACACGACTATACCTTCCTGGGCTCCTTTGCCAACAGCCCCGACCACCGGTTGTTTGCCTACGGTGTGGATTTCGACGGCTCGGAGCAGTTCACCATCAGAGTGCTGGACCTGGAAACGGGAGAAACCCTGCCGGATACCATCCCGAACACCTACTACAGCCTGCAATGGGCTAACGACAGCCGCACGTTTTACTACTCGGTGCTTGACGAACACCACCGCCCGGTGAGCATCTACCGGCATCGGCTGGGCGACGATCCGGCGGACGACGCGCTGATCTATCACGAAGAAGACGCCCGGTTTTTTGTGGGAGTTGACAAGTCCAACAGCCAGCGGTTCATTTACGTGGTCGCCGGGGGCAACAATATGTCCGAGTGGCGGTTCCTGGACGCCAACGACCCGGACGCTGCGCCGACGCTGATTGAGCCGCGGGCCACCGATTTCGAGTACGACGTAGTGGATCACGACGAGCGCTTTTTCATCCGTCACAACGGCAATGGGGCGCGGGACTTTATGCTGTCCACAACCCCCGTAACCACGCCAGCCTGGGAGCATTGGACGGAATTCATGGGCCACGAACTGGGCCGCCCGCTGCGTGGTGTCCAATCCTATCGGGAACACCTGGTGGTAAGTTGCCGCCGCGATGGGCTGCCCCAGGTCCTGGTGTTGCGTCTCTCCGACGGCGAGGCTCACTATATCGCCGGAGTGGACGAGGACGACTTCGCCATGTCGCCCCGGCGCGGGTGGGAGTTCGATACCACCTCGCTGCGTTTTTCCTACACATCAATGAAAACGCCGGCATCCGTGTACGACTACGACATGGAAACGCAGGAGCGGATACTGCGCAAGCAGCAGGAAATACCGTCAGGCTACGACGGGGAAGAATACGAGACCCGGCGCATCTGGGCCACGGCCCGGGATGGCATGGCGGTTCCTATCAGCCTGCTGATGCGCCGGGGTACGGCAATTGATGGAACTGCGCCGCTGTACCTCTACGGATACGGGAGTTACGGGTTGAACATGGAGGCCAGTTTCAGCGTGTCCGCGCTGAGCCTCGTGAACCGGGGTTTTATCTTCGCCATCGCCCACATCCGGGGCGGCATGGAAATGGGTTGGGACTGGTACGAGAACGGAAAGCTGCTGAACAAGCGCAACACCTTCAACGACTTCATCGACTGCGCGGATTACCTGATCGCAGAGGGCTACACCTCTGCCGGGAGAATCGCCGCCGCCGGCGGGAGCGCGGGCGGGATGTTGATGGGCGCGGTGGTCAACGAGCGGCCGGATCTTTTCGGCTGCGTGGTCGCCCACGTTCCATTTGTGGACGTGCTGAACACCATGCTGGACGACACTCTGCCGCTGACCACGATGGAGTACAACGAGTGGGGCAACCCCAACGATGCCGAATACTTCCGGTACATCCGCACTTACTCACCCTACGATAACGTTCGGGAGCAGGATTACCCTCCGATGCTGGTGACGGGCGGCATCAGCGACCCGCGCGTGACCTACTGGGAGCCGGCCAAGTGGGTCGCCAAGCTGCGGGCGACGCGCACCGATGAGAACCCGCTGCTGCTGAAAATCCACATGGATTCCGGCCACGCGGGAGCCTCAGGACGGTTTGAGCGCATCAAGGAAGTGGCCGAGGAGTACGCCTTCGTGCTGAACGCCTTCGGGATGGTGGATGGTTCGACAGGCTCACCATGAGCGGATTTTTCCTATCGCTCATCCTGAGTCCGTCGAAGGATGCTTACAACCCAATAAACCGACGGGCGTTTTCGCCCAGGATCCCCTCCACCTGGCCTGAAGTGAGGGGCAGCGAAGCGAGGTAGTCGGACTCGCTGCCCATGTCCACCAGCGGGTAGTCGGTGCCGAAGCAGACCTTGTGTGCGCCGTGCTTGCCGATGATGGCAGTGAGGGTTTCGGCGGTGAGTTCCCGGATGGACGGCGGCCAGGTGGTGTCCACCAGCACGTTTTCGTGACCCATCAGCGCGCGCTCGGCCTCGTCCAGCATGTAGAACCCGCCCAGGTGCAGGGCGATCACCTTGAGTTTCGGGAACCGGTGGACGACGTTGGCGATGCGCTCCGGCGCGGCGTACAGCGGGGCATCCGACCCCTGGTGCGGCAACCGGCCGGCGTGGATGGCGAGAGTCATGTCGTCGCCCAACTCCTCATAGACCGGGAACCACTGCGGATCGTCGGGATAGAAACCGTTGATTACCGGGTGCATCTTGATGCCCTTGACGCCGTGCTCGCGCAGATGGCGGATTTCACCCGCCTTGTCGGCCAGGTCGGGGTGAACTGCTCCAAAGGGGACCAGGTTGTCGTCGGCTATGGAGATCAGCCAGTCGTTGGCGCGCCGTACCTGGTCGGCGCGCGCTGCCACGCCCAGGACGATGGACTTGTCCACGCCGGCGTCGGACATGTGCGCTTTGATGCCGGCGACGGTGTTGGCCGCGATGGGGGTAAAACCCAGGTCGGCCTCCATATTTTCGGCGACGGCATCGGCGATGCGGTCGGGCCAGACGTGGGTGTGAACGTCAACGCGCATGGATGGATACCTCTTTTCTGGATTCCCGCTTTCGCGGGAATGACGGTAGTAGTGCGGGAACGACGATTGAAGCGTCAGCAGGCGTGCTATTATATTTGACGATAATTCTAACCGAATCGCGGTGTTTGATGATTCGTGAAGCCATATCAGCGGCGGCGGCCGGCGAGTCCCTTTCCATGAACGATGCCATCGAGGTGATGCGCGAAGTCATGGAGGGTGAAGCCACGCCGGCGCAGCTGGGATCCTATCTGACCGCGCTGGCGCTCAAAGGCGAAACGCCGGAGGAAATCGCCGGTTTCGCCACCGTGATGCGGGAAAAATCGCTGCGGGTGGATCCCGGCGGAACCGCTATTGACACATGCGGAACCGGCGGCGACCGCAAGGGTACGTTCAATATATCCACCGCCGCGGCATTCGTGGTGGCCGGCGCGGGTCTGACCGTTGCCAAGCACGGCAACCGGGCTGCGTCCGGCGATTGCGGCAGCGCCGACGTGCTGGAAGCGCTGGGCGTCCAGATCGAACTGCCGCCGGAAGGGGTGGAGCGGTGCCTGCGGGAAATCGGCATCGGGTTCATGTTCGCGCCGGCCTATCACCCCGCCATGCGCTACGCCGCGCCGGTGCGTCGGGAAATTGGTATCCGCACCGTGTTCAACGTTTTGGGGCCCATCACCAACCCGGCCGGCGTGTCGTGCCAATTGATCGGCGTGGGTTACCCGGAGGTAGGGGAAAAGATGGCGGAGGCTTTGCGGCTGTTCGGCACGCATCACGCGATCATCGTGCATAGCGACGACGGGATGGATGAGATCTCCCTGGGCAGCGACACCAACGGCTGGGAGGTGCTGGACGGCACTATCCGGCCCTACGTAGTGCAGCCTGGCCGCCTGGGTTTACCTGCCGCCACGCCCGACGACCTGCGCGGCGGCGACCCGGCTGCCAACGCGGCCACCATGCGCAGCGTTCTGGCTGGGGCGACCGGGCCGGTTAGCGACGCCGTGGTGCTGAACAGCGCGGCGGCGTTGGTGGCAGGCGATATGGCCGGCACGCTTGCGGAAGGCATCGAACTTGCCAGGGCGTCAATCACCAATGGCAGGGCCACTGAAAAGCTGGACGCCATGGTTTCGCTGACACAACAGTTGAGGACGGAATAAAATGCCGGCAAGCATCCTTGACCGAATCGTTGCGAAGAAGCGCGAAGAACTTGCGGCTGCGATGTCTGCTGAGCCGTTGAGCGCCTTGCAGGAGCGGATTGCGAGCCGGCCGGCCGCGCTGGATTTCTCCGGTGCGCTGCGTGGGGAAGGCATCAGCCTGATTGCGGAGGTCAAGAAAGCGTCTCCGTCAAAGGGTTTGCTGCGGGAAGATTTCCAGCCTACCGAACTGGCCGCGACCTACGCGCAAAACGGGGCCGCGGCGGTTTCGGTCATTACCGACGGGCACTTCCTGGGCGAGCCGGGGCACCTTATGGCGGTGAAAGAGAGCGGCGCTTCGGGCGACGCGCCGGTGCTGCGCAAGGACTTTCTGTTTGATCCCTACCAGGTGTATGAGGCAAGGGCCATTGGCGCGGATACCTACCTGCTGATTGTTGACATTCTTTCTCCCGCGCAATTGTCCGAGTTGATTGACGTGGGCCGGGTGTTGGGCATGACCCCGTTGGTGGAAACGCACGACGCCGATGAGATTGCTACAGCGGTTGGCGCCGGGGCCGAGGTCATCGGCATCAACAACCGGGATCTGCACACGTTCGTGACGGATTTGGCCACCACCGAGTCGCTGGCTCCGCTGATTCCGACGGACAAGGTGATCGTGAGCGAGAGCGGAATCAGCACGCCCGACGACCTGCTGAGGCTGCAACCCTATGGGGTCAACGCGGCGCTGGTCGGCGAGGCGCTGGTAACCGCCGACGATACCGCCGCCAAGGTCCGTTCGTTAACCGGCGCGCCCGTGCTGGCTGCGCGCTGACGCCAATGCCGGTATCGACGGTAAAAATCTGCGGCGTGCGCCGGCCGGAGGATGCGCTGGTGGTCGCGGAAGCCGGAGCGGACTACCTCGGCATGGTATTCGTGCCCGGGCGGCGAAGGCGTGTTGACCCGGCGGCGGCCCGAGTGATTACCGACGGCCTGCATGCTTTGGGTGCGGGCGCGCCCCAAGCGGTTGGGCTGTTCGGCGATCAACCGTTGGAGGAAGCGCTGGATACCATCGCCGGCGCCGGCCTGGACTGGGTGCAACTGTGCGGCGACGAGTCGCCGGAATACTGCGGGAAGGTCCAGGAGCGCGCCGGCGTCATCAAGGTTTTGCACGTTGCGGACGACGCCGAAATTGACGGGATAGTTGAGCTGATCGATACCTACGCCGCCGCCGGCTGCACCATTACGCTGGACAGCCACGTAACCGGATTGCACGGGGGTACGGGCCAGTCCTTTGACTGGAGTATCGCCGCCAAGTTGGCCGAGAGCGGACGACAGTTCCTGCTCGCCGGCGGGCTGACTCCGGAGAACGTGGCTGAAGCAGCAGCCCAAGTGAACCCCTGGGGCGTGGACGTTTCCAGCGGGGTAGAAACCGACGGCGCGCAAGACCACGCGAAAATCAGGCAATTCATCGCTAATGCTCGCAGTGGCAGTTGATCGACAGCAGTGGAGTCCACCATGGTAGTAACCACCCAGACTAACCTCCCGGACGAACGGGGCCGCTTCGGAGATTTCGGCGGGAAATTCGTTCCCGAAACGGTGATGGCAGCACTCACCGAGCTGGAAACGGCCTACCGCGCCGCCCAGGACGACGCCGGTTTCGCGGAACAACTTGACCATCTGATGCGCAACTACGCCGGCCGCCCCACCGCGCTGTACTACGCAGAGAACCTGACCCGGCATTGCGGCGGCGCGCGCATCTACCTGAAGCGGGAAGACCTGGCGCACACTGGAGCGCACAAGATCAACAACGCGCTGGGCCAGTGCCTGCTGGCGCAGCGGATGGGCAAGCAGCGCATCATCGCGGAAACCGGCGCCGGACAGCACGGTGTAGCCACCGCAACCGTGTGCGCCATGCTGGGTTTGCAGTGCATCGTCTATATGGGGGTTGAGGACACCGTGCGGCAGGCGCTGAACGTGTACCGGATGCGCCTGCTGGGGGCGGAGGTCATCGGCGTGGAATCCGGCACGCGAACGCTGAAGGACGCCATCAACGAGGCCATCCGCGACTGGGTTACGAATGTGGAGAACACCCACTACCTGATTGGCAGCGTGGTTGGGCCGCATCCGTATCCCATGCTGGTGCGGGACTTCCAGTCGGTAATCGGACGCGAAGCCCGGCAACAGATCCTGGAAGTAGAGGGACGCCTGCCCGACGCAGTAGCCGCCTGCGTTGGCGGCGGCAGCAACGCCATCGGCATGTTCTATGAGTTCATCGGCGATGAGGATGTCCGGTTGGTGGGCGTGGAAGCGGCGGGCGAAGGGGTGGAAACCGGCCGGCATTCGGCCACCTTGTCAGCCGGGCGACCCGGCGTACTGCACGGTTCCATGTCCTACCTGCTGCAGGACGAGCACGGTCAGATTCAGGAAGCGCACAGCATATCGGCCGGTCTGGATTACCCTGGTGTTGGCCCGGAGCACAGTTGGCTGAAAGCGACCGGCCGCGCCGAATACCTGGCCGTTACCGACGATGAGGCGCTGGAAGGGTTCCGACTGCTCTGTCAAACCGAGGGAATCATCCCCGCGTTGGAATCCGCTCACGCCATCTATCATGTCAGCCGGATGGCGGCGGATCTGTCGTCAGACAACATAATCGTGGTGTGTCTCAGCGGGCGCGGCGATAAAGACGTCCCATCTATAGCCGAACGGGAAGGTATCGGGGTTTAGAAACGTTGCGAGCCGGGTTGATTGTTGCCTTGGCACTGATTCTGGCGGCGATATTTTTGACGCTGGGGTGCGACTCCGGCGTCAAAGCCGTAAAAACAGCTGGCCGGGTTGCCGATGACATATCCCGCGTGGCCGACGTTGAATCATCGCCGTCGGGCGAAAGTTCCGCTTCCATCATTCCCCTGCCGTCCGACGTGCAAGCGGTAGTTGCCATTCTGGACGAGTTGCCGATTGCTGAGCGGGGCAGCGAAATCGACTACGACCGGGACGATTGGCGGCATTGGGTGGACTCCGACCGGGATTGCCAGAACACGCGGGCCGAGGTACTCATCACGGAAAGCGTCGCCCCGGTATCCTTTGCGCCCAACGACGACAACGAGAAATGTCGCGTTATCGGCGGCCAATGGCTCGGACCATGGAGCGGCCAGGTGTTCACCGACGCAGAAGACGTGGACATTGACCATCACGTGCCGCTGGGCCACGCACACGAGTCCGGCGGCTGGGATTGGGATAAGGAGCGTAAACGCGCCTATGCCAACGACCTGAGTCATCCTGCCAGCCTGCAAGTTACCGAAGCATCAGTGAACCGCTCCAAAGGCAAGCAGCCGCCCGACGAATGGCGACCTGAGGAAAACGCCGGGTGGTGTCGTTACGCTTCCGATTGGGTGTCGGTCAAGGAACAGTGGGAGCTAACCGTTAGCCGGGCCGAGGTGGAAGCCTTGAAAGAGATGTTGGACACGTGTGATGACAAAGGTTCGTGGGGGCTGGCGGGAGCGCGACCGGAATAGCGCAGGCGGCCCTGTGCTATAATCCCCGTCGGTTATCGACACAATAGCGCCCGGATACCGTCACATTATCCGGGTTTTTACAAGGAGGCGAGCGATGGAGCTGGGATTGGATGGGAAGGTAGCAATCGTAACCGGCGGCAGTGAAGGCATTGGCAAAGCGGCTGCTTTGCGTATGGCCGGCGAGGGAGCGAACGTCATCATCGTGGCGCGTCGGCAGGACGTTCTTGACGCCGCAGCTGACGAAATCCGTACTGCAACGGAGGGAGAGGTGCTGCCCCTATCCGCCGACGTCACCGGTCGGGATACTGCGGCGCAAGTAGTCAATACCGCGGTCGAGAGATACGGACGTGTGGACATCCTGGTGAATAACGCCGGCGCCTCCATGGCCAAGGGGTTCGAGGACGTGAGCGATGACGACTGGGAGTTCGACTTCGAGCTCAAGGTGTGGGGCGCCGTCCGCCTGATCCGGGCGTCCATCCCCGAAATGCGCAAGGTTGGCGGTGGCCGCATCATCAACGTAACCAATCTCGGCGGACGCACGCCCGGCGCCAACTCGATGCCCACGTCCATCTCACGGGCCGCCGGCATTGCCATCACCAAGGGCCTGTCCAAGGACCTGGCATCCGACAACATCCTGGTCAACACCGTTTGCATCGGCCTCATCAAGAGCGGCCAGCACCAGCGGCGGTACGATGGGCGGATCACTAACGAGCCCGATTTGAACATGGACGATTTCTATGCCCAACTGGCCGCTGGGCGCGGCGTGCCGTTGGGTCGGGTTGGCGAAGGCGCCGAGGCCGGCGATGTCATCGCTTTCCTCGCCTCGGAACGCGCCAGCTATCTGACCGGCGTGGCCATCAACATCGATGGCGGTGCGTCGGCGGTAGTCTAGACGTGTGGATTCCCGCTTTCGCGGGAATGACGGGGCTGTGTGGGAATGACGGAAATGAAATTACTTAACGCGAAGTGGAGAACACAGTGAGCGAGTCATACTTTGATGAATTTGAAGCCCCGAACCGGCTGCTGCTGGGAGCGGGCCCGTGTACCGTCCATCCCAGAGTGCTGCGCGCCATGACCCAGCCCGTGGTGGGCCACCTCGACCCGCTCTTTTTCCAGATTATGGATGACGTGTGTGAGATGCTCAGGCAAGTCTTCCACACCGAGAATTACGTTACCATGCCAATTTCGGCGACCGGAACCGGAGCCATGGAAACGGCGTGCGTCAACATCCTGGAACGCGGCGACACGGCTATTGTCTGCCGCAATGGATACTTCGGCGTGCGGCTCGCCGACATCGCCGAGCGGTGCGGGGCCAACACGGTCATGGTCGATTCCCCGTGGGGAGAGCCGGCGGACCTTGAGGCTTTGGAGGATGCGCTTAAAGCCAACCCGGGAACCAAGATGGTGGGCCTGGTTCATGCTGAAACCTCGACCGGGGCAATCACTCCGTTGCAGGACGCCATTGACATGGCGCACCGTTACGGCGCGTTGGTGGTTGTCGATGCCGTTACGTCTTTGGGCAGCCATGAGGTACGTGTGGATGACTGGGACATCGACGTGTGCTACAGCGCCAGCCAGAAGTGCCTGGGAGCGCCTCCGGGATTGGCGCCCATCAGCTTTGGCGAGCGGGCCATGGACGCCATCAACAAGCGTTCCACCAGGGTCGAGAGCTTTTACTTCAACCTCCAGGGAGTTGCCGAGTACTGGAACGAAACCCAGCGTGTCTATCACCACACCAGCCCCATCACCATGACCTACGCCATGCGTGAATCGCTGCGCATGATGATGGAAGAGGGAATTGACCAGCGCCATGCCCGCCACGCCCATGTCGCCGCCGGTCTCCGAGCCGGACTTGCCGCAATGGGCTTGGAGTTGACCACTGCGAAGGACTACCAGTTGAATCCCATCACCGTCGTCAAGTCCCCAGAGGGTATCGACGAGGCAGCGGTGCGTGGCCGACTGCTCAACGACTTCAATATCGAGGTCAGCGGCGGCCTCGGCGAGTTCCGCAACCGGGTCTGGCGCATCGGCATGATGGGCGAAGGAGCGCGGGAAAGCAACGTGCTGTCCGTGCTGTCCGCCCTGGAGATGATCCTGGCCGACGCTGGCTACGAGGTTGCATTCGGGGCCAGCGTAGCTGCCGCCCAGCGGAGTTTCGCAAACAACGGCAGCTCCGGTTAGATCAGCGTTCGATTCGGTACGCCGCGTCGAGTATTTCCACCACGTGCATGACCCGCACGTCGGATCCGGCGTTGCGCAACCCCTGCTCCAGTTGCGCCATGCAGCCGGGGTTCGCGGAAGCGATTACCCCAGCTTCGGTTGCCAGCGCGTTTCCTATCTTGCGCCGTTGCAGTCGCTGGGACATATCCCGTTGCAGTAGCGAGTAGAATCCTGCCGACCCGCAGCATAGCGACGATTCGGCCATCTCCGTCAGTTGCAACCCCGGGATACCACGCAAAACTTGCCGAGGTGCCTCGGTGATCCGTTGGGCGTGGGCCAGGTGGCAAGGGTCCTGCATGGTTACGCGCCAGGGCAGTTCGGCTTGTGGGGGGTCCAGGGGCAGCCCGGCCAGAAACTCCGTAATGTCCCGCGTATTTTCGGCAAACTCGGTGGCCGCGTCGGCGTAATCAGGATCATCGCGCAGCAAATCACCGTACTCTTTCATCGAGGAGCCGCAGCCGGCCGAGGCGGTGATGATTGAATCAACGCCGGCGGCGCGGAAGGCGTCTATGTTCCGCCGGGCCAGTTGCCGGCCCAACTCCAAGTCGCCGGCGTGCAGGTTCAGCGCGCCGCAGCAGCCTTGAGCCGGAGGGGTCACCACGTCGCAGCCGTTGCGCTGCAATACGCGCACGGCGGCCCGCATCGCGTCGCCCTGCATCATGGGCATGACGCAGCCGGACAGCAGCCCGACGGTCATCCGCCGTTCGCCCCGGGCCGGATAAACCCGGCTGCTCGGGGTGAAGAAGCGGTTGCCCATCACGGGCATCTGCGCTTCCATTTCGTCCAAGCCGCCGGGGAGCGCTTTCAGGAAGCCGGCACGCCGCACCAACCCCTGCAAGCCTGACTTCTGGTACAGGCGCATCAGATGACCCGCGAATCTCAGCCGTCCGTTGTGGGGCAGGGCGGTCGTCAGGAACAGACGAGAGAGCCGATTCAGTTCGGGACTTTGGAGACTGCTGTCCCGCACCTGCGCCCGGGTGTGCTCCATCAGCCGGCCGTATGGCACTCCGGATGGGCACACAGCCTCACAGGCCCGGCACTGGAGACACAGTTCCCAATGTGATACCAGGCGGTCGCTGATCCCAACCCGACCCTCGTGGACGGCTTTCATCAGGGCTATGCGACCCCTGGGGGACTCCGTTTCCAATTGTGTCTCAACATACGTGGGACAGGCGCTGAGGCACAGGCCGCAGTGGACGCAGCGGTACAGGTCGTCTTCCGCCGGCGCATCGTTGCCGGCGAATCCGGGACCGTCGTTCAGCGAACCCTCAAAGGGAACACCGTAGGGGAAGCCGTGTCCGGCGTCGATTCCGCCGCCCAGATGCTGAACCTCGTCCGTCCTGGGATCTGCGCCGCTGGCCATTACAGTCCTCCGATAAAGCGTCCGGGGTTGAGCAAGCCCTTGGGGTCAAACTGGCGCTTGATCCGGCGCATAATTTCCATTCCCGACGGCGCCGGTCCCCAAACGTCGATCAGCTCTCTTACCGCCTGCGGGCAGGTCTCTACGATGGCGTCGCCTCCCAAACTCACCGCGGTGGATTGAATCTGACGGAGGCGTTCAGCGACGAGAACCGGGTCTTCGCTGGAAAAATCGCGCCACCACATCACTCTACTTCCGCCAAAGCCTGCGTCGGCGACTATGCCGGGTGCTTCTCCACCGATGTCCTGCTCATCCAGCGCCAGGAGTTTTTCCAAAGCATCGGGGGGCGCATTCAGTCGAACGCATACGGATGGCGGATCTGCGGGGTTGACCGGAAAGTCCGCTAACGCTTCGGTCAGTTCGATGGCATCTTGTTCGGCGAATTGAAGCATTGTGGCAACGTCCCGCCACGCCGAGGACGTATCTTCGACCCTACGCTTCACTGACGCCGGCCGGCCGGCTATCAGAGCAATCGCCACCGTTCCGGGTCCGCCGGATAAGTTAGAGTCCTGTATCCGGCGAGCCGCCGCAGGACTCAGGACGTGCAGGGCCTGCGGGGCAAAGGGCTGTGACAAGAGGTTTCGGCACGCTGCTACCGCCGTTTGGGTGCTCTCAAACATCGCAACAATCGCCGCCCAGGCCGTCGGCGCCGGCGTGATCTTGAACGTGGCTTCCGTGATGACGGCCAGGGTACCCATAGAGCCGGTGTAAAGGCGGTTCAGGTCATAGCCGGTTACGTTTTTGACCACCTGGCCGCCCGCCTTGCTCATGGTTCCATTAGCCCCGACCACGCTGATTCCGATGAGCCAATCCCTGGGCAACCCGTAAGCGGCGCGCATCGGCCCGCCGATGCCCGTCGCCAGCGTGCCGCCAACGGTGGCCCGATACGCCAGCGGCGGAGCGAGCGGGACATACTTTCCGTCCTGGCTTAACGCGGAGTCCAGCTGGCTGACCGTCATGCCGGCCTGAACGCGCACGGTGAGGTCCGCCGGCTGAAAGTCAATCATGCGATCCAGACGAGTCATGTCCAGCGCAATGCCGGGACGACTCGGCGTGTTTCCCAGATGGCTGAGCGTCCGGCCGCCGCTGGGATAGACTGCGATGTCGCGGCGGTGCGCCCATTCCAGCACGGCGGAGACCTCTTCGATCTCCGACGGGTACGCAACTGCTGAAGGAACGAATGGCCCAATGGAGTAATCTGAAACGCGGCTATCGCTAACCACGCGGTTTTGGCCGATAAGGGCGGTAAGTTGGGCGGAAATATCCCGACCGAGATCAGGCAATGCCGTCATGCATCACGCGTACAGGCCGGCGGTGTGCGCCGCAGGATGTGGCGCCGGGCGATAATAGCTTCCGTCAGGGAAGATTTTTCCCGGATTCAGGCGGTTCTGTGGAGCGAAAGCCTCCCGCACTCTCTGCATCGCCTCCATGTCCTCGTCAGCGTACACCAGAGGCATGAATTCCTTCTTTTCCAGCCCGATGCCGTGCTCGCCGCTCAGTGTGCCACCTAACGCAGCGCATTCTTCCATCAGTTCCGCGGCCGCGGCCATTGCGCTGTCCATGACGCCAGGCTCCCGAGCGTCAAACAGCATACAAGGGTGGAGATTGCCGTCGCCGGCGTGGAAGACGTTGGCGATGGTGATGCCGTAGCGTTCGCTGACCTCGTGGACTTTCCGAAGCATCTGCGTCAAGCGGGTTCGAGGAACTACGCCGTCCACCAAATAATAGTTTGGCGCGATTGTGCCGAATGCGCCGAAGGCCGTCTTCCGTCCGACCCACAAGCGTTCCCGCTCAGCGTCGTCCTCGGCAATGCGCACATCCGCAGCGCCGGTGTCCCACAGGGCGGACTCCACTTCTTCGGTAACCTCCTCCACCTCTTCGCGCAGCCCTTCAAGTTCAATGAGCAATACCGCTCCGGCGTCATTGGGGTAGCCGGCGTCGGTGACATTCTGGACGGCGCGGATGCTCAGGGCGTCGATCATCTCCAGGGCGGCCGGCACTATTCCATACCCGATTACCGCGGACACCGCAGTACAGGCGGAGTCTATGTCGGGGAATATGCCCAGGAAAGTGCGAACCGATTCGGGCGCCGGCAGCAAACGAACCAGTATTTTGGTAGCGATGCCAAAGGTGCCTTCAGAACCTACGAACGCGCCCCGCAGGTCGTATCCGGCAGCTTCCCGAGCCTGACCGCCGAGATAGACGACTTCGCCATCCTCAAGCACTACCTCCATACCGATGACATGGTTGGTAGTCGCGCCGTAGGCCAGACAATGCGGCCCGCCGGCATTCTCCGCGATGTTGCCGCCCAGGCTACAGGCCCGTTGGCTGGACGGATCGGGAGCGTATCTCATGCCGAATCGGCGGACGTGGTTGTCCAGGTCCAGGTTGATCACGCCCGGTTCCACCAGGGCGGTTTGGTTGATCGTATCTACTTCGAGAATACGATTCATGCGAGGAAAGGCAATCTGCAAGCCGTCGGGCGGCGTGATGGCTCCACCGCTGAGGCCGGTGCCGCTGCCTCGGCCAACAACCGTGATACCGGCCTCGTAGGCCAGGGACATGACCTTGCTTACCTCGCCGGTGTTCGCCGGCAAAACGACCGCCCGAGGCATCGAGCGGTCAACTGAGCCGTCGTATTCGTACACAAGCAGGTCTTCACGGTGATCAATTACATAATCACCGCCAACGACCGATCTTATCTCGGTAAGGATGTCGCTGTTGGCCAACTCTCGATCAGTCCTTGCGGCGTTGGTACACCTGGATGCGGTGACGGTTCGCTTCCACCACGAATAGGCGTCCCTCAGGGTCCAAGCGGATGGACACCGGACCCCAGAAGTACGGCTCGGTCTGAGCGGAAACGAGATAAGGGGTATCGAGGTGATCCGGCAGGTCGGGAACCAGGTTGGCAATCTGCCGCGTGTTGTATTCGTCGGGGTTCACCGACATGAAGTCCTGGGCCCACTTGGACAGGGTGGCCTGTCCACGCAGGGTTTGGACGAAGTTGCCGTCCGAGTCCAAAAGCTGCACTCGCTCGTTGCCCCAGTCGGACACGTAGATGTATCCGTCTGAATCAACGCAAACGCCCGATGGCCGGCTGAACTCGCCATCTCCCGAGCCGGAAGAACCGTAAGTCGCCAGGTGCTGCCCGTCTGCGGTGAATTTCTGAACGCGGTCGTTGCGCCAGTCGGCGACGAATACGTTGCCGTTGGCGTCCAGCCCGATGCCCCAAGGCATGTTGAACTGGCCCGGGCCGTCTCCGAATTCGCCCCAATGGGAAACCGGATCGCCCTCCGGCGTGAAAACCTGAACCCGGTGGTTGTGCTGTTCGGCCACGTACACAGCGCCGTCGGGAGCGACGGAGATTCCCGAGGGGCCGTTGAGCTGTCCCAAAGCATCGCCCTGCTCGCCCCACATACGGATGAATTCCCCGCTGGTATCGAGCACCGTAACACGATGCAGATGCTCGTCGGTGATGTGGACGCGCTGGTCGGCGCTGATGGCCATGCCGATGGGCAGCATCCACTGACCTTCGCCCCGGCCGGTGCCCTTGCTGTACTCGCCGAGGTAGTCCTCATCCCAATTGAGGATGCCGATACGGATTAGCGCCGCGCGGGCGGCGTCGGCGTGGTTCAGTACCAGGATCCGCCCGTCGTTGGTGAAACAGCAGTCATAAGGGTTGACGAAACCCCGTCCGCTCTGGTTGGTGGTGAGGCCGATGGTCTTTACGTACTCCACCGGGCCGGCGCTTACCGCAGTTGCGGTAGTCATTGCAGCCTCTCCTGTTTTGCGTAGGGGCGAATGATCATTCGCCCCTACATTGTCCGGTGCCGTCTGGATTTCTCCGCTGCGCTAAGCCAATTGGTACTCTCGCGTTGCGGTCAGCAGGCGCAGCAGGTTGGCGATACGCTGGTCGTCCGCTTCGCTGCGGGCGCCTTCACGCAGGTCGGCATTGCCCTGCTGGTTAGCGAATTCACTGATGGACGCGCTGGTCGCTTCCGAGAGTTCCAGCGGGCCGATGAGATCGGCGCACCCTGCCACCTGTTCCTCAGGGGAGAGCAGACCATTCCCATGCTGGGCCAGGCGATCGATGATGGATTTGACTCCAGGGTGCGAAGGATCACCCAGTTCCTGACCTACGAAGTTGACCCGCTCCACCAAGGCGCCGCTGTCGATCCACTCGGCTCCCTCATGCCAGCCCTCCACACTGGGCGGCTGGAAGATGCCCTGACCCATGTACATGGTTTGGCGGGCCAGTTGGTCAGCGCCAAACGTCGGATTCTGGTAAGTGCCGGCCATTCTCACCGCGCCTACCACCAATTCCACCGGTCCCTTTACGCGGGCGAACCTGGCATCCTCCGACTTGAAGTAGTTCGAGTTGAACAGCGTGCGCAGGACCGAGCGGATTTCATAGTCCGAAGCGAAGTAAGACTGCATCATCTCTTCAATGACGGCCTCTCCCGCTTCATCAACCTCGTCGGCGGCGAAGTATTGGAACAGGCGAGTGCTGACGAAGCGAGCCGTGGCTTCCTGTTGCACGATGATGTCAATGATGTCATCGCCGTTGAAATTCCCGGTGTGACCCAGGAAGGTCTTTTCGCCGTCGTCGTGATCGTATTCGCGATAGTTGAAGTGCCAGTTGATGCGGCTGTACGGCCAGATGGAATCGCGGCTGGCTCGGGTGGACATGTACTCGGCGTTGCCCAGCGTCCAGCCGGTGAAAGCCCGGGCGCACTCTTTGACATCGTCCTCGGTGTAGTTGCCGATGCCCATTGAGAAGAGTTCCAGCAACTCACGGCCGTAGTTCTCGTTGATATCGCCCTTGTGGTTGTCGTGGTTATCCAGCCAGATAATCATGGCCGGATCCTTGGACAATTCCACCAAAATAGTTCGGAAGGAACTGAGGGCGTGCCGGCGGAACGTGTTGATCTGGTTGGTCAACGCGCTCGCCTGGTTCAGCTTGGCGTAACCGGTGGCGAACAAACCGTGCCAGAACAGGGCGAGTTTTTCCTCCAACTGGTTGTCGGTGGTGACCATCCGGTACATCCAGTAAGCTCCGGCGCTGTTCAACTCGCGCATTTCGCCCATTTCCGAATGGTAGCGACGGATTACGTCGTCGGGCATGGCATTGGCGTTGCCGGGGTGCAGGAGGTCCTCCACCACGGTTTCGTAGCCCTGGGCCACCCTTTGTTCCAGTTCATCTCGGCTGGCGCCGAATCCGGCTCGCCGCATCAGGTGAGCCATCAAGGCAACGTCGGCACTGCTCATAATTGCCTCCATAAGTTGCGTTTCTTCGTTGTTGTAGGGGCGAATAATCATTCGCCCCTACGCACGGCGGATTAATTGCGGATGAAGTCCCACTGCTCGAACTGGCCGTTGACGATGGGCGCGGGATCGAGGCCGAGCCACCGGTCGGCGATGGTGGAATAGGTGGAACGGAAATCGTTGTTGAAGTGCAGGTCGCCGTCCAACTGGTCCTTTTCAGCCAACGAGGGGTACTCTCCGTAGAAGCCGCCGTTGATTTGGTTACCGACGATGAACGCGGTCCCGCCGGAGCCGTGGTCGGTTCCGGAACCATTGTCCCGAATGCGCCGGCCGAATTCGGTCCAGATAAGGACGATGGCGTCGTCGGCCTTGCCGTGTTCTTCCAGGTCGGCCATGAAGTCGCTGACTGCGCCGGCAACCTGGTTCCACAGGCCGCCGTGAACCTTAACCTCGTCGCCGTGAGTGTCGAAGCTGCCATGCTGAGTGTAGTAGATGCGAGTGCCGAGGTCGGCGGTCATCACCTGGGCGGCGTTCTTGAGGGCTTGGGCGATGGGGTTGTCGGCGTATTCGACGGTGGACGAATAGCTCTCGGGAGCGGTGCGAAGGATGTCTGCGCCCTTGAGCGCGTCGCGTCCCGTCTGGCCCAGGTAGTCCATGACGGCGTCCTGAATCGTGCCGCCGTACATCTTGCCGAAAGCGTCGAGGCAGAGGCCGCGAATGCGTTCCTCCTCAACGTCGGGGAACAGTCCGTAGGTTTCCAAATTGCCCACCGACGCCACCGGCACTCCGGGAGCACCCATGGACCTGGGCAGGCCGCGTCCGAAGTTGACGCCGGTGATGACGTTCTGGCCCTGGGGGTCGAGGTCGCGGATGACCCGGCCGAGCCAGCCTTCGGTGGCGATCTTTTCCGGCTCGCAGGTGTGCCAGATGTCCATGCTGCGGAAGTGCGAACGGTTGGGGTTGGGGTAGCCGATGCCGTTGACGATGGCTACCTTGCCCTCGTCCCAAAGCGCTTTGATGGGCGCCATGTTGGGGTTGAAGGCGAGACGCCCGTCAATGGGGATCACCTGGTCGGTGGGTACGCCAACGTTGGGACGGAAGTCATAGTAGAGACCGTCGGTATAGGGGATAACGGTATTCAGCGGGTCATTGGCGCCGGCCAACTGGATTACCACGAGGGACCGGCTTTTGTTAGTGGTGGTCATCTTGCGAGGGCCTCCTTTATTGGCGCACAAAAACGCGCCAGCACTGGTCTGGCTGATAGATGCAGTTTAAAGTTTGCCGTCTAGTATGTCAACGAGAGCCGATTTCAATAGCGGCGGCTCCCATTGTCGTTTGATACCCGCCAACCCGTAGGCTATACTACCCGTCGGCTCGTTCCGGCCTGGAATTTTACATAATGGGCCGGTGGCCAGGGAGCAGATTCATATGGATTTCAACATCGCCGTTCTTGGCGGCGACGGTATCGGTCCCGAAGTTACGGCGGAGGGCGTCAAGGCCCTGGAAGCCGTGGGCCGCGCCTTCGGACATAACTTTTCTTTGGAATACGGCGACGTGGGCGGTATTTCCATCGACCGCCACGGAACCCCCCTTACCGATACGGTAAGGGACCTGGCTGCTGACGCCGACGCGGTGCTGTTCGGGGCCGTCGGCGGACCCAAATGGGATGACCCCTCGGCCCCAACCCGCCCGGAAGACGGCCTTTTGGCCCTACGCGCCCATCTCAACGTCTTCGCCAATATCCGGCCCGTGAAGGTGTATCCCGAACTGACCGGATCCAGTGTCCTGAAGCCCCACGTCCTGGAGGACGTGGACATGGTGGTGGTGAGAGAACTGACCGGCGGTTTGTACTACGCACAGCCCAAGGGTCGGACTGAAACGCCGCAGGGCATAGTTGGCGTTGACACCATGCGGTATTCAGAATCCGAAATCGAGCGCGTGCTTCGAGTGGGATTTGAACTCGCTCGCGGCCGTCGCAAAAAGCTGACCTCCGTGGACAAGGCCAACGTCCTGGAAACGTCGAGGCTGTGGCGCGCCACCGCGACCCGTGTGGCGGCAGACTACCCCGACGTTGAGCTGGAGCACGCGCTGGTTGACGCCTGCGCCATGCAGATTGTGCTGCGCCCCGCATCGTACGACGTGATCGTAGCGGAGAACACTTTTGGCGACATCCTGACTGACGAGGCAGCGATCCTGGCGGCGTCCATGGGCCTCCTGCCGTCTGCCAGCCTGTCCGGAGTGCCCCAGGCCGGAGCCACTACGCCGGGATTCTACGAGCCGATACACGGCACGGCGCCCGACATCGCCGGCCAGGGTATTGCCAATCCCTGCGGGTCCATCCTCAGCGCTGCCATGATGCTGCGCTACTCTCTCGGTTTGACCGAAGAGGCGGCGGCCATCGACCGGGCAGTGCAGACCGTTCTGGAGAACGGCCATCGAACCGCCGATATCGCTACGTCCGGCGAAATGGTTACCAGCACCGTAGCTATGGGCGATCTCATCGCGCAAGCCATCGGCTAGAGCCGCGGAGCCGTATCGTGTTCAACCTGCTGGGCAGCGTCGGCCTCACCGTTGCCATTCTCGTTTTCCTGGCCAGCGCCGTGGCGGTGGTATTTCTCGGCGTTCAGCTGGCGAAATATGGGGATGCCCTGGCATCCCTGACCGGGTGGGGTCGCCTGTTTGTGGGGAGCATCCTGGTGGCGTTGGCAACGTCGCTGCCCGAGCTTTCCAACAACATCACTGCGGTGCAGATCGACAACCCGCAGTTGGCGTTAGGCAACGTTGTGGGCGCCAACATGATAAATATGTTCACCATGGCCATGGTGGCGCTGGTGTTCGGAGGCAAACGGTTCCTACAGCGCGTTGCCCCGGAACAGGGATACCTCATAATGCTGGCGGCCATTTTGACCGGGTTGGCCGTGCTGTTCGCCGGTGTCAAGAACGGGGTGAACGTCTGGCAAATCGGCTTGTCGTCCATCATACTGCTCGTTGTCTATGTAGCCGGAATGTGGATTGTGTACCGACGCCGGCCGGCCGGTGGAGGCGACGAGGAAGAGGAAGATCCGGGCATGACATTGAGCAGGGCATGGCTGATGTTCGGCCTGGTCTCCGTCGGCGTCATCATCGCCGGGGTGTTCCTGGCCCAGAGCGTGGACCGGGTTGCGGATTTGACCGGCATCTCGTCCGGCGTTCTCGGCATCCTGGCCGTTTCCATCGTAACCACGATGCCGGAAGCATCGGCGACCGTCGCAGCGGCTCGTATGGGCGCCGCCGATCTGGGCGTGGCCGGTCTCTACGGGAGTTGCGTATTCAACGTGACGATCCTGTCCTTTGCCGATCCGTTCTACCGCAAGGGCATCGTGCTGAACCATCCGGAGCCTGAGCACTTCGTCGCCGGCATTTTCGCCGTCGTCCTGATCCTGTTCGGCGGCCTGATGCTCTGGGGACGCAATCGTTTGCCGCAGCCGGTCCTCGTGGCCGGATTGGCCCTGATGGCGTCGGCCTATATCGTTGGCGCAGTCTGGGTCGCTTTGCTGGGAGCGCCGACGGCCTAGGTTAAACTTGCGCCCCTTCGTATCTGGCCAGTTCTATGAAACCCTCGGCGTCGTCGTCCCAACCGAACAGCGCGGCTCCCACCACCCGCTCGGCGTCTATGCCCACCACCAGTTGCTGTACCGGGTAGGCTGGGCCGTCGCCCCAGGGACTGGTCGCCACCTCGCGGTCGGTATCGGACAGGTAGGCCCGACCATTGGGGTGGGAGTGGTAGATTATCCGCGCCGGGCTGTCGGAATCAAGACTGCGGTTGAGGGCCATCAGATCGTCCGAATTCAGTACGTAGGCGGTTTCCGCAGTTCTTTCCGAAGCAGTGGGGTGAGCGCCGCTGGCCTGGGCGTTCACGGCAGGACGGATCGTGTCCACAGCGTCGCCGTGCGGCGTTCCGGTCAGCCAGCCACAGCACTCTGCCGGGAAGGACGCCCGCGCCTCCCGGTACACCGCGTTCAGCAGCTCGACTGGTATGTTCAGCGGATTTGCAAAATTCGTCATTAAACCCCCTTGTTACGAAATACGTAAGGTGATATGCTGATTCGCGCGCTTTTGCTGGTATTGCCGTAATACTCCGGTAATACAGTGGCGGTAAAATGAAATCACCATTGAAGCCAGCGGCGCGAAACAGCGGTATCGGCAACCTACCAGGAAAGAGGAAAATGCAGACGCAGACCATTACCCGCAAGTCCCTATTGCGCAAGGCGTGCCCGCGTTGCGGTGGCGACGTTTGCCGGATGAGGGATACATTCGGAGTTTATCACCAGTGCGCCCAGTGTGGACGCGAGTTCCGCCGACCGACCACGGCTACAGTATCGCCCGCCACCATCGACGCGCCGGCCAATCCCATTGAACATAAAGAGCCGATGATGGTGTGACCATCACAACCGACAGACAACCCGCAGGCAGCGGCCTCGGAATTGTCTCCGAGGCCGCTTTCAATTTAACCGTAGCTTGACCTCCGACCAAGACCCGATAACGACAACCATCTGACCTGACGCTTTTGGCAATCACCGTCAACAAGGAGCACCGATGATGGAGAGCAAAGTCAGCATCGAACGGTTTACTCAAGGCGCGCGTCGCCCCCGCGTGGCATTGCGGATGTGCCCACACTGCGGCGGCAACGTGCGCAAGATCCGCGACATATACGGAGCGTACCTGCAATGCCTACAGTGCAGCCGGGAAATCCAGCCGGCGGCATTGGCATCGGCGTCCCATGATTCGCCGGCGATCCGTCCCATGGGCCCGGACGCCCAGGAACTCATGATTGCCTGAATTCGGCAAGGCCGGAGAATCCGATGGGGTTGGCCGCGTCTGCGGTCAGCCCTTTTTTATTTGTCCAAGGTAGCGCCTGCCTAACGGTAACGCCGGGGGCGGTTGGCGTTTCGCTCCTGCACAAATTTTGCGTATTCCCGTACCACATTTTCCTGGCCGGGCGTCTGTATGGAACCCGGGCGCAATTGCCGAATGTATGCGATGGCTTCCTCGGGATCGTATCCTGTGTTCACTAGATAAGAGGCCAGAATCGTACCGGTGCGCCCGATGCCGGCCGCGCAGGTTACCACCGTGGGGCGCTCCCAGGTCTCGATCTGCTGCTCGACGAAGTTCACAATCCGGTCGATTTGCTCCATGGTGGGCGCTTCGAAATCCGGCACCGGCTCGAAGAGTTCCGTAAAACCCCAGGGCTCGGCTGAGATTGTGTTTTCTTCCATACGGACCACGGCCGTGATGTCAAGTCGCTCGAAGTAGATCAGGTGGCGACGGTCCGTGGGACCCATCGAGCCGGCCAGTGAACCGTGTAAAATCCAGCTGAAGTTGCGGAAACTGTCTTGCATGGGCCTCTCCGATGAACGTGCAGCTTCAGGCGGGCTGCGTGTAGCCTGGGCGTCAACCAGCCAATTCAAGGTCTGGTATAGTATTGGCTACGGGCACGCTACCATGCTCGTAGCAACTGGAGCACTAGATGCAGTATAGCAATATTACACTCGCACGGAACGATATGGTTGCGACGATTCGATTGAATCGACCCGACGCGCTGAACGCTCTAAGCCCCGATTTGCTTTGCGAATTCTCCCAGGCCACCAGGGAAGTATCCGAAGACCGAACCCTCAAAGCGCTGGTTGTGCGGGGAGAAGGACGGGGATTCTGCGCGGGAGCGGATCTGCTCTATTTCGACCGGGTTCTGGACGACCTGTCATTGCTACCGGACTACGTGCGCGACTTGAACGCCGCGCTGTTCTCTTTGGAGGAATTGCCCATACCCACGATAGCGGCAGTGCATGGTTACGCCCTGGCCGGTGGCATGGAGTTGATGATGGCCTGCGACATGGCGGTCGTCACCGAAGACGCCCGCATTGGCGACCAGCACGCTAATTTCGGCCTGATACCCGGCGGTGGTTCGACCCAGCGTCTGCCGCGCCGCGTCGGAATGCCCCGCGCCATGGAACTGCTGACCACCGGCAGGTGGCTCTCGGGCTCCGAAGCCGTGGCATGGGGCCTTGCCCTGCGGTCGGCACCGGCCGAACTGCTCGAAGACGAGCTGGAATCATTGCTCGCCGGTTTGCGAACCAAGAGTCGCACCGGCCTGGCGCTGATGAAATCCCTCGCCCGTGCCAGCCAGGACGTTCCCCTTCGTGACGGCATTGCGCTGGAAGGGGCGACGTTCACACACCTTTTCGGAACGTCGCCACACCCCAGGGAAGGCATCACCGCGTTCAAGGAGAAGCGCCAGCCCGAATTTTAAACCAAACGACACAACACCAGGAGACGATTTGAAGATCAAGAAAATACTAAACGAACGACGCACCATTTCATTCGAGTTCTTCCCGCCCCGGGAGGCGGACGGCGTACCGGCCGTCATAGATGTAATCAAGGGATTGCAGCAGTTCAGCCCCGATTTCGTATCGGTTACCTATGGCGCCGGCGGGGGCACCCGGGCCTTCACCGAAGAGATCACCATGCGGCTCAAGGCCGAAACTCCGCTGGAGGTGATGGCGCACCTGACTTGCGTCGCACAGACTCGCGCCGAAGTCCACGGCGTTTTGGAGCGGCTGCAAACCGCTGGGATCGAAAACGTGATCGCCCTGCGCGGCGACCGGCCGGCGGACAGCAATGAGACCGAGCCGGGGGTTGATGAATTCCCCCATGCCACCGATTTGATAACCCACATCACGGACAACTTCGATTTTGGCATCGCGGGAGCCTGCTATCCGGAAGGCCACACCGAATCCACGGATCTGGACACGGATATCGAATACGCCCGCATGAAACAGGACCTGGGCGCTGACTTCCTCATCACGCAGCTGTTCTACGACAACGATTACTTCTACCGCTTCCAGGAACGCGCCGCTGCCGCCGGCATCACGGTGCCAGTGATCCCCGGCGTTCTGCCCATTCTCAGCACTCCCCAGATTCGGAGATTCACCTCCCTTTGTGGCGCGACCATTCCGGCTGAGTTGGATGAGCGCCTGGAACGGTTCTCCGACGACAACCGCGCCGTGCGGGAAATTGGCGTCGAGCACGCCACGCGCCAGGCCGAAGACCTCTGGGCCAACGGCGTTCCAGGCATCCACTTCTACGTGCTGAACCGGCGCTATTCCGTGTCCCACATCCTGCGCGATTTGAACATCGACGGGCACACCGCCGAGTAACACATTCGTCATTCCCGTCTTCCCCCAGTCATTCCCGCTTTTACGGGAAACCACAGCCGCAGTTGGCAAAATCCTGTCCATCGACGTAAGAAATGCTCACTACCGGAGTAGATTTCATCGAAATCGAGCGGGTCGCCAGCGTACTTGACCGCTATGGCGACCGGTTTCTGAGGCGTGTGTTTACGCCCGGCGAGATCGCCTACTGTCGTGGCCGCGCCCCCAACCTGGCCGCTCGGTTCGCCGCTAAGGAAGCGGTGATGAAGTCACTCGGCACCGGCTTTCGCGGAGTTGGCTGGCGGGATGTTGAAGTGGTGCGCGCGCCCAGCGGCGCGCCCAGCCCCCGGCTGCACGGTCGCGCATTGCGCCGGGCCGAACGCCTCGGCGTCACCGAAATCGCAATCAGCCTGTCACACTCCCGGGGCTACGCGATGGTGGTCGCCGTCGCGTCGCGGCCGGACACCGAAGAATCGCGTCAGGCCGCCGCCGCAGTCCTGTGGGGCGATGACACGGCGCCGAGCGCCGGCTGAGATATGACTGTCAGAGTCGTAACCGTCGCCCAGATGCAGGCGCTGGAAGACGCATCGGAACGGGCCGGCACAAGCAAAGACACCTTGATGGAAAACGCCGGCCTGGCCTGCGCGCAGCATGTACGCCGGCACATGGGCGGTGCGGCAGGTCGCAAAGCCCTTTTGCTGATTGGACCAGGCAACAACGGCGCGGACGGCCTGGTGATCGCGCGGCATCTCCGGCGTTGGGGCGCCGAAGTTTGCTGCTACGTCGTCCGGGGCCGCCCCGACCACGATCCCAAGATGACCGACGCGCAGGGCTACGACATGGAGGTTGCGCACGCCGACCAGGATCCCGGTTTCGCGCGACTGAGCGAATGGTTGTGCTCATCCTCGGTGGTGGTCGATGCGATACTCGGCGCGGGGCGATACCGGCCCCTGGATGGAGCGGTAAGGGAAGTTGTTGCCTTGGCGAACCGTCATCGGTCTTCCGAGCCCGGCTGTTCCGTCATCAGCGTTGACTTGCCCACCGGCGTCAACCCGGATACCGGAGCAGCGGACGAGAACACGCTGGTTGCCGACGTAACCCTGGCCTTATGCTACCCTAAGTTCGGGATCGCTAACTTCCCCGGCGCCGGCTACGCCGGACGGATTGCCGTGTTGGGAATCGGGTTGTCGCCCCGGGCCCTTGAAGGCATTGACTTGCCGGTGGAGTGGATGTCCGAGTCGGCGGCCGCCGATTTGCTGCCGGCCCGCCCGCTGGATTCACATAAAGGCACCTACGGACACCTTTTGATCGTGGCCGGTTCGCGGAACTTTGTCGGCGCATCGGTTCTGGCCGCCATGTCGGCGCACCGGGTCGGCGCAGGGTTGGTTACGCTGGCGACGCCGGAATCCGTGTATCCCATAGCGGCCTCAAAATTGACCGAAACCATACATTTGCCCCTGCCGGAGGACGCGGACGGAAGGATTGACGCGACGGCGGCTGAGGTGATCAAAGATCGTCTCGGCGGTTACTCGGCGTTGGCGGTGGGTTGTGGTCTGGGTTTGTCGCCCGGAACCTCGGAGTTTATTGAGCGGCTGCTGTTGACGGACGTTGAAGTGCCAATGCCGCCGGTGGTCATTGACGCCGACGGGCTGAACAACCTTACCCGCTGCGAAGCCTGGCCGGCCCGGTTGCACACCTCCGCCGTACTGACACCACACCCCGGCGAAATGGCTACGCTGACCGGCCAACCCACCACTGAAGTACAGTCGGATCGCCTTGCCATTGCCGGCAGCTCGGCGGCCGAATGGGGCCAGACAGTGCTTCTGAAGGGCGCTCACAGCATCGTCGCATCGCCCGACGGCCGGCAGTGCATCCTGCCTTTTGCCAACCCCGCGCTGGCCGCCGGCGGGACGGGCGATGTGCTCACCGGGCTTATTGGCGGGCTGATGGCGCAGGGCCTGTCGCCTTACGAGGCTGCGCGGTTGGGCGGTTTCCTGCACGGGACCGCCGGAGAGACGGCGCGGAACCGCATGGGGAGCGCCGGCGTCGTTGCCACCGACCTGCTGCGACACATACCCTCTACCATCAAACAACTGCGGGGCTGATATGGCAGGCGAACGTGATGGCGCAGTTCTCAGCGAACGGCAAATTGAACTGCTGAATCAAACACCGGTGGGTCATCTGGCCACCGCCGACGCAAATGGCCGTCCGCATGTCATCCCGTTCTGCTTTGTCTGCGATGGCGGGATCATATATTCCGTGCTCGACGCCAAGCCGAAGAGCGCCGATCTCAAAAGCCTGCGGCGCGTCCGCAACATCCTGGAGAACCCGCGCGTTTCAGTGCTGATAGACCATTACGAAGCGGACTGGTCGAGGCTCTGGTATCTGCTGGTGCAGGGCCGCGCCGAGTTGCTCGAACCGTGCCCGGAACAGGCAGCGGCGGTCTCATTGCTGCGCGGCAAATACCAACAGTATCGGCGGATGGATCTGGAAGACAGTCCGGTAATCAAGATCACCCCGGACCGCGCCACGGGATGGTCGGGGGCCTGAATCGCCCGACAGCGCGCGCCTTGACCCCATTCTCAGACACCCCTAGAATGCCCGCAGCCTTTACGCCGGCGAGGTTACGATGGTGCAATTGGTTTTCATTCACGGTCCGGGCGCTGGCGGATGCGCTGATTCCTACGTCAACCAGTTGGCCCATTACCCGGGCAGCTTGGCTCCCCACTTGCCCGGGCATCTTGATGGGGTGCCGTGCAGCAGCGTGGAGCGATACACCGACTGGCTGCGTGGCTGGCTCCATGCGAAAGGGCACGACCACGACCTCGTGTTGAGCGGTTTCACCTTGGGCGCCTGCATCGCGTTGCAGTACGCGCTGGACTATCCGGATGAAGTGAAAGGGCTGGCTTTGATGACGATTGCCATGCGGCCCAAGCGGAGACGTCCCGAGGATTTGCAGTTCCGCCTTGACGCCGCCGCCGATGCGGCAACGTATGAGAAGTGGCTGGGAATGATGGACGGCATCATGCACTTCATCGAGCCCGACCTGCGCGAGAAACTGCTGCAACGGCATCGTGAGGTTGGCCCGAGGGCGCAACACGGCGACCTGGTAGTGATTGATCGATTCGACGTGCGCGACCGCATCCACACGCTACAGGTTCCGCTGCTGCTGATCCAGGGCGTGGACGACCCGCTGGCGACCGGCGATTACGAAGAGGAAATTCACCGCGCCGTTGCCGGCTCGAAGCTTATCAAGATGAAGGACGCCGGTCACTTCCCCATGGTCGAGAAGCCCGGCGAATTCAACGCGGCGGTGGACGCTTTCCTCGCCGATCTCGGCTGATTTGCTATCCTGTTGATCCGGCACATTCCTGAAAAAACCACCCTGGAGGAATCATACCGTGGACGGAGTTACCGCTGTAGCCAACGTACTGAAGATGGAGGGCGTGGACTGGATCGCAGTCATGCCGTCCAATCCCCTCATTGAAGCCGCCGCCATCGCCGGCATCCGTCCGGTGGTTTGCCGGCAGGAGCGCACCGGCGTCCACATGGCCGACGGATTTTCCCGGATCACCAACGGCAAGAAGACCGGAATTTTCCTGGCGCAGAACGGACCGGGCGCAGAGAACGCATTCGGCGGGGTTGCCCAAGCGTATGCCGACTCGGTGCCCATTCTGGTTCTGCCGGCCGGCGTGGCCCGAAATCGTGTCGGGGTTGAACCCAACTTCCATCCGGTTCGGGCTTACGAATCCATCACCAAGTGGTCGGCCCACGTGAACTTTGCTGACCGCGTACCCGAGCTGATGCGGCAAGCGTTCACCAAGCTGCGCTCCGGCAAGCCGGGTCCGGTGCTGCTGGAAATTCCGTCGGACCTGTCCGCCGACCAGATCAGCGAAGAGGATTTCGACTACATCCCGCCGGTACAAATGCGCGTTGCGGCAGACCCGGCGGCGGTGACGCGAGCAGCGCGCGGGTTCCTGTCGGCGCAGCGTCCGGTGATCATGGCGGGCCAGGGAGTGATGTACGCCGAAGCCACCGAAGAGTTGCTGGAACTGGCCGAGTTTTTGCAGATTCCAGTGCTGACCACTCTGGAGGGCAAGAGCGCTTTCCCGGAGAATCATCCGCTGTCATTGGGAGTGGGCGGGTCCAGCCAGACCGGGCCGGTGCATCGGTTCCTCAGCAACTGCGACGTTGTGTTCGGCGTGGGCGTCAGCTTCACCAAGAGCAGCTTTACCGTCCCAATCCCGGCTGGCAAAACGCTCATTCACCTCACTAATGGCGATGGCGACATCAACAAGGACTATCGCACCGAGTATCCTATCCTGGGCGACGCCAAGCTGGCTTTGCGCCAGTTCATCGACGAATTGAAGGCGCAGGGGGCTCAGCAACGCGCTCCGAACCAGGAACTTGCCGACGAAATCACCGCCAGCCGGGAGGCTTGGATGGCCGAGTGGCTGCCCCGGCTGACCAGCGACGAGGTGCCGTTGAACCCTTACCGGGTAGTATGGGACATCATGCACACCGTTGACCTGGACAACACCATTGTCACCCACGAATCCGGCAGCCCGCGCGAACAGGTGTCGCCGTTCTGGGAAGCCCGGGCGCCGCGCAGCTTTATCGGATGGGGCAAGTCCACGCAGTTGGGTTACAGCCTTGGCTTGGCGATGGGCGCGAAGATGGCGGCTCCTGAAAAGATGGTCATCAACTTCATGGGTGATGCCGCGTTTGGCATGGTTGGCCTGGACGTGGAAACCGCCGTTCGCGCCAACATTCCCATCACCACGGTGGTGATGAACAACTCAACCATGGCCATTTACCCCGACAGCCGAATCCCCACGGCGGTAGAACGTTACGGTCTCAAAGACCTCAGCGGCGATTTTTATCAGGTGGCCGTGGCGCTGGGCGCTTACGCTGAGCAGATCCACACCCCGGAAGAGATCAAGCCGGCCATGCAGCGCGCGATGCAGGCCAACGCCGACGGGCGGCCGGCGCTGCTGGAGTTCATCACCAAGGAAGAGGGTACTTTCTCCAAGTTCCGGTTTGACTGATGACCGGCCTGGCCATACCCGGAACGGAAAGCGAACTAACCGCTGACTGGTTGGCGCGGGCGTTGGCCGACGGCGGCGCCAGTGATTTGCCGGAAATACGGAATGCCGTTGTCGAGGAAATCGGCAGCGGCGTTGGCTTGGTGGGGAGAATCCTGCGCTGTCATCTGACGTATGCCGCCGCCGGAGGGCCGGAGACGGTCATTGTAAAGCTGCCGAGTTCGCACCCGGAGACGTTTCGGATGGCGATAGGGTTGGGCCTATACCGCAGGGAGTATGCCTTTTACCGGCAGATCGCGCCTCACATACCGCTGCGCACGCCGGCGCTGCTGTACGGCGGCTTTGATGATGCCAGCCATCGCTTTGTGCTGGTGCTGGAAGACCTGCGCGACATGGCTACGGTGGACCAGTTGGACGGGGCCAGCGCCGAGCAGGCGAAAACGGCCATCCGGGCGATTGCCCGATTGCACGGATTTTACTGGGACAAAGTGGACCAGCCGCCCGTCGCCGGGTTTCAGACTGCCTCAGATCGCGAACGCCGGCAGATGACTCAAGCCGCTTACCAAGCCAGCCTGGGGCCGGCGCTGGAACGCTTTGGGGAGCTTTTTCCGCATCGTACCCGGCAGTTAGCCGAGGACTACGGCACGAGGCTGGCCGGCCACATGGAGGCGGTGGCTGCCGGGCCGCAGACCTTCGCCCACGGCGATTTTCGACTGGACAACATGTTCTTCGCCGGCGATGGCGGCCAGAGTGAGGAATTTGCGGCGGTTGACTGGCAGGTTTGCGGGATTGCCAGCGGCCTGCAGGATGTGGCGTATTTTCTGTCGTCCAGCGTGGCTACGGAGGTCCGCCGGCAAATCGAGCGCGAGGCGTTGGCCGAGTATCACGACGTCATACTCAGCGTGGGGGTGGAGAATTTTAGCTTTACGGAATGTTGGCGGAGCTACCGGCAAAACATGCTCGGTTGTCTGCGGACTCCGATCATCGCCGGCGGTCAGCTTGATTTTACCGGCGACCGCAGCCGACAACTTGCCGAAGTATTCCTAACTCGAACCCTGACCGCCATTGACGACCTGGACGCCCGCGAATTTCTGCCGGGCGGGTAAATTGATGACAGCAGGCCGTAGCGCAATCGAGAGCAGCCACTTTAGACTGTTCGGCGACACTATTTTGTGCCGGAGAGGATGATGGTCATTGCCGGATCGCCCGCCGAAGCCGCTGCTCTGGATGATTTCCGCGCCTATCTCGAAGAAGTCATCGCCGGCGTCCCAGCAGAGGTTCCCGAGATTCCCGACAATGCGGAGCCGGTGGGTTGCTCCGATGCTGAACCGGCCCGGCGTGGCCCGGAGCGTCTTTCGTACCAGCCCACCATCCGGGAAATGCCGGCGCAAGAGCGTCCACGGGAACGACTGCGGGAGCACGGCCCGCGCTACCTGAACAACGCCGAACTGGTTGCGATACTGCTGCGAACCGGCATCGCCGGGGAGAACGCAATCAACCTGGCAACGCGGGTACTGGCGGAATTTGAAGGGTTGGGAGGGCTGGCGCGGGTCGGCTATGCTGAACTGAACGGCCAGCGCGGCCTGAGCGACGCCAAGACGTGCGAGATCCTGGCGGCCCTGGAGCTGGGCCGACGCATCGCGTCGCTGGCCCCGGAAGAAAGGGCGCAGATATCGTGCCCGCAGGACGCCGCAAACCTGGTGGCGGCGGAGATGGCGCTGCTGGCGCAAGAGCACCTGGTCGTCCTGCTGATCAATACCCGGAATATGGTAGTGGCGCGGCGGACAATCTACATCGGCACGGTTAACAGCAGCGCGGTGCGCCCGGCCGAGGTGCTGCGACCGGCAGTGCGGGAGAATGCCCCGTCGATCATTGTGGTGCACAACCACCCGTCAGGCGACCCCACGCCAAGCGCGGAGGACGTGGCGGTCACCCGCGACCTGGTTGCCGCCGGCAAATTGATGGACATTGAACTGCTGGACCACCTGATAATTGGACAGGGCGGGCGCTTCACCAGCCTGAAGGAAAAAGGGCTGGGGTTTGACTGACTCCGACCAACATTGACTCCGAGCGACAAGGAGACGACCTATGAGCAAGTATTTTCTGGAGCCGGATGGCCGCGGCTACAAAGAGTTGGCGGAGGGCGCGCGCACCCGGACCTTCTGGGGGGCGCAGATGCTCTTCTCGCTGGTGGAAGTGGAGGCCGGCGCCCTGGTGCCGCTGCATACCCACCCGCATGAGCAGGGCGGCATCATAGTCGAGGGCGAGTTGGAAATGGGTATCGGCGGCGAGGTGAGGGTGCTCAAACCGGGGGATATGTACATCATCCCCGGCGATGTGGAGCACTATGCCAAGGGGCAGGGAACCAAAGCCGTCGCGCTGGACATATTCAGCCCGGTGCGCGAGGAGTTCAAATACTAGGACTGGCCGTCGAAATAGTCGGCTACGGCCATAACCAGGTTGCCCATGTGGGGGTGATCGGGTTCAACATCCACGTCAATGCCGCACTCGCGCAACTTACGGGTACACACCGGACCGACTGACGCGACGGCCACGGAGCCGGCCAGGCTGTTCCTGAGCGATCCTTCCCGGCCCGCCTGGGCGGCGATGTCCAGCAGGTTGGGCACTTGCGGCCGGCTGGTGAACGCCAAAGCATCCACCTCGCCACGTTCCATGCGATCAATCAGTTTGAGGACCGGGGCGGTGTCATCGGGCAGGCCCCAGTCGTACAGGGTGAGTTCCCGGTGGTTCGCGCCCTGTTCGCGCAGGTAGGTGGGCAGTTCTGAGTCGGGGCCGCCGTAACGCTGGAATACGACGCTCTTGCCGGTGAGGTCCAGGCCGGCCATGGCGGCGGTCAGATCCGAGGAAGTGTAGGGTTCGGGCGGCATGATGGCGATGGGGATTTTGTGGCGTCGCAGAATTCGTCCCGGTTTGGGACTGCGGGCGACCACCGTGATCTCCCGAAGCGCGTCCTCAAACTCAGCGAGGCGTCCCATGGCGTCGGCGATGCCCATCATGGCGTTGGCGCCGACGCCGGTGAGGAAGATGGCGGTGTCAACCCGACCTTCGCAAACGTCCGTGATGGCCTGTTGCACCTCCGGGCTGTCCTTGAGGTAATGCTCTTGCAGGACAGGCGCGCCACAGGGTACGCCACCATGCCGGCGAATGAGGCTGGCCATTTCGTCGGGCATTCGAGCCTCGACAAAGGCCAGCACTCGTCCGTTCAGAGATGCAGAAGCCATTGCGTTACGGCGCTCGCGTCGCTAGACGGCGCACTCGCCTTCGCCGCGTTCCAGCACGTACTGGTTGGTGCGTTCCCAGTCGAAGTACATCTCGCCGCCGCCCTCGGCTTCGTGGCCGATTTCCTGGGCGCGGGCTGCGACTGAGGTAAGCTCTTCCAGGCCCACGCGGTCCAGGAAATCGTTGAACCGCTCGGAGTCGTCGCTGCGGTTGTCCTTGTAGTAGGAGACGATGTCTTTCAACACCGACGGCACCAGCTTCGCGGGCACCTTGACCTTGGGGACGCGAGTGCCGATACGCGAGTCCTCAACCTGGTTGTCGCCGTAGTTGCCGCCCAGGAACAGTTCGTAGGAGGGGATCTGCTGGGCGTCAACGCCCTTGACCGCCGCGCCGTGGAAGCCGATGTTGGCGATGTGGTGCAGGCCGCAGCCGTTGGGACAGCCGCTCATCTTGATCTTGATGTCGCCGACGCCGGCGTCGTCGGCGAGACCGTTCCAGTTTGACATTTCATCGCGCAGGGCTTTGGCCAGGCCCATTGACGCGGTGATTCCCAGCTTGCAGCTGTCGGTGCCGGGGCAGGAAACCACGTTGGTGATGTGGTTGTGGCCGGCTTCGGCGAGCTCCAGTTGCCGCAACGCTTCCCAAACGTCATGCAGGTAGCCGGTGGGAACCCAGCGCAGGACGATATTCTGCTCCTGGGTGGTGCGAGCCTTGCCTCCGGTGTACTTGCGAACGATGTCGGCCAAGCCGTGGAACTGGGTCGGGTCCAGGTCGCCGCGGACGGCTTTGATGTAGATGACGTGGTAGCCTTCCTGCCGCTGGGATTCCACGTTGGAGCTGAGCCAGGCCCGGTATTCGGGGTTGGCGTCGTCGCCGTTGGTCGAGGCGGGCTGCGCGGGCGGGTCTTCGCGCTGGATGTCCTCGGCGGCCATCAGGGGCCGGAAGTCGATGGGGCCGATGTTGGCCAGCTCGGCATCGACCATGGTGCGAAATTCGTCCAGGCCGATTTTGTCGATCAACACCTTGAGGCGGGCCATCATGCGGTTCTTGCGGAGGATGTCGGCGTTGTTGAACACCGTCCACACCGCCAGAGCCACGCGGAGGTAGTCGTCCTCGGACACCCATTCGTAGAGGGGCTTGGCCAGCCGGGGCATGATGGACGTTCCGCCGCCGCAATAGACCTTGAAGCCCTTACGCTGCTCGCCGTCCACTTCCTGGTATTGCGAAACGAAGGTCAAGTCCTGGATCGCCGCCGCCACTTCGTCCCGCTGGTCGTTGCCGGTGAACGCAGACTTGAACTTGCGCGGGAAGCTTTGGGTGATAGGATGGCGCACGCCGAAGCGGACGTACGCGGTCAGGTAGGGCGTGGGGTCGAAAACTTCCTCCGGGCTGACGCCGGCGGTGGCGGGCCCGACCACGTTGCGAACGGTATTACCGCAAGCTTCGCGGGTTGAGAGGCCCACCCGGCCCAGTTCGCGCAGCACTTCGGAGGTCTGCTCCAGCGGAATGTGATGCAGCTGGATGTTTTCGCGGGTGGTGATGTGCCCCTTCTTCAAGGGGGCGTATTTTTCAGAGATGTCCCCGAAGCAGTCGAGCATATCCGCGGAGATGATGCCGCCGGGCAGCTTGACCCTAATCATCTGCACATCGGCCTGCCGCTGGCCGTACACGCCCTGCCGCAGGCGGAACGGGGTGAAGACCGTGTTGTCCAGGTCGCCGGTGCGGAAGCGATCGACCTCAGCGTCGAAACGCTGAATTTCATCCTCCATGAACGGGATGATGGCACCGGCGTCCTCAGCCAGTTTGAGGCTGGATGCGTGGATGTCTTCCAGGCTGGGGGATTGAGCTTCGGTGGTCAAGGTGTCCTCCTCGATTGTGACACAAAAAATCCCACCGTGCCAATGGCAAAATCGGTGGGAGCGGGCGGCGCCTGTATGGGTCAGATCAGGTTAATCCTGCCCCCGATGTGCGCGGACAAGAACAAGTGCAGAAGGCGACGGTTTTGCAATTACTTTGCATTTGCGAAAACTATACTGCCGGGGTCGGGAATTGTCAACGGTAGCGGTGGCAAATTTCCCGGACTAGCGGAGGGAGCGGTTTTCGGGGCGATTGCCCACGGTATTGCCGGTGACTAACCATAAGACGCGCTCGCCGATGTTGGTAGCCCGGTCCGCGATGCGCTCCAGATTGTGGGCCACCCACAGCAGATAGGTGGCGCGCTCTATGGTCCTGGGATCGGAGAGCATGTAGGTCAGCAATTCGCGGTAGATCTGGTTGTACAGGTCGTCAATGGCATCGTCATCGGCGCACACTTTCCGGGCCAGCCATTCGTCCCGGCTGGTGTAGGCCAGCAGGCTGTCGTCAAGCATCTTCAACGCGAGTTCAGCCATTCTCGGAATATCAATGAGCGGCTTGACCAGAGGCTGATCGCCGATGCGGATGCAGATTTTTGCTATGCCTTCGGCGTAGTCACCCATACGCTCCAGCTCGGCGGCGATGTGTACGGCGCACAACACGGCCCTCAAGTCGGTGGCGGCCGGCTGCTGAGTGGCCAAGAGCATGACGCACTTACTTTCGAGGGCGTCTTGCAGGCGGTCGATGTCGTCGTCGGCGTCAATGACCTGTTGCGCCAAATCGACGTTCTGGGTTTCGAGGGCGCTGAGGGCCGACTGGGTGGCTGTTTCGACCAGGCTGCCCATTTCGGCCAGGCCGGTTTGCAAGTCAGCCAGATCGCGGTCGTAGTCGGAGCGTAGCATTTCGGCGCCTCCGGGTAGTTCCTGCGGCGTGTCGGGCCGGCCCCCTGGTGCGGGGCTAGCCGAACCGACCGGTGATGTATGCTTCGGTGCGTTCGTCGGTGGGATTGGTGAAGAGGGTTCTGGTGTCGCCGAACTCGATGAGGTGGGCGACGCGGTTTTCGTCGGGCATGAGGAACGCCGTCTTGTCGGAGACGCGGCCCGCCTGCTGCATGTTGTGGGTGACGATGACGATGCTGTAGCGCTTTTTCAGCTCCTGCATCAGTTCTTCGATGGCGAGAGTGGCGATAGGGTCCAGGGCCGAGCAGGGCTCGTCCATGAGGATGACGCTGGGTTCCACGGCCAACGCGCGGGCGATGCACAGGCGTTGCTGCTGGCCGCCGGAAAGGGCGAGGGCTGACTCCTTGAGGCGGTCCTTTACTTCATCCCACAGGGCCGCGCCCTGGAGGGACTGCTCCACGATGTCGTCCATACTGCCGGTGAACCCGTTGATCTTGGGGCCAAAGGCGACGTTTTCGTAGATGGATTTGGGGAATGGGTTGGGTCGCTGGAACACCATGCCGATGCGGTATCGGATCTGGGTGGGGTCGGAATCGGGCGCGTAGAGGTTGAAATCGCCGAACCACATTTCGCCTTCCATACGGAAGATTTCGATGAGGTCGTTCATGCGGTTGATGCAGCGGATCAGAGTGCTCTTGCCGGCGCCGCTGGGGCCGATGATGGCCGTGATTTCGTTTTCCGGCATGTCCATCGTCACGCCTTCGATTACCTTGTTGGAGCCATAGTAAACGCCGACGTCGATGGCCCGGATGGCGGGACGGGTTGCAACTGCGCTTGCAGTCATGGCGGACTACCCCCGTTGGTTCTTTTGCAGGCGATTGCGCAGGAAGATGGCAAAAGCGTTCATGCCCAGCAGCATTATCAGTAGCACGATGATGCCGGCGGCGGCAAGCTGGTGAAACTCTTCCTGCGGTTTGGAAATCCAGACGTAGATCTGAATGGGAAGCACGGTGAAACGATCAAGTGGGTGAGCGGGCGCGAAGGACACGAAGGACAGCGCGCCCATGATAACCAGCGGCGCGGCCTCGCCCATGGCGCGACTGACCGCCAGGATGATGCCCGTGAGGATGCCGGGCATGGCCTGAGGCAGCACCAGTCGCCAGATGACCTGCCACCGGGTGGCGCCCAGGGCGTAGCCGCCCTCGCGGATGGACGACGGGACGGCGCGGATGGCCTCCTGGGACGACACGATGACCACCGGCATGATCAGCAGGGCCAGGGTGAGGCCGGCGGCGAGGGTACTCTTGCCGAGGGCAAACAGGGCCACGAAGATGCTGAGGCCGATGATACCGTACACGATGGACGGGACGGCGGCCAGATTCTGGATGTTGGTCTGGATCAACTCGGCTATGCGGCTGCTGCCGGAGTACTCCTCAAGATAGACTGCCGCCGAAACGCCAACGGTGAAGGACACGAACACGCAGATGGCCATAACCCATAGGGTCCCGATGATGGCCGGGAAGAGACCAGATTTGATGGCCTTGCTGGACGGCCCCTCGGTGAACAGCGTGCCCAACGAGGTGCCCTCCAGGTTGTACCAGGCCAGAGCTTCGGAAACCACGCTATAGAGCAGCGCGACCAGCATAACGACGGCAATAACGACGGCAGCGACGCAGACGGCGTAGAAAATCCTGGCCCTGCGCTTCCGGGCCGAAAGGCGGCGGTTGTAATCCTGTTCAAGTACGACGGCCATTATTCGTACACCTCACGGAACCGGGCGACGAGGAACTGGCTCAGCAAGTTCATCAACAGGGTGATGACAAACAGGGTGATGCCGACGGCGAACAGGGCCTGGAATTGGGCGGTGCCCGGGATGGCGTTGTCGCTGAAGTTGGTGGTGGCCATGAAGCCGGTCATGGTGTTGACCGGGTCGAGAGGGTTGAAGGTGAGTTTTTCGTTCTGGCCGGCGGCGATGAAGACGATCATGGTTTCGCCTACGGCGCGGGACATGCCCAGGATGAAGGCGGCGACGATGCCGGACAGGGCGGCAGGAACCACCACCCTGGTGGCGACTTCCACCTTGGTCGCGCCGAGAGCGTAAGCGCCTTCACGCAGGGAGATGGGAACGGCCCGCATGGCGTCTTCGCTGAGGCTGGAGACCATTGGGATAATCATCACGCCCATCACGATGGCGGCGGACAGGGCGTTGAAGATGCCCACGTCGTCGCTGACGGTGCGGAGCAGCGGGGTTATGAAGAAGAGGGCGAAGAACCCGTACACGACGGTTGGGACGCCGGCCAAGACTTCCAGTATTGGCTTGGTGATGGCACGCAGCCTGGGGTGAGCGTACTCGCTGAGGAAGATGGCGCTCAGGAGGCCGAGGGGCACGGCGACCAGCATGGCCAGAACGGCGATCATCATGGTGCCGACGAGGAGGGGCCAAATTCCGTAGGAGCGAGGCACCAGCAGGGTGCGCCACTTGGTATCGGTGAGGTACCGGTACCAGCGGACCTTTTCGGGAACCTGGAAGGACCCGGTTTCCAGGGCGACTCCCTTGCCCGCCCCGGCGATTGCGGCGACCGAGACCTTGTACGAACGGCCAAGCCCGGCGTTGGAGATAACGCATGAGGTGCGATCCGCCGAGAGATTGGCGCAGTCGCTCAAGTCCAGGCCCAGGTTGGGAATGATGGCTACGTCGTAAGAGGTCGGAGCCATACCGACGATTGGCGCATCCCAGTTGACGAATATCAGGGCGTCAGTGGTTGCGCGCACGGCTACTCTGGGCACGGTGCCGGGGGCGAGGGTAGTAGGCGCTGGTTCAGCGCCGGTGAATCCGGCCGCTTCGCTGGTCACTTCAAGCTCGCTGTGCTTTTCCTGGTAGAAGTCGGAAGTGAAGAACTGGATGCCCTCGAAGAGCAGTACGGAGACGATGCCGACGGTGGTGAGGACGGAAATGGTCGCCAAAAGAAAAAGCACCCACTTGACGATACGTTCAAGTAGGTACTTGCTGCCGCTGGCGGATAGCGGTTTTTCGACAACCGGGGTTTTGGTCACTCCCGGTTTCGCGCGCATAATTTTATCGAAGAGCAAAACGGGCCGCCTTCCAACGTGGCGAGGGCTACTTTCGGGGTCGGGTTCGATTCCAGCCACTGCGTATGCCGTTTGACAATACTATAATAAGCCGGCCGGTTGGTTTCGGCAACCTGCAAGTTTCAAATAAACCAGATAGCGACGCCGGATAATTGCCGTCGCCCGACGGCGTATCCGGGGCGAACAGGGGTAAGAATTGAGCGAGAAACTGCAATTGAGCGTGGTTGACCAGTCGCCGATGCGGGAGGGCAGCAACTCCGGCACGGCGTTGAGGGAGACCATCGAGCTGGCCGTGGCGACCGAGAAGCTGGGCTACGAACGGTACTGGGTGGCCGAACACCACAACCTGCCCAACTTCGCCGGCACCGCGCCGGAGGTGATGGTGGGGCAGATCGCGGCCCACACCAAGCGGATACGGGTGGGTTCGGGCGGCGTTATGCTGCCGCATTACAGCGCCTTGAAGGTAGCCGAGACGTTCCGAATCCTGGACTCGCTGTACCCGGACCGGATCGACCTGGGGATTGGCCGGGCGCCGGGCAGCGACCAGATCACGGCGGCGGCGCTGGCGTATCCCAGCATGCCCAAGGACGTGCGGCATTTTCCGCAGCAGGTGCGGGACGTGATCAACTACCTGGAGGATACGCAGCCGGACGACCATCCATTCCACGAGGTGATGGCGTCGCCGGACGAGGGCACGGACACGGCGCCCCAGGTGTGGCTGCTGGGGTCGCGGTACGAATCGGCGTTCATGGCGGCCAAGATGGGGCTGCCCTTCGCGTATGCTCACTTCTTCGGGATGGGCGCGACCGACGGGCCGCAGATCGTGGAATCTTACCGGCAGAACTTTGAGGCGTCGGAGCACCTGTCGGAGCCGCTGGTGAACGTGGGCGTGCAGGTGCTGTGCGCGGACACCGAGGAGGAGGCGCTGCGGATTGCGTCCAGCCGAAATTTGGGGCGTTTGCGTTCGGTAACCGGGCGGGCTAAGGGTATCCCATCACCGGAGTTGGCGGCGAATTACAAGTACCTGGCCAACGAGTGGCAGTTCATCCAGCAGTACATGCGGAACTGCGTGGACGGCGACCCGGAACAGGTGAAGGAGGGGTTGGAAAAGGTGGCGGAAGACTACCAGACGCGGGACCTGAGCGTGGTGACCATCTGCTACCACTTTGCAGACCGGTTGCGCTCTTATGAGTTGGTGGCGGAGGTATGCGGGCTGGAGCCGATAGGGGAGTAGGGGCAGGTTTCAAACCTGCCCCTACGTCATGATTTCGCCCTCACCCTACCCTCTCCCATCAAGGGAGAAGGGATTTCTATGCGCCGAGCTTGGCGGCGAGGTCAACGAAGTTTTCGGCTACTACGTTGAAGGATGGGTCAGGGGTGGGATCCGGCGTGCGGTCAGGACCGTGTTCGCGCGGGCGCGGGACGAAGGCAGTGCGCAGGCCGACTTTGGCGGAGGCCAACAGGTCGCCCTGGTGGGCAGCAACCATCATCACCTGCTCGGCTTTGAGGCCGAGGAGTTTGACGGCGGTGCCGTAGCTTTCCGGGTCGGGCTTGTAGTGCTGCGCGACCTCGGCTCCAAGAACGCAGTCCCAGGGCATACCGCCGTTTTTGGCCATGTTGGTCATCAGGGCGATGTTGCCGTTGGACATGGGGGAGATGACGAACTTGTTCTTGAGGCGGTAGAGGCCGGGAACGCTGTCGGCCCAGGGCCGGAGGTTGTGCCAGAAGTAGGTGACCTCCATCTTCTCGTCGTCGCTGAAGCCGCTGATCTCGAATTCGTCGAGAACTTCGTCCAGGGACATGCGGTGCAAAGCGTCCAGGTTGGTCCAGGGGAGTTCTCCGCTGCGCACCTTGTCCATGTAGGGACGATACTTGCCGCGCCAGGTGTCGGCGAAAGCACCCCAGTCGCGCTCGATGCCCTTGATGCGGCCCATGTTGGCACACTGTTCGGTAATGCTGGAACGCCAATCGACGACGGTGCCGAAGACGTCGAAAATGCAGGCCCGGACGTCCAGGCCCAGAGCTGAGTCGGCCATGTTCAGATTCTCCTTAGCGTATGGATGACGCCGGGTATCGTAGCATACGAGTTTGCGCTACTTGCCGGCGATGTTGAGCAGGATTGCGACCAGTTGGTCGGGTTCTGTGATCATCGGGTCGTGGCCGGTGTCGATGTGGTTGACCCCCCAGCCGCTGGCGGCGGCGTGTTCGGCCACCGATTCAAACCCGGATTCGCTGCACAGGATGAACTCCCGGCGGATGCCGGCGGCTTCGGCGCGGCCGGTGCGTACGGGCTGGGCAAAGGTCAAGGTGGGCTGCGGCGAGAGCCTGGGCAGGACAAACGCCTGGTCGGCCGGGTCGGTGATGGCCCAACGCTGGGCGATTTCCGGGGCGGTCGTCGGTTGGGCCATGAACGGCTCGCCGTCAGCGATGTATTGCTGAATACGGGCGACGAACTCGGGGCCGCGTACGGCGGCCAACTGATCGATCATCGCCTCGCCGTTGGCCGGGGCGACGCCGTTGACATAAACCAGCGCGGCGATGCGTTCCGGGAGCAGTTCCGAGACGCCGGTGATGACCATGCCGGCGTAGGCGTGGCCGACCAGAATCACATCGGCAAGGTCTTTGGAGTCCAGCAGTTGCACGATGTCCCGGATGTGGAGGTCCAGGTTCAGGACGGCTGGCGGGATCAGGCGGGCCAGGTGCTCGCGGTCGCCCAGGCCGGTGAGGCTGGGTGTGTGGACGAGGTGGCCGGCGTCGCGGAGCAGCGGCGCGGTTTTCCACCAGCACCAGCCGCCGTGCCACGCGCCGTGAACGAGGACGAAAGTTGTCATATCGGGTGGCCTACATCACGACGACGGAGCGGAGGACTTCGCCGCGGCCCATACTGGCGAAGGCTTCCTCCACGTCGCCGATGCCGATGCGTTCGCTGACAAAAGCGTCCAGGTCGAGACGGCCCTGCATGTATAGGTCGATGAGCATGGGAAAGTCGCGGGTGGGCAGGCAGTCGCCGTACCACGAGGATTTGAGCGAGCCGCCGCGTCCGAACACTTCGATGAGGGGCAGCTCGATCTTCATGGTGGGATCGGGCACGCCGACCAGGACGACGGTTCCGGCCAGGTCACGGGCGTAGAAAGCCTGCTCGTAGGTGGCCGGGTTGCCGACGGCTTCGATGGCGACGTTGACGCCGTTGCCGTCGGTGAGCGCACGGATGGCCTCGACGGCATCGGTCTCGGTGGAGTTGACGGTGTGGGTCGCGCCGAAGCCCTTGGCCCATTCCAGCTTGCGGTCGTCGATGTCCACGGCGATGATGGTGTGGGCGCCGGCGAGTCGGGAGCCGGCAACGGCGGCGTTGCCCACGCCTCCGCAGCCGATGACGGCGACGGAATCGCCGCGGCTGACGCCTCCGGTGTTCAGGGCGGCTCCCAAGCCGGCCATGACGCCGCAGCCGATGAGGCCGGCGGCCAGCGGGCTGGCGGACTGGTCCACCTTGACGGCCTGCAAAGCGTCCACCAGCGTGAGTTCGCAGAACGCGCCGATGCCCAGGGCCGGGGATAGCGGCGAGCCGTCGGGCAGGGTCATTTTCTGCTGGGCGTTGCGGCTGGCGAAGCAGTACCAGGGGCGGCCGCGGAAGCAGGAACGGCAGTTGCCGCAGGGGGCGCGCCAGGCGAGAATCACGAAGTCGCCGGGCTGCACGTTAGTTACGCCGTCGCCGATTTTTTCGACGACTCCCGCCGCCTCATGGCCCAGCAGGAAGGGGAATTCGTCGTTGATTGCGCCCTCGCGGTAGTGGAGGTCGGTGTGGCAAACGCCGCAAGCCTGGACGCGCACGAGAGCCTCGCCCTCGCCGGGGTCGGGCACGTGGATGGTGACCAGTTCGACGCCCGCGCCTTTCGACCGTGAGATGACACCTTGAACTTCGTTGACCGCCATTGATATTCCCTCCGAAATCGTCCGCCGATGGCGGGCGAATTGCAACGGCTATAATGCCTCAACCCGGCGGCATCGTCAAAAGGCGGGACAGCATGACCAAGCGAGTGATAATTGATACCGACCCCGGCGTGGACGACACGGCAGCGATTCTGCTGGCGCTGGCCAGCCCGGAGTTGCAGGTGGAGGCGTTGACCATCAGCTACGGCAACGGGTCGATGGAGCAGTGCGCGGTCAACGCGCGGCACATCCTACAGGTGGCGGGCCGGACCGATATACCAGTATATCCGGGCGCTCATGGGCCGCTGTTGCGGAAAGCCAACGAGGGCTGGGCGGCACATATTCACGGTGGAGATGCGTTGGGAGACTCGGCGGCGGGCGATTTGCGGGGTTCCGATACTGGCGATTGCGTGGCGCAATACGCGGCGGTGGAGATTGCGCGCCGAGCTTTGGCAGCGCCGGGGGAAATCACAGTGCTGGCGTTGGGGCGCATGACCAACGTGGCATTGGCGTTGCGGTTGGCGCCGGAGATTGCGGACGCCATGGCCGAGGTGGTGGTGATGGGCGGCGCGGTGCGAGTGCCAGGCAACGTATCGCCGGTGGCGACGGCGAACATCCACGAGGACCCGGAATCAGCGGCGATCCTGTACGACTCTGGTGTAGGCATCGCGCAGGTGGGGCTGGACGTTTGCGACCATTGCGGGTTTTCGGACGAGCAGTTCGCGCGTCTGGAGTCATGCTCTGCCCCTGCGGTGCGGCTGCTGGTGTCGGCGTCAGAGTACACGCGGGCGGCGTACCGGAGGCTGGGCCGGCTGGCCGAAGGCGAGGCGGTGCGGTACAACGACGTGCCGGCGGTGGCGTATGCGGTGCACCCGACGCTGATGGAGACAGGACGGCTGGCGGTGGCAGTGGATACGGACAGCGACTTGACGCGGGGTCAAACAGTGGTGGACTGGTACGGCATGACGGGACGGGAGGCGAATGTTGACGTGTGCCTGGGGGTGGATGCGGAGCGTCTGACGGATCTGGTAGTTGACCGATTAGTCAGCCACCCGTGGCCGACGTGATTCACGAAAAGCGCGGGGGGCGGGTTTCAAACCCGCCCCTACATTTAGGCCGTAGTGAGGGCGATCAACTGAGGGCGGCGACTGCGGCGCGCACCTCGTCGTAGTCCGGCTCGTTGGCGGGTGATTCGGATACCCAGTGGTAGCGGACGATGCCCTCGCCGTCAACGATGGTAACGGCGCGTTTGGCGGCAACGTACCCCTGCATTCCGGCGAGACCGGGCAGGGCCACATCGTAGGCGTTGACTACCTCGCGGTTGTAGTCGCTGAGGAAGGTGTATTCCACATTGTTGGCGGCTTTCCAGGCGGCTTGGGCGAAGGGCGGGTCAACGGTGATGCCGAGCACGACGGCGTTCAGGCCGTTGAAATCGTCGATCCGGTCTCGGAAGGCGCACATCTCGGTGGTGCAGACGCCGGTGAAAGCTCCGGGAAAGAAGGCGATTACGACGTTCTTGCCGCGGTAGTCGCTAAGGCTGTGCTGCGTGGCGGGATTTTCGTGGAGAGTGAAGTCGGGAGCGGACTGTCCTACGGTGATGGCCATGTTGAAACCTCTGGTGGGCGCTGATTGGGCTGGTTGATAAGCAGTCGATCAGACTTGAAAACGACGGTCGTTATCTTATCACACCGGCCGGCAGCGGCGAGCCAGCGATTGGATCGTATAACTGCAACAGGTTCAAACGACAGCGCGCGCCGCTCAAATTGAGACGCTATCATGAACGCAGCAGCAGCGATACTGAGGCGGATGTGGTACATTGCGGCCCGAAAACCGCGCCGGCGGCGGAGCAAGATGACGGACCCGAGTCAACGAGCGGCGGGTCTGCCGCTAATCAACAAGCTATTCTTCACGGCCGACCACATTGGTCTGCAGGCCGTTTCGTACTTTCGGCAGCAGTGGGTTTTATTTTTCCTTGCTCCCCCGGCCCTTGAGGGCGCGACGCGGGTTCCCGACGTTGCCGTAGTTGGCTTCGACATCGACGCCCGGGTGCTCGCGGGGGTGTTAATCTTCCTGGGGCGTTTCGTTGACGCCTTCACCGACCCGTTAATCGGGTGGTGGAGCGACCGCACGCGGAGCCGGTGGGGACGGCGCATCCCGTTCATCCTGTTCGCCACGCCGTTTTATGCTGTATTCGGAGCATTGATCTGGTTCCTGCCGGTGGAGGGGAGCAGCTGGTGGAACGTAGTGTATTTCGTGCTGATGCTGGAGCTGTTTTTCGTCGCGACTACGATGTCCAGCGGCGCGCTGGAAGCGTTGGTGCCCGAGCTGACCAGGACCGCGCGCGACCGCATGAACGTGGTGTGCCTGATTTTTCTGTATGCCGTGGTTGGGGCCGGCCTGGGACTGGTGGCCGGCGGATTCATCAAAGACGCCTTCGGATTTCAGGTTGCGGGCGCCATTTTCGCTGCGGTGGCGCTGGTATTCCGCTACCTGTCGCTGCGGGCAGTGTGGAACCGCGCGCCCAGGGACATAGCGCCGGCGGAGGTACACTTCTGGGGAGGGATCAAGGACACTTTACGCAACTCGCAGTTCATTGCCTTTCTGCCGACCTTTGTGATGTTCACCACCGGGGTCGGAATTTTGCAGGGATGGGTGCCGTTCTTCGCGGTAGGTGTGCTGCTGCAAGAGCGGGACGGCGCGGCCACGAGTTTCCTGTCCATGAGCGTTATCGCCGGGGTAGTGGTAGCCGGCATCGCCATCTGGATGCTGTTTGCCGCCGGCCGGATCACCAAGCGTCGGATTTATGGGGTATGCCTAGTGACCAGCGGACTGCTGTTCCCGCTGATTGGACTCGTCGGACTGGTGACTAGCGGCAGCTTGTTGCTACAGGGATTTGCCGTCATGTTCATTGCCGGAATGCCCATGGCGGCAGTGTTCCTGCTGCCCAAAGGGCTGACTGCCGACATCGCGGACTACGACGCTCTGTTGAGAGGCGAGCGACGCGAGGCGATGTTCTACGCGACGCAGAACTTCTTTGAGAAGATCACCTACGCGCTGCCTCCGTTGCTGTTGAGCCTGGTGCTGCAACTGGGAGACTCCCCGGAGAACCCGTTGGGCATCCGGTTGGCGCCGCTGCTGGCCGGGGGTTTGGTGCTGGTGGGCTTTTCACTATGGCCGCGCTATAAGCTGCCCGATACCATCAACCGGGATACGGTGATGGCCACGGGGTTGCTTCCGGAGCGATAACGGATGCGTTCCCCCTCACCCCAACCCTCTCCCGCCGGGAGAGAGGGAGTTACTGACGGTCGAGTTGGGCGGCCAGTGCGGCGACGTCGGTGACCGGGAGTTGGCAGGCGTAGTTTTCGCAGACGTAGGCGGTGGGCTGGCCATCCTGCATGGTGCGCTGCTCCAGCAGCGGGGAGTCTTTCAGGGGCGGGTTGGCGGGATCGGCCATGCCGACGGCGACCTTGTTGGGCATGAACCGTCCGTTGATCTCCCTTAGCATCGCTTGGGTGGAATCGGAATTGGTGGGACCAACGATTACGATTTCGCGGGGCAGGGACACGTAGAAATCGAGGGCGCCGAGCCAATATCCAGTGGCGGCGGGAGCGCGGCCTAAAAGCTGCTGCAACGCGCGCAGCGGGGTTGCTCCTTTGGATGAATAGCCGTCGTTGCCGGTGATTACGCCGAGGCGCAGCAGGACGTCGGCGGCGACGGAACTGCCGCAGGGCTGGGCGTTGTCGAACACGTCGCGGGGACGGATCACCAACTGCTCGTGGTCGCTACCGGTGTCGTAGAAACCACCGACGGCATCGTCCCAGAATAGTGCGTTCATACCATCGGCTACGGCAACAGCCTCCTGGAGCCAGCGGGGTTCCAGGGTTGCTTCGTGGAGGGTGAGCAGGCCGTCGGCGAGGCAGGAGTAGTCTTCGAGATAGCCGAGGAGCTTGGCCTCGCCGTTGCGCCAGGTGCGCAGTATGCGGCCGTCGGTGTCACGCATATTATCCAGCAAGAACGCGGCGTTGTTGCGGGCAGCATCGAGGTAATCGGGCCGTTCGAGGGCGGCCCCGGCTTCCGCGAATGCCCGCAACATCAGGCCGTTCCAGGACGTGAGCACCTTGTCATCAAGGAGCGGGTGGATGCGCCGTTCGCGGACTTCGAGGAGAGTGGCGCGGGCGCGGGCGATGGCCTCATCGAGCGCATCTTGAGACACACCCTGCTGGTTCACATAATCCCCGGGGGAGCGTGGCACGTTGAGGATATTGGAACCCTCAAAGTTGCCGCGTTCGGTGACACCGTAGTAGCCCATGATAAGGTCGGCGTCGTCGCCCAACAAAGGACGCAGTTCGTCAGGAGTCCAGATGAAGAACTTGCCCTCGACGCCCTCGCTGTCAGCGTCCTGGGCTGAGTAGAAACCGCCGGCCGGGTCGGTCATTTCGCGCAGGACGTAGTCCAGGGTTTCCTCGGTGATGCGGCGGTACAGTTGGTTGCCGGTGATTTGCCAGGCGTGGAGGTACAGACGGGCCAGCAGCGCGTTGTCATAAAGCATCTTCTCGAAGTGCGGCACCAGCCAGTAGGCATCGGTGGAGTAGCGGTGAAAACCGCCGCCCACCTGGTCGTACATGCCGCCGTAAGCCATTTTCTGTAGCGTCAACTCCACCATCTCCAGGGCGCGGGCGTTGAAGCCGTGGCGGTAGTAACGCAGCAGGAACTCCGGCGTCATGGGCTGCGGGAATTTTGGGGCGTTCCCGAAACCGCCGTTCAGGTGGTCAAACTGGGTGGCGAGCTGGGAGTAGGCGCCGTGCATCACTTCGGTGGTCAGGGGAGTGAAGCCGCGGGGCATCTGGCCACTGCGTCCCATCTGATCGGAGAGTTGGCGGGTGACGCGCTCGATTTCGCTCTTGTTGGTTTGGTACGCCTGGCTGGCTGCGGCCAACAGCCGGGGGAATCCGGGCATCCCCTGGCGATCATCGGGGGGGAAGTAGGTGCCGCCGTAGAAGGGGCGGCCCTCCGGGGTGAGGAACACCGTCATGGGCCAGCCGCCGCTGCCGGTGAGCATCTGGACGGCCTCCATGTACACGGCGTCGAGATCGGGACGCTCCTCACGGTCCACCTTGATGTTGACGAAATGCTCGTTCATTATGGCCGCGATGTCGTCGTTCTCGAAGGATTCCCGCTCCATGACGTGGCACCAGTGGCAGGCCGAGTATCCGATGCTGAGCAGGATGGGACGGTCCTCGTCCTGGGCGCGATTCAGGGCCTCTTCGCCCCAGGGATACCAGTCCACAGGGTTTTCGGCGTGTTGCAGCAGGTAGGGGCTGGTCTCGTTGGCAAGGCGATTGGCCATCAGGGGGAACTCCTCAATAAGGGTGAAACCGGAGAAGGGAACGCAACGTATTCTAAAGCAACCGAATGAGTGCTAGAATCGGGCCGACTCCTCGCCAGCATACCAGATGTATTGTTGGAATAAGGACGACCCAGGAATGGCTACAATATCTCTAAAAATCTGGCCGGCGTTGCTGGCAGCGATGGCGTTGACTCTGGCGGTTGCCGCGTGCGCGCCGGCCGCAGACGCACCCGTGGCAGGCGTTGAGGGCGTGGATGTGGGGAATACCTCCCCGCCGTTCGCGATGGCGCTCACGGACGGCTCCGAAGTGTCGCTCAAAGACATTGTGGATAGCAACCAGCCGACGCACCTGTTCTGGTTCGCAACCTGGTGACCGGAGTGCCGCGCCGAGTTGCGGACGCTGGATCCCATCGCATCGAAATACCCGGACCTGGATTTCTACGTCGTTTCGTACAACGAGCCGGTTGAGGCCATTGCCGATTACATTGAGGAGCATGGATACACCGACGTAATTCCCGCGGGGCCCGTCGGCACCATGCTGGCGGACCTTGAGGTCACGCGGCAAATGGCGATGATGGTCGTTAACGGGAACGGAATGATCTACCACCGCCAGGTGATGGGCAGCGCGGGATCGTGGGAACCGCACTTCACCGAACTGACCGCAGATCCGAACGCAGTACCGGCCGGCGTAGAAATTCAGAAACAGAAAGACCAGAGGCAGCAGGACCTACAGCTGCCCAGTTGATGAGGCTAGTCTCCGGCGTCGTTGACGCCGAACGCATCATACGATGAACAAGATTCGCAGGATGTTGATGGCAGCGGTGGTTGCCGGGATGGTGACGGTTCTGGCGGCCTGCGCGTCGGAAACGGCGCCGGCTCCCGCGTCAACGCCGGCGCAACCTGCCGCCGTGCCGGCCACCGTCGAATCGTTGCCCACCGAAGCGCCCGCGACGCAAGATACTGCCGCCGCGCAATCCACAGCGCTAGCGGCGTCCGCGACGGAAAGTCCGGCCACGGAGCGTCCTGCTACCGACACTCCGGCCCCACAGCCGGCAGCGACGGTTGCCCCCACGGTCGCAGAGTCGGCGCCAGCGGACACTGTGGAACCACCCGCGACGCCAGCGCCAACGGCTGCCACCGCCACCGACACACCGGCGCCGCCTACCGAAGCGTCCACTGCGGCTCCAACGGAGGCTCCACTCGCCCCGACCGCGCCGGAGGGAACTAATGTCGGCGAGACGCCGCCGGCGTTCATGATGGAAAGGTCGGACGGTATGCAGATCGCGTTGGGCGACCTTACGGCGTCAGGCAAGCCGGTGTTCATGATGTACTTCGCGACCTGGTGACCAACCTGCCGCGCCGAGTTGCGGACGCTGGCCCCAATCGTTTCGGAAAACGCAGAACAGGTTGATTTCTACCTGGTGTCGTTCAACGAGAGCGCCGGCCGGCTGGAATCCTATATCGCCGACAATGGCTACACGAATATGATTGCGACCCAACCCGTGGGTTCAATGCTTCGGGATTTGAAGATCGTGAGCCAGTCGTCGATGATCGCGCTGGATGCCCAAGGCATAATCAAGTTCCGCAAGGGCTACGGCGGACGCGGGGATTACGTTGGAGCGTATCGAGAGCTGGCCCAGTAATGGCTATCGTTCCGCATCCAAGCGGAGACTGAGCCGTTCGCGCCGGGGCGCGTACTCCATTTCCAGCTCATTCAGCACGTCCCGCCCCAGCAGCGAATCCAGGCCGTTGGTTACCGGGTGAGGTTTGCCGATGTATAGGTCAATCTCAATTTCCCGCGGCGCGCTGTCATCATCGTAGAACTCAATGATGGCAGGTTCCCTGCAATAAACGTGCGTTCCGCCGGCACCGATGAATTCCTCCGGTCTAGTCAGTCGGTCAAAAGGACAGCCAATGCGGGTTCCGGCGTACGGGTGCAGGATGGTGGTATCCGAACCCGTATCGACTAGAAACCGCACCGACCCGAAAACATCAAGGCCGGGGATGGTCAACTGGCACCAAACATAGGGGCTGCCGTCCGCCGCAAAGTAGCCTGCAATCACAGTATCACCAAGCGCGGCTTGGTGTTCAGATATAAGTCAGCGGCGAAGCTGGGATTCTCACCGATTTCCTTTATTTTCGCCACCAATTCCTCCATCGAGCCGGCAACGACGAACGTGCCGTTCTCAGTCAACGCTACCAGCTTATCGGGATATTTCTGCATCAGCTCAGGTTGCATATCGTGCAGGCGCTCTGAGCGTTGAACGTAGCTGCGGTGCCTGGCCAGTTCCTCTGGGGTAGCTTTGCGCGTGCTGACCTTCACTTTGGGCTTCTTGCCGTCAGTCCTGAATATAGCCATAGTTCACCTCATGGGAAGGAGACCCGGAGGTAGAGGCGAATAATAATCCACCCCTACCTGGCGGCGGGCGTGCCGGCCAGGTCAGCCTTCAGCATTGCCTGTACGTCTGAGAGAGGCATTGCGCCGTGGTTGTCGCCGTCGCGGGTGCGGACGGCGGCGGCGTTGGCCTCGGCCTCCCGGTCGCCGACGACGAGCATGTAGGGCGTCTTCTGGAGCTGAGCCTGGCGGATTTTCTGGTTCATGCGCTCGCTGCGGTCATCGACCTCAACGCGGAAGCCGGCATCCCGGAGTTGTTCGGCCACCTGCTCGGCGTACTCGTTGTGACGGTCGGCGATGGGGATGACGACGGCCTGCACTGGAGACAGCCAGAGGGGGAACGCGCCGGCGTAATGCTCCACCAGCACGCCGAAGAACCGTTCGAGGGATCCCAGGATGGCCCGGTGGACCATGTAGGGCTGCACCCGGTTGCCCTGCTCATCCTGGTACACCAGTCCGAAGCGCTCGGGCAGGTTGAAGTCGAACTGCACCGTTGTACACTGCCAGTCTCGCCCCAGGGCGTCTTTGATCTTGATGTCGATCTTGGGGCCGTAGAACGCTCCGCCACCCTCGTCGATGCCGTATTCAAGCTCTCGCTCGACCAGCGCCTGACGCAGCGATTCGGTGGCGTGGTCCCACATTTCCGGTTCGCCGACGTACTTCTCCGGCCGGGTGGACAACATAATGTCGTAGTCCTCGAACCCGAACGCGGCCATGATCTCAAAAGTGAGGTCCAGCACGTCGCCGACTTCGGCGGCAACCTGGTCGGGCAGGCAGAAGATGTGAGCGTCGTCCTGGGTGAAGCCCCGGACGCGCATGAGGCCGTGCAGGACGCCGCTGCGCTCGTAGCGATACACGGTGCCCAGCTCGGCAATACGTAGAGGAAGCTCCCGGTAGCTGCGCAGGGCGGAGCGGTAAATCTGGATGTGGAAGGGACAGTTCATCGGCTTGAGGAAGTATTCCTGCTCGTCGATTTCCATGGGCGCGTACATACTGTCCCGGTAGAAATCGAGGTGGCCGCTGGTCTGCCAGAGGCGCGCGCGCCCGATGTGGGGCGAATAGACGATGTTGTAGCCCCGGCGGTAGTGTATGTCGCGCCAATAGTCCTCAATGAGGGAGCGCATTATCCCGCCTTTAGGCTGCCAGACGATGAGGCCCGGGCCGATTTCGTCGTGCACCGTGAACAGATTGAGCTGGCGTCCGAGGGTGCGGTGGTCGCGGCGTTCGGCCTCGGCCAGGCGCTCCAGGTGCGCTTCCAGCTCGGCCTGCGACTCGAATGCGGTGCCGTAGATGCGCTGGAGCATCGGGCGGTTTTCGTCGCCGCGCCAGTAGGCTCCGGCGGTGTGCAGCAGTTTGACGGCGGTAATCTCACCCGTGCTGGCGACGTGGGGGCCCTGGCACAGGTCGGTGAACTCTCCGTGCCGGTAGATGCTGAGCGTGGTTTCGTCAGGCAGGTCGTCGATGATTTCCTGCTTGAAGGGCTGCGTCGAGAACATGGACTCGGCGGACTCGCGGCTCAGTTCTTCCCGAACGAAGGGCGCGTCGGACTTGATGGTGTCGAGCATCAATGCCTCGATGCGCTCCAGATCCTCCGGCGTAAAGGGCCGTTCGACCTCAAAATCGTAGTAGAAACCGTCGGCGGTGGGCGGGCCAATGGCTACCTTGGCCTCCGGGAAGAGTTGCAGAACGGCATCGGCCATCACATGGGCGGCCGAGTGGCGCATACGGTGGCGCAAGGATTCTACGGGGTCGTCAACGGTGTGTTCGGGGGTTCCGTGGTCAAGCATCGCGGGCTACCTGCCTGGCTGGTGGTTATAGTTGTGGTATAGGTGCAAAATCATTATAGCCCATCGGATGTATAATTATGCCGGCAATGCTGCGGTGGGAAGCAGGCCGCGACACGCGACAGAGGAGGACCAGGCACTATGGATGAACTACGCCAGCAACTAACCGACATGGCCGTTAAGGTGGAGGCGGTCGTGGAGCGTCTTTGACCTTGCCGGCAGGGAGAAATCCATAAGTGAACTGGAGGCTGAGGCCGCTGCCGCCGGCTTCTGGGACGATCCCGCTTCCGCCCAGCGCAAGATGCAGGAGCTGGGCAAGCTGCAACAATCGGTAGAACTTTGGAGAGGGCTACAATCCCAGGTCGGCGATCTGAAGGAATTGACCGAACTGGCGATTGAGAACGACGACGAAAGCCTGTCGGATGAACTGGCCGCCGAGACCGAGGACGTGGCGAACCAACTGGGCCGGGCCGAGATGGAACTGACGCTGTCGGGGCCATACGATGACCGTCCGGCGATCCTCACGATCCATTCCGGGGCTGGCGGCACCGATTCCCACGACTGGGTGGAAATGCTGACGGGCATGTACGCGGGATGGGCAACGTCCGACGGCCGGCCGGTGCAAGTGCTGGACACGGCATACGGCGACGAGGCGGGGTTGCGTACCAGCACTATGGAGATTGGCGGGGAGCACGCTTTCGGATACCTGAACGCGGAGGTGGGCGTACACCGGCTGGTGCGGATGTCGCCCTTTGATCCCGCCCGTAGGCGGCAGACATCCTTTGCGCGAGTGGAAGTGCTGCCGGCGGCGGTGGGCGAGGATTCGGAAGTAGAAATTCGCCCGGAAGACCTCAAGATGGACTTTTTCCGCTCCAGTGGGCCGGGCGGACAGAACGTGCAGAAGGTGGCGTCGGCAGTGCGGTTGACCCACGTTCCCAGCGGAATCGTGGTGTCCTGCCAGACGGAACGCTCGCAGCACCAGAATCGGGATTACGCCATGCGAATCCTGCGCGCGAAATTGCTGGCGCGGCAAGAGGAGGAAAGGGAGCGGGAACTGTCAACGCTACGTGGAGAGCGCGTATCAGCCGAATGGGGCAACCAGATACGGAGCTACGTGCTGCACCCGTACAAGTCGGTAAAGGATCACCGAACCGACTACCAGAGCGGGAACACCGACGCAGTGCTGGCGGGAGAGATAGATGGCTTTATCGAGGCTTACCTCGTGAACAAGCTGGGCGGTGGGGACTAGGCAATTTCCAGGTTGCTAACCCGGTAGGGGCAGGTTTCAAACCTGCCCCTACAAAATTTTCAGTCGGCGTGACCGTGCCGGAATCTAGCCGGATGGGTTTGGTGGACTGGGCGACAGCAGATGCCCCATGGTCTCTCGCTTGGTTCGCATGTAGCCTTCGTTGGTCTCGTTGGGAGGCACGGTGAGGCTGACGCGCCCGACTACCTCGACGCCGAGGCCGCTAATGCCGGCCATCTTGTGGGGGTTGTTGGTGACCAGCTGAGCACGGGTGATGCCTAAGTCCCGCATAATCTGCACGGCCAGGTCGTACTTGCGCTCGTCGGGCTGGAACCCAAGGGCAACGTTCGCTTCGATGGTGTCCATGCCGACGTCCTGTAGGGCGTAAGCCTTGATCTTGTTGTGCAGGCCGATGCCCCGGCCTTCCTGCCGGAGGTAGATCAAGGCTCCGGAGCCGTTCTCGAAGATCATGCGCAAAGCCATGTCCAGCTGTTCGCCGCAATCGCATTTCAGGCTGCCGAAAGCGTCGCCGGTGAGGCATTCGCTGTGAACTCGCACCAACACCTCGTCGCCCGGCGTCCAATCGCCGACGACCAGGGCGGCATGCTCTCCACTGTCGATAACGCTGCCGTAACCGATTAGGCGCGCGATGCCATACTTGGTAGGAAGGTTGGCTTCTGCGACGCGGGAGACCAGCGTTTCGCTCATGCGGCGATGGGCAATGAGCTGGGCGATGCTGAATATCTTCAAGCCGTGCTTTTGGGCAAATTGCTCCAGCTCCGGCATACGGGCCATAGTGCCGTCGGGATTCATGATCTCGCAGATCACACCGGCGGGATAAGCCCCCGCCTGTTTGCACATATCGATGATCGCCTCGGTGTGTCCGGGCCGTCTCAACACCCCGGCCGGATCCGCGCGCAGGGGAAACATGTGACCCGGATGAATGAAATCCTCGGGTTGCGAATCGGAGTCGATAAGCGCCTGGATCGTGGCGCTGCGGTCGGAGGCGGATATGCCGGTGGACGTGCCAGGCTTGTAGTCCACGGAAGTAGTGAACGCAGTGGGCTGAGAAGATGGTGAATTGCGGCTGCGCAACATGGGGATGCGCAACTCATCCAACCGTTCTGACGACAGGGGGATGCAGACTAAACCGCGGGCATGGGTCACCATGAAATTCACGGCGTCGGGAGTAGCGTACTGCGCCAGCAGAAACAGGTCGCCTTCGTTCTCGCGGCCTTCGTCGTCCACCACGATGACAAACTTTCCAGAGGTAAGGTCTTCCAGAGCCTCGTCAAGGCTGCACAGGGTCATTATTCCTCCGGGTCATGTAGCCGACGGTAGGCAATGAGGTCCTCAATGGTCAGGATGTTGAGCGAGAAACGCTCCGCCATGGGGATCAGGTCGGGGAGGCGCGCCATTGCGCCGTCCTCCTTCATGATTTCGCAGACTACCCCGGCCGGGTACAGGCCGGCCAGCCGGCAGAGATCTACTATGGCCTCGGTATGCCCGGGCCGCACCAGTACGCCACCTTGGTGGTAGCGCAAGGGGAATAGATGGCCGGGCTGAATGAAATCCTCCGGGCGCGAATCCGGGTTGATGAGCGCCTGGATGGTTGCGGCGCGATCGCCGGCGGATATGCCCGTCGAGGTGTCAATGGCATAGTCCACGGGCATCGTGAAGGCCGTGGGGAGAAGGGAGTCGGAATTGCGGCTGGGCAAAAGCGGGATGTCCAGCTCAGCGAGTCGCTCCGACAGCATAGGCATACAGAGCTGGCCGCGGGCGTGCGTCACCATGAAATTGACGGACTCGGCGGTTACGTGCTCCGCCGGCATCACAAGGTCACCCTCGTTTTCCCGATCCTGATCGTCAACAACGATCAGGAATTTACCAGCTTTGAGGTCCTCAAGACCCTGTTCGATGCTCGCCAGTTGCATCAGGTAGCAATTTCCGTCGGACGGTTAGAAAGTCAACCCAGTCGGGACTGGAGGAGACTTTCCACGTACTTGGCTAAAATGTCCGCTTCCAGATTAACCCGGTCGCCAACCGATTTTTCGTGCAGGTTAGTATTCTGCATCGTGAAGGGGATGACGGAGATTGTGAAGCGGCGTTCTGCTCTTTGTACCACCGTGAGGCTGATTCCGTCAACCGCGATGAACCCCTTCTCAACGATATAGGGTGTCAGCGATTCGGGAGCTTCGATTTCCATAATGTAGCAGTCGGCTTCGGGAGTGAGGCCCGTGACGGAGCCGGTTCCGTCCACGTGTCCCTGCACGATGTGACCGCCCATTCGGTCGCTGGCCGCCAACGCTCGCTCCAGGTTGACCGCCGAACCCGGCCCGGCCTCGCCCAGCGACGTGCGTCTGAGGGTTTCGGGGGCCAGGTCAACCGCGAAACTGCGGTCATCGAATTCGACCACGGTGAGGCAAGCCCCGTTGACGGATATGCTGTCGCCAATTTTGACGTCCGCCAATACGTTTTCGGCGTTGATTACGAAGCGATAGTCGTGGAGGCCGGATACGCGGCCCACTTCTTCAACGATTCCGGTGAACATTCAGCCGCCTCCATTGATCGGGTACCCGGTCATGGGATACCCGGTGATCAGCCAGTCCGGGCCAATAGGTTCGATGTTGGCGCGTTCGAGTCGCAATGCGTCGCCGATGACGGTTGCGCCGTTGCCGGCAATAGGCGAGGGAGCGCCGCCGCCGCCGATGAGCATCGGAGCGACAAAAGCGTCCACCCGGTCGATGAGCCTGGCGTCCAACATTGCGCCGAGCACCTGGCCACCGCCCTCAACCAGGACGCTGACGATGCCTTCACTGCCAAGATATTTCAGGAGAGCCGACAGGTTGACGCGACCGTCGGCGCCGGAAAATTCGCGCACATCGGCTCCCGCGTCTTCAAGGCGAGTCACGCGATGGCGGTCCACGCCGGCCGACGTGGCGATGATCGTGCGCCCCGGCTGCCTGAGCATTCGAGCGTCGGGCGGGGTACGTCCGCTGCTGTCAACCACCACGCGCACGGGTTGAAGGTTGGACGGCAACGGTTCGCCGTCAGCGTCGCGGGCCGTCAGCTGGGGGTCGTCGGCCAGGGTGGTGCCGATCCCGACCATGATGGCGTCCAACTCTTTGCGCATCTGCTGGACGCGCGCCCGTGCGATGGGCCCGGTGATCCACTGGGATGAGCCGGTGCGGGTTGCGATCTTCCCGTCCAGGCTCATTGCGAACTTGGCGACGACAAAGGGCAGGCCGGTGGTAACGTGCTTGGCGAACGCCTCGTACAGATCCTCAACTTCCGAGTTAGTTTCCCGCTCAACAGTAATGCCGGACGTGCGAAGGGCCGACTCGCCACCCCCGGAAACTCGCGGATTCGGGTCACGGACGGCGTACACCACGCGGCTGATGCCGGCGGAGATAATCGCGTCGGTGCAGGGTGGCGTGCGCCCGTAGTGGCAGCAGGGTTCCAGGGTGCAGAATAAAGTCGCGCCCTGGGCGGAGGAACCGGCCTGCGCCAATGCTCCGATTTCGGCGTGTCGCTGTCCCGGAGGCAGCGTGTATCCCTCGCCGACAACCGCGCCGTTTTGGACGACGACGGCGCCAACGGCCGGGTTGGGGCTGGTGCTACCCAGGGCCGAACGCGCCAGCTCGATGGCCCGGTACATTGGGTTGGTTACAGAAGTCATCAAACTGCTGGAACGGGCGCAATCAGCCCGCGAAATCCTGATGGAAACGGCTGGCGGTAGGGCCGGATTGCCCCTGGTATTTGCTGCCCAACTCCGGCGATCCGTAGAGCCGCTCCGCTGGTTCGGTGAGGCGCAGGAATGAGATCTGCCCGATTTTCATGCCGTGATACAGGGCGATGGGCAGGCGGGCCACGTTGCTGAGTTCCAACGTCAGCCGGCCCCGCCATCCCGGATCCACAAAACCGGCGGTGCTGTGGATCAGCAGACCGATGCGTCCGAGGCTGCTCTTGCCTTCCAAGCGGGCCACCAGGTCATCGGGCAACTCGATGTGCTCCAGCGTGCTGCCCAGGACAAACTCGCCGGGGTGCAGGATGAACCTGCCGTCGCCCTCGATTTTGACCTCTTCGGTGAGATCGGCCTGCGACTCCCGCACGTCAATGTACGGACGGCGGGAGTTGGAAAACACCAGGAATCGATTGTCCAGGTGCAGGTCGATGCTGGCCGGCTGAATGTCGTCGAAGTCGATGGGATCGACGACGATTCGGCCTTCATCGATTTCGCGGCGGATGGTGCGGTCGCTGAGAACCATTGAGTTCACTTCAGTTCGTACACGCCATACACGACGACGGCGATGTCATCCTCGCCCACTGCAATGGGAGTATCGTAAGCGGCGGCCTCAGCGCGCAGGGCAAGCAATTGATTCCCGGAAGGCTCTCCAGCATTGATGGGAACGTCGCTGAGTACTTTGAGCTCGCCCAACTCGCGGCCGGCGAATTCGGCCAGCTGCGTTGCGTTTTCCTCCATATTCGCGACGGCGGCCTGACGGGCCTCCCTTTCCATTGCAGCAGTGTCTGAGAAGGAGAAACTGATACTGTTGAACTCGATGTAGTCCCCCCCGGCGGCAACGGCAGCGTCAATGACACCGGCCACCTGGTCGGTCTGACGGACGACGACGGCCACCCCGTTGCTGACCGTATAGCCCACCTTTTCGCGGGTTTGCCGGTTGTAATCGTACTCTTCATATATTCGGAAATGGCTGGTGGTGATGTCGGCGTCAAGCACTCCCTGCTCCTTGAGCGCGGCTATCACGCTGGTCATTGACTCGGCGGCGGTGTTGCGAGCCTCGGCTACGGTCTCGTCTGTAACCGATACACCCAAGGCAAGGTTCGTCAAGTCCGGGGTCCCGGTGGCTATCCCAATCCCCGAAACCCGTAGCATGTCGTAAGCCGAGCCGTCGGACTGGACCGGCGGTGAACCGGCAATCGAGGCAGCCGACACGTCTTCCCTCGTCTGCGATGCGGCGGCCGGCAACGTCGCAGCGGCCGGATTGACCGGTGTGTTATCGCTGGCCTGGTCAGCCGGCGGCAGGGCGGCGGTAGCATTTGATGCGCCGCTGGCCAGCGACGCGGCCGGCGCAACCGGAGTTTGTGTGCCGCAGGCCGCTGCCGACAGCAGCATTATGGCGGCAAACAACGGGATGACGACCCGGCAAATACGCCCGAATGTAAGCATTTGGTCCCCTAACCCTGGAAGTTGACCCGGCCGCCGAGCAGCGCGCGGGCCATGACGAACTTGTGAATCTCCGAGGTGCCGCCGCCGATTCGCGCGTGGCGCAGCATGTGGTACCAGTGGGGGATGGGCATGTCCAGAGTTTCGCCCACGCCGCCGAAAATCTGCATTATCTTGTCAATGCTGCGCCAGCCCCATTCACCGGCGGCGTATTTGACCATCGAAGCCTCCACGCGGACATCCTCGCCGGCGTCGGCGCGGGCAGCAGTTTCGCGGGCCACGGCGCGCAGGGCGACGATGTCGGTATATACGTCGGTCAGCATCCACTGGATGGCTTGCCGGTCGGCGATGGGCCGGCCGTAGGTGACGCGCTCTTGGGACCAGTCAATTGCCATCTGCAAGGCGCGGGTCAGTATGCCCAGCGCCATTGCGCCCCGGAGCAGGCGGTCGTGATGCACCAGCCACTGCTGGCCCAGGTTGAAGCCTTCGCCAACCTCGCCGAGCACCTGGGTTTGCGGGACGCGCACGTTGTCCAGGTGGATGTAGTGCTGCTGCGCCTTGGTGGGGACAATCCAGACGCGGATCGGCTCGAAAGTGACGCCGGGCGTGGGGTTGTCGATGATGAACATCGTGATTCCGCCGCGCTGCCTCTTGTCCGGGTCGGTTACGGCCTGCACCAGCAGGAAATCGGCGGAGGCCGCGCCGGAGATGAACATCTTGGTGCCGTTGAGAATCCAGTCGTCGCCGTCGCGGACGGCGCGGGTCTGCATCATGCCGCCGGGGTCGGAACCAGCCTGGGGTTCGGTTTGTCCGAACGAGTAGTACAGGTCGCCGTTGATGGCCGGGTAAAGATACTTCTCCTCCTGCTCGGGAGTGCAGGCGCCGATCATGAACATCGGCACCGGCGAGGTGGGCAGATGCACGATGCTGCGATGGACTTCTTCTTCCAGGACCAGATGCCCGAGCGCGCCCATTCCGCCGCCGCCGTATTCTTCCGGAACGAATGACGTGTAGATTCCGGTTTGCTGGGACAGGTTGTTCAGGCGGCCCCACTGGTCGGACGACAAGGTTCCCAAAACGCCGGGGACGGTTTCGAGAACGCCCCGGGGCGCGCCGTTTTCCGGTTCGCCTTCCTGTGGCGGGTGCGCCAGATACTCGGGTTCCAGTGGTATGCACTCATCCCGCACAATCTGGCGAACCGTGGATTTGAGCGCGTCAAGCGCCGGGGGCAAACCGATCTCCGTTGTCATTCTTACTCCGTTTGGTTTTCAATTTTATGCCCGCGGATCCAGCGATGTTGGCCATCAGTGGAACGGACAGACGTATCTGAGCGTTGCCAACGCCGGATCCTGCTCGCCGTCGGGGGTGAGGCGAGGGACGTATTCGCCGGTCGCGGGTTCTGCGGGCGCGTTCGTCGCCTCGATCACCATGATGGCGGAATGCACGCCTCCCAGAATGATGGAAACCGCAAACACGGTAACGATGCAGAGACCGATGAGTTTTGTGTTCATGTGGTCGGCCTCCTGCAGAAATCTCGCACATATCGGGTTGGCGCACGGCGAGTTTCGGTTTCAATTATAGTGCAAACCCGCCGGGAGTGCGCCAAGACGGATGCGCCTCACGGCCTCAATTAATCGGTGATAAAATACAACCGCCCACACGGAAAATTTCAACCAAGGGCGCCCCATCAGTTTCCATGACCAGCCAACTGCTACGCAACCTGCCCAGCGTGGAACGTGTCGTAAGCAGCGACATTTTGGCCGCTGCGGTTTCGGCGTATGGCCGCGAGTGGCTGGTGGATCTGACCCGCGACGCGCTGGCGGAAGCGCGCCGGGACATTCTGGCGGGCGGCCAACGGCGTTGCTTGGCTGACATCGCCGAGACTGTAAAGCGCACGGTCGATGAACTGGTAACCCCGTCTCCCAGGCCGCTAATCAACGCCACTGGCGTAGTGATCCACACCAACCTGGGCCGGGCGCCGCTCAGCAAGGCAGCCATTGCCGCCGCTGATGCGGTATCCCGCGGATACTCCGACTTGGAAATTGACCTAGCGACAGGCCGGCGTGGCTCCCGGCAGGCGCACTTGCAGTCGCTGTTGCGGCAGATAACTGGCGCGGAAGCCGCCCTGGTGGTGAACAACAATGCCTCCGCTTTGCTGCTGGGGCTGTCTGCCCTGGCGGCCGGCCGGGAGGTTATCGTGGCGCGGGGTGAGGCCGTAGAGATCGGCGGCGGATTCCGCATCCCCGACGTGCTGCGCCAGAGCGGATGCACCCTGGTGGACGTTGGCACGACGAACCGGACCTACGTGCGCGACTACGCCGACGCCGTCACCGACGATACCGCCGCGTTCCTCAAGGCTCACGCCAGCAATTTCCGTGTCGAAGGATTCACTGCAACGGTTGAAGAACGGGATCTGGTGGAACTGGGAGAGCTGACGGGCGTGCCGGTGCTGCACGACGTGGGGAGCGGAGCGTTGCTGCCCACGGAGCGGTACGGATTGGCCCACGAACCGATGCCGCAGGAAGCCATCGCAGCCGGCGTCGGGTTGGTGTTCTTCTCCGGCGACAAGCTCCTGGGCGGGCCACAGGCTGGCATCGTGGTGGGGAAACGGGATTTGGTCGGCCGCCTGGAGCGGCACCCCTTGGCCCGGGCGGTGCGCATCGACAAGATGAGCCTCGCCAGCCTCACGGCCACCCTCACGCATTACCTCGCCGGGAACGCGGAGTCCGAAGTTCCGGTCTGGCGCATGATCTCGACGACTCCTGAGGAGATACAAGCCCGCGCTGAACGTTGGCGAAACGCCGTCAGCGGTTCGTCGGGATACGAAACCGCGGTTGTGCCGGCTCTGTCGGCTATTGGAGGCGGAAGCCTGCCGGGTGAGACGCTGGATTCCTGGGCGCTATCTATTTCAGCCAACGGCGCGGGACAAAGCCCGGAGTCGCTGCTTACTGCGTTGCGGGAACGGTCCACGCCGGTTATCGCCCGCATCGAAGACGACGCCGTGCGCCTCGATCCCCGGACGGTCCTGCCCGAACAGGATGATGACATAATGCGGGCTATAATCGGATCATTGGCGTCGTAGGGGCCAAGAGCCGCGGCACAAATCTAAATCGGCTGGTGAGAAAGTGACGGACTACTTGTTGGTGCATGGAGCGGGTCAGGGCGCCTGGAGCTGGGGGAAAGTGTGGGGACACATGACCGCGCCGGTGGAGCATCCGCCCCGGTTGTATCGTCCCAGGCAGGCGGTGAGGGTGCGAGCGGTGGACCTGCCGGGGCAGGGTTCCGATGCGGCTGACGACGCGGGGTTGGTGGATATATCCGAGGCAGTCCAGACCATTGTCAACGTCGTCGAGCAGGAAGGTTTCCGTGATTACGTTATCGCGGGCCACGGATTGGGCGGCACCATAGCCTTGCAAGCCGCAACCGAATCGCCGACTCCGCCCAAGCGAGTCGTCTTGCTGGCGGGAATAATTCCGGCGAATCGTGGAACCCCGGTGTCGGCATATCCGTTGCTCGCGCGTTGCACTATCAATTTGTGCCGGGTAGTGGGTTCGCTGATTGGCCGGGACATCCAGGTTCCAAAGGCGCTGGTTTCCGGTTACATGTGCCGGGGTTTGGACCCGATGCAGCGGGTGGAAACCGTGGGCCATCTTGGTCCGCTCCCACTCCGAATGCTGACCCAATCAGTCTCGTTGAATCTGGATCCCTTGCCCTGCCCGGTGACCTACATTGTGCTGGGAGACGACCGGCTGATCTCCCCATCGCAACAGCGTGCCATGGCTGCTCGCATCCCGGGGGCAACGGTAATCGAACTGGACGCCGCGCACCAGGCCGCGACGCAGAAGCCCAGGGAACTGGCTGAGTTGCTGCTGGCGGCCCAATGAAGCAGTCCCCGGCCGCGTTGGCGTCTTTTGTCGCCGACCTGCATATCCACTCGCCCTACGCCTTCGCGTGCAGCAAGGCGCTGACGCTGGACAACCTCGCGGCATGGGCCCAGCGCAAGGGAATTGACCTGCTGGCCACTGGGGATTTCACCCACCCCGTATGGGCCGCTGAATTGCGCGCCAATTTGGTTGCCGGCCAAGAGGGTCTGTACCAATACGGCGGCGTTCGCTTTGTCCCGGGAACGGAAATTAGTTGCGTGTACCGCCAGGGTGGACGGGTGCGACGCATCCATATGTTGACGATGATGCCAACGCTGGATGCGGCGGAAGACTTTACCCGCCGGCTGTCGCTGTACGGCAATCTGTCAACCGATGGCCGTCCCACGGTGAGCCTGTCGGCGCGGGACCTGCTGGCCCTGGCGTTGGACTGCCACCCGGAAGCAATAGTTATGCCGGCCCACGCATGGACTCCCTGGTATGGGGTCTATGGTTCCAAAGGCGGGTTCGATAGCCTCGAAGAATGCTTTGGCGATCTTGCGCACCTGATAACCGCAGTCGAGACTGGCTTGTCGTCGGACCCGGCAATGAACCGCGCGGTGCCGGAGCTGGACAACCGCTCGATAGTTTCCTTTTCCGACGCGCACTCGCTGGGTCGCCTGGGTCGGGAACTGACCGCTTTCGCCGGCGAGCTTTCCTGGGACGGCCTGGCGGCCGGCTTGCGCGACGCGGGAGTCGCGTTCACGGTGGAGTTTTACCCCGAGGAAGGCAAGTACCATTACAGCGGCCATCGCGCTTGCGGGGTCGTGTACGGGCCGTCTGAGGAGGCCGCCAACGGAACGGATTGTCCGGTCTGCGGGCGCACGCTGACGCTGGGAGTGCTGCATCGGGTTTCGCGGCTGGCGGAGCGTCCCCTGGATGACGACGTGCAACCTGATTCAAACGGCCTGATCGACTCGGGCGACGCGCATCCTCCTTTCGCCCGCCTGATTCCCCTGCAGGAAGTCATTGCCGCCGTCCGGGGCGTCGGCGTCAACACCCGAAGGGTCGCGCGGGAGTACGATGCGCTGGTTGACCATGTTGGCAATGAGCTTGCTGCGCTGCTGTACGCTTCCTCCCAGGATTTGCTGCCCGTGGCCGGTGAGACCCTTACGGAGGCGATAATGCGAGCGCGCACCGGAGAAGTAACGGTTGAGCCGGGATACGATGGAATCTACGGTAAGGTGAAGCCGGTAGCTGAGGAGCTGACGACAGGTCAGCCTACCCTGCTGTGAGTCTCTGGTTCGGACGGTTTGACATGGATGTTGCGCTGCGCCGGATGCGCCCTGAGGACGTTTCGCAAGTCATCGAGATTGAGGAGGAAGCTTTCTCGCCAGGCTGGGTGGGCACCCGGTTCCGGAGGGAACTGAACAACCGGCATTGCCGATTCCTGGTGGCTTACCTTACCGGCGACTACATTGCTCCTGCTGATTCGCAGGTTGCTGAGCCCGACACCCCCGCCGACTCTTCGATGTGGGCCCGGATGGTGCGGGGTGTCAAGTCGGTTTTCGGCGCGTCAGACGCCGGCGATGATGCCGTTGCGGGCTATGTCGGAATCTGGTTCCAGGGAGATCAGGCGCACATCACGGAGGTAGCGGTGCGGAGTTCTCTCCGCGGCCAGGGCATTGGCGAGTTGCTGATTATAGGAACGGTGCGCGCCGCATACGAACAGGGACTGGAAGAGGTGACCCTGGAGGCGCGGGTATCCAACTTCATCGCCCAGCGGCTGTACGACAAGTACGGGTTCAATGAGGTCGGCATACGCAAGAACTACTACGCCGACAACCGGGAAGACGCGGTGATAATGACGACCGACCACATTCACACCAACGCCTATCGCGAGAAATTCAACGCCCTGCAGGAACGGTTTTTTGAGCGATACGGCGAGGTCAGTATCGAAATCTGAGACAACTACAATCCACTGGGCAGGCTCGATTTCTCGCCGAGGTAGAACCACGGTTGATTACGTAGAGGCGGGTCTCAGACCCGCCTCTACAACATGCTCTGGGCAATAGAGCGCCGCAAACGCCTAAAACCTGCTAACGGCCCCGGAGTTTCGGGTCCAGCGCGTCGCGCAGGGCGTCGCCCAGCAGGTTGAACGACAGTACGGTGATCGAGATCGCCAGGCCGGGGAACACCACCAGCCACCAGATGGGCTTGTAGGTGTTTGCGATGACGCCACCCAGCATATTGCCCCAACTGGGTGTGGGCGGGGTGATGCCCACGCCCAGGAATCCCAGGGATGCCTCAATGACGATGGCCGCGCCGAGGTGAGCCGTAGCCAACACCACGTAGGCGGCGAAGCACTGGGGTGCAATGTGTTTCGCCATGATTCGGAAGTTGGACGCGCCCATGGCCCGCGCCGCGTCCACGTAGGCCAGTTCTTTTACGGACAAAGCCACGGAACGTACTACCCGGACTCCGTAAGGCAACCGGGTTACCGCGATGGCGATGATGACGGTCCAGATCCCTCCGCCCAGCGCGACCAGGAGCACCATAGCCAACACAAGCGCGGGGAATGACATAACGATTTCCACCACCCGCTGACTGATGATATCGAATCGGCCGCCGAGGAAGGCGCTGGCGATTCCCCAGAGTGCCCCGATGGTGGAGCCCAGCAAAACGGACAGAACGGACACTTGGAGCGAGACTCGGCCACCATAGATGATTCGGCTCAGAATATCGCGTCCTTCATAGTCGGTTCCCAGCAGATACGTGGCGGACGGGGCCGCGCCCAGTTTCAAAAAGTCCACGTACAGCGGGTCGTGGGGCGAGAACACGCCGGCGAAAACGGCCACCACGACGATGAAAAGCAGCAGCAAGCCTCCCGCCGCCCCCACCGGGTACCGCAGGCAAAAAGTCCAGACGGCTAACGCCGCATCCTGCGTGCGCTGTAGCGGACTCGCGCTGGGAGTCGCCAGTGAAACTTGCAAGTCCCCTTGACCGGCCATGAGATTGCCCTTCGGAGTGTTGTGGTGGAATCAGGTCTAATTTTCGACGGCCGCGGTCAGTCGTATCGGATCCTGGGATCCAGCACCGCGTACATGACATCTATCGAGAGATTGACGAACACGAAGATGATCCCATAGAGGAGCACCAGGTTCTGCACCACGACAAAGTCCCGCTCGGTGAAAGCCTGCACCAGCGCCGTTCCCAAGCCCGGGACGGTAAACGCGGTTTCCACCGCCACCGACCCGCCGAGGAGGAGTCCGAACAGAACCCCGGATAGCGTCAGCACTGGCAACAGGGCGTTGCGCAAGGCATGACGCAGCACTACCAGTCGTTCCGGAAGCCCTTTTGCCCGCGCAGTGCGCACGTAGTCATCGCGGATAACCTCCAGGAGCGTGGTGCGGGCCATGCGAGCAATGTACGCGGAGGTGGCAAGTCCCAGCACGATCCCCGGAGCGATTACGATTTGCAGGTTCGTGAACGGGTCTTCCCAAATTTGGATGATGCCTAATGGTGGGCGATAGTTGAACGCCAGAAGCGAAACCACCACAACCAGAATGGCAACCCAAAAGCTCGGCACTGCCAAAAAGATAATGGTGAGGAATCTGGACACGTAGTCCGCAACGCTGTTCTGCTTGATGGCGCCCAGGATCCCCACCGGCAACCCGATTATCCACGAGACCAGCACGGCCACGATGGCGATCTCCGCAGTCAACGGGCCGCGCCGGATAATCAACTCCGAAACCGAGTCGCCGCGCCAGAAGGATTCGCCCATCTTGCCGGTGAAGACGTCCTTCATCCAATCGGCATACTGTATGTAGAGGGGCCGGTCGATGCCCAACTGCCGCTTGATCTCAGCGATGTCGGCGGCGGTCAAATTCTCCCGGCCGCCCTCGCCATACAGGATGGCGAGAGGGTCTCCCGGCAGAATGCGCAGCGCCAGGAAGATGATGATGGTGATGCCGATCAGCCCCGGCAACGAGTAGAGCAGCCGACGTCCGATGTATTTAAGCAGCATGGCTTACTTGTCCAGCCAGGCGGTGTCGAACCGGATGTCGTTGAACAGGGTTACGCGGTTGGCACGCCCGTGGCCCTTCAGGTAGTTGGCGAACCCGTCGATGATGGTGAAGTGGTTGATCGGGATCATCGGGGTCCATTCTTCCAGAATCTCTGCTCCCCGGAGTGTGAGTTCCTCCTTGCGCGCGGGGTCGGTGGTTTCGATGAGCTCATCCACCAGTGCGTCAAACTCGGGGTTGGACGAGCCGCGGTTCCAGTTGCTTCCGCTGCCGGTTCCGTACCAGGATCCCCAGTAGGCAGGCGTGGAAGCCAGCGGCGTCGGGGTGCCGTTGACCGCGAGGTCATAGTTGCCCTGGTCGCGGTCTTCCTGCCACACAGAAGTGTGGACCACTCGTATCTCGCTGTTGACGTTGAGATTCTGCTTCATGAACGCCTGCATCATGGGAGCCATGGGCGAGACGAAGAAGTTGATGTCGCGGACCATCAGGTCAAGCGTCGGCATACCCTCGCCGTTGGGGTAACCGGCGTCAGCCAGCAACTGCTGGGCCGCCGCGATGTCGTCGGAGGTAGCCGGGCAGTTGTAGCCGGGCTTCTTGTTCAAAGTGTCCTCGCGGTATGACGCTCCGAAGTCCGGGTCGTTCGGCACGATCCAGGTACCGACTTCGATTTCTCGAATTGCGGCAACCGCGACCTTGATGGCGCAGCGGTCCTGCACCATGGAGATGGCGCGGCGGACCCTGGCATCGGATAGAGCTTCGCTTTCGTGGTTGACGAACATTCCACCGATGGACGGTATGGGGTACACCACGACGGTGTGGGTGTCCGAGTAGTTCTGGCGAATGTCGTCACGCAGGTCGGCTCCCGCGCCGTACACGTAATCAACACGTCCGGTGATCAGCGCGGCCCCGGTGGCCGGGCCGTAAGCCAGATGGCTGTGCTGGATGCCGTCAAGGTAGGGAAGTTCGGGGTTCCAGTAGTTGGGGTTGCGCGAGGCCTTCCAGAATTCGCCGGCTTGGTGATCTTCCAGGATAAATGGGCCGGTTCCGGGATGGACCGTGGTACCCGGCTTGAGCTTCTTCAGGTCGAGGTTGTTGTCATCCAGGGTCTTCTTGCGTTCGATGACGTTCCAGCCGTTCGCGATAGCGGCGGGCATGAATCCTCTGGGTGCGGTCAGGACGAATTCGACGGTGTAAGGATCGACGGCGCGGACTTCTTCGACCGCGAGGAAAACGCTTTGCCTCGGCGAAATCATGCCAACCGGCGGAAAGATGATGCGGTCGAAGGTCGCCTTGACGTCTTCTGACGTGAGTTCAGCGCCGTCATGGAACATCACGCCGTCGCGCAGGTGGAATGTATAGACCAGGCCATCATCTGAAACTTCCCATGCGTAGGCTAGGTCGGGTATGACCTCTACGCCGCCGTCAAACGGGCTGTAGCGCAGCAAGTTATCGAAGTACACACCCTGCGGTTGCGCGCACGCGGCGGTGTTGCATTGGTGCATGTCGAAGTGGGGCGAGTCGGAAAGGCCGGCCCACTGCATTACGCCGCCGCGTTTGGGGTTGGCCTCCGGAGCCATGAGCATCAGTCGTGGGGTTTCGGCCTGAACCTTGGGCGGAACGGTGGGAACGGCCGTGGCGAAAGGAGTGGCGGTAGGCTCTTCGTCGGGCACCGCCGTGGGGGCCGTCTGCGCCGCCGGCGCGGACGTGGCGGCGGCGGGTTGTGCCTGAGCTTGCGGAGCGACGGGCGCTTGCTGTTGTGGTTCTGCGGGCGCTGTTCCCCCGCAAGCCACCACTAACGCCAGCAACAAGGCGAGGGCCACTGACAAGATGGGTTTGACACCAATAAAAGCCGACATGTCGTCACTCCTTCTGAACAAGTGCCTAACGGGGCGAGTATCGGACGAAATACGTCGTTATACGGCAAGTCTTTGCGGCGTTACGTCCTTCGTAATCTTGATGGTATTCGCGATTGCCAATCTACACCAGAAAGATTATTTGTCAAGATTACGTTGCGTGCTGCTCATATCCGATGAATTTCCGGTTACTGGGGATTAGCAACCGCATAAAACTGAGGTCGTCCGCCAGGATTGGCCGCCAACTCGGAATCGTTGCCGTCTGGTTGCGTCGGTTGACCGATTCCGCGTGCCTTGCTAGAATCGCCGGCAGTCTTAACGTTTGGGTAGTCATGCTTACCATCGGTCTAACGGGAGGGATAGGGAGCGGCAAAAGCGCAGTCGCGGACCTGTTGCGGCAGTTAGGCGCGTCGATTATCGACGCGGACCGACTGGGGCACGAAGCCTATACCCCCAATTCCGAAGCGTGGCAGCAAGTTGTGGCGGCGTTTGGCAAGGAGATACTGACTGCCGAGGGCGAAATCGACCGGCGAAAACTCGGGTCCATCGTGTTTGCGGACCCTGCGGAACTGACCCGGCTGAATGGCATCATGCACCCGCTGATGGCGGGCATGGTCGAGGAACGGAAAGCGGACCTCGCGGCGGCCGGAGAATCCGTAACTGTAGTTGAAGCCGCGGTCCTGTTTGAAGCCGGTTGGGACTCCCTGGTTGATGAAGTTTGGACTACCTATGCCCCGATAGAAAGGGTGGTTGAACGCCTGCACGCTCGCAACGGGCTCAGCGAAGAAGAAGCAAGGAAACGAATCAACTCACAGATGTCTGTCGAAGAACGTAACCGTCGTTCCGACGTGGTGGTCGATAATTCATCGGATCTCGCCGCGCTGGAGCGGGGAGTGCGCGACCTGTGGCAGGCCCGAGTGAAAGGACAGGTAAATCAAAGCAATGGTTGAAGCGAACATCGAACTGATGGAAGATGAACCCAGTTTCAAGGAATTTGCCATCGAGGAGTTCCTGGTTCGGAGCGAGCCGTACTACCGGGCGGTAGGCGACGAACTGGAGCTTTTTGAGGCTGCCTATGAGCAGCACATTCCCGTCTTGCTGAAAGGCCCGACCGGTTGCGGCAAGACCCGGTTCGTCGAATACATGGCCTGGAAGCTTGGCCGGCCTATTACTACGGTGAGGAACGAGGCGGCCCAGGAGATGCACGAGGGCGAAGTTCGGGTTCCGCTGGTAACCATTGCGTGCCACGAAGACTTGACCGCCAGCGACCTGGTGGGCCGTTACCTGCTGGACGCCAACGGCACCCGCTGGATTGACGGGCCCATGACCCGCGCTGTCAAAGCCGGCGCGATCCTGTACTTGGACGAAGTGGTCGAAGCGCGCAAGGACACCACCGTGCTGATCCACCCGTTGACCGACCACCGCAGGATCCTGCCGGTCGAAAAGACGGGCAATATCATCGAAGCCGATGACCGCTTCCTGCTGTGCATCTCCTACAACCCCCACTATCAGAGCGCGCTGAAGGACCTCAAGCACAGCACTCGGCAACGCTTTATTTCCATCGAGTTCGACTACCCGCCCGTGGACGTTGAAGCGGAGATCGTGGCCAAGGAAAGTGGTTGCGATGAAGATCAGGCACACGCTCTGGCCCGTTTGGGCGAGAAAATCCGCAACCTGCGAGAACATGGCCTGGCCGAAGGCGCCAGCACACGGCTGTTGATTTACGCGGGACGCCTGATGCAGCAGGGCATACCGGCACGCCGGGCGTGTCAGGTTGCCATCGTCTGGACCCTGTCGGACGAGCAGGAATTACAGCGCAGCATCGAAGAGGTGGTGTACTCCATCTTCGAGTAGCCACTGGAGGCTGCATGGGTGAAACCACCCTTGACTTGATCCGCGGCGCACTGAGGCGACGCGAGGCGATTACTGCCGCTCCGGAGGGATTGATGCCGGCGGCAGTAATGCTATTGTTGTATCGAAAGGACGATGATTACTGCGTCCTGCTGAACAAGCGATCCATGACCGTCGAACACCACAAAGGCGAGATGTCGTTTCCCGGCGGAGCCAGGGATCCGGAGGACGCTGACTTTGAGGATACCGCCCGGCGGGAAACCTACGAGGAGATGGGAATCGCGCGGGATCACATAACCATGTTGGGACGGCTGGACGACAACGTGACACGGTCGAATTTCCTGGTAAAGGTATTCGTGGGAACCATTCCCTACCCATACGAGTTTCGGCCCAGCTCCCATGAAATCGCCGAAGTGGTGGAGATACCATTGGATGTCCTGCGAGACCCGGCTAGTTGGCGCTGGGATTCCCGAATTGAAGATGGTGAACGTGTCGCGGTGCGATCTTACGGCTACCAGGAGCACCTGGTGTACGGCGCGACCGCAAAAATCCTTGACCAGTTCCTCGAGGTCGTCGAGGACGGGCTGACAAAGGAGGCCAATAGCCTTGACTAATACCGCAACCGGCGAGCTGCTAGCCGAACTGTCCAAACTACCCCCGGCGGTGACGGAAGCTTACGAAGCCGTCGCCGACGCAATGGGCGACTCCTTCAGCGACGAGGAACTGGCGCTGTGGGCCAAGGAAGGGGTTGCCATCGGCACCCAGACCGTGCGTTCCTGGGAATCGGCTGTTGAGTATTACCGGGTTAGCCCGGAGGTGGCGCGTTCGCTGGCTTTCGCTTCGTTCATGCAGTGGGCCCGTTGCGGCACCTACCTGTCCCAGGACTCGCCGACGCTGGCCGTCGCGTTTTTCAAGGCCAGCCCGACCATCGTAACCAACCTACGCCCCCAGTACATCCCGCGCTGGGCCGGCCTGGGCCGCTCCCTCTACAAGGGTACGTGGAAGTCCAGCACGCTGGCCGCCAGGTTCTTTGAGGTCAGCCCTGACCTGGTGCGGAACCTTCCCTTCTGGGATGTTGAGGTATTCGCCTCTCTGATCGAAGCGCTGTCGTACAAATCGTACGACGTGGCCGCCGAGTGCCTGGTGCTGGGACGTGACGTGCTGCCGGGCATGGGCCGCGAACGAGAGGCGTTCCTCTCCATGTCCCGAGCGCTCACCGATACCAGTTGGCGCGAGGTCAAGGCGTGCCTGGAAATGGCGCCCCGGGCTTTGCAGCACGTGGAAGAAGGCCAGACCGGGCGGTTCCTGCGCTTGGGCGAAAGGCTGGCCAAAATGGGCCTTCGGGACACCTCGCGGTTCCTGTACGACGGAGCGCAGGCTTTGTCTCATGTGTCGGCGGGGTCTCAGGGGCACATACTGGACCTATGCGAAGGACTGCTGGCCACCACGCCGGACGCCGTGCCGCCGTTCCTCAAGAGTCTGGACCCGGTGTTGAATCGTATCACCCTCCCTCAGCTGGACCAGTGGTACCAGCAGGGCGTGGAACTGCTCAACGAAAACCCCGAAAGCGGGATTGCGTTCTTCAAAATCGAGTCCAACACCTCCGAGGCCATGCTGGAAACGCTGTCGTCCAGCCTGGACCTGGAGCGCGTCAAGGGAATCATGCGGCTTTACACCCGCGCGCTTTCCGGCACCAATATCGAGGTCATGAGTACCGAGGAACTCGTGCGCCGCCAGATCGGCTGGGTGGACCAGGACACCGCGTCCACTGACGGCACCAAGGTGTACCTGCCGCCGATGATCGACAATTACAACGACAAGTCGCAGAACTTTGCCTGGTTCAAAGTGGTGGCGACTCACCAGGTTTCTCACCTGGAATTTGGCAGTTTCGAGTTCGAGTTCGACCGACCGGCCAACATCTTTGATGACCGCCGGATTGCGATGGAAAACGCGATGCAGGCTCGGCTGGACGCCATTCGCAGCGTCGCCGCCGAGAACTTCAACATGCAGGACCTGGACGTCAGCGTGACGTCGGACATAGGCGATGGCCCCGGCGGCACCATGCGCGTTTACACCGACATCGGCCGCTTCCTGGCTCTGTTTGAAGACCGGCGCATGGCGTTCGACCTGTTCAGCGTACTGGAAGACTGCCGTTTGGACTACCTCATCAAGACCGACTATCCGGGCATCCGCCGGCCGGCGTTGGACGTGCAGGGAGACGCGCTCGCCCAGAGGCCCAGGGTCGAGGAACTGCCGTTGCAGGAAGCCCTCATCGAGCTGTTGGTCCACATGAGCCTGGACCGGTTCGAGGGGCTGCTGGTGCCCCAGGAATACCGCGAAGAAGCGTACATGCTGGCGCGCATCATGCACCGGCTCCGCACCATCCGCGCGTCGATTGAAGACACCGCCGAGGCGTCGCTCCGGGCGTACGAAATCATCTCCCGCTTGCAGAACCAACAGCAGCCGGAGGATGAATATCAGCCGGAAGACCTGGATGACCCGGGCGAGTTCTCAGAAGAGGAGTACGAGGCGCTGCTGGATAAACTCCAGGCCCAAATGGACGAACAGCAGGGCGAGCAGGGCGAGGGAGACCCGTATGAGTCCCCCGAGCCTGTGGAGTACCGCGGCGACTTCAAGCCCGAGATGGTCCAGCTGCTCACCAAGCTGCAAATGGACCAGAGCCAAATGGGTGACGCGGAACCAATGACCCAGGAGGAGCTGGAGCAACTGTTGCAAGACAGCGCCGAGCTGGAACTGGATGCCCAGGAAGGCGACGTTGACCAGAGCATGGCGATGTTCGCGCAGAACATAATGAAGGAGGCCGGCGTCCCGCCCCCGTCCAACGACCCCGGCCGGGGTTACGGCCCCATCCTGCACGATGACGATGCTGGCGGCGAACTGGAAGCCCTGGAACCCAAGACCTTCGTGTACGACGAGTGGGACTTCCGCGCCAACGACTACAAGCCGCGCTGGTGCATCGTCAAGGAGAAAATCCTCGACGAAGGCGACGTCAACTTCTACAACGACTCGCTGCGGAATTACTCGTCGCTGCTGGCGCACATCAAGCGTCAGTTTGAGCTCATCATGCCGGAGACGTGGCGCAAGACGTACCGCCTGATCGACGGCGAAGACATCGACCTGAACTCCGCTCTTGAAGCATGGGCCGACCTGCGCATGAACGTGCCGCCGGATGAAAAGATCTACTGGCGCCGCAACCGCGTTGAACGCGACGTAGCCGTGGTCTTCCTGCTGGACATGTCCGCATCCACCGCCGAAGCCATCGACGAAGGCCGCCACTCGGTGGACGACCGGGACGCACCGGACGACCCGGTGGAATACATGGTCTGGCTGCGCCGGCGCCGGGAGGGACTGGTGCGCCGCCATTACAAGCGCATCATCGACCTGGAAAGGGAGAGTTGCGCGCTGCTCATCAACGCCCTGGAGTCCATCGGCGACACCTACGGCATCTACGGCTTCTCCGGCTACGGGCGCGAGAACGTCGAGTTCTACGTCATCAAGGACATCGAGGAGCAGTTCAACGACAAGATCAAGCGCCGGATTGACAAGGTGACGCCGCTTCATGCCACCCGCATGGGTTCCGCGATTCGCCATGCCATCACCAAGCTGGAGAACCAGGACGCGGCTACCAAGATCATGTTCCTGATCAGCGACGGCCGGCCGCAGGACCGGGGATACAGTCGGGAAGGCGTAGAGAAGGAATACGCCGTCCACGACACGCACCAAGCCCTGGTCGAAGCCAAGCGCAAGGAGATCACGCCCTTCTGCCTCACGGTGGACAAGGCTGGGCACGACTACCTGAAGACGATGTGCGGCGACCTCAACTACGAGGTACTGGATGACATCTGGGCCCTGCCGGAAAGGCTGCCGATGTTGTACCGCACGCTCACGATGGTACGGTAGCTGACGGAGGGACTCTCGACACTTGTAGGGGCGGGTTTCAAACCCGCCCCACTTATTGTATCGCCGTTCCGGAGAAAGCCGGAATCCAGGTTTCGCCTGAGCGGGAGTGTGCCGGCCTACGGCGCCACTGCCGTAATTAGTTTGCGCAACTCGGTGAGCGCGGTGTTGCACGAACGGCGTTTGATCACCAGGCGGCGCGGCGGTGTGCGCAACGGAATCTCATGCACGTCGTCGCCGTGGGAGATGGCGATGTGAATGGTGCCGGGCCGGTGTCCTTCAAATTCCTGGGGACCCAACACGCCGGTAACGCCGATTCCGAAATCGGAGGCCGCGGTTTTCTGGGCGGCCAGCGCCATCGCATTGGCGGTTGGCTGGCTTACGACGCCGTGGTCGTGCAGCACTTCAGCCGGCACCCCCGACGCGATGATTGCATTGGCCGTGTAAGCCACGTTGCCGCCGCGATACCATTGATCGCTGTCCGGCGCCTCGGTGATGGAGTTGGCGAGGAACCCTCCGCTCACCGACTCCATGGTGGCCAGCGTCATCCCCCGCGCGGTGAGGGCGGCGCCCACCGAGAGTTCCGGCGTCTCGTCGTCGTAACCCCAGATATACTGCCCCAATCGCTCGTGGATCGCGGTTTCCACCGGGGCAATCATGTGGCGGGCGGCCTCTTCATCGGAGGCGCGGGCGATGATTCGTAAGTGGATGCCGTCGGCCTTGGAATAGATGCCCAGGTATGGGTTTTCCAGGCCGAAATACTCGGAGATTATCTCGTCAACTGAAGCCTCTCCCAACCCCAGCGTCTTGATGTTGCGCGTGATGGTGACTTCCGAATCGATCAGCTCTTTCAGCCTGTCGTCGATTTCATCCTGCCACATGGCCCGGTTTTCCCCGGGAGGCCCCGGCATGATGATGATGTGCTTGCCGTCCTTTTCCGCCCACCAGCCCGGCGCCGTTCCGTTGCGGTTGGTGATGAACTGGGCCGACGGAATCAGATACGCCTGCTTGACATTGTGGGCCGGCATGTCCTGTCCACGGTTGCGGAACCACTGTCGCAGGTTTTCCAGTTCCTCCTCCTGGACCATCGGCGTTTCGTCCAGGGCGGCGGCTACGGCTTCGCGAGTCAGGTCGTCCTGCGTCGGCCCCAATCCCCCGGTCGTAAAGATCACGTCCGAGCGTTCCATCCCGCGGCGGAACGCCTCGGTGAGCTTGGGCAAATCGTCGTCGATGATGCTCACCTGCTGCAATCGGATGCCCAGCCTGGGAAGGCGTCCCGCGATCCAACTTGCGTTGGTGTCCGTGAGCTCGCCCATCAGCAGTTCGGTCCCGATGGAGATGATTTCAGCGTTCACAACAACCTCCAAAAATATCCTCTCCCTTTATGGGAGAGGGCCAGGGTGAGGGTAAGACTATCCCTATCGCGGGCAGTCGTAGGGTTTGCTGACGGGTGGATGCGTCGCTAGGCAGATGGTCCGCTCCGCGCGCACGGCGTTGATTACATAAACAATCGGATCGTCAGGCACGCCGGCGTAGCGCACCAACACCTGGGTGTTGCCGGCGTCATCGAGAATGGGCTTGCCCTCCCGATCGACTTCGATATGCTCGCCGCCTATGTAAAACTCGAAGCTCTTTTCGTCGGTCTTGATGCGAACCGTGGTTTCGGGAGGCGACAGTCCATAAGCCGGATCATCTGCTCCGTCTTCGTCCACGTGCCAACCGCCAAAGGTTTCCGGTCCGCCGGGTTTGCCCGGTTGTGCATACCACTGGAGTTGCAGGGGCCACCAATTGGGCTGGACTACCGGCGTGGATTCGCCGTCAACGGTGGCGTACCAGGTGCGTTCCCGGGGATTGGGAGAGTAGGTTACAGTTGTTTCTTTGTGGGTAACCTCCAGCTCCTGTATGTCCCGGAAATCGATGTCGTAGAAGTAACCCAGTTCCAGGGGTGGGGGTACGTAAGGAGGGTTGACCGCCAGGCAGTTCACCACCCTTGCCCAGATCTCCGGCACGGTGAACAGCTGCGGGTCTCCGGCCAGGCTCATGTAGTTGTAATGGGACCGTCCTTTATCATCCAGATCCGGGGTGCCGTTCCCCAGCCAGAACTCGTACGACAACCCCGTTTCTTCGGTGATCTTGATAATGCTCTCGGGTGGGTCAAGGCCGTATTGCGCCGGGTTTTCTATCGTTTCTCCCAGTACCCGGTTCACCTTCGGTCCGCTCAGCAGCAACGGAGTTCCCGCCCACTTGTCCTGATAGACCTCCGTCCGCTCGTTGCCGTCTTCAATAAACCATTTCCCACGTCCCAGGTCTTTGTCATATACGATGAAACGTTCCTCCCCGGTTACCTGGATCGGAGGGTCATCGGAGCATTCGATCAAATCGCCGGGCTGGCCCCGGTGTGTTACCTCGATATGCACTATGGCGTCATCGTCAATACGCCAAGCCCAGGGCGGTTCGTCCTTGGGAGTCTGTTGATCCCAGGGCCGGAAGTACAGCGCCAACGCGCCGAATATGACCAGCACGAAGACAAGTAGAATAGTGAGCCGGATATTCATACGGAAGAGTAACTCCCGGAAGAGTAACGCCGCCTAACGCCGTACCCACCAGACCACCACTGCCATGATGCCCATCAAACCGGGCAGCAACAGCCACGTGGAGAACCGGACGAAGTTGAACTCGTTGGCGTCCAGGTTCCATTCCCGGTACACGAATTCGCGGTCGCGGATCGACACCAGTGAAAAGTCGCCCATCAGATAGTTGGCTGAGTTCAGGAACAGGGCGGCGCTGGAGCCTCGCTGCACGTTGCGGTTGGTGATGAAGTCGGAATCCCCGAACACTGCCATCTCTGCGATCTCGTTGTCCGGTGGCCGTTGGGTGGGCGCCACGGCGCCCACGGGACCGGCAATGTCCAGGTACAACGCGGGGAAGTAGATTCCTTGCGGATCGCTGTCGATGGGATCGGTCCGTTCGATATCGTCGATCAGGCGAGCCGACGAAGTGGTGGCAGCAATCGGTACGGGAACGCGGGCGCCGGATTCTTCAATGATCGGCTCCAAAGCGGCCGCTCCGGGCATGAATGACACCTGCAATTGCTGGCCCCTGGGGGCGACGATTTCGGGGGGAGCTTGCGGGTTATAGATGCCAACTCGCAGGGTACGGGGCGCGTTGGGCTGCGAACCTTCAAGGTCTCTGATATAGCTGTCCGTTACTACCACACCCCAGAATGCCAGAAATGCCCTGAAGGAGTCGTGCGTATCCGGTTCGGCCAAAAAGATCAACCTCGCCCCTTCCCGGCGGGGAGCGCCATCAGGTTGCTTGCCAGCCATGTAGAAGTTCAGCGCGTCGGCGTGAGCGGGCGGCAGTTCGCCGGTGGGTCCGGCTATTACCAGCAGCGCGGCATCGTCGGGGATTCTTACGTCCTGATCCTGCGGGGACCAAAGCAGCGCTTCCACTGCATAGTTGTCAACTTCCAAACCATCCCTGATCAGTTGGTATCCGTCGTCCTCCGCGCGGTTGATGTCCCGTTCTCCGTGACCGGCCAGGAAATAGACTTTCTTCTGTTCCGTTTCGGTTGCAACCAGCAACGCCGTGTACAGGTCCTGTTCCAGGCGACTGTACGCCCCGTCGGTGGGCTGCACCAGGTCGATGATGTCGGTTCCCACCGCAGAGACGGAGAGGGTCTCGTATGAGGTGATGCCCTGGCTGCGCGCCAGGTCGGCCTCTTTTTGGGGGTCGATGAACTGGTATGAGAAATTGCTGCTCCTGTTGCTGAACTCGCTGAGCATGGTGTCCACCTTGCCGCGCCGGGTCAGCATATCGATATTGGGAATCTCATCTGGGTAGTAGGCGATGACGTTGATGGGCCGGTCCAGGTTGTCCAGCAGGTCTTTGCTCCGGTTGGCCAGCGAAAACTGGTTGGTGGCGGTGGTATCGGCTCGGAAGTGGTTCTCGAAGGCGACGTAGTTAATCAGCACCACGAGACCGATGAAAGCGGCGGTCATCACGACGGTGTTGACACCGTATCTGCCGGTGCGGCTGAAGAACGCGGCGATTACCTGGCTGAAGTATGAGAGCGCTACTAACAGCACCAGCACGCCGCCGATGCCAAGCACGATTCCGCCGTAAAGTTTCAGCGAACCGACGAAGGCCAGCAGCGCCGCCCCCGCGATCAGGCCCACTACGCCCGCGATCAGGATGGGAACGTAGAAGATCCCAATGAAGTCGAACGCCGGCTCCAGGAAAGAGAAAAGCGTGCGCGACTGCTCTTCCAGGGCATCCGTTTCGGCGGCGACGGTTGCCTCACTCCCGCCGGCGGCCTGGCGATCCCTGCCCCGGCGCCGGCGCCAGTCTCTTGGCCTGTCATCCATAGGCTGCTGGCTCATGCTACCTCCACCGGCGCGATTCTAGGGCGCGAATGGAGAGGAACAGGAACAGCGCGGTCACGCTGAGGAAATAGACGATGTTGGCCGAATCGATGATGCCCAGGTCGAAGTCGTTGAAATGACCGCCGAAGCCGAGTTCATTGAAGAAATTGGCCCACGTTCCCGTCAATGCGCTACTGATGAAGGAAGAGCCGAGGGAGAGCACCAGCAGGATCCCGAAACCCACCACTGCCGCGATGATCTGGTTGCTGGTCAACGTGGACGTAAGGATTCCAACGGCGAGGGCGGCCATGCCGTACAGCACCAACCCCAGGTAGCCCGAGTAAATCGGCCCCGGGTCCGGCTTGGCGAACACCAGCAGGAGCACGACATAATACGACGTGAGCGCCAGCAGAAAGAGGAAGAAGACCAGGCTGGCGAGGTACTTGCCCAGGATGACCTCCCAGTCGCGAACCGGGGAAGTGAGCAAAAGCTCGATAGTACCCAGCTTTTGTTCCTCTGCCAGCAGGCGCATCGTCAAAGCCGGCGCCAGCAGGATCATCACCAGGGTGGCCCCCTGGAAGAAATTGCTCAGTGAAGCTTCGGGAAACGGGTTGCCCAGATCACTTACGAAGAAGGCCCCGCCTACCACCATAAATATAAGCGCCACGATGTAGGCCACCGGGCTGCTGAAATAGATCTGGATTTCTTTGAAAGCTACCGCGCGGATCGTTCGCATCGTTTGTTACGCCAGTTCTTCTTCGTCATTTTCTGAGGTGGTGAGCCTGAGGAATATCTCCTCAAGGCTCATGCTGTTGACCTGCATACTAAGCAGGCTCCAATCGTGATTGATCACCGTGCGGGAAATTTCGTCCCGCAGGTCCAATCCTTCCAGAAATTGGACCCGGTAAGCGTTGACGCCGGGGCGGGGATGATGAGTCACCTCGGTTGCGCCCTCAATGGAACGCAGCACCGGAAGCACTTCAGCCGGCGGCCCGCCGATCTCAACCTCTAGTTGCTCAACGCCCCGCAGGTGTTGGGCGAGGTTGTTGGGCGTGTCGGCCGCCACGATATGGCCTTCGTGGATGATCAGCACCCTTTCGCAGATCATGCTGACCTCGGGCAGTATGTGGCTGCTCAGAACCACCGTCTGCTCGCGGCCCAGTTCCTGAATCAGTCCGCGAGTCTCAACCACTTGTATCGGGTCGATGCCAATGGTTGGTTCGTCCAGCACCAGCACTTCCGGCTCGTGTAGGATCGCCTGGGCGATGCCTACCCGCTGCCGGAACCCCTTCGACAGTTTGCCAATAAGCGTTTTACGGTAATCGCCCAGCCGGCAAACGTCGATCACGTCTTCAGTACGCCGCCGAATCTGCCTGCCGTTCATCCGGCGGAGGGTGCCCATGTATTTCAGGTAGTTGGTAACGGTCATCTCGGTGTGCAACGGCACCGATTCCGGCAGATATCCCACCCGTTTGCGGACTTCCAGAGACTTTTCGACCACGTCGAATCCGTCCAGAGTCACCGAGCCGCGAGTGGGCGGCATGAACCCGGTCAGGATGCGCATGGTGGTAGTTTTGCCGGCGCCGTTGGGGCCCAGGAAGCCCAGAATCTCACCCCGCCGCACCGTGAAGTTCACGTTTTCCACCGCCGGCATGGGACCATAGTAATGCGTCAGATCCCGCACTTCGATCATAGCGTCCTCTGCGGGGATTTCATCAGCAGGGGTGCCGTTGACAGGTATGGATTCAGCACTCATGGGAATGTCCGGTCATGGGTTGCGTTTGGGTTGGGTCGCCACTACCGACGCTTGACATACGTTGCCGCCGGGGAAGCGGATTGCCACACCGACGGTTTCGGATTGCGCGGGCGAAATTTCGCTTTGAATTGCAGTGCGGGCTATGATATTCTATACGCCGCATTTTCACAAGACGGCGCGGCCCCGTCCAACGGGGATTATTTTTTCGCCAGGGGCTGACGGGCAAAATGCACTTGATTATTGACGGGTTCGGCGGCGATGCCGAAATGATGTGGGACACCGAACGGCTGCGGACTTTTCTGGTTGAGTACCCGGCCAATCTGGGTATGACCAGGATAACCGAGCCTGAAGTCCTGGAATATCACGGCCCCAACCCTGGCGACAGCGGCATCTCCGGTTTCGTAATCATCGCCGAGAGCCATATCAGCGTGCATACGTTTCCGCATCGTGACTACGTGAACATCGACCTGTTCTCCTGCAAGTCTTTTGACCACGAGCAGGCCCTGGCCGACGCTCGCTCGCTGTTCGATCTCCAGAGCGTGAAAACCTGGCTCCTGGACCGTGGCCTGGAGTGGACCAACGCCGAGCAGGGTGCGACAGAGACCCACCGGCAACGGTCGGCATTGTCCGCCGTAGGCGGATAGCAACCGTCTAACCGGCAGGGCGACGCAGCAACGTGAGCGGATACCCGGTTCCGACAACTCCCGCCAACTTTCTGGCGTTGCCGCCGGATCAGTCGGATCTCGAAACGTCATCCGCAGTTCTGATACCGGTTCCCATAGACAGCACCACGTCCTTTCGCAGCGGAGCGCGCTACGGGCCGTCGGCAATCATCGCCGCGTCCGCCGCTTTGGAAGACTACGACCTGGAACTGGGCATCGACGTGGCGGAGTTGGGAATTTACACCGCGCCGGCGCTTGAACCCCACGTCGGCGATCCCGAGCAGATGGCCACCCGCGTCAGGCAGGCCGTCGCTCATTATCAGTTAATGGGCAAACTCACCGGCGTGATTGGAGGCGACCACTCTGCCGCCATCGGGTCCGCGCTGGCTTGCCTGGACCGCTTTCCCGACCTGTCTGTTCTGTACATCGACGCCCACGCCGACCTGCGAGATCAATACCAAGGCACCGGATGGGGGCATGGATCAGCAGCCCGACGCATCGCCGAACATTGCCCGGTATCGCTAGTGGGTGTCCGCACGCTGGCGATGGAGGAAAAGAACCACATCAACCAAGCGGGCATTCGAGTATGTTACTGGCCACCGCAAAGCGACGACTGTTTGGATGACATAATCGCCGGTCTCGGGCCGCAAGTGTATGTGAGCGTTGACCTGGATGCGTTGGACCCTTCGGAAATGGCGGCGGTGGGCACGCCGGAGCCGGGCGGAATGCGCTGGCTGGAATTGGTCGGCCTGCTGAGGCAGGTTGCAGAGCAGCGCCGGATCGTGGGATTCGACGTCTGCGAGTTAGCGCCCAACGAAGGCCCGGCGGCAAACAGCTATACGGCGGCCAAGTTGGTGTACAAGCTGATCGCGTATGCCACCGCCGGCGTTTCTTGACAATGCCGGCGGCCCGACAATACAATCCCGGCACTCTGCGCACACTTGCGCTACCGTAGTCAACCACGACCGCTGCTGCACGCAGCCGGAGGAAACCCATGCCAAACGAATGGCCCACAGTGCATTATAAGGAAGAAGGCATGCGTGAAGGCATGCAGATTGAGGACGCCAACATCTCTGTCGATGACAAGGTTGAGCTCCTCGATATGCTGTCGGAAACCGGCCTGCAAAGCATCGTCGTCGGTTCCTTTGTCAGCCCCAGGTGGACGCCCCAGATGGAGCGTATCGACGAGATCGTGACCAAGTTCACCCCCAAGGCTGGTGTAACCTACACCGCCCTTGCCCTGAACGCTCGCGGCGTGGAACGCGCCCGCGCCTACTCGCCTCCGCTGACCATCGAGCGGGACGCCTACCCGCGCCTGTCCTGCCACCTGTGTGACGTGTTCGCCCGACGCAACACCAACCGCAGCCAGATGCAGGAGATGGAACGCTGGCCGGCCATCATCGCCCAGGCGCAGGAGATGGGCATCACCGAGGCCGGAATCGGATGCAACGCCTCCTGGGGTTCCAACTTCCTGGGCGAGTTCCCGGTGGACAGCCTGATGACCCTGCTTGAATACCAGCATGGGCTTTGGGATGAAGCCGGCATCAACGTCCGCAGTTGTTCCATGGGCGACCCCATGAGCCACTGCACGCCGGCCAAGGTCGAAGAGAGCATCGTCCGCGTCAAGGAGCGCTGGCCGGAAATCAACCACTTCCGCCTGCACCTGCACAATGGCCGCAACATGGCCATCGCCTCTGCCTACGCCGCCATGCGCGTACTCGGCTCGGAGGATACCCTTGAGTTGGACGGCACCATCGGCGGATTCGGCGGCTGCCCCTACTGCGGCAACGGACGCGCCACCGGTATGGCGCCCACGGAAGACCTGCTCCACATGATGGACGATATGGGTATCCCCACCGGCGTTGACATCGACAAGCTCATCGATTGCGTGTGGGCCGCCGAGCGCATCATCGGTCGGGAACTCTACGGCCACGTGTCCAAGGCCGGCCCGCGCCCTCGCGCCAGCGCCGGCAACCTCTACGACATCAACATGCCCTTCGTGGAAACCCTGGAACAGGCCACCCACTTCAAGAAGGGTGAGCAGATGTACGAGGGCGGGCTGTATCCGTACCGCGAGCCGGTCACCAGCCCCTACCGCGACCGCGTTGACCAGGGCCTGCCCGCCTTCGGTGAAGCCCCCAACGAATTCCCCTGGAACGAAGACTGGCTCCCCAAAGCCGAAAGCTAAACCACGCAAAGGCCTATGAACACTGTAGGGGCGGGTCTGAAACCCGCCCCTCATTTATACCGTAGCAACTTGCGACCCGCCGTCTCTGCCGTCATTCCCGCGCAAGCGGGAATCCAGTGAAGCACAATTCTACTTACATCCCCATCGCAACCGCTTGTAATTCCATCACCGCCAACGCTTCTTATCCAACCATTTGTACAAAACCCTTGCCGCTTTCTCCGGGCCGTCATCGAGGTTAACCTTCGCCTTTCTTTTACCCTCGAACGTTACCCCGTGCTCGCTTAGATCGTAGATTTCCCAATCCCATCCATTGGTCAAGACCGCAACTCCTTGCGTAATTCCTCTCGCATAGGAAGCCAGTTTTCTGCGGAAATTCGTCGGGCTGTAGTTTGAGCCTCCATACAGTCCCTTGGCCTCGATGACAATCACCGGATTTTCATAACGGTCGAGTAAAAGATAATCGGCCCTGCCTTGCTTACCTCTCTTGACCTCGACTCTACATTCCCACGGCAGCCATGTTTGCCAACCCAATGCCCTAAAGAATTGGATCGATAACTGCGTACCGATTTGCCGTTTCATGGGCAGAAATCCAGCCTCCGCAGTTCTCGGTAACCTCCATCACTCTGGTGATTTCGTCCGTAATCGCTTTGATGGTCATTCTTGCCAGCTCCAAAAAACAAGCCACTGGCGGCAGCCCACAATCAGCGAACTGCCGCCAGCCTTAGCGCGATATAGCCCTGAGCCTACGCAGAGGCGCAGGCCACGCTGATGGTGTTCATCGCGGTGTCGGGCAACTGGTCGCTGGACCAGCTTGCGCCACCGTCGTGCGTGCCGAAGACCTGCCCCCGCCGCGTGCAGAAATAGACCTGCGACGTGTCCTGACGGTTCACCGCCACGCCGAACGTGGTGCTGCCCGGGTTGATGCCCTGGTCGAAGCGCTCCCACGTCTCGCCCAGGTTGGTCGTCCGCATCACGCCGCCCTGCTCGCTGCCGAAGTTCATGCCGACGCAGGCGTACAGCGTGTTGGGATCGCTGGGATCGCGCACCACGCCGCGCGAGTACATGATGTCCGAGAACCGGCCGAACTCGCAGTCCTGCCACGACGATCCCCGGTCGGTGCTGCGCCAGACACCCGTGCGATTAGAAATCAGCACGGAGTCGGAGTTGGCGCCGCCCACGGCTACGCCGTGCAGATCCAGCAGGTCAACGTCGCCGGCGAACTCGCTGTTGCGGATGGTCCAGGTGTTGCCGCCGTCGGTGCTGCTGGCCGCGCCGCCGACTTCCAAGGCCGCGTACATGTTATCGGGATTGTTGGCCTCAATGTCGATGCCCAGGATGCGCATGGCGAAGGCCATTTGAACCTGCTCGGGGTTGGAAACCGTGGCGATGTGCGCCCAGTTCTCCCCGCCGTCTTCGCTCTTGTAAACCTCGGCGCCCTCGGTGCCGGCGAACATGATGCTGGCGTCGTTGGGATGGAACCGGATGGACCAGACCACCCGCCCTTCCGTCATGTTCATGCGCTGCCAGTGGTCGCCGCCGTCGGTGCTGCGGTAGATGCCGCGCTGCGTGCCGCAAAAGATGGTGCGCGGATCATTCGGGTGGATGGCGATGGCCCGGGCCTGCGTGGCGGGAGCCAGGCCGTCGGTGAGCAGATCCCAGTGAGCATCGCCCGCTTGCTTGCGATACAGTCCGCTGGATTCCGCGCCCACGTAAACGATAGTGTTGCCTGCCATGATCGTGCCTCCTTCGTTTGACCGTTGATATGGTGGTTCTTGCCGCCATTTCAGCAGACCGAAAGATGGATGTCAAACATAAGCTATTCCGCCACAGGTTGCCCGCTGGCCACCGCCAAGGTCAGACACCAAACCGACTCTGCGCCAGCCCCTTTGAGGGCGGCTGCGCATTCCGAAAGAGTGCTGCCGGTGGTGGCCACGTCGTCAATCAGGATGAATCGCCCGCCGGCCGCCTCAAAATCCGGTGCCACGGCGATGCTGCCGGCAATGTTGCTCGCCCGCAGAGTCGGGTCGGTAATGCTGGCTTGCGGGACGGCGTGGCGGGTGCGGATCAGAATCCTGTCCTGGTATCGAAGGTTGCCGCGTTGGGCAATACGCCGCGCCAGCAGTTCCGCCTGGTTGTATCCGCGCTCCCGCCGCCGGGAACGGTGCATCGGAACCGGCGCGATGGTATCTCCCGGCAACGGGTTGTCGCCCAGATAGCCGGCCAGCAAATCGCCCAGCTGAGCTGCCCCCGCTTTGACTCCACCGTACTTCAACGCCAGTATCCCCTGGCGAATCGGCCCGGCATACCGGTACGGGGCGCGAATGCCGTCAAACCACCTTTCGGATGCTGCGCACCTTTCGCAACGCGCAAAGTCGCCAGGGGTGGAGCATATCGAGCAGAACGGAGGCAGCAGCAGAGGAAGGTCCGCCGCGCATTTGTCGCAAATGACGTTGCCCGACGCGCCGCAGGAAACGCACTCCATCGGGAACAAGGCGTCCAGCAACCCACGTCCGGCTTGCGCCGCAAGATCCCGAAAGCGGCCGGTGCCTGGAAGCGTGGGCATGTTCAAGAACGACGCTGATTGTCGTCGGGCATGGAGCGCTTGCGGCGGACGATCTCGGCGTCTCGCGGAAATGCCAAGGTCGGAAGCGCGTCAGTGGCAAAAAAACCGAGGTCGAGACACTCGGGTCCAGCGGTCAACTCCCCGCCGGTCTCGGTTGCCGAGTAAGCGACCACTACCACCGGATGTTGGGCTTGAGAGAACACCCCAATCAATTCGGCTGTAACCACCTCTAACCCCGTCTCTTCGTACACCTCGCGGGCGGCGGCATCCTCCACCAACTCGCCCCGGTCCACGTATCCGCCCGGCAGACTCCACAGGCCGTAGCCCGTGGGCATCGCCCGCTGCACGAACAGCACACGGCCATCGCGTTCCACCACGCACGTCGCTGCCAGCTTGGGATCGTAATAGACCACCCGTCCGCACTCCGGGCAGACCGGGAGCATCCGCCCTTCCTGCTGGCGCATAACTAACCGGGAGCCGCAGCTCGCGCAGAACTTATCGTCAGTGGACACGATTATCCATCGCTGCAATTGACATAAAATTACCCGCACTCCCCATTGAGAAGTTGGGCGACCGCATCCCGGGTCGGCATGGAATCCTGGGCGCCGACGGTGGTAACCGCCAGCGCGCCGGCGGAGCATCCCCAGCGAACCGCCTCCGGCAACGAGCATCCTTCGGACAGCGCAACCGCCATCGCCCCGTTGAACGCATCGCCAGCCGCTACGGTGTCCACCGCGGTTACGGGAAACGGCGGGACGTGTCCCCTGTCATTCCCATCCGACCAGTAGGCGCCCAGCGCTCCTAACTTGATGACTGCGGCGCCCACGCCTCGATTCAACAAATCATCCGCCGCCGCTCTCGCAGTGTCCAGGTCCGCGACGGGATGGCCCACCAGCGCTTCGGCTTCCGTTTCGTTGGGGGTAATGACTGAGACGTGCCGATAAAATTCCGCCGGCACGGGCCGCACCGGTCCGGGATCCATAATCACGGAGACACCCTGGGATGCCGCCAGCGCAGCCACCCGCAGCGACAAATCCACCGAAACCTCCAGTTGCAGCAGCATGGCGGATGTATCAGGCAGCAGGCCGACGATGGCGTCAAATTCTGCTTCGCCGCAGGTGTCGTTGGCCCCCAGCACCTGCACGATGCGGTTCTGTCCACTTTCGCCGACGCTGATGACCGCAATGCCGGAACTGACGCCCTCGCTGACGCTTACGGCGCCGGTTTCAACTCCGGCGGACTGCAACAGTTCGATTAACTGCGGCCCAAACATATCGTCGCCAACCCTGCCCACCATCGCCGAGTGAGCGCCCATTCGAGCCACCGCTACGGCCTGGTTGGCCCCCTTGCCGCCGGCGTAGGTAACGAAGCGGCTGCCCACCACCGTTTCGCCGTCGGCCGGCAGGCGGTCGGCAAAGGTCACCAGGTCCATGTTGATGCCGCCCAGTGACAGGATCAGCGGACGTCCAAACTCATCAGCCATCGCCGGAGCTACCAGACATAACGATTTTTTCCTGCGGCTTCAACATCATGTGCCGCATATGTAATTGTCAGGATCCGGCAACCGGATACGTTCTCCGGGCTGAGACTGCGAGATGGACGACATCGAGTTGGCCAGCCAGGTGAAGATGCCCCCGATATCCGCCTCCGACAGCAGTTTCGGAGGGCGATGGGGCGACATTATCTCGGCCAGGTTGCCCATATCTGCGCCTTGCACTCCAAAGCCGAAAACTGCTGCACTACGGTCGTACTCTGCTTCGTGAATCCGCTGCGCGATCATTTCCCGGTCTCGGGAACTGTCGTTGTCCGGTCCTGCATAGGTAATGAGCATGATCACGGGTCGGAAATAAGCAATGCCGTTGGCCTGGTAAACGTGCTTACGCTCTTCAACCATGTCCAGCGCTTTGTGGAGTCCTTTGCTGAGAGAACAAATGCAACAGGACGGTATCGATGTGGGTATTCGGAACTCGTCGGCGCCCACGAAGTCGGAAACTACTTTGACTCCGCGGACATTGAAGATTCCAAGTGTGCTGGTGACTATCGCAATTTCAGTACGCAACGCGGCGAGTCTGTCTTTCGTCACCACGTCGTAAAAAATCTCCAGGGCCCGGGTCACCTCCGGAGCGGAGGCGTCATGCTTTTTCCGGTCCACTACCACCACGCAAGGGCAGCGCGGTTCGGGGTTCTCGTAGAATTCCACGGAATCTCCGAAATTATCGAACAGGCCCATATCTTCTTCCTCTCATACCACGCTCGCTCACCCTAGGATCACGAAATCGAGTGTGCCACTCTATCACTCTGACTTTCCGACAGTGGGCCTCACTATAGCACAACGTATTTCCCGGTTGATTCTGCTGTGGTTTCTACTAGAGTTAAAGTGTTTCCGATGGGGTTTATGCGCCCCGTGCTATAATCCGCCAAACTTGAAAAAGCGAGGACTGTACCGATGTCTCAGCCTCTGGAAAACATCAAGGTCGTTGACCTCACCCGTACCCTGGCGGGCCCCTTTTGCACCCAAAACCTGGCCGACATGGGCGCCGACGTCATCAAAATTGAAGAACCCAACGACGGCGACGAGACCCGCAAGTGGCCGCCCATCTGGAACGGCGAAAGCACCCAGTTCCTCTCGTTCAACCGCAACAAGCGCAGCCTGTCGGTCAACTTGAAATCCGAGGAAGGGCTGAAGATTGTCAAGACGCTGGCCAAAGACGCCGACGTAATGATCGAGAGTTTCCGCGCCGGCACGTTGGCGCGCATGGGTCTTGGCTACGATGACATCAAGGCCATCAACCCCGACATCGTGTACTGCACCATCTCCGGTTACGGACGCACCGGCCCCATGGCCAACAAGCCCGGCTACGACCTGATTATCCAGGCTTACAGCGGGCTGATGCACCTGACCGGCGAACCCGACGGCCCGCCGCAACGGGTGGGCTTCTCGCTGGTGGACCTGTTCACCGGTATGCTGGCCTACGGTTCCATCGTCACCGCCCTGTACCACCGGGACAAGACCGGCGAGGGCCAGCTGATTGACACGGCGCTGCTGGACGGGCAGGTGGCCGCCATGAGCTACCACGCCACCGGCTACATCGGCACTGGAATCGAGCCGCACCGCCTCGGGTCCGGACACCCCAGCCTGGTGCCCTACCAGAGTTTCCAGGCTGAGGACGGCTTTTTCATCCTGGGCGTGGCCAACCCCAACCTCTGGGAGCGCTTCTGTAACGCCATCGGCCATCCCGACCTCAAGGACGACCCCAAGTTTGCCACCAACCCCGACCGGGTGGCGCACCGGGCCGAAATGATCGACCTGCTGAACAGCATCTTCGCCAACAACACCGTAGCCCACTGGGTCAAAGTGATCGACGAAGCCGGCGTCCCCGTTGGCCCGATCAACAAGACATCCGACGTGGTGGCGGACGAGCAGGTCAAGGCCAGGGAGATGTTCCTGGAGATCAACCACCCCAAGGTGCCGGACCTCCGGGTGCCCAACTCCCCCATCAAGCTGCGGGGAACCCCGGCCGAATTGCGGAGGGCTCCGCCGGCGCTGGGAGAACACAACGAGGAGGTGCTGGCCGAATTGGGCTACGACGCCGAGGCGTTCGCCAAGCTGCTGGAATCGGGAGCCGTGGGAGAACCGGGCAAGGAAATCAGCGGAGTCGGAGCGCACTGATTCAGTCGCATCGCGCGAACTAACCTGGACGGGGCGGGTTTCAAACCTGCCCCGTTTTTTGATATAGGCTCGGCAAATACGTTGGTTCGCACAAGGCGCGTTATGTCGTGCTACTGCCTGATTTAGGCGGGTTTTTGACATAACGTGTGCTCATTGCGAAACAGTTCAGACAATCCCAAAACCGATGACACCCATCTCCTTACCTGTCAGCTCGGCCGTTCTCTATACTGTACTCCACGTCGGATCGGACGCTCAGCCAAAGGCCACGGCCCAAACGCCCGACCCACCGGAAATTTCCAATTCACGAGGTCATAAGAGGTTCAGGAAACGGTACGCTTACCCCGTACCATACGGTCAACCAAGTCGGTAAATAATTTGCACGCTGGCTCGCGCCTGAGGCTGTTTTCTTCCGCAGCATTGGCCGAGACCAGTACGGCGGGTGTCACCACCGCTCCGCGAGGGTCGCTTGTCCCCTCTCCCCTCCGTGGGAGAGGGCTAGGGTGAGGGGGCTTCCCCTAATCGCTCTGGGCGGTCAGCACGTGGGACTCTAGGACTCAATATCGCAAACCCAAAACGCTCTGGCCGTAGCGCCGACGATCCTGAACCTCCAAGACCTCAAAACCCCATCAACCAATCAATCCCCATCTACCAGCCAACCGGCCACCAACCAAAAGGACCATCGCCAGTACACAGCCGGAAATGCGGAGCATCACCCCGCCAGCGGTCTCAGCGGTTGCCGTATCAGGGGGGCCAGGATATAATAATCCATGAGTCGCGCTGGGGCGGTTAGCTCAGCGGTTAGAGCGCCTCGTTCACACCGAGGAGGTCGGAGGTTCAAATCCTCCATCGCCCACCATACCCGCCGCAGCGAATGGCTCTTTACAACGGAAAACCACCAGGCCGAGGTGGCGAAACGGCAGACGCGCTGCGTTCAGGGCGCAGTGTCCATTAGGACGTGTGGGTTCAAATCCCTCCCTCGGCACCATGTATTTTCCGACGCGCGCTTGTAGCTCAGTGGATAGAGCGCTGCCCTGCGGAGGCAGAGGTCGTGAGTTCGAATCTCGCCAAGCGCGCCATTTCTATGCCCTCTCGTTGTACGCTTTTCGATGAATATGGGCGGTTAGCTCAGATGGTTAGAGCGTCTGCTTTACACGCAGAAGGCCGGGGGTTCGAGTCCCTCACCGCCCACCATCCTCATCGCCACTATCCGAGAAATTTCTAATGATGGATGCCCCATTGACAGATACGCTTACAGTAAATCGGGAAGAATTGCTTAAATTCTTCGACGAGAAGCACGACGCTGAGAAAGGCGACGCTACTGGCATTGTTGCCGTCACCGGCGAAGATCTGAACGCAGCCTGTTTCCAGCATTACGTTGAATCTAAAGATGGCCGTGCAACGGTCCTAGAGGATCGTGTAACCCCCGGCGGACGGACTGGGCCTTGGCTGGACCGATGGATAGAAGTCCAATGGGGAGGCGAGCCAAAATTCTTATACCAAACCGAAATCAAGAACTGGTCTGCCGCCGCCATAGGAGGTCAGAAGCTTGCGGTCAAGGCGTTGCCGCAGGATGTGGCCGATTATAAGCAGCAACGATGGGAGAGACATTGGGACTCGGAACATCGGACCTTGAAAGGTCCCGGAACCGCCAAAGTGCTGGTTCCGATGAAAAGGCCTGATCGTTACCGAAGTCTTCCGGTCAAACCCCTGCTCATATTTTGGGAAGCTCTCGGCCCGAAAGAAGGAGAGGACAAACACCTGTTCAGCCTTCCGGTCAACTACTACTCAAAAGATGACCGACCCACCTCGTGGCCCCATGCTGGAAAATTTCAAGAACTCTGGGTTTTTTCGGTTTCAAGCTACCTGCGCAGTCTGAAAGAACCCAACATCCAGTTACTTATGCCCAACGCCGCCCGAAGAATTCAGACGCTCATTCGCGTGTTTTCCTGACTACCACAATGCTTTTAGGTGCATAGCGCCATGATGGAGCACAAGGGCATACGGTGGGGCTACGTGTTCCTGCGCGCTCCCAGCGTTCTCGGCGGAGAAGACCGGGAGAAGCTGATGACCACCGCCGTTGAGATGTACCTGTCCGGCGAAGAAGAGCGGGACGTTGAGAGCGTCGGTTTCGAGGGCCGGGTGTACACCGAGCGGCGCTTCGAGATGCTGGGCGAATTCGGCGGCCAGCGTTTCGACGTGGAACTGGAAACCGCCCACGGCCGGGACACAGGCACCTTCCTGGTCAACGAGCAGACCACCGGCTTTGGCAGCAGCGGATTCTCCCGCAACTAGGCTCTTTCAGTTTTCCAGGAAATTCCCTCTCCCTTGATGGGAGAGGGCTAGAGCCTGCCCCGTACTCGATGCGGGGGTGAGGGTGAAAGCGTGGGGAAACCACCAATGTGGTATATTAGCCGAAACTGCGACGTGGCAGCCGGGGAGAGAGGCGGTCCATTATGCCTGAGGAACTTTTCACTTTTACCGACAAACCCGAATCGAACTATCTGATCGCCGGGTGGCGTCGGCAGTGGTCGAACGGCGGCCGCATTTCCAGTGGACTCCCCCGCTACTTGATCGAAAAGAACGGCGGCCGGCAGATCGGTCAAATGACGGAATATGTCAATCGGATGTGCTACCCCTTCCAGGTGGCTGGCACCCACGACGCCTTCCGACCCGCCGCAGCGTTCCATGAAGGTTTGCCCAGCTCGGCGATGACCCGACAGAACGCCTTTTATGAAATCGGCAGCGGCCTGCTGGTATTTCTTGGGGAAGAACCCTGGTACCGGTTGGACGTCTATTCCGAGGCGTTTTTCAACGCCATCAAGGACTTGGGAATCCAGCAAACGGTGGCAGTGGAAGGGGTCAACGGGCCGGCGCCGCCCGACTTGGAAAGGCGGATTACCTGCGTATATTCCCAGGCTGAGATGCGCGAACAATTGGAACGATACGGAGTCCAGTTCTCTAGCTACGGCAGCCGGGGCCGGCAGGGGCCGACCATCGGGATGGCCCTGGTGTCAATGGCGCACTACCAGTACCCGGACGTCCAGATGTTCCGGATGGGCGCGATGGCTCCCATGTACCCCTTTATGACCAGCAACAACAATCAGCTGGGCATCACCCAGGACCACCGGGCCTACTACGACATACTGCGCCGGCTGCGGTCTCTCTTCAGCATCGAAATGGACCTGTCCGAGTTGGAGCAGATGGGAAACCGGGAGTCCCAAGAATTGCTGGACAACCTGGAACGATTGGGCAGCACCAACAACGAAGCGAAACAGATCATCGATCAGGTGCGGTTGGACTACCAGTACACTCCCTTTGTGGAGCCGGTGGACCTGGACCCAGCCCTGGATCAGGCGCTGGAGAACATCCTGCGCGACATCGGCGGCCCCGACCGGGAGCCGTAACATCTCTACCTGTCATTCCCGCGAAAGCGGGAATCCGGTCGTACACGCTGTACCTACACTTAAACCACCGGCCAGGGTGAATCGAATTTCACGGCGGCGCGCTTGATGAGCGCGTCGCCTTTTTGTTGCACGTCGGCCACCAAATCCGCCTCGTCCACGAAGCGCGCCTGGTGGCTTTCAACCACGACACGCCCATTGACCAAGACCGTGTGCACGCTGCGTCCGTCGGCGTTGTACACGAGGCTGTTGACCGGATTGTGCAGGGCCGCCCATTCAGCCCGCCGGGTGTCGAACAAGACCAGGTCGGCGGCTTTGCCCGGTTCAATGGAACCGATTATGTCATCCATTCCCAACGCCGCCGCGCCTCTGATGGTGCCCAGTTCGAGCGCGGTTTCTGCCGGGATTATGCCGACGTCGCCGCGTCCATCCTTGTACAGTACGGCCGCCAGATATACCGAACGCAGCGTTTCCAGCAGGTTGGAGTTGTTCCCCGCATCCGTGCCGAGGCCCACGACGGCGCCAAACGCCAGCAGTTCAGGCATCAGGCCCTGTTGGGTCATGCGAGCGCCGCCCTTGATGGCAGCCGTCGGGCACATCACGACCGCCGCTCCACGTTCTCCAATCAGCCGGGCCTCGTCGTCGCCGATGCCCAGGCAATGGGCCAGCGTCATCCCTGGTGTCAGTACGCCCAGACGGTCCAGGTATTCGGTGGGAGTGCAGCCGTGGGTTTCAGCGCAGTGTTGAATCCAGCGAGGGCCGTTGTTGAAGTGGAGCGTGGCTCTGGTGGCGCGGGATTCGGCGATGGCGTGTGTCGCGGCCATCAACTCGGGGGAACAGAACTCCGAGGAAAACGGCATGGCCCAAGCGGACACCAGACCGTCCGCCGCTCCGTGATAACCGCTGACCGCTTCCTCAGTCAAACGGATTGCGTCATCGGTATCGTACACGGGCAGGTTCAACGGATTGGGTCGATCCTGCACGTTTCGGCCAACGATGATACGGCAACCCGACTGGCGGTACGCGTCGAGGCAGACGTCGAGATGGGTAGTGGTTCCGGGATCCAGAAAGGTGGTGGTCCCGTATTTGAGCAGCTCCGTGATGGCCAGCAGCGACGTGGCGTATTCATCCTCAGGAGTCATCGCGGCCTGTAGCCGGAACACGTTGGGGAGATATTCCGATCCCAGGTTGTCCGGGAACAGGCCCCGGACTGCATGGGCGTAGCTGATGTGCATGTGCCCATTGACGAACCCCGGCGTTACCACCATTCCGGTTGCATCAATCACGGTGTCCGCTGCGACGCTGGCCAATTCGGCGGCTTTGCCAACGCTGCTGATCCGGCTGCCGGTGATAACGATGGAGCCGTCGGCGATGATGCGCCGTCCGGGGTCCATCGAAACCACATATCGGGCGTTATCAATTTTAACGGTAGGTTGAGTCATTTTGGCTCCACGTTTGGAGATTCAGACGGGTCAGTCGTTCCAGTCGCGGAAACCCCATCGGTTGAATGAGGTGACTTCTGCCGGCGAGCGGCGATTGGTTGGTCCGAAGCTGCCGCGGGGATAGCCCACAGGAGTCAGGCAAATCATCTCGGCATATTCCGGAAGTCCCAGAATTTCGCGAACCTCATCCTCCTTGCGATTGAGCACCGTGGTGATGCGGGTGCCCAGCCCCAGGGCGCGGCCGGCCAGGAACAGGTTTTGGATGGCCGGCCAGATGGAAGCCGCGTGGCGACCGCGTTCGATTGGTTCGTCAGGCTGGAATCCGCTGCCGCGCGAATGGTCCGCGCACACCACGATCATCGCGGGGACTTCCGGCATGTGATGGGCCAGGTAACGGGCGTGGCGATACACACGGGATTCGGTAGGCGACGGTTCCCAGCCCATGGCGTCCAGCCAGGTTGTTTTGTAGAGTTCGCCCAGCCGTTGCACGGTTTCGGGATCGTTGACCACGACGAACTCCCAGGGTTGCGTGTTTCCGCCATTGGGAGCGCGCACCGCGGCGTCGATCATCCGCTGTAGTGCGGCTTGTGGAACCGGGTCGGGCTTGTAGCGAGTGATCTGGCGCTGGCTGTAAATCGCTTCAAACAGGTCAATCTGGCTGTCCATAACTCTCTCCCCCTTGACGATGTGCCCTATTGATTGCCGCATTATAGACTTTCCGAACTGTGAAGGTTCACTGCGACAGGGTGATCAGCACAACGCCGGCCACGATGAGGAGGGCTCCGATAACGCGGCCGCGAGTCACCCACTCTTTCAGGACAAGGGCTCCCAGGATCAGGGCGAACAGCAAACCGACCTCTCGAACTGGCGCTACGAAACTCACGTCGGTGATGCTCATGGCAGTCAACACCAGACCGTAGGCCAGGAACAGCAGCGCCGACGCAACTATCACGCTCCGCCATGCCCCGCGCCACTCTTGAGCAATGCCGGAAACGCCGTAGTTGCGGATTATGTAAGGTGCCCATCCGACGGCTACTCCCGCAGTCATGAGATAGAGGTAGAGGAAGGGGCTAACGTGGGCGACACCCCGCTTGTCCACTATGGTGTACAGGGAGATACACAGACCCGTAAGGAGAGCGTAGCCCAGACCCGGCAGGTTCGCAAACAGAGTAGCCCTCGTCGTGAACTGTCGCAGTTGTCCCCACCACGCCGTCGTGTAGATGCCCACTACAACCGCGCCAATGCCCACCCATGCCAGCGGCGTAACGGTTTCGCCCAGAGAGAAAACGGCCAGGATCGGGACCAGGCCGGGGCCAAAACCCCGCGCGATTGGATAAACCAGCGACAGATCGCTGCGGGCAAGACTCCGGCCCAGGAACAGGAAGTAGCAGATGTGCAGCAGGATGGTGGCAATTATGTACCAAATACCCACGATCTCGAAGGAGGTACGCAGCGCCAACACCACGGCGATAGGCAGGGCGCCGAACAAGCCGAACCCGGACAGCCACCAGGCAAAGACCTCCTGGTGGCGGGCTTTTTTCAGCAGCAGGTTCCACGTGGCGTGGGCCCCAGCCGACACCAACACGAGGATGAACGCAAGCAGGATGGTTGAATCTGGCACTGCCCCACATCCCCTGAGCGTTAGAATTAAGGAACGCCGACGCTGGTAAGAACGTCGGCGAATGAAAACTGGTGGCGCATAGGGGATTCGAACCCCTGATCTCCGCCTTGAGAGGGCGGTGTCCTGGGCCGCTAGACGAATGCGCCACATGCAGCGCTACGACAGGGGCCGTAGCGGACACAATTATAGCAAACTCCAATGCGCCTGCAAGCGAGTTTGCTAAACTGAACTACGAACTGGAGATTGCGGGAGGAACGTTGAAACCAGGTAAATTGCCGCCAGGACTGCTGGCGGAGTTGCTGACCGATGTTGGAACCCACGATTCGAGGGTGGTCGTGGGACCCGCCGTTGGCGAAGATTGCGCGGTAGTCGAAATGGGCGACCGTTTGCTGGTGGCTAAGTCGGACCCGATCACGTTCGCCGCCGAGCAAGTGGGTTGGTACGCGGTACAAGTGAACGCCAATGACATTGCTTGCGCCGGTGCCGATCCTAAATGGTTCTTGCCGACGTTGTTGATGCCCGATCATTTCACCCCGGATGACGTTCGCGCCCTGGTGCGGGATATTGCCGATGCCTGCTCGGAATTGGGAGTGGCGATCATTGGAGGGCACAGCGAGATCACGCTTGGAATTGATCGGCCCATAGTGGCCGGTACGATGCTGGGCGAATTGTTGAGCAGGGATCAACTGGTAACGTCCGGAGGCGCTCGCGATGGAGATAGCATTGTGCTTTCGACCGGCGTGGCAATCGAAGGGACGGCAATCCTGGGTACGGAATGCGCTGACGATCTGAGGAACGCCGGCGTGGATTCTGTGACCATCGAACGGGCTGGCGCATATCTGCGTGAACCTGGGATCAGCGTAGTGGGAGCGGCAAGGGCGCTGCGTGGATCAGTTAATGTTCACAGCCTGCATGACATCACGGAGGGAGGGATTGTCACTGCTCTGCGGGAAGTCGCGGCCGCGTCCGACTTAGGCGTTGTTTTCGAGGCGGAGAGTACACCGGTACTGCCAGAGTGCGCAACCATCTGCTCTGCGCTTGGTGTGGACCCGATGGGTCTCCTGGGCTCCGGAGCGTTGTTGGCTACGATGCCATCGATAGACGTGCCCAAAGCCCTGCGAGCGTTGGATTCCATCGGCGTAAACGGTTGGGAAATTGGGCAGATGATTGAGAAGGCGGATGGCATGTGGCTGATTGATCGTAGTGGGGAGCATGAGTTGCCGCAGTTCGAAAGGGACGAATTGGCCCGTTACTTGGATGAACGGAATGCGCGTGGCTTATGAGAGTTACCGCCAAGTCACAGCAACAGAAAACGAGAAGCGCCGCCCGATTCGTGAGCGGCGCTTTTTGCAACCACTTTCATGGTGGTGGCAAATCAGCCATCAAGGTACACGTTTATGCAATCGCGGAGCTGAGCGAGTGTAATGTTCGCGCCCGTGATTGTTATGGAGACCTTTTTGCCGCGCACTAGCTCCGGGTGTCGTACTGCTCCGGCCAAAGCAGTTGCCCCGGCGCCTTCGGCGAGGGTGTGCACCTTTTCGACCAACATCGCCACGGCGCGTTTGACGTCGTCCTCGGTGACGAGAAGAAAATCGTGGAGGCGATGCCTCATTATCTGCTGGGGCAATTCATAGCCGACCGCGGTTGCCGTCCCTTCCACCCAAGTCTGCATCGGAGCGGACACTAGTTGCCCCTGCTGCCAGGACAAGAAAGCGGCCGGCGCGGCTTCCGACTGGACAGCGACCACCTGGATTGCCGGGTTGATGGCGCCGGCAACGACGCAAGCGCCGGAGATGCCGCTGCCACCGCCGATTGGTAGCATCATGATCTCCACATCGGGAAGGTCCTCAATGATTTCAAGGCTGGCAGTGCCGACGCCGGCGATCAGGGCGGGTTCGTTCACGGGATGGACATAGCGGTAGCCCTCTTCTTGGGCCAGCCGTTCGCAATGCTCTCTGGCCTCGTCGAAATTGGCCCCGTGGAATATCAGCTGAGCGCCCAAAGCTTCCATGGACGCCACCTTGTTGGGGTTGGCGTCCACCGGCAGGCCGATGAGGGCGCGAGCGCCGAACATGTGGCAGGCGCTGGCAATGGATTGGCCGTGGTTGCCGCTGCTGGCAGTGATCACGCCGCGCGCTCGTTCCTCTTCCGACATGCCAGCCAACAGGTTGATACCACCGCGAGATTTGAAAGCGCCGAGCGGTAGGTGTTCTTCGTGTTTCAGGTACACCTCAGCTTCCAGAAGATCGCTGAGAGCGGAGGAATACGTGAGCGGGGTTCTGGGAAAGTAGGGCGCGATGGTAGCGCGAGCCTTGAAAACGTCGGGCAGGGTGGGAATGTTCACGTCAGCGGCTCCGAGACGGTTGGATTGGCGAAAACGATGCCGCAAGCAGATTAGGCAACGGCACATCAAGTGTCAACCGCGTTCGACCATTGCGGATTGCATTGCATTCCAGTGCAGCGGCAGGCTGAGAGAATGTACCAATCTCGGCGTGTAACTTCGTTACACAGATAATGTAACCAGGATTGAGATGATTGAGACGGCTGGTGTACCTCGGTGCAAAAATTTCGGCATCCGCCTCTGCCCATGGACTGGTGAGTCCGTCACTACACTTTTGGAATTACACCGCGAGGGTGGATGAGCCACTACATTATTTGAACGGAATACACCTCCCGTATGGGTGTAGTCGATAACCAGCACAGTGTAGGGGCTGAGCGAGTCTGGAAACTCTGCCGGCGGACGTTGAATTTCTACGTCTCACAAGTACCAGCGGGATACTGGGAGTACACGTGAGCGCGGCAATGGCAAAAAACGAGCGCTACATGTCGTGCAGATCTGGCAATAATTACATTTTTGACTGACTCGCTGCCCCTGGACTCCTCCGGGAGACAGCGAACTGGCTGGATCGTCCAGCTGACAGGGTGTATGAGTCTCGGGCCGATGGACTTGCCTGGCTCAACGGTCCTGGGACGCGCGCCGGTCCAAGCAGCCGAAATCGCTGAAAATTGGAAAAACCCGGTTTGGAAATTGCTAGAAGGCGGTTGCCTGGTGTGGCAAAATATTGGCGCATCAAGCAGTGTTCTGAAAGATTATAAAAATTCTTTTAGAATCTTTTATACCTCGTCTTGACAACGGTTGAGATTATCGCTAAATTGGCTGGTGTAAAGCTTGAAGGCAATGGAATGTAACCCGTCCGATTGAAAGCAGGTGGTTACACAAGAATTTAGTGCACGCTGGAGGTGTACTATGGCACGGAAAACGAAATTGATGATGCGCGTAGAAAAGGAATTCGACCAGCCGTTGGAGCGTCTGTTACCCGAACTGGTCAACGACCAAGGCTTGACCGCGACGGCGGACACCCTTGGCGTCAGCAAGGCGACGCTCGGCTATTGGATGCTCAAGCTGGGCATCAACGTGCGCCGGGTTGCGCTGGCGCCGGGTGAAGTCCTGGAGGTAAAGCGCATCAACCAGTGAAACTACGCCGCAGGTCCTGGTGGCACAGACTGCGGCGCAGCGTGGCAGACTGGCGGGTCGAAGGCGAGCTGACCCGCTGGCGAGCCTGTCCGTCGTTTACGCGATGGACGACAAGACGCCCCGGCCGGTGGCAAATGGCCGGGGCGCTTTGTATTGGGACTCTCCCTCACCCCAACCCCCTCCAATAGAGGGACAGGGGGTATTTCATGAGGATAGTGCTTGAACGGTAATATCAACCGTTGAAAATGTCCTCAGGCAGAAAGGCGGACACCGTGACGTTGGGCAGGTCCACGATGTTGGAGACGCGTAGATCGACGGCTACGCTGCTGATTATGTAAGCCTGCTCAGCGGTCCACCCACGTTCCTGCAGAAGCGCGATCATGTTGAGAAGGGCGTTACGGGCCGCCAGGGTGAGGCTGTGCAAGCCCTCCTGGGTGCCGTCAGGGTGGATGGGGTAGCCGACGGTGGCGGTGAAATTGCGCGGCGCAGCCCATTCCGGCGGCAGGAAGTAGCCGGGATGAGCGTAGCGCGGCATGGTTATGTTATGCCGGGCAGCCTGTCCCTTGTGGATGGCGAAACGGACGGTGCAGGTGGTGCCCATCTCGATGGCGGTGATGCAGACCTCGCCGTCGCCCTGGGCGAAGTGGCCGTCGCCGGCGGAGTAGAGGCCGCCAGACACCGCGACGGGTATGAAGAGGCGAGAGCCGGTAGTGATTTGCTTGGCGTCGATGTTGCCGCAGTTCTCACGGGGCGGGATGGTGCGCAAGCCCTCGTTGGCGATCCGGCCGCCGGCGGGCACTGCGTCCTCGGGATCCGGGGGCGCTGCCTGGCCTCCGCGGTTGACCCAATCGGCTTCGCGAGCGGCCCAGGCAGCCATCTGCTGGTGAGACGGCGCGAGTCCAGCGGTGCCCATGAAGGAACCGTCGGGAATGCGGACGCCGGGGATCTGCGCGGAAGTAGCCCAGCCGTCGGATATGTTCCAGTGGACGAGGTAGGGGTCGGTGAATATGTCGGCGAGGAAACCGGCGCCGGGCCGGTTGCGGGTCCAGCCGCGTGGCTGGGCGGTTATGTCAACGTACTCGATCTCGAGGAGGTCGCCGGGTTCTGCGCCCTTGACGTACACCGGGCCGGTGAGCGGGTGTCCCACCTTGGCGTCCAGGCCGGCCAGGTCAGCTTCGGTCATGCTGGGCTGAATCTGGGAGTCGGAGGCATCGCGGGTTTCGAGGACGACTTCCTCGCCCGGATCGACCTCGACGATGGGCGGGATGTCGGGGTGCCAGCGGTTGTGTCCGAATTGCGGCTCCTCTTTGAGGCGTTTGGCGCGGTCGATGGTGATGGATTGCATGGTTTCCCTCCGATGCGGTTGGTAGGTGCTGGAACGTTATGGTAGGTGATGGCAGTATAAAGTAAGGGCGGGTTTGAAGCCCGCCCCTGTGTGGGGTTTCCCGGTTGGCGAGTCGGGTTTGACTATTCACACCGACATTATGGAAGTTGCGACTCTCGATACCTATCTGCTCACCTGGCGCCCGCGTAGGCGCTTGCATATCGTTACCGATGCGTCGGCGGTCACGAGAAGAACCCACGTGGACGGAAACGCCGCCAGCATGGTCATCCCAGCGATGGTGATCTGTGGGGAGCGCATGAGCAGACCGTACACGGCGATCATAGCTCCAAGGACGCTAACCGTGCCAATAGCCGGTAAGATTTTTGCCAAAAGTTTGGTCCCAAGATGTACATCGAATTGGTTCGCGTTAGGCATGTGGATCATAGGGACCAGCTGTCGGGGAGTTCGGGGGTTGGGAGGGGGCGGATCATTACCTCGACCATGGCGGACTGGCCTTCCTCGGTGGCACGGATGGCGCGGCGGAAGGCGGATTGGAGGTCGTCGGGGTTTTCGACGCGCTCGGAGTAGCAGCCGAGGCCGTTGGCGACGACGCTGAAGTTGCCGCCGAGGACGGCCACCTCGGGAGGCGTGCCGTTGGGGTCTTCCATGCCCATCATGCCACCGCCGGTGCCGCCGTTGTTGATGACGACGGTGAGGATGGGCAGGCCCATGCGTCCGGCGGTTTCCAGGTCCATGCCGGTCATGCCGAAGGAGGCGTCGCCGAGGACGTGGACGACGAGATGGTCGGGGCGGCCGAGCTTGGTGCCGATGGCGGCGCCGACGGACCAACCCATGGCGGCCATGCCACCCATGGCGACGAAATTGCGCGGCCGGGTGGTCATCCAGAAGGGGACGACGTAGCCGCGGCTGCCGCCGGCGTCGTGGAGGGCGATGGTGCGGTCGGGGTCGATGACCTGCTGGAGTTCGTGGACGACGCGGTAGCCGTTGGTGGGGGTTTCCTGGTCGGTGAACCGAGGCAGCCACTCGGCATGGGATTTTTCGTGGCAGGCGCGGATCTCGTCCACGACTTCCTGCTTGATGCCACCGCCGTTGGATCCGATACGCTGCCGGACGGCGTTGATGATGGCGCGGAGGGCCAGCTTGGCATCGGCGAGCATGGGGAGTTCGACCTGGTAGGTCTTGTTGAGGTCGGCCTGGTCGGCGTTGACGTGGATGATGCTGACGCCCTCGGGGATGGGGCGGCCGTCGGTGCCGTTGGGCTGGCGGAAGGAGTTACCTACGGCAAGGACGACATCGGCCTTGCGGTTGATGTGAAGCGCCGCGCCGGATGCATAGCGGGCGCGGGGATAGACGCCGCCGCCGAGGGAGAGGGGATGATTCTCCGGGATTATGCCCTTGCCCATGATGGTGGTTGCAACGGGCATGGAGAGCATTTCGGCCAGCTCGAGGATCTCATCGGCGGCGCCGGCGGACATTGCGCCGCCGCCGGCGTTGAGGACGGGGAAGCTGGCGTTGACCAGCATGTCGGCGGCGCGCTGGACCTCGTCCTCGGCGGGGCCAGACTTGCCGGGGGTGCCGACGGGAGTGTAGGCCAGAACGGCGTCATCGGCCTCGGCGGTCATGACGTCCTGGGGCATTTCGAGGACTACCGGGCCGGGGGAGCCGGAGCGCAGGGCGGTGAAGGCACGACGCATGACGTGGGGGATGTCCTGGACGCGGGTGAAGGTGCCGCGCCACTTGCAGAGGCCATCGAAGATGCTGGCGGAGACTTCCTGCTGCCACTCCTGGCCGAGGTTGCGCAGGGGGTGCTGGCCCATGAGGAGCAGCACGGGGACGTTGTCGGCGTAGCAGCCGGCGATGCCGGTGAGGCAGTTGGTGGCGCCGGGTCCGGTGCCGGTCATGGCGACGCCGACCTCGCCAGTGGCGCGGGCGTAGCCGTCGGCGATCTCGACGCCGAGGCGTTCGTGTCGGGCGGCGAAGGGCCGGATGCTGGAGGCGCGCAGGGGTCCCCAGAGGGGGTTGAGGCCGCCACCGGCGAATCCGGATATGTAGCGTATTCCTTCCTGTTCGAGGGCTTTGACGACGGCTTCGGCTCCACGCATGGCTGTACCTCTCATGGGTTGGGCGCTGATTCATCCACAAGGGAGGGCGACCACAAGGGTCGCCCCTACAGGTGGGACGGTCATGTTTGCCGGGATGATAGGGCAGCGTGGGGATGGGGTCAACCGGGGTTGGGGTTTTGCATGGATGAAACCGCCGGAGGCGGACGTTCCGCAGGATGAGCGGATTGCGACGGCATTATTAGGACATTTTGGGGATTGGGGGTTATGTGAACTGAGCGGCAAGGCAAGGGGGGCGAGATTGGCTAAAGATAATGGAGTTGGCAGGGGTTTGGTTGCGATAGATGCGGCGGCAGTCGGGACAGTCCAGGGGATGGTCGGCGTATTTGGAATCCAGCGGCTGGCCGGTGATGCTGCGGAGTTGGCCGAGGGTAGTCATCGCCGGACTGGGCGGTCCGGGCTGGACCTGGATTTGGGCGAGGACGCGTTGGAGGGAAGGCGGGTTCGGATTGGCGTCGATGGCGCGATTGAGGTCATCGACGAGGTGGCGCACGCGACGGCGGAGCCGGGCCAAGACGAGCAAGGCGGAGCGCCAGTCGATGGAATCGAGGAAATTGGGCGTGACGGAGTACACCTGGGCGAAGGTAAGGAGGTGGCCCGGTGGGAGCTCTTGCTTGTCGGCGATGCAGCGGAGGGCATTGGTGAGCCGGCGCTTGGTATGGGCGCCGAAATGCCAATGCACAGCGGCAGCAGTCACGGAGTGGCTAGCGGAGTGGCGCAATGCGATGGCGGCGGGGCCGGTTTTGCCGGAGGCCAGGTTGGCGTGAGCGCGATTGAGAAAGCGGAGGCTGGAGCGTTGGTGGGTTTGCACGGTTCCGATGGCGATTTCTCCTTTGTCCTTCGACTGGCTCAGGATGAGCGGTTGGTTGGTGGTTGATGAGAGGCAGGATTTGGCTTCGTTGTCAGCATACGGCCGGGTTGGGTACGCAACTATTTGACCTACTTTTTCGTGTACTCGGCGCGCCGTAGGACGCACCTGCGCGCGGGCTCGGATAGTCCCGGGGACACCAGAGGGCTGCGCCGGTGGGGCGTTAGGTCGTTAAGCGGCGTTAGCCCGCATGGGCCGGTTGCGATTTTGGTACTGACGGGGTTGGCCGTCGAAGTGAAATCCTGCCTCTCTTTGCGATGGTGATTGAAACAGCTGTTTGCCTAGACGGAATTAGGATATACGTTCGGTTGGGTGGTGTCAAGAGGGATTGTCAGAATCAGGATTGGCGGGATTTTGGGGATTTACTGGATTCCCGCACGCCAGAGGCGCATCTGCGACTTTCGCGGGAATGACGGGGGTGGAACGGGAGTGGCGATGTGATTTGCCAGTTGTCGAAACTCTCTAGTCGGCGACGCGGTAGGCGACGCATTCGACTATTTCGATGAGCAACGGCTTTTGGGCGAGACCGGTGGTGCCGATGACGGCGCGGCAGGGCGGGTTGGGAATGAACTCCCGGTACACCGTGTTGAATTCGTCCCACCGGTCCATGTTGGTCAGGAACACAACCATCTTGACCACCCGTCCGAAGTTGGTGCGGGCCGCGCTCAGGATGGTCTCGACGTGCCGGAAACAGGCGCGGTATTGTTCCTGGTAGGTCTCGCCGACGGGGACGCCGTCGAAGTTGGAAGAAGTGGTGCCGCGACAATGTACCGTGACCGCCCGCACCTTGAGCATCCGGGTCAGGTCTTCCTCGAAGTAGTCGCTGTACAGCCCGGTGCGATAAGAGACGGAAGCGGTGGCGTCGTGGCGCCCGTCGGCGATAATCAGGTCCAGCAGCCGGTCGCGCTCGTCGAAGGGTAGGGCTTGGGCCTCCTCAATGGGCATGGCGTCGAGCTCGGCCAGAGTGAGAGCAGCGCGTCCGGTTCGGGTCATGGTTGAGCGTCCTTGTGTTGGGAGTACAGCCGCCAAGCTTACCCAGCCTCGCGGGGGCAGCCCATATTAGCCCTCAGCAGCACAAGGCTGCAAGCGAAGCGAAACTGTCATTGCGACCACGCACTTGATGCGGGGGTAGCAAGCCTGTTGGGATTACGGACTCTGGCATAGGCGCGAGATTGCCACGTCGCTGCGCTCGTCGCAATGACAACGTCACCGCTAACAGAGATTTATACAGCCCTACCAGAATCGGGATTGCCGGAATAAGGGATTTACTGGATTCCCGCTTTCGCGGGAATGACGAGGGTGAGTCGGGAATGACGGGGGAAGGGCGAGAGTGACGGGAGAGCATCCGAGGGAGTGGCGGCACAGGGTTGTTGCTAGGGGCTGACGCCGACGAGTACTAATGGGACTGCCGGGACGCCTCGGCCCTGGCGGACGACGTTCATCAGGTCGCGCTCGTAGTAGGGGACGCCGGAGGACATCTCGCGTTCCAGTTCTTTCATGGGCAGGATTTCGATGCCCACGTCGATGATTTCGGATACGTAGAAACTCAGGTGCTTTACGAACAGGTCGTGGGCGACGAAGGCATATTTGCCGAACTGGACTTCGACGGCTACCCGTTCTTTTACAAAGTCGGTTTGGTTGGATGTACTTCTTCCCAAAGGTGCTTGCGGTGAACGAGCAGGTATTCGTGCCCGTTCAGATGGGAGTACAGCGCCTTAATCTGCATCAGTGGCCGCCGTTGGGTTTGGCGGGGTTGTAGATGGGCTTTCCCATTGGGCGGGTGCGCAGCGTGCCTTGGCGCAGGTCATGGACGCGCTGGGCCGCGATGTTCACGTATTCGGGGACGTTGTCGCAGCCGTAGGCGATGCGGTCGTGCATCAGCGCGGCGATTACGGATGAACCCACTCCCATGTAGGGGTCGAACACGGCGTCGCCGGGGTTGGTCATGGATAGCACCAAGCGCTCGACCAACTCTACGGGGAACTGGCACGGGTGGACGGTCTTTTCGGGGTGATTGTGCTTGACGTTGGGGAACTCCCAAACGTCGCTGGGGTTCTTGCCTTTGGGGTTGCCGGAAAGCTTGCCGATGTTGGGGCCCTTGAAGTGGCGCTTGTTGGGGTATTTGGACGGCACTCTGATGGGGTCGAGGTTCCAGACGTAATCGTCGGATTTGGTCCACCAGTTGATGGTTTCGTAGCGACCGGACAGCCGCTTGGAGCTGTGCAGTCCGTGGCCGAAGTGCCAGACGATGCGATTGCGCAACTGTAAGCCGAGGTTCTTGAAGACGGGATAAAAGAGGGTGTCGAGGGGGATGATCTCACCGTAGTCCACGTAGTTGCCAACCTGCCAGCAGATGGAGCCTTGGGGATGCAGCACGCGGACGCATTGCTCGATTACCCGCGTTTGCTCAGCCAGATATTCGTCAATGGACGTTCTGGACTCGTATGACTTGCTCAGGTTGTAGGGCGGCGACGTTACGACAAGTTGGATGCTTGCCTCGGGGATGGTCTGGGTAAAGGCCAGGGCGTCGGCGCAGGCGATGACCAGGGCAGGATCATCAACACTGGTCAAGTCAGGGGTTGGGACAGTAACCAACCCGAGTTGAACACTCTCCACGGCGCTGCTGGCGGGTTCGGAGGCAGCAAGGCGTAGCGGGTCTTGGGTCTGGTAGGACATTGGATGAGGTGCGGGGTCACTGAGCAATAACGCAATGGCAACTGTGATACTAGCATTGTGTACGTCCGTCATCAACTTGCGGTCAGAATTGGTGTGCGGCATAATCGCGCAAGCTGCGATTGGGGCAGTACCATTTACATGAGGAATTCTGATGACGCTTTACGATGCTGTTATCAAACGTCGCCAGGGTTGGAAACGGGAAGGCCGTGACGAAGGGCGTGCCGAGGGCCGCGCCGAAGAACGCCGCGAGAAAATTGCAGCCGTGGTGGCCGACCCGCGCCTGTCCGCAGAAGAGAAGAATCTGTTCATAGAAATTTTGAACTGGGACGGCCCAGCCTAGGTAGTGTTGACATTTTGAAATACTATCCCGTCATTCCGGCCTTGAGCCGGAATCCAGTGCTCTAAACAAGTGAAACCAACCCGAAATTGGATCTGCTCGAACCTACTGGATTCCCGCTTTCGCGGGAATGACGGGAAATGTCAACACAACCTAGCAGGTCCAACCGTTGCCGGTTTTCCGGTTGTTACGCCAGTTTTGAGGAGGACGTTATGCCGCAGGCACATGAGTTGATCGTGCAGTTTTTGGAGGAGGCGGGGATTGACGCCGTGTTCGGGATACCGGGCGGCGGGACGGGGCAGATTTTCACGAACCTGGTGGGCAAGGAGCCGGCGATCAACACGTACCTGGCGCGGCACGAGCAGACGGCGGCGATCATGGCCGACGCCTACGCCCGGGCGACGGGCAAGCCGGCGGTGATCATGGGGCAGGGGCTGTTCATGGGGTCCAACGCGTCGTTCGGGATCATGGAGGCGATGCTGTCGTCCAGCCCGATGGTGGTGCTGACGGACACGTCGGACGGCGGCGTGGGCCAACATCCGGCGAACCAGTCGGGGGCGGGCGAGTACGGGAGCATCGACCTGCACAACATCTTCCGGTCGATGACGAAGTACACGACGCTAGCGACGTCGCCCAAGGAGGCGGCGCTGGGCGCGCAGTTGGCAATCAAGCACGCCACCAGCGGACGACCGGGTCCGACGTGCCTGCTGATGCGGTCGGCGTCAATCGGAGGCGAGGTTGACCTGGAGACGCCGCCGTTCATCCACGACACGGCGGGCTACCTGAACACGGCCAAGCCGCAGGCGGCGCCGGCGGACATCGAGCGGGCGGTGGAGATACTGTCGCAGTCGCGGCGTCCGGTGATCGTGGCGGGCAACGGGGTACACATGGCGCGGGCGCACGGGCTGTTGCAGCAACTGGCCGAGCAGTGGAACGCGCCCATCGCCACCAGCTACAAGGGGAAGTCGGCGATTGCCGAGACGCATCCGCTGTCGGTCGGGATGGTGGGCATCTACGGGCAGGCGGCGGCGAACCAGGCGGTGGGCGACGCGGACACGGTGATCGTGGTGGGGGCCAAGCTGAGCCCGCAGGACACGGTGCGCGAGCGGCCGACGGTGTTCAATCCCAAGGGGCAACGGATCATCCAGATTGACATCGACGACCGGAACGCGGGCTGGACGTTCCCGGTGGAGCTGGGTCTGATCGGCGACGCGGGGAACATCCTGGGTCAACTGGTGGAGGCATCGGCGGAGGCGTCGGCGGGCACGTCGGGTCAGCGGAGCGAGTGGGCCGGGGCGCTGTCGGGTCGGAAGGCGGAGGCCGGGTTCTACGAGGACGCGGGGCTGCATACCGACTCGTCGCCGGTACTGCCGCAGCGGGTGGTGCGGGTCCTGCAGGAGACGATGCCGGCGGACACGGTGTACGCGCTGGACGCGGGGAACAACCGGACGTGGATGGCGCACCTGTTCCAGTCGCAGCAGGCGCACACGTTCTTCTGTCCGGGCGGGACGGCGGGCATGGGCTGGGGACTGCCGGCGTCGGTGGGGTTGCAGGTGGCGTATCCCGGGCGACCGGTGGTGTGCGTGACGGGGGACGGCGGGTACATGATGACGGTGAACGCGCTGTCCACGGCGATGCAGTACAACCTGCCGATCATTTGCGTGGTGTTCAACGACGGCGCGCTGGGGATGGTGCGACACCACCAGGCTCCGGGGCAGTACATCGCGTCGGAGTTCGCGGAGACGGACAACTCCGCCGTGGCGCGCGGGTTCGGGTGCTTCGGGGTGCAGGTGGCGGACTCGAGGGATTTGGCCGGGGCCTTGCAGGATGCGCGGGCGTCGGGTCTGCCAGCGGTGGTGGACGTGCTGATCGACCGGGGGCCGAGTCCGGACGACTGGCGGGCGGACTTGCGGACGGCGGGGGAGACGTGATGCGGTAAAATGTGGTCAAAGTCGTCAAGTGGCATAAGGAGGCAAGCATGGCTTTGGCAAGAGAGATTACCGGCCAAGAACGGGATGATTTGATTGAAAGTCTCGGCGGGGAGGAAAGGATCCGCGAGGGACTCAGTTGGTACGGAGAACGGTGTGAAATATTTGATCGCCGGCGAGAAGAGTTGACCGAAAAATACCCGGACCGGTATGTCGCCCTGGCAGCGGATGATACTATCGTAGCGGCCAAAACGCTGGATGAGGTTTTTGAGGAACTGGACCGGCGAGGGCTGGAGCGGGAGCCTTGCGTTGTGGAGTTCCTTAGCGCTGAGCCGGAAATCTGGATTCTATGATCGCCGGCTGGTTCGATACCCGGGAGCGTCCGACGGTTCGCGCCCGCTTGATCATTCCCCGACTGGGCGTTGATGGACGCATCGATTTTCTGGTTGACACGGGCGCGACTTTTACCAGTCTGAACCCTGACGATGGGCAACGCATCGGTTGTCCATTTGACGAACTTCGGAACCCGAGGAATATGGCCGGGGTAGGTGGCAGCAACCAGTATTTTCGGGAACCAGCGGTAGTTGTGCTTTATGGGGAAAACATCGTGCGGCCTTTGGACGTTGAACTGTTAGTATCCAAACCACAGCCACCGTCAACATCCGACCCGCATCCAGTCGTGAATCGACTGCCGTCGCTGCTGGGGCGAGACGTGTTGAACCGGCTGCGGATGGATTATGATTTTCCCGCGCGAAGACTGGAGTTTTTTGCTGGGTGAACGACATATGGGTTACGGTACCCAGCGCGACCTGCGTGCAAGCCGGCGATGACCAAGGGGAACGATAATGAGGTTCGAGCACATCCATTACGAATCTGCCACGGGGAAATTTTCCAAAATTACCGAGACGTATAATTTCCACAAAGCGGCTGCGGTTTTGGCGGAATACGGATTCGATTGCGTGAGGGTGGTCAACGACTGGCGGGGAGCGGATTTTCTCGCCTATCATGCCGACAAAGGCGTCACCCTGCCGGTTCAACTGAAAACCTGCCTAGTGATCAACAAACGTTATTTCGATTATCCAGAGTTATACATCTGCTTTCCAATCGATAAAACAGGCAAGTGGTACCTCCTCAAACATCAACAACTGTACGACATCATAAAAAACGTCGCTTCCGGCTGGTTGAACACGAAACGTTGGACACAGGGCGGCGGGTATTACAGGTACACCGCACCAAGTTGGTTTTTGGAGAAATCGGCCGACTACGAGTACCAATCATATTGGGACGACCTAGGTTTTCGTGAATGCGTCGACCTAACTAGGGAAGGACACGAGAACGCACAACAAGCGAGATCGGGATAGACTCGCCGGGAGAATCGTCATGGATTTTTGGAGTGATACACAGTTGGCTTCGATTGACCGGATGCTGAATCCGCGGTCGATTGCGGTGGTGGGAGCGACGCCGAGGATGCAGTACGGCGGGCGGTTCCTGGCGGCGGCGATGGGGTCGATGGAGCGCGGGGTCAACGTGTATCCGGTGAATCCGCGGTACGAGGAGGTGCAGGGGTTGCGGGCGTATCCGTCAGTGTCGGCGCTGCCGGAGGCTCCGGACGTGGTGGGGATCGTGGTGCCATACCACGCGGTGCTGGACACGCTGCGGGAGTCTCACGAAAAGGGGGCGAAGTCGGCGATTGTGATCTCCGCTGGGTTCGCCGAGCGCGGCGTGGATGACCGGCGGGATTTGCAGGGCGAGTTAGGGCGGTTCGCGCAGGAGTCCGGGATGCGGGTGAGCGGGCCGAACTGCCTGGGGCTGGCGAACCTGAAGGACGACATCTGGGCGAGCGCGTCGTCGCGGGGCGCTGCGGGGTTGAGCGGGCCGGTCGGGCTGGTGTGCCAGAGCGGGGCGTCGGCATTCGGGCCGTTTTTGAATCGGGCGGTGGACGAGGGTATCGGGTTCACGTACATCGTATCCACGGGGAACGAGGCGGACCTGGACTTCTGCGACTTTGCGCGGTATCTGCTGGATGACGACGACACCAAGGTGATCGCCGGGTTCGTGGAGGGGTTCAAGGACGGGCGGAAGTTCGTTGAGGTGGCGCGGCTGGCGGCGGAACGAGGCAAGCCCATCGTGCTGATCAAGATCGGGCGGTCGGAGCTGGGGACGCGAGCGGCCGGGTCACACACGGCGGCGCTGACGGGCGCGGATGACCGGTATGACGCGGTGTTCGAGCAGTACGGAGTGATACGGGTGCAGGACTACGACGACCTCTTGCAGGTGTCGAACCTGATGGCACGGTGCCAGCGGCCGCCGAAACGCGGAGTGGCAGTGGTATCGCACTCCGGCGGGATCAGCAGCCTGACGGCGGATATGTTCGGGCAGGCGGGGCTGGATCTGCCGCCGCTGTCGGACCGGGCGCGGGACGGTATCAACGGGATTCTCAAGGGTTTCGGGTGGGCGGCCAACCCGTCGGACGTCACGGGATTCGCCAACAGCGACGATTTTCCGGCGATTATGTCATTCATGGCCGACGACGAGAACGTGGGCGCGCTGGTGGTGGCGTCGGCAGGCGCGGACCCGCAGGCAACGCAGGTGATCGCGCAGCGGGACAGCAGCGACAAGCCGGTGGCGTTCCTGTGGACCGGCACGCGGGGTGCGCAGTCGGGTCTGCCGTTGCTGCGGCAGGCGGGGATACCGGTGTTCTACGTGCCGGACAAGCTGGCGGCGGGTATTCGCTACCTGAACGACTACCACGACTGGCGGGAACAGCGGCTGGCGCGCGGGTTCGCGGACGCCGGCGAGTTGACTGCCGAGCAGAGTGCGGCGGCAGGGTCGCTATCCGGTAGCGGTGCGCTTACCGAATTTGACAGCAAGGCGCTGGTGGCGGCGTTCGGGGTGCAGACGACGCGGGATGAGGTTGCGGCCGACGCGGACGCAGCGGTGGCGGCGGCGGAACGGATCGGGTATCCGTTGGCGGTGAAGGTGAACTCGGCGGACATACTGCACAAGACCGAGGCGGGCGGCATACGGCTGGGTTTGGCGGACGGCGACGCGGTGCGGGCGGCGTTTGCTGAGGTTACTGCGAATGCCGGCGCATACGACACCGGCGCGCGGATTGACGGCGTGGTGGTGCAGGAGATGGTGACGGGCGGTGTGGAGACTATTGTGGGGGTGTCGTACGACGAGCAGTTGGGGCCGTTCCTGCTGTTCGGGACGGGCGGCGTGATGGTGGAGGTGTACAACGACGTGGCGCTGCGTGCGTGTCCGATTACGCGGGAGGACGCGCTGGAGATGATCGACGAGGTGAAGGGGGCGCGGCTGCTGCGGGGGTTCCGAGGCGCGCCGGCTGCGGACGTGGACGCGCTGGCGGATACGCTGGTGCGGGTGTCGCAGATGGCGGCGCGGCTGGAGGGATCGCTGGGCGAGCTGGACATCAACCCGCTGATGGTTTTGCCGGCCGGCCAGGGGGTGAAGGCGGCGGATGCGCTGGCGGTGGGGAATGGGTAGGGTGCGCACGAAAGATACCCTTGCATAGGTATCCCACACGCAGGTATCGGCAGTTTGGGCAGGTTTGAAACCTGTCCTTACGATTGGAATTAACCATACGTTCTTGCGGAGTATCAACGAATGTTGATGGGGTGGGAACTGGCGCTTGGGTTGGCGGCGATGTTCTTCGGCGCGGTGGTGCTGGGGACGATCAGTTTCGGGTTGGGGACGGTGGCGATGCCGTTCCTGCTGCTGATCCTGATGCCACGGGATGCGGTGGTGATAGTTACCGCCATGATCATACTGACCACGGGTTTGACGGTGGCGCAGACATGGCGTCATTTGCGGCTGAGTGAGACGTGGCTGTTCATAGTGGCCGGACTGCCGCCGGTTCCGATTGCGGTGTTGGCGTTGCACGAGTTCAACCCCACGGCGCTGCGGGTGATCATCGCCGTGGTGGTGCTGGCAGTGGGATTGATGAGTTTGTTCAGCGTCCGCTTGCCGGGAGCGCGCCGGCGGTGGATGGGGCTGGTAGTGGGGTCGGCGACTACGTTTATGGTAACCACGTTTGCCGTGGGCGCGCCTTTGGCTGTTCTCTATTCGATTGAGCAGGACTGGTCGAGGGATACGATTCGAGCGACGTTGGCGCTTTATTTCCTGATGGCGGCCGTGTTGGGGATGATCCTGTTCACGGTAACGGGATTGGTGAACAACGGGGTGGTCCAGAATATCGGATTGCTTGCCGTGTCGGTGTTGGCGGGATCAGGGGTAGCCGCCGTGATTGCCAGTAGGATCAGCCTGCGCGTATTTAGGTACGTGGTGGTGGCGGTTACGGCGGCCGGGAGCGTGTCGTTGTTGGCAAGGGAGGCGGTTTCTGTACTGTAGGCGTAGCGCTATATTCACTCGTCCGTCGTTCTGCGCGCCCGGGTGTCGCGACTACGGTTTGCCAGTTGTAATGCGATTGCGGCGGCTACAGTGGCTGTAGCGTAGGTGGCGAGGTTGGAATCGTGGCGGAGTTCGTGGGCGACTGATTTCAGGCAGGCGAACCAAGTGGATTCCGGTGCCGGTGTCCTGCATTGATAGGCTGAAACACCGTATGGAATCAAGAGGAATAACCAAACCACCCAGCCGATGATTATCCAGATGGAAACCGCCCGAGCGGTCGCGTTCAGTAAGCTGCGCACTTAGGCCGTCACTCGTACCCTGAGGTTTTCCATCCGATCAGCACGGCGCATGGGATTCCGGTAATGAAGAACGCAGGTAGTATCACGTATTCGGCCCATCCCAAAGAAGGGATTACGGAAAGGAAGCCAAATAACGCAGCCGGCAGCAGGCCACACAGCAAACCACCGAATATTCCACTGAGCAACGGCATTGTTGCGCCCCGACTGATGAGGATTCGACGAGTCTTTTCTCAGTATATCAGCCCACGCACGATGAATCAGCGTTCCTGGAGGACTTCGCCGGAGAGTTGGTTGATGCGGTAGAGGCGGACCAGGACGGCGGCGCCGGTGCGGTCGGGGTCGCGGTCGAGTTCGCCCTGGACGGTGCGGGACATGACGTTATCGCGGATGGCGCCAGAGCGGTACATAGTGGCGGTTCCGTAGAAGCGGAGGTTCACGCGGTCGGTGGGATGGCGGTAGAAGAGTACGATTTTGGAGCCGTTTTCGATATTGGCGGCGGAATTTCGCCAGCCGCGCTCCCAGAAGGCCAGGGTCTCGCGGTCGAACACCAAGACGCTGCCGCGCATACTGATCTGCGGTTCGCCATCGGGGGAGACGGTGGCGATGAACATGGGGCAGCGGTCGGCCAGCGCGTTGTCGATGCGGCGGCGCATTTCGTCGTCGATATAGATCATGGGGCCTCCAGCGGCGGTTGTTCACCCTCACCCCGACCCTCTCCCATCAAGGGAGAGGGAGCATTAGGTTTCCTGCCAGACGCGGGCCTTTTCCAAAGCGGTCTGTTTTTCGGCGTCACGGGCGGCGCAGGCGGCGCTCATGGCGAGGACGTCCTTGGCCCATTCGTCCACCGGGACGTCGATCATGCGGCCGGCGAAAGGCGCGGCGGCGGTGCCGGCGGCGAGCGCCTGGGCGAACACCTCGCGGACCTGGGTGTAGTAGTCCACGAGGGACTCAGCGGGGGTGTAGGCGTCGTTGACGGGGTTGACCCAAACGGGATGACTGCACACCATCCCTTTGAAGCCCAGGTTGCGAACGTCGGTGGCGATTTGTGCCAAGTCATCGTGGGACAGATTTTCCGTGCCAAGACCCATGGGATCGGCGACGGCGATGGGCTGCACGCCGGCGGCGGTGGCCTCGATGCAGAGGCGTCCGCGAGCGTACACGAAGGGGTCGGGGTCGGCACTTTGCACGATGCCCAGGGACGCGGCGAGTTCGGCTTCGTCGATGCAGACCTGGCGGATGCGTGGGGATGCGGTGATAATCTCGCGGATGCGCCAGATACCGGCGGCGGTTTCGATGGAAGGGATGATTTCGGTATTGCCAAGCTCGACGCCGTTATGACGCTCCAACTCAGTGAGGATTGCGTCGGCATCGGCGATGTGCTGTTCTGATTCCGGGCCGGGCAGGACGATACCGCAGAGGTCGCGGCACATTGCGGCGGCGCTGTCAGCATATACGTAGGCGGCGTTGACTCGGACGAAGACCTCCGCGCCGCCCTTGCCGACCTGGGTTACCGCCGATTGCAGGGTCTCGCGGGCGGTTTCGAGCGCCGTGTCGGGGACGCCGTCCTGCAAGTCGATGGTTACGGCATCGGCGTTGCGGTTCCAGGCCCAGCGGATCATGCGGAACTGAGTGGCTGGGATGATCAGGTTGGAGCGGCGTATTAGGATGGTCATGTTGGTGACTCCAAGTTACGTAGTTCCCCCTCACCCCAACCCTCTCCCGCCAGAGGCGGATGTTCCGCCCACGAGGGGAGAGGGAGTTTTTTTAGGTGCGCTCCTCGGCGGCGCGGACGCGGGCGATGGCTGCGCTTTTTTCGCGGTCGCGTTCCTCGCATAGCGCGCGCCATTGCAACAGTTCCTCGGCGCGGGCGGCCTCGTAGCGGTCGATGACGCGGGATTGGCCGGAGGCGTCCTCGACCTGCAACCAGGTTTCGCTGGAATGGGACAATTTACTATATTGCTCCAAAACCCAATGGGCGTCGGCCACCTCGTCGTCGGTGGGCATGAAGCCACGATTCTGAGGTTCGACGACGTTGGGGTGCAGGCCGCCGCCGATGCGGAACCCGCACTTGCGGGCGGCATCGGCCTCGGCGAAAGCGCGGTCGGGGTCACTGACGCTGCCGGTTATGTTAGGTGTGAACGGCGTGGCACGTGGCTCTACACCCAGGGCGCGGGCGGTGAGTTCGACCTCGCCTTTGCCGTACACGAACTGGTCGAATCCGACGAACATTTCGACGCCCAAGTCGCGGGACATGTCGTAGCCGGACGCGCCGCCAAAATCGCGGATGCGGGGGCTGGCGGAAACGATCTCGTAGGCGTTGGCGACGCCGACGGCGGTTTCGATGTTGGCGCCGATCTCGATGGTTCCGGGGCGGATGCCGCGCTCGGCTTCGAGGCGGGTGATGATCTCGTCCATGCGCCGGATTTCGTGGGCGTACTCGGTCTTGGGGTAGTTGACCAGCATGAGGCCGGGCCAGACGACAGCGTTGAGGTCAGCTTCCATGAGGTCGTGATTGATGCGGCAGACGGCATCTGCGCCGCCCTTGTTGACGACGGGGATGCTCTGCCGGATCAAGTTGCGGGCGACGTCCTTGAGGTTGGGAGGAACGGAGTCCTCAAGGTCCATATTGATGTAGTCGCAGCCGCGATGCCAGGCGTTGTTGATGAAACGCTCCGTAACGATGGGCATAGTCAAGCCGGAGCGCTTGAGGCGGCGAGAGTGTTCGGCCATCAAACCACCTCCTAAGGCACGGGAATGGGGCGGCCTTCCACCGCTGCGGCTTTGAACATTTCGCGGGTTGCAATAGCTTCGGACAGGGCTACGACGTTGGCGTATTGTCGGACAATATCGGCAGTCAGTATGCGCCCTTCGTGGGAGACTGCGGCGATAGTGCCGGACTCGGTGGCGTCGCTGTAGGCTTGTTGAATGGACCGGGCTGACTCTAGCTCGGCTTCGGTTGGAGTGAAACCCTCGTTCAGCGAGCCAACCTGGTTGTCCAGGACGCAGAAGGAACCCTTGAAACCGATGGCGCGTCCGCGTCGGGCGGCTGCCAGGGTGTTGGCGGACGTGGCGAGCAGGCCACGATCAGGATGTCGCCACCAAGCTCCCAGCGGGGTCTTGCCGGCGGCGCGGGCGATGGTGACCAGCCGCTGCATGAGGTACTGCATCAGGTGGATTTCGCCGGACGGTTCGGGCCGCAGGTCCATGATGAGGTCGGCGCGGCCCAGGGTGAGGGCGGAGATACGCGGGCTGGCGGTGGCGATTTCATAACCGCTGTGGTTGCCGGGAGCGGTTTCGAGAGCGGCGACAATTTCGACGCTGCCCGGGAGCAGGCCGCGCTCGCCCTCCAGGGCGGTGATGATGGCTTCGATTTGGGCGATCTGGTCGGCGGATTCGGCGCGGCTGACGACAACGCCGTTGATTCCGGGCCAGATGGCAGCGCGGAGGTCCGCAAGCATCAGCGCGGGCTCGATTTGTACGAAAACTTCCGCGCCGCCGGCTCTAACGGAGCTAAGGCTCTCGGCAACCAATTCGCGGGCCGCAGGTTTGTCGGCCTCGGCGACGAATTCGACCAGGTCGAGAACGACGACATCAGCACCGACCTGGTGAGCCGAGGCGATGCGTTCCGGATTGGACATCGGAACAAGCAACCAAGAACGCCTGATTTTGTCGAATGTTGGCATCGGGAAAATGTCCATTATGTACGGAGACGTAGAAGACCGTATCGGGCATCTCTGATGCTGTATAATGCGCTCGGTTGAAAATGGACGAGCGAAGGACAATTATTCGTTCCGAAATTTTATCTTACATCGAAACATTTGGCAACGCTAAATGCCGGAACACTTTGAAAGGATTTCCCATTCATACTAACCCTTCCCACCAGGGAGAGGAAGTTTTGGATACTTTCTAAAATATGTACCATTTGGCCTGCGTTGCAAATTGTCCAGTTTTCGAAAAAGAGTGATGTTAGTTGAGAATCTTTGGACAAGACTATGGTCTGTTCAAGGGATGTCGCGACGTTCCGGCATAGCCGTTAGGAGTTAATGTGACCGCCGCCGTACAATTGGAAATACATGACCTGCACGACACTGGCGAAATAACGGTTAGCCTAGCCGAATCGGGAGAGGTTCGGAGGAACGCCGCGTCGGTGGAGTTCGCGCTGGCGTTGGCCGATGAGGAACGGGCGACGCTGGATCGCTACCACAGCGAGCACGTGAAACCCACGATTGGCGCGGCAGCGAGGGTGGAGGCGGTGGAAGGGGTGATGCGCAACCTGGGTCGGCTGCTGTTTGAGACCGCGTTCCCTACCGGCAGCCAGGCGCGCGGATTCCTGGACGAGGTGATGGCGAGGGAGGATCGGGGGGAGTTGGTCATCATATCCGGCAGGCCGGAGTTTTTGTCATTGCCGTGGGAATTGATGAATGATCCGCAGTTGGGCTACTTCATCAACGGATTGACCGGCGTAGCGCGACAGGCTTCGGTGGACGTATCAGTGGGGGACACCACAGAGCGGGTGGACGAAGCCTTGCACGTGCTGATGCTGTCGGCCACTCCGCTGGATGGGACGCCGCCGGGTCAGGGACCGCTGGTTGATCGAAACACGGTAGCGGGTGCGAGCCTGGCAACGGCGACCGTGGCGGCCTTAGAGGGCCTGAACACGGAGGCGTCGCTGGACAATCCGAGGCCGGCGACTTTTGAGGCGTTGCAGGGCTTGCTGGAACGGAACCCTAACCACTATCACATCGCGCACCTGGACGGCGTTACGCTGGACCCGGTGGGCAACCTGCTGCTGGAGGACGCAACGGGAGGTCGGGATTCCGTGGCGCCGGAACGGTTGGGCGCGGTTTTGGCCGGCGGTGGAGTGAACGTCGCGCTACTGACTGCCGGAGCGCAGAACGAAAATATCAGCATGGCGAGCTGGTCGGCGGCCGCGATGGAGATTGCGGGGGCCGGCGTGGCGCAAGTGGCGATGTTGCCGGCGCCGTTGCATCCCGACGCAGCGGAAGGGGCCATGCGAGCGTTTTACACGCGGCTGGCGCAGGGGAACACGGTGGCGACGGCGGTATCGTCGATACGGCGCGGTTTGATGGATACGCCGGAGCGGGTTTCCGTGTACGGCAAGCGGGTGTGGTGGGACTGGCAGTTGCCGGCGGTGTACCAATCGCGGGAATTCGTGCCGCCCGTTATCGCGCAGCATCAACCGGACCCGCTGGCTCCGCCGGTGATCCATCCTGAAGAGGCCCCGACCGACGACTTGCAGATTCCGGTGCAGGGGCAACATGGGTTGGTGGGCAGGCAGGCCGAGATGCGGCAACTGGAACGGGTTTTGCAGGCCAACTCGGTGGTTTTGCTGTCGGGCGATACCGGCGCGGGCAAGACGGAACTGGCGCTGGGATTGTGTCGCTGGTTTTTGAAGCCGGCACGGGTGGCGTACCCGGGCGGCGTGTTTTACACGGCGTTTGAGGCGTCTCAGCCGGCGGGGATCGAGCGGGTGGTGCATGAGATCGGGACGGCGGTGGCGGGACTGGATTTCGCCGATATGCGGGCGGACCAGCAGCGGCAGTGGGTGCTGGCGTATCTACAGCAGAACCCTTCGTTGCTGGTTTGGGACAACGTGGAGAACGTGGCGGGGTTCCCGGAGGGGAACGCCGGTTTGCTGAACGATGATGAGTTGCCGGGATTGGCCGCGTTCCTGGGCGAAGCTACGACAGGACCGGTGGGCACAGCGGCGTTGCTGTTGAGTAGGAGCGAGAGTGAGAACTGGCTGACGATGCCGTATGCGTCGCTGACGCTGGAGGGATTGACGGATTCGGACAGGTTGGCGCTGGCGGCGACGTTGATGGACAAGGCGGAAGTGCCGGCGACGCGGGCGGGCGCGGACTTCGGCGAGTTGCTGGATATGCTGGCCGGGCATCCGCTGGCGATGCAGATCGCCATCCCGCCGGTGAAGGACGTGCCGGCGACGGTAGTATCGGCTGAATTGCAGCGGTTGATGGACGAGCAGCCGGACGGAGGCGAGGCCGGACGAAGCGCGGTACTGACGGCGGCGATGGAGTATTCGTTCTCGCGGATGTCGCGGCGGAACCGGACGCATCTGCCGTTCCTGGCGTTGTTCCAGCGGCGGGTGATGCTGGACGTGCTGTCGCACATCACTGAAGAGCGGTCATACTCGCAGGTGATGGGGGACGATTTGGCGTCGGGGGCGTCGCGGTCGCTGCTGACGCCGGACGGCGGTTTGCAGTCGTCGGGACGGTCGTATGCCTCTTGCAGGACGCTGTTGCGGCAAGCGCAGTCGGCGGGGTTCCTGGAGCCGATTTCGCCGAGCGTTTATCAGATCAACCCGGCGATGCCGTGGTTCCTGGGGCGCAAGCTGGGCGGGCAGGTGGCCGGCAACGGGATTCGGGGCTTGGAGCAAGAATTCGTGCGGGTGTATGCCGACACCGCGGACTACTTTATGGAAAGCCTGTACGAGAACCAGGATACGGGTACCACTGCCGTGCTGGCTGAGGAGGGGAATTTGACGCAGGCGCTGGGCCTCGCGCTGGAATACCGGCAATGGGATAACGCGCAACTCTTGATTCAGCCGCTGGCGCAGGTCTATCGGATGCAGAAACGGTTCCCGGAGTTGCGGCGGCTGCGGGGGCAGTTGCTGGACGTTATCGGGCACACGGCGGCGGAAGCGGAGGGGAACGGCGCGGTTGAGTTCTGGCAGTATCTGCTGGGCACGGACGCCATGGAGTCGGTCGAGATCATGGACCTGGACCGGGCCGAAGGGTTCAACGAGCAGTTGCTGGCGTATCTGCTGGAACAGCCGGGCGGCGACACCGACGAGCGGACGGCGGCGGTGTATCACCAGAACGGCTTGATCGCGAGCCGGCGGGGACAGTACGAAGCGGCGTCGGAGTGGCTGGAGAGGGGGTTAGAGATTATCGACGGCGGGGAGGACCAGGAATCCATCGCTGACGCCTGTTTCGCCATCGGGCAGGTGCGGCACCACCAGCGGCAATATGGCGCTGCGAAAGAGTGGTACATGAGGTCGCTGGACATTCACCAACGGCTGCCGGACTACGAGGAGATGGTGAACGACTTCCGGGCGCTGGGTTCGGCATGCCACATGCGGTTTGAGTACGACGAGGCGCGGAGTTGGTACCACCGGGCGCGGGAGATGGTGGAGGAGAACCGGGACGAAGAAACTGCGATTTACATCTTCCACGCGCTGGGAACGGTAGATCACTCAGAATACCTGTTTGAGGAAGCGCAGTCGTGGTACCAGCAGGCGTTGGGGTTGTGCGACCGGATGGGGATGACTGAGCAGATGATTGTGGAATTCCATCACTTAGGGACGCTGGCGCAGGCGCGGGGGATACCCGACGAGGCGGAGGAGTGGCTGACCATCGCCATGGAGTACCGGGAGCGGATGGGAGACGTGCGCGGCGTCGGGATTGAAGCGCGTCAACTGGGCGTGGTGTTCCATGAGGCGGGCGACCTGGACAAGGCATACCAGTGGTACGACCAAGCCCGGGAGGCGTTTGAGAACTCGCGGGACGTGCTTCGGGCGGCGCGCACCTACGGGCAGCTGGGGATGGTGGAGGAAGAACGGGGGAACCTGCCGGACGCGCTGGAATGGGTGGCGCGCACGTACCAGCTGGTGAATCAATACCAGTTGCCGATGCTGGTGCAGGTGAAAGCGCACCTGGCGCGACTCCGCGACGCGATGGGCGAGGATACGTTCCGGCAGTGGTGGCGGGACAACACGGGAGCGGAGGCGCCGGAGGACCTGGACGTGGATGCGAGCGAGATTTTGTGAGTGCGCGTTTTGCGTGGATGAACGGGCTTCTGGATTCCCGCTTTCGCGGGAATGACGGGGTAGTAAGAGGTGAACTGAGATGGCGCTGACGAAATTGGAAATCAGGACGCGGAAGCCGTTTGCCAATGGAGAATCGTTTGGGGACGTGGGACGGTACGAGTGGATTGACGGGGTGGCGCATTTTGCGGTTGATCCGGGTCATGCTGACAACGGGGTGATCGCGGACATCGGGTTGGCTCCGCGAAACGGCGCCGAGGTGGTGGAGTTTTCCGCCGACTTTCGTATCGTGAAGCCGGTGGATAACGACCATGGCAACGGCCGGCTGCTGCTGGACGTGGTGAACCGGGGCAAGGAGCTGGCGTTGAAGAACATCAACAGCGCGCCGGACGGGCCTCCGGACGCCGACCCGCACGCCGGCAACGGGTTTATGATGCGGAACGGCTACAGCCTGGTGTGGTGCGGTTGGCAACACGACGTGCCGGACGCGCCGGGGCTGTTCCGGTGCAACGTGCCCAACGCGCAGAACGCCGACGGGTCGCCGGTATCGGGTCGAATCGTGGTGTCGTTCCAGCCGATTGCGAACACCGACACGCAGTTTCTATCGGACCGAGAGCACCGCCCGTATCCGACGAACCACCTGGAAAGCTGGGATTCCGTGTTGACGGTGCAGGAGCACGAGGATGGCGAGGAAACGGTGATTCCGCGGGAGAGGTGGGCGTTTGCGCGGATGGTGGACGGCCGGCGAGTGCCCGACGCGGCGCACATCACCATGGACGGTGGGTTTGAGGCCGGCAAGGTGTACCGGGTGCTGTACGAGACCTCGCACGCGCCGTTGGTGGGTTTGGGGTTGTTGGCGACGCGGGACATCGCGGCATGGTTGCGGTACGGCACGGTTGACGCCGACGGCACGACGAATCCGCTGGCGGGCGCGATTGGGCGGGCCTACGCATACGGGCGCAGCCAGAGCGGGCGATTCCTGCGTCAGATGCTGTACTTGGGACTCAACCGGGACGAGTCGGGGCAGATCGTGTTCGACGGGATGCTGCCCAACGTGGCCGGCGGCAAGATGGGGGAGTTCAACGTGCGGTTCGGCCAGCCGTCGAGCCTGTCCAACCGGAGCGTCAACAACCTGCCGCCGTTCTTGGATCTGGAGGCCGATGGATCGGACGGAATACTTGCCGAGGTAACGCGGCGTGGGGTTGCTCCCAAGGTGATCTACACCAACACGTCATCGGAATACTGGGGTGGGCACGGAGCGCTGGCGCACATGACGCCGGACGGCAAGGCGGACGTTGCGTTGCCGGACAACGTAAGGTCGTGGCTGTTCTGTGGGACGCAGCACGCGCCAGCGAACCTGCCGATTTCCGATACCAACTCCGACACCGGAGCGCGAGGAACGCAGGCGTTGAACTACGTTGACTACCGGCCGTTGATGCGGGCCGCGCTGTACCATCTTGACCGGTGGGTTACCCATAACGAGGATCCACCGGCTAATGGGTATCCCAATCGTGCGGATGGGAGCGTTGTTGACGCGAATGAGTTGGCTGAATGGTTCGGTTCGCTGCCTAGCGTGGAGTTTCCGAGGCATCACAAGGTGATCCGCCGGCTTGACTTTGGGCCGGACCGGGTGGTTCCGACGGTGATGCCGCCGGCGGTGGGAGACGAGTATCCGATGCTGATGTCAGCGGTGGACGCGGACGGGAACGAGGTTGGGGGCATACGGCTGCCGGCGATAGAAGTTCCGCTGGCGACTTATGCCGGCTGGAACGTGCGGCATTTGGACATTGGAGGCGAGGGGCAAGTGCTCTCGCCCGGTGGAACTGTGGTGGGCTGCGCAATTCCGTTCGCCGTAACACGGGAGGAGCGGCTGGCGTCGGGGGATCCGAGGGCATCGATCGAGGAACGGTATGGGTCGCGGGAGGAATACGTCGAAAGGGTGCGAGCGTGCGTGGAGTCGCTGGTTGAAGCGGGGTACGTGCTGGCGGAGGACGTGGACGTGCTGGTGGCGCAGGGCGGCGAGGTGTACGACGCCATCGTGCGGGTGCCGGTAGCGGTGGCGGCGGATGATTAGCGCGTCCTTTCGTTTTGAATAGAGCAGGAGGAACGAAACTGATGTCAATGAGGAGTGTTGCGCGTGCCGTCAGGCAAGTCCGTGCACAGTTAGAGGATTATCCAACATCCGACTACTGGTACAACGAAGCGACTACCCGTCTCACGCTCATCGATCCGATGATCAAGTCGCTCGGTTGGGATCTGTACGACTTGTACCAGTGTGGATACGAAATCGACCCGAAAGGTGAAGAGTGGGGCAAAAAACCGGCTGATTACGTTCTGGGGGCTCCCAGCGGGAGGTCGGTCGTTGTAATTGAAGCAAAGAGCTTAAACTCCGCTTTACGTACAGCAGACCAAGAACAGTTGGCCGGATATATCGACGGGCTGCCTTCAGGATACGCGGCCCTAACCAACGGCGATGTTTGGAAAGTCTACAATCTGCGCAAACATGGGGATTTCGCAGATAAATTAGAAAGTGAGGTTTCTGTTTTTTCGGACGCCATCCAGGCAACGGCCCGCACCCTTCACGAATTATTGGGTGCGCAGAAATGGTGGACATGATGGACGAACTGCACAAAAAGCAGCCTTCTTCCCACGCGCTAGAGATTGACGAGTTCAAGAAGCAGTCCTTGGATCTGATTGCCGAGGTCGCTGAGCGCGGGGGGAGCGTCGTGATTTTTGACGGTGACGAGCCGGTGGCGGAGGTGGTTCGCTACGTGGAAAGACCCAGTCCAGCCTACGGCAGTCTCAAAGGCAAAGTACAAATTCTGGGCGACATTGAGGGGCCGATGCCCGTCGAGTGGTACACGCACCCGGACGTTCAGACGGATGAGGATTGGGACATCTCCGGGCCGATGCCGGCATCTTGGTTTGTTAACCCGAATGAGGGCAAGCCACTGGAGCCTCGGAAGCCCCATAAAGTTGACGTATCAACTTTGCACCGGCACAAATTCCTAACGGTTGATACCGGGGAATTCGTAGCGCAACTAGAGGAAATCATCGCCGCCGTCTCCGAAAGCAAAGACGGCAAAGTGGTAGTCTTTGACGACGAAAAACCTCTAGTTCAGATAACGCGGCACGAGGAACGATCCGACAAAGGCTTGGGATCTCTAGCTGGGTAGGTGGGCGTCGTTGACAATCGGAGACACCCAAGCCCTGATCTGGTATGTTTCTGCCAACGCTCGGCTTGGTCAAAGAGCGCGCAACGCTATGCACGAAGCGATCCTTGAAAACGATGCTGCGTTTTCTGCCATCTCAATCTGGGAAATCGGTATGTTGCAGCAGAAAGGACGACTCGGCAATGCTATGAACGCTATGCAATGGTATGAACGGCTGCTGGCTGAAGGGTTCAATGAACTCCCCGTTACCAGTACCATCGCCGCCCGCGCTGGTGACCTACAAGATATGCACGGTGATCCTGCCGACCGCATAGTTGTGGCCACCGCCCTGGGAGGACACCTGCTAATCACCAGCGACGGGCCTATTCTGGACTGGCCTCACCAGCTTGACCGCTTTGATGCTCGACGCTAGTTCAATCCGAAAAGGAGCAATCGTTATGTCTGTTGGAACTTCGATACCTTTGCCCGCTTATACGCTGGATCCGGCGTTTATGGCGCGGACGGCTGAGAGTTTGGGGTTTGAATCGATCTGGTATGCGGAGCATCCGATTCTGCCGGTGCAGAGCGCGAGCCAGTTTCCTTCGGGCGGCGAGATTCCGTGGACGTATGCCCACTTTGCCGACCCGTACATCGCTTTGGCGCGGGCGTCCGGGGCGACCAGCACCATCAAACTGGGCACCGGGATTACGCTGGTTCCGGAGCGCAACCCGCTGATGCTCGCCAAGGAGATCGCCACGCTGGACCGGATCAGCGGCGGCCGGTTCATGTTCGGCATTGGGGCCGGCTGGAATCGGGAGGAAACGGAGATTTTCGGAGGCGACTTCGATCATCGCTGGACGCAAACGCGGGAAGCCGTGGACGTGATGAAGGAACTGTGGACCAAGGACGAGGCAGAGTTTCATGGCACGTACTACGATTTTCCGGCGGTGAAGTGCAACCCGAAACCCATCCAGCAGCCGCACCCGCCGGTGATCCTGGGCGGACTGGCGCGGCGAGTGCTGCAACGAGTTGCCACCTGGGGCGACGGTTGGCTGCCCAACCGGATCACGCCGCAGGAGGTTGAGGCGAGCCGCGCCCGGCTGGACGAATTGGCGACGGCGCGGGGGCGAGACCCGAAGTCGCTGAGCATCTCGATTTATGGGCAGGCTCCGGACGGGCAGTTGGTGCAGGACTTCCTGAATGCCGGCGCGGATCGCGTGGTGGTGCGCCCGGAGCATTGCGACACCGAGGAAGAGATGGCGGCGCAGATGGAGCGGATTGCGGAGGCGGTGATCAAATAACCAAGCGGGATTGCCGCGCTGCGCTCGCAATGACAAGAACAAACGAGTGATTGCGGGGCGAATGACTATTTGCCCCGACGGGTTGCAGGTACAATGGAGGGACAACCACAAGGGTTGCCCCTACGTTATCCGGAAGAGAGAAGGAAGACTTATGGACCGCACTACTGAACTGCTGAGTTCGTACGCCTGCAACCTGTCGTACGAGGACTTGCCGCCCGAGGTGATTCACCAGGTGAAGCGGACGGTGGCCGACACGCTGGGCTGCGCAGTCGGCGGATACCTGAGCGAGCCGGCCAAGGTGGCGCGGAAGCTGGCCGGGGACATCACCAGCGGCACGCCGTCGCGTATCCTGGGGACCAACGATTACTCCTCGCTGGATATGGCGGGGTTCGCGAACGGCGTGATGGTTCGGTACCTGGACTGCAACGACTCTTACTTTTCGCCGGGCGGCGGGCATCCGTCCGATATGATTCCGGCGGCATTGGCCGTGGCGGACAGCGTGGAGGCGGACGGCAAAACGCTGATAACCGCGATCGCGCTGGCTTACGAAGCGTTCTGTCGGATCGCCGACCAGGTACCGGACAACCAGTGGGACCAGGGGGTCTTGAGCGTCATCGGCGCGGCGTGCGCCGCTGGAAAGGTGTTGGGGCTGGACGAAGAGCAGATGGGCCACGCGATTTCGCTGGCGGTGGTGCCCAACGTTCCGCTACGGGTTACCCGCATGGGTGAGCTGTCGATGTGGAAGGGATGCGCAGCGGCGGCGGCTACGAGGTCGGGAATCTTTGCGGCGCAACTGGCGGCTGAGGGCATGACCGGGCCGTTCGAGCCGTTTGAGGGCCGGAAAGGTCTTTGGGAGCAGGCGATTGGCTATCCGGTGGAGATCGAGGCGATGGGGGGCGACGAGGAACCGTTCCGCATTGTGGACACGATTTTCAAGTTCTACCCGTCTCAGATTCACACGCAGGCACCGATAGACCTGGCGATCCAGTTGCACGAGAGGGTGCAACCGGACGACATCGCGTCGATCAAGATTCAATCGTACAACTCGGCGGTGAGCAGCGCGTCCACCGAACCTGAGAAGTGGGACCCGAAGACGCGGGAAACGGCAGACCACAGCATCCCGTTCCTGACGGCGGTGGGGCTGCGGGACGGAGCAGTGACGCCGGCGACCTTTGCGCCGGACCGGATCGCTGATGCCGGGCTGCGCACCATCATCAACAAGATGCGGATCGACGAGAACCCGGAATTCACCGAGCGATACCCCGAGCAGTACAACTGCCGAATCGAGGTTATCAAGAGCAACGGGCAGACCGAGGTCGCGTCCACCAGCTACCCGAAGGGACACGGTAAGAATCCGTTGAGCGACGCTGAGGTTGACGCGAAGTTCAAGCGGTTGGCTTGCCCGACGATTACGGAGCAGCAGTGCGAGCAGGCGTTGGAGTTGATTTGGTCGTTGGAAAACCTGCCGAACCTGCGCGGCATATTTGACAGCCTGGTGGTGTAGGGGTAGGAATCGTCAGAATCAGGATTCCCGGGATTAGAGGATTTGCTGGATTCCCGCTTTCGCGGGAATGACGGGTCCAGTGCGGGAGTGGTGGTGAATCCGATAGACCAGTGAAAGCGTATAGATAGTCAACCGGCTATATCGATTTTCTGGTACTCCGTGGAAGGGCACCATGTCAGATCCAAGGCACAGTGAAGACGTCCGGCTGGTGCTGGACGTGGGTAATGGCGACGAACGGGCATTGGAGACCATATATGACCGGTATGCCCAGCGCATTTATTCTCTGGCGATGTCGGTGTTGAAGGATGAGGGGCTTGCGGAGGACGCCGTGCAAGAGGTGTTCTCCAACATCTGGCAAAAAGCGGGGAGCTATCGACCGGAGATGTCAGCGCCGGGCACTTGGATTATGTCCGTAGCGCACCATAAAATCGTTGACTTTTACCGTTCGCGGCGGCGCACCACCGATCGCACTACTCAACCGGAGATGGAGACGCTGCTGCGTCTGCCGGACCAGAAATTGAGCGTTGAGCAGGAAGTGGAGAGAAGTTTCAACGCGCGGCTGGTGCGGGCGGCGCTGATGGAATTGCCGGAGGAACAGAGCCGGCCGCTGTATCTATCAGCGTGGCACGGTTATAGCCAGTCAGAGATTGCCAAGATGCTGGACATCCCGTTAGGCACGGTTAAGACGCGCATGAGATTGGGGATGCAGAAACTCAAGGCGGCGCTGGAAGAATATGTGGCCTGAGAATTACAGCAACCCGCAGGAGGAAAGCCCGCACCCGGAAGGTGAGCTGGCGGCCTTCGCGTTGAACGCGCTGGACGACGCAGAATTCCAGGCGGTGCTCCATCATGTGGTCCAGTGTCTGCACTGCCAGGAAGTTTTGCTGGGGTTCCAGGAAACGTCGGCGCGATTGACGGGCGCGGCGCCGGAGTCTCCATTGCCGGCGGGATTGAAAGCGCGAGTGCTGGCCGGAGCCACGGGCAAGGAAAGCCCAGCGGTTGCTCCGGTAGCGGCGGCTGATCCTCGGTGGTCAGTGCGGCGGTTGCGCCGGTGGTTGGCCCCGGCGGCAGTTGGCGTGTTGAGCGTGTTGTTGGCCGTATCGGTTGGAGTGATGGCGTTGCAGCAGCGCGAGATCAGTGAGCTGACAGCGACGGTAGAAACCCAGCGGGAACTTGTTGCGGACACGTCTGTGCTGGCAACGGGTTCGCAAGCGACGCAAGCCCTTGCAGTGGATGTTACGCCGGATTCCGTCGATTCTGCGGCGGGCGAGAGTAGTGTGCGGGCAGCCCACGACAGTCGTTTGACGGCGGCGGCAGCGCCGGCTGCATATGCAGTGGTCGATGACCGCGCAGGTCAAGGCGTTGGTGGAGCATCGAAGTCGGACGATGTGATCGTAACCAACGCCGAAGAAGTGGACCAGATGAAGCAGGAGATGGCGGAGGTGATCGAAGCCACGGTACTATCGGCGCAGCCGGAAACCGAAAAGGTTCCGATGAGTTCGCCCATGGGTACTGAACCAGAGGCGAAAGGGGTGTTGATGGTGGAGCCCAACGGCCGGCGCGGGGTGCTGATGGTATCCGGTATGCCGGCGGATACGTACCAGATCTGGCTGGTACGCGGCGGGCACCAGGTGATGGTTGATCGGGTGGTGGTCAATGATGATGATGGGGCAGGAATGAAGCAACTGGAAATGGATGAATCGATATTCCAGTTCCAACAGGTCGCTCTGCTGCCGGACCAGAGACACGGCCCGACCAGCCCGCCGGGCGAGCAGCTCCTGTCGGCGTTGATTATGCCGGGGCCGCCGATGCCGCCGCGGTAAAATCTACCGGAGGTATGGTTGAATGGTTGAAACCAGAGTGAACCCGCCGAAACCTGCGCCTCCAGCCAACCCACGACGGGATGACGGGTTGGATTGCGAGATCTGCGGGGCGCGGATGCACGAGCGCAGTTGCAAGATAACCTGCCGCAACTGTGGATTTACGCGGGATTGTTCGGATCCGTAAGTAGCACGTTGTGAAACTCCCCCCTCACCCCGACCCTCTCCCACCAGGGGAGAGGGAGTTTTTGTCTCCAGCTAAGTTGGGCGAAATGGCCACCATTCGGGCGCGTTGCGGAGCGGCAGGTGGCGGAACAGTTCCGGCTGCACGTTTACGGCCAGCCGCATGGCTTCGATGGTAGGAAGGCGAATGGACTCGTGGGCCTGCTGGGAGGCGCGGAGTTTGAATAGGTGGTAGCATTCCCTGAGGCTCAGGCGAGACAGCACCCGTTGATAGTGGGAGTGGGTGACCAGGTATTGTGCAAGAGTGGGTCCACTATAGGCCGATTGAATATCATCGATGACTGCATCAACGCCGCTGATTGCACTTTCGAAGAGCGGTTCTAAACCAGCATCCCGTATGAGGCTTGGGACGAGGTATCCGTTAGATGTGGTTAGCGGCTGCGAGAGGTAGGTCTGCATCCGGTGGCGGCGGAACTCGCGCAGGGCACCGTAGTCGAAGGTGAATTCAAAGGTGTAGCCGACCATCTCAAATTCGCGGGGCGCCGGATCGTGGGGGCCGATGTTGCGGACCGCGTCGTGGATGAGAGCCAACCGGTCCTGCTCGGACAAGGTTGCGGATCGGGCGAGGGCGTCCGAATAGTTTCCCCCATTGCGGAACAGCAAGGCGGCGGCGAGTCTGTGGGGGGCGTCGCGGTCGTATTCGAGCAAAGCGACCGAGGTTTCGGGGCTCTCGTCAGCGCCGGGGCGCATTTCGTCGGGCGATGCTTGCAAGCCCGCGAGGTAGGGATTGTGGTCGGCGTACTTGACCAGGGTGGGAGTGATGCTCCGGCCCTGTTCCCGGAGTTCCAGTCCGATGTCGCGTTCCTCCTGGAGGGTAGATGACATCAACTTGGATATGGCGTGTTCCAGGGTGCGGGCGTTGGCGGTCACACCGACGTTGGTGAGGGTCGCAGCCGGTAGTATGGCGCGGCAAGCGTCAGTCGCCAAGCGACGGAGGCGGAGGTTGTAGGCGGAATCGCGCTCATCATCGCGCCGGGGCAACGTGCGACGCAGGTGATCCAAAACGCCGTCAAGGAGTTTGTGATAGGTGGTGAAAAGGTTACGACAGGTCGTTATGTAGGTCTCGCGTAGCGCCGGCGAGGAATCCAATTCCTGCGGAACGTGGAAACTGTCGGGGTCGATGACCTGGTAGCGTGAGGACTTTTCGGTGTAGGAGGCCAAGCGGTTGTCTTCGAGGGTGTCGCAGGCCAGGCGTGATATGTTCTCGACGGCGAGGTGGAGGACAGCGTGTTCGGCTACGGAAGCGTGACCGTAGCCGACGACCCAACGCTCGTTGAAGCTGGCGGCGCTCTCTTCGGTGACCCGTTGGGCGATTTCGTCGAAGGGTTCCGGTGACCGGGAGGTCATCGCGAATGTTACGGCGATCTGCTCCTCGGTGAGATCCCGGGGGGAGAGGGGGTAGATACGGCGCTGGTTTATCGAGGACGACGAGATTGCCACGCTGCGCTCGCAATGACAATGGCTTGGTTTGAGATTCCCGGGCGTCTCTGTGCACTGCCCCGGGGCGGGCATCGGAGTCAGTTGCTGCAGAAGGCGGGGAAGCCGTCGGGCATGACGACTTCGATGAGGTGGATTTTGTCGGCGGAGACGGCATCCTGGACGGCGCGGGTCATTTCGGCAACGTTGTGAACGCGGGTTCCGCCGATGCCGTAGGAATCGAAGAGCTTGACGAAGTCGGGGTTGACCAGATCGGTGGCCATCGGCTGGCTGCCGCGGTCGCGCTGGTAGCCCTTGAGGACGCCCCAAGCGGAGTCGTTGAATATCATCACGATGGGGTTGATGCCATACTGGACAGCGGTGCCGAGTTCCTGGGCATTGTACTGAAAACCGCCATCGCCGGATACGCAAATCACCGGGCTGTCGGGACGGCCGACTTTCGCCCCCATTGACGCCGGGTAGGCGAATCCCAGTCCGGCCCAACCGTGGGGATACATGTAGCTGCGAGGCTGGTTCATTTGCAAACAGCGCACGGCACGGTTGGCGGGAACGGTGGCATCCAGGGCGAAGATGGTGTCGTCGGGGATGACGGAGCGAATGGATTCCCACGCCTTCAACTCCGGTCCCCACTGCTCCCGGAGGCCGGCATAGATCTGATCCTTCAGGGCGGCGACTTCGTTGCGGTAATCGTCACCGGAACCGATGTCGGTGTTGCCGGCGGCATTGAGGAACTGGCGGACGACTGCGCCACTGTTGGCGAGGATGCCGACCTCGGTTTCGTAGTTGCGGCCGATGTAGTCGCCGTCGAGCATGACGTGGACGATTTTCTCCGGCAGTTTCAGGCCGACGCCGGAGGTGGAGCGGTAAGGCAGGTTGCTGCCCAGAACCAAGGCGACGTCGCAATCTCCCAGCCAGTCCAGCACGGGGTTCCGGCCCCAGATGCGGTTGCCGAGAGCCATGCCCAGGGAAAGCGGGTGGTTTTCGGGGAAGGTGCCTTTTGCGCCGTCGCCGGTGACTACAGGCGCGCCGAGTCTTTCGGCCAGTTGGATTATGTCATCCGCGCCGCCGGTGGTATGGATTTCCTCGCCGAGGAAGATAACCGGGCGTTTGGCGTTGCGGAGCAGGTTCCACGCGCGTTCGACCTGTACCGGGTCGCCTTGCGGGACGTCCGGGTCGCGGGGTCGCAGTACCTCGACATCGGCCTGTTGACCCAGCAGGTCGGTGGGTACTTCAAGCTCGATGGGTCGGGGTCGGCGTTCGCGGAAACGGACGAAAGCCTCAACGAAATGGTCGGGGATGGACTCAATCTGTCCGATCTGAGCGTTCCAGTCGGTGACGGCGGCGAACATGCCCAACTGGTCTTTCGTTTCGTGGGTGGCCATCTTGCCGCTGCCGATGAACTCGGTTTCGACGTTGGTGGTGACCTGTAGGATGGAGGATGCTGAGAAGTAAGCCTCGCCCATTGCTCCCACCGAGTCAGCGGCTCCGGGGCCGGTACTGGTGAGCAGGACGCCGGGTTTCCCGGTGGCGCGGGAGTAGCCATCGGCCATGTATCCGCAGCCTAGTTCGAGACGCCCACCGATGAATCTCACGTCGTCCTGATGGTCGAACAGAGCGTCGAACAGGTCCAGGGTATGGACGGAGATGATGCCGAAAACGGTATCGACACCCTGGGCCTGGAGGGATGCGACCACAGCCTGGCCGCCGGTCATTTGTGGCATGGTGGGTTGACTCCGCAATATCAGGATTCGCTGGGAGGGGGTTCGTCAAACGGCCTACCTTCGGCCTCGGCTGCTTCTCGCCGTTCCAACCATTCTTTCCACCTTTGATTGGCTTCCGCGCGACCTTTCTCCTCGCCTTTGGAGACATGGCGTTCAATGGCTGGCTTGGTAAATGTATTTGTTATGAACTGGTAAATCGCCATGATCACCGCTACTCCTTGCATTACAACCAGCGCTCCGATGGCGAGTCCCACACCTACCGGGGCGTATTCCGCGGCTACTTCTCGCACCAGCGCGTTCCACGTAATCAGACAGTCGTGCTTGTTGGCAACGAAAACTGTCCAGACGAATCCGCAATACGCAGCGCTTTTTTCAACCACAATCTCGCGAATCGTCCACACCGAAACGCCGATGAACACCAGGAAATACACTGGCACCAGCGGTTTCGGGATACTCCAGATTGCAGTTCGTTCGTCCTCCAGTGGCGTGGCCAGGAAAATGAGTACCCTGACGATCAGATCACGTATCTTTCCGTACAAAGTACCGCCGTCAGGACAATAATAGCACGGAGTTTATAACAACAGGCTGACGGGGTTTTCGAGGACGCGTTTGATTTCCATGAGGAACTGGGCGGCCTCAGCGCCGTCGGCGACGCGGTGGTCGGTGGACAGGGTAGCCTTCATCATGGTGCCTACCGTCAGCTCGCCGTCGCGGACGACGGGTTGTTGCTTGACGCTGCCCACGGCGAGGATTGCCGCGTGGGGCGGGTAGATGATGGCGGTGAAGCTTTCCACGTCGAACATGCCCATGTTGCTGATGCTGAAGGTGGTGGAACTGTACTCCTCGTTGCGGAGGGTGCCGCTGTTGGCGCGGCTGATGAGGTCCTTGGTGGCGGCGGCGATTTGCAGCAGCGACTTGCTCTCGCAGTTGCTGACACCGGGCAATATGAGGCCGGATTCCAGGGCGATGGCGATGCCGATGTTCATCGCGCCGTGGACTTCCAGGTGGTCACCCCGGTAGAAGGAATTGAATTTGGGATGCTTCGCCAGGGCCAGGGCGCAGGCTTTGACCATGAGGTCATTAACGCTGACCCGGTTGTCGGGGTCGGAGGCGTCGTTGACATCACGGCGGAGGGCCATGGCCTTGCCCATGTCGATCTCGGCGGTGACGTAGAAGTGGGGCGCGCTGCTCTTGCTGTCGGACGTGACGCGGGCGATGGTCTGGCGCATGCGGCTGAGCTCGATGCGCGAATCGGCGGGCGCGGCGGCCGGCTGGGCCACGGGAGCGGGAGTCGGGGCTGCCGCCGGAGCCGGTTCGGGGGCGGCCGGCTGGTAGCTCTCGATGTCGCGTTCGGTGATGCGACCGTTGGGTCCCGTACCGGTGACGGCAGATAGGTCGATGCCGCGCTCGCGGGCGAGGCGGCGAGCGATGGGAGAGGCGCGCACCTGGCCGTCGGATGACGCCGGGGCGGGTGCAGCGGACGGCGCCGCTGCGGGAGCAGTCGAGGCAGCCGGTGCGGGGGCAGGAGCCGGAGCAGCGGCCGGCGGAGCACTCGCGGCCTCCACCTCGGGCACCGATTCGCCGGGCTCGGTTATGATAGCGATCAAGTCACCGACGGGGACGGCGATGCCTTCCTGGGCGACGATCCGGCCCATGACTCCACCGGTGTACGCCTCGAACTCCACGGTGGCCTTGTCGGTTTCAATGTCGGCGATTACCTCACCACGGTCCACCGATTCGCCCTCCTGCTTGTACCAGCGGACGACGGTGCCTTCCCGCATATCGTATCCCATCTGTGGCATGACGACGTTGGTTGCCACGGTGTCCTCCTGTGCTAACGCAATGCTGGGTTGGTGGCAGGCCGTCGCTACGGCCCGCGGATGCTACGAGCCGTTGACCAGTTTTCGGGCTGCGGCTACTACGGAATCAGGGCTGGGGATGGCTGCCATTTCGAGAGGGTACGAATAGGGCATCGGAACCTCGGCTCCGGCGACGCGGCCTACGGGAGCGTCCAGGTAGTCAAAAGCGTCTTCCTGGATCTGGGAGACGAGCTCGCCGGCGAAGCCGCCGATACGGGTGGTCTCTTCGACCATGAGCGCCCGGTGGGTCTTTTTGACAGAGTTGACGAGGGTTTCGGAGTCCAAGGGCCGGAGGGTGCGCAGGTCGATGACGTCGGCTTCGATGCCTTCCTGGGCCAGGATGCCGGCGGCCTGCTCGGCGACGTTGGCCATGCGGGAGTAGCCGCAGAGGGTGATGTCTTTGCCGGTGCGCCGGACATCAGCCTTGCCGATGGGCACGCGATAGTCGCCGGTATCGGGGGACTCGCCGCGCGTCCCGTAGAGCAAGATGTGCTCCACGAACATCACCGGGTCGTTGAGTTCGCGGCAAGACCGAAACAGGCCAATGACGTCGCGGGGCGTGGCCGGAGTGACGACCGTCAGCCCCGGTATGGAGGCGTACATTCCCTCAAAGGACTGGGAGTGGGTCGCGCCCACGGATGCGCCGGCTCCGGTGACGGTGCGAATGATCAAGGGAATGGAGAATTGACCGCCGGACATATAGCGGATCTTGGCGGCGTGGTTGACGATCTGGTCCATGGCCAGGAGGCTGAAGTTGATGGTCATCAGCTCCACTACAGGGCGGAGGCCGACCATAGCGGCGCCCACGCCGGCGCCCACGATGACCGATTCGGCCAGTGGAGAGTCCTTGATGCGGCGTTTGCCGTAGCGCTCGTAGAAGCCTTTGGTAACGGCGAAAGCGCCCCCATAGGGGCCGATGTCCTCACCCATGAGGAAAACGCGCTCGTCCTCATCAAGGGCTTCGCGGAGTACGGATGATACGGCGTCCCGGTATGTGATGACCGACATGGTGATTCCTCGCGTAGTGGGCTGTTGCTTCAGGTAGGAATTCCTTCGGTCGGTCGGTCAGTATAAACGCCATCGTAGAGTTCTTCAGGCGCTGGCCACGGCGAAGACTCGCCGAATTCGGCAGCGATGACTACTTCTTCATCGACGCTGGCGTCGATCTCGTCGAAGTCCTCCACGGTTGCAATGCCTTCCACGGTGAGCCAATCCCGAAAGCGCGGAATGGGGTCCTGCCCTTCCCAGTATTGGACCTCGTCGTCCGGCCGGTAATCTGCCGGATCGGCGACGGAGTGGCCGCGGAGGCGGTAGGTGCGTGCGACGACGAAGGCGGGGCCTTTGCCGGCGCGCACGTCGGCGTTGATTTTCTGCATCAGGTCGCGGACTTCGAGCACGTCGTTGCCATCGACTTCGTAGCGGTCCATGCCGTAGGCGGCGGCCATCTCGTGAAGGGAGTCCCACATCACCAGGGTTTCTTTAGACGACGCGCCCATGCCGTAGAGGTTGTGCTCGCAGAAAAAGATCACGGGAAGGTTCCAGATGGCGGCGAGGTTCATGGCCTCGTGGAATTCGCCCTCGTTAACTGCGCCGTCGCCGAAGAAGCAAAGCACCACCTGATCGTCGCCGCGGTACTGGACGGCGAGGGCAATGCCGGCGGCGATACACAACTGGCCGCCCACGATGGCATAGCCGCCCATGAAGTTCAGCTCGTCGCTGAACAGGTGCATTGAGCCGCCTTTGCCCTTGCTGGATCCGGTGGCCTTGCCCATGAGTTCGGCCATGACTTCCTTGCTGCCCATGCCCCGGGCCAGCGCCTGGCCGTGGTCGCGGTAGTGGGTGACGATGTAGTCGTCCTGGCGCAGGGTGTTGATCGCGCCGACGGCGATGGCCTCCTCGCCGTTATAGACGTGGAGAAAGCCCTTGATGTTGCCTCGCGTGTACTGACGCTCGGACTCTCGCTCAAACTCACGGATGAGCTTCATCTGCCGGTAGAAAGCCAGCAGGTCGTCTTTGGTCAGATCGGGAACATCCGCTGCTTTGAGCATATCCCTTCCTCGCAGGCAGTGATTTTGGTTTCGCGGGAATGACGAATTGGGGGTACTGCGCCGCTACATGTGCAGGGCGCGGCCTTCGGCATCGAGGGCGGCTTCGTGGACCATTTCGGCGACGCTGGGATGGGCGTGAACGGCCCAGCCCAGTTCGGTAGTAGTGCCCTCCAGCAGGTGGGTCATCTGGAGTTCGGCGAGAAGCTCGGTAACTTCCGGGCCGCACATGTGGCCGCCCAGCAGTTCGCCATAGCTGGCGTCGATGACCAGCTTGACGATGCCGTCGTTTTCGCCCATGGCGGCGGCCTTGCCGCTGGCCTGGACGTTGAAACGGCCAACCTTCACATCGTAACCCTGCTCAATGGCCTGGGCTTCGGTGAGGCCGAAGGATGCGACCTGAGGATGGCAGTACGTGGCCTTGGGCAGGTAGGTGTAGTCAAGAGGCTGCGTCTCCTCGCCGGCGATGTTTTCAACCGCGATGACACCCTGAGCGGACGCGACGTGGGCCAAGGCCAGCTTACCGGTGACGTCGCCTACGGCGTAGATACCGGGGACGTTGGTGGCCATCCGGTCGTCGATGTTGATGTAGCCGCGTTCGGTGGCGACGCCGACCTGCTCAAGTCCCATGTCCTCGGTGTTGGGCAGGACGCCGATGGCGACGAGGACCTTGTCGAACCGGGCCGTCTCGGATACGCCGTCCTTATCGATGGTGAGGGTGACGCCGTCGGCGTCGGCCTGGGCGTTGGTGACGCCGGCGCCGGTCTGCATCTTGATGCCGTGGCGGGTGAAGGCGCGCTCCAACTGCTGGCTGATCTCCTCGTCCTCGTTGGGGACGATGCGGGGCAGCAGTTCGATCACGGTGACGTCCGCGCCGTACATGCGGTAGATGTAGGCGAACTCGACGCCGATTGCGCCGCCGCCGATGATGGCGATGGAACCGGGCACGTCGTCGGCTACGATGCTCTCGCGGCTGGTGATGATCTTTTCACCATCAACGGGCAAAGGCGGGATGCTGCGGGGGCGGGCGCCGGTGGCGACGATGATGTTGCGGGTGTTGACGCGGGAAACCTGTCCGTCGGGTCCGGTAACGTCGATGGCGCGGGCGGAGACGATGCGGGCGTTGCCCTCGATGTGGTCAGCGTTGTTTTTGCGGAGCAGGAACGCAACGCCGCGGGTCATGCGGTCCACGACCTGGCGGCTACGCTTCATAGCCACGGAATAGTCGGCGCGGAAGTTGTCGAATGACAGGCCGAACTGGTCGGCGCGTTGGACGTAGGAAACAACTTCGGCGTTTTTGAGCAAAGCCTTGGAGGGGATGCAACCCCAATTGAGGCAAACACCGCCGAGGGCTTCTCGTTCGATGACGCAGGCTCTGAGGCCCAACTGACCGGCTCGGATGGCGGCTACATAGCCACCCGGCCCGCCGCCGATTACTGCTACATCATACCCTGCATCGGTTGCCATCAATCTGACCAGCCCACTAGTTTGGCGCAACCCGCCAACTGCCAAAGCCGATGACAAGATTGGGGCTGCGCTTATTGACGCATTATAGCGGCAGGGTTGATGAGCGGCAAGTTAGAGACGGGCCGCCGCCCCGGGCCGAGCAGGGCCGGCGGTGAGCACGTTGACGCCGCGTTGCCCCGGAGCCGTCGGTTACGTCTTGGTGGAATCCGGGCACGTCTGATAAAATAGGCACATCAAACTTGGAGCATGTGGAACGATGCGTATTGGTCCTTTGGGGATGACCGAACTGCTGCTCATCCTGGTGGTCGTCCTGCTGATTTTTGGAGCGTCGCGGTTACCGGGCGTGGGTTCTGCGCTGGGCAAGGGCATACGTTCGTTCAAAACTTCCGTGACCGGTGAGGATGAAACGGCAAGGCGCGAGGAAAGTTCGGCTGAGGCCGGCTCGGAAGAGCGGCGGTCTTGACGGCGGTACTTTGGCAGGCATCGGGTGAACGGAGGAATCCATGACGGTCGTTGAATTGGCAACGCTCGGTACGGTTGGCGGGGTTGGTTTTGCTTTTTTTCTGGCGGCGATTGGGGCTGCCGTTGCCTTTGGGAAATTGTCTCAGCGGGTTACCCAGATGGAAGGCCGTCTTGATGGTATTGATGCCCGCCTCGATCGAATTGATGCCCGTCTTGACAGAATTGAGACCGCTATCAACGAACTGCGGGCGGAAATGGAGCAGACCAACCGAATCTTGATCGGGCTGGCGAATCATCGCCATGACACCGATGGCAATACCGTGTTCACGATCCCCCAGGCATGATCCAGGGGAGAGGTTCCCCCTCACCCCGGCCCTCTCCCACCAGGGGAGAGGGTGTTTTTTTTGAATGGCTTATTCGTTGGCGGGTTCGGCGCTGAGCGCGGCGGTTGACTTGCGGCCGGCGATCCGGGCCAGCAGCACGCCGAGTTCGTAGAGTACGATCAGAGGCCCGGCTACGATGGCTTGGTTCAGCGGATCGATGGTAGGCGTGATGGCGGCGGCGATTATGAACGATACTACCAGCCATAGGCGGCGGAACCGGCTGAATCCTCGCGCGTTGACGATGCCCAGGGTGGCGAGAACGTACATCACCAACGGAGTCTCGAAGGCGATGCCTAGCCAGAACAACAGCCGGATCATTATGTTGACGATGTTGCTGATGCGGATGAGCGGCTCGGCAACGTCGCCGCCGAAGGTGAGCAAGAACCGCAACGCGGGCGGGATCATCACGAAGTAGCCGAAAGCCATGCCGGCGACGAATGCCAACAATGCGGCTGGCAGGAACGAAAAGAGGATGCGCCGCTCCTTGGGGGTGAGGCCCGGGGCCACGAATCGGACGACGTGGTACAGGATGACCGGCAACGCCAACACCAGCCCGCCCAGTAGAGATACCTTGACGGTAGTGCTGAGGAGTTCGGTTACTTCCGTGTAGATTATGGAAACGTCGTCGCCGGCGACTCGGCGGGCCGGCGTGATGAGCAGGGTCAGGATTTCCTCGTAGAAATAGAAACAGACTGCCGAACCGACCAGCAGGGCGACCATAGAGATCAAGACGCGAGAGCGCAGTTCGCGGAAGTGCTCGCGCAAGGGCAGGGGTTCGCGAGGGCTGGTTTGAGGTTCGCCCGGCGCGCGGCGTCGGGAAACGAGCCAGGACACCGCTGCGACCAGCACCAGCAGGGCGACGAATCCGGCGACTGCCGCCAAGCGCCAGTCGCCAAACTGATCCCAGCGGGACACGATCTCGGTAATCATCGTTGGGCGGAGGATGGTCCTGAATCAGTATCTTCTGGTTGGGCGGGCCGTTGATCCACAGATTCCTGGAGATGCGAAGGCATGGGCAGGGGATCGGACGGCGGTTGCGTGGGCGCGCCTGAACCCGAACCGGCATTGGAGTTGGGTTGATCCCGTCGAGGGCTGACATCGTTGTCGGACAATGAAGCGGCGTCCATGATGTCAGCGAAGGTGCGACGGGCCTCACGGGCCATGCGGCCGATCGTGCGAGCCACCTCAACGGTCTTGCCGGGACCGAGGGCGACGAACGCCACCAGCAGGATCACCAGCAGCTCAAGACTGCCGATGCCGAATACGTTCATAAGGCTCACCATGAGCGGTTGAGGGCTGGGTATGGCTGAGGAAGCAGGGGATGGTGCAACCCGGTGGCACGGTCATGTCGGCGAAATCGGGCAATTCGCAGCCCATTTCGGCCAGGATCTCGACCACGCGGCAGGCGGGCAGTCCCATGACGTTGGAATAGCAGCCATGCTGCAAGGTTGCCGGTCGGAACTCGTCGTCCTGGATGGCGTATGCGCCGGCCTTGTCCATGGGGGTGCCGCTGGCGATGGACTGTTCCATCTCGGCATCGCTGAAATCTCGCATCAGCACGTCGGCGGTGTGGGACTCGGTGACGCAGCGGCGGGTGGCAGCGTCGTACACGGTGATGCCGGTGGTTACGTGATGGGCGGCGCCACGCAGTCGGGTCAGCATCCGGCGGGCTTCGGCTTCGTCATCCGGCTTGGCGATGGATTCGCCGTCGAGGACGACGGTGCTGTCTGCTGCCACGTAATAGCCGGACTCTGCGTTCTCGGATTCGGCCACAGCCAGCGCTTTTTCACGAGATAGTCGTCGCACCATCTGCTCCGGCGTTTCGCCGGGTTCTGGGTCTTCAGGGATGTTGGACGGAGTGATCCGGAAGCTGATTCCCAGGGCGGAGAGCAGGGCACGCCGTCTCGGGGACGCTGACGCCAGCACTATTTCGGCGTCGGCGAGTTTGAGTGAAAGGGACGCCAGGCACTCTACGTGGTGGGTCTGGGGGAACATATCCACGGGCCGGACGGATTCGATGGAGTAGCGGCGGCACAGGACGGCGAGGTCGCGGGCGAGGGTCTGCGGGTTGCAGGAAACGTAGGCGATGCGTGGCGGCGCCAGTTCCAGCAGGGTTTCAAGCACGGTTGGCTGGCATCCGGTGCGCGACGGATCCAGGATGACGGCGTCGGGAACGACTTCAAGGGAGGGCAGGATGTCCTCGACCTTGCCGGTCATAAACTCAACATTGGGAGCATCGGCGGTGTTTTCCTCAGCGTCGGCCACCGCCGCGGTCGATTCTTCGATACCGATTATGCGGGCCGCGTGGGGCGCGAGCAGCGCTGAGAAGGCGCCCACGCCGGCGTAGGCATCAACCACAGTTTCGTGCCCGGACAAACCCAAGGCGTCAATCGCCAACTCCGCCAGTTTGCCGGCCTGTTCGACGTTGACCTGGAAGAATGATGGGGAGGCTACCCGAAACTCACGACCGTTGACGGCTTCCCGGTAGCGTTTCTGGCCGGTTGCGACGGGCACGGCGGGGTTTTGCAACGTGGGCTGAATCAGGTAGTCGCCGGTGGCATCGGAGGCGCGGATGGACAGCGCCGAGGTTTCAGCGCACCGATCCTGCAATTGCTCCAGCAGTTCGTTGGTGCGGTCGTTCATCAACAGGCAGCGGTCGATCCGAACGAACCGGCGGCGTTCGCGGTGGGTGAATCCGAGGCTGCCGGTGGATCGCCAGGTGTTGAAGCGGGCGTGGTTGCGGTATCCGAGAGGCTTGGGCGACGGGATGGTATCGAGCACGGGAGGTTGATGGAAATTGCCGACACGTCGGAGAGCGTCTTCCACGATGGCGGCCTTCGCTTCCAGCTGGGCCGGGTAGGAGATATGCTGCCACTGGCATCCGGTACACTCGCCGAAATAGGAGCATGGCGGTTCGACGCGGTACGGCGACGAGCGGATGACGCTGACCACCTGGGCGGCGACGTATTTGCGTCGAATGGCGACAACCTCGGCGCTTACGGACTCACCCGGGATGCCGCCGAACACGAACACGTCCCGGCCGGCGTGGGTCGCCATAGCCTCGCCCAAACGGCCCCAAGAGAGCAGGTCCAGCTCGATTACGTCGCCGAGTTGCAGGGGTGGCGAGTCGATTGTGGCGGGAGTAGAAGACATGCAAAACATACTACCACCTGGCGGCGGGTACAGTCTTGCGGCCACGCAGGGGCAGTCGAATGGCGGTAGGCATTTTATTGACCGGGTTAATGGCGGGGTATAATATTGCTATTACGAATGCTCGCGTGCGGTTCGGATTATCCGGGACATCGCGCGGGAGAAGCGCACAAACCTGGAGGAACTAAGATGCCCGAACCTATGGACGTAAATGGAGAGAATTGGCAAAGCAGCGTTATGGACTCGGATCTGCCGGTGATGGTGGACTTCTGGGCGGAATGGTGCGGGCCCTGCAAGATGATTGCGCCAGCGGTGCATGACCTGGCGCTGGAATACGAAGGCAAGATGAACGTGGCCAAGCTGGACGTGGACAGCGACCCGGACATTGCGGCGCGCTACGGTATCCGCAGCATCCCGGCGCTGATTTTCTTCAAGGACGGCCAGCCGGTTGACCAGATCGTCGGCGCGATGCCCAAGCCGCAGATGAAGCGGAAGATCGACGCGGTGCTGGGCAGCTAGGCCAGTTGATCCCGCCAGCACGTTGCGGGAGTGGATGGGGCCCGGTGGCTCTTGCGGACTTCAAATCCGTTATGCCTCGTGACGAGCGGGGTAGGTGGGTTCGACTCCCTCGCACTCCCGCCAGCTGGACAGCTATGGTCTGAATCGGGATTTGCCGGATTACCGGATTGACTGGATAGGGGCGACCCTCGTGGTTGCCCCTACATTTTTTTGCCGTTGGGAATGGGGGAAGTCTCCCCCTCACTCCAGCCCTCTCCCACCAGAGGAGAGGGAGCATCTGGCTACGGTTTCAGAGCGATGCTTGGGTCGGACGGAGTGCGTTGGGTGATATGTCGCCGACGGCTTTGACGCGGACGCGGGTGGCGTTGCTGGGTACGTAGGTTAGCGGCACTTCTTCCACGTCCACCACCTCGACCGTGGACGGGTCTGCGCCGGCTGCCGTGGCGCGGTCGATGGCGGCAGCGGTGCAGTCGGCGATGGCCTCATCCCGGCTGTCGCTTTCGAGAGAGTACACGCGCTCCACCTGCCCACTCACCTGGGCGATGGCTGCGCCGATGGCGTTGGCGACATCGGCATGCGGTGGGCGCAGCACCCGGCTCGCGCCGGCCAGAGAATCGCCGACCAAGATGCTGCCTCCACCCACCAGGACAACCGGGACGTCGCCATGGCTGAGCTTCATGCGGTCGATCATGGTTTCCACCCGTTCCCGGATGTCGGCCACGCCATGCCTGACCGTCGCCGGATCGAGATTAGAGACCATCATGGGGTTTCCGACGTTGGCGAGGCCGGATGCAATGGCCAGATCGGTTGCGGTCAGAACGTCGCCGCCAAACGCTAGGGCGCGGTCGGTCAGTCGGTATCCGACGCTTTCCGGGCCGATGCGCCAGGGTTCTGCGGTTACGATGCTGCCGCCACCCAGGGCGATGGATTCCACGTCGGGGATGCGGAAATTGGTACGTACCCCGGCCAGTTCAACCGCCACCGCCGATTCCCGGGGAAATCCCCTGACCAGCGCGCCCACGTCGGTTGAGGTGCCGCCGATGTCGACGACGATGCCGTCGGTGATGCCCGTAAGGTAAGCGGCTCCGCGCATACTGTTGGTTGGGCCGGAGGATATGGTCAGGACCGGGAACCGTTGGGCGAAGGAAGTGTCCATCAACGTGCCGTCGTTCTGGCTCATGAACAACGGGACGTTCAAGCCCAACACCGACAACGCCTGCTCGATGCCCTGGACGGTGGACGCAGCGACTTCGCCGAGACAGGCGTTGAGCGCGGCGGCGTTTTCCCGTTCCAGCAGGCCGATGCGTCCGTTTTCGTGGGCCAGGCAGACGCGCAGGTCGGGAGCGGCATCGGCGATAACGGCGGCGGCCTCCAGTTCGTGCGCTGGGTCCACGGGCGAAAACACACCGTTGACTGCCACGGCGCGAATGCCTCTCGCCCGCATATCGCGGACGGCGTCGCGGATAGCGTGGCGATCCAGTGGAGAAATCTCCCGCCCGTCGAATTCGTTGCCGCCGCCGACCATGTAGGCATGGCAGTCGATAGCATCCTTCAAGCCGTCGGGCCACTCAACCAGGGGAGGCAGCAGTTCGGTGGCCGGCAGCGAAAGGCGAATGACCGCCGTGGGAGCCAGCCCGCTGCGCTCAAGGAGGGCGTTGGTGAAATGGGTAGTTCCGACGACCACCGCATCCACGGCGTTGCGGCGGCCGGTCTGCGCCAGGATTTCAGATACGGCGCCGGCGATGCCCGAGGTCACGTCGTCGGTGGTGGTAACTTTGGCCGCGCCGACCAGATCCCGGCCATCCATCAGGACGGCATCGGTGTTGGTGCCTCCCACGTCCACGCCGACAAACATATCGCGTTGCCTAGACCTCCAGGGGAATGTAGTCGGTGTCGTAGCCGAAGGCGCGTGGCCCGGCGACGGCCAGGCCCTCCGGCGTGGACCACAAAGCCGGCGCCGGGAAGCCGAGGATGGCGACGCGCAATCCGTACCGCATCAGCTCAGTGGTAACGGGTTCGCCGGTATCCGTGGTGACGGCGCAGATGAGATCGGGCACGGTGCAGACGATTTGGCCGTCGGTCCGGGCGACCAGGTTTTCGTTCTGGAAGTCGATGGTCATGGCGCTGCCCTGCCACGAATCGATGCCGTCGATGGTGAGGGCGCCGCGCGCAAAACCGGAGGTGGTGCGGCGGTCAACGTCCACCACCTTGCCGGTGAACAGGATGCGGCCGGGGCAGGTTTCCAGGATGGCTTGCAACGGGTCGTCGCCGGACTCGCGGGCGTTTTGCACGGCGAGGCCGAGGTCATGGGCCAATGAAAGGGTGTTGGGGACGGCGGTACGCCTGACCTGCTCGGGCGTCATCGGGGCGACGGCGTAGCAGGCGACGCAACCCATCTGGATGGTGGCGGCGCGGGCCAGCCTTTCCGCCCAGACCGGGGAAATGGTGTCGCGCACGATGATGGAGTTGCCCTTTTCGTCGGCAACGGCCATGGGGCAGCACGGAACGCCATAGACGAAAAAGGTCTTCATCTGGAACTCCGGGAAGGCCCGGCCCATTCCGTCGGCGTCCACCACCGGGAGGCCGGCCTTGGCCGCGGCGATGAGCGGCTCCACGGAATTGCTGCCGCCAATCTCGTTGGAGATAAGGACGGTGGCTGGTTCACCGACGAAATCCTCGATGGCGCGGAGGGCGTGGTAGGACTGGAGATCGCGGACCTTTTCGATACCTACCGTGGGCGCGCCAATACCGCCGACACAGACTACGCGAGCATCGTCGGGGAGTTCCTCGGGAGACAGCACGGTGACGGGTCCCCATTTGCGGATGGCTTCACGGGCCCGGAGTTGGCCGATGTAGGGGTTGCCGCCACCACCGGTGCCCAGGATGCCGGCGCCGATGGCGATGTGGGGGAGGGCGTCTTCGGTTGCAGTCCACATGAGGATCGAAACTCAGCCGTCAACCGTTTGCTCTTCGGTTTCATCTTCCGGTTGAGAACCGGATTGCGCGGCCATTTCGCGTTGCAGTTGTTCGGTCCAGTTTTGGAGCCAGCGGCGGAATTCGTCCAGGGCCGGGGGCGAGACGTAGATGACCTCGAGGTCGGTGGGGAATTGCACCTGGTGGCGTTCGTTGACCAGCAGCAGGCCGGTCTCGTCCCCGGCCAGGGTTGAGTTGATGGTCTCAGCGATGAACTCATAGCGCCGGCGGGTGGCCTCGGCGAACCATTCCTGCAATCGGCCCGCCACCTCGGGACTCATCAGCGGCTGCATCAGGCAGCGTTGCAGGTCCAGCGATTCGGCCATGATTGCCATGGACTCCGTCGGCTCCAGGGTTGCGTCATCGTCGGTCAAGGCCTTGACGAGGGGGTGGCTCCCCTGCCCGCTGGCTTCCAGATAGCCGAGGCCGTCGGCGCCGCCTTCGGGAGTGTTTTCATGGTACACGCGGGTCACGCTGCCCAGGGCGTTCTGGACGGCGCGCACCTGGACGTCCACCTGTTCCCAGTATCTGCCCATGATCTCGGCGCCTTCAGGGGGCATTGCGTCCGGAGGTACGGGCACGTGGATCAGCGGCACGAGCAGCAACTTGCGTTTGCCTTCGTAATTTCCCGCTGCGGGTCGGGTAATCCTGGTGAGTTCCTGGGCCATTGAGAGGGTCTCCGGGTAGGCGTGTTGGAGTCAGAGGTATGATACTGGATTCCTGCTTTCGCGGGAATGACAAGGGAGAAGCGGGAATAACGGGGGAGAAGCGAGAGTGTCGTTCCTTCGACAGGCTCAGGATGATTCGACAGGCTCAGGAGGAGCAGGTTGTCTTGCCGGAATGGGGTGGCTCTGCTAACCTTGCCCGGCGATTTGCGCGGGAGATTGATTTGAGCCAGCCGCCGCCCATCCGGGCATCCTTGTTCGTCACGTGCATTATTGACCAGCTATACCCGGAAGTGGGCGTAAGCGTGGTGCGGACGCTGCGGCGGTGCGGTGTGGACGTGGATTTTCCAGAGGGCCAAACTTGCTGCGGGCAGCCGCTTTACAACTCCGGTTTCACGCAGGACGCGAAGAAACTGGCGACGCGGACGCTCGGTGCGCTGGATGGCAGCGAGTACGTGGTGGTGCCGTCGGGTTCATGCGGCGCAATGTTGAGGGTTTTTTACGAGGACCTTTTCGCTGACGATCCGGTCATGCTGGAGCGGGCGGAGGCGTTACGGGACCGCGTGTACGAATTCACCGAATTCTTGACCGAGGTGCTCGGGTTGGACGCACCGCCTGGGGACTCCAATGCTGCGAACCGAGCGGTCACCTACCATCCATCGTGCCATCTGCTGCGGGAGATGCGCGTTACGGACGGCCCGCAAACGTTGTTGAGCAATGCCGCTGGCGTGGACCTGGTTGACCTGCCCGACGCTGAACAGTGTTGCGGCTTCGGCGGAACCTTCGCCGTCAAGTACCCGCACATATCCGAAGAGATGCTGGCGGACAAGTTGGCGTCGATTGAACGCAGCGGCGCAGACACCGTTACCGCGTGCGACATGGGCTGCCTGATGCACATCGGCGGCGCGATCAGCCGTCGGAACCTGTCGATTTCGGTTCGCCACGTGGCGCAGATCCTGGACAGCAGCGGAGACTGACCAGTGGCCGAGGTTTTGACACGCGAATTTGTCCCGGCATCCCAGGCGGCGGTGCAGGATGTCCAGTTGCGGCAGGCGCTACGCCGGGCCGGCAGCGGGTTCGACGGCACCCGCCGGGAAGCGATTGCTGAGGTGACTGAAGACGTGTGGGAGGGCTGGCGGCAGCAGGCCCGTGCCATCAAAGAGCACACCATCGGCCACCTGGATTACTACCTGGCGATGCTGGAGCGTAACGTCCGCGCCGCCGGGGGGCACGTCCACTTTGCCCGAGACGCTGCCCAAGCAAACGCCATCGTGTCGGAGATCGCGGCACGCCACGGCGTAAAGACCGTCACCAAGAGCAAGTCGATGGTGTCGGAGGAACTTGGCCTGAACCATGAGCTGGAGGCCCAGGGTATCGACGTTTTCGAGACTGACCTGGGCGAGTACATCATCCAACTGGCCGAGGAAACGCCGTCGCACCTGGTCGCGCCGGCCCTGCACAAGACGCGGGGGCAGGTGGCACAGCTTTTCGCCGAGCAACTGGGCGTCCCATACTCGGAAGACATTGAAGAGATGGCGCGGGTTGCCCGGGTGGCGTTGCGGCAGAAATTCCTTGAGGCCGACATGGGCGTCAGCGGGGCGAACTTCCTCGTGGCGGAGACCGGCTCGCTGGTCATCATCACTAACGAGGGGAACGGCCGGCTCTGCACATCCGCGCCCAGGATTCACGTGGGGCTGGCCGGCATGGAGAAAGTGATTCCGTCATTGCAGGACTTGGCGGTGTTTCTACGACTGCTGCCGCGCTCGGCTACGGGGCAGCGCATCACGTCGTACATGAGCATGGTCACCGGGCCGAGACGTGCGGACGACGAGGACGGGCCGGAGGAATTCCATCTGGTCATCGTGGACAATGGGCGCAGCCGACTGCTGCGTGATCCGGCGCTTCGGGAGTCGTTGTACTGCATCCGGTGCGGGGCCTGTCTGAATGTTTGCCCGATCTACCAACGGGTGGGCGGACACGCCTACGGCTGGGTTTATCCGGGTCCCATCGGATCCATCGTAACGCCGGGGTTGGTGGGAGTGGCGGAAGCCAAAGACCTGCCCAACGCATCTACGCTGTGTGGCGCGTGTCGAGACGCCTGCCCGGTGCAGATCAACATTCCGCGGATGCTGCTGCACCTGCGCCATCAGCAGGCTGAAAGCGAGGATACCAACCAACGGACGGCTTCGGATACCGACAAGTTGCTGGCGCGTGGCTTTGCTACCGTTATGTCGAGTCCATTGCTGCTGCGGTTGGGGAGAACCCTGGGACGGGCGCTGACCGCACCGCTGGCCCGGTCGGGCAAAATCCGGCAAACGCGGTTGCCATTGGTTTCCAGGTGGACCCGCGCCAGGGATCTGCCGGTTCCGGCGGAGCGGAGTTTCCGGGATCGGTGGCGGGATGAACTGTCCAAGGCCGGAAACTGACGGGTTTAGGCTAGCATAAGGGTATCCTGCCAAGTAGCGTTTGCGATGAATATGGTCAATATAGGTATCCCATCCTCGGATTTCCTGGCCTCCGTGCGGGAAGCGTTGGGTCGAGAGGATACGCCGCCGGCCAACCCCTACGTCCCGTTGCAGGATGACCTGGTGGCGTTGACCGAACAGGCCGCGACGGTGCGCGAACAAGTGGCTCGCGAATTGCCGGATTTGTCGCGTCGATTGGGCGAAACGGCGGCCCTACGTGGCTGGAACGTGGCGCGTTGCGGTGGAGTCGAAGAAGCGCTGGATTATGTCGTGTCGTTGGCCGGGCAGCTGGGTGTGACCTCGGTGGCACGGTCGGAACAAGAGGTGTTCGACAGCTTCCCAGTTGACGCCGCGCTGGCTGGCGCGGGAACGATCTGCTGGCCGGCGATTTACGAAGGAACGGACGACCGGGAGACCGTGCGGCGACGCCTTGCGGAGTCGGGCATGGGCATCACCGGCGCGGATTACGCGATTGCGGAAACGGGTTCGGTGATTGTGCTGCCGCGCAAAGGACTGAGCCGGCTGGTGTCCGTGGTGCCACCGGTGCATGTGGCGATAGTGCGGCCGCAGGACATCCTGGGGACGCTGGACGACCTGTTCGCGTTGCGGCGATTGGAGTTCCATCGGAGTGGAACGAACGGCAACGCGGATATGGGAAGCTATCTCAATTTCATCACCGGGCCCAGCCGCACCGCCGACATCGAACAGACCATCGTGGTCGGCGTACACGGGCCGCGCGAGGTCCACATGGTGCTGCTGGATGATCCTTCGACAGGCTCAGGATGAGCGGGAGTTACGGTATGCCGATGCGCGTAGGGTTTATACAGTTCCGGAGGCAGATGCTGGAGCAGCAACTGTCGGAGACGATGGACGTTTTCCCCACACTGGGAATCGAGAAGGCTATCCTGATCGGGGATTTTGTGAGCGGGGACATCTCGCCTTCGAGTACGCTGGACTTCATTTTCGTCCACGACACGGACCGGTCATTCGGACGGCGGGCGGATTTCTTCTCGTACCATCTGGACGCCCAGGTGGGAATGACCTACCAGGTTTATACGCCGGAGGAGTTTGAGCAACTGCAAGAGACACTGCCGGCCCTTTACTCGGCCTGCAAACAAGGAAGGGTGGTATTTGATGCCTGATTTTGCTGCGGAAGGCGGTCGTTGGTTCCGGCAGGCGGAGCGCGACCTTGAGGACGCGGTTTTCAACCGTCAGGGCGAACGGTACAACGTGGCCTGTTTCTTGTGCCATCAGGCCGCCGAAAAGGCGGTGAAAGCGTACTTGTACCGCCGAGGAGCGGAGGATGTCTGGGGTAGTTCGCTGATCGACCTTTGCGAAGACGCCAAGATCTTCGAGATGTTCTTCGACACCATCAAAGCCGAAGCGCGGCAGCTGGACAAGTACTACGACATCACGCGCTATCCGACCTATCTGCCCAGCGGGATACCGGCAGAGGCGTTTGACGACATTGACGCCGAACGCGCCATCGAGTTGGCGGGCATCGTAGTACGGTTCGTGGAGCCTCGGGTCACCTGACGAATTCAGGTGAAAATCTGGGCCAACCGTTCCTGACGATAGGCGAAGATGCGGCGCAGGTCATTGCGCACCAGCAGTTTATCGGCCAGCCAGCCGCCGAGCATATCGTACTCGACGACATCCTTGACCAACGTACCCCCGTTCTGCGGGATGAAGGTGTGCTCGTGGACCCATCGACGGTATGGGCCTCTGATCTGTTCGTCAACGAAACGGTGCGGCGGCTCCCACGCGGTGATGCGGCTCCTCCACCGCATCGGCAAACCCCGTAGCCGCAGCCTGTAATCGATCTCTACACCGGCCCGCATCTCGATGGGCGGCAGTGTGACCACGTGGAAATGCAAAAGCGGCGGGGTCAGTTCTTCGAGCCGGAACGCATCGGAATAGAATGGAAAGACGTCCTCCGGCGGGCGCGGGAGCCACTGGCTGCTTTCGAGGATGAAGGGCATGGGATTGTTCCCTCACCCTAGCCCTCTCCCAGAGGGAGAGGGGAATTTTGGCGGTGGCCTAGGTTGTAGAGACGAAGGGCGCGTTCGGCGGCGCGTTCCAGCAGCTCAGCGCCGTTTTGCAGGCTGAATTCCAGCGAGGCGGGTTCCTCAGCGATGGGGATGATGGCGTCGATGCCGTGCTGGTACAGCAGGTCGTATCCTTCGCCCAGACTTCCCGCAAGGAGCAGCGTGGGGACTCCAAACGCCCGGCTGCGGCGGGCAATGCCTACCGGGGCCTTGTCGAAGGCGGTGGAACGGTCGGCGCGGCCTTCTCCGGTGATCACCAGGTCGGCACCCTGCGCGTGGCGGTCGAAGTCCAGCGCGTCGCACACCATGTCGATGCCGGAGCGGAGTTCGCAGTTGGCGAAGGCAATGAGGCCGGCGCCCAGCCCGCCGGCTGCGCCGGAGCCGGGCGTGTGCAGCACGTCCAAGCCAAGTTCGGATCGAATGAGGCGGGCAAGATTGGCGAGGCAGCCGTCGAGTTCCTGCACTATTTCGGGAGTCGCCCCTTTCTGAGGGCCGAAGATGGCCGATGCGCCGGTATCGCCGCATAGGGGATTGGTGACGTCGGTCGCGCCGATGATGGTGGCGTTGGACAAGCCCTGATGGATGTTGGACAGGTCTATGGCGTGAAGGTCGGTCAACGCCGCGCCGCCGGGCGGGAGCGCGTTGCCGGCAGCGTCCAGGAACCGAACACCCAATGCGGACGCCATGCCGGCGCCGCCGTCGTTGGTGGCGCTGCCGCCGAGTCCCACAATGACCCGAGTGTAGCCGGCGTCAAGGGCAGCGGCTATGAGTTGACCCGTGCCGTAGGTGGTCGCGGTTCGGGGATCGCGCCGGTGGTCAGGGATTAGCGCAAGGCCGGAGGCTAGGGCCATTTCGATCACAGCAGTTTGGCCGTCGCCCATGACTCCCCACTGCGCGGATATGGAGTCTCCCAACGGCCCAACCACAGCTTCGGTGAAGTACCGTCCGCCGGTGGTGTCGATGAGCGCGGCTAGGGTTCCGTCGCCGCCGTCGGCCACCGGGATCAGGACGGTTTCCGCATCCGGAACGGCCCGTAAGACTCCCTTCTGAATAGCGACTGCCGCGGCACGAGCGGAGACGCTTTGCTTGAAAGCCTGGGGAGCGATGACGATGCGTAGGGGCATGGGTAGATTATAGCGCAAGTGGTCACGGACGGAATCTTGAGCAGCGGTGACACAGGGCCCCTTGCGAGAGATGACGGATACCTGCGACAATTCGGCCATGACAGGCGAAAAATAATGAGCATTGGTTGATGTGGAGGATGCGAAATGGTTGCGAATAAAAACACGTCCCCTGATAGTCAAAGGAGCTACCCAAAGGTGGAGCGCCATGTTGCTACGCCGGAAGAGCTCGCGGAGCACCGGGACTTTGTGGCCCGCTCGCGCCGGCTGAAATCGGAAATGCGGCGCGAACTGCTGGAAAAATACCCGGACAAATTCGTCGGTTTGACCAGGGCCGGCAGTCTATTAGTAGGTGACTCGATGGAGGAGCTCGTTACGGAAGCGGAAAAGCTGGGTGAGCGGGGAAACATGGCATGGGACTTCCTCAATACCAAGCCGCGGATTCGCGTGGTGGTTAGATGATCCGCGGGTATTTCAAGGAAGACGAAACTCCTCATGTTAATGCTCGGTTGATTTTTCCCCGCTTGGGAGTCGGCCAAGAAGTGGACCTGCTGGTCGACACTGGATCATCTGCAACAATCTTGCACCCGGGCGACGGACGCGACATGGGGTTTCCGTTTGATGAGTTGCGCGACGAAGTGATCGTTACCAGCGTCAGCGGAACGCAAACGTACTATGCGGAGCCGGCGGTGGTTTCGTTTTACGATGGTGAAGGGCGGCAGGATTTTCGGATTGAACTCTATGTGGCGAGACCGCATCCGACGGTTGACGGACTGGAGTCGTTGCTGGGTCGCGACATTTTGAACCAGTTGGGAATGAGTTACGATTTTCGGCGCAGTCTGCTAAGTTTTAGCTTGGAGTAACCGTAAGCGCGCTATTGTGCCCGGCTCGGTGGATAGTCGCGGCCAATAGGTTATGTTAGTATCGGCGAGCGTGAGGCGTGTCGCCGCGCGTATTGCAACTTTTGGAGCGTAATGCCATGCCCAGCAAAGCGGAATTGAAGGATCGGGCCTTTGCCGAAATCGACCGGCGGGCGGACGAGTTGGTTCGTATCTCCCAGCAGATTCTGGCCAACCCGGAGCCGGGTTTCCGCGAGTTCAAGACCGCCGCGCTGGTGGGAGAAAAGTTCGGAGAGATGGCCGTTCCCTTCCGCAGCGGCCTGGGCGTCACCGGCTTGCGGGGGGAGATTATCGGCGGGAGCGAAGGGCCGACTATGGCCATCCTGGGGGAATTGGACAGCCTGATCGTCAATGAGCACCCCCATGCGAACGCCGAAACCGGCGCGGCCCACGCCTGCGGCCATCATTGCCAGATTGCCATGATGCTCGGTTCCACGATGGCGCTGATGCAGGAGGACGTGCTGCCTCACCTCAGCGGCCGCATTGTCCCCATCGCCGTGCCCGCCGAAGAATACATCGAGATTGAGTACCGCGACAGCCTGCGCCGGGAAGGTAAGATTGAGTTCCTGGGCGGCAAGCCCGAGTTCATTCGGCTAGGCGAGTTGGACGACGTGCATCTGTCGATGATGATGCACACCACCAGCACGCCCATAGAGAAGCAGTTATGCACCACCGGCACCAACAACGGCACTCTAGCCAAGAAGATCCAGTTCGTGGGGAAGGGCGCTCATGCCGGCGGGTCGCCGCACCTGGGCATAAACGCGCTGAACGCGGCTACGCTGGCGATGTCGGCCATCCACTTCAACAGGGAGACTTTCCTGGACACCGACACCGTGCGCGTGCATCCAATCATCACCAAGGGCGGAGAAGCGGTATCAGCGGTGCCGGCGGACGTGCGGATGGAGACGTTCGTGCGCGGCAAAACGTTGGACGCCATCATGGACGCCAACCGGAAGGTGGACCGAGCGCTGCGGGCCGGCGCGATGGCGGTGGGCGCCACGGTGAATATCCAGACGATCCCCGGATACCTGCCCATGCTGCAGAACAGCCGGATGCAGGAGATTTTCCGAGCCAACGCGGAGACTCTCGTGGGGTCGGACAACGTGGGCTGGAATCCGCACCGCACGGGAAGCACGGATATGGGCGACATTAGCGCCATCATGCCGGTGCTGCATCCATACGTAGGCGGGGCGACGGGCATCGGACACGGCGCGGACTACGTGATCCAGGACTACCAGCTGGCAGTGATCACCGGAGCGAAGGCCATGACTGCGACCGTGATCGACCTGATGGCCGACGGCGCGGAGGAGGCGAACCGGGTGGTAGCAAATCATCGCTCGGAGATGACCTCGCGGGAGTATGTGAACTTCATGCGGACGCTGGCGTCGGAAGAAACGTACACGGAAGGCTAGTTACGGTTGGTATCCTTCGACAGGCTCAGGACGAGCGGATGGATGGAAGCTGATGGCAACGCGCGAAGAACTGAAGCGGGCGGCTTGCGCCGCAATTGACCGGCACAGCGATGAACTCATCGCGGTTTCCCGGGACATCCTGGAGCACCCTGAGCCGGGATACAGCGAATACCGGACGGCGCGGGTGGTGGCGGAGCAGTTCGCGCGCCTGGGGATAAAGTTCAGGGCGGGGTTAGCGTTGACCGGGCTGAAAGGAACGGTTAAAGGCGGTGGGGGGAACGGGCCGCGAGTGGCAATCATTGGAGAGTTGGACAGCCTGATTGTGGATGGGCATCCGCACGCCGCCGATGACACCAACGCGGCGCACGCCTGCGGTCATCATTGCCAGATCGGCATGATGCTGGGAGCGGTGACCGGATTGATGCAACCCGAGGTGCTGGGCGAGTTGAGCGGGGAAATCGTGCCTTTTGCGGTGCCGGCGGAGGAATTCATCGAAGTGGCGCGTCGCCTGGACCTTCGCGAGTCGGGCAAAATCGAGTTCATGGGCGGCAAGCAGGAGTTGATCAAGCTGGGCGAATTCGACGACGTGGACATTGCGATGATGTGTCATACCGCCAGCGACATGGGAGCGCACTCTTTTGCCATGGGCGGCACCAGCAACGGACACGTGGTCAAGTACGTGCGCTTCACTGGACGGGGAGCGCACGCCGGCAGCGCGCCGCACCTGGGAGTTAACGCGCTGAACGCGGCCTCCTTTGCGCTCCAGGCTATCAATGCCAACCGGGAGCTTTACCGGGACCAGGACACGGTTCGCATCCACGGGATCATGACGAAGGGCGGCGAAGCGGTGAACGCGGTTCCGGCGGACGTAAGGCTGGAGTGGCGAGTACGCTCCGGGACGCCGGAAGCGGTGGTGCGCAATTCGGACATCGTGGACAGGTGCTTCCGGGCCGGCGCGCTGGCAGTGGGAGCGTCGGTGTCCATCACCAATATCCCGGGCTACCTGCCCATGCGCCATGACCAGCGTTTGATGGAGCTTTTCCGCAAGAACGCCGTGGGCCTGCTGGATGAGAACAAGGTGCTGATTATGCCGCCGTCGCGCAACCGGGGCGGTTCTACCGATATGGGTGACTTGAGCCACATTTTGCCGGCCATCCACCCCTACACGGCGGGAGCGGAAGGCGCGGGACACAGTTCGGAGTATTTGATCAAAGATTACGCACAGGCTGTAGTCAACCCGGCGAAAATCATGGCGATGGCGGTCATTGACCTGCTTGCGGACAACGCGGCGGAAGCCCGGCAGGTGGTGTCGTCGTTCCGCCCGGCGATGTCAAAATCCGCATACCTGAACTTCCAGAGGCAGCGGGCCGAGGTTCTGGAGTACGACGGGGCATAGGGTGATCCTTACCCCAGCCCTATCCCTGCGGGAGAGGGAACGACCTATAAGCCGGCGGCCAAAGCTACTGTCATTACAGCGCCGCCGATGAGCGGTACGGTGAGGTTGTCGTCGATGGGCGTCGGGGAGAATTCCACCGCCGCCGCTATCACTGCCGCGACCACTATTGCCCACGACCATTGCCCGTAACCGGCGGCGCAGACGACTGCCCAAACCCCCAAGGCCGCCGCGATGAATGCCACAATTCCGCTGGGTGACTTGCCCCAGAAGCGAGGGCCGGGAGAGTACGATCCAACCAACGCCGCTGCCGGATCTCCGATGGCGACGAACAGCAGGACGGGCAGCGCGATCTCTGGGCCGTAGAAGAAGAACGTGAAAAAGGCCGCGATCAGGAACCACGTGGCTCCCGTGATTTCAGCAGATTCCGATTGCTTCAGGATGGGGCCGAAGACGGCCAGGTAAAGACCGTTCAGCCGGGACGAGCGCAGGCGGCTTACTTCTATCGCCAACGCCAGTAGCGCGCCGCCGCCAATAAGCAACATGTAGGGGTGTTCGGGAATCGCCAGCGACAGCAAGGTAGTGCAGGACGCGGCTACCAGGTGGAATATCCGACGACCCAACGGAGGCGGTGGGCCAGGAGGGCGGATATGGTTCGACAAGCTCACCATGAGCGGTTTTTGCCGATTGGATACCGTCCTCGCAAACGCAGGCGCAGTAGGCTAGAAATCTATGGTGATGGTGTCGCCGGACGCCCAGCGGAAGGAGCGCATCTGCGTGCCCTCGGGGACTTCAAACACCATCCATCCGTCCAGCCCGGTGCCTTTTGGCAACTCCTGCGCGCGTTCAACGTACTCGGTCTCTCCGTTGGGCTGGACTTCGGCATACAACGGGTTCCAAAGGAATTTGACGCATGTGGTGTGGTCGTCCGGGTTCACCGGAACGTTACAGCGATCCGAGGCGCTCTCGGGAAACTCGGCCTCTTGCGCCCGTTCACTGACGTCCACGGGGAAATATCGGCCCTGGAGGAAATCACGCAACTGAGCGGCCTCGTGATTCACATTCACGATTGCGCTGGTGGCGGTGTGGTTTTCGACTCTGACACGCAGCAGGATCAGTTCGTTTTCGGGGGACTCAGGAACCAGCCGGTAGAAATCTTCGTCACTTGCGCCTTGCCTAGGAGCGCGGGTGGAGGTGGTCCAGCGCAGCTCTTCGGTACGTTCCATATCGGCGATGCTGATGTGCAGGATGCGGCCCTTGTAGTAGCGGCCGATGTTGGGGGACTGGGACGAACAAGCAACAGACAACAGCACGGCCAATACCAACGCTAGCAGCGTCGCCATGACCGACCACTGTCGCGCGCGTGATCCAAAGCGCCGGCTAGTCATCGGCGGCTCCCGATAGAGTGGGCAGTTGTCGCAGTTCACCAACCAGACCTGTCAGCACGGATAGCAATCGATCAACCTCAGCCTCAGTGTTGTGTTTTCCCAGGGTGATACGCAGCGACCCGCGGGCCAGATCTGCCGTCTGTCCCAAAGCGAGCAGTACGTGAGACGGTTCCAGGGACCCGCTGCTGCACGCGCTGCCGCTGCTGGCGGCGATGGCCTGCAAATCCAAACCGAGCAGGATTGGCTCGCCCTCCACACCCTCAAAGGAGAAGTTGACGTTGTTGGGAAGCCTTTCGGTAGGATGGCCGTTGAGGACGCAGTTCGGAACCTGGCTCGAAATCTCGTTGATGATGCGGTCTCGCAAAGTGCGGCAATGGGCGCTGATTTCATCTCGCTGGGCGTCGGCCAGTTCGAGGGCAGCGGCCAGGCCCATGATGCCGGCGACGTTTTCGGTTCCAGAACGGCGTTCTCGTTCCTGGCCGCCTCCGGTAATCAGCGGCAGGAAGGGGACGCCGCGACGGATGAACAAAACGCCGACGCCCTTGGGCCCGTAAAACTTGTGCGCGGACAGGCTCATCATGTCCACACCCAAGCGTCGCACGTCCAGGTCGAGGAACCCGGCAGCTTGTACAGCGTCGGTGTGCATGACGATAGTGCGGTTCAGGTCCGCGGCGCGCTGCTTGACGGCAGCGGAGATGTCGGGGATGGGATTGATGGCGCCAATCTCGTTGTTGGCGTACATTATGGAAACCACGGTGGTACGCTCGGTGATGGCGTTGTGGACGCGCTGAGGGTCCACCATTCCGTAGTTGTCCACTGGCAGGCGGGTAATCTCCCAGCCCCGGTCTTCCAACACTTCGCAGGCATGGAGCACCGCGTGATGCTCGGAGGCCGCGGTGATAACGTGCCGGCCAGTTTCTTCGAGGGCGTAGGCCGCGCCCTGGATCGCCGAGTTGTCGGACTCGGTGCCGCCGCTGGTGAAGACCACCTCGCGGTTGCGGCAGTTCAGGATCTTCGCCACCCGCTCCCGGGCGGAGTCCAGAGCGTACCGGGCCTCCTGTCCCACCGTGTGTACGCTGGAGGCGTTGCCGTAGAGCTGCGTGAAATAGGGCAGCATGGCCTCAAGCACACGCTCATCCATAGGCGTGGTGCCGGCGTGGTCGAAGTAGATGTGATTCTGGGTGGTCATGGTTCTCGAAACGGGCGATATTTTAGCATACGGCCTTGAGGAATCCGGCGGATTGCATAATCCCAGAGTTCGGGTGATCAGGGCAGCCATTTTTGCCATAGCAGGGCGGCGAAAGCAACGGTCACCAGCAGCCCGATGGCGATTGACGTAGTTTGCTCGAAACGGCGATTCACAGCGTCGCGGAAGACCACGCCGTAGCCGTCATAATAGATGATCAAGCCGTAGTCATCGTGGTATTGATATAGGCGCTTTTCCAGTATTTCGCCGGCCCGTTCGCGGTGTAGGTCCCAGACGTTGACAATTAGAAAGACGATGACTGCTGAGAATAATACGACCAGCATTTCAACGAGGAATCCAATCCAGCCCGATACGCCGGGACGAGAGACCAGGCCGAGGAATACGGTGATGCCGCCGAAGATGATCAGGGCGAAGAGTTCGCCAAAGTCGATACCCTGCTGCCGGGAGTGGGCGATGACGTTGAGCAGCGTTTCGGCTTCAGCGAGTTGAGCCTGGTCGGCGGGGTCAGGGTTCGTAGCCTCTGCGCGGTCCAGGCACTCTTTGGTATTGAGGTAGGCAGTTTGGAGCTCTTCGGGGGTAACGGCTTTGTCAATATCTATGACGTACTGCCGGACATCCGGATCAACCACATTGTTGCGAGCGAGCAGATCAAGATTCTGGAACAGGGTGTACACGCGGTTGTCTTCGTCCTGAGTTTGGGTAGATAAGCGGGCTACCCGGAAGGACCGTAACAGGGTGAAAACGGTGGCGGACAGTCCCAATGCGCCGAAGTAGGTTTCGCCGGGCCATTGCCATTCACCAAAGGGCAGAAAACGTAAAAGATCATCGCGGAGATATACGAAAGCGCCAAAGGCCCACAAAGCAAGCATGAGAGCCTTGTAGTCGAACCGGATGTCCGCCTCGGAGTTGATGAGCAGGTTCACGATGACGATGCCCATGATGCCTATGATGAGGTAATCCCAGTTCTGCGGCTCCGCCTGGGAAAGGAAGAAAAGCCAAGCCAGGCTGAATACGGGAGCAGCAAAGGCGAGGGCATTGACGCCGGCGTGGTGGGCGTCGAGATTGGCTTTACGCCAGGCCGCGTTGGCAATGCCGCTAGCGCCGCCGCCAACGACCACCGCGATGAGGAGCGACCTAGAGTCCATCGTTTCACCACTGACGACGCCGGCGAAGGTGTTCAACAGGCCGGAAACGGCGTTGGCAATGAGGAAGGCAACCAGCAGGCCGAAGAACTCCAGAGATTCATTGCTGATGCTCTGCCTGGTTTGGGCGGGAATGTCTTCGGCTAGGTCGGTTCCCCAGTGGAAGCCGAAGGCATTGCAGGCAGTGGCAATTGCGCCAAGCATAGCGAGTACAACGCCGATGACAAGTTCGGTGAGGCCGGCAGTTTCGACGTTATCGAAGCCGCCGGCCTGGCCCACGATGATGAAGGCAAAGCCGATCAAGCCAAGCGCGAGCAACAGCAGTATTTGAGGGGAAAGGCGATGGTATCGATCCCGGTGTTGGTACAACCGGTCGTGGATAATGACAATAAATATGGGCCAGGTGCCGAACAGAATGGCGCTGATCGATACGTCCACAAAGCGACTTGACCAGGCCAGGAAGGCAAAGTTGAAGTTGGCGGCGATGGAGAGGAGGATCCTTGAGTCGATGGCCTGAACGGCGATAAGGCGCAGGCTGGCGATGTTGAACACCAACGCAGGATACCGGCGAGCCATAAAAACGAGGCAGCCGAGCACGACTCCCGCGCTCATTGCGGCGTTAAACAGAAAGGGCGTTTTTCCGCCGCCGCCCCAGGAGATAATCAGAGGCAAGGCCGAAAACATCACAACGGCCGCCAGCATATAGGCGTTGGCAACGCGGCCGAGCGACGAATCGTAGATGCGTTGCGCTACCATCGTGGGCGCGTTTCTCATTTGCGCACCTCCCGGTTCAGCCCAGCCACTTGTTCCAGAGCAGCCCGGCGTAGGCGAGGATGATCAGCAATCCCACTGCTACGGACACGGTCCGCTCGAAACGACGGTTCTTGGTGTCTCGAAAGATGACGCCGTATTCCCTCCCGCTCTGGTGGCTAGCCAGCACCAGGTCGGCCCGTTCCCGGTGCAGGTCCCACACGTTAATAATCAGAAACACGATTACCGCCGAGAACAATACGCTGAACACTTCAATCAGGAAAGCTGTCCATCCGTACACTGCGGGACGGGACAGCATGGCCAACGCAATGGTACTGCCGCCGAATATGATCAGGGAAAACAGTTCTCCGAAGTCAATCCCCTGCTGACGGGAATGGGCAACCATATTCAGCTGCGCCTCGGCGTCGGCCAAGAGCTTGCGGTCGGCGACGGGATGGTCAACGGCGGCAGCGCGGGCGAAGCAAAGCTTGGCCCCGGCGTAGGCGGCCTGGAGTTCCTCGGGGTTGCGGGCGCTGTCGATGCCGCGGATGTGCTCGCCGACGCTGCCTTCAATCAGGTTGCGGCGGGCCAGCATCTCCAAGTTCCGGTGCAGCGCGAAGATGCGATTGTCCTCGCCTTGAGTACGCGGGCCCAGGCGAGCCACCCGGAAAGTGAGCAGCAGGATGAAGACGGTGGCCGACAGCCCCAGAGAACCGAGGTAGGTTTCCCGGGGCCACAGCCAGTCGTCGAAGGGAAGGTAATGCAATACGTCGTCGCGCAGATAGACGAAAGCGCCACAACCCCACAGGGCGAGCACCAGGGATTTGAAGCCGAAACGGATTTCCGCCTCGAAATTGATAAGGAGGTTGGCAATTATTACAACAGCGGCTCCGATGATCAGGAAATCCAGTCTCGCAACATTTACCTGTGAAAAAACAAACAGCCAAAACAGGGCAACCACGGGAGTGACATACAACATCGCATTTATGCCCAGATCGTCCGTAAGCACTATGGAAGTGCGATAGGTAATATTTGCCAGACCATAGGCCAATGCGCCGCCCATCACAGCGGCGACTGCGGCGTTGGCGGACATTGACTCACCGATTCCGACTCCAACCACAAGATTAAGCGCAGCTGATATTAAAGCGCCTATGCACGACGCCAGTATTACACAACTGATTTCCAGCATCATGCCATTTTCCTTATCGACCACAGCCGTGGGCAATTCTCTGCGAAAGTCCTCTCCCCATCGAAACGTAAACGCTACGAAGGAAGCGACGGCCACAGCCAGAAGCACCAGGACTATCCCAATCCCCGTTTCCAAAAAGCCGATGCCTATCCAGTTCAGGAATTCTCCGGTCTGGCTGCCAGCCACAAACAGGAACCCTACGAAAGCCAGCCCCAAGAGCATCAGCTTACCCGGCGTAATCTCCTTATAACGTCCCTCCTTTCTGAACAGGTAGGCCATTAGAAGTAGCGATGTTACCGGCCAGATTTCGAAAATAGCCGACGCCACTGAGACATCAATGAAGCGCGTGGACAATGCGAACAAGCCGTATTCAAACCTATGAACGACGATGAGGAACATTGAAAAGCTGAAGATCTTTCGCCATACCATCGGCAGTACAGACGGACTGAACAGAACTTTCCGGAAGACAAACCACAGGAAGACCGCCTGCCCAATTCCCACCCCCAAGGTAAGCCCGGCGTTAAAAAGAAACGGGCTTTGCGAACCGTTGCTGAGGGCAACAAGCAAAGGTATTACTGAGTAGCCGGCGACAGCGGCAAGCATGAGGCCGGCGGCGCGGTTTCGTTCCCCTGCGCTAGTTCGTTCAACAGCCATGATGTTGAGTTATAGTATGGACGCCCCGCTCACTGCCATAGACTTTCGATCAATCCACCGGAGATGGGCGGATGACAACACCACGCCCGAAGTGGGTACGCAAGAGGTTGCACAATGCCATTCACTGAAATCAACAACTACCGGATGCACTACGAAGTGATTGGCGATGAAGGATCGCCCGTGCTGGCGCTGATTCATGGTGGGCTGGGTGGTGGCGATGGCAGCAAGGATACCATCAACCGACAGGCTGCGGCCCTTTCCGCTGAATATCGCTGTGTTTTCTACGACCGGCGAGCGTGCGGGCTGTCCGATGCTCCTGAAAGCGGCTATGACATGTCCAACTGCGCCCGTGACCTGGCGGGGTTGCTGTCGCATCTGGGAATCGGGGAAGCCCATATCTTGGGATCGTCGGCGGGCGGCCCCATTGCGATGCAGTTTGCTTTGGACTTCCCGCAAAAGACCGAATCCCTGATATTGGTCAACACAATGAGCTACTCGCAAGAAGCGCAGCGAGAGGTGCGTCGGCAGGAGTTGAGACGCCTCAAGGAACGCATGGCGCAGGAAGGGCGCGCTGCTGCAGTAGAACGGGGGTTGTCGGATCGGTTCCCGGGAATGGCCGATGAAGACCCGGCCCGGTTCGCTCGCATCGTACAGGAAAACCTCGGCCGGCTCGACGGAATCGCGGCGACGCATCAGGCGTATGTGGACATAGGGGACTCGTTGGAAGATCGCCTTGCTGAACTGAAAATGCCGGTGAGCATCATTCACGGCGACGCCGACAGCCGTATCCCAGTGGAGTGCGGCCAGGCGCTGCACGCTGCAATTTCAGGATCACAGATGCACGTCATCCCCGGCGCAGAGCACGGGCTGATGACCAACGATGCCGCAGAGCGGACACGGGAGATCATCCTGGATTTCTTGGGCCAAGAGCGGGCGGCGGCGGCGTGAACAACTACGAATGGGACGAACGCAAGCGGCAGGAGAACGCAGAGAAGCACGAGATTGACTTCACTGCGATTTACAACTTTGAGTGGGACACTGTGGTGCAACGGTCAAATACCACCTTACGGCGAACTGCGCTGGGTAGCCACCAGCTATATGGCGACCGTTTATACACCGTCGTCTATACTTGGAGAGACGATAGGAGGCGAATCATCAGTTTGCGCAGAGCAAGCAGGCATGAGGAAAGGGCTTATGCCCAAGCTTAAGCCGGGCCATATCAGCCCAACAGACGAAGAAGAAGCGGCTATCCAGGCCGGCATCGCCGCCGACCCTGACAATCCTGAGTTGGATGCGCAGTGGTTTGCCGAAGCCAAGCCCGCCCATGAAATCCACCCGAACGGCATTGACAAGCCGCCATACATCCCGAAAGAATGGCGGGAGCGGCTCGCCAAAGAATACCGGGAATACTGGAGGTCAAAAGGAATGCACACCGTTGGAATCGACCACATCGCCATGCCTACCGCCGACGCAGAGCGGCTGATGGCTTTCTACAAGAAGCTGGGTTTCGCCATCAACGATGAAGAGGAATGGCGCGCCGGAACCGCCAACATATTCTCTATCCAGGTTGGTGAATCGAAGATCAACGTCCACCCGGAAGGCTACCTAGCCGATTACCGGGGGCCGACTGCCGTGCCCGGCTGCACCGACATCTGCTTTGTCTGGGACGGCAGCGTGGAGGAATGCCAGGAGATGCTGTCCGACGCCGGCGTAGAAGTCGTGCGAGGGCCGGGGCCGCGCAAGGGAGCGCGGCTGCGAGGGGCTTTGCCCGCGGTGAGCCTTTACGCGCGGGATCCCGATAACAACCTGCTGGAGTGGATGATTTACCAGTAGGGCTTGATCGAAATTCCGGGGGTAGGGGCGAATAATCATTCGCCCCTACAAATGACAACACACAGGAGAGCAACTATGGCGCGGATGCTTGGCAAGCATGCTCTGGCGGAGATGCTGGTGGCAGAGGGAGTGGAGTACATTTTCGGCAACCCCGGCACCAGCGAAACCCCCTTTCTCGACGGACTCCAGGACTACCAGCAACTGCAATACGTCCAGGCATTGCAAGAGGGCACGGCGGTGGGTATGGCGGACGGCTACGCTCGCGCCACGGGAAAACCGGCGTTTGCCAACATCCACATCGCCGGCGGGTTGGCCAACGGCATCAGCGGGCTGTACAACGCCTTCCGCGGCGGCACCCCGCTGGTCCTTACGGCCGGCAATTCCGACACACGGATGTTGATCAGCGAGCCGGTGCTGTCCGGTGACCTGGTGGAAATGACCAAGCAATACACCAAATGGAGCGTAGAAATTCGCCACGCTTCCGACATTCCGGTCGCCATTCGTCGGGCGTTCAAAGAGGCCAAGACGCCGCCCACAGGTCCGGTTTTCGTGTCCTTCCCGTGGAATACGCTGGACGAAGAGATTGAGTTTGACGCCCAGCCGTCGTCGGAAGGCTACTTCCGGATCCGTCCCGATGCCAACGCCGTTGCCCGGGCGACCGAGCTGTTGGCGTCTGCCGAAAACCCGGTAATCGTCGTAGGTGACCGGGTGGCGCAAGCTGGCGCGGTGGAACAGGTAGTGCAGGTCGCTGAGCAGACCGGAGCGCGGGTGGTGGCAACCTCGTATTCGGAGGTGAACTTTCCGACCGCGCATCCGCAATGGGGCGGTATGCTCAACCTGAACAGCCCGGCGACTGCTCGCCAGTTCGAGAACGCGGATGTGGTGCTGGCGGTTGGCACCGACGTGTTCGCGTCGTTCCTGTACGTGGACGTACCGTTCCTGACGCCCGATGCCCGCCTGATCCACATGGACAGCAACTATTGGGAGATCGAGAAAAGCTACCCCACCGAAGTGGGCATTCTCGCCGACCCGGCTGCCGGCTTGGCCGACCTGGCCGAATCGCTGGACGGCAACATGACGGGCAGCCAACGGGAAGCCGCCGCGACTCGTGCTGCCACGCTGGCCGCAGCCCGGCAACGGGACGCCGAACGCTACCAGGAACGCATCAAGGCCAACTGGGAGAACCGACCCATGCCCGTCGAGCGTATGATGCACGAGTTGGCGGACGCCGTGCCGCCCGACACCATCATTGCCGACGAAGCGGTTACGTCGCGTCCGGCCCTGAATCGCGCCTTTGACTTTGAGAAGCCGGGCGACATCTACGGCATTCGGGGAGGAGCGTTGGGTTGGGCGATGCCGGGCGCGTTGGGCGTGAAACTGGCCCATCCGGACCGGCCGGTGCTGGCGGTGGTGGGCGACGGAGCGTCGATGTACACGGTGCAGGCGCTGTGGACGGCCAGCCGATATAACATCCCGGTGGTGTACGCCATCTGTAACAACCAAGCCTACCGCATCTTGAAGGTCAACATGGAGGTGTACCTGCGGGATATGCTGGACGACCGGGAGCGCGACAGCGACTATGTAGGCATGGACTTCGCCAACCGCCTGGACCTGGCGATGATGGCGCAGGCCATGGGGGTACACGGCGAGCGGGTGGATGATCCTGGAGACATTGGGCCGGCCATCAAGCGGGCCTTTGAGAGCGGGAAGCCGGCGCTGCTGGATATTTCGATCAGCGGGGCGTTGTAACCCTCAGCTGAACTGAGCAAACCCACAGGGATTGAACTCCACGTGTTTTTCCGTGATTCGGTGTGTGCGGAGGATTAACGCTGGCTCAGGAACAGTGGCATACCATTTTTGGGTCGAAGCGAGATAAGGGGGAGATACCTGATTTGATGTTTCGGGTTGGGTTGCACCATCCAACGCTGCGCCAAGGTGGCCAAGATCAATTTGGCTTCCATCCAGGCGAACCCTTCGCCGATACACAGCCGCGGACCTCCACCGAACGGGAAGTACGCGAACCTGTGCAGGCCGTCCCGAAATTCCGGTGTCCAGCGTTCCGGTTGGAACTTGGCGGGATTGTCAAAGAAACGAGGATCCCGGTGTACGATCATTGTTGGCAGGCATAACATCGCGCCCACGGGAATCTCGTAGCCCGCTAATTCCATAGGCTTTGTAGCAACTCTGCCCATTCGCCAAATCGGTGGATAGAGGCGCATGGCTTCGCGGAAGACTTTTTCAGTAAACGCTAAATCAGGGAGATCGTCCAACGTTGGGGATCGTCCTGCCAATACGGTGTCCAATTCGGCCTGAAGCTGCGCTTGGACGTGCGGATGTGTGGACAACAGATACCACGCCCACGTCAGCGCCACGGTGACGGTTTCGTGGCCCACCGCGAACATGGTGACGATCTCGTCGCGCACCTGTTGCTCCGTCATCGGCTCGATGTCTGGGCTGACTGCTTCGTCGTCTCTGATGTCCAGCAGAGCGGCCAACAAGTCAAAGCGTTCGTCCACGGTTGACTTTCGTTGAGAGATCAATTCTCCTACTACCCGGTTCAGGTAGGCAAGGTGGTGCTTGAAGCGCACCGTCAGGGGTAACGGGAGTCGATGGTATAAAGCACGCATTCGTTCATACTGATTGAAACGTGTGCTCATGTACGAGTTGCTCAACTCAAACGCAGCGCCGATACGCCGAACCTCGTCGAGCAAGTCGATTCCGAACAGCGTTTTCGCGACGATATTCAGAGTCAAGTCGCGCATTTCACGTTCCATGTTGACCCGGCTTTCGTGCCCCCAGCTCTGTGAGCGCTCTTCCGCGTACGCAATCATGATCTGGGCATAGGATTCGATAAGCTGTTGCCGGAACACGGGTTGCATCAAACGACGTTGCCGCAGATGGATCGGGTCATCGGAAGTGACTAACCCGTCTCCCATGAGGTATTTCATCGCTTCCACGTTGCGCCAGCGCCCCACCCGCTGATGGTTCGTAATCAGAACCTCCTGTATCAGTTCCGGATGATTCACCAGATAGACGAGCCAGGGTTTGACGGACATCGTCACCAGGTCGCCGTACCTGGCGGCCTCTTGCATCAGAGGGACGGGATTCCAGTGATATGCCACCGCCTGGCCAACGATCGGCGGCTCAGGCGGTCCCGGCGGGAGTATCCGCGGAGGCACTTTGGGATTGGGAGGGAGAGTCGTCACCACTATATCAAGCTCCAGTTTTATTCGGGCGCGATCAGCCTATCTCGAAAAGGATGGCGAACAGCTTTCGGACCTACTACTCCGGGTTGGATTGCCTGATGATCCTCAGCCTGGGATCAGTCAGAACTACCAATACGAAGAGTCCAAAAGCGAAAATGACCGCATCCCAAGCCAAGCCAAAAAACACTTTGGCGATCACGTTGGACCACAACACGATGAACCCAAAGGCAAAGCTGGTGTTGCCGTTACGAGCCAATATCAACGCGGTAGGCAACGCCAAGATCAACATCGGCACCGGGATCATTGCGCCGATGATACCTACAGCGGTAGCCGCTCCCCTGCCACCGCGGAATCTTAGCCAAACCGGCCATATATGTCCCACCATTGCGCCGATGCCACTAGCAATAACGCGATAGTGGAGGTTCCCATCTCCGGAACCGGGATCGACCGTGTCGGCGATCAGCAAGAAGATACCGGCGGCTGCGAAACCCTTGCTAATATCGACCGCCCCTACAAAAATGCCCCAACGCCTACTGAATAACCTGCCCACATTGGTGGCGCCCATATTGCGGTCACCAAGGGCCCTGATGTCCGCGCTTTTTCCCGACAGGTGGCGGGTAACAATCCACGCTGTCGGGATACTGCCGAGGAGGTACCCAACCGCAGCAGCTCCGATAATTGCCCAAACCAGCAACGAGAAAACCGTTGAGTGTTCGGTTCGCGGCTAACAGATCCGGTACGAAATCATGCCTCGGATCGCTCTGCCATTGCGAGCACTTCGGTCCATTCTTCGGGAGTTACGGGTTGGATGGACAGGCGCTGGCCGCGCTTGGTGACGAGCATTTCCGATAGGGCCGGGTTGGCTTTGAGCTCGTTGAGGCTGATGAAGCGAGGGAGACGGCGTTCGGCCTTGATGTCAACCATCATCCACGTCGGGTTGGCTGAATCTGATTTCGGATCGTAGTAGCGGGAGTCCGAGTTCCAGGCGGAATCGTCGGGGTAGCCTTCGCGGACGATGCGCGCCGTTCCGATGACGCCGGGCGGCTTGGCGTTGCTGTGGTAGAAGAGAACGTAGTCGCCCACCTTCATGTCATCGCGCATAAAGTTGCGGGCCTGATAGTTGCGCACACCGTCCCATTCGGCGGTCTGGTCGTCTTCGGATTCCAGATCGTCGTAGGAGTACGAGGAAGGTTCGGATTTGAACAGCCAGTAGCGTGGTTCGGGCATCGGGTCAACTCCGGGAATTTGCCAATCGTCTCTCCGGCGAAAGCCGGAATGACGAGGGATGCAGTGTGCTAAACGGCGTCGGCGCCGTGTTCGCCGGTGCGGATGCGGATGGCGTCGGACACCGGTGAGAGGAAAATTTTGCCGTCGCCGGGGTTGCCGGTAATTGCGTTGGTGCGGATCACGTCCACCGCTTTGTCCACTTCCGGCTCGTTCACCACAACTTCCAGCTTAACCTTGGGCAGCATGTCGATGCGGTACGTGCCCAGGCCGCGGGCCGCAGTAACTTCCACGCCGCCCTGCGCTCCGCGCCCACTGACCTGCGTGACCGTGAGCCCGATAATGCCGGCGTCGCTCAAAGCGTCCTTCACGTTATTCAGAAGTTCCGGCCGAAAAATGGCTTCTATCTTGATCATTGAATATCTCCCATGACGCCGTGGCGCTTATGACCGTATTTTTATCAGCGGCGAATCTGGATGCCAGCCGCCTCGCGGTCGAAACAGCCGGCGATCAAGTCGTCGCGCTCCTGCCGCAGCATATCCTTGCGAACCCGCAGACTAGGCGTGCGCGGGAGCTCATCACGGATTTCAATGTAGCGGGGGACCTTGAAGTACGCCAGATTATCGGCGCACCAGTAGATTACATCCTCGGGTTGAACGGTTTCCCCAGGTCGCGGGGTGACGTACGCCTTGACTTCGTCCTCGCCCAACTCGGACGGGACCGCGATGATTGCGCAATCCAGCACGTTTTCGTGGCGCTTGATGACGTCCTCCACTTCCTGGGACGAGATGTTTTCGCCCCGGCGGCGGATAACGTCCTTTTTGCGGTCCACGAAGTACAGGTAGCTATCGTCGTCCAGCCAGCCAAGATCGCCGGTGAAAAGCCAGCCATCACGGAGCGAGGCGCTGGTTTCGGTTTCATTGCGCCAGTAACCGGCCATGGTGGCAGGGTTTCGGATGGTGATTTCGCCGGGAGTTCCGTTGGGTACGGCGTTGCCGGCGTCATCCACAATGCGGACGGTGTTGTCAAAGGAAGGGTCGGGATGCTGCCGGGGCTGCCCGGAAGAATTGGGGCGGCGTTCGCCGCGAATGGCCTCAATGGTGCCGTAGCACGTTTCGGTCATGCCGAAGCCGACGATTATGTCCGTGCCGAATCGTTCCTCAAACTCGGACAGGAATTCCGGCGAGAAGGCGGGGGAACCATAGAACAGCCGGACGGTGTTGTCGTGGTCGTCGGGTTGCGGGTCGTTTTTCGCCAGCACCGGCATCATCATGCCGATGAAATTGACCACGGTGGCGCGGGCCTCTCGTACTTGCTGCCAGAAACGAGATGCGCTGAAACGGTCCTGCACCACCAGGGTCGCGCCCGACGCCAGGGTTCCCATGGTGCTGTAATACTGAGCGTTGGCGTGGAAGTAGGGGAGGCAGGTGAAGAAACGGTCGTCCGGCGTGGCCTGGGTCCATAGGGCGAAGCCCTGCCCGGCCGAAACGTACATCTGATGGGTAACCTGCACGCCCTTGGGGTTGCCGGTGGTGCCCGAAGTGTACTGGAGCATCGAGATGTCCGTGGGGGCCACCTGCGGCAGTTCCGATATGGCCGGTGCGTTTGTCAGCAACTCTCCATAGTCCTGCCAGCCAGCCGGCTCGACATTCCCCACGAGGAGCCGGTTCTGCACGCAGGGGGCGATGTCGGCGGCCTGGGTCGCCACGTCGGCCAAGCTTTCGTGAGCGACGAGGGCGGAAGCCTCAGCGTTGTTCAGGATATAGGCCATCTCATCTCGGCGGTAGGCCGTGTTGATGGTCACGGCGATGCCGCCAATGAGGGCAAGGCCGAACCAGGTGTAGAGGACCTCGGGTACGTTGGGGAGGAACAGGCAGACCCGGTCGCCGCGGTTGATGCCCAGGGACTGGAACATTCCGGCGGCCTTACGACACCGCTCCATCAACTGCCGGTAGGTGATTTCCTCTCCGGCAATCTCGACGAAAGGTTTGTCGGGATAGGCGGCCGTGACGATTTCCAGAAATTCGCCCAGGGACTTTTCCCAGGATTGCCGACCGGGTATCGGTTCCAGGCCAAGAATGCTGCTCATGGTAATAATTCAATTGATTCCCGCCTGCGCGGGAATGACAGAGGAGTGGCTGTGTTTGCGAGCAGAATCACGCTAACACGCGGCCCCGGCAGGGTCAATAGCAGTCCGGCGGTTTGACACCATACCGGGGCAGTCTTAAACTTTCGGGCACTCTTTATGACGCCGTGTTGCCGCCGGCGTAGCGAGTCGCACGTGCCCCTATCAGTTGATGAACGATGCCTCCGCCTGGACGCCGACGACGGTTCTGCCGGAACCCTGCTGGGGATGCGCTGCGTGGAATGCGGAGTCGTAGTGTTCGGCCCGGCCACTTTCTGCCAGTCCTGCTCGTCGCCCCGGCTGGAACAGATTGATCTGGCTACGGAAGGGAGCCTGTACAGCTACACCATCGTCCGCGTGCCGCCTTCGGGTTGGCCGGGTCCGGTGCCGTATGTGCTGGGCGAGGTGGAATTGCCGGAAGGCCCCCACGTTCTGGCCGAGGTCATCGATTGCGCTCATGACGCGCTGCGGGTGGGAATGCCCATGACGCTGGCGTTGCGGCCTGTTGCCATGCCGGAGGTTCCGGATTCGGAGCGGGTGGTGTACAAGTGGCGGCCGGCGTAGGAAGCAACGAGATTGCCGCGCTTCGCTCGCAATGACAACGAGGTGGTGAAAAGATGACACAATTCAGGCCGGGCCGCGATGTGTACGTAGTCGGAGTGGGCCTTCATTCCTTCGGTCGGTTCCCGGAGCAGAGCCTGTCCGATCTTGCCCGGGACGCGGTGGTGGATGCGCTCCGCGATTCCGGCGTGCCCTGGACGGCCATCCCCGTGGCCTACTTCGGCCACGTCTATTACCACGGCATGTCGGTGGGCGAGACCACGCTGGCCCAGTTGGGACTGACGGGCGTTCCCATAATCAACGTGGAGAATGCCTGCTCCAGCGGGTCCACGGCGTTCTGGCAAGCTTACTGGGGCATCACGTCCGGCGTGTTTGACATGGCGCTGGCGTTCGGGGCCGAGAAAGTCCCCGGCGGACCGGTGACCGTGACCGCCGAAAACAGCCCGGCCCGCTACATCGGCGGCGATCACATGATGGCCGGCTACGCGCTCCGTATGACCCGGTATATGGAGGAAACGGGCGCGCCGCCCTCAGCTTTTGCCCAGGTCACCGTCAAGGCCCGTCAGAATGCTTCGATGAATCCCTACGCGCACCGGAAGGATACCTACTCGGTGGAGGACGTGCTGAACTCACGGCTGATAGCCGACCCGCTCACGCTCTACCAGTGCTGTCCCACCAGCGAGGGCGGCGCGGCGGCCGTCCTGTGCGCCGGCGACGCGCTGGACGCCTACGGGATCGACCGCAGCCGCGCCATCCGAATCGCGGCGGCGGCGCTGACCTCGGGGAACTACAACGGACGGGGGAGCGACCACTCCGCGTTCAGCCCCTATCGCACCGAGCCGGCAGCGCTGCAAGCCTACGAGATGGCCGGCATTGGCCCGGAGGACGTTGACATCGTGCAGGTGCACGACGCGGCCACTATAGGGGAACTGCAACAGGTTGAGGCGCTGCATATCTTCCCATACGGCGAGGCCTGGCAGGCCACGGTGGAGGGGAGAACGGCACTAACGGGCGACGTCCCAGTGAATACCGACGGCGGATTGCTGGCAATGGGGCATCCCTTCGGGGCGACCGGCATCCGCCAGGTTCATGAGACGGTTACGCAACTGCGCGGCGAGGCCGGGCCGCGACAGGTGGGAAATCCCCGGGTAGGCGTGGCCCAGTGTTCCGGCGCGGGCGATGTAACGACGGTGCACATTCTGACGCGGTAGCAATTCACCCTCGCCCCGGCCCTCTCCCATCTAGGGAGAGGGAGCAAAGGGTCAGGCGCATGGCTAATTATCTGGTAATGGCGGCGATGAAGGGGCGGTTTATGTCGGAGCAGGGCAACCTGTACGACAACTTCCAGATGCTGGGTTATGTGGAAGGGGCGTCGCCCTTTGACGCGGTGGCGGCGTTTTTCGACCAACCGAAATTTCCCATCGTGTGGGCGGACGTGGAGTACATGTGGGCGGAACGACTGGCGGACGACCCTTCAACCGGGCACCACGGAGAGTATGAACGGGTGTACATAGCCTCGCTTCGTGAACGCTGGGAAGGCAGCTCGCGGAATTGACCGCCGTTACGTACCCAGAGTTACGCTATGATGACTGAAATACACCAGAGGACGTGCCGATGACCACAACGGAACCCTCCGACCCCGCCGTATTGCGTGAAGCCGCTGAAGCCCATGGGCAAGCCGGCCGTGCATTTGCGGCAGCGTCCGCATCGCTGCATAGCTTGGCGGTGTCGGCGGAGGCCGCTCGCGTTGCGGTTGACACCGCGTCCAATGCCTTCATTCGCGCCGAGGCTGCGCTAATCCGCGCCGCTGAAGCGCTGGAAGCGTCCAGCGGCTGAGTAAGTCGGGCCGACTGCTTGCGGCTACAGTCCGGCCGCTTTGTTGCGCAGGCGGGTGAAGTCGCTACGGAAACCTTCTGCTAAGGCGCGGCGGTCGGTGCCGTGGAGGACGAAGCGCGCGCCCTGCTCGATCCAGTATTCCGACAGTTCGGGCGTCTGGTGGTGAACCAGGGTGGGGATGCTGCGCTCCTCGCACTTGTCGATGATGCCCTTCACCGTGGTCTTGTAGATTTCCTGCCCATAGTCGTCGGGCACGCCCAGCGAAATACTCATGTCGTTGGGGCCTACGAAGATGGCATCGATGTGGGGCACGTCGAGGATCGCGTCCAGGTTGTCAACTGCGGCCTGGCTCTCGATGCCGACGATGCAGATGTTGTTGCGATTCCGCGCCTCCAGGTATTCCCGGCTGGCGTCGCTGGGGAACCCTCCGGATTCCAGGGCCTGCTCCGCCGCCGCGCCCTTCAGGGGCCGGAACTTGGCGGCTTTGACGACCTCGCGCACCTGGTCAACGGACTCGCAGTAGGGGGCGAGTATCCCCTGGGCGCCGGCGTCGATGGCCATGGTGACGTAGTGGGAGTCCGGGATCGGGATGCGGACGATGGGCACCACGCTGATGGTGTTGAACATGGTCAGATAGTCGCCGAGTTCGCCCCGGCTGCGGGGGCTGTGCTCGGTGTCGATGATCACGTAGTCCAGGCCCACGTCGTCCAGAATCGGAATCCAGCGGGGACTGCGGTTGATGCTGATCATTGTGCCGAAGATGCGGCCACCTTGTGAGAGAGTGTTTTTGAGATCTGCGCCACTCATCGAGGTGTAATCTCCTTGCAGTATGGGTGCGATTGGCTGCCCGTGCGGGCGACTGACGGAGTATAGCACGGGGCGCGAAAGGCGTCCGTTACGTTCAGTAGGAGATACCCCTCACCCCAACCCTCTCCCACAAGGGGAGAGGGAGAATTGGAAGACCCTGCGGTGTGCTACACTTGGGCCGATGATTTCCGTCACGATTGGACGATACTATGGAAGGTAAAGGGAAACAATTTGCCTAACCGGTACAGATATATCAGCGAACAGGCTGAATGGGACGCTGTTGCCGCGGAGTTGAGGAAATCGCCGCGGCTAGCTTTGGACACGGAACGGAACGGAAGGTTCGCGTACCGGGAATGCATCTGCCTGATACAGATTTCGGACGGCAAGCGGACTTACCTGCTCGACCCAATCACAGTGGACGACCTATCCGCCCTGGGAGGCATACTGGGCGACGGCTCAGTGCTCAAAGCCGTGCATGGATCGGAGGAAGATATCCGGTTCCTGCACCGGGACTTCGGCTTTACGGTCAGTAATCTATTCGATACCGGTATGGCGGCGCGTTTCCTGGGAGTGGCCCGGCCCAATCTGGGGGCGGTGCTGGAAGAATTCTGCGGCGTAGTGATCCCGAAAGACCGGCAGTTGCAGATGTCGCACTGGGGACTGAGGCCGCTGTCCAGGTCGGCGTTGGACTATGCGGCCAGCGACGTCCACCACCTGTTGACCCTGGTTGACGAACTCGACTACCGGCTGGAGAAAACCGCTAGGCAGGGTTGGGTACGGGAGGAGTGCGAGCGGATAAGCGCGCTGCGACATCCGCCCGAAGAACCGCTGGATACGGCTTACCGGCGCGTAAAGGGCTGGGACTCGCTGGACCCGAGGCAAATGGCCGTTTTGCGCGAACTATATGCCTTCCGCGACGGCAAGGCGTGCGTGTGGGACATGCCGGTGCATCAGGCGGCGAGCAACGACGACCTGCTCACGCTGGCGCAGTCCGACGGGATAGTGGAACGCGGAACAGGCGGCATATTGGCCGGTCGTTGCTTCGGTGAATTGCTGGACGCGATCCAACGCGGGATGGACGGGCCGGAAGAACCGAAGCCGGAGCGACCCGACGCGCCACCCGAACCGTGGACGCCGGAACGTCGCGAGCGGCTGAAATCCCTGAAACGCTGGCGGGTGCAACTGTCGGATGAGCTGGGGATAGCGGTCAGCCACATTTGGCCTACGCCGAGCCTGGAGCGGATCGCCCTGCACGCCGGCAGTGTAGGATACGAACTGGCCGGTGGCGAGGGAGACGTGCGACGCTGGCAATGCGCGGAGTTCGGGGCTGAGCTGGCGCGGTTGGTGGATGGCTGGGAATCCTAGCTAACTACGCGCCGAAGGTCATCAGCTCTTCGCAGAACCGGGAGGCGTTAATCAGGTCGGGGATCACCACGTATTCGTCGATGGTGTGCATTTGATTGGTGGCCATACCGACGACCACGCTCTCAATCCCGTTGAGCCGGAATACGTTGCCGTCCGTGCCGCCGCCGGAGGGCTTGATGTTGGGTTCCAGGGACATATCGCGCATGACGCGCATGACCAACTGGGCGGTGGCCTCGTTGGGGTCAAGGCGGTACATCTGGAACATCATCTCCAGGTTCTCAGTGATTTCCGCTTCGGTGTAGCGGGCGCGGACGGTGTTGACCGCAGCCAGCAGTTGCATACGCAGCAGTTCCAGAGATTCCATGTTCATACTCCGGAATTCGCCACTTACCGATGCCTCGGACGGGACCGCATTTCGAACCGTACCGCCGGTGATAGTTGCCACGTTGAACGTCGTCTCCTGGTCGATGCGACCCTGGGGCAGTTCGGCGATCAGGTCGCTGGCGATCTTGATGGCGGACAGGCCCTTCTCGGGCTCCACGCCAGCGTGGGCGCCCCGGCCACGCACGTTGACGTCGAACGCCATGTAGGTCGGGCTGGCGCCGGTGATGGTGTTGACCGGGCCATTGCCGTCGAATACTACCGCCTCCGTGCCGCGAATCATGGAGAAGTCGAGGTTGGACGCGCCGACGAGGCCGATTTCCTCGCCGCGGGTGAAGATCACCTCCAGCGGACGCCGAGGTCGACCATCTTCCTTGACCGATTCCAACGCTTCCAGGATCGCCGCCACGCCAGCCTTGCAGTCGCCGCCCAGGATGGTGCTGCCGTCGGACGTGATGCGATCTCCCACCACCTGGGGCTTGATGCTGCGGCCCGGGTCCACCGTGTCCATGTGCGCCGACAGGATCAGAGGGCGGTCGCCGCCTCCGTCTTCGCGGGCAATCACGTTGCCATGATCGTCGCGGGCTACCTGGAATCCGAGATTGCTGAGGCGTTCCGAGACGTGCAGGGCAACGTCCCATTCCTCACCGGACGGACTGTCGATTCGCACCAAGTCGCTGAAATCGTTGACCAATCGTTCATGGTTTGGCATGGGACACCTCGTGCGCGCCGGCGGCTAAATTCAGGTTGCCTATTATATCGTAGGTTATTAGAATAAGCATTTGCCGCGAGGCAGGTTATGCAAATACGCACCGCCAATACTTCCGACTCGGCCACCATCGCGCGATTCAACGCGGCGATGGCCCTGGAATCCGAGGATGTGGAGCTGGACCTGAGCGTGCTGACCGCCGGGGTAGAGGCGGCCCTCGCGGACCCCAGTAGAGCTTTCTACCTGTTGTCGGAGCTGGATGGCGTTGTGGCGGGTCAGTTGATGGTCACCTACGAATGGAGCGACTGGCGCAACGGCTGGATCTGGTGGATACAGTCGGTGTACGTTGAGCCTGAACACCGGCGGAAAGGCGTGTACCGGGGACTTTACCGCCGGCTGGAAGAAATGGCCGCAGAAGAGGGAAACGTCCGCGGAATCCGGCTGTATGTGATGCGGGAGAATCTGGGTGCGAAAAAGACCTACGAGTCGTTGGGAATGCACCATTCCGAGTACGACATGTACGAAACCGAATTCGGGCCGTCGTAGAATCGGATTAGCGTGATGGCTGGGGATCTGCCAACGGAATTTCACTACACGGCGCGGGGACAACTGGCGCTGCGGACCGGCCAACTGGCGGCCGCAATCGACGATTTCAACAGCGCCTTGGCAATGAACGACGAGTTCGCTCCAGCGTACTACTACCGGGGCCTGGCCTATCGGAACGGCGGCGATTTGAACCGGGCCGTGGCCGACTATACGCGGGCGATCCTGGCCGATCCGCAATATCCCGTGCCGTACTATGCGCGGGGCGTCGTGCGCCGGCACCTGGGCTACTACGAGGACGCCATCAGCGACTACACCGCTGCGATTGAGCTGGAACCCGATGACGCCGACTATCACTACGCGCGCGGAGTAGCGCTGATTTCACTGGGCAGGTACCAGGACGCTATCGAGGACTTCCAGACCTCGATTCGGATAAACCCCGACCACGCCAATGCCCACTACAACCTGGGCATCGCTCACCGAGACATTGGAGACCGGGACACCGCGTTAACGTTTTACAACCGGGCCATAGCATTGCGGCCGTCGGAGCCGGATTATCGCTACGCGCGCGGGAATCTGTACAGCGACCGTGGGGATTACGAAAGGGCGATCTCCGACTATGACGCCGCAATCGAGGTAGTGCCCGCGTTCGCCAACGCGCTGTACAACCGTGGCATCGCCCGGCGCAACCAGGGTGATCCCAGGGGCGCGATGTCGGATTTTGACGCGGCGCAATCCTGCGGGATGGACACCGCAACGCTCTTCCACAATCGCGGCGTCGCTCATGCAGATCTGGGCGATCACCAAACCGCCATCGAGCAGTACGAACGGGCCATCGCCCGGGACAATACGTTGGCGGGCGTCTGGCTGTCGTTGGGGAACTCCCGATGCGCCTGCGGCGATTTCGCAGCCGGCATGGCCGCGTTTAACAAGGCGGTTGAGCTGAATCCGAAACTGGCCGAAGCGTTTCGCGGTCGCGCCATGGCCCTCCGGGAGTTGGGTGAGGAGGAAAAGGCGGCGGCAGACCTTTTGGAGTACACTCGGCTCACTAGCGCAGGCGACAATGCGTAACGCGGGGTTTCGCGGCGTGGCGGCGGGCGAGCAGTTGGGGAACCTGGAATACCTGATTGACGATGACGCGATGGCCGAATACTGGGCGCTGGTCGGAGATTGCGGCAACTATGGGAATTTGATCGCCGACGATTGCGAATCCATGGCGGTCGCCCGATTCGGCATCGCCGGGTTGACTACCGTGTGGCGCAGGTTTGAATTTCTGCGTCCGCCGATCCTGGGGCGCCGCATCCAGGCCGGCGGGTGGCTCAAGGAGATTCGAGAGAGGGATGGCTTAACGTGGCTGAGAGTGTCGGCGTTTGCGGTTGACGAGATTGGCACCGAGATACTTCGATCCGAGGCGGCCTTTACCATCGGCAATACGGAGGCCAAAACGCAGCGGGCAGTGGCCCGCCACCGGGAATCTCCAACTATTCAGGCCGGGTGCAGCTTCACCGGGCAAGTCGGCGATTCGTTGCGGCTGGGCGAGTGGGTCGTGCCATCCAGCGAACGATTGGATGCCTATCAAAAACTGCGGTGTGAGTTGACGGGGATTGCCTTGCCGACGGACGGGCACGGCGAGACCCAGCTTTTGGCCGGTCGGCTTGAAGGACAGGTCGGGCGACACCTGGGCGATGACTTTCGGTGGGGCGGACGCCTGTCGTTGGCGCATCGGGCGCCGCTCGCACCGGGGGACCGGTTGGCGGCGGATGCCATCATCATGCGCTGCGATGAAGATCACCGTGGCACGCGCTACATCATGTTGATTGCTGACGTTCGCAATCACCAGAATGAGACGGTTGCGGTGGGTGAAGCATCTGCTACTATGCCCAGCCCACGATTGCTTTGAGATTTCGCTGAGGCGGGCCACCGCTGCGCCTCGGCCTTGACCACGGAGGGAATATGCAGGAACGGACACCGCCATCTGAATCGGTGCCGGAAAATTGGCAGAACGCGCTGGCCATCGTGGCCCATCCCGACGACCTGGAATACGGCGCCGCTAGCGCAATTGCCAAGTGGACCGGCCAGGGCAAGCGCGTGGTGTACGTGATGGTTAGCAAGGGTGAGGCAGGAATCGACGGGATGGACCCGTCGGAAGTCGGCCCGCTGCGGATGCAGGAAGAGATCAACAGCGCCCGGGTGGTCGGCGTCGATACCGTTGAGTTCCTGGACTACCCCGACGGGGTGATTGAGTACGGCGCTCCGCTGCGCCGCGATTTGAGCCGGATGATTCGCAAGCACAAACCGGACGTGATACTCACCATCAACCACCACTTGCAGTTTTTCAGCGGGCATCTGAATATGGCGGACCATCGCTGGGTTGGCCTGGCGGTGTTTGACGCGGCGCGAGACGCCGGGAACCGTTGGATATTCCCGGAGCTTTTGGACGAGGGATACGCGCCGTGGAACGAAGTGCGCTTCGTGGCGGTGTTCGGCTCAACTCTCCCGACCCATGCGGTTGACGTGTCAGAACATTGGGAAACCGGCCTGGCTTCCCTGCGGGAGCACAAGGTGTACCTGGAAAACCTGGGTGACGTTGGGAACAGTCCTTTTGAATTTCTCACCGCTCACGCCCGGGAGGCCGGCGCGGCTTTTGGATGTCAATACGCATCTTACGCCGAACTGGTATTGATCAACGAGGCATTTTAGGAAGGGCCTGGATTCCCGCTTTCGCGGGAATAACGGGACCGATGGCAAGGAGAGTAAAGAATGGCGGGATTCAGCCAAGAACTACGCGACGAGGCGCAACCGATCTGGGAGGCGATATTCCGGCACCCGTTCTTGAAGGAGATCAAGGACGGTTCCCTGCCGCTGGAAACGTTTCAATACTACCTGGGGCAGGACTATCACTACCTGGAAGGATTCGGGCGCGCAGTGGCGCTGGCATTGGCCAAATCGCCCGACTCCGATCTGCTGCAAGAACTGGCGCACCGGGTAATGACTCCCGTGGAACGGCCTCTCCACCACCGCCTGATTGAAGCCGCCGGGTTAACGATGGCCAAGGTGGAAAGCGCCACTCGCTCGCCGACGAATACGGCTTACGTCAACCACATGCTAACCATAGCCAGCCAGCACGGCTTGGGTCCCACGGCGGCGGCGCTGTTGCCCTGCCCCTGGACCTACCACCTGCTGAAGGACGAGGTGGGCCAGTCCGAGCACCCGATTTACGGTCAATGGACCCGGTTCTACGTAGAGGGGTTCCTGCAATCCAGTGTGGATGCCTGGCGCGGTTTTGTGGACGAGATGGCGGAGCGAGTAGGTGACCAGGAGCGGGAAGCCATGCGGTACGCTTTCATGGTCAGCAGTCGGTATGAGTACATGTTCTGGGATGCGGCTTACCGTAGAGAAGCGTGGCCAGTGTAACTGCCGGAGGTTCCGAGAGGAGCTTGCCGCGCTGCGCTTGCAATGACAATTGTCATGGGGAGGAAGAGATATGCCATTTGCACAGATCAACGGAGCGAGTCTGTTTTACGAAAGCCACGGGTCGGGGCCGGCGATAGTTTTCGCCCACGGGCGCGGCGGGAATCACCTGAGCTGGTGGCGACAAGTGGCGGCACTCCAGGGGGAATACCGTTGTGTGACCTTTGACCAGCGCGGTTGGGGCCTTACCGAAGGGCCTGCCGGCGCACCCGACCCGGCGACGGTGAGCGGCGATCTTTTGGGCCTGCTGGACTACTTGGAGATCGACCGGGCCGTTCTGGTGGCCCAGTCCATGGGCGGCATTTCCAGTCTGCGGGTGGCGTTGCAGGAGCCGAGCCGTGTCAGCGGCCTGGTGCTGGCCGACACTACCGGAGGCATTGGAGACGCCTCGGTGGTATCGCTGCTGGCGGACGTGCATCCACCAGATGATCCGCTGCGGCGGGCTTTGAGCGATGGGTTCATCGCCGGCCATCCCGATCTGACATTCCTATTCGGCTCAATCGGGCGCATCAATCAGCCGATGCCGGTAAGCGTGGTGTCCGATATGTTCCGCAACCCGGAGGGGCCGCAGGCGTCAGATTTGGCGGCCATGACGGTTCCTACGCTGCTGGTGGTGGGGGAAGAGGACGCGATTTTCCCCGTGCACGTCATTGAAGCAGTACGCCGGCTGATCCCGGGCAGCCGGTTGGAGGTAGTTGCGGGGGCGGCCCATTCAACCCACTTTGAGCAGGCCGACGTGTTCAACGAATTGCTGCGCGAGTTTATTGCCAGCCTTGACTTTGAGGTCGCGGCAGCCGCGGATGATTAGGCGGGGACAAAACGTAGGGGCGGATGATTATCCGCCCCTACAAAAGCCGGTACGCGCGACGTTGTTAGAAGGGCAAATGCTCTGCGATGTCGCTCTCGGTGCGGAACGGGCCCCACTCGCGCGGGACGTTCAGTAGGCGATCTTCAAGTTCGTCCACGCTGTTCTGACCGCAGTAGGCCATGGCGCGGTTGAATTCTTCCCGGAGCAGTTCGAGCATGTGGTGGACGCCTTCGGCGCCGTTTACCGCGAGGCCCCAATAGAGGGGGCGGCCTACGGCGACGGCGGTGGCTCCCAAGGCTAGGGCCTTCAGGACATCGCTGCCGCGGCGCACGCCGGAGTCAACGTAAACTTCGGCCTTACCCCCGGTGGCGGCGACGATTTCGGGGACCATTTCGATGCTGGACATGGTGCTGTCGAGCTGGCGTCCGCCGTGAGTGGAGACCAGGATGCCGTTCACGCCGTGATCGACCGCCATCTTGGCGTCTTCCGCGACGCGAATGCCTTTGAGCACGAGGGGCAGGTCGGTCAGGCTGCGCAGCCAGTCGATTTCCTGCCAGGTCAGCGGGGGTGACTGAGGCATTTCCCAAGTCGGAGATTCGTCAGTGCCGCTAACTTCGGACAGGCGGTCCTGCTGATCGCGGAAGTTGCCCAACTCGCCGGGACGCTGGTAACGGTTGCGGACGTCCCGTTCCTTCGGACTCGGCACTGGAGTATCAACGGTGAGGACGATGGCCTTGTAGCCGGCGGCTTCCGCCCGCTTGACCAAGCCTTCGGTGAGGTCATAGCCGCGATGGTAGAGCTGGAACCACAGGGGGCCGGTCGCCGCGTCCGCGATTTCTTCCATGCTGCAGTTGGAAGACGTGCTACACATCATCAGGGTGTTTGACATGCCGGCGCCGCGGGCAGTAGCACACTCGGCTTCCGGGTGCGCGTTGCCGTGGCCCCCGGTGGGGGCGATCATAACCGGGAAGCTGATGTCCTGTCCCAGGACGGTAGTGGCGACTTTGCGCTCCGTCGTGTCGCGCAAGAATCGAGGGCGCAGCGTCAGGGACTCGAAGGCGGAACGGTTGCGGGCGGTGGTGATCTCATCCATCGAACCGGCTTCGACGAACTCCCAGTTGTTGTGGGGCAGGATCTGTTTCGCCCTGGCCTCGTAGTCGTAAAGGTTGATGGGGTCCAGTCTCATCTGGCGTCTCCTTGCTTTTTGATTCTCTAGGCTTCTGAAGTGGACGGCGCCAGATTCAGGCGCACGATCGCGTCTGCCACGTCGGGCAGCATTTTATAGTCATCACTGGACTGGTCGAACGTCATGGGATGCGGCAGGGATACATTGTGGACATTACGGATGCGCCGCACGGAGTGGCCCACGGAAGACATTCGGCCAGACAATTGACGTTCAGTCAAACCCATCGCATCCAGCAGAGACTGACGCGACATCACGTATCCATTACTATGGGCTACCTGATGGTAAACCTGCTGGGCGTTAGGAGCCAGATAGCGCCAAAAAGTACGCACATGGTCGATAGTCCATCTGCCCTCGGGTACCGGGGGAGCGGCAGGCGATGAAACATTCGACGCAGTTGTTGATTCCGGAGTTGCATCCGGTACATCATCATCAACAGTTTCTGATACAGATGTGACGGATTCGGCGTCACTGCCAGCCAACTTACGGATAGCAGCGATGACTTCCTCGGCGTCACCTTCAATCGTTAACGACACCTTAACCATTTCCCAGCCTCTCAGGTCTCAGATAATGATTGAGTTTAGCACGATCATGCACAAGGTCAATATAAGCGCAGTTAACCAAATGACAATGAGATGTACGCATTAGGGGCGGAGTGTTGCCCCGCCCCCCACAGATTTGCACCAGTCAAGTAGCCAGACTGGATTCAATATGGATTTCTAACCTTCTTCCTGAGGCCCGAATGGAACGATTCCGGGAATCCACCACTGCTCCCACGACTCGTCAATCTTTTCCTGGAAGAACTTGAGGTCCTCTTCGGTAAGATGGGCAAAACGTCCCTGACGCTGGAGGTATTCGGTTACCGGCTTGCGCGGGCGGATGCCACGGGCGATAGCGCGGGACGGGCCGTTGAGGACCAGTTCGCCGTCAACGATTTCGTACTGCACCCAGATGCCGGTTTCCACGGCCAACATGCCCAACTCGTGGGAGTACTTGGGGTCGTAGTCCCAACCCTTGGGGCACGGGTCGATACTATGGATGAAAGTCGGCCCGCCGATGGTGAGCGCACGCCGGATCTTGTTGGTGAAGTCGGGACCGTAGGAGCCACAAGCGGTTGCCACGTACCGAACGTCGGGATGCCCGGCGGCCAGCATGGGGACGGTGTTCTTCTTCCACCGGCGGTTCATGATGCGATGGACCTTGCCGGGGGGCGAGAAGGTGGAGTTGGCACCCCAGGGACTCGAACCGGATACCTGGATGTCGGTGTTGGCGTAGGACTCGTTATCGTAGCACAGGATGAGCAGGTTGTACTCGTCGTGCTGCAAGGCTGCGGAGATGGCCGAAAGGCCCATGTCCACTCCGCCGCCATCGCCGCAGAAAGCGATGACGTTAATCGGCTCTTCCTGCATCTTGCCCTTGCGCATCAGGGAGGCCAGGCCGGCGGCGGTGCCGGTGGCTGCGGAACCGCTGGAACCCAACTGGGTGTGCATCCACGGCACGACCCACGGGGTGCTGTAGTAGGTGGTGTTGGCGACGTACATGCACCCGGTGCTGCCGACCACGATGGTGCGTGGGCCGGCGGCCTTGATCATCAGGCGCATTACCAGCGCGGATTCACAGCCCTGGCAGGTGCGGTGCCCGGAGGTGAAACCCTCGAACACCGGGATCTGTTTGACGCCCCTAACCTGGGGGAGGTCTTGGGTCATAGTTGTCATAGCGGCTCTCCTATTCCCGGACACCTATCCAGGTGTTGACTTGCTTGACCTTTCCGGAGTCGATGGAATCCTGGACCATAGAGGTCATCTCTTCGACGTCGCGCACGAGGACTTCGCGTCCACCGAGACCGGCCACGAAACTCTGCACCAGAGGTCGGTCGTCCAGATCGTACAAGGCGGAACGCACTTCGTTGAACAGCACGCCACCGTAGGAGGGCGAGCCGTAAGAATAGTCGCGGTCGATCACGCCGACGGCCTTGCAGTGGCTGAGCGCTTCTTGGATTTCCTCGGTGGCGAACGGTCGGAAGAACTTGACGCGCAGGAACCCGACCTTCTTGCCCTGCTCGCGCATTCGACGCACGGCCACGCGCACCGGCATCGCCAAAGTCCCCATGCCGACCAGCACGATGTCGGCATCGTCCGTCATGTACTCTTCAATGAACGGGCTGTCGTCGCCGCGGCCGAAGACCTGCTTGAACTCTTCGTATGCTTCCTTAATGACGTCGCTAGTGCGTCGCATGGCGTCGTCGGTTTGACGGCGGATTTCCATGAGCCAGTCTTCGTTGACCTGCGGCGCGACGGTGATGGGGTTGTCGGGATGCAGCAGCAGGCGTCCTCGGTCGTACTGCGGCAGGAACTGATCCACCTGTTCCTGGGTGGGAACGTTGACGATGGCCTGCGAGTGAGTGAGGAAGGAACCGTCGCAGGAGATGGCGGCCGGCAGGAAAACTCGGGGGTCTTCGGCAACCCGCCAGGCCAGCAATGCGGTATCCATCGCTTCCTGCGCGGTGCCGACCCAGTAGAGCATCCAGCCCAAGTCTCGGACGGCCATGGCGTCGTTGTGCTCCACACCGAATGCTCCCGGATCGTCCAGGGCGCGGTTGCCGACCATGGCGACCACGGGGAGGCGCAGGCCGGCGGTAACGGTAATGGCTTCGAAGGCGTAGAACCAACCCACGCCGCTGGAACCGCAGAACGTGCGGGCGCCCACGGCTGAGGCGTGTTTCACGATTTCAAACTGGGAGTGTTCGCTTTCGGCAACGATGAAGTCGCAGTCGAAGGCGCCGTCGGCCTTAAGCTTCGACACGTACTGCATGACCGTGTCGTAAGGTCGAATGGGGTAGGCGGTAATCACGTCCACGTCGGCGAGGGAGCAGGCGATAGCGATGGCCTCGCTGCCGCTGATGAGCTCCTCGCGCTCGGTTTGGGGGAGGGTTTGGGTGGCCATTAGTCATCGTCTCCGGTCAGGGCAACTTCTGCTTCCGATTCGGCTTCGTAGGTGCCCGGACTGTGATACCCATGGCTCCTCGTTGCGTCTTTTTCCTTTTGCACCTGGATCAAGTCGGCCATCCACTTGTGATAACCGTCCTTGTCCTGGGTCCAATGCTCCCACTGGCTGTTGTTGTCGTTGAACTCGGCCTCGTTGACCATGGTGATGCAGTCGGCGACCGGGCAGACGGCCTCGCAGACCGCGCAGCCGCAGCAGGCTTCCATGTTGGCGTCGTACAGCCCGTCGGGAGTCACGTCGAAGCACGTATCCGGGCATTGCAGCCAGCACAGCGTACACTTGATGCAGGTGTCGAAGTTGATGACGGGCCGCATGGAGCGGGTGCTGAACTTCTTGAAAACGGCGCTGCGGGTGGGTTCGTAGCTGGTGTCCCCGGCCGCGTTGGAGCGGATGGGATCGTAGCCATCTTCGAGCGAGCCGCCACGGAATCCGGTGCCGCCTTCAACGCCTCGGATGACCAATCCCTCTTCCATGGACCGCCAGCCGGGAAGATCGAAGCTGAACGGTTCGTCTTCGCTGCCCTCGCCGGGTTCGACGGGGCGGGTGGCCAGACGATCATGGGTGTTGCGGGCTGAGGTCAATTTCAGGCCGCCCCAGCCTTGATCCTCCAAGGCTGCCAGCATGGAGTCCAGGCTGACCAGTTCGGGGCACACGCGGGCCAGCGCGCCCAGGATGCGTACGTCGGTGTGGTCGTCCTTGTACACCCACAGGCCGGAGAAACTGGTGGACGCCGGCACGATGGCCAGGTTGTACGCCGAGTCTTTCTGATGAATGTCTTCGATCAAAGCGTCCGCAGCCTGGCGCGAGGTCACAATCAACGTCCCACCGGGCTTGGTCAGCGCGTTGATGGGTTGCAATCCGTACCAAGCCCAGGATTCGATGCCCTTGCACATGGTGTCGTCCACATTGATGGTGACGTCCACCTCGCGGGCCTCGTACACGGCCAGGTTTTCTTCGAGTTCTTCGGGGCTGTCGGATACGATGGCGAACTGCTTGGCGGGGATGCCGTTGCGTTCAGGCGAGTCGCCATAGCGGCCAAAAGCGGTGCCTATTTTGCCTTCTTTACGGGCGGCAAAAACGATGGTGCGGACGATGTTCCGGGCCAGGGTTTTCTGAAAAATCCCCCGGTACACCACCTCCACTGCCACAGTGCTCATTTCGGGGAGGCCTCCTCAGTGTTTGATGCGCGGCATTATAGCACGGGGACGGTATGAGTAGAGGCCATGGACCAAACCTGCCGAAACAGAGTAGTCCTCTTTGTCATCTGACGACACGGGAACGCCCCGACTACACAACCAGCTATGGTACACTGCCCGACGATTTATCGTACACAAGGAGCGCTCAGCAATGCCCCAGCGAATGAAGGCCGGCGAGGCGGTTATCGAACTGCTGCAGCAGGAAGGCGTCAGCAAGATTTTCGGCATCGTCGGTTCGTCTTTTCTGGACGTGCTGGACCCGCTGTACGACCGCGACGACATGGAGTTCGTCGGCGTGCGGCACGAGCAAGGCGCTGCGTTGATGGCCGACGGCTACAGCCGCATCGCGGGCGCGCCGTCCGTCTGCCTCGTCACCAACGGGCCGGGGGTGTTGAACCTTACCTACGGCATCGGTTCGGCTTACGTGGCGCACTCTCCCGTGGTGGTGCTGGCGCCGTCGGCATCGCGGGATCACCAACATCTGGATTCCACGCAGGAATTTGACCAGGTAGCATTGTTCGAGCCTATCACCAAGGCCAGTTTCTCCATCAACAAGATTGAACGGCTACCCGACGCGCTGCGGCAGGCGTTCCGCATCGCAACGTCGGGGAAGATGGGGCCGGTGCTAGTGGACATTCCCCGCGACCTGCTCCCCGGCGCGGAGATTGACCTGGATCCGATGGCCCCCGCTTCGTACCGCACCGGCCAGGGTCGTTCACGCGGAGACCGCCAGCAAGTCGAGGCAGCAGCCCGTGAGGTTCTTTCCGCCCAACGACCCGTCATCATCGCCGGCGGCGGCGTTGAATGGAGCCTCGCCGACGCGCCGGTGACCCGGCTGGCCGAACTCACCGGCGCGCCCATCGTCACCTCTTACGGTCGCGCCGACGCCGTGCCAAACGACCATCCCAACTACCTGGGACATCTGGGACGCCTGGGTGCGCAAGAGGCCATTGATGCCGTTCGCAACGCCGACGTGATCGTCGCCGCCGGCACCCGGCTGGGACAGTCCACCACTTTCTTTGACCATCGGTTCATTCCCGCCGACGCTCGCATCGTCCACATTGAGATTGATCCCAAGGAAATCGGTCGTATTTATCCGATCACGGTGGGCGTTGAGGGAGACGTAGGCGCGGTGGTTGAGGAAATCAACGCCATCGTCGCGGAAGCCGAACTGCGGCCCGATCCCGACTGGAGCGGCCGAGTTGCCGCCTGGAACGCGGCGCGCGCCGCCCGCCTGGACGCGGAAGCCACGCTGACGGGCGACTACATCAAGCCGCAGCGGGTGTATGCCGAACTCCGCAAAGTCATGCCCCGCAACGCCATAGTCGCGCTGGATGCCGGCCTTGCGCCCAACTTTGGGCAGGATCGCCTGAACTACTACCAACCGCGCAGCCTGATCATGGCGCTGGACCTGGGCGGGCTGGGCTTCAGCTTCCCCGCGTCCATCGGCGCGAATTTCGCCGCGCCCGACCGGCCGGTGGTGAACTTCAACGGGGACGGCGGATTCCTGTTCAACGCCCAGGAATTCGAGACTGCCGTGCGCTACGGTTTGAAGAATATATCAGTGGTGATGAACAACGACTGCTGGGGTTCGGAGAAAGCCTACCAGAAGTACGCTTTCAACGAGCGTTACGTCGGGGCGGACACGGTGAACCCCCGTTTCGATAAGTACGCGGAACTGTTCGGCGGCGCGGGCTTCTACGTTGAGCGGCCCGAAGACATTGCCGACGCTTTCGCGCAGGCCTTGGCAGTGGACGGCCCCAGCATCATCGAGATTCCCACCGACCCGGACGAGATGCCGCGTCCGGCCCGCCTGGCCGAAGTACAGGCACCGACGCCCGGCTGATCGAGCCATGATTGAATACGACAACATCAAAGCGGTCGATGTCGATATTTCCGGCAGCTCCGTCATCACTATTAACTGGGACGACGGACACCGGGGGATTTACCCTCACCGGATGCTCAGACTGCGCTGCCCGTGCGCGTCGTGCGTGGAAGAGATGACGGGGCGCGCGCTGCTGGACCCGGACAGTGTGCCGCCGGACGTGCGCGCGCTGGATCACATGGCAGTCGGTCAGTACGCTGTTCAGTTCCTCTGGAGCGACGCCCACTACACCGGCATCTACACCTACAGGGCGTTGCGGGCAGCCTGCACGTGCATTGCGTGCGGCGAGGCCAGAGCGAGCCAGCCCTAGTTAGCTGTCGGACGCTTCAACGTCCTGGGAATCCGGTTCTGCCGCGCTTTCCGCCCTTTCGCCTCTAAAGGTGGCGCCGGGGCGGTTGCGTAGTTTGGGGGATGTGAACGTATCTGATTTGAACGAAAAATTGGAAATCTGCCGGCTGGCTGGCGCGCCGCACAATTTGCACTCAATGGGATCATCGGCGCGCGAAACCGTGCGGATGGACTCGAACTGCGCCCCGCAACCGGAGCATAGGTATTCGTAGATCGGCATAGACACCTCCGGCCACGAATTATATCCTAACGCCAAATCTGCACTGCACACAGGATCAACGTCATGACAAATCAACCAACGGACGTGGTGATAATCGGCGGAGGAGCGGCGGGCTGCGCTGCCGCGTACTACCTTTCGCAACAGGGGATCAAGGTAACGATCATTGAGCGGGAAGGTGTGGGGAGCAAAGCCTCCGGGTACAACGCCGGCGGGCTGAACCCCCTGGAAGGACACGGCTGGCCGGAACCGCTGCAACCAATGGCGTTGCAGTCATTCCGGCTGCACCAGGAGCTATGGGGAACTCTCCCGGAAGCAACCGGCATCGACTACCACGGGCGACTCTCATCGATAATCAAGGTTGCGTTGGACGAGCATGAGCTCGCCGAGTTGCGCGACACGGTGGAAACCTTCAACAACGCTCCCGAACCGGGGTTTTCGGCGGAATGGCTTGAGCGTGAGGATGTGCTCGCCCTTGAACCCCGCGTGACTCCGCTGGTGCTGGCCGGCGTTCACGCCGTGGGCAACGGAGCCTTGGACGGCTTGGAATTCACGCAGGCGCTTGGCGAAGCGGCAAGACTCAACGGCACCAAGGTTGTATCCGGCAGTGCGGTCGGCCTGCGCCTCGGCAACGGCCGGGTTGAGGCGGTGGTTACCAACGACGGTGAAATCCCTTGCGGCGCGCTGCTGCTCGCCGCCGGCCCCTGGTGCCGCACCGCCGAGCAGTGGCTGGATATAGCGATTCCCGTTGACCCTCTAAAGGGACAGATTATTCGGATGAAACCCAACGGGCCTGGATTGGATCACGAACTCACCGGCGGTGGCAGTTCGATGTACAACAAGACCGACGGCCTCATCTGGTGCGGCGCGACGGAAGAAGACGCTGGATTCGACCTGTCGTTGACCGACGACGCCCGGCAGAGCGTCACCGAAAAGGCGGTCCGGCTGATGCCGTCGCTCGCCGATGCTGAGGTGGCGCTGCACACCGCTTGCCTCCGGCCCGTTACCCCTGACTGGCTGCCCATCGTCGGGCAGGCCCCCGGGTGGGACAACGCATACATCTGCGCCGGCGGCCAGAAGAAGGGCATCCTGCTGGGGCCGGCCATGGGCAAGGGGATCGCAGACCTCATCGCCGACGGCGACACCGACATCAGCCTGATGGGATGTGAACCCGTGCGTTTCAACCATAGTTAGGAGATTGATACCATGACGACCAATGGAACCTCCGGCGCGTTGCGCGACATTCACGTGGTGGAGTTCGGGCAATATGTCCCCGGCCCGATGCTGGGCATGCTGCTGGCCGACCAGGGCGCGCACGTCATCAAGGTGGAACGGCCCGGCGGCGACCCGGCGCGCTCCGAGCCCGCGTTTGCCACCTGGAATCGGGGCAAGCGCTCGGTTACTCTCGACCTGAAAACTCCCGCCGGCCGCGAGAACGCGCAAAAGCTGGTTGCCAACGCCGACGTGGTGATCGAGAACTTCCGGCCCGGTGTGGCCGACCGGTTGGGCATCGGCTATGCCGAGCTTGCGGCAAGCAACCCCGGCCTGATCTATTGCTCGCTGCCGGGCTACGGCGAGGAACACCCCAGCCGCAATGAGCCGGGATGGGACCCAGTAATCAGCGCGGAGACGGGCTTTTATCCGGAAACCGGCGAAAGCGGCGGCGAGCCTCTCTTCACACCGTTGCCCATTGCCAGCACCTTCTCGGCGCTGCTCGGCTCGGTTTCGGTGGGCATGGCTATCAACGCGCGGGACAAGTCCGGTCAGGGTCAGCGCATTGAGGTGCCCCTGCACTCGGCCATGTTCACCGCCATGGGCAGCCGCATCATCAAGTTCAACAACTACGAATACGTGAACCTGTTTGACTTCCCCCGCACCGTTATGTCCCACCCCTACCAGTGCGCGGACGGTCGGTGGATTTACCACCACGGCATGTTCGAGCGGTTCGCGCGACAGACGCTGACCGCCGCCGGCAAAACGGAGTGGATCGACGAGGTAACGTCGCTGTTCGGCCGCCCGGTGTACGAAGAGACCCTCGAGGTCTGGCAGGAACGGTTCGCCGAAATGTTCCGCGAGCGGACCGCGTGGCAGTGGGAAGCGGACATCAACGCCCAGGGCGGCGCCTGCACCGTTTGCAAGACCGTTGACGAATGGCTGGTACACGAGCACGCCGTTTCCGCCAGGATGGTTGAGGAAGTGGACGACGCCGAGCATGGCGCGATGAAGCAGCCCGGCGTCCAGGTGCGGCTGCGCGGCACCCCCGGCGCGATACAGGGCCGCGCTCCCAAGCTCGGCGAGCACACCGACGACGTGCTGGCCGAGCTGGAAAAGGCCCCGGCACGTCCCAAGGCTGCCAATGGCAGCAACGGCGATGTTATGTCGGCGTTGCAGGGCGTCCGCGTCCTGGACCTCTGTATCATCCTGGCCGGCCCCACCTGTGGCCGCACCCTGGGCGAGTTCGGCGCGGACGTAATCAAGATCGACGACCCGACGCGGATCCTTGATCCCATCGGCTATATCGACGTGAATCGGGGCAAGCGCAGCATCATGCTGAACCTGAAGACCGAGGAAGGCCGTGGCGTGTTCTGGAAGCTGGTCGAATCCGCCGATGTGATAGTGGAGAACAACCGCAAGTCTGCCGTGGAACGACTGGGCCTCGGCTATGAAGCGGTCAAGAAGGTCAAGCCGGACATCGTGTACGCATCGCTGAACGCCTTTGGCTACGATGGCCCGTGGTCCGAGCGTGCCGGCTGGGAGCAGCTGGCGCAAGGCACCAGCGGGATGCAGGTGCGCCGGGGCGGGCGGAACGGCAAACCCATGTTGGCTCCCTACGCGGTCAACGACTACGGCACCGGGCTCATGGGAGCGTACGCCGTGGCGTTGGCGCTGCACGAGCGGAACCGCACCGGCAAGGGCCAGTCGGTGGACAGTGGCCTCGCCCTCACTGCCGGAATCTTGCAGTCGCCCTACTTCCTCGACTACGAGGGTTATGAGCGCGCTGACATCGAAGGTGTTGACGCGCGCGGGTATTCGGCCCGGTCTAGCTTGTACCAGGCGTCCGACGGATGGCTGTACATACATTGCCAGGACACTGCTACCTACGGGGCGCTCCTGTCGGCGCTGAACTTCAGGGACATCCATGATGACGGCGACGCCATCGCCGAAGTCATTGGCGCCAACACCGTTGAACACTGGATGCAGGAGCTGCGTCCGCTGGGCGTGTCGGTGACCCCCAACATGACCATGGAGGACTACCGCAACGATCCGGTGGTGCGCAACGCCGGCTTCGTCGTCACTCGCGACCATCACGTTTGGGGCAGCGTGGACCATTCGGGAACCACCGCTCGGCTCTCTGCGACGCCGCCGCGCCTGGGTCCCCCAGCGCCGTATTTCGGGATGCACACCGATGAGATCCTGTCTGAGGCCGGCTATTCGCCGGCGGAGGTCGAGGCTTTGAAGGCGTCAGGCGCGGCGGTCGCGCCCAATCCTTAGCACCAGCGGAGACTGTAGCGTTGCGTAGGGGCGACCCATGGGTCGCCCCTACAACGTTTGATACAGTTCCGGATCGCCGTGCGGATGCAAAGGAGCGTGGGCCGTGCTAAACTTGCGCCATCTCGCACCTGGCGGAGGTGGCGGCGTGCTAAGCATCTACAACACCCTGACGAAAAACGTCGAAGAGATTCGGCCAATCACGCCGGGCCGTGTCACTATGTACACCTGCGGGCCCACGGTGTACCGCTATGCCCACATCGGCAACCTGCGGACCTACCTGATGGCCGACTGGATCCGTCGCATCCTGGAAGCCGACGGCAACGAGGTGTACCACATCAAGAACATCACCGATGTGGGGCACATGCGGCAGGAACTGGCTGAGGCGGGCGGCGACAAGATGATTATGGCCGCTCTGGCTGAGGGCAAGTCTCTCCAGGAAATCGGCGAGTTCTACGCCGATTGGTTCTGGAAGGACGAGGAACGCACCAACATCAAGCCGGCCCACGTCTTCCCCTGGGCCTCTCACCACATCCCTGAAATGCTGGATATGGTGGGCACGCTGGTGAATAACGGCAAGGCTTACGAGGCCGGTGGCAATATCTACTTCGACGTCAACGGTTATCCCGAGTACGGCAAACTGTCCCGCAACTTCGGGGGCGATCTCCTGGAGGGCGTTCGCGCCGAAGCCGATCCGCTCAAGCATGACCCCAGAGACTTCACTCTGTGGAAGGCCGCCGAGCCGGGCCGCGACGTGAAATGGGACAGCCCGTGGGGCGAGGGATTCCCCGGCTGGCACATCGAATGCTCGGCGATGGCCCACAAATACCTCGGTGAACATTTCGACATCCACACCGGTGGTGTCGATAACGTTTTCCCCCACCACGAAGATGAGATCGCCCAGAGCGAGGGCACGTTCGGCCAACAGCACGTGAACTACTGGGTGCACGGACAACATCTTCTGGCCGACGGCGCCAAGATGGCCAAGTCCGCCGGCAACGTTTTCCTGATTGAGGACCTGGTGATGCGCGGATTCGATCCGCTGGCGTTCCGCTATCTCTGCATGACGGTGCGTTATCGACACCGGATGAACTTTACCTTCACATCGCTGCGGGCGGCGGAAAAAGCGCTGACCGGCCTGCGGAACCGTCTCTGGACCTGGCGCAATGCCTCCGGCAACGGCTCCGGCCAGCACACCCTCAGCAGCGACGCCGAAGCCTGGCGCAACCGTTTCTGGAATGCCGTGCACAACGACCTGGACCTGCCCACCGCGCTGGCGATCACGTGGGAGATGGCCCGCTCGGAACTGCCGCCCGGCGACAAGGTTGACCTGCTCCTCGACTTTGACCGCGTGTTCGGCCTTGACCTGGACCAGGTGCCGATGCGGTATGAGATCGGCCCGAACACTAGCGAAGCGATAACGAGAAGGGCTGCGCTGCGTGAGCAATCCGCCTACTCGGATGCCGACGCGATGAGAGCTGAAGTTGTCGCCAGCGGAATGGTGGTCGAGGATGTGGGCGCTGCAACGAGAGTACGGCCTCAAACTCCGCTGGAGTTGCAGTCTGCACGCTGGCCGTCGGTTTCGGCATCCCGGGAAGTCCCATCGCTGCTTGAAGAGCCTGACCTTTACGACTTCACGTTTGTGCTGAACGCCTACGACTATGTTGACGACGTGCGGCGCTGCGTCGAGGCGGTGTTGCAGCACTCCGGCGGCGCGTCAGTCGAAATGGTCGTGGTGGACAACGGTTCCACGGACGGAACCGCCGAGTACCTTGAACAGGTACGGGCGGAACACGAAAACTTGAAGGTCATCCACTGCGATCACGTGGTGGGCGATGCCGCCGGCAAGAACATTGGGCTGAAGCAGGCGAGGGGTAAGTACATCGTCCTGATCGATGCGTCCACGGAAGTTGTGGGCGATGTGCTGACGCGGGTGGCGGAACAGTTGGCGGATCCAACGGTCGGCGTGTTCGGGCCCTACGGACTCACCACCGACGATATGCAGCACTTCCATGAGGAGGTGGATCGAGGCGAAGCCGACGCCATGCAAGCCTATTGCATGACTTTCCGCCGCGCAGACCTGCGTTCAGTGGGCCTGATGCACGAATCGTTCCGGTTTTATCGGAACCTGGACATCGACTACTGCTTCCAGTTCAAGAACGCCGGCTATCGCGTGGTGTGCGACAGCAGCCTCCCGCTGGTGCGCCACGAACACCGTCAATGGGAAGAGCTGGAGGAAAACCAGCGCGACGAGTTGAGCCGCAAGAACTTCGGCCGCTTCCTCAAGCGCTGGGGCAACCGTCCGGATTTGTTGATCAACCCGGCGGCGCGGGGGTTTGATACGGGGTTCCGGCACTGACCAAGCAACGTTGACTTCACCCTCGAATCAGCAAGAAGTTTTCGGAGTTGGAGCGACTAACACATGACAACCATTTCAATCCAAGACCGGGCCGGTGAGATTTTCACCGACGCTCGCCAGATGTACGCCCAGGCTATCGAGCGCTTTGAGCACGGCGACATCCGCGACGCGGCGGAAAAAGCTTGGTGCGCTACCAAGCGCGCTACCGATGCCCTGGTACTGTCTCGCACCGGAGAGGAACCGCCGAGTACCCATGACACCACCGAGGCTCTCCTAACGCTTGCCCGGCGTTCCGGCGCTTACGAAACACTGGTCGGACGCTACTTCACCAGGATCAGTTACCTTCGCGGTACTTGCTTCTACAGCGGAATTTGCGGACCGGACACGGAGCGCCGCATCAGGGAAACCGCCGCTTATATCGCTGACGCCGAAGCTCTTGCTGAACCGATAAATCCTCACGGCCAATCCCTAGAGAAACGGGGCGGGTTTCAAACCCGCCCCTACGCATTTGTGGTGGTCTAGAAGATTAGCCTTGGCCGAACCAATCGGGGTGGACGGCTTGCAACCCCAGCTGCGGCCACGCGGCCGGGGCGCCGCACTTTTCCAGCCGCTCCGACAGCGGCAGCGATTCGTCCCAGTAGTAGGCGATGATGCGCCGACCGTTCCAATCGCTAGCGTCCTCGGAGGCGATCCAGACCACCGGGGCTTGCATCACCTCGGGTTGAATTAGCGCGTTGGCGGAGGCTCCCTCCGGTGGCAGCACCATGTTGGTGGCGGTGGCCCCGCCGGGGGTGAGCACGTTGGCGGTGACTCCAGTGCCTTCCAGGTCCTGGGCCATGATGGCGACCAGGGCCTCGTGACCGGCCTTGGACGGGCCGTAGGGCGCGCCGCCCTTGCGCCACATGGTGTCCATGCTGGTGGTTACGCCGATGATGCGGCCAAACCCCTGCTCCATCATGTGGCCGACGACGGCGTGGGACATCAGGAACGGGCCGCTTAGGTTCACGGAAATCACTTTTAGCCAGGCGTCGGGCACGATGTCGAAGAAACCCGTCCGGCTGCCCGACGTGCTGCCGCCGAAACCGGCGGTGCGGGGGTTGATGCCGGCGTTGTTGACCAGGATGTGTAGCCCGCCCATCTCGCTGATGGTCTGCTGCACGGCATTCTGTACGGATTCAGGGTCGGTAACGTCGGCGATGATGGGCAGCACGGCGTCATCCCCGCCCAGCTCACGCATATCGTTGGCGGTCTGGTCGAGCCAGTCCTCGTTGATGTCCAGCATAGCGACGCGAGCGCCCGCCCGCACCAGTCCGGTGGTTATGGAGCGGCCCATTCCGATGGGGCTGGCCGCCCCGGTTACGATGGCCACTCGGCCTTCGAGGGTGTTTGATGGCATGGTCATGGTATTCACCTCAGAGTTGGCGCGTCCGCTTGGCGCGGAGAAAGCGGTATGATGATAGCGCGTCCGCCAGCGTATTGCTACGCCGGTCATCGAGCCGGCGAAGGGAGCAAATTCACACGGTTGCATCCTGCTGTTGGCAACCCATATAATCGGCTGTTGGCATTGACAACACTTTGCCGACTGGAGGCCGCCATTGACAACGTACCTGGACCTGCATTGCCATTCCGTTGCGTCCGACGACTCGCGCGCGACGGTTGAACAGTATTTGAAATTCATCAATGTCCTGCGCAAGCGCGGATATACCATCGACGGAATCGTCCTTACCGAACACCGGATGTTCGATTTCGACGTGGATTACTCTCAGTTGGCTTCGGAGTACGGAGTCCTGGTGCTCAAAGGCGCGGAGCTTGATACCTGCTTTGGCCACATGCTGGTGTACAACATTACGCGCGGCCTGGCTAAAGACATCGACTTCGGAGACGTGAAGATGGACGGCCGCGAGCTTATCAAGGCCGCGCGCCATCACGGCGGCTACGTGGTTCCGGCCCATCCCGGTCGTTTCGGTATCGGCTTGGTTGAGTACTTGGATCAAGGAGAGGCGTTCGATGACGTGTCCATAGTCGAACGAGTCAACGCGGGCAGCAAACCCGAAGAGAACGAACGGGCCGAAGCGCTGTGCCAGCGGACAGGCTACCTCGGGACCGCCGGCAGCGACGCCCACCTGGCCAGCCACATTGGAAGAGCGGTCACCGAGTTCAAGGCCAACATCCGCACCGAGCCGGAGTTGGTTGAAGCCCTGCTCTCCGGCGAATTCCGCCCCATCTACATTGAAGAAACCGCCGCCGTTCCCGTCGGCTGAGAGGAGCGCTCAAATGCCCACCCAGATCGATTACGAATACGACCATTCCCTTTACGGCGTCGAGCACGAGTCCGGCCCGTTCCACGTCACCCGGGAGATCATCGACACCTACACCCGCAGCGTCGGTGAGGACAACCCGATCTATACCAATCCCGAGACCGCCAGGGCCGCCGGCTACGGCGACCAGGTTGCGCCGCCCACTCTCTGCGCCCTGTTCGAGCGCGGGGAACTACCGGACATCAAGCTGGAATTCGGCCGGCGGCAATTCCACGGGGGCCAACGGGTGGAACCGCGGGCTCCGATAATCGTAGGCGACACTCTTACGGCGTCTTCGCACCTCAAGGATGTGTACACCAAGACCGGGCGATCCGGAACCATGGTGCATGTGGTATGGGAAACTACGTTCCGCAACCAGGCCGGCGTGGTGGTTGCCGACGTTCAACGTTCCCAGGTAGTTCGGGAGTGACGCTGAGATGACTGAATCCGCCAAACTGTACTTTGAAGACGTAGAATTGGGCGACGAAATCGGCCCGGCCATCGTTTCGGTCTCCGACGAACAGGTCGTGGATTTTTGCTCTCTCTGGGGCAACCCGGCGCCCAACCGGTTCACCGACCAGGAACAGGCCGAGAAGGTAGGGTTGGCCGAGCCGATTGTGCCCGGCATCATGTCCATGGCGTTGGTTTCCCGCGTGCTGACCGACTGGGCCGGCGCCGGAACCCTGGCCGATCTGGACCTGGTCTTCCGCGGCACGATTCCCCACAACCAGCCGCTGCATGTCGGTATGCAAATCAGCGACACGGCGCAGGATGAGTCCGGCAACCACGTGCAATGCGACATCACCATGACCGGCCCGGTGCCTGACCGACCGTATATCATCGGAACCGCCCAACTCAATCTGCCTTCCCGTTCATAATGCTCCACAAACTTCGCCAAATCGCCATGATGGTGAACGATCTACCGGAGGCCATTGCGCTTTACAGGAGAGCGCTCGGAATGGAGCCGTGCCGCACCGGATCGTTACCCCAATTCGGGCTGGACAACGCCGTACTTCCGGCGGGCAACGGCACTTTCGTGGAATTGTTGGCTCCCCACAGCTCCGATTCGGCGGGCGCCAGGTTCCTGCAAAGACGCGGCGAGGCTCCATACCTCATCATCTTCGAGACCAGGGAATACGATCGACTGATTCCACACCTGCGCGAGCAAGGAGTCAGAATCACCGGAGAAACCGAGCACGAGGGTTCGCGGTCCGCATTTCTGCATCCGTCATCGTGCAATGGAGCGTTCCTGGAAATAATCGAGGTAACCGATCCCACGAACTCCTGGCCCGCCGCCGGGCCGGAGTGGGAATCTACGGGCTACCAGCCGGACACCGTTCAGTTGCGGCAGATGGCCGTCATCGTAAATGATTTGGATGCCGCGATTGCCCGTTGGAGCGCACTATTCGGGTTGCAACCGACGAAGCGGTTTCAAATCAGCTTCACCGACTTGGAGATTGCCGTCCTTCCGCTGAGCGGGCGCGATACGTTCATTGAGCTGGCGCAACCCACAAGCGCCGATTCGCCATCCGGCAGGTTCCTGGCGCGATACGGCGAGGGCATCTATCTGACCATATATCAAATTGAAGACTCGCTGGCTACGGAAGACCACCTGCAAACGCTGGATGGGATGCGGTTCACAACGTCGCGTCGGACTGACAATTACACCAACTTGGGTTTCAACAGCATTTGGCTGCACCCCGCCACCTTCAAAGGCGCGTTCACCCAGCTTTCCCAAGTGATCGATTCCGAAAATCCATGGCCTCCGGCCGGCGACGATTGGTACAAGGAATAACGCCATGCGCTCCCCCACATTGTCAGCAGCGCATGGCCATGTCCATTCGCGAGACGGCCATACCCACTCGCACGAAGACTATACTCATCAGGCGGTCTCCTTTCAGAACGTGGGCGTTGAATACGGGCCTGTGCTGGCGCTGGAAGAAGTGTCGTTCTCGGTGGAGAATGGCAGCCTGTCGGGGATCATCGGCCCCAATGGAGGCGGCAAGTCCACACTGCTCAAGACAGTGGTCGGCCTCGTAAAACCCAGCCGGGGACAGGTGCTCGTGGATGGGCGCCCCAGCCACCGCATGCGTCGTCGCATCGGGTTCGTTCCGCAGTTGGAACAGGTCGATTGGCATTTCCCAGCAACGGTATGGGACGTGGTGATGATGGGACTCACTCCATCGAGGGGACTTTTCCGTTCGCACAGCCGGGCCAACCGCGAGGCTGCCGCCGAAGCCCTGGGCACGGTGGGATTGCAAGATCTCCGCCGCAGGGGGATCGGCGAACTTTCAGGAGGGCAGCGCCGGCGCGTTCTGCTGGCCCGGGCCATAGCGTCCCACCCGTCTCTGCTACTGCTAGACGAGCCGATGAACGGCCTCGACCCGACTGCGCAACACAGTTTCCTGGATATTATTGATCAGTTGCGAGAGGGTGGCGCTACGGTCATCATGTGCACCCACAACCTCACCTGCGTTTCCGCCCGAGCCAGCGACGTGGCGGTAATCAATGGCCGGCTTATCGCCTACGGCCCGCCGGAAGAAGTGCTGCTGGAATCGGTGCTGGCCGACGCGTTCGGGCATCAATTGGTGGTTCATGCCTCAGGAGGCACCTTCGCGCTTCACCATCACGACCACCGGCCCGCGTGGCCCGGCAGAAGCTGAAGCGTCCTTCGCTGTAGATTTCAGGCCGCTTTCCGCGCACCCGTAGCTAATCTATCCAAATAGGAGACCCAAGATGTACGACCTCAATGGCAAGACCGCTCTCGTAACCGGCGCCGGCGGACGCCACGGCATCGGCCGGGCCATCGCAACTCGCCTCGCGTCTGAGGGCGCCGACGTTGTGGTCACCGACGTTGAAGCATCCCTGGATGCTATCCGTACGGAGGACCGTCTGGATGGCTGGGAGGGCCTCCCCAGCGTGGTCAAGGAAATCCAGGAGATGGGCCGTCGCAGTATGGGCCTCTACTACGACGTGGCGGACAGCGCCCAAGTGGATGCCATGGTGTCCGACACGCTCAATGACTTCGGGAAAATCGACATCCTGGTGAACAACGCCGGCTCACGTCCGGGTCGGGACCGCGTGCTCATTGTGGAGCTCGAGGAGGACGCTTTCGACGATGTAATGCGCGTTAATGTCCGGGGAACCTACCTGGTGAGCCGCGCCGTTTGCCGTCACATGATCGACCGGGGCGGCCCCGGCAAGATCATCAACATTTCGTCAGGGGCTGGCAAACGCGGCATCGCCCGCTACGGAGCGTATTGCGCCAGCAAGTTCGCCGTCATCGGGTTCACCCAATCGCTGGCCCACGAGATGGCACCGTATCATGTCAACGTCAACGCGATTTGCCCAGGACTGGTGGACACCGAACGCGTTGACTTCATCGCGGCAGCGCTCGCCCCGGAGGGAACGTCCGGGGAGGAGCATCGCGCCCTGATGGTCCGTGAGCGGGAGATGCGGGTGCCGCTGGGACGCATTGCGCAAGGCGATGACATCGCGCGCATGGCGGCATTTCTCTCGTCAGCCGAATCCGACTACATGACAGGGTTGAGCATCAGTGTATCGGGCGGCTCGGAGATGAGCTAGGCGATTGCAGCGGTACGCTATAATAGCGGTGGAGGATGGTGCGATGAACACCACAGCCGACAAAGTCGCAGGGATTGCTCTCGGAATCATTTTCTTCTGCCTCGGTATCGCCTCTCTTTTCATGCTGCCGTCCCAATGGACTTGGTACCAAGACGTTATGTTCGGGATCGCAATCTTCGGATGCAGCTTGGGGTGTTTCGCCGCCGTGTTCTTTGGCGTACCGGGTTCCTCAAAATAGGTGCGGCGGTATGCCGTCACTGCCACGCGCAAGAGAGTGGATTGCCGCTGCCATATTTGGCATCATCCTTCTGTTCATCGTACCCACGACGGCCGTTTGGTTATCGCTTGATGGCATCGTTATTTTTCTGTTGTGCATTGTCGTATTATCCGGCAGCTTCTTCGGGGAGTGGCGGGATACTTAGAATACGGAAAGGCAGTTCAGCCTGGCCCGGGTATTCTTTCGCACCTTTGAATGGCTGAGCTTGGCCGTCGCCGGCTACATTGTACTTTCCGTCATCGGCAGCAGCACCGGTCTGCCCAAATAACAAAACACGACGCTACTGGATGATACGCTAGCATGCCCATCGACCGCTCCCAGGTACAACATATCGCCGCTTTGGCGCGTATTTCGCTGACCGACGCGGAGACCGAGGCCTTCACCCGTCAGCTCTCCGACATCCTCGACCAGTTCGAGATTCTGCAAAGCTTGGACACCACCGGCGTCTCCCCGACGGCCCACGTCGCCGGCCTGGACAACGTCCTCCGCGACGATGAACCCGCCGACAGCCTCCCCGCCGACGATACCATGCGCAACGCCCCACGACGACGCGGCGACTTCTTCCAGGTCCGCGCCGTCCTTGACGAATAATCCGCTATGTCCGAACTCTGGCAGCTGTCCGTAACCCAGGCATCCCAACTCCTCGCTGACCGTCAAATCAGCAGCGTTGAGCTCACCGAATCGTTGCTACAGCGAATCGCCGATGTGGACGGCCGGCTGTCGTCGTACATCACCGTAACGGCTGATGCAGCACGGCAGCAAGCGGAAGCCGCCGACCGGCGCATCGCGGCTGGCCGGGCTGGCTCGTTGACCGGAATCCCGATGCAGATTAAGGACCTGCTGTGTACCAATGGCATCCTTACTACCTGCGCTTCCCGAATGCTCGCTGAATACGTACCCGTGTACGATGCTACGGCGGTTGCCAGGCTGCGCGAGCAGGGCGCGGTGTTGCTGGGCAAGGGCAACATGGACGAATTCGGCATGGGGTCTTCCACGGAAAATTCCGCCTTCTTTCCTACACGGAATCCCTGGGACGTCGGGAGGGTGCCAGGGGGCAGCAGCGGCGGTTCGGCTGCTGCGGTCGCCGCTGGAGCCGCGACCTTCGCGCTGGGCACGGACACCGGCGGCAGCATCCGTCAACCGGCATCTTTCTGTGGGATCACGGGGTTGAAACCTACCTATGGCCGGGTCAGCCGTTACGGGCTGGTGGCCTATGCGTCGTCGCTGGACCAGATCGGACCGCTGGGGCGGGATGCAGTGGACTGCGCGACTATCCTGCAAGCCATCGCCGGCCACGATCCGCATGACGCCACCTCGCTGCCCGCGCCGGTTCCCGATTACGCAGCGGGAATTAACGGCGACGTGACGGGCCTGCGCTTGGGGGTGCCTCGGGAGTATTTTGCCGAGGGAATGGATGCGGGCGTGCGGGAGGCTGTGACATCTGCCATCGACCAACTGGCCGCCCTGGGCGCGGAAATAAGCGAGGTATCGCTGCCGACCACCGAGTACGCCCTCGCCTGTTATTACATCATCGCGCCTTCCGAGTGCTCCGCCAACCTGGCGCGATACGACGGCGTGAAGTACGGTTATTCCCACCAGGGTGACGGTGATATGTGGGAAGCCATGGAGCGAACCCGTCAGCACGGCTTCGGCCCCGAAGTCAAGCGGCGGGTGATGTTGGGCGCGTTCGCGCTGTCGTCGGGTTACTACGACGCTTACTATCACAAAGCCCAGCAGGTGCGGACCCTGATCAGGGAGGACTTCACCCGCGCGTTTGAGCATGTGGACGCCCTGGTCGCCCCGGTATCGCCAGTGGTTGCGTTCCCCATCGGCGAACGCTCCGACGACCCGGTGCGGATGTACCTGGTGGACGTTTACACGTTGCCGGTGAACATCGCGGGACTGCCGGCGATGTCCGTTCCGTGCGGGTTCAACGAGGGGCTGCCGGTGGGCCTACAGCTGATCGGCCCGCACCTGGCCGAGGCGAGGCTGCTGAACATCGCCCACGCCTACCAGCAGGCGACGGAATGGCACCAGCAGCGTCCGGCTCTGTGAAAGCCGTGTGCTAAAATTCCGTATCAACGGGTATAGGAGGGTCGCCTGGTATGCCTACTTCTGAACGCACACGCATTAAGGATCTCCTGGACGTTGAGCGGTTGGATGACGCTCCCAATCCCGTCGCGGTGAACGGTTGGGTCAAGACCGTCCGATCTTCGGGCGGCGTTTCCTTCGTCCAAATCAACGACGGGTCGAGTCTGGCGGACTTGCAGATCGTCGTCGATGCCAACTGTCCCGATTACGCCCTCGTCGGCAGCCTGACGACCGGATGCAGCCTGACGGCCTTCGGGGTATTGCAAGAATCCCTCGGACGGGGCCAGAAGTACGAGGTAGTCGCCAGTAGCCTGGAAATGCTGGGCAGCGCCGACCCGGAGGAATACCCGCTGCAAAAGAAACGGCACACCCTGGAGTTTCTGCGGGAGTTGGCCCATCTCCGTCCGCGCACCAACACCTTTGGCGCGGTGGCTCGCGTGCGCAACGCGATGGCGTTCGGCATTCACCAGTTCTTCCAGCAGCGCGGATTCCTCTACATCCAGACGCCGATCATCACCGCCAGCGATGCCGAGGGTGCCGGCGCCATGTTCCGGGCCACCACTCTCGACCTTGACAACCTGCCCACCCAAGCCGGCCACGTGGACAACGACGCTGATTTCTTCGGACGGCCGGCCTTTCTAACCGTCAGCGGGCAGTTGGAAGCAGAGATTTTCGCACAGGCAATGTCCGACGTGTACACCTTTGGCCCGACCTTCCGCGCCGAGAACTCTAACACCTCGCGGCACCTGGCGGAGTTCTGGATGGTGGAGCCAGAAGTCGCCTTCTGTGACCTGGACGGCCTGGCCCAGTTGGCCGAGGACTTCCTGCGCGGCATCTTCGCCCACGTGCTGGAGACCTGCCCCGAGGACATGGCGTTCTTCAACCGGTTCTACGACAAGGAACTGATCACGACCCTTGAGGATATTGCCAATTCCGACTTCGAGCGCATGACCTACACGGAGGCGGTCAAGGTATTAGAGGAATCGGGCGAGTCCTTCGAGTTCCCAGTGCGTTGGGGCGCCGACCTGCAATCCGAGCATGAACGGTACCTCACTGAGCGGAAAGTCGGCCGGCCGGTCATCGTCACCGACTACCCCAGCGCGATCAAGGCGTTCTATATGCGACTGAACGAGGACGGCGAAACGGTGCGGGCAATGGACGTGCTGGTGCCTCGCATCGGCGAGATTATCGGCGGCAGCCAACGCGAGGAACGGCTGGACGTGCTGCAATCCCGCATGGCGGAAGCGGGCCTCGATGATGCCCCATACTGGTGGTACTTGGACCTCCGACGCTACGGCACCACGCCCCACGCGGGTTTCGGGCTGGGGTTCGAGCGGACGGTGCAGTTTGCCACGGGGATGCAGAACATCAGGGACATCATCGCGTTCCCACGCACGCCGCGCAGCGCCGAGTTCTAATTGACGATGTACTTGGCGCGGCCATATAATGCCGACCTGATTATCTCGCACTATCGCGGCGCCGGGCGCGGCGCTTATGTCAAGGAGTCGCCAGAATGACCACCGAAGTTTACGAATCCGTACTGCACCCGGCTTCCCTGGTCGCCGAGCTGAAAAAGAACAACGTGTCCCACGTAGTGTGGCTGCCCGACAGCGAGACCAACTTCCTCTACACCATGATGACAGAGGAGCCTTCACTCGACCTGATCCCGGTGTGTCGCGAAGGCGAAACCATGGCGGTCGCGGCCGGCCTGTGGGTTGGCGGTGCGAATCCGGTGGTGCTGATCCAGAACACCGGCGTCTTTGAGGCCGGCGACTCCATACGCGGCCTGTGCCTGGACCTCAACCAACCCCTGGTGATGCTGGTCGGTTATCGCGGCTGGACGCGGCGCGGCCCCACGCCCGACTCCGCCGGACGATTCATCGAGCACATCCTCCACGCCTGGGGCATCAACTACTACTTGGTGGAAACCGATGACGACGCTGACCGGATCAGCATAGCTTTTGAAGAGTCCCAGCGGCTCAGCCGGCCCGTGGCCGTCCTCATTGGCACCGAGTTCGGCGCCTAGTAGATAGCAGCCATTCCCAGCCCACCCCGCGCCTACGCGAGCAGGAGCAAGTCCCATGATCAACAATACTGACGCCGTCCGTCTGATTGACAGCAAGCGCGAAGAGGCCGTCCTCATCCCGACCATGAACGCCGGGAACGTCCGGTTCGGCCTGCCGTCCGTTACATCCAACCAGGTGCTTGACCTCCCGATTTCCGGCGCGATGGGCAAAGCCAGCAATGTCGGGTTGGGTATTGCATTGGCTCAGCCGGGGCGTAAAGTAATTGTGATGGACGGCGACGGGAGCCTGCTGATGAACCTGGGCGCGTTGGTGACCACGTCAACCAAGGCGCCCAAGAACTTCTATCATTTCCTGTTCAACAACGGTGTGTACGCGGTTACCGGCGGGCAACCCATCCCTGGTTCCGACGGCGTGACCAATTGGGAAGAAATCGCACGCGGCGCCGGATACGCGGCCGTCTTCTCATACGACAATCTGGAGGACCTGGCTACCGGAATAGACGAAGTGCTGGCCGCCGAGGGGCCCGTGTTCGTACATCTGGCCGTCGAGCCGGAGATTGAAAACACGCCGGTACAGTTCCGGGTGCGCGCTTCCAGGACCGCCCAGCAGGCTTACGAGGAAGTCACCGCAGCGCTGGCTGGCGACAACTAAGTTATCCGCATCACATTCGACGACGAACGGGGGCGAACTAATTCGCCCCCGTTACTTGCATCAATCCGGTTCTTCCACCATGAGATTCCAGCCCTTTAGCATTTTCGGCCGGCTGTTGGCCTCCGCAGTGGTAGTCGCCGGATTCTATCTGCTGTGGCTCGGTTTCGTGGAAAGCAACCTGGTGAAGGCGATACTCGGGGGTGTTCTGATTCCAGCCGGCCTGTACCTGATGGTATCCTCCAGGCGGAAAGAGATTCTGCGGGAATCGGAATCCAACGACCCTGCCGACCTTACATCGAGTGAATCCGAATGATTCCATCACGAGAAGTCGCCCGCGCCATCAACTACCACCGTCAGGACGCCCTGGTGGTGTCCACGTCGGCGGCGCTGCGAGAATGGCACCTGGTGTCGGAAAGGCGCGACTTGGACATTGACCTCTCGGATTGCATGGACCGCGCCCCAGCCGTCGGCTTGGGCCTTTCCCTGGCGCAACCCGGCCGCCGTATCCTGGTGCTGGACTGCGACGGCACGCTGCGTACAGACCTGGCGGGCCTGGCAACCATCGGCGAAGTTGGGCCGGAGAACCTGGTGCATTTCGTTCTGGAAGACGCCGAGCACACATCCACGGAAGGGATGCCGATAGCGGGCCTAGACCGGATCGATTTTGAAGGCATGGCGCGCAGCGCCGGGTATGCTCACGCCTGCCGGTACGACAACCTCGAAGAACTGCTCATCGGGATGGAGGAGCTGATGCGCCGTCCCGGGCCGGTGCTGGTGGCGGTCAAGGTGGTTCCCGAACCGGAACCGCCGCCCTTCCCGGAGCGGAGCATGGCGGACGGATGGGCGCAGGTTCGCGTGGGCCTGGCCACTCAATCTCTATAAGCAATCATGCACCACTGGACCGTCGGCGGCGACATTCATATCGGTTGGCCGGATCACGGGGCCGCGGAACGACGCTACACCATCGTTGACCTCGACCTGTTCGGCAAGGTGTTTCGGGCGAGGGTTACCGACGGACAACGCGAGGGCGGGTTCATGGTGATATTCGACTGCCCGAACGTGATACTGGAGCAACTGGCGGAACAGGCCACGAGCGCGCTAGGCTTCCGGGTGATTGTGTCCAGCCTGCGCACCAGCATTGAAGGCGCGATAGTGCGCAGTTTCGATTACGAATGGTATCCGACGCCGGAATACGCGGAACGGCCCCGCGCACTGGCTACGACGCTGGCCGGCCTTTATAACGAGATTGCGCCCGGTCAAGCGGGCCAAGTGTAGGTTTCTGGATTCCCGCTTTCGCGGGAATGACGATATTTGTTAGCAGACCCTAACCGCCTGGTATGTTGGGATGCCCCCAAAGCGGGTGTCGGAAAGTTGGAGCCAGAGCGGGATTCAGGTCGCGGCGAGAGCGCGCCGCCGTAGTCCCGTCGTGCGGCACCGCCCCGGTTGGGTCTGGTTCTTCGACGGGAGCATCGGGTGGACGCCGGGATGGCGGTAAAGGCCGGCGGTCGGAAAGATTGTTCAGGTGCCGGGCCAGTTCCTGCAAGCTGTGCAGGTTGTGAGCGGGCATGAAGTCGTCGATATAGGGCAGGGCCGCCTGCATACCCCTGGTCAAGGGTTGATAAGTCGGAGATCCCAACAGGGGGTTGAGCCAGATCAGCCGGTGGCAACTACGCTGCAACCGGGCCATCTCGTGGGAAAGCAGTTCAGGCTCGCCGCGATCCCAGCCATCCGAGATAACCAACACCACCGCGCCGCCCCGCAGGACGCGCCGCGCCCAGCGGTAGTTGAAGGTCTTGATCGCCTCCCCGATGCGGGTGCCGCCGGCCCAGTCGGGCACGGCGTGGGCAACCTGGGCCACCGCCTGGTCCACGCCGCGAGCGGCGAGATGCCGAGTGATACGGGTGAGCCGGGTGGCGAACAGGAACGCTTCGAGTTGCTGGCCGCTAATCGCGACGGTATGCACAAAATGGAGCAGCATTCGGGTGTAACGCTCCATGGAGCCGCTGACGTCGCAGATCAGAACCAGCGGGCGGGATTTCGTCTTGCGTCTCCGATGGGCGAGCTCAAGCATCTCGCCGCCGTGGGACAGGCTGCGGCGCATTGAACGGCGCAAATCAATGTCCCTGCCATTGCCCCAGGTCAGGCGGCGGGTACGTCGTCGGCCAAGGTCCCAGGCCAATTCGGCCATGAGGGAACGGGCCGCGGATACCTCCGCGGGGGTGAACTCGGCGAAATCACGCTGCCGCAGCACTTCGCGGGCGCTGAACGAGCGTTGCAAATCAACCACGGGCTGTCGGTCGTCGGCGTCTTCCGATTCGAGGTCGCCCGGCGGGCCGTCGGATGTGTCCTCCTGGTGCGGCGCAACTCGTGGCGTCCGGTAACGCCGTTCCTCCCCTATGGAACGCAAGTCGCGCATACTTCGTCCGTGGGCCGGCCGCCGCCAGAACACCTGGAAGGCTTCGTCGAACAGAGCCAGGTCGCTTTGCTTGTGCACCAGCAACGAGCGGGCCGCCAGTCGGAAGTCGTTGCGATTGCCGCCAATGGGTATGTACTCGGTAGCCCGCACCAGGTCGAGCATATTGGCGGACCCGACTTCCAGACCCAGGCGGCGCAGCACCTCGCCGAACATCAGGAGGTTAGGCAGGATCGCTCCCTCGCCGGCATCAGCGGGTGCGGTGTGAAGGTTGACGGTCAAATTGGTGGTCATCAGCGGAATACTATCACACCAGCCGGCCCTCGAATCGTCGCGGCAATGCCGCCGCCGCCAGCACCGCCAACCCGGTCAACGCGCCCACGACCAGGACACCAGTGACCAGGGAATCCGTGCTCTCGGCCAGTGCGCCGGCGAGCACTGGGCCGCCGCCAAATCCGATTGCGCCGAAGGTTTGCACCAGCCCGGCGATGACCGACACCTCGCGGGTTCGGATGTCTCTGAACTCGAAGGGCAGTATCTCCATCGCTGGCACGAACACCCACGCTAGCCCCATCCCGGTAAGCGCCACTGCGGCCATAAACTCGTTGCCGGCCAGCAACGCGCCCAGAGTGGACACCAGATTGAGCAAGGCCGGCAACATGACCATTAGCCGACGGTTGGTGATGTGGTTGAAAATCCAGCTGCCGAACATCCCGCCGGGAACCAGCACGTAGTACAGGAACCCGAACAATATGCTGCCGGCGGAAACGGCAACGCCCCGCTCGGTTTCCAATATGATGGGCAGGAAAGTCAGCACGGTGGTCCAGGATGCCGAGAGGCAGAGCATGACCACGCCCAGCAGCCAGGCGTGGGGGTACCGGATCAAGGCCTCGATCAGCGTTGACGTTCGGTCGTCGCGTTCCGTTGGCTCATCGGCTTCGGCGCGGTCGTCGCCAACGGTCGTGTCCGCAGATTCCTCCAGGCTCTGGGGAGCCTTCCGGGTCAACGCCGCCCAGGCCAGCAGATGCCCGCCCAGCAGGCCGGCTTGCAGGAAATACGCCAGGCGCCAACTGTCCAGCACCACGATGATTATGGGGCTGAAGGTCAATGCGGCGGCCATGAACGCCGAGTGGAGCGAAAGTCCGACGGCGGTCACCGTCGAATACTGGCGCGGCGCCGCCCACCACCGCAGCAGCAAAGGACGGGCCGGCGTCATCCCGGCCTGGGTCAGCACCATCAGAAACCGCGACGCCAGCAGGGTCCAAAAGCCCTGGGCGAGGCCCTGGGTGAATAGAAAAGGGGTCATCAGCGCCAGGCCGACCAGAACCCGGTAGTTGGGGTTGAAGCGGGCCAACAGTATGCTGAAAGGCACCAGGCACACGGCGGAGGTGCCCCACGCTACGGCCTGCAGCAAGCCAATTTGCAGATAGCTGAGTCCCAGGTCCGCCTGAAGAAAAGGCAGGAATAACCCGAAGCCGAAGGACGCCAGCACCACGGTGCTGTAGTGCAGGCGGTTGAGCAGCAGAACCGTCCAGCCGCGCGGCGACGTTCGGTTCGCAGAAGCGGCCGGCGTTTGGGCCAAAGCGTCGCTACCGGTGACCGGCCCGTGGATGCGCCATTTCTGCGGCTTGCTCCTCGGTAAGGGTTGCGAACCTTTCGGGCCGGTATGGAGCGAGCACTGCGTCGGCATGAACGCCCTCGCAGATTTCCAGCGCCGCCAGCTGGCTGATCACGGGAGCGAGCGTAACTCCGCTGTGGGTGAGGGCGATGTACAGGTTGGGAGTCGCGGCCGTGTACCCCAGAGTTGGGTAGCCGTCCAGCGGCATGGGACGCCAGCCTACCGGAACTGGGATTGCCTTCGCGTCGGCAAGCCCGGGAAGATACTGTGCGGCGCGGGAGAGCAAGTCGTCGGCGTGGGACTGCGTGTCGTCCTCGGCCAGGCTCTCCTGGTCGCCCTCGCCGATCATAAAGCGGCCGTCGGCGCACTGGCGCAGGTGAATTTCACGCCGTCCGTCGCCCAGCGGCGGGGCATACACCACCGGGACGTTGTGCAGCAGAGGCGGCAACGGCGTGGTGCGAATCACGACGCCCGGACTCTCGGCCTGGGGAATATACACGCCGGACATTGCGGACAAAGAGGTCGTGTCGGTGCCGGCGGCCAGGACTACGGTGTCTGCCTCAAAGTCTCCGGAGTCGGTCTGGACGGCGCGGATGCCGCCGTCCGCGTCCCGGTCGAAACCTACAACCTCCGCGCCGGTAAGGATTAGAGCCTCCAACTCGCTCATGCGGCGGATGCAGGCGTCCACTACCATTTGAGGCTCCACCTGGCCCTCGTTTTCGCTGTACTCGGCAGCCGTGACCGGGCCGATTTGCAGCGATGGTTCCAACTCCGCCAATTCATCCGCAGACACGTGGCGGCTGGGATAGCCCCAAGATTGCAATTGATTGACGCGAGCTATCAGCTGCGTGGCGGCGGCAGGTTCAGTCTCCCAAGAAACCTTGCCGCCCCAGCGGAGGCCCACGTCATCGCCAAGAGCAGCGGCGAAGCGCGACCACATTTCCAGGGAGCGCCGGTTCAGGTTATGGTAACCGATCGGTTCCTTGGCTCCCGCGTTGATCCAGGCAAAGCTGTGGCTGGACGCGCCGCTCCCCGGCTCCGCCTTGTCAATCAGCGTCACCCGTTGACCGCGAGAAGCAATGCGCCAGGCGATGGACGCCCCGACTATGCCACCGCCGATTACGACGACGCCTTTACTCTTCAGGCTAACGGTCATTGGGGTCACCATCAAAGTCCAGGTCAAATTCTGACACACCGAGTTCGGACGCGAACTGAGAGAAGTCGATGTCATCCAGATCGAGATCGTCCATGTCGTCCAAGCCTTCCGGATCTAAAACGTCCAGCAGCAGGTGATCGGTAAGCATCTTGATCACGGTCAACGGCGCGGCTGCCGCTTCATAGTCCAAGTCCCCGGCGATAACGTCTCTGAGCAGGGGACGGCTGGCCACGGCCTGAAGCATCGCCGCGCCAACAATGGTAGCTTCATCGCTGGCATCCTCAGATTCGAGGTTTTCCAGCGCTACCATCGCCATCATGGCGTCCTCGTCGCCGTCATCCGCCCGGTCCGAAATTACCTGAGCGATTCGTTCGGTGGCATCAATGAATTCCTGCTCATCCGGGTCGCTGGTGACACAGGCAAAGTACAGCATCAATAGTTCCGACACGCTCCTATCGCCGCTGGACAACAGGACGTCGTTAACCAGTTCAGCGTTCAAGGGTGGGAATGCGCTCAGGTCCGGGGATTCAAAAAAACGGTCCACGTTGATCTCCCAACTTGGTTAGAGTCGGCTCCCGGCTAATCCGCCATCGCGGTGCAGGCGGCCGCATTGCATCAGGCCCGCCGGCCACCACGGCGCGGCCCCCGATTCTGCGAGCGCTCCAGAAGGCCGCGAACGGGTTCGCCGCGCACGGCTTCGATATCGTCCTGGTACTTGAGCATGATGCCCAGGGTGTCGTCGATTACTTCAGGTTCCAACTGCCGCATATTCAGGGCCATCAGAGCGGAGGTCCAGTCAAGGGTCTCGGAAACGCCTGGAATTTTGTACAACTCGGTGTCGCGCAACTCCTGTATGAACGACGTTACCTGCTGGGCCAACTGCCGAGGCGCGTCAGGCAGCCGGGCAGTTACAATCTGAAGCTCTTTCTGGTAATCGGGGTAGTCCACCCAGTAGTACAGGCACCGCCGCTTGAGCGCGTCGTGCACCTCGCGGGTGCGGTTCGACGTGATGACGACGACCGGGGGATAGGCGGCGTGGAAGGAGCCGAGTTCCGGTATCGTGATTTGATAATCGGCAAGCAGTTCCAGCAGGAAACCCTCAAATTCCTCATCGGCACGGTCAAGCTCGTCGATCAACAGCACCGGAGCCCGATCGCGGGATTCGTCGATGGCCTCCAGCAGGGGACGCTTGATGAGGAACTGCGGACTGAAGAGATCAATGTCCGCAGCGGCACTTTCATCCGTCCCGCGCCGCGCTTCCAGCAACCGGATTTCCAGCAACTGCCGCGTGTGGTTCCACTCGTACACGGCATGGTTCACGTCCAGCCCTTCATAGCACTGCAAACGGATGAGGTCGGTGTTGAGTCCGGCGGCCAGCGCGCGGGCGATTTCAGTCTTGCCGACGCCGGCCTCGCCTTCCAGGAACAGGGGACGCTGGAGCTTCAGCGCCAGAAAAATGGCGATGGCCAACCCGCGGTCGGTTATGTAAGCCTGGTCGCGGAGCAGAGATTGAACATCCTCCACCGAACCGGGCATGGCGGCCGCGGTCGGCGGAGATTGGTCGGTGTGAACAGCAGTCAACGGAAAACTCCAGGGGACGTGATAGGCCGACGCCCATTGTATCTTATCGGTGGCGGGGTTCGTTCACCCTAACCAACCCACCGCAAACTCGCGCACCAGCCCGCGCAGCGATTCCCAGTGGTCACCCAGGCTGGCGCGTTCCGCCTCAGTCAATTGGTCGTAAGTCCGCGCGAACTCAGCGAAGTACCACAGTGGGAAAACCCAGAATCCGTCGCCGCCCGTGGGGTCACCAGCCTCATCCAGACCATCCACGATGCGGCCGGTGGCGCCCTGAACCTCCCACGAGGCCAAAGTGCGCCCACGCTCGGCGATAGCCAGCCCTTCGACGAAGGCGGCGGCGCGGTCGGACCCGGAGTAGGGTTTCAGCAACGACAACAGACGGCGTTGTCGCTCGCTGTCGTCAGCGGCCGGGCCGGCGAACCGCCGAGTATGGCGACTCTCCCAATTCGCTCCCAGGGCGGGTACCAGAAGCCCGCCGTCGCTGGCAATGGCCGCCATGCCGGCAACGCTGGACCATTCCTCAGCCTTGGCCCGGGCGATGGCCTCGTGGGTATCGGCGGATTCATCCGGCGAAGCGGAAACACCCGCCTCAGCGGGCGTTACCGGATGCACGGGCAGGCCCTCCAGAAGCCACCGCAACATCCGCTGTTTGTCGCCGTTGCCGGTGGCGAGCAGGATCGGTACCGGCTGCGCGGTGGCCATCAACCGGATCGCCGGCTGACGTTGAGCGGCAGCCGGGCCATCTCGCTCCCGTCAATCACGATATGGAACGCGTGAGGCCCCGCCGAGTTGAAAGTTACGCTGTTGACCTCGACGATGATCCGAGCCTTCGCATCGACCACTCCCTCGCGCGGTGAAAAGGCAATTCCCTGCTCAATCGGGGTAATGGTGTCTCGGGCGTCCGGATCCAGCAGCCGGATTCCCATGCGCTTTTCGCCGGCTTCGGCGGCGGAATAGTTGACCACGCACACGATGATAAAGCGCGGGTGGGTCAACGGAATCGAATCGCCCTGAACGGAGTCAATGCCGATGCCCAGGGCATGCAGTTTGCCCCGGTCATCGGTGGCGGAATCGCACAGGAAAGCAAGCTCGGTGTTCAATGCAATTGGCTCCTTCTAGTTGCCGTCCCCGCTGGCCCCCACGTTGCCGAACGCCACGCCGGCCGCGGCCGCCGCCGGAGGCGCAGTCGCCGGCGCCAGTCCCGGCGTTCTCGCCTCGGGAGGCAGTTGGTCCTCCCAATCGGGTATCAGTTCCCGCTTGGTGGTTTCCAGCGTCAGTATGATCAGCACGCCAAGTCCGCTGAACGCCATGGAGAGGATGAAAGCCGGCTCATACCCGATGAACTGGATGATCACGCCGGCGGCTACCGTGGAAATGCAGTGTCCCATCATTGCTCCGGAGATCTGCAATCCGTACACGGTGGCAACCGGCCCGGTGCCGAAGTATTGGCGGTTGACCACCGGGTAGGCGGACATCTCGCCCCCGAAACCGAGGCCGAAGACCGCGCCGAACAGGTAGAAGGCCCATACGTCCTGGGCGAAGAACAGGATGACGACCGACAGCGCCTGGATGGCCAGCGCGGTAGCCATGATCGGCTTGCCGCCGATTTTTTCCGTGATGATAGGCACGGCAAAACGCCCGGCGATGCTGAAAATCTGCACGATGGTCAGGATAACCGCTCCGGTGGTGAAGTCGATGCCGCGCTGCACGGCGAAGTCCACCACGAAGATCAGAACGATGCCGTGCCCGGCGCACCCCAGGCCGTGAATCACGGGCAGGTTCCAGAATGCGCGAGTGTGGCGCATCTGTCGCTGGAACACCTTGAGGCGCACCTTGGCCGCGTCTGTGCTGAACGACGCAGCCGGCTGGTCGTTGGCGGACGCCCCGTAAGCTCGGACGCCTTTATCCGCCGGCTGGTTACGGTAGAAAGGAACCAGGCCCAGCGTAACGCCGCCGCCCACCGCTCCAATGATGACAAAGGTGGTGGTCCAGCCGAAAGATTCCAGCAGCATGGAATACACTGGAGCCAGCAATGCCGCGCCCAATCCGCCGGCCGCCCACATCAGCCCGATGCCCAGGCCCAAACGCCGGCGGAACCAGGGGTTGATGGCCGCCATCAACGGAACGATGGTGATGGACGAGGTAAGGGCCAGCAGCACGCTGTACACCAGGAAGAACTGCCAGACGTGCGTGATGAACCCGATCAGGATCATGCTGCCGCCAAAGAGCACTCCGCCGGCCATGAGCAGCTTGCGCGCACCCAGCAGGTCGCCCATCCGCCCGCTGAACGGCGACGTCAGGGAACCCACCAGGTAATATCCGGCCAGGGCCGCGCCAATGATGCCGGCCGACCAGCCGAACCGACCGCCCTCATCCAACGGAGCGCGCAGTTCCGGCACCATTATGCCGGCGGACATTGATATAGACTGCCCAAAGATCTGGACTACGGCCAAAATGCCCAGGATGACCCAGGCATAATGAAAACGGCCCTGGGGCCGGCGAATCATGGAACTGGTGGACATCTAAGGGATTGCCTCCCAATGGATGCGGCGGGAACCGTCTAATGCAGCGGACAAGCGCCCAGCAGAGCCTTGCCCCACCAAGAGTCGGCGGGCGTATTGCCCGCAGCGGGACCGCTGGCCAGTCGCGGCACGTTGTCGGCGCCGGAGGCGGCTGCGTATGCCGTCGCTCCCGGTTGACCCGGCTGCTGCGAATCCGCCAGAGGCTGACCGCTGAACCCCACGGTGGCGCTAGAAAGTACACCTGACAGGTCGCCGTCGGCGCTGGCCGACACCGCCCACGCGCCAAAGAAAATAATCAATAGCACCGTAACGAGCATTGCCCCAACGGAGGTGATGATAGCGGCATTGCGCATCGCGTAAGCAACCATAGCGCGGTTATTTTACTACCACACAGGAAAACCCGCTACACCGCGATGACCGTCTCCGTATCCCCGGCCGCCAGCGCGTTCATGTAGGCGAGGATCAGTTCTTTCGTGAGGTACCTGCCGTGGTCGCGTTCATCGTTCCGCCGGGTGATGGGGAACGAGTCCATCACGTAGCCCGCATCGTCACGGTCCAGGCCATACAGCAGGAAGTACAGCGCATCCAGCCGCGCCCGCAAGCGCCGCCGCTCCTCAACGTCCCAACCGAACGGCTCGCCCTCATACCCCTGCGCCCGCGCGAACGGCTCCAGGTCCCACGCGGTATAGCACAACCGCAGCACATGGTCGCGCACCAGGTCGGCGGCGGTAATGTCGCCGATTCGCTGGTCGTAGGCGGCGCGGGTGATGACGGGAAGCTGCTCAAGGATGTACAAGTTCATGTGCGTGCCCTGCACCTTGCGCCGGGCAACGAAGTCAAAAGCGAATGAGCAGAAGTTAGCCGTCCACAACGGCGCTACATCCTTAAAGAAGCCGGCAACTTTCTCGCCGTTGCACACCAGTATCGGCAGGTTGTTGCCGTATCCCGCCCACGGCACGATGGTTGAGATCATCGTCCGCTCATCCGTAGTCCTGGTAATGTCTCGGAATCCTATCGCATAAGCGGGGCAGTCTGGAAACTTGGCTACCACGAAATGCTCTCGTACCCAATACTGTGGTCGCGGATAGAAGCGCGGGTTTTTGTGTTGCTCATCGGTTGCAGGTACATTGACGTATGGGTTGTGAATGTTATCGACGTTGACCTCTACAGAGTTAAAACGATGGTCGTAGTGATGTATCATCCTTGCTTGGTACAGTGCTAGCCAGAGTTCGTTGCCTTTCCGCCAACGGTTCCCCTCGATAGGGTATGCCCCATATTCCACCAGTTCCTCCCGCGTCCAGAAATGACCGCTGTCGTTCGTCATGTCGCTTTGGCGCACATGACGAACGACAGCGGTGTCTTTTACGAAATTTTCATTTTCGGCATCAAAGACCGGGTGGTTGCGATAGATGTCCAGCACAATGTCGGAGTCGCGCTTGGTAAGAAATATGGGAGCGGTGCCGGTTTTCGGATTGACCAAAGAAAAGTCGGACGGCTCCAGTGTGATGAGCCGTTCGGGTTCGACTTTATCGGGCAGGTCGTGGAGGAGAAAAGCAGCGGGCACCTCATCGGCAGTACGCTCGGAACCGCCCATAGCCATGGTGCAGAATTTGAACTGGGGATGTACATCGGGGAAAAACCTACCGCGTTCTATTCCGTTATCATCCAAACCGCGACGGTTTTCAAAGTCGTATAGGGACAGAAGACGGCTATCGCCGGTTATCTTCCCGAAAAACTTGGCCGCAGACTGGTCTCCGTAAATTCCCGATGGAGTGAGCAATGCGTTGATTCCGTTGTGGCGAGTCAACGCAGTGGCGCGCTCAACGAAGAGGCGATAGAGGTTAGCGTCGCCGCCGCCGAGGAGGGGATAATCGCCACTGGCCCGCCCGTACTGCAACATCGTATCAGCCACGTTGAGCGCGTCCGTGTATTCGTCGTGCAGCGGGTCGCCATCGGCCTCCAACTCGGCAACCATCGCCCTGCGCCGGGATGCCGGCGTAGCTGCGGCAATGTCAGGCCGACGGGATTCCGGAGCGAACCATTCCACTTCCTGTAGCTTCACGCGCTCCCACGGCGGATTGCCAATTACCGCGTCGAAACCTCCGGCCCGCGGGTTCCAGTCGGTGAACACGGCCGGAAACGCCAACTCCCAATGGAACATCCGCCGCTCTGCCGCCAGTTCCTCAATCACTCGCCACAACGCAATGAAACGGGCAAACCCGGCGTAGTCGAATCCGGGGACCGTGCGGTCCGCCTCCGGCAACGCCTCCGGCCCGCGTTCCAGCAGCCGCAGTTGCGTGTCATGGTCCTGTGACAGCCACCACTCCACAGCGGTAGCGTGGTCGTCGCCAAGCTGCCGGCGCAGTTGCTGGGACTGGCGCAGCGCCAGCGGGCGCGTATTCGCGCCGGCGGACAGCCAGCGCAGGCCGGCAAAGAAATTGAGCATCCGGCCCATCGGCGCAATGCTCTCTGCCACGTCGTGAAACCGCGCGGACGATTCTTTGACCTCGCTGAGGTCCGCGTCGTTAATCTCCTCGATGGCGCGGATGCTTGCGGCGGCGGACGACATCCGGCCAAAGACGTAGTCGGCAAAGTCGCCCCCGGCCGGCTGCAGGTCATCGCCGGCCTGGGCCAGCCAGCCGCCCACCAGCGCGTCGCCGCAACGCAGGTGGTGGTCCAGGAACGACAGCGGCGCGCCCACGGTGAAGCTGTGCAACCACAGGGACATCTTAGCCAGTTCCACGGCCAGCGGGTTCAAGTCAACGCCGTAGATGCACCGTTTCAACACAATCTTGCGAATGATGGCCCGGTCGGTCAAGTCATCGGCGGTGACTTCCCAGCCGTTTTCGTCGGCCTGCCGCCGGATGTCTGCCCGGATGTTGGCAATGCGGCCTTGCAGCGGCGACACGTAAGGGTCGTCCGCCGGCAGCCAATCGGCCACTTCCGCGCCCAGGCCAGCCAGCCGGTCAACCTGGGCCGTCAAATAGTCCAGCGCCGCCACCAGAAAATGCCCACTGCCCATGGCCGGATCCAGCGTTTTGAGTTGCAGCGCGGCCTCCGCTGGGTCTGCCGCCGCCAACTCGCCGCGCCGCGCGTCCGAATCCCGCGTATCTAGTGCCAAGGACGCCGCGAGTTCCCGGAACCGCTCTTCCCGCTCATTCACCAGCGGCCCCAGCGCCTGCTCCACGATCAGCCGCACCAGTTCCGGCGGGGTGTAGTAGCTGCCCGTGTCCTTGCGCGCGTAGGGCTGCAACTGCGCCATAACCTCGCCGCCGCGGGCCACCGGACGCCGTTCCAGCAGGCGCTCGTACAGCGTGCCCAACTGCGCCACGGACAGGTCGCGGAAATTGACCAGCACCCGGTCGGGAGAGCCGTTCACCGCCGCCGCCCCCAGGCTGTTGATGACGACGGCCAGGCTGGCGTCGGACAACTGCACCCGTGTCATCAGTTCCGAGGATTGGGGATTGAACAGACCGCCGTTGTACGCGGGAAGACCAACGAGGTTTTCGCCCTGGTCAATCCACTCGAACAGTTCCTGGAGTCGTGGCCAATAGACGGGCACGCGGGAGACAAAAGGCTGATTGGTCGCCAACTCCTCCAGCATGGTCCGACGCAGGGAGCGCAGGCTGACCCGGTCGTAGTTGGTATCGCCTAGCGGCAGCAACCGCCGGTCTTCGGCGTACATCAAAAAGAGCAGCCGATACAGCAGCGTCAGCGACGCCTCTTGCACGTCGTCCGGGCTGGCGTCCGGTTCCGCCTGATAAAACGCGCTGATTAGCTGCGGATAAACTTCCTCAAAAACGGCCTCGGTCAGCGTGTCCACCACGGTCTGCACGTAGTTGGCGGCGTCGGCCAGCGCCCGGTCCAGGAAACAATACCCGTCGTCGCCGATGCGGAAGGCGTCCCGGTGGAAGAACAGCAGTAGCCGCCGCCGCTGTTCCTTGCCGGCGTCGCTGACGCACTCGCTCAACTTAAGCTCCAGCCAGGCGTCCTGGGTCTGGTAAAACCGGCCGTCCGGCCCCGGCCCGGTGGCACGGTACAGCCGCCAGGTTTCGCCGTTGGTCAAAATGCCCCACTTCACGCGCCCGCCGGTGGACTGCCAGAAATCCCGCAGGTAGTCCTGTATCTGCGCGCTGGGGCTGAGCGCGCCGGCCCGTTGGTCCAGGTTGGTCTCCCAGGCTTTCGCTTCCGCCGGCGCCAGTGGATAACGGGATATATCGCCCCCGCCGGTGAACGCCGTTCGGTCGTCATCGTCGGCGAACAGCATATAGTCGGGCGTTTTGCCGCTGACGGGAATCGGCTGTTGCGGCAGATAACTCCAGCCGAGGACATTCAGCACGGGCCGAATCAGCGCGTCCTCAATCTGCGCTTCGTTGGACGCTTGATAAGCTCGGACAAAGTCGTGGTACGGCCGGCGCAAGTCCTGCCCGAAGTGCGACAGTTGCTGCGGGCTGATTTGCTGGTACGCGTCCGTCTCTTGCAGGCCGGCTTCCAGGAAAGATTGGCTGAACAACGTGTTGGACATCGCGCGTTCCCGGCTAACTCACCAGCCTTCAGCGGACTGGCTACTCCGCGTCAGCCAGGCTCTGCTGGAAAACTTGGTCCCACGCCAACGCCCAGGGCGGCCTCAAGTATCCCAAGGCCCGCACGTCGTCGTACCACACCGACAGCGGCGAGTATCGCGTGTAGGCGCTGCCGCCAGTCAGCTTGCAGAGCCGGCCCATGCAGTCCTCGGCGAGGCGGGCCACGCTTTCCTTGGCCAGCAGCAGTTCTCGCCTCCCGGTGTTGGTTTCCAGGCAACGGATCGCGCCTTCCCAAGCCTGCCCGATGAGCCAGGCCTCCTGCTCGGCGTGCGCCCACTCCACTTGCTGGTAGGCGCGCAGGCCCGGTTCCGACGCCATGCCGTTCTTCATGCGGGGCCGCACGTAGTCCATGGCCGCGTCCACGACCCCGACTACCACAGACAGGAACGCTGCCGCGCCGAGGCCGCCGTTGGCTCCCATGAGCTCGGCCTGGTGGTTGGGCCAGGCAACCCGCGTCGCCGGGAAGTTAGCAAACTCAAAAGCGTGGCTGTTGGTGGATTTCATCCCGTGCCCCCGCCACTCTGCCGTCAGCGTCAGGCCGGTGGATCCGTCCCAGGGATGGTTCCGCACCTCCATGAAGAACAGATCCGGGGCGGCTTCCCCCGAGGCCAGGGCGCGGGTGGTCATGAAAGAGGTCAGCCCGGAGCCGCTGCCGAAATGCTTTTGCCCGGAGATGCGATACCCGAACTCGCTGACGCCGTCGGGTTCGCAGATGCTGGCGGTGCGGGCGGTGTCGCCGCCGGAACCGGGCTCGCTGACGATGGTGCCCCACCAGCATCCGCTGTGCACGCTGTCAAACACTTCGTTGCGCTGCTTGATCCAACCGGCGGCGTAGGGTTCGGGCACCGACGGCATCCGCCACGATGACAGGACCAGGTGGTGCATGGCGCTGGCCAGGGTTATCGACGGGTCTCCGGTGGCCAGGACGCGCAGCATGGAACAGATTGGCCGCGCCGATTGTTCGAGGGTTTCCCAGGTTCCGCCCAAATCCGTGGGCACCGCCATCAGCGGAACCCCGATCTGCGCCAGTCGCGCGTAATCGGCAGGGTCGGCCTTGGTGCGTTGCTGGCGGTCTGAGCGGTCCTCGGCCCACTCGGCGGCCACCACCGGGGCCTGCTCAAGAATGGATGAGATGGTGGTCATGCTCTAGTCTCCATCGTCGCTCAACTCGGCATACCGGGCAAACACCAGCCGGCGTACTTCCAGCACGAAGCCCGGCAGCACATCCTCGCCGGACAGGGTCTCCGGGTCGTCCAGAATCTCCGCCTCCTGCCCCACGCGAAAAACGTGGACTCGCCGCTCGTAGGGGTCAATATACCAACCCAACCTCGACCCTCCGTCTATCCACTCCCGCATCTTGGCCAGGCCGGCCGCCACCCGGTCGGTGCGTGAGCGCACTTCGACCACGAAATCAGGTGCGCCGGGGATGGTGCTTCTGTAGTCCCCTCCGCGTAGCGCTTCGTAACGTTCCTGGGTAATCCAGGCAGCATCAGGGATGTATTGCGCCCCGCTGGGCAGGCTGAACTGCACAGTTTGAGAATAGGTGCGCCCGGGGTTGTCCACTCCCCAAAAGAACAGTGGAGCGTTGACTCCCTGTTCTCCTTCGTTACCGTCGTGGCCGGTTGGCGGCATTACAACCAGTTCTCCCTGCGCTGAAAATTCAAGCCTGTAGAGTTCGTTGTCGTTCGCAAATTGAAAGAACCGCTCGGCGAAATCCGGCGCGCCTGCGTCTATGCCCAGCGCCGACAGGTTGATGCGAAGCTCCCCGGCCAGGGGAGGCTGGGGTAGCTGTTCAGCCGCCGGCTCGACGGCGATGGGTTCGGGTTTGGCAACCGTGGTCATGGCAGTACCTGCTGGTCAGCTCCGGCGGGATCGTCGATCACTCGACCTTTATATCGTAACCGACGATGGCGCTGAAGTTTTTGCGCATGTTGTTGTAGCGCGGCTCGTGGGACTGGACCTGTCCGACGCTGTCGGTGGCGCGGGACATCACTGTGTAGTCGCCAGGAGCGGCATCCCAGACCCACGACCAGCGCCGCCACATCCAACGCTCGCCCGGTTCCTCAAGGCGCGCCGGCTGCCAGGACTTTCCACCGTCCACGCTCACGTCAACTTGCGTGATCGCCCCGCTACCACTCCAGGCATAACCGCGCACCACGTGCTTCCCGGCCGGGAGGGTGCGTGTGTCGTCATTCGGCTGGGACACCAGGGACTTGACCCCGATGGTGGTGATCAGTTCCTTATTGGGGTCGTCGGGAGAGTCGCCGTAGTAGTAGAAGTTGTAGTGGTACCAGCAGTCGGGTTCGTGGTCCAGCACTTCCAGCCGGCGCAGCCACTTGACCGACCAGTTGCCGGACCAGCCCGGCACGAGCAGGCGAATGGGCGCGCCGTGGAGGTGCTCCAGTATCTGTCCGTTCTGCGCGTAGGCCAGGATGGTGTCGGGATGCAGGGCTTTCTGCATCGGCAAACCCTTGTCGTAGAAAAAGGGTTCCGTGCCCTCGGCGGCGGTCGCCGGCACGCCTTCGTCCCAGCCTTCCGCACGCACGTGAGTAGCGCGGCCAGTGAGTCCAGCTTCGTTCAAGATGGCGGCCAAGGGCACGCCGGTCCACTCGCTGCCGGATAGGATCATCCGCTCTTGCGTGCGGGACGGACGCGGACCTTCATCCTTGAAGTATTCAAAGTAGGTGGCGTCGCTGCCGGAACACTCCATGACCGTCCGAACTGAACGCGAAGGGAACCGGCGCACATCGTCGTAAGACAGCCGTAGCGGCTTCTTCACCTCGCCGTCCACGGACAAAGACCAGTCGCTGGCGGATACCGTTTCCGGCACACCGAAGTGCTGGACGACATAGTGCAACTCGGTTGGGGTGATCAGTCCCTCCAACTCCATCACGGGAGTTCGTACTCGCTCGGTTTTTCCATCCGGGCGCAGGAGCGTGACCGGCTCGACTTTCCGGTGGGGCCACCCGTACCAGGTATCGGCGTTTTCTTGCGAATCAGCCGCCTCAGCGCCGTCCATCTGAAGAAAATCAGGACGCGCTGCGTCGCCTTCCTGGGCCTGAGACTGATTTTGTTGGGTGGTCATGGGTTGACGTCTCCTGATGTGAAACTGGCCGGCCTGTGCCGACGCCTTGCAAGTTTCCCACGCCGGCGTCCCGTCGGCAATACCTGTACGTGCGTAGCGCCTTCGACATTTGACACCACGGAGCGTAGCGGCAACAATCATCTCGCCGCCGGCCGCATAGCAAGGAGAAGCCAGATGACGAGTTTGCACATCATTGTGGAGATCGCCGAGCAGATACCCACCGGGCGGACCGAATGGCGCGTGGACTGCGCCGAATGCGGGTGGTACGACATATTCGACGACCGCCGGCGAGCGGAAGACGCCGCCGCCCGCCACGTGGGCGACTCTCACAACGATGAGCGAGTCTTCAACCGTATTGTGCAGACGTTGCGGATAGAACCTAATCCGGAAGAAGGCGACCTAGTGGAAGTCCCCTGAAAATCAGGTTGCGTACTTAAAGCCCAACTCGGTCTCCCACCGCAGGTAGTGCTGCATGTCGGCATACGAGCGGTCGGGCCCGCTGAACACGATGTCACCGGGGGTTCGCATCACGCCGGACAGCCCTTCCTCCAAAGGCAAGCCCGCCGCCGACCAGGTCATCATGCCTCCTTCCAAAGCGGCCACGTCGGAATAACCCAACTCCATCAGAGTCGCGGCGGCGAGCAGGGACTGGCGGCCATCGCCACAGGTCACCACAACCCGCGTTTCGGTTGAAGGCACAAAGTCTCCAACCTGCCATTCCAGCCAACCGCGTGACACCCAGCGCGCGCCGGGCACGTGGCCACGAGCGAAATCCCGGCTGGTGTCCACGAACAGCGCCACGGCGGACTCATCGTTGCGTAGATTCTCAGGAGACACAGTTCGGACGGAGCCGCGGGCCTGTACGAGCAGTTCCGGTTCCCCGGCGCCTCCGATGGACCCGTCAAACGCCGCGGCCACGCTGAGGCCCGACTCCAGGGACCGACCAGCGGCGACCCACGCGGCCGTTCCGCCATCCAGCGCGTACACTTCGCCGTATCCGAGCTGGCGATACCAGGAAGCGGCCAGGGCGGCGCGGGCTTTGCCGTCGCAGCAGAATACGATCGGGGCATTCTTTACCACCGCCACGTCATCGCTGCGCTGGACGCATTGGCCCCCTGGGAACCATCGGAAGCCCGGAAGCCACCCCGTCTCGTACTCTTCACTGGTGCGAACGTCGATGAAGTACACGCTCTCACGGTTGCTGCGGTTGACTAGTTCGTCCAGGGCGGCAACGTCTATGAAGCGGACACCGTCCTCTTGGGCGCACCTTTCGGCGTAGGCTTCGGCGGCGGCCTGCCCGGTCTCGGAAACGTCCGGCAGTTGGTCGCGGTCAGCGCCGGATTCCAGCTCATAGCCGGCGAGCACCCACCCGGAAGTGCCGTTTTTGAGGCCGACGACCTCACGGTCCAAGCCCATGCGTTGCAGGATGCGGGTGCCGATGATGCTGCGGGTGCGGCCCGCGCAGTTGATTACGACGGTAGTGTCAGGGTCAAGGTCCGCGGTGACGTCAGTGATCCGCAGCGCCAACTCGCCGCCGGGCAGGCTGCGGCCCCCCGGTATGCAGAAGCGTCGGTATTCCTCAGGTGTGCGTGTGTCGAGGATCACCATCTTGTCGCCGCGCTCCATGCGGGTATGGAGTTCCATGGCGTCGATTTCGGGTACGTGATGCACCACTTCCATCTTTTCGCCGAAATCCTTGCTGGGAACGTTGACGCCCCATTCCGTTGGGTGGTCCAGGCTCATCCAGCGATTCACGCCGCCCTCCAGCCAGGCGACGTTGGAATAACCCATGCGCTCAACGGTATCCACCGCCCTGGCGACACGGCGGCCGTCATCATCGCAGAGCGCCACGAGAGTGCTGGGGTGAGGCACGGCGGCCGGCAGGTCGAATTCGAGCATGCGGCGGGGGATCAGGCTGCTGCCGGGAATGTGGCTGGCGTTGTACTCGCCAGGCTCCCGGACGTCGATGAGCGCGAAGGGAGCGTCGCCTTCAAACAGTTCGATCAAGTGGTTGGGCGTAATTGGTTGTGCCATAGGTGAACTCCGAGCTGAAGGAAAAATCCAGGGGCGAAACACGTCTTACCCCTCTGAATTGACCGGCTTAGCAATTGTCGAACTTCTCGGTCATCATCTGCTTGATGGCGCCGGTTTCCAAGTCGTACCGTACCCGCTCCAGGCCGCGCAGGTCGTTGCCGTATACGTGGATCTCCACGGTGGGACGGTCGGTGAAGTTGTCCATCTGGTGAATTTCATCCACCTCAGGAATCAGCAGGCTGATCTCTCCGGGCTTGACTACGGTTGAGCGATCACGCTCCAATTGCGCCCAATCGTCGTGTTCCCGGTCATCAACGCGGCGGAAGCGGGTTTCGGTGAGGGCGTTGTACATCACGCCGATCATGCCCCAGGTGCGGTGATCGTGCGGAGCGGCGTGGTCGCCGGGTCCCCAAACCACTGCGGTAACCAGCAGGCCGCTGTCAGGGCTGTGGTGGAGCAGCCAAGAGCCGTGATTGGATCGGGTCCCGGAACCAACAGGCTGCCGGAATCGTTCTGGAATGGCGTCAGGGCTGGCAATCAGGCGAGCAAGATAGTCAGAACCACGGTCGAATATCCTCTCGTTATTAGGTTGTGCGGCCAACAATTCTTCCATTTCCTGGACGAAATCTTCCAAGGTGTATTTGACGGCTACCATCAAAACGCCTCCCGTTTGAATCAGTGCGCGCAGTGTAACCGCCGGCGGGGAATACTGGCAAGAACGACAGGTTCGATCATTGTGTTTCGAGCATTGAGAATGAGCAAAGCGAGCAAAACCGAGATTGCGCAAAGCCCGATGCTGAACGATGTCGATAATCCGCAATTATTCGTATTTTCAATGTCGTAAAGCGTTAGTATTGAGCATTTGCGCGTTGACACGGGCCGTCGTATCTCTTAGTTTTGCGGACACGGCGAATCGCGCGGGCGATGTGGAATCAATCTGGCAGATGTAGATGCCGTGACCGATGTCGTCGGAGGAGGATAAAGTGACAACGAAGTTATTCACACGGGTGTTGCCATTGCCTCTGCTGGCCGCAGTGTCCGCTATGCTGCTGCTGGTCGGGATCGCCTGCGGAGGGGCCGGTGAGCCGGAAGCCGCCAGCAGCGAATCGGCTGCTCCGGCCACAGCAGTTCCTCAAGCTCCGGCGGCCGCGGCCGCAACTGCCGTGCCCTCGCCTACCGAAGCGCCGGCAATGATGGAATCTGAGGATATCGACAAGTTCACCGTGATGGTGACCACCCAGGGCAACGAGCTCTTCAACTCGAAGTATGCCGCCGGTGAGAACAACCTGTGGCACCGGATGGCGCAGGTCTGGCTAGTTGGCGGGAGTTTGCAAGACGGCAGCCTGGTGTTGGATCCCGCCACCGGAATCGCCAGCAAGTGGGAAATTGTGGATGACGGCCTGGCCTGGGAGTTCACGATACGCCCCGGCATCCAGTTCCACAACGGTGAAGAACTGGACGTGAATGACGTGGCCTTCATGGCGAACTGGGCAATCACTGAGGAAGCTGCTGGCGTGTCCACGGTGCGAATCGCCCGGGAAATCACCAATCGGGAGATTACCGGACCGGACACGTTCAAATACACGTTCAAGGAGCCGTTGGCGTTCTTCGGCGCTGCGGTATCCGAAGTGGACAACACCGCCATTGGCACCGTGATTTCAACGGACTACTGGGCGAGCCTCCCGCTGGGCCAGACCATTGAAAATTGCACGCCTATCGAAGTGTGCCAGCAGGCAGAAGCCTTTGAAGAGAACCCCGACCCCGGCTTGCCTGGACCATTCCAGGTGATGAGCCACCGCTACGAGGAAGAAATTCTCTACGAGCGATTCGAAGATTACTTCCTGCGCGAGGAGCGGCCGTTCCCGTTCCAGTCCCTCTCTCTTCGCGTGGTGCCTGAATTGTCCACCCGCGTAGCCGCTTTGCAGGCCGGGGAAGTTGACATTATCGAGGCCGATAACACCGTGGTCGGACAGATCCAGGACGCCGGCGGCCGTATCGTTTACGCTCCCGAATCGGTGCATATCTGGATTAATGCCAACGGCTGCGACCGCGAAACCGATAACGACGGCCTGCCCATCATGTGCAACGACCTGCGGGTCCGTCAGGCGCTGGACTACGCCATCGACAAGACCAAGATCCAGGCCCTGTACGGTGGCTCTGACGCCTTCGAGATCGACGGGATGCACGGCATTGGCAGCCCCTCGGGTCTGGGCTTCGAGCCCGATCTGGGTCCGCTCCCCTACGATCCCGACAGGGCCAAGCAGTTGATGGCCGAGGCGGGTTATCCGGACGGAGCCGGGTTCAACGAAGGCCGAGTCTTCCCAATCCACACCTGGACGGGCGCGGGCGCTCCGCTTACGGTGGAACTCTCCACCCTGATTTGCCAGGGCTGGAAAGAAGTGCTCTCAATCGAATGTGAAGTGAACGTCGGCGAGGAAGTGAGCCTGAAGGAAGTGCAGTACGCGGGTGAAATCGCGGGGCAGTACCTGGTTCGCACCAACGAGAACACCTACGACGGCGGTCGCCGGATGCTCGGCCGCTACGCTCGCGAGGGCGCCTACATTGCGTACGACACGGACATCGCCGCAAAGGTGTTGGCCGCCGGAGCTATGATCGGCACCCAGGAAGAGCGGCACCAGGCATACTACGAGGCCCTGAGGCTCATCCACGACAAGCACTATGACTTCACACCGGGGTTCCTGAACCAGCCCTACGGCGTAAGCGACCGGGTGGCCGGCTGGACTCCCTGGCCCTTGGCGCCGTATATGAGCGCCCTATGGACTGTGCAAGTCAATCAGTAAGCTCTGAAAGGTCAAGCACGATGGGGTGGGTTATCAACCCACCCCAACCATTACCCGACGGCGCCAAGGACGTGAACCGATGCTCCGCTTCACCGCAGCCCGCATCGCACAGTCGATAATCACCCTGCTTATTCTAAGCGTGGTGGTGTTTTTCGGGTCCGAGCTCACCGGCGATCTGGCCCTGTCGTTGGCTACCGCCGACACTACGGAGGCGGAGCTTGAGGAGATCAGGCGGAAATTTGGCCTGGATCGCCCGGCGTATGAGCGCTACGGACGGTACATCTTCAACCTGGTCCAAGGGGACCTCGGAGTGTCAGGAACCAGCCGGCGCCAGGTCAGCACGATGATGGCCGAACGCATTCCGCCGACGCTCCAATTGGCTGCGGTGGGCCTGTTCCTCGCCATGCTTTTCGGCATACCTTTGGGTGTGCTGGCGGCGGTCAAACGGAACACGATACTGGACCAGTTAGCCAAGTTGTTCGCCATCATTGGGATGTCGGCCCCACAATTCTGGGTGGCGATCATGCTGATCATGTTCTTCGGGGCGCAGTTGAAATGGCTGCCCACCTACGGGCGCGGCGGCATTGACCACTACATCCTGCCGGGCATTGCCATTTCCCTGTTCGTGATGGCGGGGTTCATGCGCCTGACCCGGTCTAGCATGCTGGAAGTGCTGGACAGCGAATTCGTGAAGTTCGCCCGCATCAAGGGGTTGCAGGAGCGGCTGGTCATCTTCAAGCACGCCTTGAAAAACGCCATCATTCCGGTGCTCACCTTCGGCGGGGTGAGTTTCGCCGGGCTGTTGAACGGCGCCATCGTCGTGGAAGTGGTCTTCGCGTGGCCCGGCCTCGGCAGGCTGATGCTTGACGCTATCCGGGAACGCGACACGGTGGTGATCATGGCCACCATTCTCACGTCCGGTTTCATTTATGTCTTCCTGTCCACCATAGTCGATATTCTGTACGCTTACGTGGACCCGAGAATCCGGTACCAATAGCGGAGCCTGGAAATGGCAGTAGAAACGGCAACAACCAGGGCAACGTTGGACACCGCATGGCGGGGGGTCAACTGGGTGCGCGGCGCCCGGATCCCGTGGATTCCGGTTATCGTGCTGCTGGTGCTCCTGGTGTGCGCGCTGTTCGCGCCCTGGCTGGCGCCATACGACCCGCAGGAACCGGACGTGCTCAAGGGAGTGCAGCGCATTGCCCCGTTTGAGACTTCCGAGAATCCGCTGGGCGTTGACCTGCTGGGCCGGGACATTTTGAGCCGGCTCGTTTACGGCGCGCGAATCTCGGCCTTCATCAGTCTGATTTCGCTGGGTTTCGGCGCTCTGGTGGGCACCGCGCTGGGCGTCGCATCGGGTTACATGGGCGGCAAGGTGGACGCGCTGCTCATGCGGGTATGCGACGGAGTGATGGGATTCCCGACCATCCTGCTGGCGTTGATTATCGTCGCCATCCAGGGCGGCGCGGGCATCCAGAACGTGGTCATCGCCATCATGGCGACGGTGTGGGCGCGGTTCGCCCGGCAGGTACGCGGCGAAGTGCTCAGCATCAAGGAGCGGGACTTCGTGACGCTGGCGATTGTGGCGGGAGTGCCCAGCCACGTCATCATGTGGCGACATATCTTCCCGAACGTGGTTAACACCGTGCTGGTCATTATCAGCCTGCTGGTGGGGCAGACGATCCTGCTGGAAGCGTCGCTGAGCTTCCTGGGCGTTGGCGTCCCGCCCGGCGAGCCGGCGTGGGGAATCATGGTCTCCGAGGGCCGGAACAACCTGCTGGATCTGTGGTGGCTCTCGCTCATGCCTGGGCTGGCGATTACCGTTGTGGTGATGGCGCTGAACTTGTTCGGAGACTGGCTCAGGGATACGCTGGACCCGAGGCTGCGGCGGCTGCGGTAGGGGATTGTCCGAATCAGGATTTGCCGGATTAGGGGATTTTGGGATTCCGCGTATCCACAACGGTTGCTCCAAGGGCGCGGCGAGACGGGATTGGCCTGCTATACTGGCGACTCGGATTCCCGCTTTCGCGGGAATGACGGGGGAAGGGTGGGACTGGCCGGTATAGTGGCGGGAATGACGCCCGTAGATTGGCAGCGTACCCCAACCCTCTCCCATTGAGGGAAAGGGGTTATTTTTGTGGAGGCAACCCTTATGGCCGATTCCATCAAGATTTCAATGCGCGTCCCGGGCACGTCGCCAATGCCGGAACTACTGGCGCTGATCCAGAAGATTGAAGCGGCGGGCTTTGATGGAGCGGGCATACTGGACAGCCAGATGATCTGCCGGGACACGTTCGTTACCATGGGACTGGCGGCCAGCGCGACCAGCCGGCTCCGGCTGTTTCCGGCGGTGACCAATCCTTTCGGGCGGATTCCGTCGGTGCTGGCCGGCGCGGCACAGACGGTGGCGGAAATCGCGCCGGGGCGGACCAAGTTCATCATCGGCACGGGTTACACGTCGGCCAGCACCATCGGGCGGCGGCCGGCCACGCTGCGGCAGATGCGCCGGTGCATCATGGAAGTTAAGGCGCTGCTGGCCGGCGAATCGGTGGACTTCAACGGCATGACCAACCGCCTGGACTTTGCCGGGAGTGATGGCGGGTCCGGGGTGCCGGTATTGATGGCCGCGTCGGGGCCGCGTTCGCTGGAACTGGCCGGCGAGGTGGCGGACGGCGCGCTGGTGTTGGTGGGCTATACACCGGGCATCGTGGGCAAAGCACTGGAACACCTGGAGGCGGGGGCAAAGCGCAGCGGGCGGACGCTGGATGACCTAGACGTGGTGTTCGCGGTGCGGACTTGCATCGCTGATTCCAATGACGAGGCGCGGCGGCTGGCCCGGCCGGTGTCGGTACACTGGGGGCTGCTATGGGGCGGCCCCAACTGGATCCCGTACTCCGACATCGACATGCCCGACTACGAGATTCCCCAAGCGGTGCGGGACGTTTATCCCGACCTGGGCCACGCGCCCAACTGGGAAGAGGCTATCGAGCTGACCCAGTTCGTCAGCGACGACGTGAACACGCAACTGTGCGACGCCATGGGTCTGATCGGGACGCCGGAGCACTGCACCCAGCGCATCCGCGAGATGTCCAAGCATGGCGTGAACCAGATCTACCTGATGCCGTGCCTGACCTTCGCGCCGCCGGAAGCCGAGGTGCGCGCGTTCGGTGAGCGCATCATACCGGCGTTGGCGGAGTAATCGTCAGCAGGCTCAGGGCGAGCGAGGCGATTCGGTTGTCGGGTTGATCTCGGGGGCTTGCTCCTTTGGGTTGGGTCGGTGGATTTGGGATTTTCCAGTCTGCCAGAGGTGAAGGTTGCCAAGGGTTCGGTCGTTGTCAGCCCCACGGCCGTGGGGTTACGCAACTATTTGACCTACTTTTTCGTGTACTCGGCACGCCGGTAAGGGCGCGCTTGCGCGCGGGCTCGGATGGACCCGGGGACACCAGTGGGGCACGCGCCGGTGGGGAGTCAGGTCTTTGAGCGGCGTTGGCCACCTGGGCCGGTTGCGATTTAGGGTTCTGACGGGTTGGCCGTGTACGACCGGACGGATGGCTGGTATCACCTCTGGCTGGCTATTGACCGGGGTTTGATGTGCACATGGTTATTATGAACGGGCGTTCTGCGATGCGTCAAGTGGCGGATGTCAGCGGGCTTTCTGCATGGACGGGCAGGGATGAATGGGATGCTGTTGGCGGTATGGGCATCATCTTTGGATTACGGGGATGGAGATTATCGATTCACGGCCTGGTGCTATAATCCCCGCCACTAGGAGAGCACAGTGTGGGTTGTTAAGAGAAAGACACTTCAGGAGTTTTGGGAACTGCACCCTGACGCGGAAGGGCCGTTAGATACATGGTACAAAGATGCCGAGAAGGCGGATTGGGATTCACCGGCTAGAGTGAGGCGAGACTATCCCACGGCGAGTATCATTGCTAACGACCGGGTAGTGTTCAATATCAAGGGCAATACTTACCGACTTGTTGTCCACATACGCTACCGGCATCACATGGTTTTTATCCGGTTTATTGGCACACACGCCGATTATGACAAAATAAACGCAGAGGAGGTCTAGTGATGCTGGAAATCAAGCAGGTCAGAACGGAAGCCGAGTACGATGCGGCATTGGCCAGAATAGATGATTTGATTCATTCAGCCCACGGGAGCGCGGAGGAAGCGGAACTAGTCCGTATTTCAGACTTGGTCATACGGTACGAAGATGAGCACTACCCGATGGGAGACCCTAATCCTCATGCCATGCTGGAGTTCATACTGGACCAGCAAATGGTGACGCGGGAACAGTTGATTCCCCTGGCGGGCGGTGGCGACGCTTTGGACGCGATGCTATCTGAGCAGAAGGCGATCACGCCGGAATTGGCACTGGTATTGCACAAGCGTTTCGGGGTGTCGATGGAAATTCTGCTGTCGGAGCCGGGGAAAAGATCGGTAGGCACCGCTTTAAACTAAAAAGTCCGGGCCCCCACCCAGGGACTGCCGCGCCATTTTAGGGTACGGCAGCCTTTTCCGTTTATCTGCATAATCGCTTTCGAGCCGATCCGTAGCAGCAGGTGGTGACGCCGTCAGCTTGCGCATCGGTTTCCGTTAGCTCAATAATGGCCGCATCTCCACGGATTGAAGGATGTGATATGCAGAGCGTCAAATCGCCGTGGGCGGTCACATTTGACGAATTCGCCGGCTCAATAAGGGAGTCGGCAATCATCGCCGCTCCATTTATCACACGACAGCCGGTTGAACGATTGGCGAGCAAATTGGGTTCACGGCGAGCATCGGTGCAAATTGACATGCTGACCAATTTGTACGCGGACAGCCTGATTGCCGGCTCGCTGGACATTGGCGCATTGGCATGGCTGTGTGAGCAAATTCCCGGTACGACGGTTCGCCACCTGCGCTATCTGCACGCCAAAGCCTACGTAGCAGATGAGCATACCGCGATTGTGACCTCAGCGAATCTCACTAATGGCGGTCTGTTCAGGAATCACGAATTAGGAGTTACCATCACTGACCCTACGGGGGTCAGGGATATAGCGGACGACTTGCGAGAGTACGGCAATCTCGGGGTTCTAGTGCCCGCGGATGCGTTGACCGAACTTGATGCCATGACTCAGCAAGCGCAGGTGAGCAAAGCCACGGTAGCAAGGTCGGCGTCTAATAGCATGGTGGCGGCCCACGACGCAATTCGCAGCAAAATGAACGAGCGACTGGTGGAACTGCGAACTACCGGCGAGGAATTCGTTACTGACCCGAAGGGTTCCATCACCGCCCAGTTCGCCGAGGGTGTGATATATGTGCTCCGTCGATACGGGCCGCTCCCAACCAGCGAAATTGGGCCCTTGGTAAGAAGTCTGAAACCCGAACTCTGCGACGACGAAGTGGATCGGGTGATCAACGGTCAGTCTTTTGGTAAAAGGTGGAAGCACGACATACGAAACGCTCAGCAGCAACTGAAGCGCGATGGAATGATCGTGCTGGAAAATCGTAGATGGCGATTGGTCTAACCGGGAGAACACGGATGACGCAGCGTGACATCACTAGAGTAAAGGTAGAGATAATCCAGTATGATTATCGGTGGCCATCGCCGGATGGGGAGGACGCCGTGTACGGATTCACGCATAGTTTGGAAGTTAACGCGATTTGCGCGGATATGCTGCCGCCACACGTTGTGACGCCAGTTGCCAAGGACGTTTTAGAAGACGCCTTGGCGAATTACGTAGAACGTCGTGGAGTCGGCGCAGAGGAAGAAGCCAAAATTCGCGCTTGGCTCGGCCAACTGCCAGACAATATTGCCATCATCGAGCGTGAGCCGTAGTTTAGGCAGTCGGCCGGCAACGGGTGAAGTTGGTGTGCTATCTTTGGGGCAGGAGGTAGGGTTATGCTGGCTTGTTTGGCCTCGGAGAACTGGATTGGGTTGCCGGAGGGATTACCGGATGGCGGAAGGTATTTTGAGGTGTCTCTGGAGGATGGCCGCATCGTGCTGACGCCGTTACATCTGGGGGACTCGGAGCAAGCCCGCGAGTGGACGGCGGAGCTGTTGCGGATGGCACAAGCGTGGCTGGAGCGGGCTGACCGGGAGTTTGACTCTGAGCGGGATCTGGTGGCAAGCCGGTATTTGTGGGAGGCGGTGCGAGCGGCGATTACGGCGGTGGGGGTTAAGCGGGGGATACCGGTCGATAATGACGATGAGATGTTTGACTTTGTGCGTCAACTAGATAAGGAGTGCGGCCGGCATCATGTCCTGTTGACGGAATTCGGCATGGCCCAGCTATTTAAACGCAACACTGAGGAGATCGACAACTATGGTGACAGCCAATGGGACAGTTCTGATTTTGACACGGGTCGTCCGGCCGTAAAGCGCCTGATCGAGCGCCTCGCCAGTATGGTCTCTGCTTAACTGCGGACCATCAATACGCGATGGATACTGCCGGGCATATCACATTGGCGCGAACTTACCTCATAGCCTCGGTACGGTTGGAAATTGACGGGATACATCAGTTAGCCGCCGAATCCGTTTGGGGCGCGGCCAATCTTGCTATCGAAGCCTGTCGTCACGCCCGTGGTCTGCGTCACGGCAGCGTTAACGAAAAGCGCCGCTTTGTTCAGGCAATGGATACGGGCAGCGACGATGAATTGCCGCAGTGGGATTCGGGCCTGAAAATAGTGCGTGACGAATTTCACCATCACTTTTACGCTAACCATCTGACCGCTAACGAAGCCGCGGATGCTCTAGTATTGGGCCGCGAATTTGTAGAGCGGCTCCTCTCAATTGCAGAAACATCCGGTAACCAGGCAGGCATGGCGTGAGCACTACCAACCACAACGACCCCCACACCCTTTCCGGCGTTCCCATTGCGCCGCTCTACTCGCCGGGACAACTTGCTGCCGACGGTTTTGACCCTGCCGCCGACCTGGGCAATCCGGGGGAGTTCCCGTTTACGCGGGGAGCGTATCCGACGATGTACCGGGGGCGGCTTTGGACTCGGCGGCAGATTGCCGGGTTCGGAACGGCGCGGGCGACCAATGAGCGGTACCGGTTTCTGCTGGCGCATGGGCAGACCGGGTTGAGCACAGACTTTGACCATCCCACGCTGACCGGCTATGACTCCGACCACGAGCTGGCGGAGGGCGAGGTGGGACGCCTGGGCGTGGCCATCGACACCGCGGCCGACATGGGCGAGTTGTTCGACGGGATACCATTGGACCGGGCCAGCGTGTCGTTGACCATCAACCACCCGGCCATCGTGCTGCTGGCGATGTTCTTGCACACCGCCGAGCGGCGAGGCACGCCGTGGGAGTCGCTACGCGGGACGGTACAGAACGACTCGCTCAAGGAGTTTCACGGGCAGAAGACCTTTGCGCTGCCACCGGGTCCGGCGCTGAAACTGACCACCGACGTGGTGGAGTTCTGCACCAACCACGTGCCCAACTGGTACACCATCTCCATCAGCGGTTACCACACGCGGGAGGCCGGATCCGATGCGATCCAGGAGCTTGCGTTCACCGTCGCGCAGGGGATGGCCTACGTGGAGTCGGCGCAGCGGAGAGGGTTGCCGGTGGACGCATTCGCGCCGAGGCTGTCGCACTTTTTCGGCGTCCATAACGACTTTTTCGAGGAGATCGCCAAGTTTCGCGCAGCGCGGCGGATGTGGGCGCGATTGATGCGGGACCGCTACGGCGCGACTCGATCGGAGTCGATGCGAATGCGGTTCCACACGCAGACCCTGGGGTCAACGTTGGTGCGGCAGGACCCGCTGAACAACATCCTGCGTGGCGGATTGCAGGCGCTGGCAGCGGTGCTGGGCGGCACCCAGTCCCTCCACGTCAGCGGCTACGACGAGGCCTACGACATACCGTCGGAAGAGGCGATGCGGATTTCGCTGGCGACGCAGATGATACTGGCCCACGAGTCCGGCGTGGCGGGTACGCCCGACCCCCTGGGAGGCTCGGCGTACCTGGAGACGCTGACGAATCGGTTGGAAGAGGCGGCGATGGCCTATATTGAGCGCATTGGCGGGATGGGCAACGGCAGTATGCTGGACGGGATGCTGGAGGCCGTCGGCAGCGGGTACATTGAGAGCGAGATTGCCCAGGCGTCGTACCGCTACCAACAGCGCGTGGAATCCGGCGATTACACCATCGTTGGCGTGAATGACGAGTACCGCGACGAGGCTGCGTCCGCCGGGTCGCTGGAGTTGTTCGAGTTCGATTACGCTGAGGAGGAGCGGCAGATTGAGCGCCTCACCACGGCGCGACAGGCACGGAGCGAGGCGGATGCAGCGGCGGGCCTGCGCGACATCGTCAAGACGGCGCGGGCGGGCGGGAATCTGATGCCGGCGATACTCACTGCGGTGGGCGCCGGCGTTACCGAGGGCGAAATAATGGGCGCGTTGCGCGACGAGTGGGGCGAGTACGTGGACCCGGGGGTGTTTTAGACTGCATGGCGCGCCTGGGGTATAGTGTTTGGCGGACGGAAAGCAATGACCACGCAAGTACATCAAACGTCCGCTAACCCGCCCCGCGTGCTGCTGGCCAAGCTTGGGTTGGACGGGCATGATCGTGGGGTGAAGGTGATTGCGCGGGCTTTGCGCGATGCCGGGATGGAGGTCGTCTATCTGGGGATGCGGGTTACGGCGGACCAGGTGGCGGCGGCGGCGGCGCAGGAGGACGTGGACGTTGTTGGCATCAGCATCCTGTCCGGCGCGCACATGCGCTTGATGCCCCGGATGGTGGATGCGCTGGGGCGGCATGGACTGCGTGGGGGCAGCGAATCCAACGACATTATGCTCCTGGTTGGAGGTACGATACCCGACACCGATGTTGACGCACTGCGGGGGATGGGCGTGGATGGCGTGTTTCCGGTGGGAACGTTCACCGGTGAGATGGTTAAGTTCATCAACGACAATGTGTCCAGGTAATCCGCTATGCTCTGGCCTCCACGGTATGATCCGGCGTATATTCCCGCTGCTGACGAGGAGCATTGGGATCGAAAGCTGGAAACAATGGATCCAGCTGAACGGGACACGGCGATCCTCAAAAAGTTGCAGGGCCAGATTCGGTACGCCTGGGAGCATTCGGGTTTCTATCGTGAGTTCTGGCGGGATGCGCCGGTTGATCCCGCGAACATTCGCAGCCTTGATGAGTTCGCCCAACTTCCCATCCTGACCAAAGAAGAGGTGCGGCGGGAACAGGAGGCACATCCGCCATACGGACGGTTCCTGTGCGTGCCGCCGGAGCAGGTGTACCGCATCCACGGCACGTCCGGCACCACCGGGCGGCCCACGGTGTTCGGGATCAGCAGGGGCGATTGGGAGCGGATCGGTGAGGCCCACGCGCGCATCCTGTGGGCCGCCGGCGTGCGCCCGAGCGACACGGTGATGGTGGCGGCGGTGTTCAGCCTGTATGTGGGTAGCTGGGGCGCGTTGGTCGGCGCGGAACGGCTGGGCGCTACGTGTTTTCCGTTCGGAGCAGGCGCGCCGGGTCAGACGGAGCGAGCGGTGGAATGGGCGCAGATGGTGCGGCCGGCGGCCCTCTACGCCACGCCGTCATACGCGCTGTACCTGGCGGAAACGGCGCAGGAGATGGGGGTTGATCCGAGGTCCGATTTCGCGTTTCGTCTGATGTTTTTCAGCGGCGAGCCGGGGGCCAGCGTTCCGGCCACCCGGCAGGCGATTGAAGACGCTTTCGGATGCTACGTAGTGGATCAGGGCAGCATGGCGGAGATGACACCCTGGATGACCAACGGGGGCTGCCGCCACCTGGAACGCGGGATGCACCTGTGGCAGGACATCGTGTACACGCAGTTGGTGGATGCCGAGACTCACGAGGTCGTACCCATGGGCGGTGAAGGCGTGCCGGTGTACACGCACTTGGAGCGCGAATCGCAGCCGATGATCCGGTACTGGTCGGGAGACATTGCGCGGTGGGACATGATCGAATGTCCGTGCGGGCGCACGTATCCCACGTTGCCCTTGGGGATCTACGGAAGGGCCGACGATATGTTGATTATTCGCGGACAGAACGTGTTTCCTTCGCGGATTGAGGACGTGCTGCGGGGGTTGGACGAGTTTGGCGGCGAGTTCCGGCTGATTTTGGAGCGTGAGCGGGGTTATTTGGATCGCTTGACGGTGCAGACGGAAGTGGCGGCTCAGGTATGGGCGGCCGCCGGAGAGGCCGGGCCGCAGGCATTGGAGTCGCTGCGCGGCCACGTGGGCGACACCTTGCGCCGGGCGCTGGGCGTCGGCGTTTTGGTTGAGCTCAAACCGGAGGGGGAGTTTGAGCGTACCCAGTTCAAGGCGCGGCGGGTGATAGACTTGCGGCAATAGCGGCTTGCATCAATGCACAGGGTGGCCATGATGTACGAACTGAGATCAGAGCGAACATCCCCGTACAAGCGGCCCGGCATACCGGGGCCGCGGACGCCGGTGGGTGAAGTCATCCCGGGGCTGTACCAGCGCTCATTAGTAACCACCAGCGCGTTCGTGATCACCGCGCCTGACGATGGAGATGGATCGTCGGCGTCGGTAGTGGACGCCGGCTGGCGGCTGTTCGACGTTCGCTACCTGCTCAATTACCTGCGGGCATTGGGCTATCAGCCGGGGATGGTGCGGCAGTTGATTTCGACCCACTGGCATCCCGACCACGTTGGCGGAATGGCCGAGCTGCAGCAGTCCACCGGCGCGGCGGTGGCGGCGCACCGGGTGGAGGCTCCCTACCTGCGGGGAGAAACCGGGGACGACATTCCGCATCCCGTCAACCATCGCTGGGTACGCGCGCTGCTCTGGCCGGTGTCGTCGGAAATGCGGCCGCGACCCTTTCCGGTGGCAACGGAGCTGGACGACGGCGACACGCTACCGCTGCTGCAGGGAGCGCGGGTTGTGCATACGCCGGGGCACACGCCGGGCAGCATCAGCCTGCATTTCCCCAACGACGGCGTGCTGCTGGTAGGCGACGCCCTGCAGCGAGAGGGCGACCGGGTCACACTGCCCGCGCCATTGTTCACCCGCGATATGGAAGAGGCGAAAAAGTCGGTGCGAAAGCTCGCAGAGCTGGACTTCGAGATAATCTGCTTCAGCCACTTCCCGCCGATGCGAAAAGGAGCCAGGGCAGCACTGCGGTCGTTGGCGGAATACGTGTGATAAAGTGCAGGCAAGTTGCGTTTGCGGAGCAGTAGTTATGGCAACCCCGATTGAAACGTTGGAAGCGGCGTCTGCTGACATTGCCGCCGGCCGGGTCCAGAAGGGCGCGCGTTTGGCTTACGAGGCCGCATTTCAGGCGGTGGCCGATGCGGCGCGGCGGCATGACCGGGCTTGCGAGACCATAGGAGATGCCCGGAACTTTGTCCGGTGGCTGGAGGGCCTGCCTGACGAACCATTCGACTGGTTCAAAGACACCCCAATTTTCGACTGGATCAAGGACGACAATGCGCCCCAACTGCCGATACCCGAGTTCATCGGGGCTTTCAACGTAGCGGAAGAATTTAAACGACACGGCGAAGCGCCTCTCGAACTCACTCATTGGGAACCCGACGAATACGTCATCTTCTTGCCGGCCGTCCAGTGGCTCGTTGAAGAGATGGAAACCGCGCAACGGAGAGACCCGTCCGTTTGGATGCGCTGACCCACTTCAACGCATCCCACAACCTGACGGCGTTGGCCGCGGAACTTTTTGACCGCGGCGAGTATGTTGCCGCCGGGGAATTGACTTGGGGAGCCATCGTTCATGCCGTCACTGGCGCTGACCCGGACCATGACATTCAGCCTCCAGACCGTTTTGGTAATCCTCACCGAGCTCCTAACACTAATGCCACCTTCCCCAACGCTGTCCGCCGCATTAGGGAACGTCCTCTGTCCGAAAGCCAAATCGCTGACTGCCTGAATAACGGACAACAGCTGCTGCACAACCACTTCTACCACCTCAACTTGACGACGCGGCAACTTCAAGACCAAATTGCTATCGGCAATGCGTATGCACTACTGCTTATCCAAGCCGCTGCCCGCGCGCTCGGTCGGTCTTCGCCGTAGTGCGGCGGCCAGCGCGTTGCGCAAAAGTGAGTATCAAACAATGTCTGACGATTCCAATGCCTTTGAGATCAATCTTCCCTTGCCCCTCGCCGGCGTTCGTGTGCTGGATGCTACGCACATTGTCGCCGGGCCGTTTTGTTCGTTGATACTGGCGGATATGGGGGCGGAGGTTATCAAGATTGAACGACCGCGCACCGGGGACTTGGCCCGCGGTCGTGGCCCTTTCATCGGCGATGCCGAAACCGGGGAGGTCAGCAGTCGGTTCCTGGGCGTCAACCGCAACAAGAAATCCGTTACCCTGGACTTGCGAAATCCAGTTTGCAAGACGGCCTTTGAGAGTCTGGTCGCCAACTCGGACGTGCTGCTGGACAACTGGGGGCCGGGCGCGTTCCGACGGCTGGGCCTGGGCTATGACCGGCTGAGTGAGATCAACCCGCGATTGATCTACGCCGAGATCACCGGGTACGGTGACAGCGACGGCGCACGCGGGCCGTACTCAAACTGGCCGGCGAACAACCTTGCGATTCAAGCTATGTCGGGCTGGATGGAGATTACCGGCGAGCCCGATGGCAGGCCCCAGGCGGTGGGCGACAACATGGGCGACTCGGTGCCGGGGGTTTGGGCCGCCCTGAGTATCGTACTGGCATTGGAAACGAGACGTCAGACGGGAAAGGGACAGCACGTTGACGTGGCAATGTACGACTGCATGGCGTCTCACGTCATCAGCAACATGAACGCCTATCAGGCCACCGGACAAACACCCGGGCGAACCCGGCAGGCGTCGCTGGGGCCCGGCCTGGTGTTTCGGGCGGCTGACGGATACGTCATCATGGCCGGCGTGCGCAGCCCGCAACGCCTGGCCGCGCTGTGGGAACTGGTTGAGCAGGCCGACCTGCCGGAGCAGGACGGGCGCTATTTGCAGCAATTCCCCGACGCCGATTTTGTGTTTGAGCAGGTTATCCCGGCGATAGAAACCTGGTCTTCCCAACGCCCGAAGTGGGAAGTAGCTGGCAAGCTGACCGAGATCGGGTTTTCGATGGGAGTGACGCAGAGCGTGGCGGATCTGGCCGATTGTCCGCAGCTTGAAGCCCGCGGAATGTACGTGGATACCGCGGACACCCTGGGCGGAACGTTCCGGTCATTGGCTACACCGATCCGGCTAACCGGGTGCGAACCGGCTCCGGCCGGCGCTCCGCCCACTCTGGGCGAACACAATGCCGAAATCCTCTGCACGTTGGGCGGCCTAACGCCGGAGCAGCTATCGGGGCTGAAAGCAGAAGGCGCGGTCTGATCGGTCAGGGCCTTTGCAAAGTTACTCCGTCATTCCTGCTTTCGCAGGATAGAGATGGTTTCATAGATAAGAACGTTCTGGATACCGGCTTTCGCCGGTATGACGAGTATAGAGTTGCCATTGACTGCCACGCTTGCCCATAACACATTGCCGGCGTAGAATGGCGACACTTACAATCGCCGTCGGCCACGTCTCGGCGGCGGCCCTCATACGCGAGTCGGTCTTCCTGCGGAGCGGGAACAGAGCCGAGCAATCGAACGAATTAGGAGAACCGGTTATGGCAGAAGCGAAAGGCCCCCTGGATGGGATACGAGTAATTGACCTGGGTCGGCACCAGGCCGGTCCCCGCTGTGCCCAAGTGCTGGCCCGCCTGGGCGCTGAAGTGATCAAGGTCGAGCGACTGGGCGGCGAGGAGACCCGCTACCACGCTCCCTGGGTGCGGAAGCAGTCCGCCTACTGGGTGCAGTACAACAGCGGAAAGAAGAGCCTGAGCATTGACCTGCGCAAGGAGGACGGCAAGGAAGTCCTCCGCAAGCTGGTCGGGGTCTCCGACGTCCTGCTGCAGAACTTCCGACCCGGCACCATCGACATCATGGGCTTCGGCTACGACGTTCTCTACGAGTTGAACCCGCGCATCATCATGGTGAACGTGTCGGCTTACGGTCAGTTCGGTCCATACCGGGACCAGATCGGCTACGACCCCATCGGTCAGACCATGTCCGGCATTGCCATGGTTACCGGAGAAGAGGGGATGCCGCCCATCCGCGCTGGTGTACCCATCATTGACCGCACGACGGCTCTCCACGCGGCCATCGGCACCCTGGCGGCGCTGCACGAGCGCGAGTCGTCGGGACAGGGACAGTGCATCGATGCCTGTCTTGCGGACACGGGCTACAGCTACACCGAAATTCCCGTTACCGCCTACCACGGCGCCGGCATTGAACCGCGCCGCGGTGAGTCCGCCGCGCCTCCATCAGGGACTTACCCGTGCAAGGATGGCTGGGTGCTCATATCCGCTGGCGACCAGCACCACTGGCATCGCGTCTGCAACGCCCTGGGTAAGCCGGAGTGGTTGGAAGACCCTCGCTTCACCACGCGGCACGAGCGCGGACGCAACGGCGAAGCCGTCAACCAGGCGATGCGCGACCTGATGGCCGATATGACCATGCGGGAGGCCATCGCACACTTTACGCACCACGACGTGGTGGCTGCTCCGGTGAATACCATTGCCCAGGCTGCTGCTGACCCGCATCCCTGGGAACGGCGTGCTATGGTCGAGGTTGACGACTTCCTCGCCGGCACCATTGCCGTGTCCGGCGACTTCTGGCACTTCAGCCGAACACCCGCCGTCGTTGGCACTACCCCGCGCGTCGGCGAGCACAACGAGGACGTTTTGACCGGTCTGCTCGACTACACCGAGGACGAGGTGCAGGCCCTTTACGAGGCCAACGTCATCGGGAACTTCGATCACTACGACGAAATCCCCGGCTAGCCGCGGCGCACCAGGCAGAGAACCGTAGGGGCGACGCATTGCGTCGCCCCTACATTTTTGGGAGGTATTGAGTCTCCGACGCGGAGTCAATCAACCTGGCTCATTATGTCGCCCGCAAACCAGTCCAACCGTTCCAGCGACTGGTTGAGTTCGCTGCCCCGAATGTCGAAGATGATGTGGGAAACGCCGATCTCGGCGTAGGTGTGAACGTCTTCCAGGATTGCGTCGGGCGAGCCGGAAAAGCGTCGGCGCGGGCCGGATTGCATAGTTGCCGGGTCGTAAAGCGGCGCTTTCATGGAAACCTGAATCTCGGCCGGGTCGCGGCCGGCCTGCTCGGCGAAGCGGTTCAGCGTGACCAGGTCGCCGGCCAGTTCTTCCGGCTCCAACGTGGCCGCCGGAATAGTGCCCACGGGGTGCCAGCCGTCGCCGAGGGTGGCGGCCCGCCGGATCGCCGGACGGCTTTGACCACCGACCCAGATCGGCGGGTGAGGTTTCTGCACCGGCTTGGGCAGGAACTGGATGCCCGAAAACTGCACGTACTTTCCGTCAAACTCGGGATTCGGGCTGGTCCACAGTTCTTTGTAGGCGCGCAGATATTCGTCCGTGACCGGCCCACGCTCAGCAAAGGGCGGGGTTCCCAGCGCCTCAAACTCCTCTTCCATCCAACCGACGCCTACGCCGAGGATCAGCCGGCCCTGCGACAGCACGTCCAGAGTGGCCAGTATCTTGGCGGCCAGGATCGGCGGGCGATACGGCACAATCATCACGCTGGGCACAAGGCGGATGTTTTCAGTAACACCGGCGAGATAGGTCAGCAGCGTAAGCTGCTCGAAGTATTCGCCGCTCTCTCCCGTGGGAAACTCGCCGCCCACGGTGTACGGGTATGGCGAGTCGATTCGACTGGGGACGAGGACATGATCGCCGGCTACCATGCAATAGAAACCGAGGCGATCACCCGCTTGCGCGATTTGGGCCAGGGGCCCGGGCTGGGCGTTGGGGCCGTGGTTGGGCAGATAGAATCCGAACTGCATTGAGAAACTCCTGGGAATCAGACGGGCGTTGCCACGATCAGAGGATAAGCGAGAAACCGCCGAACAACCAACCGATGATAATCAGCGCGATAACCAAGCCGACCACTGCGCCGATGGCGCAACCGCAGCCCTTGTTGAAACCTTCAAAAAAACCCATCATTTCGTTGCATCTGCCGCCGTGAACCGGCCCTGGACAGGGCGCAATCAATCAACGGCTGCCCTGCTATAATAGCGCAGCCGGTTGAACACGCTCAACCGACGCAGCACCAGTTTGAAGCCAAACTATTTTTCAACTCAAGGAGTGTCGTCGAAATGCCAAACATCACCCTCGACCAAGCCGAGGCCGTCCTTGCCGGGGCCAAGGCCGCCGCACTGGAACTCGGCAAGGCTTTCAGCTTCTCCGTCGTGGACGCCCGAGGCGATCTCATCACCATGTGCAAGATGGACGGGTCGGCGTGGCGAACCCCCTACGTGTCACGGGGCAAGGCCAGGGCTTCCGCCTGCTTCGGTGAACCCAGCGGCGACCTTACCGAGCGATCCACCACGCCTATCATGCGGGCCGTGATGGAAGTGGAGCGCGGTGAATTCGTTCCCGGCCAGGGGGCGCTGCCCATCTACATGAACGGCGAGTTGATTGGAGCGGTTGGCGGCAGCGGCGGCACGGCTCAGGAGGACGAAGACTGCTCCCGCGCCGGGATCGCTCGGCTCTCCGGCGCGTCTGCCAGTCGGTAATGCCGAGGTGAGCACGCCTCGCCTCTACATCCCACCGCCAAAATCTTGGCCCCGCAGGTATATCCTGCGGGGCCAGTTGTTTCGGAATGGAACCCGAGGCTAGTCGGTTGACGAGACCTCGAAGTGCTTTACCCAGTACTCGCCGCGGTACAGGTGCTCCACTTCCCGCGCGGTATTGGCCCGAAAGTCGCTCGTCTCGTACGCTCGCAGGTCGCCCAGCGTTTCCCACACGCTGACGCTGATGCCTTCGTCGGGATCCTCGGTGCTGCGGATCAACTGCCGTTCGTGCAGTCCTTTGGGCTTGGCGCCGGCGGCTACCCGCTCGTGGTAGTGTCGCTCAAACTCTTCCCAGCAACCGGCTCGAAGCTTTCCCCAGACCATTCGGATGAACATTTCGTAGTAACCTCCTTAGAAATGCGCGGAGATACGCGCCTGTTTCAGCGTTCTTTTTACTTCGCTTCCGGAACGTCCCGAAGCGATTTGCCGCCGTCAGTGTTCCAGATCGCCAGTGGCGTGCGCGATGATTTTCGCCGCCGTGTCGTCGCTCATGTGCCCCATATCCAGCATCATGTGATAGAGGGTTGGGTCCTGCGGCGACACCTTGAAAAACTTCTGGAAGAACTTGACCCTTGCCTCTTCCAACCCTTCCAGGTACGTGCGGGCTCCCTCCTCGCTCAGGTGCTCCCTTTCCATGATGGTCTGCACCCGCCTGGACATCGGCGCCAGCATACCCACGTGGAGCACGCCGGGGGTGTCGCCCAATATCACGTTCGCCCCGCGTCCGATAATAACCACGTGGCCGGCCTGAGCGAGGTTTCGCACAACCTCCCGCGTGGTATCAATGAAAAGTTGGTCGTTGACCCGCTGGACTCGTGATGAGGACTCGCCGGCGAGTTCATGGTAGGTTTCCGGAAGCGTCTCGATTCCGACGCCCAGATCGTAGTCGCCGGAAACGGCGGCCCGTTCCAGCACACGACCGAGCAGCTCGGTAACCCGGTCCCCGAACCGTTCTACCCGCTGTTCCTTGGCCATCAGGATGGATACCGGCGAGCCGATGATTCGGGCCGCTTCCGCAAATACCATGCGGTCAACGTAGTTGAGGTGCAGGTCACGCGCGACCTGCTGGCCGACGGCGATAGAACCGGCGCCGATGGGACCATTAATGGTAATCACTGGCATAACGTGACCTCCTCAACTCCGTCGCCTTGACCTAGCGGCGAGCGCCGCCACCACCCAGGAACCGTCGATCAGCGGGGTTGCGACTGCCGCCCCCCTGCGGGCGGCCGGGCGGCCGGCGTCCGCCGCGGTCCCGGTCGTTAGGGTCGCTGCCGAGCATGGAATTGCGGTCCCGGTCGCCGCCGCCGTAGCCACGTCCGCCACGATCTCCGCCTCCGCCGCCACGCCCACCGCGATCGCGGTCTCCGCCTCCGCCGCTGTTGCGGTCTCGGCCACCGCCACCATAGCCGCCGCGCCCGCCGCTGTTGCGGTCTCGGCCACCGCCGCCGTAGCCGCCGCGTCCGCCGCTGTTGCGGTCGCGTCCGCCGCCACCGTAGCCGCCGCCGCGCGGCCCGCGATCCCGGTCCCGGTCGCCGTAGTTAGGGCGTTCGGGGCGGGCCGGGGGCGGCTCGGTGTCGCCCATCAAGACCCGGCGCGACATATTGATGCGGCCCATGTGGTCGATTTCGTGGATCATCACGGTGATTTCCTGGCCGATGTCCACATCCTCGTAAGCGAGATCACCCAGCTCTTCGTTGCGGACCAAGCCGTCCTTGCCGCCCGGAGACAGTTCAACGAACACCCCGAAGTTGGTGGTGCGGGTGATCTTGCCGGTAATTATGTCACCGACTTCCGGATCTCGGGTCAGGCTGTCCACACGGCTGCGGGCCAGTTCGATCATCGGCTGGTCGCTGGAGGATATGATGACGCCGCCGTCGTCGGAAACGTCGATGTTGCAGCCCGTTTCTTCCTGGATGGCGCGGATGACCCGACCGCCGGGGCCGATGAGCGCGCCGATCTTCTCGACGGGAATCTGCATCTTGACGAGCTTGGGAGCGTACTTGCTCATCTGCGAGCGGGGCTCGGTGATGGCTTCGGACATGCGGTCGAGGATGTGCAGGCGTCCTACGCGGGCTTGCTCGAGGGCCTCGCTGAGCAACTCCTGGGTGAGGCCGTCGATTTTGACGTCCATCTGGAGGGCGTTGATGCCGCGCTCGGTTCCCGCGACCTTGAAGTCCATGTCGCCGAGGAAGTCCTCGATGCCCTGGATGTCGCTGAGGATGGCGTAGCGGTCTGCGTCGCCGTCGGTAATGAGGCCCATGGCAATGCCGGCGACGGGAGCGACCAAGGGCACGCCGGCGTCCATGAGGGCCATGGAGGAGCCGCAAACGCTGCCCATTGAGGTCGAGCCGTTGGATGCCAAGACTTCGCTGACGACGCGGACGGTGTACGGAAAATCCTCTTCGGGGGGCATGGCGGCCAGGATGGCCCGCTCTGCCAAGGCGCCGTGTCCGATTTCGCGGCGCCCGGGGGAACCGACGCGGCGAGCTTCACCGACGCTGTAGGGCGGGAAATTGTAGTGGTGCATGAACTGCTTGGTGTTGTCCGGGCCGACGGTGTCCAGCGTTTGCTTCATTGCCAGCGATGCGAGGGTGGCGATGGAGAGGACCTGGGTCTGGCCCCGGGTGAACAGGCCGCTGCCGTGGGCGCGCGGCAGTTCGCCGACGCTACAGGTGATGGGTCGGATTTCGTCCAACTTCCTGCCGTCGGGCCGCACGTTGAGGTTGAGGATGCGCCCCCTGACCTCGGCCTTCACCAGGTTCTTGAAAGACTCGGCGATTTCACCGGACGAGTAGTCGTCGGCCAACTGCGCCGCGACTTCCGATTCGATGGCGTCCAGGCTGGAGTCTCGCTCGCTCTTGAACGAATTGCGTTCCAGAATCTCGGCGATGCGGCCGTTGACCAAAGCGTCAATCTTCTTCTGGCGTTCGTCCGCCGACTCGTAATCGACGTGGAAACTGATCTTCTCTGCCCCGCGCTCCGCCACCAAGCTGTCGATGAGCTCGATGGTCTGCACGTTGCTCTCGTGGGCCAGCCGGATGCCTTCCAGGATCACTTCCTCGGAGACTTCCACCGAACCGGATTCGACCATCATTATGGCGTCCCGATTGCTGGCCACGATCATGTTCAGGTCGTCGGCTTTGCTGCGCTGAAAACTGGGGTTGATGCTGTAGTCTTTGCCGTCCCAGGTAACTCGGCAGGCTCCAATGGGGCCGTCGAACGGGATGTGGCTGATGGACAACGCAGCGGAGGCCGCGACCATACCCAGGGTTTCCGGGGGATGATCTTCGTCAACCGAGAGCACGGTGATGATGACCTGGACTTCGTTGTGCAGGCCCTTGGGGAACAGGGGACGGATGCTGCGGTCGGTGAGACGTGCGGACAGGATCGCTTCGGTGCCGGGCCGCCCCTCGCGCCGGAAAAAGCTGCCGGGAATCTTGCCCACTGCGTATAGACGTTCTTCAAATTCTACGGTCAGCGGCAGGAAGTCAATTCCTTCCCGGGCCTGCTCAGACATGACGGCTGTCGCCAGCAGGATGGTTTCGCCGCAGGTGATGGTAACGGAGCCGTGGGCCTGCTGCGCCAGGCGGCCGGTCTCCAGGGTGATGGGATGTCCGCCAATTTCGCCTTCAACAACAAAGGGGTTCATCAGCGCGTTGGTAATTTCAATCGTGGTCATAACAGGAGTATTTTCTACCTCTCTCTTCCGGTACGTGATGCTGGCCCTCCGCGCGATTCCGTTTTCCCTTCAACTGGGGTGTACTCGCTTGAACGGAGGCCGGCGGTTGCGCGATGCGCATCCTTGAATTGCCCGCAGGCGTTTGTGACCCTCCTCCCTCGCTCACCGTTCGCCTCAATCTTCGGCCAGGTTGCAATGCTACAGGTTCGGTACGTTGTGACCCGCCAGCCGGATTCCAGTCGCACGGAAGGCAGGGCGACGCACGGGAGCGCGGAAACCATCGCGGCGCGCCGCAGCGTCGGGAGCCCGGTCGGTTGGTATGAAGGAATCGACGACCGGGACAACAATGAGAGCAGCTCGGTTAACGGCGCAGGCCCAGCCTTGAGATCAGGCTCTGGTATCGGCCCACATCTTCACTGCTCAGGTAATTTAGCAAGCGGCGCCGCTTCGACACCATCGTTACCAGGCCACGGCGGGAGTGTACGTCTTTACGGTGGGTTCTGAGGTGGTCCGTTACCTGGCGTATGCGCTCGGTGAGCATCGCTACTTGCAGTTCGGTGGAACCGGTATCGGACTCGTGGGTGCGATATTCTTCGATGATTCTCTGCTTGACGTCAGCGTCCAACATTACTGGTTGCGTACCTTGCCTTTTTGGGTCATTTCCCACATTGCGTTGATTCGTTAATGCACTGACAGGCTAACACGATACAGGAAAATAGGCAACCGAATCGTTCCCAGCGTTGTGATAGCATCTTATCAGTCAGTTCTTTTCGGAAACCTTTCGTAACGTCTATCAATACGACCTGCTATCAATGCAACCTGCCACGTCATACCTGTCGCGCATACGCGGCGTCCAGCTACTTCCCGGCGAACGAGTCAGCGCCATCTTCAGTCCCGAAAGCGGCCTGATCGCAGAGCCGTTGAAGGACGGGCAACTGCTGGTGGCGACGGACCAGCGCATCATGGGCGTGCTAGACAACGGCACGACACAAACCTGGGACACTTTCGCAATCGATTCCGTTTCCGGGGTGGGCGTGCGCAACAACGTGCCTCGGGGTCTTTCCTGGATACAATGGGCGTCGCTGGTCGCGGGCGGGGCCGCCGTATATCTCGCCCTGGCCTACTGGCTGGTTGACCGGCTGCCTTACATCATTATCCCCGGCATAAACCTCCATGCCTTCGCGCTCGCCATCATGGTACTGGTGGTGCTGGCCGGTTGGCTGTTCTGGCGGGGATTTACGCAATCCGGAGGCGCCGCGATACACATCTACGGCGCCAACTGGAACATCGAAGTGGCTTGTTCCACCCGTAATGCCGATTTGTTGGCCTTTGCGCACTCCGTGTCATCGATGCAATCGGAATGGCGACAACGGGAAGGTTCAGGGAGCCAAGTCGAAACCCAGTGAAGGGTCAACGTCCAGCGTGAGATCCGATGCGTCTCCCCGCTGGTATTGATAGAACGCGGCGGCGGCAATCATCGCCCCGTTGTCGGTGCAAAGCGCCGGGCGTGGGATGACGGCAGGGAGAGGGGAATCGGACAGGACACGCTGCCTCAGTCGCGCGTTGGCCGTAACTCCTCCGCCCAACACCAAGCCCCTGGCACCATACTGCTCCGCCATCGTCAGCAACTTGGTAGTCATTACGTCCACCAGTGATTCCTGAAACTCAGCGGACAAGTGGGCCACCAGGCGCGCGGTATCCAGCGAGTCGGACTCCGGCGAATCTAGCTCCGATGGAGGATACAATCCGGTGTCCTGGGCGCGGTGCAGCATGGCCGTTTTCACGCCGCTGAAGCTGAAGTCCAGAGTGCCCCGCATCCAGGCTCTCGGTAGCGGAGATGATGCCAGGGCCAGGGTGCCGTCAGCATCGCCGTGATGTTCCTCAAAATCCGCCAGCGATTCAGCAGCCTTTTGAATTTCCGGGCCGCCGGGGAACCCCAAGCCGAGGATTCGGGCAGCCTTGTCGAAAGCCTCGCCGGCAGCATCGTCGCGGGTGCGTCCTACCAGCCGATATTTGCCGTGTCCCTCCATGAGCACCAGGTCCGTATGGCCCCCGGAAGCCACCAGGCAGGCCAAGGGGAACCCCGGGTCTTCCGACGGCGCTCGATCAACGGCGGCCAGCCATCCGGCATAGATGTGGCCCACCAGGTGGTTGACCCCGATGAGGGGTAAATCCAAGGTGAGGGACAGGGATTTTGCGGTGTTGACTCCGCTGATGAGCGCTCCGGCCAACCCCGGCCCATGGGTTACGGCGATAGCGTCGATTTGGTCGAGGGATACGCCGGCTTCTCTTAAAGCCCGGTTCAGGGTCGGTTGCATATCCCGGATGTGCTGGCGCGAAGCGAGTTCGGGAACAACGCCGCCGTGGACAGCGTGAATGGCGGCTTGTGAAGCCATTACGTTGGAACGCAAAGTACGACCGTCTTCTACGATGCCGACGGCCGTTTCGTCGCAGGATGTTTCGATACCCAGGATAAGCATAGTTTGCGCCGTGAATTGAAATGTGTTCGAGGATTATAGCAGGGGCGATTTTGCGCTTGGGGATTGCGGGTGATATGCTGCTGGTGAATAATTAAAATCGGGTTTTGGCCGATGGAACGCACGGCCGGGCCCGTTCCGCCCCGAAGGAGGTAGATCGCCCCGATGTTGGACATTGCGCCTGATGGTTTATCCTGGTGCGTCGTTTTTTTGCAGGCTGGCCTTGCTGACGGTGAGTTCGTCATCCCTTTGAGCGTCCAGATTGCACTGCTTTTCGTCAGCTTCCTCGGGGTAGTCTTCTTTACCAGCGCCGAGTCTGCGTTAATCGCGGTCAACAAAATCCGTGTGCGCTTTTTGGTGGAGCAGGGCAATGCGGCAGCCAGGGCGGTGGACCGGGTGCTCTCCCAACACGAGAAGTTCTTCGCCACCATCCTGCTGAGTCAAAATGCATTTACGATCTTCGCCACCGCCATCGGAACCGCTTTGGCTACGGAAGCGCTACAGGGTTCGGCATACGCGGCCTTGCTGACCAGCGTGATAATGACGGTGGTCATCTCGATATTCGGCGAGATCACCCCGAAGACCCTCGCCGCTACCTACTCCGAACGGTGGTCGTTGATCGCCGCCCGGCCCGTTGGGTGGGCCATGTGGTCATGCACACCGTTCATCTACTTCTTCACCGCAGCGCCGAAGCTCATCTACAAGATCCTGCGCACCGAGCAGGACGGGTGGCAAACCACCTTTACCGAGGGCGAATTGCGGATGATGATCGACCTGTCCCGGGAGCAGGGGACGGTGGAGTCGGATCAGGCGGAAAGGTTGAACCGGGTGTTTCACTTCCGCGACAGACGGCTGAGCGAGATTATGACGCCGCGCACTGAGATCGTATGGATCGAAAAGGGAACTACCATGCAGCAGTTCCTTGAGCTTTATGCCGAGCACAGCCATACCAGATTTCCGGTTTATGAAGGCAGCCAGGAAAACGTCGTTGGGGCGCTTTCCAATAAGGAAGTGCTGATTGCCCAGAGCCGCGGCCAGATCGGCCACGACGACCCCGTTACCGAAACCATGCGTGACGTGGATTTCGTCCCTGAGACTGTAACGGTATCGGACGCTTTCGACACCATGCGAGACAAGCGGTTGTCCATGATGCTCGTCACTAATGAGTATGGCGGCATCGCCGGGTTGGTGACCCTGAAACAACTGACCAGCGTTATCGTGGGTACCCTGGTGGACGACGACCCGCCATCCCAGGAAGCGGAATCCAGCATCGTGGAACTGGATGACGGCGGCTACGTGATGGACGGTGGAGTGACCATCATCGAAATCAACGACCGGCTCGAGGCATCGGGCATTGCGTTGCCGGAAGGGGAGTACAAAACCATCGCCGGGCTCATCTTGTACGAACGCGAAGGCGAAATTCCCAGGGTCTCCGACACGGTAAGCACGGCCGGGCTGGCCGTAACGGTGACCGAGATGGCCGGGGCCCGGATCAACCGGGTTCGCCTGGAACGAATTGCCCAGTCCAACGGAGATTCCGCAGAATGAGGCTGCACCTGCTGCGCCACGGCGAAACGGACATCAATGCGGCCGGCCGGCTGCAAGGTTCCATGGATTCCACGCTGACACTGTTGGGTCGCCGCCAGGCTCGCGAACTGGGCATTGCAAGCTTGGCGTGGAGTCCGGCGGCGATCTACTCCAGCCCCTTGTCGCGCGCGCGGGACGTGGCCTGCCAGATCGGTTCCTTCACCGGCCTGCCGATCACCATAGAGCCTCGCATCACCGAAATGGAAATGGGCGCGCTGGAAGGCGTGACCATCCAGCAGATGCGCGACGGATGGCCCGATTTGTACCAGGGCTGGCGGCGGGATGCCAGCAGCGTAACCATGCCCAACGGCGAGTCGCTGGGCGACGTTCAGCAGCGAGCGATGGCGGCTATCGACGAATTTGACGAGCGACACGGCGCCGACGACACGGTTATCGCCGTTACGCACAATTTCACCATCCGTTGCATCGTTGCTGCCGTGCTGGACCTGCCGCTGGCGAACATCAACCACATGGACCTATCGCTGGGTAGCCGGACCACGATCACGACCGGACACCGGGGGCGCAGGCTGAACGGCTACAATGCGGTTGACCATCTTACCCCGGCGAATCGGGTCGGGTATTAGGTAAGACGGTCGGCGATGGCGAATCGATTCGGGGGGAGACGATGGCGGAGGCGACCGCCGTCTCCGGCGCTTAAGGTCCATTTTGAAGCGCTTGCGTCTGCGCGCCGCGTTGGGTTGAGAGCGGATGACACTATTCTGGTGGGAATATCAGGCGGGCCTGATTCGTGTACGCTTTTGAACGCGGTGAGCAACATACGCCCGCGACTGGGGATCAGCTTCAAACTGCGCGCCGCGCATCTGATCCACGATTTCAGAGGGCAGGAAAAGTACGACGACGCCCAGTTTGTTCAGGATTTCTGCCAGCGTGTGGGCTGTCAACTGACGGTCGAAGAGAAAGACGTGGCCTCTTACCAACGCGAACACGGCGTAAGTTCCTTTGAGCAGGCGGCCCGCGATCTGCGTTATAAGTTTTTGGAGCGGGTTGCTCGTGAGGCGGGCGCAAGATTCGTCGCAGTTGCGCATACTGCTGACGACCTTGCCGAAACCGTGCTGCTGCACATCGCCCGGGGCAGCGGTATGCACGGGCTCCGGGGGATGAGCGAACTCTCCTCATGGCCCTACCCAGCGGACGACCCGGCGCCGCGACTGTGGCGTCCGCTGCTCGGAGTCCGAAGGACCGACACCATCGCATACTGTACAGAGAGGCGCATTGGCTACCGGGACGACAGCACCAACTACATGGAGGATTTTGCGCGCAACCGGGTGCGGATGAATCTGATGCCCGCATTGGCGGAGCAACTGAATCCGCGCATCGTCCACGCGCTGGGCCGGCTGGCGCGAACCGCCGCCACGCAACTGGACTTTCTGGAAGCGTGCGCCGATGAACATTGGCCGGCCGTTTCGCCTGAAGGAGTGGATGCAAACGGGATGCTGCGGTTGCGCCGGGACAAACTTGCCGATCTGCATCCCGCCTTGCAAGCGCTCGTTTTGCGACGAGCATGGACATCGATAACGGGCGACAGCAGGCGTTTGACGGAAGGCCATCTGCAACACATGGCGAGCATCGCAGGTGGAAAGGCATCCGGCAAAACGGTTACGCTGCCCGGCGGCTACGCGGCTCGCACGGACGGCGAATGGTTGAAAATTTATCCGGCGGAAATTCCCGATGATTGCCCGTACCCGGATTGGCCGGGGGACTTCAGGATTACCTTGCCCTGGGGTCCGATAGCTGTCGGCGTAACCAGGCGAGGTGGCTGGGAGGTTACGGCGGAAACCGTGAAGTTGCAGCCAGGCGCGTCCCTCGACACCGGCGACCCGATGCAAGTGTACCTGTCGCCGTCTGCCTTGGCGGAAGGCGCGACGGTGCGAACCTGGCAACCTGGGGATCGGATGCAGCCGCTGGGCATGTCCGGCCGGCGCAAGCTGCAAGACTTGTTCACGGATGCCGGGTTGCCCCGGAACTGGCGGGACAGGATTCCCCTGGTGGTCACGCCTGAGGGAATTGCATGGGCCGTGGGATTGCGGTTAGCGAACTGGGCAGCGGTTCAAAGGGACGAAAATGGCGGTGCAGAGGCGGTACGTTTGACGTTTCAAATTGTGTACAATTAAATTCCTACCTTTAGCGGAACGATCGCCCGCATCAATAATAGAATAATAGACGGCGCGGCCCGTACCAACCAGTTTCCGAGTACTGAGGGAGGAGTAAGTGTCGGTTCGCAACCTGACGAACTTCCTGGTGCATCTCTTCGGCGACAGCGATGAGCTGGCGGAAGTGTACCTGTCGGCGACGCACGACAACTGCCTGTTCTGCCACGAACCGATCAGCGATTCCATGGCATACCTGGAATATCGCGTCTGCCCCTTTTGCCGATTCCACTACACGCTGTCGGCGCGCCAACGGATCGAGATGATCGCGGATCGGCGCAGCTTTCGCGAGCATAATCGCTACGTGAGTTCGTTGGCGCCGCTCGCTTTTTCCAACCGCCGCCAGTCAACTCCCACTGAGTACGATGTTGAATTGACGAAAAACCAGGACCGCACCGGCTTGACCGAGGCGGCGGTTACCGGAACCTGTCGGATCGCCGGCAGGAGCGTAGTCCTGACCGTTCTGGACTACGGGTTCATGGGCGGCAGCATGAGCAGCGTGGTGGGTGAAAAAGTCGCGCTGGCCTTTGAATTGGCCGCGCGAAGAAGCCTGCCGATGGTCGCTGTGGTCACCGGCGGCGGCGCCCGTACCCAGGAGGGCGTTCTTTCGCTGATGCAGATGGCGAAAACGGTTACCGCCGTCAATCGCCTGCGCGAATCTGGCGTGACTTTCATCGCGGTGTTGGCCAACCCATCCACCGGCCAGGCTTACGCCAGCTTCGCCAATTTGGCCGACATCATTATCGCGGAACCCGGCTCGGTGGTAGGACTGTCGCCCATCCGAACCATGATTGAAGCGACTGGTCGTCAATTGCCGGTTGATGTCCATACTGCGGAGTATCATTTACGCTGCGGTCTGCTGGACAATGTGGTGGACCGGGAGAGCCTGCGCGAGCGGTTGGGCAAACTGCTGGACCTCCTTGTTGAACCCGAGGGCATCAAGCTCGGACGTCGCGCCATATCCAGACTCCAGCCTCCTGCGGTAGAGGATACCGAAACCTGGGAATCCCTGGCGGCTGCCACACACGACGAGCGGCCCGACGCGCTTTACTACATGCGGCACATCCTGGACGACTTCTTTGAGCTCTTCGGCGACCGGGTGAGCGGAGACGACCGTTCGGTGGTGGGCGGCTTGGGCGCGCTGCGCGGCCATCCTGTGGTCGCCATCGGCCAACAGAGAACGCATGCGGGAGACTTGGACGGAGGACGCTACCACGTGCGTCCCGAAGGATTGAGAAAAGCGCAACGGTTGATGCGCCTGGCTGCCCGTTTCAGCCTGCCCCTGCTGGCGCTGATCGATTCGCAGGGCGCGGATCCCAGGCTGGAGTCGGAGGAGCAGGGTGTCGGCAATGCCATCGCGAGTAACCTCTCGATGATGCTGAATGCGCCCATCCCCATGGTGTCGGTGATCATCGGCGAGGCTGGCAACGAAGCGGCGTTGGCTATGAGCCTATCCGATCGCATCCTCATGCAACAGTACGCGATCTATTCTCCCATTTCGCTACATCATACGGTCGGAGGCCCCTCCCGTGAGCGCTACCTCACCCGGGAAGCCGCCGAGGTTCTGATGATGACCGCACGGGATTGCCAGGAACTAGGCATCATTGATCAGATTGTGCCCGAACCCGGCGGCGGATCCCACCATGATCCACGTCAGGCTGCCACCGACCTGGAGTATTCCATCTACAGGCACCTGGCGGAGATCAATCGTGTCTCGACCGGGAAACTCTTAAAACATCGCCACCGGAAGTTCCGTCAGATGGGCGAACTCAACCCATTCGCCCACGAGGCCATGCAGCAGGAAGTTTCAGCGTTGCTGAGAATGCACTGGGCCGGGGAGTCCGGTGGCTATGAGGATGTGGCGCTTCCCGGGGGTTCAAGGCAAGCGTTGGCGCTGTCGGAGGGCTTGGAACGCGAGGCTTCGTGAGGAACTATGCGTTGGCAACGGTCGGCATTTCCGGCGCGGCCTTGTGCATATCGAAAGTAATCCCGTTGACTTTCGGTCTGGGAGTTAGTTTGCCAGTTTCCTGAGCGGTCTCAATCCAAAAATTCATCGCGTCAAGGATATTTTTGAGCGCGTCTTCATAAGTATCGCCATGAGCCATGCAACCGGGGAGTTCGGGCGCATAAGTCACAAACAACTCATCCTCATCGCTCCAAAAAATGATGATTTCATACTTCAGCATCAGTGCATTTCCTCCAGTTCATAACGCAGAATGAGTTGCCTGACCTGACGTACCTGATAAGGTTTTGCCTGACTGCCGTGGGGTTGCAAGTTCACGATTTCGTCCAAATCGTCCCTGGTGAAAATGTGATGGCTGCCGCGTGTCCGTTCGTCAAAACCCAACCTGTGAAGCAAAGCGAGCAAATCCGTGAAACGGATATTTGCATCCGAACGACCGGACAGGACCCTTCCCACCAACCGCGAGCGCGGTCGCAAAACGCTGCTCCTAAGCTCAACAGTCAGGCTTCCAATCCGTGGGCTCGCAGGCTACCGCGCAACTGGTCGGCTACCGTGGCGTATTCCGCGCCCACGGTGGAATCCACCAGTACGGTGGGCTGGCTGGTGTCGCGGTAGGATGGACGCAACGACATGCTGCCCAGGAACGGCGCGTCGATGTCCTCCGCCAGTTGCTTCCCCGCGCCCTCGCCAAAAATCTCGCCGCAGTAGTTTTCCACCACTCCGACCACGTTCAGGTTCAGCTTGCGGATCATGTTGATGCAGCGCTTGGCGTCAATGATGGCCAGATCCTGGGGCGTGCTGACCACGATGAACCCGTCCATGGGCAACGTCTGCATTACGGTCAGAGGCGAGTCGGAGGTTCCGGGGGGCAGGTCGATGATCAGGTAATCCAGTTCGCCCCAGTCCGTTGCTTGCAAGAACTGGTTGATGGCGTTATGAATCATCGGCCCGCGCCAGATGATGGCCTCGTCCTCGTTCTCCTGGAAGAACGCCATCGAAACGACTTTGACCCCGTGTCCTTCCGCCGGCGTAATCTGTCCTTCCCGGAAGTCGGGCTTATCCAGGATACCCATAACCCGGGTGACGTTGGGGCAGTCGATGTCCACGTCCAGCAACCCGACCCGTTCGCCCTGTGTGGCGAGCGTCGTCGCCAAGTTGCAGGCGACGGTGGTTTTGCCCACGCCGCCTTTGCCGCTATAAACTCCGATCTTGGTGCGTACAGACGCCAGGCGATCGGTAATCTGACGCTTCTGCTCCCATTGGCGGCGTATCTGTTGCAAACGGGCGTTTTGCTGCGCGTTGGGCTGCTGGGGAGTGGCCATCGTGCGGTTAGTCTCCGAGTCCGGTGGGCGTTCGTGGCGGGTGGGGCTAGATGCCCAGCATATTGCGAGCTTCTTCGCTGATCAGGTCGGGCGACCAGGGCGGATCAAAGGTCAATTCGATGTTGACTTCCTCGACGCCTTCCACGTCCTGCACGGCCCACTCGGCCTGCTGCGCGATATGGGGGCCCATCCCGCAGCCGGGGAAGGTCAGCGTCATTTGCACGAAAACATCGTTGGCGTCGCTGACCTGCACGTCGTAAATCAGGCCGAGGTCCACGACGTTGACCGGGATTTCCGGGTCATACACGGTTCTGAGGGCTTCGTAAACTTCTTCTCGATCGACCGTCGCCGGCATTTTGGGCCTCCTGCATTTCGCGGTGTGATGAGTCATTATATCCGAAATCCCGCCCCTTCGGGGTGTGCGTGGGAATCTCGGGGGCGTTCCAGAACGGGGTTACAGGCTTTGGGCCAGGTATTCCAGCTCGTCCAGGACTTCGGCAAAGGTGGGAAACTGGTAGCGTTCCAAGCGTTCGTAAAGTATCGGCTTGCCCGTATCGGGGTTGTACACGCGGTGTATGTAATCGTCGGGGTCGGCGTGGAGGTTGTGGTATTTGAGGAGGAGATGGCGACCGGGGAGATAGCCGACGTAGTTGTAGCTATAGCAGCGGACGTATCTCCGGCCCCTACCGTCATATCTGATGTCAAACTTCTTCGTGACCTGCAATATCACTCCTTTCCTGCACTCAACGAACCCTTCCAAATGAATGGTACGTTCGTCTTCGGGAGTTCCGAAAGCGAGCGTATCCTGAAACCGTTCAACGAAAGAATGTTCGCTCAGTCGGCGGTCGTGAACGTTTCGGTATTTGTCCCAGGAGTTCCAGTCGTGGGGGTCGTTTCGATAAGGAATTTCAGCACGTCGTAAGCTTGATACCACGTCATTACCTCAATGGTGGGCACGATTGCGTCATTGTCAACCAGGGCCGCCATTTCGGAGCTGGACATTTCGTAGCGCTGTTCGTACTCCTCAACAATGGCCTGTTTTTCGGCGATGAATTCTTCACGGGGCGCAACACGGACGGGGATGCGCTCTATCTTTTTGGCGGGCATCGGGGGGCCTCCGACTGGGACGCGGGTAGGATGGCGTACAAAATGCCTGACTACAAACGAATCTTGGGCTAATCGGCGGTCATGGACAACTTGGTAGTTGTCCCGCGATTTCCAGTCGTGGGGGTCATTTCGAGCAGAAATTCCAGCTCGTCGTAGAGGTGATACCATTTGATTATCTCAATGCTCGGCTTGACTTTATCGTTGTCCACGAGGTGGGCCATCTTTTCGCTGGCGAGCTCGTAGCGTTTTTCGTACACGTCCAGTTCCTGACTACAGTCCGCCATCCTTTCGTCGCGGGTGTAGTGATAGACGGGGATGCCGGTGACGGTTGTGGGTTTAGTAGTGTGGGCAGTCATGGCGTAATCTCCCAGCACGGGCACAGTCGGTTCGATTAACGGTACACCTGCTGCCCAATGTCGGCAATGTCGGGGAGCGAAAGAGAACTGCTATTGGGTTACATCACCAGCGCCGCGCCCCGCGGGCGGCGTTTGCCGCCGTGGACGGATGGCTCGGCGCACCACTTGGCGGAGAGGCGGCGGACGGCCTGGTAGGTGGCGTCGTTGAAGGCCAGCAGGTCGCAGACGACGCGGCGGTCGAGCAGGGCGCGGTTGGGGTCGGCGTCGGCGAGGTAGGCGGGTTGTAGTTCTTTATCGCGGAACTCGTTGAAGATGGTTTCCGCCGTCGCTAACTGCGCGTGGGTCAGTGCGCGGAGGTCCAGCGTCGGCAGCGATTCGCCCATCCGTATGGTCATCGCGCCCCGGCCGGATACTTGCCGGTTAGAGTGCCACCAGTATGACAGCAAACCCAGCGTGCTGTTGGCCCATACTGCAAAGGCGCAATCAAAGTGTGGGTCGTCGAAAACTACATTGGGCCATGCTCTTCCACCGATACTCTTTTGCTCGGTAAATGCTGCGGCTAACGGTTGTGAGTTGAAACGGAAATCACGGTTCAGATGGGCGCGGCTGGCAGTCTCCCAAACTTCCGCCGCCTTGCTTTCCATACCCTGCCGAACCTGCAACTGCGAATCGGGTTGGCAAACCATGCAGGTTTCTTGCTTGGCGTCGTGGTTCCACAGGGCCGGATAGGTTGCCGTTGGGCTGGGCGAAATCTTGTCGAATGGACCGCGTGGGGCCGGGCCGATGATGTCCCGGTCAACCAAACCGAGTTTGCCGACACTGTTCAACTGCGCAACCGGCAAGTCCAGGGCGGCGGGTTGGCCAGGCAACCAGAGTTGTGAATGCGTCAAGGCGTAGGCAGTCTGCGCCAGAGCGTAGTCAAGCAAGCGAACGCCACCCCAATTTGTGCCGTCTTCAGGCTGCACAGCGGCCAGCATTTCGCCGGCCAGATCGTCGCCTACGGCTAACCGTGTGCCACCGTAGGGACCGTCGTCAATGTTGCGGATGGTGTCGGCGGCGATGACGTTTTGAGCGATGGCGGCGGCCTGGGCAAACCCTTGCGGCCGGCAGCGCAAGGAAGTGAAACGGGCGGGGGGTGAGGACGGGGCGCCCACAAGGGACGCCCCTACGTTGTGATCGGCAGGGGATTTGCGTGCGATGATGAGGCACTCGGCCATACCGGTGTCGGAGGAGAAGGACATATCCTTGCCGTTGGCAGCGATGCTCAATACCTCCAGGTCCGTGTAGTCGTCGGCCAGCATTTCACGAAAGCCCTGCCACGACAGGCCCGCTGCCGCGGACAGGGGCAGCACCAATGCCAGAACGCCGCCCGGCTTGAGCTTGCGGTGGCCCAATGCCGCGAATGCCGACGCGATGCCGGCGTTGCCGTGGTAGCAGCTACCCTTGCCCAAGTCGTTGATGCGGTTGCCCATGGCCGTCTGGTCGTTGCGGCTGGCGCCAAAGGCGGCGAACGCGGGGTTGGTGACGTCGGCGTGCGCCCCCTCATGGTTCGTGGCGCGGGTAAAGGGCGGGTTCATTATCACCAGGTCAAAGTATTGGTCGGGAATGTCCACAATGATGTGGGCGACGGTTTCCTCGCCCGCGCTGCCGGTGCGCCGGGCCGGGTCGCTGGTGTTCATCATCAATAACTGACTGTTGCCGGCCAGCGCCTCCAGGGAACCGATTTTCACGCTACCGTCCTGCTGGCGTCCATAGGGCATGGTGTAGATCCGGGACTTGCCGTAGCCGACGGTGGGCTGCGCTCCCGACAGGGTGGCGCTGGTGATGTGGGCCGCCGAGGGCATCACGTCGCAGCCGTAGAGCGCTTCCTCCATCATTGCCTGATGCAGCGCGGCGGAGTCGCCGCCGGCCCGCTCGTGCCGGGCGGCGATTTGCTCGTACACGGCGGAGAGCAGGGCGCCGGTGCCGCAGGCGAAGTCGCCGATGCGGAGTTGGGCGATGGCGTCGGGGTCAGCCCAGTTGAACGGAGTTTCCCCCTCACCCCAACCCTCTCCCACCAGGGGAGAGGGAGCTTTTTGATTGGCTGCCCAAACCTCTCCTACAGTAGGAGAGGGAGCATTTAGCTTGCTTACGGCCAGGCGGGCCAGGAGGGCGGCGGAGGCGGGTAGGGTGTAGAAGGTAGCCAGGTACTTGCGGTCGGCGATCAGGCGTTGGAAAACCCGGCCGGTGAGATCGTGGGCGTTGTTCACGCCGGCCTGCTGCACCTCGCCGACCGTGGCGTACAGGGTGCGCAGGACGCGGGCCGCCGGCTCCATGGGCAGCTGCTCCAGGATGTCTTTACCAATGGCGAAGATGGGCCAGTAGTTGATTTTGAGGATGCTTTCCCAGGCGGCCAGGGTCGCGTCTTGCGGAGCGGCGACGTCCGGCCCACAGGTGCGGCGCAGCGTCGGGATGCCCTCGTGGGTTCCGGCAATCCGCTCGTGGAACACCATAGCGTTGGCGATGATGGCCACGGCCATGCGGCGGGTCTGCGGCACGTTGACCATCCCCAGCAGGCCGGCGATGGCGGCGGTAGTTTGGGGCCGGCGGCTGTCCAGGTCGTCCAGAATCGCCGACACCCGGTCGATGCCCTGTTGCAGCGCGTTGGCGGCGGCGTCCACCGCCTGCTGCGGCACCGACTCCAGGCGGATGAGGTCGGCCAGGTCGGCGACGGAACCCTCCAGCCAGCCGGTTTCGGGGAATCGTCCACCGTCCTGATACAGCACGGCGTAAGAGAGACGAGAAGAAGTGAGAGCGTCGCGCAGGTTGTCGGCAAACCGGACGGTATCGGGATAGCGCAGGGCGATGGCGGCTTCGATGGGATGAATCTCGTCAACCACGCGCAGGCCCAAACGCGCGGCGGCATCCTCCTCGCCGGTGCCCACGGCCTCGTATTCGGCTTCGACTGCCACCGGAGCGCGATCATCGGCGGTAATCAGGTTGTCCAGTTGCAGGCCGGGCTGGCCGGCGATTAGCTGGGTATTCTCGGAACGCACCTGGCAGCCGTACAGCATTCCCCGGAGCAGGTCGCCAAGCTCGTTGTTGGCGCTGGGTTCGCTGTGTCTGGGTCGCTGCGTAACCACCGTTCTTGCTGTCAATCGCCTTGCTTTAGCCAGTGTAGCATAGCCTGGAAAATCGGATGTTCTTGGGAGTTTCATAGTTCGGGGTGTATGATTTCGCCACGATACGAAGTAAGACCGGGAGTTTGACGATGGTTGACCTATTGTTTGCCAATGGAACGGTAATTGATGGTACGGGATCGCCGGGTTTTCGCGGCAGCGTGGCCGTGACCGGGGATTCCGTTCAGGTGATGACGGGGGACGTGTCTTCAGTGGCGGCGGGGCGCGTGATCGACGCCAGCCGTTATGTCATCTGTCCCGGTTTCATTGACATGCACTCCCATTCCGACCTGAAACTGCTCACCGAACCCAGCCACGATGCCAAGATACGGCAGGGGGTGACCACCGAAGGGCTGGGCATGGACGGCTTGTCTTACGCTCCGACGACACCCCGTGCGCTGGAGCAACTGCTGGTGTACCTGGCCGCAGTGAATGGGACCGCGCCGGACGGCGTGCGGTGGAGCAGCGTCGCCGATTTCCTGGCGCTGTTCGACGGCAACTCATCCTGCAACGTCTTCCACTTCGTGCCCCACGCGGCGATCAGGGTCGCCGTTATGGGTTGGTCATCGCGGCTGCCCACCGACGCCGAGTTATCCCAGATGCAGGATTTGACGCGACAGGGGATGCGCGACGGAGCCTTTGGCTTTACCACCGGGTTGACCTACGCGCCAGGAGCGTACAGCGACACGGATGAGCTGGCCGCTATCGCCACCGCCGCCGCGCAGGAAGGCGGGTTCTATTGCACCCACTCCCGCTACACGCTGGGCGACAGATTGCTGGACCCCTTCCGCGAAGCCGTGGAGATCGGGCGGCGTTCCGGCGCGCCGGTGCATATCTCCCATTACCACAGCCCGGTCGCCGGCCTAGGAGCGCAGATGACGGCCCTGGTCGATGACGCGCGCAACCGGGGGCAGGACGTCACCTACGACCAATATCCATATCCGGCGGCCAGCACCATCCTGCACTCCCTGTTGCCCTACTGGGTTCACGCCGGCGGGCCGCAGGCCCTGTTGAACCGTATAGCCGACTCCGAAGTCCGCGCCCAGATGGTGCGGGCCGTGGAGCCGCAGTGGGGCGGTCAGACCCTCGACAACTACATCTTCGCGCACATCGCGTCGGACAAGAACAAGGAGTGGGAGGGGCGTTCTCTGGAAGAGCTGGCCCAGCATCGTGGCGGCCGTATGGTGGACGCCGTGTGCGATCTGCTGATTGAAGAAGATTTGCAGGTGGCGTTCGTGGCCCGTACCGGTAACCTGGAGAACATCCGCGAAATCGCGTCGCATCCGGCCCAGATGATCGGCACCGACGCCATCCTGACGGGCGGGCGGCCCAACCCGCGCACCTATGGCACCTATCCTTACGTCCTGGCCCAATTCGTGCGCGGCGAAGGACTGTTCTCGCTAGAAGAAGCCATCCGCAAGATGACGGGGGCGCCGGCCCAACGCCTGGGTCTCACTGACCGCGGGGCAATCCGCGACGGCGCAAAAGCGGACCTGGTCCTATTTGATCCGCAAGCAGTGGATACCCCGGCTACCTTTGACGACCCGGTGCAATATCCGGTGGGCATAGACTACGTGGCCGTCAACGGTGCCCTGGTTATCGACGACGGCCAGCACACCGGAGCGCGGCCGGGACGGGCGCTGCGGAGCCGGTAATGGGCGAACCCCCCGTCAGAACAGCTCCAGGAGCGCCGTCCCGTCATCCTGGTAAAAGGCCATCAGGTCGTAGTTGCGATTGCGAAGCAACGCGGCGACAGCGGATGTTGGGCAATTCCCAGCCGTATCCATATCACCTTCGGCGGATGGCCGCGGGCGATGCTTAAATCGCGGTAATCAGCATCCTTGGTGACAATCACAAAGGCGCCCTCGAGGGCGTAAGACCAGATAGTTGTATCTGCGGCATCGGCCAATCCGATTTCTCTAACTTGCTGCGACTGGGGGTAAAGGTCGGACAGCAACCTGCGGAGTTGCCGCGACAGATTTTGGTCGAACAGCAGCCTCACAACGGTTGCGGATGCCGGATGCGGCGCTTGGGTTCAGCGGCGAAAGCGTAACAGGCCAATATGTCCTCGTGAGTTAGTTCCGGAAAGTCATCCAGAACTTCCGCCTCGGTCATCCCGCCGGCCAGATATTCCAGCACGTCGTACACGGTTATACGCATACCTCGAATGCACGGCTGGCCGCTGCGCTTCCCAGGCTCAATGGTGATGATTTTCTTGTAGTCCACGGACATGGCAATGTGTTCCCATAATGGCATGGTGAGTTGACCAAGTTGTTCATATCGACAAAGCTAGGAAGGTAATCGGGATGCCCATAGTTTACATTATGTGAGCGCGGTTGCCCCTCCCCGTCCCATAGGGCATAATTGCGGCCTGAATTTACGCAAGTATCATGCCGGCTGGAGCCGGCCACGAGGCGCATCATGGACTTTGAACCGCGTTATACCGCTGAGCAGGAGGCGTTCCGCACCGAGGTGCAGGAATGGCTGCACGGAAACATCCCGGCCGGCATTGAGCATCCCGCCGACTCCATTGACTTGACCTATGAGCAGTACCAGTTGCGCCGCGACCTGGGGCGCAAGTTGGGTGAGAAGGGTTGGCTGTGGCCTACTGCACCGGAAGAATACGGCGGCGGTGGATTGACCGTTGACCACTCGGTGGTGCTGGAAGAGGAGATCGACGGCTACAACCTGTCGCTGCCGCCTTACTACGACTCCGGGGGACGACTGGGCGGCAACTCCATCCTGGTCTGGGGCTCGGAAGAGCAGAAGCAGGAATTCCTGCCCAAGATTTTCAAGGGCGAAATCCGCACCTGGCAGTTGCTCACTGAACCGGAAGCCGGCTCAGATCTGGCTAACGCCAAGACTTCCGCCCGGCGCGACGGCGACGATTATGTCATCAACGGGCAGAAGGTTTACGTCGGTAGCGCGCACGGCTCCGATTACATGTGGACCATCACCTGCACCGACCCTGAGGGCGACCGTCACCATAACCTGAGCTGGTTCATGGTGCCGTCCGACCTGCCCGGCATCAGCGTGTTCCCCATGGACCTGCTGTCCTCGGCCGGCGAGTCCGGCGCGGGTTCTGGCGTCAAGAACATCGTCTATTTCGACAACGTGCGGGTTCCGGCCAGGAACCTGATTGGCGGAGAGAACGAAGGCTGGAAGGTCGCGACGACCCACCTGGAGTTGGAGCACGGCACCGGCGGGCGCATTGGTCGCAACTGGATTGTTGACCGCATTTTCGACTACTGCAAGGCTAACAACCGCCGCGGCGAGCCTTTGAGCAAGGATCCGGATGTCCGCGAACGGCTCATCGATATCTACATTGATGCCGAAATCGGCCGGCTGTTCCAAATGCGGAATTACTGGATGCGGCACAGCAGCGCGCACATTACCTACGAAGGACCGCAAGCGTCGTACTTCCGTAAGATGTCTGGCCTGCGCATCGCCACCGGAATTCTCGACATCCTCGGTCCTGCCGCGTTGACCAAGGACTCGCAGTGGGGAGCCGGCGAGGGACACATCGAGGCGCATCAACGAGCAGCCATCATCGCGCTGCATCCTGGCGGCACCACCGACATCCAGAAGGTGATCATGTCTCGGCGCATCGGCATCGGTCGTCAGCAACGAGAGCGCGCCGGCGCGTTGGCATAACCTGACATTCGATTCCGTCATTTCTGCTTTCGCAGGGATCCAGACATTTTTAACCACAGGGATGTTCTGGATTCCCGCTTTCGCGGGAATGACGGGTAAATTTTGATACAGGAGCAACTAACTAATGGACTTGTCCCTGACCGAAGAACAGGAAATGCTGAAAGCGGCGGTGCGTCGTTTCGTGGACACCGAATACCCTAAGGAGACGCTGCTGGAACTGGCTGCTACGGGCCAGAACGCTCCCTCAGAACCGTGGTCAAAACTCGCGGCCACCGGCTGGCTGGGCATTATTATTCCGACTGAGTACGGCGGCGAAGGCGGTTCCTTCACGGATGCCGGAGTGCTCTTTGAAGAATTGGGGCGCGGCCCGGTGCCAGGCCCCCATCTCAGTAGCGCGGCCCTGGGCGCCCTTGCCATATTGGAGGCGGGAACCGAGGATCAGAAACGGTCTCTGCTGCCCGACGTCGCCGCCGGACGGCGTACCATCGCGCTCGCCATCACCGAGGCCGATTATCAGTGGGACGAGTCAGACGTGCAGGCCATCGCGTCCCCCGACGGCGACGGCTACCGCATCTCCGGCACTAAGGTGTACGTGTACGATGCTGCTGCTGCCACCGACTTGATCTGTGCGGTACGGACCGAAAATCGGCAGCACGTCGGGCTAGTGCTGATCCCGGCCGACGCTCCGGGAGTTTCCGTCCGCAAGTTGGAGGGTTTCGCGTGGAACCTTGCCGAGGTCCGACTGGACGGCGTGCAGATCGGGGAGTCGGCGGTACTGTCGGGCCGCGCCATGCCCGGATCCAGTCCGTTCTCAGGCGGATGGTTGGCGCTGGAGCAGGCGGTTGCCACCGCAATCCCGCTGTTGTGCGCTTACCAGGTTGGCGGTTCGCAGCAGGTGTATGAAATGTCGGTGGAGTACAGCCGGACCCGGATTCAGTTCGGCACACCCATCGGCAGGTTCCAGCGGGTCCAGGACCACATAATCAACCTGGTCAACGAACTGGACTCGGCGCGTTGGACCACTTACGAAGCGCTGTGGAAGCTGGATACGGAACGGGAAGCCGCCGACAGCATACATCTGGCCAAAACGGTCAGCAGCGCCGCTTACTACAACGCCTGCAATCATGCCCATGAAGTACACGCTGGCGTCGGCAGCACGACGGAGTACGGTCTAACCCTGCACACCACCGCCTCGCGCACGCTGTATCAATTCCTGGGCGACCCCAAATTCCACCGCCGGCGGCTGGCGGACGCTTTGGGTTTGTGATCCGCTGATTTACCGATGCCGAACGCATAGGGGCGGTTTTCAAAACCGCCCCTGATTTTCAGACCTACGAACGCACCTGGAACTTCACTCCGCTCCCATGCCCTCCAATGCGGCCCGCACCTCGGTTTGCAGGGCTTCAAACACATCGCCAACGCTTCCCCTAGCGTCTATGGTTACGAAGTTGTGCTCCTCCGCCAGGTTGCGAAACTCTTCAAGCAGCGCCGTTTGGTAGCGGATGAAGTTATCGTGCAAGTCCGGGCCCCGCAGGAAGTCTTCGCCCGACTCCCAATGATCCAGCTGTCTCACCGCCAGCACCCGGGGAAGCAGTTGTTCCACGTCAACGTCCAGGTACAGGACTCGGTCGGGTACCACCGCGAACTCGAAGACGTCGTTGAGCCAGCGGGCCGGCACACCGCGCACCCGCGCCCTGGCGATGATTGAGAAGATGTAGCGGTCCACCAGGGCTACCATGCCCGTCCGCAACGCCGGAACGATGTTCTTTTCCAGCCGGTCCCAGAAGTCGGTGGCGTAGAAAAGGTTCAAAGTGAGGGCATCAAGGGTGTTGCCTCGCATGGCACGGTTGATGCCCGTAGCCGCCAACGTGGAGCGACGGAATCCCGTGACCGTTACGGCGTAGCCTTCGGCTTCCAGCCATTCCTGTAGCATCCCGATCTGCGTGGAACGACCTACGCCGTCCGTGCCTTCGATCACGATCAGCCGGCCCGGGGTCGGTTCCCCGGCTACACTGGGTGGCGTATGCCCATAAAACTTAATATCGTTCATCTCATGACTCCGGATTGACGGCAATATAGGCGGCGGAGGAATGTCCTACAAATCGGCCACTTCCTGCTCGGTCGGACGGCGGGACATCGGAGGCCTGATGTAGCGTCCCGTCAGGCCAGCTTTGCCCAGGGCCTCAGGAACGCTTTGGCCGCGCACCCCTATCGCGTTTTCGAGCAACGGCTCCACGTAACGCCGCACTAGCTGCTGCTGGACCGCGATGGGTTGCGTGGCGTCAATGGTCGTCAGGCCAAATTCCTCGGTCATGGCGTCGTATTCGTCCAGCAGCCGGCCCTGGAATATGCGGAAGGACTCTTCCCGGTCGTTTGAAAAACCCATGTCCTGCCCGGATTCGTAGAAACCAAGTTCCTCGCGCCCCGCATTGATCCGTTGAATGGAAACATCCAGCGGGACCTTGAAATACAGGCCGAGCGTGGGTTGCACGGCGAACGAGTAGATCCGTCGCAGCCAGTCTCGGTTCACTCCCCGGGCCGAATCCCGAGCGAATGCCGTGTACACGTAGCGGTCGGCAAGGACCGTAGCTCCGGCACGCAACGCCGGCAATATCTGGGCGTGGACCCGGTTCGCGAAGTCGGCGGCGTGGATCAGGCTGAACGACATCGGCGTCAGCAATTCTTCCGTTTTCCCGCGCTTCGTGGTGCGACGAACTATCGGCGACGAATTCCATTCGGTAAACACCGTCACCAGGTTCCGGCTGTTCAACCACTTTTGCAGCAGGTCAATCTGCGTGCTTTTACCGGAGCCGTCAATCCCCTCCACGATAATCAGCGTGCCCGGATATTCTCCGTCATCGGGATGTTGCCCGAACCGTTCGCCCATTTTGTATGCGAGATGTCCTTGCAGCCTGGTCATGATTCACACCTCATTATGTTTATCTGTTCCCCAAATGCCGCGTTCCACCGTTCCGTTATGCGCGGACCGGCCACTCGCGACCACGCCGGCGTCGCCACAGTCAAAATACCATGTTGCCGCCCAACCTGCACTACGCTGGCCGGGCACCCCAGAGGCAGGTGATTGTCCAACTCATCAACCAGCGTCAGCGCGGCGGCGGCCTGCCCGATTAGATTGGCGTCGTTCCCCGACAGCAATCTGGAACGTCGGAAGCGAGCCGGAACCCGTCCCCGTTCCGCCGTAAGCAGAATGGCAGCGACGTATGCCGATTCTCGATGCGTGAAGCCGGGCAAATCCGTGCGCACAACTATACTGGCGGTACGGTTCAGCCGGTTGTAGAAGTCAATCGCATTGCCAATGTCCAGCAGGTACGCCGCGCACTCCAGGGGCCAGCGCATGTGGCGACCCTCGGATTCCCACGCCGACGCTCCGATTCTGGACGCCAGCGCCGCGCGGCGCCGGCCACGTAGATGGAACCGCGGAACGAACCGACCGGCCAAGTCGGTCAGCGACGTAATTCGTACCGACGCAACGGGCGGCACACTCACCGCGTTTTCGGTGAACCGGCAAACCGGCTGGCGCGCCAATCCCTCCCGCAGGCCCTGGCCGGACACCAGGAGGCTATCGGCGTTGACGTATTGCGCCAAAGCATGGGCTACCACTGCGCCGCCCACGATGGAATGGCTGCGTTCCGGGTTCATTCCGTTAACCCCGGCACGCTCAAAACAGGACATCGATGCCAGTCCGCGGGCGTGTTCCGCCAGATCGTCGGCCCCGATTTGATACCCATGTACCTTGATGATCGGATAGGGCTCCCGGCCCCGGTCCAGCCGCGACAGCAGCCGCGCTGATCCGCCGGAACCTACCAGCGCCTCCCCCGGCGACAAACGCGGAACTTCGGCTTGAGATAGCGTAGCGTGTACATACTCGTAAGCGGCGTGCATGTCCTCGGCTTTCGGCAGATCTGTCAACCGGAATTGGTTGGCAATCCGCAGGCTCCCCAGCGGCAGGGAGACGCTAGAGCCCATGGCGCGTCCGTTGAACCGCACAATCTCCGTACTGCCTCCGCCGATGTCGGCCAGCAGTCCACCGGACACCGGCAGTCCGTGTATGGCCCCGATGAAACAGTACGTCGCTTCGTCGCCGCCGTCTATGATCTCGAGATTGATGCCGAAACGATCTTCCGCAGCCTTAAGCACCGCGTTGGCGTTAGCCGATTCCCGGAGCGCCGCCGTCCCCACGGCATGAATGGAATCGACTCCAAAACCGCGGGCTACCTGGGCGAAATCTTCCAGAGCGTCAACCGTGCTGGCTATGCCTGAGGCATCCAGTACACCGTCAACTCCAACGTGACTCATGAGGTTGAGGTTCACCCGCTGCTGAGCCACCATTTCGATGCCGCCGCCGGGGTTCACCTGCATCACCACCGCCCTCGCAGACCCGGAACCGATGTCGATGACCGCGGTATATTTAGGCGCCGCGTTCCCTGAAACCGGGAGGTTGTTCCCAACGCTCTCCCAGTCAGGAGCGTCGGCAAAAATAATGCCCGTATCCGAAAAGGGTACGGGCTGTTCAATTAGTGGATTTCTCGTCACCGCTATCGCTCCGCTATTGGCAGGGCGGCGATTTCCGACTCCAACCGTTCTATGTCCGCCTCATCCAGGTTGAAGTACTTGGCATCCGGATGGTGTAAAACGACGGCGGAGACGGACCCTTCCGGGTCCATCATGTAACCGTCAGTGAGTTCCACGCCGATATTCTCGGTTACGTCCAACAGCCGGAACAGCTTCTCCTGGTCTTCAAGACGTGGACACGCCGGGTACCCGAAGGAATAACGCTTGCCCCGGTAGTTGGCGCGGAATAATTCCCGCAGTTCTTCCTCGCCGTTGACCTTCAAGCCCGACGGTTCGCCGATGTTCCACATGCTGCGGATGCGCTTGTGCAGCAACTCGGCGAACCCTTCCGCCGATTCAATCGCCAAGGCTTGCAGGGTGTGAGAGTCGAGGTAGCGCCCGTCGTTCTTCCACCGCTCCGACAACTCGCGTACACCAGGTCCTATCGTCGTGGCGAACATAGCCAGGTAGTCGTTAGGGCCATCCCCCGACGGGCGCACGTAGTCGGTCAGGCACAAGCCGTCCTTGCCCTGTTGCCGTCCGAAGTAGAACCGCTCCAATTCCGTCGTGCCGTCCGCTTCGTAAACGATCAGCCAGGGCCCTTCAGACCGGCATGGGAAAAACTTGAACACAGCGTTGGCGGTTATGTCAGAGCGGGACAGTATGATGTCCTCGACTCGCTGCACCTGCCGGCGCAATTCCACGGCTTTTGGCTCGTCGTTGCGCAGCGACTCCCAGAAACGACCTCGATAGCCCAGATGCCTGACGTAGAGCATCTGCGGGTTGATATACCCGAAAATCTCGTCCAGGTCGTAATCCTCCAGGACGTGAAGGCGCAGGTCGGGTGGGCGAGGAGATGTTTCCAACGCCGCCACGGCAGTCAGTGTTTGATCAACAGACATGGCCTACTACCCCCGCGCCGCAACTTCCTGTTGCAACTCAGCACCTTCCGAAGCCAGTTGCGCCGCCAGACGCTCACGCTCATCGGCGTCTTGTATCGTGTTGGCCAGTGCCAGCCCGCTCATGGCGTCCGGCGAATAGGCGACCAATCCGTCGTACTCAGGGGCGATGCGGAGGCGCGTAAATCGGTTGGACAACGCCGCTCCGCCCACCAGCACCGGGGCGCGGATGCCGGCGGCGCGGAAGTCCTGCACCGTTTCCACCATCATCTGCGCCGATTTCACCAGCAATCCCGATAAACCGATGATGTCCGGCTGGTGCTCGCGGTAGCCGGCAATGAGCTCCTGCGCGGCCACCTTGATGCCGAGGTTGACCACCCGGTACCCGTTGTTGGACATGATGATCTCGACGAGGTTCTTGCCGATGTCGTGCACGTCGCCTTTTACGGTGGCCAGCAACACGCAGCCCCGGCTTGCCGCGTCGCTGCGTTCCATGTGGGGTTCCAGGTGCGCCACGGCGGCCTTCATCGCTTCGGCGCTTTGCAGCACTTCCGCTACGATGAGCTGGTTCGCGTTGAATTGCCGGCCTACCTCGTCCATGCCGGCCATCAACGGCCCGTTGATGATTTCCAGCGGTTCCCGCTCCTGGAGCGCCAGGTCCAGATCGTCGGTCAGCCCTTCCTTGCTACCCTCGATGATGCACTGCGCCAGCCGCTCGTCCAGTGGCAGCGCGGAACGCTCTTCGGCGGTGGCGCGCGGCGCGCGGTCGCGGAAGTGCGCGGCGAACGCCGCTACTGGGTCTTCGCCTCGGTTCCAGATCAGATCCTCGGATAGCCGCCGTTCTTCTTCGGGAATGGTGGCATACCGTTGCATCATCTCAGAGTTGACGATGGCCATGTCCAGGCCAGCCTGCGTGCAGTGGTACAGGAATACCGAGTTGAACACTTCACGGCCGGCGGCCGGCAACCCGAAGGACACGTTGGAGATTCCCAGGACGGTCTTGGTGTTGGGCAACGCTTCTTTGATCAGGCGAACTCCCTCGATAGTTTCGGCGGCGGAACCGACGTAGTTCTCATCTCCGGTGCCGGCCGGGAACACCAGCGGGTCGAAGATTATGTCCTGCTCGGGCACACCGTACTTTTCGGTGAGCAGCCGGTGGGAACGTTGCGCAATTTCCACCTTCCGTTCGCGGGTAATCGCTTGGGCCTGGTTTGGATCGTCGTCGATGCAACCCACCACCAGCGCCGCGCCGTAGCGTCGCGCCAGCGGCACGACACGCTGGAACCGCTCTTCACCGTCCTCCAGGTTAATGGAGTTGATGATGGACTTGCCCTGCAACCGCTTCAACGATTCTTCAATCACAGAGGCGTCCGTAGAGTCAATCATAATGGGCGCTTTGACGCGGCGGTTCAACTGGTCCAGGAACTTGATGACGTCTGCCGTCTCATCCCGGTCCGGGTCTTGCAGGCACACATCCAGCACGTGCGCGCCGTTGCGAACCTGGCGCCGGCCGATTTCCGCCGCTTCTTCAAACCGGTCATCGCTGATGAGCCGCTTAAACCGGCGACTGCCCAGCACGTTGGTGCGCTCGCCCACTATTGTGGGTCGCGTGTCCTCATTGACCACCACCGCTTCAATTCCCGATACGCGAGTTTCCAACGAGGCCGTGGCCTCTCGCGGAGACTTGCCGGCCATCGCATCGTCTATGCGACGGATGTGTTCCGGGCCGGTTCCACAACAACCGCCGGCGATATTGATCCAGCCGTTTTCAGCGAAGCGTTGCAAGGTTCCCGCCAACATCTCCGGCGTTTCATTGTAGTTGCCGTCTTCGTCCGGAAGTCCGGCGTTGGGTATGCAGGCGATGCTGAAGCGCGATAGTTCTTGCAGCGTGCGCAGATGGTCGGTCATAAACTCCGGCCCGGTGGCGCAGTTGAATCCGACCCACAGCAGTTCGCGGTGCGCCAACGACGTGTAGAGCGCCTCCGCATCTTGCCCGGCGAGCAGTGTGCCCATTGGCTCGATGGTGCCCTGCACGGCGACCGGCACATCACTGCTCAGCTCGGCCTGCGCCCGGTCGATGCCTTCCAACCCGGCCTTGATGTTGATGGTGTCTTGGCTGGTTTCCAGCAGCAACACGTCGGCGCCGCCCTCAATCAGCCCGGCGGCCTGCTGGTGGTAATCGGCGGCGAGTTCGTCAAAGGTCAATCCGCCGGTCACTGATATGGTCCGGGTCGTCGGCCCCATGGCGCCGGCGACGAACCTGGGCCGGTTGGGTTCACGGGTCGTCACATCGTCGGCGATCCGACGCGCAATGGACGCGCCTTCTCGGTTGACACGCCGGGCGTGTTCGGCCAGATCGTACTCGCCGAGCACCAAAGCCGTGGCGCCGAACGTGTTGGTTTCGACGATGTCGGCGCCGGCCTCAAGATAGTCGCGGTGGATTTCCGCGATCACGTCGGGCCGGGTGATATTCAGGTATTCGTTGCAGCCTTCGTAGTCGGCGCCTCCGAAATCATCCGGTCCCAAACCCCTCGCCTGAATTTGCGTTCCCATCGCCCCGTCGATGATCAAAATCCGTTTTTGCAGGAGCGATTTCAGTTCATTGATGCGTTCTAAAGAGTCCATAAATCCCAATCTTTTGTGCGGTAAATCACAATCAAGGCTACCGTCATTGGGCAAGCGTGTCAAACTTAGCCTCGCTGACGCGACGCGATAAAGGGCCGTTTTGACCGCTGATGCGGCCAGCGGCGCCGACTAAACGACGGGCTCGATTGCGTAAAGCGCCTGCTCAATTTCTTCCGTCAATTCGATGGGAATGAAGTAACTATTTGGAAAGAGGTAATCTTCCTCTGACTCGTCAATGACACGAATCAAGTCGTGCTTTGCGGCGAATTCGTCAGGCAGAGCGCGATAGATTTTACCAACTTCGAGCGAAGCCAGATAGGTTCCATTTTTGATGCAGACAACGTACTTAGCGTTCATCATTTTCACTACCCGAAATACCGCGCCAGTTCCTCCCGGTTCCGTTCCAGCCAGGCCACGTTGAGCGCGATGCGTTCCAGCGCTTGCCGGATTGTTCGCTCGGCTGCCGGCGTGGGATGCGCTTCAAAGAAGGCTGCCACGTCGTCGCGCTTTTCATTGGTGGTGAAGGAATTGGTGATGGCAACCAACCGCATCAATCCGAATCCGCCGCCGCCGTAGCGCCGGTCGAATTCATCCCACTGTTCTTTCAGGAATTCCCAAGCGAGGTCCCGGCCCTGGTTGTTGGCCGCCACTGCCGACACTACGAAAATGGTGTCTTGCAACCTCACGTCGTCGGTCAACGCGCGATCCAGTGTCTCGCGCAACAGGTCCTGCTGCTGGAATCGGGCCAATGACATCAGCAACCGGATTTTTTCTTCGTGCAACTCCGCGGCCCGCTCCAGTTCCCAGATGCGGTCGTACACGGTCTGGTCGCCTTCCTGGGCCACCAGGCTGAACACGACGCCGCGCAGATCGGGGCGCACGTTGGCCGCGTCCTTTTGGTATTGGCCGAATAGTTCCTGGGCCTGCCCGATCACTGCCGGATCGCCGTAAACCCCGGCCTGGCTCAATACCGTCGAGCGCAGCAACGAGTCAAGGTGACCTTCGCCAGGCAGTGGCTCCCAGCCTGAACGTTGCGCCTGAGGGGCGAACAGTTGCCGGCCAAAGGCTCGGAAGGCTTCCAGGCACGGTTCCTCCGCGATTAACCCCTCGATCTCCCGGAGGTTTGTCGCCAGGTCACTCCACACCGAGGCGTCGTTTTCGTTCTGATACGCTTCCGCCAAGGTCAGGAACCGGGTTACCGGCAGCAGGCCGGCTTTGGCGAGCGCGTAGGCATCGTTCTGGATTCCCAGGCGGTCGGTGGCCGGCAACGTCCGGTTTTCGATGACCGGAACCAGCCGGTCCCAGTCCGCATCGGTGTAATTCACCCGGTAAAATCCCGTTTGCTCCGGGTTCACCTTGAACCAGTCCGGTTCAGAGGGTGTTTCCACCGCTACGGTTCCCGTAGCTGCGTTGACCAGAGTGGCGGTAACGCCGGCGCCATCCGCCGCAACGGTAAGGGGAACGGGCCAGACCTGTTCCTCATCGTCCTCGTCCCCGCCGTCGCCTAACACGGAATCGAACACGAACCGTTCCTGTTTCACTTCCAGCGTGAGGCCGCCATCCGTAGCGGTTGCCGCAACGTCCAGCACTGGGTATCCCATCTGGCCGGTCCAGCTGCTCATAATGCTGTTCACCGGTTGGCCCGAAGACTCTTCAAGCGCCGTCCAAAGGTCAGTGGTGCGGGCGTTGGCGTAGGAATGGCGATTCAGGTAGATGTTCAATCCCGTCCGGAAGTTGCTGGGCGTCAGGAAATGCTCCAGCATCCGCAACACCGAGCCGCCCTTGCTGTAGCTGATGGCATCGAACAGTTGGCTCACTTCGGCAGGGTTAAGCACTTCCTGCTCGATGGGATGCGAGTTTTTCAGCCCGTCTAGATTGAAGGCCCGGTTAGTGTCCATGTTGACGAATTGGGTCCACATGGACCATTCGGGGAAAAGCCAGTCCACAGCCTTGGTGCCCACCCAGGTGGCGAAGCTCTCGTTGAGCCACAGATCATCCCACCACTCCATGGTCACCAGGTCGCCGAACCACATGTGCGCCATTTCGTGAGCGACCACCTCGGCCACTCTCTGCCGCGTCCCTGCCGACGAGTTGGCCGGGTCCACCAGCAATGCCGTCTCGCGGTAGGTTACGCAACCCCAGTTTTCCATCGCCCCCGCGGCAAAGTCGGGGATGGCTAGGTGGTCCAGCTTGGGCAGCGGGTACGGAATGCCGAAGTAGTCGTTGAAGAACGACAGCAGCTTGACCGAGGTATCCAACGCGAACTGGCCCTGCTCTTCTTTGCCCCGGGTCATCCAGATCCCGACCACGGTGCCGTCCGCCGCTTCTTTCTCGATGTGCGTGAGGTCTCCGATGACGAACGCCAGCAGGTAGGTGGACATTATCGGGGTAGTATCAAATTTCACCGTCTTGATGCCGGGGACATCGCTGGGCCGTTCTTCAACTATCGGCGTGTTGGAGACCGCGGCCATCTCTGCCGGAACGTTCAGCGTAACCTGGAACGTTGCCTTTACCGCCGGCTCGTCCCAGCAGGGCAACGCACGCCGAGCGTCGGTCGCCTCAAATTGGGTGGTGGCCAGGTAAGCGGTTTCTCCCTCCGGGTTGGAGTATTGGCTGCGGTAGAAACCGCGCAGCTTGTCGTTCAATTCGCCGGTGAACTTCATCCGGAGATGCTGGTGCCCGACCATTCCGTCGGGCGCTGTTTCGGCCAGGGTTATCGTAGCCGTTTCCGCGTCCGCGTTGTAGGAAATATCGGATGCCGCCTGTTCGTGCTCTCCGTCGCCGTCTGTCCAACTCACCGTCGCCGATTCGATGTCGATCTCAGTGCAATTCAGAAGGATTTCCGTTGTACCGGGCTCCATTCTTACCGTTATGTCCACATCGCCGGCGAACGTGAAATCATCGAAATTCGGCGTAAGTGTCAGATCATAGTGAGTAGGGCGAACGTTATCGGGCAGGACAACGGCTTCAGCGGACGGCATGGGGTTTCCTCCGGCATTGCTGTTTGTTCGGGAATGCCGAGCCAGTTTATCATAATGGCCGCCCCGCACACTTGAAACCGGCGAGATTAAACGCTCCCGGAGACCTCGCGTGTGTTCGACCTATCGCTTGTGCGACACCCGCTATTCGGGAATAATAGGCGCGGCCACAATCGCTTATGTTGACTCTGCCATAAGCGTCTGACGAACAGCCACGCCGCGATAGGCTCGCGAACATGTTCGGTTCAACGGAGCAAAGGTCGAATGCACCACGAAGCATTGCTGTCTCTGGGTCTTTTGGTGATCGTCACCAAGCTTGCGGAGGGCGTCTTCCGCCGTTTGCGGCTGAATGCCATTGTCGCTTACGTAACCGCCGGATTATTGCTGGGGCCGGTCCTGGATCTTACCGGCGTTTGGTCGATTGACTCTTCCGGCCACTTGGAACTGCTGCTCACCCTGGGGGTGTTCATATTTTTCTTCCTGATCGGACTCGATGAAATCGACATATCCAGCTTCGTGGCAACCCTCCGGGGGCACTATTTCCTGACTGCCGTGCTGTCGGTGATCCTGTCAATGGGTATATCCATGCTGGTCACCACCGATTTCGTTTTCGATTTTGGTCTCAGCTTGAACTTCTCCGAGGCGCTGGCGTTGGCCGGAGTCTTGTCGATGACCAGCCTCGGCATCGTTGCCAAGGTGCTCTCCGACGAAGGCCGCCTCAAAGAGCCGCTTGGTTTGCAGATCTTTACCGTGGTTGTAATCGCGGAGTTGATAACGCTCCTGCTGATTGGATTCAGCATCGGCGAACACGCTCACGAATTGTCGGTCACCGGCATACTGATCCTGCTGGGCAAAATCGCGGGTTTCGCCGTGGTTTCGTGGGTATTGTCGTCCCGCGTCCTGCCGCCCGTGGTTTCTCTGCTCCAGCGCCTGATTCAGGTGCCTCAGCTATCCCTGGGATTGCTCATAGGCATTCTGTTCCTGATGGTGTACGGCGCGGAGCTAATGGGCTTGCATGGTTCTCTAGGGGCCCTTCTGTTTGGCGCTGCGCTGTCCGGATTGTCGTATCAGGCCCGTCGCGAGATTATACCGGGACTCCGCAGCGTCGCCGAAGGATTCTTCGTTCCACTGTTCTTTGCGTCTGCGGGACTCCATTTCAGCTTCTCGTTTGTAACTCTGAACCCGTGGACGATGCTTGCGCTTGCGCTGGTTCCGCTCATTGGCAACTTTATCGGAGCATTCATCGGCGCATACGTGGCCCGTCTCACCGTGCCGTATGCGGTGGCTTCCGGCCTTATGGGCAAGGGCGTAGCGGAAATCGCTTTATTGCTGGTTCTGTGGGAAACCGGAACCATCGACGAGGTAGTGTTCTCGTTCCTGGTGCTCGTGATGTTCTGCTACATACTGTTCATGCCGCCGGTCATCACTTTCGCCGTCGGCCGGGCCAGCCGGAAACCGGACCTTCCAACTCATCTCGACGATATTCCCGCTGGCGTCATTGGCTTCGCGCTCGACGACATCACAGTTGACGATATCCTCGACCGATCCAGAAATCACCCCGATTCCTCCGTGACGGTTCGGGAGTTCACCGAAAGATGGATCGTGCCGCACCAGCACGACTACGTGGTGGCCGACCGTGGCGCTTTCGTGGGCATCGTGTCGCTGGAGATGTTGCGTTACTTGCCCAAAGGCGCTTGGGGTAGAACGCCCCTCAACGACGTATTGCGCACGCAAACTCCGACGGCGCGCCCGGAGGAACACGTTGAGGATGTCCTGCACCGCATGTCCGAAAATTCGGTCTCCGTAATGGCCATTGTCGAAGAAGATTCGGAGAAGTTTCTGGGAGCCGTCACCAGCAACGATATCGTCGAGCTGATGACCCAGGAAGCCACCGGCGCACACTGAAGAGGCTACTCGGATACCAGTGCTATAATAATCGGGCCGTATCGTGATTTTTGGGCGCGCCGTCGCGTGTCCCCTGTTTGAGGAGGATTGAAATTGGCCCCCCGAACCATGTTCGAAAAAATCTGGGATGCCCACGTTGTGCACGAAGAGCCGGGTCAGCCGTCGCTCATCTACATCGACCTGCACCTGGTCCACGAAGTAACCTCGCCCCAGGCGTTCGACGGCCTGCGCATGGCCGGCCGCGAGGTGCGCCGCCCCGATCTCACCGTCGCCACTGCCGACCACAACACCCCCACCTGGGAGCTTACGCGCCCTATCGAAGACCAGATTTCCAAGGCTCAACTGGATGCGCTGGACCGCAACGCTGCCGAATTCAACCTGCCCTTCTACTACGACCGGTTCAGCGAGAACCAGGGTATCGTCCACGTTATCGGGCCGGACCTCGGCTACACCCTGCCCGGCAAGACCGTGGTGTGCGGCGACAGCCATACTTCCACCCACGGCGCTCTGGGCTGCTTCGCCGTTGGCATCGGCACGTCAGAAGTCGAGCACGTGCTGGCGACCCAGACCCTGCGGCAGTTCAAACCCCGCACCATGGAAGTGCGCGTGGATGGCGAACTCCCCAACGGCGTCACTGCCAAGGACATCATCCTGGGCATCATAGGACACATGGGCGTCAACGGCGGCACCGGCCACGTGATTGAATACACCGGCGAGGCCATCCGGAACCTGTCCATGGACGGGCGCATGACCGTTTGTAACATGAGCATCGAGGGCGGCGCTCGCGCCGGCATGATCGCGCCGGACGACACCACGTTTGAATACGTTCGCACCCGTCCCTACGCCCCCAAGGGCGCCGAGCTTGAAGCCAAGATCGAAGAGTGGCGCGGACTGCCCACCGACTCCGGCGCAACCTATGACCGCACCATCGTCATCAACGCCGCCGACCTGGCTCCCTTCGTTACCTGGGGAACCAAGCCCGACATGGTGGCGCAGATCACTGACCGCGTGCCCGATCCGGCATCCTTTGAGACCACCGCCGAACGCGAGGCCGCCGAACGCGCGCTGGAGTACATGGGCCTGGAGCCTAACCAGCGCATCGAGGACATCAGGATCGACCGCGTGTTCCTCGGGGCGTGCACCAACGCTCGCATCGACGACCTGCGCGCCGCCGCCAACGTGATTCGGGGCCGGCAGGTCAGCTCCGACGTGTACGCGATGGTCGTGCCCGGTTCGGCTCGCGTGAAGGCGCAGGCCGAAGAGGAAGGGCTTGACCAGGTATTCAAGGACGCCGGATTCGACTGGCGTGTAGCGGGCTGCTCCATGTGCCTCGGCATGAACCCCGACATCCTGGATCCCGGCCAGCGCTGCGCCTCGACCTCCAACCGTAACTTTGAGGGTCGGCAGGGCAGAGGCGGCCGCACCCATCTGGTCAGCCCCGAAATGGCCGCCGCCGCTGCTATAGCCGGCCACTTCGTGGACGTCCGCGACTTCTAAACGCCACCATTGCAGGGGCGACGCATGCGTCGCCCCTACCCGAACGAGGTATAACAAGATGGAACCCTTCGTCAAACTGGAAGGCGTCGTAGCGCCACTGGACGCCGTCAACGTTGACACCGACATGATCATTCCGGCCGTGTACCTGAAGAGCATCGAGCGCACCGGCTTCGGCCAGTATCTGTTCGACCGCTACCGGTACAACGATGACAGATCCGAGAACCCGGACTTCCTGCTCAATCAGGACGCCTACCGCAGCGCCAAAATCCTGGTGTCGGGTCCCAATTTTGGTTGCGGCTCTTCGCGTGAACACGCTCCTTGGGCGTTGGAAGACTACGGAATCCGCTGCATCATAGCTCCCAGCTTCGCCGACATCTTCTTCAACAACTGCTTCAAGAACGGCGTGTTGCCGCTCATCCTGCCCGAAGCTGACGTGCGCCGGATCATGGACAAAGCCAAGGACGCCCCCGGTTTCCAGATCACCGTCGATCTGGAGGGCAAGCAGGTCCGCGACGGCGACGAGGAAATCGTAGTCGATTTCGAGGTTGACGAATTCCGCCGCTACTGCCTGCTCAACGGCCTAGACGACATTGGCCTGACGCTACAGCATGAGGACGCCATCGCCGCCTTTGAGACGCGGTAGGGCTGAATCGAATTACGAACGTAAGAAAGTTCAGGGGTGGATTCGCCTGAGGCGGACCCGCCCCCACTTTGCTAACCGTTAATCCCGAACCACTCCCGTACCCGCTCCGCATAATCGGTATCGTACCGCTGCATCCGCCCCTGCCGCACCTGCTCGTCCAGCGATGGACGGCGCACGCCGCGCGGGGTTAACGGCGCGTAGCCGATCACGTTGGATTCTTCCAGCGCCGCGATTTCCTGGTCCATTTTGCCCAGCAACCCCGCCAATACCTGACGGTTGTGTTGACCCATGACCGGCGCCGCCTGCGGCGGATCCGCTGGTGTCTCCGATAACTTCCAGGGCCGGCCGGCGTAAGGCAACGGTGGCATACCAGTATCCGGGTGGTGTTCCACAACCTCGTAGAACCGACGCTCCTTCAGGTGCTTGTTGAACAGCAGGTCTTCGCTGTCCATCACCGCGCCGGCGGCGACACCTTCGGCCTGCAACTTCGCCATCAACTCATGGTTGTCGTGGGTCCGGGTTTCAAACCCCAGCATCATGTCCAACTCTTCCCGATGCTGTATGCGCCGCAGCACGTCGCTATACCGTTCGTCGGCCGCCCAGTCCGGCCGGGCCATGACGCGACACAACGCATACCACGCCTCGTCGCTGTCAATGGCAATGGCGATCCAGCGGTCATCGCCGGCGCAGGGATAGCAACCGTGGGGCGACATCGCCGGGTCCTCGTTGCCGAGCCGTTCCTGAATCCGCCCGTTGACCGTCCAATCCAGCAGCGCCTCCGGGATGGTCGCGCTGCACGTCTGCGTCTGCGACACGTCGATGAACTGACCCTGCCCGGTATTCAGCCGGTGCATCAACGCCAGCATTACCGCCGCCACCGTGTGTTCTCCCGCCGTGTAGTCGGTGTAGGGGATCTCCGACATCATCGGCCCGCCGCCTTTGTAGCCGGTCATGTAGGCCAGACCCGCCGCGCCCTCGGTGGCCGGCCCGGTCGCTCCAAAGTTCGACCACGGACCATCAAACCCGTAGCCCGTAGAAGACACCATGATGATGTCGGGACGAATCTTGCGCAGGTCGTCGTACTCCAGCCCGAAGTTGTGGATCACGCGAGGCGTGAAGTTCTCCGCGAACACGTCGGCGACGGCGATCAAGCCAAGCAGCACCTCTCGCCCCTCATCGCGGCTCAAGTCCAGTGTCAGCCCCAACTTGTTGCGGTTCTGTTCGTAGAAGTTAGCGCCTCGATTCCAGAACTCGCCGTCCACGTCGTTGTGGTACAGCGAGTCGGTTCGGTAGCTTTCCAGCCGCTGCACCGATTCCAGGCGGATAACTTCCGCCCCCATATCGGCCAGCCACTTCATCGCCGACGGTATGGCGATCAGCTGCCCCATCTCAACGATACGTACGCCCTGCAACGGTCCCGCCATGTCAGATAACCTCCGATGCGGCGAGGAAAGCCATTCCCGGCGCGTCGTACCCCAACGCGCCCAGCACCTCGCCGTTATGCTGGCCCAGGGCCGGCGCGGTTGAATTCACCGCCCAAGGCGAACCGCTCATCAGGAAGGGCGCGCCCGGGAACGTGATCTCGCCCAGTTCGGGATGCTCCACCGGCTGGTAGTAACCGCGCGCCTGCATCTGTGGGTTCTCGATGGTTTCGGCAGGTGAGTCGATCACGCCGTAGATGAACCGTTTCTCGTGGGCCGCGTAGAAGATGTCCTGCTTCTGCTTGGTGGAGAAAATTTCGTCCAGTATCTCGCCCAAAGCCTCGGCGTTTTCCAGCCGCGCCGATGCGTTGTCAAACCTGGGGTCATCCAGCTGCGGCGCGTCCAGGAAGTCCACGAGGATCTGCCAATTCAGTCCTGCCCCTATCCCCGGGTTGGGCAGCACGTAGCCATCCGACACCGCCCGCAGACGGGTGAGGTCGCCGGTATGGTTGGGCTGTCGGCGACGCACTGCGCCCAGGTAGGTGTAGTTGTTGGTGACGTCCCGCAGCGCCGACGCGATGCTTTCATGGATGGACACGTCCACCCGCTGCCCTTGCCCGGTGAGCCTCTGGTGGTACAGCGCCATCAGCGTCGCCGCCGCCAGGTTGGTGCCCGCCTTGAACTGCGCCTGGTTCATCGCGTGTTTCAACGGCTCGCGGTCGTAGGCCCCGAAGATGTACATCAGCCCGCCCAGCGCGTATTCCACTATCTCCGTAGCCTTGTAATCCCGCCACGGCCCCGTCTGCCCAAAGTTGGACGCCGACGCTACTACGAGGCGGGGGTTGTGCTCCCGTAACGTCTCGTAATCCAACCCCAGCGATGGCATAACGCGGGGCGAAAAGTTTTCTACCACTGCATCCGCGTCCTCCAACAGTTCCAGCAGAATGTCGCGCCCTTCCTCCGATTTCAGATTCAGCGTGATGCTGCGCTTGTTGGTGTTCAGGTACAGGAACGGCAGGCTTTTCTCCTGTTCGGGCTCATCGTGGTAGAACGGTGGCAACCGGCGGGCGGGATCGCCCCCCGGCCTCTCGATCTTCAAAACGTCGGCCCCGAAATCGGCCAACAGTTTGGTGGCATACGGGCCGGCGATGTGATGAGTCAGGTCGATCACCTTGACGCCGGCCAAAGCTCCGCTGGTCAAGTTCAAACTCCCCTGTCGATTTGCGCAGTCATTCTAGCCCCGGAACCCAGCCGGCACAATCAACATCCAGCGATGCTATACTTTCGCGTATCCGAACGCCGGCGGTGAGTTTTGCCCGCCGGCGCCGCAACAGAGGTTTATCGTGCAGACCATTGACGCAATCGCCGAAATCCTGAAGCGGGAGGGTGTTGAATACCTGTCCTGTTTCCCCACCACACCCGTAATCGAAGCCTGCGCCGCCGCCGGCATTCGTCCCGTCATCTGCCGCCAGGAGCGCGTGGGCGTCGGCATCGCCGACGGCTACAGCCGCGTCACCAACGGCCGGCCGCCCGGCGTGTTCGCCATGCAGTACGGCCCCGGCGCCGAGAATGCCTACTCCGGCGTGGCCACGTCGTTCTCCGACTCCGTTCCCATCCTGCTGCTGCCGCTGGGACACCCACGGGAGCGCCAGGGCGTCTTTCCCATGTTCGACTCCATCGAGAGTTTCGCCAGCGTAACCAAGCACCTGGAGCGACTCAACCTGTCCGCCAGCACCAGCCAGGTGATGCGCCGCGCCGTCAACGCGCTCTACACCGGCCGGCCCGGGCCCTCCATGATTGAAATCCCCGCCGACGTGGCGTTGGAAGAGGTGTCCGAGGAGGCGTTCTACTGGGGCGGCAACGTGCGCCGCTCAGCTTCCCAGGCCGACCCCGACGACGTCGAAGCCGCCGCCCGCGCGCTCTGCTCCGCCACCTACCCGGTCATCCACGCCGGCCAGGGCGTTATGTACGCTGAGGCCACTGACGAGTTGGTAGAACTGGCCGAACTGCTGTCGGTGCCGGTTATGACAACCCTGCTGGGTAAGAGCGGCTTCCCTGAGCATCACCCGCTGGCGCTGGGCAGCGGTTCCGGCGTTATGTCGGGTACGGTGTATCATTTCATGCGCCGCGCCGACGTGATCTTCGGCGTGGGTTCCAGCTTTACCAAGCACGGCATGTCCATGAACCTGCCGGCCGGCCGCACCCTGATCCAGAACACCAACGACCCCCGCGACCTGAACAAGGACTACGATGTGCAGTACCCGGTGATCGGCGACGCCAAGCTGGCCCTCCGCCAGATGATTGAGGCTTGCCGTGAAATCGTCGGCGATACTCGCCGGGGCAGCGCTGAAGTCACCGGCGAGATCGAGTCCGTCCGCAACGCCTGGCTGGCCGAATGGCGGCACAAGACCACCGATGCCGGCCCGCTAGTCAACCCCTACCGGGTAATTACTGACTTCCAGCAGGCAGTCCCCTCGAACGAGGCCATCATCACCCACGACTCCGGCAGTCCGCGCGATCAGATTACTCCCTTCTACCGCTCCGGTGGCCCCCGCACTTACCTCGGTTGGGGGAAGTCCCACGGCCTCGGCACCGGTCTGGGGCTGGTCATCGGCGCAAAGCTGGCCGCGCCGGAGAAGATGTGCGTCAACTTCATGGGCGACGCCGCTTTCGGCATGGTGGGCCTGGACTTTGAAACCGCCGTCCGCAGCGGCGCCCCGATCACTACCGTCGTGCTAAACAACTCCACGATGGCCGTGGAGACCGGCGCGATGCAGCGGTCCCACGAGCTCTACAACACCCGCGACCTGGGCGGCAACTACGCCGATATGGGCCGCGCCATGGGCGGATACGCCGAGCGGATTACCGACCCCAACGAAATCATTCCAGCATTCCAGCGCGCCCGGCGGCAGAACGAAGACGGCAACGCCGTCCTCCTGGAATTTATCACCAACGAGGAGATCGACTATTCCCACAAGCGCGCGTTCTAACCCCGGCGGCTCCGTCGCGCCCCACCTCGACCGGGCCAGGGACTTGCTCAGACTGAACCGTCTTGACGAGGCCCTGGCCGAGTTGGACGTTGCCGCGCTCGTTGACTCCGACGACGCGGCGGTGCGGACATGCCGCGCCGAAGCCCTGTCTCGATTGCGTCGCTGGCAAGCCGCCGCGGACGACCTGGATGTCGCTTTGCGCCTGAACCCGGATGACCCGGCGGCGTGGTCCCTGCGCGGCGCGGTCAGTTTGGAATTGGACCGGTGGTCGGACGCCGAATCCGACTGCACCCGCGCCCTTGCTCTCTATGCCGGTTGCGCCGACGCCTGGCGAACCCGAGGCGTCGCACGCTATTGGCTGGGCATCCTGGACGCCGCGATTTCCGATTTCACGCGAGCCCTGTCCCTGTCATCCGACGATGCCGAAACCCTATACCGGCGCGGCCTGGCCTTGCGGGATGCCGGAGACAACCGCCGGGCCGTTGCCGATTTCACCGCCTCCATCGCGCAGTACGACCGCTACACCGAAGCCTACGTCGCGCGCGGCAAGGCTTACGCCAACCTGGGCGATATGGCCGCCGCCCGCTCCGATTGGGCGCTGGCCGCCCAAATGCTGCACCAATCCCACTAACCGGTACCGCTACCGCCACCCTACTGCCGCCGCTCGTGTTGAGCCCGTCAAACCATCCGGAGGCCCAAAATGACCGAACCGAAATCCCGCTACCTGTTCATCGCCAGCATGGACATCGACCCCGACCGCGAATCCCTGTTCAACGACGTGTACAACACCGAGCACTGCCCGCTGCTCAATCAGACTCCCGGCGTTGTCGGCGTCACCCGCTACGAAACCCAGCGTCTTGTCATGGCCATGGGCGGCGAGGTCCGGGAAATCGAGATACCGGGCACGCCCAAGCATCACGCGGTGTACCAGATTGAAAGCCCGGACGTGCTCACCAGCCCGGAGTGGGCAGAAGCCGTGGACGCCGGCCGCTGGCCCGAACACGTGCGTCCCTACACCAAAAACCGCCGCCACGTCCTCTTGAAGCTCACATACCCCGAATCATGACGCCGATTCAATGCGGTTGGCCCGGGGCTTCAACACGGCGTACAGGGCGTTGTTTACGGGCGTAGGCACTCCGTACTGCTGCCCCATTCGGATTACGACGCCGGTCAACCCTTCCAGTTCCACCGGACGGTCCTCCGCGAAGTCTTTAGCCAGCGACGCCATGCCGGTGGCCGGGAAATTGTCCAGCGCGTTCATGGACCATTGCAAGGAGTCGGGTTCCAATGGCGCGCCGGACGCTTGGCCCACTGCCAGGGCCTCGGCGATGGCCGCTTCAATCGCAGCGCGCGTTTCGGGAACGGTGCGCAGTTCTCCGTAGGTGCAGCCGCTGGCCGCGCAAACGCCGGCGGAACCGGACAGGTACGCGAATTTCTTCCACAGCATACCGGTCATGTTTTCCAGCAACTCGACTCGCCAATTGGCTCCCTGGAAAACCTCCAACAGCCGCTCGCCCCGCTCGGTAATGCCGGGCGTACGCTCGCCGAAAGACGCTGCCCCCGGCCCGCCTTGAGTCACGACGCCCGGTTCGCTGATTCGCCCTTCCAGGTATGCCGAGCCGATCATCACGCGCTCCGCGCCGTACACGTCGGCCAACAGATCCCCGTTGTCGATCCCGTTCTGCAACGTCAGGACGATGCTATTCGGGCCCACCATCGGCGCGATGGCGTGGATGGCGTCGTCGTTGTGGTACATCTTGACCGTGAACAGGATTAGTTCCTGCGTACCGACTTCGCCGGGTTGATCCGTGGCTTTGCCCGGCACCGTGAAGTCGCCATCGTTGCCGCTGATCACCCGTAGCCCGTTGCGGCGCATGGCGTCCAGGTGAGCGCCCCGGGCGATAAAAGTCACGTTGTGCCCGGCTCGGGCCAGCAACCCCCCGAAATAACCTCCGACGCCGCCGGCGCCCATCACGGCAATATCCATTCCGCTACCTCCCTGATGATTCAACCGGGGAATCAAACTGCTCGCGCAGGTCTCGTTTCATTACCTTGCCCATGACGTTACGAGGCAAAGCGTCTGTGAAAACCACCGAGCGCGGACGTTTGAACCCCGCCAGACGTTGACGGCAAAATTCAATCAGATCTTCCTCAGTCACAGATTCGTTAGTGGGAACCACCACTGCTCGGACTTCTTCGCCCCATTCCAGGTCGGGTATGCCGATGACCGCAGCCTCGGCAACGCCGGCGTGTTCCGTCAGGGTTTGTTCCACCTCTTCCGGGGAGATCATCTCGCCGCCGCGCTTGATGAAGTCGCGCGCGCGCCCGGAGAGGTAGATGTAGCCGTCGCCGTCCTGCCAGGCGAGATCACCGGTGTAGAGCCAGCCCGACTTGATGGTGTCGCCGGTGGCTTCTTCCTGGCCCCAATATCCGGTCATCATGCGCGGCCCCCGCGCCACTATCTCCCCGACCTCGCCATCGGTGACGGGTTCTCCATCCTCGGTTACGATCATCACCTCAACATCGTCCAGGGGCTTGCCGATGGAAGTCAGCCGCCGAAGTTTGGTTTCGACCTCTTCCGGTGTTCCCGTCAGTACGTGGTCGTCCGGCGGCAGCATGGTGATGGTGGACGCCGTTTCCGTCTGCCCGAAAGCGTTGATGAACCGGGTGTTGGGAAACTTCTCAATGGCGTCCCGGATCACCGGCAGAGGCATCGGCGCCGCGCCGTAGGTGATTACTCCCAACGATGACAGATCGTAATTTTGAAAATTGGGATGATCCATCACCCTTTTCAGCATGGTCGGCACCAGCATGGCCCGGTTCACCCGGCGCTCGGCGACGAGGGTCATCCACTCCACCTCGTCGAATTGCGGCATTACGACCAGCGTGCGGCCTCCGAAAACCGCTGCCAGCGCGGCTTGCAGTCCGGCCACGTGGTACATGGGAACCGTCAGCAGGTTGGTCTCCGCCACGTCCGGGTCGGCAGGTTCCACGTTAGTCAGCAGAAAGGTGGCAAAGCTGTCATGCGTCAGCTGCGCTCCCTTCGGGATGTTGGTGGTGCCGGACGTGAACATGATGACCGTGGTGGCGTCCTCATCGTCCTCCGGGAAGTGCAGCTGCTCCGCATCGGCGCCCGCCAGCAGGGCTTCGTAGCCGTGCATTCCGGGCGGAGGCGGCGCGTCCAGCATCACGACGCGGTCATTGGACAACGCACCCTCAGAAACCAGCGGCAGGTATCGCTCGCCCAGGAACAGGAAGGTCGGATCGACAATGCCCAGCATCGTCGCCAGTTCTTCCTCCTTGGCCCGGAAGTTGATGGGCACGTACACCGCGTCTAGTTGCGCCGCCGCAAAGTAGATTTCCACCAGGTGGTTGCAGTTGGTCTGCATCGCCGCCACCCGGTCGCCTTTGCCGACTCCCAGGTCCGACATGGCGTTGGCGAGCCGGTTGACCCGTTCCTGCAACGTCTCAAAGCTGAAGTGTTGCCCGTCGAATACGATTGCGGTTCGGTCGGGAACGATGGCCGCCGCTATCATCAGAATTTCGGTGGTATTCATCCTGTCTCCGGTTGGCGGTCGAGATTCAACGTCGCCGCCGCCAGTCGTCTCTCGTGTTGCAGGGCCTCTGCCATGGGCAAATCCGTGCCGTCGCGCAAAGCGGCTCGTGTAGCCGCTAACAGGCCGGAGGGAATTTCCGCCAGCCGGACGGCCAGGTCCCAAGCCAGGCCCAGGAGATCTTGCGCCGGGGCCGTTCGGCTGACCAGGCCCATCCGCATTGCTTCAAGCGCATCGAACCGCCGGCCCGTGAGCAGCAAATCCAACGCCCTCGATGGGCCGGCGTGCCGCGGCAACGTCTGGGAACCGCCGGCCGCCGGTATCATGCCCAGACGCACTTCGGGCATGGAAAACACGGTGTCCTCCGCGGCTATCCGCACGTCGGCCAGCAGCGCTATCTCCAATCCCGAGCCGATGCAATAGCCGTGGACGGCCGCCACGATGGGCTTGGGCAGCTCCAGCAAATGCCCCCACACGTCCCGCTGCCAGCGCACGTTGCGCGCGATTACCTGGGAGGGAGCAGTGCCGAATTCGCTGAGGTCTGCCCCCGCGCAAAACGCCCGGCCCTGCCCGGTGATCAGGAGCACCCCGACCTCCGAATCCTCGGCAACAGCCTGCAAAGCCTGGGCGAAGTCGTCCCGCATGGCCACTGAGTAGGCGTTCAATTGCTGGGGCCGGTTCAGCGAGACGTGGGCAACGCCACAGCTCTTCTCGTAGATGATGGTGGGGAACGACGCCGACATGGTTCCGGTTCTCACTCAGTCCAGTGGAATCGCCCGGCGGATCATATCGTCCAGGTCAACCTCGGTGCCGCCGGCGCCGATTTCGTTCAGGGTGTTGGCGTCGCTTACCGAGAACGTCATCAGGTCGTATTCTTCTGCGACTCGTTCCACCTGGGGCCGGCGTATATGCCAGTCGTGATGGAAATTCCCGACTTCGATGCCATGCACGCCTTCTTCGATGACTATGTTAGGCGTGTAGTAGCCGGGATGGCAGTAGTTGCGGAACAATCGTCCCCCTGGCAGGTACAGTTCAACGCAATGGTACTCGTCGAACGGGCTGCTCGCCGGGCGCACGTCGATTTCCCGGCCGGGGATGATCAGAACCTGATTCGGGAAGTGTTGCTCAACCACCCGGTGCAGTTCCAGGCCCCAGTCCAGCCGCCAGTGGTCGGTCACTCCAATGCCGTCCAGGCCGGCGCTCTTAATTTGCGCGATCACCGTCTCGGCGATTTCCGGCGTCGGCGGTTGAAAGCCGAACATCTCGCCAACGTGGGTATGCAGATCCAGACGTACCTTCATATTCACCCGTTTTACCTGCCCTTGAACTGCGGCGCGCGTTTTTCGTCGAACGAACGCAGCCCTTCGGCCCGGTCTTCTGTGCTGTGCAGGATGACGCTGAGGTCTGCTTCCAGCCGGAGCCCCTGCGCCATCGTCAGGTCTTCGGAAGCCCAAACCGCTTCTTTGGCGTATTGGCTGGCAACCGGTGCCGCCGACTCAATCTGTTGCGCCAACTGCGCGGCCATACATTCCAACTCTTCCGCCGGCGCAACGCGGTTAACCAATCCCGCCGCCAATGCTTCCTGCGCGGAGAGCGTCCGCCCGGTGAGCAACATATCGCACGCCAGGCCCGGGCCAACCAGCCGGGGCAGTCGCTGCGTTCCGCCGTCGTAGGGGAACCCGTAATCCGGCAAGCTGCCCATCCCGAACTTCGCCGTGTCGGCGGCGATTCGCAGGTCGGTGCCTATGGCGACTTCCAGGCCGTGGGCCGTGGCATCGCCGTTCAGGACAGCTATAGTGGGCATCGGGAGTTTGGCAATTGCGGCGGTAGCGCCCATTCGGGTCATCCAATCATTACGGTCCGGCATGGGAGCGGAGACTACCTCCGCCGGAGGCTGCAACCGTCCGGTTGCGAACACGTCACCGGGTCCGGTAACGGTAACGACCCGAACCGAATCCGCAAAGAGCAACTCGTGGCAGCAGTCGCGCAACTCGGCAGCCGTGTCCTCGTCGATGGTGCATCCGCCCTTCGGCGGCGGCAAGCGGATCGCCGCGCGAAACTCGGTGATCTCGCAACTGATCTTACGGTAGTTCATCAGTATCTGTGCTGGATAGGCGTCATTCTTGCGGAAGCAGGAATTCAGAGAGCCAGCGTATCAGGAAAGTCGAGCAAGGCGAAGGCTTCGTGGATACCTGATCAAGTCCGGTATGACGGTTTAAGTATGGAAAGGGCCTTTCAAAAAAGGACCTCCTTTATCGCTGCCCGAAATTCGGTTAAAATGCGTCCAGTTTTCGGAAGCGCCCATGACGTTCAGCAAATTATACGACACTCCCGCCGCCGCCGTCGCAGATATCCACGACGGCGCGACTTTGCTTATCGGCGGCGCGACACGCGGCAGCGAACCAACCGCGCTGCTGGCCGCCCTGCTGACGACCGACGCCCGCGATTTGACGTGCGTCTGCGATTTCGCCGATTGGGACGGCTCTGAAGGTATCCTGCAACTGGCCCACGCCGAGCGTATCGCCAAAATCATCTCGCCTTTTCCGTTCGTGGGCGAAAGCGGCGGCGTAATTCAGAAGCAATGGCAGGCCGGCGTTCTGGCCGTTGAGGTTACACCGCAGGGCACCCTAGCCGAACGCCTCCGCGCCGCCGGCGCCGGCATCGGCGGCGTATTCACCCCGGTGGGATTGGGCACGCGCTTTGCCGACGGCAGGGAGACTCGCACCATCAACGGCGTGGAGTGCGTGCTGGAGTCTCCGCTACGCGCCGATTTCGCCCTGATACGAGCCGATCGCGCCGATGCCTTGGGCAATTTAGCGTACCAAGGCCATCAGAGGGTCTGGAACGCCGTCATGGCCCCGGCCGCCCGCATCACCATCGCCGAAGTGGACGGCGTGGGAGAACCCGGTGCGATTGACCCGGAGTTGGTCATCACCCCCGGCATCTATGTCAACCGCGTCGTGCATACGCCGCCAACCGACAATTAAGGCTGAACCATGCCTCCCGCAAAGCTGGATGCCCACGCAATGGCCCGCCGCGCCGCCGGCTTCATTTCACCCGGCGATGTGGTTGCCGTTGACTCCGGCCTGCCGTCGTTAATTCCCGGCGTAACACCACCGGAGTTAGGCGCGTGGTTCCTCCGCAACAACGGAATACTGAACGACCTCCCGTTGAGCCTGGTGGACGCCGCCGCCGTAACCCGGGGCGGTTATGTGAACCTCGCCGTCGTCAACGCCGCCCAGGTGGACGCCGCCGGCTGTTTTGCCGGCTCGGTTTCCGCCGCTAATCCTGACGGGCATCCCCCGGGCAACTCCGTTGACCTCGCCGCCAATGCCGGCAGGGTAATCGCCATGTTGCCCCACACTGACGATAGCGGCGCGCCCCGAATCGTCAGCAACTTGACCGCGTCACCCGACGGCCTCCGGTGCGTCAGCGCCATCATCACCGACATCGCGGTGATTGAAGTTAATGGCGGCGGGCTGACCCTGGCCGAAGTCTCCCCCGGCTGTAGCAGTGACGACTTGCGCGCGCTGACCGGCGCTGATTTGTCCCTTTCGCCAGCCTTGCGCGAGATGGACTTTTCGCCGCCCACCGGCGTCCCGCAGGGCAAAGTCTATTCGGACGGCCCATCCGCTATTGCCGACGTGCCCGACGGCGCGACCGTATTCATCGACGGTTTCGGTGGCCCCGGCGGGATGGCCCACTACCTGCTGATTTCCCTGCGGGACCAGGGCAGCTGTGAACTTACTATCGTCAGCAACACCGCCGGCATCGCCCGAGTTGTCAGCTTCGGCACTCCTCCGGGGCGAACCGCCATTGACCACAGCGTGTTGATCGAGAACGGTCAGGTTGCCAAAGCCATCGCTTCGTTCCCGGTTTCGCCGTCCGTGTCCCGCCCGTCGGAATTCGAGCTGGCCTACCGGCGCGGTGAGGTTGACCTAGAGTTGGTGCCTCAGGGTACGCTGGCCGAACGGCTGCGAGCTGGCGGTGCTGGCATCCACGCTTTCTACACGCCTACGGGCGCCGGCACGCTGATTGCCGAGGGCAAGGAAAGCCGCACCATCGACGGCCGCAATTACATACTGGAATATGGCCTCCGCGCCGACTTCGCCATCATCCGCGCCCACAAGGCCGATACCAACGGCAACTTGGTCTATCGAGGAACGTCCCGCAACTTCAACGCCGTGATGGCGCCGGCCGCTCGGGTAACCGTCGTCGAAGTCGATGAAATAGTTGAACCCGGCCAGCTGGATCCTGAGGAAATCGTAACCCCCGGCGTCTTCGTCCAACGCATCGTTAAGCGACCCGACGGCTTTACCGGCTACGAATAACGGGAGATCGAACGCATGACTGACGACAAAGAGCGTCTTGACCGGGCCATCATTGCCATGCGGGTCGCCAGGGAGTTGCCGCCCGGCGCGACGGTGAACCTGGGCATCGGCATCCCCACGCTGGTGTCCATGTTTGTGGCCGACGACAGCATCGTTTTCTACCACAGCGAGAGCGGCGTGCTGAACTGCGGCCCGCTGGCCGAGGATGGCAACGAAGACATCGACCTCATCAATGCCGGCGGGCAATTCCTGGAACCCGTGCCGGGGATGGCTTATTTCTCCTCAGTAGATGCGTTCGCCATGATACGGGGTGGGCACGTGGACGTTACCATCCTGGGCGCGCACCAGGTATCGGCCACGGGCGACCTCGCCAACTGGATGCTGCCGGACCGCGGCGTCGGCAACATCGGCGGCGCGATGGACCTCGCCGCCGGCGCCGAGAAGGTCATCGTCGCCATGGAACACAACGACCGCAACGGCAACCCCAAGGTGGTCCAGGAGTGCAGTTTCCCGCTCACCGGGAAAGGATGCGTGTCGCTAGTGGTCACCGACGTGGCGGTTATGGAACCGACGCCGGAAGGGATGGTGTTGCGGGAATGCGCTCCCGGCTGGTCTGCCGATGATGTCCAGGAAGTAACTGGAGCAATGCTGGTCGTTCCTGATGATGTGGCCGAGTACGAAGTATAGCCCGGCCCTTGCGCGATACTGGGAATTGCGCTAGCATTTTTGCCGAAATCATCCGGTGTTTGAGGGCATTTTGCCCTGTGTTTTCGCCAACGAAAGGAGACTTTTCACGATGTTCAACCCCATCGCGTTCCTGAAGCCCCGCGCGGCCCACGCCCACTGCGACATTCCCTGCGGCATCTACGACCCGGTCGTCGCCAAGATGGCCGCCCAGACCGTGCAGAAGATGGTGCTGCGGATGCAGAACCTTGAGGCTCCCCAGCCCGGCGCGCCGGCCGGCGAGCGGCAGGCTTTCGCCAACACCTTCTCACGCTATGTGACCGTCAAGGAAGAGCACGCCGAGAAGTGCAAGGAAGAGCTGCGCATCCTGTGGGCCGACTATGCCTGGCCGAACACCGACGCCAACGAAATCGCTGGCAAGTTCAACGCGGCCCTCAAGCTGGCCGGCCAGTGCAAGCAGACCGTCAGCATGGATAACGCCGAGGCCCTGGTCGCCGCGTGCGACGACATCGCCGCCGCCTTCTGGGCCACCAAGAACGTGGAATACAGCGACCCCAACGCCGCTGCCCGCTACGGCACCTAAGCCTTCGTCAACGAGCTTGACGTTTGTAGGGGCGAATGATCATTCGCCCCTACTCTTTTGCTACGCCATGCGCTAGCCGGACCAGCCGAATCTCTTCATAGGAAAAGTCGTCTCCCAACAATTCCTTCACCGGGGCCAAGCGTTCGTCGCCCGCAGTCCGCAACGCCGCTTTGATGCGCTCCACTCGTTCTGATGAAGGCAACAACGGGCCTAGATCGACGGTTTCGCCGGCACTCACAATGCGCTCAACATGAGCCAACACCGTCTGTTGCGAGAACCCTCGTTCTTCCGCAATCTCGGCAACATTCAATCCCTGCTGTAGCAATTGATGCGTCAAAGCGTGAGTAGCGCCCATTTGCGTTCGGTCAACGTCACTGCTCAACCTTGCCAATCGAGATTCTATCGCGCTGCGTTTCCTACCCAAGTGATCGGCGATTTCCGAAACGTCCAGTCCGTCGGCATGCAACCGCTCTAATTCATTCTCTTCCTCAGCAGTCCAAGGCTCGTATGCCCGCGGGTGTAGCTGTCGGATCTCAGTCAACCTGTCGGTTTCGAGAAATCTATTGGAATCGCCGGACGGTTGTTGCGAGCCTGCCATGGCTGAGTTCGTCGGCGTCCCGTTGCAATATTCCCGAATCGTCGCCAAAAACGACTCCCCATAGCGCTCCAGCTTCGCCGGACCGACGCCCGACACCCGCAGCATCGCCTGTGGGCCGGTCGGTTTGGCCGCCGCCAACCCCCGCAAAGTCGCGTCGCTGAACACCACGAAGGCCGGCACGCCTTCCTCATCAGCCAGCCTCCGACGTAGTGCGCGTAACCGCTCAAACAGGCCCATGTCATAGTCTGCTTCGACCGCCCTGCGTCCCAGGGTCGGTTGTCGTTGGGGAGTCGGCTGATCAACCCGCAACTCCAGCGTCAAGTGCTCGCGGCTACGCAGCCACTTCCTGCCGGCGTCAGTGACGCTGATGGTAGGATACTCCCCGCCCGCACGGGCCAGCAGTCCATGTTCCACCAGTCCGTTGGCAATGTCCCGCAGCACGTTGCGGTCATAGTCATTCACGATGCCGTACACGCTCAACTGGTCGTGGCCCAACTCGCGGACCCGCTGGGCTTTGCTGCCCAGCAGCACATTGTTGACGTGGGCGATGCCGAACCGCTCGCCAGTGCGTATTACCGCCGACAGCAATTTCTGAGCGACCACCGTAACGTCCGCAGCTTGCCGTTCCCCCAGACACACATCGCAGTTGCCGCACGAGTCTCCGGCCATCGCCTCACCGAAGTAGGCCAGCAGATACTTGCGACGGCAGGTACCAAGCCGTCCGTACTCCACCATCTGCTGTAACTGCCGTTCCGCTGACTCGCGGGCATCGCCGGTCATCTGCTGGATAAAGTATTCCTGCTTGGCCCGGTCGCCCTCCGAAAAGAACAGCACGCAGTCGCTGGGCAGCCCGTCGCGTCCGGCACGGCCCGTTTCCTGGTAGTAGCCCTCGATGGACTTGGGCAGCGCGTAGTGGACCACCAATCGGATGTCGGACTTGTCGATGCCCATGCCGAATGCGATGGTGGCGGCGACGATGGGAACCGCGCCGTCGATGAATCGTTCCTGGGTGAGTCGCCGCGTGTCGGCGTCCAGACCGGCGTGATAGGCCACGGCCGGATGGCCGGCGGCGGTCAGTCCTGCCGCGACTTCCTCCGTTTCTTTGCGCGAAAAGCAATAGACGATGGCGGACTGCCCGTGACGCTCGTCCAGCAAGCCAACCAACGACTCCCAAGCGGTCTGGCGTGGCTGCACCCGATAGGTCAGGTTGCTCCGGTCAAAACCGGATATGAACTGACGGCAGTCATCCAGTCCCAATTGTTCCACGATGTCCCGACGCACCCGTTCGGTAGCGGTGGCCGTCAGCGCCATCACCGGCATGCCGGGAAACTCCGTCCGCAGTTCGGAGAGCGTCCGATAGTCGGGACGGAAGTCATGCCCCCACTCACTGATGCAATGCGCCTCGTCAATGGCGATCAAACGTAAATCCAGCGTGTGCAGAAAACGCCGGAATCCGGGCATGCTGACCCGCTCCGGCGCAACGTACAGCAGGCTCACGCCGCCATACCGCGCCTTACGCTCGACGGCGGCGGCGGTTACGTTGTCCAGGCTGCTGTTGAGAAACTCGGCGGCGATGCCGTTGGCCCTGAGCCCGTCAACCTGGTCTTTCATCAAGGCGATGAGCGGCGACACCACCAACGTCAGGCCGCCCATCGCCAGCGCTGGCAGTTGGTAGCAGAGCGACTTGCCACCGCCCGTTGGCATGACCACCAAGCCGTGCCGACCGGCCAGCGCGTTTGAGATTATTTCTTCCTGGCCGGGACGAAACTCGTCGTAGCCGAAGTGCTGCTTGAGCAACCTCAACAAACTCCCTCTCCCATGAAGGGAGAGGGTCGGGGTGAGGGTGGTCCTCACTACAAACTAGCCCAGCGCAGCCAGCGCGTCGCCCACCGCCACGATAGTCCGGTCAATGTCGGCGTCGGTATGGGCGATGGACGCGAAGCCGGCCTCGAACTGGGACGGCGCGATGTACACTCCACGCTCCAGCAGCGCGTGCATATAACGTCCGTAGGCTGCCGTATCGGACTGCTCCACCTGCGCCAGCGCCGACACCGGGCCGGCGTTGAAGAACCCGGTGAACATCGACGCGACCCGGTTGATGCTGGACGGGATTTCAGCCCGTGCGAAGGCCGCGCTGACGCCGTCGGTGAGGCGCGTCGCCGTAGCCTCCAGACGCTCGTACACGCCGAGGCGTTGCAGTTCCGTCAGCGTGGCGACGCCGGCCGCCACCGCCAGCGGGTTGCCGGAGAGAGTGCCGGCCTGGTACATGGGACCCAGGGGCGCTACCTGCTGCATCACCTCGTGTCTCCCACCATAAGCGCCTACCGGCAAACCCCCGCCAATGATTTTGCCCATGGTGGTGATGTCCGGCGTTACGCCGTACAGCGTCTGCGCGCCGCCGTAGGCCACGCGGAACCCCGTGATTACCTCGTCGAATATCAACAGCGCGTCATTGGCCTCGGTGAGTTGGCGCAGTCCCGCCAGGAAGCCGTCCGCCGGCGGCACCACGCCCATGTTGCCGGCCACCGGCTCGACGATGACGGCGGCGATACCATCGGGCCAGGCATCAAACAGGCTTTCCACCGACGATATGTCATTGTAGGTGGCAAGCAGGGTTTCGGCCGCGTAGGCTTCGGGCACGCCGGCGCTGGTGGGAACCCCGTGAGTCAACGCGCCGGAACCGGCGGCCACCAGCAGGCCGTCGGCGTGGCCGTGATAGTTGCCGGCGAACTTGACGATCTTGGAGCGTCCGGTGTACGCGCGGGCCAATCGCAACGCGGTCATGCACGCCTCGGTGCCCGAGTTCACTAGGCGCACCGAATCCACCGACGGCAGCGCCGCGCAGATCATTTCGGCCAGCTGCACTTCCTGCTCGACGGGAGCGCCGAAAGACGTGCCATCCGCCGCCGCCCGTTGTACGGCCTCGACTACTGCAGGATGGGCGTGCCCCAACGCCAATGGCCCCCAGGATCCCAGGTAGTCGATGTATTCGTTGCCGTCCACGTCCCAAACGCGCGATCCGCTGCCCCGCGCGATGAAGGGCGGCGTACCTTCCACCGCGCGGAAAGACCGCACCGGGCTGTTGACGCCGCCCGGAATCACCCGCTGCGCCTGCTCAAAAAGCTGCTGGGATTTACCTTGCTCCATTCTGTGTGCCCTCCTCGGCGGCGTGTATTATGCCTCTCCTCGCAACCAGCGGGCTACTTCCTTGGCGTGGTAGGAGATTATGATGTCGGCTCCGGCCCGGTGTATGGCGGTCAGCAGCTCCATGGTCACCGGCTGCTCGTCTATCCATCCGGCGCGGGAGGCGGCTTTGACCATTGAATACTCGCCGCTCACGTTGTACGCTGCCAACGGGTAGTCGTAGCGTTCGCGGGCTTCCTTGATGACGTCCATGTAGGCCATGGCCGGCTTGACCATTACTATGTCTGCGCCTTCGGCGATGTCCGACTCGATTTCGCGCATGGCCATGCGGCGGTTGGCCGGGTCCATCTGGTAGCTGCGGCGGTCGCCAAACTGCGGCGTGGAGTCGGCGGCCACGCGGAACGGGCCGTAGAACGACGACGCGTACTTGGCTGCATACCCCATAATCGGCGTGTCTTCGTAACCGTGGGCGTCCAGCGTTTCGCGGATCGCGCGCACCTGGCCATCCATCATAGACGACGGCGCGACCATATCAGCCCCGGCCTGCACCTGGGTCAAGGCTGACCGTGCCAGCAATTCCAGCGTCACGTCATTGTCGATTTTCTCGCCGTTGATGACGCCGCAATGGCCGTGATCCGTGTACTCGCACAGGCACACGTCGCCGATGACCATGAGTCCCGGGGCCATTTCCTTGATGGTGCGCGTCGCTTCCTGGATTATTCCCTCCGGATCGTAGGCTCCGCTGCCCACGGCATCCTTTTCGGGCGGCAGGCCGAACAGCAACACCGACGGGATACCCAGCTCCACCACCTCGTCGATTTCCTCGCGGAGTCGGTCGATGGACGTGTGAAAGCACCCGGGCATCGGCTCGATTTCCTCGCGGATATTCTCGCCGCAGGTGACGAACATGGGGTAGATGAAATTGGCGGCGCTGATGCGCGTTTCGCGCACCATGTCGCGCACCGGCGCCTTCTCGCGCAGACGGCGCATACGCAGATCAGGATGCTTCAGCATGACGTCCCTCCATTCGGTTGGCCGGCGACCCGTAGTGCGCTCAGGCGTAATAGTTCACCAAGGCGTCGGCCAGCCCTTCAACGTTGTGCTCGGCGGCCACTATGTCCACCGTAAGGCCCAACTCATTTGCAGTAGCGGCGGTGATCGGCCCGATACAGGCAATCAGGCATTCGTCCAACAGGCGCCTGTCGTTCCCCAGGATGTCCAGCAGATTACGCACGGTCGATGAGCTGGTGAACGTTACCACATCTATGCTGACTTTGAATGCCTCCCGGGCCCGTTCATCAACATCCACCGGCCTGGTGTTGGTATATGCGTCAACCTTGCGCACTTCGGCCCCCAGATTCGCCAGTCCCGACGCCAGCGCGTCCCGCCCGATGGCTGACCCGGGCAACAGAACTTGCTTCCCCGTCCAATCCAACCCGGACAATTCGGCGATCACTTCTTCGGAAACGGAGCGTTTGGGTACAAAATCAGGCTCAATGCCCCGCTCGCGCAACGCCCGACCCGTCGCCGGCCCGATGGCCCCAACCGTCGCGCCGGCGAAATAGCGTGCGTCCATGCCCATGGAACGGAGGCGTTGCCATACGTATTCAACGGAGTTGACGCTGCTGAAAATCACCCAGCGATGCGACGTGCTAGCGGTCTCTTTCAGCATCCGGTCGATATCTGCGTAATCGTCCAGAGGCCCGATTTCGATAGCAGGCAGTTCAACCGCCTCTGCGCCCAAACCAGTCAGCAACTCGATTAGCCGCGATGCCTGGGTGCGCGAGCGCGTCACGAGCACGCGTTTGCCCCAAAGCGGCCGGCGGTCAAACCACCTGATTTCCTCACGCAGCCCGGCGACTTCGCCAATCACTACGATCACCGGCGCGCTGATGCCGGCCTGCCGGCCACGCTCAACGATATTGGCAAGATTGCCGGTCACCGTGCGTTGACGGCTCCAGGTGCCCCACTGCACCAATGCAACCGGCGTGTCTGAGGACATTCCGTTGGCATTCAGCGTTTCGACGATTCCGGGCAGAGTCGCCCAGCCCATCAACGCGACCAGGGTTCCGCCGGTTTTGGCCAGAGCCGCCCAATCGGTGCTGGTCTGGCCCTTGGTCGGGTCCTCGCTGCCGGTAACGATCGTTACGGACGTGGCAACTCCCCGGTGGGTCACCGGGATGCCAGCGTAAGCGGCGGCGGCGACTGCCGAGGTTACGCCCGGCACAACCTCGAAAGGAACGCCCGCCGCGGCCAGCGCCTGCGCTTCCTCGCCGCCGCGCCCGAACACAAAGGGATCGCCGCCCTTGAGCCGCACGACGGTTTTGCCGGCCAAGCCTTCGGACACCAGCAGGTCGTTGATTTCGGATTGCCGCAACGCCTGCCGACCCCGCTCCTTGCCGACGAATACCGTATCCGTGCCGGGGGCCAATTCAAGCAACGAAGGGTCCAACAGGCGGTCATAGACCACGACATCCGCCAGCCTCAGTACACGCTCACCCTTGCGCGTAAGCAAGCCCGGATCACCGGGCCCCGCGCCTACGAGATAGACTTTGCCGGGTTTCATGGAGTTCACAACTGCCTCAACCTCACCAAACTTTACCGATCAACGACACCAACACATCTCTAGACGCGCTGGGGTACAACTCAGACAGGATTTCAGAATCAACGTCCAGGCTGAGCGACCCAAATCCCACTCGCACTCGCACTCTCTTGCCGAGACTGAGCGTGTCTCCATCTACTCTTCCCGCTCGTCGTACTGCTTCTCGATATTGATCAGATAACCTGCATTTACCCGTACCGTATGTACCATACCTACTATGAACCATTCTGAGGCTAAAGGCGACTGCAACCGCTTCTTCAAGGTAGGTAGAATCGTGCAACCTCACCGGATTCAGGCAATGCACCGCCTCGTGCGCAGCCTCAAAGCAGTATCCAACCCAAGAACGGTCCGGGTTCAACCAAACTGTTATCGTACTGTTACCATCGTTGTCAGTACGCGGCTGGGATACAATGGCATTGAACTTCACAACAACGTTCTGCCACTTCGGGCTTCTTGGTCCAAGGAGGGCTTCAGCTTCGGCCAGCGCTTCGTGAAACAGAGTTTCAACTTCTGCGTAATCCGGGATTTGTCCCCACTCTGGTCTGCCAGTCATATCAACAACTCCGCCGCGCCCTGTTCGCGCAGCCGCTCCCACGCCGTCGCCGCCAGGCCGGAAGCATCCGACGCCGGTCCAACCACGCTGTCCCGGTAGGCCGCCGAGCCGTCCGGCGCGCCCATGAACACCGTCAGCCGCAGCGAATCTCCGCCGTCTTCAGCCTCTGCATAAGCCCCCACCGGCACCTGGCATCCGCCGCCCAATGCCTCAAGGAACGCTCGCTCTGCGTTGACCACCGCCGTAGTCTCGCGGTGATTTATAGCGGCCATCATCTCAGCCATTCGGTCGTCATCGGAACGGATTTCCACGGCCATTGCCCCCTGGCCCGGCGGGGGCACGAACTCCTCGGGCGCGAGGTATTCCGTGATCACATCTCCCAATCCCATGCGGAACAGGCCGGCAGCGGCCAGGATGGTGCCGTCGCATTCATCTCCGGCTGCTTTGCGCAAGCGGGTGTCCACGTTGCCGCGGATCGGGACGATATCCAGATCGGGCCGTTGTTCGGCGATTTGGGCCACCCGGCGGGGGCTGCTGGTGCCGATGCGGGCTCCGGTCGGGAACTCGGCAAGTTTGGTTCCCAGGTAGGACACCAGCACGTCCCTGGGATCGGCTCGTTCGAGCACTGCTCCAATGGCCATGCCATCGGGCAGCGCCGTCGGCATATCCTTCAGGCTATGCACCGCCATGTCGATCTCGCCGATTTCGAGGCGGCGTTCAATCTCTTTGACGAAAACGCCCAAACCCATGCCGGCCAAAGGCGCAGTGCGGTTGGCGTCGCCCTGAGTGGTAACGGTTACGACCTCAAACTCCAAACCGGGATGCGCCTCCCGCAGCGCGGCCAGCGTCAGGTCGGTTTGTCTCAGGGCCAGCCGACTCCCGCGGGTGCCGACTCGCACAACACTACCGGGTACGTTAGCGACGGCCACGGCGCTTACCGCTCGGAGGATTGTCGCCAAACATCCGCAACGCGGCGGGAAAGATAGTTGCGCTGTCGGCGGAGCGCAGTTCCGCAGTCGGTTGGTGGAGCAGCTTCTTGACCAATGCGTTGGTCATGGCATCCAGTCGTGCGGCAAGTTCGCCATCGGAGTCAGCGCCCAACAGTTTGAGAGTGCGGGCGATTTCCTGCTGACGAATGGTGTCGGCCCGCCGCCGCATGGACACCGCCAACTCCATGGTGTCGGACGAGTTCCACCACTCTACGAATCTGCTCACCTCCGAATCTATGACATCGGTTGCTCTTCGAATCTCGCTATCCAGGCCATCGAGATCAACTTCGGCAACTTGCCCCAACTGGTCAATGTCGAACAGTCGCACCGAATCCAGGTCGGCGACGCCCGGATCAATATCACGGGGTACTGCAATATCAATCATCAGGACTGGCTCCGAGCGGGCACGTTGGGCCAAGCTTTCGGAAACCATCCGCGCATCAACCACGTAACCTGGAGAACCAGTGCTGCTGATGACGAGATCAGACTCCGCAAGCGCTTTGGGCAAATCCTCAAATGGCCTGGCCGCACCGCCCAGATCCCTGGCCAACTCCTCTGCGCGCCATTGGGTACGGTTAGTGACGGTAATCTGCCTAACTCCCGCGTCGGCCAGTGCGCGCGCCACCATGCGGCCGGCGTCACCGGCGCCAATTACCAGGGCCCGCCGGTCATCCAAGCGATCAAACATGCCCCGGGCCAATTGCACCGCAGCGCGACTTACCGACCGGGAATGCTGGCCGATGCTGGTCTCACGATGCACGCGGCGGCCGGCGCGGAGGGCTGAATGGAAAACGCGGGTTAACGGGCTTTTGGTGTATCCGCCCTGGCTGGCTGCGCTGAACGCCGCACGCACCTGCCCAAGGATCTGGCGCTCGCCCACGATCATGGATTCCAGGCCGCCGGCCACTCTGAAAAGGTGAGCCACACAGTCGGTTTCCCACAACTGGTAAACGTGCCTTTCCAATTCAGGGCCGGGGACGCCGGAATAGCCGATCATAAAGTCTCCGACGCGGCCCACCAACCCAATGTCGTCGGGATCATACACGTACACCTCAGTCCGGTTGCACGTGGACAGGATCGCCGACTGTGGCACGTACTCCGAGAGCTGCCTGAGCGCATCGGGCAACTGCTCGCGCTCGACGCTCAGCCGCTCGCGGAGGTCCACCGGCGCGGTGCGGTGGTCAAGTCCCAGAACCAACAAACTCAACTGACCGCCTCCGCCGCCCGTAACGCCGCCCGCTTTGCACAGCCGCCGGTCCTGCACCTGGTCAAGTCATCGCACATTTCAGGAATCGTGTCGTCCTGCAACTGAGCAAGGATTATGTCCACCGCCTGATCTTCATGCCCGTCCTGCACCAACTTCAACAGGTCTTCCGTGATAACGCACTGCCAGCGGGTAGGATCTATGACGGTACGCTTCTCCTTGATGACACGACGGGCTCGACCCAAGGCTCCTGCCAAATCGGCCCATTTCAAGGCTGGGGCTTCGGCCAGCGTTTCGCGCATCTTCCTGGCCAGGGCTGGACTGGCGCCGCCGGTGGATACCGCCAACGTAATCGGATCCCGGCGCACTATCGACGGCGCGATGAACGTGCATTGGTCGGGGTCATCCACCACGTTGAGCAGAACGCCGCGCTCCTCGGCCTCTTCATAAATCTGCCGGTTGACGTGCCAGACGTTGGTGGCGGCCACCGCTATAAACGCGCCTTCCAGATCACCGACCTGGTACTCGCGCTGCTCGAAAGCCACGTCGCCCCGCTGGGCCGCGCGTTTGATGCCGTCGGTGGCTTCAGGGCTGATTACGGTGATACTGGCGCCGGCATCGCGGAGGGCGGCGATTTTGCCCTGGGCGATGGTGCCGCCGCCCAGGATCACGCAATGCTTGCCGGCAAGGTTGAGGTAAACAGGGTAGTATTCAGGCATCGTTAGACCAACGCCTCCGCCATGGCCTCGGCTTCTTCGGCGGTATCCCAGAACCGCTCGTAGTCTTCGACGAAATAACGCACGCGGGTCTTCTTGTATTCCCGTGTGCTGTAGAGCAGCAAGTTGTCGTTGATGCCGGTGGCGCGGGCGATGTCCCGGCCGATTTCTTCACATTCCTCACGGCTGGGGGCGTGGACCATGGTGAAGTGACTGTACTCCCAGTCGGGGAAGGTCGGGCGTTCGTAGCAGTGGGTGACCGCCGAGTTCTCCGCCATAATCATCCCGACTTCTTCGGAGCGTTCCGGCGGGACTTTCCACACGATCATGGCGTTGGCGCGGAACCCGGAACGTCGGTGGTACAGCACGGCGCTGTAGCGGCGCATCAGCTTGCGTTCCTGATAAACCGCCAACTGATCGAACAGTTCCTGGGTGGTCAAGCCGAGCCGTTCCGCCATGGGGTCGAAGGGCCGGGATACCAGCGGGAGGTCTTCCTGAGCTTCCCGGATGACGTCCTTGTCCCACTCGGTGATTTCCTGGGCCTGGTTCCAGTCGCTGGCCGGGACGCGGCTTTGCCCGTTGCTCGCGCCGTTGGGCTGGCCAGCGTCGGGGTTGTAGTTGTAAGCGTCGCTGCGCCGTTTCACCATGTCAAAGTTCACGCCGATCTTGAAGAACCGGATGGTGGGCATGATGCGGTACTCGATGGCGCCGGTCTTTTCGGCCATCCATTTGACAGTCTCTTGCAGGTCTCCATCCGGCGGGACGGCCAGGGTGAACCAGAGGTTGTAATACGAACCTTCCCGCGCGTAGTTGTGGCTGACTCCGGGGTGCCGGTTGATGTAGATGGCGCCGTCGTGCAGATCCCCGTCCCCATAGGCAAACGCGACCAGGGTAGTCTTGTATCCCAGCCGCCTGGTGTCGAAGATCGCGCTGATCTGCCGGACCACGTTCTGCCGTTTCAACTCGGCGAGCCGTGCCAGAACCTCATCTTCCTCGATGCCCAAGTCGGCGGCGATGGCCTGGTAAGGTTCCTCCACGACCGGAAAATTGCTCTGCACCATGTTCAGCAGTTTGCGGTCGGTAATGTCCATTGTGTCGGTAGTCATCGGTTTTCACCTACGGTGGCAGTTGTCCGAGCCGGCGGGCCCGGATCCTCCTCAATCAATGCCAGGCGTGAACTGTACGCGTCCACCAGTCCCAGCAGCACGCGGTCGGAAATCTCCACCACCTGCTGTAGTTGGTCGGGCTGTACGGATTCCACCACGGCCTGGCGGAAAAACAGAAATGCTTGCACGCTATCGGTCAACGGCACGCCCCTGGCAGCCATTTCCGAACCATACTCGTGGCCGAGCATGTGGGTTTCGGAGAGCGTCTCGCCGCGCCGCCGGCTGCTGCCATTCAAGCGATTCTGCAAGAGCAGCGACAGCAAGCGCCGGCCGAACAACCGCATCCGATCCCGACCTTCGGCCTGGAAACTTTCCATCCAGGACTGTTGCGACAGGTCGATCTGGCTTAACTTGCGCCTGATGCGGCGCAACACTGGCGCTTCGGGGTCGTCGCCCTGGGGGACAATGGCGCCGGAGCCGTTGGAGCGTTCCCGCAAGAGGGCTTCAACATCCTCACGCAGGAATCGCCGGTGGCCCCCTGGGGTACGATAGACGGGCAAACGACCCCGATCGGCCCACTGCCGCAGGGTCGCGTCATTTATTCCCAATGCCCGGCTGACTGCCCCCAGGGACATCCACCGGGCTTCATTTGCGGTGTCGGTAGCCACGAAAATCTGTAGAAATCTATATATTCTAGGGATGATAAGGGATTTCGCGGCAAAATCCTAGCATAACCTCCATTGAAAATCAACGTTGACCGTGACGGTTCGGCATTTTAGACTATCTGCTCGTGGAATACTGCGGTGACATTGCGATTGCTTCGGCTGCGCGCGAGGGCGGATGTTCCGCTCTTTTTTTGTGTGCCAGCGGGAGGCAGGAATGCCCTCGTTAGCGCAACGCTTGGCGGCGGAGGCGGTGGGAACGGCGTTCCTGCTGATGGCGGTGGTGGGCAGCGGCATCGCGGCGCAGCGGTTGAGTCCCGGCGACGTTGGGTTGCAGCTTTTCGAGAACGCGGTGGCGACAGCCTTCGCGCTGATGGCGCTCATCTGGGCGTTCGGCCCGATTTCGGGAGCGCACTTCAACCCGGCGGTGACGCTGGCGGACCTTGTCCTGAAAGGGCGGCCGGTTAGCGAGGGAATCGCCTACGTGGGGGCGCAGGTGGCCGGCGGGATTACCGGAACGATCCTGGCCAACCTGATGTTTTCGCTGGAGCCGGTGGTGTGGTCAACCAAAGAACGCGGTGGTTCCGGACAGTGGCTCGGCGAGGTAATCGCCACGCTGGGCCTGCTCATGGTGATATTCCTGATACCACGGAGCCGGGGCGCGGTAGTAGCGGTGGCGGTGGGCGCCTATATCGGAGCGGCTTACTTCTTCACATCGTCAACGAGTTTTGCGAATCCGGCGGTTACGGTGGCTCGGATGTTTTCGGACACTTTCGCGGGGATACAACCGGCCTCCGCGCCGCTGTTCATCGTGATGCAGTTGGTAGGGGCGGGTTTGGCAATCGGGCTGGTTTGGTTTCTGGTGGGACGGCAGCGGGATTAGACAGGCTTGGGAACGTAGATCCAGCCTTCGAGTCGGGCATCGGGCAGTTCATCGTCAGCAGGATGACGGAAGCGGTCAGGGTTTTGCACCCACATCGCGGCTCCGACGGCGGCAACCACTGAGTCCAGGCAGTCGTCGTTGGCCATGCAGTCCGCACGTAGGGATTCCAGGTCGGGCAGCATCACGCCCGAGGTTGCGGCAAGGTTGTCGAGGATTTCCCTCCGTCGATTGATTGAATCACGACCGCGCTTATAGCCCTTGTAGCGCAAGCCCAGGGACTTTAGCAACGCACCGGGCATCAGTTCCAGCAGGGTTACGGCAGCGTCGTCGGAGGTATCGAGCGGCAGCGGTGGCAGACGCCAGCGATATGGTCGGTCTTCATGCCAACGACGCAGCAGGCGAATGCCCTGGTAGGTCATGGGCAGCATATTTGGGTTGACGGCGTGCAGCGGAGAGTAGCTTTCGGGATGATACCTCTGGTCGCCCGCGCGCTTGGGTTCGCCGTTCTGTGATACGAAACGGTTACGCTCCCTGATGAACTCGTCGGCGGTGATTGAAGCGATGACCGCCCAGAGGTCAGGCATATCGCTCGGCAGCCGTCGTGGTGAAAGAAAGGCGGCAAATTCGGCCGGCACTCCGAAGGGAAAATCCAGGGCGACTACGGCCGGAGCGGGAATGTCGGCCAGCAGATGGTAGAGGTCCTCCCTGCGGATGGACTCGGCGCTTTCCAACGTCAGGGAGCCGTCGGGGTCCAGCCGACCCCGCGACACCCAGGTATTTTTGTCGGAACGGGCGCCGCTGAAATCGACGCCGATGATAGTGGTCATGGTGAGTGGGTTGGGTTGCGGCTAGTAGCAATTCGGTTAGAATACTGGCGAGCGGATGGTAGCACACCGCCGGCTGATGGAATGCACAAGCATTGTGTGTGCCAGGGACTTTCTGGAATCCTGCTTTCGTAGGAATGACGGACAATTAGAAAAGGAGCCTGGAGGAAATGGATTACACCAAGCGACGGGAGAACTATCGGGCGGTTTTGGCCGGCGATGTATGTGTGCATCCCGGTTCGGTTTTTGACCCGATTTCGGCGCGCATCGCCGAGGACTTGGGCTTTGAGGTCGGCATGTTCGCCGGCTCCATCGCCAGCGGCACGGTGCTGGGCGCGCCGGACTACGTGGTGCTGACGCTGAGCGAGTTCGCCGAGCAGATTTACCGCATCTGCCGAGCCGGCGAGCTGAGCCTGATGGTGGACGCCGACCACGGCTACGGCAACGCGCTGAGCGTGAAGCGCACGGTGGAGGAGTTGGAGGCGTCGGGAGTTGCCGCGCTGACTATCGAGGACACGGTGCTGCCGATGGCGTTCGGCGGCGGCGCGCGGTTCATCTCACTGGAAGAGGGCGTCGGCAAGATGAAGGCCGCGCTGTCTGGCCGCACCGACCCCAACTTGGTCGTTGCCGGCCGCACCAGCAGCCTGGCCGAGGGATTGGACGAGTGCATTCGCCGCGTCAAGGCATACGAGGCGGCCGGCGTTGACGCCATCTTCCTGGCCGGCGCAAGCACCAGGGAACAAGTAGCGGCAGTCAACGCCGAGTTGAACATCCCGCTGCTGCTGGGCGGCGCCGGCGGCGAGCTTTCCGACAAGGAATGGCTGGGCCAGAACGGGGTACGCGTGGCGCTGCAAGGACACCTGTCCTTCCAAGCGGCGATCAAGGCGGTGTACGACACCATGAAGGCACTGCGGGACGGTGTCGCGCCGGCCGACCTGCGGGACTCGTTGGCGTCGGCAGACCTGATCGCGCGGGTTACGCGGAAGGCCGACTACGACCAGCAGATTGCAGATTACCTGGGGTAATCGTACTAGTAGGGGCGAGGCATGCCTTGCCCCTACGTCAGGCAACGAATCAAACCACAAGCACAACGGAGGAATTATCATGGCATTCGTCTGCAACCACCTGCACCTGCGGAGCGAGGATCCGGATAACGCGGCCAAGTTCTACGTGGACAATTTTGGCGCAGAGATCGTGTCGACGCGACCCCTTTCCACCACGGTTTCGCACCAGTTGGAGCTGAACGGCCAGCCGCTGCTGACGGTGTCGGGAGAAGCCGAGGGCGAAAACGCGGTGCCGGGTTCGACGCACCCGCGGTTCGGGCTGGACCACTTCGGGTTTGAGACCGACGACATCCAGGGCGCGTTTGAGAGGTTCAAGTCCACCGGGGCCAACATCATCTGCGAGCCGTGGACGATGCCGTCCGGCTCTCAGGTCATGTTCGTGGAAGCGCCCGACAAGGTAAGCCTGGAGATTATCCAGCGGCCGGCGTAAACACGCTGCATCGCCGGTAATGCCTGGGGCGTCCCTGTGGACGCCCCATTTTCTTGCGCCGGTATAATATGGTGAAGCACCACGACCCGGGACGGTGAAGAGCATGGCGACCGCAACGATAACCAGGCTGCCCGAACGCCGAAAGTTCAACGTGGACGAGTACTTCGCCATGGGCGAGGCCGGCATTCTAACCAAAGGCGACGGAATCGAACTGCTGAACGGAGAGCTGTTCTGCAAGTATGACGGCCGCCGGCGACGGTTCACGGTTGAAGAATACTACGCGATGGCCGAGGCGGGCATTCTCAGACCCGACGAGCGGGTTGAACTGCTGGCGGGAGAGATAATCGAGATGGCGCCAATTGGCAGTAAGCATGCCTACTGTGTTACCCAGTTCACGGAGGAGTTTTTTACGCAACTGGGCAGACGCATCACGGTAAGGGTGCAGAACCCGGTGCGGCTGGCGGCGGGAAACGAACCGGAGCCGGATATCGCTATCGTGTACCGAAAAGACGATGGTTACGCCTCGGAACACCCTGGGCCTGAAGACATCGCCTTGTTGATTGAAGTCGCTGATTCGACCGTGGGCTTCGACCGCCGGCACAAACTGCCTCTATACGCCATGCACGGGATACCGGAAGTATGGCTGGGCGACATCAACGCCCGCAGCGTCGAGGTGCATGATGAACCCATGGCCGGCGGATATGCTCGGATGCGAGTGTACGGGCTGGACGAAACGCTTTCACCGGCAGCGTTTCCTGACTTGCTGATTTTAGTCGCCGACGTAATGCCCGAATAAAGTGCAGGGCTAGAGGCCATCAAAGAAGTTTTGGGGTACAGCCTCGCCGGGCGTTACCGGCGGCTCGGCGCGGATGAAGTGCTCGATGCCGATGACGGAGGCGGCGACTTCGCGGGGGACGCGCTCGTAGGGCCAGTCGGGTTGCAGTTGGGTGAAGTGGCGCTTGATGCACGCCATCTTGGCGTCAAGGCCGTCTGAAACGTCCGCTGTGATATGGATGGTGTCCAGGTCAACGCCGTCATTGGCGCGGTCGGGCGATGGCATGGGGAAGTCGATGCCCGCGGCCCGCAGGGTTTCGGCCATGTGGACGCGGAAACCGCGAGGCCGCACGCTGTAAAAGAGGCGGTCGGTCCGGTGCGGCTGGATGCCGATGGCCATGTGGTGTGGGAAGGCAGTATCGTCGGCGGCCAGGCCGTAGGCGGTGGTGGCATGGTTGCAGATGGCGATGTGGTCAGGGTGGCCGTAAAGCCCGTCCTTGCCGAAAGTAAGGATGACCTGGGGCTTGAAACGGCGAATCTCGAACACCAGGCGGGCGACCACCTCGTGCTCGTCGGCCTGCACAAAGGCCTTGGGGTGATGATTGTCGTCCCAGCCGGCCATGCCGGAATCGCGGTACTGCAGGACTTCGTGGGACTCGATGCCCAGCTCCTTGATCGCCTCGGCCAGTTCTGCGCGGCGCACCTCGCCGATGGTCTCCCGGGTGGCGGAACCCGGCTGGCGTATCTCGCCGAGTTCGCCGGAGGTGGTGGTGATGAGGCGCGCGGTTACCCCGCGGGCAGTGTGCATGGCGATAGTCCCGCCGACGGGAAACGCCTCGTCGTCAGGATGCGCAAAAAGGATGAGAAGACGGTGGTCGGGCATGGGTTAGCTTCCGATGTTCAGGCAGGGGCGAATGGCGCTGATTCGCCCCTTTGGTTGAGGTCGGGAAATGGCCTGTTAGTCGATGACTTCGAGCACTTCCAGGATAATGCCCTCCGGGCCTTCAAAGAACATGACGCGGCGGCCACCGCCGACGGTGGTCTCTTCGAGGACCTTTGCTCCACTGTTTTTGAGGTCATTCATGGTGCCTTCGATGTCGGTGGTATCGATGGCGATATGCTCGAACCCGTAGTTCTGCGGGTGGGTCTGCGTCGCGATGTGGTCGGTGACGTTCAGGGGTAGTCCATGCAGGTCAAGGCGGAAGCCACCGGCGGGGGTTTCAGCAGTGACGGTGGCGCCGAGATTCTGGATATACCAGTCGGCGGTGGCCTTGGGGTCGGGAGTCTTGAGGTGGACGTGGTTAAGCGAGAATGCCATGATGTTGAACCCTCCTTGTAAACGGTGCGGTCAAATGAGCAGTGAATCATGCCGATTGTAACATAGCGTATCGACATTACCCGGCGGTGATATACTTGCGCCGCCCGCACTGGCGGATGCGCAACAGCTACTCATGGAGGCGATATTGATGCTGGCATTTCTGGGAGGAACCGGACCGGAAGGCAAGGGATTGGCGCTGCGCCTAGCGATGGCCGGCGAGGCCGTAGTCATTGGCTCGCGGGACGCGGGACGCGCTCAGGAAGCAGCCGACGAACTGCTGGGGCTGGCTCCGGGAAAAGCCATTTCGGGAGCGGTGAACGGCGACGCGGCGGCGCAGTCGGACGTGGTGTTCCTCACGATGCCTTACAACGGGATGTCGCCGACCATCGCCGGTGTGGGCGACGCGCTTGCAGGCAAGATCGTGGTGACGGTGATTGCGCCGATGCGGTTCGAGCGCGGAGTCGGCGCGATTGCTGAGGAAGTGGACGCGGGATCTGCGGCCCAGGAAGCACAGGCGGCAGCCCCGGACTCGCGAGTAGTCGCCGCGTTTCAAAATGTTTCTGCTGAGGAACTGTTGAAGCCGGACGCAACCCTGGATGAGGATGTGGTGATCTGCGGCGACGACGCGGATGCCAAAGCGCGTATCGTCGAGTTGACCCGCCTGATCCCCAACCTGCGTCCCGTGGATGGCGGCGCGCTCTACAACGCAAAGTACGTTGAGCAGATTACGCCGTTGCTGGTGAACATCAACCGGATCTACCGCACCCATTCCGGTGTGCGGATTACCGGAGTTTAGGGAAACGAACTACAACCGATTTAGCTACGATCAGGAGGAACGACGATGCCACGAGCCACACTTGATTTGCAGAATGCCGACGATCTGGCCGCCGTAGGAGGACAGTGGAAATACGCCAACGGCTTTGTGCCCGGCGAACCCAACGAAGGGGTAGTCAGCGAAGCGGAAGGATCGCCGTGCCGGCTGCCGGACTTCGACGATTCGGGCTGGGAGGCTTGCGACGATCTGGCGGCCTGGCGGCGTCGGGGCGTGTCGTTCGTCTGGTATCGGATTAAGGCGACGCTGCCGGAAACGGTAGCCGGTAGGCCCCTTGAGGGCGCGCGCTGCCTGTTCGAGTCGTGCATCGACGACTACGGGGAAATCTGGATCAACGGCGAGTGCGACCGTGAGCGTGCGACGGTGCAGGGCTTCAACGTACCGCAGCGTGTTGTCGTATCGGCGGAGCCCAAGCCCGGCGACGAGGTGACCATAGCGATACTGGCGATGAACGGACCGCTGGCCGGGCCGGGCGGCGCCGTGTTCGTACGGTACGCGACGCTCGCGTTCGAGTGGCGGGAGTCGGGATACTAGGCAATACCGGGGCGGGTCTGACACCCGGCCCGATGATTTAGCGCGTCAGGCCAGCCAGTCGTCATCGTCCTCATCGCCGGCGTCCGCGTCGCTTTCGTTGGCTACCACTTGGCCGGGGTTGTAGGCATAGCCCCGAGCCTCCAGCTCCGATCGGATGGTGGCGGCAAATTCCGCCGGCGACCGCGTGGCCGGGAGAGTAATCTCGACGGCGCCCCGATCCGTGACGTTGACCTCGCCCGGGTCCTCGCGCGCCAATTCGACGCTCACCGACTCCCGGTGAATCGCAAAGTCGTCGGTGACTGAGAAGACCACGGCCATGTCGTCCATAGTGATGAGGGTGAAGGTTTCGTTGTCGTCGGGCATTATGTATCAGTCCTGTGGCGGCCACTCGGTGCCGCCTTCTGCCGGGCGCGACTCGGCGGGGAGCGCGAATCCCTCGGCGACGGTCTGCTGAAACTCGTTGAGGATGACCGCGCCCCACTCGGCGGCCTTGCTGACCCGGTGAGCGGTGCGCCGGCCACGGGCCTGCTGCCGACTCTCGGCCTCGTCGGTCACGGCCGCAGCGGCCTGGGCGACCATTTCGTCCATGGCGTCGATGGCCGGCACCAGCGAACGCGCCGTCTCGATGAAACGGGCGATTTCACCCATGTTCTCGTCGAACGCCACGAATACCGGAACGGTGCCGGCGCGGTGCTCCGGCAGGAAACTGTTGGTCAGCTCCAGTTCGTCGTCGCGGTTGAACACGCTGAGGTTGATTTTGTCGGAAGCGTCCGCCAGCCGGAGGATGGCCGGCGTGGTGGACATGGCGTCGCCGCACCAGTCGGATGTGAACACCGCCAGGTTGACGGGCTGAGTCAGGGAACTGAAGTATCCGAGGACGCTGTCGGGAATCTCAACGCCGGAATGGATCTGGAGAAACGGGTCCTTGTTGACCTTGATGATGTCGATGTACTGGTCGGTGGTCATACCCTGGTTGAATTTATCGGCAGTCAGTGACATGGTCAGACCTCCTGGTGGTAGTCATGCGCTTTTGCCGTTTGCGCGGGGCCAGTGCTAAAATCGCGGTGACCATACCGCCCGCCGCCGGCTGGGCCGCAGGGAGCCACTCCTTGACTACTGCTACTGACCGAACCGGAGTGTACCTTAAATACGCCCTGTTCTGCCGCGAAACCGAGGAAGGCGAAGGCGACAACCTCAGTTTCAACGGCATCATCGACCTGGTGGACATACCCATGCCCGACAGCCCGCCCAGCGACGACGGGCCGCGGGTGCTGACCGAGGTGGACGCGCACCTCGCCTTCTGCATCGCCGGCGCCAACGCCGGCAGCCACACGCTGGAAGTGACCATACGCGCGCCCGGCGCCAGCCTGTCCAGCCCGCCGCCCCAGGAAGTGGAGTGGGAGGAAGGCATCTTCTTCCAACGCTGGATCAAGCCCTTCCGAATCCCGGTAACCCGCCTCGGCCGCCACGTGGCAGCCATAGCCTTCGATGGCATGCCTCTGGGCGAAGCCAGCTTCCTGGTCCGCCTGGAACCGTGAGGGGGAAACTGCTGATTAGTTCGGCATTAGGAGCTTTCCAAATCCGCGGCATCAGTTTCAGTGAGATCGTGGATGTGCGCCACGATAGTAGTAACGGCGCGGTCGATTTGGGTTTTCAGCTCTTGGTATCCGGCCGAGTCTAGACGATGTTCGGCGCCGCCATAGCGATATTCTACGGCGTACTCGGTAAGCCAATCTCTCGGTTCGTGCGGCCGTCGGAGGGCCAACAGTTCCGGGGGTAGCATCACGTAGGCTATGAGGTCATCCAGCGCGTCACGGGCCGGTGACGAATTTGGTGGCACGTTGTCAATCAGGACATCGGCCAGGGTTGCGATGTCGTGAATGTTCCGGTATTCGCAATCGATGGCGGCAATCCAGCCTTTCAGAGCGTTCTCGACCGACTGCTGTGCGATGAAGCCGATTAGTTCCTGGTTGTCGTGTCCGGCGTCGATCGAGAAGTTGACACTGCCTAGCCAGCGGTTGGCGTTGAGGATGCGCTGGCGCACGTCGGGCCAGTTGATTGGGGAGTCGTCGTCCGGCGGCAAGGGCGGGAAGTCGGCTGCATCGCCTCGCATAATCACTCCGTCCCTGAGTGCCTGGGCAGCGACGTGGGTTTTGGCAGTGCGGAAGTAGTCGAACTTGCTGCGGTACATTGAGATTACGTCAATGCCGATCTCAGCCGGCGGCCCGGCCAGCAGCTTGCGATGGGCTGCCCTGCTGGCGCGGGTTTTGATGGCGAGGCGGTCAGACTCAGCGTTGTCGTCTGCGATTACCAACAGGTCAACGTCTGAGTTTGCCCGATGGTCGCCCCGGGCGCGGGAGCCGAACAGGATGACGACCGCATCCGGCGCGGCGTCCTGCGCGGCCTGGGCGATGGACAAACCGAGGGGATCCGCGGTTTGGAGGCCCATTTTCATACCCTACCCGCCGTTCCGCTCCCACAGCGCTTCCAGCACTGCGCCGGGGTTCATGGGCAGGCTCTCCAGCCGCGCCCCGGTCGCGTCGGCGATTGCGTTGCCGATGGCCGCCATGGGGGGCACCAGGGAAACCTCGCCGACACCGCGCACACCCAGCGGATGGCCCGGGTTGGGCACTTCCACGATGACCGTGTCGATCATGGGCAGGTCCAGAGCGGTGGGCATCCGGTAGTCCAGGAACGACGAGTTGAGCATCTGGCCGTCGTTGTCGAAGAAGTACTCCTCGTTGAGCGCCCAGCCGATGCCCTGGACCGCGCCGCCCTGGATCTGACCCTCCACGTAGCTGGGGTGTATGGCCTTGCCGCAGTCCTGGATGGCGGTGAAGCGCAGCAGCTCAACCTTGCCGGTGTCGGGGTCAACCTCCACGTCGGCGATGTTGATGGCGAAGGCGTTGCCCACGCCGGCCGGGTTGGCGGTGCCGCGCCCGACGATGGGGCCGCCGGTCCCGTTGAGCCGGCGGGCCAGTTGGTCAAACGTCATGCGCAGCGCGTCGTCTGACTTGTGGGCCAGCGTGCCGTCTTCCTGGTACTCCACGTCCTCCACCGGAACGTCCCAGATGCGGGCGGCGCGCTCGATCAACTGGAGACGCACGTCCTCGCCGGCCTGGTACACGGCGGTGCCCATCTTGAAGGTAACGCCGCTGCCGCCGGCGCCACTGCTGTAGCCGATGCTGTCGGTATCCACGATGGACGGCTTGATACGCTCGGCGGGCAGGCCCAGCACTTCGGCGACGTGCATCGCCATGGCGGCGCGGGAGCCACCTATGTCCGGCGAGCCTTCGATCAGGCTCACCGTGCCGTCGGGCATGACGCTGGCGACGGCGCTGGCCGGCCCGGTCCCGTTGAACCACGCGCCGGCGGCGATGCCTCGTCCGGTGAGACGTCCGGGCGCGGACGGCTCCGGCACCGGCGACGCCAGGTGCGGGTGCTCCTGGGTGGCCCGCAGGACTTCAACCATGCCAATGCGCCGGTAGGTAGGGCCGGCAATCTGCCGGGTACCTTCCTTGGAGGCGTTCTTGAGGCGGAACTCGACGGGATCGACTTCCAACTTTTCGCACAGCTCGTCGATGGCCTGCTCGGCGGCGAACGAAGCGGCCGGCGAGCCGGGAGCGCGGTAAGCGGCGGCCTTGGGCACGTTGGTGACCACGTCGTAGCCTTCTACGAACCCGTTGGGAACGTCGTAAGGGCCGAACATGGTGCGGCACCCACTGGGCACCGGGGAGCCGGGGAACGCGCCGGCCTCGTAGATGAGAGTCGCATTAGCCGCGGTGAAACGGCCGTCGCGTGTGCCGCCCACCTTGACCCTGATTTTGCAGCCGGAGGTGGGGCCGGTTCCGGTAAAGACCTCGGTGCGGGTCATGGCGATCTTGACGGGGCGCCCAGTCTTGCGGGCGAGGGCCGCAACCACCGGCTCCAGGTAGCAACCACCCTGGCCCTTCCCGCCGAATCCGCCGCCGATCTCCATGGGAACTACGTTGACCTGGCCCACGGAGACACCCAGGATGCGGCTGGTGTGGTCGCGCAAGGCAAAGTGACCCTGGCTGCTGGCCCAGATGGTCACCGTGTCATCGGTGTTCCAGCGGGCGGTTGCCGAATGGGGTTCAATGTAGCCCTGGTGGACCTGGCGCGTGGTGTACTCGCGCTCCACGATAGCGTCGGCTTCGGCGAAACCGGCATCAGGATCGCCCAGGCTGAACGTGAAGTGGTTGGACACGTTGGAGGCGTCGGCGGGATCTTCATCAAGCCAACCACCGGAACGCTGGCCCGGGTTCGCCAGGGTGGCGAGACGCTCGTGGACGGCTGGCGCGTCAGCGGCCATGGCTTCATCCGCAGTCAAAACCGCGGGCAGCACTTCCCAATCCACGTCGATCAGGTTCAGGGCTTCCTCGGCCAGGTGCGGCGAGTCAGCGGCGATGGCGGCGACGGCGTGGCCGCGATACAGCGCCTTCTCGCGGGCCATGACGTTGCGGCTGTAGAAACCGTAGTTGACGGCGGCGCCCTCTTCCTGGTCCTTGATTTCGGCGGAAACCTCCGGGAAATCGGCGGAGGTGACGACGGCGTGGACGCCCGGCAATGCCAGGGCACGGCTGGCGTCAATTCCCCGGATGCGCGCGTGAGCATGGGGGCTGCGCAGGATTTTGCCGTGCAGCATTCCCGGCAGATGGATGTCCGCGGCGTAGCGGGCGCGGCCCATCACCTTGTCGGGTCCGTCGTGGCGCACGGGGCGCGTGCCGACGACGCGGTAGTTTTCCTCGGGGTCGGAAAGGACGATGTTGGGTTTGTAATCGAGCATGAGCGGCGATCTCCCTATTGGCATGGTTGGCGCTAGAGATGGACGTAATTTACCACAAACAAAGTGGGGGCAGTCCAAACGACTGCCCCCGAGCGGCCGGGTACGCGCTGCCGGGTTGTCGATCACGCGCTATCGCCGTTGCCATCGGCACTGGATTCGTGGCCCCTGTCGCTATCGTGATGCCGCCAGTGCTTGCGTTCAACTTCCGGCAAAGATTCAGGGCGGTCGTTATGCCACTCGTTGAGGGCATCTGATTCGTCCTGGGTGAGTTTTCCTTTCTCCACCATCTTGGCAAGGAAGCTATCTACTTTGCCTGAATCTGAAGTGCTGGCAAGACGGACTGCGATGGCGCCGGAAAGTTCCGGGCGATTTGCGAACCAGGCAGTCGCAGCGTCCGCTTGGTCCTGCGTGAGCGCTTCGTCGGCCACCAACTGGGCTACGCGATCATTGAATTTGGTTTCCGCCTGCTCGTCGATGGCGGTGGCGAAAGCAGATTCCAAGGTGGCCTGCTCGATGCCCAGGATCTCGGCGACGCGGGTCAGCAAGGCGGCCGAATTTCCGTGGCCGTGTCGATTTTGACCGTAGCCGTAGCCCCCACCTTCGCGCAAGGAGTTGGCGATATAGTCGGAGCGGGCTTCAGCAGCGAATACAGCGCCGGATACCAAGCCAACGGCCAGCAGCGCAACCGCAGTAAAGACTATGAGCCAGCGCTTCCTGATGGTGCGAATTCTATTGAACATTCTTGCCTCCATTTGCCGCTGAGGAAAGTTTAGCTTTGCGTGTGATCAGCGGCTGCTATGGATGCAGAATAGACAAGCAATATTAAGAAATTATCAATGTTCAGCAATGGGCAAGTCGAACCCGAAGCGGCTGCCTTGACCAGGCTCGCTCTCGGCCCAAATCGTTCCGCCATGGGCTTCGACCAACTGGCGCGCGATGGTAAGACCGAGGCCGGAACCGCCGGTGGCGCGGTCGCGCGAAGGGTCGGCTCGGTAAAGGCGGTCAAACACATGGGGCAAGGCGTCGGGCGGGATGCCAGAACCGGTATCGGCCACTTCGACGCGAATGCCGCCATCGTGGTGTTCAGCGGTGACAGTCACCACACCGCCCGGCGGCGTATGCCTGATGGCATTGTCCAGCAGGTTCCCCAGCACCTGCCGGATGCGTAATCGGTCCACCGACACCGCCGGCAACCCGTCGTCAATCTCCGCCGAGATCCGTATTGACGCGCTATCGGCGTGGGGGCGAAACGATCCTACGGCGTCGTTAACGAGTTCCCCTATTGAGACCGTTTCCATGTTCAGAGACAGTTCCCTCGCTTCGGTTTCGGCCAGCAGCCGCAGGTCGGAGATCAGGTGGTTCAAGTGGAGCGTCTGTTGATGGACGGTGTCCAGGTTCTCAGCGTTGGGCTGCATCAAGCCGTCCTGCATGGCCTCGATGTGGCCCTGGATGTTGGCCAGGGGCGTGCGCAACTCGTGGGCGACATCTGAAACCATGGCGCGGCGCTGCCGTTCGGAATCCTCAAGCGCATCGGCCATGTTGTTGAACGCGTGGCCGAGTTCGGCGACTTCATCGTTGCCCCGCACGGGAACCCGGCTCGAAAGATCACCGCGACCCAAGCGGCGAGCGGCAGCGGTGAGATTCCCGATAGAACCCAACATCCGGCGGGAGAGGAGCAGCACCAGCAGGATACCCACCACGCCGGCAACCAGGCCGGCCAGTATCAAGGTTTTGGTAACGCGCTCAGTGAATTGGGTCAGAGGGGGTTCTGCATCGTGAGGTTCGTCCACATGGGAGTCCGGGAAGACGTACTCCGGGTGGCCACGGCGGCCCACGGCGATAGCAACGCTTCCAACCTCTTGATCGCCGTACTCGATGGCGACGAAGTACTCCTGCGGAGGCAACGGGCCCCGGGGGATGGCTGCGTTGAACAGTACGCGGTGGCCCCGGTCGTCGTGGCGGCGGCGGATGGGCCGGTTGTCCGCCACCACGTTGCCGTCAACGTCCAGAACCACGATTTCGCGCTCGGACTGGAACCCGATTCGGTTCACGAAATTCTGCGCTCCGTTCCATCCGCCGCTGGCATCGTAGTATTCGCCAAGTGCGGCAAGAATCCGACCCGCGCGCACGCGGTCCTGTTCATCCTGGATACGGGAAACCTCGCTGTGCGCAGCGAACCCCGTGCAGAGCGATGCGGCGGCCATGGACAAGGCCAACACCGCCGCGAAGCCCAGGATGAGACGGAGCTGGAGGCCGACTCTCCACCTAGGCATTGCCGAACCGATAGCCGACGCCGTGTACGGTCTGAATATAACGCGGCTTCCTGCTGTCAGTCTCGATCTTGCGGCGCAGGTTGGCGACGTGCACGTCCACGGTGCGGTCAAAACCGTCAAAGTCGTAGCCGAAAACACTGTCGATTATCTGATCGCGACTGAATGGTCGGCCCGGTTCGGCGGCCAGCATGGCAAGTAGGCGGTATTCTGTGGGAGTCAGATCCGGTTTATGTTCACCCACCGAGACGGTCCGGGTTTTGTGGTTGATGTTGATGCCCTCAAATTCGGTAGCGGGCAGGATGTCTGCATCTGCCGCGCGTGCAGTTCGACGCAGCACGGCCCGAACGCGGGCGGCCAACTCTCGGGGGCTGAACGGTTTAGTAACGTAGTCGTCCGCACCCAGGTCAAGGCCGGCCAGACGGTCACCTTCGGAAACCCGGGCGGTGACCATGATGATCGGCACGTCGGATTCGGCGCGAAGGGCCCGGCAGATTTCCATACCGTCCAGGCGCGGCAGCATCAGGTCGAGTACGATGAGATCGGGAGCGTCCTCGCAGGCCGCTTGCAGGCCGGCAATGCCATCGGAGGCGGTTGCCACCTGGTGCCCGTCCTGCTCCAGGTAGAGGCGAATCACGCGGGCGATGCCCGGGTCGTCTTCGATTACGAGAACGTTCTTTGGCGTTGACATTGGCTGCGCGAGTAGCGGGATGCCAGGGAAGCGTAGCACACGGGTCGGGTGGAACCATCGCCGCAGGTTTGACGCTCCGGGATTTGGCTGACTATAATCCTAGCAGCACATTAAGAAATTATGAGGTTTCACCAGCGATGAATCTGAAAACCGGACAGCGTTACGTCGGCCCCGGCGGGGCAGAGATGATAGTAAGCAAGGCCAGCGGCGACGGCGAGTTGACCGATGGGGACATCGAGTTGCAAATCAAGGGGCCCAACGTCGATTTCGGCGCGGCGGCAACGGCCGACGACGCGCCTGAAGTAACCATGGGCAAACGCCTGACCTCAGCCGACGGCAGCGTGTCGGTGCTGATCACGAAAGCCGGCAAGTGCGACCTCCGGCTCAACGGCGAGCCAATGGAGCTACAGGAAGCCAAGCAACTGCCGTCGTCAGACTAACTCGCGCGCAAGTTGCCACGAGAATAGGGGCGGGTTCGAAACCCGCCCCTATCCTTTTCCGTACCGTCTTCTCTTGGCCTGCCTGTTCGCCTACAGGAAGTGGGGTATCACGTACTTCCCGAAGAGGCGGATGCTGTTCATGATCTTGCCGTGGGGGAGGTTGCCCATCTGCATGAAGCAGAGGATCTGGTCAACGCCGGCTTCCTGGTACTTTTCGATGGTCTTGATGACCGTCTCCGGCGTACCCATTGCGAAAGCGCCGGAAGCGATGTGGTCGGCGGCGGTCTTGTCAACGCGCTCTTCCTGGACGGCGTTGACGGCGAACTGGTAGCTCTGGGGCACATTCCTGCCGGCCCAGGGCGCGTAGAGTTCCTCGGCCTTGCCGACGAACCACTCACCTTCGTGAGCGGCGGATTCGTAGGCTTCCTCGTCGGTTTCGGCGACGTGGACCATGCAGAGGGCGGCGATGTTGTCGTTCACCATGCTGCCGATGGGGTGGGCGTTCGCGACGGCCTCGCGGTAGATCTGCACGCGCTCAACCAACTGCTCGTGTCCGCCGAGGTTGAAGCACAGTACGCCGACTCCCAGTTCACCGGCCTCGCCGAATGAGGCGGGCTGGCTGCACGCCATCCACATTGGCGGGTGCGGGTTCTGCACAGGCTTGGGGATCACGGAGCGTGGCGGGATGTTGTAGAACTCGCCGGAGTGGGAGAAGGGGTCCTCAGTCCACATCCGGGGAATCATCCCAATGGCCTCACGCCACTGTGCTTTGGTGGTCTCAGGATCAACCTCGAAACCGTCCATCTCGATGAGCGTGGTGGACCGGCCTGTTCCCAGGTCCATCCGGCCATCGCTCACGATGTCCAGGACGGCGGCGCGCTCAGCGACGCGGACGGGATGGTTATAGGCCCCGGGCAGCAGGGCAACGGCGTGGCCAATGCGGATCCGCTTGGTGCGCTGTGAGAGCGCGCCATACAGCACCTCAGGGGCGGAGCAGTGGGAAAACTCCCGCAGGAAGTGGTGCTCTACCGTCCAGAAGTAATCAAAGCCAACGTCGTCGGCCAGCTCCACCTGGGCCATGACCTGCTTGTAACGCTCGGCCTCAATGCCAGGGTAGTGGGGTTCGGGAACCTGGATTTCGTACATCAAACCGAATTTCATGGGTCGTCTCCTTGTGGTGGTGTAGTGTGGGTGGCTAGTTGCCTGGGGTTGACGCCGGCCCAGGTTCGCCGGCAATGGGGATAGGGTTGAGTGGGAGGGGCTTGATTTGGGCGGTGATAGCGGCACCGTGCTTGCGCTCGGCAACGTACAGGTCGTAAGCGTTCTGCAAATCCGTCCAAAACCGGGCCGTCGTACCGAAGTAATGGGAAATGCGCAACACTAATTCCGGTGTTATGCCGATACGCTGGGCTAGCAACGCCTCGGCCGTGGCTACTGGGATTGATAGCGCGGCGGCAAAATCAGCAGAAGACATGGCAAGCTCTGCCAACTCATCGGCCAGCACTTTGCCCGGATGCACCGGGGCCGTATCGTCATTGTTGCTCATAACACCTCCTTTAGTGATAATCCACGATTTCAACGTCGTCAGGGCCGTCATCCGTCCAACGAAAGCAGATGCGCCATTGTCGGTTGATGCGGATGCTGTGTTGACCGGCGCGGTCGCCGGAGAGCTGTTCCAGCCGATTTCCGTTGGAAGCCCGCAATTCTTCAAGAGAGTTGGCTCTGTTCAGCATCTCCAGCCGGCGCAGCGCCGACGCGGCAAATCCCTGGAAGGCCGACACAAACTGACCGTGAAACGCCCGTTGGGTATCCCGATCCCGGAATCCTTGAATCATCTATCAGCCGCCCTGTCCAGTTCACTCTCCCCATACGAAGTACGAATTGCCTCCTTCGCCGGGTATCGGTGCGACCTGTGCAACGATGTCCACGCCATGCTTGCGGGCATATACTTTCACATCGTAGCCGGCCTGCAAGCTCAGCCACAATTCCGCCCCCCCACCAAAGTAGCGAGAAAAGCGCAAGGCCAGCTCGGGTGTAATGTCAATGCACCCGTCCAGAAGCAGGGCGGTGGTGCCGGGAGAGACGGCCAAAGCGGAGTCAAGATCTGCTGGAGACATTTGCAATACCTCAAGGTCGTCCGCCAGAAATCCGCCGGGATGGGAAGGGGGCAATCCATTCTTGAAACGTGGCTTTTGCTCTTTGATCATGGTAAAAATCCTTCAGTTTCTTCCTCTTCTGCACCCTGTGGGCTCATTGGACTGCTGAATAGTCCAATAAGCCTGCCAAATTTCTGAAAAGGGCTACCATCTCTTTGATCATATCGCTGTTCTGGTCATTGACTCCCTTCAATTCAGCCTCAAGCCTTGTGGCCTCTTCTCTGGTCGCTGCTTCGCAGAACCACACCAGTCTCGGATCTTTGCCTCGTGTACTCGGAACTTGGCAAGACCGATGTGCATTCAGCCTATCGCGGATGTTTTCTGTGTGCCCGACATAAAACTCAATACCCTGCGTACCGATCATAGACAGGATATACACCAAATATTGGCTGGTGCCATAGAGAGCTTTGGGCCAATTGGGGTCGTACTCCTGGAGAATTCTCTCGCCACCTCGGCCCGGGTATGTGACCCTGCCAGCAGGTTCTTCTGAGTTCAGCACAGAAAAACAGTCTGTGCAATGCTTAGGATAGATTATCGGATAACCACGGAGGTTGTGTTGGGCAACTTCGTAAGAAAAATCAAACTCGTTGCCGCAGCGTCGACATTTAAGCTTCATTGTTCCTCTTTCGTTGGCAAGGGAGGGACGAACGACTTTTCGCCCCTCCCATCTGTACAGTTCCACTTTAGCCCCAACCGTCTGAAATGGATCGCCTTGTCTTGGGCTACGGCACCAGCATCGCCCGCGTAATCTCCGTCTGGCGTTGGCTCCATTCGGCGGCGGCGAAGGCATCGTTGACGTCGGCCAGGGGGAAGGTGTGGGATACCAGCTTGTTGAAGGGCAAGCGGTCCTGGTTGCGGACCAGGAAGTCGAGCAACTCCGGCAGCAGCGACGGCCGGTACATCAGGCTGCCGACGATGTTCTTGCCCTGCAAGAGCTTCGACGGGTCGATGGACACCTCCTGCCCGCGCACGATGTCGCCGATCTCTACGAAAGTGCCGCCGTTGGACAGCATGTCGATGCCTTCCTTGAGCAGGTCGGCACGCCCCACCAACTCCATCACCACGTCAGCGCCACGGCCCCGGGTCAGCTCGCGGACCCGACGGACGCGGGTTTCCGGCGTGTTGAACTCCTCGATGTTGATGGTGTGGTCGGCGCCGAATTCCTCGGCCAGAGCCAGGCGGTTTTCGAGGCGGTCAAGGACGATGACGCGGTCCGCTCCGCGCTCCTTGGCCATGGCCGTGGCGTGGATGCCCAGGCCGCCGGCGCCCATGATGACTACCGACTGGCCGTGGTTCATGCCGGCGCGTTCCAGGCCGGTGGTGACGGTGCCCATGGCGCAGTTGACCGGGCCGAGGATACTGTCGGGCAGTTCGTCGGGCACGCGGAAGAAGGGGTGGCGCGGCGGCAGATACAGGAAATCGCCGTAGGTGCCGGTAAAGTAGGGCCAGATGCCGGCGGCGGGATACTGGCGGTTGACGCACCAGTTGGTGTTGCCACGCAGGCACATGTGGCAGTGGTAGCAGGGAAACACGGCGGCGTAGATGACCCGGTCGCCTTCCTTGACATCGGTGCCGTAGTAGTCGGCGGTTACGCCGTCGCCGAGGTATTCGATGACGCCGGTGCCCTCGTGTCCCATGACGCGGCCGGTTTCCGGCAGGGGCAGGTGTTCCTGGGTCTGGTCGCCGCGCCAGGTGTGTAGGTCGGACCCGCAAATGCCGGCCTGGGTCATGCGGAGCAGGACGGCGCCCGGCTGCGGCTCAGGCACGTCGTACTCCTCGATTTCAAAGGGTTTGCCGTACTCTTTAACGACGACGATGCGTCCTTTCATGGTGGTTCCCTCCGGTTGCGTTTAGGTTGCCGATTGGCGGTATCCTAGCATAACGTTTGGCGTTTTGTGCTATGCTGATGCCCTATCAGGCCCGAAGGGAGCGCCACGGCAATGAAGATAGCGATTGGATCCGACCACGCCGGTTTTGAGTACAAGGGCAAGCTGCTGTCGCTGCTGGCGTACCTGGGACACGAGGCGGTGGACTACGGGACCTATTCCGATGAGTCCACGGACTACCCAGTGTGGATACGCCCGGTGGCCGAGGCGGTAGCGGCCGGCGAGGTTGACCGGGGCATCGTGCTGGGCGGCTCGGGCAACGGCGAGGCGATTGTCGCCAACCGGGTTCCGGGCGTGCGTTGCACCCTGTGCTGGAGCGTGGAATCGGCGCGCTACGGACGAGAGCACAACGACTCCAACGTGCTGTCCATGGGGCAGCGCTTGGTGTCGTGGGAAACGGCGCGGGAGATCGTGGACGTGTGGCTCACCACCGAGTTCGAGGGTGGACGCCACCTGCGGCGCATCAACCAGATAGACGGGTAACCCCGATCATACTGTCGCGGGTGACCAGGGCAGCCAGTTCTTCCTCGCTCATCCCTTCCGTCCCCTCCGGCCGGCGCGGCAGCACCAGGTAGCGCATGTCGGCAGTGCTGTCCAGCACGTCAACCCGGATGTCCGCCGGCAGCGCCGTTCCGAACTCGGCCATTACGCCGCGCGGGTCGCTGACGGCTCGCGACCGGTAGGCCAGGCTCTTGTACCAGTCCGGCGGCCGGCCCAGCAGCATCCTCGGATAGCAGGAGCAGAGGGTACACACCACCAGGTTGTGCACGTCTTCGGTGTTCTCGACCACCGTCAGGTGTGGCGTATCTGCCGGTATCTCGATTCCCAGCTCACCGAGCGCCGAACGCGCATCTGAGAGCAGGCGAACCTTGAAATCCGGATCGGTCCACGCCCGCGCAACAACCTTTGCTCCGTCCGCCGGCGTGCGCCCGTCCATCAAATCGACCTGCCGCCGCACTTCATCGGCGGTAAGCAACCCCTTCTCCGCCAACAGCGCTTCAATGGCAACGGATCGCAGCGCGACCTCGCTCATCGGCTGGTCGTGGATGTGGTCAACAACATGCGTAGCGGTCATCAGTCCCTCCCTAGTTGTGGCAGCCCCGCGCCTCGATGTGCCAAACCGTTTCCACGACTCCGTCGCGTATGCCGATGAAGCGATCCCAGCGGCTCACCATGGCGTCCTGCTGGCCGGGTAGCAGCATAACCTGGTCGCCGATGGCCAGTTCAGCGCCCTCCGCTACTCGAAACACGGTACGGTCGGCGTCCATGTCAACGGCTTCGACCCCTGGCCGGCCTTCCACGCGCGGCAAGCCCTTGATCCCGCATACCGCGCGGGCGCCGGCGTCGCCGACCGCCGTTCCCGGCCGGGGCACGCTGATGATGGAACTCAGCACCTTGCCGGCCAGGTGAAAGTCCTGCATGTAGTCGTATGAGGTTTCCATCACCAGGTACGAGCCGCCCTGGATTTCGGTAACCTCCGGCATATCCCCCGCGATATCGTAGCTCCACGTCTCGCCGGTAGATACGATCTCCACCGGCAGACCGGCGGCGATCATGCCGTCCCGCAGATCCAGAACCGGCTGGATCAGGCGGTGGGCCTCGGTGGCGCGGTCCTCATAGTCTGAGGAAACTTCGGCCATCATCTGGTGGCTCATCACGCCTTTTATCGATAGCCCGGGCAGCGAATCGACTAGCTGGGCCAGGGCCACACCGGACTCCACTCCCTGCTCTCCCTCCTGCACCCCGCACCGGAGCAGGCCGGTTTCCTGCTCGATGACCACGCCCAGGTTCACGCCCTGGGCGGCGGCAGCGTCCGAAAGGTCGCGGGCATTGGCTTCGCTTTCGCACGCCACCAGGATCTCAGCCTGGTCCGCCAAAGCGCAGAGCCGGGCAATCTTCGGCGGCGCGACCACTTCGCTGGTGACGAATACACTGGCCACTCCGCCCTGCACCATCACCTCAGCCTCGGCTACCTTGGCCGCGCACACGCCGCCAACGGTGCCGCCGCGCTGGATTTGCCGGAGGGCCAGGGCCGGGCTCTTGTGGTTCTTGCTATGCCCCCGCAACTTGCTATGGCGGTCTTCATAGAAGTCGGCGATCACATCCATGTTGTGGTCCAGGGCGTCCATGTCCAGGATCAGGCATGGCGTGTCCAACTCCTGTATCGGAGTGCCGGGTTGCGGTTCATACGCTTGCTGCATGGACGTACCTCCGAGGTTCCGCGTATCTCATTACAGTTTGCTTTGAATGCTGACGAAGTAGGTACGGCAATGAGGCCCTACCCCAACTGTCCCCGCCCGGCAACGCGCCAGTATCCCACCAGATTGCCATCCCGCACCGCGCGGATGTAGTCATACTGGTTGACGCAGAGCGCCAGGTTGTACGGAACCAGGTGGACTTTGTCGTTGGGCATCAACTGCTCGGCGGCCGGCCCATCCAGGTCCAGGATTCCGTGCTCCGCACTGAACCTGCTGGCGACGGCGCCCGGGAACCCTTCCAGGACGGGTACCCCGAAATCGGGGCCGGTGGTCTTGTGACCGGAATCCACCACGGCGCGGCCCGCCACCGGATGGCTGATCACCGTGGCCAGAATCCTGGCCGCCGGTTGAAATTCCGGCCGAATCCGCAGGGTCTCCGCATCCATCAGCGCGTACACCCCAGGCTGGACCTCGGTGATACCCGACAGCTGTGAGACCACATCGTAGCTGTAGGTGCTGCCGGCGCTCACCGTGGCGACCTCAATACCGGCCTGCGCCAGGTCGCCGCGCGTGTCCAGTACCGGTTGCAAACGACCACGGGTTTCAGCCACCAACTCGTCGCGCTCGGTCATCGACAACGGCCCTTCGTAGGCCATGATCCCATCGAAGGCCAAACCCGGAGCCTCCACGACTTTTCGCGCCAGGTCAACCGCATCGCGCCCAGGCGCCACGCCGCCAAAACCATAGCCGGCGTCGATGTCCACCAGCACGCGCAGGGTGACGCCGGCGGCCTGCGTAGCCTCGGCAAGGTCCTGGACGTTGCGTGGGTTGTCAACGGCCACGCTCAGTGAAATCTGACCAGCCAACTCGACCAGCCGGCGAATCTTCACGGCGGTAATCACCCGGCCCGCTATCAATATATCCTCAATGCCGGGGGAATCATCGTCGCCGCCGGCAAACGCCTCGGCCTCTCCAAGCGAACTGACCGCCACGCCGCCGGAGTTGTTTCCGGCCGCCAATTGCATACGCGCAATCTCTGGGCAGCCATGACAGGAGACATGCGGGCGTACCTTGACCTGGCTGGCGGCCGACCCTCCACCGGAGCCACCAACAGCGCCGTGCAAGACCGCGATGTTCTGCTCCATCACGCCCAGGTCAACCACCAGGGCCGGCGTATCCAGCTCCTCTGCGGGCGTGCCAACGGGCTGAAATATCGGTCGCTCCAATGCTCATGTACCTCTCAATCGCAACGCTCGCCGGCAGGATAGCACAAATCAGGCCGGTTCCAGCCAGTGCTGGTACACGTCCACCAGCAGCGTGTCGGCCGGATTGCCGTCATAGTCCGGCCAAAGGTCAGTCTGACGCAACCGTATGCGATAAAGCGGCTGGCGCGGCAACCCGTCGCCCCCATGCGCCAGCGACTCCGGGTTCGGATAAACGCCACACAGCGCATCCACCACACCGGTGTGCCCCTGGATGTACGCCGGCGTCCGGAAATGATGCGCCGGCGCGCCAACGCGGACGCGCACGGACGATCCGTCGGAATAGAGCACGGATTCGGTGGGTGTCGTCATAGCCCCCGCCCCCGCAACTCCGCCGCCTTGGCGTCAATCTCCGCCGCCGTCAGTATCCTCTTCTCAATTAGCAGGATTTCCAACGCCGCCGTCCACTTCTCGTAGTAGGACAACGCCTCGTACTGCTCGGGCGGCAGGCTCTCGATGGCGCGGCGCATTTCGTCGGTGGTGCGGATGCCTTGCGCGCCCAGCACCTGATGCACCGCATCCACGCGCCGTTCCCAGTCGCTGTATTCGTGCTCGCCGCGGTCGATGGGCGTGTCGTCGGGCCAGCCGCCCCGGTCGTGTACTGCGGGCATCATAGCTCCTATTCCCCTCTCCCTCAGGGAGAGGGCCAGGGTGAGGGTTGCTTTACCTATTCTCCCACATCTCGGCAACATCCACGGCCCGCATGAACCGGACGCCGGGGAAGGTTTTGATGTACTCAATCAGCCGTTCCAGCATCAGCAGCCGGCCGGGCCGCCCGATGTACTGCGGGTGCATCGTCAGGTTGAAACAGCGGCCATACCGGTAGATGCCGCGAAACTCGGCTGCCCAGCTATCGAACACCTCGTCGGGGTTGCGCATCGGTCCCAATCGGTTGGCGGACGGCGCATACGCGAAGTGCGGCGCGTCATCCAGCAGCCAGTGGATGGGCAGCTCAACAATCTGCCGCGGAGGGTCGCCACCCTCGACATAGTACGGCGCGTCGTCCCCCATGAGGCTGCTATCGTACCGGAAGTTGTGCTTGGCCAGCAGGTCCAGCGAGACGGGACTGAGTTCCCAACTCGGCGAGCGGTAGCCCACCGGAGCCTCGCCGGTCAATTCGCCCAGTATCTCGATGCCCTTGACCAGGACTTCCTCCTCTTCAGCCGCCGTCATCGTCGCGGGCGGTTCGTGGAGATAGCCATGGTGCGCCACTTCATGCCCGCGCCCCGCGATCTCGCGGACCAACTCAGTATGCGTTTCGGCGACCTGACCGGGAATGTAGAAACTCGACTGAATGCCTTGAGCGTCCAGCATGTCCAGGATGCGCGGCGTAGCAACGCTCGGCCCATACTCGGCCATCGACAGCAGGCTGGGGTAATTGATGAAATCAGCGTTGCGCCGCAGCCACGAAGAAACGCCATCAACGTCAAACGTAATCAGCGCAACACACCGAATATCATCAGGCCAAATACCGGACATCTTGTTCCTCCCGTCAACCCCTACGGCGCCGGAATGCGGTCAAACCCCGTATAAGGCCGCAGCGCCTCCGGTATCACCACCGACCCGTCTGGCTGCTGGTTGTTTTCCAGGATGGCGATGATTACCCGCGGCAGCGCGAGGCCGGAGCCGTTCAGAGTGTGGACGAAACGCGGCCGCTCGCCCACACCCGGGCGATAACGGATGTTGGCGCGGCGGGCCTGGAAGTCCGTGCAGTTAGAGCACGACGATACCTCCAGCCATTCCTGCGATCCGGCGGCCCACACCTCAACGTCGTAGGATTTAGCGGACGGGAACGAAATGTCCCCGGCGCACAGTTGCAGGATGCGGTAGGGCAGGTTGAGCCGCTGGCAAACGGTTTCGGCGTTGCCCAGCAACGACTCCAGCTCATCGAAGGAAGTATCCGGCTCGACGAACTTGTACATCTCCACCTTGTTGAACTGGTGGACGCGCTTGATGCCCCGCGTGTCCCGTCCGGCCGCGGCCTTCTCCCGCCGGAAGCAGGGGGTGTGCGCCACGTAGTACATGGGAAGCTGGCCGGCGTCCAGGATTTCGTCCCGGTGCAGGTTGGTCACCGGCACTTCGGCGGTGGGGATCAGCCACAGGTCATCCTCTTCGTCGTGGTACAGGTTGTCGGCGAACAGCGGCAGGTTGCCGGAACCCTCCATGGTCTCCCGGCGCACGATGATGGGCAGCGACATCTCCGTATAGCCATGCTCATTGCCGTGCAGGTCCAGCATCCACCCGATGATGGCCCGCTCCAGCCGCGCCCCGTAGCCGTTCAGCGTGTAGAACCGGCTGCCGGACAGCTTGACCCCGCGCTGGAAGTCGATGATCCCCAGCCGCTCGGCCAGATCCCAATGGGGCAGCGCCTCAAAATCCCCATGCTCCACGCCAATACTCGCCGGTTCACCCCAGTGTCGCAGCACCACGTTGGCGGTTTCGTCGGTCCCATCGGGTACGCTGGCGTCGGGCAGGTTCGGCAGCGCCATCATGGCGTCGTTGATGCGGGCGTCCAGGTCCCGCACCTCGTCTTCCAGGGCGCTAATCCGCTGGCCCACTTCGCGCATCTCAGCGATCACGTCGTCAGCCGGCTGATTGCCCTGGGAGCGCGCTTGGCCGATTTCCCGCGATACCTGGTTGCGCCGCGCTCGCAACTCGTCGCCTTCGGTGATCGCGACCCGACGCCGCGAGTCCAGCGCCAGTATGTCGTCAAGGCAGTCCTCATCTTCAGCCCGCCGGACCAGGGCGGCGCGAACGGTGTCGGTCTCGGAACGGATTTGTTCAATGGAAAGCATAAGCGGTTATGGTCACGTCAAGTCAAAGATGAGTTGCCGGACGGCGAGAGTGAAGCCGGGCAACACGTCCTCCCCGTCCAGCGTTTCAGGGTCGTTCAGTAATTCCGGCTCCGCGACGCCGGCCCGGTAAATACGCACAGTGCGCTCAATGGGATCAATGAGCCAACCCAGCAAGGCCCCGTTGTCCATGTATTCCTGCATCTTGTCAAGCAGTTCGGTCAGATCCGACGGGCGGGACTGCGACGTGGAACGAATTTCCACCACAAAATCGGGGCAGTAGGGACGGGCGGTGGGAATGTCCGTCGGGAAAGAGGGTATCTTTTCCAGTGGAGTCCAGGCGGCATCGGGGTAGCGTATTGCGCCACTGGGAAACCGGTAGGCGCCACTGGACCCGGTTGCTTTGCCAAGTTCCACTCCGCCGGCGGTGTTCCAGTTTTCCAGACTGACTATAAACTTCACCTCCTGATTGTCGGCCGGCGCAAAGGGCGGCATTGTCACCTCCAACTCACCGCTCCGGGTGAGTTCCATTTGCCAGATGGCATCGGCGTTCGCCAGTGTCAAATCTACGAACCACCTCTCGCAGGCATCCGGCCCGGCCGCTATCACCGCCTCCGGCAGCCGCAGCTTGATGGGAAACAACCCAATATCGCCCCCAGTGGAGACCGGCGACGCAGTTTCTGCTATCGCCGCATCCGGCGCGTTTGGCAAGGCAGTCGTCGTCATGGTCATCATTCCACCGCAACATTGGGAAAGAGTTTGTCAAACAATTGAGCTATACCCACAGGCTCGTCAAAGCGGCCTTCAGGCACCACCCTCGTGTTGGATCTTTCCTTTTTCACGCTCTGCGCGTCTGCCTTGGTGTGCTCCCTATTTTATCACCCATGTCAGGACGCTCATTGGGGCCTTTACCGAAAAAGCGGTACGTCAATTTGACTCCCCCGACTGAATTATCATGAAACATCCAAATGGCGCACCCTCCGGGTTTTTGGGCCAGCTTGGCGTTTAGAGTTTGTTTCTTTGTACTTACCCCTTGCTTTGAATTTTTGAGCTGGACATATCGGAAATCTTCCCCACATTGAATCGCCAAGTCATAACCGGAGATATCAACGTCCGGCTTCAATATTTCAGTGGAAGCGCATCTGCGCGGATATATGCCGCTGAACATTCAGATTACACCAAGTCGAAGATCAGTTGCCGGACGCCGAACGTGAAGCCGGGCAGCACGTCCTCCCCGTCCAGAGTTTCAGGGTCGTTCAGCAATTCCGGCTCCGCAACGCCGGCCCGGTAAATACGCACAGTGCGCTCGATGGGATCAATGAGCCAACCCAGCAGCGCCCCGTTGTCCATGTATTCCTGCATCTTGTTAAGCAGTTCGACCAAATCCGACGGGCGCGACTGCGAAGTCGAGCGGATTTCCACCACAAAGTCGGGGCAGTAGGGCCGTGCCCGTGGCGCCTCTGATGGCGGCGGCAGGACTTTTCCCCTTGGGCTCCACGCAGCATCAGGACACCGGACGGCCCCATTGGCCAGCCGGTAAGCGCTGGAAGACCCGGTGGCGATGCCAGGACGGCCGTTGGCGATATTCCACTGGCGTACCTCTCCGAACGATTCGCCTTCGTATTCGTCGGACGGGGGGTTGGTGGGCGGCATTATTTCAAGCACTCCGTCGGCGGCAAGTTCCATCTGCCAAATCCCTTCCTGGTTGGCTATGCAGACTTCCCAAAACCAATCTTCACAGGCATCTGGCCCGGCCGCTATCACCGTCTCCGGCAGCCGCAGCTTGATGGGAAACAGCCCAATATCGCCCACAGGGGAAACCGGCGACGCAGTTTCTGCTACCGCCGCACCCGGCGCGTTCGGCAAGGCGGTCGTCGTCATGGTAATCACTCCGTCGTGCTGTCCGGCGTTGCCGCGTTTTCGTCGCCGCCGGAGAGAGAGCGCATCTGCGGGAATAGTAGCACATCGCGGATGGTGGACTGGCCGGTCAGCAGCATGACCAGGCGGTCTATCCCGATGCCCAAACCCCCCGTTGGCGGCATTCCGTATTCGAGAGCGGTAAGGAAGTCGGTGTCCGTGCGGTCGGCTTCCTCGTTTCCGTAAGCGTCGCGCTGGTGTTCCTGGTTGGCGAAGCGGGCGCGCTGTACTTCGGGATCGTTCAGTTCCGTGTAGGAGTTAGCGATCTCCATGCCGGCGGCGAAAGCCTCGAACCGTTCCACGTAGCCGGGCTTGTCGGGGTGGTTCTTGGCCAGCGGGGACATATCCTCCGGGTAGTCCATCAGGAAGGAAGGCTGGACCAGGTGAGGCTCCACATAGACGGACAGCATCTTGTCGATGAGGCGTCCGCGCGCCTCACGCGGGCCGGGTTGCAACCCCAGGTCGAGACACACACGGGTCAGCGATTCGGAGTCCGGGTAGTCCTCAATGTCAATTCCGCTATGTTTCAGCACTTCCTCACGCAACGACAAACGGGGCCACGGTGGAGTGAAGTCAATAACCTCCTCGCCCATGGTAATCCGCATTTCGCCGTGGATGTCGTGGGCCAGAGACGAAACCAGCGATTCGACCATTTCCATCACGGTGTTGTAGTCGGCATACGCCTCGTAAGACTCAAGCAATGTGAACTCGGGATTGTGGTCCTGGTCAATCCCCTCATTGCGGAATACGCGCCCGATTTCGTACACCTTGTCCAAACCGCCGACGATGAGACGCTTGAGGTAAAGTTCGGTGGCGATGCGCAGGTAGAGTTGCTCATCCAGAGCGTTGTGGTGTGTGACGAAGGGCCGTGCGTGCGCCCCGGCCGGTATCGGCACGAGTATCGGAGTATCCACCTCAACGAACCCGCGGCCGTCCAGGAACTGGCGGATCCCGCTGATGATCCGGCTGCGCTGCACGAAGGTGTCGGCTACCTCAGGATTGGCGATGAGGTCCAGGTACCGTTGCCGGTAGCGGGTTTCGACGTCCCGCAGGCCGTGCCACTTTTCGGGAAGGGGGCGCATCCCCTTGGCCAGGATGGTCAGCGATTGCGCCTCGATGGTCGCTTGGCCGGTGCGCGTGCGCATCATGTTGCCGGACACCCCCAGGAAATCGCCCAGGTCCAAGTCCTGCAAAAGCGCGTAGGCTTCGCCTAGCACATTCTGACGCAGCATTGTCTGCACTACGCCGGACGAATCGCGCAGGTCTAGAAACGCGGCGCGCCCCATGACGCGCATGGACACGATGCGTCCGGCGAGGCTCAAATTCGCCGTCGATTCCGTGGATCCGGTGGATTCCGACGCCTCGAACATGGCGATGGCGGCCGACGCAGTGCAACTGCGCTCGAAGCGGGGAGGATACGGATCGATGCCGCGCTGCCGGATGCGTTCGAGCTTGGCTCGACGGCTTTCAAGGTTCGCCTCAAGGCTACTCAGATTTTCCGTGATGTCCTGGTCGGACGGCGCGTTGTATTCAGCCACAGTGCTCAGTTTGTCAGCGTAGAGAAGCGTATTGAAAAAGACAGGGATTATCGTAAGCGGGAGTCCCTGGAATGTAAAGCAAACTCGCAGAATCCTGCCTTGATTTTGGTAGTAGCCTTGTTAGCCTATTGACTATACTGGCTTCGCGGGACTGACTCAGTCTCAACCTGGCCACCGAGGTGAATCCATGATTCAAAGAATGATCGGCGCGGCATTCTTTAACCGCCATACCTATGAGGAAATAGAAGCCGACCAGGGCGCCTTGGGGCAGGCGATGGCCGTAGTGTTGCTGGTGACACTGTGCGGAATTATCGGTGGCGTCATCAGCGGCCTGATGAGCGGAGAGGCCGCATTGGGCATAGTACTGGGCGTCATCGGCGGCCTGGTGTTCGGCATCATCCGCTGGGCGCTCTGGGTAACGGTGATGTACGTGGTGGGCGGGAAGATGCTCAGAACCGGGAACACGGAAACCAGTTGGGGAGAGTTGGGGCGCGTGATGGGTTTCGCATATACCCCAGGGGTTTTGTCAGTGCTTGGCTTCATCCCTATGATAGGCCCGCTGTTCCCATTCATCGGTTTTTGCTGGACTTTGGCAGCCGTCATCGTCGCAGTGCGTCAGGCTATGGATTTCGAGTCCATTGGCCGGGCGATTGGCGTAGTTTTACTCTCGGCCGTGATTGGATTCATCCCCTGGATTATCATCAAGATAATCGAATGGTCGATACTCGGCGGGCCAGAAGTCCAGGAAGTTGAGAGCGGCGTCAGGGCATTGCTGGCGTTGATCTAGCATCAGATGCGCGACAAGTGGGCCATACGGGAAGCGGTCTGGACGGCGCTGGAAACGGCCCGCGTCGTTCGAGGCAAGTCGGTGCACGACAAAATCCCGCACTTCCTGGGCTGCGAGGACGCGGCGGCTCTGGTCTCCGAGTTGCCGGAGTGGCAGGCCGCCCGCGCCGTGAAGAGCAACCCTGACCAGGCCCAGCGTCCCCTGCGTCAATTGGCGTTGGAACAAGGAAAGCTGCTGTACATGGCGGTGCCGCGATTGAAGGAAGAGCGGGTATTCATCGAACTCGACCCGGGACGGCCCGAAGTTGATCCAAAAAGGGCGTCCACGATTTCGGGGGCGTTCAAAGTTGGGCGCCCCGTTTACGTTGACGAAATGCAGCCGGTTGATCTGGTAGTTTCTGGCTCAGTGGCGGTCAACCGGCAGGGTGTGCGGATCGGCAAGGGAGGCGGGTTCGCCGACCTGGAGTATGGCCTGGCCGCGGCGGCAGGGATACTGACACCGGATACGCCAGTTATAACCACAGTGCATCCGATGCAGGTGCTGGACGAAGAACTCCCGTGGACGCAACACGACGTCCGGCTGGATTTCGTGGTTACGATGGACGAGGTCATCCGCTGTTCCGGAGACCGGGAACGCCTCCCCCGACCGCAGGGCATCTACTGGGAGGACCTGGACGAGCGCAAAATCCGGTCGATACCATTGTTGGTGAAATTGCGCGAAGGACTGGGTTCGGTAGGTTAATCCTGCCTTTTATTGCGCGAACTTGAGTGTTTTCCGGCCACGTATCCGCAAGGTATAATCCCATAAAGTCAACCGACCAGCGTGATCTGCGGTATTGCGTCGGAACGGACAAGGGAGGCAAAGGACGATGACTCAACAGGCTATGCACGCGCAAATGGGCGGCTCAACCGGCGGAGGTGAGGAATTGATACCCGCGGGCGCCGTAACCTTCGGGTTGGTGTACCGGACGGACGTGGGCGCCATGAGCGACGAGGGCATCTGCATCCACGTGTACGGAAACGACATCGAGGGCGACGACAAGGAACTGCTCCGGTTCGATTGCTTCCGCATCGGCCCGCACTATCACTACCGGAACAAAACGGTGGACAAAAACGAGCGTCTGGAACTGGACTTTACCGCCGAAGGTGATTCATTGGCGTGGTCGTTGGACAAGATCCGAAACCGCCTGCCCATCATGCTGCTCCGTTGCGAAGCGGAGTCCACGGCGCGAAACGTGGACCAGCGGGACATTGAAGCCGCGCTGCCCCACATCGTCGCGTGGGCCGAGACCAAGACCCACAGCCGAGGATAGCCCGGCCCAACGCCGAAAACAGGCGCGATAACCACCAGCGGGTTCGGCTCACCGGGGCCGAACCCGTATTTTATACGGGTCTTACAACAGTCCCGCCCAACCGAAAACCCAACCCAGGACGCCGGCGCCGATAATCACCAGCGGCGCCGGCGCTCGGAAAAACATCACCGACCCGAAAGCCAGCACGGCAATCACCGCGCCGCCGGTGCTCGGGTCGGCCCGCTCCCACAACAGGAACACCACGCCCACCACCAGCCCAATGGCGGTGGCGTTCACTCCCGTCAGGGCTATCCTCACCCAGGGATAGCGCCGCACCTGCTCCCAGAAAGGCAACACTCCGAAGATTATCAAAACTCCCGGCAGGAAGAGGCCCACAAAGGCCAGCAGCAATCCCGGAACTCCGCCGGCTACCGCCCCCAGGTAAGCGCTGAAGCTGAACAGGGGGCCGGGCAGCGCCAGCATCAGGGCCAACCCGTCCAGGAACTGCTGCTCCGTTACCCAGCCGGGTTCCACTACCTCGGCGCTGAGCATGGGCAATACCACCTGCCCGCCGCCAAAAATCAGCGACCCGGTGCGGTAAAAGGACTCCAGGACTTGCAGCCACGACCAGTCCAGCGCCAGCCGCGCCAGGATTAGTCCGCCCAGCAGTCCGAAGAACACCACCAGCAGCAGGACGCCGGCCAGCCGGGAAATCCCCAGGTTGTCCAGCGGGACACTATCCGACCGGTCCACCGTATCGTGCCGTTGGGATCGCAGCGCCACCGCCGTTACCATCCCTCCCAGTGCCAGGGTAGCGGGAAAGGCCCAGGGCTGACGCACCAGTATAGTTACCACTGCCCCCAACAGCATCAGGCCCATGGTCAGCCGCGTGTTGACCACTGCCGTACCCAACCGCCAGGCCGCCACCGCCACCAAGGCGACTGTGGCCGGCTGCACTCCGTCGAGCCACTGCGGGCGTCCTCCCTCGTCCAGGAAAGTCGCCACGCCCAAGCCCGCCAGTGCCATAATCGTCGCCGCCGGATACAGGAAGAGCAGAAAGGCCAGCAACCCGCCCAATGGCCCGGCCCGAGCCGTACCCACCGCCACCACCATTTGGGTTGATGTAGGGCCGGGCAGTCCCTGACCCAAGCCCAGCAGTTCCACAAAACGCTGCTCGTCCAGCCAGCGCCGCCGGGCCACAAACCGCTCCTGAAGCAGCGCGATATGGGCCTGGGGTCCGCCGAAGGCTATCCAGCCCAGCGGCAGGAAAGCCCAGCCCACTTCTGCCAGCCGGCGGGCCAGCGAGGGTGTGGGCTCAAGGTCAGGGTTTGCCGTCGGTTCTTCCATACTTACGCCTTAGAACAGCACGCTCGCCGCTCTCCATAGCATCATGCCGCCGGATGCGGTTAGCAGCGAGCCCATGACCACCAGCAGCACGTTAACGCTGATCCTGCCCGTAAATTTGGCGCCCATATAGCTGCCCACCACTGCCGGCGCCAGCAATATCACCAAGAGTGGCAAGTCTGGCCGGGTGTGCAGCATGTGGCCCAACCATCCCAGCGCGCCCATCGTCATACCGATGAACAGGTTGCTGCCGGCGGCAATTCGTGGATCCACCCGCAGCACCCTGATGATCAGCGGCAGCCTGACGGAACCCAACACCAGGCCGATCGCGCCGGCCAGCAACCCGATTCCAAAACTGGCGCCGGCCCCGCTGACGGTTCGCGCAATTGTAAATTGCCCCGCCGAACCTTCCAGTTGATCTTCTCCCGGCTGGTTTGAGCGGGCATCCCGGCGTCGCCGGCGTGCCAGCAAAACCAGCTCAACACCCTGCCACAGGATGAGGACGCCGGCCAGCGCGATCAGGATGTTGGTCGGCGCTTGATTGCTGAAATAACCGCCCAGGAACCCGGCGACAAACGCCGGCACGCCGATTATGACCACCAGCAGCAGCTTGACCCGCCCGTCCCGGAAGTGGCGATAACTGCCGGTAATGCCAACCACGCTGCTCACAAAGATATTGGCGCTGGCGGCCACGGGCAGGGGTACGCCAAGCATCAGCATTGCGGGCAACCGCATGGTGCCCAGGGACAAACCGATCAACCCACCGAGGACACCGATGACCAGCGACAGCGCCAGCAGCAGCAGCGCCAGCCAGACCGCCAGATTTGAGGGCAATCCGAGGTCAGAGAGCAGCATTGGCGCACCTCCCTATCCGACCCGGATCTATGCCGAACCGCTTGCCCGTCAGGGCTGGCCCACCGCCTCGGCGACGCCGACCTCCTGCATCAACTCGGAGATCTGACGCCAGGTCTCATCCTCGATGAAGATGCCGTTCTCGCGCCGCTGCAACTCGGTGCGGTACTCGATCTCGCCAGGATAATAAACCTCGCTGAAGCCGGCCGCCGGCGGTGAAGTCTTGACGAATTCGGCGAACTCGGTCATTTCCTGCTTGAAATCTTCCAGTGGCCGGAACTTGGATACGTCGAACACGGCCAGGAAGCAACCGTCGTTGTGCCGCGCCTGCGGGTCGATGCCAAACCCGAGGCCGGTGAGCAGTCCCGAGAACATCTCCACCATGAAGGACAGCCCAAATCCCTTGTGCCCCTGGTCCGCGCCCACGGGCAGAATCGCGCCGCCGGCCGCGTAGTCGTTGGGGTCGTTGGTGGGATTGCCGTCCTTATCGACAATCCAGCCGGTTGGAACCTGCTCGCCCCGGTTCCGCGCCAAGCCGATCTTGCCGGCGGCCACGGCGGAAGTCGCCATGTCTAGCAGTACCGGAGCCTGCAAGTTGCTGGGCACGCCGATGCAGATAGGGTTGGTGCCCAGGCGTCGGGCGCGTCCGCCGAAGGGTGCCACGGCCTTAGGCCCCGCGCCGGAGTCGGCAGTGAGGATCGCGATCATCCCTTCTTGAGCGCAAATAGTGGGGTAGTCGCCGAGGCGTCCGATGTGGCTCTGGCGGCGGATGGTGAAAGCGGCCACGCCGCTCTGCTTAGCTTTGTCAATGGCCATCCGAGTGGCCTTCTCGGTAACGACAAAACCGAACCCCCAATGGCCGTCGACCACAGCGGTAGTCGGCGTCTCGCTGAGCACTTCAAAGGGCGCGCCGGGAACAATATGGCCCCGGTCGATGCGCTCGCAGTATTCTGGAATGTGGATGCACCCGTGGGAGTCGTGCCCCACCAGGTTCGCCTTGACCTGGTGGGCAGCCACAATTTTGGCCTCATCGGCCGGAGTCCCCTTGGCCTGATAGATGGCGGACGCGGCCTTGTGAAGATATTCGGGAGTGAAGGTTGGCATGGGACAGCCTCCATAGCTTGGGAAATTGCTGGCGATAATGCCGGAGATTGTAGCAGGAAATGACGCGAGGTTTCCGAAATGCTCAGGCTTACAGCAGGGCCTTTCGGTTCGCCCTTTCCGTCATACCGGCGAAAGCCGGTATCCGGTGTCCTCTACCGCAAAGACCCTGAGACTTACAGAGCCTTCTCAAAGTAGTGCCGGCTGGCGCCGCCCTCGTAGCCTTCAGACAGCCCAAATTGGCGATACCCCCGCTTGGCGTAAAAGTCCACAGCCTGAAAAGACATGGTATCGACCGTTGCCGCCGTGCAACCGAGTTCCCTCCCGCGTTCCTCCACCCAATCCATCAAGCGGCTGCCCAACCCCCTTGACTGGTAATCCGGATGCACCCACAGAATCCTGATATGGAGCTTTCCCCAATACGCCGCGCCAACTACGCCGGCCACGACCATGCTCGATTCAACGAAGACCGCCTTTATTGCAGTGGTGGACCGTGCGGATGCTGTAGTGGCGTTATAGTCATCTAACCCGCGTTCAATCGCTATTAACTGCTCATCAGTGGGGTTCGTCAGAAATTCCATATCGTACTGGTTATTCTCCAACGGACTCCATATCGGTCAGGTCTTCCACGCCGGCGATGCTGGCCAGCAAGCGATTATAGTTGCGCAGGTCTGCCTGCAATGTAATGAGTTCCTGGCGAAACTCAGCGCAACGGGCAGGATCGTTGAAAGCGCCGGCCAGGCTTTCCCGGTGCCACTTGGCAGTGAAGGGACGTACTACCTGGTTCAGTACCGGGATGGCGACCTTGCTAATTGAATGGCGTTGCGTCCCCGTCGGTGCAGAATTTCCCGCGTGGTTGCGAAAAGGGAGTAAACGCTGTCCAGAGCAGTTTGCTCGTCGCCGACATCGGCCGGCAGCGGTTGTGTAACGATGCGGGTCAGCATCTCGACGTACAGTTCCCACGCGGCGTTTTGGTCGTCCTGATTGAACTCTATCTCAACACCTACGCCGGCAACGTTCAAACGGACTTTGGTCAAATTGAACTGGTTGAACAAGGTCGGGAGATTCATATCGGGACCTCCGCCGGTAACGTCCAGCGATTTCGATTATAGCCGATTTGCCGGCCCACTATCGCGGCTATACACTGCCACCGTCATTCTTGCCAATGCGGAGGGAACCCCATGAAAGCAATCTATATTAATGAGACCGGCGGTACCGATGTGCTCACCCACGGCGACCGCCCCGATCCCGAAATCGCCCCCGGTGAAATCCTCATTCGCGTCGGCGGCAGCGCGTTGAACCACCTGGACCTGAACCTGCGGGCCGGCAACTGCAACCGTTTCCCCCACATCCTGGGATGCGACCTCGCCGGCGAGGTGGTGCAGATCAGCCCGGACGCCGGCACCGACCTGAAAGTGGGCGACCGCGTGCTGGTGGACAACCGGGTGAAATGCGGCGGCCTCAACTTGTGTGCGGAGTGCGCCGCCGGACACGACCAGTGGTGCCTGCGCCAGCAGCGCATCGGCGTCGATCTGGACGGCGGACACGCCGAATACGTGGTGGCGCCGGCTGTCAACGCCTATACCATCCCTGACGAAATGTCGTTTGCAGAGGCGGCGGCCCTGCCTATCGCATTGCATACCTCGTGGCACTGCCTGATTACCCAGGCCAAGCTGCAACCGTGGGACGACGTGCTGGTCCAGGCCGCCGGGTCCGGCGTCGGCAGCATGGGCATCCAGATCGCCAAGATGATGGGCTGCCGGGTCATCACCACCGCCGGCAGCGACTGGAAGCTCGAAGAGGCCAAAAAGTGGGGCGCCGACGAGGTCATCAACTACCGCGAGGTGGACAGCATCAGCCAGCGCGTGAAGGAACTCACCGACGGCCAGGGCGTGGACGTCGTATTCGACTGCGTGGGCGCGGACGTTTGGCACGAAAACATGCTGTCCCTCAAACATGAGGGCCGGTTGGTAATCACTGGCGTAACGTCGGGCAGCCGGACGCCCATGGACCTGTCCATCCTCCACGGCCGGCCCTTGCACCTGATGGGCAGCGGCGGACGCAGCCGGCGCACCATGGCCGACGCCATGAAGATGGTGAACCAGGGCGCGTTGCACGGCATCGTCGGCCGCACTTTCCCCTTGGACGGCGTCGCGGAGGCGCACCAGGTGATGCACGACCGGGACTTTTTCGGCAAGCTCGTCATCGAACACTGACCGGACGATTCCAGGTGATACAATAATCCGCGCCAACACGGTCAAATCATCAATTCCACGGAGGCAGTTCCGCTATGAGAATCGCTCGCTACATCGCCCACGGCTCCGAACATTACGGCGTCGTTGACGGCGACAACGTCACCGCCATTGACGGCAGCATCTTTGACGACGAGATCAAGCTGACCGACCACGTTCACGCCCTTTCCGACGTCAAGCTGCTGGCCCCGGTGATGCCGGGGAAAATCCTCGCCATGGGTCTCAACTACACCAGCCACGTCGGCGACCGGCCCGCCCCGGAATACCCCATGATCTTCCACAAGACCCCCACCAGCGTCATCGGCCCAGAGGATGCCATCATCCGGCCCAAGGAAGTCCAGCGCTTCGACGCCGAAGGTGAAATGGTCATCGTGATCAAGGACCGGTGCAAGAACGTCTCCAAGGCCGACGCCCTGAACCACATCCTGGGCTACACCTGCGGCAACGACGTCAGCGCCCGCGACTGGCAGCAGAAGGACCGCCGGGAAAACAACTCCGACTGGTGGCGGGCCAAGTCTGCCGACACCTTCTCCCCCATGGGCCCCTGGATCGAGACCGACGCGGACCCCCACGGCCAGCACCTCCGCACCCGCGTCAACGGCAACGAGGAGCAGAACGAGACCACCGATCACCTGCTCTTCGACGTGCCCACGATGATCGAGTTCATCACCCGCTACGTAACGCTGGAGCCGGGCGACTGCATCTTCACCGGCACTCCCGGCACCACCCAGGACATGGCCGACGGCGCCATCTGCGAGATCGACATCAGCGGCATCGGCGTGCTGCGCAATCCGGTCAAACTTGAATCGTAGCCCAACCGGAATGAATCCAAATTACGCAGGGGCGAATCCGCCTGAGGTGGATCCGCCCCTGAGGATTTCCGCCCCGCTGAACCTCGGCGATGATTGCGCCGGAGTCAGAAGGGGTAACTGACGGGCGATTGGGCTTGTTCCGGTGGCCAGATGACCACTTTCCGCCCCTGCTGTCGTTGAATCAATGCGACGGACCGACCAACCTGGCGTCCGGCTTCATCGATCTTGAAGCGGCCGTAGAAGGTGGTGAAGTCCAGATGCGAAGCGGCGTGGCGCAGGGCGTCGTCCTCCAAAGAACCCGATTCCTGTGCGCAGCGGGCGGCGATGAGGCCGGACGCGAATGCTTGGGCCATGGGGTAGTCAACGGGCAGGCCGGCAACTGCGGCAGCCATGGCCAGGATCTGCAAGGACTCGGCGGAATTGGGACCAACATCGGGCAGGGTGACGCTGGTGGCGGGTTCCCACTGGCTGGGGCCGATGAAGCCGTCGGCGAGTTGTCCAAGATCGTTGGCGAATTCGGTGATGGGCGTCGCAACCACCACGGCGAGGCCGATCCGGTCGCGATTTGACAGGCTGGCCAGCGCCCGGGCGGTGGCAATGTCGTGGCGGATGCGACCAATACCGACCACTAGGTCCGCTTCCAGTTCCGCCACGTGGCGGGCAATTTCGGCGAAGCGGGTCTGGGAAGGACGATACCGCAAGTCCAGCGCGGTGGTGAACCCCAACTCGTGGGCGGCTGACTCAACGCCGCGCGCAACCACGCGGGCGAACGCCCCGGTGTCGATACGCAGGATCACCAGCTTGCTCGCTTCGGGGTTGCACTGGCGGGCCAGCAAAGGCGCGCCAACGAGGTATTGGTCGGCGGACGTGAGGATGCTGACGATCTTCTGGTAGCCCCTGGCGTACAGCGCGTCTCCCGCGCCGCCGTGGTTCCACATCAGTCTGCCGTGGGACTCCGCGACCTCGGCCGCGGCGGTGGTTAACCCTGCGGAGTACGGCCCGAACAGCAGGTCAACGCCGTCTTGCGTGATGAGGCGTTCGGTGTTCTGCTGCGCGCCCTCGGCCATGCTGCCGTCGTCGTAATGAACCAGCGTCAGAGAACGGGATTGCCCATCCAGCGACAGGCCGCCCTGCGCGTTGACGTATTCGGTCCAAGCCGTGAGGCCGGCCAGCGCCTGCCGCCCCTGGGTGGCGAACTGTCCGGTAATAGATGCCGAGATGCCGGCTTTAATCTGTGCGGGAGATGTCATGCTGGAAACACCCTGAACTCTGCCCGCCCACTGGTGAGCGGGCACACAAGATTAGACGCGAGGACGAAATATCCCGAAGCTGCTGGTGTAGCCGTGCAGGAAGGTGGTGCCGCTCACCGGGCCGATCTCCCCGTTGCAGAAGAAGCCGCCCAGGGGAACGCCTGCGCCAACCTTATCGTGGAACACCTCGGTATCGTGGTTGGGGCGTCCGTAGAGGTATTTGCCCCGTCCCAGACACGAGAAGAGCAGCGCGCCCTGAGCCGGATTCTCCCGGTTGTCGATAGCGTACCGCTCCAGCACGGCGGACAGGTCGTCGGCAGAGGTATCGGCGTCGCGCAGGTGGAACTGCACCAGCTGGCCCTCTTTGAGCATTTCGCCAATGGCCAGGACGCCGCTGCGCTGGTCCATGCCCATAACGTTGCGGATCAGGAAGTCGCCCTGCTGCGGCTGGTCGATCAGCGCGTCCATCACCACGCCCAGGAACAGAGAGTTTTGCATCAGGTCGCGGTCGCGCTGGCCGGACTGCTGGAAGATGCCGCGCAGCACGTTGATGGGCTGCTCACCGTCCAACTCAACCAGGTAGTTGCGGTCGCTGCGGGTGATGCGCATGGGCTGCCCGATGGGACGGCAACCCTGCGCGACCACGGTCTCTACGACAATGTTGCCGGAAAGGGCAACGCCCACCGCCCCCGAATCGTGGTAGTCGCGGCCCAGGAATAGGCCGTTCTGCCGCGCGCCTTGGGCGGCGCTGGCCAGGCCCCCGATCTTGGCGGCGGCTGGGTAGGCGTAGTCCATCCCCAGCAGCAGGTTCTGGGCTGGGAAGGACATGGGGTCGGCCAGCAGCACGAACTGCGGCTCGTCGGATGGATTGATGCCGATGGCCTCGTGCCAGTCATCCGGCCCCGCGTCCAGGCTGGGCAAGCTGTCGCCCTCAAGCCGGATGGGGTGAATGTTGACGCCCGGCAGACTGGCGGCGGTGAGCGAGACCGCCTGCTCCTGCTCCACCTCGGAGCCGCCGCCGATGATGCCGCCGCCGGAGCAGCCGAGAATGACCACCTGCGGGCCAAGCATCTCGCCGACCAGTTCGGGCAGCGTGGCATAGTCGGAGGCGTACTCGGAGGAAGCAAACACCACGGCCAGGTCAGCGGCGGTGTCGCCCAGGCTGGATCGGACGGAAGCGACGCATTCGGATAACGCGGCGCGGAGAGTATTCTGTTGGGATATGGCGGAAGCCCACTGCATGTTAAGCGCCTCCACGGGCTTACGGGAATAACCGTTGCGGTTGCCCGCAGTATAGCACAGGGTGAAACCGCGCCATGCTAGAATCGAAGCAGGGCCGGTGACGGATGCGAATTTTTAGCCACACCACACTCCGTGAGTTCTGGCAAATTCATACCGACGCAGAAGAGCCGTTACGCGCATGGTATCGGATAGCCCGAAACGCAGACTGGCGCTCGCCGGCCCACGTAAGGGCACGATACGCTGATGCCAGCATCATCGCCGACAACCGCGTCGTGTTCAACATCAAAGGCAACGCTTACAGGTTGGTGGTAAGGATTATTTACTCTCATCGGAGGATTTATATTCGGTTCATAGGTACTCATGCCGAATATGACCGCATCAACGCAGCGGAGGTTTAGCTATGTGCAACATCAGGCCGATCAAAACAAAATTGGACTTTGACAACGCCCTGGCTCGTGTGATGGATACGATAGACGCCGAACCTGGCACCCCGCAGGCCGATGAGCACGAGATATTGTGCGATCTCGTGGAACACTATGAATGTCTGCACGAAACGATTATTGACCCAACCGCCGGCGCGATGATCGAGTTCTGGATTGACCAGCGGGGTTGGACCGTGGCCCAGGTCAACGCGCTCCCGGACGTGCCACAGGACATTGGAGCGGTAATCGCCGGCAAAGCCGCGCTGACGATGCGAATGGCCTTGCTGCTCCACGAGCAGGTGGGAATCCCCGAAGAGTACCTGCTGGTCAGCACCATTTCCCAACCCTCCTCCACAGAACCGGCAATTACCTGATCAGCCCGCCCAATCCTGCAATCCTGCCATGCCCTCCTACCCCCACATCGACCGCTACCACGCCGACTTGCAGCGGTTTGTCGAGTTCGGTGGCTCCGACAACGAGCAGAGCATCCGCCGCGCCTTCGCCGTCTGCCTGGATTCCTACTGCCGCGACCACCGCGAAAAGCTGGCCCTGGTGGACGAACTGGACGCCGGCGCCCGCAACCGGCCCGACGGCACCGTCAAAGACTCCCTCCGCATGACCCGCGGCTACTGGGAGGCCAAGGACACCCACGACGACCTGGACGCCGAAATCCAGGCCAAGTTCAACCGGGGCTACCCCCGCGACAACATCGTCTTTGAGGACTCGCAAACCGCCGTGCTGATACAGAACGGCGGCGAAGCCATGCGCGTCGATATGACCCGCCCCGGCGAATTGCACCGCCTCATCTCGCGGTTCCTGGACTACGACCTGCCGGAAATCGAGGAGTTCCGCCAGGCCCGCCAGCAGTTCAGGGACGATTTGCCCGCCGTGCTGGAAAACCTGCGGGAGACGGTAGCCGAGGCGGAAGCTGGCAACCCCGAATACCAGGATGCCGCCGCCGTGTTCCTCACCCTCTGCCGGCGTTCCATAAGCCCCGACGTGTCCGACGTCGATGTGCGCGAGATGCTGATCCAGCACATCCTCACCGAGGACATCTTCCTCCGCGTCTTCTCCAACGTGCAGTTCCACCGGGAGAACAACGTCGCCCGGCAGCTGGACGCTCTGGCCCAAACCTTCTTCACCGGCGACGTGCGCCGCCAGGCCATCGACCGCTTGCGAGCCTACTACGGCGCAATCGGCCGCGCCGCCGACGAGATCGCCGACTACGCCGAAAAGCAGCAGTTCCTCAAGGCCACCTACGAGGACTTCTACCAGGCTTACAACCCCGCTGCCGCCGACCGTCTGGGCGTCGTTTATACCCCCAACGAGGTCGTGGATTTCATCATCCGGGGAACCGATTACCTGCTGCAAAAGCACTTCGGCAAGACGCTGGCCGACGACAACGTCAACATCCTGGACCCGGCCACCGGCACCGGAACCTTCATCACCAACCTGATTAACTACCTGCCCCCCGACCGTCTGGAGCATAAGTACCGCCACGAGATCTACGCCAACGAGGTGGCGATCCTGCCCTACTACATCGCCAACCTCAACATCGAGTACACCTACCGGGAGCGCACCGGCCGCTACCTGGAGTTCCCCAACCTGTCCTTCGTCGATACGCTGGACAACATGGACTGGCAGGGCGCGGGCGCCAGCGGCGGCGCAGTGCAGCGCCAGGCCGCCTTCAACCTGGGCGGCCTGTCCGAGGAAAACTGGATCCGTGTCCAGGAACAGAACGAAAAACCCATCAGCGTGATCATCGGCAACCCGCCGTACAACGATAGCGCAACGCTGTGGGGTGATGGTGGAGCGAACCGGGAATATTCCGTCATTGACCAGCGGATTCGAGAAACTTATATCGCCTCCGGTACTGCGCAGCGGACACATCAGTACGATATGTACAAGCGGTTCATCCGGTGGGCGTCGGATAGGCTGGCTGACGATGGGATTATCGGATTCGTGAGCAACAGCGCATTCCTGGATGCCCGGCAGGACGACGGGTTCCGAAAGGTCGTTGCTGAGGAGTTTAACGAACTGTGGGCTATTGACTTGAAAGGCAACGCCCGCACGAGTGGCGAACGCCGGCGGCAAGAGGGCGGCAATATCTTTGACGATAAAATCCGTGTCGGCGTTGCCATCTATTTCCTGGTACGCCGCAAGGGCTTGGACGGGTTCCAAGTGTTTTACAACGCCGTTGACGACTACGCCAAAGCGCCCGATAAGGTTGGCTATATCAAGGGCAAGGTGTTTGACGCTGTCGAGTATCGGGAAATCACGCCAAGCGTCAAAGTGGAGTGGCTCAATCAATCCGACAGCAACTTTGAGCAACTGTTGTCGCTGGCCAACCGTGAGACCAAGTTCGCCAAGACCGTTGTCGATGAGCAGGCAGTATTCGGCCTGTTCACCAACGCGGTCAAGTCAAACCGCGACGACTGGGTGTATGACTTTGAGATAGCCAATCTGCGAAACAAAGCTCTTTTCTTTGCGGACACCTATAACGAAGCACTGGACAATAAGGACGAATCCTACAATCCAGTCATCAAGTGGAGCAGTACATTACGAGACATATTTCAGCGCGGCGAGCGTCTCGTCTATAACGATGGCAACCGAATACAGTCGCTTTACCGCCCCTTTGTCTTGAAGTGGCATTTGGCCGACATTACGTTGAACGACCGGCTCACCAGAAACCATTTCGAGATGTTTGGGCCGGATTTACAGCAGCCCAACAAGGTCATCAACTTCTGCGTCAACGGCAAAGCCTTTTATGCCTTGGCTACCGATAAACCCGCCGATTTTCACTTCACCGGCGACACCCAATGCCTGCCCCTGTATCGCTACACGGTGGACGGAGACCGGGTGAGCAACATCACCGAGTGGGGCCTGCACCAGTTTCATGACCACTACGGCGACGATACCATCACCGCCGAGGACATCTTCGCCTACACCTACGCCATGCTCCACGACCCCGCTTACCAGCAGAAGTTTGAGATCGACCTTCGCCGCGAGTTTCCTCGGGTGTACTTCCAACCGGAATTTGCCGAGTTTGTGCGCCTCGGGAACGAGTTGCTGGACCTGCACCTGGGGTTTGAAACCGTAGAACCCTACCCGCTGGAACGGCGCGATAAGGATGGAGTGACGCCAACACGGGCCATCCTAAGGGCGGACAAAAAGCGAAACACTATCACCCTGGACGAGCAAACGACGCTGGCCGGCGTGCCGTGGCAGGCGTGGGTGTACGAGTTGGGTAGCCGCTCGGCAGTGGAATGGGTGCTGGACCAGTACAAGGAGCGCAGGCCCCGCGACCCCACCATCCGCGAACGCTTCAACACCTACCGCTTCGCCGACCACAAGGAGCGTGTCATCGACCTGCTGGCGCGGGTCTGCGCCGTCGGCGTGAAAACGATGGACCTGGTTGACCTTAAAATTGACGTGCTGACGGATATTGACCCGGACGAGGGGCTGGAGTTCACTGAGGAATTTCTCGCAGGGTTGGAACAGTCCATAGCTGAAGCCGCGGCGGGTAAAACTATTCCGGCGGAAGAAGTGTACCGGCGGCTGGGGCTGGACTAGTGGCCTATTCGCTGGAATTTACGGAAACCGCCGAACGCGACTTGTCCAGATTGGACGCCAGGGTAGCTCAACAAATGCGCACCGCGTTGGCACGCATGGCGGATAATATTGAAACAGTGCGCCATCGGGCATTGACCGGGCCCCGCTATCGCGGCCAGTTCCGCCTCCGAATGGGCGACTATCGCGCCATCTACGAATTGGACCGCATCAACCGCCACATCACTGTACACCGGGTGCAGCACCGCAGCGATGCGTACCGCCGCTAACGCAATAGCGCGTGTCGGGCTTACCTGTACGGGTAGCGTTGCAATTTAGGCGGTTTTATCATCCAATACTCCCTCTCCCCTGGCGGGAGAGGGTTGGAGCCTGCCCCGTACTTGATACGGGGGTGAGGGGGCATCCCGCCCCATACTCAACACCGGGTCACCCCGCTGATGCGTACCCGGTTTGCCATTGCAGGGAGCGAAGCCCAATTTGTCATTGCGAGGAGCGTAGCGACGTGGCAATCTCGTTGACCGCGCGACGTTCCTTCCGGTGACGAGATTGCCGCGCTTCGCTCGCAATGACACTTCCCCCCTTGCCGCTACCCGCCGCCTATCCCTACCATTTAACTATCCAACTGCCCTAACCCAAATGACCGCAAACCCCTAATCCTGAAAATCCTCTAATCCCAAAAATCCTGATTCAGACAATCACGAGCCATCCCCAATGCCCGCCAAAACCACCATCATCGCCACCAAAACCCGCCCAATCCGCCCCCAATTTACCCCCACCGCCCTACTCAAACGAACGGAAATGAGCGGAAATGAGCGGGATTTCGTCAAATTCACCGTTATCCTGACCGCATACCCAATCCTGCTAATCCTGAAATCCCGAAAATCCTGATTCTGACAATCAACCCCGAGGCAATCCCATGACCATCTCCCAAATCCGCAGTCGCATCAATGCCCTCAAGCGCAAGTTCGCCCCCGAACTAGCCATCCTCAAGCTCCGTCGCATCGCCGATGCCGTCTCCGACGAATGGGACCCCTCCGAACCTCCCGAACCCGCCGACGTCATCGGGCGCATCGCTGACGCCGGCTTCCGCCTCCCTAGATTTATGTGGCTCCGCCGCTACCTCGATGACATCCGACGCCAGGAGGACGTCCCCGAGCCTGAGTCAATCGTCCTCCAACTGCTCCCCTGGGCCGACCACAAACGCTACCGCGCCTTCCTCCTCCGGGACCTGCCCGCCTAGGCGCTCTAGCCTCTCATGCCCACCACTTTGTCATTGCGAATTTTGCCGAACCTGTCATTGCGGGCGCAGCGTGGCAATCTCGTTAACGAATCAACCCACCTGAAGCGGAACGCTGCCACGTGTACGGCCCCGGTTGACGCCTCCCCCGCCCGGCAGGTATATCTTGAAGCGGCGTTCGGCGGAGTCGGACGCTGAAAATATCGCAACCATTGCAAAGCAGGTGTCCCCTATGGCCGAATTGAGTCCGGCGACCGTGCTGGAACAGATCAAGAAGAACGGCGCCACCCATGTGGTGTGGCTGCCCGACAGCGAAACCAACTTCCTCTACGTGCTGATGAGCGAGGACCCCAGCCTGGACCTGGTTCCCGTGAGCCGCGAGGGACACGCCTTCTCCACTGCGGCGGGCTTGGCCGCCGGCGGCAAGAAGCCCGTAATCCTGATCCAGAACACCGGCATGATGGAGTCCGGCGACTCTCTGCGCGGCTGGGGACTCGGGATGAACGTCCCCGTCGTGATGATGGTCGGCTACCGCGGCTGGACCCGCCACGGCGTCATCAACGATACCGCGGCCTTCTACACCGAGCGGTTCCTGCACGCCTTCAACATCAACTACTACCTCGTGGAGTCCGACGAGGACGCCGACCGCATTTCCATCGCCTTTGCCGAGGCACAGCGCGAGAAGCGTCCGGTTGCCGTGCTGGTTGGTGACGAATACCACGGGTTCAACGTCAGCCGGTAGAAACGCCTTGTCATTGCGAGGAGCGTAGCGACGCGGCAATCTCACTGACAAAGCGACGACTCTTGCCGCGACTAGATTGCCACGCTTCGCTCGCAATGACAGGGTAACTGCAAGAGAGACCATATAAGGGGTCATTTGATTATGATGAAGACGGCGGAAATGCTGGAAATCTTCAAACAACATCGGGGCGACGCCGTGGTGATACCGGGACGCGGCGGCCGGTTCTGGGTCGAACTCAGCGACCAGCCTGACCGGGACCTACCCCTGGGCGACCCGGCCATGGGTGGCCACGCCTCCTTTGCCCTGGGCCTGGCCCTCGCCATGCCGGAGCAGCGGGTCGTGCTGTTCGACTCCGAGGGCGACGTGCTGATGGGCATGGGCGCGCTGCCGACCATCGCCGAGAAAGCGCCGGCCAACCTGTACCACTTCATGCTGGACAACGGTGTGTACGCTACCACGGGCGGGCAGCCGGTGCCCAACGCCGAGCAGATGGAGTATGACGTGGTGGCCCAGGGCTGCGGATACCCGGCGACGTATGCCATCGACAACCTGGAGGACTTCGCCAGCCAGATCGGGGAGATCCTGGACCAGCCCGGCCCGGTGTTTGTGGCGTTGAAGATCGATCCCGAGATCATCAACGAGCCGATCAACGCCCGTCCCCAGTGGCAGCGCAAGACCCGTAACCAGGCCGTGACGGATATGCAGGCCGAGTTGGGGATACAGCCGCCGGCATAACTGAGGTTTCGTCAATTCGCGTAAATCGCACGTTCCTGCCGCAGCAGAGTCGCTGGCGCTTGTGCTAGTGTACCCCGGCGCAAATCTGGTGCGGCTGCCGGCTGCGCATCCGGTAGCCGAAAATCGCACGGCAGGAACCTTTGTATGACGACCTCGACCACAGGCAACGCAACCCATCACAGCTTGGTTGGAAACGCTCTACAACTACTGGGTGTTGGCTTGGGGCCATACATCAGCGTCAGGCTGCGCGACGCCGCCGGACGAGGGTATTACGCTCCCGACGATGTTGATACTTTCGGGGACGTGGAAGGCGACGTGGCGGTGATGTTGCGGGTGATGGCGGCCGGCTGGAACGAGATCTTCCGAGATTACCTGGGCCCGATTGAGCGAAGCCTCGTGTCGGAAATCCGCGAAACCCGCAACCGCTGGGCGCACATGGAGTCCTTTAGTGAAGACGACCTGGACCGAGCGTTGGACTCCATCGGAAGATTGTTGACCGCGGTGGGCGCGCACGTCGAAGGAAACCGCGTTGACCAGGCCAAGCACCGACTGCGGCGCCGGCGGTACGGCTCCGACCAAACCGCCGCTGCCTCAGCGGGGGAGCCGGCAGAACCGGTCGTCAAAGCGCCTGAACCGGAGCGCCGGCCCATGGAACCCGCGCCACCGGACCCGGCGCCGGTTGCAGTCCCTCCCACTCCCGGAGTAGATGGCGGAGCACACATGGATACCCTGGTCAAAGAGGGCATATCGTGCCGGCAGCAGGGGAATTTCCAGATGGCGATTGCCAGTTTCGGAAAAGCCATCAGCATCAACCGCGAACATCCGGATCCGTGGTATCACCGCGCCCTCACCTGGGGTCACATGGGGCAATACGAACGGGCCATCAACGATTTCAACCGGGTAATATCCCTGGACAGCAGCTTTGCCGACGCCTACAACGGACGCGGCTACGCCCAGTTCTGTCTCGGAGACGATCCCAAGGCCATCGCCGATTTCGAATCGGCAATGGAATTGGCCCCCGATGACGAGTTGACGCGCGCCAACCTGGAAAAAGCCCAACGGCGCTGGGAGCAGCGCGGCGGCGGATATTGAGGCCTCACGCGTACTCGCTTTGTCATTGCGACCCCGTACTTGATACGGGGGCGGCAATCTCGTTGCCGTCTAACTCATCTCGCCAAGGAACTCCCGCATCCGGTCAACACACCACTCGGGATAGATGACGTTGACGCCGTGCCCCAGGCCGGGCCACGTTACCAGCCGGCCATTGGGAATCTCGGATGCCATGAACTCCTGCTGCTCCATGCTGGTCGTCATGGACTCGTCGCCGGTGAGCAGGAGAGTAGGAACGGTTATGTCCTTGAGGTGTGGGCCGAAATCCAGGCTGTCCAGGTAGCTATGCAGGGCTTGGCCAATCTCGGCAGGCGTCTTGTCCATCTCCGAGATGTACCAGTCCTTGAGACCCTCGGCGGCATGGCGCATGTCCAGGCGGAAGTTGATGGTGGCGGCTGACCAGGCTCCAATGCCTCCCTGCTCCATGGTGGCCAGCCAGCTGCCGCCCGGCGTTGTATTCTCGCGGCGGGTCAGACGACAGGGCGAGTTGCACAGCACCAGGGCGCGGCAGCGGTCGGGGTAGTCGTGGGCGAATTGCATCCCCATGATCCCGCCGAAGGACTCGCCAACGTACACTATCCGCTCCGCGCCGGCGTCGTCCAGAATGGCGAGCAGGTCAGCCATCAGGGTATCCAGGGTGGGTTCATAGTGGTCAGGGTCGATGGTTGACCGGCCCATGCCGCGCATGTCGGGACGTATGACTCGGTACTCGCGGCCCAGCAGGGGCGGCCAGTTGTACCAGAAGTTGCCGTTGCGGGAGAAGCCGTGCTGGAGCACGATGGCATCCGGGGAGCCTCGCCAGGGGTCCGTGAAGTCGTCCAGGTAGTAGTGCAGTTGCGCGTCGCCGCGCTGAATGGTGGGCATGGGTAACCTCGTGCGATTGCGGTTTGGGCTGGTATAGCATACCCTTGCGGGAGCGGCAATTCGGCAAGATGCCGGTTCGCTGCAACCCAACCCGAGGGACCTTATCTATGACCAGCACTCCAACCCCAGTCGTCCCAGCGGTGCCGGCTGCTCTGTCGCAAACGGAGATCCGTCAACGGTTGGATCGGCTGTTGAGCGACATCCACGCCGCCACCCGGCAGCAGATCGGGTATCCGGTGAACCAGGACTTCGACTATTCGGCTCTGCTCCCTTTCCTGGACTATTCAATCAACAACGTCGGCGACCCCTTTTACCCCAGCAACTTCTGGGGCAACACCCACGAAATCGAGCGCGAGGTCATCGCCACGTTTGCCAGCCTGATGCGCATTCCATCAGAAGAGGCGTGGGGTTACGTGACGTCCGGCGGCACCGAGGGAAACATGTACGGCCTGTACCTGGCCCGTGAGCTGTTTCCCAACGCGATGTTCTACTTCTCCGAAGAAACCCACTACAGCGTGCTCAAAAACGTGCGGGTGTTGAACGCTCGCCACATCATGATCCGGCGCCAGGACAACGGGGAGATCGACTACGATGACCTGGAGGCGATGATACGGGTCAACCGGGACGTTCCCGCGGTGATAATGGCCAACGTGGGCACGACCATGCGCGGCGCGATAGATGACATCGGCCGCATCCGCGATATTCTGCGCGATCAGATGGTGACCAACCACTACATCCACGCTGACGCCGCCCTGAGCGGGATGATCCTGCCTTTCGTCGATAACCCGCAACCATACGGATTTGACGCCGGCATCGACAGCGTATCAATCAGCGGCCACAAGTTGATTGGCGCGCCGCTACCCTGCGGCGTAGTGTTGACCAAGCGGCCCTACGTGGAGCGAGTGGGACGCGCCATCGAGTACGTCGGCGTTGAAGACACTACTCTATCCGGCTCGCGCAACGCGCTGGCCCCGCTGATGATATGGCATGCCTTCGCGCAGCACGGCTACGAGGGTTTTCGCAACATCGTTGCCGGTATGCTCGACACCGCGGAGTACGCGGTTGGGCAGTTCAATGAGCGGGGAATAGATGCCTGGCGGCACAAGAATTCCGTTACCGTAGTCTTTCCGCGACCGCGCCAGGATGTCTTTCGCAAGTGGCAGATGGCTCCCGAGGGCGAGATAGCCCATATCATTACGATGCCCCACGTAACTCATGGGATGATTGACGAACTGGTCGCAGACTGCGCCGGCTGAACCGCGCTTGTCCGTTCCTGCCGCGCCAGAATAGGAGAAAACCGTTATGAGCCAGGTGAACCCCGTCAACCGCATCATCGTGATGGCCCGGGATGAAGTGGGTGTGATCGCCGACATCAGCCAAGCGCTGGCCGACGAAGGCATCAACATGGAATCGATTAACGCGCAGGTGGTCGGGGAAGAGGTCACGATTGTCCTGACTACGGACCGCACCGATCGCGCGCTGTACGTACTCAACCAGGCAGGTTTCAAGGCAGTCGGCGACGATGCCCTGGTGCTCCGTCTGCCTGACGAGCCGGGCGCCCTCGCCGGTGTCGCCGGCAGCCTGAAGGAGGCCGGCATCAACATTGAGAGTATGCACATCCTGAGCCGCCAGGCGGGCTATGCAATGATTGCTCTCAAAACCGACAACCGCGCCGAGGCCATGGCCGCCATCGGCGACGAGGTCATAGTCTGACTTATAGAGAAGCAGGGCCAGGGAGGAAACCCGATGCCAGCGCGAACTGGAGCCGAATACATCGCCGGTCTGCGTGACCGAGCGGCAGACATATATATCGGTGGGGAGAAGGTCGCAGACGTTACACGGCATCCCGCCTTCGCTGGCGGCCTGCAAACGGTTGCCGGCCTGCTGGATATGCAACACGACCCGGCGACGCGGGAAGAGATGACGTACACCTCGCCCAGCACCGGCGATCCAGTGGGCCTGTCGTTCATCATGCCTCGAAACGCAGAGCATCTGGCCCGGCGACGAAAGATGATGCGGAACTGGGCCAAATTTTCGTGCGGCATGATGGGCCGCACACCGGATTTCCTGAACGTCGCGGTAATGTCGATGGCCGCCGCTGCGGACTACTCCGGGCAAAATCGGCCCGACTTCAAGCAAAACATCCTGGACTACTATGAGTACATCCGGGAAAACGACATCGTAATGACGCACACGCTGGTCAACCTGCAACGCAGCCGTTCGATAGGCGCGACACCCTTTGACGACCGCACTGAAGTAGCGCTGTCGGTAGTCAAAGAGATCGATGCCGGCATAGTGGTGCGCGGCGCGCGGGTGCTGGCAACCTTGGGGCCACTCTCGGATGAGATTGCGGTGTATCCGGCGCGGACGCGCCGGGTGCCTGCCGGCGAAGAAGGCAAGTACGCTTTTGGTTTCGCCATTCCATGCAATACCGACGGCCTCAAGTTCCAGTGCCGCGACACTGTGGACCTGGGCCGTTCCCACTTTGACCATCCGGCCGGGAGCCGGTTTGAAGAGATGGACGCCATCGTGTTCTTTGACGACGTTCTGGTGCCCTGGGAGCGGGTGTTCCTGTACAACGACGTGGCGTTGTGCAACCAGTGGGGCGAACGCACCAACCGCAACGCGCACACGGGGCATCAGGTGGTCACCAAGAACGTGGTGAAGTGTGAGTTCATGCTAGGCCTGGCGACCCTGATGGTGGACACGCTGGGGTCCGGCGAACTGCCAGCGACCCAGCACCTGATCGCCGAAATCATCGAGAACCTGGAGATCACCAAGGCGCTGCTGGCAGCATCGGAGGCGCAGGCATCCATCGACGAATGGGGCATCTTCTGCCCCGACTATCGTCCCCTGCTGGTAGCGCGCAAAAAAATGATCGATATGTACCCACGAATGACGGAGATACTGCACCTGCTCGGCTCCAGCAGCCTGATGGTACTGCCGGCGGAGGCAGATCTGAGCGGCCCGCTGGCCGAGGACATTCATCGTTATATGGATACGGACACCGCCACTGCGAAGGAACGCATCCACCTGTTCCGCTTGGCGTGGGACGTTTCATGCAGCGCGTTCGGCAGTCGCCAGACGCTGTACGAACGGTATTTCGGTGGGGACGGCGCGCGCAACGCGGCCTTGCTCTATCAGATTTATGACCGGTCTGCTCAACGGCACATGGTCGAAGAATTTTTGTCGCTGGAGTAGCGGGCATGATCACAGTCGCCGAAATCAACATCGCGCCGGTCAAATCAATGGCGTTGGTTCCCTTGGAATCCGTGAATCTTGAGCTGGGCGGCATACAAGACGACCGGCGTTTTTACTTGGTGAACCAGCACGGCCGGCTCTTGACACGGCGGCAGGTGGGCAAACTTGCGCAGTTAGCGACGTCCTGGGACGCCGGCGCGGAACAACTTACCATCCGCTTTCCCGACGGAACCGCACTGGAAGGCAAGCCTGAACTGGACCGGTCTGTATGGACCATCGTATGGGGCCGCCGGGTACGCGGGCGAGCGTTGCAGGGCGATTGGATGCGAGCCATTAGCGAGTTTTGCGGACAACCGGCGATGTTGATGATGTCCGACCTGCCCTGCCAGGTTTTTGACGAGTTCCCGGTGTCGGTATTGTCCCGGGCCTCGGTGGAGCGACTGTCGGCGGAGATGGGGATGTCGGAAGACCAATGCCTGGCCACGGACCGGTTTCGACCGACGCTGCTGCTGGATGGATGCGAAGCCCACGAAGAGGACGGCTGGATGAACCACACCCTGGCGGTTGGTGATGCCGTGGTGCGTATCCTGGCGCCCGACCCACGATGCGCGATAGTTGACCAGGACCCCGTCACCGGGGAGACGGACGCTGACGTCGTGAGGTCCATTCTGGGTTATCGCCCCAACGTGTTGGCAGGCTATTTTGGAGTGTACGGGATAGTAGAAAAACCTGGCGCAGTGCAGGTAGGAGACACCGTAACCTTGAGGACGGACGCGCTACCAGAACGGTTTATCGGTTTGCCGGTATAACCCTCGACCCAATAAAAATGTGAAACACTCCGGGTACGCCGCTGGGCGCTGTGTTGACCCGGAAGGATGGCGGAATCATGCGAATGCCGGGACAACGTCGGAGCCAGGAACCTGATGAAGTGGGACAACGGGCCGGGCTGTTCGCCGAGTCCATCAGGGACGGCGACATGGACCTTGCGTGGTCGATGTTGTCCAAGGAAACGCGCGGGATGCGAATGGGCGTGTGGGCAACCCGTCTGAGCATAGACATGCAGATCGCCTACCGGGCAGCCTACGACTCCAACCACCCCATGCGGGCATCCCTGCTGGATGACTTTCGCACCACGGTATTACGGCTGTGGCCGCTGGAAGACCTGTCGGATTTGGCAGCGGCGCCGACCCGCTATGTTGACGATGTGCATGCCTTCGTGTTTCTCCCCTTCGGGGTAACGGACGAAACGGTGGTGCAGCGCAGTACGCTGATGTCAGGGCTGATGATTCCGATGCTATACGAAGACTCTCAGTGGCAGGTTGACTTGCCCGGTTGGAGATTCCTGGACACATCAAGTTCCGGCGGCAATGGCTAGGAAGCGGGACCGCACGCGCTCGCGCGGGGTGCAAAGGAACTCCTCCACACCCGGTAGCGAAGAAAGCGCCAACCCGACAATGAGGCCAGCGCCGACCCAAGGGCGCGGTAATCCGAACGACTCCCAGTGCGCGCTGTGCGAACGCGCGGTGGAACGCTTTACGGTACACCACCTGGTGCCGCGCGCCCGAGGCGGCAATCAGGGCCCTACGGCGCGGCTTTGCTCCACCTGCCACCGCCAGGTTCACGCGATGTTTTCCGAGACCACGCTGGCGGAGGAGTTATACAGCGTGGAGCTGTTGCGAGCCAACCCCCGCGTTGCATCATTTCTGAGTTGGATGCGAAAACAGCGAGGTGCAGCGTTCCGAGTCCGGAGGGCGCGGGAGCGGCGGTGAATCCGGGCGCGCGGATGTTATGATTTAATGAACGAACCGGCGCGACATGGTATGGCAATGCAAGCAAAATTCACGGCGCAGCAAGTAGCGAATGCTATTCAGGCTGGCCTACCCAACCGCTCGGATGTAGTGCTGGCCCGAACCGAAGCATCTGAGTTGGCGGCAACTTACCGAGACAGCCTAAGCCACTACAGGGATCATGTTCAGGAGAGCATCGCAGCGGGGGATTATCGCCAAGCTGCCGAAAAGTCCTGGGGGGCTTTCACCCAGACAATCAAGTCAATCGCCGCTGACCATGGCTTTCGAGTCCGCAGCCACGCCAATATCATGCGCGTTTCGGAACGATTAACCGCGTTGGTTCTAGATGCCGACCCTGAGACCGGCGCAATTTTGGACGAGGGGACAAACTCAGCCCATAGTATGCATATCCACTTTTACGAGAACGATCTGCCCGACGAGACCGTAGTCCGTAGAGCTAACAGCACCGCCACAATTATTGACCTGCTGCAAGAACTATTTACGCCAGAGGACGCCGCCTCATGAACACGACGACGGAAACCGCCGATGTCGTCGTCATAGGCGGCGGCGTGATGGGTTGCAGCATCGCCTGTAACCTGGTGTTAACGGCCAACAACCACGGACTGCGACGCATCGTGCTGCTGGAGCGGGACACGCTGGGCAGCGGGTCCACGGGCCGCAGCAGCGGGGCAATACGGATGCACTACTCCACGGCGGTGAACGCGGAGTTGGCATGGCGCAGTCTGCACGTCTTTCGCAACTTTGCCGACATCATCGGCGGGGATTGCGGCTACGTTGAAACGGGCTACTTGGTATTCGCCGGCGCGGACGACCTGGACACTTTCCGCAGCAACATCGCCACGCAACAGTCGGTCGGAGTGATGACGGACATCATCAGTGCCGGCGACGCCGCTGCCATGGCTCCCGGTTTCGCGGTTGAGGACGCCGCCGCTATCGCGTATGAACCGTACTCGGGGCACGCCGACGCATCGGGCACCGCTTATGCCTACGCGACGCGGGCGAGGACGGAGGGAGTGTCCATTAGGCTGCAAGCGCCGGCAGTGGAGATCGAGACCAGCGCGGATGGCAGCAGGGTTGTTGCTGTGAAATCAGCTGACGGCGCTCGCTTTGAGACGGGTATAGCGGTGGTCGCCACCGGCCCCTGGTCGGCGAGGTTTCTGGAATCCCACGCCATTGAGGTTCCCGTAGTCGCCACCAGGCACGAGGTGCTGCACTTCCGGAGGCCGCTTGACCTGGTACCGTACCATCCCGGCGGGGCCGACATCAGCAACCGTATATACTTCAGACCGGAGGGGCAGGAGCTGACCCTGGTGGGCAACGGCAACCACTCGGACGTGGTGGAGGACCCGGAGGTTTTTGCGCAACGGGCCAGCCCGGCATTCATCCAGGATGTCTGGCAACGGCTGGCGCGTCGCATCCCTCCCATCGCCGATGCTGAACTGGCAGCGGGATACGCGGGGTTGTACACCAACACGCCGGACTCGCATCCGATCATGGACCGCATCGACGGAGTTGATGGGCTTTACCTGTGTACCGGGTTCAGCGGACACGGATTCAAGTTGTCGCCCATGGTGGGAGTGCTGATGTCGGAGTTGATCGGAAGCGGTCGGGCCACGACGATGGATATATCGCCGCTGCGGTTTTCTCGATTCACAGAAGGGGAGCTCAACAATGCTGGTTACGGGTTTGACGTGCTGGCATGATGGATAACCCGTCGGCCGAGATGCGCGCCCCGGCGGTGAAAGTCTCCGACCTGAGCAAGCATTTTCGACGGGTCCGAGCCGTTGACAACGTCAGCCTCACCATTCCCTCGGGCGGCGTATATGGGTTGCTGGGGCCGAATGGCTCGGGCAAGACCACGCTGCTCTCCATGCTCGCCGGGTTCCTGAGACCCACCGCCGGTGAAATCACGCTCCTCGGCGGGTCGGGAGCCGCCGGCCTGAGCCAATCTCGCCGTCGAGTGGGGGCGCTGATCGAGCGGCCTATATTCTGGCCGTACCTGTCGTGTCGGGACAACCTCAAGTGCCTGCAAGGGATCTACCAATCCGGTGGCGGCGACGCCGAGATTGACCACCTGCTGGCCGTGGTCAACCTGGACGGGGATGCTGCCCGGCGCAAGTTTCGCGCCTGCTCCACGGGAATGAAGCAACGATTGGGCATCGCGGCAACGCTGCTGGGTAACCCAGCGTTGCTGATCCTGGATGAGCCCACCAACGGCCTGGACCCGGCCGGAATCATTGAAGTGCGTGAACTGATCCGCAACCTGGCGATGCCGCTCGGTCCCGAGGCAGCCGAACCGCGAACCGTGATCCTGGCCAGCCACCTGCTCAACGAGGTGGAGCAGGTATGTGACCAGGTTGGCGTGATGGCACAGGGCAAATTGCTCTTTTCAGGCCCGGTATCCGAGATTAGCGGGCAGTCCCGGGTGCGAGTCCGCACCACCGACGACGGCAAGGCGGCAAATTTATTGCGGGCCGCGGGATGGGAAATCAATGGAACGTCCACCGATGGACTGGAAGTAACTGCCACCGCCGGTCTGGAATGGGAAATCAGCCGGGAGCTGGCGGAGGCCGGCGTTTACATCGCCGAAATGGCAGCATCGGGGGGCTCGCTGGAAGAAGGGTTCCTGGAGGTTACGAGTGATATGGATCGGGATTGTTGATGTCTTACGTGGCGATGTGCGTCAACACCTTGAAGTGGGAATGGTTCCGCCTGAGTCGTCGCGCCGGGTTCTGGGCCATTATTGGGATTTTCGGGCTGTTCGTTGCTGGCACGCTGGCAGGCACAGTCGGTATGCGATTCATTCCTGGCCTCGGCGAGGCGATGCCGGCTTACGGGTTTCCTCACGTTGTATTCGACGTGTTATCGGAGCTGGCGCCGTTCCTCGGGGTGATACTGGCGGGGCTCATTTTCGGAGGAGAATTTGGCTGGGGAACCTGGCGCGCTACGCTGGCACGCGGGATGCCGCCAAGTCGGTTGATTCTGACCAAGGTGCTGCTGGGTGCGGCTGTCCTGTTCGCAATCTGGATCATCGCTTGGTGCCTGGCCGCGTTGGTGGGCTTGGTCGCAGGTGAAAACGAGCCGGGGGGAATAATAAGGCAATCACCCGGGTTTCCCAACGGATGGGGCGATGCCGGCTTGGAATTTGCCAGCGCATGGCCGGTAGCGGTTGCGTACCTCGCATTGGGAGCGCTGCTCTGTGTCATCGGTCGGTCAACGGCCTTCGGTGTGGGAGTAGGTATCGGTCTGATTGTCGCCGAAATGATCTGCTATCGGCTGCTCCGGCTGGTTGCGGAACTTGTTTGGGAAATTTCGCTCGGCGATTACTTGCGCTGGACGCTACAGGGCGTCAGTGGCGGCCTGCTGGGCAATGACGAGTTAAAGGCAATGATCTTTCTCCCGGCCGTTCTGGCGTACACCGGGTTGTTCTGCTGGTTGACATTGGCGATATTCAACAGGAGGGATCTGGACAGTGGAAACGGTTAGCGTTGTCCACCTCTCACGCGAGACGTGACCCCCAATGACTGCTCATCCGATATAATGGCGACGGTAGTGAAAGAATCGGAAATACAGGCGGACTGCAATGGCTGAAGAACAGTGGAACAAGGAAATTTTCAAGCTGCCCGAGAATCACGGCTGGACGGCTAAGCCGGGAAACAATGTCGTGGTAGTGGATCGGGGCGCGTTGCGATTTGAGATCCCCCGGGATTGGGTCGCGCAACCGTCCACCAAGTCGCTCAAGCTGGTAGATGGCGAACCGCCAAACGACGATATGAGCCTGGAAGTGTCCGTCATCTACGTGGGTATGGGCGGCTTCCAGGTGGATTGGGATGGCTTGCCACTGCGCGAACTGATCAAGCAGGTCACGTCGGATACTCCCACCGGATTCACTGCCCAACGCGCTGGGCGAAACCGGAAGCGCGACCGCGACAAAGACAAATCCGGACCGCCCATGGCCCTGAAATTCGGCGAGCTGGAAATGGCCTGGATTGAAACCGAGTTCACTGATCCCGTGGAAAAGCGGCCGGCCTTTTCTCGCATGGTCATCACCCGACACGCCAAATCGTCCATTCACGCCCTGCTCACGTTGTGCTTCTGGCCGGAGGACGCTGAACGGGCCAAATCGGTTTGGAACGATATGCTTGGCTCCATTCACATGGGAGAACACTACGACAGCCCGTTCTACGGACCAGACCGAAAGGATACTAAATCATGACCACGTCGCAGGGATCCGCCGGCTCAGTCGCCATCAACTCCGCTCGCCTGAACGACAACCTCACCGCGCTGGGACGGATCGGGAACACTGACGAGGGTATGCAGCGCGTGGCGTTTTCCGCCTTCGACGTGGCGGGGCGCGACTTTGTAATGGAGCTCATGCGCCGGGCCGGCATGACGACGCGCATCGACGCCGCCGGCAACATCATCGGGCGTGTCGGGGGCAGCGGGCCATCCCTGCCGGCGATAGCCATGGGGTCGCACACGGACACGGTGCCGGCCGGCGGCCAGTACGACGGCGCGCTGGGCGTCATCGCGGCCATCGAAGTGGTGCAGGCGTTGGCCGACGCTGGACAAACCACCCGGCACCCGCTGGAAGTGATGGTTTTCACCAACGAGGAGGGCACCGGCTTTCACCGCTGGCTGCTGGGCAGCCGCGCCGTGGCCGGCCTCTGGGAAGCTGAGGACTTTGCCGCCATCCACGACGACGGGGCTACGCTGGCATCGCGCCTGTCCGACATCGGCGGCGACATCTCCCACATCGCCGAGGCGCGACGCCGACCCGACGAATTGGCCTGTTACCTGGAACTGCACATCGAGCAGGGGCCAACCATGCACCGGGGTGGCTACCCCATCGGGATCGTCACCGGCATTACCGGGCGTTCGGTCTATCACGTGGACATTGTAGGCGAGGCCAACCACGCCGGAACCACGCCCATGGCCCTGCGGCGGGACGCAATGTCAGCCGCGGCGCAAATCGCCCTCAAGGTACGCAGCATCGCCGGCGAAATGGAGATCTGCCGGGTCGGGACTGTGGGCAGCATGGACGTGCACCCCAACGCGGGCAACGTGATACCCGGCCGTGTGCAGATGGGTGTGGAGTTCCGCGACGAGCGCATGGAATCGCTGGCCGCCGCCGAAGTGGAGTTGCGGCGCACCGCCGAGGAAGTGGGTCACGCCGAGCAGGTGGGAATCACGGTTACGGCCCAGCGCAACACGCCGTCGGTTCCAATATCGGGCAACATGCAGCAACTGGTGTCGGACGCTGCTGACACCGCCAGGTTGGCGCACATCACCATGCCCAGCGGAGCCGGCCATGACGCTCAGGCCATCGCCTCGATCACGCCGTCCGCGATGATCTTCGTGCCCAGCGTGAACGGCGTCAGCCACGCCCCGGCGGAGTACAGTACGCCGGAAGACTGCGCCAACGGAGCCCAGGTGCTGCTCAACGCGCTGCTGCTGGCGGACGAGCGGTAATCTACTGCTATAATTCACCGCCATGCAACTATCCGGTGACTACCACTTTGCCAAGCCGCCCCAGGCCGTCTGGGACGCCTTGATGAACCCCGACGTGCTGGCGGGCTGCATCCCCGGCTGCCGCGGAATCGAACCCGACGGCCCCAACCGTTACCGCGCAGTGGCTAACGTGCGCGTCGGCCCAGTGAGCGGGAACTACACGGCGACGGTGGCGCTGTCGGACCTGGACCCGCCGAACTCGTACACTATGACCATCGAAGGGTCGGGCAACTTGGGGTTCGCCAACGGCACGTCCACGGTGACGCTGACTCCGGCCAGCGACGGTGGCACCACGGTCCACGTCGATGCCGATACTCAGGTAGGTGGGGCGGTCGCCCGCGTCGGCCAGCGCATGATGGGTTCGGTGGCCAAGGGGATGCTGGATCGCTTCTTCGGCTGCCTCGCCGAATCCGTATGACTGCTTTTAGGATCAAATATCATGCCATTCGTAGATGACCTGCGCGCCAAGTATCACGACCAGTGGGAAGCCATGGTCGCCCACCCGTTCGTCACCGAGATGGGTGACGGCAGCCTGGACATCTCCAAGTTTCGCAATTACTTCCGGCAGGACTACGTGTTCTGCGCGGACTTGGTGAAGCTCACGTCCATCGCCATCGCCAAGGCCGCACCCGACTATGAGGCCGGCAAGATACTCAACGGGTTCCTGACCAACTTCCTGTCGGCAGAGAACGACCTTTTCCTCAACGGCTTTCATGACCTGGGAGTTACGGCGGAGCAGTACCAGGCCACCGAAGCCAACCCGGTGACCCAGGCTTTCGGCGACTTCATGGTACGCACCGCCTTTGAGGGCGACCTCGACGACCTGTTGGCGCTGTTCTACGTCACCGAGGGTACGTATCTGGACTGGGCATCCCGTCTCATCAACGCCGGCGCGGAACCCAACAACGCCGTGTACCAGGGCTGGATCGACATCCACAGCCCAGCGGTACTGGGCGACCTCGTGGAGTGGTTTGCGGCGCGGTTGAACGACGCCGGAGATCGCGCCAGCGTACCAAAAGCCGCCAACCTGGAGCGCATCTTCCGCACGACGCTCCGCTACGAGTACCTCTTCTGGGAAGCGAACTACCACAGCTGGCGGTGGCACGATAAAGGCTAGCTGCGCACGGGAGTTCTTCTGATTATGGAAACACTTACTGCTGAGTTGCGCCGCCGCGCCGGTCAGCGGGCCAAAATTAAATTGTCGTTCTAATCCCACGCTGCTATTTATGTGGCGGTGAACCTTCTGCTGCTGGTGATTGATGCGTTAACCGGGCCGGGCTGGTGGTTCTATTGGGGACTGTTCGGTTGGGGCATTGGACTGGTGGCTCACAGTTGCGGCGTGTTCGTGACGGCCGGAGGTAAAACGTTGCTCCGGCGATTGGAAGAGCGAGCATATCAAAGGCTGGTCAAGACCCAGGAGGAACCCGTCTCCCCTCCCAGGGTCTCGGCGCGCCCCTTGCCATTCCCGCCGCGTGGTGGCAACCTTGCCCCCAGCGCAACCTGCGCCGGAGGGACGAAACATGACCACCCACCAAGCTCCGAGCAAAGAAGAAGTGCTCGGCTACCTGAAGGACGACGTGAACTGGGGCCGCTGGGGTCCCGATGACCAGAAGGGCGCGGTCAACATGGTTGACGACGCCAAGCGGCTGCGGGCCGCCGGCCTGGTTAAGACCGGTCAGGCAGTGTCGCTGAGCCGCGAGTTTCCCGTAACGCCGGCACCCAACAACCCAACGCCAGCCATCCACTATATGCGCAAGGGTCCGCGCGAGCCGGGCGGCGGAATGTCCACTGACTACTACGGCATCTCCTACCACGGTACCGCCACCACCCACCTGGACGCGCTGTGCCACGTGTGGGACCACAACGGTATGTGGAACGGCAAAGACCCGAACGAGATGATCCAGTTCGATGGCGCCAAATACGGCTCGGTGGAACATTGGAAGGAAGGTATCATCACGCGTGGGGTGCTGCTGGACGTGCCGCGGCATCGTGGCACCGAGTACGTTACGCAGGAAACGCCGATCCATGGCTGGGAGTTACAGGAAATCTGCGAGGCCCAGGGCGTGCAGATGGAACCCGGCGACGCCCTGGTGGTGTACGGCGGCCGCGAGAAGTGGAACGCTGACGGCAACCCCTTGTGGGGCAGCGATCCGGCGCTGCGGCCTGGCCTCCACGTATCTACCTTGAAGTTCATTCGCCAAAGCGATTGCTGCGTACTAGTGTGGGACATGATGGACCACACTCCCAACGGCTACGATCTGCCCTGGGCAGTACACGGCAGCATCTTCGCCTACGGCATCGGCCTACTGGACAACGCGCTGCTCCAACCGCTGGCGGAAGCCTGCGAAGCGGCCGGTCGGTGGGAATTCATGCTAACGATCAACCCGCTGCGCGTAGTGGGAGGCACCGGCTCGCCGGTGAATCCTGTCGCCATCCTATAAGTCAATCCCCGCCGGCGGCGACTGGTGCCTATATTGTTGGAACAATTTCAGGCATTGACCGCTGCCGGGCGCGTCAAGCCAAGCGGACATGGGGCGCGGCGGATGATAACGCGCCTCATACCGTATGCCGATGTATGTAATGCCGTCGCCGATGATGTGATGGTAGGATCATATCCGGATGACCAGGAACCCTCATTGCTAGTATTACAACACGACCCCGAAGGCCGCCCTTTCCATGTAGTTTGGGGCTTTGACCCTGACATTGGCGACGCGTTGGTGATCACCACTTACTACCCCGGCCTGGATCGTTGGGAACCCGGTTTTGTGACCCGGAGGCGGAGATGAAGTTCGGCGAAATCGAGTGCCTGCCCATGATGATTTATCACTGCGGATACGCCGTTCAGATGGAAACCTGCATTCCAGATCCCAACATTGACCCTTTGCCTGTGGTCTCCATATTCGAGCTGGATCGGATTGACGACGTTCGCGACGCCATTGATCGAGGCTATCTGGACGTGGCTGCATCATACGGCGACCTGTACCGGTTGATTCCACTGGACATTGGGCCAAACGACGCGGAGAAACCAACGCCTAGTTACGACCGCTACCGCACTCGCATGGAGGAAGTCAACGGTTACGTCGTTGAGATGGCAACGGAACTCACTGGCATCGGCTCGCGCTGGGCTGCCAGTATTGGACGCCAGGATTTGCCGCGAATGGACGCGGCCCGTGCTGCGTTAGAGGCCGGCGACCTGGAAACCGCCGCCCAGTACGGCAAGATCTATCGGTTGGATCCGGTGGACGTGGAGCCTGTGGTCAAGCCCTGGAGGCCGTCAGAGAAAGAAGCCGAGTGGAAGGCCAAAAAGCAAGCGGAGGAACAAGCCACTGCATGAGGCGGACGATGGAGTATCGCGCCGGATAGATAAGGATGATGCAGGAAGGTTGGCATGGCTATCTACAAAATTGAAGGGAACAACGAGAAGTTGGTCAAGGTTGATGCGACTTCGTTCAGCCAAGAAAAAATATGGGAACAGCAGCACTTGGAGCGTATGCTGCGCGACTGCCCTGAAGTGTTGGAAGATGGATTGCTAATCATAGCCCAGCAGTACAGCAATTGGCTGGATTCCAAACTGAAGATCGACTTGCTGGGCTTGGACTCCAATGGTCGGCTGGTTGTGATCGAACTGAAAAAGGGAGACACCGGCGCCCACATGGATTTGCAGGCGATTCGTTACGCTGCGATGGTTGCCAACATGACGGTCGAACAGGCTGTGGGTGCTTATCAGACCCATTTAGAAAAGCGGGCCAGCGAACCGGGCCGCGATCCAGTGGAAGAAGGTGAATCCGAAACGCTCCTTCGGGAACATCTGAAAGTTGCGGAGCTTGACAGTCAAGCGATTCACACAGAGATGCCCCGTATCATTCTAGCTTCGGAGAACTTCGGCAAGGAATTAACCACGTGCGTAATGTGGCTGAACCACTCTTGGTTAAGTAGCGAAGGCCCCGAAATCAAGTGCGTTAGACTACAGCCGCATAAGGATGGCGATGATGTACTGGTCGAATCTAGCGTGGTAATCCCGTTGCCTGAGGCTTCAGACTACCAAACGCAACTCAAGAAATTGGAACAAGAAACTAGGTCGGAGAGTTCAGCGAAAGCGCAAACCCATCAAGGGGCTGACGCATTCGAGGAAAGCATTAAACGCGCGTCAGAGGCGTTCCAGCCGGGGTTGAATTTGCTCTATCAAGCAGCGAAAACTACGGAGCAGAAGAAAATTGCCGAATTGTCGACTACTGTCAAAGGCGAAAATTACACCATCAATCTAAAGGTTCCGGGCCATGATAACGTACTGGTAACCTTCACGAACATCCTTCAGTACAAGGGCAAAGAGTGTGGGGGAGAGGTAGCTTTTCTGCCTGGATTGGCCGACGCAGCTCCTGAATCACGGCTCCGAATTGAGAAACTGATTGGCGCCGACGTACTGAAAAATCGCTACCGGAGATTGTCAGTAAAGAAATACGATTGGCAAGCAATCCTGGCCGCTATCGGTGACGTTTACCGGGAAGCTTCCGGAATCCCGCCTACACAGGAATGACGGCAAGGGAAATTTTACCCCCGCTTATCCGACACTATCCGTCCGTCCTTGATCACCAGCTGCAACTGCCGCAGGTTGTTGATGTCGTCCAATGGGTTGGCGCGCACCACGATCAGGTCGGCCAGTTTGCCGACCTCAACGGTTCCCAGTTGATCGCCTACGCCGCAGAGTTCGGCGGCGTTTCGGGTGGCAGCCTGTAGCGTTTGCCAGGTGGTTGCGCCGTCGCGGACCCACAGGCCCATTTCCAGCAGGGCGGCGTCCTTGAGGGGCCGGATGTCAGAGCCCAACGCCATTTTCGCGCCGGAGTCCAAGGCGCGCTTGAACCAGTGGGCGTGCTCGTCGGCAGCGGCATCGGCGCGGCACTGGAGGTCCGCGGCGATGTTGCGCTGGGCCAACCAGCGCCTTTCGTACTCGTTCTGCGCCTGCCCCTCGGTCAGATGCGAAATCGCCAGGGTGGGCACGTACCACGTCGGTGATTCCGACAGGGTAGCGATGCAATCCTCGTCCATGATGTAGCCATGCTCGACGGTATGGGCGCCCAAGCGCAGTGCCGATTTGACGGCATCGGGATTGGCGGCGTGGGCCATCACAGGAAACTCGCGCTGCCGGCAGATGGCGAAGGCCGCGGACAACTCTTCCTCCAGCAGGAACGAATGCCAGTGGCGATCCCAGTCCGGCCCCATGATGCCGCCGGTGAGGTTGAGCTTGATGTGGTCAACGCCGTTCTTGATCTGCTCGCGGATGGCCTGGACGAATCCGTAGGGGCCGTCGCATTCACGCGCCTGGCCGGACATGAGGAAGTGGCCGCCGGTTGTAGTGAGGAAGTGCCCGCAGGCGAACACCCGGGGCCCGGGCACTCCGCCCGTGTCAAAGACCCGTTTCCACGCCACGTCCATGAAATGCGCCGCGCCGCCGCAGCGCACACCGGTGATGCCGGCCTCGGTCAGCGCCAGGGAAAGCGCCCGCCCAAAATTGGCCGTTTCCTGCGCCGGCGTGGTCCCGGGCGGCACGGGGTACTCGGGATGAATGTGAACGTCCCACAGCCCGGGCAGGACAAAAGCGCCCCTGAGGTTAACTATCTGGGCATTGTTTCCGGACGACGAAAAGGGGCCGGCCCCGATTTCGACGATGCGGCCATTGTCGATAACGACAGTGGCATCAGTCGCCACGCTCGGGTTGACGGCGTCGATCAGGTTGGCATTAGTGAGTACCAGGGACATGGGCGATAACCTCCACTAAAGTCCACTCCGAACGTGTCTTCGGGTTGTGGTCTGCATTATATGCATTATGGCGGGGCGTTCGGTTTGCCGCTCTTTTAACCCTGTGCTATACTTGGCCTCGCTGAACAGACAATACAAACGCGAGGCAGGACAGCTTATGGTACAGGCCCCAGAACGCCCGACGGTAGTTGATCCGGGTGCGGCTGCCGCACTGGAACCCATCACGATGAAATCGTTGCTGGAAGCAGGAGTGCATTTCGGCCACCAGACCAGGCGGTGGAACCCCAGAATGCGGCGCTATATCTTCACCCAGCGCAACGGCATCCACATCATCGACCTGCAACAAACGATGGGCCTGATTAATGATGCTTATCGGGCGATGGTGGAAGTGGCGGCCTCTGGCGGTAAAGTTCTGTTCGTCGGTACCAAGAAGCAAGCCCAGGATGTTATCGCCTCCGAAGCCGAGCGAACCGAGCAGTGGTACGTGAACCAGCGGTGGCTCGGTGGCACGCTGACCAATTTCCAGACCATCAAGGCTCGCATTGACCACATGAAGCGGTTGCAGGAGCAGCGTGATTCGGGGTATCTGGCCCGCCTTCCTAAGAAGGAAACGGTACGGCTGACCCACACGCTGGACAAGCTGGAGAAGTACTTTACCGGCCTGCGCAACATGGATCGACTTCCGGCGGCATTGTTCGTAATCGACATTGGCAAAGAGGACATCTGCATCGCGGAAGCGCGCCGGCTGAACATCCCGATCTTTGCCATCGTTGATACCGATTGCGACCCTGGTCTGGTCTCCCACGCCGTGCCTGGTAACGACGACGCCGTTCGTTCAATACGTTTGATCACTGGCCGCATGGCATCAGCCATTGAGGAAGGCCAGGCGCAGCGCGAGGCGATGATGACCGCCGAGGCCGAGCCGTCCGAAGACGAAGAGCAATCCGTAGAGGAAACGGCTCGCTTCGCCCAGACCGTCACTCTGGAAGAGCTGGGACAGATGATGTCCGCCCGCCCTCTGGAATAGCCGGTTCTTCCCGCGCCTGTCCCTGAACTGCCGGGCGCTGTACCCACAACCAAACCGAAACACGTTGCAGCCAGGAGGCCCTGATCTTGCCTGCGGTAACCGTTGAACTAATCAAGTCCCTTCGTGAGCAGACGGGCGCCGGAATTGTCGATTGCAAAAATGCGCTGGAGGATACCGATGGCGATTTGGACCGCGCCGTCGAAGCCCTGCGCCAAAAAGGGTTCGAACAGGCGGCTAAGCGAGCCGATCGAGAGACATCGCAAGGTCTGATCGAATCGTACATCCACACGGGCGGCCGCGTGGGCGCTCTCGTGCAGTTGGGTTGCGAAACGGACTTCGTGGCCCGCACTGAGGAATTTCGCGCTCTCGCCCATGACATCGCCATGCAGGTAGCCGCCATGTCGCCGGTGTACCTCAGTGAAGAAGATTTGCCGGAAGACGACGACCGACCGGCGGCGCAGGTATGCCTGCTACAGCAACCGTTCATTAAGGACGGTTCCCGGACGCTGGCGGACCTGGTGCGGGAAACGGCCGCGCAAACCGGCGAGAACGTGCGCATCGTGCATTTCAGTCGGCTTGCGTTGGGTGAATAGACTCTACGGGGTCTGCGGGACATACGCGCTCGCACACTACCGCCGCTGTAGGACCACGACCAGAACCTGACTACAGACATGGTTGCCGGAAGCCGCAGTGGACAATCGATTTACGGTCGTGTCCTGCTCAAAATCAGCGGCGAGTCGTTGCAGGGGGTAGGGCCTGAAACGATTGACCCTGAAGCCGTAGCATATATCGCCGATCAAGTCATAGACGCTCAATCCCGTGGTGTTGAAATCGCGGTAGTCGTGGGAGGTGGCAACATCTGGCGTGGAACTACCGCCGAGCGGCAGGGTATGGATCGTTCTGCGGCGGACTACGCCGGCATGGTGGCCACCATTATCAACGGCTTGGCGTTACAGGATGCCTTGGAGCGTCGCGGGGTCACCACTAGGACCCAATCCGCCCTGCCTATACAGGCGGTTGCAGAGCCATACATACGCCGTCGTGCAACGCGCCATCTGGAAAAGGGACGGGTTGTCCTGTTCTGCGCCGGGTCCGGGAACCCTTATATGTCAACTGACACGGCTTCGGCCTTGCGCGCCTTGGAAATCGGGGCGGACGTGCTTCTGATGGCCAAGAACGGTGTGGACGGCGTGTATGATTCCGACCCGCGCATCAATCCTGAGGCAGTCCGATTCGGCAATCTGGAATATCTGGATGCGGTGAACCGGCGGCTGGAGGTGATGGATTCCACCGCTATGACCTTGTGCATGGACAACCAGATGCCTATCATAGTTTTCGATATATTCGATAGAGGCGCGATGAGCCGCATCTTGCGAGGCGACGCCGTTGGCACCACCATCGATGACGGCAAGCAAAATGGTCCAGGAGGGGAACGAAATGCCTGAGCGTAGAGATAGAGACGGCAACGACAGCCAGCAGGAACGCACTATCGAAGACGTGCTGAATGAAGTTGAGCGAAAAATGGGACAGTCCATTGAGGCTATGCGCCGGGATATCAGCACCCTGAGGACGGGCCGTGCCGCTCCCGCGTTGATCGAAGACCTGGCAGTGGACTATTACGGCACTCCAACCCCACTCAAACAGATCGCCTCCATATCCGCCCCGGACGCTCGCGCTATCATGGTGCAACCGTGGGACCGGCAGGCCCTGAGGGACATTGAAAGGAGCCTCACCCAGTCGGAAATGGGGTTCAACCCCTCAAACGACGGCAACGTCATCACCGTGCCCATCCCTCCGCTGACCCAGGAACGCCGCCGGGAGATGGTAAGGCTGTTGAAACGCAAAGCCGAGGATAGCAAGGTGGCCGTTCGCAACGTCCGCCGGGATGGCGTTGACTCCCTGCGGAAAATGGAGCGCGACAAGGCAATCTCCCAGGACGAGAGCCGGCGCAGCCAGGATGCGTTGCAGAAGACCACCGACGCCCACGTCAAGACGATTGACGAAGTGTCGGCGGGCAAAGAGGCGGAGATCATGGAAGTGTGAACACCGAGCGCGCACACTACCCGCTGATCTCGTTCCTTGTCATCTTTAAACCGCACACCCAGTAGCTCCGGGCCAGCCGGCAGCGGAGCAATCGTTCCGCGACACATTGCTATCATCATGGACGGCAATGGTCGTTGGGCCGCCCAACGTCAGTTGCCCAGAATGGCAGGCCATCGCCGGGGCGTTGCCAACATTCAGAACGTTATTCGCGCTCTGGCGCATCGTGGTGTCGCCGTGGCTACGCTGTATGCGTTCTCCACGGAAAACTGGCGACGTCCCACTGCGGAAGTCAACGCTTTGATGGAGATTCTTGCGGAAGAGATTGGACCACAAACGCGGGAATTGCACGAAGCCGGCGTTCGATTGGTGCATTTGGGAGACCCAAACCCTCTGGACGGCAAGTTGCAAGAGGCCATTGCTCGGGCCGAGCGGATTACCGAAGCCAATGATCGTTTCTTGCTGAATGTAGCTTTCAATTACGGCGGACGGGACGAAATACTGCACGCCGTCAGGCGGATCATTGCAGATGGTGTTTCGCCCGACCAGGTAAACGACGAGCTATTCGGTCGCTACCTTTACACTGACGGCTGCCCGGATCCGGACCTTATCATCCGCACCGGTGGCGAGCAGCGTTTAAGCAACTTTCTCATCTGGCAGGCTGCCTACAGCGAGTACTACCATACTCCGGTGCTGTGGCCGGATTTGGGCGAGGAAGAACTGGATCGAGCATTGGCCGAGTACGGGCAAAGGCAAAGACGATTCGGCGCGCTGGACGGACAGGAAGAGGCGTAGGGCCTTGTTGCTCCACAGGGTATTGACCACCCTGGTCGCAGTTCCGATCATTCTGGCGGCCGTCTGGTTCGGGCCGCCGTGGATAACCGCGTTAGCGGGGATGGCGGCGGTGATCGGCATTTGGGAAGCATACCGCTTGTACTCCTTGGGTACCACCGGTAACGACGGCATAGCCGCCAAGAAGCTGCCGACGGCGCTGGGAGGAACCTGGTCGGCGACGCTGGTGCTCGGGGGCGAACTGGCCGCCACTCCGTGTGATTTCGCGAAAACCGCGGCCGCAATCTGCATAGCAGGGTGCATAGCGAGTACGCTCTGGATGATCGCGGCCTGGCGTGGTCGGCGCTGGGTCAACGCGGCGTTATGGCTGGTTTTGCCGCCTGTTTGTATCGGCGGTGGCTTAGCCTGCGCCGTGGCTTTGAGGGGCATTGAGAAAATCCCGGTTGCCGACTCCCTCATACCGGCGCAGTTCGCCGATTCGGGGACCGGAATCTGGTGGTTGCTGCTGGGTATCCTTACCGTTTACGCCGCTGACACCGGCGCATTTACCGTTGGGCGATTGATCGGTCGCCACCGGATGGCTCCGGCCATCAGCCCCGGCAAAACGTGGGAAGGAGCTGCTGGCGGTATGACAAGCGCCGTGATTGCCGCCGTAGCGTTGGGATTGGGTACTCCGTTGGGATTGGAGGTTTGGCAAGCGGCGGTAACTGGTGTTATTTTAGGTATCGTATCGCCGGCTGGCGATCTGATGGAGTCGATGGCAAAACGCTGGGCCGGCGTCAAAGACTCCGGAGCTATTTTCCCTGGACACGGGGGGATGCTGGACCGCCTGGATAGCTTGCTACCTTCATTCATCGTGGTATATGTGATGGCGGCTTTCTTTTCGGCCGCCAAATGATCAGGGCGATAATCTCATGCGACGCATAGTAGTGCTGGGTTCCACCGGTTCAATAGGGCGGCAGACGCTGGACATCGTCCGGGCGTTTCCCGATGACTTTCAGGTGGTTGGATTGGCTGCCGGCAACAACACCGAATTGCTCGCTGAACAGATCGCGGAGTTCCGACCCCGATACATTTGGTGCAACACGCCTCCAACCTCATTGCCGGATGGCGCTGACACGATGCCCATGGCAGAGATGGCGACTCTGCCGGAAGTTGACCAGGTGATGGTAGCCTTGATGGGCGCGGTGGGATTACATCCGACGTTGGAAGCCCTGCGAGCCGGAAAACAAGTTGCCCTCTCCAACAAAGAGCCTATCGTTATGGCCGGCGAGGTGCTCAAATCCGCCGAAGCCGAGCACGGCGGTGTGATCCTGCCGGTTGACAGCGAACCTAGCGCGATCTGGCAATGCCTTCAGGGAGAAGACAACCACATCCGGCGTCTGATGATTACGGCCAGCGGTGGACCGTTCCGCCGCACGCCACTGGACGAGCTGGAATCAGTAACCCCGGAACAGGCTCTGAGACATCCCACTTGGCGTATGGGTGATAAAATCACAATCGACTCCGCCACACTGATGAACAAAGCATTTGAAGTGATCGAATCTCACTGGCTGTTCACGGTGCCTTGGGAAGACATTGCAGTCGTGGTCCATCCGCAGAGCACTATCCATTCCATGGTCGAGTTTGACGACGGCTCAGTGAAAGCTCAACTCGGTCCTCCCAGCATGAGACTGCCCATTCAATACGCCCTCTTCTACCCTCAGAGATTTACCAACCCGGATATCCCTCGCCTTGACATTAGCGCTCCCTGGTCGCTGGACTTCGAGCCGCTGGAACCGGAGAGATTCCCTTGCTTCGACTTGGCCGTGTCCGCCGGCAAGACTGGCGGCACCGCTCCCGCAGTGCTGAGCGCCGCCGATGAGGTAGCTGTGTCGGCGTTCCTTCAAGGCAAGATCAGCTTCATGGGCATTTACCGATTGGTGGAGAAAGTGTTGGGCGAGCACCACGCACAGCCGGATCCAGATCTGGCAGCGATCACCGCTGCTGACCATTGGGCCAACCTCCGGGCATCGGAGTTGGCCGGTATGCCGACCGGCTAGTCCTACGCCTGGTATGGATACGCTACTCATTGCACTGGCATCGTTTATTCCGATGCTCCTCCTGCTGGTGGTGGTTCACGAGCTAGGACACTTTTGGACGGCCAAAGCATTTGGCGTCAAGGTTCTTGAGTTCGGGGTCGGCTACCCGCCGCGCGCATTCGGGATCTACACCGGGCGCACGGAGGCGCTGCTGACCCACACCACGGTCTGCCTCAATGGTTCTCTATCGGCGATCAAACCGGGCCAGGTCGTCCGGATCCTCTCAGGAGAAACGGACGACGGAAACCTGGTGGCCCGTTACGTGGAAATCCGGGACGCTGCCGCCAGCGAAGGCGCATCGGGCGGAGTTGGACGGTTTGTTGGCCTCAGCGGTAATCAAAACCCCCAGCCTGGTCCAGATTCCCCGCCGCATAGCAATCTGGACGAAGTGGAAACCGACGAATACCTGCGTCACGAGGGAAGAGTGCGAGAAGTGCGCCCCGACCGCATCGTATTGGCGGACATGATCTATTCGGTCAACTGGCTGCCTCTGGGTGGATTCGTGAGACTAGCCGGCGAAAACAACCCTGCGGCTCCCCAGAGCTTAGCCCGACGCGGCGTTGGGCAACGAGCCATTGTGCTGGCTGCGGGTTCGGCGATGAACGCCCTGTTTCCCATCGTGGCCTTTGCCATCATGGCGATGGTCCCCCATAACGAGGTTATAGGAGGAACGGCACAGATCACTGCGGTGGTCCCTGATTCGCCGGCGGCAACAGCCGGCCTCATGCCCGGCGACCGGGTTCTGGCAGTAGGGGACGAACTACTGGAAGACCCGGGGCTCCTGCCCCAGGAGGTGAGGCTGGCCGCCGGTTCGGAAATGGCATGGGTGATTGAACGCGACGGCCAACGGCGGGTGGCGCACGTTACGCCGCGCAGTGATCCTCCTGCCGGACAGGGTGCCGTCGGGATCAATTTCGAGATAGTCGATCAACAGGTAGAGAGACGAACGGAACCGCCCTGGGTGGCGTTGCGTTTAGGCGTCACGAACACCTGGGACATGCTGACCCTCATCGTTCGCGAAGTCCGAGGTTGGTTCGGCGGCGGACGGGGCCCGGAGTTCAGCGGCCCCATTGGAATCGCGCAAATCACCGGCGAAGTCACGCAGCGAGGCGGATTCCAGGGATGGATGGTCGTGGCAATCCTGTTGAGCATCAACCTGGCGGTGCTGAACATCTTGCCGATACCGATGCTAGACGGCGGACGGCTGCTGTTCGTAGCCATCGAATGGGTACGCGGCGGCAAACGGGTTCCGTCCGACAAAGAAGGTCTCGTTCACCTCATCGGGTTCATTGCCATGATCGCGCTGGTAATCGCGATCTCGGCTAACGACATCATCCGCCTGGCACGAGGCATCAGTCCGCTGGGCGGGTGACCGATGCAGGACAGGAATGATAGACGGCCGGCCGGTTCTGACCCAGTTGCATCGGCTGACGAGATAGAATGACGGGGTTATAATGGTGGCAACGCTGCTGTTCCCCACGGCAGGCGCATTGTTTGGAGGCGTCGCAGTGTTTTTTGCAGCGAGGGAAGCGGTACACAGTTTTTAACCAGCGACGTAGGCTGGTACCTCACAAATCGCAAGGACTTTATCATGGTCGTAACTACCTACTCCTGCATCAATGTTGAAACCGTGGCGCGCCCCACTATGATGGGACGCAACGAAGTCGAAACTCATATCGGCGTGATCACTCTGAACCGGCCCGAAGTGCTCAATGCCCTGAACCTGGAACTGGTGCGGGAAATGGATCAGGCGCTAACCGACTTCGAGGCTGACGACAGCGTTGGCGCGGTGATCATTACCGGAGCCGGTGAGCGCGCGTTCTCTGCCGGCGCGGATATTCACGAGAATCGGGAGTTATCGCCGGAACAACGGGAAGCCGGCCAATCGGAACGCGCTGAATACACCTGGCACATGCACACCAGCAGCAAGCCCGTCATCGGAGCCATCAACGGCTTGTGCTACGGTGGCGGCACAGTGTTGGCCACAAGTCTGGACTTCCTGGTGGGTTGTGAAAAGTCCAGCTTCCGGTTCCTGGCGGTGAACTACGGACAGATGAACGCTACGTGGAGCCTCCCTCAGTTGGTTGGAATCAACCGGGCGAAGGAATTGTTACTGAGTGGGCGAGAGGTATTCGCCGACGAAGCCTATCACATCGGCCTGATCAACCACCTGGTGCCGTCCGAGGAACTGATGGAGCGTACACTGGACATCGCCGCCGGCATCGCCCGCAACCGGGTTGAAGGCTTGGCGAACATCAAGCAGTTGCTGCTCGAACATTCCGGCCTGCCCATTGAGGAGCAGTACCGCAACGAAATTGAGGGTCGCACCGGTAGGTTCAAGGGCCTGTCGGTGGAAGAAGGATTTTCAGACTTCCTGGCGCGGAAGGGACGAAAGACGCGGAACGAATGATGGCCAGGTCCGGAGAATTGCCGCCAGCGCCGCCGTTGGGACGACGTTCCGACGGCTTTATCATTGCCCCCGACGGCTCAGAGGTAAGGCTGCTCCTCACCGAAGACCACCAAGCGACAACGTGCAGCATGGTGGAAGTGAGCATCGCTCCCGGCGCCGCCAGCCGGGCGGTACGGCACCGCACGGTCGAAGAGGCTTGGTACGTAATAGAGGGGGAGGGAGAGGTCTGGCGGTGTCCACCCGGTAGCGCTAAAAAGACCGCTCTTCCGATCAAGGTTTCACCAGGAGACGCCTTGGTTATACCCACCGGATGGGCGTTTCAGTTCCGGGCTGTCGCGCAGGAGGGACTGCGTTTTATATGCGTAACCATGCCACCATGGCCCGGTATGGATGAGGCTGTTGATGTGCCGGAAGGCGGCCCATGGCCGCCTACGTTGTAACCGGGTTAATGCAGAACCTCGATCAGCCGGGGCGGCGAACTTCTATCGTTTCTCCGTCAGCGAGGGCAACGCGGCGGTATTGGATGCCCATTTTCAGCATCCAGTAACCTAGGGTAGCCGGGCTAACTCCCAACTGGGAGGCCGCTCGGCTCATCCCTACATCGTTGACCAAGTGCGGCACCAAACTCTCCAGGGGTTGACCATGCTTCTCTTCCACACTGCGCATTAGCTTGGTCTTTCTGATTCTTTGCGTCGCCATATTCCCCCTGCTTTCCGTATTTCACCCATCACAGGCAGCGCGAACTCGGAGCGCTACCGATACTTTCTAAACTTTGACCATGTTACACCAACCGACTGGCCCTTGACACGGGATTGGCATGCAGGCTAACGCTTTTTTTAGAAAATAAACTAAAAAAGCGTTGGCTAACTCGATGAAATCATTACCTGGCAGTGGGATATCTGATCAGGCGCCGTTTGCCCCGGTCAAGTCGGATACTTTTGGCATCACGTTCTCGGCCAGCAGGCGTGTCGAGTGTTCCCATGCTGCGTTGTTTTCCGACTGGTCGTACACCAGCATTAAAAGGCCGCCGAATCCCCCCACGTCTTGATACAGACGCCTTATCTTGTCGGCCACCGTGTCGGGCGAACCGATTAACCATAGATGGTCGGCCATGTACTCGATGTTCACGGCGTCGTCAGGCACTTCGTCATCGTGCTTGAACACTTTCATCAGGTCGAACTCGCGGAATAGGGGCAACAGGTAGTCGTGCCACACCCGACCCAACATACCGTTCAGGGCCAGATCGCGAGCTTCTTCGTCAGTATCCGCCACGTAAATGTCCCTGACCAATCGCCAGTCGGCCCGGGAAGGGGTCTTGCCCGTGCGCTGTGCACCCTCTTCGATGGCTTCCCAGTGGCTGCGGCAGTAATCCGCATTGAGGGCCAGGCTCATAGGGATAAAGCCACGCTCGCCCGCGATCATCAGGGTGGGAGACTTGTAGCTGACCGAGGCAACGCCGATGGGAGGGTGCGGCTGCTGATAGGGGCGCAGGAAAAACTCCAGGGTCCCGTACATGGGCTCGGGGATGCTGACGTTCCAATACTTGCCTTTGTATTCGAAAGGCCCGTCGTTCGCCCAAATTTTTAGGATTATGTCCAATGACTCGCGAGTCATGTCCCGGTGTACGCCGTTGTTCCCGTCAACGTCGAACAGCGCCCAGTCACTGGGCAATCCGCTGGCGCCGACGCCGAACAAAAACCGGCCCTGCGAGATATGGTCAAGGTAGGCAACCCGGTGCGCCAACTCGGCAGGGTGGTGGAAGGGGAGCAAGTGAGCCCCTGAACCCAGCTTGATGCGCTTGGTCTGCATCAAAGCCTGGGCAATGAGCAGGTCCGGGGCGGGTATCGGTTCCCACGGCGACGTGAAGTGTTCACCAATCCAGGCTTCATCAAAGCCTAACTCGTCACACAGAGTCAGGTATTGCAGATCCCACTGGTGGGCATCGTAGATGTTCCGTTCCGGCGGATGGGACGGCATCATAAAAAGTCCGTACTTCATGGGTCCTCCTGCAATCGCCTTGACCGTGGGGGACTATAACCCGGCTCAGTCTCAGCCGTACCTTACCATAAATCCGGGCGTCTTGCGTGCCGTGTTATAGTGGCGCATCCATTCCGGCAAAGGATTGAAATTGACTACGGCACAGATCGGCAACCGGGTTCGGGTTCACTACACGGGCCGCCTGAACGATGGCGAGGTGTTCGATTCCTCCGAAGGGGGAACGCCGCTGTCCTTCACGGTAGGCAACGGCCAGGTGATTCCAGGGTTTGAAAACGGGGTTATCGGTATGGCCCCCGGTGATACCAGGACGGTCCACATCCCGTGCGCCGATGCTTACGGGGAACACAGAGAGGACGGCGTGTTACAGGTTCCCCGGGGCGAATTCCCACCCAACATGCCGCTGGAAGTCGGCACATCGGTTCAGGGTCAGCAAAGCAGCGGGCAGACCGTGAATTTCACCATAATGGCGGTGAGCGACGAAACGGTGACGTTGGACGCCAATCACCCTTTGGCCGGAAAGGACCTCACCTTCGACCTTACGCTGGTATCAATCGAAGAATAATGGAGCAGATCACGCAGCACCACCACCTGTGGAACCCGGATTTCCAACGCCAAATTTGAGGTGGTTAGAGCGTATCCTGCGCCTTCTCCCACCCCACTACCGGCTTTTGTTTGCGGTCGCGTTGGCGATCTTGGGAATAACCGTGGCAGCTTCTGCTTCCATAACGCTTACTGCCGGAGATGACCCGTTACTACAGAACGTGGCGCGGTACGCGAAGGCAGCCTTGATAGGCTCGACCACCGTTGCAGTAGTCGTAATTACCGGTGTAGCGTTGTATCAACTGGTCCGTTCGCAGTTGCACGACGGCTAGCCAGCCAACTTTTGACCGATTTCCACAGGCCGACCGCCGCTGCGATGGCCCAGACGATGGTCACCGCGGATATCGCGAAAGATCCCGCAATTACGACGACGAAGTGGTCAGCCACCAAACCGATAATGACCACCAGAAACGACACAGCAAGACCAATTATGACCAAGCCGGTGATGTAAGGCGGCACAATAGTGTCCAGGCCGATAGGGTCAATTACTCGCGTCCTGGGCGCAACTTGCTGATTTCGTGTTTCGGGTGTACTCATGGCAACCTCTCCCGTACCGTCACTATACCAGACTACGGCTTTACCTGTTTCGTCGCCGTCTATCTATATCAACCCACCGCCAACATCGTCGGCACTGGCGATGAAAGTAGTAGAATGAGGGTTGGTTCGGCAATGGTGAACGTTGGTCAAGACTGTGTCCCACGGTCATGCACAGCAGCGTCCATATCGACCCAGGCCCATGAGCTTTACGGTGCGCTTCTCCCCTCTCGCGGCAACACGAAAAGCAATCACAGGCGGAGCGACATTGGTCACAATGGCATGGGCCCAACTTCCCTTTCAACCACAGATTCTCCAAAAAGGGATCATCGTTGCCATCGAATTGAGGAGCATAGCCTTTCGTACAGGGTATTGTTATCGCTATGGATCCCAAAACCGCAATATATTGAAAACTACAGACGCACCTGCTGCGCCAACGTCTGGTAGGTAACGGGGGAGGTTGCGACCAACCCCGCGTCCACGGGGAGTATCACCCCGTTGATCCAGCGGGCTTCATCGCTGGCGAGGAATAAGGCAGCGTTGCCGATGTCCCACGCCGTGCCTTCAGTACGTAGCGGCGCCGCGTTGCTGCGTATCTGCCGGAGGTCATCATCCATGCGTGGCGCGACCATCGGCGTGTACACCAGTCCAGGTGCGATGCAGTTGGTACGGATGCCGTCCGGCCCGTGATCAGCCGCCATGGAAATGGTCAACCCGATGACTGCCGCTTTGGACGCCGTGTAAGGAGTGCTGCTATGCGCCCGCAGGCCAGCAATGGACGAGATGTTGATGATCGACCCACCGCCGGATTCGATCATGCGCGGGATGGCAAACTTACTGGCCAGCACGATGCTCTTGACGTTAATGGCCATGACTCGGTCCCAGGCTTCTTCCGCGATTGCAACCACCGTTCCCCGGTGCGAAATCCCCACGTTGTTGTCCAGGATGTCCAGCCGGCCATACCTCTCGATGCAGGCGGCAACCATCCGTTCGCAGTCCTCGGCGTTGGTAACATCGGCCTGAATCGTTGACGCAGTTCCACCCTCGGCCTCAATCAACTTCAGAGTTTCTTTCGCACGATCCTCTGCAAGGTCGGATAGCAGGACCTTCGCGCCTTCTCTGGCGAACAACGTCGCGGCAGCCCTTCCGTTGCCCACCCCCGGGCCACTAGTGCCGGCGCCGGTCACAATAGCTACCTTTCCTTCCAGTCTCGGGCTGCGTTCGGGCACGGTTCGTTCCTCCAAAAAAGGTTCTCAATTACTCGGCGATGGGCCGCGAAATTATCCACAAACTGACGCAAGTGTAGCACACCATAAGTACCAGCATGGGGACTTGGCTCAGCAGGGCGGCCCGCCGATCCGGATACAGCCGGACTGCCTGGACATGCGCCAGATAGACGCCGGCGATGTGACCAACCACTATGGCCGATATGGAAAAGTACCAGATGAATATCGGGGACAGTATGCTGATGTTGATGATGGCGTCTGCGGTGCCGAACAGATCCCAACCCCACCCGAATGGGTCCGACGCCAGTACGATGAACCTCTGCCCGTTGATCAGCAGGAACCCGAGGAAATGCGCGTAGTGGTAGGCCAGCGCTATGGGCAGCAGGGAAAATGCAAACGCCCTTGCCAAGCTCCCGATGTCTGGCGAATCCGCGGCGCGCGACCCGGCAAGGATGTCCATCATTCGGCAGGTGCCAACGTAAAGCACTCCGAACACAATAGGCAAACCCACGACACCAACCAGATTTGCCAGATAGCCCCCGTACTTGGGGAACTGCAACAGGAACTGAGTGCTGAATATCACCCACTCGGGCGTCGCGGACAACCCGTCGAAAGAGACGGTGGATAGCAGCAGAATCACATGGCAGACCACGGTTGTGGTTACGATGCCCAAACGGTTCAAGCCCACGCAGAATGGCCGCAGGTTGAATTCCCGTTCCTCGGGAAGCGCGGCGTTATAGCATTCGTAGCAGTCCACGCAATCCCGTTCGCCGGCCGAACAACGCCCGTCGGTGAAACAATCCGGGCAATAGGACGTGGGGGCGCGCACTTCGGTAATAGAGAACCGGGACATGAACCCGTACACAACAGTGAAGCCCTCGGCGTTTCTGAGCCACGGATCGCGGCCGAACAGGTACATACCGGCAAAGTTGTACACGGTGTAACCCACCAGGATCCAACCCAGAGCGCGAGGGCCGGCGGCGCCGGCTACGACCGTCTCCAACACGGCGAATCCAGCGAAAACCAACACCGCCGGCCACGGGCCCCAACGCTGAGGGTACGGCAGATTGCGGCTCAGGGTCTGCCCGGGAACGAGGGCTGCCGTGACCTGCTCGGCAAAGCCCCAAGCGACTTTCCACGGGTTGACCAGCACCCAGAGATTACCGAACAGCGCGGTGAAAAAGCTCAGACCGACCCAGAACGCGACGTATATGGCCGCCGGCGCAGGATTCAACGCGGCCCGCTCGGTCCCGAAAAGCCCTCCTAATATGACGTAAACCGTCAGCAACACCGACAAAAGTTGCAGTGGCGCCGTTACCAGGGTTGTCGAAAGCGCAGTTCCGATGACCGGCGTTCGCAACAGGTTATAACGAGGATAGGCGTGGTGCATCGCGTCCCCACGGAGGAAGATGGATACAACCAGGAACGAGAACGCCACCGCTACGGCCCCCGCGATCACGAATAGCGACAACGGCAATGGCAGGTCATAGCGTTCGCCAAAACCGTGCGCTCCTGCGGACGGGGCGAAAACGAAGGATGCGGCCACCAGCGCCAGGGTAGCCCCGATCACTGCCAACCCGAATCGGCGTACAATCATGCTAGGTTTCGCCGCCTCCGCAGAGTCAGCCAGGTCCACACGCCTACGGCGAATATCACCACCAGTAGGCCTGTGATCCAAACCCACTGAATCTGCGCGCGAGGCTCCTCAACTTCCAGGTTCAGCACGAACTCTTCCTCACCCAAATGGGAAGAAACCGATACCGAAACGTCCCAAGGACCGATGACTTCAAACGGCACGTCAACTTCAAAATAGCGCAGGGTCTGCTCGTTATGCACCCGCTCCGGCCCGAAAGCGGAAGCGCCGGGCGGCCCGGTCGCGACAACGTGAAGTTGGACATCCGTGTCCCTGAGCAGCCGTTCGTCCGAAGCGTCAAAAACCTGGATCGCCAGATGGGTTTGAGGAATCACCGGACGAGCCGGGATTATACCCACCACCATGCGGTACGGCCCCTGAACCCGGTCCATAATAATTGTTGATGCGCCGTTAGCGTGAGCTGTTTCCGCCGCTGTAAACGCCGGAGCCGCGTGCAATGTGAGCAGGAGGAACGCGCCTGACAGCACGGCTACGGACAGCGCCGAGCCGGACGCCGTACACTTCATAAAATGTACAAAGGTTTTCACTCATCACCTGCCGATAAATCGGCGGCACGATACCATATTTGGGCAAACTTGACGCTATTGGTGCGCCAGAATACACTTTACGGCACAAACGCTCCAACCGTGAGCAAGTTGAGGTTCAATCATCGCTATTCAACAGCCCAATGGCAACCCGGCATTCAGTGAAGACGTAGCATTATTCATAGATTGGGAGAACTTCAAGATAAGCCTGGCGGTGCGCGGCAGAACGCCCAACGTATCCGCCCTGAAGGAAGAAGTCTCCAACCATGGCCGGGTGGTAGTCGGAAAAGCCTACGCCGACTGGGTGACGCGCGCGCCTGAGCTCAAAGGCGCCAGCCAGTTCATCCAGGATCCCCCATCTCTATACGCCGCTGGCATCGAGCCGGTTTACGTTCCCACTCGCCTGCCGCCCGGCGGCTCCTATGGCTCCGGTCGGACCATCGCCGTCAAAAACAGCGTTGACGTGAAGATGACGGCGGATTGCATCGACACTGCCCATAACTTTCCCAATATCAACACCTTCGTACTGGTGTCCGGCGACTCGGATTTCATCCATGTGATCAACTCCCTCCGCGCCGTCGGAAAGCGCGTTCTGGTCGTCGGAGTGTCCTGGGCTACGTCTCGGCGCATGGCCGACCACGTTGACGGGCTGATTTTCTACGATGCCGACGTTGACCCCATTGATGCGGAGCCGGTCGTGCACCGCGGCCCCTATCAGCGGCATCGCCAGCCGGCAGCTGCGCAACTGAGCAACCCCGGACGCCACCAATTGCCGGAAGTAATCCGAGCGATAGAAGACGTGATCCGATCAGAGCGGGCCGCTGGTCACACCTTGCTGCTGACCTCGCTCAAGCAGCGGTTGGTCCGCCGCATTGCCGGGTTCGACGAGCGCAAGCTTGGGTTCTCCGGATTCAAGAAATTGATGCTCCGCGTGGCCGAAGAAGGAAACATCAAGATTCGCAGCGTTGATTTGGTGGACTGGATTCTGATGGCTGATGAGCCGGACCCGGTGCCGCAAATCAGAGACCAGGACGACGAGCCGGAGGAGTTCGGCGGCGACGAAGAAACCGAAGCTGGAATCCAGTCTGCTGACGACGAACACGATCAAGCCGCTGAACCGATAAGCGATCCCTCAACCGAAGAATCGCAGGATGAGGATGTTCCTGACGATGCGACACTCCCTCAGGAGCCCGCGCAACCAACCGCGAGCCGTCCCGACCCGGCGCACTCCTATGCTCCTCTTTTGACCGATGCGGTAGCCGAACTTGACCTGCCTGAATCAGACGACCGTACCGGCGACGCCAATCGCATCGCCGACCTGATTACGGCGGGGCATATGCTGGAAGAACGCGACGGTTCCGACAACGTTATGTTCAACGCGTTGTGTGGCGAAATCAGCGAGAACCTGGCTGCGGGAATCGAAGCTGAAAACCCCCACATTTTGACCTACTGGGGTGAAAACAACTCCCGATCTTTTATCATCGGCCTCATCCGTGCCCTAGCGTCCAACCAGGTATTCAAGTACCGCAACGTCAGCGTGCGCGACCCTGAAACCAACCGGACACGCCGGCGCAGGGTGTTTGGCTTGAACCGGGAACACCCCCTGATCGGGATTGCGCTGGCAGTGCGTTTGGGGTTGCCCTATGAACCGACGCCGGCGAACGGCGTGGGCTTGAACGACGCCCTGGCGACTCCGGCGCTTGATGAGCACGGTTCAGCAGAGGCTGCACATGCCGAATCGGCCGAAGACGCCGAGGCGGCGGTCCTTTTTGCCGGCGCTGATTAAACCGCGCGTTGGGTAACGGTCAGCTCCAAACTGGGCTCAATCCACCGTACCAGGCATCGCTCAACTCCATCAAGTCCACGTCAATGAGTGGACCGATGGCAAGTCGTGAGCCGCCGGTTTCTCCCACCAGGCATGCCGGAACGCCGGCGCCGCGTGCGGCGTCCAGGACGGTAGAAGCAGCCTCCGGAGCCACCGATACCAGGATGCGAGAAGGCGCCTCGCCAAACAGGGCGGCGTCCCACCTTTCCGGAACCTTTTCGGCGAACGCTGAGTAGGCGGTGAATCCCACGGAACCGCCGCCTCCGACCTTCGTGTCGCCCAAGATGCACGACTCAGCCAGGGCGACCGCGAATCCGCCGTCCGAACAATCGTGAGCTGACCGAGCGACGCCATCCGCTATCAAACGCCGGCACAGATCCTGAACCCGCCGCTCCAGCGACAAGTCGATTTCGGGCTGGCCCCGAATCATGCCGTGAACTGTGGACAGATACTCACTGCCCGCCAAATCGTTCGGGTCTGCGGACAATCCATTAGTCCCAAGCAACACAATCGCCAAGTCGTCAGACGGAAACCCCGCTCCACAGTGCATTCGGGTGTCTGCCAACAAGCCCAAACCGCCTACGATTGGTGTGGGGAAAATAGCCGTGCCCTGGCTCTCGTTGTACAGGCTGACGTTGCCGCTAACGACCGGCAGCCCGAGCTCGCCGCAAGCGTCGGCCATCCCTTGGATACACCTTTCCAGTTGATAATAGATGTCGGGACGTTCCGGGTTGCCGAAATTGAGGCAGTCGGTCAGCGCGATTGGTTCCGCTCCCACGCAGGTCAGGTTGCGCGCGACCTCCGCAATGACGCGCTGTCCTCCACGATAAGGGTCCAGAAAACAGTGGCGTCCATTGCCGTCGATGGCCACCGCGATGGCTTTGCCGGTCTCCTTGATGCGCAACACCGCGGCATCCCCTGAGCCCGGCCCAACCACGGTGTTGGTCTGCACCTGGTGGTCGTATTGTCGGTAAACGTGTCGTTTGCTGGCGATGTTCGGCGATGCTAATAGTCGCAGCAGGATTTCTCCTGCATCTCCCAAACCAACATCCGACGGTAGCGGAACGTCCGACAATTGCAAATGCCGACGCGCTTCATCTTCCGAGGATGGCTTTCCAGTAAGCCGATAACGCGGAGCATCCGCCAGATGAGGCACGGGTGCAGCGGCCAGGGAGTCGGACCCCTCGGTCACCCGCGCCAACTGCTCCTCCGTAACCACGCCGACGGCCCGGCAAGGTACATCCCACTCTTCAAATACTGCGCTCACGTCTTGCACGTGTTCCGGCGCAGCCACCAAAAGCATACGTTCCTGGGATTCGGATAGCATGACCTCGTAACCGGTCATGCCCTCCTCACGACGATGCACTTGATTTATGTCCAGTGCAAACCCTCGCTGGCCCCTCGCCACTGACTCCACAGCGGCGCTGGTCAAGCCGGCCGCTCCCAAGTCCTGCAAAGCGCGCACCTTGCCCGTACCCTGCGCCTCCAGGCACGCTTCGATCAGCACTTTTTCCAGGAAGGGGTTACCCACCTGCACAGTGGGTCGGAGTTCCTGCTCCTCCTCAAAGGTGCGCGATGCCAAACCCGACGCCCCGTGGATGCCGTCCCGGCCGGTGCCGGCGCCGACCAGCAGCAAAACGTCGCCCGGAGTGGTCGCGGCGGCACTGGCCAGGTCCTCGATTCTAGCGATCCCCACGCACATGGCGTTGACCAGCGGGTTTTGCGAGTAGGATTCGTCGAAATAGATTTCCCCCGCCACATCGGGCACTCCGATGCAATTGCCGTACCAGCCGATGCCGTCCACCACTCCGCGGAGCAATCTGCAATTGGCTACCAGATCCGGTGGCCCAAAGCGCAGCGAGTTTAGCAGGGCAATTGGACGGGCGCCCATCGCCAGTATGTCCCGCACGATGCCGCCGACCCCGGTAGCGGCGCCCTGCAATGGTTCCACCGCAGACGGGTGGTTGTGGGACTCCACCTTGAACACGACGGCGAGCCCGTCTCCGATGTCAATCGCGCCGGCATTCTCTGCGCCGGCTTGAGACAGCGTCCGCAGGGAAGTGGACGGCAACATTCCCAGCAGAGGCCGGGAATGTTTGTAGCCGCAGTGCTCGCTCCATAACGCGCCGAACATGCCCAGTTCAACCGGATTCGGCTCCCGGTCCAGGCGGTCCACGATCATCTGGTATTCGGCTGGCGAAAGAGCTATTTCGTCGAGGATTTCCTTGCTAACCGGCATCGTTCACCACTCATGCTTGTGTTGTCGTCGTTCAGATCAAGCCCCCCGCTACCACCAGCGCAACGCCGCCCACCGCCATCAACGTCCCCATTACCAACTCGACTGTGATCGATTCAGTATGACGCAGGAATATGCGCGCTAGAAAGAGGGTGACCAGCGGATTGCACGATACGATGGGCGCGAGGACCAGAATGTTGGAACCGTCACGGGTAACTGCGAAGTAGAGGGACATCACCGCGCAAGCGGCGGCGAACCCGGCGAGGAACACGTATAAGGCCGCCCAACCGGAACTAACGGCCTTCTGCGCCGCCTCGCGTCCGAAGACCGGCGACAATAGTAGAGTTGCGAAAAACATGCTGCCAGCCGCCATAATCAAAGGTGATCCGAACTGGATGCTCAATACTCGACCGCTGAGGGTTGATGCGCCATAGCAGGCCGCCGCCAATATCGCCAGTCCGTAACCGGCCACCGACTTCCAATCACTTCCCCAGCTCTGCCTGAGGAAATTGCCTCCCGTCAACGCCAGACCGACCACCACTATCACAGTTCCCAATCCCAGCAGCAGGTTCAGTTCCTCATTGAACCCCGAGACGCCCATGCGAGTGAGGGTTACGGCGTACAACGCTGAAAACAGCGCTGCGCTCCCCACTATTGGGGTAACTCTGGACGCTCCAATGATGTTGATTGCGATGTACTGCTGGGATCGGCCTCCCAGGTAGGTGAGAATGCCGTTAGCGAACAACCACACCATCGCGATTGCTGGCAGAGCGATCACGGCGCGAAATTCAAAGACCAGGGCCAGAGTTCCGGCAAGGAGAGTCGATGCGACCAGTGAAATCAAAGCTCCCGGCATGGGGCGTATCCCGCCCTGAGCGGACATCCCCAGTCGCGCCAGAACTGCCGAACTCCCAAATCCTAACACGGCGATGCACGCGAGCCCGATGGAAATCAGCATCGTTACGGAACGGCGTCCTTCCTGAGTTGGTCAGTGTCCAGCGCGTCCACCATTGAACCGAAGATCAGGTTCCCGTCATCCGAGCCGAGCAACAATTCACAACTCCGTTCGGGGTGAGGCATCATGCCAAGGACATTGCCGGCTTCGTTGATGATGCCGGCGATATTGGCTACGGAGCCGTTTGGGTTGGCCGTATCGGTCACGCTCCCGTCAGATTCGCAGTACCGAAACAGGATTCTTCCGCCGTCTTCGAGTTGGGCAATAGTGCCCGGGTCTGCGAAATAGCTACCTTCCCCATGCGACACTGGTATCGCCAGCGCCTGTTGAGAACTGCACCGGCTGCTAAATACAGTGTCGGTTCGTTCGGCACGTAGGTGGGCCCACTGGCAACGATATTCCAGGTGCTCGTTGCGTCGCAGAGCGCCCGGTAACAGGCCCGCTTCACAGAGAATCTGAAACCCGTTGCAGATTCCGATTATCGGGCCACCGGACGACGCAAATTCGCGAACCGCACTCATCACCGGCGAGAATTTGGCAATCGCGCCGGCGCGCAGATAGTCGCCATAAGAGAAACCGCCCGGCACGATGATGGCGTCGTATCCGGTGAGGTCGCTATCTTTATGCCAAACGTAGCCGGCTTCCTGCCCAAGCGCTCCGCTGACGGCGTGATGGCAATCGGTGTCACTCCAAGTGCCGGGGAATACCAGGATGCCGAAGCGCATAACGCCGCTTAACCCAGGGACTCCAGCAGCCGGGATACCGTAGCGTTAACCTCGCTGCCGTCGGCCTTGCCGCGCACCTGTGGCATGATGCGTCCCATTACTTTGCCGCGATCACCCGGCCCGGTTGCCCCCACGTCGGCGATAACTTGACGAGCCAAAGCCTCAATCGCCTCAACGTCCATCTGTTCCGGCATGTACTCCTGTAATACCGCCAGGGCGGCCTGCTCTTTCTCGACCAAGTCCGCTCGCCCGCCCTGACCGAACATTTCTATGCTCTCTCGCCGGTCTTTCGCCTGCTTTGTGATCACGTCCGTAACGCCGGCATCGTCCAAATCTTTGAGGGCGTTTTTCTCGGCCAGCTGAATCTGACTCTTCAAAAAACGCAAGGTGTCCAGGCGTTCCCGATTACGCGCGCGCATGGTATTGCGGATGTCTTCTTCCAATCGGTCCTTAATGCTCGCCATGAGATGCCGTCCAGGAATCGTGTCGATCGTTCCAAACCTGGGTCTTTAGAGTTGCTAACGTCAATGCTACAACGGGGCTGCCCGCGCGCGCAAGCGTGCTATACTTTTATTGGAAGCCGAAGTGGCGGAATGGTAGACGCGCCGGTCTCAAAAACCGGTGGGATAATATCCCGTGTCAGTTCGAGTCTGACCTTCGGCACCAACTATCGCACACGCCGCTACGTCATCGAAAACGCCGGATCGCCGTGATTGACCGGCACCCCGGACGTCCAGCGGCCGGTCCTAGTTAGCCCGCCGGTCCGTTCGCAGGTTTTCAGGGAAGTTCCACAGTGGTCTGCGAACTCTAGCAACGCCGCCTCATCAATGCTGCTGATGAGGCGCCCGTCGGGCCAAAACGCGGGCCTCGGCATCTATCTGTCCGCCACGCTGTCACGGAGGACGGTCGCGGACGGCGCCGAAGGTCGGTTTATGGACTCTATACCGCGGCTGGCCCAGTAGTTCGGGCTGAAGCCCAGGCCGGGGAATACAGTTTCCAGACGGTTTTGGGATGCACCGGCGTTATGTGCACAGCCGTTGCAGACCGCCGGGAGCGTTGTCCACAGGATATTGACATCAACGAGATACGGTTGAGTCAACTTACGTTCGACGGAGGTCAGAGTATGGTCAACGAAAGGGATCAACAAGCGGCTTTCGAGAGATTCCTGTCGCGTCCCATCCTGGTACCGCTGAGCGGGACCGATGTCGCTGAGGGCATCCTTCCCTGCATCGGCGACTTGGCGAAGAAAGCCAACGTCCCGCTGCTGCTGCATGGCGTAATAGATCCGGACGGCACTAATGCCGCCGATGCGCTCCGGGACCTGACCGGCGCGCAACACCTTGACGAGCGGGGCTCTGGGGAAGGATCCGAGGAGCAGCTCAACGAGTCGTGCGGGTAAGGCGTGGTTGCCGGCTGCGATCATGCAGTCGCAGCCACCAAAACGCGCGCCGCCGACCGCCTGAACGAATTGGCGCGCGACCTCGAACAGCAGGGGATCCATGCGGACGTTCAGATCACCTCCGGCAATCCTCCCATGGAGATATTGCGAGTTGCCGAGGAAGAAAAGTGCGGGCTCATTGCCATGTCCACTCACGGTCGAAACCCGGTCGTCCGGGGGATACTGGGGAGCGTAACCGATCAGGTGGTGCACCATGCTACGCTGCCGGTATTGACCGTAACCCCGCACAAAGCCCGGCAGTACCGGGAAATGGAAGGGCCGTTTCTGAACACCGTGATCCTGCCGCTCGACGGGTCAGAACTCGCCGAACGCGCTCGTCCCTATGTTGAGAAGCTGGCGCGGTCTCTCTCGCTGGAGGTCCTGCTGGTCAGGATCGTGCACCTGGAATATCTGGCGTACGGGACCGGTTGGTACACCGATATGTCGGGAATGTCGTATCAGTTGGAACCGCAGGCGGTGAAATACGTCGAATCCGTCGCCCAGGGCCTGGAATGGAAGGGATTGAAAGTGAAGACCAAGGTCATGCGCGGTTCGCCCACCCAGGCCCTCCTGAACATTGCCCAGGAGACGCCAAATTCCATCATCACAATGACCACTCATGGGCGGTCCGGCGTGTCGCGGTGGCTCATGGGAAGCGTTTCAGACGCCATGGTGCGGGCCTCGGGCGACCCGGTGCTGATCATTCCGTCCAATTTGCGCCCGAAGGTCAACGTAATGGAGCGGGAGGCCCTGGCCTTGGCTGCCAATTCATAACCGGCGCCATCCTGAAGAGGGGCGATAGATTGGTCTATGCCGTCGCCAGAAGGATCAACGCCAGCAGGACCAGCGCGGAGGCCGGCATATACCTGCCGGCCTCTACTATGCCATGACACAGCGCCCGCGCCGGGCGGCCCCGCCACGCTGCGCCGATCATCTCGTCCACCAGCTCCCGCCTCGGGATAAGCCACGATATCAGAGCGGCGCCCACTACTCCGATCACCACAACCAGGCCTGATCCGGCCAGTTGGTCAACCCAGTCGAGGACGGGCTTGCCGGCAACCGACAGTGCGACCGCGCTGAAGCTCAACGCCGACGGTATCCCCACGACCAGGGTGGCCCCCGTGGCCAGCAGCGCCGACGTGGTGTTGCGCATCCGCAACTCATCCCGTAAGGGCGCCATCACCACCATCAGGATGCTGTAGCAGGACGTGAAGGCGGCCAGAAACAGCAGGCCGAAAAAAGCGATCGCTACGAACCGCCCGACGTACATTTCGTCGATCACGGCAGGAAACGCCACGAAGGACAGCTCGCTGCCGGTATCCGGCGCAATCCCGAAGGTGTGGACTACTGAAAAAACGAACACCCCCGCCGTCAGGGAGATGGCCGAATTCACCAGCGCGACACTGGACGAACTGGCGACGATGTTCACGTTGCGAGGAACGTAGCTGCCGTAGGTGATCAGAACCCCGGTTCCGACGCCCAGGCTGAAAAACGCCTGCCCCGCGGCCATGAGCCAGGTTCGCAACCGCAGGAATCGATCCAGATCGAAGGAAGCGTAGAATGCCATGGTGTCGGCGGCCCCTTCCAGGAACTGGCCGTAAACGGCCAGCGCGCCGACCACCAGCATCAGTCCCGGCATCGAACGCCTTGCCAAGGCGTTCGATGCCGCCCGTGCCCTGGCGGAGCACCAGGAATACCAGGACACCCACCACGATGGAGTACCAAACCGAGGCGTATCCCGAAACGAACTCGTCGAACGGTCTGACGTTGAAACGCACAGCGTCCACGAAGTAGCCCAGGGTCCAGCCGGTGATGACCAGGTAGTAGCTCATGAGCACGATGACCATGGCTACGATGAGCCACCCGAAGCACGTGCCCCACCTGCCGGCAATCCGGCGGAACCCGCCCACCGGCCCGCGGTCAAGGATGCTGCCGGCGGAGGTTTCCAGGATTAACAACGGCAGGCCGATGATGACGATGCAAATCGCGTAGGCCACGATGAACGTTCCACCGCCGTTTTCCCCGACCATGTAGGGAAAACGCCAGATGTTGCCCAGGCCGACGGCACTGGCGGCCGAGGCAATGATAAAAGCCCGCTGCGAAGTCCATTCCGGACGTTGCGTCGCGACCGGCGCAGCTTCCGGATGGCGGGCTGCGCGCCACAGATTGGATATCAGCATGATCCAACCGCTTCGCCGGCTGGCTGGCGCATCGGGTCGGATTCCCCTCCGGCACCTTGCGCCAACTTCTGCAGCGTCCGCGTCATCTCCGCCAATCTTCGCTCGACCTTCTCATGCACCGTGCCTTCGGCATATCCATTGCTCCCATCCCGCACACCCGCCGGAACTCCCGTGAGCGCCTCTATGCCTTCGTCAATGGTGGACACTGCGTAGATATGGAACCGGCCCGCACGCACGGCGTTGACTACCTCGTCCGACAGGCACAGGTGATTGACGTTATCCCGTGGCAACAGCACGCCCTGAGACCCCGTCAATCCCTTCGCTTTGCAGACCTTGTAGAAACCTTCCACCTTCTGCGTGGCTCCCCCGATTGCCTGTATGTTCCCGTTCTGGTCCACCGATCCGGTTACTGCGATACCCTGGGTGATAGGTATCTCCGAGATCGCGGACAACAGCGCGTATAGTTCGGTTGAAGATGCGCTGTCACCATCCACCTCGCTGTAGCTCTGTTCGAACCCGATGCTGGCGTTGAGGGAGAGGGGTTTGTCGTAGCCGTATTTGCCGCGCAGGTAGCCCGCCAGGATCATGAAGCCCTTGTCGTGTATCCTGCCGCTCAGTTTGGTCTCGCGCTCCACGTTCACCAGGTTGCCGCGCCCCAGCGACACCCGGGCGGTGATCCGATTGGGCAGACCGAACGCTGCATCGCCGAAGGCCAGCACTGCCAGGCCGTTGGCCTGTCCAACGGCCTGGCCATCGGTGGCGATGTGTATGATGCCGTCCGCAATCATTTCCTGGAGGCGGTCTTCGGTTATGCCGGAGCGGTATCGACGCTGCTCAATGGCCTTGTTGACGTGCTCACTCATTACCACTTGGCTTCCAGCAGATTCCGCCCAGTAGTTCGCCTCGGTCAGGATGTCGCCCACATCCCTGAACCGGGTCGTCAGCTTCAACGATGCCGATCACCTCCGTAGGGTCGGCCGTAACGATGGGCTTAAAGCCGGCGTGAGTCAGGGCGTTTTGGACGTAGCGCAAGACCTGGGGTTCGTCGTCCACTGCAAGAATTTTGGTCTTGGACCCGGATGCGGCAACGGCGCCCGTGTGGTACGACCTGCGGGTAACGTCTGCCAGGCGCTGGGCGCGCATTTCCCCAGCGGTAGGCAGCGTAAAGCTGAAGGTGGAACCTTGACCTTCGCCAGCGCTGGCCGCCCAGATCCGTCCGCCGTGAGCCTCCACAATGCCCTTGCATATAGCCAAGCCGAGGCCGCTGCCCAGGGAATTACCGTTCTGCTCTCCGCGCACCTGGTAATATTTCTTGAAGATGTGGGGGAGGCTGGCTGGCGATATGCCCCTTCCCTGGTCGCTGACATGCACGGTGGCGCTTTCCTCATCCCGCTCCACGGTGATGATGATGCCGGCCGTTTCCGCTGAGTACTTGCCAGCGTTGCTCAGCAAGTTGTTCAGCGCTTGGACGACCCGGCGGCGGTCGGCGTGTACCACGACCGGCTCTGGCGGCGCGCTTATTTCAATCTCTTGGTGGTAGCCACTCTCCACGAAGACGGCGTGTGCCTCTTCCAACGAGTCCATGATGTCCAGCGGCTCAGGACTGACCGACAGGGAACCGGCGTCAATTCGAGTAACATCCAGGAGATTGTTGATCAGGTCCCGCATGCGGTCGGCCTGCTCGTCGATAATCCGGAAAAATTCCTCGGTCTCCCTTTCATCATACGGATGCCCACTGCCTAATATGGTTGCGGCTGATCCCTTGATCACGGTCAGCGGGGTCCTCAGTTCGTGGCTGATTACGCCCAGGAACTCGCTTTTCATCTTCTCGACTTCTTCGAGCGCGCGAATATCCTGGATTATCGATACCGCCGCGACTATATCGTCATGCTCGCCGTAGATGGGGGCGGCGCTCACCACCGTCAGGATGGTGTGCCCGTCGGTAGTTTCCTGCATGATTTCTACGGCGCGAACCATCTCTCCCCGAACGAGGGCCCGGTAAATCGGCGGCTCTTCACCAAGGTCGGCCGCGTCTCGGGCTTGCGTGGAGAACAGATCGTGGTCCTCAATCACTTCGCCCTGACGGTATCGGGCGCCCAAAATGCGCTCGGCTTCCCGGTTCGCGGTGATTATGCGACGGGTCCCGGCTTCGATGATCAACACTCCCACGGGAGACAGGCTAACCAATGATTCAAGACGGCGGCGTTCTTCTTCAAGGGCCCCGTATTGCTTGGCGTTGTTTATAGCCAGTGCGGCGTGGGAGGCAAAAAGCAGCAATGCATCATCGTCCTTGGGAGTAAACTCCTCAGCATCCATTTTTTCGGTTAGATACAGGTTGCCGAGGGAGGTTTCGCCCAGCATTAAGGGCACTCCCAGGAAAGATTTCATCGGAGGATGGTGCCTGGGGAAACCCACGGACCTGGGATGCTTGGAAATGTCACCTATGCGCAGGAGCCTTGGTTCATGTTGCAACAGTCCCAGGAGCCCAAGGCCTTGTGGCAGGTCACCGAGTCGTTTACGTTCGTCTGCTGTCAGACCGTAAGTCACGAAAGTCTCGATGCGCCCGGATTCGTCGAACATTCCCAGGGCCCCATATCTGGCGCCCGTCAGATCGCATGCGGAATTCACGATGTCCTGCAGGGCCACCGACAGTTCCAAGCTGGAGTTGACCCGGCGGCTCAATCTGCTCAGCTGGCCCAGCCTTTGGTTTACGCGTTCGTTCTCACGACGAAGATTAGCTAGTTCCGTGCGGAACGCTACGTCCGACAACATTTCAGTACCTCCCCGTTTTCAGTGCCTCCTCGTTGATTCCTCTCGCAGGCGACTCTCCATTCGCCCCACACTTACCAGACTGCGCCGCAGACTGGCTTTTGACTATTTTATGTCATTGAGGGCTTAATTCTATCAACGATATGGATGCCGCGTGTCCTTGCACCCTCCTCCGATTTGGGTCCGCTGTTTCGCCACGCGATGTTTACGCTGCGGCTATTCGTGTTGACACATTGTTGACAGAGCATTCCTAAAATGGACGCTTCCTGCATTACACTATCAAGGAGGTAGGCTAATGAGTGCCGTACAGGACAACGTGAGAAGTTTGACGCTTCGTCGACCCCAGAGGACGATCATGCGTTCCCTCTTTGACGAGATGGAACGCATGATGGGAGACTCTTGGGGCTGGCCGTTGCGGATCCGCCCTTTTCCCAAAGGAACAACCCAGGAACCCCGAAGAATCCAGATCGAGGTGAAGTAGGTCTCAGACCGGAAGGAGATTTGATATCACCGTGTATTCCAAAATTATGGTCCCTCTGGACGGCTCCGACCTGGCCGAACTGGCCCTGGCTCCGGCGCAACTTGTCGCCGGGGCGTTGTCCATCCCTATGGAACTGGTGGAAGCCTTCAACGTGCTGCCGCCGGCGGTCCATAATCGAAGCACTCACATGGCCCTGGAACAGATGCTAGCCCAACAACGGAGCAGGTCGCAGCGTTACCTTTCACAAGTCCAGGAACGACTACAGTCGACTAGCTGCCCGCTGACCACCGTGACACTGGCCGGCTGGCCGGAGCAGGCCATCGTGGACCGCGCCGGAGAGGACCCTGATGCGCTGATCGTGATGACCACCCACGGAAGGGGAGGCCTGGCTCGCTGGGCGTTGGGCAGCATGGCAGACCGGGTGCTGCATTCCGTATCCAACCCAGTGCTCATTGTACGAACGTCCACCACTGACATTGTGCAGGCCGGGGTACGGACTATGCTGGTGCCGCTGGACGGTTCGGATTTGGCTGAGATGTCCCTCGAGCACGCGGCGAATCTGGCCGTGGCGCTGGGTGCCGGCGTTACGCTGGTCAGGGTGACTCACACCCGGCATCGCTACAGAAATTTGCTGTCCGGTTCATTGGTGGCAACCGGGCAGTCTCCGGACAGTTGGACCAATGACCAGATGAGAGACGATGCGAATGAGGCGACCAATTATCTGACCCTGGTTCAACGCCGCTTGGCCACGGACCATCCTGAAATCCACCGGGTCGAAACTCTGCACGTGCTACACGACAGCCCCGCGCAGGCTATCATCGACCGGGCGACCGCTGAACCGACGCTGGTCGTGATGACGAGCCACGGACGCGGCGGACTGGGCAGATTGTTCCTGGGCAGTGTGGCCGACCGGGTCGTGCGGCACTCAACCGCGCCGGTACTGATGATCAGACCACGCGCCGAGAACCGCGCACATGGCTGACCGTTCCGAAGCAAGTTCACGATCTGCCGGGTCAAACTATCTCGGCGCAAAGCCCCAGTAGCAGTGCGGCGATGACCTGCTTGGTCGAGCCGCCGGTGTCCAGAACGAAGTGCCGGCGAATCGGCACTTCGACCACCGGCTCCCATTGCCGCATCTGTAGGCCGTATATCTCCCAACGGCCATGCGAGGGTGAGCCGCCTTCTGTTGCCCGTATCTCCAACCGGCGCCGTGCCTGAGTCTCATCCAGCACGCATTGAACGATCCAACAATCAGCGCCAACTGCTTGGGCCAGTTTTACTGCTTTTGTCCGGTCATCGGCGCGGCGGAAAGTGCCGTCCAGTATTACCGATTTGCCCGTCAGCAGTTGCTGCCTGGCTTCTGAAAGCATCGCGTCGTAGGTGCGGTCGGAAAACTGGGGCGAATAAATTCCTTCTTCGAAGGACTCGTACCGGCGGTCTGTGGGATCCATGCCGGCCAGGTTCTTTCTGACCAGATCGGATGAGATGTGCTCCATAGCCCAGCGACGGGAAAGTTCGCTTGCCAGAGTGGACTTGCCGGTCCCGGTGACCCCCGTTATCAAGATCAGGGCGAGTCCTGAGAGCGCGGGGAGGTATGAGTGGGCCAGGTTGAAATACGACCGGGCTATTTCCAGTGATTCCTCTCTTGCCGCAGCCGTCAGGTGGGTTTCTTCGGCGCCAAGGCAGGCGACCTTGCCCCGCACGTAGGCCCGGTACACCTTGAAGAAGGTCAGCAGCTTGAATACGCCTCTGTCCCCTGACTCCCTGGCGTATGCTTCAACGAAAGCACGCGACAGGTCGGGCCGTTCGTGGAAGTCCAGATCCATGGCCAGAAATGCGATGTCTTCAGCCACGTCGGAGCAACGGAAACGCTCGTTGAACTCGATGCAATCTATGATGCTTATGCCGTCCCACTCGTCATCTTCCGTTGGCGTCTCAAGGAAGATCTGGGCAGTGTGCAGGTCGCCGTGGCAGTCCCCGATGCGTCCCTCGTCGGCGCGCCTCTGGAATACCGGCCCGCGCACTTCCATGAATGCCCGGCTGTAAGCCGCCAAGTTGTCATAGACATCCTTGGACAGAGCTTTGCCCACAAAATCCCTGGTCTGGGCGAAGTTCTCCTCAACATTTTGGCGCACCGCCCGCAGGTCGCCAAAAGCGTTTATCCGGGATCCAGTCTCAGCCTTGTGGTGGAACCTGGCTATTCTAGCGGCGATGCGCTCGACGTCTTGAACCGAAACCCCATCCTCTTGTAGCAACCGGCGCATTGAGTTTCCCGGCGGAAGCCGCCGCATCTTGACCGCGTACTCCACCGTTTGCCCCGGGCCTCCCACGGTGTATCGGCCGGCTTCCTCTCGTATCTCCTCGACCCCCAGGTAAACCTCCGGACAAATACGCCGGTTCAGTTCCGTCTCCTGTTCACAGAAGTGCCGGCGCTTTTCCAAGGTGGTGAAATCCAGAAATCCATAGTCAACCGGCTTTTTCACCTTGTAAGCGTAGCCGCCCACGAAAAAGATGAATGAGATGTAGGTCTCGATCATGTCCACAGGTGAAGTTGCCTGCGGATATGCGCCAGGGTCCATTAGAGCTCGCACGAGATCAGGAGCGACGCACATTTCTCTTGTTCTCCCAGTGCTGGTTTCCGAGTTCCCGCATTTATGGTCCTATCATCGAGGACTGTGGTTGCTGAGGCCATTCAACCGCACGCCGCGTAATCGCCATGTTTATGACCGATGCCCTGATGTGAAAGTGCTGTGCTCAGACAGGTTGTCCTACCGAGCCGAGATGTTTACGGAATTGGCACACCGGCGCGTCAGGCATCAACGCGATGTCCACGCCGTATTCGATACAAGTGAGCAATGGAACTCCGTGAAGCTACCATAAGGAGGAGTTTAGTGATGACCATGCAACAAAGTATCGAAGCGCCGGTAGCTTCCTTCCTTTCCCGGCCCATCCTCGTCCCATTGGATGGAAGCGACGTCGCCGACGGCATCGTTCCCTACGTTTCGCAGATTGCGGAAAGGGGAAATGCGCCCCTGGTGCTGCTTACCGTCGTCGATACCGACGCTCTGGATTACCCCGCTTGGGTCTCGACCTTGCCTCCGACATCGGCTATGGAAGCCGGATACGTACACAAGCACCAGTTCGAGGAGAACGCAAGGGTCCATGCTTATGACACGTTGAAAAAGATAGCAGCCGGATTGCAAAATGAAGACATCACTGCTGAAGTCAGGGCCACTGTGGGAAGGCCGGCCGAGGAGATTTTGCGTGTTGCCGACGAGGAGGGGTGCGGCCTGATCGCGATGTCAACGCACGGACGCAACGCCATCACCCGCGGCGTTCTGGGCAGCGTGACCGACAAAGTGCTCCATGCGTCCGCTGCGCCGGTCCTGACTGTCGCTCCCGAAAGGGCGCGGAAATACCAGGAGGATGAAGCAAACCTTCAGACTGTAATCGTGCCGCTGGACGGTTCCGAACTCGCCGAACGCGCGCTGCCCTACGCGGAGCAACTGGCCAGCGTGTTGTCCCTGGGCCTTTTACTCGCCAGGGTGGTTAGGTTCGAGCGCCCACACTACACCGATACCGGCATCGAACTGCCCGATCTGACCGAGCAACTGGTCGATGAAGCTTCCGAATACGTGACAAGGGTATCAAAGGAGGTGGGAGGCCGGGGGCTGAAAGTAGAAACCAAGGTGCTCAGAGGCGCGCCGGCTCCCGTTCTCCTGGACCTGGCTCATAAAACGCCCCAGAGTTTCATCGCGATGACCACCCACGCAAGATCCGGCCTTTCGAGGTGGATGATGGGCAGCGTCGCGGAAGCCCTGGTGAGAGGTTCGGGCGAGCTGGTCCTGTTGATTCGGACCCAGCCGTAAGAACAAAAATGGTACCATCCCAACACTCCATCCCACGATGTACATATCATCTCAAGGCGTACTGTGAAACGATAGTGAACACGACGGTTGAGCAGGAAATCAAGGCCATGATTCAGGAGCATGGCCGCATTACTTTCGCCCAATTCATGCGCTCCTGCCTGTACTCTCCCAACGGCGGCTTCTATTCTGCCCGGGACAGCAGCATCGGCGCGCATTTCGGGACCTCCCCTACCATGCACCCGGTCTTCGGCGCCCTGATCGCTCGGCAACTGGAGCAGATGTGGCACATCCTTGGAGAACCCGGCGTCTTCCATTTGATCGAAGTAGGTTCCGGCGACGGCTCCCTGGCTTGGTCCATCATGGATGCCTGCCACCGAATGACGCCCCGGTTTGCTCAGGCCCTTCGCTACGTCGCTGTGGACTACCGTCCCATTCCTCTCCAATCGCCGGTTCACATCCTTGACTTGCCCAACGGATCCGGAGATTGGGTGCTTCCCGGCAAGCAGGACACGACCCCCAGGATACAACGGGTCAAAGGGGAAGGACTTCGATCATTCCGAAACATTGCCGGCTGCATCCTGTCCAACGAACTTATCGACAACTTCCCTGTCCATCGGTTTTGCATCCAGGATGGAAGAGTCCAGGAAGTGTACGTCACGTTGGCTGGCGGGAAGCTCACGGAAATGCTCGACACGCCATCAACACCTCGGATCGAACAGAGGCTTGCCGCCTTGGGCTTGTCCTTGCCCGAAGGGTATCGGGGTGAGGTGGATCTGGCGATGGAAGACTGGATCGACCAGATTTCCACTTCCTTGGATCGTGGGTTCGTTCTCACCATCGATTACGGTCAGTCGGGCGCTGACCTCTACTCGCCGCAGAACGCCCAGGGAACCCTGGTCTGCCACCGTCGACACGCCGTGGGCGACGACCCGTACCGGAACATCGGAGAGCAGGACATCACCCGCCAAGTGGACTTCACGTCTCTTAGGATGCTCGGCGAATGCCACGGCCTGGCAACCGTGGGCTACACCACGCAGAGCCGGTTCCTTACTAACCTCGGCTTCTACTCGTTCCTCGAGGCCCAGCAACCTTGCGGACGTTCTGCCGCCCGAACCGAACTCAGCCGTATCGCCATGATGACCCTAGTGGACCCAGGCGAATACGGCGATTTCAAAGTGCTCGCCCAAGCCAGAGGCATCGTATTGAGCACCGACCTTCTGGGGTTTGAGGGCGATGGCTCCGTTCCGCCCGGCTGACTTCAGCTTGGGTACTTGCTCAACATGAGGAAGCCGTTGCTGTCAGGGGTGTTGCAGCCCGCCAGCGCCGTGTCGGCCCGCACCGTCACCTGACGCGCTCCCGCCGTCCCGCGCAGTTGCTCAAGGCTGTCAGAGAAAAGGCAGGCCCGGGTTCGGCCGGTTCCGTTATTTCCGCCGCTGGACAGGAAGGGGTGCGGACCCTCGACCCGGATGTCGTCGGCGTAAAAGTCGTGGGCTTCTCCCCACTTGACGCCATGCCACTGGAATCCCTCCAGGAATTGCTGGGTGAAGGTGAGGTAGCCGTCGTAGGGATTGAATATGTCAACGTCATCAGGGCCCAGCCCGGAACCTTCCCACATTCTCCGCGCAAGGCTGGCAACCGCCTCCTGGTGTTCTTCCAGCGTTGACATGGTACTTCTGCCACGGCCGCCGGTCTGCGCATGGTTGAGGACGTACACCGGCTTTTGCCTCAGGTCTTTGGCGCGTTCTGCGGTGGTGAAGATGAAGGCCGCGCAGGTATTGACCGGCCGGTCGCAGTCGTAGATCACCAGCGGCTCTTCGATCACTCGGCCGTTCAGGTAGTCCTCACGGGTAAGCTGATACGGCTCGTGCAGGGCGTAGTAGCTCCAGGGAGTCAGCAGGCCGTTTCTGCGCAGGTTAAGGCAGAGGTCGGCCAGCCCGTCGTGGGACTTGCCGTATTTCTGGCAGTACTGCTGGAAGATCACCAGATTGTTGAACATTGCGCCGTTCTGGTAGCCCCATGGGAGGGTAAAAGCGCTGGCCCCGGGCGCTTCCGGGCTGTTGTTCTGCGGATTGTTATGCCCGTACCGTCCCGAAAGGTTGACCATCGGGTACCAGACCAGGGCGGTCTCGCACATACCGTCGCCCACCATCTGGGCGGCCAGGCCCATCATCGGGCCGATGTAGGGCGCATCCGACTTCCGATACTTTACATTCTTGAGACCCAGCTCCCGCTCTATCCACTCTGCGGACGCATAAGTAAGCCCGTCTTCGGTATCGTAGGGGGGGTCGAAGTAGGGGCGTGGCGCCCAGGTCTGCTCGGCGCGTGTCTCCGCGCTGGTGATAAGCCCGTCAATGTCGTCCAATGACAGCCCTGCATCGGAGATAGCCTTCAGGCAGGCCTCCTTGGTCAGGCCGCCACAACTGCGGTCCATCGTGACGCCATCCCAACGCCGGTCAATGTGGGACTGCCCCCATCCCACGACGGCCACCTTGCCCCGGTGCTCCCACAGTCCCATACCTTCTCGATCTCGCATCCAGCTTCTGTCGCTAACCATCTCAGCCCCCTTGTTACTTCCGCGTTATTGCCCGTGTTCGCATACTCTCATTCGTTCAGGCAATTACCTGCCATTCGTGGACCAACTGGCCGGTGCTGGTTTCCTCAAATATAAGCTCCACTGGAGCGCCCACCGGAACCTCTCCGGGAGGCGTGCCCGGCAGGTTAGAGAGGAAGTTGATGCCCGGGTCTTCATCCAGCGTTATCACTGCGAAGTTGATGGGCTGCGCTGACCGGAACCCCCGGATGCGGGAGTCGCGGATCACCATGTACACGTCGATGTGGCCTTTGCCTTCCACCCCTTTCCACTCAAAATTGTCGGCTGTGCCGCATTGGTCGCATCGTTGGGCGGGAGGATAGTGCAGCCTCTCGCAGGCGGTGCAGTTCTGCAAAACCAGTCGCCGCTCGTTGCAGGCGTCCCAAAAGGGCCTGGTCAGATCATTTGGGACCGGGGCCGGTCTCTCCAGCCCTGGAATCGTTGACATGGTTCTCTCCTCCCACGGTTCTCGCGCGCCTTGTACTGCCCGTACCGAAACAATCCGGCGCGCATAAGCGATTATAGGTAAGGCGCATTTGTCGGTCAAAGATGTTTGCCGCGATTCGGTTAAGTTTCACCGTTGATCCACGGCTCGGTACTTCCATCGTCCATCCAGATGAAATGGAACCCCGCTTCCAAGGCAAATTGGCGATCCAGGTCCGTGTCTCCGATGTGGTAATACTCATCGGCCGGAAAGCGCGACTTGACGTCCGGAAGGTCCTGCTTGTGCGAAATAAAGCTCACTTCGATTCGGTGCCTGTCCCAAATCGACTGTTGCACGGGAAGCGGACGGTCGGACGAACTGCCGACAATGCACCCGTGAGCTTGGGCCTTCCTGACCATGGCCATGGTGACGGGCCCCGGCGGGTCTCCCGCTTCCAGCGTTCCGTCGATGTCAAAACTCACCAGTATCGCCAATTGAAACCTTCCATCAGCATGTCCGCTATGGCTCGCCGCCTACCGAGGGGTCGGCCCACTGTACGATCCCTCGCCCTCCCAAATCCTCGATCTCCCCGTCGCCGTATCCGAGTTCCCGCAGCAGGGGCTTGGTGTGCTGGCCGACCTGGATGGAGGTTCGGTAGATTCCCGGCGTAAGAGAAAATTCGACCAGGCCGCCGTAACGACGGTACTTGCCGACGTGCGGATGCTCCACTTCGACGCTCAGAGCGTTTGCCCGGGCGTGGGGATGATCGGCGTAGAAATCTCCCTCCAGCGCCTCGTCGGCCTGAACGCATCCGACGTCGGCTTGGGTCAGCAATTCCTCCCATTCGGCTGCGGTGCGCCCGGAGAAGATCGCCGAGATCTCAGCGATCAGGGCGTCGTCATTGGCCTGTCGCGCCTCCGGGCTGGAGAAGCGGCAGTCGTCCAGAAGATCGGCTCTTCCTGCGGCGCGACAGAATGCCTCCCATTCGTCCTGAAACAGGCAACCCAGGAACACCCAACCCTGGGCTGCGCGGTAGAGACGGTACAGGGCATGGAGGCCGTGAATTTCTTCGTCAGGCGAAACAATAGGGGGCCGGTTCGCGTGGTCGTAGTATTCGTCGGCGTTGGTCCAGGCATTGGCATTGAGCATCGTAACGTGTACGGGCTGGCCGTTGCCGGTGAGATCGCGCGCGCGAAGGCCCAGCAGGACGGCAGTGGCCACCGCCGGGGAGGTGTTTTGGTCCGGCCCCCAGTTGGATTTCATCACCCATCGGGTCGCCTCGACGGTTGCCTCCATATCCATAACTTGATCCGGTGGCGGGGGCATCCCCCGGCCCATCTGGCGCATGGCGCCACCCATGATGGCTCCGGGAATAGGGTGGGCGCCCGGACGACGCGCGTGCTCTCCGTGTTCGCCGTAGGTGCCCATCCAGACGTGGATCAGGCGGGGATTGATCTTCCGGCAGGTTTCCCAATCGACCTGGAGCCGTTCGGGTACGCCCAGGCGGAAGTTGTGCGAGAGAACGTCGGCCTGTGCGATTAGTTTGTGGATGATCTCCTTGCCCTCGGGGGTCTGTAGGTCGATCTGGATGCCTTCCTTGCCGGCGTAGGTGCGCGCGTCGGCGATTGCCACTGCGGTGGAACGCCGCCCTTCATCCAATCGCCGGTCGGTAGCGTCAACTTTGATGACCCGTGCCCCAAGGTCAGCCAGCAACGCGGCGCCGTAGGGTCCCGCCTGGATTGTCGCCAGATCCAGCACGGTGATGCCCGAAAGGGGATGGGCCGGCCCATCGCCGCCATTCGCTCCGGTTGTTCCGTTATTAGCGGCCGCAGGCTGTTGCCGCAGACGCCCCAGCACTTCAGCGTCGTGCTGTCCTACATCCGGAGCCGGACCGCTGGGCTCTCCCGGCGTGTCCTTCAGGTCCACCAGCGGAGCCAGCGTCCGCATCGGGCCGACGCGAGGATCATCGATAGTTACCACCGTGCCGTTGGCAACCACCGCCGGGTGATCCATCGCCTGGACGCTGGTACGATAGGGTTCGGCGGCAATGTTCCCGTCCTGGAGATAAATCTCCATCCATTCGTCAGCTGTCTGTTCCTGCTGTTTCTTCAGTATCTCCCGCCGCAGGAGTTCCCGGTTCTCCTCGTTGACTGCGGGAACTCTGGCGAACCGCTCGTCCTCAAGCAGATGTCCCAGGCCAATGGCCTTGAGATGGCCCTGAATGTGTGGGACTCGCTGGTTGGCATGCTGAAGCCATTTCCCGTCCCTGGTACGCACGGGGACGTAGCCGATGGAGGACAGGCCGCGTCCTCCCGGCCTCCTCGGAAACCGCTCGGGGTCCCGGCGCCGCAGCTGCATGTTCACCAGCCCGCCGTCGCCGACGTTATTGTCGTGGGGTGAAGCCAGGGTCTGAACGATGCTGGTCTGGACCCATTGCCCGCGTCCGCACAAATCCCGCACGCGAAGTGCGCTCAGTATGCCGCGCACCGCGGCCTGGCTGGCGTGCCAGCTCCCAGTGTGTACTGCCGAATAAACCGGCCCGTCCCGGTTGGGTTGCCCTTCCAGGTTGAGCATCCGGCCCGCTTTGGCCGCGACGATGCCCTCGTATCCCTTCACCCGGCGAAGGGGACCGTCCTGCCCGAAGCCCGTTATAGAACAGTACACCAGCGACGGGTAGAGCTGTGAGAGGGCGTTGTACGACAGGCCCCAGCCCTCCATATCTCCGGGGCGGAAGGATTCCACCAGAACGTCAACTTGGCCGACGAGCTGGATGGCTTGCTCGCGCCCGGTCGCGCTTTCGAGGTCCAGGACAATGCCTTTCTTCCCCCGGTTCCATGAAATCCAGGCGGGTTGAAAACGGAAAGGATCCCCTCCGGGAGGTTCAGCCTTGATCACCTCGGCGCCATAGTCGGCCAGTACCAGGGTGCAGAGGGCCCCCGGCATTCCCAATGAGAGATCCAGGACGGTTAGTCCCGTACATGGTCCTGGCACGGTTCACCTCCTCTGCGGTAGTTGGGCTTCCACCTGGCGAGCGTTCGGGCCGTTCACTCAACACGCACTGTTTTCACGCCGGTTTGAGGCACGCATTTTATCCGCAGTCCCCGGGTTCCCAGCCCAAGTTGGCTGTCGAGATTGAGTATGCAGCCGGCCCTGGATACCCGTCAACCTGATCCCACTGGAATCTCCCCAGCTTTACCGTCATATGGACACCGAGAGACGGCTCCGTCTTTGGGCTCCATCTCTCTATGTCGCCGGCGCCGGAGCGTCCTGTGCCATATAATGGCGTCGGCAGATGCAAGCGAGGTGAACGCTATGGCAGAATTGCAGCGGACAGCGATAACCAGTGACTTGGCCCCCCAACCTCTCGGCGCCTATTCGGTGGGAATGTCGGTCAACGCTGGAAAGTTGATATATGTAGCGGGACAGGTTGGCGTGGACCTTTCGGACGCCCTCGTAGGGCCCGGCGATGCTGCGGCCCAGACGCGCCAGGTTCTTAAAAACATTGGCGGCGTTCTGGAATCGGCCGGCGCCGGGTTCAACCACGTGGTGGAGTTCACGACCTATGTCGTGGGGCGCGACTCGGTGCAAGGCTTCATCGATGGAAGAAACCAGGTCTTCCCGGACATTTTCCCCAACGGCGACTACCCGCCCAACACCCTGCTTGTGGTCAGCGGCCTGGTGCGCGAGGAGTTCCTCGTCGAAATCAAGGCAGTCGCCGTTCTATAGTCGCTTAGAAATCGGGCTGTGGCGGCGCTCCCCAGCCTTGCGGGATGTTCACAAGGTTTGGCTCTAGGTCCTGCACCGAGGTCTGGCCGCAATAGGCCATGGCCCGGTCAACCTCTTCCCGGAGCAGTTCCAGGACTCCGTGGACGCCGTCGGCCCCATCGACAGCCAGCCCCCAGAAGAGGGGACGCCCTATGCCGACGGCCTTGGCTCCCAGGGCCAGCGCCTTCACGACGTCGCTGCCGCGACGCACGCCGGAGTCAACGTACACTTCGCAATTACCCTTGACCGCATCGACGACCTCGGGCAGCATCTCGATTGCGCCCATGGTCATGTCCAGTTGGCGCCCGCCGTGGGTCGATACCAAGATGCCGTCCACGCCGCTCTCGGCGGCGATGTGAGCGTCCTCAGCAGTGCGGATGCCCTTGAGCACCAGGGGCAGGCCGGTGAGGTTGCGGAGCCAATCAAGCTCGTGCCAAGTGAGGGGAACGGTGCGGTTGACGTTCCAGCCGACGGACTCGTCGGTTCCGCGCAGCACGTTCTCCGGTTCGTTGACACCCCGGAAGTTGCCCTGCTCGAAGTTCCGGTTGTATCGGTTGCGCAGGTCGCGCTCCTTGGGGCTGGGAGTGGGGGTGTCCACCGTTAGAGTGATAGCCTTGAACCCGGCCTCTTCGGCGCGGCGGACCAGCATTTCGGTAAGGTGGTAACCGCGGTGGTAGAGCTGGAAGAAGAGGGGGCTGGTGGCTTCCTCGGCGACTTCTTCCATACTGCAGTTGGAACCCGTGCTGAGCATCATCAGGGTGTTGGACATACTTGCGCCGCGAGCAGTGGCCACCTCTCCCTCGGGATGGGCTCGGTGATGGGAACCGGCGGGGCAGACGAACACGGGCATGCTGATTTCATTGCCCAGCATGGTGGTAGAAAGGTCTCGCTCCCCGATGTCGCGGAGGAACCTGGGGCGCAGGGTCAGTTCCTCGAACGCGGTGCGGTTGCGCCGGGTCGTGAACATGTCCATGGCCCCGGCGTCGATGGTATCCCAATCGTCGTGGGGCAGCGCCAGCCTGGCGCGTTCTTCGTAGTCGTAGAGATTGATGGGGTCGAGTCGCATCTGAGCCTCCCTTTGGAGTCATATCCTACGCGCCGCACCCCGCCCGGCATGAGGGTAGGGGCAGCGTTCTCAATGGGTAGAGTGGTGGCGCCCATACTTTACGGCCCGGAGCGGCTGCGGGCAAGTCCCAAGGGAACTACAAGGCATGCAACGCGGGAATGACCTCCCGGCCCACCAGGTCGATGTGCTCCAGCACCTCGCTCTGGGACATCTCCGGGTAGAACAACCGCAGCGCCACGTCGGTGAACCCCATTTCGTGGTAGGCGGCGATCTGCTCCACGCACTGCTCGGGGCTGCCCACCAGGAAGGTGTCGTCCATCAAAGTTTCCAGGTCGCCGGTCACCTTACGGGTCAACTCGGCGTCAGTACCGTGCAATCCGTGTTGGGCATAGACCTCGTACTTCCTCGCCAGGTTGCTCCTTGCCCTATCCAGCGCCGCGCGGTTCGGGGCGCAGAAGAACTCGCGCACGATGACCATGTCCTCGGGAACGTCGTGCCCGTTCTCCTCAAGAGTCTGATGGTAAAGGGAAATCTGGCGGCGGATGGTGGCTTTGGACTGGGCGGGGCCGACGTAGAGGATGTCGCCAGTGCGGGCGACGCGGCGCACCGCCGGATCGCTCATCGCAGCCTGCCAGATCTTCGGATGGGGCTGCTGGTAGGGCCGGGCGGTGGGCCACGCCCCGGTCACCTGGTAGTAGCGGCCGTGGTGGGTCACCTCATCGTCGCTCCATAGCTGACGCATCAGGCTGAGGGCTTCGGTGCAGCGGGCGCCGCGCTCGGACATCTTCGTTCCGAAGGCTTCAAACTCCTCCGGGCGGTAGCCCAGCCCGATACCCAGGATGAAACGCCCCTCCGCGATGTGGTCCAGGGTCGCCGCCTGCTCGGCTACGTCCACCGGGTTCAGCAGTGGCAACAACAGGACCGAGGTAGCCAGCTTCATGTTTCCCGGCTCGGCGGCCAACCGCGCCAACACCGGCCAGGGCTGGAAGTGCTGGAAGGGGTCGATCAGGTAGTGGTGCCCCCAGCAGTAGATGTCGAACCCGGCGTCGCGGGAGGCCCGAAACTGCTCCAGGTGGTTCTGCCACTGCTGCTGATGGTCGATGCTGTCCCGCTGCACCACGTGCCCGACCTGATAGCCAACGCGCATATCATCACCTCGGCCCGCCCCAACGCGGGTGGCCTGTCCCTCTGGAAAGCGGCCTCCCGGTTGTCATTGCGAGCGAAGCGTGGCAATCTCGTTGCCGGAAGGACCGTCCCTCCATCAGCGAGATTGCCGCGTCGCGTCGCTCCTCGCAATGACAATCGAAAAGCGCTAGCTTCCGACGTGGCGGTACTTGATCAGCCGCTCGCCTTCGAGGTTCTGGTTCACGTAGATGTCGCCGTGGGAATCGACCCACACGGCATGAGCGCCGTTGCCCCACCCGGCATCCGAGGGACTGCCCCATCGGGCCAACACATTGCCGTTGATGTCCAGGATGGACATGAAGCCGTCCAGTTCCGGCACGTACACCGCCAAGTCATCGTCGATGTAGATATCGCAGGGGCGGGCGAGGTCCGTCCACTGCTCCAGGAAGTTGCCCTCGGCGTCGAAGATCTGCATCCGATTGTTCTCGCGGTCGGCCACGAACACCCGTCCGTCCGTGTGTACCCAGACCCCATGGGGGACGTGAAACTCGCCGGGCCCGGTCTTGCCCGGCTCGCCCCAGGAGTCCACCAGTTCGCCGTCGGGGGTGAACCGGTGCACCCGGGCGTTGCCGTACCCGTCGGAGATATACAGCAGACCGTCCGGTGAGATGGCGATGTCGCTGGGGCGGTTGAACGGCCCGGCCGCTCTGACCGCGGGATCGCTGTAGTTCCCCGACCAGCCGGTATCCGAGGGCTGGTCCCACTCGCCCATAGTCATCAGCAGGTTGCCCTTGGGGTCGTACTTGAGCACCACGTGGCTGTTCTTAACCGGCAGGTAGAGGTTCTCGTCATCGTCGATGAACATGCCGTGGGCGTCGGTGAGCACGCCCTCGCCCCACGAGGCGAGATAGTTGCCCTCCCGGTCCAGGACAATCAGCGGGTGATCTCCCCGGTTGAAGAGATACACGCGGTCCTCGGAGTCGGTGACGATGGCCGTCTGGCCCAGCTCCCAGCCCTCGGGCAGCTTCTCCCAATTCTCGATCTGCTCATACGTGTACTTGCCATTGCCGACGGTGGTCATGTCGTCCCCTCCTGTACCGCGCCCGGTGACCCTGAGCGCGGATTGTTGATCGTCCTAGAGACTGTTTACATTCCGATTTCAGCCGATTGTACAACGGAAATTGTCCTTTGTATCCTCAGGATCTTTCGTTGGTCGGTCTAAACCGGGGCGATGTGATGGCTACCGCGTTAGGCGGGCAGGTCTCGGAGGAGGAAGGCGCGGTAGCGTTTGTGGTCGGCCCAGGGCAGCAGTTGGAGGACGATTGATTCAGGCTCGGGGACGTCCTCCTGGCGTCGGATGTCATCGAGGTAGCGGCGGAGCCACATAAATCTAGGGAGTCGGAAGCCGGCATCGGCGATGCGCTGGATGACGTCATGGGGCTCGGGTGGTTCGCCGGGATCCCAGTCTTCGGAGACGGCATCGGCGATGCGGCGGAGCTTGAGGATGGCGAGTTCGGGGGCGAACTTGCGCTTGAGGGCATTGATGCGGCGGCGGATTTGGGAGATGGTCATGGGGTTACCTCGGGGTTGATGGTCTGAATCTGGCGATTTTTGGATATCCCGCTCATTTCCGCTCATTTCGGTTCGTTTGAGTAGGGCGTTGGGGCAGGATGTGGGGGCAAATGAGAGCGTATTGGGCCGGCTTTGGGGGTGATATTGGTGGTTTTGGCGGGCCGGTGGGAGGATTTGGGGGAGCGGCGCTTGGGGGCTGTCGGGACGTGGGCATTGGGATAGCTCGCGGGATGGTCGCGGGGCAGATTTGAGGCGTCATTTAACCATGGTAAAGATGGGTGAAAGGTGTAGGCAAGGGAGGAAGTGTCATTGGGCAGTGGGAAAGGGCAGTTGCCGCAATAGGCGCACCACCGGCAGACTCTGCTCCCGGTTTTTACTCAATTCCCCCTCGTTCAGGCGGTACACGGCGTTCGACTGCGCCTCCGTCAGCGCGCCGATTATCAGAGCGTCGCAGAACTGCCACACGGTCAGGTCAGCGGCGGGTACCACGGTGGTCGGGGCCGGCGTCACGGCGCGCCCCAAGAGTCCACCAACTCGCTGTCGGGAGTGAACCGATGCATCCGGGCGTTGCCGTAGCAATCGGAGATGTACAGCAGACCGTCCGGGGAAATGGCGATGTCGCTACCTCAGGAGGCGAGATAGTTGCCGTCTCGGTCCAGGACGACCAGCGGGTGTTCGCCCCGGTTGAAGAGATACACCCGGTGCTCGGAGTCGGTGACGATGGCCGTCTGTCCTAGCGCCCACCCCTCGGGCAACTTCTCCCAATTCTCAACGCGCTCATAGGTATACTTGCCATTGCCGACAGTAGGCATATCGTCCCCTCCTCTGCTCAGTCGCGTCCGGTGAACCCGGGAGTCGGTTGCTGGTCACTCTAGTACGTCGTCAGCGTATCTATAACCGCCTGCTCCAGCTCCCCCGCGCGTACCGCCACCTGCTCCGGCGTCAACCCGCCCAGCGGATGCGGGAAACCCAGGGGCCGAAAGTCGCCGCGGCCGAAGGTGCGTGCCTGTAGGAAGGCCGAGTTCAGGAACGGGTCGGTGCAGAGCACCACCGTGGGGATGCCGAGGTTCTCCAGCGTCATTGCGTCGTGCACACTGCACGCGGTGCAAGACCCTCAATCGGCAATCGCAGTCACCACGAAATCGCACCGGTCAGAAAGGTCGCTGATGATCTCATCGGCGGCCGGCCGGGAATAGACGAACTTGTCCACGGCGATGACGTCGCCCAGCTCCAGGTCCTTCGCCATCCGCTCGCCGATGTTCCGCAGCAGCAGGTCGGCGTTGGCCTTGCGGTTGCCCAGAAAGCCGCCGACCTTGTCGTGCAGCGTGTCCAGCCGGGGCGCGGCCCGCCAGCGCGACGCCGCTTCCGGGTCGATGGGCAGGGCCAGGCCCAGTTCCCGCATTCGGTCTTGATAGTTGGTTACAGTCATTGTTGCCTCTGTTTGCTCTCTGGATTCCCGCTTTCGCGGGAATGACGGAAATAACGGGAATGGTGGAAATAGCCGGAATGATGGGAAAGGTCAACGCAATCTGATCAGCGTTCGATCTTTCGTGTAACCCGCTGGGAACCCCAGCCGGGCAGGTAGGCCGAGTGGGGGCCGCCGGCGCCGCCGGCCACGAATATGTTGATGCGCTCCGGGGCGCGCACCACCGGCACCATCTGGTCGTCGTCCTCAGCGTCGATGTACCGGGGCCAGAAGTGGCCGCGCCGGGAGTCGCCCTGGGGCGGCCCGCCCTGGCGGAGTTTACTGACCGGCTTGCGGGCGTGCTGGTAAAGGAACTGGCGGATGTCCCGCTTGTTCCAGCCATCGCGGTGCAGGAACTTGGCGTGCTCGGGCCCAATGACCACGAAGGTGTCGCCCATCACGTACATCTGAACGTTGCCCAGGGTACACATGGTGTCGGCCAGCACGGCCAGGAAGTTCCGCGAGTGGGAGGCATGGTACATGATGTTGTGGGGCGCCTCCGCCGGGAACACCGATACCGTGCTGTCGGTCGGAGCAAAGCCCAACTCGACGTGCATCGGCTCCCAGGGGTTGGCGTCCTCGTCCTCGGCCACGCAGTAGGTGTAGGCGCCGGGGTGGCCGAAAGTGGCCTTGTTGGTCTCGCCGGGTATTGCGCCGCCCAGGTTGAGCAGGGCCAGCTTGACCGCGCGGCCGATGGTGGCGTTGGCCCGCCAGCCTGAGCCGAAGCAGTTGTAGCCGCCGTTGATTTCCAACTCCTTGACGATGGGGCCGTTGATAATCAGCAGCGGCGTATGGATGCCCGTGGAGCACATCACGCCCCGCAGGTTGAACCGCTCGTCCATCATCGCCTCCAGGGCGGTGATGATCACCGGCATGTGCTCCGGCCGGCAGCCCGCCATGACCGCGTTGACCGCGACCCGCTCGACGGTCGCCCGTCCGCCCAGCGGCGGGAGTTCCGCGATGAGTTCGTCGCCCCCGCGCCCGGTGACCTCCACGAACCGGCGCACCAGGTCCTCGGACGGCGGCACCACCGGCAAGCCGTCGGTCCAGCCGGTCTCAAACATCAACTCGATGGCATCGGAAACGTCGGTGGCAAGCATTCTCGGCCCATTAAGCAAGGTTGGATTACCCGCAGCGCGGCCGGGCGAGTGTAATTCTGGCCTATAGCGCTGTCAAACCACGGGAAATTGACCCGCCGTGCTAGGCGTCCCCCGGCGACCAGATCCAATACTTCGAAATGGCCCCGGCATCTACGCGCAAGTCGAATCCCGTGATCATCTCGGCATCGTCCGACGCCAGGAACACCGCAGCCTTGCCGTAATTGGACGGGCTGGGCAACTGGAGCAACGGCGCTCCCCGGCTGGCGTCCGGCAGTAGTCCCGCCGCCCGCTCTCCCAGGCGCGGCCTCGGCCACTCCACGCCCCACCTGGCGGCCCGCTCCCTCCCTTCCGCCTGGCCGGTGGCCGTTGGCGTCAGGCTGTTCACCCGTATTCCGTACTGCGCCAGTTCCATCGCCACCGACCGGGTGAAGTTGAGCAGTCCGCCCTTGGCGGTCCCGTAGCCGACGTTGCCCGGCTCGCCCTGGTGTCCGGCGGTGGAAATGATGTTGATGATGTTGCCCTTCCGGTTTTGCTCGATCATGGAGTGCGCCACGTGCTTGGTGAACAGGAACGCCCCGGTGAGAATGATGTCCGTTTGCCGTCGCCATTCGTCCACCGGCATGTTCAGCACGCCCTTGAAATTGAACAGGGCCGCTCCATTCACCAGGATGTCCACGCCCCCGTACCGGTCATTGGCCTGGCCGATGGCGCTGACCACCTGCTCGTCGTCGGTGACGTCGCACGCCACCCCTATGGCGTCGTGGCCGTCGGCTACGATGGCGTTCGCGCATTTCTCCGCGTATTCTTCCCTGATATCCACGCAGACCAGGTTGGCGCCCGCCCGGGCCAGTTCCTCCGCGATCCCGCCCATGATGTTGGGACTCGTACCCGTAACCAGCGCCGTCTTGCCTTCCAGTTTCAAGGTTTCGTCTCCGCTACTTTCAGAAGATTATGCTCACCGCGCCGTGCCAGGAAAGGGCCTCCAGGTCCAGCACCGCCCGCCGGTGCGCGATCCTGAAAGCGCCGCCGTCTCGCCGCAGGATGTAGTCCACGCTGCCCACGTACGGAGCGCCCTCACCCGCCCGGAACCGATACACCAGCACGTTTGACGACACCGCCAGTTCGCCGTCCCCGGTTTCCTCCACCCGCACGTTGGAGATGAACCGGCGCGTCCGCGACCACGGATACTCCCGGTGCGCGTGCCTGCTGTTCAGCCGTACTGCCCGCGCCCGCAGCCGGGTGATGTCGTCGTCGATGAACACCAGGTCCCGCCGGGGGTCGCCGTCCGGCAAATCGGTGGTCGGCACCACGTACCGCCCATCCTCGGTGAACAGGTCCACCCAATCGTCCAGGCGCCAGTCGTCCAGCAGGGCCGCTTCCTTGAACAGGAAATCTTCCACCTGCTCGCGGAGCGTTGGTTGGCTGACGGTTGTCATCGTGCCTCCGTGCTCCCGCCGGCTAGTTGTCCGACGCCAGCGCCAGTTCGGCCTCAGCTTCGACTTCCACGGCCGGCGCGTCCTGCACGTTGGTGTGCGTGAACCCCTGCATGTTCGCGTGCCATTGCCGCCAGAATCCCCGCATCTGCAACTCGTCCGTCGATTTGGCCGGCCTCAACATGCCGCGCGAAATGTCCGACCACTCGGTTTCCGTGGCTCGGAACCCGATCTGGCATGATTCCAGCGCTTCCACGTCATCCGGCGTGGCAAAGCCGCCCGGCCCGAGGAACGTGAGGAAGCTATCCAGCCTGGTGGCCAGCATCGCCTCCGATTCATCCCGTGGCGCCAGGTGCCACGCCGTTACTTCCATATTGTCCGGCGCCAGCGGTTCAAAATACCGGACGGTGATCGCCATGATGTCGTTGATCACCAGGTTGGGATAGATGATCAGGTTCCGGGAAGTGTCGGCCATCCGGAAGGCCCGCTCTTCGCCGTATTTCTCCACCAGCCTCTGACGTACTTGCGCGATGGGTTCCCTGGCCTCTTCGCCGAACAGCGGGTGCCAGTGCGCAATTGGTCGCCCGCTGCGCACCGGCGATTCAATCACGCAATGCCCGTTGCCCAACGCCCGAGCCTTTCCCACAATCCGCGCCGCTGCCGTCTGCCCGCTGTCGTCCGCGCCCAGGCCGCTGATGTAGTCCAGGTAGGTCTGATGCGTCGGGACCAGGTGGTAGCCGTCCAGGCTGTTTTCCACCAGCAACTTCCAGTTGGCTTTCATCGTGTACTTGTTGGAGCCGCGAACCACCCGCATCCCTGCTTCCGTCTGGTCCACGATCAGGTCAAGGTATTCCCTGGCGTCCGCCAGGTAGGAAACCAGGTCCTCCACGTGCGGATTGAAACTCACGAAGTAGAACCCCCGGTAGCTCTCAACCCTGGGTGGTTCCCTCAGGGCCAGCTCGTCCCGGTCGAAGTTAGGCCCGTATGCCTCCTGGTCCGGCACGCCGATCAGGTCTCCATCCATGTTGAACGACCACGCATGGTAGAAGCACTGCAATACTTCGGCATTCCCCTCGTCGCGCCGGCAGATCAACGCGCCGCGGTGCGGGCATGAGTTCAGGAACACCCGAACCTCGCCCTCTCTCCCCCGCGTGAAGAAGAGCGGTCGGCCGGCCACCGTCCGGCGTCGGTAATCTCCGGGGTTTTCGACTTCCGACTCATGCCCCAGGTAAATCCAGCATCGGCTGAAGATAAACTCCCGCTCCCGTTGGAACAGCTCATCGGACGTCATCGACGACCGGTGAACCCTGAAAATACCCCTTTGACGATCATCGATGATCAGGTCTTTGATCTCCATAATCTCACCCGTGTACTCTGGCGCCGCCCTAATTCGACGCTAGGCTAGAGTGCCGGTACAGCGTTGTCAACACGCAACCCACACGCTCAGATCCTTACGAAAGAGCGCCCAAGCCCGGGATTATCGTCTCTCGGAAAGCGTCCGCTTCCGCCCGCGGCATATCATAGCCGCCCTCTTGTGTGTGGGTCGGAAAGATGAAAACGTGGTCGATGCTCGATTCGTCCCTGGCCCGCTTCAGCCTGGTCAGGCATTCCTCAGCCGTGCCGAACAGGCCGAAGGCGTCGCAGATTTCGGCTGCCTGCCCGTCGCTTATGTTCTCTGGCACGAAATCGTCGACCAGGTCGATGCCGGCCTCTCGCAGCCAGACCAGGTTTGAGTCGCTGGGGTACTTGAGGTACGGCTGATCCGGCCGAAACCATTGTTGGGGAAAGCGACGGGCGGTCGGGCCGTCATCCGATACGGTTGTTGGAGTGATGAAGATCGTCTGAAATCCGTCGAGGCCGCGTCCCGCCCGCGCCGCGCCGATCTCCAGTCGGCGCCGCGCCGCATCCACCGCCCTGGGATGCAGCCCAACCAGCAACAGCGCGCCGTCGGCAACTTCGCCGGCGAGTTCAACCATACGGGGGCCGGCGGCGGTCATGAATACCGGCGTCGGCGGGTCGCTGATATCGCCCAGCCGGGTCTCCACACCGTTGAACTCCACTCGTTCGCCCCGCAGCAGGCGGCGGATGGTCAGGATGGCCTCACGCATGGCCGCCACCGTGGCCCGGGGCCGCCCGATATTGCCAACGGACAGGTAGCCGGGTCCCACCGTCAGGCGCGCCCGTCCCGGCGCGATTTCCTCCAGCGAATGGGCCAGCGAGGCCAGCACCATCGGATGGCGCGTGACCGGGTTGGAGGTCGCGGGGTACAGGTTGAGCCTGGAGGTCCGCTCGGCGGCCAGGGCCAGGGCGAGAAAAACATCCCGCCCGCTGTGCTGGTGATCGTGGACGCCAACGCCAGAAAATCCCGCCGCCTCGCATCCCGCGATGAAGTCGGCAGTTTCCTGAATGGGCAGGCCCACGGGCACCCTGATATCAACCTTCATGGTGCGCGCCTAACCTTCCGACCAGAGATGAGCAAACTGGCTGGCGACTACCTGTTCATATGTAGCCTCGCCGTCAAGCAGTCCGAGATTGCGGCAGAACTCGTTGAGGCTGGCTACTGAGTCTGGAGAGATTGCCGCGGAGTAATAAGGAGCGTCCCGCCTGACCAAGTCCTCGATCAAACCGGCTTCATCAGCCGGGAACAGCCGCCGTCCGACTTCGGATCCCTGGGAAGGATCGACCCGCAGCGCCCTTTGCGCCGCCACGACCGCGCGGACTGCCCCTTCCGCAACGGCGGGAGATTCTTCAATCAGCCGGTCAGTGGTGACCAGCGCCGCGAACGTGTAGTCCCTCGCCGCCGCTGGACCTAGCCCGCGCCTCGGGTCCAGCACGACTTTGCCTATCCCGCTCTGCACCGCCACCTCGGCCCCCATCGCGTTGGCCCAAAACCCGTCGATAGTCCCCTCCTGTAGGGCTTGGGCGGCGTGGACGCCGAAGGATACTCCGGCGTCGCCACTGCCGGGCACCGGCGCAAGCGACACATCCGCCTCGGGATCCACGCCCGCCTCGGTCAGCAGCCGGCGCAGCGCCGCGTCGGGTCCGGGAGCCGCGCCGATGCGCCGTCCTTTCACCGCCTCCACGTCTCCGGGCGCAACTCCCAGGTCGGAGCGCATCACCAGCAGCCAGAAGGTATGCTGGGCCAGCGCGGCCAGCAACTTTGCTCCCTTCCAGCCGGGGAAAGCCGACAGGGTGGCGTGGGCAGGACCCGCTACGAAATCTACGCTACCTTCCCGCAACGCTTGCATGGCTCTGCCCACCGGGAACACCATCTCCAAATCCACATCCATTCCCTGTTCCTTGAAGAGCTCAAGTTCCACGGCGGCGACCGCCGGGAAATAGGAGTTGGACACTAGGTCGGGTACCGCGATGCGCATTCGAATCGTCTCCTGCCGCCGGGCCGGGGTTTGAGTCGCGAGGCTACGCCGAGTTTACCACTGGTCTCGCACCCGGTATCCTCTCTGCAACGTCAACTTCACGGAGTGGAAAACCATGTACAACAAACCCATGCTAAGCCTGGAACAGGCCCAGAACGCCATCACGGCTATGATCGCCGATTTCAACCGGGACCCCGACCGGCGCAAGGTCGATATGGCGGTGGTGGACGATGCCGGTAACCTGTTGGCCTACGCCCGCATGGATCGCTGCCTGCGTCCCACCTTCGCCATCCGCAAGGCGTACACCTCGGCAGTGCGTTCCATGGACACCGCCGCCTTTGCCGAGCAGCTCAGCAGCACCGGCAGGTCGCTGGAGTCTTTCGGGGATCCTCAGTTGATCGCACTGCCCGGGGGAGTCGCCGTGTTCCACGATGGCCAGGTGATCGGCGCCATCGGCGTGGGCGGCCTGCCCAGCGGGTTCGACGACGAGGCCATTGCCAAGGCGGGAGTGGCCGCATTGGGAATCTGAGCACCAGCCGGCGAACTCCGTCACAAAATTGACACAGCGGAGTCTCCAGACTTGCTCCCTCCCGGCGTGTACAATCGGCCGTCGGCGAACAAGGAGGTCGTTCATGGCTACGGGACTGCTAGCGGGAATAACGGTTCTGGATTTCACGGCGGCGTTCGTGGGGCCGTTTTGCAGTCGGATCATGGCCGACATGGGAGCGGAGGTCATCAAGATCGAGCGGCCGGCAACGGACCAGGACGAACGGTTCACTCCGGAGTCGCTGCCCACGCGCAACGGCGTTCCGTATTTGCACCTTAACGGCGGGAAGAAAAGCCTGTGCGTGGACCTGAAGACTGACGCCGGGCTGGAAATCGTGCATTCTCTCGTAAAACGGGCCGACGTGTTCGTGGAGAACTACACTCCCCACGTGGTGAAGAGCTACGGGCTGGACTATCCCAACCTGCGCAAGTTGAACCCAAGCATCATCATGTGCTCCATGACGGGTTACGGACAGGAGGGGTTCGCGCACAACCCCGAACACGTCTGCACCGATCCGGTGGCGCAGGCTGTCAGCGGCCTCAACTGGATCACCGGCGAGCGGGACGGCGCGCCCTACACCATCGGCGGCGGCATCGGCGACACCGTAACCGGCATGACCGGGGCGATGGCTGTGGGATACGCACTGTTCCATCGCCAGCGCACCGGCGAGGGCCAGTACATAGACCTGTCCATGATCGACAGCCTGCTATTCCTGGACTCCCTGGCCATGCCCCACGTGGCGGCCAACCAGGGCGTTCCCCTACACTACCGCAACGGAGAGCAGAACACCTATACCTTTCCCATGGGCATCCTGAAGGCCAGGGAGGGCTATATCTCGTTGCAGGCCCCGGGCCAGGGACTCAACAGCGCCTGGGGCCGGCTATGCGAGTGCATGGGACGGGAAGATTTAATCGATGACCCGCGCTACTTGACCGACGACGACCGGGTGGAGCGCCGGAACGAAATCGTTGGCATCATCGAGGGGTGGCTGCAAACCTTGCCGGACGACGAGGCGGCGCTGCTTGTACTGGCAGAGGCGCGGATCTCGTCGGGGCCGGTGCTATCTCAGGAAGAGATCTGGCAGCATCCACACTACAACGCGCGTAGTGCGTTCCAGCAGATCGAGTACCCCGAAGTGGGACAGGTAGGGGTGGTATCCCCGCCGTACCGCTTTTCCGCGACGCCGGCGGCGGTGAGGGGTCCGGCGCCACAACTGGGAGAGCACAATTACGACGTGCTGACCAAGCATCTGGAGCGCTCAGCAGAGGATGTAGCAGCGCTAATTGATGCCGGCGTGCTTTACGAATCTACAGGTGCGAGAAGGCGAAGGCAGGCGAACTGCGGTTAAAAACGCACGTGCGTTAATGGCGGAGAGAGCGGGATTCGAACCCGCGATACCCCAGAGGGGTATACCGGTTTTCGAGACCGGCGCCTTCAACCACTCGGCCACCTCTCCGCGTAGCCATTTTCATTGTATCAGATTAGCGCCGACCCGTAGGCTCCCCGATGACCCAACGCGGCGTTATGTGGCGGTCTCGGGAGTCCGCGTATCCGTCAAAATATGCGTGCTATAATCGCCGTGCTATGTCCTTGCAGCCTCAGTTTTCCGAGAATTTTCCCGACCGAACCCGTGGCCCGGCGTCGGCTCCGTATTGGGAGGAACCCGCCTCATCCCCCTACTGGGACGGTTCGGAACTGGCAGCCCTCGAACCCCAAACTCCAACGTCGCCGGCCGCATCGGAAACGTCGCCGGCCATCCTCCAGGGACTCAATGAACCGCAACAGCAGGCGGTCCAACACACCCGTGGCCCACTGCTCATCGTAGCCGGACCCGGCTCCGGCAAGACCCGCGTCATCACCCACCGCATCGCCTACCTGGTGGAAGAGTGCGGCGTAGCGCCCTGGCGGATCCTCGCCGTAACCTTCACCAACAAAGCCGCCCGCGAAATGCGCGAGCGTCTGGATCGCCTGATGCTGGGCTCCGGCGAAGCCGTTACCATGGGCACCTTTCATGCGGTGTGCGCCCGCATCCTGCGACGCCACGGCGAGCGCGTGGGGATGGATCGAAACTTTACGATCTACGACCAGGACGACCAGATTGACGCCATCAAATCGGCGATGCAACTGGCCGACACCGATCCACGTAGCTACAACCCACGCGCCCTGCTGTCGCGCATCTCGGCCGCGAAAAGCAGCCTCCAGGACTCCCGCCAAATGGCCCAGTCCGCCTACGATGCCGACGATGAATACGGCGCACACTGGGTTGACGTGTGCGCTCGCGTGTATCGTTACTACGAAGAGGCGTTGACCCGGCAGAACGCCCTGGATTTCGACGACCTGCTGATGCGCACCGCACAACTGCTGGAAACCTCCCGGGAAGTGCAGGAGCAATACCACGACCGTTACCAGCACCTTCTTATCGACGAATTCCAGGACACCAACGTCGCACAATACCGATTGGCCCGCCTCCTCACCGGCTCACACCGGAACCTCTGCGTCGTCGGCGACCCCGACCAGAGTATCTACTCATGGCGCAACGCCGACATCCGCAATATCCTGAGCTTCCAGAGCGACTTTCCCGATGCGCAGGTCATCAGTCTCGGCGAAAATTACCGCTCCACCAGGAACATCCTCAACGCGGCCTCCAGCGTCATCGCCACCAACAAGGAGCGCATCGAACGCCCGCTGTACACCAGCAATCCCGTCGGCGACCGGCTCACGCTGCATGAGGCTTACAGCGAAGAGGATGAGGCAGCGTGGGCGGTGGACGAAGTATCCCGCCTCTCCAGGTCCGGCCAATACCGCAATGGCGATTGCGCCATCATGTATCGCATCAACGCCCAGAGCCGCGCCTTTGAAGACCAGTGCATGCGCCAGGGCATACCGTACCGGCTGGTCGGAGGCGTGCGGTTCTATCATCGCAAGGAAATCAAGGACGTGATGTGCTACCTGCGGGTGATTTACAATCCCGGCGACGAGGTCAGCCTGCAACGCATCATCAACACTCCCACGCGCGGCATCGGCGCGAAAACCGTTCAGGTTTTGACTGCTTACGCGGCCGGACAAGGCATCACCACGCGGACAGCCATGACCGACATCGCCACCGCCCGCGCCGAAAACCGGCCGTGTCCCGTCAACGTCACGACGCGCGCTGCCCGCTCCATCGCCGACCTGTCGGTGACCCTGGACCGCCTCGGCGACGCGGCAAGGGAGTTGGCCGTCGCCGACCTGTTGGACCGCGTCCTGGATATGTCCGGCCTCGCCAGGCACATCCACGCCCAGGACGACGGAGAAGAACGCTGGGAAAACATACTGGAACTGCGCGGACTCGCCGAAGACTACGGGCCTCCCGGCGACGGCAGCGTGGATGGCCTGAGCGCCTTCCTGGAGCGCGTTTCGCTGGTATCAGACGTGGACCAGTACGAGCAGTCCGACGACGCTTTGACCCTCATCACCCTGCACCAAGCGAAGGGCCTGGAATTCTCCGTCGTCATGATGGCCGGCATGGAAGAAGGATTGCTACCTCACAGTCGGTCGATGGACACTATCCGCGAAATCGAAGAGGAAAGGCGATTGTGCTACGTCGGAATGACTCGCGCCAGGGAACGCCTGTACCTGTTGCGGGCTTTTCGGAGGCGCTACCCGTCGGCCGGCGGCGTGTCGCTCCCTTCCCGTTTCCTTGAGGACGTGCCCGAAGAGTTGTTCGCCTCGCCCGCAGTACAGCGGCCCGCCGGAACCCGCGCCGGCGCCCACTCCCTGGCCGCCTCCGGCGACAGACCCGGCCGCAACGAGGGCGCCGTCATCGGCGGGGAATACGCCACCCGCCGCCGGGAATCCCGCACCAGGCTCGGCGTTGGCGAAGGTGCGTCCGGCGACGCGACACGCGGTCGCCTCCGGGGCAACATAGATGAAAAGCTGACCGAATGGGATTCCAGCCGTTCCGTCTCCAAAAAGCAACCCGAACGCGCCCCGCTCACGGTGGGCGAAATAGTGCGCCACCAGGTATTCGGCGAGGGTGTCGTGCAGGAAGTTCAGGGTGAAGGCGAAACCGAACAGGCCACCGTGAACTTCGGCGGCGACGTGGGCCTCAAGCGTCTGCTGGTCTCTCTGGCCCCCTTGGAACGCGGCTGAAAATCTCGTGATACGAGGTTCGGTTCGCATTAGTCGATGCGAACCGATAGGCGTTTTCTGATCGCATTGCGCCCGATTCATTGCTGGAACGACGCTATTGCTTCGAATATCGTTGCAATTTCGCCAATGATTGCTGTATAACTACTTTTGACCTGCAAGTATTCTGGCAATATACTACCGCGCACTTTGTCGCGCCGTATGGTTCGGGGCGACGTGAATGTCAATCGTTCGGAGGTACCAAATTGGTCAAGCCTACGATCCTGGCTGCTTTCGCCGGCGCGTTGCTGCTGGTCATCGGCATCGCTTGCGGCGGAACCAGTGAAGACACTGGCGCTGCGTCGGCGCCGGCCGCTCAACCCCAGCAAGCTGCCCAGCAGCAAACGCAACAACAGCAGCCGGCTACCGGCGGTCAGCAGCAACAGCAGCAATCCGCCGCCCCCGCCGCTGCTACTCCCATCCCGACGGTAATCGCTACCGCCACTCCCAGCCCCACCAACACGCCCACGGCAGCGCAGGAAACCACCGCGCTGGGCGGCCGTCTCCGCATCGCCACCATCCCGCCGGTGCAGCAACTGGTGGGCAGTTGGCTCGGAACTACCACTTCGGCCAATACCCAGGTCCGGCCCTTCACCGACCCGCTGGTGCATACCGACCGGTTTGACGGCTCCCTGGTTCCCGGCATCGCCACCAGTTGGGAAGCCAACGAGGACGGCACCCAGTGGACGTTCCATCTGCGCGATGACGTCGAGTTCCACGACGGAACGCCGTTCACGGCCAACGACGTGCCCCACAGCGCTTCCCTCGTCATCCGCGAGGACGCCATCGCCACCGATACCGGCCTGTTCCGAGGACTCTTCGGCGACGACCAAGAGGAACTGCTTTCCAACATCGTTGCCCTGGATGACAGCACCGTCCAATTCAACCTGAAGACGCCCAACTCCCTGATGGACTTCTTCGCCGGCGCCCAGCAGGGCAACCTGTTCATATACTCCAAGGCTCAATACGATGCCGGCGGCATCGAAGCCTATGAGAATCCCACCGGCGTCGGCCCCTGGAAGTTTGAAGAGCGCACCATTGACGTGAACCTAGTATATTCGCGCAATCCCGACCACTACCGGCGGAGTCCGTTCTTCCAGGAAATGGAATACGTGCTGATCCCCGAAGAGACCACCCGCTTGGCCCAGTTGACCACCGGGCAGGTCCAGATTGGCGAAATCAGCCGCGAACTGCACACTGACGCGCAAGGCGAGAATCTGGCCGTATTGCAAAGCGAACTGCCCTCCATTCAGGTGGCCTTCATCATCGGCGGCGTGTACAACCCCGAGGAAGCCGGCCCCTGCAAGGCGGAAGGTTTTGAAAACTGCTTCTACCAGGAAGGGGAGCCGCACCTCAGCCCCTTGGTCCGGGAAGCCATTAACCGGGCCATCAACCGGGAAGAAATCAACGCCGAGTTGTTCGGCGGCATCGGCCGGCAACACACCGTGTGGGGCTACCACCCGGCGCTGCCAGGCTACAACCCCCGCTGGACCGAAGAGTTTGACGACAAGTACGGTTTTGACCCCGACAAGGCACGCCAATTGCTGGAAGAGTCCGGTCACGCGGGCTACGACCTGACGCTGCTGCTCACCGAGCTGCCCGGCGTTCCCGAAATGATTCCCATGGGCGAGGCCGCTTTCAGCTACCTGACCAACGTGGGCTTTAACGTAACGACCCAGCCCATTAAATGGTCGGACTACCGCGCCAAGTACTACCGCCCCGGCAAGACCCACGGCACTCTGGCCGCTACCCGCGGCACCTACCGCCCCGCCGACATTACCCTGCGCTTCTACAACCGCAGCGGCGACGCCGGTTTCTGGCGCACCTCGGTTGACCCCATGACCGACGTGCTGTACGACAAGGCCACGCAGAGCGTTGATCCCGAAGTCAAGGCGCAGGCCCTGAGCGACCTGGGTGACCTGAAGTTTGACCTCTACTCCGAAGTTCCCATCGTGTGGCTGCCGGCGCAGATCGTGGTCAACCCTGCCGAGATTGGCGAAATGGTGTGGCCGGGCAACATCAATGCCTCCTTCACCCATACCGAGTACATCACTCCTGCCAACTAGTCCACGTCGTACCGGGGTGGGCTACAATGTAGGGGCGAATAATTATTCGCCCCTACCGGCCCCCTGACTACGAAACTCGTCACAGGAACCGATCGTGCAGCGTTACATTTTGATACGGGTTGCTCAGTCCGCACTGACCCTGCTGATTTTGACGGTAATCGTCTTTTCACTGGCGCGTATCGCCGGCGACCCCCTGGACGTGCTGCTACCTCTGGAGGCCACCGTTGAGGACGCCGAACGGCTCCGCGCGGAATGGGGGCTGGATAAACCCCTGTACGTCCAGTATCTAACCTTCCTCGGCAACGCCTTGACCGGCGACTTCGGAGAGTCGCTGCGCGTCCGTGGCCGCACGGCCATGAGCCTGGTGCTGGAACGGCTGCCCAACACAGCCGCCCTGGCCGGCGTGGCGGTGCTGGTCGCCACGGCAATCGCCGTACCGATAGGCGTGTTGTCGGCGGTGAAGAAAGATACTCCCTTTGACTATGTGGGCAAAGCGATAGCCCTGTTCGGCCAATCGCTGCCGGCCTTCTGGCTGGGTCTCATGCTGATGTGGGTATTCGCCGCGCAATTGGGCTGGTTCCCGGTATCCGGCAAGGAACAGGGCGCGCTGTCGTACATCCTGCCCGCCATCGCCATCGGCTGGTTTCAGGTGGCGGCATTGATGCGCCTGGTGCGCTCGTCCATGCTGGACGTGCTGGACACGGAATACGTGAAGCTGGCGCGCATCAAAGGCGTGGTGGAGTGGAAGGTAATCTGGAAACACTGCCTGCGCAACGCGGCCATCGCGCCGTTTACCTACTTCGCGCTGATTATCGGTTCGCTCATGGTCGGCTCGGTGTCCATCGAGTTCGTGTTCGCCTGGCCCGGCGTGGGCCGGCTCGCGGTGGACGCGGCGAACACCAAGGACTTTCCGGTAGTCCAGGCGGTAGTCATCACCTTCTGCATGGTGTATATCGTCGCCAACCTGTTGGTGGACATCGCCTACGCTTACGTTGACCCTCGCATTCGCTTCAATTAGGAGAGGAACCCTATGGCAGCGGAGAACCGCGTTGCCACTCCACCGGCAGTAGAAGAAGCCGCCGCCGAGTCATTGGCGCGGCCCAACCGTTTGAGCCGCTTCTGGGCGGAAGCGCGGCGTTACCCGCTGTTTCCCATTGCGCTGCTGCTGATTGTGCTGGTTATACCGGCCATTTTTTCCGACATCATCGCTCCCCATGATCCGACCACCGGCAGCCTGTCGGCCCGCTTGCAGCCCCCCATCTGGATGGAAGGCGGCGACACCAACTACCTGCTGGGCACCGACCGGGTGGGGCGGGATATTCTGTCCCGAATCATGCACGGTGCGCGCGTGTCGGTGACCATCGCCGCCATCGCCATCTTTATCGCCGGAGTGCTGGGTACGTCCCTGGGAATCCTCGCAGGATACTGGGGCGGCTGGGTGGACGCGCTGGTGATGCGCCTGGTGGACATATCCCTCTCGATACCCATTATCCTGCTGGCGCTGGTCATCGTGGCGGCCACGGAACCGAGCATTCTGAACGTCATTGTCGTGCTGGTGCTGCTGATGTGGTCGCGTTACGCTCGACTGGTGCGGGGCGAAACCCTAGCGGTGCGGGTGCAGGACTTCATCTCTCGGGCGCAAGTGTCCGGCGCATCCCATCGGCGCATCATGTTCCGGCACGTGTTCCCCAACGTGTTCAACAGCGTTATCGTGCTGGCAACCCTCAACGTGGGATTCGTGATCGTGCTGGAGGCCACGCTGAGCTTCCTGGCGGTGGGCATCCCGCCCCCGCAACCGGCATGGGGTCTCATGGTAGCCGACGGCCGCGTGCTGATCGCGTCCGCCCAGGGTTGGTGGGTGTCGCTGTTCCCCGGCCTGGCCATCATGCTGGTAGTGCTCAGCATGAACCTGCTCGGCGACTGGTTGCGGGACCGGCTGGATCCGAAGCAGCGGCAGGTGTAGCCACCAGGTACGACCGACAAAGCATAGGGGCGGGTTTGAAACCCGCCCCGTTTGCATTCGGTATCTGCCGCTCGATACTCCTACCGGAGCTGCGGAATCACGTCCTCCGCAATCGACTGCATCAACTCTCGAATCCTGCCCACGTCGCCGGTGTTCAGCGCCAGGGCCACGTGCTCCGCCCCGGCGTCCCGGTACGCCGCGATGCCGGCCGCCATACCTGCCGCATCGTCGCCCGGCAGCCTGGAACGGTCTGCCGCCCGCTGGCTCGACGGGCCACCGTGCGCCTCCACCTCAACGCGCACGGACATCACCAGCTCATCCGGGTTTCGCCCGGCGGCCTCCGCCACCTCCCGTACCGTCTGCCGGCCAATGGCAAACTGCTCCGCGCTCACGCCCGACGGATGCCAGCCGTCGCCCCGACGGCCTGCTCGACGCAACGCGCCGGTGCTGTTGCCGCCAACCCACAGGGGAACACCTGGAGAACCGGACACCGTTTGCGCCGGCTTCGGAGAAAACTTCAGATCCTCGAACTGCCAGCGACGGCTGCTGTACTGCGGATCCTCGTTCGACCACAGTTCCCGCATTATGTCCATTGACTCGTTGGTCAGGGAACCGCGCTGGCTCAACGGAATGCCCAGAGCTTCAAACTCCGGCGTCATCGCGCCCACGCCAATCCCAAGGGCCAAACGGCCGCCCGACATCTGGTCCAGCGTCGCCGCATATTTCGCCAACTCCACCGGGTTGTGGTACGGCAGAACCAGCACCGAGGTCCCCAACATTATCCGCGACGTCAACGCCGAGATATGCGAGAGCGTCGCCATCGGGTGGTAGTACGGTTTGTCGTCCAGGCGTTCCCGGATGTACCCATTGTTGAAAAGATGGTCCATGACCCAGATCGAGTCGTACCCCATCTCCTCCGCCAGGACGCCGAATCTGATGACCGCCTGCGGATCCTCGATTCCCCAGTTGTTGGGTACGGTAACGCCGAATTCCATTGTCCAGCCATCCTCCGCTCATGGAGAGCTTGTCGAACTGTCTGTCATTCGCAACTTAGTTTCCGCCGGTTTTCGGCAGGAAAGGTACGAGTTTGTCGGCCAGCGACGCCAGGTTGCGCGACTGTACCCACACGTGGCCGTTGCCCCGGAACCTCATTACGAGACCCTCGCCGCCGGCAATCAGCGAACCAATGCCCCCTACTTTCCCAATCGAGTATTCCACGTCGTCGCTGAACGCCACCAGGTGACCGGTATCCACTACCAGCTCCTGTCCCGGCGTAACGGGCACCTGCTTAATCGCTCCGTAGGAGTTGTAAAACACGGTTCCCGACCCCCGCTCAGCGTAAGACCTGATGAAAAACAGGCTCTCGCCGCTGAAAAACCCACGAAACCCCTGGAACTGCGTGTCAGTCTGTACATTCTCGGTGCAGGCCAGGAACGAACTGGACTGGATGAAAAGGTTAGTGCCCGGCTGGAGTTCAAACGAGCCGATGTCGCCGGGCGACGGCGGCGCCAGGCTCACCCAGCCACCCGATCCTTCACCCGTGAAGGTGTTCAGAAAGAACGACTCGCCGCCGATCATCCTGCGGATACCGCCGAACAACCCGCCCCCGCCCATCCCGGTTTTCATGTCCACACCGGCCTGGGCCACCATTGCGCCCGTTTCCGCTTTGATAGACTCACCAGGGTCCAGCTCGACGGTCAGCAGCGAATAACTCGGATCAAATTCGATACTTGTGCGCATTGTTGACTCCCACTCGGGTCAGCTTCATGTATTGCATACGAGGTTCGGCGTCGGATCGGTTTCCGCTCACCCCGTTTTGATTGCTTGCAGCAACCGGGCTGACTCGATGGCTCCCACCGCGCAGTCTGAACCCAGGTTGCCGACCTTCCCGCCCGACCGGTTAATCGCCTGCTCCAAGTTTTCGGTGGTCAGCACCCCGAACATGGTGGGGATGCCGGTCTCACGCCCCACCGCAGCAATGCCCGAAGCCGCCTGATTGCACACCATGTCGTAGTGGCTCGTCTCGCCTCGAATCACCGCCCCCAGGCAGATCACCGCGTCGTATCGCCCCGATTCGGCAAGCGTCTTGGCGGCAACGGGCAACTCGAAAGAGCCGGGCACCCACGCGGTCGAAATATCACTGTCTCGGACGCCGTAATGCGCGAGCGTGCTCACCGCTCCTTCCATCAGATTCTTGGTAATAACGTGGTTGAAACGGGCCGCCACCACCGCCACCCTGAGCCCGGCTCCGTCGATTCCACCATTCAGTTCTTGCGGCAAACTCTCATCTCCCGTAGCTCGGAGTAGGGCCGCCCATCAGATGCGGCGTCCCGTGGCCAAGTGTACTACGCAGCCGCCGACGGTGTCACCCGAACGCTCGCTCCCCTTGACTGACAAGTCTATAGTGAATCTCGGACAGCGAGACAACCCCGCCCGTCAATATATCTCGCGCCAATCGCCGCGCGTACTCCTTCTGCCTATCAGCAGTGATGTACTCGGCCGGCGACTTCCCATCAATCCGCGCCAGCAGCAGCGCCCCCAGCTGCCGGACCGTATCCAGTTCCGGCGCATCCCGATCGCCCATGGCGGCCCCAACAGCGTCAAGATATGCGAACCAGAACGATCTACCGGCCTCGCAGTACCGCTCCGCCAGGGCGGGGTTGTATATCGCCTTCAAAGTGAAATGGTTGAGCATGAAAGCGAGGTCGAAAACCGGGTTCCCCAAGTGCGCCACCTCGAAATCCAGCAACAACACCCGCGCTTCGTCGCCAACACCGCTCACGATGATGTTCTTGGGACTGAAATCGCCATGCACCAGCGCGCGCCGCTCGTGATCGGAGGGCAGCATCCCCTGCGCTTCGCGCTCAATGACTTCCGCAAGGTCGGGATGCGCGGCGGCCGCAGCCCGGTGGTACGGATCAATCCGCAACTGCACGAAACAATCCAGCTCGGCAAACTGACGCAGCTCAACCGGAACGCCGTTACCAACAATCGTTGACGACCGATGAATCGCGGCCAGCATCTTTCCTACGCGCGCAGCCACGGCGACATCCACCTGCCCGCCCAACAATGCCTCTTTCCAGTTCACCCCGTCGCTCGGCGCAGCAGTCATCACGAACAGGAAATTGCTCTTGTCCTCGTACACTACCCGGGGCGTCGCCCACGACGCAGTGGCGCTCAGCCCGCTTACATAGTCGATGCCGGCCCGCTCGCGGTAGATCCGCTCCCGGTCGGCGAACCAGTCCTCTTCAACTCGCAGTTTGGGCAGAGATTGTTTTAGCACCAGCGGCCCGTCGCCCCCATCCACTAACACCACAACGTTGGAAACGCCACCGCCCAATAATTCTGCGGCTGCGGTTTGGCACCCTTCCGAGGGTATCAGACCTCGTTCTACCAGGTACGTAACCGCGCTATCGGTGGTCAGTGTGAAAGCCATAGTACAGCAGCCGTAGTGTCTTACTCCTTTCCGTTCTCCAGTCGCTCCAACCGCTCGGAGATCCGACTCAACTCGGCCAGCAAAGCAGTGTTAGTTTCCATCACCGTTTTCATCGCTGTTTCCATTGCCGCCCACGCCTCGGCTTGTGCTTTAGTCCGTGCTGCCTCCGCTTCCATCCGCGCCGCTTCCGCTTCCGTCCGCGCTGCCTCCGCTTCGGCCCGTGCCGCTTCCGCGTTCTGACGCTCTATCTGGGCCTGTCTGGCAAACAAAATGCTCGATAACACGATTCCTGCACCTCCCGATACCGTAACGGTTGGGCTCACCACTTGGAACACCCGGCGCCAGTCGTCAAAGTTCGGTTCCGCTCCGGCGTCCAGCGCCGGTATCAACGAATATACCACCGTCGTGATCCCGACGGCCACCGCTTGCAGCAGAATGAACTCTACCATCAGCAGCAACGTTATGATACTGAGCCACACCGTTAGCGACGCCAGACCGACGCCCTGCGGTGTACTGCGTGGCCTCGCCATCCTGCATCCTAGACTTTCGCCGCTACCTGAGTAGTGAAATCCTCCAGATGGCCCAGCGTTTCCTCCAGGTTCCCGTCGGCGCTCAGCCGGGCGATGTCCAGCACCAGGTAGCTCACCCCCATTTCCTCGTACTGCCGGATATCGCCCGCGATCTGTTCGCCGCTTCCGGTGAAGCGGGTGCGGTCGTCGCTGGTGTCCGTTCCCGTGACCCGATAGTCGTGCGAACGGTAGATGATCTGGATTTCGTCGGGATTGCGCCCGGCCCGTTCCGCGGTTCGTTTCAACCGTTCCATACCGTTCTGCAACGCCTCGGGCGTCCCAACCGGGAAAGCCGGGTTGTTGCCGATGGGATACCACCCATCGCAAAGCGTCGCCGCCCGCCGGATTGCGGGCCGGCTCTCACCACCAACCCAGAACGGTGGGTGCGGTTTCTGCACGGGCTTGGGCAGGAACCAGATGTCCGAGAAGCTCACGTACTTGCCCTCAAACGTCGGCTCGTCCGATGTCCACAATTCTTTGAACGCCCGGATGTACTCATCGGTGACCGCGCCGCGCTCGTCGAAGGGTTCGCAGCCCACGGCCTCAAACTCCTCCCGGCACCAGCCCACGCCGACACCCACGATCAGCCGGCCGCCGGACAGCACGTCCAGCGTCGCCAGCGCTTTGGCCGCCACCAGCGGGTTGCGGTGGGGCACGATCAGCACCGACGTGGCCAATCGTATCGTCTTCGTAGCCCCTGCCATGAACGCCAGTGCCGTGATCTGCTCCATGGCCTGCCCGGATGCCGAGCCGGGGAACTCTCCGGTCTCAGTGTACGGGTAGTCGGAGTCGATGCTCTTCGGCACCAGGATGTGGTCGCCCAACGCTATCGAGTCAAAGCCCAACGCCTCCGCCTTCTGCGCGATGGTCGCCATGTTCTCCGGTGTGGCCAGCGGCCCGCGTCCGGGAAGGGTGATTCCGTATTGCATCTTCGTGTCTCCTCTGTAATTGCTGGCTTTGCGCACCAATCTCCGACATTTCACCCTGGATTTCGGAACACCACGACCCGTTCTTCCAGCCATTTGTTGTGCTGGGGTTCCAGCATAGGACCCGGCGGCGGGCTGCTATAATCCAGAAAGCTGTTGTATCTTGACATATGGTGCATTTGTGCCAATAACAACCCCAAATCAACCATTAACTCATCGTCCCCAAGTCTCAGCGGCAGCGGAAACTTGGGAATGGAGTCTTGAATCATAAAAGGGAGGAGGTAAGCGCGAGGGCGCTGCCTTTCTCGGCTGACCAGAATTCGGTAGTGGCAATCGGGAACTGTCGTCGCCAGCGGCATCGGTTCGCCAGCCCGCAGCAGGTCTATTTCCACCAAGTTGACGTCCGATTCGAGAATGTCGGTCCTCTTACTTAAGTAGTCCGTTCTTCCCCGTCCAGGCACTTTGTTGGTGGGGGACAGAACTTCCACCACCGTAACAACTTGACCGGACCCCGCTCGAACTTCCAGGAATGTAACTCGAGTGGGCACCGGGATCATAACCTCGATTCCGCCTTCCGGAATCGTGCGTTCTTTGAGCGCAACTTCAGGTTGCGTTTCCCTCATCTCGGTTACCGACAGGTCAGGAACAACATACCTGGATTTATCCTCAACGAACGACGTCTCCCAGACTTCCAATCGCTCTTCGATGGCCAACCGATATCCCAATGGCATTTGCGCCGCCATGCTCGACCATAACAAGGCGATCAGTTCATTGTGAACTTCCGGCCACAACCGCGGCTGCTCCAAGTACGGGTTCATACCAGGAAACGGGTTATCGTTCCGCATCGTCGTCATAGCAAAGCACTCCACCCTACCGAAGCGTCAGTGGAACAATATCCCGCCGTTCACGTTGTATGACTGCCCCGTGATCAGCTCGGCGTCCGGCCCGGCCAGGAACGCCACCAGGTTCGCCACGTCCTCCGGCTCCGCAATCCGGCCCAGCGGTGTGCGCTCCGATGACGCAGACACGATCTGCGACCGGAATTCCTCCTGACTCATGCCTCGTTCCGCCGCCTGCGCCCGCTCCCAGTAGCTCATCCGGTCCGTGTTGATGGGGCCGGGACACACCGCGTTGACCGTGATCCCGTAGGGCGCCAGATCCATTGCGGACGCCTGCGTCAACCCGATGACCGCGAACTTGCTGGCCGAATACGCCGCGCCGTCCGCGCTGGCCTGCTTGCCGGCGTTGCTGGCGATGTTCACTACCCGGCCACCGTTGCCCAACCGCACCATCTCGCGGCCCGCGTGCTTGGTGCACAAAAACACGGCAGTGGTGTTGATGGCCAGGAAATGCTGCCACACTTCCTCCTCAAGCTCGGTCACCGGCACCTTGTCCCGCCCGATGATGGCCCGGGCGTTGTTGACCATTATGTCCAGCCGGCCATAGTGGTTCACCGTCTCGGCCACCAAACCCTCAATCTCTTCCGGACTGGACAAGTCGGCGTATATCGGCAGCACCCGGCGTCCCAGGCTCTGCACTTCCTCCGCCACGCTGTCGATTGACTGCCACTCGGCGCGCACTTCGCCGGGCGGCAGGTCATCCACCAGCCGGCGCACGTCTGTAATCGCCACGTCCGCGCCCAGGGACGCCAGTTTCAACGCCGTCGCCCGCCCGACGCCGCGCATCCCTCCGGCCCCGGTAATCAACGCAACCTTACCTTCCAGACTCATAATTATTCCCTCCCGGCACTGAACGGTTCCCGGTCGAATATCCGCCGCACCATCGGCTCGAAGAACTCCAATGACAGCGTTTCGTACTCGGGATCAAAAGACGACTGATCCCAGCGGTGGCAGAAGTCCACCGCGTCCTGGTACCACGGATGATCCTTGTACCGGTCCCGCGCGTTCCGATCATTCCCAAAGTGGTGCGCGTAGTAATAGCTCTGGAACAAGCCATGCTGCCGCACGATCCAGTAGGCGCGCTCCGACACGTAGGGCCGCAGCACCGCCGCCGCCAGTTCGCTGTGGTTGTGCGGCGACAGCAAATCGCCGATGTCGTGGAGCAGCGCCGCCACTACCATCTCTTCGTCCGCGTCGTCCCGGTAGGCCCGCGTCGCCGATTGCAGCGAGTGCTCCAGCCGGTCAACCTTGTATCCGCCCAGCGAGCCGGCCAGTCCTCGCAGTTGTTCCAATACCCGATCTGCCGTACTCGCGGCGAACTCCGCCTCCAGCCGTTCCAGCAACTCGTAATCTTCCCGCGTGCCGGCCGCCATGCTGGTGAACGACACCGTTGCGGTTTCGGCCCGTGATGCTTCACTCATCGGGACTCTCCCATCGTGTAGTATGTACCGGATTGTACCATCGCATAGCGGCAATACTTGGTCGGCAGGAGGCGGACAATGGCAGACTCGAAGCGACTCGACGGCAGGGTGGCCCTGATTACCGGCGGCGGTCGGGGCATCGGCCAGGCCATCGCCCGCGCCTACGCCGCCGAGGGCGCTAAGCTGGCCCTCGCTGCCCGCACCGACGGCGAGCTTCAGGAGACTGCCGCCGGCATCCGCGACCAATACCATGCCGACGTCATCACGGTACTTACCGACGTCACCGACCGCGCGCAAGTCGAGAATGCCGTCGCTCGAACGCTGGACCGCTACGGCGTCATCGACGTCATGGTCAACAACGCCGGCAACACCGGGCAGATTGGCCCTCTCTGGACTCTCGACCCCGATCGTTGGGCCAACACCATCGCCGTCCACGTCCTCGGCACTTACTACGGATGCCGCGCCGCTATCCCGCCCATGCTCGCGCGCGGCAGCGGGCGCATCGTGAACATGTCCGGCGTCGGCGGCCCCAACGACACCTCCTACGACGCCGCCAAGACCGCTATCGTCAACCTGACCGAAAACCTCAGCGTCGAACTGGCCGGGTCCGGCATCACCGTCAATGCCATCAGCCCCGGCTCCATCCACACCCGCATGTGGGAGGAAGTCCGCGACATGGCCTACGAAGCCGGCGACATGGAGATGTACGATAAGGGCGTGCAGGTCACTTCCGGCGGCGGCGCATCCATCGAACGGGCCGCCCAGCTCGCCATCATGCTCGGCAGCGACCAGTCCAGCAATCTGTCCGGCCGCCTGATCCGCGCCGCCTTGGACACCTTCGAGGACATTCCGCCCAAGGTGGACGCCATCATGGCATCCGACGCCTACCTGCTGCGCCGCGTGAACCCCTAGTTGTCGGCGGGTTCTTCTGCGAGCGTTGCCGTCGCTAAGGATGGATGCCGCGGCGGCCTAGCCAGCAGCAGGGCCCCCGCCGTCAGCACGCCCAGCGCGGTGTAGATGATGAACGCGATAGCGTAAGAGCCGTCGGTGAAGTGAAACACCAGGCCCGACGCCACCGCGCCGATGGCCTGCCCCAGCGACGTGAACGGCTCGGTAACTCCCCGTATGGTTCCCAGCGACTGCCGGCCGAAGAAATTAGCGTAGGCCACCGGCGGCACCACCAAAATGCCGGCCACCGCCACCCCGAACAAGCCCGCGGCGAGATAGGTCAGCAACACCGTGTCCGCGACCACGAATATCCCACAGGCCAGCGCCATCACCAGCGCGACGATGGCGTATGTATATGACACGCGCATTTTCTCGACGACGCGGCCCCACAGCAGGCTGCCAATGCCCGTGCCGGCCGCGTTCACTACAATACTCAATTGCGACAAGGCCAGCTCTATGCCCTTGGACCGCAGCAGGTCGGCCTGGTAGTTGTTGGTCCCCGACTGCAACAGGAACAGGAACCCGGTGCCCAATGCCAACACCCACAACGCCGGCGTCCTCAGGGCTTCGCGCGTTGTCCATTCAATCCCGGCGTCGGCGGGCTGCTCTTCCGTTACTGCCGAGGTTTCTACTGAGTCAACCGCGTCGTCCGGATGGTCGCCGTCCGGCAGCAGGCCCACGTCCTCCGGCCGCTGGGCGATCAGCAGCGACGCCGGCAACAGCGCGATGGCATACACCATCACGCCCAGCACGATCCACGCCGTCTCCCATCCCCAGACCACGCTGACCCACGTCGCCACCAGCGGGAACACAACCATACCGCCCGAGTGGGACAGGAACAGCAGTCCCGTCGCTCTACCCCGCTGCCGCACGAACCACCGACCCACTACCGTCGCCGGCCCTACGTTCAGCGGACTGCTGAACATGATCCGTCCAATCGCCAGCGCGGCATAAAAGATGGCAATATGCACCGACAGCCACGCCATCGCCATGGTGCTGAGACCTATGATGATGATCCCCAACACCAGCACCACCCGCGCGCCGTACCGGTCAATCGCCCAGCCCACGGGAGGCGATGCACCGGTAGCCAACAATCCACCGACTGCCGCCGCCCCTCCGATCAACGCCCGACTCCAACCTGTATCATCGGCAATGAGCGGAACAAAAACGGCGAAGGTCAGGCTGCCGGCCGCATTGCGCACGAACATGCTGCTGCCGGCCGATCCCAGCACCAACCAACCATAGTAAAACGGCAGCCGCCGCGACAGGTATGCAATCAAAATGTGCATTCAGCCAGTATGCCGCTAACGGGTCAATTCCTGCAATGCGGCAACAGTATCGTCGCGAAATCTCGCCCAAGACGGCAGTTGTTCCAATGGGCCGCCAACCGGGAGGTTTTCCAAGAGCTGGTCTCGCATATTTGGGAGTCTTTTCGTTAGCGCTCTCCTCCTTCTCCCCCGCACTTCCGCACCGGTAATTATGGCCAATTGGAGCGCTGATTTAGGATCTGCCATGCGTTCCGCTTCCGTTGGCGACGGCAAGTCCAACTGTAAACGGCCGTTTGGGTTACCCGCAGCGCTTCGGATAGCAGCTTCATCCATAAGTAGCCAACTTTCCGTCATGCGCACGGGCACTATGCCTACCCACTGGCCGCTGTATTCCACTTGCTCAATCGCTTCGGTAATTTCGCGGTACCTAGCATCTGATCCCGCGCGGTCGGCGTCTCGATGTATAAATAGCACATCATAATGAGGCGCCATATCGAGACCGTTGCGTATCTTCTCCACTAACAAACGACCCTCGGGAGAAACGTTGAATTCAGGCCGAGGGTAGCCACTACTTTCGAATAAACGCTGTATGTGAAACGCAAGAGGGGCGTCGGAATTGCCTTCACACACCAAGAGAAATTTCGTCACCATACCGATTCCCAGAACTCCCTCGGGAAAGCAATTTGCGCCGTTTTCGGAGGTATCAAGTAAGACTGCAAAGAAAGTAAATTCATACCTTCACGCTCATCTGAACAGCGCCAGGTCCCTTGGTAAGGTTGACACTGCAACAGACGCTCGACCAATTCGCCTGATTTGGAGCGCGCCATGCGAGACTTTGCCAGCACCAGGTCGTCCTTGTTTTGCAGTTGCACGAAGTACGGTGAATGGGTGGCCACTATCACCTGACGCATCGGATTCTCAATGTCAACGGGTTCGTCCGGGTCAACCGCAATTTCTTTCAACAGCATATCCATTTGCCCCAGTTTGGCCGGATGTATGCCGTTTTCGGGTTCCTCCATGCAAACCACCGCATTTTCATAAACTGCTTCAGACAGTGCAGCCAGCGCGAGGAACCTCAAGGTGCCGTCCGAAATTGAATTGGCCCGCAGCTTTATGCCCGATTGCTCCTCCACTTCCAGAGAGAATAGTTGCCGCACTTCGTCTTTGACCACGTGGACTTGCTTGATTGGAACGAGTCCGGACAAGATTATTGAAACCATCTGGAAAACGGCTTCAGGACGGTCGCCATGCTCCGGCGCGATGTTCGCCAGGTGCTGTAGCGTCGCTGGTATATGCGCCCCGTTAGCCTCGATACCTGGCGGCTGTGTGTACCGGTCGGGCCTACGCATTGCCGCCGGGTCTAGCGCCAACACCCGCCAACTCTGCATCTCCCGATGTGCCGCCAGGATCGTCGGTGTCGCCGTAGTGTTCTCGGTGCCGATGATGGTACGCGCTGCTCCTTCTGCCGGGGAGGGCCGCCCCCGTCCGTGAGAGCCGCCATCCTGATGCACAACAATAGCCGTCTGTTCTGTTTCAGGGTCAATCTGGGTTGATATGAACCCGCTGCGCGCATGCCTCCGGTTGTACACCACACTGTCGCGGAACTTGGCCTTGCTGTGCGGAAACTTCAAATGATGCACGGCCCGACCGGTAGCGATGGGCCGCAGCTCTTCCCGCTCCAGAACCAGGCCCCCCAAAGGGCCGGCCGTTGCTGATGGCGGCTCGTAGCGAAAGGCGACTTCGTAGCGCAGAAAGGATGACGATGCTTCGGCTTCCCGGCCGAAGTCATCCCGCACGTCTTTGCCAACTATCATCTCCGCAGCGAACTCCATCCGGTCAGCCCGCTCGTCGCCAACGGAAAACAGCAGATCGGCAATCTCCCCGGTATCTTCCCCAGCGTTGCGGATTTGCAGCGCGGCGTCGTTGATAGTGTGTTCGGTCAGTAGAGACAGGAATCGGATCGCGTCAAATACGTTGGACTTGCCGACGCCATTCGGGCCGGCGATGCACGTGTACGGCCCAAAGTCCAGCGCAAAATCCACCAGATTTTTGAATCCGTTGACTTCCAATCGGGTAAGCATGATCGCCTCCGCGCAAGAGAGACACGGCGATAATGCCCAATTCTAGCACGCGCTGCTTTTACCTCCGCCGCAGCCGCTCCATCTCGCAGGCGAACCACAGCGCCATGCTGCCGGTGCGGTCGTCGTGGCCGCTCAGCGCGGCCCGGTCCAGGTAGGCCCGCATATCCGGCATCACGCCCGTACTGATGCAGCCGTCAACCATGCCGCCATCGTCGCCAATGCGCTCGGACACCGCTCGCCAGCATGCCTCGACGCCCGACCGATACCCTTCACCGTCCGCATCGGGCAGCCATCCTTCTCGCAGCCCCCGCGCCAATGCGTAGCCGATCATGCAGGTCGAGGTCAGTTCGCCCCATGCGCCCGGGACGTCCACCAACTCCCCAAACGTCCCCCACGGCTGCTGGCGGCGCAGCAGCGCGTCCAGGTGCCGCCGGTGCCGTGCCAACAGCTCAGTACGCGCCGGATGTTCATCGTCCAAATACGTCAACGCCTCCGCGTAACCCAATGCGGCGAAACCGTTGCCTCGGCTCCAGAAATGGGGAGCCGACCGCGCGTGCCTGAACAACCCGCTGCTGTCCTGCACGTTGCCGCCATCAATGAGAAAGCGGGCCAGCAGGTCCGCATATTTAGCGTCCCCCGAAATACGATACGCTCGTCCCAGCATTGCGCCGCACATGAACATGTCCTCGACACGGAAATCAGGGTCGCACGGCGCCGGGGCCTCGCCCGGCCCACGCTCAACGAAACGATCCGCCGCGTAGAAAAACAGCCGGCGATACGTCTCCTCCCCGGTGTAGTCGGCCAGTCGTGCCGCCCAGATCACGCCGGTCAGCGCCGCTCCACCTGCCTCGGCCAGGTACGTGCCCGGGTCAGCGGCGATGTGCGCTATCAGTTCCGTGATCTCGCTCGTAGGGTCATCCCCGCCCTCATCCAGAGCCGCCAGCCGCAACCGCCCGCTGATGCCCACGCCCTGCGTGTAGTTCACCGGGTCCAGGGCGTGCCCATACCTGCCCGCCAGGATCCGCCCAATCTCCAACGGGCTTCTCGCCCGCCGCCCCTCCAGCGCCATGCCCGCTGGCGATTGCGGTACGTCTGAGCCTTTGGACGTGAGCGTCCAAAGCTGCCGCAGCGCATCGGTCAACCCGGTCCAGTGCGTTGTCAACCTCAGCGCCGGTATCACCCCCGGCGCATCGGATGCAGGTCGCCCTAACGCAGCCACCAGCGAGTCGTCATTGCTCACCAACGAGGCGTTGAGGGCCACGGCAACCGTACTCGCAACCGCTGCATCGTTCGCCTCCCACTTCTCGCCGCCGCTTTCGTTGTCCGCGATGGCCACCTCCACCACCAGGTCCGGCGCCTGATAGCAGATCCACCGCCACAGATATCGACGCTCCGGGGCGGCTTCATCAAAGTAATACCCGCCTTCAGGTGGGTATCCAACCGTGAGGTCAACCCGGCGCGGCGCCGCCTCCTCCCAGTCTCCACCGGACAGGGCGTCGGGATTCGCAGCGACGATGACGGAAAGAGCCACACCGGATTCCTGTGCCGCCGCAGTTCCCGTGAACCGTTCCAAAGCCGTCAGGATGCGCGGAGTATCCGTAGTTTCCCCGCGCAAACCCGCCACCAACAGCACTGACGGTCGATGCTGCGGCTCCGCAAACGGCAGAGTTCGCGTGTCCTGCAAGGCCATGATGGGCCGCAACTCCGGCGTCATCCCAATAGTGGCCGATTGCCAATACGCGGGCGACCGCTTGCGCAGCAGGTTAATCAACGCCGCATTGATATCTGTGGGGTGCATCGTAGAGTGGATCGTGGACATGAAAATCTCCGTGGGATGTCAGATGGCAAAATATTCAGTAGTACAGAGCAGCAAGTATTATATCGCCGGAGCAGATTGCCCATTCACTCGCCTTTTTGACATCCACTACATAGGGCGATAAATTTCACCACATTCGTATCTGCACCTGGAGTTGGCGTCCATGCCACGATTCGACGAATACACCGGCGAGCATCTCATACCGCCCTATCGCATCCTGGACCTCTCCGACCGGCGCGCCGCCTTTTGCGGCCGCTTGCTCGCCGACTATGGCGCTGACGTGGTCAAAGTTGAGCCACCGTCCGGGGACCCGTCCCGCCGGCTGGGGCCGTATCCATCCGACGCCCCTGACCCCGGGCGCAGCCTCGACTTCCTCTTCTACAATACCAACAAGCGCTCCATCACCCTCGACCTTGAAACCGAATCGGGACGAGCCCTGTTCCGCCGCTTGGCCGCTGACGCCGATGTCATCATCGAGAGTTTTGACCGCCACTATCTCTATGACAGAGGAATTGGTTTCGACGCCCTTCGCGCCGACAATCCCGGCCTCATAATGGCGTCTGTTACTCCCTTCGGAAACACCGGCGAATGGGCGGATTACCAGGGCGACGATCTGGTGGTGATGGCCGCCAGCGGCTACATGCAGATCACCGGCGAACCCGACGAACCGCCCGTCCGCCAGGGCAACGAGCACAGCCACTACCCGGCCGCCCAATACGCCGCCGTGGGCATCCTCGCCGCCCTGTACCACCGCGACTTCGGCGGTGGCGAGGGTCAGCACATCGACGTCTCCTCCCAGGAAGCCCTCATCACCTACTACACCGATGCCCATCCCGCCCTGCTCTGGCGCAAGCTCGGCCAGAACGTCACCCGCGTTGGCACCAACTCAACCCTCGTCATCCCCTTGGGCGCCTATCCTTGCAAGGATGGCTGGATCGCCGCCGGCGTCATCACCCCACGCGAATGGGACGCCCTCGCCCAGTGGATCCACGAGGTAACCGGCAACGACGAAGTGCTGAACGAAGCCTACCGGGGCGGCAACCAGGACCGCGCTGAGCACATCGACATCATCACCGCTCTGTTCCTGGAGTTCGCCGAGAATTTCACGGTGCAGGAGCTATTCCATGAGGGCCAACACCGCAACTTGGTCTTCCTCCCAGTCAACGAAATCGCCGACTTGCTGGCCGACCCCCAACTCGCCGAATCTGGCTTCTGGTACGACATCGAATACGACGACCCGGACATGGGCGCGATCAAATACCCTCTGGGCATATTTCACAGCGAAGAGGTCAAGGCTCTCAGCCGCCCGGCGCCAGCCCTCGGCGCGGACAATGCGGCGGTGTATCAAGGCGAATTGGGTCTTACGCCAAGTGAGATCGCATCCCTGAAAGCCGACGGCATCATCTAGCCGACTAACCACGGAGGTTTCCACAATGGTTACGGTCAAACCCAAACCGCCTGCGGCAATAGAAGCGCCGGCAGACCCGGAACCAGATTGGCCATTGGTCGGCGAACTGCGGCTGGACCTCAAGGCCCTTGGCGTTGACCATCTCGCCGAGGATTTCGGGGAACGGCTGTGCCAGCTATCTAGCGACAACCCAGGCTGGCAGTTCGAGTATTCCGCCCAAGGAGAACTGATCATAATGCCCCCACCGGGTTCCGAAAGCAGCCTAGATGAAACCGAAGTTACCGTTGACTTGGCATTATGGCGGCGTGGAGGCGGAGGCGTGAGTTACGGGCCTACCATCGGATTCAGCCTGTCCAGTGGAGCGGTGCTTATTCCCGACGCTGCTTGGATTACTCAGGAACGCTACGACAACCTGACGCCCTCGGAGCGTCGCGGAACCATCAACGGCGCACCTGATTTCGTAGTGGAAGTTCGCTCTCGCACCGACCGCCTGCCGCGGTTCCTGGCCAAGATGCAGGAATGGATGGACGGCGGCGCACGCCTGGGTTGGGGCATCGATCCCCGCAATCGCCACACGTATATCTACCGCGCCGGGCAAGCCGAACCCGAGCTGGTGGAAAACCCCGAGACACTATCGGGAGAAAATGTGTTGCCGGGGTTCGCATTTGCCGTGCGTAGCCTCGTTTTCGATCGCTTTATCGAGGAGTCGGAATCATGACCGCATCCCACCCCACCCTCTCCGCCCTCACCGGCATCCGCGTCGTGGAGTTCGGCCCCTACGTCGCCCTGCCCCTTACCGGCCGCATCCTCGGCTCGTTGGGCGCCGAGGTTATCAAGGTCGAGACTAACAAGGTACTGGATGAAATGGCCTTCATTCCCGCTTGGTCTCGCGGCGCCGGTCAGCCCGAATATCAGCGCGGCAAGCGCCGCATCACCCTGGATGTGCGTACCGATGCCGGCCGCGACTTGATCCTTGAAATGGTCCGCATCAGCGACGTATTTATGACCAATTTCCGCCGCAACGTCCTGGACCGCTGGGGCATCGACTTCCCGGAAATCCGCCGTCAACGGCCCGACAGCATCATCATGTGGCAGACCGGCCTGGGCGGACACGGTCCCTACTACACTTACAAGTCCTTCGGCATCCTAGTGCAGCACCTCTCCGGCGTCTCGCTGATGACCGGCCTCCCGGGCGAACCACCCGGCGTGGTCAACACGTCATACTCCGATTATCACACCGGGGTTTTCCAGCCGGCAGGAATCATCGCCGCCCTGATGCGCCGCAACCTCACCGGCAAGACGGCCACGCTGGAGTCCTCCATCTTCAAGTCCGGTGTCGCCACCTGTGGCCCGGCCCTGTTGGACTACCAGGTCAACGGGCGCGGCCCCCAACGCCGGGGCAACCGCGATGCTTGGGCCGCTCCCCACGGCGTTTACCATTGCGCCCCGGACCCCGTCTCCGGCGACGCCGACCGCTACATCGCCATCTCAATCGCCGACGACGAACAGTGGTCAAACTTCCGCAAGGCAATGGGCGACCCGGCCTGGGCCGCCGCTCCGGAGTATGAAACCCGCATCGGACGGCAGCGCAATCAGGACGCGCTCGACACCGCCATTTCCGAGTGGACAGCACCCCAAGAATCGGCGACGTTGATGGATACGCTACAGCAGGCCGGCATCCCCGCCAGCATCGTTTCGCAGGGTGCCGACCTCAACGAAAGCGCCCACCTGGAATCCCGGAACTTCTACCAGGACACCCAATACTGGGAAGCGGAGCGTGGCGTAAAGGCCACCGAATGGGTCGAGGGTGAAAGCGTCTCCTGGTCGATACCGGCCAAGATGTCCGGCACCCCCATTGCCTTCGGAAAATACAGCAACATCGGCGAGGACAACGCCTACGTCTTCGGCGAACTCCTCGGCCTCACGCCTGATGAAATCGCCGAATTGGAGGAGGCCGGCGTCATCTACTGACCGCTAGGTTAAACTGATTCGGGCCGCACAATGGCGGCCCGAAATTACTTCGACGGGGATTTGCGCAGCAACACGCGCACCGGTTCAGTCCGCCTTCTGATTCCCCGGCTTCGCGCTCTCCGGCAATTTCCCGCCCGGCGGCTTCCCGGGCGGCCAAGCTATGGGCGTGCCTTTGCGGGGTGCGGTACCCTTGATCACCCGTGTCCTCACGTATTTCGGCTTGTTGGATGGCATGGTCCCTCCTGTGAATCATCAGGGATGCCCTACTCCCTATACTATATCATCGTGGACGGTCGTGGCTGACCAGCCTTGCGCAGATTGGCCGTTTTCTGAATATGCAGTGTTGAAAAAGTAAGAATACACCAGCACCGTGGTCACGTTTCGAGACACTATGAACTCGCACGGTTCGTGATGATGAGCGCCTGGTTCAATAACGATTTCGTTTGGCTCCAGCCGGCGCATAACTTCGTCGATGATTGGCCATTCTATGTACGCGCTGCCGTCCTCACGGAACGCCTCAACGTAGTAATGCTCTACGTCGTCATCGCTCAGTGGTTGTACCTGATGAATCTGAAACAAACACTCCCGTACTTCCACCCACACTTTCGAGCTGTTGTGCAGGGTCGCCGTAACGGCGATATGCGCGTACTGACTTCCGACAACCCGGCTGCTCACCGATTGCGTCACCGTCAGGTGCGGCTCAAAATCGCGGAACAGTTGCAACTTACGGTACGCGAAGATCCCGCCTACTACCAGCACGAGCGCGGTGACCAACGGCTGCAGCAGGCCAACCGCCGAAATGAACCTCCCCAGGACAAACTCACCGGATTGTGCCCCGCTTATCCATGACATCCAGATGTAGAGTGCCAGCGCCACCAGCCCCAAGCCCCCCAGCACACTCACCGCGATGAGGACATCCACAGCCAGCCGTTTGTGATATCCAAACAGTAAACGCAACTGATTTACCCTGCTAGTTTAGGCTTGGCCAAGCACGTCCCGTCCCGCGCCAGCAGTCACTAAACGATGCGCCGACGCTCCTATGTGTGGCATCGGCGCATACTTCCCAAAATTTACGGCGCGATCAGTTCTCGAAGTCGGTGATCACACTCCGCCGCACGCTGCCCGCCTTCATGTCTGCAAAGGCCCGGTTGATCCCCGACAACGGCAGCTCCTGCGTAACCAGCTCGTCCAGCTTCAACCGCCCCTGCTTGTAGAACTCGATGTACCGCGGCATGTCGGTGCGGAACCGGTTGGATCCCATCGTGCAGCCCTGGATCGCCCGACCCCGGCGCAGGTAGTTCCCCGCGTCCAGCTCGATCTTCACTCCCTCAGGCACCATCCCGATGATGGTGGCGACGCCGCCGGGGCGCAGCATGTTGTAGCAGTCCTCAGCGGTTTGCTTCAGTCCGATGGCTTCAAAGGAATAGTCCACGCCGCCGCCGGTCAGTTCAACGATCCGCTCGGCTACGTTGCCGGATGTGGCGTCAATCACGTCCGTCGCGCCAAACTCGCGAGCCAGCGCGAACTTGTCTTCGGTGGTGTCCACCGCGATGATCCGCAGGGCGCCCGCCAGCGCCGCCGCCTGCACGCAGTGAATCCCGATACCTCCGCAGCCAACCACGGCCACCGTGCTGCCCGGCTCCACGCGAGCCGTATTCAGCACTGCTCCGAGGCCCGTGGTCGCACCGCATCCGATCAGCGCCAACTGCGGGAATGGGATGTCATCCTCCACCTTCACCAGTGCGTTCTCATGGACCAGCATCTCTGCCGCGTAGGAACCCAACTGGGCGAACTGCGTGATGGCCTCGCCGTCCTTCCGCAACCTGGGCGGGTCGTTGCGACTGCGCGTCACCGCCGTTCGATCGCACAGGTAAGGCTGGCCGCGCGTGCAGAATTCGCAGGTTCCGCAGAACACCGACAGGCACATAATCACCGAGTCTCCCGGCCGCACGTAGCTGACCTGCTCCCCCACCGCTTCAACCGTGCCGGCCGCTTCGTGCCCCAGGATGCAGGGCATCGGTGTGGTGTACAAGCCTTCCACGAAATGCAGGTCGCTGTGGCATACGCCTGACGCGCCCGTTCGTACCAAAACCTCGCGAGGCGCCGGCGCATCCACCTGCACGTCCTCAACCACCACCGGCTGATTCACCTCGCGCAATACTGCTGCTTTCATCTCTCAATCCCTCCGAGTGATTGCTCATTCGTATGAACGCTTCTTGCGTTGCGCGATGTTAACCGCGCCGCCGGCAAGCGTCAACAAATCTTTGCCGCTCCCTTAACGATTTCGGGGGCGACCACAACAGCCGCCCCCGTGCATCAAAGGTATGCTAGCAAGCCTACTGTCGGCTGGCTGTCCCGTCCGGATTGACTACCACTCCAGAGATCGGCGCGACCAACTCATTGTAGAGTTGTCCCGCCTCCGATTCGGGGCCACCTGACCTCTCAATCCACTTGGGCAGCACCTCGTTGATGGCCGCCTCCTTTAGAATCGTGTGCAGTTCCGGCGAGAACTCGCTGTACTCCATGCCCTCCGCTATGTTCTGGCCAACGGCTTCTTCGTCCCACACGTACACGGCTTCCAGGTTGCGTTGCTCATGCTTCAGGCCCTCCTCCAGCAGAATCTGCTGTAGGTCGGGCGGAATTTCGGCCCATGTCTCGCCGTTGATTGTGATGAACGTCTGCGCGAACGATCCGATGAACGGCCCGGTCAGATGGTCAGTCACCTCATACCACCGCTGCCCATACCCTGCCGACGCCGCGGTGACTCCCGCCTCCAGGATGCCGCGCTCCAAGGCCGTGTACACCTCCGCGAACGCCATCGTCTGGTCGTCCGCGCCCAGCGCGCTGATCAAGTCGCCCAGCACCGGGCTATGCACCCGAGTTTTCATGCCCTCAAAGTCCTCCAGGGTTTGCAGCGGGCGCTTGCTGTAGAAGTACTGGCTGGGATAAAAGTTGCGGAACACCACCTGCCCGCCGCTCTCCCGCGTGACGATTCGGTACAGATCGTCCTTCACCGCCGCCACCATCTCCAGATACTGCTCAGGCGAGTCCGCCAGCCCCCAAATGTTGGTGATGTTGAAGATGGGGAAGTCGCCGGCTACAAAGCCAGAGTAAATTTCGCCGAATTCTACGGTCCCGTCGTCAATCAACCGGATCATATCGAACCCGCTGATGCCCAGCTCGGGGTACGAACTCAGGGTAATCTCAACCTGCCCTTCGGTCCTTTCCTCCACACCCTCGATGAATTCCTCAACCAACTGGCACGGACGCAACGTGCGGTTCACACAAACGTACTGAAAGTCGAAGTTGTATCCGCTGGACACTAGTTCGGTCTCACCCGTGGTAGCGGGCTCCGCCATCGCCGTGGGTTCCGGCGCCATCGTGGGTTCCGGCGCCGCCGTCGGTTCAGCCACGGTAGCCGTTCCTCCTCCGGTATCTCCGCCTCCACAGGCGACGACCACGACGGCCAGAGTCAGCAGGCAGATGGCGAGAATCACTCGATTCATTGCGTTACTCCTTATCCAATACGGCGCATTGCAGCGCGATATTTGAGCAAATCGTCCGATGAATTCCGCCGCCGAGTCTATTACCATCGTGCCAGTGTGTCAACGAAAGCAATAGTGAATATCAGTATTCATAATGCTGGCTTATCACGCTATGACTGATAAACGAAAAAACGGCTCCCCTGGCTGGGAGCCGCCGAAATCCACTGGACTGTGTAGTGGCGACCCGGAGCGGATTCGAACCGCCGATCTCTGCCTTGACAGGGCAGTATGTTAACCGCTACACCACCGGGCCGCATCAACACGCAGCCTTGACTGCGTACATCAATTGTAGGCGGATGCCCGAAGAATTGTCAAACTGACCCGGACTCTTGGATGACCGCGATTCGCTGCGCAACACTGCGCAGTCTTTGATTGTCCCATCCCTGTCTGTATAGTTGGCGACACCCTAACCCTACTCGGGAACTCGTGCCCCGATGTGCCACCGGAGCCCAAAATGACCACGCAAGTTCAACCCGACCGCGAACTCCAACCCTTGCCCCTGGAGGGACTTCGCGTTCTCGATGCCACCCACATCGTCGCCGGCCCGTTCTGCGCCATGATCCTGGCCGACATGGGCGCCGAGGTCATCAAGATCGAACGACCGGGGAGAGGCGACCAGGCGCGCCTCAACCATCCGTTCATCGAGGGGCCCGACGGCTCCCAGGTCAGCGCTCGCTATCTCGGCGTCAATCGCAACAAGAAAAGCGTGTCCCTCGACCTGCGCGACCCCGTGGCCAAGCGCGCCTTCGAGAACATGCTGCGCGTGTCCGACGTCCTGCTAGACAACTGGGGCCCCGGCGCCATGGGCCGGCTGGGCTACTCCTACGAGCGCCTCAGCGAGATCAATCCCGGCCTGGTGTACGCCAGCATATCCGGTTACGGAGATAGCGACGGCCTCCGCGGCCCCTACTCCAACTGGCCCGCCAACAACCCGTGCGTTCAGGGCATGGGCGGCTGGATGGCCACCACCGGCACCCCCGAAAGCGGCCCCCAGATGGTCGGCGACAACATGGGCGATTCCGTCCCCGCGATCTGGACCGCCCTCGGCGTCATGCTGGCGCTGGAGTCCCGTCGCAAGACTGGCAAAGGCCAGCACGTGGACATGGCGATGTACGACTGCATGGTAGCCCACACCACCAGCAGCATGCCCCTCTACCAAACCAACGGCCAAATCACCACAACGGCCCGTGAGAACATGTTCTCCGCGCAGCTGACCCTGCGCGCCTCCGATGGCTACGTCGTCCTCGCCGGCGCCGGCAACGCCGATGACAAGTGGCGCGCCATGTGGAATCTCATCGGCCGACCCGAACTTGCCGAAGATCCTCGCTACCTGGGACGCGGCGTCTCCGGGCCGTTCTATTTCAGCAACATCGTCCCCGCCATCGAGGAATGGTCCCAGCACATCCCCAAGCGCGAGTTAAACCAGCATCTGCTGGACTGCGGCTTCTCCATGGGCATCGTCCAGGACAGCGCCGACCTGGACAACTGCCCCCACCTTGAGGCCCGCAACATGTTCATCGACAGCGGCGACACCTACGGCGGCTCGTTCCGCACCGTCAACACGCCCATCCAGCTCACCGGCTGCGTCGATACCCCGGCCGACCCGCCGCCAACCCTCGGCCAGCACAACCACGATGTGCTCTGCAACATCGGCGGCCTGACCCCGGACGAACTGGCGCAACTCGAGGCCGAGGGGAAGGCATAATGCGGCCCCGGCGTCGTCGCCGCGACCCCGGAGCATCGGGTGATATACTGACTGCGAACACTGGCGGTACGCCGTGGGCGTTCGTTGAAGGGTCAATATCGATAAGTGCCAGCATCCTGATGGCGGACACTATTGCCCGGTGCGATCGTTGCGGCGGCTGGCCGGCAATCGGATTTTTCAAGAGGCTGACCGAACAAGAAGACGGAGTGATAATAGCGGGGATGGCCCTGCTGTTCCCCACCGCGCTGGTTTTCTACTTGGGGGTCAAGATGATTTTTTCCGCTTACCGGGATTACAAGAGATGGTGGGAAGCCTACCAGGAAGAACGGCTTGAGCAAGGCCGTGAAGAGGGACGCGAAGAAGGCCGCAAGGCGGAACGCGCTCGCCAGAAACGCGCACTCGAAGAGTGCGGCGTCTCGCTGGACCCCGAAACCGAGAAAATCCTGTTCGGCGAGTCCGAACCCCGCGCTGACTAGCACCCACCGCCTAACACCCACGGAGCTGTAAGCAAACCCATGCCTACCTTCCAGTCCCCACGCGGCACCACCGACCGCCTGCCGGCGGAGCAAAAATACTGGCGATACATCGAAGGCAAAGCCATGGACGTCGCCCGTCGCTTCGGTTACGGCCGCATCGACAGCCCCATGTTCGAGGACGCGGGGCTGTTCATCCGTGGTGTCGGTGAAGGCACCGACATCGTCGAAAAGGAGATGTACGTCTTCGAGGATCGTGGCGGTGATATGCTCACCCTACGCGCCGAAGGCACCGCTCCCGTCTGCCGCGCCTACCTCCAGCACGGTATGCAGAACCAGGCCCAACCCGTGCGCATGTATTACATCTGTCCCGTGTTCCGCTACGAACGCCCCCAGGCCGGCCGGTTCCGCCAGCACCACCAGTTCGGCATCGAGGCCATCGGCGACCCCGACCCGTCCGTGGACGCCGAGGTCATCGAACTCGCCTGGACCTTCATGCACGACATCGGCCTGTCCGACATCACCCTGGTCACCAACAGCATCGGCGACCCCGAATGTCGTCCCGAGTACATCCGCTCCCTCAAGTCCTACTACGAAAACATGCAGACCCACCTCTGCCAGGACTGCAAGACCCGCCTGGAACGCAACCCGCTGCGCCTGCTGGATTGCAAGGTGGAGACCTGCCGAGCGCTCGGCGAAGAGGCCCCCAAGTCCACCGAATGCCTCTGCAACGACTGCGACAACCACTGGAGCCGTGTCCAGTCCTACCTCAACGCCATGGGCATCCAGAACCGCATCGACCACCGCCTCGTGCGCGGACTCGACTACTACACCCGCACCGTCTTCGAGATTCAGCCAGCCGTGGAAGGCGCCCAGTCCACCATCTGCGGCGGCGGGCGTTACGACGGCCTGATCGAGCAACTTGGCGGCCGGCCCACTCCGGGCATCGGCTTCGGCAGCGGCATCGAGCGCCTCGCCCTGAACGTGCAGCGCGCCGAGGCCCCGGTTCCCGATGAACCGTCACCGCAGTATCTCATCGCCACCATCGGCGAAGAAGCCCGCGTCGAGGGTGTCCGCCTGGCTAACCGTATGCGCGCCGGCGGCGTCGGCGCGATTCTCGCCAACGGTGGCCGCGCCCTCCGGGGCCAGATGCGTCAGGCCAATGCGCTGGGCGTCTCCGCCGTGCTCATCCTCGGCGAGGACGAGGTACGCGACGGGACGGTAATGGTGCGCGACATGTCCACCTCTAGCCAGGAGGCCTTGACCATCGACGACTTCCTCAACAACATGGCAGCAAAGTAATCGTCCTCTTCTTATAATTTTGGCCGGCCAGTTGGCTGGCCTTTTTTGAGAACACAGAAAAGAACGATTTTTCGGAAAAATAGCGTCAAACATTAGTTGACATTGAACGGGCGTTTGCTAGAACATACGGACAACACAAATGCGCCTGATCCGCGCAACAGGAGAACGCTCGATTATGTTCAGCAACGCCAGCATCGTAGGGGCCACCACCGCCGTGCGCACCACCACCATCCCCGACTCCGGACGCAAGGTCTATTATCGCGGCTACCTCATCCACGGCGAAATTCCGGGTATCTGCTACGTAATCTACGGCAGAAACGAGTTCGGGCAGGTCGCCGAGCTAGGCGCGGCCAGCACCTTCCCGTCGGCCATGCGCTGGGTTGATCGCCATTGCGCCCAGATGCAACGCCCAATGCCCGTAGCTACCCGGCGAACGTCCTGCTCGGACGCCAGCCACTTACCGGCCGCTGCGTAAAGCGAGCGTAACCCGTTGGCACACAACGACACAAAACTCATTTCCTACCGCCGGGTGGTGGACCTCAGCCACCCCATCAGCCCGGACATACCAGTCTGGCCCGGCGACCCGGCGGTGGATTTTCAGACCGTCTCTGACCTCGCCGAGCAGGAATACTTCCTCAGACGGTTCAGCATGGGCGAGCACAGCGGGACGCATCTCGCCTCCCCCAGCGCCTACTACGCCGACGGCATCGACCCGGACGGCACACCCGCCGAATCCCTGGTCGCCCCGGCCGCCGTGATTGACGCTCCGGGCCCGGCGTCACTCGACCCGGATTACACCCTGTCTGCCGGCGACATCGCGGATTGGGAGCGAGCGAACGGACCCATCGAGCCTAATACCCTGGTTCTACTCAATACCGGGTGGTCCCGTTTCTGGGGCCAGCCGGCCCGGTTTATCAACACCGGCGACGACGGCGCAATGCACACCCCCGGCTTCAGCCTCGAAGCCGCTCGCTTCCTCCTGGAATGGCGCGAGGTCGCCGGCTTGGGCATTGACACCCACGGCATCGACCCGGGAGCCGATACTGGCCTCTCGGTCAGTCGTCTTGTCCTGGCCCGCCCGGCGCTGGTCCTGGAATGCCTCAACAACCTGGACCAACTGCCGCCCTCCGGCGCAACCGTCGTTGTCGGACGGCTACGCCTGGTAGGCGGCAGCGGTTCCCCGGCCAGCGTGCTGGCATTCACACCCTGACCGTAGATCCAGCAAAGCGATTTGGGGAAGCCTCTATCAATTCCCTCTCCCTTGATGGGAGAGGGTTAGGGTGAGGGTGCAAATTGATTTGACCAGCGCTTTCTCTACAGTGCCGCCGCCCCGGCCGCCGCGCAGTCCTCGTCCTCCTGGCTGGTGCCGCCGCCCACGCCACACGCCCCGACTACTGCCCCATCGGCGATGATGGGAACCGCGCCCTGTCCGAAGATCATCTCCGAACCGGAACGCTCCCGGATGCCCGCCGGCGTCGGCGCCGTGGCCCGGTCCTGCATCTCGCCGCTGGGCCGGCCGAACGCCGCCGACGCCACCGCCTTGCCCTGGCAACCGTAGGCCGACGCCCAGATCGCGCCGTCCATCCGTTGCACTCCAATCAGACGCCCGCCGGCGTCCACTACGGCCACGCTGACCTTGATGTTCAGTTCCTCGGCTTTGGCAATCGCCGCCGCCATGACCCGGTTGCTGTCCGCTAGTGTAAGAGCCATGTCATTTCCTCCTGGTGCCGGCCTGAGCCGCCGGTGATTCGCCCGACATATTATGTCCACCGCCCCGCCGGGGCAAGCGCAACGCGGCGATTTCTCGGTGGTTTTCTCATTCAAAGCTCCCTCTCCCCTGGCGGGAGAGGGTCGGGTGCGGTACGTCCGCCTCTGGCGGGAGGGGGCATCCCTCCCTCAAACTACCTGAATTGCAACGCACCTATGACACCCCGCCCATTGTCCCACTCCGCTCCCACGTTCTATCCTAACTACGTCAGGTTTCCCGCTCGGCCCTCGAGAACCGGGTGGGAGTGCCGCATCGCATGCAGCGGCAGCCACCGAAACTACTACACATAGCGAGGTGTCAAGTCGGTTCGGGTCGCTCAACGGCCTGTCGGTTATCCAAAGCAGAAAATGGTTCCCAAGGAGCCTAGGGTCGTAGATGCGCCTCTGGCGTACCGTCTTTCAGCGACTACGCTCCCGGACCCGGCGGGTGTCACCACCGCCCCACGAGGGTCGTCAATAGCCCTCTCCCCTGGTGGGAGAGGGTTGGGTGAGAGGGCAGCAGCCCCCACCACCAGGGCGGCCAGCACGTGGAAATCTAGGACAATATCTATCTGCGCCAAGCAAAAACAGTGTTGGCCGTGCTCCGACACTCGTCCCGAACCACCAACCTGACACCGCAAATCCCAAGCAAACCAACCCGCTGCATCAAGGAGGAACTCCCAAAGCAACGAATCCCAGACTCTGATCCATCATCGCCATAGAGACCAACCCGGTGGCCAACCAAATGCTATACTGTTGTCCGATTTCTCCGTAACGGACCGCAACCCCATCGTGCTGACTCGCCGTATCATACCGTGCCTCGACGTTGACGCCGGCCGCGTCGTCAAGGGCACGAGTTTCGTCAACCTGCGCGACGCCGGCGACCCGGCCGAATTGGCCTCCCGGTACGATGAGGAAGGCGCCGACGAACTGGTGTTCCTCGACATCACCGCCAGCAGCGATTCCCGCGACACCATGGTGGACGTGGTGCGCGCCGTATCCGAGCAGGTCTTTATCCCCCTCACCGTGGGCGGCGGCATCCGTTCCATCGAGGACGTGCGGCGGATGCTCAACGCCGGCGCCGACAAGGTGTCCGTCAACACCGCCGCCATCAACACCCCGGAACTGGTCGCCCAGGGTTCTGACCAGTTCGGCAGCCAGTGCATCGTTACCGCCATCGACGCCCGCCGCATCGTGCCCGGAGAACCGCATCCCGAACCCAGAGACGAAACCCTGGCGCTGGACGCTGCATCGGGCTGGCAGGTGTACACCCACGGCGGCCGGAACCCCACCGGCCTCGACGCCGTAAAGTGGGCCGAGCGCACCGTAGCCCTCGGCTCCGGCGAGATCCTGTTGACCAGCATGGACGAGGACGGACAGCAGGACGGCTACGATCTCCCGCTCACCCGCGCCATCTCCCGTGCCGTCCCCGTCCCCGTCATCGCCAGCGGTGGCGCCGGCAAACTCGACCATCTCTACGACGCTTTCACCGGCGGCGAGGCCGACGCGGTGCTCGCCGCCAGCATCTTTCACTTTGGAACTTACTCCATCGCCCAGGCCAAGGACTTCCTCGCCGGCCGCGGCATCCCCATGCGAATCTGAGAGACGGAGTAGCAGATGACCGCCATCACCACCGTAATCTTCGATATGTTCAACACCATAGCGCAGGACGGCCCCGAACTATGGCGCCAGTCTTTCGTACGAATCATCGACGAACAACGCCTGGACACCGATCCCGAAACCCTCCGCCACGCCTGGGATTACGGCTCCAACAATTTCCGCGAGCGGCGCATCGACCCACACGGCCCCTTCATCTCATACCTTGACGGCTGGGCCGACGCATTCGCCCGGGCGTTCGCCGACCTGAACCTCAAGGGCGACCCGCAGGACGCCTCCCAGAAATCCATCGACGACCTGGGCGCCCGCCCCATATTCCCCGACGCGCCCGAGGCCCTTTCCATCCTCGGCCAACGCCGCCGGCTGGCCGTGCTGTCCAACGCCGATGACGCTTACCTGAACCCGGTTGTCGCGCGGATTCCCGCCGCCTTCTCCACCGTCATATCGTCCGAAGGCGGCCAATGCTACAAGCCCGATGCCCGCCTCTTTAAAATCGCCCTTAATGAATTGCAAGCCGACCCGGGCGAGTGCGTGTATGTCGGCGACAAGCAGTTCGAGGACGTAAAGGGCGCGCGCGGCGTCGGCATGTCGGTGGTGTGGATCAACCGCAAGGGCGAACCCTTGAACCCAGATCTGCCCACCCCGGATGCCGAGATCCGCAACCTGCTCGAACTCCCGGCCGTCCTCAACCGCCTCACATGATACGGAACCGTACGCCCACCCCCCATTCCCTCTTACCCACCGCACACCCCTGAACCTGGTCATTCTTACTTACCCGCCGTCATTCCCGAGAAAGCGGGAATCCAGCGTAACCCCAACATAGGAGTTGGCCTTTATGACCCACGTAAAGCTTGATGACAAGGGCCTCGTCCCCGCCATTGCCCAGGACATCAACACCGGCCAGGTCCTCATGCTGGGCTATATGAACCCCGGCTCGCTCAAGCGCACCGTCGAGGGCACCCAGGTCTGGTTCTACAGCCGCAGCCAGGAAGACCTCTGGCACAAGGGCGAGGTCTCCGGCAACTACCTCAACCTCCGCGAATGGTACGTTGACTGCGACTCCGACACCATCCTGCTCAAGGTCGAACCCGACGGCCCCACGTGCCATACCGGCGAACCAACCTGCTTCTTCACCCGCATGGACGACCTCCCCGAGGAATACACCACGTCCGAGGGCGGGCCCCGGGTACTGGACGAACTCTTTGCCGTCATCAAGGACCGCCAGCGGGAAATGCCCGAGGGCAGCTACACCGCTCAACTCCTCGCCGAGGGCACCAGCCGCGTTGCCCAGAAAGTCATCGAAGAGGCCGGCGAAACCGCCCTGGCCGCCGCCACTGGCGACGCCGAAAACATGCCCGGCGAAATCGCCGATCTCCTCTACCACACCCTCACGCTCATGGCCTCCGCCGGCGTCTCCCCCAACGCCGTCTGGGAAGAACTCCGCAACCGCCGCGGCTAGGTGGCTGGCCCGTCCACCGTCAGGTCAGGGATGGGTTCCCCGCCCGCATACCGTCGCCACGCACCATCCCGGTACACGGTCACGTTCCCGCTACCCAACGCCGTCGCGCCGACGGGCTCCAGTAACACCCCCGAACCGCCGTCTATCCCCAGCACGGTCAGGCCGACGAACTCCCGGCCCGACAATTGGGACAGGATCGCCTCCGGATCGCTCCGCTCGTGGTGCGGCAGCGTCATCACGTTCGGCACGATATTCAACGCCGGCGACACTGGAGATCCCGACGACGGCCGGCGCATCACCGCGCCCAGCACCATCGCCCCCGCGCTGGAACCTGCCCAGACCGCTCCCATGTTATTGGCTGCAGTGACCGTTTCCAGCAGCAGAGAACGTGCCAGTACCGAATGTAGATGCTCCGGGCTCCCGCCGGTGAAATATATGACGTCCGCGCCGTCAAGTTGCGCCGCGATGCGCGGGTTCTCGGCATCGGCGCGTTGAATAACGTCCACACTGTAAGCGTCCGCCCCAAGTCCACTGAAATGGCGGATCCCGTTTGATGCCGCCAACTGTGGGTTTTCGCGGGCCGCCGCCGTTGGTATGATAGCCACGCGCGGCGCGTCCTTACCTGTCAGTTGCAGGATGTGTCGGTCCATCCCCGCCGCGGCCGGCCGGAACTCTTCGCCGCCCACCAACAAAATTCGCCGTTCCAAATTCGCCACTTGTTTTCGCTCAACATGGGGGAAAGATGTTCGAGTTTATACATCACGTCCGCATCCTTGTCCACGACGCCGACGCCATGGCCGAGTACATCGAGCAAAACTTCGGCCTGACTCCGGTCAAGATCGAGGTCTATCCCGCCCGCGGCATGAAAAACGCCATTTACAAGGTCGGCCAGACCAACGTGGAATTCACGGAGCCGCTGGACCCCGATTCTGCCATGGGTCAGTACCTCAAGACCTTTGGTCCGGGCCCCTACCACATGGCCTTCGGTGTCACCGACATCGCGGACAAGGCCGCCCAACTGGCCTCCAACGGCAACGCAATGCGCGGCGAAAACGGCATGTCCCGCAGCGCCGAGGGCTACCTGACCGCCAACATCGACCCGGCCAGCGCGCTCGGATACCAGTTCCAGATCGCCGAAGGCTAAAGGGCGATAGCATCTCCCGTCATTCCGGCTTTAGCCGGAATCCAGAGACCCTCCGGCGAGAGTGCTAACATATACTCCCGTTTTGTTCATTCCACTTCATCGGATCGCAACATGCTAGTCAGAGACACCATATCCAACGCCGTCGCCGCCGCCCTGGAAAAAGCCAACCGCGATGGCGCGATCAGCGTCGATTCCGTACCCGACATCGAGGTTGAACGGCCCAACAATGCCGAGCACGGAGACTTCGCCACCAACCTGCCGTTGCGCCTGGCCCGCGCCGCCCGCGCCAACCCGCTCCAGCTCGCCCAACTGATCGCGGAACGCATCGAGAGCTCGCCAGAAATCGACGGCGTGTCCGCTGCGCCCCCCGGCTTCATCAATTTCAAGCTCAGCGAGTCGTGGTTGCAGCAGCAGGTCGAGGCGGTGCGCGTCGCCGGCGATTCCTTTGGCGCGTCCGACATCGGCGCCGGCCGCAAGGTCATGGTCGAGTTCGTCAGCGTCAATCCCACCGGCCCGGTCCACGTGGGCCATACCCGGGGCGCGGTTCTGGGCAGCGCTTTGGCCAATAGCCTGGCCGCTGCCGGCTATGACGTAACCCGCGAGTACTACATCAATGACGCCGGCTCCCAGATGGAGGCGTTCTACCGCTCGGTGTGGACCCGCTACCGCCAAGCCCTCGGCCAAAATGCCGAGATGCCCGAAAACGGATACCAGGGCGATTACATCGCTGACATCGCATCCGAGATTATCGACTCCGACGGCAATGGCTATCTGGAAAAGACGGACACCGCCGCCATACGCGAAATCGGCGACGTTGCCCGCGAAAAGATGGTCGCCTTGATCCGCGACGACCTCGACGCCATCGGCGTCGCCTTCGACAACTGGTTCAGCGAGCGTCGGCTTTTCCAGAACCCCGACTCTTTACCCCCCGACTCTTTACCCAATGACTCTTTACCCAATGACTACGACCGGGCCATGTCCCGCCTCCGGGAGGGCGGCCACCTCGCCGAACGCAGCGGAGCATTGTGGTTCATCTCCACCGCCCTCGGCGACGAGCGAGATAACGTCGTCGTCCGATCTTCCGGCGAACCTACCTACTTCGCCTCCGACATCGCGTACCACTTCAACAAGTTCGCCGAACGCGGCTTCGACCGCGTTATCGACATCTGGGGCGCCGACCATCAGGGCCACGTGCCGCGCATGAAGGCCGCAGTGCAGGCGTTGGGCATTGAGCCGGACAATCTCACGGTCCTCATCTCCCAGATGGTCACCCTCAAGCGCGGCGACGAAACCGTCCGCGCCTCTAAGCGCACCGGCGATTTCGTCACCCTCCGGGAGTTGGTGGACGAGGTCGGAACGGATGCCTGCCGGTATTTCTTCCTGGCCCGCGCGCCATCCACCCAGATGGAGTTTGACCTGGAACTTGCGACCCGGGAATCCTCCGAAAACCCGGTGTACTACGTGCAGTACGCCCACGCGCGCAACGCCAGCATTCTCAACCTCGCCGCCGAACGCGACATCGACTACAGCGCCGGCGACGTAAGCCTGCTCACCCATCCCAATGAGCTGGAGTTAATCCGCACCATGCTCCGGCTCCCGGAACTCATCGTCCAGGTTGCCGAAAACCTCGAACCCCATCACCTGCCGCACTATGCAATGGAGCTGGCGACGGCGTTCCACCATTTCTACGAAAACTGCCGGGTCATCTCCGCCAACCCCGACGACAACGAGCTTACCCTTGCTCGCCTCAAGCTGGTCGCTGCGGCCCAGATCGCGTTTCGCCGCACCCTTACACTGATGGGCATGTCCGCGCCGGATCGGATGGACCGGGATTAAGCGGTAACGGATGAGTTCCAGGCGCATCAATGAACCGGGCTCTCGAAATCTGCAACAATCTCCAACAATCCTGCCGCTGTTGAACTTGCCCTCACCCGGTGGCAGGTGTATATTGTTGCCCCTATGGTATCGAGTTTTTTTACTGCGCCCCGGGTCAATATCCGAAGGTGTCTCGCCGGCGAATCCTGTAGCGCAAACTGTTTGGTAGCCACCGCTGCCGGTGCCGTTTGTGAGCCGATTGCCGGGCTGGGGATCCGCGTCTAGATGGGTATCCTGCTGCGCATCATCAGGATGGCCGCCCGTTACCCGTTGCGGCTGATCTTGGCCTACGTTTCCGCCCTGGCCGCCATCGCGTTCTCCTTGGCTCTGCCCTGGCTCTTCGGAAACGCCATCGACCTGATGGTAGTTCGAGATGCCGTAACCGGCAAATTCGTCCGGGCGGACTTCACGGTGTCGGCGCTGGTTTTCCACGGAGTCGGAATTCTGGGCGTCAGCCTCGGTCGCGGCTTCTGCGATTTCGCCCGCACCTACACCACCGAATCCCTGTCGCAAAAGGTCTCCTTCGACTGTCGAAACCTCCTGTACGACAAGCTTCAGAACGTCAGCTTCGCGTTCCACGACAAGGAACACACCGGCGACCTGATGTCCCGCGCCACCGCCGATGTTGAGGCGATGCGCCGCTTTGTCAACATGGGCATGATTCGCTCCCTCGACGTGGTCGTGCGAATCATTGCGATACCGTTCATCCTCTTTTTCCTGAACTGGGAACTCGCGCTGGTCAGCATGATCTTCGTGCCGGCCATCGTGCTCCGCTCATCGTTCGTCATGCGCGCCCTGCGGAGGAAGTGGCTCCATGTGCAAGAGGTGATGGGAGAATCCGTCACCGTCCTCCAGGAAAACCTGGCCGGTATGCACGTGGTCAAGGCATTCGCCTCCGAGGACTACGAACGCCGGAAGTACAATCGCAAGGCCGAGGAACTGCGGGTGGAGTACTTCGACGCCGAGCGGATGCAGGGCACCAACAGCGCGTGGATGACCCTGTACTTCACCTTCGCCCTTGGCGTAGTCCTCTGGTACGGCGGCGTGCAGGTCGTCAACGGCAACCTCACCGCCGGCGATCTCGCCAAATTCTTCCTGTATCTTAACCAGTTGACCTTCCCCATCCGGGCGTCGGCGCAGATCATCAACACCTACTCCCGCGCCATGTCCTCCGGCCAGCGACTCTTCAATGTGCTGGATACCCGATCCCCAGTGTCGGAGCGGCCTAACGCCACCGACATGGGTCGCGCCACCGGGCACGTCCGCTTCGATAACGTCGGATTCTCTTACGCAGATCGCTCGCCGGCGTTGCGAGATGTCAACCTCGAATCCGAACCCGGTAAGGTCACCGCCATACTCGGCGCCCCCGGCAGCGGCAAGACCACCATCGTCAACCTGCTGCCCCGGTTCTACGACGTTACCGACGGCGAGATCACCATCGACGGCAAGGACATCCGGGAATTCACCCTCCAGTCCCTCCGTCACAACGTGGGCATCGTCCACCAGGATGTGTACCTGTTCAGCGCCAACATCCGCGACAACATCGGCTACGGCGTCAAGGACGCCACCCACGAGGACATTGAACGCGCCGCCAGGGTGGCCCAGTTGCATGACCAGATCATGGCCCTGCCCAACGGCTACGACACCTGGGTCGGCGAACGGGGCACCACTCTTTCCGGTGGCCAGCGTCAGCGTCTCTCCATCGCCCGCACCATCCTGATCGACCCGCCCGTCCTGATCCTCGACGACTCCACCTCCAGCGTCGATGTGGAAACCGAGCGCCAAATTCACCGCGCCATGGTTGAGGTGATGAAAGGCCGCACCACCTTCGTCATCGCCCACCGGTTGAGTACCGTCCGCGAGGCCGACCAGATCCTCGTCCTCGATAGGGGCAACATCGTCGAGCGAGGGAACCACGAAGAACTGATCCGCTCCGGCGGCATCTACCAGAGCATCTACGAACTGCAATTGCGGCCCCAGGAAGAAGTCCTGCTGGAGGCGGCGGTTCCGGCCATGGCCGATGGGAGGGCTGCCCTATGATGCGCGGCGGCGGAGGCATGGGTGGCGGCATGATGCGGGGGATGCGTGGCACCTCCGCGGACAGCATGTTCGCCCCCACCAACGACAACCTCACCGATGAGGACGTCGTCGGTCGCGTTTATGACAACCGGGTCGTGATGCGGTTCATGACCTTTATCAAACCCTACAAGACCTACGCATTGATCGCCCTCGCATCCCTCTTGGTGTACGCAGCGGTCAACGCCGGCATCCCGCTACTGATCAAGTACGGGATCGACTGGGCCATCGCGGAAGGCCAAGTCGGGCGCGTCCATATCATCGGCGCAGCCTTCATGGTCATCACGGTGATCCACTTCCTGTCCAACCGCCTGCAATTCATTTTCATCTCCCGGACTGGTCAGCACGTCCTGTATGACCTGCGGTCCGGCATGTTCAGCCACTTGCAGAATCAGTCCAATGCCTTCTACCACCGCACTCCCATCGGACGCATCATGTCCAGGATGCAGTCCGACATCCTGCAACTACAGGAAACTTTCGAGCTGCTGGCCCTCGCCCTGGCCGAACTGGTAACAGTCGTCGCCATCATCGTCCTCATGCTGGTCGTAAACTGGCAGTTGGCGCTCGTGTGCATGTTCGTGGTGCCGGTGCTCACCGTCATCATGATGTACTGGCAGCGTTTCGCCCGCCATTCGTTCATGCGCATCCGCCGCGCCATCGCCATGGTCAACGGCGAGTATAACCAGAACATCACCGGAGTCCGCGTCGTCCAGAGCCTTAACCGCCAGGACGAGAATATGGCCCATTTCCGTACTCTCAACCAGGAGTACCTGGACGCCAACCTTGAGGCCGCCCGCTATTCCGGAATGTTGCAGCCCTTGGTCGAGCTGCTCATCGGCCTTGGCATCGGTATCGGCGTGGTCCTGTTCGGCGGTTGGTTGCTCCAGCGGGACGCGCTGGAAGTCGGCACCCTGGTGGCCTTCGCCTTCTGGATTCAGCGGTTCTTCGAGCCCATCCGCCAACTCACCATGCAGTACAGCCAACTCCAGCGGGCCATGGCCGCCGGCGTCCGCATCTTTGAAGTGCTGGACCTCGAACCCGACATCATGGACAAACCCGACGCCGTCGCACTGCCGGAAGTGAAAGGGGAAATCCAATACCAGGATGTCAACTTCCACTACATTGAAGGCGTGGAGGTGCTGCGAAACATCAACGTGCATATCCAGGCCGGGGAAAACGTCGCCCTCGTGGGTTCCACTGGCGCCGGCAAGAGCACCTTCGTGAACCTTCTCCACCGCTCCGCTGATGTAACCGGTGGTTCCATCTCCGTTGATGGCTACGACTTACGGGATGTCAAGCGGGAATCATTGGTACACCAGATGAGCATGGTGCTCCAGGAGCCATACCTGTTCTCCGGCAGCGTCCGCGAAAACATCGCTTACCAGAACGAGAACCTCTCCGACGATGAGATCGTGGCGGCGGCCCAGGCCGTCGGCGCCCACGATTTCATCATGGAGATGGATAACGGCTACGACTCCGAGTTGGCTGAACGCGGCATCAACCTGAGCATCGGTCAGCGTCAGCTCATCAGCTTCGCCCGCGCCATCGCCGGCAATCCGCGCATCCTGGTGCTTGACGAAGCAACCGCCAACATCGACACCCACACTGAGTTGCTGATTCAGCAGGCTTTGAGCCGCATCCTGAAAGGCCGCACGTCTATCGTCATCGCGCACCGCTTATCCACCATCCGCAACGCGGACAAGATAGTGGTCCTCGACCGTGGCCGGGTCGCAGAGGTAGGGAATCATGACCAACTGCTGGAGTCCGGGGGGGTTTACGCCCAGTTGTATGCCATCAACTACGGGCTATCCGGCCCCAGCGTCGATGTCGCGCCCGTGGGCGGCGAGGTTATTGGCGCGGACGGCCTTTCGCCAGCAGCCGCGGACTAACGCGAAACTCAGAGGGGCGGGTTTGAAACCCGCCCCTCGTCATACATCCGCTTTACCGACTGGCTACACCTGCTCCAAAAACCCGCCTATCACCCGTGCCAATTCCGCCGGCTTGTCATAGCCGATGTCATGGATGGTATCGGGAATCCAGTGAACCCGTCCGTCGGGCAGGGCCTTTTCGGCGGCGGCGACCATCACTTCCCGTTGCCGCGAAAACGACGAGTTCGCCCGCTCCGGTCGAGGCCCGGCGGCCACCACCAGCGTTGGAGTCGCTACCTGCGGCAGCACCACCGACGGCGGCTCGCTCCACATCGTTTCCAATACCTGGGCGTGATTGTCGGGACGCAGAATATCCCGCATCTGCCCGTCTTCACCCTCATACACCATGGTCAACGCAATCTCGGCTAGATCGTCGCCCCAGCAAAACGACAGGTTGGCCTCCAACGCGGACAGGTATTCGTCTCGCGTTCCCGCCACCATTCGAGGGGCCAATCGCTGCCGGAACGCCTCCCAAGTTGGGTTGGGCAGCAGCGTGCCATCCTGAAAACCGCCGTCTATCATCACCAACCGGCTGACTCGGTCCGGGAACCGCATCGCCAGATTGCTGGAGACGTGTCCACCCCAGGAATGTCCCAACACCGCTGCTTGCTGGATTTCCAAATGGTCCAGCAACCGGACGGCGTCCTCGGCCAGCGTCTGCCAGTCGTACCCCGACGGCGCCTGCGTAGTCGCGCCGTGCCCCCGCTGGTCGGGCGCGACCAGACGGTAACGGTCAGCAAGATGCGGAGCCACTCGCCGGTACCAGTGGCCCGACGACGCTAATCCATGTAGCGCCAGGATCGGCTCGTCTCCTCCTCCCCAGTCCAGGTAGTGAACCCGTAAATCACCCAGCGAGACCACATGCGCTCCCGGCTGGCTGCTTCGGGTTGTAGGATTTTGGTTTGACACGTCGATTCGCTCCCTTGGGGTTGGGTTCGTCAGCGATTATACTCCCACCAATCAGCATAATAATTTCAACGTTCGATGTGCTAAAATTCGCCCAGATAGGATGCCGCGATGGCGAGGAGGTTGCATGACGACCGACCGTTATCACCTTGGCGACTACTCGCCACTAGTGTCCCGAACTGCGTCCAGGCTGGACGCCGAAAACGTTCCGACCCGGCTGAGCAGCCACGACCACACCTTGTGGAGTGATGATCCCACCGAAATCGCGGATCGTTTGGCTTGGCTCACCCTCCCGACTGACATTCAGTCGCAGATCACTCCTTTGGCGGACTTTGCCGCGAACGTCCGGGGTGACGGTTACCGCCACGTTGTTTTGTTGGGCATGGGTGGCAGCAGCCTGGGTCCCGAAGTTATCCGGCAGGTCATCGCGCCGCCCGTCAACGGCGCTCACCCCAGTATGCTCACCCTGGACAGCACCGTTCCCAGGTGGGTATCGGCAACGACCGCTGCTATTGACCCGGCGCGAACCCTGTTCATAATTTCCTCCAAATCCGGCACCACCACGGAACCGTTGGCCTTCTACGCCCATTTCCGCCACCTGGTCGAGTCAACGGTTCGGGCGCAAAACGCCGGCAACAACTTTGTCGCCGTGACCGATCCGAGCACGCCTCTGGAAACTTTGGCGCAAAAGGGCGGGTTCAGGCGAGCCTTCCTCAATGACCCTCACATCGGCGGACGCTACTCCGTGCTGTCGTATTTCGGCCTGGTTCCGGCGGCGCTGATGGGAGTCGATCTCCGGCGCCTGCTCGATCCGGCGGAACAAATGCAACGCGCATGTACAGCAGAGAACCGGGTCGCCGATAACCCCGGCGCCTGGCTGGGCGCGATTATCGGTACGCTGGCTAAGCAGGGACGCGACAAGCTGACCTTGGTGGCATCTCCGCGCATTGCCGGATTCGGTCTCTGGGTCGAGCAATTGCTCGCGGAAAGCGCCGGCAAAAACGGCACCGGCATTATCCCGGTAGCGGCAGAACCTTTGGAACTCCCTGAACATTACGGCGACGACCGCCTCTTCGTACAACTGCGGCTGTCGGACGACGATTCCGCGCAGGCGGCAGACGAGGATCGGGCGATGGAGAAATTGATCGCCGCCGGACACCCCGTAGTGCGATTGGAAATGTCCGACGCCTACGATCTGGGAGCGGAGTTCTACCGCTGGGAGTACGCCACAGCTATCGCCGGCCATATCCTCGGCATCCATCCCTTCGACCAGCCCGACGTCCAGGGCGCCAAAGACCGCACCGTCAGCGTCCTGGACCGCTACCAGGGGGAGGGCCAACTGCCGCCCACGAATACCGACAATATCGAGAACCTATCCAAGTTGCTCGCCGCGTCCAATCCCGGCGACTACCTGGCCATCATGGCCTACCTGCCCGACTCGTCCGGCATCGCGGATGCCATATACCGACTGCGCCAGCGCGCCATCGAAACCTATGGGATTGCGACTACAGCCGGCTACGGTCCCAGGTTCCTGCACTCAACCGGCCAACTGCACAAGGGTGGTCCCAACAGCGGTATCTTTCTGCAACTGACCCAGGAACACACCGCAGACGTTGAGATCCCGGGCTGGCCGTTCAGTTTCGGCATCCTTGCCGACGCCCAGGCGTTGGGCGATTTGCAGGCGTTGCGGGACCTTGGCCGGCGTATCGTATCCGTCCGGCTTCGGGGCGACCCGGCCGGCGCAATTAATCGAATTGCTGACACGTTGTGACCAGGGAGAAAATATCTTGGAACTAGGAATGATCGGCCTCGGCCGCATGGGTGCCAACATGACGCAACGTCTGTTGAACGGCGGCCACCGGATCGTAGTGTACGATCAGAACGCCGACGCCGTTGCGTCAAGCTCATCCGGCGGCGCGGTGGCCGCGCAATCGGCTGCTGATCTGGTATCCCGTCTGACACCGCCGCGAGGCGTGTGGGTCATGCTGCCCGCCGGTCCTGTAACCGATGCGGTGATTGGGGAGCTGAGCGGCCTGCTGGAAGCCGGGGATGCAGTCATCGACGGCGGCAACGCCAACTACAAGGACACCCTGCGCCGGGGCGACCTACTCGCAGAGCGCGGAATACACCTACTCGACGCTGGCACCAGCGGCGGCGTCTGGGGCCTCGTTGAAGGCTACTCTCTCATGGTCGGCGGCGACCCGGACACTTTCGCCAGGCTGGAACCTATCTTCCAAACCCTGGCGCCGGCCGAGGACAAAGGGTACAGCCACGTCGGGCCCACGGGTGCCGGCCACTTTACCAAGATGGTGCATAACGGCGTGGAATACGCGCTCATGCAAGCCTACGCCGAGGGATTCGAGCTGCTCCAGGCCAAGCAGGCTGACTTTGACCTGGATCTCAAGGCCATCGCCAAAACGTGGCAGCATGGCAGCGTAGTGCGTTCGTGGCTGCTGGATCTGGCGGTCCTGGCCCTTGAAGCCGACCCCGGCCTGGAGAGCCTGTCCGCCTACGTGGACGATTCCGGCGAGGGCCGTTGGACAGTCAACGAGTCCGTGGAGTTGGCAGTACCCACGCCGGCCATCACCGCCGCCCTCTACCAGCGTTTCCGCTCACGCCAGGAGGAACCCTTCGGCGCCCGGATGCTGGCCGCCCTCCGCAACCAGTTCGGTGGCCACGCGGTTCGTGAATCAAACCGGGAAGCCAACCCACAATGATGACCTCCGGCGCGAACCTGCTCGGCAGCGGCGATGACGGCGACGTCACCGCCCTGGTCATCCTGGGCGCCAGCGGCAACCTGACTCACCAGAAGTTGGGACCGGCGCTGTTCAGCCTGTTCCAAAAGGAGCGACTGCCCAACCACGTGTACATCGTCGGCGTCGCCCGCAACGAAATGACCGACGAGGAGTTTCGCAATTGGCTGCGCGAAGGCTGCGGGCAACCTTCCGGCGCGGGATGGGATGAGTTCGCCTCGCGCCTCAGCTACGTCACGGCTGACGTCACCGATCCCGGCTCTTTGTCGGAGGCCGGCGCGCGCATCGGCCACCTATCCACTGATAATGATGGCCGGCTCAACTGCCTGTTCTACCTGGCCCTGGCTCCCAGCCTCTACGAGCCCGCCGTATCCGCCGTGTCGTCGGCCGGCCTGACGGTGGAGACCGACGGCTGGAGACGTATGGTAGTGGAAAAGCCCTTCGGTTCCGACCTGAGTACCGCCCGCCACCTGAACTCCCACATCCACAAAGTATTCCGGGAAGATCAGGTCTATCGCATCGACCATTACCTGGGCAAAGAGACCGTGCAAAACCTCCTGGTGTTCCGGTTCGCCAATGCCATTTTCGAACCCGTCTGGAACCGCAACTACATCGACCAGGTGCAGATCACCGTCGCCGAGGACGTGCTGGTCGGAGAACGCGGCGAATACTACGACCGCGCCGGCGTCCTGCGCGATATGTTCCAGAACCACCTGCTGCAACTGCTGGCCCTGGTCGCCATGGATCCACCCTACGCTTTCGAGGCTGACGCCCTGCGCAACGAAAAGGTGAAGGCGCTCAATTCGGTGCGGCGCATGTCCTTGCGCGAACTGCACCGGAACCTGGTCATCGGCCAGTACGACGGCTACCACGTCGAGCCGGGCGTCGCCCCCGGTTCCCAGACCCCAACCTACGCCGCGCTGCGCCTGTTCATCGACAACTGGCGCTGGCAAGGGGTCCCATTCTATCTGCGCTCCGGCAAGGGGCTCGCTCGAAAGAGCACCGAAATGGTAATCCAGTTCCACTCGCCGCCCCACATGATGTTTCCCGTCCCGGATGACGTAGCCATCCCCGGCAACACGCTTTCAATCTGCATCCAGCCCAACGAAGGGATGCGCCTGGAGTTTCAATCCAAGGTTCCCGACGCCGGGCTGGAAATGAGAGCGGTTGACCTGGAGTTTCACTATCACGATGACTTCGCCGGAATCGACATACCCGACGCCTACGAGCGGCTGCTACTGGACGTTATCGCCGGCGACGCCTCATTGTTCACCCGCAACGACGAAATCGAACTGGCGTGGAGCATCATCGACCCCGTAATCGACAGCCTGGACTTGCCCGGCGCGCCGGCTCCGTACCGCTACCTGACGGGGATGAGCGGCCCGCCCCATAGCGAAGAACTCTTGCTGAACGACGGCCACTCCTGGCTGCCGGGCTGCGCCGAAGTCGGCTACGCTATCTAGATCATCCGTTGGCAAAAATCTCGTTGGCAATGTCCATCGCGCCCCGCGCGAACGGAATGCCGGCGTAAAGTGTCATGTGCCCGAACACCTCGATAATCTGGTCCTGGGTGAACCCGATGTTCAGCGCGCCCCGGATGTGGCTGCGCAGCGGCCCCTCGCGTCCCAGGGCAGCCAGGCAGGTCATGGTGCAGATGCACCGGCTCGGCAGGTCCAGCCCCGGGCGAGTCCAAGTCGCTCCCCAGTAGTATTCACCCGTGATCCGACCCAATTCCGCCTCGGCCTGGGTCGGTGGCGCGGGACGCGAACCTCCGCCGCCCATGTAGTTGCGCCGGTACTCATCGCCCCGCTGGAACAGGCTGTCCGGGTCCTCGTTGGAGTCGTGGATCCGCGCCGGCGTGAAGTCAATCCCGCGCTCCTCAAACACCGACTTGCAGATTGTCAGCGCCTGGATACCGCCCGGCGCTCCCGCATACCAGGTGTCGTGGATGATCAGCTCCACGATCTGTTCCGGCGTCAGGCCAATGTTCAGCGCGTTTCCCAAGTGCCGCCGCAACTGCACCTCCCGGTTCAAAACTATCAGCGATGACAGCGTGATCATCTCCCGCTGCACCGGCGTCAGGGCCGTCCTCGGCCAGATCGACCCGAACAAACCCTCTCCAAGTATCCGCTCCAAGTCCGGCGCGATGTCCCACGCGCCCGGCGATGACCCGCCGGTAATTTGTCCGCCGCCGAACATTCGCCGAGTTTCCTGCCCGCGTTCGTAGCGAGCATCCAGTTCGCTCATGGTTACCTCCGTTGGTATCCTGTGAATCTCCGGCAGTGTACGGGCGCACACCACGCCACGCAACCACCGGGTACCCCCGCTCATCCTGAGCTTGTCGAAGGATCACCCCAATCCCGTCGAAGGACCCTGTGCTATTATTGCCGCCATGATTGACCTCCTCATCACCAACGGACAAGTAATCGACGGCACCGGCAGCCCCGGTTTCCACGCCGCCGTCGCCATCACCGGCGACACCGTCACCGTCCACCGCGGCGGCGACGCCGACCTACGCCAAAACGCCACACGAGTCATCGACGCCAGCGGCCATGTCGTCTGCCCCGGCTTTATAGACCTCCATTCCCATGCCGGCCTCACCATCCTCGGCGAACCTCACCACGATCCCAAGGTCCGCCAGGGCGTCACCACCGAACTAGTCGGCATCGACGGCATCTCCCACGCGCCCTTCAAGACACATGAAGAACTGCACCGTTACATCTGGCTCGACGCCGGCCTCAACGGCTACCCGCCCATGCCAGCAGACTGGCTCACCGTCGCCGACCTGCTGGGCAAATACGACAACACCGTCGCTATTAACATGGCCTACATCCTGGGCAACTCCCCCGTCCGTATCTGGAGCATCGGCTGGGACCAGCGGCCGGCCACCGACGACGAAATCTCCGATATGCAGTCCGTCGTGCGCGAGGCGATGGAAGAGGGCGCGTGGGGCCTGTCCACCGGCTTGGACTACCCGCCCGGCGCCTACGCCGACACCGACGAACTGGTAGCGCTCTCCGAAACCGCCGCGTCGTTGGGCGGCCACTACCACACCCACACCCGCGCCAGCCTGCTTAGCCAGGGCTACCTCGCACCGTGGCACGAAGCGGTGGACATCGGCCGGCGCAGCGGCATACCCGTCCATCTGACTCACTACCGGCAATCGGTGTCGGGAGTAGGCAGCCACATCGGACACCTGGAGTTGGTCGAGAACGCCCGCGCTGAGGGCATCGACTGCACCTTTGACTGCTACACCTATCCCTACTCCGGCACCACGCCCACCATCGGCCTGCCCCACTGGGCCAAGGACGGCGGCCCGGAACGCCTGATTGCCGCCTTGCAGGACGCCGACGACCGCGCCCGCATGAAGCGCGAAATCACCCCCAGCCGTCTCGAAAACAACTGGCTGACCAACTTCACCCGCCCCGAGAATCAAATCTACGACGGCCGCCTCATCACCGACATCGCTGAGCTGCGCGGTCAGGAACCCGCCGACGCCCTGTTCGACCTGCTGCTCTCCGAGAACTTGGGCATCAGCACCGTCGGATTGGGCACAAACGCCCAGACCCTCTACGCCTTCGTGTCCCACCCCTACGGTATGATTGCCTCCGACGCCATCCTCTTCGGCGAGTACCCCAACCCGCGCACCTACGGCTGTTTCCCCATCGTCCTGGCCGAGTTCGTCCGCGCCGAAAAGCACCTGCGCTTGCCCGAGGCCATCCGCAAGATGACCTCCTTCCCGGCCCAGCGCCTCGGCATCCCCGACCGCGGCCTGCTCAGGGACGGCTTCAAAGCCGACGTCGTGGTGTTCAACCCCGACACGGTCAAAGCCCTCGCCACCAAGGAGAATCCCAAGCAGTACCCGGTGGGCATCGAGTACGTGATCGTCAACGGCCAGGTGGTGATCCAGCAGGGCGAAAACACCGGCGCCCTTCCCGGCCGTGGCCTCCGCCGCGGCCACGCCTCCACGTAGCGCCAACTTCATCTTGTCATTGCGAGCGTAGCGTGGCAATCCCGTCCGGTCAGCAACCATCCTTGACACCCGACTCCCTTTCCCCCGACTACCGCTACTGCCCCCGCTGCGCCGAGCCCTTGGCCCCCACGATTCGCGGCGGCCTATCCCGACCCGGTTGCGCATCATGCGGGTTCGTGCATTTTCGCAACCCGGCGGTGGGCGTCGCCGTTGTCCTTCTTGACGATGCTGGCCGCATCCTGCTGGGCCGGCGCTCCGCCGGCGGCAACGTGGGCGAGTGGTGCATCCCCTGCGGCTACGTCGAGTGGGGCGAGGACATCCGCGACGCCGCCCGCCGCGAATTCCTCGAAGAAACTGGGATCGACGTGGCAATCGGCGAGGTCTGCGCCGTACATTCCAACTTTCACAACGCCAACTCCCTTACCGTCGGCGTGTGGTTCTTCGCCACAATAATAGATGGTCAGCCCCACGCTTCCGACGACTTGGACAAAGTGGAGTGGTTTGCGCCCGATACGCCGCCGGAACCGCTGGCCTTCCCCACCGACCGGCTAGTGCTGGCGGATTTGGCGACACGCACCATGAAGTCCCCATGACCAAGCACGCCGTCATCATCCAGCACATCGCCGTGGAAACCCTGGGCGGCAACTTCACCGCCGTACTGCGGGATGCCGGGTTATCAATCACCACGGTCCCGGTTTATAAGGGTGCACCCGACTTCACGGCTTTCGACGCGCCCGACCTGTCCGAAGCGGAGCTGATAGTCTCGCTTGGCGGCCCCATGTCCGCCAATGACAACTACCCGGCGCTCATTCAGGAGATGGCGTACCTGCGCGAAGCCGCCACCGGCAACCTGGGCAGCGTCGCGCCGACGCCGGTGCTGGGCATCTGCCTCGGCGCGCAACTGTTGGCCCGCGCGCTGGGCGGCGCCGTCGCCCCCACCGGCGGCTACCAGTTCGGCCTCCGCAAGATCGACGTCACTGCCGACGGCGCCGCCGACCCCGTTTTCAGTGAGATCAAAATCCCGCTGGTTCCAACGCTGCACGGCGAGCAGTTCACCGTCCCGCTCGATGCCGTCCGGTTGGCGCAAGGCACGATGCTCCGGCGCGACGGCGGCTACGTCCGTTTCCCCATGGCCTTCCGCTACGGCCTCTCCTACGGATTCCAGTTCGAACCGCAGTTGACCCTCGATGAACTCCGGGTATGGAACCGTGAACTGGCTGGCGACTATGACCTGATGGGCGACCGCTTCAACCCTAACGAAGAATCCGCCCGCAACCTGCGCGAGTTCGAGGCGTTTGCGCCGCACCACGAATCCCAGATGCGTAAAATGCTGACAGCGCTCCTGAAGCAGGCGGACTTGGTGTAGCGCGAGATTTTGTTAAAATTATCTCCATGGAAAACCTTTTCTACGCCGGGGACAATCTGGACGGCCTGCGGTTGTTGGCCCAACAAGGGATTCACGCTGATCTCGTCTATATCGACCCGCCCTTCGCCACCAACAACCAGTTCCTCATCGACGATCACCGCGCCAACACTGTCAGCGCGTCTGGCCGGCCGGCTTACTCAGACACCGTGCGCGGCAACGATTACCTCGACGCGCTGCGACAACGCCTCAATGCCATACGCGATGTGATGTCTCCGACTGGTTCGATCTACATCCACATCGACGTCAAGATGGAACACCACGTCCGCCTGCTGATGGATGGCGTGTTCGGCCCCCAAAACTTCCGCAACAGCATCACCCGCATCAAGTGCAACCCAAAGAATTTCGACCGCTTTTCCTACGGCAACGTCAAGGACACCATCCTCTTCTACTCAGTGTCCCCCAGCCTAATCACCTGGAACCCTCAGCGGGAGCCACTGAGCGACGATGAAGTGGCCCGGTTGTATCCACATACCGATGCCGCCGGGCGTCGCTACACCACCACGCCCCTGCATGCCCCCGGCGTCACCGCCAACGGCCCCACCGGGCAACCGTGGCGTGGCATGGACCCGCCACCAGGCCGCCACTGGCGCTATCCGCCGGCCAGACTGGACGAACTGGACGCCGCCGGGCTGATTGCGTGGAGCGGCGCCGGCAACCCGCGCAAAATCCGCTACGCCAGCGAAGCCGCCGGCAAACTCCCCCAGGACGTTTGGCTTTACAAAGACCCTCAGCGCCCGGCCTATCCGACCCAGAAGAACGCCAGTATGCTCGAACGCATCATCCTCACCTCGTCAAAACCCGGCGACACCGTTCTGGACTGCTACGCCGGCAGCGGCAGCACCCTGCTGACGGCGGCCCGCCTGGGCCGGCGTTTCATCGGCATGGACAACGCGCCGGCGGCCCAAGGGGTAACCGTGCAACGATTGGCAAGGCAAGGCATCCCCTGTACGAACCTGGCTGCTCCCTTGTCGGCTGCCGTTTGACACCCGGCACGGCGACGATTAACCTGCTACCCGTCAATCGACGGTTATGTCCTGTCGGTTGGTCGCAACACCGCGAAACGGAACCACGCCTACGCTATCGGAGGTTTTCAATATGGCTTACCAGGGAATGACGGCCGAACACATCTGGGTGGAAGGACACAACGGCGACGCCATCAACGCATATCTCGCCCGTCCGCTGGGCCCGGGACCCTTCCCCGCCGTCCATCTGTTCCACCACATGCCCGGTTGGGACGAGGCCAGCAAGGAAATGGCCCGCAAGTTCGCGCATAACGGCTTCATCGCCATCATGCCCAACCTGCACTACCGCCAGGGCCATGATGACCCCGTTGCCAACAGCAACAGCATCCGTGAGGCCGGCGGCATGCCCGACGACCGCACCCTCGGCGACGCCGCTGGCGCCATCAGCTACCTGCGCCACCTGTCCAACTATAACGGCAAGGTGGGCATCATCGGCTTCTGCTCCGGCGGACGCCAGGTCTTCCTGGCCGCCTGCAAACTGGCCGGCATCGACGCCGCAGTGGACTGCTGGGGCGGCGGCGTAACCCCCCGCGACAGCGAGCCTCCCACCGAGGCCATGCCCCACGCTCCCATCGAGTTCGTAGCCGACCTGTCGTGCCCCATGCTGGGAATCTTCGGCGCGGACGACGCACGACCCACCGTTGAAGAGGTGGCCGCCACCGACGCCGCCATCAAGGCTGCCGGCAAGTCCTGGGAGTACGAGATCTACCCCAACGCCGGCCACGGCTTCGTCGCCGTTGACCGCCCCAGCTACGCCGTCGAAGCGTCCAACGCAGCCTGGCCGCGCATCTTCGACTTCTACCGCCAGCACCTGTCGTAGGAACCAAACGGTCACCCGATAACCGTAGGGGCGGGTTTGAAACCCGCCCCTTTTCATGTCCGGTCCGTCATTGCGAGTCCGCCTGGGGCGGACGTGGCAATCTCGCTGACGCGGGGATCTATCTAATCATCCGTCGCCTCAAACGCCAGCGTGGCGAACCGCATGAAGATGCCTCCGCGCGGCGCGGCCAGCGGCCCGTTCAGGCACAGGCACGCGATGACATACTGCGCGCCCGGCTCCCCAACCTCCGCGATCTCCACCCGGTGCGGCGTGTTCAGGCCGACGATGCTGCCGTAAGCCCGGTCAATCTCACCGTTCACCCACACCTCGCCGTAGTTGTCGAAATTGGTCTCGAACCATACCCGGTAGCCGGCAACGCTAACGCCGTCGATCGCATCCGGCAATGTAACGGCGATGCGATACCAGGCGAAGGTGAACCCCTCGGAAAGGCTCTGCCGCACGTTGTCGCACACGTCCCACGCCGAATCGTCGTAGTCGGGCAGACGCGGCGGCGCAGCCAGCAATCGCGCCGTCAACCCCTCATTCGCCTCGCCGGGCACCAGGCCCGGCGCGACCCGCCAGGGCTGACCACCGACGGCAGCCCGACCCTCCGGCGTGTTCAAATCCACTGCAAATCTCGGCATGGTGCGGCCTCCTTACGCGGCGGTGGTCCCGCCGTCGATCACCAACTCGGAACCGGTGACGAACGACGACTCATCTGACGCCAGGTATATCGCTCCATACGCGATTTCGCTGGGCTTGCCTACCCTGCCCAGCGGCAACCGCTGCATCCGCAACGCCAGGTTCGCCGGGTCGTTCAGCGTGTCGGCAATCATGTCCGTTTCAATCGGCCCTGGGTGGATGGAATTGCACCTGATGCCTTCCCGGGCGTGCTGAATGGCGGTGGACTTGGTGAACAGCCGTACCGCGCCCTTGGTCGCCGTGTAGCTGGCCGACCCGTTCGGACTCCCCACCAGTCCGGCGGTGGAGGATATGTTGATGATCGAACCGCCGCCGTTCTCTCGCATCGCAGGAATCGCGGTCTTGGTGCCCAGGAACACGCCCTTGGCGTTAATGGAAAAGATACGGTCCCAATCCTCCTCGGTGGTTTCCTCAATATTCTTGCGAATCAGGATACCCGCGTTGTTGAGCAGGATATCCAACTTGCCGTAAGCGCTGATGGCGGCCTGTACCGCCGCGTCCCAGTCGGATTCGCTGGTTACGTCCAAATGCACGAAAGTGACGTTGTAGCCGAGTTCCTGTAGCTCCGCCTCGGTCTGGCGACCCTGTTCATCCAGGATGTCGCCGATCACGACGCTGGCGCCCTCTTCCGCAAACATTCGCGCTTCCACCGCCCCCTGGCCACGAGCGCCGCCGCTGATCAGGGCAACCTTGCCTTCCAGTCTGGGCATTTTGATACCTCCGCTATGCGCGCAGACCCACGGTCAGCGCCAGATTGCGCTCACTTTATAAGTATTGGCAACTGGACGCAACCAATCTCCTACACGTCGCCCGGGAGTCGTGTCGTATAATTAAAAGACACGTCTTGAATTCGCCGGCGCATACGCTGTCAAGGAGAAAATATCATGGCGATACTGGGAAGAATCGGGACTACGGTCAGGGACGCCTTGACCGGCACTTTGGAAGGCACCGGCCGCGTCGGCAACGTTGCCATCGACACAGTTAGAGATACCACCGCCAACAGTCTGCGCAGCGCAAGATCCGTCGGCGGTGAGTTGGGCAACCTGGCGCAAGACGCGATCGTCGGCACGCTCCAGGCGGTCGGCAACGTCGGCGGCGCTGGCGGATCCGTTGTAAGGGATTCCATCATCGGCGTAATTCAAGGCGTTGGTATGGTCGGCACCGCCACCACTACCATGCTCCACGATGTGGTGGTAGGCGCGATCCGCGGTTCCAGCGATGCTGGCGCGGAACTGGGAACCGCCACTCAGCAGGCCGTGGAAGGAGCGTTGCGCGGCGGCGCATCCGTCGGCCTCGCTGCTGAGGAATCGGTGGTTCAGGTCACTCGCGGAACTATCGATGGCACCAGGGAAATCGGCGGCGCGCTGGCCGACGCCGCCCGCGGCACCGTGGCGGGAGTCGTTACCGCCGTCGCTGGCACCGCCGGCGACGTTACCGCAGCCACCACCGCAACTACCCGCCAGTTGGTCAGCAGCGCGGCCCAAACCGGGGAAGATGTTGCCCAAGTCGCAGTATCAGCGGTGAACGGCGCCATCGACGCGGCGCGCACCACGGGCCAAAACGTCGAGCAAACGGCCGCCGCCGCCGCCACCGGCGCCATTGATGCTGCATACGATGTCAGCGACGCCGCCGGCGATGCCGTGCGGGACGCCGTAACGGGGACAATCAGCGGCGTGCGCGTAACCGTTGACGCCGCCTACGGTCAGAGCCCTAACGACAGCAATCGCTCATAAACTCGCCTAGGCTCGACCGCGAGGGACGCCGGCCATTGGCCGGCGTCCTGTTTGGTACCTCTCGGCATCCGGTAGTCCGAATGGAGCCAAGAGTTACTGTCCGGCCCGCCAACGCAGCCGCGCGCCCACCTCGGTAAATCCGGCCCGTCGATAGAACTGGATCTGGCGATCGCCGTCATACGGCGTTCCAAGTTCCACGGTTTGGCATCCGTTGGCGACCGCGTGCTCCAACGCGAAGGTGAGTACGGTCATGCCTTCTCCCGCGCTGCGCGCGTCGGGTTGCACGAACATCTCCTGGATAATGGCGTATCGACCCCTGGTTCGCAACGCGTCGAGAAATGAAACGGTGCAAACTGCTATTGGGGTGTCCGCTCGCTCTCCTACTACTATGAACCCGGCTGAGTCACCTGACACCAGACGATCAAACACTTCCAATAGATCATCCGCTTCGGGAGGAGTTCCCCCAAGTTCGGCGAGCAGAGTGCGAACGAGAGTCAGCGCCGCGTCCCGGTCGTCGGGACGGGCAAGGCGGACGCTAAGCGACATTACGTTACATCACGGAAGTCGGACGCGTACATGGGCTAGGCTATGGTGGGCCGTGTGGGGGTCGAACCCACGACACCCGGATTAAAAGTCCGGTGCTCTACCAACTGAGCTAACGGCCCTGGCATTGGCGCATTACGCTATTTGCCAGTATAGCATAGCGCATCCTGGCTTCCCGATGATGATTATTCGTAAATCGTTGGTTAGTCGTGCTTGCCAAAGTTCGTGAAATAACGGATAATGCTGGCGTTGACTTTCTGGTGGTTCAAGCGGGGTGGTCCCACCCGTTCCCATCCCGAACACGGAAGTGAAACGCCCCAGCGCCGACGATACTGCTCTGGTGACGGAGTGGGAAAATAGGTCACCGCCGGGAAGTATTGACAGGATGGTTGAGGAGCGAGCAGCCCTCGCTCCGCCGTCTATTAGGCAAGTTTTTCCACCAAACCGACTAACGTCAAATTTTGGGGCGGGCGTGATGACGCACGAAGGACAGGCTGGCAGTCCGAGAAAATCGCTGTTGGGCAACTAGGAGTACCTATGAAGTGGCGCGCGGGTGTCGAACCAGCGTTAGTGCCACTTTTATTTTTGACCAAATGCGATAGAATGGCAGCGCCAGCGCCGGACTACGGCGTACACAGGCCCACCCCCAACCCAGGAGAGTCTCATGGGCAGTAGGTTCGAGAAGTTTTCTGAAAGGGCGCGCAGGGTTCTTTCCCTGGCCCAGGAAGAAGCGCAACGGTTTAACCACAACTACATCGGCACCGAGCACATCCTGCTTGGGCTGGTACGGGAGACCGAGGGCGTAGCCGCTCGAGTGCTGTCCGGCCTGAGCGTTGACCTGACCAAGGTACGCTCGGCCGTAGAATTCATCATCGGACGTGGTGAACGTCCGGCCCAGGGTGAAATTGGGCTGACCCCCAGGGCCAAGAAGGTCGTCGAACTGGCGGTTGACGAAGCCCGTCGCATGAACCATACCTACATCGGCACCGAGCATCTGCTTATTGGCCTTTTGCGGGAAGGTGAAGGCGTCGCCGCCGGCGTTCTGGAAAGTCTGGGCGTCAATCTGGAGAAAGTTCGCGCCGAGACCCATCGCATCCTGAGCAACTCGGGTGGTGGCAGTTCCAGCAGTTCCCGCTCCAGCACCCGCACGCCCACGCTGGACCAGTTGGGCGTAGATCTGACTAACGCGGCTCTGGGCGGCAAGCTGGACCCCGTAGTGGGCCGCGATACCGAGATCGAGCGCGTGACCCAGATCCTCAGCCGCCGCACCAAGAACAACCCGGTGCTGGTCGGCGAGCCGGGCGTTGGCAAGACCGCCATCGTCGAGGCCATGGCTCAGCAAATTTCATCAGGCACGGTGCCTGAAACCTTGCAGGGCAAGCGACTCGTCACACTGGACATGGGCGCATTGGTCGCCGGCACCAAGTACCGGGGCGAATTTGAAGAAAGACTGAAGAAGGTCATAGAAGAAATCAAGACCTCAGGCAACTGCGTCCTGTTCATCGACGAGATCCATACCCTCGTGGGGGCCGGTGCCGCCGAGGGCGCGGTGGACGCCTCCAACATCCTCAAGCCTTCACTAGCCCGCGGCGAAATCCAGTGTATCGGCGCAACCACGCTGGACGACTATCGCAAATACGTGGAGCGCGACCCCGCGCTGGAACGCCGGCTACAGCCTGTCCGCGTCGAAGAGCCTGACGCCGACATGACCGTCGATATCCTCCAGGGCGTCAAAGGTCAGTACGAAGAACACCACAACGTTGAAATCACTGACGACGCGGTGAAGGCCGCGGCGACGTTGTCCACCCGCTACATACCGGATCGCTTCCTGCCCGACAAAGCCATCGACCTTTTGGACGAAGCCGGTTCCCGCGTCCGCCTCCGGGGCAGTCACGCACCCCAAGAAGTGCGGGATGCCATAGAAGTGCTGGAGCGAGTGCGGAAGGAAAAGGATGAGGCCATCGCCTCCCAACAATACGAAGTAGCTGCGGAACTCCGCGACCGCGAACTTCACCTGTCAGAGAACGTGGGCAACCTGGAGGCGGAGTGGAAGGCTGACCGCAACAAGGAACGGACCCAAGTTACTGAGGAAGACATCGCCGAAGTAGTCGCCATGTGGACCGGCATCCCGGTCACACGGCTCGCTCAGGAAGAAACAACCCGTCTCCTCCATATGGAAGAAGAACTGCACAAGCGCATCATCGGTCAGGATGAGGCCATTGTCGGCATCTCCAAGGCCGTGCGCCGCGCCCGTGCCGGGCTGAAAGACCCGCGCCATCCCATCGGCGTATTCCTGTTCCTCGGCCCCACCGGCGTAGGAAAGACTGAGTTGGTCCGGGCCATGGCCGAATTCCTCTTCGGACACGAAGACAACATGATCCGTCTCGATATGTCCGAGTTTCAGGAGCGGCACACCACCGCCCGTCTCATCGGTGCGCCTCCGGGGTATGTCGGTTACGACGAGGGCGGCCAGTTGACCGAGGGCGTGCGTAAGAAGAATTACTGTGCCATCCTGCTGGACGAGATCGAAAAGGCGCACCCGGAAATCTTCAACATCCTGCTCCAAATCTTCGATGCGGGCCAACTGACGGATGCTCGCGGTCGGCGCGTTGACTTCCGCAACTCCATCATCGTCATGACCAGCAACCTGGGCTCCGACTTGATCAAACGCGACACCTCGTTGGGGTTCGCAGTCAAGGCCGACGAAGCCCAGTCCGACCGGCAAGCCTACGAACGCATGAAGGACAAGGTGATGGATGAAGTGAAACGCTTCTTCCGCCCCGAATTCCTGAACCGCTTAGATGCCACGATCGTGTTCCACGCGCTCGACCAGAACGAAATCCACCAGATCGTGGACCTGATGATGAACATGGTGCGCGACGAGCTCAAGGAGCGCAGCATCAACATCGAACTGACCGAAGCCGCCCGGGAACACTTGGGAGCCAACGGGTTCGACCCGGTGCTCGGAGCGCGTCCCTTGCGCCGCCTGATCCAGAATGAAGTCGAAGACCGAATGTCGGATGTGCTGTTGAGCGGGGAAATCGACGAGGGCGACACCGCGATAGTGGACCTGGATGACGACGGAAACATCTGCATCAAGGTACGCAAGGAGGAAATGGCCGCGCTATCACCGGCCTAGACGACACTGACCAACGGGTCATTCGCACACCGCAAAATTTGAGGGCGTCAAAGATGGCGCCCTCAAGTGTTACAATTGATCGACACATCCCACCGAGGTGAGACCATGGCCAGGCGTTTGCTCAAGGAATTGGAAAGGTCTTATGGGTTTGACGAAGTCGCTATCGTCCCGGGTGACGTCACCATTAATCCTGAGATGGCCTCGACTCAAATGAGCATTGGGCCGTATTCGTTTGAAGCTCCCGTCATTGCTTCGGCCATGGACGGGTCAGTTTCCCCACGGTTCGCCACTCTAATGCACGAGATGGGGGGCTTGGGCGCCCTCAATGGCGAGGGCCTCTACTCCCGCTATGAAGATCCTTACTCCGTCCTGGAAGAGATCATCTCTATGGGCCAGAGTGAAGTGACCGAGTACCTGCAAGAAGTTTACAGCGAACCGGTAAAGGAACATCTCATCGGCGAACGTGTGCAAGAAATCAAGCAGTCGGGCGCAATTGCCGCCATCGCGTTCACACCGCAAACCACCAAAAAATTCAGCTCTCTGGCCGTGGAAGCCGGCGCCGATATCATCATCGTCCAGTCCACCGTTACCACTGCCCGGCACGTCTCGCGGAGCTACCGCGGCCTGATCTTCTCCGAGCTGATCGATAGCCTGAAAGTACCCGTCGTGGTGGGCAACTGCGTCAGCTACAACGTCGCCAGTGAGCTCATGGAAACCGGTATCGATGCCGTGCTAGTAGGGGTCGGCCCAGGAGCAGCCTGCACTACCCGTGAAGTCACCGGGGTCGGCGTTCCACAGGTGACTGCTACCCTGGAATGCGCCGCAGCCCGCGAGGACTACTTCGAACGCACTGGCCGTTACGTCAGCATCATCACCGACGGCGGATTGCGCACCGGCGGCGACGTATGCAAAGCCATGGCCAGCGGGGCCGACGGAGTGATGCTGGGCACACCTTTCGCACAGGCTGCCGAGGCTCCCGGCCGCGGCTACAACTGGGGTATGGCCAACGCCCACCCGGAACTGCCGCGCGGCACCCGGATCAACGTCGGTACCAAGGGCAGCCTCCGGCAATTGCTGCACGGGCCCAGCAGCGTCACCAATGGCACCCAGAACCTGGTTGGCGCCCTGCGCGTTGCTATGGGAATGTGCGGCGCATATACTGTGCGCGATTTCCACAAAACCGAAATGGTGATCGCTCCGGCGATCAAAACGGAAGGCAAACACTACCAGATGCTGGGATAGATTTCGTATCCATCATCCCGGCTCTCGCCGGAATCCAGCAAGGAGGAACCAATGACCACTGCAACCATTCAGATCCTCGACCCAAGGCCGGAGCAAAAAACCGCTGAGCGGGACGCCGCCGGCCGGTTGCCCAGCCTGGCCGGCAAGACCATCGGCCTGTTGGAAAACCGCAAGTATCATTCTGACAATTTCCTCCAGGAATTGCAGGTGATCCTCGAAGAGGAATACGGGGTTGAGAAGGTTTTGTACCTCCGCAAGTTCAGTTTCAGCGCGCCTTGCGCCGACGAGACCATTGACGAGCTGGTGGCGGAATGCGACGCGGTGGTGCATGGAATCGCGGATTGAGGGAGCTGCACGGCGTGGGGTCTCCACGACACAGTAGTAACCGAGAGCCGCGGCGTTCCTTCCGTGAGCGTCATCACCGAAAGTTTCACCCGGGCCGCCCATGCGCGCGCGTCGTCCCTGGGAATGCCTACCGTTCAGATTCTCGCGCTTCCCAGCCCCTTGGCGCCCCGTTCCATCCCAGAGGTAAGGCAGATGGCCCACAAGTACGCCGGCCAGATCGCCGAGATGCTCACCAGCGATTAGGCGCGCTGCCGCAATTCCATGACCCTTCGGGTCGTAAATTGGAATGTTGAATGGGCTACGCCCCGGTCGGAGCGTAGCCCTGAAATTCTGCACCGCATCGGCCAGCATTGGCCCGAAATCGTCTGTCTCACTGAGACGGACTGCCGGATGTTATGTGGCCGTGGCGGCTATGTAATCTCTGCTCGACCCTATTGGGGTCAATCAGTAGTGAACAACCGGCGCAAGGTTTTACTCTGGTCGCGGCAACCATGGGCCGATGTCGATGATTTGGGCAACGACGCTTTGCCGCTAGGCCGATTCATTGCCGGAGCAACCGAAACCTCAGCGGGTCGGGTCAAGGTTATCGGCGTCTGCATTCCTTACGGGATGGCAAACGTACAATTTGGCACTAAGGCAAGCCGGCCCTGGCAAGATCATGAGCAATACTTAGACGGCCTCAGCGAATTACTGACTGTGGCATCGCCTATCCCGGCTATCGTCATGGGGGACTTTAACCAGTCTCTCATCGGCCGCAGTAGTGTGCCACAGCATCTGCGTGAGAAGTTTCGCTGCACCCTGCCGCCTGATATGACCATCACCACCGCGCAGCTAAGCTGCAACGGCAAATCGGCAATAGACCACATCGCAATCTGCGACAACCTGGCCGTCGAATCTACTGCCACGATCAGCCACTTGCGTCAGGACGCCAAACCGTTGTCCGACCACTTCGGCGTTGTAGCCGCGCTATCCCTCCACAAGTAGAGTAACGCTTATGTCCACCAACACCCCCGCCCTCAGTTCGCGTCGCATTGACGTAACCGACACTTACGACGCCATCCAGGATTACTACGAGGAACAGGGCTGGACCGACGGTATGCCCGTCGTGCCGGCAACCGAGGACGCCGTGCGCCGTATGCTAGGCCCGTGGGGTGAAGACCCGTCGTTGTCCCTCGGCGTGGCGCAGCCGTCCAACGCCGAGGTGACCATCGAAAAAGTCGCCGTGAACGCTGTGATGGCCGGATGCCGGCCGGAATACTTCCCCGTGGTGGTCGCCTGCGTCAAAGCCGCCTTGCAGCAACCCTTCAACCTGGCCGGTTGCCAGGCTACGACGGGAGGAGCAGCCCCGGTGGTCATCGTCAACGGCCCCATCGCCGAACGGCTGGGCATCAATGGCGATTCCGGGGCATTCGGCCCCGGCTACCGGGCTAACGCCACCATCGGCCGGGCGCTGCGTCTGTTCGTGCGTAACGTCGCCGGGCTGATTATTGGCGACATGGACAAGGCAACCCTGGCCATGCCCGGACGCTATTCATTCTGCTTTGCCGAGAACGAGTCCCGCAGCCCCTGGGAACCGCGCCACGTGGAGTTAGGCTACGACCCTGAAGACAGCATGATCACCCTTCATGCCATCCGCGCCTTCTATCCCATTATGGAAACCACCGTCTCCCGGGGCATCGAGGTGCTGAACACGCTGGTGCAGGCGACCCGCGCCACCGGGTTCTCCAACTACTACCAGATTGGCACCGGCGCCCAGGTGACTCTGGTGATCAGCCCGGAGCACGCTGCCGAAATCGCCGCCGATGGTCTCAGCAAGAAGGATGTCCGCGAGTACATCTACGCCAACGCCCGCATGTCCATAGACGAACTATCCGGGCTTGGACACTGGGGTAACCGCAACTACCCGGCGTGGATCGACGATACCAAACCCGATACCATGGTACCCATCGCGCCCCAGGCCGACGACATTGTGATCGTGGTGGCCGGCGGCGACGGACGCCATTCGTGTTGGCTGGCCGGTTGGGGCGTAACCCGGGTGGTAACGGAGAAGATAGAGGTTCCGGGGTAACCCCTTAGAGTCGGTAAAAATCAGCGGCCCGCCGGACCAAAACGCCGGCGGGCCTACTGATTTAAGGCCACATTTTCACTTCCCTACGGTTGCGTTACGGGCGGTTCTCGCTGGCAGAGGGTAATGCCGACTGCTATTATTTAGTCCCCAGAATACTTGGGATCCCCACCCGATAATCAGGTTACTGCAACGTGTTCACCCATCTCCATACCCATACCGAATACAGTATGCTCGACGGCATCAGCCGCATTCCCGATCTGGTTCGTCGCACCGCTGAATTGGGCATGGATGCCATGAGCATCACCGACCATGGATCCCTCTATGGCGTGGTCGATTTCTACTCGGAATGCAAAGATGCCGGCATCAAACCCATCATCGGATGCGAACTGTACGTCGCTCACGGTAGCCGGCGCGACCGCACTCCAAACGAACGCACCGCCAATCACTTGGTGGTTATTGCTAAGGACAACACCGGCTACCGCAACCTGTTGCAGCTCGTTACCCGGTCGCACCTGGAGGGATTTCACTACCGTCCGCGCATCGACAAGGAACTTCTGCACGAGCACCGGCAAGGGCTGATCTGCCTTTCGGGCTGCCCGTCCGCGGAAGTCCCCACGCTGCTGGCCGACGGCAACTACGATGCGGCCAAGCAGCAGGTGGGATGGTATCGGGAACTGTTCGGCGAAAATTATTTCCTAGAATTGCAACAGCACGAGCACATCGAACAGCTACCCCGAATCAACGAGGGATTGATTCGTCTCAACAAGGAGACAGGAATCCCCCTGTTGATCACCAACGACGCCCACTACGTCCGCCAATCGGACTACCAGTATCAGGACGTCTATATCTGCATCCAGACCGGAACCAACTTGCAGGATAACAATCGCCTGCGGATGGAAGACTCGTCATACTACATCAAGTCGCCGGCGGAAATGGCGGCCCTTTTCCCGGAATTTCCCCAAGCGTTGGACATCACGGGTGAAATAGCTCAGCAATGCGACGTTTCGTTGGGCTTCGGTCAGATGCACCTCCCGCGTTACCCAACGCCCAACAACGAGGACGCGGATACCTACCTCGAAAGGCTGTGTTGGGAGGGATTCAACAGACGCTATGGCCATAACAGCGACGCAGCCCGGACGCGCATGGAATACGAGCTGGAGGTGGTGCGCCAAACTAGTTTCGCCAACTACTTCCTTGTGGTCTGGGACATCATATCCTTCGTGCGCCGGCAGGAAATCCTCTTCGGAGTCCGGGGCAGCGCCGCCGCCAGCGTCGTGCTGTACTGTCTTGGCATCACCGACATCGACCCGATGGCCTACAACCTCGTGTTCGAGCGTTTCCTGAATTTCGAACGCAAGGAAATGCCCGACATTGATATGGACTTCCAGGACGACCGGCGGGATGAAGTCCTGCGCTACGTCATCGACCGCTACGGCAGCGACCGGGTGGCCCAGATCATTACCTTTGGGACCATGGGGCCGAAGGCGGCCCTGCGGGACGTGGGCCGGGGCCTTGGCATGAGCTATGGCGACGTTGACCGTATCGCCCGCATGGTTCCGTTCAAATCCCGCACCCTGACCGACGCCATGACGGCCAACCCTGAGTTGATGGAAAACTACCAGGGCGACGCGGCCATCCAGAACCTCGTTGACAACGCCCAGGCATTGGAAGGCATCGTCCATCACGTGAGCACCCATGCTGCTGGCGTGCTCATCGCCGATGAGCCGTTGACTGAAACCGTACCGTTGCAGCGTCCGGCCCGGGGCGACGAGAACAGCCCGGTGATGATGACCCAGTATTCCATGGATCCGGTGGCCAAGCTGGGCCTGCTCAAAATGGACTTCCTGGGATTGACCAACCTCACGATCTTGGACCGCACCATCAAGCTGATCGACCAGGAACGGGGCATCCGCATTGACCTGACTCGATTATCCCTTGATGACCTGGAAACTTACGACCTCTTGGGCACTGGCAACACTTCCGACCTGTTCCAGTTGGAAAGCGCGGGGATGCAACGCTACATCAAGGAGCTGAAACCGTCCGATTTGGGCGACATCGCCGCGATGATCGCCCTCTATCGACCGGGCCCAATGGAACACATCGACCGTTTCATCCGCTCCAAGCATGGCCAAGAAACAGTTACATACCCGCATCCCAGCCTGAAAGAATTGCTTGATGAAACCTACGGCGTGATCGTGTACCAAGACCAGGTCCTGCACGTGCTCCAGAATTTCGCCGGCTACAGCCTGGGCGAAGCCGACACTGTTCGCAAGGCCATGGGCAAGAAAATACCTGAGCTTATGGCCGAGGAACGCGACCGGTTCGTGTCCGGCGCGATGCAGCAGGGATATACGCAGGACATGGGAGTTGAGATATTCAATCTCATCGAACCTTTCGCCGGGTACGCTTTCAACAAGGCCCATAGCGTCAGCTACGGCCTGATCTCATACTGGACCGCATACTTCAAAACCCATTACCCGCTCGAGTATATGGCCTCTGTGCTCAACTGCCGACTGGACCACGGCGATCGATACGTCGCTTCAATTAACGAATGCACTCGGATGGGTATCGAAATCCGCCTGCCCGACGTCAATAATTCCGACGTGCTCTACACTCTGGACAAGCCCGGCGGCAAGATGGACAATGCGTTGCGCATCGGCCTGGCGGCCACCAAGACCGTGGGAGAGGCCGCGGTCTCACCTATCGTAAGTGAACGAACCGCCAAAGGCCCGTTCTCATCGATCAGTGATTTCTGCCGTCGGGTTGACGTATCCGGTCTGAACCGCCGCACCCTGGAGGGCCTCGCCAAAGCCGGGGCATTCGACTCATTGGCACCGCGGGCCGCGGTCATCAGCAGCCTCGACCGGATTTGGGCGATTGCCCAGCAGGAAACCCGCAACCGCAGCTCCGGTCAGTTTGGCATGTTCGGCGAAGAACTGGACAGCGGCTCCGGCGGCACGCTTCTGGAGCTTGACACCTCACAGCCCGAATATACTCCACAGGAAAAGGCGGCCCTTGAAAAAGAGTATTTGGGCGTCGCCCTCTCCTACAACCCCTTGCTCGCCCTCGCTGCGCTCAACCCCGGCGACGCTTACGTTTCCGTGGATCAGCTGAGCGAGGATATGCTGGGCAGCGCGGTTACCTTGCTGGGACACATTTCGGCCGTGTCGGAGCGTTATACTCGCGACAACCGCAAATTCCTGCGCGTCGATCTGTCAATGGTGGGGGGGCAGGTGGAGACCATGGTGTGGCCGGACGTATTGGAAAAAACGGAGCAGGTCTGGCAGGCCGGCAGCATCGCCCGGGCTACGGGCCGGCTGCAGATCCGCGGCGACGATTTTTCAATCGCTTGCTACGAGGCCCAGGAATACCAACTGCCGGATCAACAGGCGCCCGACCTACCTGCGGAAAGTCCTCACACTGTACCCGTAGGCGGAAACGCCAACGGTCACCACGAACGCGCCAACTCAGTCAACGGAAACGGCAGGAAACCTTCGTCGGCCCCCGTCACCGCTTCCGTGAACGGAAATGGGCATACCGGCAAGGAAGCCGGCGTGCTGATCAAAATGGCCGAGACCGACGATACCGAAGAAGACCGTTACCGGTTGAGACAGGCCATTCGCGTGATGTTGGAATACACCGGGGACGACAGGGTTTACCTGGAGCTTTTCCTCAAGGAAGGAAGGCGCGTCCTGATGGAGATACCTACGGTGTCCACCGGGTCATGCGATGAATTGCAAAAGCGGCTCCGCGACCTCCTGGGCGAGGATTGCGCGGAGTACCGGGCCAGCATCGCATAAAGCCGCAACCACATCCGTCCGGTCGTCTCCGGCCCTATGCCGTGGGGATTTGCAAGCCCAACCCGGCGGCGATAAATCTCTTGGCGTTCTCTTTATAGCGCGCCGTGGGATCCTCCAAACGCTTGCGATGCACCGCAGGCAGTTCCCGGATCCGTCCCGGCACTCCGATAACCAGCGATTCATCCGGAATCGGTGTTCCTGTAACAATGGCGCCGGCGCCTATGAGCACGTAGTTGCCTACATCGCAATCCTCCAGGCACACGGCGTTGACGCCGATCATAACGTTGCTGCCTATCTTTCCGCCGTGGACTACCGCGCCGTGGGTCATCAGCACGTTGTCTCCAAACTCCAGATAATCGTCAGTGTGGATGACGCAGTTGTCCTGTATGGAACAGTGCTTGCCGATGATGATACGGCCATAATCGCCTCGGATAATCGCTCCGGGCCACACGTTGGTCCCTTCTCCGATGATCACGTCGCCGACGATGTAGGCCGCCTCGCTGATGAAAGCGGTTGGGTGGATCTGTGGAGTCTTGCCATCGATGCTGCGAATCAAAAGAGTCCTCCTGGTTGGTTGATTCCGTAGATTATAGCCTCTCGGCACGGCGCGGTTATTCCACTACGCTAGCAAGACGAACAAATCAGCCGAATATATTGACGTAAAAGAACATTCGCACTATACTAGCACGCATCTACAGAACATTAGTAGCGGGAGGAATAAACCATGGCAGCAGCGCAGGTTACGGAAATTCATTGCAAAACGCTGATAAACCGCGTCAACGCTCCAGATTTCCACTTCCGCTGGACGATCAATCCCTACCGGGGCTGCCGTCATGCTTGCCGGTATTGCTACGCACGGTCAACGCACCAGTATTGGGGGATGGATGCCGGCCAGGACTTTGAAAGCCAGATCTTCGCCAAGGTCAATGCTCCCAGCGTGCTGCGCCAGGAATTGTCCCGTCCGAAGTGGCAGGGAGATCCCATTGTCATCGGCACTGCATCAGACCCTTACGAGCCGGCCGAAGCCCAGTACCGCCTCACCCGGCAGGTTCTGGAGGTTATGGCCGAGTTTCGCAACCCGGTGTCCATCACCACCAAAGGAACCCTGGTTCGCCGCGATATCGACGTACTGCGACACTTGAACGAGGTGGCCGGCGTACAGGTCGTATTCAGCGTAGGCACCATGGACGAAACGGTTTGGCGCCAAACCGAACCCGGAGCTCCAAACCCTATGGCCCGATTGGAAGCCATGCAGTACCTTGTGGAACACGGAATACCGGCCGGCGTTCTAGCCGCTCCGCTACTGCCCGGGTTGTCTGATAGCGCGGCCAGCATTGGCGCTTTGGTTGAGGCGGCTGCGCAACATCGCGCGCAGTTCCTGTCGGGCAACCTCTTATTCCTGCGACCCGGCAGCCGAGAGTGGTTCATGCCCTTCATCCGGGAATCCTACCCGCACCTCGCCCCGGGCTACGCGCGCCTCTATCGCAGCGAACACGCTCCGCGCGACTACACCAACGCTGTGGTGGGCCTGGTGGAAGACGCGCGGCTGCGTTGGGAACTGCCCAGGATGCCTTCGGTCAACAGCTTGCGACCGGCTACTCTGCCAGGTTTTACCGAAGTAGGCGATCACTCACCCTTGACTGAACTTGACGCGGAAACCCCAATGCAGTTGGAGATGCCGATAGCGGCGTAAGGGCCTCAATCCGTAAGGGCGGGATTGAGGCCCGCCCTTGCATCGTGTGTGGCAATGATATCGCCGCGCCTAACCATTCGTGGGTACCCAGATCTGGCCCCGTTGGCGTACGGGCTCAAGGAGCGAATCGTCGAACGGCAGTGGGTCATAGTCCTGCCGGCTGGGCGCGCGGTAGCTGAGCAGGCTGGTAACGGTTTCGTTCGTGTAGTAACCGCGATACGTTTGCGTAACCAGGTATTGGAAGAACTCAGGCGCCGACGACTCCACCGCCCGGAGCGCATCCGTCTGCGCGTCGGCCAACAACGCTGGGAAATCGCCACCTCGCTCAGCCGCAGCCAACTGGATCTGCACCAAACCGTCCAGCAGACGGCGGCGGCTCTCAGCGCTCCCGGCAGCTACCGATTCAACGAACTCTCCAATTCCCAAGTCCCCGGCAGCTGGCATCTCGTCCTGCGCCGGTACGATGCAGTTCAGCGCCGCGGCCAAGAGAACTCGCTGGTCAGCGCTCAAAATTTCGTTTGTAGTCGTCATAGTCAAAACGTCCATCAAGGCAATCTGGGTACAGATGATAGCACGCGGCCCGGTCTTCGCAATCTCTCGTATGCCGCTAGCAACATCAAAATATGATGCTCAACGCGCCATGGTCGGACAGTTCCTCCAGGTCCAGGATCGCCCGCTTGTAGCACAACCGCAGGCATCCATCTACCCGGCGCAGGCGAACATCATAGCGGCCGACGTATGGAGAAGACTCGCCGGCGCGGAAACGCCACACCGCAACCGACGCCGTCGCTTCTATCTCCTCGTCACTCGTTGCCGTCACCATGACATTGCCGATAAACCGGCGCGTCCGTGACCAAGGGTATTCTCGGTGGGCGTGCCGGCTTTTCAGCCGCACCACACGGGCCGCCATCCGATTGTAATCGTCGTCGATGAATACCAAGTCGGATTCCGGGTTGCCCTCGGGCAGATCGGTGGTAGGCACGACGTAGCGGGCGTCGTCGGTATAAAGGGTGAGCCACTCATCGAGATTCCAGTCGTCCAGCAACCGGGCTTCCAGGTACAGCAGTTGCTCCACTTCGTGCTGGAGCAGCAACGATTCGGCAGTTGCGGGCAATCCGATAACGGATGACGGTACCGGGGCGGTTTGTGTAGCCATATCGGTGGAGCTCCTGAGCTAATTGTCGGCCGCCACTGAAAGGTCGGGCGACGGGAACACATCGGGCATCTCGCCCCGGGCCAAGCCTCGCTCAAACTCTTCGACGTGGGGTAGATCTGCGACCAACGACTGCCAACGTCGCCAGAAGGAACGCATCTGCAACTCGTCGTTGCCCCTGGGGTCGCGGTGGAATCCACGGGAAAGATCCGACCATTCCACGCCTCCGGAACGGAACCCATGCTGGCAGGACTCCAGGGCCTCCGTGTCATCCGGAGTGGCGAAACCGCCCGGCCCCAGGAAAGTCAGGAACGAGTCCAGGCGCCGGCGCAGCATGCTGCCGGCCTCATCGGCCGGTGCCATTTCCCAGGCCGTTACGTCCATGCTGTCAGGACCCGTGGGCTGGAACACCCTGATGGTCACGGCCATGATGTCGTTGATCACGAGGTTGGGGAAAATCACCATGTTACGGCTCTTCTCGCACATCCGCAGCGCCTTGTCCTGACCATACCGGGCGATAAGTTCATCTTTGACGCGCTGGATTTCCGGTCGGGCTTCCTCACCGAAATACGGATGCCACATCGCGATGGGACGTCCATAGATGGCGTCGTTTTCCGTGACGCCGTGCCCGTTGCCGAGCGCGCGCCCAAACCCCTGGCGGTTGCTGATGGAAGGAATGTTGCCGCCAGCCTCGTTCGCCATGTAATCGAAGTAGGTTTGATGGGTGGGCAATGCGTGATAGCCGTCGATGCTGTTCTCGGCCAGCAGCTTCCAATTGGCCTTAATGGTATAGCGGTTGGAGCCTGGGATCACCTGCATTCCCGCCGGGGACTGATCTGCCACGAGATCGAGGTACTCCGCCGCGCCGGCGAGGTACTCTACCAATGACTCCGCGTTCCGGTCAAAGCAGACGAAGATAAACCCCTTGTAACTGTCATAGCGCGGCGAGCGCAGGCTCATCTCCGCCCGGTCAAAGTCAGGGCCGTATCCTTCAATGTCGGGCATACCGATCAGCGCGCCGGATGTATCGAAACTCCAGGCATGGTAGAAGCACTGGAATACTTGGGCGTTACCCTGATCCGTACGGCATATCAGCGCGCCCCGGTGCGGACAGGTGTTATGGAACACCACCAACTCACCATCCCGATTCCGGGCGAAGAACAGAGCACGTTCCGCTACCACCCTGCGCACGTAGTCGCCTGGATTCGGAACTTCCGATTCATGGCCCAGGTAGAGCCAGCACTTGTCGAATATTCGCCGCTTTTCCAGTTCGTAGATCTCCGGCGACATCATGCTGGAACGATGCACGCGGAATTTACCCAGGTCGGGGCGATCATAAACCAGTTCGCTGATTTCCATGATGAGCTCTCTCTTTACTAATCAAGCAGATGAAGTCACTGCGCCGCGTCAAAAATCAACTCGCGGACACGGAACTCAAAGCCGGTCATTACATCCTCGCCGGACAGTATCTCAGGGTCTTCCAACGTTTCGGGGTCTTGTCCTGGGCGGTAGATGGTCACGCGGCGGTTGAGGGGGTCAATGAGCCAGCCCAGCCGAGCGCCGGCGGCAATGTACTCTTCCATTTTGCGTTGCAAGTAGGCCAACGAGTTAGACGGGGAGCGAATCTCGGCAACGAAGTCCGGGCAAACCTGTCCGGTGCGATGCTGTTCCGTGTCCAGTCCCGCCAGTCGTTCCGGTGAAATCCAAGACGCATCCGGCCCGCGCCCCCCCAAGCCGGGAATGCGGAAAATTGTGGTGGAGGACGGTGTTATCCCGCCGCGCGAACGCTGCCAGATTTTCACGTCGGCGAGTAATTCCGTTTCTTCGTTTCCGCCCGGCATGTACATCGGCGGCATTATAATCAGTTCGCCTGTTTCGTTGTACTCAATGGCGTACAGTTCGTTGGCTTCCAAAAACGCCCACAGCAATTCAAAATCTATCTCTTCCAGCGTCTTACCGCCGAGCAATGGGCGCAAATCTAACGTTATCGGCAAGCCGGGGCTATCAGCGTCCAGCCAATAGACAGCCTCACCGACACTCTGGCGGGGCGGTTTAGCGGTTTGAGTGGTCATGGTATGGCCTCCACTTTAGGCAGACGGCTACCGTGGGATCACCGGCAAAGTAATGTGCGATGGGTACTGGGCCGAATGATGTACCGTCTGCCGGGCGGTCTCCAATCGGGCGTCCACGCCCAGCTCAGCGCCCGTGTTGGGGTTGCGGTCGAAGCGCGGGAAGTTGCTGCTGGAAATGTCAACGCGAATCCGGTGGCCGGCTTTGATCACATGGCTGGTGGCCCACAAGTCGATAGTGTAGCAGTGAACCTCGCCGGGCCGAACGAAAGACGGCTGGCGAGCCGACGTGCGGTAACGGGCGCGGACGATGCCATCCTGCAAGTTGTGGGCAAAGCCGTCGGGCCGCACATCCACCAACTTGGCGGTGAAATCGGTATCCGCAGCGGTGGTTGCAGCGTACAAGGTCACCGATATGTTGCCGGTGATTTCCAGGTCGGAATCCAGGGGTTCGGACGTGAAGGCCAAGACGTCGGGTCGGTCTTCGGCCGGCCCCTGGTCGAAGACACCGTATTCGATGATGAGGGTGTTGCCACCCAAGGTCGGAACTGGGTCAGAGGGATCGTAGGTGTACTGGTCTGCGGGTTCGCCGGAGTCCGGCGGTATGGTGGACAAAGCGCCGTTGCCGTTCCGAGTGTTGGCGCTGCCATCGGAGTGGAAGTACCAACGGGTGTATTGGGTGCGGGCCAACGGCCATTCCTGCTCATCGCGCCAACGGTTCTCTCCCATCACGAAAAGGCGGACCGGAGGGTCGTCCATGATGCCCGTTTCTTCACCCTTGAGCCAGTAATCGTACCAGCGCAGCAGGAAATCGTGCAGTTCGATAGCCGCCTCGGATCCGAAATCGATGTTGCCGGCGCCTCCCGTGGTAGGCTCGGTGAACGGGCGCAGGTGCGCCCACGGGCCGATCAGCAGCTTCTGGTTGCGCCGGGCCAGTTCAGACCCTCCGTGCTTCCGGATACTCTGAAAAGCGTTCAAGGCTCCTTCCAGAAAGATGTCGTACCACGAACTCACGTGGAACATGGGAATGGTCACGTTGCTCGCATGACGCATCAAGTTGATGTCCCACCAATACGGCCCCTCCAGCTCTTGGTCAAAGTATTCGTGGAAGTAGGGCGCGGCCTCCTTCAGACGGTCAATCCAGTCCCGCAGCGGCAGGTGTTGGTACCACTCATCCGATAATGGCTGTCCAAAGTTGCCCGGCTCGATTACATAGTCCTCCATCTTGGCAAGCAGTGCATCATGTCCGCCACGGGCCAACGTGTTCCGACCCTTCAGGATGGCGTAAGGCACTGTCCATCCCCACTCCATCGCGCCGCCAGTGTGATAGACCCACGATTGGTGAAAGTCGGAGGAAGCGGACACCGTCGCCATGGTCCGCAGATGCGGTGGCAGAGGCCGCTTGCCCGCTAGGGTGTACTGAGTCGCCCCTAGATAACTTTGTCCGGTAGTCGCCACCTGCCCGGTGGACCAGGGCTGTCGGGCTGCCCATTCCACGGTGTCGTAGCCGTCCAGGGCCTCTTGAAATAACGGGTTGTAATCCCCTTCGGAATTGAACCGCCCGCGCACGTCCTGACTCAACAGGACATACCCGTTGCGCGGGAAAAACCAGATGGAATGATCGGGGTTGTCCAGGTAGCTGTCCTTGCTGTACGGCCCCCGGTTGATTAACACCGGGAACCGGCCGGGGGCGTCGGGCCGAACCACGTCGGTGGCCAACCGCGTACCGTCCCGCATCGGCACCATCACGTCGGGTTCGCGGATAACCTGGTACTGGCGTCGCTGGGCAGTCATGGGAGCCTCCGGCAGATCAGTCATGGGCGTTCAACTGCCGCCAACGATACCCGGCCCGGCTTGCAGCGTCAATCTGGCGCCTATCCCATGCTCGCTGCCAACTCGCTCTGTTGCGCCGCCCGTTGGGCTGGGATAGACTGATTGCTATTCATCGCAGCAGGCGAGATACTAGGAGCCACCGCCGTGACCACCACCGGCAATACACCCACCATTACCCAAACTCCAATCGAAGCCCGTTCCCAGATCGTCAGCATGGTGCGCGATTTCGTGCGCCAAGAGGTGGAGCCGGTAGCCGCCGAACACGACGCCAACGATACCGTACCTTACGACCTCATCGATCAGATGAAGGAACTCGGCTTGTTTGGCATCAACGTGCCGGAAGAATTTGGTGGGATGGGCCTCGACTATACGACCTTTGCCATGATCTTTGAGGAGATCAGCAAGGGCTACATGGCGCTCACTGGCGCCCTGGGCACCCACCACATCCTCACCTACGTACTCGCCAACTACGGTACTGCCGAGCAGCAGGAGCGATTTCTGCCCAGGCTGGCCAGCGGAGAGATTCGCGGCGGTCTGGCGCTGACCGAACCGGGCGGCGGCAGCGACGTGGGTGCCTTGCAAACCCGGGCCGTCAAGGACGGCGAAGAATACGTCGTCAACGGCTCCAAGATGTTCATTACCAATGCGGAGTCAGGCGACGCATTTTGTCTGCTGGCCCGCACCGACCCCGACTCGTCCATCAAGCACCGCGGCCTGTCCGCCTTCGTCATCGAGAAGGATGGCAGCCCCGGCTTCAAGGTGGGCCGGCATTTAGACAAATTGGGGTACCGCGGACTCGACACCTGTGAACTCTTCTTCGAGGATTTCCGCATCCCCGCCGAGAATTTGATTGGCGGCGTCGAAAACGCCGGCTTTGGGCATGTGATGAGCGGCCTTGAAACCGGACGAATAAACGTGGCAGCGCGCGCCGTCGGCGTAGCCCAGGCTGCCTTGGACGCCTCCATGCGTTATGTCCAACAGCGAGAAACCTTTGGACAACCCATCAGCCAGCACCAGGCCATCCAGTTGAAAATCGCGGACATGGCCACCAAGATACAGGCGGCCCGGCTGCTGGTGTACGACGCGGCAACCAAGAAAGACAGCGGCGAGCGCATCGACCTGGAATCCGGTATGGCCAAGCTTTTCGCCAGCGAGGTTTGCGGAGAGGTATCCATGGAAGCCATGCGCATCCACGGCGGCTATGGCTACACCAAGGACTTCCCGGTAGAGCGCTACTACCGCGATGCCCCGCTTATGATAATCGGTGAAGGCACCAATGAGATCATGCGCCTGGTCATTGCGCGGCAACTACTCCGCCGACCGGAGTACCAACTCTAAGGATCGATGATGCCTCATCATTTGCCCCCAGATCCTCACCGCACCGGCGGCAGGGCCATGGGGCAGGCTGCCGGCGAAACTATGCGGCACTACGCCGCCATCGCCCGGCTGCTGTTCAAGCTCATCACCGTGCCCTTCTGGGCGCCGTTCTTCATAGCCTCGGGAATGAGAGAGCGTCGGCGAATACGCGCGTTCATTCTCGGACAAATTGGTGATCAACCCATCGGAAATGCGCTGATCCGTGATTTGACCATCGCCTGGGCAGATCAGAATCCGCAAGACTATCCCCACGGCCAGCACGACCGAAAATTCGACCGGCTGAAGCTCCGATTTGAGAGCGTAGCCCGGATTCTCCAGAAAAGAAGAGGATACTAAATGACCCAAACCGAACTACCCGTCCGCCTGACCGAGCTTTCCCACTGCGCGGGTTGAGCAGCGAAGCTGAGTCTTGAGGACCTGGGACAGGTCCTGAGCTACGTGCCGCTGCTACGGCACCCTGATCTGCTGGTGGGCGCGGAGACCGGCGACGACGCTGCAGTGTATCGCCTCAACGACGAAACTGCGCTCATCGTAACGGTGGACTTTTTCCCGCCCATCACGGATGACCCCTACGAGTTCGGCGCCATCGCTGCCGCCAACTCGCTGTCCGACGTGTACGCTATGGGCGGTAAGCCTCTTATCGCGCTAAATGTGGTGGGATTTCCCGCCTCGTTGGACAAGGAGATATTGGGCAAAACGTTGCAGGGCGGCTACGCCAAAGCCGAGGAGGCTGAGTGCCTCATCGTGGGCGGCCATACCGTGGACGATCCGGAACCCAAATACGGCCTTTCTGTCATCGGCGTAGTGGAGCCGGGACGGCAGGTGAGCAACGCCAACGCACAGGTTGGCGACGTACTGGTGTTGAGCAAACCCATTGGAACCGGCATCATCACTACCGCCGGCAAGCAGGGAGTTGTAGAACCGTGCGTGCTGGCCGGCGCGGTGGACAACATGGCTGCTCTCAATCGACCGGCATCCCAGGCGATGCAGCGGGTAGGCGTAAACTCAGCCACCGACATCACTGGATTCGGGTTGTTGGGGCACCTGAAGAGCATGGTCAGGGGCAGCGCGGTTTCCGCCCACGTTAATTTGTCAGCAGTGCCTGTGCTGCCGGGTACACGAGAACTTCTTGAGCGAGGCGTTGCCCCGGGCGGCACACACCGCAACGTCAGCAGCGTTAACGATGTGGTCAACTGGCATCCCGACCTGACTGACGACGACAAAATGCTGTTCTGCGACGCGCAAACTTCCGGTGGACTACTGATGTCAGTGCCGGCCGGAAAAGTGGATGAGCTGGTGGCCGCGCTCATTGAAGAGGGGGCGCCCTGCGCCGCAGTCGTGGGGAGGGTCACCGATGGCCCGGCTGGAACAATCGTAGCCAACCCGTGATCTACAGATATTCACCCCGTCCGCCGATGACCAGAGTGTTCGGAGTTTCCATATGACGACTTCCAACCAGCTAAGCCAGCAGTCCACGGGCATCCAACCAGAGTTCGGTCTGAAGCGTCCTGAACAGGTGAAGATCGCGCCGCCCGCTGGAGAGCGCGTGCCGCCCGGGCAGTTCGTCGCCAAGACGTTCCCCGTGCTCACCTATGGCGATACACCCGATATTGACCTGGCGGCGTGGCGCATCCGCGTTTGGGGCCTGGTGGATAAGGAGATCGAGTTGGACTGGGCACAGTTTTGCCGCTTGCCGTGGGTGGAGGTGAACGCCGATTTCCACTGCGTAACCCAGTGGTCGGCTCTTGATCAGACCTGGGAAGGAGTTTGGGTAGCCGATCTGCTGGAACAGGCCGGGGTCAAGGCAGAAGCGCGGCACGTCATGGCCCACTGTTACGGCGACTACACCACTAACCTGCCTCTGGACCTCGCGCTGTCGGAAGGGCTCCTGGCCCACCGGCAGAACGGCGCGGAAATCGGCAAGGACCACGGCTGGCCGCTGCGTTTGATCATACCCAGTCGTTACGGTTGGAAGTCCGCCAAGTGGGTGAACAGCATAGAACTGATGGCACAGGACGCGCCGGGGTTCTGGGAACAACGCGGTTACAACAACAACGCCGATCCTTGGCAGGAAGAGCGGTTCTGGCCGGAGTTGACTCGCTGAGGTCATGGCCACAGCGTCCTGAAAAACGTAGGGGCGGGTTCAAACCCGCCCCAATCCGTTGCCAACACGCCGGATGGTTACGCCGCGCGTAGCAACTTTTCCTGCGTCGGAGATTTGGCGAAGACCTGCGCAGACTTGGGGATCTCCATCGCCGCATTGGGAGCGTCAAAATCCTTCTGCAAGCCACACTGGAGGCAGTTGATGAACATGCCGTAGACGTCCCGCTTGAGCTGCAGGTCCCCTTGGCATTTTGGACAGGCACCGAATTTGAGCGTCATGATTACCTCCTTGCCGGTACGATGTGCGCGGCATGGTCGTATTTGGCGTTGGCCCTTGTTATCGTCCTATGGTTGTACGTTTTGAATCGTAGGATCGGATTGCCCTTCGGATAAGTTTTTAGCCTTCCGGATTCACCACCACAGCAGACACGGTTTGGTTAAAACGACTATATGACTTGATACGTATCGTGTCAAGGGATATTATTTCAGCATAGCAATGTGATATAATTCACGCAGGCGGAGCGCAAGGAAGTGAGGTACAACGATGCAACAACGATGGTCCAGACAGCTCCGAGTCGGGAGTAGGCAGCCGGAGACCTACCCGGCTCCCGTTGCCGACGCTCCGGCTCCCTGGCCATCCACTCCGGGGGCGCTTGGCGAAGGTAACGAAGCGCGCGAGATGCCCTCGCCGGCCAGCGAGTTGGAGGGTGTTTACATCATCTCCGTCGCCGCGCGGCTGCTGGAGATGCACCCTCAAACCTTACGCAAGTATGAGAGATTGGGCCTCATACAACCCGTGCGGACGGTGGGTATGCTACGCCTCTACTCCCAGGAAGACCTTCGCAAAGTAATGCTCATCCGGCACTTGATGGACAATCTGGGGCTGAATCTGGCCGGCGTGGAATTCGCTCTGAAACTCGTTAACAACCTGAACGTGTTTAGCCGACGGCTCTCAAAATCCGTGGAGGATTCCGCAACTGCGGAACGCATCCGTGAGGAAGTTTCCCTGCTGTGCGACAGCCTTAGCCTGCCAACGCCGGACCAACCACCAACTATCGACCATACCAGGAATACCCGATGACCGCCGAACAAATCCACCCCTCAGACGAAAACCGTTCCGAAGACAGCGCTCCTGCCAATCCGGGCGAGTGCGATCAGGTAAACCCCAGCAGTACCGAGCCGGATGCGGTTAACGCCCCTTTCACCCCTGAGCAGGAAGCCGGCATGTTGCGCATCGCTCTGGCTGAAGCCAGGGAAGAAATAGACCGCCAGATTGATGCAGTCCAGCGCGGCAAAGCAGATCTGGCCAACGCGCGCCGGCGACACGACGAAGAACGTCTGAGCATCCAGCAACAAGCCAACAGCCGCCTGTTGGTACAACTCCTGCCCATTGTTGACGAGCTTGACCTGGCCGTGAATCACCTGGAAAGCGGCGGCCCGGCAGAGTCTGGAGAACCAGTATCAGAATCCTGGGTGCAGGGAGTTCGATTGATCCAGCGCAAGCTGGCCGGATTTCTGGAGGCGCAGGGCGTAGCTAGAATAGAATCATTGGGCGAGCCTTTCAACCCGGAGTTGCACGAAGCCGTGGGAATGGCCCAAATCGAAAGCGCAGAGTCGGGGCATATCGTTGAAGTCCTGCGCCAGGGATACCGACTGCATGATCGCGTCGTGCAGGTAGCCCAGGTGGTAGTGAACCAGTAATGCAGGCGCTCCGTAAGGGAAACCAAAAGCGCCGTCTATAACAAACCCAGTTGAACAACCAGATTTCAGGAGTACAGCAATGGCGAAAATCTTGGGCATCGACCTCGGCACCACCAATTCGGTGGCTGCGGTGATTGACGCCGGGGAAGCTGACGTGGTGGAGAGCGCCGAGGGCAATCGCATCACTCCTTCCGTTGTGGCGGTTAACACTCGCAGCGGTGAACGCTACGTTGGGCAGACTGCCAAGCGGCAAGCGGTTACCAACCCGGAGAACACTATCTTTTCCGTTAAGCGCCTGATGGGTCGTCGGTATTCCGATCCCGAGGTACAGGACGCGGCCACGCGCCTGCCCTATAAGATTGTAGCGGGCGAGAATGGAGACGCTCACGTGGAAATGGCGGGACAACCTTACGCGCCTCCCCAGATTTCCAGCATGGTCTTGCAGAAAATCCGCCAGGATGCCGAAGCGAAGTTGGGCGAACGGATCACCCAGGCGGTCATCACCGTCCCTGCCTATTTTAACGACGCACAGCGACAGGCGACCAAGGACGCCGGAACCATCGCGGGCTTGGACGTACTGCGGATCATCAACGAACCTACTGCGTCTTCGTTGGCCTACGGCATTGACCGTCAGCAGACGGATTCTACCGTGGCCGTGTTTGACCTCGGCGGAGGTACTTTCGATATCACCATCCTGGAGCTTGGCGAAGGGGTGTTTGAAGTTTTGTCCACCAACGGCGACACGTACTTGGGTGGCGACGACTTTGACGAGGCCATCCTCGGCTGGCTGGTAACTGAATTCCGCTCCGAAACCGGCATCGATCTGGCACAGGACCGCATGGCGTTGCAACGCCTGCGCGACGCAGCGGAGCGGGCAAAAATCGAGCTTTCCAGCACATTGGAAACCGAGATCAATCTTCCGTTCATAACCGCCGACGCCAGTGGCCCTCAACACCTGGTGAAGTCCTTGAGTCGGTCGCGCCTCGAACAACTGGTAGGTAATCTGATCGACCGGACGGAAGGGCCTTGCCGCCAGGCTATCGCGGACGCCGGCGTTTCCGCAGACCGGATCAACGACGTTATCCTGGTGGGCGGGATGACCCGGATGCCCTCCGTGCAGGCAAAGGTTCAGCAAATCTTCGGCAGGGAGCCGTCGCGCTCCGTCAACCCCGACGAAGCGGTGGCCCTAGGCGCCGCCATCCAGGCCGGTGTGCTGGGCGGCGAAGTGGGCGATATCGTCCTGCTGGACGTAACACCTTTAACTCTGGGTATCGAAACCTTGGGCAACGTCACCACCGCGTTGATTCCACGCAACACCACTATCCCCACCAAGAAAACGGAGACTTTTACCACGGCCGCCGACAATCAGCCGAGCGTAGATATCCATGTCCTGCAAGGCGAACGGCCCATGTCGGCTGACAACAAGACGATTGGTCGATTCATGCTGGACGGCATACTGCCGGCTCCTCGCGGAGTGCCTCAGATTGACGTCACCTTCGACATCGACTCTAATGGCATCTTGAGCGTGTCGGCCCAGGACAAAGGCACCGGCAAAGAACAGCGCATCGTCATTCAGACCAGCAGTGGGCTTTCGCAGGAAGACATTGAACGAATGATGTCGGAAGCCCAGGCAAATGAAGAAGTTGACCGAACTCGGCGGGCGGAAGTGGAAACGCGCAACCAGGCCGATAGCCTCGCTTACTCTGCCGAGAGGTTGCTCACTGAACACGCAGAAATCTTGCCGGCCGATTTGAAATCGGAAGCGGAAGGCAAATTGGAGGCGTTGCGCTCCGCGATCGCGGCGAACAACGTCGCTCAGATGCAAACGGCCATGAACGAGCTGAACGAGGTCTTGCAAAGAGTGGGGCAGGCTGTATATAGCCAGCCGGGGGCAGACGGTCCCGGCGCCGGCCCGTCAACGGACGCTCCCGGCGATGACACTGTGGAAGGCGAGTTCCGGGAAGTGTAGGCGTTACTTCGGGGTTGCCAAACTGCGAATCCCGCGTAAACTGCCGCGACGACAGTGCCGCTCGATTCCGCAAGTGCTATAATGGTCTGGAGTTAGCCACCTGCCGCGGTGGTATCTCCACGCCGGAAATTGGGGGAATGCAATGAACGCATCACAAAAAGACGATGTTGAAGTCGGCGGATTGGAAAACGAAAACCCGATGGCCGATTCAAATCCAATCAGGCTGGATGAGCAAGCGGGTCCTCAAGTAGAGGACTTGGATATCGAGTCTTTGACCCCCTTGCAGACCCACTATCTTGAATCGCTCCGACAATTGATCGCGGTCAAGAATGACTACCAGTCTGGTTCCGAATACGAGACTTGGATGATGGAATCCATCAACCGTTCGATCTATTCGGCCTTGCGAGATTGCATTGAAGCCAATATCGGAAGCGTAGCCAAAGATCTGCTGCACCGGGAACACCAGGTCAACTGAAGCTTCGCCGCAAACCGACGGCGGGCGGACTCTGCTGGAATCCGCCCGCCGTCTTGTTTATTTAAGGGCCGCGGTCATCAGGAAATTCCACGACGCTTTGACGACGGCCCATGCGTTTATGCTATAATCGCAATATGAGCATGCCGAGGTGGTGGAAATGGTAGACACGCGGTCTTGAGGGGGCCGTGGGCTTTCGCTCGTGTGGGTTCAAGTCCCGCCCTCGGCACCAGATAGGCTGGGAGAGTGAGGCCACGAATGCGTGTGAAGCCGGGATGATACATGCCTATTGACCAGGCGACGTAGCCAAGTGGACTAAGGCGGAGGTCTGCAAAACCTCTATTCGGCGGTTCGAATCCGCCCGTCGCCTCCAAATTCATTCGATGATAGCCGGTCGGTTCTGAAGATCAGTTTTGTAAACGCGCTCCGATTTCATAGTGATCGGGTGGCGCGATTATTTTTTACCTCCGTGCCGAGGTGGCGAAACGGTAGACGCGGCGGACTTAAAATCCGCTACCTCATTGGGGGTGTGTGGGTTCGAGTCCCTCCCTCGGCACCAAATTTTCGATGAATTACGATGTGGCAATTGTAGGAGCTGGTTCCGCCGGTTCGGTGTTGGCAGCGCACCTGTCAGAGGATCCGGCCTGCTCGGTGCTGTTGCTGGAGGCCGGACCAGACTACCCGGATTTTGACCGGCTGCCCGACGAGTTGAAGTACGGATTCGCCGCTGCTCCGGTCTCACCCTCCACTCGAACTGCTGGTGGTCATCCGGTCTCTCTGACCACCAGTCGCCATAACTGGCAATTCACGGCAACCGCTACCGACCAGGCGCCCTCGATGCTGGTGCCTCGGGGCAAGGTCACCGGCGGCTCCAGCGCCATTAATTCATCAGCCTTTTACCGTGGCGTTCCCGAAGATTTTGACGCTTGGGAGTCTATGGGCAACGATGAGTGGAGTTACGAAAAAGTACTCCCCTTCTTCCGTAAATTGGAAACGGATGTTGACCAGCAGGGCGACTACCATGGCACCGAAGGGCCGATATTCGTTCACCACGCCAACCCGGACGCTTGGGACGCCGGCCAGAAAGCTTTCTTCAACGCTTGCCGAGCCGCCGGCTTCCCCGAAACCCAAGACCACAACCATCCTGACTCCACCGGGGTAGGCCCAAGCGTCACCAATAACCACAGTGGGGTCCGGTTCAGCACGGCCCTGGGATACCTGGGGCCAGCTCGCCATAGGCTTAATCTGACGGTGCGATCCAATTGCCAGGTGCGTCGGGTTGTCTTTCAAGGCAAACGCGCGGTTGGCTTGCTAGTGGATAGTGCTGTTGAAACCTTCACCGTTGCAGCTAAGGAAATTATTCTCTGCGCCGGAGCCGTCGGCTCGCCGCACCTGCTGCTGCTCTCCGGCGTAGGCCCGGCTGAGCAATTGGAGAGGGTGGGCATTCCTGTAGTTCAGGATACGCCCGGCGTGGGACAAAACCTGAAAGACTACCCAAAGGTGTACGTTACCTGGGAAGTAGGAGACGGCTTGGTTGCACTCTCCAATCGAGGGGCTGGAAGTGCCGCGCTACGGCTGACCGCTCCCCGTTCACGTCTGAGGAACGATCTGTCAATCAGCCTCTCTGCTCTGGTCGTGCCCCGAGTCAAGGGCATAGATGCAGTTCTCCAGGCCCAAAGAGTACGGCCTGAGGGGGAATCTAGCCCCACACGGTACATTGAAATGATGATCGCCCTGCTGCTGCCTGAAAGCCGCGGGGAGCTGATGCTAACTTCATCGGACTACCGTGTGCAGCCGGCCATGCACTATAACTACCTGGCTGAACCCTTTGACCGAGCGCGGCTGAGAGAGGGCGTTCGTCTGGCCTTGGATTTGGCCGGCCTACCCGAACTAGTCCCCCTGTTGGGAAAGCGCATTGAACCGGAAGACAGGGATCTGACGAGCGACGATGCGCTGGACCGGTGGCTGCTGCGCGAAGCGACTACCTACTCCCACATTTCCTGCACTTGCAGAATGGGACCGTCCGAAGACTATCTGGCCGTGGTCAATCAATACGGGGAAGTTCATGGCCTGAAAGGACTGCGCATCGTTGATGCGTCGATCATGCCCAACCTGGTGCGCGCGCCGATCAACCCAGCGGTGATAATGGTGGCGGAACGGGTCGCAGCTTTTATCAAAGCCGGGCACTAGGCAGCTTGGGGAACGGTCAAACGGCCTAGTCTTGCCGAGGACCCCAGATCACTCCGAATTCTGCTCTCGAAACCAACTCGCCCGTCAGCGTTTCGGCAGTCTGGCCCGCCAGCCAAACCGCCGGCGGCGCCAGTTCATCAGGCTGAACCATTGGTATGTGGCTGGTTCCCGGCCAGTCCCCTCGCCGGTTCATCCACGTGTCAACCCTGCCGGGTTCCAGGACGTTCACCGCGATGTTGTGCGGTCTTACCTCTTCAGCAAGGCTGAAAAACATCCTCTCCAGCGCCGCTTTGCTCATCGAATAGCCCACCCGGCCCTCACGATAATTCCTGGCAGAGCCCGACGTAACGCAGTAAATTGAACCGCCATCGCCCTGGGAGATCATGGATGGCAGCGCGTACTTGCAAAGGAGCAACGGGCCGCGCACGTTGACCGCCAGGCATTGGTCCAACAAGTCAACGTCCAGGTCCACCACCGGGGACTCGCAGTCCATCCCCGCATTGCAAACCAGAATATCGATCCGGCCAAATTGGTCCAGTGTGGCGGTCACTAAGTCCTGAATGTCCTTGACCTGTGCCACGTCGCAGCGGACGGGTATCGCCGTACCACCCCGGTCGGTGATTTGCGCTGCCGTATTCCGTATGTCTCCGGACCCGTACTTCTCGTATTGAGTCCCGGCCGACCTGTCTTCATCGGTGCGCGATGCTACGACCACGCTCGCTCCGGCATCGCCCAGCCCCAGGCAGATAGCGCGCCCGATACCTCGGCTACCGCCCGTTACAATCGCCACTTTGCCGTCAAGTCTCATTCTTACCTGCCTGCGCCAGACCAAGCTGACTAAGATCGTCCTGTAATGAAGTCCAGGCGACGGCTATGCCGTCGGAGGATTGCGCCGGAACCAATCGATGATCTCCGAGCCGGTGGCGGCCCACACGCCGCCGCGCCGCATCATGCGGCCCAGCGCCCGGTCAAGGTAGCCGATGCGGAACGGCTGGCCGATGAGCCAGGGATGCAGGTTGAGGGCCATCAGCCGCCCGTTCTGTTGCCCGTCCTCATACAGGGTTTCAAAACTCTCTTCCAATAGTTGCTGATATCGACTGACCACCACCCTCCGGTCCCAGAGGGCTGATACATCGTCCAGTTCCCACATGACGGGGAGGGTGAACATCTCGCCGTGGGGGCTGTGCAGCGGGTAGGGCTGCTCGTCGTTGACCCAGTCGCAGACGTAGCGCACCCCGGCCTCAGACAGCAGTTGCGGCGTGCGCGCCGACTCGCCGTATTCCGGCCCCAGCCAGCCGGCGGGGGCGCTGCCGGTGGCTTGGGTGAGGGCGGACACCGACCCGCTGATGTACTCCCGCTCCTCGGCTTCGGACATATTGCTGGTAATCATGCGCGACAGCGAGACGCCGTGGCCGATGATTTCGGCGCCGGCGTCCAGGCAGTGCCGCACCAGGTAGGGGTAGTTCTCGGCGGTCATGGCGTCCATGGCCACGGTGGCCGGGATGCCGTGCTTGCGGAGGGTGTCCAGTACGCGAAAGATGCCGACCCGGTGCCCGTACTCCCGGTGCGATAGCCTGGCATAGTCGGGAAATCCCCTTGCGCTAAGGCCGCCCGCGAAAGGCGTGGTGAAGCTATCTGCCGGCGGGTCCCATTCCGGGTGGTCCAGATCTATGATGACGCACAGGGCGACGCGGGCGTTGTCGGGCCAGCGCAGGATGCCCCGCTTGTTGAAGGGCGACCAGTCGTAATGCGGGTGATCCATCCCGAAGCGCCGTTGTGCGGGCATGGTATTCCTCCGAATCAGCCGTTCAGGCGGGCGGCGTGGGCTACCGCCTCGTCGTAGTAGTTGGCGATGTAATACTCGGCGATGTCGTCGGCGGTGGTCTGCCAGACGCCATCGTGGGACATGATGTAGCCCAGCACATCGTCCAGATACCTGGCCCGGTGGGGCTGGCCGATGAGGTAGGGATGAAGCGCAATGCACATTACCCGGCCGCTCTCCGCGCCCTCCTCGTATAGCTGGTCGAACTGGGCCTTGCAGATCTCGGCGAAGTAGTCGCCTTCGTAGTGCTGCCGGAACAGCGGGGCGTCGTTGAGCTCGATGGAGTACGGAACCGAGACGAGCTTGCCGCTGTTGACCCGAATGGGCACGGGCTGGTCGTCGTGCATCCAGTCGGTGTGATAGATGAGGCCGGCCTCGGCCATCAGGTCCGGGGTGCGCTCGGTGCCGGAGATGGCCGGCCCCAGCATTCCCTTGAGCTGCTTGCCGGTGTGCCGTTCCAGGGTGTCGATGGTGTCCCGGTAAAACTCGCGCTCCTGCTCTTCGGTGTAGTTGTTCAGGTAGCGGGTGTTGTAGATGCCGTGGCTCATGAAGTCATAGTTGCGCTGCACCATGGCCTCCCCGATCTCGGGGAAATGCTCCAGCACCGCCATGTTCAGCGACACGCAGCACCGGATGTTGTGCTTGTCCAGCACGTCGGTCATGCGCCAGAAGCCCACACGGTTGCCGTAATCCCGGTAGGCGTAACCTTGGACGTCAGGGTAGGGAGTGCGCGGCCAGGGGTCCCGGTTCCCGTCAAACTCCGGCTCGTATTCGTAATGCTCGACGTTGGGCGCAATCCACAACGCCACCCTGGCATCGTTAGGCCACTTGATGGTGGGGCGGTCGATGATCGGGCTGTAATCGACGCGATTAGGCGGCAAAGGCATGACGCACCTCTTAGTCGTCCAGGTGAATGGTGGCCGTTACGCGGGGAACGTCCCCCACCACCCGGGTCGTGTGGCCGTGTCCCGTGAGATCCTCGGCGAGGTTGACATCGCCGGGACCCAGGCGGTGGACGGTGCCGTCAGCGAGGCCGATTTCCGCTTCGCCGGCGAGCGTAATGATGTACTGCCGCCGGGGCGCCACGTGCCAGTCGCTGAAGTACCCCGGAGGCGAGGATCGGAAAATGATCCCCTTGGCGTTTTGCAACTGGTTCCACTCCGGATGGGTGGGCGGATCGATCTGTTCAATGTGGGAATGGCCATCGTCACCGGTGTACAAGCGTATGGAACCCATGGCACCTCCTGCGCTGTTGTAGTGTTATGCGAATGCTACCACAATCGCGGCCCTGCGACGCGGCGATCTTATCCAGATGGTTGCATTCCGTTTCAGGCGGTTTGATGGCATGGCTAGCGCGCCGGGGCGGGCAGGTCCCAGTTGAGAAGTTCCCGGTAGCGGCCTTCACAAGCCCAGGGCAGGAGGTAGATGACGATTGATTCAGGCTCGGGTACGTCCTCCTGGCGTCGGACGCCATCGAGGTAGTGGCGGAGTTTGGCGAAGGTGTTGAGCCGGAAGCCGGCATCGGCGATGCGCACAATGACGTCGGCGGGTTCGGGAGGTTCCGAGGGGTCCCACTCGTCGGCGATGGCTTCGGCGATGCGGCGGAGTTTCATGATGGCGAGTGCAGGGGCGAACCTGCGCTTGAGGGCGTCGATGCGGCGGCGGATTTGGGAGATGGTCATTAGATTACCTCTGAGAGCTGGATTCCCGCTTTCGCGGGAATGACGGTAAGGGTGCGGGAATGACGGTGGGGTGCGGGATGGTGGCGGTTTTGGCGAAATCCCGCTCATTTCCTCTCATTTACGTTCATTTGAGTAGGGCTATGAGCGAGTGAAGGGGGCGTAATGAAGGCGGATTGGGCGGTTTTGAGGGTGATAATGGTGGTTTTGGCGGGTTGGTGGGCGGATTTTGGGGGGAGTGGCAATCGTGGGTGGGCATTGGACGGGATAGTGGTTCGACCCGCCAGAGGCGGACGTTCCGCACCATGAGCGGGGGTTGGGCGATTGGATAGTTAAATGGTACGGATGGATGGAGAGTAAGGGCAAGGGGGAAGTGTCATTGCGAGCGAAGCGTGTCAATCTCGTCGCCGGAAGGAAGGTCTCTCCGTCAACGAGATTGCCACGTCGCTTCGCTCCTCGCAATGACAAACTGGGCTTCGCTCCTCGCAATTACGAACTGGGTGCGCATCAGCGGGGCGACCCGGTGTCGAGCACGAGGCAGTCAGAAACTTCGCCGGCCGTCGTTTCGCTCAATCGCCGAGTCGGTTAGAATGCCGCAGTAGCGCACGGCCTTGCCGGAGGTATTGCCCATGACCACGCCCGATGGGTTGTCCCGAAGAACCCACGAACTTGAGGCGTATCTGCCGGTCAACAGCGACATTCCTTCCATATCCCCCGACTACGCTCGCATCCAGACGCCCCTGATGTGGGGCGGCATCTGGCAAGCGCCCGGGCTGGACCTGAAGCTGCGCAGTTTCGCCACCATCTCAGCCCAGTGCGTCAACGGCTGGGATTTCGGGTTGCAGCATCAGATACGGGTTGGCCTCACCATGGGCATGACGCCCCAGCAGATCAAGGGCATATTCATCCAATTGCTGTTCTACGCCGGCATTCCGGCTACGGTCCACGGATTACTCCAGGCGCAGACCGTGATCAACGAGCGCGCAGACTGGAAGGCTGCGGATGTCCCGCTGGAGGCGGACTGGCTGGACACGCTGGAAGCCAAGCTGGAGCGGGGCAGCGAAGTCCGCCGCCAACTCTGGGGCGAGCAGGCCAACCGGGAAGTCGAGGAATCACTGGCCCAGCGCCTGGTGCCCGAGGCCTCCGACATCGTCGATGGGTACAACTACGGCGAGGTGTGGGCGCGGGATGACCTGTCGCCGAAAGAGCGAATGGTGTGTGTGCTCGCCGCGCTGACGGCTCGCGGGCACTGGAAGCAGTTGCGGCAGTACATCCGGTACGCGCTGAACATGGGGTTCAACCAACGGGAGATCTGCGAGGTGTTCGCCCAGGCCGGTTGGTACCGGGGTTGGCCCCATGTCAAGGACGCACTGGAACAAGCCCGAGATGTATTCGCGGAAGCCAACGCTTGATCCCGGACATTTCAGGAGATCATTGCCATGACCACGGTACAGGAACTTCAGGAAAAATCGGCGAAGCTCCGCCAGTTCTTCGACCAGCACCTGCCCTACGCCAGACCCACGCCGGTCCTGGCTGATTTCGTGCGGGTGCAGCACGAACTGATGTGGGGCGGAGTCTGGCTGGTCGAAGGTCTGGATCTCAAGCTCCGCAGCTTCGCCACCATCACCGCCCAGTGCGTCAACGGTTATGATTTCGGCGTCGAACACCAGGTCCGCACCGGACTCACCGTTGGCATCACTCCGCAACAGATCAAAGGGATCTTCATCCAGCTCATGTTTTACGCCGGCGTGCCGGCCACCGTCTTTGGCCTCCGCATCGCCCAGGAGGTTATCAACGAGCGGGAGGAGTGGAGATCGGCCGACGTGCCCATCGACGCCGAATGGCTGGACTCCATCGATGAGATGTTGGCGCAGGGCAAGGTGGTCCGCGTGGCGAATTGGGGCGAACATGCCGACGCCGAAATCGAAAACTCCCTGGCGCGGCAGTTCATTCCCGAATCGGCGGAATTGGTGGACGGCTATCTCTTCGGAGAAGTGTGGCGACGCGCCGACCTCGATGCGCGCGAACGCATGGTGTGCATCCTGGCGGCGTTGATGTGCCGGGGTCACATGAAGCAGCTAAAGCGCCACATTGGGTACGCGCTGGACGCCGGACTGGACGAGAAGGAGATCTGCGAAGTATTCGCCCAAGCCGGCTGGTACCGGGGCTGGCCGTGCGTAGAGGATGCTCTGGATCAGGCTGCGGAGGTTTTCAACGCCCGCAGAGTGTAAGCAACCTTCAGTCGCAGGCCACACCCTAAAAATACAACCAAGAGGGAAGTTCACATGGACACTGCCGCCGACCTGGCTCGGAAAGCCGCCAACCTGCACGCATTCATCGACCAATACGTGCCCCAGCGTCGCCTCACCGCCGCGCTGCCCGACGTCAGCAAGGACTACGTGAAACTACAGGAAGAGGTCATGTGGGGCGGCGTCTGGCAGGTGCCGGGCCTGGACGTCACCCTGCGCAGCATCGCCACCATTGCCGCCCAATGCTGCAACGGCTGGGAATTCGGACTCCAGCACCAGATCCGGGTCGGCCTGTCCCTGGGAATGTCCCCGCAGAAAATCAAGGGAATCTTCCTGCAACTGATCTTCTATGCGGGCATACCCGCCACCGTTTCCTCCCTGGCCCAGGCCCAGCGCGTCATCAACGAGCAACCCATGTGGCAGGCCGAGGACAGCGAGCCTCTGCAAGCCGATTGGCTGGCGTCGGTGGAAGAAAAGCTGGAACGGGGGCGTCAGATCCGCCGGGCCAATTGGGGCCAGCAGGCCGGCGTCGATTTAGAAAACACCCTGTCCCACGAACTGGTTCCCGAAACCGCCGCCCTGGTGGAAGCCTACAACTTCGGCGAGGTGTGGGCGCGGGGCGACCTGACTCCCAAAGAGCGCACCGTCTGCATCCTGGTGGCGCTGATGTGCCGCGGCCACATGAAGCAACTGCGCGAGCACATCGGCTATGCCCTGGAACTAGGCATGTCCCGTAGAGAGATCTGCGAGGTTTTCTCCCAGGCAGGATGGTATCGCGGGTGGCCCTACGTCGAGGAGGCCCTGGAACAAGCTGACGCTGTGTTCGCGGAAGGCTGAATACCGAGTCAGCGGCGACTGTACAGAGTTGAAGATTGAAGTTATACTGACCTTAATAACAACGCTGTCGAACGGCTCGACTAATGATACCGCTGCTTGTGGTTACGAGCGGAAGTGGCTCAGTGGTAGAGCGTCTCCTTGCCAAGGAGAAGGTCGCGGGTTCGAATCCCGTCTTCCGCTCCATTGGAACCGGCAACGACAAACGGCTCCCAGCGGTGCCGTTTTCGATAAAAAAAGAACGGCCGCATCGGGGATTGGGCACCGACACGGCCAAATCGACCTCCCGCAGAAGGAGTCAATCATGGACATGATAACAGCAATCCCGCCAGTTCCGGGCTACGTCTTGGGCATGGGTTTCGCGCTGGCTCTGCTGGTGAGGATGTTCCAGGCGGTCAAGAACAAGTGACGACGCGTTAACGACATGAAAAATGGCCGCAGCGAGAAACCACCTCGCCAACGGCCGATGTTTCACCCCCTCACAGGAGGAAATCGTGGCACAGTTTATATGGCTGGTCGCAATGTCCGCAACCTTAGCCGCCGTGGCGGTTGCGGCCGCGTCCTATCAGCCGAACGAACCAGTGCCGTATCCGTTGGTCATCTTTGCAACGGTCTTGGTCACCGGGTACCTGGTTCGTCGGATTGGCGCGGAGTGACCGGCGCCGGGGCAACAGGCTTGAGGCCAGCTCCTTCCGGACGTCGAGGAAAGAGCGAAGCGCGACGTAGAACAGCAGGAAGACCGTGAGCCAGCCCATCTCGTTCCGCATCACTTCGTCAAAGATGAGGATCACGCCCAGCCAGACGAAGGCTGCCGCAGGGAAAAGATGGTTAAACAGAACAGCGATTTTCCTAATCATGCTCCCGATTATCCCAAACTCCCGCTGCGCCGCGCTAGTGGAGTGAGCAACACCGAGGGCAACATGATCGCAGGACTGTCAGTCGGAGGAGCCACCGCCGTGTCGGCGATTCTGGTCGCCATCGTGATTTACGGCGACCTGGAGGGAGACACCGACAAGTGGTTATTGGCGGTCGCAGCGTTCTTCCTGTTGCCCTTGGTTGCTGCCCTCGTTGCGTTGGGCGCCAAAATGTTCGGCGGACGCTGAAACGCTCCGGACCGCGTCGATGAGATAGCGAAGCGCTATGTGGAACAGCAGGACAACCACGACCCACATCAACAAAGGCGCGACCTCCGGGCTTCGCAGGCCATCTTCGGCGAGCAACATCACGCCGAAGACCGCGTGCGCCACCGCCACGCACAGGTATATCACTCCCTTCGCCCGGTTCATGCTCCCGATTATCCCACAAGCCAGGTGCGCCGCGTCTAGCGGGGCGTTCAACACGGTATGTTAGAATCGGGTAAGAACGCGCCTGCCGCTGAGGAACTGAACCGCGTCGTGGCCCGGCTCCTGGCCCAGGGAGCGGACGGCGCGCAGATTGTTGAGATGGTTGCCGAACGCATCACCACACTAACCGAGCTGGCCAGCACTACCCTGGCGCCCGACGTCCGGTGCGACGAAGACGCCGAGGTGATGTACGAACCCGGCCAACTGCCCGACGGACTCATCGACCTGCCCAGCGCGGCGAAGAAGTACGAGATTCCAGTGGTTACACTCCGTGCTTGGATGCGGAGGGGTAAAATCCCCTTCCGGGGCAGACTTCGTGGCAAAGCCGCTGGTGGCGGGTTCCTTGTTACCGAAAAACGTGCGATCCAACACGCCCGCGAAAATCCACGAAAACCATGGCACAATAAGTCTGCAACCCCTTGACATTTCTGTATCTGCTACCATAATCTAGCCCCCGAACACCACATCGGGGGTTTTTCAATGACATCGGCACAATGGCTTGACCGGATTCACCGGGGCGATTGCCTGGAAATCATGGGGCGGATGCCCGACGAGTCGGTGGACCTGGTGGTCACTTCGCCGCCCTACAACCTGCGCAACTCCACCGGCGGAGGGTCCCGCTGCTGGGACGCCTACGAAGGGCATGCCGACGACATGCCGCGCCATGCCTACGTCGAATGGCAGCGCTTATGCCTGGCCGAAATGATGCGCCTGCTCAAACCCAACGGCGCCATCTTCTACAACCACAAGCCCCGCGTCCAGGGCGGCGAATGCCAGTCGCCCAGCAGGGACATCATTGAGGGCTTCCCCTGGCGCCAGAGCATCATCTGGGTACGGGCCGGCGGCACCAACAAAAACCCCGGTTACTTCCTGCCATCGTACGAGTGCCTCTACCTGATCGCCAAGCCGGGCTTCCGTCTCCGCGAGGATTACACCGACCTGGACGTGTGGCAGATACCCCAGGAACGTCATTCGTGGATCCCCAACTACCCGGCCTTCCCCGTGGACCTGCCCAGGCGCGCAATCCGGGCGACCGACGCCCAGGTGGTGCTGGACCCGTTCATGGGCAGCGGAACCACCGCCGTCGCCGCCGTCCTGGAGGGCAGGCATTACATCGGGATTGAGCAGAGTCCCCGGTACTGCGACATCGCGGAAATCCGGCTGTCCAACATCGACCCCGAAAACGGAACTCCGCCGCTCCCCATGATGGAGCGGCGCCCTTTTGACCTGGACGACCTGCCCGCCCGCGGCAGCGCCAGGGCCGTCTATCAATACATCTATGACCGGGTGGCCTGCAACGGCTGGGAGCCGACGGTTATCTACCAATCCGAAGTCGCCGGGGAACACCAGATTGATAAGGCGACTGTGAAACGCGCCGTGAGCGTCCTGAAGGACAGGGGCGCGATTGTCGTTACTAATCATGGCCGGTGGACTACGTACAGCATCCCACACCCGCCCCGGACTGCGCCCACACCAGCGGAAAACCCGCCCCGGACTGCGCCCACACCAGCGGAAAACCCGCCCCGGACTGCGCCCACACCAGCGGAAAACCCGCCCCGGACTGCGCCCACACCAGCGGAAAACCCGCCCCGGACTGCGCCCACACCAGCGGAAAACCCGCCCCGGACTGCGCCCACACCAGCGGAAAACCCGCCCCGGACTGCGGTTACACCAAGCAATGACGCCCCGGGCTCAGGCCCGGGAGAACTTTGTGACCTGATAAAACCCCCGGGCCTGAGCCCGGGGGCTTCACTACATTTCGATTCGAACGGAGGCCTCCATGATCACCACTGAACGGCAGGAATATTGCCCATACCATCCAGCCGAACAAGACCTGAGACTCCCGACTAAGCTGCCGTCGGTTCTGAGAATCGCCGAGCGCAACAACGACAAGGTGTTTTACTGCAAAGGCGATTCCGGGAAATGCACCTGGGCATATTCGCAGCTGGTCGGCATGTTCATGCCCCCAGGACTCAGGGTCCCACGGTCCAGGAGCCAGCAGTGCCTGGAAATTCTTAGCGCTTACACCAGGGCGTTAGCCGAAATGCCCAAAGTCGAACCGGTGAAAAACTATGGTGCCGCGCCGTGGGAGATCTGAGGATTTATCCGGTCATGGAAAGCCTGGGAACCATCCTCCAGCGCGTGGCCCGCGGCGGATACTCACTGCCGCCGGACCCCGCCGTCCGCTACGGGACGCCGGAACCGGCCGCGACGACCGAAGCGTGCCGCCGTTGCAACGGCTCCGGGTACCTGGTTGGGGGTGTTCACATCGGAGACCCCTACTCCGCGCCTCCGCTCCAGGTCTGTCCTTGCCAGGACACCGAGGAACGCCGGGCTAAGCGCTACGCCAGCCTGCTGCGCTACAGCGAGCTGCCCACGCTGCACCGCCCGTCCTTCGAGGACCTGACGCCGGTGGAAGGCTATCCGAATCTCCAACACGCGGCCGGCTATGTCGAAAAATGGTGTGAGAATCCCGCCGGGTTCCTGCTGCTGATGGGCGACGTGGGAACGGGCAAGACGCACTGCGCCGTCTCGGCCGGGTACCGGCTGCTGGGCCAGGGCAAAACGGTCTATTTCACTACCGCGGTGCGGCTGCTGGATACGCTGCGCGACGCCTTCCGCCACCAGGATGAGGATGGCCACTACGCCCTGGTGAACAAGATGCGCACGGTGGACGTGCTGATCCTGGACGACTTCGGCAAGCAGCGCGACACCGACTTCGCCCAGGAACGGCTGGCCACCATCATCGACGCGCGCCACGCGGCCCGGCTGATCACCATCATAACCACCAACATGACCATCGACGAGCTGGGAGTCTGGGATCCGGCCACGGCGTCCCGGCTGCTGGACCGATCAATGTCAATCCAGGTCCCGATGCACGGGCCGGACTTCCGCAGGAGGGATAAATGACCGTCAAACTCACCGCCATCTACTGCGTCAAGTGCAAGGCGAAGACCGAATCGCGGGACGTCAGGAACGAGACGCTGGCCAACGGACGCCCCGCGGTACGGGCGATCTGCGTGGACTGCGGGGGCGGCAAATACAGCATCGGGCTGAGCGTTCCGGATGGAGGACTGGCATGACGATTATGGACACTATGGGCAACGAATGCACCCAGGCCGAAATGGATTTGATCTATAGGATCGGGGAGCGCTGTAGGGCGATTCCGTCCATCGGCGGCGTGCTGACGCCCCCCCAAATCATTCAACTGGCCAAGTGGTGCCAATTGATGGAGTTTGGCCCGCCGGATTTGGTAGCGGCCCGAAAAGCATTTCCTACGCTGGCATACCGCAAAGACGCAATCGTCAGCGCTGCGCTGAATTTCTTGACGAAGGACCTGGAAGTGATGGAGACGCTCGGCGACCCAGTGCATAAACACCACTGGACACTGGGAACGCATCCCGGTTCCAACGTGAGGGAGCGGCTAGTGGGCGACGTCTTCCAGGATCCGGTGATCTGCGAATGTGGAGCGACCGCCTGGCGGTTCAACTGGTGCGGGGAACTTCGCGTCACAGACGTGCGGGAACCCCTGCGGTGAGGAGGTACATCTCAATGTCAATCCAGGTCCCGATGCACGGGCCGGACTTCCGCAGGAGGGATAAATGACCGTCAAACTCACCGCCATCTACTGCGTCAAGTGCAAGGCGAAGACCGAATCGCGGGACGCCAGGAACGAGACGCTGGCCAACGGACGCCCCGCGGTACGGGCGATCTGCGTGGACTGCGGGGGCGGCAAGTTCTCCATCGGAATCACGGCGCCGACGACTGGATGAGGAAGCAAATTATGAGCAGGAAGAAACGCGAGTACGGCGTGTACAAGCGGGAATCGCTGGTAACGGTCGAAATGGACTCGTTCGAGGCGGCGCTGTTCGCTCCTGAACGACTGAAGGAGTTGGAGGTGTCCCAGCCGGGCATCCTGGCGCGACGATCGGATGACGTTATTGAGGAACGCTACATCGTGGTGACCCGGCGGACGCAGGGCACGTGGGAGTACGAGGTGGAACATCGCGGCGTCGTAACGAAGTTGCCGGCTGATGTTATGGACCGGTTCATTGAACAGCGCAAGGCCATCATCAAGGAGGGCCGGAGCGACGCCGGCAGGAATCGGCTGCGCATAGTGGCCGAAGACGACCAGGAGGAAGCGGCGCTGGAACCAACCGACGGCGACGTGGCCGCGTTCCTGGGCAAAGAATCTTGAGGAGCTACACCATGGAACCATGTCCCAGGCCGGAGTGCAACGGCACGCTGGTGGCGGAGAGATACGGAGCCGGCACGGAGTTGACCTGCCGGACCTGCGGGCGCCATCCGCACAGCCCCCAGGTGAAACTGCCGGAGCCGACGCTGCGCTTCGAGTACATGGCTCCCTGGACGCCCACCATCGAGCGGCGGTTGAAGTCACAGAAGTTGCCGGGCAAGTCCGGCCCGCGTTTCCCAGGGAAACGCAAGCAGGCGAAATTGAAGAAAGCGAATTGAAAGGAGAAATCAGTATGACCACAGCGCCACCCAAGCCTACCTATGACCGCTGCGACGACCCCGCTCACGAGAGCTTCGGTTGCCCCGACATCTTCGGCGTAACCATATGCGCCACCTGTTTCATCCGGCATGGCCGCTCCCGCCGGCCGCACCAGTCGCCCGACGAAAAGTAATTTCGGAGATCCGGGATATGACCCACGCCTGGCAACCCATCAACGCACCGTCGGCGGGCTTCCTGGTGGCCGACTGCGGCAGCGTGGCCGCGAAGATCTGCCCGACGTGCGGTTATGCGATCTGCGCGCTGGAGGCGACGTGCGACGACTGTCTGCCGCACCTGGAGCGTCCCTGCCGCCCGCTGAACCCTACTCACTGCGGCTGTGGGAACGAACTTACGGAGGCGACCAGGGTGGTGCTGGACGGCGAACGGCAAATGTGCGGCCTCTGCACCGTGCGGGCGATCCTCGGAGGCGACGTGGCCCCGGACGTGTGGCTGGAAATGTCCGCGGACGCGCTCCGCCGTCTCCTGTACACGCAGTGGGCAATTCTGTACCAGGAACGCGAAGGATCCGAGATCTATTGAAAACGCCGCCGGGAGCGGAGGAGCCACCGGCGGCGCTGGCCACATCATGCGGTCCATCGGTCCGCGACCGCATTGTACGACAAACGCGCGCTTCGCGCCAGATGCAGAGGAACGCCATGAACCGAACCCGTGAACGAATCGACCTGAGCCTGATCGACGATAACCCATGGCAACCCCGCTCTGCCATGGACCCCGAAGCACTGGACGGATTGGCCGAAAACATCCACCAGCTGGGGCTGCTACAGCCGCCGTTGCTGCGTCCGGTGGTTGGCGGTCGCTACCAGGCCGCTTTCGGCCACCGCCGGATCGCCGCCCTCCGGCTGCTGCACCAACAGGGCCGCGGCGAATCATTCATCGACATGGACGTGGCGGACCCCGATTACCTGACCGACGCCCGCATGGCGCTGATGGCGCTGTCGGAGAACGAGCGCCGGCAGGAACTGACGCAGATCGAGGTCCTGCGGGCCCACAAGAAGGCCATCGAGGAGACCGACCTGACCGTCACGTCCCTGGCTGATGAGCTGGGCATCGCCAGGCCCACGCTGGCCAACAACCTGCGCGTGCTGGAGCTGCCGGACTTTATCCTGGAGCACGTGGAGTCCGGCGCCTGTCCCATTGGCGTGGCCCGGGAGTTCCTAGTGTTCCGGAGTCCCACCCACGAGCACACCGAAGACATGCGCCGGGTGGTTCACTGGATTACTGGGCTCGATGATTCCCCGCCGGACTGGCGGCGCAAGAACGTCCGGAAGCTGATTGCGGAACGGGTTTCCGGCAACGAAGCGGACTGGCGGCCTCTGGGCCCCAAGACCGAGCACTCCACCGCCGGCGGCAATCGGGAAGCCACCTTTGACGTGGGCGAGTTTGAGTTTGAGTTCAGGGACTGCTTGCACACCATCCCGGCCGACGACGGCAGTTACGACCGCAAGAACTATCGGCGCCACGACTTGTACGATCAATCACGCGTCTGGACCTGCGAGGTCAAGGAATGGAGCCGTCGGCAGTCCCGGGCCACGCGGGAGGCCAACAAGGAAGCGGCCGAGTCGGGCGCCAGTCCATCGGCCGGAAAAGCGTCGCCCCAGGGCAACCCCACCAGCGACGGCGGACGTGCCAAGCGCTTTGAGGCGCTGATCGCTGCCGATCCGGTGTGGTTGGCCATGCCTGCCCGCCGGGATAAGCCGGGTCCGCGTGGGTGGCTCAGCGACTACGAAAAGGAACAGATGGGTACCCGCGCCGAGTTCGTGAAGATCGAGAACGGCGGAGACCGGGCATTCTGGAAATTGGTGCAGCAGGGCACGGTCGAAGAACCGTACCGATGGCGGAGCGGCTCGGGCAAACACATGCCGCCCTGGTTCCCCATCGAGGATTGTCGCACGTGCGTTGCCGGAGCCGCCTATGCCTACAGCCCCCAGGGGTACCCGCTGGACAAGCCGGCCCTGGTCTGCACCAACGCCGATTGCTATTCCCGCAAGAACGAATCGGGCATGAACGCCTTTCGGGAGAAGCTGGACGCCAGGCGCGTGGGAATCAACAACGTGGACTTAGAGGCTACATCCCGGCTGGCGCTGGCCTTGTGGCAGGTGCCGGAGGGTGCGCTCCAGGCCATGACCGTGGCGCTGGCCGCGGCGGGGCCGAGCCTTGAGTTCGAGCATCCCATTGGAGACATCTTTGATTCCACCTGGAGTTACGAGTCGGAGACAGTGGCCCGAATCAAGGAAATCATCGGGCCGAAGGCCGCCGATAAAGCCCCGGACTATAGACGCCGCGACGCTGTGCTCATCAAGCCGGAGGCAATCGACGCTCCCGCGAACGTACACGAAGCGCGGGAGTTGGCCGCTCGGCTGATGGTCTATCACCTGCGCAAGACCGGTCAATTGGGCATCGTTTCCTGGGAAACGGACGAGGCGCACCCGGCGGAAGACGAACCGGCGGAGGTCGGATTCGACACCCTGGAGGACGCGGTGTCCAGCGCTCTGGAAGCGGCCGGGCCGGAGGAATACCTCACCTTCGGCAACGTCAAGGCCGCGCTGCCCGTATGCTGGCGCGGTGAGCACAGTTCAAAGTGGCTGCCCGCGATCCGCGCCGTGGCGCCGGACGCCTACAGCAAAAAGGTGAAGGTCGAAGGCAAGGTCGTCGTCGCCGCCTTCGGCGTCCGCCTCAAGTCCCAAGCAAGGTTCTGACATCGGCCCGAGCCGGTCCCGCTGTTGGTGTGGAAGACGATCCGGGGGTTGAGCAACTCCTATGAACTGGCCGGCAGCGACGGGTGTCGCATCAGCGCGTCCAGCCCGGTCCACTGGATGTGCAGCGAGCGGGGCGGCCCACACCACTGGACGGGCATCACCAGGTACGAGGCATCGGCGGTCGCCGCGGCCAACGCCGCCCACGAAGTCCTGCACCGGCGGGCAATAGGAGGATGAAATGCGTTACTGCATCTTTTGCGGCATCCAAGTAGAGGAATGACTGGCGCCCTACGCGGACTGATCGGGGAAACACACGTCGGGGGATTTTCTTATGGTACTGGCAACCATCACATCCGGCTCCTATGCTTCGGCGGTCATGGCCGAGGAATTGGCGCCGAACACTAGGGTCGCATACGGGAAGGCCTGGGCCAACTTCACCAGGTGGTGCGATGGCCGCCACCTGGTGCCCTTCGACGCGACGGATGAGGACGTGTCCACCTGGATGGTGTCGCTGGCCAAGGACGGCCTGCATCCGGGGACGGTCAGCATCTACAAGTCGGGCGTCAACAAAGCCTTCGAACTCCAGGGCCTGCGGTCGCCCTGCAAAACCCCGCTGATCAAGGCGACGATGCGGATCGTCCGCCGGGATTACCGCCAGCCCAGCCATGCCGTCGCGGCCTTGGTGGACTGGCAGGTGGCCAAGATGATCCAGCGCTGTCCGCCCACGACCATCGGCCGGAGGGATGCCGCGGTGTTGAGCGTCGGGTTCGCCTGTGCGCTCCGCCGGTCGGAGCTGACCGCGCTGACGGTGGAGGACGTGCGCTTCCTGGACGACGACCTGGACCGGTTCAGCAGGATGATGGTCACGGTGCGGCAATCGAAGACCGATCAGCAGGGCGTCGGCCAGGTGATTCCGGTCATCAACGGGGTCAACATCGTGCCCATCCTGCACCTCAAGCGCTGGCTGGAGATCAGCGGCATCGAGAGCGGGCTGATATTCCGCACGCTGAAGCGCGGCGGCAAGGTCACCGACCGCGGGCTGCACACGTCCGACGTCCCCCGCCTGATCAAACACTACGCAGGCATGGCCGGCATCGACGCCCGGCGGGTCAGCGGCCACTCTCTACGCGCCGGCTTCGTCACCAGCGCGGCCATGGCCCAGGCGCGTCCGGACAAGATCATGAGCGTGACACGGCATACCTCAATCGACATGGTGATGAAGTACACGCGGGACGCCAACCTCTTCGACTCACATGCGGGGGAGGGGTTCTTGTGATCGAGCCGAGGGTTTACATCCCCTACGCCAACGTCGCGGTGGTGTACTTCGACGACATCCACGCCAAGGTCGATATCTACTGGGACGAAGACCGGGTCGTGATCAGGGGCGGCGGGTCAGGGACATGGCACCCGATAGAACGGCCGCTCAGCGACTACGACGCGTACGAGGACGATATGAGGTCGTGGATTTTGAGTTTGCGGGAGGGATAAATCATGACTCTAAACCCGACACGGGATCCACGCTGCAATTGCGACACGCCCGACCGATATTGCACGCTCCATCAACGCACGGTTTACGAGCGTGAGCGGGCCCGCCGCTTGGCGCTGGTAGTGGCCGAGGAAGCACTGGATTAGTAGAGGCATCATGTCGAAATACATTACGGTCACACAAAAAATACCATCTGGCGACGGATGGCTCACCCGCTCGGTTCAGCTGAATCTCCGGTTCGTCAAAGATTGGCTGCCCATCAAGGATGATCCTGCCGATGGTTCTGTAATTATCTACGTCGGGCCGCTGAGCAGCGTTCGGGCGGCAATCCAGGGCAGATTGGGCGGTCCGTACAACGCATCGCCGGCAATGCTGGTGTCAGAATCGGTCAAGGATATTGACCTGCTAATCCGCAATGCACGGATTGAGATCGAGCGCCGGAAGAAATAAGCATGGCTCACAAGGAAGGGAAACGAGCAAGCGGTCAAGGGCATCGCAATCGCCACTCAGCCCCAAAGGGTCGGCGCGGAGTTGGACGCAACTCAGGCGGCAAGCGCGACGGCGAACAAGCCCAGGCGAAACGCGCTGCAAACCGGTCCGGTGGGGCGAACCTTCGCTCCCCGAGTCGCCAGAAGGTAAGGCAACGGGCCAATCCCCCACGGCCAAAAACGGTTGGTCGCGTAGTGGGCCGAATGACAACCCCACCACCCCGTTTAATAGAACCTGGATTGTTGGGGTGGCCGGTACCATATCATGCGCGGCCAGGGGACGGACCATGCCACGCCTGCCGCGGCGCGGCGGATTGGCTGTTCGTTCATCATTGGCCCAATATTGGCTTGCCTCGGATCGGCCGTCCCGTCTGCGATGAGCATATGGAACCATACGAGCGTGAAAAGCTGGAATCATGGCTAGCCCACCCAATTCTATCGGGCTGGCTAGAGCGTTCATCGGAGGCTGTATGAGCCATAAATGCGGCAAATCCTGCCATCGTAAGCAGGAACCGCCAACCCGTTGCGCGTCGTGCATAGCCAACAAGAAGGCTCGACGCGCCGAAATGACAAACGCCGCTCTGGTGCGGGACGGTATCCGCGACCGGCTTATCCGCTTGGCGGGAACAGCGGACAGTCCGGGTTACGGCAGCCGCTGACGATCCGCAGGTCAGGGTCCTCAGCTAAGCAATCGTTGTGCACGGCTCGGCTACAGAGCCAGCACCACAGGCCGCCGACGACTTCGGTTTCGTCGTCCCTTTCGATGACCAGGACGGAGCGAGCCTGGCCGCACGCCCAACACATCTCCCGAAACTGGTTGATGGTGGGGTCATTGATGAAAGCCGGAAGCTCGTGTTTCACAGGCTATTGATACCCGATTTGGTTCGCATAACGCATCTTACGTAAATCGGTTTGTGCGGGGGATCCCGCCACCGGAGTGGTTGCGAAATCCGCCGCCCCGATTTCCCGCCCGCCGATTGCGGAAATCGTAAGCCCGGGCAACCGGAATCCGTCGCTCTGGCCATGCAGCCGCGTGGTCGGGGCGACGGATTCCGTCATTGTCGCGCCTCGCATTTCCGCCACCGGCTCAAAAAGGCTTTGATACCGTGCGGCGGTCAATTTGTGATGACCCTCAAAACAATCGTTATGCCGGCGATGAAGCCGACGAGCAAAACCATACCCCCTGCCACCAGGAGACCCGCCGCCACTGCCCCTAAGGATTTCCACCACGTTAACCCGCCGATCTTCGTATAGGCTAGTTTGGCGATCCACCGCGTCATGGCTCACCTCCCGGCAAGGTACTGAAACTACTGTGAAGGGGCGGCGCCAGCTACCCAGCGTCACTATGCGGGACATTGCCCCGCCACTGCCGCGCCCGCCCCGGTCAGCATACCACGCTCCGGGGCAATTACCGGGTTATTGGCCGGATTTTCAAAATGAACCCGGACCGCCATGACATAAGTAGCAGAGAGGGGATTAGCTACTCACAAATCTGCATCCGGTAGCACATGTGAAACGCCACGATTTACCCGGCTTTTGTACTCAAAAGCGGCGCATTAGTGGGGCAAAACCTTATTGAACGATACTCCTGGATTGCTAACAATCGTTGGCATGTTGGACTACAAGGACATCCGCTTCCTGACTCGTGAAGAGCAAGCCGCCAGAGTTGCCGAGTTTCGAGCCCAGGAGGAGTCGGAACATCAGCGCCAGCTGGAAGAGCTGGATCATTGGGAATGGGAATGCGAGCGTGGCGGACGAACGCCGAAGGTGCTTCCCGAAGAAATCGCCAGGCGGGTCTGGGACGACGTACTAGCCGGCCACTCCCACCGAGCGATCGAGCGCAAATATGCGAACACCGCATGGGCGTTCTCTCGCCGATGGCTCGAGAGGGCCCTGGCCAACGGAACGCTGGCGCAGATGGCCGGGGTGGGGCAGTCGGCGGGGCTAAACCCGGCGAAAAAAGGCCACGCGCTGGCCCCGGTATAGATATTTAAAGAACCAGAAATTTCCAACGACACATTACATAACAGGAGAGGAGAGCAATGCCGATCAACCAGCCAGATGCCGCGCCGGCGCCACCGGTCCAGGGCCTGCGCTGGCCGGGGCACGGAGATGAGCCGAGCCGAGCCGGCCAATCCCTTCCCGCCGACTACCTGGATGTCAGCGGCGGCGGATGGCGCCCCGCCCAGGACCTGATGGACCTGTGCGCCGACCGCAGGATTCCCGACCCCTCCGAGAGCGCCCTGGAAGTGGTGGGCTGGACCACCGAGAAAGAGGGACCGGCTGCGGTCTATCAACTCCTGCTGGCCACGGCCATAACCGTCCTGGAACGAAATGGCGCCGGACCCGAATCCCGCCGCGGCGCCGAAGCGGTGGCGCACCTCCACGGCGCTGGACTGCAGGGTGTCCTGTTCCTGAAGGGCGCGGCGGATCGCCCCAACGAAGCGAGGCCCTTCGCGTGATCGACGCCGCAGTCATCGACTCCTATTCCATCCTGGAGCACGGCGTGGTTGAGGACGCGAACCACTACGACCTGCCGCGGCAACGCCTCACCCGAAAGTTGCGGCCGGAGGAAGTGGCGGAGATACGCGAGTTGGCGGTGACGATCCCGGCCTATCGAATCTGGCGAATGATGTTTGCCGGCGTGTGCAGTTACCACACCGTGCGCCGCGCCGCCAAGCGGGAACAGTACAAGGAACAACCATGACCACCGTCCGCACCATGCCGGAGTCCACCACGCTCCACGACCTCTCCGAGGCCGAGGTCAGGCCCTGGCCGGCCGAAGAATACGAGTCCATCGACCAGACCGTCGAGCGGCTGATCGCCGAGGTGGAGGACGAACTCGGCCACCTGAACCTGGGCCGCGCCGATCCACCGGAGGAGGAGTGGCCGGGGCGCTGGATCGACGTCCGCGACGTGATGCTGTCCGCCGGCGACGAGCGCGATTGGTTCACGTTCAAACACCGCCTGACCGCCCACGTCCGGGCCATGCGGCTCTTCCGCCAGGCCCGGCGCCGACGCCGCAAGCTCAGTTCCGGTTTCGATTTCGCGCAAATCATGTGGGTGGGCGACATGGGGGAATCCAAGAGCGTGTCGGCCGCCGAAGAGGCATTCTGGTGGTTCCAGCGCGGACACCCGTTTTTCCACAACGGTGGGTGGAACTTCGGCCGGGTCATCGAGGGGTCCGACATCTACGAAATCATCGCCAACGTGCCCATGTATTCGGTGATCGGCATCGACGAGGCGCACACCGGCCTGGAGTCCGGCATGGCCATGTCCACCGGCGTAAGGGGTTTCGCTATCCTGTGTGCCGGCTTGCGCAAGAAGGGCTGTAAATTGCTCTTGATGTCGGCCATGGCCAGAATGATCGTGCGCATCGTGCGGGAGATGACCAGCGAAGTCCGGCGCCCCTTCCGCGTCGAAGTCGCCGAGCAGGATTACGGCTTCCACATCGACTACCCACCCCATTCGGATCCGCGCAACTTCGTCTTGGCCTGGGAGGACTGGAACGGTTTCCCGTTTCGCGGCATCGACCTGGTGGACGGCAAGGGCGGACGCAAGCGCAACGACGGCCTGGGACCGCCCGACGACGTGCGCGGGGTGTCCGGCGAGTGCGTACGCAACGCCTATCTCCTGACCGACAGCTTCCGGCCGGTCGATACGGCCCATGCCCAGCGTTACGCCGGCAAAGCGGCCATGGAGGCGGCCCGGGAGCAGCAGGGAGAGATCTTCAACGACAGCCATCGCAGGCTGGTCGGCTGGCTCCACAAGCGGCTGAACGAGCCGGACTGTCCCGCCAACCTGGCCTCCGACGTGATCGCGCTGAATCTGCAGATGCGCTCCCGGGACGTTGGGCAGCTGATGCGGGGATTGTTCGGCGACGTGGACGGCTCCCGCGGCTCCAACGGCTGGAAAACCCAGGTGCTGAAGCGCGCCATCGCCACCAAGTTCAACCTCACCTTCGACGACCTCGCGACGGCGAAAAAGGAGTAGGCCATGGTCCTGGCGGAACGCGGCACCGGCGGCGTCGACATCTACGACGCCATGTACGGCGAGAGCGAGGAGGACCTGCGCCCCCTGGAGCGCGGCGTGATGAGCCTCAAGATGGGCGGCGACGGGGAGAGCGGCGACGACCGCTACCCATATTCGAGGATCAACGCGCTCCAGGCGGAGATCAAGTTCCGCGCGCTGTACGACTTCATCAAGGATTATCTGCCGAAATCCCACAAAACCAAGATTCTGGTCAACGACCTGCTGCGGCTGTGCCAGGACATGCTGAACGCCGAGGCCAACCGCCGCCAGCTGCGCTTCGACGTCGAGGACGTCCGCGCCCAATACTGGGCGAACCGGGCCGGCAAGAACGGCGCCGAGCACATCGAACGCGCCGACGAGCTGCTGGACCGGTGGGGCAACGCCGACCTCCTGCAAATAGTCATTCGCCGGCGCCGCATCCGGGAGGGCCTCCCCGCGGTGGAGCACGAGCGGGCGCGCTGGTACACCGCCGACCGCAAGAAGGAACTGCTGGAGGAGATGGCCACCACCCTGCGCCAGTCCGCCTACCAGTATTTCCAGGCCCGCAAGGAGCAATACGACATCATGCGGGAGTTGGCCGAGGACCGGGCCCGCGGCATCCCGATCCAGGACTTCTCCAGCCTGATCACCCGCATCCAGGAGGGCAAGGCCACCGAAGCCGAGATCCTGATGAAAGCCCCCTGGCCGTTCCCGGAGGCGTTCAGCGTGTGCGCCCAGGATGCCGACGTGGACAACCCGCACTGGGACCACATCCGCCAGCTTCAGGCCGCGGCCGCCAAGGCTCAGATGGCCCGCCGGCGCAACCGGTGGAAGCCCCGGGACGATGGAGACGACGATGCCTAGGCGCCGCTATCAGAAACAGAAACTCCACGCGCTGATGAGCGACGGGTCCATCGAGGTGGACAACAACGCCCAGAAGATCGGCGCCCAGCTGGTGAGCGACATGCTCCAGGGCGTGGCCATGCCCGGCCGCCGGATGCCCACGCCCAGTTTCGTCCACAAGGAGCTGAACCGCGCGCCGGCGCCCCAGGACGGCTACCACGTGGAGACGGTGGATCCCGTAACCGTGGGCAAGGACAGCCAATTGCAGGCCCAGGACGCCCGGGCCATGTGGGACGGCGCCCGCAACGACATGGATACCGAGAGCGACAAACAGCGACGATTCGAGCAGTGGCTGATGACGGTCTTCGCCATCGTGGGCGCCGTGTTCATGTTCGCCGCCGTCGGCATGGCGTTCCAGGTCAGCGACGCCGCCGCGGACGCGGAGCAGGAGCAGCGCAACCAGGTCGTGATTCCCACGCCGGCGCCGACGCCCACTCCGCTGCCCATACTGCCCCGGGTGGGAGGGAACTGACCGCATGGCCACCCAAACCAAGGAACGCCGCAAGGGTCCCATGTCTCCCGAGGAGATGGTGGACGTCAACAGCCGGGAGCTGCTGGTCGATGAGGCCATGGTGCAGCGCCTGGTGGACGAGGCCCAGGCCGATTACGGCGCCAACCTCATGGAGCCTCACCAGCTCTACATCGGCGGCTGGGACCGCCTCACCGCCTTCGTCCGCCACCGGCGACGGTTTTTGCAGGTGATGGGCGCCGGCGCCAAGTTCAAGACCCACGGCAAATTCACCCTGCTGACCCTGCTCCTGGCCGGCGGCATCTTCGGCGCACTCTACGCCGAACCCACCCATCCCCTGGGCTTCGACCTGATCATCGCCCTGGCCTTCGGCGTCGTCTGCGGCGTCTCGCTGCGCTTCCTGGGCGGCTACTCGGCCGTCTTCGCCAAGCTCTACGCCCTGGAGCGCAGAGACTTCACCGACCCGGGCTACGTCACCGGCTGGGTCCGCGTCTGGGTGGCCAGGCTCGCCTTCTATTTCAGGCCCGACGTGTGGCGGGGCAACGATGGCCACAACGGCATCGGCAACCCGGACTCGGGGATCGTGGTGGCCTGCGGCCTGGACACCATCACCTGGAACTATGACGAGGACAATCCCCCGGCCCTGGATGACGCGCTGTGGGACGAGGACGTCTGGTGCACGGTGGAGCCCGGGCGGCCGCTGACCACCTTCCGCACTCCCGCCGACTACTACGATTTGCCCGCGGACAAATACACCGTGGACGGCACCAGCATGAAGCACCGGCGCTCCTGGTGCCGCGACCTGCTCAAGAGCGGCACCGCCCACGCCGCCTGGGAGAAGGGCACCCTGGGCCTGATGCAGGGGCGCTGGCCCTGGCTGATCATCGCCGGCATGTACGCCATCGGCGCCTTCGCGTTGATGTTCGCCCTGGGGTAGCAGCGGGCCATGAGGACCATCACCGCATCACCCAGGTTGTGGCTGGGCACCGGCGCGTTGTTCTTCGTCGCCGTGTCCCTCACCGTCATCACCCTGCCCGCCACCGACGCCTGGCACGACCAGTGGCGGGAATACGCCAACCGCACCCAGCTGGCCGGACACTGCTCCGACCCGCTCTACGCGAACAATCGCGAATGTGATCCGTCGGATCACCGCTACAAAATCGAACCTTGGATGATCGTGCCCTGGCTGCTGACCGCCGGCTGCTTCATCGGCAGCATGGCCGTGGCCTGGCCCTTCGTCCGGCGCCGGAAAGACGCCTGACCGCGCGCACGCCGATCGCCATCGTGATCGCCCTCCGCGCCTCCCCGCCTACCGGGACGCCTCCATTTCATTCTTGCAAACTTTCTGAACACTAGGAGAAACAATCATGGGACTTGGAGACCTCGGAGAACTTGGCAACATCGGAGGCATCATCGGCTCCGTGTTGGCCATATCGATCAGCGCCATCGTGCTGCTCACCTTTTCGCCGGGCATCGTGGCAGACATTGACAACATCGCCCTCAACGGCAGTGAGCGCTGTATCCTCAGCGGCGAGCAGTTCCGGTGGCTGGTGCCTAAGGGCAGCTATGAGAACGCCGATGAGGCGTGGAGGGCAGTGAACGAAGGTGCCGCGGTGACGACAATCACCGAGACCGGCTGCAAAGCCACCAAGGCGGGCAGCACCGAATACTACACCCCCAAGGGACTCAAGATTACCGCAGGCGCATCGGGCGCAACCATCGGCGGCGAGTGGAAGAAGCCCAACAAATCGATCACCGCCCTATCCGGCGGCAGCATCGCGATGATTCTGTTCAGCGCGGCTGCGATCCTGATTCCCGCCGGCGCCATCGGCTTCCTCGGATACTTTGGCGCCCGCTTCGTGGCTCAGAACATCGGCGGCGGCCCCCTGGCCATCGCCATCGGCGCCACCGTGATCGTGGTCATCGCCGGAGCCATCCTGCCGCAGATCTTCGACCCGCTCGACACGCTCTACCTGGCGTTGGACGGCAAGAGGTTCTGGGTGTACAGCGTCGGCCTGGGCAAGCTGGGGCCGATAATCGGGAACTTCCTCGGAATCAGCTTGTTGGGCGGCATCGTCACCCTGGGCATGTTGCTGTGGAAGGGCCAGAAGGGCACCGGCTCCATGAGCCAGGCCATGTGAGCGGGCGCACCAGCTGAGCGCAAGGAGAAACAATCATGGGACTTGGAGACCTCGGAGAACTTGGCAACATCGGAGGCATCATCGGCTCCGTGTTGGCCATATCGATCAGCGCCATCGTGCTGCTCACCTTTTCGCCGGGCATCGTGGCAGACATTGACAACATCGCCCTCAACGGCAGTGAGCGCTGTATCCTCAGCGGCGAGCAGTTCCGGTGGCTGGCCCTGGCGTCAAGCGCCACCGAAACCAACGATGAGGCGTGGCGCAGGGTCAACGAAGGCGCCGCGGTGACGAATATCACCGAGAGTATCTGCACACAGACCAAGGACACCGCGACCGCGGACACCCACTACTTCACGCCCAAGGGGCTCAAGATCAGCACCAAGGGCACTCCCGACGGGACCGCCGTCAAAAAGGGCCTCGGGGGCGAGTGGAAGAAGCCCAACAAGTCGATCACCGCCCTATCCGGCGGCAGCATCGCGATGATTCTGTTCAGCGCGGGTGCGATCCTGATTCCCGCCGGCGCCATCGGCTTCCTCGGATACTTTGGCGCCCGCTTCGTGGCTCAGAACATCGGCGGCGGCCCCCTGGCCATCGCCATCGGCGCCACCGTGATCGTGGTCATCGCCGGAGCCATCCTGCCGCAGATCTTCGACCCGCTCGACACGCTCTACCTGGCGTTGGACGGCAAGAGGTTCTGGGTGTACAGCGTCGGCCTGGGCAAGCTGGGGCCGATAATCGGGAACTTCCTCGGAATCAGCTTGTTGGGCGGCATCGTCACCCTGGGCATGTTGCTGTGGAAGGGCCAGAAGGGCACCGGCTCCATGAGCCAGGCCATGTGAGCGGGGCCGGGTCGGTGCGGACGGCGACGGGAGCGAGGCAACCATGCTGGCGCTGATCGCCGTCTGCTTCACCCTGGCGGTGAGCCTGCTGCTCCGCGCGGCCGGCTCCGACTACCAGCACGCCTACGGCGGCGGCTGGCCCGTGATTCAACTGGTCATCCTCGCAGTCCTGCACGGGGCCGCGGGGCTGGCCAGCTGGTCCGGAGATTACCGATCCTTCGCCAACCGGCTGATGTGGCTGCTCGCCTTGCACCTGCACGCCGTGACCTACGCAATCAACTGGCCGGTCTATCAGGGTCTGGTCGGCACCGTCGCCCAGACGCCCGACCTGTTGCCCAACCTGTCGGCCTTCTTCCTGATCCTGCTGCCCAGCCTGCTGATGTACGGCGGGCCGGTGGCGGCCATCGTCAACCCACGGGACGCCCGCAACGACTGAGGAGACGCCATGTTCAGAAATCCCAACATCCGCGTGATCATGCGCGTGGGCAGCATCGTCCTGGTGGCGGTCGGCTACAGCGGCGCGGTAATGCTGGCGCTGGCCGCCGTGCTGGGACTTGCCCAGGGCGCCGACCTGCTCTACGACGAAATGCCCGACTGGTACGGCCGCTACCTGGGGCTGCACCTGATGGCCGGCATCACCTTCGTGATGTGGGTGATGGTTCGACTGGTCTGGCGCGGCGTCATGGCGTGGCGGCGAAGAATGTACGACCGGGCAATCGCCAACCTGGAACCGGAGGTGATCGATGATAACCGCGTATCCGACTAACACCCGCTGGCTGTCCTACGACCGCCGCCCGCGGCGTGGCGTTTCCTGGGAAACGCCGGGGTTGCGGACGCTGGGCGTCCTCAGCCTGGGCGCGGGTTCCGCCGCCGCCGCCTGGGGCCTGATGCACCTGGCCCTCCACCTGCTGAGCTGAGGAGTCCGCCATGCTGACCATCCTGCACGGGGGCATCGCGCCGATAGTTGAGCGGTGGCGCCTAATTCGCGGGCCCGATGGAGGCCGCTGGTATTGGGCAGTAGCCGGCGGGCACGACGATCCGGAGAACCCGGACCATACCCATGAGAATCAGCCCAACGGGGGAGATGGCAATGGCCAGCCTGACCAACCGCCGGATGCTCCACCCCAGGGTCCGCCGCAGGAACCGCCCCAGCAAGAGCCGCCGGTTCCCGACCGCCTGACCCACGTTCCCGACCCCGACGCTGCGCCAGGTGTGCCGGAAATTCCCCAAGCGCCGCCCCAAGAACCCGTCATGCTCGGTCATACCATCGACACCGGGCAGTTACAAGTGGACGTGGACCGGTTATACCGGGAGCGGACGGCGGCAGGCGAGGCTTATATCGCCGCGCAAGCCGCCGCCGACGAGGCGCATCAGAACTTGGCTGCTGGCCGTGGGGGAACTCATTCTGAACTTTTTGCCGCGTGGCAGAGCGCGATCCAGGCCAGGGATGCGGCAGAAGCGGCGTGGGGGGCGGCAGATGAGGCGTGGGCGGCAGCGGTTGCTGCATTGGACAACGCCAGAGAGCACAATCGTGTTCCCCACGCATCGACCACACCGACCACGCCAACCACTCCCACCGCGCCGACCGATCCAACTACTCCCACCGCGCCGACCGATCCAACCACTCCCACCGCGCCGACCGATACGACCACTCCCACCGCGCCGACCGATCCAACCAACGTAGCTTACCAGGCAGTGGAGGAAGCCCGCGAGTCCCAGTCCCGTGAAGAGGTTGCGGAGGCATTCCTAGAAGCGGTGGAGGTGGCCCTCGAATCCGGGGACTCGGACCTGCTGACCTGGCTGGCGGAACAGGATGAGGCCGGCGAGATTGAGTTGGTGTACGGTGAGGGCCGGCGCATCTCCATCCACGACTATATCATCGAATACACTCTGCCCGAGATCCAGCGCCGCAGGGCCACCACGGCAGCACTGCAACGGGTGTCGGAAGTCACCGATACCCTGGATACGGGCGACGTGGCCGCGCTTCAGGAGATTGCCGACGGTCCTGTCGGCCGCAATCGCATCCTGGTAACCGGCGCCGACGGCGAGCTGGTGGAGACCACCATCCGGGACCACATCCAGGACACCCTGATTCCCCTGGTCCAGGAGCGCACCTGGGACGGTCTGGAACCCGTAACCGGATCCAACGCCGCCCATGCCTGGCAACAGGACACGGAGGCCCGCGACGCCGCCGTGCTCGTGCTCAATGACCCCGACGCCACGCGGGCGGATCTGCGAGCGGCCGCGGCCACGCTGGACCGTCTGGCCGAGAAGTACGGCGACGTCTCCCTTCAGTTCAACAACGAAGCGGCCGCGCCCCGCGACGTACTCCGGCAGTGGAGCGCCTACGCCGCCCAGCGCGCGGAAGTTGCACCCCCTCCGGACGTGAGCGGCAGCATCGCGAGCGATCCTTCCCTGGCCGCGCTCACCGACCTGGACGTCTCCAGGCAGCGGGCCAGCGGCGTCAACCTGTCCGATCGGGACGTCGCCGACCAGCGGGACGCAATCACCGACGCCCGAATCGCGGCCGTCGCCCAGTACATGGAGGACCGGGGACTGGACGGCTATCGCCACATCCTAGCCGGCAACCGGGGGGGGACGCTCTACTCGCCGGATGGCCAGGTCGCGGGGATTATCCACTGGAACTACAACGGGCTGGCCATCATCCGGCAGCCGACCGACGACGAGCGGGTCCGGCGCCGGATGCCGTCCACCGGGACGCCCAGGACGGATACTTCGGCAACGCCCGCCGCCACTGAGCCTACCTCCGATCCCAACCCGGCTGCTGAGCCGGCGGCACAGCCTGAACCTCCGCCACCGCTGCCGGACGTGAGCGGCAGCATCGCGAGCGATCCTTCCCTGGCCGCGCTCACCGACCTGGACGTCTCCAGGCAGCGGGCCAGCGGCGTCAACCTGTCCGATCGGGACGTCGCCGACCAGCGGGACGAAATCACCGACGCCCGAATCGCCGCCATCGCCCAATACATGGAGGACCGGGGACTGGACGGCTATCGCCACATCCTAGCCGGCAACCGGGGCGGCACCATTTACGCGCCGGATGGACGCGTCGCTGGGATTATCCACTGGAACCAGAACGGGCTGGCCATCATCCGGCAGCCGACCGAAGAGGAGCGGGTCATCCGCGGGCTGTTGATGAGACCCTCCTCTCCACCGCCTCCTACCCGACCCGACGCCGGAACCGGTCAGGGGGCCGCTCCGGCAACGCCCGGTTCACCCGGGGCGGCCCCGGTTGACGGCGCCCCGGCCGCAGCGCCCCGCCTGAGTCCCCAACGCACCGTCGAGATATTCCACCTGGACGACGACGGGATCAGAACCCTCCTGGTCGATGAAAACGGAGATCCGGTTCGGAGGTCGGATGGAAGCCTGACTTGGGTAATGGACCGGGTCACTCAGGAGGAATACAGGGAGCGGGTCCACGGGCCGTTCCGCCAGAAACACAAGGGCGTATCCGTCTTCCGTGTCCGGCCCGGCGAGGATGAGCTCCCCGAACCGGGCACGTTCCTGACGGCTGAACAAGCCCGGCGCTTCGGACTCCCTGATGAATACGTAGGCCAGGTCGTGGAACGGCACCTCGCCCCGGACTCCGCCGGCGGAGTGCCGATCCGGCTGGTCCGCGTCAACACCCGCACCTTTGATCCTACACAACCGGACTCCGCGCCCGTCTCGCAGGCAGACGCCTACCGCCAATGGCAGCAGAGCCAGCCGTACATCGACGCCGCCCTGTCCGTCCTGAACGATGCCGACGCCACACCGGAACAACTCCAACAGGCAAAAAACGAACTCCAAAATGAGGCTAGAAAGTACGGCGAAGTTTCGCTGGACATCCAGACTGGAGAAACGGTTTCGAGCCGGCCCGTCAGCGAAATATTCGCTGAATGGATTGCCCACGCCGATGCGCGCATCAACAACGCCACCGCAGATCCGGCTACCACCGCAGACCCAGCTACCACCGCCGTGCTCGCCGAGATCGACGCAGCCCTGGCGGATGGGGTCACGGATGACGAGTTGGCGCGGTTGCAGGAGTTAGCGGCGGACCCGGCCAATGCCAGCCGCAGAATCATGGTCGGCGGGCAGGAGACCACCATCTCCGACTACCTGCGGGACCAGGCCATCCCCTCGGTGGAAGAGCACCGCGAAGCCGGCGCCGTCCTGGATGAAATTGGTTCCATCCTGGACATTCCCGACCCATCCGACACCGCTGACATCAGGGAACGCGCTGCTCGGCTGCAAGCCCTCGCCGATGATCCGGCCAACGCGCAGCGCATGATCACCCTCACTATTGACGGCGAGCCGGTGCAGATCTCCATTAGGGACTACATCCGCGACTACGCGCAGGATCAGGCCAACGCCAAAGTCGAACTGGGCAAGGCCGCGCTGGAGTTGGGACTGCCCGCCAACGCCAGCGCCGGGGAGGTCAACGCCGCGATCCAGGCGCGGAACGCGGCCGCCCTGGTGGAGTTCAACACCGGCCTCGGCATTCCCGAATCCAGCACGCTGGAGCAGGCGCAGGCCGTCCACGCGGCCCTGAACATCGGTCGCCGGTATGACGACGTTGCCGGAGATATGCCATCGTCGGACCGCATCCTGGAAATCGTGGGCGACCCCCGGGCCAGCTTGGCGGACATCGACGCGGCGTTGGAGCAGGCTCGCGCCGACTACCAGGCTTATGCCGATGCCAACCAGCAAGTTTACACCGAAGACGGCGAAACGGTTTACTCGTGGGGAGGCTGGCAACAACAAATTGAAGCCAGCCGATTGGCGAAGGAAGTTCAGCGCCTAGGGCGGGAAAAGGCATTGGCCCAAGCCGCGGTCCGCGATGCCACCGGCGACACCGAAGCATGGGCCAAGGGTCAATACTGGCGAGGGAAGTGGTTTGGCCCGCAAGGGCGTCCTAAAAATAACTTCGAGGCGACGCTCCTGGAACAGCAGCAGGTGGCGAATCGCGCCTACAAGGATTTGCACGACGACGACGGCGCCTTCGCGTCCGGGGACGGCGGCACTCACGTGTCCACGGACAGCAACGGCAACACCAGCGTGCGGGGGCCCGAGGGCACCACCGTCTATGACAGCGACGGCAACCTGGTGAGCAGCCTGGACGAAGACGGCAATCGCACCGAGGCGACGCATCAGAACCTCGGTGCGCACCTGAACGACCTGGCCGGTAGGCTGGACAGCTATGAGCAGACGGGATCCATCCCCGACACCGCGCTGCCGGAGACGACCGTTGTACAGGAAAGCCCCGCAGCGACGACCGACGCCGCGGCGCAGCAGCAATCCGCCGTCGTTCCCGACAACTCGGCGCTGGCCCTGTCATTGGGACTATCGGCCAATGCCAGTTACGAGGAAATCAAGGCGGCCGCCGACGCGCACAATGCCCGGGTGGCCGTATCCCTGGGACTGCCTGCCGACGCCACTCCCGACGAAATCAGCAGGGCGGCAACCGACCGGAACGTGCGGCTGCTGGAAGCCCGGGGCATCGACACCTCCGAGATGACCGACGCCCAGGTGAACGCCCTGGCGCCGGACGTGTACGCGGCCGCCACTCCCGATAAGGACCTGAGCGCGGTCGAAACCGGAACCACCATCGACGCCAGCCTGGCCTCAGACCTGGGTTACGACTACAGCGCCGTCGGCAAGACCGTGGTGCGCGACTCCGAAGGCAACACCGCCCTGGTGGATTCCGGATACGTCGCGTACGCGGAGTCCTACGGCCTCACCCCGTCGCAGCTGTTCGATGGTCAGCGCTTGGACGCCGAGGGCGCGGGCGACTACGCCAGCGACGGGCCGACTCCCCTTGCCATCGAGCAGCAGGAGCAGGTCCAGCAGCTGCGCGACGTGGGCCGGCTGGCCATGGGCACCGACTGGGAAGCCGTGCGGGAAAATCAACGCCGCTACGACGCCGAGCTGCTGGCCGCCGCCCGCTCCGCTGGCATGGAGCCGGAGGGCGGCATCACCGACTCCAACCGCGACCTGATCGCCGCCGCCGTGGGAGTGGCCAACCGGCGCGACGTCATGCTGCCCGACGGCCAGCGAGTTGACGCGGTTGCGTTCCGGCAGCGCCAGGCCGTCGAGTTGGGCCTGCCCGCCAACGCCTCCCAGGAGGATATCGAACGCCGCGTCAACTTGATCAACACTGGCGCCGCGCTCGACGCGGACCGGAACGCCGACGAGTGGGAAAGGCTGGCCGTCGATTTAGGGGTGGATACGACGTCGCCCACGTGGGTAGAAGACACGCAGCGGCGCGTCAACCTGATCAATACCAGCGCCGCGGTGGACGCGGACCGGAGCGCGGACGCCCTGGAGCGACGCGCGGTTGACCTCGGGCTGCCCAACAGCGCCACTCGAGAGCAGGTGGATTTTCGGCAGGCGGTGGCGCTGGTAAGCGAAGTCAACGGCCTGGACCGGGATGATGTGCCCGGGCTGGAGTCCATGATCCTGGACGGAACCCTCCGGGTTACCGAGGACGGACGGTTGCGAGAAGGCGAGACGCTGACGGCGTTGGGCGGGGATGAATATCGCTCCAGCCTGGATGCCCTGTCGCCTGAGCAACGGTGGATACATCATCGGGTCAAGCACCAGTCGGAAAACCCGGACGCGGCCCTGTGGGCGATTGGAGGTCCGGGGGCGATACGCGCCGGCATAGCCGTGGGCAAGGTGGGTGTCAACCTCGGCAGGGCCGCGCCGGGAGCCGCACGGTCATTCCAAGGTTACCCGGGCATGGCTCAGGGCCAGATTCCGCTCTGGGCCGGCCGGAACCTGCGATATGGCTATCCCGGCATGCCCCAGGGAGGCCGGACGGCGCGTGCGGCAATCCGACAGGGCCGAGATCTATTCGGGCGGACCGTGGACGAAGCCGGCGAGCAGGTGTGGCTGGATGGGTTCTTCACCGGCGATTTGCCGAATCCGACCAATCCCGCCGACGTGGGATTCTTCGCGGGGGAGGTCGCCCTGGACCGCATCGGCGGCAACGTGCGCAGCCGTCCCACCGTCGGGCCAGCGAGTCGTGGCGGTGTCGAAAGCCGGACGCTGTGGGAGACGTTCCGCGACGCCTCGGACCTGCCCGCCGGCCATCCCATGCTCCCGCCTACGTCGGCAGCGCGGCCCATGACCCCTGCCGAGCGGATCGTGGCCACCAGAGAACTCACCAAGATTTACATGGACGCCGGATACCCGTCCAGCACCGCGCGGCAACTGGCCGCCCGCGCCGCGGGGATGCGTGGCGTGAGCCGGTCCGCCCCGGAGATCGTGAACCCTCAACGGCTGAGCGTGGCCGGCCGACAGACGTATCGGATGCCCACCAACTTCAGCCCGTCGCCGGAAGCGGTACAGCGTTACAATGAGTCATTGGCGATGGGATTGCAGCCACGTTCGGCCGCCCGCGACGCTGGCCTGATCGGCGTCCCCGGATTTGATCCCGACGCGGGCACAAACATCGGACCCTCGCCGGAAGCGGCGCAGCGTTACCATGAGTCCTTGGCGATGGGAGTATCGCCAAAGGCGGCCGCCCGCGACGCCGGCTTGCTCGGCGTCCCCGGGTTTGATCCCGACGCGGATGCGGCGGGTCTGGACCCGCAAGCACCACCCCTGTCCATCGCGGAAAGGATGGGACCGCGACCGTCAACGCCGCCTCCGGTTATGACCATCGAGGATCCGTTTGCAAACGTCTGGACCCCGGCCGCGACGAGCCTGGACCCATTCAGCAACGTGGTTACTCCCCAAAGCCCGGATTCTCCGTACAATCCGGAGAACCTGGAGCGCATACGGTCCGACCTGCTACGGCTCGAACAGCAACGCCAGGCGCAGCGCCAACAGCGTGCCGCGGAATGGCGCGTGCAGCAGACGGATACCCTGTCGCAGCAACGTCGTGCGGAAATCGAGGCACAGCAGGCTCGGTTGGCTCAGGCGCAAGGTGATCAGGCGGCTACCCAGCGTGCGTTGGCACGCCAACAGCAGGCGCAGTCGCGCCAGGAGCAGATAGATCGGCAACAGCAGGAGCTGATGGAGCAACGCTCCAGGGAGTTGCAGGAATCGCTGGACGCTACGCAACAAGAAGAGCGAGAGAGAGAATTATCAACCAGCGATTCACCGTCGACATCTTCCAGGCCATTTCCAGTCACCTCCACCGCGACTATACCACAGCCGCTCGCGCTTGTTGACGTTCGGCCCGCCATTGAGGTCCAGCCCGCTGTGGGAGTCCAGCCCACCGTCGCGGTGGAACCCGCCGTCGCGGTGGAACCCGCCGTCGCGGTGGAACCCGCCGTCGCGGTAGAGCCTGCCGTCGGTGTGGCGCCCGCCGCCGCGGTAGAGCCTGCCGTCGCGGTAGAGCCTGCCGTCGGTGTGGCCGCCGTCGTCGAGGTGCAGCCCGCCGTTGAGGTGCAGCCTGCCATCACAGTGGCACCCGCCGTCGAGGTGCCCCCAGCCCGTGAGGTCGTACCCGCCATTGGGGTTGAGCCCGCCGTCGGTGTGGCGCCCGCCCGTGAGGTTGTGCCAGCCATTGGGGTTGAGCCCGCCATCGACGTGGAGCAGGCGGTTGAGGTGCGGACCGCAGCAGCAACCGAATCCGCCCTCGGTGTGGCACCCGCCGTAGGCGTTCAGCCTGCCGTGGGCGTCCAACCCGCCGTGGGTGTCCAACCCGCCGTGGGTGTCCAACCCGCCGTCGGCGTTCAGCCTGCCGTGGGCGTCCAACCCGCCGTGGGCGTCCAACCCGCCGTCGGCGTTCAGCCTGCCGTGGGCGTCCAACCCGCCGTGGGTGTCCAGCCCGCCGTGGGTGTCCAGCCCGCTGTGGGTGTTCAGCCTGCCGTGGGCGTGCAACCTGTTATCACTACCAAGCCTCCCACGCGGCTGCCGGAGGCAGACCCTGACCCTGACAGCCAGCACCGTCGTCGTGAGCTGCCCGCCGCCGCCGGCGACCCCAACCAGCGCCCTCGCGAGGTCCAGTACGAGGAACGGGTGCGCCACACCGTGGACCTGATCACAGGCGAGCACACCATCGAGCCGCTCACCGATGAATCGCTGCGGACAGCGCGGATTACCGGCTATAGCGCCGCGAACCCGGAGGGAGCCGCGCTCCGCGCCGGTTCGGTGGTGCTGGAGGTCGATCAGGACTCGGTGAACCTGGAGAGCGCCACGCGACGCCGTGACGCCGATCTGCGAGGAAACGAGGGCGTCGATTACTCCACCCTACAGATGCCCGGCACGGCCAATGAGATCGACTACCGCGACATCAACCCGGTTCGGCGGGAGGGTGAGGGCAGCGCCGTGGATTATTCCACCTTGCAGATGCCCCGGACGGCCAATGAGATCGACTACCGCGACATCAACCCGGTCCAGCGGGAACCCTCGGCCGGCGCCGTGGACTACTCCGCCCTACAGATGCCAGGGGCGTCAGATGCCAGCGCGGGTTCACCGGCGGAGCCGATGTTGAAGCGTCCGGAGACCAGGGCCGAACTGGAGCGGTTCCACGCCCAGTACCGGCGCGCGCTGAACCAGGAACCCACCGGAGACCTGGACCGCGACCTGGCCACCTACGAGGACTCGGTAAGATCCCGAATTTCGAGGCGCTCCGCCACGTCGGGCGTGGATTACTCGCGGATAGAATACGCTCCCGGTCAGGGACCAACGCGATCGAAGGGGCAACGGTCGGCCAACGACCGCGCGTCGGGCATGGTCGGCGGAGGGGGCGCCATGCGGCGCCGCGGCGGTGGCAACCGGCGACGGGACGATGACGATGACGAGAAATACGTGCGGCCGGTCATCCAGGTGACGCTGGCCAGCTGATCCAAGGAGCGAGCATGATTACCAGGAGCGTCAAACGGGGTATCGCCTCGAGCTGGCGGCAGAGTTCCGCCCACTACGGCGGCCGCAACTGGCCGCTGGCGGCGGTGATGCTGTGCAACCTCACCGCAACGACCCTCTTCGGGGGCAGCCTGATGCTGCTCCTGGTGGCGTTGGTGGAGACGACGTACGCGGCGGCCAACCCTGATCGGTTCACCTGGTTCAGTGTCGGAGCCGCGCAGGCCCTGCTGTCATATGCCGCCATCGCCTTCTTCGGATCCCTCGTTCCCATGCTGGCCACCATGGTTCTGAACCGGATCTACCGTCGCCGTTGCAAAACCTGCAAACGCTGAACGGGACACCAAAACACGCTAGCGTTTCCCGGGGAAACGCAGGCCGACAGGAGAATCATGCAGAACCCGTCCCATACCCTGGTGATCGACTGGGACGCCCAGGGCAACGTCGAGTACCGGGACCTGACCTCCGGCGCGGAGGGGCACGTACCGGCCAAGGATGAGCTATTGGTCAAGGGCGAGGGCGGCCGTCGGATCCTCATCTACCACGAGCCTGATGCCGAGGTCCACGAGGGACTGCCGTGAAGCCCAGGACGCAGGGGAGATGCATCTGGTTCACCATCACGGTCGCCGCGATGGTGGTTGTCGCCGCCCTGGCGATGGTGGCCATCGCCGCGCTGCTGTTGTTCCCGTCCCTGGCCGAAGCCGCGCCGCCGGCCCAGTCCTACCCCTGCACGACGGACCTGGGCACGCTGTCGGCCGAGGAGAAGGTCGTAACCTTCACCGACTTCAGGGGATCCTCCTGCGCCAGCAACGTCAGGGATGTCTATTTCACGTTCACGGTGTCGGAAGAAGCCAGGCTGTCCGCCCGCACCAGCAGCGGCCGGAACTCCCGCGGGCAACCCTTCGGCGTTTCGATACAGCTCCAAACGTCCACCGGCACGATTCTGCAAAGCGGGTCTGGCTCCGCCGTATCCGGTATTATGCTGCACCGCACGGTGGATCCGGGCGACTATCGGATCTACCTCCGGCCTGGGGCCATCGACCGCTCGACGTTCACATTTTCGCTGCGGGCCACGCCACCAGCGGAATGCACCACCGACCTGGGCGAGCTCACCGACGAGGCCATATCCGTCAAGGTTGACCACTACCCGGGCTCGGAGTGCTCCCCCAACACCACCCGGAAGTACACGTTCCACGTGGTATTCCCGTCCGTCGTCGCGGCCACGGCCATGAGCACCGATAGCGCCGGCGCCGGCGTCATAGGCATGAGCATGAAACTGCGTCCTGAGACGTCGTCGGACCGGGCCACGCCGCTGGCCATGTCCGGCGGCACCGACGCCGACATCTACCAGAGCGTCTCGAGCGGCCACTACCGCATCAACCTGGAGAAACTGTCGGTGGATGGCGGATACATGCTCACCCTCCAGGCCTTCGGGCAGCCCAACGCCACGCCCACGCCCCGGCCCGACCCGACACCCCGCTACCAACCCAATACTGACATCCGCCTGGAGCCGGACCCTCGGGGCGTCGCCTATGAGACTAATCGCCCCTACGTCTTCCGCGTGGAGGGCGCGCCCAAAGCCTTCCCGGTAACCGTGCGCATGGAGAACTCGCCCCACTTCGGCCTGACCTCCGGCGCGTCCGGCAGCGTCAACTGCTCCGCCCCGTCGGAAGTCACCGAAGTGGCTCACCTGGCCCAGGTAACGCTGCACGTCTGCGCCGAAGGGGTCGGCGCCAACCTGCGCCTGCTACGCGCCAGCGACGAGGCCCTGCTGGCCGCCTATTCCATCATCGTGCCGTCCGGCGCGCCCACCGACCCCGGCGGCGTGCCCGGGCCGCCCGACTCCGACCCCGGCGACCGCATCAAGCTGGGTGAACTGGTACGCACCGTGTGCGAGGCGGGGAACCTCTCCTGCAACGTCAAATATCTCAAAGACATGATCGGCGTCAGTGTCGCCGGGATGCTGTTCTTTGCGCCGACAGCGGTGGCGCGCGGCCGGGTCAGCCCGGCGTCCTCGGGCATCGGCATCGCGTTCGTGATCATCGGGTTGTTCCTGGCCCACCGGATGGTCGGCGTGCCCCTGGAGTGGGCGGCCATGGCGCTGGTGGCCATCTGCTTCCTGGGCGGGATCATGCTCTACCTCAAATTCCGTAGGGTGGGATCGTGATGAGCCTACGCGCGCGAATGCGCCTGCTGGCGCTGGTATCGTTCGTCGGCGCGATTGTGTGCGTCCTGGCCGCCGTGGGCGTCGCCTTCGGCCAGCCGCTGCCGCAGGTGCAAGGTCTGACACTGACGGAACAACCGAACGGTCGGCTGCTGGCCCAGTGGCAGGCGGTCCCAGGCGCAACCAATGGCTACATAGTCGAGTACGGCACCACAATCGGGTCCTGGAGACAGAGAAGCACCAGCGCCACGCAGTATTTCATCCCGCCCAACACCGATCCCGATCCGGGCCAAACTTACTACGTGCGAGTATCGGCCAGGCCCAACGGCCCTCCCTCCGCCATCGCATCCGCGACCGCGTGCGGGACCATCAGCACCGTAACCGGCGTGCGGGCGCAGACGCGGTCGGCCAGCGAGATCGACGTCATCTGGGACCCGGCGGGCTGCGCCGACGGCTACCGCGTGCAGTGGGCCACCGACGCCGGTTTCTCCCAGGGCGTCGGCGAGGAGATCGTTAGCGCGACCACCGCGTGCCGGTCCGGCATATGCGGAGTTACCATCACCGGCCGCATGGCCATGACCGAGTATTTCGTCAGGGTAACCGCCCGGCGCTTCGGCACGACCCAGGGGTCGGCGTCCAGCGCGGACACCGCCACCACGGAGGAGTCCCAGATGGACCGGTGGATCCAACGGGTGCCCGGCGGCGCCGTGTCGGGCCAGTTCATCCTGGCGCTCATCGCCGGCGTGGCGGTCGGATCCAAGGCCAAGGGGATGCGTTCGCCGCGACGGGAGGCCGTGATCGCGGGCTGCATGGGCCTGGGCGGGTGCATCATCCCGGCGCTGGGCATGGGCAACACCTTCTGGATGTGGGGGATACCGCTCCTGGTGATCATCTGCGCCGTCGGTACGATCTTCATCGCGCGGAGGTAGCTGATGCAGGGAATCAACCGCCTGGTCGCCGTGGCGCTGATCGTACACGTCAGCTTGTTTGTAGCGACCATCTTCTTGACCAACGTGGTGCAGGATACGCCGTTCTTCGGCGGCAGCGCCGGATTCCTGCCCACGACCGGCGACAGCGCCGGCGCCTACGACCGGTTCTCCGCCTGGATCTCCGGCAACCAGGGCAACATGAACGAGCCGTCGGACCAGGGCGGCATCGCCATCCTCCAGTGGATCGTGCGCGGGCCGCTCTGCACCAGCGTAACAATCGTCAAATTTCTGCTTGCGGTCACGGTACTGAAATACGGCGTCATTGATTTAATATCCAGCGACGGCTTCGGATTATGGTTCAAAACCGCCGTCCACCTGGTGGGCGGTTTCATGAACATCGCCCTCGTATCGATCCTGGTGCGCTTCGCCATCCAGGCCGGGGTCTTCTCGAATATCTACATCATGGCCGCGTTGGGCCTGATGTCCGTGGTGGGCATCGTATCAACGCTGCTCAACGCGGGAGGCGCTTTCAGCTGTGGCTAGCCAATCCTCACCCAACCCCGACCCGAATGCGGCCCCGGATCCGCCGCTGGCGGGACCGCCCAAGCCGTCGCCCCTGGAGCAGCTCCTGCAACGGCTGCCGCCGCGGTACCGCACGAAGAAGTGGGTGATCGGCGTGCCGCTGGGTACAATTGTCCTCCTGCTGATGCTGATCCAGTGCGGCCTGATGGCAACGGGCGGCGAGGATAGCGCCCCTGCGCCGGTGGTGGCGGAGGTTCCCACGCCGATACCCACGCCGATACCGGCGGTCCTGCCCAGCCGGCCCACGCCCACGCCCCTACCCCATCAATATTCGTTCCAGCACTTCGTGCGGGAGATGGCCGCCTGCTACGACCAGCGCGGCCTGGACTCGACGCTGACCATCGTGGAGGCCGACATCATGCAGGACGTTCCCCTGGCCGTTACCGAGCTGCTGCGCCTCTATTCGGAGAACGACTGCGAGGAAGTATCGCCCTGGCACCAGATCAAGGGCCGGGTCGGCTGGATGCTCCGCGCCGCCAACGTGGGCCTGTGATCGTTTCCTGGGAAACGGCGACATGAACCGCCAAGCCTACATCCTGCTAGCCGCCGGTGGCGCCGCCGTCGTCATGATCCTCCTGGTGGCCCTGTTCGCCTGGGTCTCCGGCGGTACCGACGCCGCCGCCGACCTTGCTTCCCCGGCCAACGGATCCCTCCTGCATCCCCTGGTGCAGCGTGAGGACCGCCCGGGCTACGTGCTCGCCGAGCTGTACCAGGACGTCCACCGCGACGTGGACAGCCACTTCTACGACGCCGACGGCGTGCTCGGTTCCCAGTTCTGGGCCTACGACGAAGCAGGCCAGACGTGCAGCATCGACCTCGTGATCGCCGACCAGCACGGGCGCAATGAGATCGCGCCGACCGCAACGCCACCTCCGCCTGATCCGACCGCTACTCTGGCTCCGATACAGGTAGCGGTACTGCCCGCGGTTTACCACTCAGATAAAACCGAGATCCTGCCTGACCGCACCATTGTGTACCAGGCGCCGACGCCTACACCGACACCCGTCCCGGACCCCTTACCCGATCCCACTCCCACGCCTACACCGGTCGTAACGGAATCCAGCGTCTGGCATCACTGGAAAGGACGCCCCCTGGCCATCGACGTTGACGGCCTGGCCGTGATCGACGTGCCCAAGGGCGTCCAGGTCGTCGCCTACCTCAGCGTTCGCACCGGCGCCGACAGCGGGTCCGCCCAGGAGCTCGCCCGACTGCCGATGCCCGATCCCCTGTGGCACAACGGCAGCGCCTACGTCCGCCTGCCCGACGCCAGCGGGCGCATCCTGCTGGCCCAGGACAACGTGGCCGCTCAATACCGCTCCGCCGTGCTGCACCTGGAGGCGTCGCCCCTCTCCGACTGCGGCAATCTCCGCCTCCGCTGGCAGCGTCCCGCCGCCGTCGTGGTCAAGGCCCTCACCGAACAGCCCTTCCGCGACTGGCAGGGCGGCGCTGCGCCACCGCCTACGGCAGGACCGCCCCCGCCCGACCGCGTGGCCGTCTATGCCGCGGTCGGCACAGATTCCACCTTCGACGCCGACGACATGAAGGGCGGTACCCACAGCACCGCGGCCGGGCACATCGTGATCCCCGGGCCGGAGTGTGGCATCAAGTCTTTCAGAGAAGGAATGCCGGATATTCAATTTCGGTTGGAGGATGGTCAACCGTGCCCGGTGGCGGAGCAGCTGGACGGCTTCATCGCCCTGGCCATCCGCGCCGACCTGGCGCCGGAGGGCCTCTCCGACATCCGGCAGACCGGCAGCGTATTCAACTCCCGCGTCGCCTTCGCACCGGACGCGCGCACTCCCGGAAAGCCGGAGCCGTCCGTCATGCTGACCATCGACGAAATCGAGTTCAAGCTGTACGTAACGACCCACGCCTGGCGCGCCAGTCTGCTGGGCGGCGAATGGAGCCTGACCCCATGATCCGAACTGTGGCCGGCGTCATCATCCTGTACGTGCTGTTCCTTGGCATGGCGGGCCTCCTCGTCCTGGACGTCTTCTTCACCGGCGATAGGAATGACGCCTTTGCCCAGGGGATAGCTGAGCAGGGGTTGCCGGCGATCTACGTCGCCGCCTTCACCGGCGCGGGCATCAGGGCCGACGCGATTGTGTACCAGACCGGAGCGGGCGAAGGCGCGACTCAATACCACGTCCCCAAAGCGGCGCTGGCCGAGGTTCCTGGCGACACCACTCCATACTACCTAAAAACCAGCACCACCAGCAGCGGGATGGAATGGGCCGACGATGTGGCCACCAAGGCCCGCTCCGACGCCGGCGACAGTTTCCAGCACTTTACGGCGACTAACGACAGCCTCTTGCTGGCGACGCTCAACGCACAGAAGAACAGCGACCAACCGCTCATCATCTACGCCCAGAACGATGTAACTGCAAGCCCTCCCGGCGGCTCACAATCCTACAGAACCGGTGATGTGGTTACCGTTCCTCCACGGTCGGATGTGGGGAAGGTCCACTTCAACATAAGCAACCCGGTGGCGCACGCGAACAAGCTTGACACGGACCTCTCCAACGTCGGAACCGTGGCCGAGGGAGACCAGGCTGCGTTCCGTAACGCCATAGGAGCCACGGCTAGGCTCCTGTCGGTGGCACACCAGACGCTGACGACCAGCGAGCTTCGGAGCCTGCAAACCACGCCGGTGGAACTGATCCCGGCGCCGCCGGACGGGAAAATGCACCTGGTGGAACGTGTCCTCATCGACCTGCAGGGTTCTACCGGCGCCTGGCCCTCCCAAGGCGGTTACGCCGGTGAGGCTGCGTTCGATTTCCAGTATGCCAGCGGGGACATTCTATGGGGGGAGGCGTCGGTCAGCTCAGCGTTGTCATCGAGCGACAACACCGACGGGCCAAGCACGGTTTTCTGGACCGAAGTCTTCGCCCGATATTGGTGGTGGAGTACCCGGCCCGGCGTCGCGTTCCAGGTCAAAGGCTCCGGTACGGCCGGTTACTTCGCGACCATCCCCCAGAGTTCCGACGCGACTGCGGTTGTACGGGTTTACTACTGGGTTGCAGACCTGCCGGCGCCCACGGGCTACACCCCCTAGGTGGCAGGAGGCCTCCCGTCAACGGTTCCATCGTGTCCCGGGACACCCTCCGACCCCGTCCGTTCTTATCGAACAAAATCTACACACTTCGGTACACCCCATTGAGCTGATTTAGTCGTGATTTGTGTTGCAGGACCCCCCTCTGCACCCCCGTTTCCGCGCTTGAGCACTTCGGTATACCCCTGCAAGTTGGAATTCTACTTTGAAACCAGGTGCGCCGGCTTGAGCACTTCGGTATACCCCTTACGCACGAATTTACCCTTGCCCTATAGTACCCCCCCTCCCGCGTCCGGCGGTGGCCGTCCGAAAACAACAGCAGAGGGTAAACGGGCGCCGGCGGTGACGAAAACGCCGGCGTAAGAGCCAGTCCACGGATTGGTCCTTAGCGACAAAACGCGGTTTGGAATCCGCGTTTTACCGTTCGGTTCAGATCAACGTGATGTTGGCCGCGTCCATCGTCACGGCGATCAATCCGATCAAGGAGGACCGTCCGTGCTTCGCAATACCGACGAACACCACGTCCCCACGTTTCGAGAATGCGCCGAAGAATGGTTCCGTGAACTCAGGTCTTTGGACCGGGCCCGGTCGACGCTGGACTCATACGAACGAAACCTGAATCTTCACGTATTCCCCCACATCGCCGATCTGCCCATTGACGAACTGACCCCTCGCCGGATCAGGGAGGTGCTCGATGCGGCGTTGGAAGACGGGCTTTCCCGCAGGACCCTGGGCGTCGTCCGCGCCACCATTTCCGGGCCGTGCCGGACCGCTTACGAAAACGGATACATCGACCACAACCCGATCCACCGGGTGAGGTCCCGCAGGTCTCAACGCAAAGAAGTCATTCCGCCGCAGCGGGTAGTAGTACGGGCGATACTTGAACTGGCCGAGCAAGAAGGCCACTACCTGTTTCCGTTCCTCCACCTGCTGGCCTACACCGGGATCAGGCGCTCCGAGGCTATGGGGCTGCGCTGGGAACACGTTTCCCTCGACGGCCGCAGGATCCAGATCGCTGAAGGCGCCGTCAAGGTGACCCGCGACGCCGACGATACGGACGGGGAGACCGTCATTGCCACACCGCCCAAATCGCACAATAGCTTCAGAATTGTCTTCCTGGACAAGCTGACCGTGGCAATCCTCCGAAAGCACAAGGCGCGCCAATCTGCGGCCGGGGTGAACAGTGAGTTGGTTTTCCCTCGCCCAGCCGGTGATTTCCTCAGGCCCACGACGATATACCGCCACCTCAAGGAGCTGGGCGCCCGGGCAGGCTTCCCGGAGATCACATTCCACAAATTCAGGCATTACCACGCTTCGGAAATGCTCGAGCTGGATCACAACGGATTGGCCACCTCGCGGAAGCTCGGTCATTCCAGCATCGAGGTCACCATGGATATTTACGGCCACATGCTGGATGGCCGACAGGAGGGGCTGACTGATGCCGTTGCAGAAAAAATCACCGGGGGACGTGCTTCCGGCCGCCGGATCCGGCCCTCCAAACGTCCGGTAACGCGTCGGCGCCTCAAATCACGAGGCCCAGACGGTCGGAGGGACAGGCGCAGATTGGCCTGAATCCGGGTTGGAAGCGGGAAAAATTCCCGTCTTCCGCTCCATTTTGTTGCCCGTATTTTCCTCACGTCTCCGGGTTTCCCATCGCCGTGCGCTACCTCACAGTGCATCCCGGGGAATGTTCCGATTGATCCATTCGTATTCTTCCGATTCCGTGTTGAAGTAGTTGAATCGGTGGAACATCTTGATATCGCCCCGGCCGGCCCGGATGGCCGCGCGTTGGGCGAGGGTGGCATCGGTGTCCACGTTCAGCGCGTCAAGGTCAATCACTACTCCATAACTTTGCCGGGCCGAGTCAAGGGAGACGAAGCCGTCGAGATAATCGTCCAGAACCATGGTGGGATCTCGTTCCAAAGGGTCGCCCCACCCACCGCCGCCAGCGGTATAAACTCGCACCAGATCACCGGCCTTCCAGTGGTTGTCGTCGGAGAAGGGGCGGATTTCCCGTTCATCCGGGCAGCCCGGATTGAGCACGACCCTGGACAACCCGCCGCCCATGCCGCCAGCCACTCCCCACGTGGGGAAAATGTGGTTCTCAACGCGGAGGCCAAAGGTGCCTTCGTCGGCCAACAGTCGCACGTCGCGGATAACGCCGCAACCGCCTCTGAACTTGCCGGGTCCGCCCGAGTCGGTGGATATGGCGTAACGCTCCAACCGGAGCGGGAATTCCATTTCCATGAATTCGCCGGGGTAGTTCTCGTTATGCCGCTGGTAAATAGCGTCCAGGCCGTCGCTGAAGGGCCGGGCACCGTGCCCGACCGCGATCCCGTCAGTACACAGCAGCCAATTGCCGCTTTTGCCTTCTTTCATGCGCCAGTAGGCAATGACGTACACGGCAGCCCCGGCCATGACGTTGCCGCCGGTGGCCTGAGCGACCACAGCGCGCACAGCGCTCTTGAGCTTGGTGAAAGTGTGGGCGCGGCAACCGAGGGCTGCCGGCCATTCGGGCTGCAGGATGCTCCCTGACCGCAATTGTACATTGTCGATCCCGGCCAGAAGTCCATGATTGGCCAGCAGCGATGAATCGAACTGGTGGAAGTACTGACCAAAGTAGGCTTTGAGCGCGCCATCGCTGGCGATGAAATTTATGGAACCCTGGGCCTGGTCGTCGCTCTGGGTAGCGTCCAGGAACACCTCGTCGCCCTTCCTGCTGAGATTGAGGTGGAAGGAATGCCACTCGTCGCCGACCCCTCCGTGGTCCATGTAGTCGCGCACGGCATATTCCCCTTCCGGGATCAAGTCCAGGGTCTTGTCCCGGACTAGGCGAGCGGTATCAGCCTGGTCTTGGACGATAGCGGCCAACATGGAGTCTTTCCCAAACCGATCGAACATCTCCAGCAAACGTTCCTGGGCCCGGCTGGCGGCGGCCATCAACGCGCGTGAGTCGCCTTCCAGCAGGTCGGGATAGCGGGAGTTCCGCAGGATGATGCGGTAGGCTTCATCGTTCAGTCGGCCGGAGTCGATGATTTTGATGGGAGGAACTAGGGTGCCGTCATGGAAGATTTCTGTGTTGGCGGGGCCGATGCTGCCGGGCCGGGAACCGCCCAGATCCCAGAAGTGGGCAAAGGAATGGCAGTAAGCAACCACCTCGCCATCATAGAATACCGGCGCGATGAATACCATGTCCGGGGTATGGGTTATGCTCCCTTCCGAAAGGTAAGGGTCGTTGTACCAATAGAGATCGCCCGGACACATGGACTCGACGGGATAGTGCCGCCAGACGCAGCCCAGGATGTCGCTGCCCATGGTGTCGCCGTAGATTTCCTGGCCATCGCGATCCAGGAAACTCACGGTGTAATCCTTCTTCTCACGGATGAAGGCAGACATGGCGGTCCGCTCAATGATCAACTCGCATTCGAGGCGAGCGGCGCGAAGACCGCCACGAATAAGCTGGCGGGTTATGGGGTCAACGGGGGTGGGGCAGGTGTCGGTCATGGTCAGTTCCCTTCAAAGTGCATGATGCAGTTGCCATACGGATCAATACGGGCTTTCCAACCCGGATTGACGACGACTGTGGAATCCATCCCCTCCAGGATCGCGGGGCCGGTGAATTCAATCCCGGAGGCCAGGGCATCCCGTCGGTATATTGGACAATCAACGAACCCTGGTGTTTCATCGAAATGAACCGGGCGATGTTGTATCAGGGCGTGTTTTGGTATCGAATTTCCGGGGGAGGATCCATCGTCCGCGATGGTCTGCAACCTGGCCTGGCCCAAGTTACCGGAAGCGGTTGCGCGCAGAGTGACAATCTCAATCGGCTGATCCAGCGAAAAGCCATAGAGTTGTTCGTGTTCAGTGTGGAACTCTTGGAGCATCCGTTGAAAGCCGTCCTCATTGACCCTCGGATGCCGGTAGGGGACGGTAAGTTCCGAACCCTGGTGAGCGTACCGAAGATCGGCGGAAAAATTGATCGCGTGGCTGGCGGCGGGAACGCCCTCTCCATCCAGCCAGTCCAGCCCCTCTTGCCGCAAGTCCGCAAATACGGCGGCCATGCCTTCCAGATCGTAGTCCGGCGCTCGCTGCGGGAAGGTCCTGGCGTAATCGTTCTTGAATTCCGCCGCAAGGAGCCCGTACGCCGAGGTAGTGCCGGGATGCTGGGGCACAACCACGGTTTCGATACCGAGCAAGCTCGCCACGTCGATGGCGTGCATGGGACCGGCTCCGCCGTAAGCCACCAACGCGAAATCTCGCGGGTCGTGTCCTCGCTCAACGCTGATGTTGCGGATTGCTCCGACCATGGCGTTATTGGCTATTTTCAGGATGCCACTGGCCGCCGTTGGCACATCCAGGTCCAGACGGGCCCCTACAGCATCTGCGATGGCGTGGCGCGCGGCATCTGTGTCCAGAACCAGTTGACCGCCTGCTATTTGAGTGCTGACCCTTCCCAGGACCAGGTTGGCGTCGGTTACCGCGGGCAAGGCCGCGCCTCTGCCGTAACAGGCCGGGCCGGGATCAGCGCCGGCGCTGTCGGGGCCAACGGTAAGGCTGCCGTAGGGCGAAACGGACGCAAGACTGCCGCCGCCGCAGCCTATGGTCGCAATGTCCAGCATTGGAAGCTGAACGGGCCAATCGCCCAACTTGCCGTTGAGGGTAAGACCCGCCTGGCGGTTGCGGAGGAGGGACACGTCGGTGCTGGTCCCGCCCATGTCGAACGAGATGCAGTTTTCGATTCCCGTTGCCTCGGCAATTTGGACTGCGGCCATAACGCCGGCCGCCGGACCAGACAAGGCTGTGTACACGGGCTGCCTGACTGCCGTGTCGGCCCCAATGATGCCGCCGTTGGATTTCATTATGGACAATGACGCTGATATACCGGAGTCATCCAAAGAACGTTTGAGGTTGTCGATGTAGCTGCTGACTCGCGGAGTAACGTAAGCGTTGAGCACTGTTGTGATCGCCCGCTCGTATTCACGATACACCGGCAGTACATCAGAGGAGAGGGAAACTGGCACTCCCGGCAACTCCTGCTCTAGTATCTCCCTTGCCCGTCGCTCGTTGGCGGGATTGGCATAGGAATGAAGGAACGACACCGCAACGGTGGCGACGCCGGCGTTGGCAAAGTGCTGCGCGGCGTAGATAACGTCCGCTTCATCCAACGGTTGGAGGATTTCACCTCCGAACGCGGTGCGCTCGCTGACTTCCAGGCAATCCCGGGGCCGCACCGGGCGTTCAGGTTTTACCCACAGGTTGGGATTTGCCAGGCGGGGCGTACCATGCCGGGCTATTTCCAGGACATACTTGTAGCCGTTGGTAACTAACAGGCCAACCCGCGCGCCCTTTTGTTCGAGGACGGAGTTGGTCGCGATGGTGGTACCGTGAAAGATGTGGACCAAGTCGTTGAAGGGTATGCCTCGGTTTCGGATAATTTCCGACAGACCACGCATGAACCCAACCGAAGGGTCCTCAGGCGTCGATGGTGTTTTGTGGACAATCTGTGCAGCGGTTTCGAGTTCGCACAGTACGACATCCGTAAACGTACCGCCGACATCGACCGCAAGAGCGTAGCGAGGCATTTCAAACCTTCTTTGTTCTTTCTGGCAAATAACCAAGTAACGAAACGTGATACTATTGGCAAACACTATGACGTCATAAATTTACTCGGAGCGCACAATGCCGCCTATTGTAATGAGAATCTGTATCGAAGGTGATCTGGAAGGAACTATAGACGCGCTGCGACGCATCGCCGCAGTGGGGGGACACCACCAACTCCAGGACACGCCGGAGTCTCCTTATGGAGAAAATAGCTGGGATGAAAGTGAACAAACCGCCACGGAATTGGATACGAGAACGGAGTTTGAACTGCCGGACGGATCCCGACAAATATGGGAGGATCGGATAGCCAATGCGGCGCACCGTCAGCCCCTTCCGGAACCGGCCTGGCCGGCTCAATGGGACAGGCACCTGAGCGATGAGTTGGTCGGAAACATGTCCGAGAACGCCCGCCGACTGGTCGCGGTCCTCGCAGTAGCAGGTGCGGAGGGCATGACCCGAGGCGCCATCACTTCGGAATTGGGGATCGAAACCGACACCATCAGGACCACGCAAGTCAGCATCGGCCACGCCCTGCGGAGGGTACAGCGCGCGAACGGCAACATCAACTTGCCCCGCCCGGTCGAATTCCATAAAAGGCTGGATACCTATATGCTGAATCCGGGATTCAGAGCCGCGATCCAGAACGGTTGAACGGCCACCAGGATGGAATCTCATCTATCAGTTGCGGCTGTTGTACACGTAATGGGGATTCGCCATGGTCGGCGGGTGGCTGCGGTAAAACCGCTCCACGTAAGGGGATAGCCGGGCGGCCATCTGCCTCGTGGCCAGCGTTGCGGCATCTAGGGGGCGAGCCAACTGCTCGCGCAACTCCTGCGCCACGTCCGCTTTGTTAACGCGCCGGTGCTGCCCGTCGCTAATCAGAACTTCGCCGTCCACGATGACAGTGTCGATATCGCGCGACTTGGCTCGACCCATAATCACTTCCGCCGGGGGAACATCGGCGTCCAGATAGGGGTCTGCGAGTGCGTCCAGGCGAATGAGAAGCATATCGGCGCGGCGGCCGGGTTCCAACCTGCCGATTGCGTCTCCAAACCCGGTGGGCGCTGCGGCATTGGCGGTGGCCATAGACAGCACCTGCTCCGCCGTGATGGCTGGAGACTCTAATCCCGGCTGGCGGTGGAGCTTGTTCACCAGTCTCATTTCCTGCATCAGGTCGTCGTCGTCGTTGATGGCGGTGCTGTCCGTGCCCATGGCGACGTTGACGCCGGCCGCCAGCATGGGGTTCACCGGGGCGATGCCGTTCTTGAGGCGCAGGTTGGAGCTGGCGTTATGGCAGACGGTGGCGCCGGAGTTGGCCAGAAGCTCGATGTCGCGCTCGGTGAGCCAAACGGCGTGGGCGAAAGAAACCTCCGGGCCGAGAAACTCCAGGTCATGCAGGTGTTCCACCGGGGTTTTGCCCCAGGTCCGGATGCCGTAGTCTTTTTGATAGGGGCTTTCCACCAGGTGCATGTGGATGCCGGTCTGATTACGGGTTGCCTGCTCCTTGGAGCGGAGCAGAAATTCGTCGGTGTTCCACTGGGCGTTGGCCGGGCTGTAGAGCACGCGCACCTTTCCCGAGGAATGCTCGTGATATTCGCGGCGCATTTCGTCGCAGAAAGCAAAGTAGTCGTCATCGCTCATGTGGCCGACGGACAGGTAGCGGCGGACGTCGTCGGCCAGGTCTGCGGGCAGCCTGGACAGGAAGTCGCCGTCGTCCTGGTACACGACGCGGTTCTGATTGCGGAGGTAGCTGGAGAAGGCCACTCGCATACCGGCGTCGAGGAATCCACGCAGCACGGCGTCCACGTCCTCCTTGAGAGTGGCGGCCGCCGTTTGGGGGTGGTTGTACATAACGGCGGTGGTGCCCGACTCCAGCATGTTCAACGCCGTGTACAGGGTCATCAGATAGTGGTCGTAGGGGCGCCGGCCCCAGCCGGCCAGGATCCACACTTCCAGGCAGTCGTCGCAGGTGCCCATCTGGAGGGTGGTGACGCCGCGTCCATGGTGGTGGGAGTTGACGAGGCCGGGGATGATGGAGTAGTTGGGGCCGCCAAGCTCCGTATCGGCGGAATATCGGGCTTTGAGTTGGTCGTATGGGCCGACGTCCACGATGAGGCCGTCTTCCTGATATACGGCGGCATCAGAGAGCGTGGTGATTTGGCCCGCGTCGCCGGCGGCGGTCAGAAGGTATTTACCGCGTATCAGTGAGGAAGGCATGGTTTCACCCCGTCAGGTTGTTTGGGACTGGTACCACTCTATGATTTGGGAGCCGGTGGCGGGCCAGACGCCGCCGCGTTCCATCATGTGACCGAGGGCCCGGTCAACGGCGGCGATGCGGAAGGGCTGGCCGACCAGCCAGGGGCGCCAGTTGAGGGCCAGCAGGCGGCCGTTGGCCGCGCCGTCCTCGTGCAGCACGTCGAAACTCTCGGTGAGGCGGCGTTGGTAGTCGGCAACGGTGACCTTGCGTTGCGCCAGGGACGCCACGTCGTCGAGTTCGTAGAGCAGCGGCAGGGCAAAGAAGGGGTTATCCCCGGTGGTCATGGGGAAGGGCTGCTCGTCGTTGGCCCAGTCGCAGACGTAGCGGATGCCGGCCTCGGCAAGCAGCCGAGGAGTGCGGTCGGACTCGCCGTATTCGGGACCCGACCAACCCTGTGGAGCGGAACCGGTGGCTTTGGTCAGGGAGTCGATGGACGATTGGATATACTCCCGCTCCTCGGTTTCGGACATTTCGCTGGTGATCATGCGGCTGACCGAAACGCCGTGTCCGATGATTTCGCAGCCACGGTTGAGGCAGTGGCGCACCAGGTACGGGTAGTTATCCGCAGTGAGGGCATCCATGGCGATCGTCGCGGGGATGCCGTGCTTCTCGAGAACGTCCAGCAGGCGGAAAATGCCGACGCGGTGGCCGTATTCCCGGTGGGACAGGCGGGCGTAGTCGGGGAAGGCACGAGGCGCGGAGCCGCCGGCCAGGTTGGCTACCTGGAAAGCGCCCTCCGGCACTTGCCACTCCATGTGTTCCAGCACCAGGACGACACAGAGGGCCACCCGCGCATCGTTCGGCCAACGAAGGGCGGGCCGGGTGATGATCGGCGACCACTCGTGGTGCGGATGGTCCATACCGAAGGTTCGTTGAGCAGGCATATTGGGGAGGCTCCTGGCACTATTGAGCAAGCCGTTGGGCGTGGGCCACAGCCTGGTCGTAGTAGTTGGCTATGTAGTATTCGGCGATTTCGTCGGCGGTGGTCTGCCAGACGCCATCGTGGGCCATGATGTAGTCGAGGGTGTCTTCGAGGTACTTAATGCGGTGGGGTTGGCCGATGAGGAAGGGATGCAGGGCGATGCACATGACGCGGCCACTCTCCGCGCCTTCCTCGTAGAGTTGGTCGAACTGAGCCTTGCAGATGTCGGCAAAATACTCAGCGCTGTAATGGTTGTCGCGGAGCACCGAGGAGTCGTTCAGCTCGATGGAGTAGGGAACCGACACCAGCTTGCCGCCGTTGTTGACCTTGATGGGGGTGGGCTGGTCGTCGTGGAACCAGTCGGTGTGGTAGATCAGCCCGGCCTCGGCCATGAGGTCCGGGGTTTTCACGGTGCCGGTGATGGCCGGGCCCAGCATACCCTTAAGCTGCTTCCCGGTGTGGCGGCGCAGCGTGTCGATGCAGTCGCGATAAAATTCGCGCTCCTCGTCCTCGGTGCAGGTGTACAGGTACCGGGTGTTGTAGATGCCGTGGCTCATGAAATCGTAGTCGCGCTCGATCATGGCTTCGGCGATTTCCGGGAAGTGCTCCAGCACGGCGAGGTTGAGGGATATACAGCAGCGGATGCCGTGCTTGTCCAGCGGCTCCAACATGCGCCAGAAGCCGACGCGGTTGCCGTAGTCCCGGTAGGTGTACTGCTGCACGTCGGGGTACGGCGTGCGAGGCCAGGGATCGCGGACGCCCTCATTGACGGGCAGATACTCGTAGTGCTCGATGTTGGGGGAGATCCACAAGGCGACGCGAGCGTCGTTCGGCCACTTGATGACGGGCCGGTCAATGATGGGCAGATAGTCGATGCGGTCCGGCGGCAGCGCCATGGTGATGCCTCCCTGCGGTTGTCCGACCTATGATCGGCTCTGAAGCTCCTGCACGGCAATCTCCGCCTCCCGGCGAAGGTTGTCGGTGTTGATTCTTTCCTGATGAACGGCTTTGAACGAGTCCAGGGTGAAGGGCTGCCAAGTGTAGCGGAGGGTGCGAACGGCGTTTTCGTCGCGGGCCGCCGCTTCGGTGAGCACGGTATAGATGGGCAGCAGGTAGCCGGAACTGGGCAGGGTACGCACGTCGCGGGCGAGTTGGGTAATGCGGAGGCTGTATTGCTCCAGCTCCGCCACTACCTCCGTGCGGTCGCATCCGCCGTCGTCCTTGCGCCAGCCGTTGTAGCGTTCGTTGAAAGCGTCCCAAGTCCGCAGCAGGCGGTCGTATTCCGTGTCGAACGTCGCAAGCTCGGCCAGGCCCTTTTCAGCGTCGGGGTCGGCCAGATCATCAATGGCGTCATCGGCTTGTTTCACAGACTCTACGCTCGCCTCCACGCTGGCATCCAGCGGCTCGAAGTCGGGAAGCTTTGCTTCTGATTCGCTGTCCGTTTCTCCATCGCCTTCAGACGCGGTGGCGGCCTGCTCACCATCTGTAGATTCACCATCTTTTTCGGCGGTGGCAGCCGGCTCGCCGTCTGCGGATTCACCATCTTTTTCGGAGTCAGCGGCCGGCTCATCGCCCTTTGATTCACTGGCTTTGGCGGATTCTATGGCCGCCTCAAATGCTTCCGTCTCACTCGTCACGGCGTCTTTGAGGGCTTCCACCGTATCCTCAGCCTCTTCCAGCTCCGGGAGTTCATCAATGGCTTCGGCGATGGACTCAAGCCCTTTCACGTGCGATTCGAGTCCCTTGAGGACAGCGTCGGCTCCCAGCGTATCCTCATCCTTTTGCAGGGTTTCGTAGTCATCATGGAGGGTTTCCCAATCGGCCATGACGGGGTCAAGGGCGGCCTGGAACTCGGCGACAGCTTCCGGATCGGCGGCGTCCTCGAATCCCTCACGGAGTTCGATGGCCCGGTCTTCGGCGCTCTTCTGAGCTTGCGAAGACATGGCGCGCTGCTGCTCGACGTTCTCGAAGAGGGAGACGTTGTTGGGCTGCCAATGGTCGCGCAGTTGCCGGAAGGCGGCTTCCTCTTCCTCTGCGGCGGCAATGACCAAGTCGGCCAGTTCACCGCTGGTAGAACCGCGCGTCAGATCACGCGCCTGTTCGGTTACCGCATTGAACGAGACCGCGAAATCGTTGAGGGAAAGATACATCGCATCGGGATGGCATGACGAAAGGCTCGCGCTCCACTGGTCAAAATCGTCGTGGAACAAGTCCCATTCCTCAGAGATGGCGGCGTGCTTGCTGACGAAATCCGCAATGGGAATGTCCTGTTCAAGCATTGGCGATGTGGCCGCTGCCACCGGCGCCTCTGTGGGAGGCGTCTCGGCTACGTCAGCCTCCTGCTGGGTGCAGGCAACCAGGGCGATGCCGGCCAGCAGGCACACAACCATAATTAGCCATCTCAAACGATATGGTTTGAAGTTCATACGCTATTTGCTCTCTTTCGCCGAGGACATGACTGACACGAAATCATTCACTTGGTCTTGCCGGTACTGGCCATCCAACAAGTGGCCGACCGCTTCGTTCAACATATCGGGTGTGTCCGCCAGGATTATGACGACATGGCGGTCGCGATTGCGGTCCAGCACGGCAACGGCAGCGCCCTCCAGCGCCAGACCATCCCCAAACGGCCCCGAGAGGGAATCGTCGATACGTACTCCGGCAGCCTGCAAATAACCGGCCACACGGAGCGCGTCTTCATGGAGGCCCAGGAACACGGTGTCCCGGCTGAAATCCTCCGCCGTTGACAGGTTGGCAGACACGCCATATTCGGATAGCCCATTCTTAAAAGCTGTGCCGCTTTCCAGGAGCGCCGGCTGCCCAACGATTATGTCAACGCTTGGTCCCGAACCGGACCGGTAGAAGTGCGGAAAGTCGCCAATGACGAATTGTCGCGAACTGGTGGTCAGGAAATCCGCGATGTTTGACACGAGTTGATCGTTGTCAAGCGCCGTATTATGCGGCGGAATCATGAAGGTGAGGTCACCCACCGACAGAACGTTGCGGGAGTCGCCCCAGGCGATGGGAGACAGGCCGGCGCCCGAGACTCCCAGGGAGGACTCGGTATTAGCGCCGGTGAAGGCGATTCCGGCGCCGGATGACTGAATCGAACCGGTGGTGTAGAGGGCAACGGCGTTAACGCCGGACGTGAGCTCTTCCGGCTGGAACTCTCTCACGAAAATGTGCTGGAAATTGAGGTCGTTCTCGTGCTGATTGAAGAGGTAGTCCGGCTGGAAATTGACGCCGAACCGTTCGGACAGGCTATTGATCTGGTGTACCCTTGTGGGATCCGAGATCAGCAGGAGCCTGCCTCCTTTCCGAACGAAGTGTGCCACAAGCTCGGCTTCGTCGTCCGTGTAAGCATCGCGGGGAAGAATCACCAACAAGGCATCCGCTCGGCGCAGGCTTTCCTCAAGGAGAGACAGCCTGTTGGCCACATCCGTCGTTCGGAAGTCTCCTAGGAACTCCACGTTGGCGCCCCGGCTCCCGACCTTGGACAGCAGGATGGCTACTTCGCTTTTGCGGAAAGAATTTCTGTGGGTCGCATCCACCAGAACCAACCTATCGGACGACGGCATCGCAATAGGTTCCGGAGCGGTGTTCGTCGGTATGTCCTGCGCAGCGATCCCCGAAAAATCAGGCTCGCCAATCGCCGGGGGAGTGTAGCTGCTGCGGTTGATGACCAGATAGCCGACCCCAAAAGTGGCGCCGGCGACCACCGCCAGCAGCACTAGCGCCGCCAGGATCTTCGAGATCGTGGTCAGGATTTTAGTAATCGTTTCCCGCATAAAGATAGTAGATGTTAGGTTGCTGTATTTCCAGCGGAAATTCAGGCAACGGGTTATCGCGGTCTATGTTGTCCAGCATCAATGACGGCAAACCGGCGCCCGCGCCGACAGCCTCAGGATCGTACTCGGAACTGAAAATACGGCGCGATCGCTGGATAATCTGCCTCAGCACCTCGGCGTTGACGTCAACCGTGCCGTAGTTGGAAATTCCGGCCAACTCCGCAGCCTTGGCCATGGCGTCGCTGTTGCCACCAATTTCATCCGCCAGACCATACCTGACCGCATCAATGCCGGCATACAGGCGTCCTTCGGTCAGTTCGGCTTCCGTGATGTGCAGTTTGTCTCCTCGTTCGTGGATCACCATCTGGGCGAAGGTGTCCTTCAGTTCATCGGCGAGGCCAATCCAGTCCCTCCTGGTGGAACCGTACAGCTTCTGCGGCCCGGTTGCCACAATGCTTTCGGGCAAGGGCCTGGGGATCAACGGGCCGGCGATTGTAATCACGCCCACGTTTCCAACCAGGGAAGAACTCTGGGCGAAGCTATAATTGGAGCCCATGGCCATCATATACCCGCCGCTGGCCACCATGCCGCCCATCACCAGGACCACGGGTTTCTCATCGCGGAGTCTGCGGGTTTCGATGTACAGCCGCTCGCTGGAGGCGGCGCCCCCTCCGGGGGTGGACAGGCGGATCACAACGGCCTTGATGGAATCATCCTGACGGGCGTAGTTGAGGTACTCGGTAATGATGTACGCTGAGTCATCGGTTATCACCGTAAACGGGATGTCGATGACCCCGATGTTGGGCTTGGTCGTACCCAGGTTAATCAGCACCAAAAGTCCGGCGATCACCCCGAGGATGACCATAGCCGGACCGGCGATGTACCAACGGTTCAGCGCTCTCAATGGCGCGAGGATCCTGTTCAACACTCACCTTGCCTGAATGCGTGGGAAAGTAGGGTATGGAATTCCCCGGCGCATGTCAATTGCGCCATGTCGATTTGTGGAAACCGGGCCGTTTGGTTAGAATCTCCCCGACCATTACCTAACATCAGGCAGGATAAGGAGTACGGTTCATGCCCGATAGCCTGATCACCGACGAAATACGAGCCCTGATCGGGCTGGAATCGGAACCCGAACGCAATCGTTTCCCCATCAGCGCGGAAATGGCCTACGACGTGGCGGATGCCATTGAGGACTACAATCCGCTGTACGTTGATGCCGATTACGCGAGGAACAGCCGGTTCGGAGGGTTGCTGTGTCCGCCGCTGGCGGCATGGAAGGACATCGCTCCGCCGATTGGGTATTTCGGCGCCGGGCAAGAGTGGCATTTTGAGGTGCCGCTGCCGTTCAACAGCTACGGACTGAACGGGGGCAGCGACTGGCAGTTCCTGGCGCCGGCGCGGGTCGGAAGTTGGGTCTCCCGACAGTTCCGCATCCTGGACATTTTTGAGAAGCAGGGACGGTCGGGGCCGCTGGTATTCATAGTGCGGGAAGAAACCCAAACTGACCAGAATGGCGAACAACTCAGCCGCGCGCGCCGGGTGAGCATCCACCGGGCTTTGCCCGCCGGCGAAGAACCCACGGACGTGGCGCAGGTCGCTTCGGACCTGACGACGGTGGCGGTGGCGCCGCCGAACCCGGAAGTGATCCTGGCGAAACCTGAGGCGGCGGCCGGCCAGCAGCGCTACTTCGAGGACGTTGCGGTGGGTGACAGCCTGCCGGCCGTGGTGAAGGGGCCAATGACCACCACCCACCTGATCCGGTGGGCGGCGGCAAACGGGAATTACGCCCGAATCCACTGGGATTTGCCGTTCGCGCAACTGCATCAGGGTTTGCCCAACGTGGTGGTGAATGGGTCGCTCAAAAATCAGTACCTGGGACAATTGCTGCTGGACTATGCCGGTGAAGAAGGCTGGTTCAAAAGGTTTTACGTGGAACACCGGGGAATGGATTTCCCGGGCGATACATTGAGCGCGTCGGGCATGGTTACGGGGACTCGCGAGGTTGACGGCTTCGGGTACGTGGATTGCGCGGTCGCGCTGCAAAACGACCGGGGGCACCAGACGGCGTCGGGCACCGCAACCGTGATTCTGCCCAGGCGCGGGTCCGCCTCCGGAAGGCTGCCTTTGACCTGGGAGGAGGAACCCTGGTGACGGCGGGTATCCTGAACGGGATACGGGTGCTGGAGTTCGGGGGGCACGTATCCGCGCCATTCTGCGCCAAACTGCTGGCGGACTACGGCGCCGACGTCATCAAGGTAGAGCCGCCGGGAGCCGGAGACGAGGCGCGGCGGATGGGGCCGTTTGTGGGCGACGACCCTCACCCCGACAAGAGCATTCCATTCCTGTACCTGAACACCAACAAGCGCGGGATAACGCTCGACCCGGGCACTACGGCGGGGGCCAGGCTGCTGGCCGAGTTGCTTGACGAGGCCGATGTGCTGGTGGAGAACTTTCCTCCCGACGAAAAGCCGGCCCCGGCATTGGAAATCGAATCGCTGACCCGGACGTACCCTAACCTGATTGTCGCGTCCATCACATCCTTTGGGCAGACCGGTCCGTACCGGAACTACTCGGCTACCGACATCGTTGCCGTAGCGATGAGCGGGTTAATGTACCATTCCGGCGATTCGGACCGGGAGCCGTTGCGCAACGTATTGAACCAGTCATTCTACGTTGCAGGCATCAACGCTGCCGTGGCGACTACAGCGGCATTGTTCCAGCGGATGACGACCGGCCGGGGGCAGAGCATTGATGTTTCGACGGTGGAATGCCTGGCATCCCACCTGGTGCAGGCGGTTCCGTATTACAGCTACATGGGGGCGATCAAGGGACGCCGCCCAGTGCGCGGGTCCGGGTTTGAAGAACTGATGCCGGCCCGTGACGGCTACGTCATCCCGTCGGTGCAGGGTTCGCAGCCGTGGGCCACGGTCGCAGACTTGATCGGCGTACCGGAGTTGCACGACGAACGGTTCGCGTCGGGTTCCGGGCGCATCGAATACGGCGAGGAGATTTACGACATTCTGGTCAAGGGCTTGGCCCACTGGGACCGCAAGGCCCTGCACCAGGCGTCCGGGGAACGTCGGCTGGTGTTCGGCATGGCGCAGGATGCTGGGGATTTGCACGACTGCCCACACCTGCGGGAAAGGGACTTCTTCCGTTCGGTGAAACATCCGGTGGCTGGCGAGGCGGATTACCCCGGACTGGGGCCGAAACTGTCGGGCCCGGACTCTTTACCAATCGAGTATGAGGTGTACCGCCCCGCGCCGCTGTTGGGCCAGCACAACCGGGAAATTTACGGGGACGAGTTGGGACGTTCCGCTGGCGAGTTGGCGCAACTGCGAGCATTGGGGGCGATATGACGCTGCCGCTGGAAGGAATACGCGTCGCTGACCTGAGCCGGGTGTTTGCCATGCCCTATTGCGGGGCTTACCTGGCCGACCTGGGCGCAGAGGTTATCAAGGTGGAAACGCACCACAACCAGTTCGTCGATACCACCCGCACCCTCAACGGCCCATATCCCGACAACGAACCGGGAGAATTACACTGGGAACGCGCAGGGACCTTCCATACCTTGAATCACGGCAAGCTGAGCGTGACGCTTGATCTGCGCTCGTCGGATGCGCTGGACGTGCTGCGACAACTGGTGTCAGTGTCGGACGTGGTGCTGGAAAATTTCACGCCGAGGGTGATGCGACGTTTCGGACTGGATTATCCGAACCTGAGAACCGTCAAACCAGACCTGATCATGGTGTCCAACACGGGCTACGGCCATTCGGGTCCCTGGACCGACTTCGGCGCAATGGCGACTGCGCTGGAGCCGACCCACGGCACCGGAGCTTTCACGGGTTATCTGGACGTTGACAATGACGGTCACACGTCGCCAGGGACGGTACCCAACAAGATCGCCAACTCGTACACCGATTTTCTGGCCAGCTGGACGGCGCAGTTGGCGGTGTTGGCCAGCCTGATTCACCGGGCTAGAACCGGTCAGGGGATGTGGATCGATCTGGCGATGTACCAGGTGGGAACCTCATTCATGGGCGAGGGGCTACTGGATTTCGCGTTCAACGGTCGGCGCACTCGACGGCTGGGCAATCGCCACGAAACTCTGTCACCGCACGGTTGCTATCCCTGCCAGGGCAAGGACCAATGGGCCGTCATAGCCGTTCGGGACGATGCGGACTGGCAAGCGCTGTGCGCGGCACTGGAAAAGCCGGAGCTCGCTAGCGACCCAAGATTTGCCAACCCCGTGGAGCGCCATGGCAATCAGGATGAGCTGGATGCCATCATATCCGGCTGGACTTCAGCACATTCCAAGTACGAGGTGATGAAGACGCTGCAAGAGGTGGGGGTTGCAGCCGGGCCGGTGCTGGACGGCAGGGACCTGTTGCGCGATCCGCACTTTCGAGATCGAGGGTATTTTGAGGCCGCGGAACACCCTCCTGAGACGGAGTTGGGGCAGCAAGAGTACGTGAGTCGCGGCTGGCGAATGTCCGGGAACGACGTGCATATCAGGAAGCCGGCGCCGATGCTGGGCGAGGACAACCAGTACGTACTGTCCCAGGTTTTGGGCCTCAGCGAAAGAGAGATTGCTGACTTGGAGGCTGCCGAGGCAGTAGGGCAACGTCTAGCCGGCGCGCGGACGCCATCCGCGGTACCGCTGGAACGGCAGGTCGAGCTGGGCTGGACCGTGGACTACGACTCGGATTACCAAGGCGACCGGTATCTGTAATCAGAGCTACCGGGTTGAAACGTCGGGGCCGAAAATGAGGTCTTGCGGCGTTGGATACGCTTCGTACAACCGCTCGCGGGCGTCGGCGAATTCTTCCATACTCCAGGGCGGTACGCCTTGCATCACCCGCAGTATCTGAGAAAGGCTGTCCGTGAGCGGGTTGGAAAGTTGGATCGTGCGCTCGGGATCCAGCGATGTTCCGTCGTAGATCAGGAATACGAGCCGGCTCTGGCCGGCCAGTATCTCAAGTTCTTCCATCGCTCGCCCCTCGTCGGCGCAGGCGTTGATCCAGGATTCATACCAAGTATCGCCGATACTAGCCACCAGCGGCACCAAATGCGCACCACCGATCTTGAACAGCCTGGTATGTACCGCGATGCTCGGAATCTCGGGTAGTCGGCGCACTGCCCCTGGCTCGTTTTGAACCAGGAAGCATACCTCGGGAGATTGCCCCGGCTCCTCCACGATGGCGGTCAGCATCCCGCCGCCGGCAGAGAACAGCACTTCCAGCGGGCTGCCCAGATTCTGCAAACGGGTGGCATGCCCACGCAACTCCAACCATGTCCACGCCAGGCACTTTTCCAAGTCGGCAATCTCGTAAGCTACCCGGTCGGCTGTGGCGCGGTTTCCCAGGGAGCCGTTTGAGACTGCCTGAAGCCATCCGCCGACGCTGGTCATCAGGATAGCGGGCGCGCCGTCCGAGTCCGGAGGGCGCAGCGTCATTTCGACTATCGGATGGGATCCCAAAGACGCGGTTCCGAATTCTGCTCGCAGCGCGTGGTTTGGCGGGTTGTCTGAAATTTCGGTGGCGGTGAACCAGTAATCCGTCGGCGGTACTGGAACCATCCTCTCACCGGCCAGCGCCCGTTCCAGGGCCGGCGTGAGCGTCTCAACTACGCTTCCCGCTACCGTGCTTTGTGCGATGTCCTCCTGCTCCCCCGACTCCAGAGTCAGGCGCCGCAGGATGGTAGTCCGTGCGCTTTCAGGCATGGAGTTTCTCGGACCGGTCGTGACAGGGCGTTTACCGGCTAGCCTTTCGCCATCCGGTATCCTACCCCACGCTCAGTAAATATGTAGGACGGGTTGCGCGCGTTGTCTCCCAATTTCTGTCGGAGAGTCTTCACGTATGCGCGCAGCAGTTGCGATTCGCCCCGGTACTCACTCCCCCACACTTCCACCAGAAGCTCATCCTGCGTGACCACACGACCCGAATTTTTGGACAGTTCGCAAAGCAGATTGTATTCAGTCGCTGTCAGGTGTATCGGCTGGCCGTTCACCGCCACCGCATGGGAATCGAAGTCAATCGCTACCGATCTGAAGGCATATCCGGTCGTCGCGCCGGTCGATTGACCATCGTCGCGCAGGCCATTATTCAGGGATAAGTCCTCGGCGAGTGGCACGGTGAAAGTAAAAGTAATACCCCGACCGCAGTCCCCGCGTTCGGCTTGGAACCTTCCACCGTGCGCTTCAACGATTCCCTTGCAGATAGTTAGAGCCAGACCGTCCCCCTCAAAGGGCGGTTTCGCGTCTCGCTCGGCTGCTGACCGGATCCACTCCAGCAACTCGGGCCGGTCCGTCCCATTGGAGCGATCATTGGCGATTGACACTGAGATTTTGACGCGGAAATCTTCCGGCTCGGCATTCACGGATATGATGGACTCCGCCGATGCGTATTTGACCGCGTGGGCGAACATGTCACGCAAAGCCTGAGACATTCGCTCCTTGTCAACCATGATTCGGGGCGAATCCACCGGGATGCGCTGGCTCACGGCGAACCCCGCGTGATTGCGCTTGAATTCGCGAACACTATCGCTAATCAGCGTTGATGGGTCGATTGGTTCCAGCGACAGCGACAACGTGCCGGCCTCGATGTGACTGAGCTCGATCAAGCTGTTTATCTGGTTCCTCATCACCTCGGCCTGGTGGTCGATAATCTGCAATAGTTGCAGTGGCTCAGTCTCGTTCAACGACTGTGCCTGCTCACTCAAGGCGACTACCGATCCTTTGATGGTAGCCAGCGGAGTCCGCAACTCGTGGCTGACCATTCCCAGATACTCCGCCCTCATGCGTTCCGCATCTTCCAGTTGAGTCAGGTCTTGCATCGCCACAACTACCGAGACAATATCGCCCTGGTCAGAGTAAATGGGCGCCGCGCTGACAAGCGTGTTGATTTCCCGCCCGTCGGGAAAACGCAAGGTTATTTCCTCGGCGCGTACCACTTCGCCGCTTTGCAAAACCTGGGTGGACGGACGATCGCCAACCGGAAGCTGGCGTCCGTCCGCCCTGAACATGGTGATGCTCTCAAAAGTCTCCTGCCAGGACATTGCCTGAGAACCCACTTCGCCGCCGATGCGTTGACATTCTTGGTTGGAAGTGAGGACGGCTCCCGTTTTGGCGTCGAACACCAGCAGGCCCACCGGAGCGATTTTGACCAACGCTCTGAGATCCGTCTTAATCCTCCGCTCCCTTTCAAATCTTCGAGAGTTGGAGATCGCTGCTCCGGCCTGCGCCGCGAATCGGGTGATTATCTCCTCGTCGAGTTCGGTGAATTCCTCATCGCCGAGCTTTCTCGCTAAATAAATGTTGCCCAGATGCGTCCCCTCGTGCCGCACTTGCGCTCCCAAAAATGAGCGAATGGGCGAGTGGTCTTCCGGCACAACGATAGACCACGCATGATCGGCGATGTTTGCCACCCGCAGCGGCCCATCCAGCTCGTTCAGGTATCCCACCAGACCCTTGTTTGCTGGTGGCGTTGCCAGGCGGCTCAGCTGATGAGAGCCCGCTCCCGAGATGATGATTTCGTGGAATCCCACCGACTGGTCAAAAAGCGCCAGCGCCCCGTAACGCGCTTCAGTCAGGGCACAGGCGCTGTCCACTACTTCCTGGAGTACGTTGCCGGTTTCGAGAGTGCCAGCCACGCGGAGACTGGCATCGCTTAGTCGAAATAATCGCTCCGCCAAAGCGGTTTCATCTTCACCGAACCGGCCCATTGGCGTGGAATCCGTGAATCTTGTATGAGATGCCATGCTGATCCGTAATGTATAGTTGTGGAGGTTTATTTCCTGGCCCTGATATCGGGATTCGTTTATAAACTGGAGGCGGACATTGACGGCAACACATCCTATCACAGTCCTGTCCTGACCCGCAGTTGCGCTGGCGAAGAACTTCTGTGCCGTGACAGGTTTGTGTCAAATTTCGTTGAATACGTCATTTTAGGAGGCAATCATGCTGGACACGATCATCAAAAGCGGGACCGTGGTAACTCCGGAGGGCGTGGGCATCATGGACGTGGGGATTCAGGGAGAGCAAATCGTGGCGGTGGCCGCCCCCGGTGTCCTGGACGACGTGGGCACCGGGGATACCATCGACGCCACCGGGATGATCGTTTTGCCCGGCGGTATCGAACCCCACGCGCACATCAACGTGCCGGTGCCGGACTACTGGGCCGGCGGCGATGACGGGGTTTTCACCCAACCGCCGGAAGGAGCCAGCCGCGCCGCCGCGTTCGGCGGTGTCACCACCTACGTGGACTTCGCCGGCGCCCTGCCCCTGACTCCTGGCGCGGTGCCGCCGGCGGATCCCATCATGGCGCAGATAGAGACGCGCCGGGACATCTTCCGCGGCCACTCCTACATCGACTACACCTTTCACTACATCCTGGCCGGAGCGATTCCGCCCAGCACCCTGGGCGAGATCGGCGAGGCCATCCAGTCCGGGGTGGCCAGTTTCAAGATTTTCACCACCTTCCACGCCCGAGTCCCCATGGGCCACCTCTGGGAGATTTTCCAGGAAGTGGGCAAGCACGGCGGCATCATGGCGGTTCACGCCGAAGAGGATGACATCGTAACGTACATGGAGGAAAAGCTGGAGCGGGAAGGCCGCGATCACGCCTCCAACCTGCACCTGGCACACAACAACATTTCCGAGGACATTTCATTCCGCAAGGTGGTGCGATTGGCGCAAAAGACGGAGACCGGCATCTATTTCGTTCACACTACGGCGAAGGAGGGAGTTGCCGCCATCGCGGAGGCACGCATGGCTCAACTGCCGGTGTACGGCGAGGCCCTGCACAATTACCTGGAATTCACCTGCGACGATTACCTCAAGCCGGACGGCCTGGCCATCCACACCTACCCCGCCATCAAGTTCTCGGACGACCGGGACGCCTTGCAGCAGGGGTTGGTGGATGGGCCGATCTGCACCACGGCCACCGACGAATGGACCACCTACAAGAACATCAAGCTGGCCGGCGACACCATCCGCACCCTTTGCGGAGGGCATAACGGAATCGAAACCCGTATGCCGGTCACCTACACCAAGCTGGCCGCCAACGGGCGGATCGACTTGCAGCGTTTCGCTGCCATTACGTCAACCAACGCCGCCAAAATCCTGGGCATGTACCCTCAAAAGGGCGCCATCGCCGTGGGCAGCGACGCCGACATCGTTCTCTTCAACCCCAACCTGAAGAAGACGATTACGGTTGACGAGCTGCACGCCGATTCGGATTACTCTATCTGGGACGGCTTCCGATGCGAGGGCTATCCCGTAATGACGATGCTGCGCGGCAAGGTGATTGTGCGCGACGGCCAGTTGCTGGGCAGTCCCGGCGACGGGCGTTGGCTCCCTCGCAAGGTAGCGCCCCGGGTGATTACGCAGGCATCGGTGTAAGCTCGAGTCCTGTGGGCCTCACATATTGAGACTGACCAACACATTCACCCAGGCGGCCCTGCCGCTGGGGATTTTCCGGCATCGTAACTTCGCCTTCGTGTGGGGTTCCACGGCCCTGGTGGGCGTGGGCACGCAGATGGAGTCGGCGGTGCTGGGCTGGTTCGTTCTCACGCTGACCGATTCGCCATTCCTGGTAGGGTCCATCGCGGCGGCGCGCATGGCCCTGAATTTCATGGCGCTGTTTGCCGGCGCCCTGGCCGACCGTTTGCCCAGGAACCTGCTGTTGTGTTCCGTAGAGTTCATCATGGGAACCCTGGGTATCTTGATGTTGATACTGATACTCACCGGGTTCCTAGAAGTCTGGCACATTTTCGGCATTACGCTGGCGATGGGACTGGTTCGACTGTGCCAGATGCCGGTGGCGCAATCGTTGGTTGCAGATACCCTGCCACCCGAACGCCTGGGGCACGGAGCGGCGTTCAACACCGTCGCCATGAACATCGCGATGCTGTGCGGCCCGGTGATCGGCGGTTTTCTGTTCAAAGCGTTCGGACCGCAGGGCGCATATCTGGCGATTGCCAGCCTGTACCTTGCCAGTGGCGCCGTGGCCCTAGGCATCAGGATCCCTCGAACCGGGGAGAGTCGGAACGGAGAGCCGGTCCTACGGACGGTGGCGGAAGGTCTGCGCTACGCGGTGGGCAACCAGGTGATCTGGGCGGTGCTGCTGGTTGCGGTGATTATCAACCTGGCCGGCTGGACGGTGCATACCGGCCTCGCGCCGATTTTCGCTCGGGACGTGTTGGGAACCGACTCGGCGGGATTGGGCCTGTTGCTGTTTGCCTTTGGCATCGGAGCGTTGAGCGGCTCATTGGGTCTGTCCATGGTCCCCAACCTGCGACACTTGGGAAAATCACTGATCGCCGCCGTTTTCGCGTGGCACGCGATGATCCTGGCCTTTTCGCTATCGAAGTCGTTCTACCTGTCCATGGGCCTGTTCGTGCTGGTGGGGATGGCGTTCGCGTCAACGCAGGTTTTGATACTCACGTTGCTGTTGCGGACCACGCAGCGGGAATTCCGGGGCCGGGTGATGAGCCTGAGATCGTTCGCCATCCTGGCGTACAGCTTCGGCAGCGTAGGAGCCGGCGCCATCGCGGGGCTTTGGGGGGCGCCGGCCGCGGCGCAACTGGTGGGCGGCACGGGAATTGTGCTGGTGCTGGCCCTCGCCCTGATGGCTCCGAAACTCAGGCAAGCGTAGAGGCGGGGAAGAGTTCTTCCGGTTCAACCCGTTCGGGAATTACTCCCTGGCTGACGTTGAAGTCGATAAAGGCATTCAGCGTCCGGCGCGAGGACTCTAACCCGTAGGGTATCGGGTCGCCCTGCACTATCTGGCCCATTCCCAACAGTTCCGAGTCCATCGCCGTCGTAGCTTCGCCTCCCTGCAACCGCTCAACGTATGGCGTCTTGGCCTGTTGGAACACGCGGCATAGTTCAGGCGCAAGTTCCGGGTCGTCGTCGAGCCGGGCATTCTTGACCACGACCATGTGGCTGATGGGATAAACACCCGTTTTCCGGTGCCAGTTTTCATCGGCCGTGTCGGGTTCAGGGAACAGGGCCTTGATTTCCGGCGCAGCGCCGGGGCGCACGCCGATGGCAGCGTCAATCTCGCCTGATTTCAGCATCTCAACCAGATCATTGTTTGAGGATGACACGACGTTGGGCGGCGCGACAAATTCGGCCACATGCTCGTCGCCGGACAGCACCCAGGTCACCGCGTCCAGGTCAACCCCGTACTCGGACGCCAGGATGCCGCGAGTCCACACCCCTGGAGTCAGCGTGTAGCTGCGGACGCCTACCCGGCGGCCTTCCAGGTCTCGCGGTTCGTTGATGCCGGAGCGTTCATGCACCGCGATGCCGCCGTGGTAAAACGCGCGGGTGAGAAAAATCGGAATGCCCGTGAAGGCTTTACCGTGGGCGCGGGCGCACAGGTAGGTGGACAGGGCCATCTCAGCAACATCGAACTCCAATCCGCGCACCATGCGGCGAAAGATGCTGGTTACGGGAGACACTTCGGTGTGCTCCATATCAAACATCGTTGACTGCACACTCCCATCTTTCAACGGCGCGGTATGGCCATAGTTACCGACTGCCACATTCAGTACCAAATCTGACATCGACTCGCCTCCTGTCGGCAGCGTGAAGCCGCCAGCGGATTGATTTTATGAATTGTAACCGGTTTGGTAGAGTGGGATTTGTCCTTTGCCTGCCAGAGGTGAGGGTTTCGGGTGGTCGTTGTCAGCCCCACGGCCGAGGGGTTACGCATGGATTTTTGCTCACTCAAGGTTTGGGGGACGGCGCACGGCGGAGGGTATTACCCCTCACCCCGACCCTCTTCCTCCAGAAGCGGACGTTTCGCCCGCGAGGGGAGAGGGAGTAGCGTCGGACGCCCAGCGTGTGAGCTGGCGCTGGCCCCGTTGCGACCACACCGGTTAGATATTGACCGGACGCTGGTCCTGGCGGGAACGGGTATGCGATTTTGGGTCTGACGGGTTGGCCGTGTACGACCGATTGGTTGGGTTCACCTCTGGCAGGCGTGGGATGGGATTACCGGGATCAGCCGGTTTTTCACGTGATAGGTCTATGATAGAACCGGCGTTTCAGCGGCGTCAACGGGCGGTTGTCATCGTTTGTGGGGTATTTGCCGGGATGCAGAGGATGGACATGAAGGGGCGGGACTGTCAGGTTGTATGCTATGTTCCGGCAAGCGGGCCGAATCGAAACGACCGACACAGCACAAGGAGACGAGCGTGGAGAAGATAAGGAAGAATTACCCGGATATCGCGCCTGCGGGATCGACGTTCAGCCGGGGCGTCAGGGTGGGAAACCTGCTGTTCATCGCCGGCTGCACGGCGAGGGGTACGGACGCGCAGGGCGGTTCCATGTCGGACCAACTTCGCGTGACCTTGGACCGAATCGCCAGGATTGTACGGGAAGAAGGCGGCGCACCGTCGGATATTGTGAAAATCACAACCTACGTAACCAGCATCCCGGCGTGGCGTGAGATCAGGGAGGACCAGGAGGCTCAGTTCGCCGATTGTTTCCAGGGCGACTACCCGGCCAACACGCTGGTGGAGATCACCGCATTGGCGGAGGATGGGCTGGACTTGGAGATTGAGGCCATCGCCGAACTGGGATAGGCGATTGAGCGAAACGCGCCATTAGCCGGCGGCCCAGGGGCGAGACTTGGCCATCTCCCGGACACCGGCGGGTATAGTGATCGGCGCGAGGCAGCGATCCCCCATGCAAACGTAGAGGGCGGGTTCTCGATCCGTTGGAAAGCCCAACTCGTCGATCTGCTCCGCATCCCGCGCTGAATCCAGGGGCCGCAGGACCCGGTGCGGCGCGTACATTCGTAACGCTGCCTGATGGAGCCGGCGGTATGCCTGGCTGGACGAGTTTCCGACCAATACCAAGCTCACCGACCCGTTGGTCAGCATATCTTTCGCTCTGCCCCAGGCTGACCCTGCCGGCAGGAACAGGGCCTCTTCGTCCTCCTCCATGCGCCGGGAGGCGTGGAGGCCGAGATAACTTCTGCCGGGAACCACAGCGTCGAAAACATCCAGCGCGGCGGCAGCCCGTTGCGTGTATTCATCCTCGCCGGTCAACGCCGCCAGAGTCAGCAGACTTTCGGCCCAGGAGCCATTGTCCAGCGCCGGCTGCTCCCGGGGCAGCAACGCGGCCTCAAAAGATCGCGGAACAGTGGTGTCGTAACAACCGCCGTTCGGTGCGCCGAACTGCTGCTGGACGGTCTCAGATACCTCAACTGCCCGCTCCAAGTATTCCGTGCGGCCTGTGGACTGATACCGGGCCAGCCATGCCCGCAGGATATTCACCTGATCGGACAGGATAAGCGTTCCGTTTCCCGGTTCGCTTATACGGTGGGCCAACCCGCGCTCAGGCGTCCAACTGTCCTTCCACAGTTTTTCCAGGATGTCGCATCCCAATTGCGAGTGGGCCGGCGATCCCAACACGTCGCCGGCCGCGATCAGGGTGTGCGCGGCCAGCGCGTTCCAGCCGGCGTAGAAAGTGCGGTCCACAGGCGGCGGCGTTGAGGCGTCCCGGTCCTTCCAAGAGCCCTGGTAAAAAGGTTCATCCGCGTCCTGGCTGGCGAAAAACAACTCGGCATCAGGGTCGAACAGCGTGGCAAGCAGGTAGTCCAGTATCCCCTGCACGGCGATTTTGTAGGCCGTTTTTCGGGTGATTTGGAATGCCTCCAGGTAGGTCATCGCCAGGTTGGCGTTGCTGACCAGCATTTTCTCATAGTGCGGCACCTTCCAGTCTCGGCTCACCGAGTAGCGGAAAAAGCCCTGGTCTTTCCTATCGTAGATGCCGTGCCACATTCCCTGTAGGGTGTTCTCAACCATGCTGAGCATGGCGCGGTCTCCGCTGAGTTCGTAGCGGGCGGTCAGGAACCTCAAGGCTTCCCATGGGGGCTGTTTAGGTTCCAGCCCAAACCCGCCGAATTCGTCGTCATAGAGTTCGGTCAACCGAGAGAGAACGGCATCCACCGAGGCGTTGGCTTTGTCCCTCGTTGATGAAACCGGCAGTCCGCCGCGTTCTGTTTCCGCCGTAAATTCACCGCTGGATATTCGTTCGAGCAGCACCACCATCTCATCGGGTGGAGTGTAAGGTCGGCCGGCCAGAAACTCGCCGGTTCCCGTTAGGAACGCCACCGACGGGAAACCGCCCTGGTTGTACCGGAGTGAAATATCAGGCCGCTGGTCAACGTCCACACGCACCGGGATAAATCGGGATCTTACCAGCTCAATGACGCGCTCATCCGAGTACGAAGTCTCGTCCATCACGTGGCACCAGTGGCACCAAGTGGCCCCGAGGGTCAGCAGCACCGGCTTTTCCTCGGATCTCGCATCTGCAAAGGCAGACTCATCCCACTCCCGCCAGGGGATTGAGTTGACGTGTTCCGATTCGGTCATGAGTCTGAGCTACCAGGATTTGAGTACCGGCAGCACTTCCTCGGCGAAGAGCTTGAGGCCGCGTTCCGCTACGTCAAACGGCACGCCGCCAAACCGGAACGCCACGTTCAACTCGAATTCGCCCAGTATCTCCCTGCGTTCTTCCAGCCCGCGCAGAATCTTGTCCGGCGTGCCCCAACTGGCGGCCTTCATAAAGCCTTCCACCGCTCCTTCGAGTCCGGCTGAGCGGGCGATTTCGGCCTTCTGCTGGTAGGCATCGTAGCCCTGCACGGTCCTGAAATGATCGCCCAGGAACTCGTAATGGTAGAAATTGCTTTCGACAAACTTCCCCTGGTACTGACGCGCTTCCGCTTCGCACTGCTCTAGGTCAGTGCCGCACACGACAAACTCGCTGAGCATCAGCGCCGGTGGTTCCGTGCCGTGATATTCACGGTGCAACGCGCGACCGCGCTCAATCCCAGGCATCCGCATTTCCCACGGACGATCTGCGAACATGATGATGTGCGCCCCTAACTTGGCCGCCGACAGGACCGATTCGTCGCTGGCGGCCACTGCGTAGATACGCCCGTCGAAAGAATGTTGCGGGCGCGGCCGGATCTCCGTCCGGGGCTGCTGGTAATACTTCCCATCGCCCTCGATGAAGCCCGTTTTGAGGGCCTCGACGATCATGGGCGCCGCTTCGTCGAAACGGTCCCGAGACTCGTCCATGCTGATGCCGAAGGTCTCGAACTCGCGTCGCGCCAGTCCCCGGCCGAAGCCGAGGCGCAGGCGTCCGTTGCTCAGCAGGTCGAGCACGGCGGCGTTCTCCGCCACGCGCAAGGGGTTGTGCCACGGGAGTATCACGGCAGCCGTGCCCACGTCGATGTCCGGATGCTTGGCTGCGATGTGGGTCATCAGTTGCAAGTTGTCGGGCACGAAGGAATAATCGTTAAAGTGGTGTTCGGCGGACCAGAGGCAACCGAACCCCGAGTCGGCGGCGATTTCAGCAAGGCGCAGTTCTTCCTCCCACATCTGGCCGTCCGAGCCGTCTTCCCAACCGTAGCTGGAGAAGATCATCATCATTCCGACATCCATTCAAATACTCCTTTGAGAGACGCCCCTCTCCCACCAGGCGAGAGGAAATTTTAGAAGCTAGGCTTGCTGGCGTAGGGGGTGAGTTGCAGTTCATGGGTCCAGCAGGACTTGTCCTGGGTGTGAAGATAGTAGAAGGCATCGGCGATCGCCATCGGGTTGATGATCAGCTCGGGATGCTGCTGGGCGCGCGGCATGGCGCGGGTGCCTGGTGAATCTATCGTTCCGTCGATCACCACGTTGGCGACATGGACGCCGTGTTCAGAGTATTCCTCGGTCAAAGCCTGCGCCAGCGTCCGCATCATCACGCGAGGATAGTACAGCGATTGGCCCGTGTACCGTTTTCTGCCCCGGAGGCCGGCTGCGTTGTTGGAAAACAGGATGCTGCCCTCTCCACGCTCACGCATGGCCGGAAGAACTTCCTGGGCCACCAAAAACGGGCCGCTGACGGAAATGTGCTGCGCTGTTTCGAGCATCTCGAAAGGCATGTGTTCCAGCAATTCCATTTCGGGAGGAAGGTCGCGGCCCTCCAGGTAGCCGGCGTTATAGACCAGCACCTCGGGGTCGCCGGCCTCCTCCCGAATCCGGGCGAATGCATCTGATATGGAGTCGCGGTGGGCCAGGTCCAACTCCACTATCATGCTGTCGCCGCCCTGTTCCCTAATCGCAGCGTTCAGCGGTTCCGCGTTGGCTGTGCTGCGCGTGGTGAGCACCGTGTAGAACCCTTCCTTGGCAAACTTCTGCGAGATGGCGCCGCCCACACCCCAGCGCACTCCTACGGGCAGGTCGCTGTCATCGATGTCCCCGCCGTGGACCAAGTGGGTGTTGCGTCCGTCTGCCTGCCATTTTGAGGTCGCGCCAATCACGACAGCGACCGGTTTTCCGTTTGTGTTCATCTTGAAGTCCTTATTCACGATTTTAGGGTACTGTACTACAAACTCCCGGCAGTTGGTAATTCTATGCCCTGCACTGTCGCCTTGATTGACATAGGAATGTGCAAAACCCCGCCAATGGTGTCATTGTCATTGCGAGGAGGAAGCGACGCGGCAATCCCGTGCCAATGGCAGCGCTTATAGCCCCAACGAGATTGCCGCGCTTCGCTCGCAATGACAGTTTTGCATACCCCTTGATTGACGCACCTGCGCTTGACGCTGGGAGACGGATTCAGGTACATTGCGAACACTATCGCGCGTTTACGGGATTGGGAGGAACGAACATGACGATATTGCAGGATCGCCCCACCGCCGAGATGGAAGAGGCGGTCCAGAACGGTTTCGATCTTTCGTGGCTGCAACAGTTGAAGCAGCAAATCCCCGGCGCCGCTGAAGAGTTGGCGAACGATCCCACGTTGGCCGAGCACACGCCGGAGTTGCTGGACGAATCGCCCAACCAGACCCAGCGCACCCGAGGCGCCTTGCCTCGCCACGGCGTTCCCCAGTATTCCGCCTACACCTTCCGCGATAAGAAGGAAGTTTGGGGATACAACCTGACCAAGCTCTACCAGGAAGCCGTATCACGCCAGTGGTCATCGGCAACCGACATTCCATGGGACACGCTGCGTCCTTTGCCCGATGATATCGAGGCAGCCCAGTGTCAGCTAGCTACGTTCTTCGCCCAAGTGGAATTCGTCGCGGCGGACGTGCCGGGCCGCTTCATCGCGCAAATGTCGCCGGACTACCACGAAGTGCGCATGTTCCTGCTGACCCAGGTGATGGACGAATCGCGCCACATGGAAGTGTTCCGCAAGAGGGCGCTGGCCAACGGCGGCGGCCTGATGCGGATGATCGACTCGGTGAGCGACGTGACCGGCGGCAGCACCGACAACGCGCGGGAATTTACCGAAATGTCCAGCCGACTGCACATAGTGGGCGAGGGCAACGTGCTGACGCTGTTCCGGTTGGGCGAGCTGATGGCGTACAACGACGCTGAGAAGGCCATCTACCGCCGTGCTGCCCAAGATGAAGCGCGCCACGTGGCTTTCGGCGTCCTGCACGCCCGCTACATGAACGAATGCACACCGGAGCGCCGCGAAGAAATCCACGCCTACCTGGACGAAGCCGAGGACCGTCAGGCCACCGGCAACGGCGGCGAGAACCCCGCCGCCCGCAGCGCGAACCTGACCGCCGACTCGTTGGCGATCTTGCTCGGTGGCGGCGCGGACAAGGCCGACGAAGGCAAGAAGATCCTCGCTGCCATCCGGCAGCGGCAGGTCAAGGAATACTTCCAGCGATTGAAGTCGTGTGGCTTCGACGACCGCATCGAGAACGGGCGGGTGAATCCGGCGCTGCTGGAGGCATACAAAGCGGCTTAATCCGGCCTGCGGTCAACATCAGTAATCCCAAACGGCCCGTCGCCTCCGAGTCGGCGGGCCGTTTCGCTACGGTGAGCATCATGACGACTCAAAACGACGGCCAGAGCCTCAACGGCGCCCCTATGAACGGTGCCCCCACGGACGACAGCGATCCCACCGGCCGCTATCGTTCCTCGGCTGCGGAGCGCGTGCAACAGAACGTCGCAGAGGGCGACGACTCCACCGAGCCGTCTGAAGCCGAGTCTGACGCGCGAACGGAGGAAGCAACTGTCCAGTCCCCCACTGAGCAGTTCCCCTGGATGAAAGATACACGGCAATGGGGCGTGCGCGCTCCCCTGACGAATCACGGCCTGACCATCGAATCAATTTTGGTCGGAGTGTATGGTGAAATTCCCGACGAGAGCCGGGAAATGACGCGGATGCCGCGCGGCTCGTTCGCCACGCCGGGTATCCCCCGGCTGGACAACTACTCGGTGAACCGCAAGGACGAGTTGTGGTCGGACAACGCGGCAACTCTCTACGAAGAAGCGATACAGCGCCGGTGGAACGCGATGCAGGACATCGCTTGGGACGAACTGCCATCGCTGCCGGAAGAGTTGGAGCTGGCGTGGTGCCAGCTTTGCACCGAATTGGGCCAGCACGCCACCGCAGAGATCGACACCATCGGCCAATGGCTCCACCGCATGAACTACGCCTACATCGAACCCAAGATGTTTCTCGCAACGCAGGAGTTCGACTCGGCGCGACACTTCGAGGCGATGCGACACCGGGCGCTTTGCAACGGCGGCGCGTTGGGCCTCGAATCGCCGGGGATGATGAACCGGCGTATGGTGGAGACGCGCGCCGGCTGGCCGGAAGTATCGGTGTCGCTGTACATCGCCCGAGGCACACTGACGCTGCTGCTGTACCGGTTCGGCGCGCACTTCGCGACCAATCCGGTTGACCGGCGGATATTCAGCCTTTGCCTGCAAGACAAGGCGCGCCACATGGCGTATGGGCTGGCAATGCTGAAGTTGACGGTGGCAGTGAAGGGAGTGGACTTCGGCATATCGTTGCGCAGGATCCTGGGTTCCATCGAAAAGGACATGGCTGGCGAGCTGAAAGACCCGGTGCTGTGGGAAGCGTTGGCGATCATCGCCGGCGGGTCGGTGCGGCGGATGGGAGAGGGCAAGGCTGCCGTTGATCGGCTGCGGTCGGATTACCTGCGCCAGTACGTGAAGCGGTTGCAGTACACGGGCATTGACAAGCAGGAAAGCGCGTTGCATCCCGACTTGGCCGCGGCGCTGCAATAGCAATCACCAGCGAAGACGCTCTGGAATGTCTTTTTGGGCGGGCACAAAACCCGCCCTTTTTTCGACCCCGATGGCGTAGAATATGCCGCCGTCATGCTCATTTCATCCGCTAATCTGCTGCCCGACGACATTCCCGCTTTCATCAGATTGGCGGTGCTTTGCGCTGTCTCTGCGGCGGTGGCGATGTGGGTTAGTGGTTGGTTCCAGGCGGTAGCCGCGACGGTGTTCGGGGATCCGGCTCCGCGGGCGCAAGGCAGGCTTTACGGTAATCCATTGCGCCACCTGGACCCGGTCGGAATGGTGGTAGCCACTGTATCCGGGCTTGGCTGGGGCCGCCCGGTTCCAGGCCCGCCGGGACGACAGGGGCGTTGGCCGTCGGTAGCTATTGCGGCGGCGGGTCCGCTGGGGAACCTGAGCGTGGCGTTCGTGCTGGCCGCGCCGGTGAAAGCGGGCTGGTTATCGTGGGCTATCCCGTCTCCGGACAGCCTGACGTTGGTAATGACGGGGGGACTGCGATTAGGCATATCCGACGTGGTTGGTCTGTTGATTATCTACAACCTGCTGCACGCCGTGTTTCAACTGTTGCCCCTTTCGCCACTGTCCGGCTACCGGGTCCTCGCGGTTTTCCTGCCTGAAGGGGCAGGTGAGACGCACCGGCGGTTTCAACGCTTTGCGCCGATCCTGCTGGTGGCGCTGATAGCGTCGGACTTTGTGCTAAGGCCGGGGATACTCTGGGCAACCATACTGCCGGCCGCCCAATGGCTCGCTGGAATGGCTACGGGATTTTAGACTAGTCAGGAGGTCGGCCCGAAGCGCTCGGTTCTGATGACGGACTCCGGCATGCCAACCTCCAGCAAAGCATCGGCGGCAGTCTCTACGAATCCGGTGGGGCCGCAAACGTAGCATAGCGGGGTGGCGGCAGCAGTCCCGCTAGGCTCGGCCAGCTGAGACAACCGGGAAATACAATCACGGAGCATCCAGGGATCAACGCGGCGAGCATATCCCGTCCAACAGGCCGGCTGGATTCGCGTCAAGGCATAGCATATGTCTGCGTGTGGGTTGCGCTGGGGAAAATCGTCGAGCCACGCCCGATAGATTATGTCGTGCAGCGAGCGGGCGGAGTACAGCAGCAGCGCCGGCAGGGATGGCGCGACGGATTCGCGGTGGGCCAAAATGGAACGCAGTGGGACGATACCGGAACCGCCGGCGATGAGGAGCAAGGGGCCGCCCATTTCCGGCGCCCACGTGAAGGGGCCGCCAATGGGTCCACGAACCTCCAGCTCGTCCCCGGGCTGAACAACCTCGTGGAAGTAGGGCGACACCTCGCCGTCGGGGATCAACTCAACCGTTAGGTCGATACACCCGGCCGAGCCCGATGGAGCGGACGCTATCGAATAGGAACGCTGGGCCTGGTAGCCGTCAGGCGCGGTGAGGCGGACGTCGTAGTGTTGGCCGGCGAGGAAGGGGCGAGGTTCATTGAGCCGGAGAGTGAAAGTTCGAGCGCGGTAGGTCTCGATGACTACCCGCTCAACGGTGGCAAGCTGCCAAGCCGTAGGTGTAGGGGCGGGTTTGAAACCCGCCCCCCACTGGTTCGCATCGGCGGGCATCTAGTCGCCCCAGTAGCGCTGCTCTTTCCAGGGATCGCCGTACATGTGGTAGCCGTACTGTTCCCAGAAGCCGGGCTGGTCCTGCGGCATGAAACGGATGCCCCGCAGCCACTTGGCCGACTTCCAGAAATACAGGTGCGGAACGACCAGGCGGGCCGGCCCACCGTGCTCCGGCGCGATAGGCTGCCCGTCAAATTCAAAGGCAACCATGCCCCGGCCTTCGATCACGTCCCATGTAGGCAGGTTGGTGGTATAGCCGCCATAGGAGAAAGCCATGAGGTAGGGCGGAACGTCGCTGACGCCGGCGGCGACGAGCAGGTCGTCAATGGTCACCCCCTTCCAGGTGGTGTCCAGTTTGCTCCACTTGGTGACGCAATGGATGTCGGTGAAGATTTCAGTTTCGGGCAGGCTGCGGAACTGCTCCCAGTTCCATTCGCCAAGGGGTTCGCCATCGGCCCCCACGAGGGTGAAAGTCCATTGATCCAGCGGGACGCGTTGGGTTGGGCCGGCGGTTAGAACCGGGAAACCGCGCTCCAGGTACTGGCCGGGCGGAATGGGACGCGGCGGCGTTTCGCGACGCCGGCCGAAAAACCCTCGTGTGACCATTTTTACTGAACTCCTGCACAATGGATGGCGCAAAGCGTGAGCAACGTTATCGAAAGTACCGAAATAGCCGGCGAGTGTCAAACCGGAACGTTGCCGGCGCTTGAGTTGCGCTTGCCCACGCCGGGGCGCGTCGTTACAATCAGCGCATTCCCTTTTTCGCCCATCGGAGGATATTGCCCGTGCAAGCCGCCACACCGGCCGCGCCCGAAGCATCCGGTATCAAGAATAACCGCGTATTCGTCCTCGGCAGCCTTTCGGTAGGACACGGCCTGTCCCATATGTTCGATCAGGGGCTGCCCCTGCTGATCACCGAGATCGCCAAGGCGATGGGGCTCAGCACTTTCATGACGGCGACGCTGTTCGCCGTGCGGCAGACGGGATCCAGCGCGACCAGCCTGGGCGGTGGGCCGCTGACCGACGCTCTCAAGTCATATTGGGGGTTGATCCTCACGGCGTGCATGCTGGGACACGCCGTGACCTATGCCGCCATGGGCGGCTCGCCGAATTTCCTGGTCGTCGTGCTGATCATGTTGTTCGTGTCGGTGCCCGGATCCCTGTGGCATCTACCCTCGGCAGCGGCGATTTCGCAACGGTTCCCCGACCGGCGGGGCTTCGCCATATCCATGAGCGGGTTCGGGTCGAACCTGGGCAACGTCACCGGCCCGGTGTTGGCAGGTTTGCTGCTGAGCACCGGATTCCTGATCTGGCGGCACGTGTTCTTCATATACGCCGGCCTGGCGATCCTGATGGCGGGATTGGTCTGGTGGTCGCTGCGCGGCTTGGGACGCGAGGCAGACGCGCGGGTATCGGGAGATCTGGGTCGGCGATTCGCCTACGCCATTGGGCTGCTGAGAAACCCTGTGGTAATGGCCCTGATCCTGGCGGCTCTGCTGCGCGGCATCGGGTTGAACGCGCTGTTTAACTGGACGCCGTTCTACTTGCGGGAAACGCTGGAGATGACCACGTTCCAGGCAGGGGTGTACTACGCCCTCATGACCGGCATGGGCATCGTATCCGCGCCCGTACTTGGATGGCTGTCCGATAAATGGGGACGTAAAGCGGTCATGGCGCCGGGGTTCGTAGTCGCTGCGCTGCTTTCAATGGCTGTGGTCAGCGTGGGAGGGAGCTTGCTGTTGATTCCGGTGATGGCGGGACTCGGCTTGTTCAGCTTCGCCCTTCACCAGATCATCCAGGCTTCGGTTCTGGATTACATGGGAGAGGGAGCAGAGGCAACGGGCATTGGGCTGCTCTTCGGGATCAACGGTGTCATCGGAATCGGCTCGCCGTTCCTGGCCTCGGCGATTATCGAATACACGGGCAGCTACGGCGCCGTGTACTACTACGCGGGAGTCCTCACGTTGATCACGGCGGCGATCATCGCAGTCATTCCGCTGCGGCGGCCGGCGGGCTAGAAAATTGGAGGGAGAGAGAATGGCGACACTGGTAACGGGCGGCGTCGGTTTTGTTGGGGCCAACATCGTGAAAGAACTCGCGGCCCGAGGGCACGACGTGGTGAGCCTGGACGTGCTGCCGGTTGACGAATTGCTGACGGGGTTCCTCGGAGAGACGGCGGCGCGGGTGAACTTCGTTCATGGTGACATTCTGGACTTGGCAGCCCTGGACGCTCTGCGCTCGGCCCACAGGTTCGACAAGATAGTTCACGCCGCCGTGTTCACGGTGAACCGCACCGACCTGGAAACGGCCCGCAGCAAGGACATCCTGGACATAAACCTGACCGGCACCGGAAACCTGCTGGAAATGGCCCGGTTGTGCGATGTGGAACGGTTCGTGTACATCAGCTCCGGCGCGGCCTACGGCCTGACTCGCGACCCGGACCAGACCTACAACGAAGACGACGCGCCGCAGCCGGGAAACCTCTACGGCATCACCAAGTTCGCCAGCGAACAACTGACCCGACGCTACGGCGAACTGCACGGGTTCAGCACGGTGAGCCTCCGACTCAGCACTCCCTACGGGCCGATGGAGCGAGTGACCGGACACCGGGGCAACATGTCCACCCCGTTCCAGTGGACGGGCCAGATGCTCCGAGGCGAGCCCATCGAGTCCAACGACTCCGACCACGGCCGCGACTACACCTACGTGTTGGACACCGCATCGGCGGTGGCGACGGTCGTGGATGCCAACCACCTGCCTCACGACCTGTATAACGTCACCAACGGAATGCCCGTAACGGAGGGCCAGATTCAACGCACACTGGTAGATCTGTTCCCGGAAACGCAATTGATACCGTCAGAGTCGCCGGTTGATAGTTCACTGGGGCCAACCCGCGGTCCGCTATCCGGCTACCGGCTGTGGCACGACCTGGGCTGGACGCCGCAGTACGATCTGGCCGCCGGCCTAACCGACTACGTTAGCTGGCGACGGGAGTCGGGGTTCCTAGACTAGCGGAGTGGCGATTGAATCCTGCTTCTGACAAATGGAGGCAACAATGGCGCTGAAAGTAGAAACTGCCCCCGGAGCCATGACCGGCAAACGCTACATCTCCAGCCTGCGCGACGGCCGGGAAGTCTGGCTGGACGGAAAGAAGGTTGACGACGTGCCCAGCCATCCGGCTCTGAGCGGCATGGTTCACGAGCTGGCGCGCATCTACGACCTGCAACATTCGGAAAAATACCGGGATGAGATGACCTTCGCCTCCCCGGAGACGGGAAATCGGTTCAGCCTGTCCTGGTTGCTGGCCCGAAGCCCTGAAGATCTGAAACGGCAGCGCCGCAACAGCGAAATCTGGAACGAGGAATCGTGGGGACAGTTAGGCCGCAGCCCCGATATCCTCGCGCCGTACATCAATGGCTTGGTCGCAATCAAGGACACGCTGGGTCAGGTGAAACACCCCAGGTGCGACTTCGCTGAGAACATCGTCTACTACCATCGCTACTGCATGGAGAACGATCTGTTCCTCACCCACGCACTGGGCGACCCTCAAGTGGACCGGAGCCAGCAGCCGCAAAATGAAAACCGGCCCGAGGGCGAAACGGAAGTCGCGTTGCACGTGGTGGAGGAAACCGCCGATGGCGTAATCGTCCACGGGGCCAAGCAACTCGCCACCGCAGCGCCCATCAGCAACGAGACCTACGTGTCGCTGTCCGCCACCTTCATGCGGCGCTCCGACCCCAGGTTCATCCTGGCCTTTTCGATTGCCACGGACACGCCGGGTCTGAAAATCCTGTGCCGTGAGCCGGTTTCGCAGTGGGCCGGCAGCTACGGGCATCCGCTTGGCGCGGCGTACGACGAGCAGGACGCCATGCTGTTCTTCGACCACGTGCTGGTGCCCTGGGATCGTATTTTCATGCTGTATGACTCCGGGCCGCTGCTGCAACGGCTGGGTTCAGAGGCCAACTTCCGAGGCTGGGGCAACCTGTGCCGCATCCACCAGCGCATGAAGCTGATGACGGCCGTGGCCACGCTGATTGCCGAGGCCATCGGTGTCATCGAATACCGGGAGGTAGCCGCCAAGCTGGGCGAGATGGCGATGCACACCGAAATGTGGCGGCACGCCATGGACGGAGTGGAACACAACGCCTACCTTGCCGACAACGGGATGATGTCCCTGGGGTCAACGTCGGGCATGAACATCTACTTCGCGCAGACGTCGCAGCGGATGGTGGAACTGCTGCGCGAGATTTCCGGCTCCGGCATGGTCATGCAGCCCAGCGAGGCGGACTTGGCGAACCCGGAGTTACGGCCTTACCTGGATCGATACATGCCGGGTCGAGGGGTAGGCGTGGAGTACAAGTCCCGCCTGTTCCGCCTCGCCCACGATCTGGCCGCCTCGTCCTTCGGGATGCGCCAGGAAATCTACGAGTACTGGCACGGCGGCGACCCCAACCGCAACCGCATCAACCTGTTGCGGAACTACGATCAGACGGGCATCACCGAGCGGATCAAGGTGCTGGTCGCGGAGCCGTTGCGCTCTTAGCCTACCCCCACGTAGCAAACCCCATGGCGCAGCCAGTGCCGGCCGGCGAACGGTAGCAGGGCACGTAGTCCACGACGTCCATGTCCAGGTGCTCGGTGGCGCCGGTTACCACGATCCAGTTACGGATTTCGGAGCTGCCGGAGTTGATCTTTTCTCGCGGCAACGCCATCAACTGCTCCACGCTCTTGGCCTGCATCCCCGCCAGCGCCTGCTGATCCAACTCTTCGTCAACCACGAAGTGGCTCAGGCCGCCCGATGCCAGGATGCCCACCCGTATGTCCTTGTCCCAGGACTCGATAGCGTCGCGGAGGGCTTGGCCCAGGTTGTAGCACCGTTTGGGCGTGGGCTGGTTGGGCGGATAGTAGGTATTGAGCATCACGGGCACAGTGGGGATAATGCCATCGGTCATCAGGCGATTATAGACGTACCCGAAGGCGTGGCCGATGCCGCCTTGTTCGCCTCGGCCCCGGGTAGGGTCAAGGAACCTGGAGCTGCCCACGTCGAACTCGGCGTCCATGAGGCTGTTGATGATGTGCAGACCCAGCGCGGAGTCGGTGGGCACCTGCTGATCCTCGGTGTTGTAGCCGATAAGTGGGCGGCCGCCGGTGGAAGGCCCGGCCTCGTGGCCGGTAACCTTTACCTCATCGCCCCAATAGACGCAGAAGGCGGGCATGTTGTCGTCCAGCAGGTATTCGTGCTGGTCGTCGCCAACCATGACCAGCACGTCCAGGTTGGCGTCATAGAGCTTCTTGGACAGATGGGCAATCGCTTTCTGGTTCCGCTCATGCCGCTGCTCGAACTTCTCCGGCGTGATCTCTTTGGCGATGCGCTCGGTGTCGGTGCGCGCCAGCAGGTCCTCGAAGTTGGAGGTGATGCCGTCGGTGCCGATGAGCTCAAGGTGTCCCTTGTCCCGCTCGCCCCGGCCGGCCCAGCCATCGGCGGGCGTGCTGAGCTGCGGGCTGTGGGATGATGCCAGGCCAAAAACTAGTTCTGCCATTGTCCGGCTCCTTTGGTTGGTGGTTGATGCAAGTTTGTCGCAGATTCTAACGCATTTGGGCAATCAATCGCTGATGCGATAAACGCGGGCGGCGGTGTCGTGGAACAGAGCAGCGCGCTCGGCGGCAGAATAGCCGGCGGAGAGCCGTTTGAAGGCGTTGTAGAGGACATTGTACGAATAGGACGGTTTGTCCACCGGGAAGTTGCTCTCGAACATGCAGCGATCCGGGCCGAACTGCTCGATGCAGTAGTTCATCAGCGGGCCCAGGGTGGACGCCAACTCCTCGGAGCCGATGGGAGTGTCCCGTGCATCCCACTCATATCCGTAGCGAACCTGGCCGACGCCGCCCAGCTTGAGGACTACGTTGGGACACTGCGCCACATCCACCAATCCTGCCCTCCATGCTGGCAGCACCTCGTCATCCCGGTTGGCGTAGGGGCCGACGCGAACCAGGCCGCCGATGTGGTTGAGCACGATGGTCAGATCGGGAACAGCGCGGGCGAACGCCGCAAGTTCGGGTAGCTGCGGGTGGTACAGCGAGTTTTCCAGCACCAGCCCCATGTCGGCCATCACCCGGCCGCCGGCCCGGTAGCCGTCGGTGGACAGCGCGCCCCGAATGTCCCGCTGAGCCAGTTCCGGGCTCGCATCCCAGCCCGTCGAATGGCGGACGCCGCGGAACCGGGTCGGGCTGGCCTGTTGCATCGCTTCCAGCACCGGTCGCACGGCGTCGCCAATTTTCAGGTCGGCATGTCCTATGATGGCAGCGGCGGCCCGTGTCGGGCCGTGGCTGCCGGTGACGCTTTCGTCGGCGATCGTCTCGATGTACTCAACCTCTCCAACCGGCCGCATTTCCTCGGGTCCGTCCTGACGATACTCGCATCGCACTTCGATGAACACCGTGGAGCGGACGTTATGTCCGCTGTTCACGTCGGCGGCCAGTTCCGGCAGCAGGTAGCGTTGGTACGCCGCCGGCTCGGGACGTGAAATCCAGAAGTGATGGTGCGGGTCGCAAATGGGGATGTCCGGCTCCAGGGTTTCCTCGGTAGTCTGGGCCAGCCACTCCTCGCCTTTGATAACCATGTCGATCCACCTCGGCGCAGTTGCGCAACCGGATATTAGCACGACCAGAACGACTCTATCCGCTCGTCCCGAGCCTGTCTAAGGACATTCGTATAATGGGGTACTATATGGTGGCGTAATAGATGGCTTTTTGGGCGACCCGTGAAGATCGCCATCGGCATGGAAGGAGGGAACATGGCTGATAAACAAATCCTGTGCGGTTTTGGCGTTGACCTGGACGCCGTGGGCGGTTGGCTCGGATCCTACGGTGGCGAAGACTCGCCGGACGACATTTCGCGTGGCCTTTTCGCCGGCGAGGTGGGGACGCCCCGGCTGCTGAAGCTTTTTGGACGGTTGGACATCAGGACCAGCTGGTTCATCCCCGGCCACTCCATTGAGACCTTTCCCGGCGAGTGCCGGATGATCGTGGAGCACGGCCACGAAATCGGCATGCACGGTTACTCCCACGAAAACCCAATCTCTATGTCACCGGAGCAGGAGGAGGCAGTGCTGCTGCGCTGCATTGACCTGATTACCGAGCTTTCGGGACACCGGCCCCGAGGCTACGTTGCGCCGTGGTGGGAATTCAGCCACGTTACGAACGAGTTGCTGCTGAAACACGGCATCAAGTACGACCACAGCCTGATGCACAAGGACTTCGAGTGCTATTACGTCCGGGTAGGCGACCGCTGGACCAAGATTGACTACGCAATGCCCGCGGACTACTGGATGCACGCCCTGGAGCGCGGTACGGAAACCGATCTGGTGGAGATTCCCGCCAACTGGTACCTGGACGATCTGCCGCCCATGATGTTCATTAAGAAGTCGCCCAACAGCCACGGGTTCGTGAATCCGCGAGACATTGAGCAAATGTGGCGCGACCAGTTCGATTGGGTGTACCGAGAGTATGACGAGGCGGTCTTCCCCATCACGATACACCCGGACGTGAGCGGCCGGCCCCAGGTGCTGCTGATGCTGGAGCGGCTCACCGAGTACATCCGCTCCCACGACGGCGTGCGTTTCGTCACCCTGGAAGAGATGGCCGACGACTTCCTGGCGAAACATCCGCGGCAGAAATCGGACGTTGGTTAGCGGACTAGCCGGACTGATACATTCCCATCAGTAAAATGTGCCCACAAATCCACGGGAGCGGATACGTGACTACTATCAACATCCAAGACCAAATCGAAGAGTTGTTCGTTGATGCTCGCCTGCTCCAAAATCAAGCCGTCTATCAACTGGAACACGGCGATATCCGAGACGCAGCAGAAAAGGCGTGGGGCGCCACCAAGCGCGCCACCGATGCCGTGGTTCTGGCCCGCACCGGCGAAGAACCCTCGACTACCGCTGCTACTACGAACAACTTGGACTCTCTTGCCCGTCGGACGCCGGACGCCAGGCGGTTGCAGGGTCGGTACTACAGCCGGATTCACAACCTGCATGGGCTGTGCTTCTACGCCGGATTCTGCAACGACCAGACCGAGCGCCGCATCCGTAAAACCGCGGCTTACATCGACGACGCTGAAACGCTCGCCGCCGGGTAAGGAGACCAATATGCGCAGTATCGACATTCACGCTCACCTGACACCCCAATCTTTTTGGCGGGCGACCGAAGACGGTGGCGACTGGCACACTCTCAGGCGCGAACGGGATGCCATGGGCCGCCCACTGCTGGTGTCGGGCGGCGAAGGCCGCGGCCAACTGCCGCCCAAGTCGAGCTGGACGCCGGAACAGCGGCTGGCCGATATGGACTCTCTGGGCGTGGACGTGCATGTTATCTCGCCGTTCAGCGGGTTCTACAACTACGAACTGGACGCCAACGTCGCTACCGCTGCCGCCCGCGAATGCAATGACGAAATCAGCCAGATGATGCAGTCCTGGCCCGAACGGTTCTCCGGGTTGGCTACCCTGCCCATGCAGGACGTTCCCGCAGCCACCGCCGAACTGGAGCGGGTCATGGTCAACCTCGGTTTCAAAGGCGCCGTGATCGACGACAAGATCAATGGCAAGCTGCTGGACGAACCGGAATTCATGCCCTTTTGGAAGGCCGCCGAACAGCTGGGCGCCGTGATCCTGTTCCACCAGGGCGGCGACACCATAGTGGACCGGCGCATCAAGCGCTACCACCTGCCCAACTCGGTGGGCAACTTGGCCGACCGCACGCTGACCTTTGCGTCGCTGGTGATGGGCGGCGTGATGGACGCCTGCCCCGACCTGCGCATTTGCCTGTCCCACGGTGGCGGGTTCGCCTGCTACGGCGCGGGCCGCATGGATCGCGGCTGGGAGCGAATTCCGGCGGCAGACCGCCTGGCGGCCGAACCGCCCACGGCCTACCTGAACCGCTTTTACTACGATTGCATCGTGTACACTGAGCAGGCGCTGCGGTTCCTCATCGACTCTGTCGGAATCGAGCGGGTACTCTTCGGAACCGACTGGCCCTACGACATGGCCCAGGACTGGCCCGTTTCCTGGATTCTGAGCCTGGAAAGCATTACCCAGGAAGAGAAGGAAGCCATCCTGTGGAAAAACGTGGAGAACCTGCTGGGCATCTAACCGTTCTGAATTCCCACTTTCGTGGGAATGACACTTCCTCCCTTGCCTTCGTCCTCCATCCATCCTTACCATTTAACTATCTAACCGCCCAACTCCCGCTCATGGTAAGCCTGTCGAACCATTAGCCCGTCCGATATCCAACGCCAAGCGCCACTCCTCCAAATCCGCTTGCCAACCTGCCAAAACCACCAATATCGCCACCAAACTCGCCCGTGCCGTCCCCATTACGCCCCCACCATCCGCTCATAGCTCTACTCAAATGACCAGAAATGAGCGGAAATGAGCGGGATTTCCCCGAAATCGCCAGATTCAGACCATCAACCTTGAGGCACCCCCATGACCATCTCCCAAATCCGTAGCCGCATCAACGCCCTCAAGCGCAGGTTCGCCCCCGAACTCGCCATCCTTAAACTCCGCCGCATCGCCGATGCCATCTCGGACGACTGGGATCCATCCGAACCACCCGAGCCCCATGACGTCATCCAGCGCATCGCCGATGCCGGCTTCCGCCTCCCTAGATTTATGTGGCTCCGCCGCTACCTCGATGACATCCGACGCCAGGAGGACGTCCCCGAGCCTGAATCAATCGTCCTCCAACTGCTCCCCTGGGCCGACCACAAGCGCTATCGTGCCTTACTCCTTCAAGAGCTGCCCGCCTAACGCGGTAGCCATGCCATCACCCCGGTTTAGACCGATAATCTAAAGGCCCTGGGCCCGTTTTCCGGAGAAGCGTACATGAGAGTTATCGACGTTCATGCCCACCTGGCGCCGCAAGTTCTGTGGAATGCCTTTGAGCAGGGGCAGGACTGGTATGGAATGAGCCACGAAGCCCGTGGCGAGCAGGAATTCATCGTCGGCAACGGCAAGCGGATCCTGATCAACTCCCCGAAAATCCGCTACACGCCTGAGGAACGGCTCGCCGACATGGACGCGGAGGGTACGGACGTCCAGGTCGTTTCCATCCACACGCCCCTTTTCCCGTACCACTGGGAGACGGCGGAGGCAATCCAGGCATCCCGTGAGGTGAACGACGAAATCGCCAGCATGACCCAGCGCTGGCCCGACCGGTTTGCCGGCCTTGCCACCCTCCCGGTCCAGGATGTTAACGCCGCCATTGACGAACTGGAACGCGCCGTCAAGGTGCTGGGTCTAAAAGGGGCGGAGCTGGACATGGTGGTCAACGGCCTGAACTGGGACGAACCCCGATTTCTGCCGCTGTTCAAGGCCGCCGAATCGCTGGGAGCGCTGCTGTTCTTCCATCCCCAGCCCCAGGACAACATCGTCGCGCTGGAAAGGACGCTGAAGTACGGCCTGCCCAACAGCGTCGGCGTGGTGCTGGAGGACGCCCTGATGGTTGCCACCCTGATCTGCGGCGGCATCTTGGAGGAGTGTCCCAACCTGCGCGTCTGCATCGCCCACGGCGGTGGCGGAGCCTGCTTTGCCATGGGCCGGGTGGACCACGGTTGGCAGGTGCGCGCCGAAGCCCGCACGAACATCCTGAAGCCGCCCAGCGCCTACCAGGACCGGATCTACTACGATTTCCTCACCAGCAGCGAAGCCGGTTTGCGCTTCTTGATCGACACGGTCGGCGCTGACCGGGTGGTCATAGGCAGCGACTGGCCTTTCGTCGGCTGGGATCCATCCCCCGGCGGATGGCTGGAAGAGCTGACTTCACTTACTCAGGAAGAGAAAGAAAAGGTTTCATGGAGAAACCTGGAGGCGCTGCTGGGCATTTAGCAGCTGCCGACCATCGCCCATCCTCCTTGTGCTAGTCCAACTGCCGGACCCTCCCCAGAGTAGCAGCGCAGACCAGGGCCAGCATCAGCCCCACGACGCCGATAATGGCCATTGCCATTGACGGAGAAGTAGCATCCGACACCGCGCCTACTGCCAGGCTCGCCACGATCAGGAAACCCCGGTCTATGCTCTGCAAGCTGGTGAGACGACCCCGCAGGTTGTCGGGGGCCAGTGTCTGTATCAGCGTGCCGCGCGTGGTGCGGAACAGCGATTGGCAAAAGGCCATGGCGGCGATGACTACGAAAGCCACCGTCATCCACTTGGCATAGGCGAACAGCATCAGCATCACGGAACTGGCGATCGCTGCCCCCATCACCACTCTGCCCTTGGGAAAGACGAACCCGAAAGACGCCACGGTGAACGCCGCCAGCAGGCCGCCGACCCCGGTAATGGATAGCAGGTATCCACCCACGTCAGCGTCCCGCTGCAAGACCTCAGTTGTGAACACCGGGAACAGAAACCAGGCCGGGTGCAGGATGATGTTGGGAATTATCGACAGCACCATCAGCTGGAAGAAGGCACGCTCGCCGCTCCATACGTAGCGCAAGCCCTCTACCATGTTGGCCAGCGCGGAGCCTCGCTGCCGCGCGTCGCCGGGCCGGTGGAAGGGCGTTCTCAGGGGGAAGATCATCGCCACGTTGGCCAGGTACAGGACGGCCTCGATGGTGAAGTTCCAGAAGTAGCCCAGCGTGAATATCAGGATACCGCCCACGAACGGCCCTACAATTCGAGTGCCGGTAATGGTCAGAACGTTGGTCGCCATGGCGTTGCCCAGCATTTCGCGCGGCACAGTGCCTGCGATAAGGGACTGACGCATGGGCTGGGTCATGGAGCGACAAGCGCCGGCAAGGACCACGTACAGATAGGCGTGCCAGACCGCCACGCGCCCGGACAATACCAACAGGGCGAAGGAAATGGCCAACGCCGCCATCATCAATTGCAGCGTGATGACCAGCCGGCGACGGTCGAAACGGTCGCTGAGAACGCCACCCCAAGGGCCCACCACCAGCCCCGGCAGGGTGTTGATGCCGCCAACCGTCACCACCAGCAGACCGGCAACGTTGGACCCCTCCGAGAGATCGCGAACCAGCCAGCCCACGCTAAGGAGTTGTATCCACTGGGCGTTGTTGGCGAAGAAATTGCCGCACCACAGCAGCCGGTAGTTGCGGTATGCCAGCCACGCGTCCAGCGTGTGCAGCCGGGGAAGTGCCGCTATCCTGAAAATCGTTCCTCCCGCAAGACGCGGTAAAAGAAAATCCCCACATTGAGTGGGGATGCTTTGGCACCGGCGGCAGGAATCGAACCCACACTTTCGGTTTTGGAGACCGATGCGCTACCACTACACCACGCCGGTGCGCTGACACCATTTTATCAACACCGCTGATTCGGCGCAACCGCGTTGCTGAACGGGAAGTAAAACCTCAGCGCTTCAGGTGTGAACTACACGGGCAGCGGCGCCGCGTGCGCCACCCTGCTGCGTCCAATGTGGTCCAGGTATTCCTGGATGTTCAACACCTGGATGGTGTTGGTGGTGCCGGTGACCCCGGTCATGAAGCCATGTACCAGCGTTACCACGTCGCGCTCCGAAACCATTCCGGTTGCCATGGCTGCGTCAACGAGCATGGTGACCAATGTGGCGACGTCGGGTTCCGCCGGAATCACTCCCTTGGGGTTGAGGCCCCACGCCATGCAGACGCGGCGCTGGACAGCGGCGTCGTGCGAGAAGACGATGATATCGTTTTCGGGGCGGAAGCGCGCCATTTCGTAAGCGGCGCGTCCGGTGCTGGTGATGACGATGGGTTTGGCGTTCAGCGACTTGGTGAGCTGCGTAGCGCCCCAGGTGACGGCCTGGGTCTGATTACTCTGGGGAAATTCAGTGTAGTAGTTGTACATGGTTTCGGCCTGGACGATGGCCGCGTCGGCAATGCGTACCGCCTCCACCGGGTATGCCCCCACAGCGATTTCGTCGGACAGCAGGATCGAGTCGCAGCCGTCCAATACCGCGTTGGCAATATCGGACACTTCCGCGCGGGTCGGCGTAGGCGAGTTGACCATGGAGCGCAGCATCTGGGTCGCCACCGAGGAGATGCGGCCGGCTATGTTAGCGCGGGTCACCATGTCCTTCTGAATGACCGGCACTTCCTCCATCGGCATCTCAACGCCTAGATCGCCGCGGGCGACCATGATGCCGTCAACCTCTTCAAGGATCTCATCCAAGTTGCTGATGCACTCCCGGCGCTCCAGTTTCGCCATCACGGGGGCCTGGCTGTTGAGCTGGTTCAGATGGGCGCGGGCGTAGCGCACGTCCTCGCCGGTGCGCACGAACGACAGCGCCACCCAGTCAACTTCCTGCTCGACGCCAAACTGCAACGCAATCTTGTCGCTTTCGGTGATCACAGGCATGTCGATGGGAACGTCGGGCAGGTTGACGCCCTTGTAGGATGAGAGGTTGCCCCCGTTGCGCACCTGCGTCTTGATCTCGAGGTCGTCGGTGACGTCCAGCACTTCGAGGCACACGGTGCCGTCGGAGAGGTACACCAGATGGCCCGGGCGGAGGCTGGCCAGGATAGTGGGCTCCGGGAAGGGCAGGCGGTCAGGGGTATCGGAGCTGGTTTCGTTGACGATGGAGATACGATCTCCGAAGTTAAGCTGGATGGCTTCCGCCATCTGGCCCAGGCGGAACTTGTTGCCGCCCAGGTCCTGTAAGACTGCAACCGGACGGTTATGCTTTTCCGAAGCCTTGCGCACGCTGGCAATAACCTCGGCATGCTCTTCCAGAGTGCCGTGAGAGAAGTTGAGCCGTGCTACGTCCATACCGGCGGCGACCAGCCTGTCCAGCGTTTCCGGAGACCGGGAGGCCGGTCCGATGGTGGCGATAATCTTAGTTTTCCGCATGACCAATCCCCTTGTCCGAGCCTACTTCAAATCTTGTTATGTTTCTTTCCAGCGCATTATAACCGCTATCGCACGCCGGAACAGCGACGCAAAGGTAAACGAAAGGGCGGGTTTTGAACCCGCCCCGTTACGAAGCAGCATCCGTTCACTAGCGACCCTGGCGAGTCTCCTCGTATGCCTGCGTTGCTCGTTCCAATCCAGCGCGGCGGTTGACCTGCAAGGTATCGCGCAGGTCGGAAGCCCACTGTTGGGATGTTTGGATACCGGTCAGGGTGCCCTGGAACTGGGGCATGACATAGCGCGCCATCAACTCGTAGGAGCGGTGGAGCTTGTCGCGGGGCGCCCAGTCCTCCACGCGAACCAGCATTCCGCCGAACCCACCCGACAGTTCCTGCAACTCGTTGATGCGCTGAATGCAGTCGTCGGGGGTGCCGACGATCCACTGCTTGTTGTCGGTCATAAAATCGACAATCTGATCGCGGGGCACGTCGGGCACCTCGTGGCCAAGGGTGTTGCCAAAGTATTCGGTGACCACTCGTGCTGAACCCTCGCGGATGTCTTCCTGCGCTTCCTTCTTCGACTCCGCAAGGTGGACGCCTACGGACAATCGCCACTCGGATCGCTTGACAGTCTGGCCGTGCTCAGCCGCGGTTTCCTCGGCGATGGCCCACTGGTCTTTGAGGCTGGTGGAGCGCACCATGTCGCGGGGAACGCTGAGCGAAATGACGCCGGCTCCGTGTTTGCCGGCCGTGGTAACGCCGGCCGGCGACTGCACTGAGGCCACTACCAATGGGAAAGGTTGCTGATAAGGCCGCAGTTGGAGATGCGCGTCGTGGAGTTCGAACCAGTCCGACGTGTAGGTGTAGGGTTCGGGGCTATCCATCAGGCGCTTGATGACGCCCAGCGACTCGTCCATCATCTCGCGCTGGCGGGCCGGGTCAATGCCAAACATATAGGCGTCAGAGGCCAGAGCGCCGGGGCCAACACCCAGCATGACGCGCCCCCGGGTGAGGTGGTCCAGCAACACCATGCGGTTGGCAACCATGTAAGGATGGTGGTACGGAAGGCTGACCACACCGGTCCCCAAGCGCAAATTACGAGTGCGTTCGGCGGCGGTGGCCATGAACACCTCGGGGGAGGCGATGGTCTCCCAGCCGGCGCTGTGATGCTCACCGATCCAGGCTTCATCGTACCCCAGGTGGTCCAGCCATTGGAGCAGTTCGAGATCCCGCTCCAAGGCCAGGGTCGGGTTCTCGCCGACCCGGTGGAAAGGGGCCATGAATACGCCGAATTTCATACGCGCCGGGACGGTCATTGCCTGCCTCCTGGATCATTGGTCGTTGGCTTTGGAGCCGTGAGTTTCGGCCATTCTAACACGGGGGCGATGGCGCGCAAATTGACTTTCACTGTGTGCCCACGACCCGGCTGCGTCGTTCCACAATTACCGTGTCCCGCCAGACGCCGTTGAGCATCGCAACCCGCTTGCGGCGGCCCAGGATCCGGAAACCGCAAGCCAGATGGATGGTGATGCTGGCCCGATTCTCGGGGAAGATACTGCTCTGCAAAGTCCAAAAACCAGCGGCCTCGGACGCCTCAACGAACGCCCTCAACAGTTGCTTGCCGATGCCCCGGCCGCGCTGACTAGCATCCACGTAGATGCTGTGCTCGGCGACGCCGGCATAGCAGGCGCGGGCGGAAACCGGCGAGAGGGCTGCCCACGCGACTATCTCGTCCGCAACGCGGGCTACCAGGCGGCATTCGGGATGGTGGTTGCGGTTCCAGGTTTCCCAATCGGGCGTTTGTGTTTCAAAGGTAGCATTGCCGGTGGCGATGCCGTCGGCGTAGATGCACCGCACAGACGGCCAGTCCTCGGGCAGCATCGGCGAAATCGTCACAAGGTATCAGCGTGACCGGATTTGCGGGGTGAGCAAACCGATCTGCAAGGACGGCGGCAGGTTGTTCCGGGTAACCTGCATCCGCGCCTGCGGTTGCAACGACCCATCGGCCACCCCCAGTTCGCGCAGAAACGCGCTGGGATCCGCCGGCTCTATCTCGGATGATTCGCCCGGCGCGCGAAAGTGCATGGGAATAAGCCAACGGGCATCCAACTGTTGCGCTGTCTGATTGATGGCGCGGTACGAGAGCAGGTTGCGCTCTTCTCCGCCGGCCGGCGCGAGCACAACGTCGGCGGGGCCGATAAGGTCAGTCTGCTGGGCGGTGAGGGGCCTGGCGATGTTGCCCAGGTGACAGACGCTGATTCCGTCGATGGCAATGGTGTATGCCACGTTGCGCTGACTGCGCGGGATTTCCTCGGGCAACCCAGTCATCACGGCCCTGATGGTAACACCCTGGAATTCGTACTCGCCGGGCGTGTTGAAAACGCGCGCGTCGCCCCCGAGGTCAACGGAGTTGTTGTGCATCGCATCGTCGTGGCTGACGGTGACCCCGACCACATCCACGATCTGGCGGGAGTCAATCTGCATACCCAGCCCCGAACTGGCCGCGTAGGGGTCGGTAATGATGGACAGCCCGGTCGTGGTCGAGCGGAGGCGGAACGCGGCGTGGCCAAGCCAGTAGATGTCCATGAATCGCACTCGTTTAGACCTTCATCGGAAACGGATCAGGCAGCGTTGGGAGGGGCAGCAAACCTGTCCAGCAAAGCCCATCCCGCCGGCACAACAAGGCTCGCCGCCATCAATTTGACGAGATCACCGGGGATGAACGGCAGCAGCCCGCACTGCCAGACATCGGCGCAACCCCACGCGGTGGCAACATTCGCAGGGAGGAACAGGCCCAATTGAATCAGGCCCGGGATGTAGAGCACGATGTTACCCAGTAGCATGGCAACCAACACCCAGGGCCGGCGGCTCCAACCCCATTGGCACAGGAAACCCACCAGCGCTGCCGCGGGAATGAATCCTACGATGTAACCTCCCGACGGCAATAGCCAGAACCATCCCGACGCCCCTCCCGCGAAAAACGGCAGGAAAGCGCCCTCGATAGCGTATAGCGCCAGCGCGAGCCCACCGCGCCAACCGCCTAGCAACGCCCCTACCAGAAGCACCGCAAAGGTCTGCCCGGTGATGGGTACCGGCGTGAACCCCAGTGGTATTTTGATTTGAGCAAACAGCGCCACCAGCAGGCTGCCGGCGACAATCAGCGCAACGTCGCGGGCAATGCGCGACGTCCCCGCCGAATCCGGGAGCAGGACATCCGCCAGCGTGCCCGGCAAAGGCAGAGCGGGGTCGGCGGCGCTGGCAACTCGATAGCGCATGACTGGTATATCCTAAACCAACGGTCAAAAAACTGTCTACGCTGCGGCAGACACGAAACGAACGATTCAGCGTAGGTGGTCCACGCTTGCCCCGTTTTGCGGGCCGATGGTATGGTGATACCCATGACCACGCAAATAAACAATGACGACATAGTTGCCCTGTTCAACAACATGGCGGCCATGCTGGAGATCAAGGGCGATTCGGTATTCAAGATTCGCGCCTACCAGCGGGCGGCCAACACCATCGACCAGCTTTCCTGGTCGCTGGCGACCGCCGCCGCCAACGGCGAAGACCTGCGCAAGATTCCGGGCATCGGCAAGGCGATCAGCGAAAAGGTGCAGGAATACGTTGCCACCGGACACGTCGCAGCCTACGACCGCCTTGCGGAAGAGTTGCCGCCCAATGTGCTGGAACTGCTGGAAGTCCCCGGCATGGGCCCCAAGACAGTCAAGGCGGCCGTGGAAGAACTGGGCATTTCATCGGTTGCCGAGTTGGAACAGGCCGCCCTGGACGGACGGTTGGCCCAACTGCCGCGCATGGGCAAACGCTCCGCTGAAAACATCCTGAAGCACATTCACGCCCAACGGATGCGTTCCGACCGGACTCCACTGGGTGTTGCGGCTGAAACCTGCGCTGCGGTGTCGGCTCAGTTGTTCGAAGCCTGCCTGGGCCTGGTCAGCCTGACGCCGGCCGGCTCCCTGCGCCGCTGGGAAGAAACCATCGGCGACCTGGACCTAATCGCCATATCCGACAACCCATCCGAAACCGGGCCGGCCTTGGCCGCGCTGCCGTCGGTGCGCGAAACGCTGGTGCAGGGCGATTCCAAGACTTCGGTGGTGGTGGATCCCGGCATACAGATTGACCTCCGCATCGGGGAACCGGACGCCTTGGGGGCCATGCTCCAGTACTTTACCGGCAGCCAGCAGCACAACATCCGCCTGCGCGACTACGCGAACCGGCAGGGCCTCTCGCTGAACGAATACGGCATCACCGTCATTGAAAGCGGCACCACCGAGAAATTCGCCGATGAAGCATCGTTCTACGGCCGGCTGGACTTGCCCTGGATCGCGCCGGAACTCCGGCGGGGCGCGGACGAGTTGGACGCCGCCCGCGCCGGCTCGCTGCCCAACTTGCTGACGGTGGAGGATCTGCGGGGAGACCTGCATCTGCACAGCGATTGGAGCGATGGCAAGTTCCCAATGGAAGAAATGGTGGCTGCCGTTGCCGCCATGGGCTACGAATACATGGCACTGACTGACCATTCGCAGGGCCTCGGCGTCGCCAACGGCCTCACCCCTGACCGCCTGGGGCGGCAGATCGAGATACTGAAAGGGCTGCAGGACCGTTATGACATGACGATTCTGTGTGGTTCCGAGGTGGACATACGGGCGGACGGCGGAATGGATTTCCCGGACGACGTACTGGCCATGCTGGACTGGGTGATCGCATCAGTACACAACGCCATGAGTCAGGGTCGCGAAACAATGACGCGGCGGATTGTGCGCGCCATGGAAAATCCTTACGTCAGCGTCATCGGCCATGCGTCCACACGCTTGCTTGGACGTCGGGACCCGGTGGACTTTGACATCGAGGCCCTGTTGCAAACCGCCCGGGACACTGGAACGGCCATGGAAATCAACGCCGCTCCGGAACGGCTGGACCTGAAGGACACCCACGCGGCTCGCGCCCGTGAGTTGGGAGTGCCGCTAGTTATCAACACCGATTCCCACCACACCGACGGCTTGAGCAATCAGCGGTACGGCGCTGCGGTGGCTCGTCGCGCCTGGTGCGGCCCGGAGCACGTTCTGAACGCATACCCGAGGGCCGAATTTCTGGCATGGCTGCAATCTCCCAAGGGCAAACGCACCGCGCGTTTTGACGCGATGGTCGCCCGCAGACGGGTTGAGTCCGGGTGATGACCGTAACGGACATTTTCACCCCCGCCCGCGACATGGAGTCCTTCAGGGCCCAGCTTGTTGAGATTGAGCCGCAGCTTGACCTGTTCCATGCCGGCATCATCGCCCAACTGCGTCAGAGGGCTGGCAGGGAAGAATTCTGGCACGTGGCCTTACTGCAAGCCATGGGCCAATGGAGTTTGGCGCGCGAAAACGTCGCAGGACGAGACTGGCAATACGTGCTCGGTGGCGAGGCTCTGGATGGCCTTGCCCTTGCGCAGCGCTTGTGCTTGGAAATCCCCAACATCGTGCCGCCGCATGAGTTGAAATCTCTGCTGTTCCGCGGCCAATGGCCGGAGCGGATGAGTCAGGAACGCCTGCGAGAGTTGATCGGTCCGTACCGCTACACTGCGCTGCTGAATTTCAGATATGGCGTGGTTGTGGAGGAAGCCCTGCAACTAGTAGCGGAGGAGTCCATACGCAAAAGCCGGTTGGCCCGATGTTATCAGGACAGCGACGCAGTTATTGAAGACGCGCATCGCCACCTGTATGGAGACACCCGGACGAACCTGCTAGCGGAGTTCCTGCGCGATACCGGCGGGATTTGGGGGAATGAATCCAATGCTCTCTCACTGACTGGGTGGCATGAATTCACCTATTGGCTGTTCAAGCGGCGGGTGAAGAAGTGGCACCCGGCCCGCGTTGCCAGTGACACCCGCCGGGGATTGGAACGACTGCGAGAACTGCAAAATACCGGACAACCGGATCCCATAGACTATTTCACCGGAGCCGGATTCGACCCTCCAGCGGCGCTTATGGGGCGTTCCACCTGAATGGAACGTCAAACGGACACGCAAGTAGGGGCGACCCATGGGTCGCCCCTACGCATAATGCCTGCTTTTCCGAGGGATGGTTAAAGGCCATAAACCCGGCGATAGCTGAGGCTCATGCGCTTTCGCTCGGTATCTATGCTCAAGATCTGCACCTTGATTTGTTGGCCCTGATAGACGATCTCCTTGGGATGTTCCATCCGCCGGGCCGACAGCTCGGAAATATGCACCAAGCCCTCTACCCAGTCCTCCAACTTGACGAAGGCCCCGAAGTCCATGAGCCGGGTCACCGTCCCGTCAACGATGTCGCCGACATGGTAGCGTTCCGGCACCGAGTCCCAGGGTTCCGGTTGGGTGCGCTTGAGGCTGAGGGAAATTTTGCTGTTTTCCCGGTCAACCCGGAGGACCTTCAAGGTGAGGTTGTCGCCGATGCTGACCACTTCCTCGGGGGATTTGACCATTGACCAGGAGAGTTCGGAGATGGGAACCAGACCTTCGGCGTCGCCCAGATCGACGAAAGCACCGAATCCGCGCATGGAGCGCACCGTGCCCTGGACAATTTGGCCTTCCTGGAGTTCCTCCAAGAGTCGCTCCTTGGCGGCATTGCGCAGTTGGCGCCAAATGCGGCGTTCGGTCAACACAAGTTTTTCCCGCTGGGAGTCCAACTCCAGTATATTGAACCTTGCCTCTTCACCGATCCTTGCGTCCAAGTGTTCGATGCGCCCTTCTTTCGGCACCGGCGCCATTTGGGAAAACGGTACGAATCCCCGGATTCCATTCCAGTCCACAACGAGGCCTCCCTTGTTGTGCTGGACCACCTTTGCCGCAAGCTCGGCGTCTTTCTGGTGCAAATCGATGAGGTCTTCCCAAACCTGCTTTTCCTGGGCCTGGTCGTAGGAGAAGACGGCCATCCCGCCGGGTCCCCGGTTGTTGACGTGGATTACCATGACGCGCGTTCCGGGAACCATCTGCTCGCGCTTTTCATCGGTCAGCGTCCGCATTTCCTGGGGCGGGACGATCCCCTCAGTTTTGAGGCCCGCGCTGATGACCATACCTTCTTCATCAATGCGCACTATTTCCCCGGTCACCAAATCGCCTCTGCGGTACTCCCTTGGCGAGAATGCCGATTCGGGAAGCTCCGACATATCGGTGACTGCATACGGGTCCTGGGCTACCATCTGTTATGTTGCTCCTTACACTTGCTGGGCAAATCGTTGAGACGTGACCGCTGCCGACACCTGCGCTGCAACGGCAGTTTGGTTAACTTACAATTCGCCTGCCTAATAATACTTATAACGGACTCAAATTGCAACCGATAATCGGCCCGGTCCGGTGCGAGTCGCACTGCTTATGGACAATTCAGCAGGTGCGATGCTACCATTTTTGAGTAAATTTTTAGCAAGAACACACCACGGCAGGAATTGGCGGCGACACGTCAATTCCGGTGGGCCAATACGGGACGGCGCGATGACTCAACCTGCCAACGCCATACCCCGCGCTTATGAAGCGGGAGCCGTGGAACAACGCATCTATCAAAACTGGTGGGATTCAGGCTACTTCACGCCTCGCGCCAACCCCTCGCGCCAATCTTTCTGTATAGTAATGCCGCCGCCCAACGTTACGGGTGAGTTGCACTTGGGCCACGCTCTGACCGCCAGCTTGCAGGACGCGCTGACCCGGTGGCGCCGTATGCGCGGCGATCCGACGCTATGGTTGCCCGGCAAAGACCACGCTGGCATAGCCACCCAATGGGTGGTGGAACGTGCGTTGGCAGACGAAGGAACTAACCGTCACGAACTAGGCCGCGAAGCCTTTGAGCGACGGGTTTGGGATTGGGTCGAGAAGTACGGCAACACCATCGACGAGCAACACCGTCGGTTGGGCGCTTCCTGTGACTGGTCCCGCCTTCGCTTCACTCTGGATCCCAACCCGGTGCTGGCGGTGCGGACTACTTTTGTCAACCTCTTCGACAAGGGCCTCATTTACCGCCACGAACGCATCATCAACTGGTGTCCCAGGTGCGCTACGGCACTGTCCGACCTGGAGGTCGATTACGAGGAACGCGACGGCCGGCTGTATTACATCCGCTACCCAATGTCTGACCGGCCCAATGACTACATCACCGTCGCTACGACCCGGCCGGAATCAATGCTCGGCGACACCGGCGTTGCGGTTCACCCTGACGATGAGCGTTACCAGGGCCAGATCGGAAAAACAGTGACTCTTCCCATTGCAGGCCGCGAAATTCCGGTGGTTGGCGATACTGCCATCGAAATGGAATTCGGCACCGGCGCACTCAAGGTCACTCCGGGGCATGACGTGGTGGACTTTGAGATCGGCGAGCGCCACGGGCTGCCCATCGTGAACGTCATCGGGTTCGATGGATGCATGACCGACGAGGCTGGGGCGCCCTACGCGGGTATGGAACGTTTCGCTGCCAGGTCTGCCGTTGCTGAAGAACTGGACCGGCTGGGACTGCTGGAACGAGTTGAGGACTACCACCACTCAGTTGGGCAGTGCCAACGATGCAGCGAAGTGGTGGAACCACTCATCAGCCTGCAATGGTTCCTGAACGTGGGACAGCACACCGACCCCGACAGCATCGCCGGCCGCGCTCACGCCGCCGTGGCCAATGGCGACATCAAAATCGTCCCCGAACGATTCACTCGCGTCTATCTGAACTGGCTGGAAAACATTCGGGACTGGTGCATCAGCCGGCAGTTGTGGTGGGGACACCGCATTCCGGTCTGGTACTGCGCCAACTGTGGCGCATACGCTGCTCACGTCGAAGATCCCACGGCATGCCAGACCTGCGGCAGCGCGAACATTGACCAGGAAAACGACGTCCTGGATACCTGGTTCAGCAGCGGGTTGTGGCCTCACTCGACGCTGGGATGGCCCGATCAAGACTCCGACGATCTGAAGGATTTTTATCCCAACTCGGTCCTGGAAACAGGTTACGACATCCTGTTCTTCTGGGTAGCCCGCATGATCATGCTGGGCATCGAGAACACCGGGCAGGTGCCCTTCCGGGCCGTCTATCTTCACGGTATGGTGCTGGACGCCGAGGGCCAGAAGATGAGCAAGACCCGGGGCAATACCCTGGATCCTCTGGACTTGCTGGAACAATATGGCACCGATGCCCTTCGCTTCGCCCTGACGACGGGAACGGCCCCGGGAAATAATCTCCGGTTGAGCAACGACAAGCTGGAGTCGGCTCGTAACTTCGCTAACAAAATATGGAATGCCGCTCGTTTCGTGATTACCGCAGTGGAAGGTCGGGATGAGCTTGACGGCTGGCATGACCTCATCGTGCCGGAACATCGCGAAGATCGCTGGATCGTTGGGCGCCTGGACGCCCTGACGCGGGAAGTCAACGAATCCCTTGCGGATTTTGAACTCGGCGAAGCTCAACAAAAACTCTACGATTTCGTGTGGAACGACTTCTGCGACTGGTATATCGAGATGGCGAAAGTGCGGCTCCGGGAAAACGAACCCGGCGTTGCGCTAACCCTGGTCCATGCGCTGGAGCGTTCCCTGCGATTGTTACATCCTTTCATGCCCTTCGTCACCGAAGAGATCTGGCAGAACCTGACCTCGCGCGTCCCGGTTCCCGACTACGGTATCTCTCCTTCAATCATGGTTGCGGAATACCCCCAGGCTGAAACCCTGCGCGCAGCCCCTGATGCGGAAACTGAGATGGATGTAGTGATGCAGGCCATCCGCGCCATACGCAACATGCGCGCTCAACTGCGAATTCCGGCAGCCCAAAAGCTGGAAGCATCCATTGAATCCAACGCCTTGAGAACCGTCGTAGAAGAAGAACAAGCAGCGATCAGCGTCCTCGCGCGGGTTGAACCCTTGCGAATCCTGGACAGCGCTGCGGCCGAGGGAGAGGTTGGAGTCAGCCTGGTGGTCAATCCACTGGTGGTGCGTTTGCCCCTCGCCGGCATCGTTGACCTGGATGCTGAATCCCAACGCCTGGACCAGGAGTTGGAATCTACGCGCCGCAATCAGCAGCGTGTGGAGCAGTTGCTATCCAACGCCAACTTTGTTTCCAGAGCCCGACCCGAGGTGGTCGAAAAAGAACGTGACAGGTTGCGCAGCCTCACCGAACAGAGGGAACGAATCGAGGACATCATCGCCCAGCTGGCTGCCTGACCTCGGATTTGCCATAATCCGCACGTCAATCACAGGGCATATCTGAACAAAATTTGGCAAAGTCTAAAAAATATACAGTCGTTGCGCGCTAACAGGAGCCCTTTGATGAGACGTAAGAATGTCCGACTTATCGTGTGTATTTTGGCTGCCGGCTTGATGCTCGGCGCAGTAGCAAGCTGCTTCGGCGGGGACGACGAAGCGGAACCCACACCCAACATCCAGCAGACTATCGAAGCCGCGGTCGAGGCAGCTCGACCGACGGATACTCCTACGCCGGAACCGACCAACACGCCAGAACCGACCGAGCCGCCCACGCCGAACATCCCGCTGACCGTCGCCGCTGCAATCGCGGCCGCCAGCCCGCCTACCGCCGTGCCGCCCACCGCCGCGCCTGAGCCAACGGCAGCACCAACGGCGGTCCCGACGGACACTCCGGTACCCACCAATACGCCGGTCCCGACCCTCACACCCACGCCCACCCCGATACCTGAGTCCAGTGGGCCCCCGTGCATCATCGCCGGCGAGGTTAGAGTAGCCGGCTCTGTTCCCCGGGCTGGCACGACGGTATTCGCTCGCAGTCAGACGGGCAACATAGTCGTGGAAGCGGAAACCAACGCCAACGGTCGGTACGTTTTGACCATCACCCATTTCGACCTAGTGTTTGACCTCTTTGTGGGAGGCACCGATTCCCAACAGGATACGCCGGTAACCTCCCGCGGGTGCCGCGAAATCAAACACCTGAGCGTCAGGTAAGGGGCCCGATGAGCGCGACCATCGAATCCGCCTTGGGAATCATTGGTTATCCCATCGGGCATTCGATTTCCCCGGTATTCCAGCAGGCAGCCCTGGACGATCTCAAGATTGACGCGGAATACCGGGCTTATGAAGTCAGCGCAAGCGATGTGGGCAGGTTCGTCGATTCGCTGCGTTCCGAGTCCGTTCTTGGCATCAACGTAACCGTCCCCCACAAAGAGGCCGTGATGCCCTTTCTGGACGAGATCGACGATTGGGCGGTTGAAGCTGGGGCAGTTAATACCATCGTCAACCGAAGCGGACGGCTCGCGGGATACAACACCGACGGTTACGGATTCCTGCGAGCACTGCGGGAATCCGGCGGCCTGGATCCGGCGGGCAAAAAAGCGCTGATCCTCGGCGCCGGCGGGTCAGCCAGGGGCGTGGTCCAGGCCCTGCTCCGCGCCGAGATCGCGTCCCTTACCATCGCGAACCGCACGTTGGCCCGAGCCCAATCCCTTGCGGACATGGCTCGATCTCGAGGAGTGCAGGCAGAGGCCATGCCGCTGGAATCCGACCGGCTCGGTGACGCTGCCCGTTCTGCCGAGCTGATTGTGAACTGCACGTCGCTGGGGATGACCCACGGACCGGACGAGGTTGCGTCGCCGCTGCGTGCCGACCAAATCCCGCCTGCGGCCCTGGTCTATGACCTGGTGTATAATCCGGGGCTGACGCCACTGCTCAAAGCGGCAGCGCAGGCCGGCGCAGCAACTCTCGGGGGCATAACTATGTTGGTGTATCAGGGTGCGGCCTCATTCGAGATATGGTTGGAACGGCCCGCTCCGGTAGCCGTTATGATGGATGCGGCGATGAATGCCATGCACGGCTGACGTCAATTCATCAGAATCAGGATTAGCCGGATTTCAGGATTAGCATGATTGAGTTGGTTGTGGCGAGATGGCCACAATCCTGAAAATCCGCTAATCTCAAAACCCTGATTCAGACAAACTCCGGAGGCTGGTACAAGATGATAAGGTGGTTCACGGCGGGCGAGTCCCACGGGCAAGGGCTGATGATAATCGTGGAGGGCGTGCCCGCCTACTTGTCGCTGGACGAAGAGTACATCGCCCACCACCTGGGCCGCCGGCAGCGTGGATACGGACGCGGCGGGCGTCAGCAGATTGAGCGCGACCACGCCCACATCCAGACCGGAGTGCGCCACGGCTACACCCTGGGCAGCCCCATCGGCATGCTGCTGGAAAATCGCGATTGGGTGAACTGGCAGGATGCGATGGCCGTAGAGTACGTGGAAAACCCGTCGCAGGAAGGCCGAAACGCGCGCGTAACCCGCATCCGGCCCGGCCATGCCGACCTGCCCGGCGCGATGAAGTACGGGTTCCATGACGTACGCAATTCTCTGGAGCGGGCCTCAGCGCGAGAAACCGCCGGACGGGTAGCCGCCGGCGCCGTGGCGATGCGATTGCTGGAAGAGTTCGGCATCGTGCTGCACAGCCACGTCGTCTCCATTGGTCGCGTACACGCCAACCCACCCGAGCACGAGGCCATCAACTGGGACGAGGTTGAAGAGTCACCCGTCCACTGCGCGGACGCCGCCGCCGCCGACTTGATGATGGCCGAGGTGGACGCCGCCCGCGAAGTGGGGGACACGGTGGGTGGCACCGTTGAGGTGATCGCCGAAAACGTACCCATCGGCTTGGGTTCGCACGTTCATTGGGATCGCAAAATCGACGCGAAAATCGCACAGGCCCTGATGAGCATCAACGCCGTCAAAGCGGTGAGCATCGGCCCGGGCTGGGAGTTGATGGACGCCTGGGGTTCCGAATTCCAGGACGTGATTGAGCCGGTGACGGATCCTGACCGCCCGTGGCAACGCAAGACCAACCGGGCCGGGGGTACCGAGGGCGGCATGACCAGCGGCCCGCCTTTGGTAGCGCGGTTCGTCATCAAGCCCATCGCCACCCTGCACAACCCGCTGCCGTCCGTTGACCTGGATACCGGCGAACCGGTGCAGGCGCATTTCGAGCGCAGCGACGTCTGCCAGGCTCCGCCGGCCGGCGTCATCGGCGAAGCGATGGTGGCCCTGGTGCTGGCCGACGCCTTCATGGAGAAATTCGGCGGCGACAGCATCCCGGAAACTCGTCGCAACTTTGAGGGCTACCAGGCCACCGTAGGCCCGCGTCTGCGCTACAGCTGAAGGCAGGCGACTTCATGCGATTGGAACACGCATTGGTACGCATCCGGCGATGGGTCGGTCCCTTTCGCAGATTGGCCGGAGGTGGGCCGCACGTGGACACCGAGCAGACGAGGCGTCAGCGCGAGTTGGCCCGCTCGGTGAACCAAGCCGGCCACAACCTGACGGTGCAGACGACGATTGACATGGCGCGCACGCAGACGTGGACGGGCGGGGGCGGTTAGCCATAGGAAATGGCGGTGACGGGATTGATAGTTGGCGTTGGATGGTTTGCTCCTTTGGGTTGGCGGTTCGACAGGCTCCCGCCGGAGGCGAGCGTTCCGCACCATGAGCGCAGTGTTGATCGTGAGCGGGGTGTTGACTCGGTGATTTGGGATGTTGATTCGGTGAATTGGGGTTTTCCGGTCTGCCAGAGGTGAAGTTAGCCTGGGAACGGTCGCTGTCAGCATACGGCCGGATGGGCACACAACTATTTGACCTACTTTTTCGTGTACTCGGCACGCCAGAGGCGTACTTGCGCGCGGGCTCGGACGGACCCGGGGACACCAGTGGGGCACGCGCCGGTTAGGAGTGAGGTCTTTGAGCGGCGTTGGCCACCTGGGCCGGTTGCGATTTTGGTCTGACGGGGTTGGCCGTGAACGACCGAAGGTTGGCTGGTATCACCTCTGACTGGCTATTGACCGGGCCCCCGTATCAAGTACGGGGCAGGCTTTGATGTGCACATGGTTATTATGAACGGGAGTTCTATGATGCGTCAAGGGGAAGGTGTCAGCGCGCGCAAAGTGAGGCCAAAGGCCGTTCAGGTCCATCTTTAAATTTCATGAGCACCGATGCGCTAGATAAACTAGAAGAAGAGAATTTTCGAGGGAGGGTGACCACATGGTTTTCCGAGACCAACGCCCCCCGCATTCTCCTCACCGGCGCCACCGGCTACGTTGGTGGGCGATTGCTCAAAGTGCTGGAAGCGCGCGGCCACTCTGTCCGCTGCCTGGCACGACGGCCTGAAAACCTCGCCGGCAAAGTGGCGGATGCTACCGAAGTAGTGGCTGGCGACCTGCTCGACCGCGATTCCCTGAACCGCGCTATGGCCGGCATTGGCGCAGCCTACTACCTGGTCCATTCGCTCGGTTCGTCCACTTTGAGGCGGAAGAGGCGGCCGGCGCGCAGAACTTCGCGGATGCCGCCCGCGCCGCCGGCGTATCGCGCATCATCTATCTGGGCGGTCTTGGCGTCGTAGCGGACGCAACATCGCCCCATCTGCGCAGCCGCTGGCGCGTCGGCGACATCCTCCGCAGTTCCGGGGCAACGGTCATGGAGTTCCGCGCGTCCATCGTAATCGGTTCCGGCAGCGTGTCCTTCGAGATGGTGCGCGCTCTAGTGGAGCGCCTGCCAGTGATGATTACGCCCCGCTGGGTCTCCGTACCCGCGCAGCCCATCGCCATAACCGACCTGCTGGACTACCTGCAAGCCGGCCTGGACGTGCCCGTGGACGGCAGCCGGATCTTCGAGATCGGTGGCGCTGACGTCGTATCCTACGGCGGCTTGATGCAGGAGTACGCTCGGCAGCGCGGTTTGCGCCGCCGGACGATCGCCGTTCCCGTGCTCACGCCGCACCTGTCCAGCCTGTGGCTAGGGTTAGTGACGCCGGTGTACGCCCGCATTGGCCGCAAGCTGATTGACAGCCTGCGCCACGCCAGCATCGTTGACAATCCCGCGCCGCCCGGCGTCTTTGACATCCGGCCGATGGGCATTGCCGAGGCCATCGCTACCGCCATCCGCAACGAAGACCGCGGTTATGCCGCAACCCGCTGGTCGGATGCCCTGTCGTCCTCAGGCCGGGAGAGTGTTCGAGGCAACGCTCGCTTCGGCACGCGCCTGGTGGATACCAGGACGGTAACGGTAGCATCGCCGCCCGACACAGCCTTTGAGCCGGTGCGTCGCATCGGAGGCAATACCGGCTGGTATTCCGCCAACGCGCTCTGGAAATTGCGGGGCTTCCTGGACCTACTGGTCGGAGGTGTCGGCGTCCGCCGGGGCCGGCACCATCCCAGAGACCTGGCAGTCGGCGATACGGTGGACTGGTGGCGGGTGGAAAGCTACGAACCGGGCCGCCGGGTCAAGCTCTACGCCGAAATGCGGCTGCCCGGCCGTGCCTGGCTCGAGTTTGAGGTGACGCCGGCCCCCAACGGCGGCTCAATCATCCGCCAAACCGCCGAATTCGACCCCATCGGGTTGGCCGGGCTAATATACTGGTACGCGCTGTGGCCTGCTCATACCTGCGTTTTTCGCAGCATGATACGCGGCATTGCCAGAGCTGCCGCCCGCAACTGCGACGACTAATCATCCTAAAGCAATCCTACCGAGGCGACACCCACCATGAAATACGGCGTAACCCTGCTGCCCACCTCATACGATTCCTTTCGCCAACACGTTCGCCTGGCCGAGTCGCTGGGGTTTGACTACATCGGTGTTGCCGATTCTCAATCGCTGTTTCGGGAGTTGATAGTCTCGCTCACCGTGGCGGCCATGGAGACGGAGCGGGTACACATAGGCCCGTCGGTCAGCAACCCGCTGACGCGGCATCCGGCGGTGATGGCGTCGGCAATCGCCTCGCTGCACGAGCTGTCCGGCGGACGGGCTTTCATGGGCATTGGCACCGGCGACTCGGCTATTCTGAACCTGGGACTGCGGCCGGCCCGGCTGGCTGCCTTGCGCGAGTACGTCAGCGCATTACGCTCGTTTATGTCAGGCGAGTCCACCGAGTACCTGGGCAGGGAGGGGCACGTGCGCTGGAGCAAGGAACCGGCACCCATCATGATGTCCGCCGAAGGGCCGCGCACGCTGCGCATCGCCGGCGAGATTGCCGACCGAGCGATGATTCACACAGGGTTGACGCCGGAGATACTGGAGGACACTGTAGCCCACGTGCGCGCCGGCGAGTGGAACGTAGGCAAGCCGCTGGGTTCTACCGAGATCTGGGCGCTGGCCAAGTGCAACATCGACGACGACCACGACGCGGCCATTGACGAGATCAAGATGGCCCTGTCCGCCAGCGCGCACCATGCCTTCCGTTTCACCCTGGAAGGCAAGCATGTCCCCGAGGAACTGCACGAGGCGATGATGGCCATCCAGGGCGAGTACGTGCCGGCCGAGCACGAGCAGGTGGGGGATACCCGCAACGCCGCCATCAGCGACGAATTTGGCGTCACCGATTACCTGGCCGAGCGGTTCGCGGTGGTGGGCACGCCGGAACAATGTCGGGCCAAGGTGTCGCAGATCGCGTCATCGGGCGTCGATGTGCTGCAAATCATGGCCGTAAGCCACGAACCCAGCGACATTATCCGCCGGTTCGGCGAGGAAGTGATCGCAAAAATGTAGGGGCAGCCACGAGGGCTACCCCTACAGGTTCTGCAAGAGGGAAAAGCAGCTACGGGAACAGGATTTCGCCGGTTTCGGCATCCTCGACCGTAATGGCGGTTACCGGGCAGTTTTCGGCGGCTTCGATGATGGTTTCCTCGGGGTCACCGGCAGGGTCTTTGACGTAGGATTGGCGGTCTTCGTTGAGGCCAAAGGTATTTTCGGCGAAGGTCTCACACATAGCGTTGCCTACGCAGACGTTGTAATCCACGGTGATTTTCAACTGTCGGGCCATTGGGGTAACCTCCTCATGGTTCAGGGTAAATGCGGTGGTAATGATGGTCAGCTGCGGCGGCTGGTGGTTTGTTGCTAGTGCATGCTGACCGGGAGATTCAACAGGGTACGCTGCCCGACGCTGGGCAGGTACTCAAGCCGGTCGGGGTCGGTCTCCAACTCGAACCCGTCAAAGCGGCGGGCCAACTCGGCAAAGGCTTCCTGCCCCTCCAGGCGTGCGAGCGTTGCACCCAAGCAGTGATGCACGCCGCTGCCAAAGGCGACGTGGGGGTTCGGGTCGCGGGTTATGTCCATCCCGTCGGGATTATCGAACACATCCGGGTCACGGTTCGCGGACGAAATGACCCAACGCACCCGGTCGTCCTTGCCCACCGTTTGCCCGTCGCCCATGTCAACATCCTGCGTCGCCACGCGCTGTATTGACTTGAGCGGCGAGTCGTAGCGCAAAACTTCCTCGACGGCCCCAACGATGCGTCCGTCCGGGTCGGTGCGCAGCAAGTCGAACTGGTCAGCGTTTTGGGCGAAGGCGAGGACACCGTTGGAAATGAGGTCGTTGGTGGTCTCGTGCCCCGCGACCAGCAGCAACAGCGCGTTGGCCAGCACCTCGTCGCGGGTGTACGCCCCCATGATCTCGCCCTTGCAGATTACCGACAACAGGTCGTCGCCGGGATCGCGTACCCGTTCCGCGACGATGGGGGCGAGGTAATCGGTGACCGCCTGCACGCCGGCGGCATAGTCGCGGATGCGGTTGGGATCGTTGCCGTCAAAGCCACACATCTGCCCGCAGAGTTCCTTGACGAAAGCGCGGTCGGTGGGCGGTATGTCCATCAGGCCGGCGATGATGCTGTACGTTAGGGGCGTGGCGAAGTCCTGCATCACGTCCATGCGGCCGGCGCCTTGCAATTCATCCAGCAGGTCGTTCACCGTCTGCCGAACCAATGGACGCCAGGTTTCCATGGCCTTGGGGGTGAAGTAGCCGTGAACCACCTTGCGCTTTTCCTTGTGCTTCGCCCCGTCGTTCTGAGTGAAACGAGCGGCCATCCACTGCCGCACCGCCGCGAACAGTTCCATATCCTCTTCGGGAATGGCGGGCGAAGGCGGCTTGTTATCGCGCAGAGCAACCTCAGACGAAAAGTATTCAGGGTGCCGCGCCGTCCACACCAGCCGTTCGTAGCTGGTCACCACCCACATCTGGTACTGCTCGTTCCAGTGGACCGGAGCATCCGAGCGCAACGCCCCAAAATAGCCGTAGGGGTCGCGGATGGCGTCGGGCGCAAAGAGGTCATCATGGGCATGGTGAGGCATGGAGGGACCCCGCTGTGGGATGGCTGATGCGCCGTAAAACTATCATAAGCGATGCCATAATTCAAACAAGCAAGCGCGGTGCAAAACGACGGCCCACCGCTCACGAAAAGCGATGGGCCGCCTTTGAATGCGACGAGCGGCGAGTTTACTTGGCGCTGGTCACCGAAACGGGGAGGCTTTCCACGGCGCGGAAGGTGAGCACGCGGTCGTACTGCACATCCTCCACCGGGATTTCCAGCTCGACCTTCTCGAAGCGGTTGGCCAGATTGCGGAAGATCTCCTGCCCTTCCAGTCGGGCCAACGTCGCGCCCAGACAGTGGTGGATGCCGCTGCCAAACGCCACGTGCTGGTTGGGGTAGCGCTCGATGTCGAAGTCGTCGGCCCGGTCGAATACCTTGGGGTCTCGGTTGGCGCCGGGGATGAACCAACGGACCCGGTCGTTTTTGTTGATCTGCTGACCGTTCAGCTCGATGTCGTCCATGGCGATGCGCTGGATGGAACGCACGGGGGAGTCATAGCGCAGGGCCTCTTCAGTAGCGCGCACGGTCTTGCCCTCAGGATCGGACTTGAGGATGGCCCACTGGTCAGGGTGCTGGGTGAACGCCAGCGTGCCGTTGCAGATCAGGTTGATGGTGGTCTCATGGCCGGCCGACAGCAGGAGCATGATGTTGTTGATGGTCATTTCGCGGTTGAACACGCCCTTGCGCTCACCCTCGCACACCACCTGCATCAGGTCCAGCGAGTCGAAATTCTCGGGGTTTTGCATCCGGTCTTCGACCATGGGAGCGATGAAGTCCTGGAGGTTCTGCACGGCCTGGCTCAGGGGTTTCATGCGGTCGGGACCCTCGCGGTTGAGGAAGCGCAGGTCCTTGGCCAGCTCGCGCAGGCGAGGTCGCTCGCTGTCGGGAATGCCGAGCATTCGGGCGATGACCAGCAGGGGCAACGGAGTGGCCAGGTCGGCCATGACGTCCATGCGGCCCTTCTCTTCCACGGCGTCCAGCAGTTCATCGATGGCGGACTGCACCAGTGGGCGCCACATTTCGATACTCTTGGGGGTGAAGTAACCGTGCATCACGCGGCGCATATCGACATGGTCGGATCCGCTCATCTCGGGGTTGTAACGCCGCTGGTCGTGCTGGATGAAGCGGGAAACCTGCCACTTCTTGATGAAGTTGTAGAGCTCCATGTCATCTTCGTCGATGGCAGGATTCGGCGGCTTGGTGTCCCGTGCGTACACGCTGGATGAGAAGGCCTCGGGGTGGCGGGTTACCCACACCAAGTGCTCCCACGAGGTGATCATCCAGACATCGAGTTCCTCGTTGTAATACACGGGCTGGCGCTCGCGCAACCGATTGTAGAAGTCGTAAGGCTTGTAGATAGCCTCCAGCGAGAATGGATTGTCGTTGAAAGTGCTGACCATTGGTTGGAACCTCCGGTTTGGGAAGATTGCTTTGGCCGGGCTAGTGCCGTCCGGCCGGTACGGATTTCCGAATTATAACCGATTTTTCGTCAACGTACACCGCAATAGGGACAGGTTTGAAACCTGCCCCTACGGTTCACGGCGATATTGTGAGGCAGACCCTCTAGCGCGCGTTGGTCACCGTTACCGGCAGGCTTTCGAGCGCGCGCAGCCCGATGAGCTGGTCGTAGTCCAGCTCCTCCATCGGCACTTCCAGCTCCAGGCTGTCGAACCTGTTGGCGAGGTTGCGGAAGATTTCCTGACCTTCCAGCCGGGCCAGGGTTGCGCCCAAGCAGTGATGCACTCCGCTGCCGAAAGCCACGTGCTGGTTGGGGTAGCGCTCGATGTCGAAATCGTCGGCGCGGTCGAACACCTTGGGGTCGCGGTTCGCGCCAGAGATGAACCAGCGCACTCGGTCGTTCTTGTTGATGGTCTGACCGGCGAGCTCAATATCATCCATGGCGATGCGCTGGATCGACTTCACGGGAGAATCGTATCGCAGGCACTCCTCGGTGGCGCGCACCGTCTTGCCTTCGGGGTCGGTCTTCAGATTGGCCCACTGGTCCGGGTGCTGGGTGAACGCCAGCGTGCCGTTGCAGATCAGGTTGATTGTGGTCTCGTGGCCGGCGGACAGCAGCAGCATCACGTTGTTGACCACCTGGTCACGGGTGAAAATACCCTGGCGCTCGCCCTCTGCCACAACGGAAATCAGGTCGTCCCTGGGGTTGTCCACGCGCTCGGCTACCAGCGGTCCCAGGTAGTCCTGGAGATTCTGCACCGATTCGGACAGCGGTCCCATCCGGTCGGGGCCGGTCCGGTTCAGATGTCGCAGATCCTTCGCCAGCTTGCGCATGATGGGGCGGTCGCTGTCGGGGATACCCAGCATCCGGGCGATCACCAGCAGGGGCAGCGGGGTTGCCAGGTCGGCCATCACGTCCATGCGGCCTTTCTCCTGCACCACGTCCAGCAACTCGTCGATGGCAGACTGCACCAGCGGCCGCCACATCTCCATTGACTTGGGGGTGAAGTACCCGTGCATCACCCGCCGCATGTCCACGTGGTCCGGGCCGGAGATGCCAGTGTTGTAGCGCCTCTGGTCGTGCTGAATGAAGCGGGAAACCTGCCAATTCTTGATGAAGTTGTAGATTTCCATGTCGTCTTCATCGATGGGCGGGTTGGGCGGGCGCACGTCCCGGGCGAAAACGCTGGACGAGAACACCTCGGGATGCCGGGTCACCCAAACCAGATGCTCCCACGAGGTGACCATCCACACCTCGTATTGCTCGTTGTAGTGGACAGGCTCCCAGTCTCGCAGACGGGCGAAGAAATCGTAGGGCTGGTACATCGCCTCAAGGGAGAAGGGGTCGTCATTGATGGTGCTTACCATGGCTGCAACCTCCCGGTTTAAGGGTTTTACGTCAGACTTCCATTCATTTTTGACGAGTTTCGGATTACACGATTATAACCAACGCGATACCCGTCGTACAGTCCCAAATGAACGCAAGGTAGCGTTGCAATTTACACCGCATTAAATCAGGGGCGGGCCAGATGCCCGCCCCCAATACAGAGGCTCTCGTGTGAACGCGATTTACGACAGGTTGACCGGCAGCGTCTCCAGCGTGCGGAACGTGATGCTGGAAGTGTAGGTCAAGTCCTCGGGGTTGGCGTTCATGTTGAGGTTGGGGAATCGCTCGGCAATCGCCTTGAACGCCTCCTGACCTTCGAGGCGCGCCAACGTGGCGCCCAAACAGTGGTGGATGCCGCTGCCAAAGGCGACGTGGGGGTTCGGGTAGCGCTCGATGTCAAAGTCATCGGGACGGTCGAAGACTTCGGGGTCGCGGTTGGCTGAAGTGACGAACCAGCGCATCCGCTCGTCCTTCTGGATGGTCTTGCCGCCGAGTTCCACATCCTCGCCGGCGATGCGGGTGATGGACTTAACCGGAGCGTCGTATCGCAGGCACTCCTCGGTGGCGCGAATCATCTTGGCGGCCGGGTCGGTCTTGAACAGTTCCCACTGGTCGGGGTGGGTCATAAAGGCCCGGGTGCCGTTGCAGATGAGGTTGATGGTCGTCTCGTGACCGGCCAGCAGCAGCAGGATCGCGTTGGCAACCACCTGTTCCTCGCTCATGATCTGCTTGCCGGCGGCGTTGGTGGTGCGGGCGGCGTCGGTCATCTTGTCCAGCAGGTCGCCGTTGGGGTTTTTGACCCGCTCCTTGACCATGGGGCGCAGGTACTCCTGCAACTCGGTGATTCCTTCGGCGAGCGGCTGCATCCGGTCGGCGTTGCCGCGGCCGATGAACAGCAGCTTCTCCGCAAGCGAGCGGATGAACTGACGGTCGTAGGTTTCGATGCCCATCATGGCGGCGATGACCAGCAGAGGCAGCGGCGTCGCATAGTCGCGCATCACGTCCATGTGACCGCGGTCTTCGGCCTCGTCCAGCAACTGCTTGATGGCGGACTGCACCAACGGGCGCCAGAGTTCCATGGCCTTCGGGGTAAAGTACCCGTGGATAACCTTGCGCATGTCGGTGTGGTCAGGCCCGCCGTGCTCGGCGATCTCCTGGTGAGCGCTGACGGCGCGGCGGTCAGTCTGGATAAACCACTGGCTGAAAAAATTCCGCACGTCCTCATAGAGGCCCATGTCGGACTCATCAATGGAGGGGTACGGAGGCAGCGGGTCACGGTGGAATACCTCCGAGGAGAAGGCTTCCGGACGCCGGGTCACCCAAACCAGATCCTTGTACTTGGTGATGACCCACAACTTGTAGGGGTCGTTCCAGTGGACCGGGTCTTCTTCCCGCATCCGCCCGAAATAGGTATAGGGGTCTTGGATGACCTCAGGCGAAAACAGGTCTTCGTTGAATGTGGTAACCATATAGTTCCTCCCGTAACTTTCACGGCAGACCGTACCGCTGGAGCATTTAACCAACGGCTTTTATCGCGACTTTTCAGAATTTTAGCAATCGGCCCGTTTCCGGTCAATCTCAAACAGATTTATATTGCACGTGTGGTTGCATTACCAGAACAAATACCGTTCGGCGGCGAAATCCGTAATCGCGTGGGGCCGCGCAACTGCTTGCTATAATTCAGGCTGCATCGCCACACGTCATTAGCCGGGAGGACAGCCATGAACGCGACCCAGCCCCCAACAGATAGCGTCGGTATCATCCTGGCGGCGGGACACGGCAGTCGCATGCGCTCACGCATCACGAAACCGCTGCACACAGCGGCCGGAAAGGAGTTGATCCGGTATCCGGTGGACCTGCTCGCTGAATGCGGCATACAAAATATCGTCGTAGTCGCTTCGCCGAGTAATCTGGCAAGCCTCGCTGCCGTTGTGGGCGACACCGTTCAGTACGTGGTGCAGCCCACGGCAGAGGGGACCGCGGACGCAGTATCGTGGGGATTGAGCGCACTGGATTACGCGCCCGAGCTGGTCATGGTGATGGCAGCAGACACTCCGTTGGTGAGGGCGAAATCCCTACGCAAATTAATCGACGAGCATGCCTCCAGGACCGAGCGGCGAATGACGATACTGACCGCTACCGACGTGTTTGCGCAGGATCTAGGCCGTATTGAGCGTGCCGCTCCCGGAGATTCCAGCGCCGTCGGACGGGTCTCGGCCATTGTGGAGGCTCGAGACCAAGACGTTGACTCTGCTTCTTTCCAACCGGCGGAGGTAAATACCGGAGTGTACTGCTTCGATGGGCGATGGCTGGCCGGAAATCTTGGCAGCATCCCCCGCGCCAAGTCCGGCGAACTTTACCTCACGGCGTTGGCTGAGCTGGCTGCCCAGGTCGGCGATGACGTGGTGGCGGCGCCGTTCGCGCTGGCCGACGAAGCTATAGGAGTGAATGATCGACAACAACTGTCGGTGGTATCCACCGTGTTGCAGGACCGCATCAATTCGCACTGGATGTTGGAAGGCGTCACCATTATTGATTCTGCAACGACCTATATCGACGCCGACGTTGTGATCGGCGCAGATACCGTGATCCTGCCCAACACCATGCTGTCCGGGCAAACCGTCATAGGCGAAGAATGCGAGATCGGCCCTAACTGCGTGATTCGGGATTCGACGATTGCAGACCGGTGCAGAATTGTCGCCTCCACGGTTGAAGAGTCCAGCGTCCACGGCGACGTAAGCATCGGGCCTTACAGTCATCTGCGTCCTCAATCACTGATCGAGAAAGGGGTCCACCTTGGCAACTACGTCGAGGTCAAAAACAGTCGAATCGGCTCCTTCTCGGCGGCAGGGCACTTTTCCTACCTGGGCGACGCGAACATCGGCGCCGGCGTGAACATCGGCGCCGGGACCATCACCTGCAACTATGACGGCGTATCGAAGCATCTAACCACGGTGGAAGAAGGCGCTTTCATTGGCAGCGATACCATGCTGATCGCTCCGGTGACCGTGGGCGCCCGCGCACTGACCGGCGCCGGATCAGTGGTTACTCGAGACGTGCCTCCCGCTGGACGAGTCGCCGGTGTTCCTGCTAGACTGCTACCATCGCACACCGAGGAGTGACATTGACCCGTTTCGGTCCGATACTGTCGTAATCTCGTCGATGGTATCGGCAAAGGGCCGCCACTTTGGATACTGATAGTAGCTTACCCCCGTTATTGTTCCTCGCTGCGTCTCTGCTGGCCTTTGGTTGGGTTAGCATAGCAGTTGCCACGCGCAGACGGCGGCTCGGGCTGGTCGCTTTACTTGGCTACTCCCCCTCGCCGGGTCTGGGGGCACTGCGAGTGCTGTCCGCCGGGATAGCCGGCGTTTCGCTTGGAGCGCTGATCTTCGGGTTGATTCCCGCCCTTGCCACCGTGCTGCTCCTGCTGATATCGGCAGGAGCCACCGCCCTGGTCCTAATCGCCTTACAGGCTCTCACCGATCTCTGGGCCTCCCTATATCCAAACGGGGCTCGCCGTGTGGCCCGCCCACGCCAGTGGCTCTTCAGGCGAAGAGTGTCAACGACCAACGGCGCCGGAACATCCGCGGGCGTCGAAATCAGTGCCTCATCTGCGATTGGTCAGGCCGGCATTTCCAATACTGACGACGAAGCCCATCTGGAGACCGATCCACTTACCGCGGATGAAATCCTGAACCTGGACCAGAACGACATTGATATGGTGCGTTCCATCAGTCGCATGGACGACAGGGACGTCCTGGACATCATGGTGCCCCGCCTGGATATGGATGCGATTGCGCTCACGTCTTCTCTGGACGAAGTGGTCAAAGCATTCGTGTCAACGAGGCACACCCGATTGCCGGTCTATCGAAACACCATGGATGACGTGGTTGGCATAGTTCATATCAGCGATGTTTTACCGGTTTTGGCTTCCGGTGAAACCGAGACTACGCTCGACGACCTCATGCGCGACCCGGAGTTCGTGGCCGAAAACATGGCTGTGGACGACCTGCTCCACCTCATGCGAACCAAATCACTGCAAATGGCGGTGGTGGTTGACGAGTACGGGGGAGTGGAGGGTTTGGTTACTCTTGAGGACGTGCTGGAAGAAATTGTCGGGGAGATCGATGACGAATTCGCCGCCAGCGACCCCGAGACGCCCCTCATGGCCGACGACGGCTCATGGACCTTGAACGCCACCATGCCGGTGGAAGAAGTCAACCGAATCATCGGCGTGCAGCTCAACGGCCACGACGTCAACACCATCGGCGGGTATGTCTATACCGAGCTGGGTAGAATGCCCACGTCCGGCGATGTCATCGCCAAAGATGGCCTCTGCATTGAAGTGGTACAGGTGCGCGGACGCCGTATCCAGCAGGTGCGTTTATCGTGGCCCGGAGCCAGGGAAGAATCAGATTGACAAGCCGTAAATTCGGCTTCCCAAACTGCCTACTGCACGCCCACCAGCTCGCCGCTCAACACGAGGAAGTGATCGTACAAGCCGGATGGCACGGGGACGCTCAGGTGTACGGTAGCGCGCTCGCTCCCGCTCAGCCTGAGATCAGCGGCCCGGAAAACGTCGGTATGAGTGGCAGCGTAAACGTAGGTTCTCGACCCGTTATCAACGAATATCAGGATGTCATCGCCCCCGGTAAGTAGCTCCGGCGCCCGGGTTAGACCTCCAAAATTGTCGGCGCGCTTGCCCGACTCCCCGAAGAACCACAGCGCGCCCCGTTCGCCGGGGTTGGCTTCCACAATGTTCAGGCTATCGGAACCCATGGAATTCGAATGCGCGAGGATAGCCCCTCCAGTCAGGCTCGCCTGGTGCATTTTGACGTTGATGCCGAGTTCGGGAACTATCAATCGCTGCGCCGGCGGCAACGTGCCCAGCGGACGCGCGTCGGATTGGGTGACCGGGGTGAAACCCAACCCAGCCGCAGTATCCGTGTAAGCGCCGGGCTCCAGCGCCAATGGAGAAACGATCTTCCCTTCCTGCGGCGCCAGGGGCGCTTCACCCGCCGCCAGTTGAATCGCGTCTGACCTGCTGGCGGCGTAATTGTCCACGCTTGACCGCAGCCAGAACAGGTTGCCGTAATAGGCCAATCCCATAATCACCAGCAGCGCGCCGGCGACCAAGAATGCGATGCCCGCCCAACGCAGTCCGTAGTACTGCGCCTGGGTGCGCATCTGCATGTAATCCAATCCGATTTCCATATTGCTACCCTGGTTTGTATGGCGGGCAAAACCGCCAGCCGTCAGGCCCAAGCGTTGACGCCGAAATGCACCGGCAAGCCGTCTAACGGCCGCCGGTTAGCGCGACATGGCCGTATCAGTGTCGGCCCGACCGGATCGGTTCGTTCACGAAAATGTCGCCGTTGCGGATTTTGATGTTGTAACCGCAGCCGGGATTAATGCACGTCCAGGCTTTGTAGTGAACCGGGGCACCCTGGGCCCCGTAATCGGACAGTGGCACCAACGCTCCGATATTGCATTGCTGACAGACGGGCAACTCCATAGCTTCCACCAAAATGACCTCCCTGGCCCGGCGTTCGCCGGGGTCTCGGGTCAGAGTTTATCCCCCGACCCCGGAAATTTGCCTACGTATGGAGGAACGTTTTTGGGAGTTTTATAAAAAGGGGGCGAATCGTGATTCGCCCCCCGGAACGGCCGCTGTAACGTCCTTCGGATTATTCCAGGTAGTCCCGGAGCTTTTTGGACCGCGAAGGATGGCGCAGTTTCCGGATGGCCTTGGCTTCAATTTGGCGAATACGCTCCCGCGTAACGCCGAACTCACGGCCAACCTCTTCCAGCGTGCGCGTGCGCCCGTCCTCCAAACCGAAGCGGAGCTTCAAGACACGGCTCTCGCGTTCAGTCAGGGAGTTGAGCACTTCCTGAACCTGCTCGCGCAGTAGCTGCGCAGAAGCGGCGTCCGCCGGAGCCAAGGTGGTGCGATCTTCGATGAAGTCGCCAAGGAACGAGTCTTCCTCTTCGCCAATGGGAGTTTCCAGCGAGACCGGTTCCTGGGAAATTTTCTGAATCTCCTCCACCTTTTCGGGCGTCATCTCCATGGCTTCGGCCAACTCTTCCGTGGTGGGTTCGCGCCCCTTTTCCTGCAACAGCCGGCGGTGATGGCGCATCAGCTTGTTGATGGTTTCCACCATGTGGACCGGAATACGGATGGTGCGAGCTTGGTCTGCGATGGCCCGGGTGATGGCCTGCCGGATCCACCAGGTAGCGTAGGTGCTGAACTTGTAGCCCTTCCGGTAGTCAAACTTTTCGACGGCGCGGATCAGGCCGATGTTACCCTCCTGGATCATATCCAGCAGAGCCATGCCTCGACCGATGTACTTCTTGGCCACGCTCACGACCAAACGCAGGTTGGCCTCCGTGAGATGGGTCTGAGCGCGCTCGCCATTTTTCTTGGTCTGTTCAAAGTACATGGCGGCATCGAAGTTCTCGCGCTCGACCATATCACTCATTCCGGGTTCGCGGAGCAACTGAGTCATGAGCAATAGCGAACAATGGTCATCCTGGGCGTACAGTGGAGGCACGTCCAACCCCTGCTCGGGACTGTAGCAGCCGCCCACGCCGTCGGGGTGCAGTTCGGCCCAGATCGGCACGTATGCGGTAACCACGTCCACCACACGGGGCGGCAGAACCCAGGTGTCCAGGGAGAGTTGTACGATGCGCTGGTACGCCACATCCTCTCCGATGTCCAGGTCCCGAGCCACCTGTTCCACCATTGCCGGCGCAACCTCGGCGTCGATCGCCTTGCGGAGGGCCGGGGATTCCTTGACCTCGGAGAGGGTCATGAATTCGTAGAGTTCAAGATACCGGGCCAGCGAGCGCACCAGGGGAGCGGCGTTAGCGATTCGCGCCAGCAGCACCATGGCCGCTTCCCACGCGGCGGCTTCCAGAGGCGGGTCGTGGCTGGCGTCCAGGTAATCGACTTGCGCTTCGTCGCTGGCCGCGCGCTCGGCAAGTTCCTGCTCCAGCTTGAGCAGGTGGTTAAGCCCTTCCAATTCGCGGGCGAGACGTCGTTCGTCGGCGGAGGTCAGCAAGTCCACACGCCCGATTTCCCGGAGATACATGCGAACCGGGTCGTCCAGGGCATCCGTGCTGTCGGTAGTATCTACCTCGGCCCAGTCCCGCTCTTCACGCTCCATATCCCGCGCGGAAGGGCCGTCCTCCGGCAGCACGGTGCGCCGCGCTACGGCCATCTGTCGAACCTGCCACTCTTCGTCCGCGGAATCATGGTCGTCAACGTTGACGGAAGAGGTGTTTTCCTCTTCCTCGTCAACTGCGTCCTCGTCTTCCTCAGAGTCGCTGGCGGTAGCGATGGCGGACGATATGGAGATGGTTTCGCTGCCGTCATAGTCCGGCTCATCTTCGTCAACGATAACGTTGCGTCGATTGCTGATGATGGTCATAGGGCCTCCGTTATTTACCGGACGGTGAAGACGGCTTGAGCAGCCGGTCGATTTCACCGATGCGGTGCTTGTTGTTGAGCAGCCGTTGAGCCAGCGGAGATTCAAGGTCTTCCATGATCTCCGGGAGGCCGGATAGCTGCCTGATTTCGTTATTGAGATGTTCCTTTTCCAGGGCCAAGCTCATTTGTCGCCAGGCTTTTTCGCGTTTCACCTGCGTGGACAACCTGAGTTCCCGGGAACGAAGGGCATCGAGGTGAGCCTCCAGTTCCGGGGCTACCTGCATTTCGTCGGAGTCCGCACCTGCAATTACGTTGCGGTAAATTTCCCGGTTCTCCGAACGGGTGAACCATTCGGGCGACAGTATGGATTGCGCGTCGTCCAACGATTCCGGGCCGTGCTGTAGGAGAAATGTAAGCAGCTCTTCCTCGCGGGCGTCGTGGTCCCGCATTGGCGGCGGCGTTGCCTCGTTGGCGGTGGCAGAGACCGATTCGCTCCGTTGCTCCGCCGCTGATTGACGCCTGGCATCTCGCAATGCCGTGCGCAACGTCTCGTTGTTCAGACCCAGCCGGGCCGACAATCGATCCAGGTACAGATCGCTCCGAACCGGGTCTGGAATTTGCGCCACGAACCTGAGCATGATGTGGGCCACCCAGGACCTACCGTCGGGGCTGTCCATGTCGGCGCGGGCGGAAAGCGTCGTCAACAGATAGTCGAAAAGCTCCTGGGCCTGCTCCACGAACGTGGGCCACTTGTCCGGCTCTTGCTTGATGTAGTCGTCCGGGTCCTGACCGGATGGAAGCTCGGCCACCCGCAATTCCATAGCATCGGGCTGTTGCAGCATGGACCCGGTAGTTTGCTGCGCGTTGCGACGTTGAAACACGCCCCATGATGATTCCAGGCTGCGTAGCGTCGCGTTGCGGCCGGCCGGGTCTCCGTCCAATGCCATGGTCACGTTGTTAGTCAAGCGGCGAACCAGGGCAACCTGGCGCTCGGTAAGCGCAGTGCCCATGGATGCCACCACGTTGTCGTGTCCGTGTTGGTGCGCCGTTATGGCGTCCATATAACCTTCCACGATAACGGCGCCGTGTTGTCGCACCGGCTCTTTGGCCAGATGCATGGCGTAAAGGATTCTTGACTTATCGAACACCGGCGTGCGCGGCGTGTTGAGATACTTCGGCGTGGCCTCCGGGTCCAAAGCGCGGCTGCCGAACCCGGCGACACGAGCCTGCCAGTCCCGAATGGGGATCATCAGCCGGCCTCGGAAAAAGTCATAACGCCGGCCTTCATCGGTTTCTCTGGCCAGAGCAGCACGGACTATCAGGTCGTCGTCGTAGCCGGCCTCCCTCAGGTGCGCCAGCAGGCGATTGTCGCGGGGCGGGCTGTAGCCAAGCTCGAAGGTTTGAATTGAGCGGGCGCTGATTCCCCGCTGCTCCAGGTAGTCGCGGACGAACGCCGCTTCCGGTTCTCCGAGCATACGCTGGAAGAAGAGGCGCGCCGCATCGTTGATCTCGAAAAGTTGCCGGGCGACGCCTCCCGATTCCTGATCGTTGGAGAGGGTAACGCCGACCCTGGCCGCCAAATTCTGGAGGGCATCCCGGAATTCGATACGTTCCGCCTTCATTACAAAGGAGAAGGCATCGCCGCCTTCGGCGCAGGACCCAAAACAGCGCCACGACTGCCGGTCAGGAAAGACGAAAAACGAGGGGGTGCGCTCCTGGTGAAAGGGGCAATTGGCTTTCAGAGAGCTTCCGGACCGCTGCAAATTCACGTAGCTGGATATCAACTCGACGATGTCAAGCCTGCTTTTTACGTCTTCTATCTGCGTCATGGCGGTCAATGTCAAATCTAGTCACGCTAGTCCATCGTCATTATAACACAAGGGCGTCTGCGTCGTTTTAAATAGACAAGGGCCGCTGCCGGCGCTACCGGCAGCGGCCCTGAAATTCCAGAATCTGCCGAGACTAGTTGTCAGCGGCAACAGCCAGATCGGCGTTGGCGATCTTGGCGGAGATGACTTCCTTCATCTTGCGAACACGGCCCAGGTCCGGGTAGATGTTCCCTTCGGCCTTCTTGTCAAAGATCTTCTCGCCATCCAGGAACACTTCCATGATTCCCTGGCCGCGAGGTGAGATCGTGATGGCAGCGTCGCCGCCGTAAGCCCGGAAAAATTCGTTCGCCATCCACGTGGCGGTCGCGTGGTGCTGTCAAGGCACGCAGTAGGTTATCTCAATCTGAACCTTGCCTTCCATGATGTCTCCTAATAGTGAGAGTTTTGGCGTTTGCCTTTGCGCATTTTATCACAAACTCTTGGGTTTTCCAAAGGGGGCGGTGGTAGTGTCGGTGATTCGGGGTTTCCAGGATTCGGGGTTTTCCAGTCTGCCAGAGGTGAAGGTTGCCAGGGTTTTGGTCGTTGTCAGCCCCACGGCCGTGGGGTTACGCAACTATTTGACCTACTTTTTCGTGTACTCGGCACGCCGGTAAGGGCGCGCTTGCGCGCGGGCTCGGATGGACCCGGGGACACCAGTGGGGCACACGCCGGTGGGGAGTCAGGTCTTTGAGCGGCGTTGGCCACCTGGGCCGGTTGCGATTTTAGGGTTCTGACGGGGTTGGCCGTGTACGACCGGACGATTGGCGGGTTTCACCTCTGGCTGGCTAATGACTGGATTCCTAGTGTGCACATGGTTATTATGGAACATGAGTTTCTGTAAGGTCAAGAGGCGGGTGTCACCAGGTAGCGTTGTAATTCAGGTGGTTTGACGGAAGGGGTCCCCCTCACCCCAACCCTCTCCCACCAGGGGAGAGGGAGGTTTAGAGGTTCAAATGAGAGAACCACCTAAAGACGGAACTCTGCCGTGGCACCAGGGCAGGGGATTTTTCGGTGAATCGAGAGGCGCTGATTGGGATGCGGGGATGGTGTTGACAATGGGCGAACGATGGAGTACAGTAGCCGAACGCAATCGCCGTTGACGGCTAAAAGCCTCCGGTGGGAGCAGGCACTTTAACAGCTGAATAGTGGAAGGAAGTAAGGTTCTCATTAAGAGAGTTTGATCCTGGCTCAGGGTGAACGCTGGCGGCGCGCTTAATGCATGCAAGTCGAGCGTGATCGTGGCTTCGGCCACAATGATAAAGCGGCAGACGGCTGAGTAACGCGTGAGTAATCTGCCCTCCGGTGGGGTATAACCTCGGGAAACTGAGGATAATCCCGCATACGACCTGCATCCCGTGGGATGCAGATGAAAGGCTTTGGTCGCCGGAGGAGGAGCTCGCGTCCTATCAGGTTGTTGGTGGGGTAATGGCCCACCAAGCCGATGACGGGTAGCTGGTCTGAGAGGATGACCAGCCAGAGGGGGACTGAGAACGGCCCCCACTCCTACGGGAGGCAGCAGCAGGGAATCTTGGGCAATGGGCGAAAGCCTGACCCAGCGACGTCGCGTGGGGGACGAAGGCCTTAGGGTTGTAAACCCCTTTTCCGAGGGAAGATACAGGACGGTACCTCGGGAATAAGCCCCGGCTAACTACGTGCCAGCAGCCGCGGTAATACGTAGGGGGCAAGCGTTACCCGGAATCACTGGGCGTAAAGTGCGCGTAGGCGGTTGGATAAGTCTCTTGTGAAAGCTCCCGGCTCAACTGGGAGAGGTCAAGGGATACTATTCGACTTGAGGACAGCAGAGGTAAGCAGAATTCCCGGTGTAGCGGTGGAATGCGTAGATATCGGGAGGAACACCAGTGGCGAAAGCGGCTTACTGGGCTGTAGCTGACGCTGAGGCGCGAGAGCGTGGGGAGCAAACTGGATTAGATACCCAGGTAGTCCACGCCCTAAACGATGGATACTAGGTATGGGGGGTATTGACCCCCTCCGTGCCGTAGCTAACGCGTTAAGTATCCCGCCTGGGGACTACGGCCGCAAGGCTAAAACTCAAAGGAATTGACGGGGGCCCGCACAAGCGGTGGAGCGTGTGGTTTAATTCGATGCTAAGCGAAGAACCTTACCTAGGCTTGACATGTTGGTAGTAGAAACCCGAAAGGGTGACGACCTCGGGGTAACTCGGGGAGCCATCACAGGTGCTGCATGGCTGTCGTCAGCTCGTGCCGTGAGGTGTTGGGTTAAGTCCCGCAACGAGCGCAACCCTCGTCGTTAGTTACACTCTCTAGCGAGACAGCCTCCCGCAAGGAGGAGGAAGGTGGGGACGACGTCAAGTCATCATGGCCCTTATGTCTAGGGCTACACACACGCTACAATGGCCGGTACAATGGGTTGCCAAATCGTGAGATGGAGCCAATCCCACCAAAGCCGGCCCCAGTTGGGATTGCAGGCTGAAACCCGCCTGCATGAACGCGGAATCGCTAGTAACCGCAGGTCAGCATACTGCGGTGAATACGTTCCCGGGCCTTGTACACACCGCCCGTCACGTCATGGAAGCCGAGAACGATTGAAGTCGCTGAGCTAACCCTTATGGGAGGCAGGCGCCGAGGTCGGGTTCGGTAACTGGGACGAAGTCGTAACAAGGTAGCTGTACCGGAAGGTGCGGCTGGATCACCTCCTTTTCAGGGAGACCTATGATCGGCAAGCGTTTCACAAGCGCGAGTCGGTCCACTCCCAGGTCAATCAGTGGACGTTCCTGTCCCTCGGCTCGTCTGGTCGAAGTCCTTATGGGCTCCCGGAGTCAGAGAGCAGGTTCCCTGAGAAAATCCACTGTCCCCGGCAAAATTGCCGGAAACAATCGCAAACTTTCTTGCTTCCTTTCACTAATCAGCCGCTAAAGCACGTAGATCTCAACCGGGCCACTAGCAGAGGCCCGGTTTCATTTTGGCAGCGTCGCAACTTCTGAAAATGCGCATCTCCGACCTCGGCGAATTCGGCCTGATCGAATTGGTCCAGCAGTGGACTCAAAGCGCCGAACCAGACTCCGGCCTCGCTCCTCAGGCTCAGTTCCGTATTGCCGTGCCAAATGGCGATGACGCCGCTGCCATCACCTTTCCGGATGGGCCGATTACCGAGCTGTACACCACGGACACGATGGTGTACGGCGTACACTTCACCGCGGCCACGACGCCCTGGCGCGACCTGGGGTGGAAAGCCATCGCATCCAATATCAGCGACGTGGCCGCCATGGGCGGGGATCCGGTCGGCGCGCTGATCACCTTGGGCCTCCCTCCGAACACGGCAGTCGCCGACGTTAAAGAGCTGTACGCCGGCATGATGGAGATTTGCGGGGAATACGGCGCGCGGATCATCGGGGGAGACATGGTGCGATCTCCGGTTGCTTTCGTTACGGTGGCACTGACCGGGATAGCCTCGGGGACTCCCATGGTGCGAACCGCCGCGGAACCGGGCCATCTGGTGGCGGTCACCGGGCCGGTGGGCAGTTCCGCCGGCGGGTTGCGTCAACTGCTGGCCGGCGCTGCCGGCGACCAGGACGCCGAATCCGAGCTGATCCGGCAGCACCGGCGTCCGCGGCCTCACATTGCCGCCGGCAAAGCCCTGGTGTCGGCCGGCGTCCGTTCCGCCATGGACGTCAGCGACGGGCTGGCAGACGACCTGGGCAAACTCTGTTCAGCCAGCGGCGTTTCCGCCGTCATCCATGCCGACCAAACGCCAACGCTGACGCCCCTCAAGTCCGCGTTCCCGGACGGCTGGCTTGACCTAGCCCTCTACGGCGGCGAGGACTACGTGCTTTTGTTCACGGCATCCCCGGATATAATGGACGTCGCCATGCGCAAATTGCCCCATGGCGCCGCCGTGGTAGGCGAGATAACGGAGGGCTGGCCGGGCGTGGTGTCCGTGCGAGACAGCTCCGGCAAGCCTGTTGAGCGCGGCGGGACCGGCTGGGACCATTTTGCCGGCTGAATCCATTATGTCCAATCGCATTGCCATCCACACGAACAGCGCGGAGGAAACCCGTCGGGTCGGTCAGATCATCGGCGAATCCGCCTCACCGGGAGACGTGTACCTGCTCACCGGGCCGCTGGGCGCGGGGAAGACCTGCTTGACTCAGGGAATCGCCCGTGGACTCGATGTTGACGGCTACGCCCGGAGCCCTACCTTCGTGCTGATGACTCGATACCAAGGCCGCCTCACCCTGCACCATGCCGACCTCTATCGAATTGATCACCCGGCGGAAGCCTGGGATCTGGGATTTGATGACATCGTCGCCGCCGGCCGAGACGTTCTGATCGTGGAATGGGCCGACCGCGCCGACGAACTCTTTCCCGACGATGCGTTGTGGATCGACCTCGACTATGCGCTGGACGAGTTGGGCGCGCCCTGCGAGGTTGTTCCCGACGAAGACGGGGCGGTTCCGGCTCGTCACTCCATCACGATAGAAGACGCGCCCGAACGTTTCGCCGACCTGCTGAGAAAGCTGGAGGCGGACGCGCTCTGATGATCCTATCCATTGACACTTCGTCCCGCCACGGGGGCGTCGCGCTCTGCGACGCGGACGGCGCGGTCATCGAGGCGTGGCTGTGGCGTTCGACGGCGAATCATACTGCTCAGTTGATGCCGGCCGTCGCCGAGTTGCTCAAAGCGCGGGGTACGCGGGCCGCCGACCTGGACGGAGTCGCGGTGGCCCTGGGGCCCGGGCCGTTCAGCGCGCTGCGGGTGGGCGTCAGCGCGGCGAAGGGTCTGGCGATGGCGGCGGGCTTTCCAATCATCGGCGTCGATACACTGGCCCTGGAAGCGCGGCCTCACCTCACGCCGGACGGTATCGTGGCAGCCTGGCTGGACGCGGGACGCAACGAGGTTGCCGCCGGCTGGTTTGCCGGTGACGGCGAACGAGTCCGTGAGGATGAGATAGCGGGGCCGGAAGCCCTGCTGGAGCAGGAACCGGCGCTGCCCGACGGAGCGTTGCTCTACTGCGGTGAGGCGGCCCAGGCACGCCGGGATGTAATCGACGATAAGCGCGGCGATCCGCTGCGTCCCACCGTGGTCGCTCACTGGACTCCAGCCAGCCGGCTGTGGGCCTTGGCCGAAACCGCGGCCCGACGCCTGCAACGCGGCGAAACCGACGACTTGACCACCTTACAGCCTTACTATCTGCGGATGCCCACCATCGGCGTCGCCAAGCGGCGGGATCGGGTCCGGCAGGGCCGCTCATAAGCATCCGGGCCACAACACTGAAAGGAGATTATCTGCTCAATGGAACGAACCTTCGTGGCAATCAAACCCGACGGCGTGCAGCGCGGCCTGATCGGGGACGTTATATCTCGGCTGGAACGGCGGGGCCTCAAACTGGTCGCCATACGCCTGATGCAGGTGGACGAGGACCTGGCCGGCCGTCATTACGCGGAGCACGTTGACCGACCATTTTTTGCCTCCCTGGTGTCCTTCATCACTTCGGGGCCTATCGTTGCGATGATCTGGGAGGCCAACAACGCGGTGGCGCTGGCGCGTCAAACGATGGGCGTGACCAACCCCGGCGAGGCGTCGCCCGGCACCATCCGGGGAGATTTCGGTGTGGACATTGGGCGGAACATCGTCCACGGCTCCGACAGCCTGGAATCCGCCGAGCGTGAGATTGGCTTATTCTTCGGTGAAGACGGCGGGCTGGAATATGCTCGCAGCGCCGACCAGTGGATTATAGAATCCTGACCACCTGGGGGGCGCGGCTCCACAGCCGTTCGAGGCCGAAGAAATCCCGTTCTTCCGGCCCGAAGATGTGGATCAGCACGTCCGCGAAGTCCAGCAGCACCCAACCGGATGCCGGGGTTCCCTCTCTGTGATGCCGAGGGATACCGGCTTCCTTCATGGCATTGGTCAGGTCCTCTTCCAGCGCCTCGATCTGGCGCACCGAATCAGCGGTCATCACGACAAAATAGTCGGCGAAGACCCCAAGTTGCCTCAGGTCCATCATCACGATGTCGGTGGCCAACTTCTCGGCAGCCACGTCGACGGCCAGGCGGGCCACTTCGGTAGGGTTCAAGGTTTCAGTGGTGGTCATGCTTTGGGTTTTTTGCAAGTGTGGCGGCAAGCGCCGCGAGTTGTCCCGTATAGTGGACACGAGTATAGGGCGAGTACGGCTTGCCTTGCAATCCCCGTAGTTTGTGATATATTACACAAGTCTGTTTTGGGCGGCGTTATTACGCCGCGTTGCGCCAGCAGAGTCGAGATTCGTTCTCCACATCCTGCCGGTGATTTTTCTTTTATTTTGTACAGGGTGCGGTTATGAATTCGCTCAAAGAACTGGCCCAGTCCGGTGGCTTATATTCCCCGGAGCAAGAGCATGACGCCTGTGGCGTCGGCATGGTTGCCAACATCAAGGGCGACAAGACGCACTCCATCATCACTGAATCCCTGCAAGTGCTCGACAACCTGGGCCATCGGGGCGCGTCCGGTTCGGATCCGGACACTGGCGACGGCGCCGGCATTCTGGTGCAGATGCCCGATGCCTTTTTCCGCAAGGCGGCCAACCAGCAAGGAATATCGCTGCCTGCCGAGGGAGAATACGGCGTCGGGATGGTTTTCCTGCCGCAGGACGGCGCTGCGGTCGCCGCGTGTGTTTCCCATATCGAGAGCGTGGTCGCCAACGAGGGCTTGACCTTGCTGGGCTGGCGCGACGTTCCGCTGGATCACACCCAGATTGGCCGCGACGCCCGCGCGGTTTGCCCGACCATCAGACAATTCTTCGTGGGGAAAGGCACGGCCAACACGCCGGAGCGGGCGGCTTTTGAGCGCAAGCTCTACGTCGTTCGGAAAGTCATTTCCAATACCGTAGCTGAAACCGGCATCACCGAAGACGACGCGGACTTTTTCTACGTGTGCAGCCTGAGCTGCAACACCGTGGTCTATAAGGGATTGCTGGTTTCGTATCAGTTGTCCCGTTTTTACCGGGACCTGAACGACGAATCGCTGGTGTCTGCCTTTGCGCTGGTACATTCCCGGTTCAGCACCAACACGCTGGGACACTGGAAGCTGGCGCATCCTTACCGCTACCTGGCCCACAACGGCGAGATCAACACGCTGCGCGGAAACATCAACTGGATGCACGCCCGCGAGCAGCAGTTCAGTTCCCCGCTGTACGGCGACGACATCCACAAGCTGGCGCCCATCTGCGACCCCATGGCCAGCGACACGGCCAGTTTCGACAACGCCCTAGAACTGCTGGTGATGACCGGCCGCGAACTGGCCCACGCCATGCTGATGATGATTCCCGAAGCGTGGGACCAGCACGAAACCATGTCGCAGGAAAAGAAGGACTTTTACGAGTTCCATTCCTGCATGATGGAGCCGTGGGACGGCCCGGCCATGATGCTGGCGACCGATGGCAAGGACGTGTGCGCCGTGCTGGACCGCAACGGTTTGCGTCCATTCCGCTACACCGTCACGCACGACGACAAGCTAGTCATGGCGTCGGAGACGGGCGTGCTGGACCTTCCGCCCGAGAGCGTCAGGGAGAAGGGCCGGTTGCAGCCGGGTCGGATGTTCCTGGTCAGCTTCGATGAGGGGCGGATAATTGGCGACGAGGAGTTGAAGCACACGCTCTCCAGTCAGCAGCCCTACGGCGAATGGTTGAAAGAGAACAAGGTCGCGCTGGACGACCTTCCGAAAGCCGTGCCCGAACCATCCGTCGGCGGCGGGAATTTACGTCAGCAGCAGCGGGCGTTCGGATATACCATCGAAGAGTTGCGGATGCTCACTACGCCGATGGCGGCAGCCGGATATGAAGCAATCGGCTCCATGGGCAACGATGCGTCCCTGGCAGTACTTTCTGACCAGAACCGTTCGCTTTTTGACTACTTCAAGCAACTGTTCGCGCAGGTTTCCAACCCGCCGCTGGACGCGATCCGGGAGGAACTGGTCACCTCGCTGGAGGCTTTTGTAGGCAGCGAACAGAACCTGTTTGAGGAAACACCGCTGCACTGCCGGCAACTGCGCCTGAAGTCCCCGCTGCTCACGGACGAAGAGCTGGCGCGAATCCGCGCGTTGGACTTGCCCGGCCTGTCATCGGCGACGTTGTCCACCTTGTTCGATGCCGACACGGGTTCGCTGCAATCTGCGTTGGACAACCTCTGTGATGCTGCATCCCAGGCCATCGAGGACGGGAAGAACATCATCATCCTGTCCGACCGGGGCGTGAACGCCAACCATGCGCCCATCCCCAGCCTGCTCGCTACCAGCGCCGTCCATCATCACCTTACGCGCGCTGGCACGCGCACGCGGGTTGGTCTGGTCGTAGAGTCCGGGGAACCGCGCGAGGTGCAGCACTTCTGCTTGCTGATCGGTTACGGCGCGGGCGGCATCAACCCATATCTGGCCCTTGAGTCGGTGCGGGATCTCGCCGAGCGCGGCGAATTGAACGGCACCAAACCGGACTATGCCGTCTATAATTTCATCAAAGCCAATGAAAAGGGCATCCTCAAGGTGATGTCCAAGATGGGCATTTCCACGGTGCAATCCTACCGGGGCGCGCAGATTTTTGAAGCCATCGGCTTGGACGACGACCTGGTTGAACGGTACTTCACTCGCACACCCTCGCGCATCCAGGGAATAGGTCTGGACATCGTAGAAGAGGAAACCCTACAGCGGCATCGCTCCGCTTTCGATGATCCCTTCGTTCCGGGGATGCAGGAACTTGACATGGGCGGGCAGTACCAATGGCGGCGGCACGGCGAGTTCCATCAGTGGAACCCGGAAGCCATCGCCAAGCTCCAGTACGCCACCCGCTCCAACGACCCGCGGGCCTACCGCGAGTTTGCCGACGAAGTGAACGACCAGAGCCGCAAGATGGCGACGCTGCGCGGCCTGCTGGAATTCAAGGACGGCAAGCCTGTCTCCATTGATGAGGTTGAGCCGGCCGTTGAGATCGTCAAACGCTTCGCCACTGGCGCAATCTCCCTCGGTTCCATCAGCCGCGAGGCGCACGAGACCATGGCCATCGCCATGAACCAGCTGGGAGCGCGTAGCAACACCGGCGAGGGTGGTGAGGACTTTCACCGTTACACGCTGGATGACAACGGAGACAACCGCTCCAGCGCGATCAAGCAGGTTGCTTCAGGACGTTTCGGCGTTACTCCCAACTACCTGGTAAACGCCACCGACCTTCAGATCAAGATGGCGCAGGGATCCAAGCCCGGCGAGGGTGGGCAGCTGCCCGGTCACAAGGTTGACGAGTACATCGGGTGGGTGCGCCATACCACGCCGGGCGTAGAGCTGATTTCGCCGCCGCCGCATCACGACATTTATTCCATTGAGGACCTGGCGCAGCTAATCCACGATTTGAAGAACATCAACCCCGAGGCTCGCATCCACGTCAAGCTAGTGTCCGAAGTGGGGGTTGGCACCATCGCCGCCGGCGTATCCAAGGGCCATGGCGACGTGGTGCTGATCAGCGGACATGACGGGGGAACCGGCGCGTCGCCGGAGTCTTCCATCAAGCACGCCGGCCTGCCCTGGGAACTGGGCGTTGCAGAGACGCAGCAGGTACTGGTCGCCAATGACCTTCGGGGGCGCATCGTAGTGCAAACCGACGGCCAGTTAAAGACTGGCCGGGACGTTGCCATCGCGGCGCTGCTTGGCGCGGAAGAGTTCGGCATGGCAACCGCTGCCCTCATCGTCAACGGCTGCATCATGCTGCGAAAGTGCCACCTGAACACCTGCTCAGTGGGCATTGCGACCCAGGACCCGGAACTGCGTAAGCGTTTCGCCGGTCAACCGGGTCATCTGGTCAACTACTTCTACTTCGTCGCGGAAGAATTGCGGGAGATCATGGCGGAACTTGGCTTCCGCACCGTCGCCCAAATGGTGGGACGGGTCGATAAGCTGGAAACCCGGAAAGCCGTTGACCACTGGAAGGCCGCAGGCATCGACCTCTCAAAACTGCTGACGATCCCAGCCAGGGCCGAGCGCGTCCAGACTTATTGCTGCATCGAGCAGGATCACGGGCTGCACAAAGCCCTTGACCACCAGCTCATCGCCCAGGCCCAGCCGGCGATAGAAAGCGGGACACCGGTGGAGATCAGTTTGCCCGTGTCCAATGCCAACCGCACGGTTGGAGCCATGCTCAGCGGTCGGGTTGCCCGCAAGTACGGCGAAGAGGGTTTGCCGGACGATACCATCAAGATTAGTCTGGCCGGTTCCGGCGGACAGAGTTTTGGGGCTTTCCTTGCTCCGGGAGTTTCCGTGCGCCTGGCCGGGGACACCAACGACTACATGGGCAAGGGCATCGGCGGCGGTCGCATCGTCATCGTGCCGCCTGAGGGGTCCGGCTTTGTGCCTGAGGACAACATCATTATCGGCAACGTGGCCCTTTACGGCGCCACCGGGGGCGACGTGTTCATCCGGGGACGCGCCGGCGAGCGGTTCGCCGTCCGCAACAGCGGCGCCCGCGCGGTGGTTGAGGGAGTCGGGGACCATGGTTGCGAGTACATGACCGGCGGCGTTGTCGCGGTCATCGGGAGCGCGGGGCGCAACTTTGCCGCCGGAATGAGCGGAGGCATAGCCTTCGTTTACGACCCGGACGGCGACTTCCACATCCGATTCAACGACGGCATGGCCGACCTGGAAGATCTGACCGAACAAGAGGACATCGACCTACTGCATGGCCTCCTCACCGAGCACCTGGAGCGAACCGGCAGCGGGCCGGCGCAGCGTATCCTGGACGACTGGAGGGCCAGCGTCAGCAAGTTCCGCAAGGTGATGCCGCGGGATTATCGTCGGGTTCTTCAGGAGCGCGCCCAACGGCAAGCAGAAGAGTTGGTAACGGTTTAAAATGGGCAAAGTCACCGGATTCATGGAGTTTGGGCGCTACGGCCCAGACCGCCGCTCCCCGGTAGAGCGTGTCGGAGATTATCGGGAGTATTACCACCGCTGGTCGGATCAACAGGCCCAAGAGCAGGGCGGGCGGTGCATGGATTGCGCCGTGCCTTTTTGCCACATGGGTTGCCCGCTCGGCAACGTCATCCCCGAGTTCAACCACCAAGTGTACCTGGGCAACTGGGAGCGCGCGCTGGAGGTGCTGCTCAGCACCAACAACTTCCCTGAGTTCACCGGACGCATCTGCCCGGCTCCCTGTGAAGCTTCGTGCGTGCTGAGCATCAATGAAGACCCGGTTACAATTGAGTACATCGAAAAGGAAATCAGCGACCGCGGTTTCGAGCAGGGCTGGATCAAGCCGGCGCCTCCGGAGACACGCACCGGCAAAACCGTTGCCGTAGTGGGCAGTGGTCCCTCTGGCCTCGCCGCCGCTCAGCAGCTCAACCGGGCTGGACACACCGTTACCGTTTTGGAACGCGCCGACTACATCGGCGGCCTGTTGATGCTGGGCATCCCGGACTTCAAGCTCGAAAAGTCGGTTGTCCGTCGCCGCGTTGAATTGATGGAGGCCGAAGGGATCGAGTTCCGTACCGGCGTCAACGTGGGGGTCAAATATCCGGCTGAACAACTGCTGCAAGAGTACGACGCGGTGTGTCTCACGGGTGGCTCTACCCAAGCCAGGGATCTGGAAGTGCCCGGCCGGGAACTGGATGGCGTTCATTTCGCCATGGAATACCTACCCCAGCAAAACCGGACGCTGGCCGGCGAGACCGTCAATGATCAGATCAGCGCCGAAGGGAAGCGCGTGATCATCCTCGGCGGCGGGGACACCGGCGCCGACTGCCTGGGCACTGCGCATCGCCAGGGCGCGGAAATCGTGCATCAATTTGAGCTGCTGCCTGAACCTCCCGAAACGCGCCCGGACGACAACCCCTGGCCGCAGTGGCCCATGATTCTGCGGACTTCCGGCGCGCATGAAGAGGGCGGTATCCGGGACTACAACATTCTCACCAAGTCTCTCACCGGCGAAAACGGGCAGGTAAGCAAGCTGCACGCCGTTCGCGTGGACTGGACCAAGGGAGACAATGGCCGGTTCCAGATGTCGGAGGTGCCGGGGAGCGAATTTTCGGTTGACGCCGACCTGGTTCTGCTCGCCATGGGCTTCCTACATCCTGAACACGGCGGCATGTTGGAACAACTGGGCGTAGAACTGGACCCGCGCGGCAACGTCAAGGTGGACGAGAACAAGATGACTTCGGTGCCGGGCGTGTTCGCCGGCGGCGACATGGTACGCGGCCAATCCCTAGTGGTATGGGCAATCGCTGAGGGCCGCGACGTAGCCCGCGGCATAGACGGCTATCTCTCTTCCGGCGTCACTCACCTGCCCCGCTCCGCTGCTGCCGTGTAGCCGGCGAAAGTATCGCACGCATTCACAGCAGGGCAGGTTTGAAACCTGCCTCTACTTTTGCTCCTCCAGCGGCGCAAGTATCCGGTTGACATCCGCGTGGACGGTGGGACGATCAGCGGCAAATGCGATAAAATCAGGCGACGCCTTTCATCACCAGCACTGGCGAGGTTTGCGACAATGCCCATAGACAGTAACCGCGTGGTCTTTCCGCCGGAGGGATGGCAGAACTCTCTGCAAGCTGAGCACGTCGGTCCTGACCGGTTCGGCAACGGCCAAATGTATGACGCCAGCTTCGGTGGGTCTCCTCTGGTAAGGCTCATCTACGACGCGCGGGACGATCAGATCACCGTGCGCTGCCTGCGTTGCGACCAGCAGGATCAAGCCGGCGGACGCTTTCAGGACTACCGCATGGTCGGCATTGTCAGCATCAATGCCACTGCCCTCCTGATACCCATGAACACCCCCCGCATCATAAAGCACCTTGCGGACACCCATGATGAAGACCTGGGGGGCATGGACGACACGGACTTTTTCAACTGCCTGCTCGATTGCTGCGAGCTGTAAATCCGAAGAGGATTGTTATGAATTACGATTTCATCATCGTTGGCGGCGGTTCCGCCGGTTGTACCCTCGCTTCGCGGCTGACCGAAGACCCGAGCGTTTCGGTCTTGCTACTTGAGGCGGGGCCGGACTATCCTGACTTTGAGCATCTGCCGGTTGATTTGAAACAGGGCAACAACGTTTGGCGTTCTGCCTACGGGGACCATAGTTGGGGCTACCTAGCCAAGGGAACGCCTCAACAGGAAGAACCCATCATCATCCCACGCGGCAAGGCCATGGGCGGTTCCAGCAGCATCAACGGCCAGGTTCTTTTCCGCGGCGTCCCTGAGGATTATGACAACTGGGCCATCTGGGGCAACGACGAATGGTCGTTCACCAGGGTGCTGCCCTACTTCCGCCGGCTGGAGAACGACCTGGATTTCGCCGGCGACGACTTTCACGGAGACAGCGGGCCCATTCCGGTGCGCCGCTACCGACGGGAAGAGTGGTTGCCCGTAGCCGAGGCTTTCTACGACACCTGCCGCGCCCTGGGGTTCCCGGAAGACCCCGACCAGAATCACCCGGATTCCAACGGCATCGCCGCGCGACCGCTGAACAACATCGACGGCGTGCGCATGAGCACGTCTCTGACCTACCTCTCCATGGCCCGACACCGCCTGAACCTGACCGTGCGCGGCAGCGTTGTAGTGCGGCGCATCCTCTTCGAGGGGAAAAAGGCAGTCGGCATTGAGGCGGAAAGCGGGGGAGACGCTTTTGAGATCTACGGCGACCAGATCATTCTCAGCGGCGGCGCTATCGCATCCCCGCAGATACTGCTGCTTTCAGGCGTCGGGCCGGCCGACCACCTTCAGGAGATGGGCATCCCCCTGATTCACGAACTAACCGGCGTGGGCGATAATCTACGCGATCACCCGGCGGTGTTCAGCCTGTTCCGCGGGATTGGAGACCCGCCGGACCTGGACTCTCCCAGCATCCAGGTCGGCCTGCGCTACAGTCCGGAGGGCACCGGCACGCGCGGGGATATCCAGCTGGCTCCCATCCTGATGACCAGCGAACACCGCCCGGCCAGCGTGAACATTGAGACCGACGATTTCCACTTCGGGTTCAGCGCCGCGCTACAGAACGCCTCTACCGCCGGCCGGCTGAGGCTTGCCTCTACTGACCCCCACGTGCAGCCCGACCTTTTCTACGACTACCTCTCCGACCCAGTAGATCGCCAGCGGATGCGGGCGGCAGTACGCCTGGGATTGCGGATTGCCGAACAGCCCACGTTCCAGGAGTTTGTGGCGGAGCGGCTCTCGCCAACGGATGAGGACCTGGCCTCCGACGCAGCCCTGGATCAGTGGATGCTGCGCAACGCTTACACCCAGCACCACTCGTCGGGCACCTGCAAGATGGGACCCGGTTCCGACCTGGATGCCGTGGTTGACCAGTATTGCCACGTTTACGGTATGCAGAATCTCAGAGTCGTGGACGCCTCGGTGATGCCTGACGTTATCCGCGCCAACACCAACGCCACAACCATTATGATTGCCGAGCGCGTCGCCGATTTCATCAAGGAAGGTAAGTAAAATGACCAGCGCCAACACCCGTATCGAACGCGACTCCATGGGGGAGATGGAGGTACCCGCCGACGCTCTATACGGCGCGTCCACAATGAGGGCAGTGCTCAACTTCCCCATCAGTGACCTCCGTTTCCCGCGACAGTTCATCCGCGCCCTGGGCTTGATCAAATTGGCCTGTGCGCAAACCTACATGGACCTGGGGGCGCTAGACCCCACGATTGGCAATGCCATAGTCCAGGCGGCGCAGGAAGTTGTTGACGGCAAGCACGACGAGCATTTCGTGCTGGACATCTTCCAGACCGGCTCCGGAACTTCCACCAACACCAACGCCAACGAAGTCATCGCCAACCGGGCTTCCCAGATCCTCGGCGGCGATTTGGGGTCACGATTGGTCCATCCCAACGACCACGTGAACCTGGGACAGTCATCCAACGACGTAATCCCCACGTCCATCCATCTGGCAGCACTGTTGGGCATCAAAGAGGACTTGATACCCGCGTTGGAAGAGTTGCGCGCCGCCTTGCAACAAAAGTCGGACGAGTTCTGGCCTATTGTCAAAACCGGGCGCACTCACCTCCAGGACGCCACCCCGGTGCGTCTCGGCCAGGAGTTTTCCGGGTACGCCGGCCAGGCTGGGTACAGCATCGCGCGGGCGCGCCGCGCAGAGGAAGCGCTGGCCGAAGTAGCACTGGGCGGCACCGCCGTAGGCACCGGGGTCAACACCCATCCAGAATCGTCCAGCCGGACCTGCGCTCGGCTTTCGGAACTGACCGGCGTAACCATCAGGGAGACGGGAAATCACTTCCAGGCGCAAGCCGCCCTCGACGGTATCGTCGAAGCCAGCGGCCAGCTCAAGACCATCGCGATCAGCATGCATAAAATTGCCAACGACATTCGGTTCCTGGGCTGCGGGCCTCGGGCCGGGCTGGGCGAAATCAACGTGCCGGAGGTCCAGCCGGGCAGCAGCATAATGCCGGGCAAGGTGAATCCAGTCATCTCTGAATCAGTCATCCAGGTGTCCGCTCACGTTGTGGGCAATGACGCGGCGGTGGCTTTGGCCGGGGCGGGGGGTTATTTCGAGCTCAATACCATGATGCCGCTGGCGGCCTACAACCTGCTTCAGTCGGTAGCGCTACTGGCAGCCTCGGCTCGTAACTTCGCTCAGCAGTGCGTCGCAGGCATCACCGCCACAGACACCGGGCCGGCGATGATAGAAAAAGGGCTGATGCTGGGCACGGCTCTCGCGCCGTCCATCGGTTACGATGCCGCGGCCAGCATTGCCAAGAAAGCCGCGGATTCCGGGCTTACCATCCGGGAAGTGGCTCGCGCCGAAACCTCTCTCTCCGAGGCGGAACTGAACGAGCTTCTCAATCCCGAAGAGATGACCAAGCCCAGCCTAGAAGTGCGCGCCGGCGGAGGGTAAATCGCGGCTCAGATCACCAAAATCCGCTCTTGGGCGACCGGTCTCGGTTGACAAAAACCCCGGTCCGAGTGTATAGTGGCACAACTGTACACGTATGATTGATGTCGCCACTGCCTCGATTTTTCACCTGCTTCCTCTAACCTGAACTGCCTTTGATTCGGCTTGCCATTGGTGGCGGGCCGAATCGTTGTGTTTATTCAAGCCTCGCAAGGAGCAGGCTGCGTCCAGTTAATCCCCGTACCCGCCAGGAGTGTCGATCTTATGGTGCTTACCCGTAAACGCTCAGGCCGCAACGATCGCGGGTTGACCGCCCGTGACGTCAAGACCTATTCCGATTCCGGCATTGCGAACGCCCTTGACGTTCCGAACCTAATCCGGAGCCAGATCGAGTCTTTTGACTGGTTCAAAGACCAAGGGTTGGCCGAAACCTTCAAGGATTGCTCACCAATCGTTGCCGGAATCACCCGACGCTTTGCCAGCGGAGACGGGTCGCGCCGGGCCGAACGTTTCGAGTTGTACTTCATGGACCACTGGTTTGACACGGAGGACGACTGCGATCTCTGCAAAATCACAGGAGAGTGCAACGTTCATCCCAGCCCCGAGACCTGCCGGGAAAGGGAAATCACGTATTCCCGGCCGCTTTACGTCAAAGCGCAACTTCGCGATCAGGAAACCGGGGAGATAACCGAGTCTGACATCTTCTTCGGCGACGTGCCCATGATGACCAGGACGGGCACGTTCATCATCAACGGCGCCGAGCGGGTCTTAGTGAGCCAGCTCCAACGCGCTCCGGGCGTGTATTACGAACGGGAACCGTCTCAAGATCCCGCTTGTCCCGAGTGCGGCAAGCTGGAAAACTGGTACTACAAGGGTCGTATCTCGGCCAGCCGGGGCGCTCGCATCGAAATGCAGACCTGGACTCACTACTACGCGCGGAGGCGCAATCTACCCGAGACCATCACCGTCAGCGTTGACCGCCGGCGCCGGATGGGCGTGTCCACGTTCCTTCATGCGTTGGGCATTGTAAATGCTGATGAAATGCGGGGGCTCTTCTCAGACATTGATTTCCATGATTGCCGGCCCTTCGTCGGCGGCGTGGAACCCGCACCCGACCGGGACTACAACCCTCGGGAAGAGGAACTGCGGTCTCTCTGGGATCGTATGCACCCGGACCGTGAATTCAACCGGGAGCAGGCCTTCCGGATCGGCCTGGCGCAGCGCAATCTCTACAAGTGGCTCCGTCCCGGTGAACCCGCGGTGCAAGTGGACGCAGCATGCACCTTCGTTATGAACCACTTCTTCGATGGCCGCCGTTTCGACCTCGGCGAAGTGGGTCGGATCAAGGTTGACCAGCGCCTGGGTCGCTCCAACTCCCAGGTACTTACCGATTCCCAGAAGGCTATCCTCAATTTTGTTCGGGAGCAGTACGCGGCAACGGGCCTTGGGGTCTCTCCGACTGAGATTTTTGAAGCTTCCGGACGGGAGCAGCGCATCCTGGCCGACCGGGACATCGATGCCCTAGTCACCTACGGGTATCTGGTTCGCGGAGCCGACCGGAGCATTGAGCCTCTTGATCCGTTCGCCGACGCATCAGACGAAACGGTCGCGGTCAATGTATTCTGCGCAGATGCGGCCAGCGCCGGCACGCTTCTATCATCCGTTGATGAGCCGCTGGACGACTGCGTCGCGGTCAGCGTTCGAGGACTGGTAACGGACACGCTGGGGGACCCGGTTGCGATCTCCACCCAGCAAATCGCCGCCGGCACGACTTCCGACGAAGCCATTTCCTCCGGCGAAACCTTCATCCTGAAAAACCGCTTTCTCTCTGAAGAAAGCATCGTTGAAGCCGGCCAACTCATCTATGCCGAGCGGGTCAGCCAGGGACCCACGCAATCCTGGCATTTGACACCCGTGCGGGCACGGGCGTCCTGGATCGTCGGTGTGGTAACGGAGATCAATACCGGTCCAAACGGAAACATGCACAATGTCAGGTTGAACCTGCCGGGAGTGCCGTTGCCGGAGCGTCGTGTTCTCGATATCAACGACATCATCGATACTCTCTACGCTCTGATTGAAAACCACATCAGCAACGAGGACCCTCGGGACAACATCGACCATCTGGGCAACCGTCGCGTGCGCGTTGCCGGGGAATTGATGCGCGATCAGGTTCGCATCGGTCTGCTCCGAATGCACCGAATGTTCCAGGATCGGGTCGGCCGGCTGGAGAAACCCGAGGACGCGGTTCCCGCAAAGCTGGTCAACGTCCGTCCGGTTACGGGCGCAATTCGCGAGTTCTTCGGCGGGGACAAACTGTCCCAGTTCATGGACCAGACCAATCCGCTGGCGGAGCTCACGCACAAACGTCGCCTGTCGGCCCTTGGGCGCGGCGGACTTACTCGTGAGCGCGCCGGATTCGACGTTCGAGACGTCCATGCTTCTCACTACGGCCGGATCTGCCCCATCGAAACCCCTGAAGGCGCCAACATCGGCTTGCTCAGCAGCCTGGCCGCCTACGCTCGCATTGACCGGCTGGGTTTCATCGAAACGCCCTACTGGCCGGTGATTAAGCAGCTCTGGCTTGGGGATTGCAAAACGCCCGGATTCCCCGGTTACTTCGACCTAACGGGTCATGTCGTTACCAGCGACGTGGCCACTCGGAAAGGCGAGGTGATAGTCCAAGCGGGCGAAACGATCAACTCGGAACACCTGCGCCGGTTGGGCAGGTTGGCTCCCGATACCGTTATCGACGTGGCGCCTTTCGTGGACACCCGGCCGGAGAATGTCCGGTATTTGACGGCGGACCTGGAGGAGCGTTTCCGCATCGCCCAGGCCAATTCCAACTTCGACGAGCTGTACCAGTTCACGGATGAACTCGTGGAGGTTCGCGAGGGCGATAACTACCGCCTCGCGTCCCCGGATACCGTGGAATTTGCCGACGTGTCCCCGTTGCAGATCATGAGCGTGTCGGCTGCTTTGATTCCCTTCCTGGAACATGACGACGCCAACCGCGCCCTGATGGGCTGCAACATGCAGCGCCAGGCCGTTCCCCTGCTACAGCCGCAGGCGCCGCTGGTGGGCACCGGAATCGAAAGTCGGGTTGCCCGCGACAGCGGTCAGGTTCTCCTTTCCCGCGTTGAAGGCTCCGTTCGCTCGGTCAACGGCAACGAAATCGTAGTGGTGGACGACTCCGGGCAGGAACACTCCCACCGCTTGATCAAATTCGCCCGCACCAACCAGGGGACCTGTCTCAACCAGCGCCCGGTGGTCCAGAAGGGCGATTATGTAAACGTTGGCGACGCTCTGGCCGACAGCTCTTCCACCGACGGCGGAGAGCTCGCCCTGGGCCAAAACGTTCTGGTCGCCTTCATGTCGTGGGAAGGATACAACTACGAGGACGCCATCATCATCAGCGAACGCCTGGTCAAAGACGACCAGTTCACCTCAGTACACATCGAAAAGTACGAGGTGGAGAGCCGTTCGACCAAGCTGGGCGACGAGGAAATTACCCGCGACATCCCCAACGTCGGCGAGGGCAACCTCCGCGACCTTGACGAACGCGGCATTATCCGTATCGGCGCCGACGTCGGGCCCGGCGACATCCTGGTGGGCAAAGTGACCCCCAAGGGCGAAACTGAAATGACCGCTGAGGAACGCCTATTGCGCGCTATCTTCGGCGAAAAATCCAAGGACGTTCGGGATACCTCGCTCCGCGTGCCTCACGGTCAAAGGGGCAAGGTCATCGGCGTTAAAACCCTGAGCCGTGAGAAGAAGAGCGACGACGAACCCGGCGACGCTCTTCCCCCGGACGTCAACGAAGCCATCCGGGTCTGGGTGGCTCAGACTCGCAAGATTTCCGTCGGCGACAAGATGGCCGGCCGCCATGGCAACAAGGGCGTTGTGTCCCGCATTCTTCCCGAAGAGGACATGCCTTTCCTGCCGGATGGCACTCCGGTTGACATCATCCTCAATCCCATCGGCGTGCCTTCGCGCATGAACCTGGGGCAGGTTCTGGAAAGCCACCTGGGTTGGGCTGCTCGCGGCCTGAACTTCCAGGCTCTGACGCCGGTTTTCGAGGGCGCCGACGACGATCACATTGAGGACTCATTGGCCCGCTGGTGGTTCGGCCAACAGGCTGCGGCCGCCTTGAACGACGGCGACACCGACAGCGTGGTTGACGCGACCATGGTTTACGACTGGCTGAGGGATCAAGGGTTTGATCCTGAGTCCATATTCGACGAGGAACAACACGGCATTGCCAGGCAGGTGTGCCTGTATCTGTGGCTCCGGGACGTGGCCGGAGAAAACCCGGAAGGTCTTTCCGTTAGCGAAATGCATCAGTTGGCCTTGGACGTCCATCGCCAGCGGCTCATCTCTCCGCCCACCTTCGCCAAGTTCCAGCTCTATGACGGCAGGTCGGGAGAACCTTTCGATCAGCCGGTGGCCGTTGGCAGCATTTATATGCTCAAGCTGATTCACCTGGTGGAGGACAAGATACACGCCAGGTCCACCGGACCCTACTCGATGATCACCCAGCAGCCCCTGGGCGGTAAAGCCCAGTTCGGCGGCCAACGCTTCGGCGAAATGGAGGTCTGGGCTCTGGAAGCCTACTCCGCCGCCCACAACCTTCAGGAGGTTCTTACCATCAAGTCCGACGACGTTACCGGTCGGGTCAATACTTATGAATCCATCGTCAAGGGCAACCCAATCAGTCAGCCCGGAATCCCTGAATCCTTTAACGTGCTGCTCAAAGAGCTCCAGAGCCTGGGCCTCAACGTGCGCCTGGAGGAAGAAGAGGAACAGGATGACGCCAGCCTGGGGCTGCCCGGTGAAGACGACTATCTCTTTGCTTCGGAGGTGAATTAAAACATGGTCAGGATGCTCGACAGTCGTGAAGCGACTACCTCCTCCGACTTCAACGCCATACGCATATCCATCGCGTCGCCCGAACAGATCCGTGGCTGGTCTTCCGGCGAGGTACAAAAAGGCGAGACCATCAACTACCGCACGCAGCGGCCCGAAAAGGACGGCCTGTTCTGCGAAAAGATTTTCGGTCCCACCAAGGACTGGGAATGTCAGTGCGGCAAATACAAGCGCCAGAAATACAAGGGGGTGGTCTGCGACCGCTGTGGCGTTGAGGTGACCCGCTCGAATGTGCGTCGCCAGCGCCTGGGGCACATTGCCCTGGCGGCCCCGGTCGCAAACATCTGGTTCGTTAAGAACACGCCCAGCGTGATGAGCCTGACGCTGGATCTCAAGCTTTCCGACCTCACCCGGGTGTTGTACTACTCGGCTTTCGTCATCAATCAGGTTGACGTCGATTTGATGCGTGAGCAATTCGAGCGACACGAAAGGGAAGTCGAGGAAATCCGCGTCGGTCCGATTTCCACCGCCGGCAGCGCGTTGGAGAGCATCGTCAACCGGATCGCAGACTGGGACCTGGAAAACCGTCGCAACGAAGCCGCCATCGCCCTGGGAGAACTACCGGACCGCCTGAACGGCGCAGTCAGCCTGGCCCGCTCATCTTTGGCGCGCCTCACATCCGCCGACGCAGCCGCAGATGAGGATTACTCCGACGCTCTCCAGTCCCTGCGGGACATGGTTGAAACCAGCGTCGCCGCCCACGCTGGTATTGTGAGTGTCGGGCTCAATGTTCTGAGCGCCGAAGACCTGGAGTCTCCGGAACGGCTATCGGTCCTCGCGGTGGACGGCGACCCAGCCGCCGCTGCGATCTCCCGGTTTTACCATGGTTCCACCCCGATAACGGACAGCCTCCAGCGTTTGAGCGACAATGCCTCTTCGATAATCTCCGCCTTTTCCGATTGGCGAGAGGATCCCACGGAAGAAAGGCAAGACGACATCGCAGATGCGGCCGACCGGCTGATAGCCGATATCGTTGCCGTGGACGACGAGATACTGCTGCCGACGCTGCGAGATCTGCACGCCATCTTCGTAAGCTCTAATCCCCAAAGCGAGGACGGAGCTTCTTCGGATTACATGTCTAACGACCTGGCCACGATCCGGCGTGCCCTCGCTGAAATCGAAACCGCGGTCCGAACCTGGAACTTCCGGCGCGGAGAAGACAATCCTGAAGGCCGTGGCTGGAATGTCCCCGCCTTTGCCGCGTTGCTAGAACGGCTTCAGCCGGACAGCGACGACATCAAGGCAATAGCAAGGCTTGAAGACCGCATCGACGGTATCGCCGAAGTTGAGGACCATGACGGGCGCCAGAAAGAGATAGGCTTCTGGAGCGAAGAGCTGGTCAAATTGCAAAACCTGATCGGCGTTATTGACGACTACCTGGTTCGCGCCCTCACTGAGCGGCGCAAAGAGGCAGTGGACCTCGTCCAGGCCATGAGGTGGCTGCGTTGGGACCCGTCCCAACGTTTGCGCAGCACCGACGTGGATTGGCTTTGGGATGACCTGAAACTACCGGCCTGGGCCCGCGACGAGGTTGAACTTCCGGACGAGTTCTACATCGCCCGCAGCGGCTCGGCCGGGCTGCGCCTCACTATCCTTTCCACCAGCCGATACGACCGATTAAAGCCGTTCTGGGGCGACTCGTTCGACGCCGAGATGGGCGCCGAACCAGTGCTGGACTTCCTCAAGCTCATGGACACGGACCTGGATCAGGAACGGTACTATACCGAGCTTGAAATGCGGGCGACCTCCGCCCAAATCCGCACCAAGGCCGGCAAGCGTATGCGTTTGCTGGAGACTTTCCGGCGCAGCGAAAACCGTATGCAGGACATGATTATGACTGTCCTGCCGGTGCTGCCCCCGGAACTGCGGCCCATGGTCCAGTTGGACGGCGGACGCTTCGCCACCAGCGACCTCAACGACCTCTACCGCCGGGTGCTCTCCCGGAACCACCGGCTCAAGCGGTTCGCCAGCATGCGCGCCCCGGGCCTGATGATCCGCAACGAGAAGCGGATGCTGCAAGAGGCCGTGGACTCGTTGATTGACAACGGGCGCCAGGGCAAAGCCGTCAAGGGCAAGCGCGATCATGCGCTGAAGTCGTTGAGCGACCTGCTCAAGGGCAAGCAGGGGCGTTTCCGCCAGAACTTGCTCGGGAAGCGGGTGGACTACTCCGGCCGGTCAGTCATCGTCGTCGGGCCGGAACTCAAGATGGATGAGTGCGGCCTTCCCAAGCGCATGGCGCTTGAGCTTTTCAAGCCGTTTGTGATGCACCGCCTGGTGATCAACGCGCTGGCCCCCAACATCAAGGCCGCCAAGCGTATGGTGGAGCGTTCTTCTCCCGAGGTCTGGCACATTCTGGAAGACGTGATCAAAGACCGCCCGGTAATGCTGAACCGCGCGCCCACGCTGCACCGTCTGGGCATCCAGGCGTTCAAACCAGTGTTGATCGAAGGTAGCGCCATACAGTTGCACCCGTTGGTGTGTTCGGCTTTCAATGCCGACTTCGACGGGGACCAGATGGCGGTCCACGTACCGCTGTCATCCATGGCGGTGAACGAGACCGGGACGGTAATGCTCAGCATTAACAACATGCTGTCTCCGGCTTCCGGAGAGCCCCTGGTTGCGCCCACCCTGGACATGGTCATGGGCTGCTACTACCTTACCGAGTTGGCTTCCGACGCCAAGGGCGCCGGGGGAATGTTCTACGACATCCACGAGGCGCGCATCGCTTACTCCGACGGACAGATTGATCTGCGCGCCCCAATCACTGTCCTGAGCGTTGCGGGCACCGAAGACAAAGTTGAAACTACGATGGGTCGGTTGATCTTCAACGAGGCTCTACCGGAATCGCTGGAGTACAAGAACGTACTCATGGACCGTGGCGCCATCAAGGACCTCACGTCCGAACTTCACCGGACCCTGTCCAATGAGGAAACCGCCCGCGTGCTCGACCGCATCAAGGAAATGGGTTTCTACTACGCCACCAAGTCCGGCATCACCATTGCCATCAACGACATCCAAGTGTCGGAGCGAAAGCGCGATATTCTTGAGAAAGCCACCCAAGAAGTTGCCAATCAGGAAGAGAACTTCATGATGGGCATGATGGGCGAGGACGAAAGGTACGAGCAGATCATCAAAACCTGGACCGAAGCGTCCAACCAGATGGAAGAGGTGGTCTCGGAGGATCTGGGCAACTATGGCGGTGTCGGCGTCATGGCTGCGTCGGGCACCAAGGGGAACATCGCCCAGATCAAGCAGATGGCCGGCATGCGTGGCCTGATGAGCGACCCGGAAGGCCGCATCATCGAGCGGCCGGTTAAATCCAGCTTCCGTGAGGGCTTGACCGCCCTAGAGTACTTTATCTCCACTCACGGAGCGCGCAAGGGTTTGACCGACACCGCGTTGCGCACCGCCGACAGCGGCTACCTGACTCGCCGCCTGGTGGACGTTTCTCAGGAAGTCATCGTCCGTGACCACGACTGCGAATTCGCGGAGCCTTTCTACGTGCAGCCGCGGCCCAACGATTTCGATCTCAGCACTTTGCACGAGCGGATCGTAGGTCGTATGGCTGGCGATGTCATCGCCGACCCGGTGAGCGGAGAGATAATAATCGACCGCAACGAAATGATCGACGAGACAATCGCCGAGCAGATCAAGGAAGCCGGCGTTGACCGTGTACCGGTGCGGTCGCCGTTGACCTGTCAAACCCCGCGCGGCATCTGCCAAATGTGCTACGGGAGGCTGCCCGCCACGGGCGAGTTGGTGGAAATTGGGCAGGCGGTGGGTGTCATCGCCGCCCAGAGCATCGGTGAGCCGGGCACTCAGCTCACCATGCGCACTTTCCACACCGGCGGTATCGCCGGCTCCGACATCACCACAGGCTTGCCTCGCGTTCAGGAACTTTTCGAGGTGCGCCCTCCCAAGGGAGCGGGCGTTTTGACGCACATTGACGGTATCGCTTCCATCGAAGAGGACGCCAATGGCTCCCGCCGCATCCGCGTCACCTATGACGACGAGGAACGGCACGAGTATGCGCTGCCTGAAGGCGCGATTCGCTTGGTCCAACCCGGCGAGCCCATCGCCGAGGGCAACCTGTTGGCAGTGGTGGTTAATCCTGACTCTCCCGCCAACGGCGGCGGATCTGCCAGCGCGCTTGCCGGGGCCGGCGTCGTGCAGGAGATCCGATCCGATTATGAGGGCGAAGCCGAGGTATCTACCGAAGGCGTCACCGTCGTCTGGCGCGAGGAAGAATCGCGGTCTTACGACATCAGTTCACAGATGACCTTGAAAGTGAACAACGGTCAGCAGGTCTGGGCCGGCGACGCTCTGGTTGATGGTCCCCTGGACCTTCGGGAATTGCTGGACATCCGCGGACTTGAGGGCTTGCAGCACTACCTGGTGGATGAAGTCCAAGAGGTTTACCGCTCTCAGGGCGTCAGCATCCACGACAAGCACATTGAGGTGATCCTGCGGCAGATGCTGCGCCGGGTGCAGGTTGAAACCGCCGGCGACACGGAATTCATCCCCGGCGACGTGGTGGACAAGTTCCGGTTCCAGGACCAGAACAACCGGGTACTTGCCGAGGGTGGGGAGCCCGCTACCGCCAAGACCTTGCTGCTCGGCGTGTCCAAAGCTGCTCTCACCACCGACAGCTTCCTGTCAAAGGCTTCCTTCCAGGAAACCACCAAGGTCCTCACCATGGCCGCCGTCGCCAGCGACCGTGACTGGCTGCGTGGTCTTAAGGAAAACGTCATCATTGGGCGTTTGATCCCGGCGCGTCTTGAGTCTCTGCTCGCTTCGGAGCGCACTCTGGCGCTGATGGAATCCTTCGAGGACTACGAGGACGATATGCTCACACCGGGCTGGCTCTCCGGCGATGGCGACTACCCTGAGGGACTTGATCCCATGCAGCGGGCCGCCCTGGACATGCCCCAAGAGGCCATAGACGAAGAGCTCATCTCCGGACAATCGGCGGCGCCCTTTGGAGCCGGTTCGGGCCTGGACAACGCCGGATACCAGGTCCGCACCGCCGAGGAAGAGGAAGAGCTCGTTCGCCGTGCTCAGTCCCTCACTGAGACCGATTCCGAAGTTGACCGGGAGGTGGAGGACACCGCATCGCGGATCTTCTCGCCGTTCGACGACGAGGACGAGGACATTCCGGCGTTGTAACGCCATGTACGGCGCGTCGCAAAACCTTGTGGGGGCGAATCCGCGTGAGGTGGATTCGCCCCTATGTCTGAATACCCCATGATGGTGGAGATCTCGCCCATGGACTTGACCGTCAACCTGGCTCCCGGACACCCCGGCGGCCTGTTCTTATCGAATCCCGTCATGATCGCTTCCGGCACTTTCGGATACGATGGTTATGGTCGCGGTTTGGATCCCGATGCGCCTCTCGCATCGTTGGGCGCCGTGTTGCCCAAAACCTTTACCCGACACCCCAGAGAGGGTAACCCGGAGCCTCGTTGGTTCCCGTCCTCGTTCCGCGAAGGACTGGCTGCGGGAGAAACCACCCTTCTGAACTCCATCGGTTTGACCAACCCAGGCATAGAAGCAGCCATGTCAGACCTGGCACCGCAATGGGACTCAATGGACACCAGCATCGTCATGAGCATGTCGGCAGAGAGCCCCGAGGAATGGGAGGAGATGGCATCTTTCACCCGGGGCGTGCCTGGATTTTCCGCTATCGAGCTGAACCTCAGTTGCCCCAACGTTGACGATGGCGCAATGTTCAGCCATCAACCCCGTTTGACGCAGGCTGCGGTGGCCGGCGTTCGGCGACAAACCAAATTGCCGCTGTGGGCCAAGCTATCCCCGAATGTACCCGACATCACCGAAATCGCACACGCCGCCGTGGACGCCGGGGCTGATGCCCTGACCATCTCCAACACGATTCCCGCGCTCCATGTTGATGTTGACTCTGGGCAGACCGTGCTGGGAACAGGTTACGGAGGGCTTTCAGGGCCGGCTCTGCGCCCTATAGCCATGGCCCTGGTGCATAAGGCGGCGCAGGCCGTCAGCGTTCCGATTATTGGTGTGGGTGGTGTTATGACTGGCCGCCACGCCGCCGAGTTCCTGATGGCCGGCGCTACTGCCGTCCAGGTGGGCAGCGCCAATCTTACCGATTTGAACGCGCCGTTCCGAATCCTCTCCGAGTTGGAGGCACTGCTAACCGAATGGGAAATCGCGGACGTGTATGAGATCATCGGCAAGGCGAAATTCCCTTAATTCCGAAATCCCTTACCACGCCGCCCGCAACACCTCTTCCAGTTCCTCGACCGCAGTGATCGGTCGCAGGTTCCGGTGCAGTCCGAAATCAGTCATCGCATCCTCCGCGAGCAGGGGGATACTGTCTCTCGTTACTCCCACGTCCCGCAGGGCGCTGGGCAACCCTACCGCCTCGAAGAACCCCGACACGGCATTGGCCGCTGCCTCTGCTGCTTCGAGATCGTCGGCACCAGGTTCTCGCACTCCCAAAGCGTCGGCGACGCGGGCTTGCCCTGCCGGATTATAGGGTCGGTTGAATTCCATTCCCGGTGCGGTGAGTATCGAGTACGCCGCGCCGTGGCTGCATTCCGGGTATCGCGTGTCGAGGCTGTGAGCCAGCGCGCTCACTATTCCCAACGCCGACCCACCGGCTCCCGTATCCCAAGCGCGGTTGTACACGAACGACGCTGCGCACAGATTCATCCTGGCATTCCCGTCCGCCGGATTTTTCCGGACGGCCGGCAAGTTTTCCACCAGCAGTCCCAGCGCTGCCAGCAGGTCCGCGGTCGCCATCGTGTTCAGCATGGGCGCTTGCAGAGCGCTGATCACTCCGCTGAACAGCGACCCGGATGCGCTGATACAGAGGTTGGGTGGAGCAGTCAATAATGCTTCAGTATCCCAAATTACGGTCGCGGGACGTGTTTTCGGGTCGAACATCTCCAGCCGGTGCCCGGTTTCGCCGTCTATGATCGCCGTGCCGGCTCGCGTGGCCGCTGTTGTAGGCGTGGTGAGCACCAGGATGTTCGGCAGTTTTGGCTTCATTAGCCTCGGGCTGATGGGTGGCTGGCCCGGAGGGTACCTGGTTGCATGGTCTTGCGGAACGCCACCCTCGGCCAGCATGATAATAATCGCTCGCGCCGTAACCACCGCGCTGCCGCCGCCCACCGCAATGATCAAATCGGCGTCAGCTTCCCTAGCCATTCGCGTGCCTTCCAGCACCGCCGTCTCCGGCGATCCGGTTTGTACGCCATCAAACACCCCGGCAGGTTCCTGGCCTAAAGCCTCACGCACCCGTTCCAGCAAGTTGGTCCGCCGGGCCACCGACTGACCGCATACCACAAACGGGCGATGCGCGCCCAAACGGTCCATTTCCCCCCGTAGGTTGGAGATTGTGTTGTCCCCGGCATGTACGCGGACCGGGTAGGCTACGTGCCGGAAAGGGTTCACAGTAATTTCAGACATTAGGGCTCCGTCTCAAAGGAGAGTTAATTCTTCTGGCCGCAGTGTATCTGGCCGGCCGTGCTAAAATCAAAGTGCTATGACTTCCCGCTGTTCCACCGCCACGTCTTCTCTGGAAACCCGCCTGGCCCGCTACCGCAGCCAGGCTGTGCGGTTGCTGGATTCGGCCCAAACTGCCATGACTCGTGGCCAGTGGAACCAATCCGAGGAACTGCTGTGGGGCAGCCTGGTTGCCGCGGCGCGCGGCGTGGCCCTGTGGCACGGCGAGCCGGCGGCCGATTCCGACGACGCCTTGCGGGACTTTGTGCGTCGGCTCGGGGAACAGGAAAGAGACCGTTACATCCGCGATGCTTTCGACCACCTTTCCGCCCTTGCCGACGCCGCAGAACGGGTCCGCGAACGCCGCAGCCGGGTGGACTACCTTTTCCTGGCGATGGACGACGTAACCGAGGCTGTGGAGCGCCTGGTAACACGCATTCCCGGCGGCGACGCGCCCATTCCGTCCGCTGACCCCGACGGCAGTATCGCCGATTTCGGCAGGTAAGCTATTATGCCCGGAACCGTTGCTATTGAAACGCACGGATGCAAGCTGAATCAAGCGGACAGCGCCGTGCTGGCTCGTCAGTTCAACCGGGCCGGATACCAGTTAGTGGACTCCAAAGTCGATGCCGACATCATCGTAGTCAACACCTGCACCGTTACCTCCACTGCGGACTCCAAAGCCCGGCAGGCCCTTCGCGCCGCTCGCCGAGCCAACCCGGAGGCAATCGTGGTCGCTGCCGGATGTTATCCCCAGCGCGCCGCCGATGAACTCCGCCGAATGCCGGAAGTGACCCTAGTCGTTGGCAATTCGGAAAAGCCGGAACTGGCTCAATTGGCAATCGATGAACTGACACGGCGCAACGGCAGGCACTCACCCTCACCCCTGCCCTCTCCCATCAAGGGAGAGGGAGCGAGCGCCGGTATCCTGCGCAGGAGCCGGGCGATGGCAAAAATCCAAGAGGGTTGCGATCAGGTTTGCGCTTACTGCATCGTGCCCAAGGTGCGTGGCCGCGAGCGCAGCATTCCGCCGGATGAACTCGTGTCAAACGTGCGCCAACACGTAGCTGCCGGGTTCAAAGAAGTCGCATTGACCGGGACCCAACTTGGCACCTACGGATTCGATCTGGACGGGACTAACTTGGTCCGGCTGATTGCCGGTATCCTGGAGAACACGGCGCTCCCGAGGCTCAGGGTATCCTCACTCCAGGCTCACGAAATATGTCCTGAGCTGTTGGAGTTGTGGCGAGAGCCTCGGCTGTGCCCGCATTTCCACGTTCCCTTGCAGAGCGGCTGCGACACGACTCTGAAAGCCATGCGCCGCCGGTACGACACCGCGACTTTTCGCCGTGCCGTTGAATTGATCCGCGAAAACGTCCCCAACGTCAGCATCACCACCGATGTCATCGTGGGATTTCCGGGTGAGGACGCCCATGCTCATGCTGAGAGTTTGGCCTTCGCATCGGAAATGCGCTTTGCCGACATCCACGTATTCCCGTACTCGCCCCGCCCCGGGACCAGCGCGCACCATTTCGCAAACCAAATGCAGCCCGATGAAAAGCGCCGCCGCGCAACCGAAATGAACTCGATGGCCTCGGAAGCGTTTTGCAGATACCGAAACCGTATCCTAGGCCAGTCGCGCCCCGTGCTGTGGGAAACCGCGCATTACGAATCCGAACATGGCGCGATGCGTTGGAGCGGGCTTACGGATAATTACGTAAGGGTAAATGCCATTACCACCAGCGACCTGGACAACCTTATTACCGACGCTCGGCTGATGAGGCTCGAAGGCAAGTACGTGCTGGCAAAGGCCCCGGACTAAAGCTCCACCGGGCGAAGGTATGCCATATCGTTGTCCTTGCCTCGCTGTAGGTACCCGGCCCTGGTTTCGTTCCCGTGGGCAAACACCATCAGCCAACCACGCTTCTCGGCGTCCGAAAGGATGTCGTGTTTCTGCTCCATCGTCCTTTCCGGCTCGTAGTCAAAGGAGGACAACACCGTCGGCCACAGGTGGTGAGGAGTCGGCACCAGATCGCCGAGATAGACGATCCGTTCCCCGCCATGGCTGAATACGACAATCTGGTGGCCTTTGGAATGGCCGTCAGTGACTACCACATTCAATCCAGAGAATAGCTCGCAATCGCCGTCCAATAACTCCAATTGGCCTCGTTCGGCGATGGGGGCAAAGTCATCTACGCGGAATACGTCAGCTTGACGCACGGAGGGTTTCTGGGCATCTTCCCAAGCGGCGCGCTGTACGTAGTACGTCGCCTTGGGGAACGATGGTACCATGTCGCCGACTCGGTCCATGCGAGTTGCCCCGCCGGCATGACCGAAATGGAGGTGCGAAAGCACGACGCCGTCGATATCCCGGGGTCCCAGCCCCAGCGTTTTCAAACTGCGCATCAGCCGGCTGGGGACCAGTCCGTACATCTCTTTATCGCGAAGATTGTCCTTCGGGCCAACGCCGGTATCCACCAGTATGTTGCGCCCGTCGCATTGCAACAACAGGCAGTTCAGACCCATCGTCAACCGGTTTTTTCGGTCGGTCGTAACCAGGTTCTCCCACATCATCTTGGGGATGCGGCCGAAGACCGCTCCACAGTCCACTTTGAATACCCCGTCGCTGATTACGGTCACACCGGTTGATAGCATAGCGCTTCCTCCCCTAATGATTCTCCAGGCCAGATTATCCAGCCCCGGTTCACCACAGCCCTCCACTTCTTATCGTCAGAACGTCCTGTATCGGAACGCCTTGGCGCTAACTGTTCTCCGAGCAGCGCCCAAAGCCAAGGTTGTGAATTGGCCAATCCATATGCGGCCCGCCTATACTGTACAGCCCCCTATTCAACGGCAGTCAATAGTAAAATCGTCGTTTTTACGGAAAATTCATAAATTTTCACCAATGTTCACAATCCCAATCTGAGGGCTGCAATCCGTTGCCCGGCAACAGCCAGGCACGCAATCCCGGAAGAACCCGGCAATAAGAAGATGACTGACGCCGAATCCCTTGAGTCCCCTAGCCAGACGCGATTCCGTCGCAGGCTATACCTTTTGCTGGAGCCTTCGGCGTCGGCCGCGGAGCGCCGAGTGCTAAGGCTGGGAAGAGTGAATCCGGCCTTTCTGGTGGAGGCTCTGCTCGTTTCGATCATAATCATCAATTCGGTGGCTCTAGTTCTGTGGACCGTTCCCGATTTGGCGGTGTCCTACGGAGTTTGGTTCCACCTCATCGAATACTGTACCGTTTGCATTTTTTTGACGGAGTACGCACTCAGGTTCTGGTCGGCACCGGAGTCTGCGCCCAATCCTGAAACGGCCGGCTGGGGGAGACGCTGGCGTTACCTTGTGTCATCCCATGCCTTGGTAGATGCCGCCGCCTTGCTTCCCTCGGGTATCGGCGTGATTCTCCTGCTGCTGGGGAGCGACGGTCCTAGCCTATCTTTTCTGCTTACCGTTCGTCTGCTGACGCGCACTGCCAAACTGGCCCGCTATTTCCCCGCCGCGCGCCGGCTGGTAATCGCGGTGCGTCAGAAGGGAGGGCAGTTGCTTACCACCGTAGTCGCCTTGCTAGTAGCGCTGGTGATGGCGGCTACTTTGATGTACTTTGCCGAAACGGAGGCGCAGCCTGAGGTCTTCTCCAGCATACCGGCGTCAATGTGGTGGAGCGTTGTGACCCTGACCACGGTTGGCTACGGCGACACCGTTCCCATCACCCCGATTGGCCGCGTTTTGGCTGCCGTCATCGCAGTGCTAGGCATCGGTCTTTTTGCCATGCCTGCCGGCATCATCAGCGCCGGGTTGCTGGAAGTCAGCGCCGCCGAGGCAGCGGACAGCAAAGAACCGGCTACTCCTACGCCAGATACAGCCGCTCCATCGGACGATGGCCTTTGCCCGCACTGCCGCCAGCCGATGCCCCCGGGAACCGGGCACGGGCAATCCCACCCCGGTTAGACGTCGGATAGCTTCTCGACTGCCGCCGCGAGTCGTTTGATGACCCGGTCCGGTCCCATCACTTCCATCATCTCGAATAGCGGCGGGGTCGCGGTGCGTCCGGTGATGGCGGAGCGAAGAGCGCCGAAAAATTGACGGCCCGACAACTCCAGGTCCTTCCCGGTTGCCCGCAACAGGGATTCCAGGTTTTCATGGTGGAAATCAGCCGCGGCAACCTCGGATAGGTCGGCCTCAGCGCGTCGCAGCGCGGCTAGCGTGCCGGGAACGTCCATTCCTCGCTGCACGACGCTTTCGGCATCGTATTCAAGCGTATCCTCGAAGAAGTACGAAAGCATATCGGGAGCGTCGGCCAGCGTCTTTAATCGTTCCTGCACCAGCGGCACGATGCGCAGCAGGTACTGCCAGTCGATTGGAAGCAGGTAGTCGGGATAGGCGCGCTCCAAAAATGGCAATACTCGGTCGGCCAAGTCGCCCGTATCCGCCTGGCGAATGTACACGCCGTTCATCCATTGCAGCTTATCCAGGTCAAAGATGGCCGCCGGCTTGCCCACTCGTTCCAGCGTGAAATTGTCCCTGATGGTATCAACGCTCATGACTTCCGTTTCGCCATCCAGCGACCAGCCGAGCAGCGCCATGAAGTTGATCAGCGCCTCCGGCAGAAACCCGTCGTCCCGGTATTCCATCAGCGAGGTCGCGCCGTGGCGTTTCGACAGCTTGGCCCGGTCCGAACCCAGGATCATGGGCAGATGGCCAAACTGCGGCATCGGGAGCTCGAGCGCCCGGTACAACTGCACGTGGCGGGGCGTGCTAGGCAGCCATTCCTCGGCCCTCAGCACATGGCTGATATCCATGGCGTGATCATCCACCACCACCGCCATGTGATAGGTGGGAAAACCGTCCGTCTTGACCAGCACAAAGTCGTCGGTCAGATCGTTCTGCCATTCCACGTGGCCGCGAATGGTGTCCTCCACAGACGTAACGCCGGATTGCGGCATGGCAAACCGCACCACGGACGGCAGTCCGGCGGTTTCGTTGGCTTCACTTTCTTCGCCGGAGAGATTGCGGCAATGACTGTCGTACCCCTGCCGCTGCTTGTTGCGAGCCTGTTCTTTGCGCAGTTCGGCCACGCGCTCAGGCGAGCAATAGCAGCGGTAAGCGTTTCCTGAGGCCAGCAATCTATCGGCGGCGGCGTTGTAACGTTCCAACCGCTCGGATTGAAAGTATGGCCCGTAGGGGCCGCCCACGCGGGGGCCTTCATCCCAATCGATGCCCAGCCATTCCAAGCCGTCGAGGATGTGGTCCACCGCACCCTCGGTGATGCGGCCCTGGTCGGTGTCCTCCACGCGCACGACGAACTGACCGCCGTGCCGGCGAGCGAACAGCCAGTTGAACATCGCGGTGCGAATGTTGCCGATGTGCGGGTTGCCGGTAGGACTGGGCGCGTAGCGAACGCGGACGGTGTCGGGCATGGTGGATGGCCTCCTCAAGCCACGATTCCGGACAATCAGCAGCGTGCCGTAAATCGCGGGGTCATCAACGCTTTTGGATAGTATCTACTTCAATCATCCCTGCTGCCGGCTGATGCGGGCCCAGCTGTCCCGCAGGGTGGTGGTGCGGTTGAACACCGGCTTTCCCGGCTGTGAATCGGGGTCGGCGCAGAAGTAACCAAGCCGCTCGAACTGGTAGCGTTCACCCGGTTGAGCGTCGGCGAGAGCCGGTTCCGCCATGGCGGTTACGACTTGCAGGGAATCGGAGTTGATGAGGTCCACGAAATCGTCGCCGGAGCCGGCCGCAGCGCCGGCGGGGTCGGGGTCGCTGAACAGGTTGTCGTACAGCCGCACTTCGAGGGGCACGGCATGGGCAGCCGAAACCCAATGGATAGTGCCGCGCACCCGCCGCCCATCGGGAGCGTTTCCGCCTCTGCTGTCCGGGTCGTAGGTACAATGCACTTCGGTGACGTTGCCGTGTGCGTCTTTCACAACGTCGGTGCAGGTAATCAGGCAGGCGTAGCGCAGGCGGACTTCCCGGCCCGGGGCCAGCCGGTAGAACCGTCGCGGCGGGTTCTCCATGAAATCATCCCGCTCGATGTAAATCTCGCGTCCGAAAGACACGCTGCGGGTGCCCATTCTGTCGTCTTCGGGGTTGTTGACGGCCTCGAATTCTTCGCTCTGCTGCTCCGGGTAGTTGGTAATCACCACCTTCAGCGGATCCAGCACGGCCATGCGCCGCGGTGCTCGCCGGTTCAGGTCGTCGCGCAGACAGTGTTCTAGCAGCGCCAGTTCGGTAACGGTATTGCGCCGGGCGACGCCGACCCGCTCGCACATGTCGCGGATGGATTCCGGCGTGTAGCCCCGCCGACGCAGGGCGCTGATGGTAGGCATCCGGGGGTCGTCCCAACCGGCCACGTGGTTGTCTTCCACCAACCGGCGCAGCATCCGCTTGCTCATCACCGTGTGGGTCAAATTCAGGCGGGCGAACTCGATCTGCCGGCTGCGGTAGATGCCCAGGACTTCCTGGCACCAGTCGTACAGTGGGCGGTGGTCTTCAAACTCCAGGGTGCACAGCGAGTGCGTGATGCCCTCAATGGAGTCGGACAATGAGTGCGCGTAGTCGTACATGGGGTAGATGCACCAGTCGTCGCCGGTGCGGTGGTGTTCGGCGTGGCGAATCCGGTAGAGTGCAGGGTCGCGCATGTTCACGTTGGGCGACGCCATGTCGATTTTGGCCCGCAGTACGTATTCGCCGTCGGCGAACTCGCCGGCCCGCATCCGGCGGAACAGGTCCAGGTTCTCCTCGGTGGAACGATTCCGGTCGGGACTTTCTCGCCCGGGTTCCGTCAGCGTGCCGCGATATTCGCGCATTTCGTCAGCGGTCAGGCTGTCAACATAGGCGTTGCCGTCCAGGATGAGCTGCTCGGCGTACTGGTACAACTGCTCGAAGTAATCCGATGCGTAGTAGAGGTGCTCGTCCCAGTCGAATCCCAACCACTTGACGTCGGCCAGTATGGACTCGACGTATTCGATGTCCTCGCGCGTAGGGTTGGTGTCGTCAAACCGCATGTGGCAGCGGGCGCCGGGATACTGCTCACCCACGCCGAAATTGAGGCAGATGGACTTGGCATGCCCGATGTGCAGGTAGCCGTTCGGCTCAGGTGGAAAGCGGGTAACGACCCGGCCGTCGTAAGCGCCGGACGCCTGGTCTTCGGTGATGATGCTGCGGATGAAATCGGTGGGATTGTCCCCGGCGGGCGCAGATTGGCTATCGCTCATTTTCCGTCGCTTGACATTTAGATTCGCTGCTGAAGCAGTCCACCAATTGATTATAGCGCACCATTTATCCCCCTATCCCCGCAACAGATGCAGAACCTCCGCCAAGTCCGCCGGCAACTCGGCCCGATGTTCCATCCAGCGGTCCGTAGTGGGATGTCGGAATCCCAGCCGCGTGGCATGGAGGAACTGACGGTCAAGCGGCGCGCTTGGCTTGCCGTACACGTCATCCCCCAACACCGGATAGCCCAGATATGCCAGATGGACCCGTATCTGATGAGTGCGCCCCGTCTCCAGCCGTACCGCCAGCAGGGTATGCCCCGGCAGTTCCTCCTCCGTCCGGTAGTGCGTGCGGGCGACGCGGCCTCCTGCGGTCACTGACATGCGCTGCCGGTGGCGCGGGTCGCGGCCGATGGGCGCGTCAATGACGCCCGACTCCGGCGTAACCAGCCCTACGGCAATTGCCGCGTACTCCTTGAGCATCTCGCGGCGCTTCATCTGCTCGGTGAGGTTCTGGTGCGCGAGTTGGGTTTTGGCCACCACCAGCAAACCGGAGGTGTCCAAATCAAGCCGATGCACGATGCCGGGCCGCAGTTCGCCCCCGATGCCGCGGATGTCGGGACAACGGGCCAGCAGGGCATTGACCAACGTACCGTCCGGGTGGCCCGGCCCGGGATGCACCGGCAGTCCGGCCGGCTTGTCCACCACGACAACGTGATCGTCTTCATAGACCACTGGCAGTGGAATGTCCTGGGGAATCAGGTCTTCCACCGGCCGGGACACAGGCACGCAGACCTTGACGGCATCGCCTAGCTTAACGCGCTGCGCCGGCCGCGCTCCGCTGCCGTTGAGGGTAACGTAGCCTTCCTGCGCCAAGCTCTGTAGCCGGCTGCGCGACAAGCCGGCCGCCACCATTTCGGACTGTCCGGCGAGCCATGCGTCCAGACGGCCGGGGCCTGAGGAGTCGCTAACAATGAAGTGGTACTCCTCTTGTTTGCTGGTGGTCTCCGGCGACGTCACTGTCCGCGCTCCCGGGACGGCAGAATGCGCTCGCGGGCCCCGCAATCAGCGCACCTCGCCCCGTTGGGCAATGAGATCATCAGACCATCGCAGAGGGGGCAGATTGCATCGTAGTGGATGCCACCCGGCGATGCCTCTACCGTTTCAGGCTGATCACGCCGCACCAACAGCAGCCAGCCCATCATTATCAGCCCCACAACTATGGCGGAATCGGCGATGTTGAACACCGGCCAGGGACCGACGTCAATGAAGTCCGTGACATGGCCCTGGTGAATCCGGTCAATCAGGTTACCCAGCGCGCCCCCCAGCATCAGGGCAATGCTCACCCGGAGTAGATGGGTCGGGCGTTCCTGAGTCTGGTAGATGTAGGCCAGTACAACGACGCCGACCAGCGATACAAAGAGTAGCGGCAAATTCTGGTCCTGGAACAGACCAAATGCGCTACCGGTATTGTGTACGTGCGTGAAGCGGAAAAAGCCTGTGGCCGGCCATGAGTAGTGCCATTCCAGTGTTTGCCGGACGACGAACTTAGTTAGTTGGTCCAGGGCCAGGGCCAAGGCCGCGAGTTGGAGGAGAATCCAATCCCGGTAGATCGGTGTGCGGACTCTGAATAATCCCAGCATGGCTAGGCAGTGGCGAGGTGCCTCAGAAAGAATTGCACCACCGTTTCGGCCATCTCTCGCTCCTGCCCCACCCAGAAGTGGTCCGCCCCCGCAACGACGTGGTATTCGGCCGGTGGATCGAATTTCCCCAGTTGCTCGTCCACTCCCTCGGCGCCCACCAATCGGTCGCGGTCGCCGGTGATGATCAGACGCGGAGTCTTGTCCTTTTGCAGCGGGCTACCGGTGATCGCCTCGATGGACGGCGCGACCAGCGCGATCGCCCTGGGCTTCTTGTAAAGCTGCTTGTGGTTGCAGATAACGCGAGTGCTGAACGAGTAGCCGCCCACGCCAATGCGGTCGTCGTCCACGTCGGGCAGCGCGCCGAGGAAATCCATAGCCATCAGCGCTTCCTGGTGTTCCTTTTCGCCTTTGGCGTGCTCGCCCTGGCTGTTGCCGACCCCACGGAAATTGAACCGGAGCGACGCGATCCCAGCATCGGCCAACCCGAAGGTTACGGCCACGACCACGTTGTTGTCCATGTTACCGCCCATCAATGGATGGGGATGGCACATCACCACGCCGGGAAAGGGGCCCTCGCCGTCAGGCAAAGCGATGATGCCCTCTAAGGTCAAACCCTTGGTGATGAAGCTGACCGCGCTCTGCCGCATGATGTCCTCCCTGATACGTGCTTCGTGCCATCATTCCCTGGCGATAATGATAGCAGGTTTGTGGATCAACGGCCCGGTAGTGCCGGAGCACGGTTGATGCTAGAATGACGCCGACCATAATGACACTAATACCTGCCACCAGGAGGCGATATGGCTGCTATTGACCTGCGGAGCGACACCATTACGCACCCCACCGACGAGATGCGCCGGGCGATGGCTGCGGCCGAAGTCGGAGACGACGTATTCGGCGAGGACCCAACTATCAACGCCCTGCAGGAACGCGCCGCCGATATGATGGGGCAGGAGGCCGGTCTGCTGACTGCCAGCGGAACCATGAGCAACCTGATCGCGGCCCTGGCCTGGTGCAGCCGCGGCGACGAGATGATCATGGGCCAGGAGGCCCACATGTTCTGGAATGAGTCCGGCGGCCCGTCCGCCCTCTCCGGCGCCCAGATCCGCCTCGTGCCCAACGACGTCAACGGGCGCATATCCGCCGAAAACGTGCAGGCTGCCATCCGAGATGCCTCCAACATCCACGTCCCAGCCACCACCCTAGTCTGCCTGGAGAACACCCATAACCGGTGCAGCGGCGGGGTTATGACACCCCAGGACACCAGGGAAGTGGTCGATGTCGCTCACGCAGCCGGCGCCGCGGTACACCTGGACGGGGCGCGCATCTTCAACGCCGCCGTCGCCCTGGAGGTACCGGCTGCCGAGCTGACCAGGGACGTTGACGACGTTAGTTTCTGCCTGTCCAAAGCGCTGTCCTGCCCGGTAGGGTCCGTGCTGTGCGGCTCCCAGGAGTTCATCACCCGCGCGCGCAAGTGGCGGAAAATGGTGGGCGGGGGAATGCGGCAGGCCGGAGTCCTCGCCGCCGCGGGTGTTGTGGCCCTGGACACCATGGTAGAGCGGTTGGCCGACGACCACGCCAACGCACGCCGTCTGGCGGCCGGCCTGGCGAACATCGACGGCTTGACGGTGGACCCCGACAGTATCCACACCAATATCGTCATCTTTGAGGTTGATCGCGAGAAGGTCGGTGAAGCCCGCAAGGTAATCGCCGCACTGCGAGAGGATGGCGTGTTGGTCAGCCATAGCCGTGATCAGTCGTTGCGCATGGTAACGCACCGTCACGTCACTTCCGCCGACGTGGACGAAGCCTTGTCCCGGGTGAACGGGACAGTGAGGCGACTGGCCGCCTCCGGTTAGGGAGATCATCATGGCAGACTTCACCATCGACCGTGACACCACGGCGCTGCTCATCGCCGACTTTTACGCCGATGCGATGGGCAATCTACCCCACGCGGTGGAGAGAGGCGTGGTCGCCCGCACAGTGGAATTGCAGACCGCAGCCCGCGACGCCGGGTTGATGGTGTGCTATTGCGCGACCGTTTTCCGTCCCGGCTATCCGGAAATCAGCGAGCGGAACAAGACGTTCAGCGCACGCAAAGCATCCGGGCAGCCGGCGGTGTTTGACCCGTTGGCAGTTATTCATCCCGATGTCCGCCCGCGAGACGATGAGGTCGTGGTTGGCAAACACCGAGTAAATGCGCTGTTCGGCACCGGCCTGGATGTCGCCCTTACCGGCAACAACATCGACACCATCATCCTGCTGGGGTACGCCACCAGCGGCGTGGTTCTGTCCACCACTCGCTTTGCCGCCGACCGGGACTACCGGCTGTACATTGTTGAGGACTGTTGCGCCGACAGTGAGCCGGACGTGCATGAATTTCTCATCACGCGCATTCTGAACCGCCAGGCAGACATCGTTACGGCGGACGAAGCGATGGCGGCCATTCGCGGTGGCTGAGCGCGGGATCTGCTCTCCCGCACCGACGAACGGACGGCTATGACCTGGATACCTGCCGATGTTGCGCCGCTCCGCATCGCCCGCCGCCGAAATATCGGTTTCAATAGGCTCTCGTCCCCTGTATCCCGGTGATCTGGTGGAGGCCGAGATTGCCGTGACGCCGCGTTCGTCATTCATGGCGTCGGTGGGAATCGTGAGGCTGACCCAGACCGAGGTACTCCGCATCGACTCGGCCCGAGACGCAGTGCCACAAATGATGCATCCCGGGCGCCGTGGCCGGTCCCGATTTGGAATTCCGGACCACGTGGAGCACGTATTCCTTGAAGAGGTAGAGTTGGAAGGAGGCGTCGTCCACAAATACCCGGTTCAGCTTCGGCTTCCGGTGCCGGCGCCTCCCACCGTCAAAGGCAAGTACGCGCATATAACCTGGGAACTCGCGGCGTCAATCCTTGCCAAGTCTGATTGGCTACCCCAACGCGAAGGCATTTTGGCCAACCTGGCCATAGGTCGAGTGGGCGAGAACAGCCAGGAGTTCGTAGTGTTTGCCCATCCCGATGCGACACACATCGGGGGTGAACGACTGCCCGACCGACCTTCTGCCTCGCGGGGCTTTCGTGGCCTGAACATAGACCTGTCACTGGATTCCGGCATGGCTCCCAACGGAGGGACAATCGAAGGAGAGTTGACGGTTGAATCACGTTCGGCGGTCAAAGCGCGGGAGTTGCGAGTGGAACTGGTGCGGTGGGAGCGTTCCGGCAACAAGCAGGCCCGAGTCGTGGAGAGCCGCCACGTGTTGCAACGCCCCGCTTTTCAAAACGCGGGCGAGCGCACCGCTTGGGCATTCCGGCTGCCGGTACCCGACCGCCTGATGCCATCGGTACTTGGGCAGCATACTTTCGTCGGCTGGCAGGTTCGGGCTGTCGTGGATCGTGCGTTGCGTCCCAACCTTACTGTGCCCCAGTTGGTGCAAGTCTATACAGCCCCACGCACCGACGGCTCAGGAGTTTGATCCACGGTCGTCGCCCCACCAGCGACGCATTCGCTCCCCAATCGCGGCTTCCGATCCCTGGTCCGATGGTTCGTAATAACGCCGGCCGGACAGCTCCGGCGGCAGGTATTCCTGGGTCTCGAAGTGGCCCTCGTAGTCGTGGCTGTACTTGTAGCCTGAGCCGTAGCCCAAACCGCGCATCAATCCGGTGACCGCGTTACGCAGATGCAACGGCACCGGCTCGTTTGAGGTGTTACGCACGTCCTCCATCGCCCGTTCCAGCGCCATGTACGCGGCATTGCTCTTGGGCGACGTGGCGAGATACACCGTCGCCTCCGCCAGTGGGATGCGGCCCTCCGGCAGCCCGATGAAATGCACCGCCTGCTGAGCGGCAACAGCCACCGGTAGCGCCCCCGGGTTGGCGAGCCCGATGTCCTCGGCAGCCAGTATCACCAGCCGGCGCGCGATGAATAACGGGTCTTCGCCCGACTCCAGCATCCGCGCCAGCCAGTAGAGCGCGCCGTCCGGCGACGAACCGCGCACCGACTTGATAAACGCCGATATGGTGTCATAGTGGCTGTCGCCCGCTTTGTCGTACAACGGAGTGCGCCTCTGCAAAGCATCGGAAATCGCGTCGATAGTCACGCTGCGCGTCCCATCCGGCTCAGGTTCAGCGGCTACCGTGGCCATCTCCAGCGCGTTCAAGGCGACTCTAGCGTCGCCATTGGCGATATTCACCAGGTGCGTCAACGCCTCCGGCTCCAGCCTGGGTTTCAACATCCCAAGACCACGCTCGTCGTCCTCCAGGGCGCGGCGCGCGATGGTTTCAACGTCCCCGGGTTCCAAATCATTCAGCGTGAACACGCGGCAACGCGACAACAATGGAGCATTCACCTCAAAGGATGGGTTTTCCGTAGTCGCCCCTATGAAGACGACGGTGCCATCCTCAACGTGCGGCAGGATCACGTCCTGCTGCGCCTTGTTGAACCGATGGATCTCATCCACGAAAAGTATGGTCGATTGCTGATAGAACCCTTGCCGTTCCTGAGCGGATGCCACCGCCTTGCGCAAATCGGCTACGCCGGCCGAAACCGCCGATACCGGCTCAAAGTGCGCCCGTGTTACCGTTGCGATCAACCGGGCCAACGTGGTCTTCCCGGAACCGGGCGGCCCCCAGAACAGGATCGACGGAATCCGGTCGTTGGCGATGGCCCGGCGGAGCACCTTGTCCTCGGCCAGGATGTGCTCCTGCCCCACGAACTCATTGAAGGTCGCCGGCCGCATCCGTTCGGCCAGCGGCGCGGTTTCACGGACGTGCTGCCGCTGCCCGTGTTCGAATAGAGAGCTGGTGTCTTTGTTGGCGGTCATCTGACGGTGCAATCACTCGCTGTTGCGGAAATGGGGAATCACTTCCTCCGCAAACAGTTGCATCGAACGGCCCACCTCCTCGTTAGTCAACATGCCGCCGATGTTGAACCAGCACATGATTTCCTGCGGATTGTACAGTTCCTTGAATCCCTCCAGGCGCTCTATCACCTGTTCGGGATTTCCTATCGCCCCCAGTTCATTGTACAGGTCGTCGTAAGTAAGCTGGCCGGCCCGGCTGGAGCCGCGCGAGTTGTTTTGCATTGCGCGCAGCGTACCCAGATAGTTATTGACCGTGGGAGCAAACCCGGATTTGGCAGACTCGGCAGTCTCACCAACGTACACCGGCACATTCACTACCACCTTCACTTTGGACTCATCATGCCCATGCTCGGCCAGAGTTTCGCGATATGCCGCAAGCCCGTTGCTCACTCCCTGCACGGTGATGATCAGCGGAGTAACCAGGATGCTGTGTCCAAGGCTACCCACCAGCGGGAAGGTGTCTGCCCCGTTGGACGCGATGTAAACCGGCGGGTATGGCTGCTGAATGGGTTTGGGCTCCAGGCGGATTCCCTCAGCGTGGTAAAACTGGCCGTGGTAATCCAACGAGTCTTCTGTCCACGCCCGCAGCGCCAGGTCCAGGCCCTCGACAAACCGGTCGTTACGTTCCTCAATGGGGATGCCATAGCCGCGATAGTGGTTCGGGTTTGAACCGCGCCCGATGCCAAAAACCGCCCGACCGCCCGAAAGCACGTCCAGCGTCGCTACTTCCTCCGCAATGCGCAAGGGGTGATGCAATGGCAGCAGGTTGACGGCAGTGCCCAGCATGATGCGCTCCGTAGTCTGAGACAGTGCGGAGGCCATCAGCAACGGCGCCGGCATCACCGAGAAACGGCGAGCAAAGTGCAACTCCGCCAACCAGGCCATATCGTAGCCCAGTTGGTCAGCCAACTGCACCTGCGTCATTACGTCGGCATAGCGCTCTGCTGGAGATTGATCCTCACCGCAAGGGATCTGGTAGAAAACGCCAAACTGCATACTGTCACTCCCGAAGGGAACGCTGGGGTTGAGTCGGCTCAGAAAGGGCTTTTCGGAAACCGTCTCGGAAATTTGCGACCCAGCGCCTTGCCCAATTTTCTTTGAACGCATCCCGCTTATGTATCGTGACAATTACCAGATTGCCGTCAAGTGAGCCGAGACCAATATGTGACTCTATGGGAGCCATTTCGTCGAGTGACGTTTCCAGCGAATCTGTAATCACCGCGGGTACTCCGGCGCCCTTTTCGAGAAAGGCGCGCCCTGCTTTGTATTCGGCCTTGCCCGCTTTCCGGACCGACCACTTTACGACGAAGCTTTCAAGTATCATGGCGAACCTCCTCTATGGCAATTATGCCGAGGCACCACTACTGGTGTCGTCCGGCATCGGCTCGTCGAAAGGTTCACCCCTAGCCTCGGCTAGTTCTCGACGCTGAACCCACTCCCGCCAACGCCGATTGCTGCGCTCTTCCCCAATCTCAATGCCTTCTTCTTTGCCAATAGCGATGCCTTCCTCACGAGCTTGTCGGCGTGTTCGCTCTTCCCAGATTCTTGCTAGTACCATTCTCATCGCCTCCATAATCGGCCAGGTCGCTGCCAGCGCCCAGGCCAGGATTTGACTGCCGTCGTCAAAGACCAGCTCCGTGGTGAGTTGCCACGTTTCCGGTCTGTGATTATGTATTATCAACAGAATGTCGATGGCAATAGCCGAAGCCACCGCCAAGTAAAACGCGGCAAAGGCTTGGGCGGCCCGCTCCGGCGGTACGCTGGGTATGCCAATCCACCCGGCGCGGTCGTTTTACTCCTCCGCCATTATGGCATCATTATAGCGGTATGTTGCCGTGCTTTTTTGCCGGCAGCGTGTCCCGCTTGTTCTGGAGCATCTCCAGCGCCCTTATGATGGTGGGCCGCGTGGTCGCCGGGTCAATCACATCGTCCAGGTAGCCGCGGTTGGCTGCCACGTATGGATTCGTAAAGCGCTCCTGGTAGTCGGCGATCAACTCCGCCCGCCGCGCATCGGGATCGTCGGCATTGCCAATCTCCTCGCGGTAGATAATGTTCACCGCGCCATCCGGTCCCATCACCGCGATCTCCGCGCTGGGCCAGGCCAAGTTGACGTCGGAACGCAGATGCTTGCTGCTCATCACGATGTACGCGCCGCCGTACGCCTTCCGCGTGATCAGCGCGATTTTGGGCACCGTCGCCTCCGCGTAGGCGTAGATCAGCTTGGCCCCGTGCCGGATGATGCCGCCGTACTCCTGCTCCGTGCCCGGCATGAAGCCCGGCACATCCACCAGAGTGACCAGCGGCACGTTGAAACAGTCGCAGAATCGCACGAACCTGGCCGCCTTGGCCGAGGCATTGATATCCAGCACCCCCGCCAGAAAAGCCGGCTGATTGCCTACCAAGCCAACAGTACGGCCCCCCATGCGCGCGAATCCGACGACCACGTTGGGAGCATAGCCGGCCTGCACTTCCATAAAGTCTTCGTCGTCCACGATGTGGTAGATGATCTCGCGTATGTCATACGGGCGGTTCGGCTCGGGCGGAACGAGGCCCCGCAGAACTTCATCCGTCCGTCCTGCCGGGTCCGCCGTCCGGTAGGTCGGTGGGTCGTCCAGGTTGTTCAGCGGGAGGAAAGAGATTAGCCGCCGGAGTTCTTCCAGGCATTCTTCCTCCGTATCAGACACGAAATGCGCCACTCCACTGCGCCCGGCGTGGGCATCTGCGCCGCCCAACTGCTCGTGAGTTACGTCCTCACCGGTCACGGCGCGCACCACGTCCGGCCCGGTTATGTACATCTGGCCCGTGCCGCGCACCATGAATATGAAATCGGTGATGGCTGGCGAATAAACGGCTCCGCCCGCCGACGGCCCCATGATTACCGAAATCTGCGGAACCACCCCCGAATACAGGGTGTTCAGGAGAAAAATGTCTCCGTAGGCCGCCAAGCTCAACGCTCCTTCCTGGATGCGCGCGCCGCCCGAGTCGCAGATGCCGATCATCGGGCATCCCGTCTTGGCGGCCAGATCCATGACCTTACAGATTTTCTGACCCACCACCTCCGAAAGCGACCCGCCAAACACCGTGAAATCCTGAGCGTAGGCGAATACCTGCCGTCCGTTGATGTTGCCGTACCCGGTGATTACGGCGTCGCCCAGGAATGTGCGGCCCGCCAACCCGAAGTCCGTCGTCCGGTGGGTGACGAACCGGTCTATCTCGTGAAACGTCCCAGTATCCATCAAGAGTTGCAAACGCTCCAGGGCCGTCTTCTTGCCCCGCTGATGCTGCTGTTCGATTCGGCGTTGGCCGCCTCCCAACGCTGCCTGCCCGCTGAGTTCCAGCAGGTGTTCCAGCTTCGCGTCGCCGGTCGATTCAATGGGCGCTTCATTAGTCGTGGTCAAATCGGCCTCCAGCGGAAATACTGTTTGGCTACCCGCGCGGCAACCTCAGTGTGTCGATTCGCCGGTATAATAGCACCCGCCGCTCATTGCTTGCGGATTGGAGAGTAGCCCACTTGTCGTCTGACCAGACAATACACGAAATCAATCCGACGCTCACCGTGTCCGGCGGCGATCCCCTGATTTGGGGGCGTCGCACTTACGTCATGGGCATCGTCAACCTGACGCCCGATTCTTTTTCCGGAGACGGTCTCGCGGATGATCCCCAGGCGGCGGTTGCATTGGCACAGCGCATGGAAGGCGACGGCGCCGATATTATCGACGTGGGCGCGGAATCCACGCGGCCCGGCAGCCAACCCATCTCCGCTGAAGCGGAATCCAAACGTCTCATGCCCGCTTTGTCCGCCATTTGCGAAGCTGTCAGCATTCCGGTGAGCGTGGACACCTATAAAGCCGCCGTCGCCCGGCGCGCTATCGACGCCGGGGCATCCGTCGTCAACGACGTCTGGGGGTGCCTGGCCGACGGCGCAATGGCGCCCGTCATCGCTTCGGCTGGAGTTCCTGCCGTGCTGATGCACAACCAGAGCGGCACGCAGTATGACGACCTGGTGCCGGATGTCATCGCCGGTCTGGGCAGAATCGCCGGCATTGCCCAGGCTGCGGGCATCGCGTCCAATAACATCATCCTTGACCCCGGCATCGGCTTCGGCAAGACCGCAGACCACAACCTTGAGCTATTGCGCCGGCTGCCGGAACTCAGCGATCTTGGTTACCCGATGTTGTCGGGAGTATCGCGCAAGTCCACCATCGGGCGCATTCTAAATCTTCCGCCCGAGGAACGGCTGGAGGGTACGGCGGCGGCAGTTGCCATGAGCATCGCCGGCGGCGCGGACATCGTGCGCGTCCATGACGTCAAAGAGATGGTGCGCGTGGCCCGCATGACCGATGCTATCGTGCGGGACTGGAGGCCGGACGGATGGCCCAGCCAGTAACCGCCTACCTGGGTCTGGGCGGCAACCTGGGCGACCGCCTAGAAGCCCTGAAGGAAGCGTTGGCTTTGCTGGACGCTACACCCGGTATGAGGATGCTGTCTTGCTCATCCGTGTACGAAACTGAACCGTGGGGCGTGGCGGATCAGCCGAGGTTTCTCAACCTGGTCGCCGGATTTGAGACGACGCTCTCCCCATCGGACTTGCTAGCCGTTTGCAAGCAGGTAGAGTCCCAGGTTGGCCGCGTTGAATCCTACCGCTGGGGCCCACGTCAGATTGACGTGGACATCCTGCTCTACGGCGATGCCGTGGTCAGCTTGACGCAGCCCGACTTGCAGATTCCCCACGCCCGCCTCGCCGAGCGTGCTTTCGCGCTGGTTCCGCTGGCGGAAATTGCGCCGGATGCCGTCGTGCCGGGTATTGGTAAGGAGGCGCTACAGTTGCTAACAAAGGTGGACGGGAAAGAAGGCGTTTTCCGGTGGGGCGATGCTCTTGTTTGGACGCAATCACGCTTGCCAGTTGACGTTCTGTATAGGATTATTGACTAACCGATAAATCGAGCCGACAACGACTCCAGGGAGGGCCCACGTCATGTCCATCACCAACCTCACCCGCAGCGCCGTACACGGTCAGAATGGCATGGTGTGCTCGGATTCTCCGCTGGCTGCCGCCGCAGGCTTGCGCGTATTACAGGATGGAGGCACTGCCTTTGACGCAGCTTTGGCCTGCGCCGGCGTAGAAGCCGTTACCCTAGTCCCGAAGTGTGGTCTTGGTGGCGACTCGTTCATCCTGGCCTACGATGCCGCCTCGCGCAAGGTGATCAACATCAACAGCAGCGGAGTCGCCGGCTCCGGCGCGGAAGCCGATTACTACCAGAGCCAGGGTTTGGCCCTAATGCCCATAACCGGCGCCCACTCCGTTACCGTGCCGGGGGAAGCCGCTGCGTGGGAAGTTATGCACCGTAACTTTTGCACTATCCCCATGCCGGATCTGCTGGGGCCGGCCATTCGTTACGCCGAGGAAGGGTTTCCGGTTCCTGCCGGTATCGCCCGGTCGTTAGCCGGCAGCGCGGAACTTCTGGCCCGGCACACCGCAACGGCGGACATCTACTTGCGCAACGGCCGTCCGCCCCGCGAGGGCGAGATCCTGTCCAATCCCGACCTCGCCAACTCTATCCGCCGTGTGGCCGAGGGTGGGGCAGACGCCTTTTATCGCAGCGATCTGACCGCTCAACTCGTAGGGGGCTTGAACCAGGCCACCGCCGACGGCGGCCTGTTTACCGAAGCCGACTTTGCCGGACAGTACGCCGACGTTTGCGAACCAATCAACACAACTTACCGACAACACACGGTGTACCAGACCCGGCCACCTTCCCAGGGGTTCCTGTTGCTGGAGATGTTGAACATCGTAGCTGGCCACGACCTCAGTTCCATGACACCCAACTCGGCGGACGCGATCCACCTGTTGGTGGAGGCCAAGAAAATCGCGTACTCGGACCGCAACCGGCTGGCCGGAGATCCCAATTTTATCGACTGGCCTCTCGACGGCCTGCTCTCCATGGAGTATGCCGATATGCGGCGGGATCAGATTCACCCCTTCCAGGCCGGCACTGAAGTTCGCCCGCTGGTTCCCTCTAACGGGCTTGGCGATACTACATACTTCTGCGTCGCCGACGGCGCTGGCAACGCCGTCAGCTGGATTCATAGCCTTTCAAACGGCTTCGGTTCCGGTGTAGTTGCTCCGGGAACCGGCGTCCTGTTCAACAATCGTGGCGGACGGGGTTTCAGTTTAGAATCCGGCCATCCCAACGTCATCGCACCGGGCAAGCGCACCATGCACACGCTGAACTGCTACCTCACTACCGTGAACGGCGAGGTATCTTTGGTCGGCGGAACACCCGGAGGAGACCTCCAACCCCAGGTGGGCGCCCAGATGCTCACCAAACTAATCGACGGCGGGCTCCAACCCCAGGATGCCGTGGAATCACCCCGTTGGTTCAGCTTCCCCGGCACGGACCCCGCAACGGTCAACCGCGCCGGAGAGTTGCGGGTAGAAATGGGAATGCCCGACGATACCATTCGCGACCTTAAGCGCATGGGGCATAACGTGGTTCAGAATCCGTTGGGTTCATACCACGGAACCGTTCAGTTGATCGTCCGCGACGGTCGCAGCGGCGTCCTAACCGGCGCGTCCGACCCCCGCGGCGATGGGCAGGCAGTGGGGTTCTAGGATATTAGCAGGGGCGAGGATGCCTCGCCCCTACGCATCGGGGAAGTAGTAAATCGCCGGCAGTCCCCGGTAACGTTCGTCCAGATCCATCCCATAGCCGACCACAAAGTGGTTGGGGATCGTGAAGCCGACGTAGTCGTATTGCACCTCTACTTGCCTGCGTTCAGGCTTGTCCAGCAGCGTGCAGTAGCGCAGTGATGCGGGTTCCATCCTGCTGAGGAACTTCGTTACGGCTACGCAGGTATGCCCGGTATCCGCGATGTCGTCCACGATAAGCACGTGCCGCCCGGAGATAACGCCGTCCGCAAGGGAGCTCTCAACGCGCACCGACCCCGAAGATTCGGTGCCGCTTCCGTAGCTGCTGGCGCGCAGGAATTCCACGCGATGCACGTTCGCTTGTAGCTCGCGCAGCAAGTCGGACGTGAATATCGCGGCTCCCTTAAGTACACAAACCAGCACCAAACCGGTGCTGGCGTAGTCCCGGTCAATCCGCCGGGCGATTGCGGCGACGCCTGATCTCAGCTCTCCTTCCGAGATCAGCAGGGTCAACCCGTCGGGAGGCATTACACGTCCAAGTTCTGCACTTCGGTGGCGTGGCTTTGGATGAAGCTCTTGCGGGGCGCCACCTGCTCGCCCATCAGCATCGCGAACACGCCGTCAGTGTCGGCGATGCCGTCCGCGTCGTCGAGGTCATCTATCGTAACCCGCAACATCTTCCGCGCTGCCGGGTCCATCGTGGTTTCCCACAACTGGTCGGCGTTCATCTCACCAAGCCCCTTGTACCGCTGCACGGACGGCTCTGACCGGGCAGTTGACATCCTCTTGATCAGAGCGTCCTTTTCTTCTTCCGAGTAGGCGTAGGCTATGTTGCGCGCTCGCTGAACCCGATACAGGGGAGGTTGGGCGATGTACAGGTAGCCATCCTCGATGAGTTGCCGCATACGGCGATAGAAGTAGGTCAGAATCAGCGTGCGGATGTGTGAGCCGTCCACATCCGCGTCGGTCATGATGATGATGCGGTGGTAGCGCAGCTTTGAGATATCGAAAGCCTCGCCTTCGCCCGTGCCCACGGCGGAAATCAGCGCCCGGATCTCCTCGTGGCTCAGGATACGCTCCACCTTGTCAAGGAACCGCTCCACGTTGAGGATCTTGCCCTTGAGCGGAAGGATAGCCTGGAACTGCCGGTCGCGGCCCATTTTGGCGGAGCCGCCGGCCGATTCGCCTTCCACGATGTAGAGCTCCGACTTGGCAGGGTCGCGCTCGGAGCAGTCGGCCAGTTTGCCGGGTAGCGAGGTTCCGTCCAAGGCGTTCTTGCGCAGCACCAGGTCGCGAGCGCGGCGTGCGGCTTCCCGAGCAGCGTGGTTGGTCTGCACTTTATCCAGCACACCCTTGGCTGCGGTCGGGTTCTCTTCCAGGAAGCGTGTCAACCCTTCTGAGGTGACCGATTCAACTGCGCTGCGAATCTCCGGGTTGCTCAGCTTGTTTTTCGTCTGGCCCTCAAATTGCGGATCGCCTAGCTTCACGCTGACCACCGCAACCAGGCCACCGCGCGTATCCTCCCCGCTGAAAGATTCTTTCGGGTCCTTGAAGAAGTTCTGCTTGCGGGCGTAGTCATTGAGCACACGGGTCAAACCCGACCGGAATCCGGTCAGGTGGGTGCCGCCCTCCGGCGTCAGGATACAGTTGGCGAAGGTGCGCTCGTCGGCGGCGAGATTGTCGTGTCCATCGGTGTGATGGTATTGGAATGCGACTTCAACGTCGGCTTCCTCAATGTTTCGCTGATAGTAGAACGGGTCCGGCATCACCACGTTTCGCTTCCGGTTGATGTTACGCACCATGCTGGCCACGCCGCTGTCGAAGAAGAAGCAGCGTTCAATGTCGCCGTTGCGATCTTCCGCGTGAAACTCGCTGACCAGGCAAATCTCCAGTCCCTTGTTGAGGTATGCGGTTTGACGCAGCTGCGCGACGAGCCGGCCAAAATCGTAGGTTATCTCCGGGAAGATCTGCGAGTCGGCATAGTAGGTCACGGTCGTGCCCTGCCGGCGCACCCGCTGGTGTTGCACCAGGTCAGTAGTCGGAGCCCCCCGCGCATAATCCTGGGTATAGCGCACGCCTCCGCGACAGATTTCGACGTGCAACTCGGAAGCCAGGGCGTTCACCACTGAAGCGCCGACGCCGTGCAGTCCTCCGGACACCTTGTAAGCGCCACCGTCGAACTTGCCGCCCGCGTGCAGCGTGGTCATAACCGTTTCGAGCCCGGATACTCCCGTGTCGGGATGGATGTCGACCGGAATGCCGCGTCCGTTATCCGACACGCTCACTGCTCCGTCGGTGGAGATGCGCAGATCAATTCGGTCGCAGTAACCGGCGAGCGCCTCGTCAACTGCGTTATCCAGCAATTCCTTAATCAGATGGTGCAGTCCATCAACGCCGGTGCTGCCAATATACATGCCCGGTCGCACCCTGACGGCTTCCAGGCCCTTGAGTACTTGAATGTTGTCCGAAGTATATTCCGATGAGTCTTCGGTTGCGGGTATGGTTATCGCTTGAGTCATATTTCCCCGGATCGACAGCTCTCGTCGGCAAAATGCTTTGTCGCCAACCTCGGCGATTATTGCAATTCATAATACTGTCGGAATAGAACTAATTATAGCATAAGGGAGGTGGTTTTACCACATTCCAAGTACAGAAATATGCGGATTTTTGAAGAAAGTCGAAAGAATTATGTTAACATTTACGATCAGTCTGGGTAATACCACTGCCCTGATAACAGGCTTTGGAGAGCCAGACGCATGGGCTCAAACAGCGGTTGGGGCGGACTGGACAACGGATACCATCCGTAGTCACCAAACGATCCGTCGGATGCGGTGGGAACAGGTTCCTGGTCCCCAATGTCGCCGAGAAATTCCACGTCAACGTAGTGGCGGTCATAAGCAACTATGTTGCTGAGGCACAGGACACGCAGTTCGCCCACCGACACTCCCAACTCTTCCATCGCCTCGCGCCGGGCGCAGTCTTCCAGGGTTTCTCCGAACTCCAAGTGGCCTCCTGCGGACCCCCAACTGTCTTCGCCGTGCGCTCCCTGCCGCTTCGCTAGAAATACCCTGCCCTGGCGCACGAACACCACTCCCACGCCGACCAATGGCCTTTCTGCCTGCGTACTCACACCCGCAGTATATCACCCGTCTATCTCTTACTGAGCCTGGCGAAGGTCGCGGTTGTCCGCGCTGATCGCGGGTGCTAGACTGCGGCGGCTTGCCACCAGGTTTACTCGATAAGCCTGGTGGACGTAGGAGGCCCGCCCCAATGCCCGAATCGACCGCTCACGTTGAATTGCCCCGGTCTCGTTCCGGTCAAACCGCGCTTGAGGTCTGCGAAGCCGCCGCCCGACGGGCCGGCGAGTTGGTCATGGAACGGTTCCGCACCGACGTTGAGGTCAGCCTCAAGGGTAGGGCTAACGTGGTGACCGATGCCGACCTGGCGTCCGAACGGCTTATCCTCGACTACGTTACTGATGAATACCCGGACTTTGGCATCCTTTCAGAAGAATCAGAGCCGGTAGCCGGCGCATCGCCCTATACCTGGGTAGTTGACCCTATCGACGGAACCCGCAACTTCGCCGAGGGAATCCCCCATTTCTGCATTGTAGTGGCCATTGCCAACGGCGAGACCGTCGTCGCCGGCGTAACCTACGATCCAGTGCGCGACGAGCTGTTTGCAGCCCAGCAGGGCGCCGGGGCTTATCTGAACGGCCAACGCATCAGGGTATCCGACCGGCAGAATATCGAGGATGCCATCCTGGGATTTGACCTTGGCTACGACTTCGGCCAAGCCAAGCACTTGATGGAAATGGTGGCGGGCATCTGGCCTCAAATTTCCGGCTACCGCTTGATGGGTTCCAGCGCGCTCAGCATAGCCTACACCGCCGCAGGACGTATCGACCTCTACGCTCACCACAGCCTTTCCTCGTGGGACATCGCGTCGGGCATCCTGTTGGCCAGCGAAGCCGGAGCGAGGGTCCTGGACCGCGCCACTCTTCACGACGCTACCCTATTCTCACCTGGGCTGATTATCGCCAACGCCTCGCTCATGGACCAATTCCTGGCCATGACGGACGGGAGCATCTGGCGCACTATGTAATAGGGATAGCCGTCAACTCCGCTGGAGGTCGTCGAGGTCTTCCGTCAGGGAACGCATGGTGTCCGGGTCGGGATTGCCGGGCTGAGGGCCGTAGTGATACCGCTGGAATTCATTGACGATGCGGGCCACGGGTGGATCCGGTAGGGCCTGGTTGGCCTGCTGGCGGTGTTCCTGGGGAGTTTGCCAGGAGCGTCGAGCGAATCCGACGGCCCGGGCAATGTCAAGCATACGGTGATATACCTCACGGGGGTTAGTCGGCGGGGGACGCCGGCGGCTCAGGTTGGCAGCCCAGTTGAACCATGAGGCAAAGGTGTCGGCCACGTCCTGCCCGGCGGCCTGCAACGTGAACGTTGATTCGCGCGTTTCTGCATCCGCGTAGTCATTGCCGGCCAGCCGACGGCGACGGAACATGCGGAACAGTACCCAACCGACCAGAGTGACCGCCAACAGGAAAGCAAGCCACTTGATGACGGTGAGGATTACGTTGGGAGGGCCGTCTCCCTCAACTTCGCGGAGGCTCTCGTGAAATTCCTCAATCTGGAGCCTCGCGAGTTCCAGGCCGCTGAGATCGCCGCCGCCGAAGAAACTGGAAATCCAGTTTCCGACGGCGACCAGTCCAGCGGCGAGCAGGCCCAGAAGGAGCAGAATGGGGCGCAGAGTCCATAGGCCGAGAAAGCCAACACCACGCACGACAGCCCTGGCGAGTTGGTCCAGACCGCCCACTCCAATCGCGCCGAGGATCAAAGACAACAGCAAAACCGCCCCTATGCTGACGACAATAGCCGCCAACCACCGGTGGCTGATTTGGCTGACACCGCTGTCAATGGCGAAGCGGCTGAGGGCCAATCCGCCGAGTCCAACGGCGAAATAGAGAACCAGAACCGGCAGGCGAATAATGTCCGCGGGCATCAGGGGGTCGGCGGCCGCGGCAAGCATGACAATCACTACGCCACGAACAAAGGCGTTCCTGACCACATCCAGGGTCACGTCATCGCGGGCAGTGGCGGTGCCGCGCCACCAAAGGAGCAACAGCAGAGCGGCGGCGAGCGCGAGCGAAGCCACCGCATTCAGGTCGCCGGAGAAAACGAGGCCGATGGGAAACCACCCGGCGCCCATGCTGACCCCGGCAAGCACCAGAAGCGACAAAGCGCTGATGAGCAGTCCGAAGATGCCGCGGAGATTCAGCGAAAACCGGATGTTCTGAACGTACCAGGAGAGAATAAACGACCAAGATATGGCCACCATCGCAATGCCCAGGGGGATGCCGGCCTCCGGCAAACGGATGGCATTGGACAGCAGCCGGCCGATGAGATAGATGGCGAAAGCCTCCAGGAAGAGGGTAACGCAGGTTACGAATGCGCCGCGGGCGAAAGCCGTCATCGCGGGTCCTCCGCGATGGTCGGGGCGGCAGGTTCCTCATCGAGCCAGTCGTCCCGCCACATCTCTTCCAGACCGGCCAGGGAGGAGCCGGCCATGAACAAGGGTATTTCGGGAGGCAGCAAGTGAGCAAGCGGGCCGGGGTCGCCATCACCAGCGTAGAAGATTACGACATGGTGCCCACGGCGACGGATCTCCTCGGTTTCGGTGACGACGGCGCGGGACAACAGCGCGGTGACCAGGACTACGGTAGCCCCGGAGACCAGAGAATCGGACTCGGTGCGAAGAACGGAGGACAATTCGGTGACCCAGAACGGGCCGGCCATGGCCAGAGATTCCAGAACCGATTCCAGTTGCAGGTTACCGGAGCCGGGAGGGACAGACATCCATTTACTGGAATAGGACGCGATGGCATTGCTGACCAGGCCGAAGGAGTAGTCCTCGCGGCGGGCATAGTCGGCTACGGAGGCGGCGACGGTCACAGCGCGCTCGAACAATCGGCGGTTGCTGCCCTGCCAGGCGGCATCTCCGGTGCGAGCGTTCAGGGCGATGAGCATGTAGCGGGTGGCGGCCGGCTCGAAGACGCGAGATTCTAACTTGCCGTGCCGGGCAGTAGCCTTCCAATCAATGCGCTTCAGGGGGTCGGTGGGATGGTAGTCGCGGAGGCCGACGAATCGACTGGGATCATCCTGGACAAACCTGCGGCCTCGGCTGGCGCCCAACGGCCGTTCCCACAGCGTCATCATCCGGCGCAAGTCAACGATACGGGGATAGACCAGCAGGTATTCCACGCTGGTGACGTGGTTCTCGGCTGAGGTGAGGCCGAACATATCGCCGCTGCGCAGACGGGCCGGTCCGATGCGGTGGTAGCCGCGAGCGCGACAGCGTACTCGGTAACGCCAGGTGACCCGTTGATAGGGAAGAAGAGAGGTCGTGATCCTGTGGTCGAGTTCGGCTTCTGCGCCGACGCCGCGACGAAATGTACCGCCAGTCTGGAGGCCGAGGGGAAAAGTATCGGAAATATCCAACCAGATCATTGGCAGGATCTTATCGTTGTCCACCGTGATGTGATAGTCGAGGACGTCGCCGATGAACGCGCGCCGGCGTTCCAGGCGTCGGGAATAGGTGAGCCGGCGGAAGGCGTAACGGGGCCAGTGTTTGCCGGCAATCCAGATGAGCAAGACCAGCACGCCGACGACAATGAGCAGCGCCTGGCTTGCCAAGAGGCCGGCGATAATGGCTACGACAGCAGCGATAACCCAAAGGTCGCTTATCATTAAGTCAGATTTCTCGAAGTCAGATTTCTCGGAATTCGGGTTCGGCCGGTTCGACGTAGAAGTTGTTGGCCCAGAGGTCGTCGATGATGGACTGGTCGCCCTCGCTTAGTGGCGGAGTTTCCACGGCATCGGAGTATTCTTTGAGTTCTTCGAGCGTGGTGAAGTTGGGGAGGACGCTGGTGATGGTGGGCTGGTGCAGCACGAACTGGATGGCGGCCTGGCTCATGGTGCGGCCAGTCTCCTCGCCGGCAAGGAACTTGACCTGATCCACCTTGACGAGGGCCTCGCTGAGCCACTGGTGGCGCCGGTAGGAACGGTGGTCGCTTTCGTCAAACTCCGGCGGGGCGTCGTAGCGTCCGGTCAGGGCTTCAGAGGCGTGGGGGACGCGGGAGAGCAGGCCGACCTGTTCCTTTTCGGCGATGGGGAAGAAGTCCTTGGCCGGGTCTTGTTCCAGGATGCTGTAGATAATCTGGCAGCTGCTGACGTGGCGTTCCTCCATGCTGGCCTCGCCTTCCTCGAACCAACCGATGTCGGGGCCGAGGGCGGAGCCGTAGTAACGGATCTTGCCCTCGTACTTCAGGGCTTCCAGGGTCTCGAACACGTCGTCGTTCTCGATGGCCTCGATGCGCGGGTTGTGCAACTGGTAGAGGTCGATGTAGTCGGTGTTGAGCCGGCGGAGCGACTGTTCGCAGGCGAAACGGATGAAGTCGGGCTCGAACTTCTGAGGGCGTTCCTGGTGACCGACGCGGGGGGTAGTCTGGTCGTAGATGTCATAGCCGAACTTGGTGGCGATGATCATATCGTGGCGGCGGTGGCTCATGAACTTGGCGAGGATCTCTTCGCCATAGCCGTCGCCGTAGGTGTCGGCGGTGTCGAAGAAGTTGATGCCCAGTTCGAGGGCTTCTTCGAGGAGCTGGCGACGGGTCTCTTCGGGGATGCGGCCCCACCAGTTGGTGGCGACGGTCCAGACGCCGAAGCCGACTTCGGAAAGGAGGAGATCGGTGCGGGGAAGTTGGCGGTATTTCATGGTGGTAAGTCCTCGGGTTGGGGATACTCAGGCAGCGGGGTAGATTTCGTTGGGGACGACGGATTGGGCCAACAGGGCGGCTACGTCGGTGTTGTATTCAGTGTAGCCGAAGATGCCGGCGTGGGATGGGTCGTGCGGTTCGCCTAACGCGACGATTTCGATGTCCAGGTTCAGGCCGCCTTTGCAGGTGTTGACGGCGGCGGCAACGTTGAGGACGGCGAAGGACGCGGTTCTGCCGACGCGAAAGTTCTTGTCGGCTAGAGCCTGTCTGACGCCGGCGATTTGGGTTTGGCGATGGGATTCGTGGAAGTGTTCCAACCAGTTAGTAGAGAGATACTCTTCGCCGGGACGGAGCCGAAAGGCGTTTTCGCGTGGTATCCCGTTGACCATATCCCGCGCCCGGCAATGTCGGGCTATATGGTGATACTCCAATAACCGTCCGCGCTGAGCAGGGGCTAGAGACATTTAAGCAGTCCTTCTGCGGCCAGTTTTCGCATGATCGATTTGGTGGTCGTAGTTTTGCTGCCACCGCGGATATTGAGAAATTTTCCGTCGCGGTTGGTGGCAGTGAACATAATTTTGGCACTGTCCATAAACCATAGAGCGGCGTTCCTTTTGTCTTCAAAGCGCAACCCGACGCAAAGCCATCCCTCTTGCGAACAAGTCAGATCAATCTCGCCTTCAGATTCCACTGCACCGAAGAAGGCCAGAAAGCCCCGAGCGCTTTCCAGCGTAGCCGGCTGGTCGCCGTCGTCGAGGTCTTCATCCGAGGCCAGGTAGGCCAAGCGGTCAGCTAGGTCGAGGTACCCCCAGGCACGCAACACGTCGCAGGCTTCGGAAATCGAGCTGAGGCCGGCGATGGCGTCCGGGGGCAGAGGGCGTTGGGTGGTGGTGGTCATGGTGGTAGGTTTGCGAAGGGGTTGCCGAAATTGCTGGCCAGTTGCAATGCACCATGCAAATTGGATTCGATCATACGGTAGTTGTTAGGGGTGCGGAAAAACTCTCGATATCCGGTAAATTCTTCTCGTCGCTCGGATTCCTGTAAAGCGTTCCTGATTGTAGCCAGCGCTACCCCGTAGATCGGAGCAAACCAGTCATCGATTTGGTCGAAGACAACGGCCGCCCTATGGGCGGGGAACAGTCGGCTCTCAATAGAATAGTGTTCCCGTAAGATGTCGGCAATGAGCCACACGATGTGAAAGCGAGCGTATTCCAGCCATGGCTCGCTCCCTTTATCGAGTGTAACCTGTTTCCAGACTCTGCGCTGTATCACCGCCGGCAACAATAACTGTGCTGCGCTAACATTGTCCGTATAGATCGTTTCGTAGCTGAAATCGGCTTCGCGGGCTATGGCAGGGATTCTGACCTTGTTGAGGAAGCTCCGGATATTGTCCTTTGCCTCCCCCGGAAATCCCGCGAACGACACGACCGCCTGAGCGACTTCCTTGCTGGTGAGTTTTCGGTACTCTCTTCCGGCTTCCCGGTAAGGTTCTTTCGCTGACGCGCCGCCAATCATTTTGTCCCACTCACCACGTTTGATTTGGTAGAACCACGGGGGCCGCATATCTGAGAACTCTCTTTGCAGCCGGATTTGAACGGCATCGTTGGAAGTGAAGTCCTCGGCCCGGAGAGCAGTTTGGCTGTTGGTGGTTCTTGCGATTGCCTGAGCGAAATGTTCAGGGCATTCCGTCAATTTTACGGTTACCAGAACACTGGGATCTTGTCGTATGACCGCTCTTACATTCCATATCGTGACGGTAGTTTGGCAGCCGTTGATGATTTGTAAGTTTTGTACCACCAGTTGGTCGTCAACCAGACGATATGAATCGCAAATCGCCGTGATGCCGTTGTTGAGCAAGTGGAACCGGCGTCGTTCCGTTTGATCATTCAAGGTGCGTTTGATTTCGTTATTGACTTTGTTGCCCAACGGCCCACGCGGATTCAAGCGGAAGATCCTGTAGCTGTGCCTAGCGAACACATCGATGATCTGACTGACGGGCACAGTCATCGATAGAGTGCGATAATCCGTGCCTTCGCCTGTCTCATGATACGTCCCAGGCTCAAGATGGAACGTAAAATCGCATGGAATGGTGGCGTCGTCGCTACTTTGATGATTTGTGTGACGTTCGTACAGGTCGGCTAAATCCAGGCACTCCAAAGTCACGTCAATCTCTATTGGATTGCCGTTTATCTCAGCAGTTAGTTTTCGCGACTGGTTCGTCTCGGCGTTGCGACGTGCTGCATCGCTTAACGTGCCGCTGGTGACCCAAACCAGATTTATGGAGCATGGGCGGTCTCGGGACGATAGCCGCTTGATCAGTTCGTCATGGAGGGCCTTCGTCTCGTCGTTGCGACAAGCAGCAACCTCATTGGCATTCAATAAGCGATTGGGAGCGTTGAGAAATGCCGCCAGTTCTCGCGGCCCCATTGTAGTTCCGGGCTCCCGGCGCTTGCTTTGGAATAGATGCACCACGGAGTCATCATCGGATTCAGGTATGAAATAGCCGTCGACTTCAAAGTCATCAGAGCCGTCGATAACGGTAGCCTCAACGATGTCGTTGCCTTGAACGTCGTGGCCCTCCAGGAAATAAGTTGCGAATGACCAATGACGAAACCCCCGGTCGAGGTTACCGCCATAGTATTCCTCAGCAGCCTCCTCGATGAAGGGCAGGATGTGGTCGTAGCGATCTCGGGCTGTTTGCCGTCGGCTGGTCATTTGTCAATTCCCCATGTGCAACGTAATAAGGTCGTCTTGCCAAGGCAGGTTCCGAATCCATCTGCGTAGCTGGGCTTTCTCTGCTTGGCTCAGATTGTGGCTGTTTGCCCAGTTGAGCGCCCGCCTGCGGAGACCTATACGGCTGAATTCATACAGCCCGTTATTGGTCCATGAACTGCCCCACGTGTCATCACCTGCAAAATCGTTATTCATGCCTGTGTTGGGATTCAGCATTAGGTCATAAAGAAAATCGTATATGGGCGGGGCTGGCCGTTTCAAGTGCGAGTATTCGGTTTTGACCGCCCAAACATCCATCGCCATCGCGCTCACCTCGCAAATCAAGATGGCTATGGTTTAGCGGACCCGGATTGCGGGTGTCAACGGCGCGGTGTCATCATTTTGCTGCGGGCTTTTCTAACCCCAGTAGAAGATTATCTCGTCGTTGTGCCACGGTAGGTTGTCCAAGCTGAGCAGCAAGGCGGCCCGGTCGGGCCAGGGCAGGCTTTCGTCGGCGGCCCACTGATGGGCGCGAGCATCCAACTCGGCGCGGTCATAGCGGAATCGGCCGTTATCGGGACACGAACAGCAGCCGGGAAGCAGACTGCCGCAGTCGGGGTCAACCACGAGGTCGAAGAAAAAATCGTAAAGCGGCGGTTCGGAGACCGCTAGCACAGCCGCGATTTCGAGGGAGCCGGCCAAGGGGGGAGGGGTAAGGTCAGGCGGGAACGAGTCCGAGGCTGTCGTGGACGGCATCCACCATGTGGGAGAAGCGGGCGTCGTCGATTACCGGGGTTGCATCGCCGAGGCGGACGGTTGGAATGACGTCCACCCAGGACTTGCAACCACCGTACTCGGGGATAAACGGGACAGTGGTGGGATTTTCCATGCGGTACACGCGGAGGAGCATGATGGTCAGCGGGACCATGGGCTTCCAGTGCAGGCGGGACTCGGCGTAGGTATCAGTCCAGATGTGATGAGGGGCCAGGCTGGCGACCTTGTCGAGCCGGTCGATTTCCAGCAGTTCGTGGACGCGCGCCCAATGGGTGAAGGTTACGGCGTCGGTGTCGTTGGGGTCGTCGGCCAGCAGGCTGCGCAGGGCTGGCTGGTGAGAATCCTTGAGGAGGTCTTCGCGCTGGTGGAGGTAGGTGGGGTAGAGCAGGAACTCGGGATGGATGACCCGGAAATCCTTGCTCTCCTCGTGGATACCGCCTTTGCGCACCATCAGGATCTGGTCGCCGTCGGCGAGCGCCTTTACGGTGATGGCCCATTCTTTGAGGGCGAGATGGCAGGTTGCGGGGGTGGTCATGGCGGGGACCTCCGGGGGTTTTACATCGATGCGCAGGATGGACTGGATTTTACCGGTACGAGATTGCCACGCTACGCTCGCAATGACAAGGGGTTATTTCGCAATGTCCAGGAGTTATTTGCCACGGTTGCAGAACTCGCTGTAGTCGGGGACATCTTCACCGAGGACATACATCCAATAGTAGGTACCGGTGTCGCCCATGTACTTGAACTGCTTGCGGACGTCTTTCAGGACGGCGTAGAAGTCGTCGTGGGAGCGGAAGTAGTTACGGATGCCGTCGTATTCTTCGTCCAGTTCGATGAGGCGTTGGGCGTTGTGGACGGTGGCGACAATCTTGCGGCGGTTGCGGATGATGCTGGTGTCGGCGGCCAAGGTATCGATGGCCGACTCATCCATAGCCGCGACGGCGGCAACATCGAAGCCGTGGAAGCCAGCCTGGAAGCCGGGCCACTTATTATTGACTACCTTCCAGGACATACCGCTCTGGAAGACCGCTTTGGTCATCACTTCCAGGTAGTCGTTCAAGCTCTGGGGGACGATTTGAGGCGGCGCTTCCGGGTGTTGATGTTCCTGTTGGGTAGTCATTGCGTTGGTCTCCTTACTGGCAAGGGCAACCACATGGGTTGCCACTACGCCGTGGGATTCACCGCGCCGGGTGCATGGGGCGCGTTCAGGCGGAGGAGTTGGCTGAGGTTGCGAGTGGTTACTTCGGCTACTTCTTCGACGGAGATCCCCTTTACGGTAGCGAGGCACTGGGCGACCTCGGCAAGATGGCGGGGTTCGGTCCAGTTATGGCGGTATTTTTTGAAGGGCTGGGGGTAGGCGTCGGTCTCCAAGACGATGTGTTCCAGGGGGACGTTGCGGGCGACCTCCCGCAGCTCGGGCAGGCGGGTCAAGGGGCGGGCCAGGGAGATAAAGAACCCGCAATCGATGGCGGCGCGGGCGGTTTCGGCATCGCCCTGGAAGTAGTGCATCGCGCCGCTAACCTGGCCGGCATTTTCCTCGCGGAGGACTTTGAATACTTCAGGATGCGACTCCCGGGAGTGGAAGATGACCGGCAAGTCCAGGCTCTTGGCGAGGTGGATGTGCTGGCGGAATACTTGATCCTGCACCGCGTGGTCGGGCGAATCCGGCAGGTAATCCAGTCCCACCTCGGAGATGCAGACGACGCGGGGATTGTCGCGGGCCAGGGTCTCCAGACGGGCGTAGAGCGCATCGTCCACGGGATTGTAGGCGTGCATGGGGTGGATGCCGACGCCGGCGTAGAACATGGGGTGTTCATCGGCCAAGGCGATGCAGCGCTCGGTGGATTCCATGGTGGTGCCGGCGAGGATGATGTAGCCAACGCCGGCCTCGTGAGAGCGCTGGAGGATACCGGGGAGCTCGGCCGGGTCGAACTGTTCGTACTGGTCGAGGTGGGTATGGGCGTCGCAGAAGATTGGGGAAGCAGGCATAGCGCGGACTCCAGAAATGCCGGACTCTTGCTATCTTAATGTGGAGGCCCGATTATATCATTCTGATTGACAGGACCGGGTTGCTGGTCTAGGATAATTGTTGACCGTAATGGTCGGGAATTATGAAAGACCATCGCCGGCAGCGTCGTTAACTACGCCGGTTGGGAGGATGCACGTCCGATGACGACCCAGACACAGCGCGTCATTTCCCGGGATACCACTTCCGAAGAGCTGAACTCCGACTACAAGTGGGGTTTCACCATCGACATTGAGGAGGAGGCGTTTCCCAAGGGCCTCAGCGAGGACGTGGTGCGCCTGATTTCGGCCAAGAAGAACGAGCCTGAGTGGATGCTGGAATGGCGCTTGAAGGCGTTTCGGTTCTGGTCACGGCAGACCTACACGGAGCCGACGTGGGCGAACGTGGAGTTTCCGCCCATCGACTACCAGGACATTCACTACTACGCGGCGCCCAAGTCGGCGGACGACGGGCCGAAGAGCTTGGACGAGGTGGACCCGGAGGTGCTGGAGGCGTTCAGCAAGCTGGGGATTCCGCTGGAAGAACAGGCGCGGCTGGCCGGCGTGGCGGTGGACGCCGTGCTGGACAGCGTGTCGGTGGCCACCACTTACCAGGAGCAGTTAGAGAAGGCTGGGGTCATCTTCTGCTCAATGAGCGAGGCGATCCAGAATCATCCTGACCTGGTGCAGAAGTATCTTGGCTCGGTGGTGCCCTACGCCGACAACTTCTACGCCACGCTGAACTCGGCGGTGTTTTCCGATGGGTCGTTTGCGTACATACCGCCGGGAGTGCGGTGTCCCATCGAATTGATGACGTACTTCCGCATCAACCAAGCGGACAGCGGGCAATTCGAGCGGACGCTGATCGTGGCCGACGAAGGGGCCTACGTGAGCTACCTGGAGGGCTGCACGGCTCCGATGCGGAAGTCAACGCAGTTGCACGCGGCGGTAGTGGAGTTGGTGGCCATGGAGGCCGCGGAAATCAAGTACAGCACCTTGCAGAACTGGTATCCCGGCGACAAGGACGGGCAGGGCGGCGTGTACAACTTCGTCACCAAGCGGGGCAAGTGCGCCGGCACCGATTCCAAGATTTCCTGGACGCAGGTTGAGACCGGCTCCGCCATCACGTGGAAGTATCCCAGCGTGATCTTGCAGGGCGACAACTCGGTGGGCGAATTCTACTCGGTGGCGCTGGTGAACAACTGGCAGCAGGCGGATACCGGGACCAAGATGATCCACGTGGGCAAGAACACCCGCAGCACCATCGTGGCGAAAGGAATCTCGGCGGGGCAGGGTCAGCAGACCTACCGGGGGCTGGTGAAGATTAACCCGTCGGCAAACGGGGCCAAGAACTTCACGCAATGCGATTCCCTGCTGGTAGGCGACCAGTGCGGCGCGCACACCGTACCGTATATCGAGGTGAAGAACCCGACGGCGCAGTTAGAGCACGAAGCCACCACGTCCAAGGTATCCGATGACCAGCTGTTTTACCTGCAACAGCGGGGCATCGGCGTTGAGGACGCTCACTTCATGATAATTAACGGCTTCTGCCGGGGCATTTTCCAGGAGCTGCCGTTTGAATTTGCGATGGAAGCGTCGCAGCTATTGAAGGTGAGTCTGGAAGGAACGGTTGGCTAAGCGAATCACCCTCAACCCAACCTTCTCCCTTTAGGGGAGAGGGAGACGACAAGGATGCAATACACTGCGATGACCAGCGCTCACGACGACAACGCTCCGATCCTGGAAGTGCGCGACCTCCACGTGTCCATTGACGAACAGGAAATCCTGCGAGGCGTGGATCTGACGGTACGTGCCGGTGAAGTCCACGCCATCATGGGGCCGAACGGCTCCGGGAAGAGTACGCTGGCCAACACGCTGGCCGGCAGGCCGGAGTACACGGTGACCGACGGGAAGGCCGTGTACCGAGGGATGGACCTGCTGGATATGGAGCCGGAAGACCGGGCGCGAGAAGGGGTGTTCCTGGCGTTTCAGTACCCGGTGGAATTGCCCGGCGTACGCGCGTGGCAGTTCCTCAAAGCTGCGGTGGACTCCAAGCGCATCCACTTGGGCGAGGAGGAAATGGGCGCCCGGGAGTTCGACCGTTTTCTCCGCAGCAAAGTGGCCGAAGTTGAGATTGATCCCGAGCTGGTGCGACGCTCGGTGAATGAAGGATTCTCCGGCGGGGAGAAGAAACGGAACGAAGTTTTGCAGATGGCGCTCTTGGAGCCGACGCTTTCCCTGTTGGACGAGACCGACTCCGGGTTGGATATCGACGCGCTGCGCATCGTCGCCGATGGGGTGAACCGCCTGCGCCGGCCGGACAACGCGGCCGTTGTGGTAACGCACTACCAGCGCATCCTGAACTACATCACGCCGGACCAGGTACACGTGCTGGTGGACGGCCGTATCGTCCGCAGCGGTGGGCCGGAATTGGCGGAGCAGCTGGAAGCGCAGGGTTACGACTGGGTGCGAGAAGAGGCCGGGGCCACCAGTTAAGCAATGACCTACTGGGTCTACGAAAACTTCCCCAACGATGAAGCGATGGTGCATCTAGCGTCTTGCTCATTTTGCAATCGCGGCGCCGGAATCCACGGAACCGGGAAAACCCGTAACGGCGAATGGCACGGTCCCTTTGATAATGTTCAAGAGGCTCGCTACGCAGCTAAAAACACTCAGCGAATGGACGTTCGCGACTGCGCGATATGTGCTCCTTGAAATTCGCTTCAATTTCACTGGACTATGACACAGACTATTGACATCTACCCGCATTACGCTGCTGCCTACGCTGCCCAGGCTGAAGTTGGGCCACTCTCCCTGCGCCGACTGCGGACGCGGGGTTGGGACGCTTTTGAGAAGCTGGGGCTGCCTACGGCGCGCCGGGGGAACGAACCCTGGAAGTACACCAATGCCGCTCCCATCGCGCGGGAAGCCTTTGCTTTCGGGCATGAGTTGCGCGCCGAAGACGTTGGCTTGACGCTGGCCGACGTGCGGGCCGCCGCTCCCTGGCGGGACGGCTGGCGCACGCTGGTGATGGTGGACGGCGTGTTTGCGCCGGCCCTGTCGGGTGGCGTAGCCGCTACCCAATCGGGCGGGCTAACTATCGCACCGCTGTCCGACGCCCTGGACGCCGGGGAGGCTCTGCTGAGCAGCCTGGCCGCGCCGGAGGACGACGGCTTTACCGCCCTGAACACTGCCTTCATGCGGGACGGTGTGGTTATTTCAATACCGGCCGGGGCCGATGCCGGCGTAGTGAACGTTGTGTACCTGACCACCGGACGCGATCAGCCCAGGGTCACTTACCCCCGCACGCTGATTGACGCGGCGGCGAACTCCCGCGCTACGGTTATTGAAACCTTTGTCGGCCCCGACGACGTCCGCTACTTGACCAACGCCGTAACCGAGGTGAACGTCGGAGAGGGCGCCAGCGTGGAGCACTACCGCCTACTGACGGAAGGCATGGACGCCTACCACGTGGGGGTCAGCCGGGTTTTGCAGCAGAAGGACTCGGCATTTTCGTCGGTGTCCATCGCCCGGGGCGCGGCGCTGGGGCGCAACGACTTCGGGGTGAAACTGGCCGGAACCGGCGCCGAGTGTACCCTGAACGGGCTGTACCTGACCAAGGGCGACCAGCACATCGACAACTACATCAACATTGACCACGCCGAGCCCTACGGCACCAGCCGGATGTTCTACAAAGGCATACTTGACGGGCATTCGCGGGCCGTGTTCGGCGGCAACGTAACCGTCCGCAAGGATGCGCAGAAAACCGACGCCCAGCAGACCGACAAGAACCTGCTGCTGTCAGAGTACGCCGAGGTGGACAGCAAGCCAAGCCTGCTCATCTACGCAGACGACGTGAAGTGCGGGCACGGGGCCACCGCCGGCCATATTGACGCCGATACCGTTTTCTACATGCGGAGTCGAGGGCTGGACCTGTCCACAGCCAGCCGCATCCTGATTCACGCCTTTGCCAGCGAGATTATCGACACGGTGGCGTTGGAGCCGCTGCGGGAATACCTGGACGAGCAGTTCCAGAGCGCGATTCCCGACGCAGATCTTTCGCTGTCCTTTGGAGGCCGCCAGTGACCACCGCGATCAATACGCCGGGCGCACCGGGCCGCGACGGCTCGGGTCAGGCCCACGGGCTGGATGTCATCGACCCGCACCGCATCCGGCAGGATTTTCCGATCCTGCACCAGGAGGTGAACGGCAAGCCGCTGGTATATCTGGACAACGCGGCCACTACCCAGAAGCCCCAGGCCGTGATTGATGCCATCAGCAACTACTACCTGCATAACAACGCCAACGTACACCGGGGGGTGCATACGCTGAGCCAGCGCGCCACGGATGACTACGAGGCGGGACGGGAAGCGGTGCGGCGATTCATAAACGCGCCGGACGCAAACGAGGTCATCTACGTGCGCGGCACCACCGAAGGGCTGAACTTGGTGGCCAGCAGCTATGGGCGCAAGTACTTCAAAGCCGGCGACGAGGTGATCATCACCGGCATGGAGCATCACTCCAACATCGTGCCGTGGCAGATCTTGGGGAAGGAAATCGGCATCCGCCTGCGGGTAGTTCCGTTCAACGACGACGGCGAGCTGTTGATGGACGAGTACGAAGCCATGCTCAACGAGCGAACGCGTATGGTGTCGGTGGTGCATCAATCCAATGCGCTGGGCACGGTGAACCCGATACCGGAGATGGTAGAGCTGGCGCACGCGCGCGGGATTCCGGTAATGGTGGACGCGGCGCAATCCATTCCGCACATGCCCGTTGACGTGCAGGCGTTGGGCGCCGATTTCCTGACGTTTTCGGGGCACAAGATGTACGGGCCCACGGGCATCGGAGCGTTGTGGGGCAGGGCGGAACTGCTGGACGACATGCCGCCGTACCAGTCGGGCGGCGAGATGATCCGGTCGGTGACGTTTGAAGAGACGATCTATAACACGCTGCCGCACAAGTTCGAGGCGGGGACGCCGGACATCGCCGGAGCTATCGGCCTGGGAGCGGCGGTTGAGTACCTGGAGTCCATCGGGATGGGGCGGATCGCCGCGTACGAGCAGGCGCTATTGCGCTACGGGACGGAAAAGCTGGACGGAATCGAGGGAGTGCGGCTGATTGGCACGGCCGAGGAGAAGGGCGGCGTGCTGTCGTTCTACATGGAGGCGGCGCATCCGCACGACATCGGGACCATTCTGGACGCCGAGGGCATCGCGGTGCGGACCGGGCACCACTGCGCGCAGCCGGTGATGGCGCGGTACGGGATTCCCGCCACGGTGCGGGCATCGCTAGCGTTTTATAATACGACCGATGATATTGACGCGCTGGTCAAGGCGATTGACCGCGTAATTGAGGTGTTCGGCTGATGGCTTCGGACCTGAGCGACCTTTACCAGGAAATTTTGCTGGAGCACAACCGGAGGCCGCGGAACTTCAAGACGCTGGACGACCCTACGCACCAGGCCGACGGGTTCAACCCGCTGTGCGGAGACCAGATTTCGCTGCAACTGAAAGTAGGCGACGACAAGGTAAACGACGTGGGGTTCCAGGGGCACGGCTGCGCGATCAGCAGGGCGTCGGCGTCGCTGCTGACCCAGGCGGTGAAGGGGGCGACGTCGGACGAAACGATGGCGATGTTTGACGAGTTTCACAAGATGCTGACGGAGCCGGACGCCGAGCTGGACATCGACCTGCTGGGCGACCTTGAGATGCTGGCCGGCGTGATTGCGTATCCGACACGCATCAAGTGCGCTATATTGGCGTGGCATACGCTGAAAGCGGCGATGGATGGCGAGAACGTCGCTACCACCGAGTGAGCCACTGCCATTAATTCGCCGTTCCGGCTTTCGGCGGAATCCAGGCCCGGCAAACCATGTCCTCGCTCCCTGACAACCCGGACGCCTTGTACGGCGACGTTATCATGGAGCACTACCGGAGTCCCCGGCACCGGCGGCGGCTGGAGCGCCCGGACGCGGAGGCGGAGGAATTCAACCCCTTTTGCGGGGACCGGGCGAATCTGCAATTGCAACTGGCGCAGGCGGCGAGCAAGGACGCGGTGATTGCGGGGGTGAGCGCGGTTGCGGAAGGTTGCAGCATCATACAGGCTTCGGCGTCGCTGCTGGCCGACGGCGTTCACGGGCGGACGGTGGATGAGGCGAGCGACCTGTCGCAGTTGTTCCGGGACCTGATGCAAGGGAAACCGCTGCCTCCGGTGGCGCTGGAGGAACTGGGGGAGTTGAGCGCGTTAGAGGTGGTGCGGCAATATCCGGTGCGGATCAAGTGCGCGCTACTGCCCTGGGTGGCGCTGGAAGAAGGGCTGCGGCGCCTGCGACGAGGATAGGTTGGCGTCAATTGGCGGGCGGGGGCGCTGACGCCGGTGCTTCGGAAAGGATTTCCAGCAGGCGGTATCCGTATTTTGAGGTCTCTGGCGGCGTGACGGAAACGCCGGGCATCAGGTCGTACTTCTCAACGCGGAGGGTGTATTCGTAGCCATGCGCCCGGGCGAAGTCTTCAATGTTGCCGTAGTAGGGTTGGCCGTTGACGACGATGCAGGCGGCGGTGATCGGGGCGTTATCGCGGCACTGCACTCGCCAGGGGCCGACGGAGATTTCTTCGGTGACACCCTCGGCGGGAGTTTCGGAGAGAACTTCGACCAACCGACGGGAGCCGTCCGGGAACCGTTCGTAGCGGATGAGGTAGTCGTAGCCGCCGCGAAAATCGAACCGGGATATGGCGCCGCGCTCAGGCTGGGCGTTGATGAGCAGGCATAGCTCGTCCGAATAGGGGCAGGCGACACGGGCGGGCGCGACCGTCGCGTCGATTATTTCGCCGGATACTCGGGTTTTGGATATTTCCTCGATGAGCCGGTGACCGTATCGGCCGGCATCCTGCGGCGGTTCAGCTTGGCCGGGGAAGGCGTCGTAGCGCTCGATGCGGAGGCGATATTCGTAGCCGGGCTCGTGGGTGAATCCGTCGATTTCATCGTAGAAAAACTGACCGTCAACCACCAGGCACATGCGGCGGTAGGGTCCGTAGCATTCCTGGCGGGCGGGGCCAACGGTTATTTCCAGGGTATCGCTGACGCTCTCCGCGGTTGGAGCAACGGCCAATGCCGGCTTTTCGTCCACGTGATCCGTTGACGAGCCGGTGCAAGCGAAGGCCGCAATGAAGGCGGCCAATGCCACCGCGAATAGCGCGAGGTTGCGGTTCTGGGCTACCGGGAAAGGCAGAGTCACTTGCCCTGGAGGCCGCGCAGGTAGGCGATGTGGCCGACGTGCTGGTACATCTCGCCGATGATCTGGCGGAACATTGCGCCGAGGGACATTTCGGGGCGACGTTCGCGGGGGACGGTTTCCATGTCCTCGGGGGTGAGGGTTTGAAGGTAAGCCAGAGTGCTGGCACGGACGGCGGCGCGGTAGTGGAGGAACTGGGCAAGGTCGATGGCAGGGAAGTTGTTGACCTGTTCGGCAGTGTGGCCGAAACCGTTGTCGCGGGAGGGCAGGCCGAACTTCTCGTGCCATCCTTCGGTTTCCCACAGCTCGGTCTGGAACTGGGCGAAGAACTGGATCCACATGTCTTCCACTCGGACCATGTGCCAGAGGATCCAGCCGATGGAGTTGGCGTCCGGGGCAGGCTGCCAGGCCAATTCGGCGGGGGTTAGGCCGTCCAGGGCATCCAAGAGGAAGCCGTCTTCCTTGTCCAGTGCGTCGATGATGAATTCGTTAAGCGTCACGGCAGGTCTCCTCAGGCGGTGACTTCGGTGGCGATGGGGGAGGCGGCAGGACGGGCGCCCATTTCGCGGTCAAGCAGCAAGAGGGCGTCGCTGCGGCCCTTTACCATCTCCAGCGCGGCGATGACATCCCGGGCGGTTTTCTCCTCTTCCACCTGTTCGGTGATGAACCATTGGAGCATGATCTGGGAGGCATAGTCGCTGGCCTTGACAGCCACGCCGTAGAGGTCATTGATGAGGACGGACACGTGCTGCTCGTGGGCGAGGGTCTGCCGCATCACGTCCTCGACGGAGTCGTATTCGATGGGCGGCTGTTCGATGGGGAGCAGCGTTACGCGGCTGTCGCGGTCCTGTAGATAGTCCACGAACTTCATGGCGTGGGTGTACTCTTCTTGGCTCTGGATGCGCATCCAGTGGGCGAAGCCGGGCAGGTCGATGGAGTCGCAGTAGGTGGACATGGAGAGGTAGAGGTAGGAAGAGTACAGTTCGGCGTTGATGTGCCGGTTGATGGCATCCTGCAAGGCAGAATCTACGGGCATTTTGGGTCTCCTAAGGTTTTACTGGATTCCCACTTTCGCGGGAATGACGGGGGTGGCGCGGGAATGACGACTCGAGCTAGTCGTGGAGGAAGCCGAGGACGCTATCGAAGAAGGCGTCGGGGCATTCGAGTTGGGGGATGTGGCCGCACTCCGGGATTACGGTCAGGGTGGCGTTGGGCAGCAGGTCGCGGAAGGCCGCGCCGTATTCCGGCGGGATCACTTGGTCGGAATCGCCCCACACCACCAGCGTTGGCATGGTGATGCGGTGGGCGCGCTTGGTGAGGCCGCGCTCGGGGATGGGCCAGGTGAACTTGGCGACGGATTGCAGGGTCTGGATCCGGTCCAGGGTATATTCCAGCCTGGCCTCCGGCTCGGTGGGTTGAGCGACGTAGGCATGGGCCAGTTCGCTTTCCGGGTCGTGCCAGAGCATTTGGCGGCGTTCGTCGGGAGTGAGGATGAAGAAGTCGGCGACGGGTTTGTCTTCGAGCCAAAGGCCGAGGGAATTGACGAGCACCAGACGCCCGATGCGGTCGGGGCGGTGGGCGGCCAACTCGGCGGCGCAGAATCCGCCGTAAGAATGGCCTACCAAGTGGCATTTTTCGATGCCTAAAGCGTCGAGAAATTCCTCGAAGAATTGCACGAGGTCCCAGAGATCGTCGAGGTTGTTCAGCCCGGTGGAATTAGCGACTCCCGGATGCGCGGGGGCGTAAACGTGGTAATCCTGGGCGAGTCTATCCAGGAAATCGGGCCAACCGGCGTATCCGCCGGCGCCGTGCAGATAGACCAGCGGGTCGCCAGAACCGCCTTCGGCAACCTGGACGTTGAACATACCGTTGCGGACGGAAACCATCCGCTCAACATGGGAAACCATCGGGGCATCACCTCGAATCAATCAGAGGAATTGAGCACCACCCGGAGGTTGTCAATCTCCAGTATGAGGGCGCGTAAAGGATACCATAGACGGTATGATTTCCGTCCCGGAAGCTCATGGAGCGGCGGGCTCATGGTTCGACAGGCTCACCATGAGCGGGATGACGGGATCAGGATAAGGGAAGCCGCGTGAACGTGGAGATGTCAGTATTCGAGCATTATGCGCTGAAGTTCGGCCGGGTCGGAAGTCACCGTTAATCCGAGCATCAACAGGATGCGCGCTTTTTTGGGATGCAGGTTGTCGGCTACTATGTAGCCGTCCTCGGTGAAGCGGCGGGTTTGCAGCACTCGGCCGGTGCCCACGTGGGTGGAGATCACCACGGGCACACTCGCGGCGATGGCGCGGCGCAGGGCTGACATGAAGGGAGATGGTGAACCCCCGCTGCCCAAGCCGGCGGCGACAATGCCCTTTACGCCGGCTTCCACGAGAGCGTCAACGACGGTCCCATTGACACCGGCGTAGGCGTAGGCGATGTCAATCTGGGGCAATTCCTGGACGTTGGAGAGATCAAACTCCGAATCCGCAGTGTGCTTGCGCTCGGGCTTGCGGTAGTAGATCACGGCGCCGTCGGAGTCGGCATAACCCAGGAAACCCATGTGGCCAGACTGGAAGGTTTCCACGCGGTAGGAGTCGGTTTTGGTGACGTCGCGAGCGGACTGAATTTCGTTGTTGAGCACGACCAGAGCGCCACGTCCCACCGAGTTGGCAGAGGCCGCGATGCGAATGGCGTCCAGCAGGTTGTTATCGGCGTCCGTGCCCATGGCAGACGGCGGACGCATGGCGCCGGTTACAACGACGGGCCTTGGGTCTCGAACGGTCAGGTTCAGGAAGTAGGCCGTTTCTTCCAAGGTCGCAGTACCGTGAGTTACGGCTACGCCGGCTGCGGACGGGTCGGAGGCGAAAGCCTCGTTGATTCGGTTGGCCAACGTGATCCAGTGCTCTGGGTAAACCTCAGTGCTGCCGACATTGATGACCTGCTCGGGCAGGACTTCGACGAGAGACTCGGCTTCCGGGACACGGGCGAGCATCTCCTGGATGGTGAGTTGGCGTCCCCGGTAGCTGTAGTTAGCGAAGTCGGTGCGGCTTTCACCGACAAAGGAGATGGTGCCTCCGGTGCCGAATAGATACACGCGAGGCAATTTTTCGTATGTCAAGGTGAGTCCTCCTGATATGGATGGGCCGGCGAAATTGCGGAATTCGCAATGCGAAGTTCGCTTCGCAAGGGGTTTTGCAATTTGGCAGGTGCGCCGCTAATATAGTAATCTAAAATGCGGCCATTGTTCGTGAAAACGAATGGCCGAAATACCCACTGCGCAGGTACTTTATGACCAACAATCGCTGGGTTCGCAACAGCCTGATCTACCTCCTGATCATCATCGGCGTCATTGTAATCTTCTATACGCTGATTCCCAGTTTTGGGAGCAGCGAGCCGATGTCGCTGAAACAGGTGCTGGATCAATCCCGCGGCGGACAGATCAAGCAGATCATCGTGGACGGGGAGAAATTGACCGTCATACCGCACTCCGGCAACAGCGGTGAGATGGTGAAGTACACCAGCCGGATCGGTAAAAACACCGATCTGATCCAGCTACTGGCGGATCACGGCGCGCTGGACGGACCAATGGCGCCGGACGTGGAATACAAGGGCTCCAGCGGATTTGGGAGCGTATTCGGGATACTGCTTAACTTCCTGCCGTTGATTTTCTTCGGCGGGTTAATCCTGCTGATGATGCGCCAAGCGCAGGGGTCTAACAACCAGACCATGAGCTTCGGGAGGAGCCGAGCCCGCATGATGCCGTTCAACCGGCCGTCGGTTACGTTCAACGACGTGGCCGGAGTTGATGAAGCGAAGGCGGAACTGGAGGAAGTCGTCGATTTCCTGAAGTATCCGGAGCGCTTCCTTCAGTTGGGCGCCAGGATCCCCAAGGGCGTTCTGCTGGTAGGGCCGCCGGGCACGGGTAAAACTTTGCTGGCGCGGGCAGTCGCCGGGGAGGCGGGGGTCCCGTTCTTCCACATTTCGGGAAGCGAGTTCGTGGAAATGTTCGTGGGCGTAGGCGCCGCGCGAGTGCGAGACCTGTTCGAGCAGGCGAAGCGCAACGCGCCGTGCATCATGTTTGTAGATGAAATTGACGCCGTGGGCCGTCATAGAGGCGCCGGCCTCGGCGGAGGACACGACGAACGCGAGCAGACGCTGAACCAGATCCTGGTGGAAATGGACGGGTTCGAGACGAACACCAACATCATCGTTATTGCCGCCACGAACCGACCGGACATCCTTGACCCGGCGCTGCTACGCCCGGGCCGATTCGACCGACGGGTCACCCTGGATCTGCCGGACGTGTTGGGGCGTGAGGCGATCTTGAAAGTCCACGTGGCCGGCAAGCCCCTGTCTTCGGAAATCAAGATTGACGTGGTGGCGCGGGAGACGCCAGGATTCAGCGGAGCAGACCTGTCCAACCTGGTGAACGAAGCAGCGCTGTTGGCAGCCCGCAAAAACCAGTCAAACATTTTCATGCAGGACTTTGAGGAAGCAATTGAGCGCGTAATAGCAGGACCGGAACGCAAGAGCAGGGTCATCAACCAGCGTGAGAAGGAAATGACCGCGTACCACGAAGCGGGCCACGCGCTAGTAGCATGGCACCTGCCACACGCCGACCGCGTGCATAAGATCAGCATCGTGTCGCGGGGCAACATGGGTGGACACACGACGTTGCTGCCCGAGGAAGATCGATATCTCTGGACCAAGAACCAGTTCCAGGACATGCTGGCAGTAATGATGGGTGGGCGTGTCGCCGAGGAGTTGATTTTCGACGAGGTTACAACGGGCGCCAGCAATGACATTGAGCGGGCGACCAAAACGGCGTTGGGGATGGTGAAAAGGTACGGGATGTCAGCAAGCCTGGGGCCCAGGACCTTTGGCAAGCGCGAGGAGCTGGTGTTCCTGGGGCGGGAGTTGAACGAGGAACGCGACTACGGCGACAAGATCGCCGAAGAAATCGACGTGGAAGTGCGGCACCTGATACACAGCGCGTATCGCCAGGCCCAAGAGGTGTTGATTGACTACAAGCCCAAGTTGGTGCAGGTGGCCGAATACCTGATTGAGCACGAAGCCATTTCGGGCGATGCGCTGGTGGGGCTATTCAACGATGACCTGCCGGGGACGGAGCTGGAACCGGTGGAACCTACCCCGGCACCGCAGTCGCCCTACGCGCCACCGGCGCCACCGGTGAACCAGAGTGATCCGTTGCCGAACCCGGCGCCGTCGTTTGCGAGCACGAGCGCCAGCGGTCCCATTGCGGACGATTGATCACCACGCAACTCGAACGCTGTATCGTAGGGGCGGGTTTGAAACCCGCCCCTACAACGTTTACCAGTTGAGGCCGTTAGGTAACTTACGTAGGGGCGAATGGCAATGCGCCTCTAAGCGGGGCTGGCGCTGATCCCATCGCCTTCGGTCTCGGAGTCGAGGGGAAGGCTGCGGTAGTAGAGGCCCCATTGCTGCAGCAGCGATTCAACCCGCGGGTCTTTGAGGGCGATAAGCTCGCGGAAGAAACCGGCAATGGCATGGGCGGGACGGAGTTCATCGCTGCATACCCAACTTCGGTCGCCGGGTACGGCGTAGATGAGGCCACTCTGGTGTGGGCAAGTCACCTGCACGCGGGCCATTTCTTCGCCAGTCTTGACGGTGATGCCCTGGGGATGGGGTGGGGAGTCGGAGGGATTGGATGAGAGTTGTAAGGGCGTAGTCATGGTGTTCACCAGTCAAACACTGACGCAATCGAGATGTCGGGAAGTGGCAATATGCCGAGAATGGCAGCGCGGTGATTATAAACCATCGACGTGACGATGGTGTTATACTGTCTCGGCTACGGTTGAGCGACGCATCGCACACGCAAGCTGTGACATGATCCGTAACCGAAGCAAGGACGATACCTAAATCAACCCACGCCCCCAATCATAAAAGGATCTGCATCCATGTTTTCACCCGGCGGCGGGCAGCAACAGCCACCTCGGCAGCCCGAATTTGACGTTGACCAGCTATTCGGTCGCATACGCGGCATCTTCGGAGGCGGCGGTGGCCGGCTAGGCGGCGGAAATTTGGTGATCATTATCCTGGCGGTGATCGCGCTGCTGATCGTCATATGGGCGGCCACAGGAGTGTACACAATCAGCCCCGGCGAAAACGCTGCGCTCCGGCTTTTTGGAGCGGTTCAGGGCGATCCCGTAGCAGAGGAAGGACTCCAGTGGTGGTGGCCATCCCCGGTGGGCAATCGGGACGTAGTGCTGGTAACGGAGACTCGGCGCATGGAGCTGGGGTTCCGGTCCAACGAAGGGGGAGTCAACGCGCCGTTCCTGGAAGAAGCGTTGATGATTTCGGGCGACCTGAACATTGTTGACGTACAGATGGTGGTGCAGTATCGCATCAGCAACTTGAACGACTTCCTGTTCAATGTTGACGACCCTGGCGAGGGGGCACGTCTGATACCCGAAGGGCAACCGGACGGGCGGACGTTGAAGGACGGAGCGGAAGCGGCGCTACGTTTGGTAGTGGGACAACGTTCCATTGACGACGTTCTGGTGAGGGGTCGTGAACAGGTGGAAACCGATACCCGAGAACGGCTGCAAGCCATCATGGACAGCTACCGAGCGGGAATCGAAGTTATATCGGTACAGTTGCAGGACGTGAAGGCACCGGAAGAAGTGCGAGACGCCTTTGACGACGTGCTGCGCGGACGGCAAGAGCGGGAAACGCGAATCAACCAGGCGCGGGCCTACGCAGAGGATGTAATACCGCGGGCCAATGGTGACGCGCAACGGATTATCGAGGGCGCTGAAGCGTTCCGGCAGGCTCGCATCGAGACGGCCAGCGGTGAAGCGCAACGGTTCGAAGCGGTATTGAACGAATACCAGAGTTCACCGGAAGTTTCCCGACAGAGGCTTTACCTGGAAGCGCTGGAGCAGGTGCTGCCCGGCGTGACCAAGATCATAGTGGATTCCGATACGGATCCGGTGATCATCCTGGGACAGGATGGCAACGTGATACCCGCCCCAATAGGCCCCAACCCGTAGGGTATGCCACGCGAATAACTTGACGACACAGAGTTGACTGTCCCACACGTCCGGAGAATCCTCCAATGCGAAACCTCATCATTATTGCCATCGTCATCATCGTAGGGCTGGTGCTGCTGCGCCAAGCGCTGTACGTGGTTGACGTTACAGAGCAGGTCATCATCCTCCGTTTCGGTGAGGTGGTGAAAACGAAACTTTCCCCCGGCCTGGACGTAAAGGTCCCATTCGTGGACACGGTGGTTCGTCTCGACAAGCGAGTTCTGCGTATCGACGCGCCACCGGTGTCGATGCCTGACCAGGACAAGGAAAACCTGGTAATCGACATTTATGCACGGTACAGAATCATCGATCCGGTGCAATTCCGTAAAACGCTACAGACCGAAAGCAACGCAAGGAGCCGCTTGGGCGACATCGTCACTTCAACGCTACGCGACCGGGTGGCGTTGCGTGACCGAACGGACATTATCGGCGCAAAGCCCCAGTTGGACGAGTCGGGAGCCCTTGTAGTTGATGATGAAGGGTTGCCGCTAGTCGAAGGTCAGGAGACCCGCACGCAAATTCTGGACGAAGTGCTGCTAGAAGTGCAGCGCATCACGAGCGACAATCCGGAGACAACCCAACGCGAGGACTTCGGTATAGAGATGATCGACGTGCGGATCAAACGTGCCGACTTCCCAGAGGCGGTGACGGCGTCGATTTACACCAGGATGCGGGCTGAGCGTAACCGAATCGCCGCTCGGTTCCGTGCACAAGGTGAAGAGCAGGACCGGATCATCAGGGCGCAAACCGACCGCGAACGGGACGTGATCTTGGCACAGGCGCAGCAGCAATCGAACCGGATAAGGGGTGAAGGCGAAGCCGAGGCCATCAGCATCCTGGCGGATGCGCTGAACCGGGACCCGGAATTGTTCAGCTTCCTTCGGAGTTTGGAAACTTACCAACGCATCATCCAGGCGCAAGACACAATTATCCTGTCTTCAGATTCGCCGCTGTTCGACTACCTGGCAGGACCGAACGCGCCGGCAGACGGCAGATAGCGCAGTGTTCACCGCATGACTACCGCCCCGAAGATCCCGCCGTCGCCTACCCGAACGCCGACCACAGGCGACGATAGTGCGGAACCGCCCGGCGCTATCAGGCTGCGCCTGGACGCTTTAGGAGTCAATTTTCGGGCCTACGACTTCCCGACGCGGTTCATCGACTTCTGCGAAGCAAACGACGACTATGAAATGGAAGTCAACGAGGCCGGGGAGTTGGTGATTCTGCCTATGGTCGGGTTCAGAGGCAATCGGCACGAAACGGAAATGGCGACCGAGTTGAACATCTGGCGGCGGGCCAACGGGGGAATCAGCGCGTCTCAAACCAGCCGGTTCCGCCTGGTTACCGGGGCGATCCGAGGGCCTGACGCGGCTTGGATTACGCAGGAACGATACGATGCCGCCACCGAGGAGGAACGGGAAACGGTCATTGTGGACGCGCCTGATTTCGTGGTGGAGATTCGCTCCCGTCGGGATAACCTGCGTCCGTTACAACGCAAGATGCAAATCTGGATGGATGGCGGCGCGCGTCTGGGCTGGTTGATAGACCCACGCAACCGTCGCGTCTTTATTTACCGCAGCGGCCAGCCGGAGCCGGAAGTGTTGGAAAACCCGGAAACGCTGGAAGGCGAGGATGTTCTGCCGGGCTTTTCCTTCGCCGTGCGGCAGTATATTTTTGACCTGCAGTAAGTGTCAGGTGTGAACCCCTAAAGATTAGCGCCCGGCGAGACGGCGACCCTCGGAGAGTCCGTCGGCAGCGCGGGTGGGTGCGGTGATGATGATGCTGAAACCCTGCTCCAGGCGCATGGGCACTTCAGCGGCGGTGCAGCCGGTGGCGCAGGGCACTCCAGCGTCCTTGCAGATTCCCAGGATGCGAAGGAGCATTTCCTGAACTTCGGGATGTCCAGCGTTACCCCGGTGTCCCATGGCAACGGACATATCGCCGGGGCCAGCCCAGACGGCTCCGATGCCCTTGACCTGGCGCAGGATGTCGGGCAGGTTCTGTACGCCGGTGGGTTCCTCCACGATGCCCATCAGCAGGAGGTTACCGTCCGGGTCAAGGGGCCAGACGTCAGCGGCGTCGTAGTACTCTGAGGCCGACAGGCCCCAGTAGCGGGGCGCGATGCGCTGCCACCAACCGCGCTCACCATGGGGTTCAAAGTCGGCGACGCCCGGAACCTGCGGGTAGCGGGCCGCTTGCACCGCGGCCATTGCGCCCTCGACGGTATCGAGGTGCGGCAGGATCAAACCGTACACCCCGGTGTCCAGGGTCTGCTTGATCATCCACTGGTTCGTTTCACGGGTGTTGGGCGGGATGCGGACGATGGGTGTCGGATCGGCCTGTAGGCTATCGGCGTCGGCAATGCGCTTGCGGTTGAGCAGGAACTGGAGGGAGGCGCGGAGGTTGTTGAATGACAGACCCTCGTGCTCCATCTCGATCATGACCATATCGTAGTCGGAATCGGCGAAATACATCATCTCGTCGAAGTTGCCGTTCCAGATCAGGCCGGTGCCAAAGACCGGTTTGCCCTCTTCAAGAAGCTGGATGACTTTGTTGTAGCGGGTTGCGGGCATGAGGTTGCCTCCCTGTTTTGCTGTAATGTCGCACGTCTAAACGCGGGGGCGGATTTTCAACCCGCCCCTACATCGAGTTCAGCGCCGCCTCAAACTCGGCGGGATTGTCGTGGCGGCCCACGATTGCGAGGCGAAAGGCGCTACCGACCAGGAGGCGTTCGGCGGTGCGTACTACATCGGCCGGCGTTACCTGGTCGATTCTGGCAGCGGTCTCGTCGGGCGTGGTTATTTCGTCCATCAAGAGTTCCTGGGACGCGAGCCAGGAGGCCACAGAGCGGGAGTCTTCCATGCGCATCAACAGCCGGCCTTTGATGTACTCCCGGGCCTTGTGTATTTCCGTATCGGGAGCCGGTTGCAGCAGCGTGGTAATTTCCTTTCGAGTGGCTGCAATGGCTTCGACGGCTCGCGCCGGTTCCGTACCGCAGGAGACGACCAGAGCGCCGCAGTCGCGGTAACTGCTGATAGAGCTGTGGCAGTCATAGGTAAGGCCACGGTCTTCGCGCAGGCTCTGGAAGAGGCGGCTGCTCATACCGTCGCCGAGTACGCCGTTGAGTACGGTGGCGGCGTAGCGATCCCGGTCGCCGAGGGCGAAACCGGGCAATGCCAGACAGATGCAGGTTTCTTCGGTCTCGCGGCAATCCAGCAGGACGCTTGGAGCATCCGATGGAGGTGGCGCGATCGGCTCCCACCCCATGACTGTCCCAGGTTGCCAATGGCGGGTAGCGTCTTCAACCATCGCTATGGCTTCGTCGTGCGTGACGGCGCCGGCGATGCTGATAACGGTATTGTTGGGGCGGTACTGCCGCTCCATGTAGTTTCGAACATCGTCGAGGCGGATGGTAGCAACGGTTTCCATAGTGCCGCCCACGTCGCGACCCATAGCCTGATCGGGCCACATCGCGCGATCGATGAGGAGGTCGCACACCTGGGCCGGGTAGTCGTTGGTCATCCGCAACTCGTCGAGGATGACTTCCCGTTCCTTTTCCATCTCCGTGGGATCCAAAAGCGGGTGGAGAATGAGGTCAAGCAGGACGGGGATGGCTTGGTCGGCGTGGACGCTGGCGACCTTGCACCAGAAGGAGGTCATCTCCCGGTCGGTGGCGGCGTTCATCATGCCGCCCACTCCTTCTACAGCCTCGGATATGGCAAGGGCCGTAGGCCAACTGCGCGTGCCCTTGAACGGGAGATGCTCCAGGAAGTGGGAAATACCGGCCTTGTCGGCGGACTCGTAACGGGAGCCGGCGCCGACCGAGATGAACATAGAGACGCTGCGGGTGTGCGGCATTTCTGCCGTCAGCACCCGCAGGCCATTGTTGAGAACTGTTCGGCGGTACATCTAGGTATTCAGCCAGTCCACGTCGCCCTGCAGGTCGGCGGGGTGGGACTTGGACATAAAGACATCGTAACGGCGCTTGGCCTCGCCGATGGTAGTGTTGTCAGGACCGTGGCCGGGATAGACGTAGGTATCGGCCGGCAGGGTCAGGAGTTTCTCGCTGATGCTGCTGAGTTCCTGCTGCAACGCCTCGGGGCTGCGGGAGCGTCCCGGGCCACCGGGGAACAGGGTATCGCCGGAGAAGAGGAATCCGCCTACCTGGTAGCAGATGGATCCGTCGGTATGGCCCGGCGTGTGGATGCACCGGATGGTGCGGTTGCCGAACTGTACGGTGTCGCCGTCGTTGAGCTGACGCTGGGGCGGGCTGGGCGGGAGGTGCGCGTCCTCGGAGCCGATGGCGGCGGGCGCGCCGATGGTCCCGGTGATTTCAGTGTAGCCGGCCAGGTGATCGCCATGGCCGTGGGTGACCAGGATGGCTTGTACGTTGACGCCGCTCTCGCGCACCTCGCTGAGCATCTTTTCCGGCTCGTCGGGCGTGTCGATGCAGACGGCCTGATTGGTCTCAGGGCAGATTACGATGTAACCGTTGTTGCCCAGGCTGCCCATATTTTCGATTTTGTGGACGGTTACGTCGCCCGCCCCTTGGGCCTGATGGTGAACTGGCATATTGCTGGCCTCCTGTGAATTGTAGAAATCGCGGTTGCATTGTAGCAAAGGGAAAACTAACCGCCCAGCCGGGCGCGCATGGAGTCGGGGACCTGGCGGATGCGGCGGCTGAATGCAGTGTCCCAACGCATTGAGACCTGGCGGGCGGCTTCGGTGATGAGGGCAGCGCCGTTGAGGTAGTCGTCGCGGTGGATGTATTCGGCGGCGATGGAACCGTCATCCGCGCCGTTATGGTAATTGCCCAGTGGAAATGCGACGCCGGTGGATTTGTAGCCCCAAGCGTTGAACGCGCTGGCCTCGCAGACGCCGCCGCTCATCAGTTGGCGCTGGCAGCGAAAGCCGGGATCGTCTGCGGACAGTACCTCGCGCGCGCGGATGAGGGCGGATTCGGCATCGGAGTTGAAGGTGCTGCCGGCATCGCCGACGCGGATGACCGGGCCGCCGCCGATCTCCGCCCCGGGCAAAGTACGAGACGATTCCAGGGACACTACGAGGGTTTCCATGGGCAGAGTTCGAGCTTCAGCCAGGAGCCTCGCGCCAACCAGGCCGACTTCTTCGGCGCGGGTGAAGACGCCGTACACGTCGCCGGCCGGCGGGTCGTCGTGAAGCGATGCCAGGGCAGAAAGGATGCAGCCGCCACCGGCGAGGTCGTCGGCGGCGCGCATGACAATACGATCGTCTTCAATGCTGAAATCGGGCAGATCGAACACGGCGGGCGATGGAATGGGAACGTCCGCCCCGGAAGAATCGATTAGTCGAATCTGAACTTGACGTTCCCGCTCTTCCCCGTGAGGGCCAACGGTTTCTGCGGACAGTCGGTGTCCCGCAGGGAGGATGACCTGCAATGGTACGCCGGAGGCAAAGGCGCCCGGCGGTATGCCGCCGGAGGCTTTGCCGATCAGATAATCGCCATCGCGCCCAACGATTTCAAAGCCAGGATGATCCATGTGGGCCATGAAAGCGATGGGCGGTACGTCGTCGGGGTTTGAGCCTGGAATGCGAGCTATGATGTTGCCAAAGTTGTCGGTTCGCCAGCTTGCTCCGATCTCGGTGAGGGCGGCGCGGACGGCGGTGGCAACGCCGTTTTCATGGAATGCGATGGCGGGTTGCGCGCCCAACCGGGCAAGGAAGTCAAGGGCGCGGTTGGTGTTAGCGTCAATGGTCATTGTGTTCTGCACCTAATGGTCGGGTGCGCGTATTGTGCCATTGACGTGGGAGGTTGGGCAACGCAGTGTATGGTGCACCCCTCGACGATCTCAGGATGATTGGTTGGTTTGGTGCTATACTGCGGGCCGGAATTTTTGCTTTGCTCGATCTGCCAGGAGGTGCGCCGTGCTGCCCAAGTTTCGTGTGAGTCTGGACGAGGCTACCATGGTTCCGGGGGACGACCTGAAAGGCACCGTAGCGGCCGTTTTCGAGAAGATGGGCGTGCCACCGGACGATGCGCAACTGGGCGCTGATGTACTGGTTCTCGCGGACCTGCGGGGCGTGGACTCGCACGGCGTTTCCAACATGCTGCGTAGCTACGTGAGCGGGTACACCAGCGGGCAGATCAACCCAAACCCGGACCTGAGGATCGTGCGCGAAACGCCCGGCACCGCCAGCATCGATTCGGACCGGGGCCTGGGAATCATCACGACGCCCAAGGCGATGGACATTGCCATCCGCAAGGCGTCGGAGGTTGGCGTGGGCATGGTGACCATCGGGAACGCGCGGCACCTGGGGATGGCATCGTATCACGCGATGATGGCGTTGGAGCACGACATGATCGGCGTGTGCATGACCAGTTGCCCGCCATCGGTGGTGCCGACGTTCGGCGCGGAGCCCCGGCTGGGCACCAACCCCATCGCCATCGCCGTGCCGTCCCGTAACGAGGCGCCCTTTGTGTTCGATGCGGCTACCAGTACAGTGGCCGGCAACAAGGTGGGCATTGCGCGGCGGTTGGGTGTCAAGCTGGAGCCGGGATGGCTGGCTGATGCCGAGGGCAACCCCATCATGGAAGAGGCGGACGCGCCGGACAACTACACCCTGCTGACGCTGGGGAGCACGCGGGAGTTGGGGTCGCACAAGGGCTACGGGCTGTCCTGCATGGTGGACATCCTCGCCGGCGTGCTGACCGGGTTCGGATACGGCGCCGTGCCGGGGAGGCCAAACTTCGGGCACTACGTGGCGGCGTACAACGTGGCGGGATTCGACGACCCGGACCACTTCAAAGACCAGATGGACGAGTGGCTCCAGATGATGAAATCCACACGGCCGGCTCCGGGGGAAGAGCGGGTGATGGTGGCGGGGCAGCCGGAAGCGGAAATGGAAGAGATTCGGCGGGTGGAGGGCATTCCCCTGCATCAAGAGGTGGTGGACTGGTTTCACGACACCTGCGGCGAGTTGGGGATCGACTGCCCGTTTTAGACGAAGCCGTTGAGTTTAGAACGCAAAACACCCGGCGAATCGCCGGGTGTTTTTATTCGAGAGGAGCCGTGCTTTAGATGTTGGTAGTGAACCAGAGACACGTTACGGTGTTAGTGACGCCGTTGATGGGACGGATCTGGTGGCGCAAGATCGCGGTAAGGTCTTCCGGTGTCCCGGCCTCCAGTTCCATCACCACGTCGTAAGGGCCGAGCACTTCCCGAACCGCTGCGCCGCTGACAGTGTTCAGGCGGTCGATGACTTCTCGGGTTTTGGCGGGTTCCACGTTGATTAGGATGTATGCGTTGGCAGCCATTGGGCACCTCCCACGATATCAATATCGCCGATTGTAATACATAGCATTGCTTTCTGCAATGTATAGCTGCGCACATAACCGTTCAGACTTGGGACCTTCCGACCTCAAAGCGTCACACTGGCGAATGCAAGTATCCAGGAACTCTGCCCTGCCAACGTTGACGAATGCTTGGCATCCCTGGATTCCTGCTTCCGTAGGAATGACAGTTTAAGGCTAACGAGTCCTAGTCCTTGAGAGCGGGGATTACCTCTTTGCCGAATAGTTCTATGGAACGCATGGTGTCGGCGTGGGACAGTTGGCCGCCCTGGGCCTCCAGCAACAGCGAGCCGATGCCAAGCTCGTCGCGGATGTGACGAAGTTTCTTAATCACGGTGTCGGGACTGCCGACCACCAGGTGGTAGCGGTCCTGCAATTCCTGGTACGACATTTCGTGCAGCGGAGTGGGACGCCGAGCCGCCACCGCCGCTGCTCCGGCGCGGGACGTGTAGCCGGGCGGCGACCAGTATTCGCGGGGACCACGCAGCGGGTAGTTCATACGCCAGAGGAACGCCTTGCCCGACTCCTGCGCCTTTTCGTCCGTGTCGTTGACGTGGGCGCAGATCATGAAGGCGAACTTCTCCGGACCGGGTTCCCAACCGTCGGCAGCCGCGTATTCGCGATAGCGGGCAAAGAGGTTCTTAGCGACCTCCAAAGGAGTCAAAAAGGCGGCGTAGGTGTAGCGATGGCGGGCAGTCCACTCCACGGTTTCGGGGCTGCCGGTGCCCGGCACCCACACCGGCGGGTGCGGTTTCTGGACGGGCAGCATCCACGGGTTCACGGCGCGGTAGTGGTAGTGATTGCCCTCCCAGCGGAACGGGCCGGGGGTGGTCCAGGTTTTGACGACGAGGTCGTGGCATTCCTCGAAACGCTCGCGGTTGTGGATGGGATTGGTGTTGTTGGCCCAGGACTCAATGCCAATGCCGCGCACAAATCCGGAGATTATACGACCGCCGGAAATCACATCCAGCAGGGCAATTTCCTCGGCGAGGCGCACCGGGTTGTCAGACGTGGGCAGCATGTTGCCCAGCATGAGAATCTTGGCGCGGTTAGTGATGCGGGCCAGGATGCCGCCCGTTATGTTCACCTCAACGTCCATGCACGACGGAGTGTTGTGATGCTCATTGATCATCAAACCGTCGAATCCCATTTCCTCGGCGTACTGGTACTCGTCCAGGTAGCGGTTCATTAGCCCGCTGGCCGTGTCGGGGTCGAAGTAAGTGTTGGGGAAGGTGAGGCGCATGGACGGAAATTTTTCCGCCTCGGATTCCGGGAACTCAGCGTAGGGCATTTCGGTGAAATAGAAAACGTCCATGGTGTTGCCTCCAAGATAGCAGGGGATAAGTGATCCCCGGCGTTACCAGTCAAGAATATCCCGCACGACGCACCGGAAGTCGGGCAAAACCGCGCCGCCGTCCAGCGTGTCGTCCTCCGTGTAGAGCAAGGTTGTGTCGTCCAACGGGTGGACTGCCACCGTGCGGGCAACGGGATACACTGCCCAAACCAGGGGAACGCCAAAGCTATGCCACATGGCCACTCGTTGGGCCACATATGCGGGGCTATCGTTGGGCGAAACAATCTCGACAACCAGATCGGGAACGACTTCGTAGAAGCCGCGTACTTTCACGTCCAGAGGGAGAGCTTCGGCGGAGAAGAACGCCACGTCAGGCTCCCTTACAGTATCAGGGCCTCGTTCGAGCAAGACTCCAGCATCGGACGTAGAAACTCTTCCCAGGCGCCGGGGCCGGACGTGATTGATGAACTCTGCCGCCAGAACCGCAGCAACTTCGCTGTGTTCACCACCTGACGACATGGTTTCGTGTACTACCCCCTTGACCAGTTCGCCTTTGATGACGCGCTTTTCGCACAGACGCAGGAACTCATCGGCGGTCAGCAATGATTGGCCCGTTACTGTTGTAGTCATGGTCACGCTCCATCATCAGGATGCCACAACCGGCAAAGCGCCGGCCTATAAAAAGGCCAGCGCGGTCTGCACGAAGTCGTCGGGCTTTTCGATCTGTGGGGAGTGTCCGCAGTTGGGAATCACCGTTACCTGTGAGCCGGCTATGGCCTGCTGGAAAAGGTTGGCGCACTCCACAGGGACGAGGTTATCGTTTTCGCCCCAAATGATGTGCGTGGGTACGCTGACGCGGCTCAGCTTAGCCGGCAGGCGCGGGTTGTGCATGTAGGGTCGCCAGGTGAGACGGATGGCCATCTCGCGGTCGCCTTCGGCCTGCTGCGCCTGCTCGGGCGTCGGGTCGGTTCCGAAGAGTTCGTCCCACTCAGGAACCTGCGACGGGTCGTGATAGACCAGATCGCGCACCTGTGCCGGGCTGATGATGAAGATGTCGGTGATCTCGCCGTCGTTTGGCTTGATGCCGGCGGCTCCTACCAGCATCACTTTGCTGAAGGCGTGGCCAGTCATGGAGAGCATTTCCGCGGCAAGCCAGCCACCCATGGAGAAGCCAATGGCGCGGACGTTTTCGAGACCCTCCTGCTCCTGGTACCAAGTGTAGAAGCAGGCTAGGTCCTGCATGGTCTCCACCCACCCGGGCCGGTCACTCTTGCCATAGCCGGGATGCGAGGGCAGGTACACGGTGAACTTCTCGGCGAGCGCCTGGGCGTAGCGGCGGGGGCCGGCATTGCCGCCAGCGCCGTGCAGCACCAGCAGCGGGTCGCCGGAACCGCCCTTGTAAACCTGGAGGTTGCCGCCGGCTACGGAGATGGTTTCCTCTGTGAAATTAGGCATTGGGATAGTTGCTCCTGATAACGTGGGTAACGTGCGTCGGAATCGCGGCGAACGACTGTCGCCGGTGCAGGGGCGAACGATTATTGGCCCCTACTTGGGTAGCTATACGGTGGTGAGGCCGGGCATGACGCCTTCCTTCTGGAAGGGATCGGTTAGTTCCAGCTCCTCCCCGATTTCCCGGAGGGCGGGCAGGACTTCCTGGCCCATGAGCTCGAGGCAGCGCATGGTGTCCTCGTGGCTAATGGAGCCGTCGTTGGTCCAGACGGCCAGGATACCGGGGCGCATGTAGCTGAGGACCTCACGCAACTGGCTGATTACGGTGTCGGGACTGCCGATGATCCAGCGTTTGGAGTCGAGAATCTCATCGTAGTGGGCCGAATCCAGGCCGCCGACGCGGAACGGGTCGCTGCGGATCTGCTCGCGCAGGCGCAGGAAGCGGGGGTCATCGCTGCGGCTGCCGTAGCCGACGGGCGAGGCGTAGTCCCGGGGCAACGGGATGCGGCCGACCCCGATGTTGCCGACCATGTATCCCTTGCCCACGTCATAAGCCTTTTCGTCGGTGTCCTGTACGTGGATGCGGACCAAGTAGCCGAAGTTTTCGGGGCCAGGCTCATAGCCGTGCTCGCGGGCCGCCTCGGTGTAGATGGACTTCATATCCTGGGTGCCCTGCGGGTCGGTTTCCAGGAAGATGTAGGGGTAGTTGCGCTCGGCGCACCACACCAGGGTCTCGGGGCTGCCGGTGCCGGGAATCCAGACGGGGGGATGAGGCTTTTGCAGGGGAGTCTGGAAAGGATTGACGACGCGGAAGTGGTAGTGATCTCCTTCCCAGCGGAACGGGCCGGGCGTGGTCCAGGTCTTGATGACCAGGTCGTGGGCTTCCTCGAACCGTGCCCGGTTGTGCAGCGGGTTGGTGTTGGTGGCCAGGCTCTCAACGCCGGTGCCGCGCACGAAGCCAGACACCAACCGGCCGCCGGAGATCATGTCGATCTCGGCCAGCTCCTCCGCCAGACGAATCGGGTTGTCGAAGATGGGCAGCGGGTTGCCGAGCAACACAATCTTAGGCTTCTTGGTGACGCGGGCGAGGATGGCAGCCTCCAGGTTCATGGTCGCGCCCAAGCAGGTGGGCGTGTTGTGGTGCTCGTTGAGCATCAGCCCATCAAACCCCACCTCTTCCGAGTACTCGTACTCGTCAAGGTACATGTTGTAGAGGTAGTGGCCTTCTGAGGGGTCGAAGTTGGAGTTGGAGAAAGTCAGGCGCACCGCCTCATTGGGCGAATTGCGTACATCCTCCTCGGTGTAGTTCACGTAAGCCCGTTCGGTAAAACGCATCAGGAACATGGAATGGCCTCCTTGCGTGGCTGGCCTGAGTGTGGGACGGGATTGGTGGCATCATACACCAATGAGATGATGCCCCAGGACACGAGGTCGTGCCCAAAGGAATTATACGTTCGATGCTGCTTGCTTTTTGAAATGCGGGATGACCTCCGCCGCAAACCGGCCCATTTGCTCCTTGAACTGGTTGGTGGTGGCTCCCATGGGGAAGGCGATCATGATCTGCTCTAGGCCGGGGTACTTGTCCTGCAACTCTTCCAGGTAGGCGATGGTGTCCTCGGGGCTGCCGGCGAACCAGGCTCGGTTGTCTATCACGTCCTGGAAGTTGGTGCCGGCGGCGATGTGGCGGGCCACGCCGCCGGGACCGGTGGCTGCGATCTGCCGGTCGTCGTAGCGCAGCATACCCAACGGGGCGGCGAACTTGACGTGTTCCTCGAAGAGAGGTTGCAACTGCTGGCGTGCGGCGGCAGTAGTGTCGTCCACCATGGCCCACAAACCAATGCACAGACCATCGCCCAACGCGAGATCGCGGCCGGCGCGTTGGTTGGCGGCCTGGTAGCGCTGTACCCACTCGGCGACGTACTGCTCGCCAGTACCCAGGATGACGCCCTTGATCCCCCACTTTGCCATAAAGTCCAGCGCGCGGTCGGATGCGCTGACGATGGGCTGCCACACATCCACCGGGCGCGTCCGGGGACGTGGCACCAGCGTCACTTCCTTGAGGTCGTAGCCGCGGTAGGGAATGTCCGGCGGTATGGTGTAGTGCTTGCCCTGGTGTGAGAAAGCGTCGCTATTAAACGCCTTCATCATGATTTCGAACTGTTCCTCGAACAGCTCACGGTTGGCGTCGCCGTCCATCATGGGGGCGCCGAAGGATTCCACCTCGCGGGTGTGGTAGCCGCGCCCAATGCCGAACACGACGCGACCCTCGGTGAGGATGTCCACCATGGCAAAGTCCTCAGCCAGGCGGATGGGGTGCCACATGGGGAGGATGTTGAATCCGCAGCCGAACTTGATCCGCTTGGTGTGCTGGGCGAGGTACTGGCTCATGATGAGCAGGTTCGGGATGCACTCGTACCCCTCCCGCTGGAAGTGGTGCTCGGCCATCCACAGGATGTCGAACCCGAGATCGTCCAGGAAAACAGCGGCCTCCCGCGCGATGTCGAGGGCCATGGACAGGCGGTCGTTGTCGTACCAGCGGTCATTGGCGGGGATACCGTCGAATCCGATGCCGTCGCCTTCGAGGACGTGGCCGGCATAGAGCACGGAGAAGTCTTTGATCATGGTATATTCCTCCGACGATCCGGGGGTATTCTAATTAGCTCGGTCTGAAGCACGATCATGGTGCGGAGCACGCAGTACAGGGTTTGTGTTACAATTGCCATGCTACCATCGCAGGCAAAGACTGTCATTTCATCCCGTATCGTGAGCCACAAGCGGTAGCTATCTACTTAAAGTCTTACCAGCGTCCGGCCGATCGGGTTCAGATTGGAGGAGGCTGATTTTTTATGTCCAAAGTGCTCATTACCGACAACGTTGCCGCCGAAGGCGTCGAACTGCTGAAGAAGCACGTAACAGTTGACGTCAAGCGCGGCCTTTCGCCCGACGAACTCGTTGCAACCATTCCAGGGTACGACGCCCTGGTGGTGCGCAGCGAAACCAAAGTAACCGAGCCGGTGATTGCCGCCGGTTGTGATTTGCAGGTCGTTGCCCGCGCCGGAATCGGGGTGGACAACATCGACCTCGACGCCGCCACCCGGGCCGGCGTCGCCGTAGTCAACGCTCCCATCGGAAACACCGTGGCTGCCGCTGAGCACACCATGGCGCTCATGCTGGCCCTGGCGCGCAACGTGCCGCAAGCCTACGCATCCATGAAGGATGGGCAGTGGCAGCGTTCCGCGTTCATGGGCATCGAGGTGCGCAACAAGACGCTGGGCATCATCGGCCTGGGCCGCGTGGGGTCAGAAGTTGCTCGTCGAGCTGCGAGTTTCGGAATGCGATTGATTGCATTCGACCCGTTCGTTGCGCCTGATTTTGCATCACGTATAGGCGTTACCGTGATGTCGCTGGACGAAGTGCTGGCGCAGGCCGACTTCGTAACACTGCACACGCCGCTGACGGCGGGTACGGCAAACCTGGTCTCGACGCCGCAGTTGGCTATGATGAAACCCGGCGCGCGCCTGATCAACGTGGCGCGCGGTGAATTGGTGGACGAGGACGCCCTGCTGGCAGCCTTGGAAAACGAGCAATTGGCCGGCGCGGCCCTGGACGTTTTCACCAACGAGCCGCCGGGCGATCTGCCCCTGTTGAAACATCCGAGACTGGTGGCAACCCCGCATCTGGGGGCCTCCACCCAGGAAGCGCAACGCGAGGTCGCCATTGAGGCGGCGGAGCAGGTGCTGGCGGTTCTAGACGGCCAACCGGCCCGCAACACCGTCAACGCGCCCTTCGTGCCGCCCGAGGTTCACGCCATACTCGCCCCCTACGTGCCGGTAGCCTCCATGGTCGGGCGTTTGCTGACCAGCATGGCGCGGGGCCAGTTCGTTGGCATCACGCTGCGGTACCAGGGCGAAATCGCCGAACACAACACGGCCATACTGAAGGCGGCGGCGTTGGTAGGCCTGCTGGGGCAGGTGAGCGGCGAGGCCGTGAACATGATCAACGCGCCGGTACTGGCCCAACAGCGTGGCCTCCAGATCACCGAGCAGACTTCCGCGGACAGCCGGGAGTACGCCAGCCTGATTTCCGCCACGCTGCATACGCAGGTAAGGGGTTCCGGCGGCGACGACTTGACCATAGCCGGCACATCACTGCGCGACGAACCCCACCTGGTGCGCGTCAACAACTATTGGATGGACGTTGCCCCGTCCGCGCCCTACATGCTGTTCGTTGACAACCAGGACCAGCCCGGCATCATCGGAGCGGTGGGCACCACCGCCGGTAGGCACAACATCAACATCAGCTTCATGGAAGTGGGCCGCATCGCGCCCCGTGGACAAGCGATGATGGTGGTGGGGCTCGACGATCCCCTCTCCGAGGACGTCCTGGCCGAAATCAAGGCGCTGCCGCAGGTGGACGACGCCCGGGTGGTAGCGATGTAGCAGTCAGCAGCGCTGGCGTCAGGAATGGACAAATCGGTTTCGCCCCTGTAAAAATGCAGAGGCGAGACTTCCTAGTTGCTGTCTGGAGACCAAGCCGTGAACGCGCCACAACCCGCCTTTACCGATGAACAGGTGGTTGCCGCCATCCGCACCGCCTACTCTCCTCGCTGGGATACTTCACTGTCCTCGGAGGAAGCGGCCAATAAGGCCGCTACCTACCGATCTAGCGCGGCACACTACCGTCAGCATATCCAACGCAGCCTAGACGAAAAAGATTTCCTACAGGTTGCCGAAAAATCATGGGGAGCATTCACTCAAACCCTAAAGGCGATCGGCGCGGACCATCGGATTATGCTCTCCAGCCACGTTGGCATCTACCGAGTTGCCGGAGAGTTGGCAAGTCTGATAGGTCAAACTGACTCTGAAGTGTCCGATAAGGTGAATCAAGCCTTGACATCCGCCCATAGCCTGCACACCCACTTTTACGAAAATGACCTGCCGGACGCAATGGTCAGCCGTTCCGCTGGTACGGTAGTCGAGGCCATCGACCTGCTACAAGAATGGTTCCCGCCCTCAACCGAACGCTAATTCCTGGCATTCACAAAAACCACAAACCATCCCGGAGATGACACTATGGCAGACCGCATTGCAATCATGGGCCCCGGCGCCGTGGGCAGCTACGTAGGCGCCTTTCTTGTCCAGGCCGGCGAGGATGACATCACTTTCATCGACATGTGGCCCGAACACGTCGAAAAGATGCGCGCCGAGGGCCTGCGGGCCAGCGGCAGCCAGGGCGATTTCACCGTGCCGGTCAACGCCATGCACCTGACCGACGCCCAGAACATCACCGAGCCGTTTGACTATGCTTTCATCACGGTGAAGTCCTACGACACCGAGTGGGCGACGCATTTCATCAAGCGCTACGTGAAGGATGACGGCGCGTTCGTGTCCATTCAGAACTGTTGGAACGATCCGACCATCGCCGACATCGTTGGCCCGGAGCGGCAGTTGGGTTGCATTGCATCGCACATCGAAGTGGCGCTGTGGGAGCCGGCCCACGTGAACCGCGGCGGAGCGCCGGGCCGCGACCACGGCCACACAGTGTTTCGGGTGGGAGAGTACACCGGAGCGATCACGGCGCGGTCAGAAGCCCTCGCCTCCAAGCTGGACCACATCGATGCCGCGTATGCCACCGATAACCTGCCCGGTGAGCGGTGGGCCAAGTTGTGCCAGAACGGCATGGGCAACGCCATCTCAGCCATGAGCCAGTTGGGAAGCCAGGAAATGGCTGGCGACGCGCGCATCCGGCGAATCCGCATCAACCTGGCGAAGGAAGGCGCGCAGGTGGGGCTGGCTCAGGGGCTCAAGGTGGTTGCCATCAACGGAACGCCGGCGGAGACTTGGGCCGAAGCCGACCGGGGCGACGTTTTTGAGGACCTTGACGGCAAGCTCTCTGAGGCTGGCGGGCGCGTCAACTGGCTGGCGTCCATGGCTCAGGATGTTCACAAGGGCCGTAAGTCGGAAGTGGACTTTATGAACGGACTCATCTGCGAGAAGGGCCGCGAGACGGGAGTTGCCACGCCGTACCATGACGCCATCGTCGAAGCGATGCGGTTGGTGGACAGCAAGGACGTTGCACCCGGCTCCGAGAACGTAGAGCGCATCATCCGCGCCGTGGAGGGCTGATATGTATATTACCGTTGAACCCGCCGGATTAATGATGCACACCGTCAAGCTGGTGTTCGACCCGTCCGACCCGGCGCCGGAAGACCAGCAGGTGCGGGATTATCTCAATGAGCACGAGCTTGAACCACGCTACCAATGGTTTGCCGAGATAGAAGGGCTGGAAGGCCGCGAATGCGAGATCATGCAGTTCGGCGGGTGCTACCTGGGCCGGAACTTGCAAAACATCGGCATGATCCAGCGTCGGGTAGTTGAGGAAGAGCTGCTGACCGCGGAGATCCAGCGCCACGTGGATGCCGGCAATCTGACCGACCTGGCGGCCGCATCGGAACCCCAACGGCGGGACACGATTGCAGCCCTGATCGAGGAGTTCCGCGTGGAGGAAAGCTTCGGGCAAAACGAGGCCGGCGAACTGCGGGCGATGTTGGACGCCACCGCATTGTTGGACGCCACCGCCCGCGTCCTGGCCGGAGCGAGCGCAACGCCGGAATGATCCCGTGACCACCGAAGCCGCTCACTGGGGATACACCGGGCTGGAAGGCCCCGAGCATTGGGGCTGCCTGTCCGAAGCGTACCGTCCCTGCTCGGAAGGTGTTAAGCAGTCGCCGGTGAACATTACCGGATGCGTGGACTCGGCGGGAGCGCGCATTGAGTTTGCCTACTCGGGCCGGGCGATTGCCGCGCGAAACAACGGTCACACGGTGTACTTGGACTTTCCGGCAGGGAGCGCGCTGCGTACGGCCGGGTTGCGTTACGAGTTACAGGGTGTCCACTATCACTCGCCGGGCGAACATCAAGTGGACGGCGAGGGTTTTGCCGCCGAGTTACACTTGGTGCATCAGGACACAGACGGAAATCTCGCAGTGGTAGGCTTGCTGTTCCACCTGGGGATGGCAGCCAGTCCGCTGGTGCAGAATTTGCTGGACGCCGCGCCTGTGCTTGGAGAAGCAACAGACTTAGCGGACGGGGCTTCCGCCGCCGACTACGCGCCGGCCGCGCTGGACTACTACGGCTACGACGGGTCCTTGACCACACCGCCCTGCACCGAAGGCGTGCGCTGGATTGTCATGCAGTCCATCGGCACGGTGTCGCAGGAGCAGGTGAACCGGATGCAGGAATTGACGAGCGGGCCGAACAACCGGCCGGTGCAGGATATTGGCAGCCGTGCGATTGTCGCCGTAGGATCAGCATGATGCCGGTCCGGTCACTGGATTCCTGCTTTCGCAGGAATGACGAATGGGGAGTTCTCCAACTGCGAAAGGCCGAAATAAAATGGAGCGGGCGATGGGAATCGAACCCACGTAGCCAGCTTGGAAGGCTGGGGCTTTACCACTAAGCTACGCCCGCTCAGTACATCCATTATACCCTATGCCTAAAACCGTTTACCTCGCCAACCCCTACGGTTTCTCTACGCAGCAGAAGGCTGCCCTGTTGCCGCCCATTATCTCCGCCTTGGAAAACTTGGGCTTGGAGGTCTGGGAGCCATTCGCCCGCAACAACCAGGTGGACTTTCAACGAGCCGGCTGGGCTTACCGCGTTGGCCAGCAGGACTATGCGGACGTGGTGGACGCAGATGGCATATTCGCGGTGGTGAACGGAGTACCCCCGGACGAGGGCGTGATGATTGAACTGGGAATGGCCATCGCCCTGGGCAAACCCACCTTCCTGTTCCGAGACGATTTCCGCCGCGCCACTGATAGCGAGGAGTATCCGCTCAACCTGATGCTCTTCACAGGGATGCCGGAACAGAACTGGCAGGACTATTACTACACAACAGTGGACGAAATCACCGACCAGGGGAAAGCCCTGGCGCAATGGGCTGCCGCATGTTGAAAACCCGTTTCACCGAACTGCTGGGCCTGCGATATCCCGTCATGTCCGCGCCTATGAGCAACCACAGCGGAGGACGACTGGCGGCGGCGGTGTGCCAGGCAGGGGGGTTAGGAACATTCGGAGGCAGCAACAATTTCGGCCCCGAGTGGTTCGCGGAGCAGATCTACTTCATTCGGTCTCAAAGCGACCGACCTTTCGGCGTGGGATTCATCACCCAATTGATTGAGGCTGACCCGGGCAATTTTGAAACTGCTGTCGCCGAAAGAGTACCCGTTTTCATTTTTTCATTTGCCGACCCACGCCCATGGCTGCCGAGAGCGCGCGACGCCGGGGCCACTACTATCTGCCAAGTACAAACGCCGAGAGCAGCGGAACTGGCGCTGGACGCGGGAGCGGACGTGCTGCTGGCACAGGGCAACGAAGCCGGCGGGCATACCGGCGAAATGAACCTGTTGCCGCTGCTGGTCGATCTCGTTGAGCGGTATCCTGACATACCGGTGCTGGCGGCGGGCGGGATCACGTCGGGGCGAGCTTTGGCGGGAGTGTTGGCCGGCGGCGCGGAAGGAGCGTCGCTAGGTACCGCGATGCTGGCTACGCCTGAGGCGGTGGAAGTCCCGGATGCGTTCAAGGAGCAGGTCCTACGGTCGGGAGGTCAGGACACTTCCTACACGCGGTTGTACGACCTGCTGGGAGATGAACCCTGGCCGTCTGGCATCGCAGGCAGGGTGTATCGCAACCGTTTGGTGCAGGAATGGGACGGTAGGGATGCTGAAATCCTAGCGAGACGCGAAGAGTTGGCCACCGATGTAGCCGCGGCCCGAGCGCGCCATGACCCGGAGCTGGCTTCAGTGTACATGGGCCAGGGGGTGGGACAAGTGAATGGGATACGCCCGGCTGGGGAGAGACTCCGGCAGATCTGTCGGGACGCCGAAAGTATCTTGGTCGGCTTGGCAATTGTTGAAACCGAGGACGAAATAGACGGCCCGCCTGAGAGTAATCATCATGTCTGAACTGACCCAACCAACTCCCGAATACACCATGGGATACAGCCCGGAATTTCTGCAATTGCTGGATCGCCGCAATGCGGAAACCCACGCCGGCCATCTGATGCCCCATCTACGATCCGGCATGCGCGTCCTGGACTTCGGCTGCGGGCCCGGCACCATCACCGTCGGCCTGGCGCGAGCCGTAGAACCCGGTGAAATCCACGGCATCGACATGGAGGCGTCGCAGATCGAACTGGCGAGGGCCGCCGCCGCGTCCGGCGGGCATGACAACGCTTCGTTTCACGTCGGCAACGTGTATGAGTTGCCATTCGAGGACGAATCTTTTGACGCGGCGCACTGCCACGCAGTGTTGATGCACGTGCCCGAAACCCAACGGGCATTGCAGGAAGTCAAGCGCGTACTGAAGCCCGGCGGCGTTATTGCCGGCCGGGAGATGATCGCCAGCGCCTCTTTCAGCGAACCGATGGGGGAAACCACTGACCAGGCGTGGGCCACATTCATCAAGCTGCTGGCCGCCAACCAGGGACACCCTGAGATGGGCAAGCAGCTGAAATCGCACTTCCTCGAAGCCGGCTTTGTCGATATCCGCGCTACCGGATCGTTCGACTACTTCAGCTCGGCGGAAGACATCGCGTTTCTGCACGCCTTTATCTGCGACTGGTTCTTCATGCCGCAAGTTGTCGCGGCGGCGACGCAATACGGACTGGCGACGCACGAACAGTTTGACCGATGGCGGGCCGAAATGGACGAATGGAAAGAAATGCCCGGCGCAGTGGGCGGGTTGGCCTTTGGTGAAGCCATCGCCATCAAACCCTAGCTGGCGCAGCGCGGCGGGGACGGTCGAAATGCCGCCGATGATATAATTCGACGCCGGGATTATTCGCATGTTTTATGCATCCGACATCAGTAAGTCGTATGGAGACCGCATCCTGTTCAACGGGCTGGACGTGTCGGTGTCAGCCGGGGATCGTGTCGCGCTGATTGGCGCCAACGGGTCCGGTAAAACCACGTTGCTGGACATCCTGGCCGGCGAAACGCTGGCCGACACCGGATCAATATCTGGCCGCCGCGGAACGACGGTAGGATACCTGAGGCAGGAACCCGCGCCCTTCGCCGGCAAGTCGCTGCTTCGGGAGGTGCTGGAGGCGAACACTCATGCCATCGCGTTGGCCGACCTGATCGCCGGAATACGCGAGGAGCTTTCATCAACCGACACAACTGTGGAACAAGACTCGCTGATGGATCACCTGGCTACGCTTGAAAGCCAGTTGGAGGCAGCCGGAGGCGACGACCGCGACCACGAGGCGAAAGCCATCCTGTCGGGTCTTGGTTTCAAGGACAGCGACTTCACCCGCGACATGGCCGAGTTCAGCGGCGGCTGGATCATGCGCGCCGAACTGGCCCGCCTGCTCTTCCGCAACCCCGACGTGCTGCTGCTGGATGAGCCGACCAACCATCTCGACCTTGAAGCCAACATCTGGTTCGAGAAATACCTATCGGCCTTCAAGGGCGGCGTGGTGGTGACTTCTCACGACCGGACGTTTTTGAACCAAGTGGCGAATCGGGTGCTAGCCATTGAACCGGGCGAGGTGGTGCAGCATCGCGGCAATTACGACGAATACCTGGTGGCCCGCGAACGCGCATTGGAGATCAAGGAAGCGGCGGCGGCACGGCAGGAACGGGAAATCCAGCGACAGATGCGGTTCGTTGAGCGGTTCCGATACAAGGCTACGAAAGCGCGGCAGGTACAGAGCCGGCTGAAACAGCTGGAAAGAATAGAGGTCATCGAGTTGCCTCGGACCACTAAGAAAGTCCGTTATTCGTTCCCGGAGCCGCCCCGCAGCGGCGCGGACATTATCACACTAGCCGACGTTGGAAAATCATACGGCGACAACGTAGTGTATCGTGGATTGAATCTGACACTGGAGCGGGGCGACCGGGTAGCGTTGGTGGGACCCAACGGGGCCGGCAAGTCCACGCTGCTGAAGATTCTGGCCGGCGTCTTGCCGATTGACGGCGGAGAACGGCGGCTCGGCCACAACGTGACGAGTACGTACTATGCTCAGCATGTGCTGGACCAACTCGAACCCAGCAACACATCTATCGAGGAACTGCGAGAAGTTGCGCCTGCCGCGTCCGAGCAAAACTTACGCACCATTCTGGGCGGCTTTCTGTTCAGCGGCGACGATATTCTGAAGCCGATCTCCGTGCTGTCGGGCGGCGAAAAGGCGCGGGTGGCGCTGGCCAAACTGCTGTTGCAGCCGAGCAACTTCCTGCTGATGGACGAGCCGACCAACCATCTGGACATTGCGTCGCGGGAAATCCTTTCGGATGCGCTGGGAGACTACCGGGGATCCATCTGCCTGGTAACGCACGACCGCACCCTGATACGACAGGTTGCCAACAAGATCATCGAGATTGACGGCGGACGGCCCCGCGTATTCCCCGGCGACTACGACAACTACCTGTACCGCAAGCAGCAAGAATCCAAGCAACAGGAGTCCACCTCGGCTCTCAGCAGCAGCGAGAACGCCGCACCATCAGAGGTGCCGAAGAACGGCTCCGGTGGACGGCGATCCCGGCGCCCCCTTACGCCCGAGGAAGAACAACAGCGGGCTCTCAACCGCCAGGCGAGAAAACTAGCGGCCCGAATTGACGAGATCGGTGTTGAGATCAACGACAAGGAATCCCAGTCGGCGGAGCTGGAAGCGATGTTCGCCAACCCGGAACGGTTTGACGACCGCAACCAGATGGAGGCTACCGGCGAGCGTTACCGAGTACTCAAAGAGGAAGAACAATCTCTGTGGGATGAATGGGAGCGCCTGTCGGAAGAGGCCGAGGACATCGACCGGATTCTGGTGGGCCTGAGGTCTGATTAGGTATGGTACTGGATTCCCGCCCCGTATCAAGTACGGGGTGACGTTCTTTCGCCGGGAATGACAGTGAATTGTTAACAGCGTCGGGAGGTTAGGCCATGAATCTGGATGGGCGGGTAGCGGTCATTACCGGGGCGGGCCGTGGCATCGGGCGGGCCATTGCGCTGGCCTACGCTCGTGAGGGGGCAAAGCTGGCGCTGGCCGCACGGAGCGAATCCGAACTACAGGAGGTAGTCGGCGCCGTGTCGGAGTTGGGCGCTGAAGCGATTGCCGTCCCCACCGACGTTACGAGCAAGGAAGACACGGAACGGCTGGCCCGCAGAGCGGCAGAGCGATTTGGGCGGATTGACGTGCTGGTCAACAACGCCGGAATGTCCGGCCCCATCGGGCCGTTGCAGGGCAATGACATTGCCGACTGGGTGAATACCATCAACGTCAACCTCACCGGCACCTTCCTGACGTGTCGGGCCATAATCCCCGTAATGCTTGAGCAGTCGGGCGGAAAGATTATCAACCTGTCGGGCGCGGGGGCGACGAATGCGTGGAGCAATATGTCAGCCTATTGCTCCAGCAAAGCGGCGGTAGTACGACTGACCGAAGTGCTGGCCCAGGAACTGGATGGCAAGGGCATCACAGTGAACGCCCTGGGCCCGGGTTCGGTGCATACCAGTATGTGGGACAAGATGACCGAGCAGGCCGCCGAGGCGGGAGCCGATTTCATCCACGAGCTTGGGCTAAGAGTGACGTCGGGCGGGGGCGCGTCCATAGACGAGTGCGCCGAGCTAGCGGTATGGCTGGCCTCCGACGAAAGCGGGGCGCTGACCGGGAGGCTGATCTCGGCGGCAACCGACGACTTTCGCGGCCTGCCGCCGAGGATTGCGGAGATCATGGCCGGGGACGCATACACGCTGCGGCGCGTGGGGCTGGACTAGCAGGTAATCACTCCCTGGTCGGCAAGGCCGGCCATTTCGGTGTCCGACAGGCCCAGCAGGTCGCCATAGATTTCCGAGTTGTGTTCGCCGTATTTCGGTATCGGGCCGGCGGTGGTCGGCGTCTTGGAGAACTTGATGATGGTGGGGCCAGGCACCAGGATCTTTTTGCCGGGAGGATCGTGGGCATCCTCCTCCATCATCACTTCGCGCTCCCACATGTGGCTGTCGGCTAAAACCTCTGGGATGGACTTTACCGGGCCGAAGGGAATGTCGGCGGCCACCAGTGCCTCCTCGACCTCAGCCACGGTGCGTTCCTCGCACCACATCCGCAGCAACTCCATGCGTATTTCGGCCATGTTGGTGGCGAACATGGGGGCAGCGAACTCGGGATCTTCGGCCAGTTCGTCGTAGTCCATGACCTTGAGCATACGCTCCCACATGCCGGCGCGGGCGGCGCCGGTGGTGACCCAGCCGTCCTTGCACTTGAGGAAGGTTCCCACGCGAACGAAATCGTTGGTGTTGGTGTCGTAGCACATGGCAAGGGCGACTTCTTCAAGGGTGATGCCGCCGTCCAGCATGGCGACTTCCAGCCATTGACCCTCGCCGGTGCGGTCGCGGTGGCGGAGCGCGCCCAGGATCCCGATGACGGCGTGGAGCGCGGCGGTGCGGTCCATTACGGGGCCGTTGCCCATGATGGGTTCGCCGAAGCCACGGCCGGTCTGGTCGCCGAAGCCGCTCATGGCCTGGATGATGGGGTCGAAGCACTGGCGCTCGCGGTAGGGACCGTACTGGCCGAAACCGGACACCGACGCCAGGATGATGTTGGGGTTGACCTTGCACAGTTCTTCATAGCCGAATCCCATCTTGTCCATGGTGCCGGGCCGGAAATTCTCCAGGACGACGTCGGAGACTTCGAGCAGGCGGAAGAACAGATCCTTCCCCTTTTCGTGGCGAGTGTTGAGGGTAACGCTCTTCTTGCCGCGGTTGTAGGCGGCGAACTGTACGCTCATGCTGCCCACGAAGGGGCCGGAGTCGCGCAGGTCGGCACCCTTGCGCCACTCGAGCTTGATGACCTCAGCGCCCATGTCCTGGAGGATCAGGCCGCCCCGGGGCGCAGCCTGCCAACGCGCTAGTTCCAGCACGCGAACGCCGTCCAAAACGGACGCATTACCGTTAGCAATCATGTGGTGTCTCCCGTCTTTTGGTTGTGGGCTTATTGTAACCGGATATTGGCGGGAAACGGAGATGGTGATGGTTGGTCGTTGTGGTGTTTCGCTGATCTTGCTCCTTTAGGGTTTTGGATTGGATGGTGAGAGGCAGGATTCTTCCGCCAGAGGCGGACCTTGCGGCGCATCGTTGTCAGCGTACGGCCGGGTTGGGTACGCAACTATTTGACCTACTTTTCGTGTACTCGGCGCGCCAATGGCGCACCTGCGCGCGGGCTCGGACAGACCCGGTGGACACCAGAGGGCTGCGCCGGTGGGGAGTCAGGTCTTTAAGCGGCGTTAGCCAACGTGGGCCGGTTGCGGTTTTGGAACTGACGGGGTTGGCCGTCGATGCTGGAATCCTACCTCTACTGATTTGGAGTTGCAAACAGCTGTTTTATCTAGATGAATCCAGCATAGTGGCTGCGACAGGGTAGCGGCAACGGCGGCGGTGTCACTGTTTTGAAAATCGGCGGACTGGATTCCCGCTTTCGCGGGAATGACGGGGGTTAGCGGGAGTGACGGGGGTTGAACAGCTCATATACGGTAGCCTTGCTGGAATGACGCCGCAGTATTGCCCAGGTAGTTGAGGGGCTGTACACTCGCGGCGAGGCTGAGTTTGACGGGAGGTGCAACGAATGCCGATATCCGACGAAACCCTGAACCGGATCATTGCCGAATACGGCGGGTTCGAGTTGAGCGCCGAGGAATTGGAACTGGTCAAGCCCGAATTGGAGAACTATCTGACGGAACTCCAGAACCTGCGGGATCTTGACCTGTCCGACGTTATGTCATCGCGCCTGTTGCGGGCAGCGGAAGGAGCGGAAGCCGATGCCGGATAGCGAACTGTTGCAATTGACCATTTCCGAGATCGCGCCGATGGTTCAGGCGCGGGAGGTGTCCCCGGTTGATCTCACCGAGGCGGCGCTGGCGGAGGCAGAACGCCGACAACCGACGCTGAACTCGTTCATTACCATCATGCGCGAGCAGGCGATGGAGCAAGCGGAGCGAGCGGAAGAGGAACTTTCGCGGGGCGAATACCGGGGGCCACTGCACGGCATCCCCATCGGCATCAAGGACAACATCGCCACGGGAGGCATCAAGACCACGCTGGGCACCAAGGTGTTGAAAGACCACGTGCCCGACGAGGATGCTGAGGTGGTGCGACGGTGCAAAGAGGCCGGCGCGGTCATCCTGGGCAAAGAGAACCTGGAGGAATTCGCCGCCGGGGCAACGTCCAACAACCCGCACTACGGAGCGGTACATAATCCGTGGGGATTGGACCACATACCCGGAGGTTCCAGCGGAGGCGGCGGCGCGAACGTTGCGGCCGGCGTTACGTTTGCGTCGCTGGGAACCGACCTGGGCGGGTCGGTGCGACTGCCGGGCGCGTTCTGCGGAGTGGTCGGGCTGAAGCAGACGTTTGGCAGGGTGAGCCAGCGCGGTTTGCTGGTAACGAGCTTCAACGGCGACCACATCGGGCCGATGACGCGGTCGGTGCGGGACAGCGCGCTGGTGCTGCAAGCCATCGCCGGTTACGACCCGCTGGATCCGAGCACGGTTCCGGTTCCCGTGGACGACTACGCGCTGGTGATGGAACGCGGGATCCAGGGGTTGACCATGGGGATTCCGTCAAATCACTACTTTGAACTGCTGGACCCGGAGGTTGAAGCGGCGGTACGGCGGGCCATCGCCGCGCTGGAAGAGCTGGGAGTCGCCAGCCGAGAGGTGAGTCTCCCCAACATGCAGTACGTGGGCGCGCTGCGCTTTGCCGCCATGGCGGACAGCGTGGTGACGCACGAGCCGTACATTGCATCCAACCGTGAAGACTACGGCCCGGACACGCTGTACCGGACGCTGGCCGGGCAGTTCGTGCTGGGGCGAGACTACTCCAAGGCAATGAAGGTGCAGCGCATCATCAAGGAAGAACACGCCCGGGTTTTGCAGGACGTGGACTTCCTGGTGACGCCGACCACGCCGATGCCGGCGCCGCGCATCGATGCCACTACCATCGAGGTGGACGGCAAGGCTCAAAAAGTGCGCGGGCCAGGTTCCGGGCACATTTCCCGCAACACCAGCCCCGAGAACGCGACGGGGTTCCCGGCGATTACGGTGCCCTGCGGGTTCAGCGATTTGGGCCTGCCCATCGGGTTGCAGTTCATCGGGCGACCGTGGGAAGAGGGCAACCTGTTCAGGATCTCCAATGCCTACGAGGGGGTTTCGCCGAGCCGGGGAGTGTGGCCGGATTTGGGGTAACGGCACTGTGGTAAAATCAGGCTACGGTGTGGCGCGGTATTTTTAACGTAATCAAATCAATACCGCGCCACTTCTGGAACTGGCTGATACAACCGGAAGGCTGGCAAGTCAGGCACTTTGCGGCCTCGCCATTCGGGGCCTCGCTGATGACTTGGTTCTGGACGGGCCAGTTGCAGTTTTGGCAGCACTGGGACACGGTGGCGAATATGGCCAGCCTGGGTGCCATTTCCTACGGCGTAATTGCGGTGTTGGCAGAAGGGGGATTTAGAGTGTTTTACACATTGTCGCAAATCGGCAAAGACCGGGAAAAACGGCGGCAGGAATTGGAAGACATGAAGGCCGCCGCAGAAGCGGACGGGGTCGCCGCAGAACGGAAGCGGTGGCAGCAGTGGAACGAAGCCCGGATCCAAGCCGCCGACGAGGGCCGCGAATTCAACGAACCCCCGCCGGGCAGTTAGCCTGCTTGCGGTGGTCAGCCGGCGGCGACCCAGTCGGCGACGCGTTCGGCGACCATGATGACGGTGGGGTGGATGCCGCCGGAGCGGGGGACGCGAGGCATGACCGCGGCGTCCACGACCCACAAACCTTCCACGCCGCGTACGCGGCAGTTCTGGTCAGTTACGGCCATGGGATCCGAGTCGGGCCCCATGCGGCAGGTGCCGGAGACGTGGCGGGCGGTGCCGACGGTTTCACGCGCCCATTTGTCCAGGGCATCGTCGTTGTTCAATATCTCGTCCGGCGGGTTGATGCGGAAATCGCACACATCCTTGAAGGCGTCGGAATCCAGCATTCGGGCGCCGAAACGGATGCCCTCACGGATGCGCCTGGCGTCGTTGGGATGCTGTAGATAGCGATAGTTGAACTCCGGCTGCAAGTCGGGGTCGGATGATTGGAGCCGCACGAATCCCGAACCGTCCGGCAGGCCCAGGGTGCAGGAGATGCGGGCCGCGCGGTCGGCCGGCACGTCCCCGGTGTTGTAGCGGGTGCGGACGCCGGCCACCTTTTCCTCGCGTTCGTCCACCACTGTGCTACTCCGCAGCACCATGTCGTTGGTGTAGCCGGCGCTGCCGCTGTAATGGAGTCCAAAGTGCGGAGCGTCCAGATCGCCGGTTAGAGTCTTGCCGTCCTTAACCTTGTAGGTCACGTGGACGCTGAGGTGATTCCAGAGTCCCTGGCCAACGCCGGGGCTGTCGTGGATGACGGGGATTCCGACTTCACGGAGGTGGTCCTGCGGCCCGACGCCGGAGAGCATGAGCAACTGCGGGGAACGGAGAGCGCCGCTGCAAAGCACCACGCGCTCGGCCTCGACGGTGAAGGTTTCGCCGCCGCTTTCAGCCTCAACACCGATGGCTTTCTGACCATCGAACAAGACGCGGCGCACGTACACGTTGCCGCGCACGGTCAGGTTGAGGCGGTGGCGCATTGGGTTGAGGTGGGTCATGGCGGCAGACATGCGGATACCGCCCAGGTTGTTGGTGGGAGACACGCCGACGCCCGTGGGGTTGGGGCCGTTGGTGTCCTCGACTGCGCCGTAGCCCTCGGCGAGGCAGGCGTCATAAAAGGCTTTCTGGATATCGGCCCAGGTACCCGACCGCCGGCGACGCACCGGCATGGGGCCGTCGGTGCCGTGATAGTCGTCCTGGATGTCCATGTCGTTTTCCATCTTGCGATAGAACGGCAGGACTTTGTCATACGACCATTCGTCGTTGCCCATGGCGGCCCAGTTGTCAAAGTCTTCGGGGAACCCGCGCTGCATGGCCTGGCCGTTGATTGAGGAGCCGCCGCCGATGACCTTGCCCTGGGCAACATGAATCTCGCCCTGCTCCTCGGTGATAGTGCCGCGCAAAGCCCAGTTGTGTATCGAGTCCTGGGCCTCAGCATAGCGGGTGCCGCCGAACTTGATGTCATCCGGCAGCACGGTTGGATCAGGATAGTCGTTGCCCGCCTCCAGAAGCAGCACAGAGGTGTTGGGGTCTTCCGCCAAACGAGCGGTGAGGGTGGAGCCGGCGGCGCCGCCACCGACAACGATAACGTCGTACTTCATAGGTACTCCTTGAACCGGTGCGTAGTTGTAGGCAATGATTCTACAATAAAAGTAACCGGGTTAGCCGAGGATCACGGGCTGACCGGATTGCATTGACTCGTAGGCCGCGAGAACCAGGGACAGGTCGGCAGCACCTGCCGCGCCGCTCATGGACGGCTGACGGCCTTCCCGAATGCTGCTGTGGAACTCGCGTACCATGGGAACGAACCCGCCCGGGTGGTTGTCCAGGTCAACGAGCGTCTCGGAGTCCGCGTCCACGACCTTCAGCTGCGGCTGGCCCCGCTCAAAATGCAGCGATGCGGTCGTACCGGAGATCGATACCCAGGAATGGGGTCTGATTGGGGCGATACACCAGGAATGATTGATTATGCCAACCACGCCATCGTCGGATTGGGTCATCACCACTATGCCGTCCTCCGCCTCAAGTCCGGGCTGGGCCGACGGGACTTCATGGGCATAGATCCGGCTGGGGCGGCCGGCCAGGTACGACAACGCGCTGACCTTGTGGATGCCGCCGTCAATGAGCACGCCGCCGCCGTTGAATGCGGCGTTGGTGCGCCAGCCGATGGGCTGGAAAGGGTACTGTTCCTGGAGTTGTATCAGGCGGAGTTGGCCGAGCCGACCCGTGTCCACCAGACGCTTGGTTTCCAACATTGCAGGGTGAAAACGCCAGTTTTCGGCGACCATCAGGGTGATGCCGGCCGAATGAGCCAGTCGGATCATGGCCTGGGCGTCGTCCAGCGTGGCGGCGATGGGCTTTTCGACGAGGGCGTGCTTTCCCGCATTGGCGGCGAGGGCGACGTGTTCCAGGTGCAGATGATGGGGCGTGCAGACGTACACGGCGTCAATCCGGGGGTCGGCGACAGCGGTCGCGTAGTCGCCGAAAGCGTCCAGGCCGTTGAAGCGGGCCGCGTAATCCCGCGCCTTGCTCAAATCACGGCTGGCGAAATACAAGTCGATCTCGCCGCTCAGCTCAGCGATGGAGCGGGCGAACGTGGCTGCGAAGTCGCCACAACCAAGAACACAGAGGCCGAGGGGCAAGGTGGCACCGTCCGAAATAGTCATCCGCCAGAGGCGGAAGGATTCACGGGATTATTGGATTATCAGTATTGGCCGTTATTTTGGCAACAAGGGAATGGCGATGCGGTTGAATGGCCGGTTTGGGGTTTCTATAATCGCGGACACGTAGAGTCGATTAAGGAGTTTGAACATGGCCCGGTTGGATGGAAAGGTTGCTCTGATCACGGGGGCTACGGGCGGCATTGGCCGGGCGGCGGCGCAGCTGTTTGCCGACGAGGGCGCGCGCGTGGCGCTGGTGGACCTGGACGAGTCCGCGCTGCAAGAAGTGGTTGGGTCCATAGGCCAGGACAAGGCCAGCTACGCGGTGGCGGATGTTACCGACCCCGTTGAGAGTCAGGCGTATGTCAGCGCAGCGGCGGAACGCTGGGGCGGCATTGACGTGTACCTGGCGAACGCGGGAATTGAGGGGCAGCTAGCTTCCATACCGGAATACCCCATCGACGTGTTCGACCGGGTGATGGCCGTGAACGTGCGCGGGGTCTGGCTCGGCATCAAGTACGTAGTGCCGGTGATGCGAGAACGCGGCGGTGGCAGCATCGTCATTACGTCGTCCACCGCCGGGATCGGCGCCGGGCCGGACATGTCGGCTTACACCACCAGCAAGCACGCGGTAATCGGGCTGATGCGCACGGCGGCCATGGAAGGAGCATCGCAGGGCATACGGGTCAATACGGTGAATCCGGCGCCGATTGAAACGCGGATGATGCGGTCGATTGAGGAGCAGCGGGTGGCGGCCGCGGACGATGCGAACGTAACCGTCGAGCAGACCTATCGAGCGGCGTCGGTGCGCATCCCGTTGGGTCGCTACGGGAATCCCGAGGAGGTGGCGCGGCTGATGCTGTTCCTAGCGAGCGACGACAGCAGTTTCTGCACCGGGGGCGTGTATATGGTGGATGGTGGGAGGTCGGCTGGCAACAGGTAGCACGATCGTAACTGATTCAGGATTCTCTGGATTCCCGCTTTCGCGGGAATGACGGAGAAGGTGGGAAGGCGGTGAAACGTCAACACGCCCTAGCAGCAGCTAGCGAGGCCGGGCACGCGGGGAATGGCGCGGTCGCGCACCAGCAGAGTGGCGGCGGTGGCTACTATCGACAGGGCCAGCAACAGCATGAACGCGCGGTCGTAACTGCCCCAGACATCGAACGCCAGCGCGCCGACCAGCGCGCCCAGGCCGCCGCTGACCTGGTGAACGCCCGATATGGTGCCGCTGATCCTGCCCATGCGCTCCCGCCCGAAGATGTTGCCGGAGAACATCACCGTCAGCGGGGCGGTCATCAGGAACGTGAAACCGTAGAGCAGGGCGAACACAATCACCGACGCATGAGACTGGGACAGCAAAATCAACGCGAATATGCCGATCCGCATCACGAAACACAACAGCGTCGGCCGGCCCGGCCCCATGAGATCGGCGAGGTATCCCGAGGCCAGGACTCCCAACAGGCCCATCACTCCCATGAGGGCCAGCAGGTTGCCGGCGATCAACGTGCCTAACCCAACGTCCTGGGCGAAAGCAACCACATGGGTCGCCACCAGAAAGTCCTGGAACCCGCAGATGGCATAGATTCCGACCAACAGCCACAGCTGGCCCGATGTCAGCAGGGGCGCCTGGACGATGGCATCGGGCGGCGCTGCCATCGGGTCGCCGGAAGGAGCGTTAGCCCGGTCGGGGCGGGATGCCGGAGCGGATCTGACGGCGGCCAGCACGACGGGGGCGAGAATGAGCAGGTTGGCGAGACCCAACCCGCCGTAGGACCAGCGCCAGCCGAATCGCACCAACGACTGGGCCAATGAGCCTACGATGACCAACTGGCCGATGGCGTTGCCCGACACCGCCACGCTGTTAGCCAGGCCCCGGCGGTCGGGGAACCAGCGGACGGTCATCACACTTACCACGGGGTTGGAGATTCCCGCGTTGCCCAGCGCGAAGATCAGGCCATACACGACAAACAGTTGCCAGGGAGCGGAGACCACACTCATCAGGCCGATGCCCACCGCTCCGATGGCTGCGCCCGTTCCCATAATCCAGCGGAGGTCGTAGCGGTCCGCCAACCTGCCGACGAACGGCATGGCCAACGCGGAGACCATCATGTACGCGGTGGCGCCCAGCGAAAGAGTGGAACGAGTCCAATCGAGGTCATCCACCATGGGTTTCAGCATCAACCCCAGGGCGGAGCGGGACCCGCCGTTGAAGAAAAGAACCGTGAACCCAATCGCCAGGATAATCCAGCGATAATCCAGACGCCGCATCAGAACACCGTCAACTCAGGCTGGTTCACCGTAGCACCGAGCTTTGGGGCAGGTCAATGTGCGACCACCGCCGATAAGCGCACGGCGTTTCACCTGAGGGAAAGGGGATGCAATTCTGTTCAGCCTCTACCAGAGTTCGGTAGAGGCAAGTCGGGCTCCTTCAACCATTGAGGCAAGCTTGGCCCAGGCGATGTTGGTTTCGACCTTGCGGCCCCACGCGGACGTGCCGAAGCCGCAATCGCTGCCGGCGATGACGTTTTCCCGGCCCACGGTATTCGCGTAATGCAGGATCCGTTGGGCAATCAGCTCGGGATGCTCGATGAAGTTAGTGGTGGTGTCCAGGACGCCGGGTATCAGCACCTTGCCCTCCGGTAAGCGGACGTCCTGCCACACTTTCCACTCGTGGCCGTGCCGGGGGTTGGCGCCTTCGATGGACAGGCCCAAAGGGCGGGCACGGAGCACCAGGTCCACGATCTCACGGAGGGGAACGTCGTGATGGTGTGGGCCTTCGGTATTGCCCCAACAAACGTGCAACCGCATACGCTCCGGGTCGACGTCCTTGAGGGCGTAGTTGATGACCTCAACGTGCAGTTCCACGATTTTCTTGAACTCATCCACCGACAGGTGTGAGAACTGGGAAACGCGCGTCATTGCCAGGTCGGGGCAATCGATTTGGAGCAGGAGGCCGGCGCCGGCGATGGCGTTGTATTCGTCCTTCATCACGTCGGCCAGGGCGTACAGGTATGCTTCCTCGGTGGCGTAGTGCTCGTTGGGCAGGAAATTGGCGATGACACCCGGAGAAGCGGCGGTCATAAAGACTTCCTCCACCTCCGCGTGGTCTGCTGCGTCCCGCAGGTTTTGGATGTCGCGCTCGACGGCCGGCCAATCTTTCCAGGCGATGGGGCCGGTGCAGGCGGGCTGGGGCATGTTGCGGGACGAAAGGTGCGTCTGCGCGGCGGCGAAGTCGGGGAAATCCGCGTCGTCCAGACGAGTGTGGGAACGCACCAGACGCTCGCCATCGAAGCCGGTCAGTCGCTCCTTGACGTAGGTGGCGTATTGCGAACGGCCCTGCTCGCCATCGTTGACCACGTCGATGCCAGTGCCTTGCTGTCGAGTAACGATTTGACCCACGGCGTCGTGAACGCTGGCAAGGAACTGCATTTCATCAAAATCACGCTGGTCCTCGCGTTGCCGGAGCAGTTCCTGTAGCTCAGGGGGCCGCGGCAGGCTGCCGGTGTGGGTGGTAAGAATCCTGGATGTGCTGCGCTTCATAAACCCTCCTACGGCAGAGGCGTGACGCACCGGCCGGGGTCTGACTCCGCGAGCACATGGGGGCGGTGGCCGGTGTGCAGGTAGTCTGCGATCAGCTTGCCGGCCATGGGGCCGCGTCCAAAACCCGAGGAGGCCAGTCCTGTAACAATGTACAGGTTCTCCCGCTGGGCTATTTTACCGATGATGGGTTTGCCGTCCAGAGAGAAGGGCATGAGCCCTGACCACGCGCGACTGATTGAAGCTCCGCGCAAGAAAGGCAGGATCTCGGCCGTGTGCGCGAAATTGGTCTCGACACCGCCGGCGTCCACCGTTGGATCGTATCCGACCAACTGGCGGTCGCCGCCAAAGATGACCTCGCCGTCGCGGGTCTGCCGGCCATAAAGATGCCGGGTAACGCGGTGATCCCCGAGGTGAGTCAACTCCGGGGGCGTTCCCGGTCCGGCGCCGGGATTCCCGCTCCACCAAGCGTAAGATTCCGCGCCGGATATACCATGAAAAACCCGAGGCGGCAGAGGCTCCGTGGCCCACATCTGGCCTCGCACCGGAACCACCGGGATATTGACGCCCAGCATTCTCCCCAGCGGCCCGCACCACGCGCCCGCCGCCAGCAGCAGATGCCGGGCCTGAAACGTCTCTTGAGTACAGACGACGTGGTGATCGCCGTCGGCAGCTTGCGTGATGTCGATAACTTCCCGGTCAGTGAGGATCGCGGCGCCCTGATCGCTGGCCGCGTCCGCAAAGGCGCGGGTGGCTTTCACCGGATCTGCCTGGCCTCGCAACGGGAAATACATGGCGCCTTTCAGGGCGGGACTCAACTCCGGTTCGATGGCGCGGGCTTCGTTCACCGTCAGCAGTTCGGCCACATACCCGCGAGACTTGAGGGACAGCACGCGGTCCCTGGCAAATTCGTACTGCTCTTGAGTCTGTATAGCCTGAAGCCCGCCCGATGCCCGAAACTCGATGTCATAACCGAGTTCGAGTTGCAAGCGTTTGAAAATCTGGAGGCTTCCCATGGTCAGATGAGATTCCAGATCGGGAACGTTGCCCCAACCCAGCGCGCCGATACCGCCGGCGTTCGCCCCGGACGCCTCCGACGCGATTGCGCCTCGCTCAAGCAGGATCACGCTGCGTCCATGCTCTGCCAGATGGAACGCGGCGGAAGTTCCGGCAATCCCGCCGCCGATGATGATGACGTCCGCACTGTCCATAGAGAACTCCGCTATAAAAGGATTGAACTACCGACAAACGAGCGTCGTCCAAATCCACGTTGTGCCACTCCTTTCAGAGCTTGGTCCATAGTCGCCGTCAGAACGTCGTGGACCGACTCTACACCTTTGGGATCCATACCGCCCTTGATCAGCTCCAAGTCCAATTCTCTGATCTGCATAGGGGACAATTTTGCCAGAGGCACGGTCCCAAATTTGGGCTTGAGGTGCAGTCGGATAATCCCTTCGTAGCGATCAACGGTCTTCGCTCTCCTTCCTCTGGCTTTTTTCTCCTCCAGCCATTTGTCCAACCATTCACCGACTTTGTATCGGGTTTTGGCCGGCATGATTCCTCGATCCACTTCGGAGAGGATTTCGCAGAGCCGTCGTTCAGCGTCGGCTTTCTTCCCCCGGACCGTTCCAGTTGGATAGTTCGATGCCCACTCGGGACGGCGATGCCGCCACCGCCCCTTTCAATTCAGCCCGTTGCTCTATGTCCAACACGGGGGCAACCACTAGTCTGTTCAAAACCAGCGTCTTGGGACCACCTTCCGCCAATGCCCTAGACCATTGGCCAATAGTGTGGGCATCCCGTTCCAAGGCTCGGCCTACCGCCGCCGCCGTCCATCCCCCGTGTCAAGCACGGGGCAGGCTCTGGGTCAGCAACCATCCGCCACAGGCGGACGTGCCACCTTTCCCGCTCTCGTGGCGTCGGCGCTCGATACATCCGTCGTCGTACCTCAGCTTCATCCATTTGCCACCGCTCCAACAGTGGCCCCATCTCCATCGCGCCCAACTGCAACTCCCCAATCCGATTCACTCGCCGAACACCTCGTCTATCGCCAATTCTACCTAACCTCAATGCGGGTTTCACCTTGGCTTTGGTTTAGCTGCCGACGCCAAGAACCCCCGCCTGATTCCCACCGAACTGACACTTTAACGGGGAGAAAGTCAGGGCAACCCTACGGGGATATGGCTACTGTCCGACTCTCCTGAACTTGGGCAGGGTTATCTCGTCGTTGACCGCCTCAAAGACCACCTCCACTTCCATGCCGATCTCGATGTCGTCGGCGTCACAGTCCACCAGATTGCTGATAAGGTGGACCCCCTCCTCCAACTCAACTTCCAACACGCCCCAGGGGAGACGCTCCCGGAAGGCCGGGTTCACCGGCTGGCGGGTTATGACGTAAGTATAGACCTTGCCCTTGCCCGGCGACTCCACCCACTCCAAGTTGGACGAAGCGCACTCCGGGCAGTTGGGTCGTGGCGGATGGTGGAAGGAACGGCAGTCCAGGCAACGCCGCAGCACCAGTCGGTGCTGCCGGCACTGGTCCCAGAATTCCTGGTTGTCCAGGTTGGGTACCGGCAGGGGAAAATTAGCGGTAGTCACAGTTGCTCACCTCCTCAGTATCAGGGCGCCCGAGCCGTCGCCACTGTCAACCAGACCCAACTCCGCGCCCTCTACCTGGGCCGGCGACTGTCCCCGCAACTGACGCACCACTTCGATGATCTGGTTCATGCCCTGAAGGTAGGCCTCGGATAGATGCCCGCCGGAAGTGTTGACCGGCAGTTCTCCGCCCACTCCAATCCTGCCCCCTTCGACGAAGGGCCCGCCCTCGCCGCGCTGGCAGAAACCGTAGTCCTCCAGCTTGGTGATGATCACCGGGCTGAAGTGGTCGTAGAAGCCGACCACGTCAATATCCTGCGGGGCGACCCCGGCCTCACCGAACAACTCGGGGGCCAGCAGGGCTCCGCCGCTTTCGTCCCAGGAACGCCCGTGCCCGTCCTTACCGGCCAGCAGCGTTTGGGCAGCGCTGGTTATGTACACCGGCGGCTGTTTCAGGTTCGCCGCCCTTTCCGCCGAGGTGATGACGAAAGCGTTGGCCCCGTCGGCCTCCAGCGCGCAGTCCAGTATGTGCAGGGGGTCGAAGAACATTCTGGAGGTCAGGTAGTCCTCCATGGTAATGGGCCGCCCGTGCATGATGGCCTTGGGATTAAGACAGGCGTTGTTTCGGAAGGCCACCGCCACCTCGCCAAAATGCTCCATCTTGGTGCCGAACTCGTGCATGTGGCGACGCGCCCGCAGTGCGCTGGATTGGCCCGGCACCAACAGGCCGTAAGGCTCGGTGAATGCGGAGCTGCCCAGGCCCCGGCGGGTGGTGACGGTGCCGGAGCCGTAGCGTTGCCCGGAGCGGCCGTTGACTGAACGATACACCAGCACGTTGTTGACCACGCCCTGGGCAACGGCCATCGCCGACTGTATGACCAGGCCGCAGGCGGCCCCGCCCAGCGGCCCCAATTCGCCGTAGTACCGCAGGTAGGGAATACCCAGGCAGGCGGCCAATTCCCCCTGGGGTGTGGAGTCGGCGGTAAACTTCACGATGCCGTCAATATCCTGGGGAACAAGACCCGCGTCGGCGATGGCGCGGTTGGCCGCCTCCACTGCCATGCTTAACTCGGTCCTGCCGGAGTCCCGGTTGTAGACCGTCTCTCCCACGCCAACGATAGCGCATTTGTCCTTCAAGGTGCTCATGTACGGCCCTCCTGTCTTGGCCAAACACCCGCCGCCGCAAGGAATGGTGGTGGTTATCGGCGGTGGGGCGGGGCACGAATTGGGCTGTGGCCTCTCCCTGGTAGTACCGGGCTAGTAAACCAACAGCGTTGAATTGATGGTTGAGTAATTGGCAGGCTGACGGGAGAGCAACGATGCCCGAATATCCTGTGCAATCAGGCTAACCTCGACTAACCGTCATGTCAAAGATGTTTGACTAGGCTGTGTTGACAAATTCATTTGAGCACGATTTTAGCGTCCAAAACGGGGGCTGTCGCCCTCTGGATGTCACAAGCCCCCGCAGGTCGTTCCTGCGGGGGCTTTTCAGTGCGCAGCGATCCAACGGACACGCAGCGACCACCCGAATCCGGGGTGATCGCTGCGGCTTGCCCCGTCGCGCCAGGCAGTGATAGCCTCTGTTCGGACGAAATCGCAACACGTACCCACCAAAGAGCATCATGGCAAATCAACTGGATGTAGTCCAACTCGTCACAGCACGGCGCATTCACGTCCTGACACCTCCCCACACCTCGCTGACAGACTACAACACCCACTTCCTGACGCACCTCTCACCGCGCCAACCAATTTCAACTGCGTAAGTCCTATAACGGATTGGGGTGAGTCAGGCGCGCAAACCGGGTACGCATGAGCGGACGCCACTCATTGCCTCCAGTCGTGGCGCGGCGTCCAGCCCAGCATCCGCTGCGCCTTTGCCGTGCTGATCACGCTGGCGGCGCCTTCCAGCCCGTCCCGTATCTCCACCCGGTCACCGAAGTTGCGCCTGACCAGGTCGATGGTAGGCTCCGCAAACCGGCTGGATGGTTGGGCGAGCATGAAGGCCTCGTACTCTTCTATCTGCGCCTCCAGCGCCAGCACGTGGGCCTCAGCCACGTCCCTGGCGTCGGCGTAGGCCCACATCACCAGCGTCAGGGGATCCTCCGGCGTGGGAGCCGGCCAGGGGAACTCGGCCTGGACCTCGGGAAGCGCCACGTTGGTGAACCGGAGGCTGACCACGGTGGTGCCGGAGTTGCGGGCGATCATTCGGCCGATATCCTCGCCCACCTGCTTGGTCAGGCCGTAGGGTTCGAAGGGCATCATGGGATGTTCCTCATCCAGCGGCAAATACAACGGCACGAAAGCGTTGCCGTCGTGGGCCCACCCCATGCCGAAGGCGCTGGAGGAGAACACCACGCGCCGCAGACCCAATTCCGCCGCCGACATCATGACGTTGAAGTCGCCAGCCACGTTGTTCTCGAAGATGACTCTGGGGTCGGCCCGCTGCGGGCCGGGGATAGCGCCCATGTGCACGACGGCGTCCGCGCCCCTGAGCAGATCCGTCACGCCCGCCGCATCCGATAGTTCACAGCGGACGAACTCCGCGGGAAGGTCATCCGCCAGCACGCGGTCGGTGGCGAGGACTTCCTGGCCTCTATCGACCAGGAGTTGCACTACGCGGCGGCCCAGCCTTCCGGCCGCTCCCGTGACTACTATCATGATTTCCTCCGGCTAACCCCGTGGGTTGTTGCGGTCGTAGGCATCGGCGGCGCACAGGACCGTGGCATCTTCTCCCGTGCGGCCCACGAGCATCATGCCGATGGGCAGACCGTCGGATGTTCCGCAGGGCACCGAGATGGCCGGATGGCCGGACACGTCAAAGGGGCAGGTGTTAGGGATCATTTCCAGCGCCCGGTCGGTGTATTCCTGGCGGCTGCAATCGGCCGGCGGGATGACTGTGGCTTTCATCGGCAGGGTGGGCATCACCAGCAGGTCATACTCGCTGAGAGCCGCATCGTAGGCGGCGGTGAGGGTACGGGCCAGGTTCTGGGCCTTGGCGTAGTAGCGGCCGTGGTACCGGTCCTGCATGTACTGACCCATCAGGACTACCAGCTTGGTGGTCTCCGAGAGGTCGTCGGCCCGGGTCCGCCAGCCGCGGGCGTACACGTCCAGCAGACCGGTGGTATAGTGCCCTTTCCAGTTGGTGCCCATGCTGTTGCCGGCCACCATGAGCATGGTTGCGCCCTCCACGGCGATGGCGCGCCAGACGTGGATGCCGTCCAGGTGCCAGGGTATGGACACCGTTCCCACCTCAGCGCCCATGCCCTCGAACGAACGGGCCGCATTTTCCACCGCCGCGTCCACGTCCGCTTCCGACTCGGGTAGTCCGAATCCTTCCGGCACGATGCCGATGCGGAGGCCGGATACGTCGCCGGTCAACGCCTGGGTGTAGGCTTGGCGGGAAAGGCCCGCTTTCTGCCGGGGATCCAGCCCGTCGGGTCCGGCGATGGCTTCCAGCAGCAGCGCTACGTCGGCAGCGGTTCGGGCCATGGGGCCGGTGTGGTCTAGGGTCAGTTCGATGGGGAATACACCTGTGTAGGGCACCAGTCCGTAGGTTGGCTTGAGGCCGTAGATGCCGCACCAGCTGGCCGGTATGCGGATCGATCCGCCCTGGTCGCCGCCGATGGCCAGGTCCACCTCGCCGGCCGCGACCAGCGCCGCGCTGCCGCTGGAGGAGCCGCCGGCCGTGCGCGTGGGGTCATGAGGGTTGCGCACCGGCCCGGTGTCCGACGTGTGGCTGCCGCCGGAGAAACACAGGCTTTCGCAAACCGCCTTGCCCCTGATGGAACCACCGGCGTCCAGGATGCGGGTGACAATGGTGGCGTCCACGTCGGGAACGTAGCCCTCCAAGACGCTGGTGCCGTTCATCATGGGCACGCCGGCCACGCAGACGTTGTCCTTGATGGCAACGCTCTTGCCGGAGAGAAGCCCGCCCTGGGGGCCGGTGACGTCGCAGCGCCAGTACCAGGCGCCCAGCGGGTTGTCGTCCGGTTGGGGCCTCGCCCCCGGAGCGCGCGGGTAATTGACCGGCAGGCTGGGCGCGGTGAGCTGATCCAACCGGGCGTAGGAGTCCAGGATGGGCTGGCTCAGCTCGATGTAGGAATCAACGTCGGCCGGCGAGGGGTTCAGGTTGTAGGCGTCGGCGATGCGGAAAATCTCTTCGACAGTGGGTTGCCTTACCGCCATGGTGTAACCTCCAGTTTCTTCTTGACCACGATTAGGGACTATACTACGCCCGGAGAAATCTGACCCAGACACCGTTACCAGTTCAGTAAAACCCCAGCAACCACCGAGCCGGCGCCAAGCGAGACTGAAACACCGCCGGGAGACGAATCAGATGCAACATCACGACCCCAAAGCGCTGCGCATCGCGAGAGCAGTGCAGCAACGTGAGCAGCCCGAACTCGTCATCCTCTTCGGCTCCCGCGCTCGGGGTGAACACGAGGAACTGGTGTGGAGAACCACCGATGAATTCCGGCACAACCGCCGCTACGTCAACAGCGTCTGACCGACCAACCGGACTATCTGGAAAAGACCGTCACCGATTTCGGTTCCTGATTGAGCGGGCCAAAGCAGCGAGGGCAGGAGCCATCTAAAACCAGCCGCACGAACCGAGAAACAAATACCCTAAACACGGAGGCCGAACATGCCAGTCAAAGGGACCACTATGACCAGTTACCGACCACTGATGCAGGGGGTCAACGGCATGGTTGCCGCCAGCCACCCCAGCGCCGCCATGGCCGGCCTGGAAGTGCTGAAACGGGGCGGCAATGCTATCGACGCCGGCGTAGCCGTCGGCCTGGCCCTGAACGTCGTGCATGTGGACGATTGCAGTTTCCTGGGCGTCGCCCCCACGGTGATTTACCTGGCCGACCGCAAGGAGGTTGTCACCGTTGACGGACTCGGGGTCTGGCCCAAAGCTGCGTCGGTAGAGTACTTCCACAAGCACCACGGCGGCAAGATGCCGGCCGGCGTGCTCTCGTCCCTGACGCCGGCCGCCGCCGGCTCGTGGATTACCTCTCTGTCAAAATTCGGCACGATGTCCTTCGGACAGGTGGCGTCTGCCGCCATCAACCTGGCCGGAAACGGGTTCCCCATGTTCCGCTACCTGGCCGGCCGGTTCAAGACCGCCTTCGACCAGTACAACGCCTACCCGTCAACCGCCGAGATCTACCTGCCCGGCGGCCGCGCCCCGAAACAGGGCGAGATGTTCTACCAGAAGGACCTCGCCACCACCCTGTCCAAACTTGCCGACATCGAGGCGTCCAACGCCGGCAAAGGTCGCCAGGCGGCGCTCAAGGCGGCCCGTGACTATATCTACACCGGCGAACTGGCCCACAAGATCGTCGCCTTCAACCAGGAGATGGGCGGTCTGCTCACCGAGGAGGACCTGGCCGCCTACCACGTGCAGGTCGGCCCGCCCGCGACAGTGAATTACAAGGGATACGACGTCTACAGCACCGGGCCGTGGGGGCAGGGGCCGACGTTCCCACAGGCTCTCAAGATTCTGGAAGGGTTCGATTTGGCGTCCATGGGCCACAACTCCGCCCAGTACATCCACACGGTGAGCCAGGCCCTGAACCTGGCCTTTGCCGACCGGGAGCAGTACGTGGGCGATCCCGATTTCGTCGATGTGCCGCTCAATGAAATGCTGTCAGAAGAGTACCTGTCCAAGCGCCGCGCCCTCATCGACCCCGACTTTGCCTGGCCCGGCACGCCGCCGGCGGGTGACCCCCGAAACCGCAAAGCGACCATCGCCGGCGCGCCGCAATCCCCACGGGACGCGGTTACACCCGTCGCCACCGCCGGCGTCAGCGGTGGCGGGACGTCGTACTTCGCCGTTATCGACCGGGACGGCAACATCTTTTCCTGCACGCCCAGCGAGGGCACCAAGAACGGCGGGCCGATCATACCCGGAACCGGCCTCGCGTTCTCCCTGCGCGGCACCCAGTCCAAGCTCGTCGAAGGGCATCCGGCATCGGTCGCGGGAGGCAAACGGCCTCGGCTCACGCCGGCGCCGGCCCTGGCGCTGCGCGACGGCGAACCCGTGATGGCTCTGGGCGCCCACGGCGGCGACCATATCCCGCAGGGAACCCTGCAACTGCTGTTGAACGTCCTGGAGTTCGGCCTTGACTCTCAGGAAGCCGTCGAGGAACCACGCTTCTACAGCTACAATTTCCCCAGTTCCAACTGGGCGTCAAGGTACGATCCGGGAATGCTGCGCCTGGAAGGACGCATTTCCGATGACGCCGCCGAGGGTTTGCGTGGGAAGGGCCACACGATAGAGCGGTATCCGGATTGGTGGGAAGGTTCGGCCCTGTACTGCGTCATCACCCGCAATCCCGAGACCGGCGTGCTCCAGGGCGGCGCCGACCCGCGCTGCGAGGCCTATGCCGTGGGCTTCTGATCGCCCATAACGCGAAACCTGGGTCAGGGGGCAACGCCGCAAGGAACGTTGCCCCGCAATCTATCGCGTCGCCACCGATGCGGCGCAGGCTACGATTGCCTGCTCCCACTCGTCCAGGTCGAAGAAATGGGGGCCGGCGCCAGCGTACACTTGGCACAAACGACTTGTCGGACTATCGTAGAGGGTGATACAACCACCGGGAGACGCCGCTTTACGGTGTTTCTCTGTCCCCGAAGTGAAGGGACTTTCGAAACAACCTCCAAGCCGGTTTCAACAGACCATACCCGTCATTTCACGAGCAACAAAGGGAGGTGCCGCCATGACGGCCAGTCCGAAGAGCATCGTACAAGACGCCATTGATGTCGCCATTGGGGAACGAGGCGAGATCGGCGTCCAGGTGGCAGCATACCTGGACGGCGAATTGGTGGTTGACCAATGGGGCGGCATGGCCGATGAGACCACTGGACAGGCGGTCGATGGAGACACCCTGTTCCCGGTGTTTTCCAACATAAAAGCAGTGACCGCGACTGCGCTCCACATCCAGGCGGAGCGCGGATTGGTGGATTACTACACGCCGGTGGCCAACTACTGGCCCGAATTCGGGAAATACGGCAAGGACAAGGGCACCGTGTTCGACGCGCTGACCCATCGGATCGGGGTGCCCCTGATGCCCGTGGGGGTCACGCCGGAGTTGATGTGCGACTGGGACTGGATGGTGGGGCAGATCGCGGAGATGCATCCGCTCTTTGAGCCGGGGACCCGTAGCGGCTACATGGCCTACACCTTTGGCTGGGTGGTGGGTGAGGTGGTGCGCCGCACCGATCCCAAGCGCCGGCCCTTTGGACAGTTCATCCAGGAGGAGATCTGTCAGCCGCTGGGCGTTACGGACCTGTGGGCCGGTATCCCGCCCGAGGTGGAGCCCCGCGTGGCCAAGCTCACCAACGTGCCGCCGCTCGGTCCCGGCGCACCTGGTCTGCCTCCCGACTCCCTACGGTTCCGGGCCACTCCCCCCGAAGTGGGAACCACCCAGGAGGTGTTCGGCCGATCCGATGTGCGCCAGGCCTGTATCCCGGGAGCCCAGGGGATCATGACCGCGCGCAGCCAAGCACGATTCTGGGCTATGCTGGCCAACGGTGGCGAACTGGACGGCGTGCGGCTCCTTTCCGAGGAACGCGTGCGGACCTTTCATATACCCAGACCTCCCAGCGACTACGACCCGGTGCATGGCAGGCCCCATCACGGAACCATTGGCGGCTTCCACTTCGCCGGCAGCCCTGGCATGGGCGCCATGGGCAGCAATCCTTTGGCTTTCGGTCACAATGGGGCCGGCGGGTCGCTGGGCTGGGCGGTTCCTCAGCATCGCCTGGCGGTGGCCATCCACCACAACCGCATGGTGCCGCACGGGCCGCCGGAAGAAAGTCCGCTTACGCCCATTGGCGGCGCGGTGCGGAAGGCTCTGGGGATATCCGAGTAGGTTCGGGTATGCTCGTGTGAGATACCGGTCAGGCCGGACCCTGACCAGCTTCTGCATGGAGCGCAGTTCGCGGGGCGGGTCCCTGTGCCGGCCGTAGTCAGTCCAGGACACCTCGGCCACGTACAGGTCTCCACGGGAGTCGATGGCGATGCCGTGGGGTGAATAGAACCGGCCCGACTGGTCGCCGTAGCTTTGGCGCCCGACCCGGGCCAAGACCTTGCCTTGGGTATTCATCACCGTCACGCGGGAGCCAAGATCCGTGCGGATGTCGTTGGCGCCGATGCCGCAGAAATACTCGCCGATGTAGATCAGTTCATCGCCGGAACGGTCGTTGATACAGATGGCGGCAGCGCGGGAGAGGTTGGGGTTCCCCCGCACGCGCGGGGATAGACTGTATTCAGGTCTCTGAGTTATGTACTTCTTCGAAGCCTTTTGGGTAACGTGCTGGTCTGGTTACAAACCGAACCAGATGCTACGAGCAAGGCGCTGATGGCCAGGTTACAAGCGGAGCATCCGGACCGTCTCATCGAGCTACGGTCGCGGACCATTCAGCACCGGGCGAGGAGTGGTGTCACATTGTGGCCGAGGAACTGGTTTATGCCGGTACTGCAGAGCCCTTCGTGGAACCGAATAGACTGCCGGAACCGGCGCTAATCGGAGTGGATCCCAGGTGCTAAAGTTCCGGTGCCATTATCCGGTGAGGCAATGCGGTTGGCATTAGCGTTTGGGCTGTCCGCCCAACCAGTCAAAATCGCGCCCGGAATTCCCGGGCGCGATCAGGTGCCTATTGGTGTGGAGTAGGGTTTGTTGCAGTAGTGTGCTGGGAATTTGTCTAGCAAACTATGTCCAATCCGATTGATACCCCGTTTATTGATACCTTCTCAAGCCTAGCGCCCATCAGTAATGAGAAACTGGAGCCGATGAAGGGACTCGAACCCTTGACCTGCGGTTTACGAAACCGCTGCTCTTCCGGCTGAGCTACATCGGCGCCAGTCACATTGTACGACGGCTGCTTCCAGTTTCTCAACTTCCCCGCGCGGATACGCAATGCGCTAAAATACCGCCGGCGATGCGCTCCCTCGCCAACCGGCGAGTGTGGGCCATGCCCGAATAGATACTTGACGACAGGAGGCACCCAGACCATGTTCGTGCGCATATACACCGGCGACGACGGCCAGACCCACTTTGAAGATTTGGACTTGCCCTCGGATCGCGCCATCCACAGCGGGATGCAAGTCACTCCCGGCGTGAATTTCCGACGCTTTGAGCCGGGCTACTTCTCCGATTGGCACACTGCTCCGCGCCGGCAGTACGTCATCACCCTCGCCGGAGAGATGGAGATTGGTATCGGCGACGGCACCAAGCGGCGATTCGGGGCCGGCGACGTGCTGATGGCGGATGACCTCACCGGGCAGGGCCACACCACAGGAGTGGTGGGCGATCAGCCGCGCATTTCGGTGACCATTCCGATCACGCTATGGTCGCCGTGGCTGCCGGCTGACGAGGGATAGTTGGAACAAGCAAGCCGCAGAGCGTCTGGATTCCCGCTTTCGCGGGAATGACGGATCACTGGCGCGGTTACGCCGGCGCGTTGGCGCGGATGATTTCCTGGGCTGACGCGGCGGCGTTTTCGCCGGATACCCTGGGGGCGATGATGGGCAACGTGATGCCGGACTGCCGGTATTCGGCCAACCTTTCTTTCCGGGCAACCGGATCGCCGGGCAGAGACATACGGTCAATCAGGCCCTGGGGCACCAGCCGTTCAGCCTCTGCGACGTTGCCCTCTCGCCACGCTCGCCGCACCAACTCCACCTCGTCGGCAAAGCCGGCCTCGGCCATCAATCGCCGGTAGCGCGGGAATCGCCCGGCGTAGGTCGCGGCGACGCGACGCATCCCGCCATCCCCGGCGCCGTCAGCGGACACCGATAGAAGCGTCGCCAGTTCGACGGATTCGCGAGCGACGCCGGCGCGCTCTGCTCCGGCGGCAACGTGGTACGCGGCGGTGCGCGCGTGCTCCGGGGTACACCAGGTGAGCAGGATTCCCTGGCTGATCTCGCCGGCGATTTCCAACATCCTGGGGAATACCGCCGCGAGGTAGATGGGCATATCGGATCGCAGTACGGGGAAGTGCAAGTCAAAGGACCGGATGTTGGTGACTTCTCCCTGGAAGTCCAACAGATTTCCGTCTCTCAGTAGCCGGCGCACTACGTCCACGGTATCGCGGACTCGCGGAATGGGCGCCGAAAACTCCAGTCCGTGCTCCGGCCCCACCTGCACCTTGTGGCTGCTGCCCAGACCGAGGATAAACCTGCCTTGCGAGTAGTGATCGACGCAGGCCGCCGCCATTGCTATGGTGGGCGCGCTGCGAACGTACACGCTGCTGATGCTGGTGCCCAGTTGGATCCGCGATGTCGCCAGGGCGCAGGCAGTGAGGATGGAAAATTGGTCGCCGCCGTGCCCTTCGGCCACCCACGCCGATTCGTAGCCCAGCTCCTCGGCGAGTTGTACGCACTGCACAACTTCGGGTGGGGACATTCCGCCGCCGGTGAACGCTACTCCGATCCGTTCCATGTCATGCTCCCCCGATTTCCAAATGTTTCCCGCCGGTTTCCCAAGTGAGCAGCACCGTCCTGGGCTGGCTCAACCATCTTGGGGTCAACCCGCCGGGCGTGCGTTCAAAAACCTGGTCCAACTTGTTGGACACGGCGGCGCGGGTTTGATCGTCTTCCGCATCCAGCCATCGCATCGCCAAATCGACTGCTTCTATATCGGAGAGGTCACGTTCCGCTTCCGTCAACCACCAGGGTTCATCGGGCAAGGGACGAATCTCGGGCAACAATCCCATTTCCCAGAGTACGGCCGCCAGTTCCGGCAATCCCGGCCAATGGGGAGGTTGTTCTCCGAACACTGCGTTATGCAAGGCCGAGCCCATATCGCCGGGCGTTGGCCGCCATACGGTTATCATGATTCGCCGGGACGCCGAGTTATGCAGCTTCTCAACAAACGGCGCGATGTCCCTGACAAAGTAGGTAACGTCGGAGAGATGTATCACATCGCCGGTTTCGTCGGAATCCATCCACCAGTCGCTGGTGATACGGGTGTTGGTGATGGCGGCCTGGTCGCGGGCAATGATGAACTGCTCTCGCATACCCTCGGAGGGTTCGACCAGCACAACCTCCTGTACGCAGTCGGACAGCGCCAGGGAAACGCGGCCGGCGCCGCCGCCGACGTCCAGCAGGACATCCGAAGTCTCCAGGTAGGCGGCCAACGCCGACAGGTTGGCGTCTTTGTGCCGCCTGGGATCCAGCCGGAACATTTCGGCCATATCCGCCCAGTGGTCTCCGGGCATTTGGTGATCCGAGAATCTATCCGCCGCCAGCGCGGCATCGTACACGGCGGCGTAGTGCGCGGCTGCGGTGTTCATGGCGTGAGGATAACCTTGCCGCGCGTGCCACGGGAGGCGAGGTGTTGGTGAGCGTTGCCAGCTTCGGACATGGGCATGATGCGGTCCACGATGAGCTTGAGCTTGCCGCCGGTGATCATCGGGATAAGGTCATTCATCGCGCCCTGGTGGTCCAGCGAGCCAAAGGGAGAGCGGCCCATACTGAACCCGATAACCGTGCGGTTCAACGTGGTGATGTCGGCGGCGGACAGGTTGGCCGGTTGCCCGCTGGCATTGCCGTAGCTGACGAGACGCCCGTAAGATGCTACGCAGCGCACCGATTTCTCCAGCACGGGGCCGCCCACGCACTCCAGCACCAGCGCAACGCCGCGGCCGTCGGTGATGGATTTCACCTCGTCCTCAAAGTCCACTTCGGTGTAATTGATGGTGATGTCTGCGCCCAGCGAGCGGCACAGCTCCAGCTTGTCCTCGGTTGAGGCGGTGGCGATGACTCGCGCGCCCAATTCTTTTGCCAGTTGTATCGCCACCGTGCCCACGCCGGACGCGCCGGCCTGGATCAAAACGGTGTCGCCGGGCTGCATCGCGCCTCGGGACTTCAGCAAGTGGTACGACGTGAGAAACGTGATGGGCATGCCGCCGGCATGGACCGGGTCGATACCGTCAGGATACGGGAAGACGAAGTTGGCGTTGACCGCCACGTACTCGGCCTGACCCTGTGGCCCCATAGCCATCACCTTCTGTCCAACGGACAGCCGACCGTCGGAGACGTCGGACCCCAGCGCGGTAACAGTGCCGGCGGCCTCCAGGCCAAGGGTTGCGGGCAAGTCGGGGCCGGGATAGTTGCCCTGGCGACGCATGATGTCGGCATAGTTGACGCCGGCGGAGTCCACTTTAATCAGCACCTGGTGCGGGCTGGGCGTGGGTTCCGGCGCGTCTTTCCATTGCAGGACATCAACGCTGCCATATTCTTCGATTCGTAGCGCTTTCATTTGTAAAGTTCTCCAGCTATATTCAGGTCGCCGGGCCGCGCAGGTTGGGCGCTTCCAGGACTCCCGGATTGATCACCCGCACCGGCTCGCCCGATGCGAAGGCGCGTATGTTTTCGACTACGCCGGAATAGAAGGCGCGGTATCCATCGTCGGTGACGTAGCCGACGTGGGGTGTAATCAGAGTGTTGTCCAGTGTCAGGAACGGGTGGTTAGCCGGCAACGGCTCAACGTCGAAAACGTCCAGAGCCGCGCCGCCGATGGCTCGGCGCCGCAATGCGTCGATCAGCGCCGCCTCGTCAACGATTGGGCCGCGCGAGATGTTCACCAGAACGGCCGAGGGTTTCATCAATCCGATCTCGTGAGCGCCCACCAGTCCCCATGTCCGGTCGCTCAATCGGACGTGTACCGACACTATGTCGCCCTCCGAGAACAGGGTGTCCTTGTCCACCAACGTTGCGCCGCATTCGGCTGCCCGTTCGGCGGTGAGGTTCTGGCTCCACGCGATGATCTGCATCCCAAACGCGCTGCCCACCCGGGCCACCAGCGACCCTATGTGCCCCAATCCCAGCAGCGCGAGGGTCTTGCTCTGGAGACTGGCGCCGACGTGGATGCCCCACTTGCCGCCCTCGCGGGTGGCCCGGTCTTCCTGAGGTATCTGACGAAGGATACCCAGGATCAAACCCCAGGTGAGCTCGGTCGGGCCCTCGCCTGCGCCCGGGGTCGCGCACACCGTAATCCCCAGATCCGTAGCCGCTGCAAGGTCAAAGGAGGCATTGCCACCGCCGGTGGTGATGAGGCACCGCAGCGCCGGCAGTCGTTCCAACAGGGTGCGCGGAAATGGCGTCCTCTCCCGCATACCCATCACGATGTCGAAATCCGCGAGCCTTTCGGCCAGCGCGTCTTCGTCGGCCAGATGATCGCTGAAATAAGTAACTTCAATGCCAGCGGGCAAGCTGTTCCAATCCGCCATGTCGGCGGCAACGCTCTGGTAGTCGTCAAGAACGGCAACTTTCATCGTGACAGGCACCTCGGGGGTTGCTGGATTCCGGCTTTCGCCGGAATGACAGAAATGAGGAAGTTATGTGAAGCGGGTATTGCTTTTCGCAGAGCCGTCGGATGCTGGGTATCACGGTAAAGTGGGGAATCAGGCCGCCGGCATTGGGTTCGGCCAGTAAAGCACAGGGACAGAAATAGGGTCAAGTTGCGGCGTAAAAGCGTATAATGGGCATCGGGCCGGGGTTACGTCGCCAACCGGCCGGCAACAAACCAACAGGGAGCAAACGACTCATGCCGAGCAACGCTGAATACATCGCCATTGAGCAGAAATACTACGCCCAGACCGTGCGCCGCCGGCCGGTAGTTATAGTGCGGGGCGAAGGCTCCCGAGTATGGGATGCCGATGGCAAGGAATACATCGACTTCGTGGCCGGCTGGGCCGTGGATAACTTGGGCCACTGCCCCCAAGTGGTGGTGGACGCGATATCGCAACAGGCCGCCACGCTGATTCAGACCTCCAACCAGTTCTACACACTGCCGCAGCTGGAAATCGCCGAGATGCTGATTGAAAACTCCTGCATGGACCGGGTTTTCTTCTGCAACAGCGGCGCGGAAGCGGTGGAAGGCGCGCTCAAGCTGGCCCGGCGTTACGGCAAGCTGCACAAGAACGGCGCCTATGAAGTCATCACCGCCTTCAACTCCTTCCACGGGCGCACTATGAATGCAGTGGCCGCCACCGGACAGCCCCATTACCACGAGCTTTTTGAGCCCATTCCCGAGGGGTTCACCTACGTTGATTTCAACGACGTAGAAGCGGTGATGAACGCGACGACGGAGAACACAGTCGCCGTAATGGTGGAGCCGGTGCAGGGCGAGGGCGGCGTCAACATCCCCGACGAGGACTATTTCCAGCGTCTGCGCGCCTGGTGCGATCAGAACGACATCCTGCTGATCCTAGACGAAGTCCAGACCGGCATGGGTCGGCTGGGGAGCCTGTTCGGTCACCAGGAATACGACGTGGAACCGGACGTGATGATCCTGGCCAAGGGCCTCGGGTTCGGCGTGCCCATCGGCGCGTTCCTCTCCAAGGAGAACGCCATGGCCCTGACCTACGGTGATCACGGCAGCACCTTTGGCGGCAACGCCCTGACCACTGCCGCGGCGGCCGCCGGCACCCGCTATATGCTGGAAAACGACATCCTGGGCAACGTCAGGCGCATGGAGGTCGTGCTGAACGACCGGCTGAACGGGCTGAAGGCCAAGTATGGCTTCGTCGATGAAATCCGGTGCAAGGGCCTGCTGGCCGCCGTGCAGTTCGACAGCGACATCATGCCGCAGGTGATGGATGCCGCCGAAGCAGCGGGCGTGCTGCTCAACGGCGTGCGTCCGAATGCGGTGCGCATCATGCCGGCGCTGAACATCACCGAGGCGGAGATTGATGAGGGCGTCGGGCGGCTGGATGCGGCGCTGGGGAACGTGTAGCTACCACTAAAATTCGGCGCCGGCGGAATTCGGAACTTCATCGGCGCCGGAATAAAATTTGCTGCAACGTGAGGACAATACGCCATGAGCTGGGACCGCATTACAATTGACCCGGAAGTGTGTTCCGGCAAAGCTAGGGTCTGCGGCACACGTATTACGGTGGAGTTCGTTCTTAAACTTATGAGCAACGGCTACGACGCTAAGGATATCGTACACGCTTATCCTGAACTGACACCGGATGACGTGTTTCAATGCGCGTCCTATGGCGCATGGTTGGCGAGCGATAGTCTGGTCGCCATAGATTGATGCGCATTGTGGCTTGACGTCCATATCTCACCGATCACCGTTCAGCATCTAAACGAACTTGGGCATGACGCGATACGCGCCGACGCAGTCTTGCTTGGCAACGCGCCTGACCACGAAATTGTTGAGTGGGCCGCTGCCAACGAACGGGTTGTTGTCACGCAGGATCTAGGCTTTGGTGGGATTGTCGCCCTATCAGGGGCGACCAGGCCGTCGATAGTCACGCTGAGGTTGTCAGACTCCCGCGTGGAAACCGTGAATCGCATCCTCGAAACTGTGCTTCCAAGGCTGGAAGCACCAGTAGCGGGTGGCGCCGTGATAACCGTGGGAGACAAGCGGGTGCGGATACGGCAGCTACCCGTCCGCTAGCTACTCCCCTGCTGGCGGCGTTGGGTGCGGGCCGGCAGGCCGTAGATGTCGATGAATCCTTTGGCGGCGGTGTGGTCGAATTCGTCGGCGCGGTCGTAGGTGGCCAGGCCGTAGTCGTACAGTGGGCGGTCTGCCGTGCGGCCTACAACTACGCAGGAGCCCTTGTGCAAGCGAACGCGGATGTCGCCGGACACGTGGCGCTGCGTGCTGTCCACGTAAGCGTCCAGGTCATTGCGGTGCGCCGTGTACCATAGGCCGTTATAGACCAGCTCCGCGTACTCCTGGGCGATGCGATCTTTGAACCGGCTCTGTTCGCGGGATAGAGTCATGGTTTCCAAGGCGCGGTGAGCGGAGTGGAGCAGGACAGCCGCGGGTGATTCATAAACCTCGCGGCTCTTGATACCCACCAGGCGGTTCTCAACGTGGTCGATACGCCCGATGCCGTGGGCGCCGGCCAACTCGTTCAAGTGGCCGATCAGGGCGACGCCGGCCATGGTTTCGCCATCAACGGCGGTGGGTATTCCTTCGTCGAACCTGATTTCTACGTAGGCGGGCTCGTCGGGGGCGACTGCCGGGCTTACGGTCCATTCATAAGCATCCTCAGGCGGCTCCACCCACGGATCTTCCAACTCGCCGGCTTCAGCGCTGCGGCCCCACAGGTTTTCGTCGGTGCTGTACTTGTTGTTGGACGGAGCGATGGGAAGGTTGCGCTCGCGAGCGTACAGCACCTCGTCTTCGCGGTTCATGCCCCATTCGCGGATGGGAGCTATAAGCTCAACGCCAGGAGCGAGCGCGGAGACACCCACTTCGATGCGGACCTGATCGTTGCCCTTGCCGGTACAGCCGTGGGCTACGGCGTCGGCGCTATGCTGGCGCGCTACATCGGCCAGGTATCGCGCAATCAGGGGGCGTCCCAAAGCGGTCGCCAGAGGGTATTGACCCTCGTAGATTGCGCCGGCGCGCAAAGCGGGCCAGAGAAATTCCTCGACCAGAGTTTCCCTGCCATCCACTGTTACCGCATCCAATGCGCCTACAGCATACGCGCGTTGGCGTATGGTCTCCAAATCAACCATTCCCAGATCGATAGTGCAAGTGATTACGTCAGCGTTGTAGTTTTCCTGAAGCCACGGTACGGCCACGGAAGTATCCAATCCGCCACTGTAGGCGAGGACAATTTTCTTGCGGGGGGTTGCCATGAATTTCTTCTGCTCCTAACGGCTTAGAGATTGGGACCGGTGCGAAGTTGGTTGATGTAGTTGACCAGCGCGAATACGCCCGACGCCTGCTTGACCGAGAATTCCGATCCCATCAACCCACCGAGGCGGCTGAACACATCCAACCGGATGCGCCGGCCGTTATTCATTATGGACCGGTCCCAGTGCGCCTTGACGGAGTCGATTGTATCCATGGGCACGCGCGCGGAGTCCGCAGATACCGATTTGCCCAAATAGACGAAATCGCGGTCCGCCCACATCATCCCCCGGCGGCATTGGAATGGTCCAACCATCTCGGGCAGCTCCGCGGTGGTCTCACCCAGTTCAGAGGTCTCTTCCTCGGTGTACACGTGATGCAGATGGGCAATCAGGTTGATCATCCCGGTGTATTGCAAAGCGCCGAAACTGGCGCGAATCAACCCCATTGGTCCCTGCACCATGACCTTGGTTTCTGCGCGCGTTGGGTTCTCTTTATAAAAGTCCCAGTCGGCGATGATGTCTGAGACGTCGTTCAGCGGCAGGCGAAAGGATTGCTCGGTATCAATGCCCGACTTGTGGACGCAGCCATCTTCAATCCAGACGAAACCGTCCAGGCAGGGAATGGGGCTGAATTTCTGGGGAGCGCGTTTCTTGCCGGAGGCGCCGTCCGGGGAACCGACGTCGTCAGAAGTTTTTCTACGACGCCTGAAAATGCTGATCATGTCCCCTCCTGCCGTGCGGAACGGCCTCTTCCACACTTTTTCCGTTGATGCGCGGGTATTTTACCAGCATATCGCCGCGCTACCAGCCATTCCAATGGATTATGTCGTCCAAAGATTCCCGGTGCGCGGGCCGGAATCGGTCACCGATGGTATAAGCCATTGGAATCAGGCCGGCTTGCATCACCCTGCGGTAGGGGATGCCCAGGACATCTGCCGCGGCCTCTTCGTGCATCAGGTGGATGCAGGTAAATACGGAGCCGATGCCACGAGCGCGAGCCGCCAACATCAGGCTCCATGCCGCGGGCATGATCGTGCCCCACTGCGCGCTCTGGGCCAGAGCAGGGGCGTTGTCGGTGCGACCCACGATGCAGGGGATCACCAGCACCGGGGCCCGGTGCATGTTGTCAGCGAGGTACTGCGCAGAATCACCGACGCGTTCCTGGACGGCGGCGCGAACCGGGTCATCGTATTGCAGGTTTGTTGCGGCCGTGGGCGACTGGGTGTACTGCTGCCAACCTTTGCGATACAGCTCGGCCAACGCCGTCCGTTTGTCAGCGTCAGTGACCACCATGAAGTGCCAATTTTGGCGATTGCTGGCCGTCGGGGCCTGTTGGGCCACTGCCAGGCACTCGCGGATAACGTCGTCGGGCACGGGACGGTCGAAATCCAGGCGTTTGCGGACGGCGCGGGTGGTGGTGAGCAATTCGTCCGGCGAAAGGTTGTAAACGACCGGCATGGCAAGTCTGCTCCTCATACCAAGATTGGCAATAATCATAACACCGCCGGCGGGCCGAAAATCCTGCTCGCATTAGTGAAAAAGTGGTAACCTTCCGGTGAGGCCACAGCCTCAACCAGCCCATGTTTTCGAGGATTGCCAAACCATGACTATCGCCACCCGAATGAGCCGCCTGGGAACCGAATCCGCCTTTGAGGTACTCGCCAAGGCCCGCGCCCTTGAAGCCCAGGGGCGGGAAATAATCCATCTTGAAATCGGAGAACCGGACTTTGAGACGCCGGAGCACATCGTGCAGGCCGGGATGCAAGCGCTGCGGGACGGGTACACGCACTACGGCCCGACGCCGGGTTTGCCGGAACTCCGGCAAGCGGTGGCGCGCAACAGCCGCGAGGTTCGGGGAATCGACACGGACTGGGAGCAGGTGGTGGTCACACCCGGGGCCAAACCCATCATGTTCTACGTGCTGCTGGCCCTGGCAGAAGCGGGTTCGGAAGTGATTTATCCCAATCCGGGCTTTCCGATCTACGAGTCGATGATTGAGTTCAGCGGCGCGAAGGCAGTGCCCATGCAATTGCTGGAAGAGGAGGCTTATCATCCGGATCTGACCAAGCTCCCTGAATTGGTCAATGAACGCACCCGGTTGCTCATCATCAATTCTCCCGAGAATCCGTGCGGTTCCGCTCTGACACGGGAGGAGCTGGAGACCATCGCCGACGTGGTACGCAGCCACCCGGACATGTACGTAATGTCTGACGAGATTTACAAGGACATACTGTATGCGGGTGAACACCACAGCATCGCCGCGTTGCCGGATATGGCCCACCGCACGATTATCCTTGACGGCTTTTCCAAGAGCTACGCCATGACGGGCTGGCGGTTGGGTTACGGCATAATGCCGGAGGAGTTGGTGCCACACATATCCCGCCTGGCTACCAACAGCGTGTCGTGTGCAGCCTCTTTCAGCCAGATAGCGGGGGTTGCCGCGCTGGACGGGCCGCAGGACGCGGTGCAGGAAATGGCCGCGGAGTTCGCGCGGCGGCGGCGTCTGATCGCGGACGGGCTGCAATCCATACCCGGAATCAATTGCCCGGAGCCGGAGGGCGCATTCTACGCTTTCCCAAGCATCAAGGAGACCGGGCTAACCAGCGCCGAGTTTGAGGAACGGGCGATGCAGGACGCCGGCGTAGCGTTGCTTTCCGGTTCCGCATTCGGGGAGTTTGGTGAAGGGTACGTCAGGCTGTCATACGCCAACAGCCAGGAAAACATCAGCAAGGCGCTGGAGAGCCTTGACGCGATGGTGCGGGCGTTGTAATCAGCCGCCGCACAAACCGGTATCGGGCATTATGACGACTCAACTGAAGCCGCGCCGGTTTACCGTGGCCGAATACTATGCCATGGCCGAGGCCGGGATACTGAAAAAAGAAGAGCGGGTAGATTTGTTGGACGGGCTGGTCGTCGATCCGGCTTACGCCCTCAACCCTCGATTTTTCGCTGTCGTGACAAGGCTGAATACGTTTCTGATAGAGGACTTGGGACGGCGGGCAATTTCAAGCGTGCGTGCGACGGTAGCATTAGACGAGTACAATGCCCCCGAAACTGACCTGCTCCTGCTGCGCGAGCGAGAAGATTTCTACGCATCAAAAACACCGGAACCGGAAGATACGCTATTGGTGATTGAGGTATCCGACGGATGGGTGTACTACGACCGCAACGCGAAGCTGCCGCGCTATGCTAACGCCGGCATTCCCGAAGTCTGGATCACCGTGCTGCCCGAACGTATTATAGAAGCCCACACCGAACCCGTTGGTGGCAGGTACACCATCAAGCGGATTTTCTCCCCAGGGGATACTATTTCCCCCGGCTGCTTTCCTGACATTGCCCTGCCGGTCGGCGAAATCCTGCCGGGCTAGTCGTCAGCGAACTTGGGCATCACCTTTTCGCCGAACAGCCTGATCGACTTTTGAACCTTATGGGTGTCCATCTCGCCGACGTTGAGCTTGAGCATCAGGTTGCGAACGCCGATGTTGCGCATCGCCGCCACCTGCTCGGCAACCTGCGACGGTGTGCCAGTGATGAAGGAATGTTCCAGGACCTCTCCGGCGGGTAGCGGCCGGTTTGGGTCGGGTGGCGGGAATCCGCCGGGGTTGTACAACTCCCGAGCCTGTCGGAAGTGGGTGCGCTCGCGTTCAAAGCCTTCCGCCGCGATTTCCAACGCCTCGCTGTGACTATCAGCGACGAAAAGGTCGCGGGACGCCCAACACTGATCGAAAGTAGCTTCGGTTTCCGCTTCGGTGAATCCGGCGTCCAGCATGGTCGCCTGATACCGTTCCAAGCGGCTCTGCAAGGTGTCGAGGGTCTGGATGCCGATCATTACTGGGCGGCCAATTTCCGCCATGGCAACGGTAGAGGCTTCGCTGATGCAAGCGCGGATTAGCGGCGGGTGCGGCTTCTGATACGGGCGGGGCCGCAATTCGGGAAACTTCACGTCCCAGACCTCCCCGCTGTGTTGCAGGGGTTGGCCGGTCCACGCTTCCACCAAAAGCTGCTCGGCCTCGTCAAGGCGGGCGATGCCGTCCTCCATGGTGATGCCGAAGCCGAGGTATTCATAGTGGTTGTAGGCCGAACCGCGTCCGGTTCCCACGATGAGCCGGCCGTGGCTGAGGTTGTCGAGCAGCGAAGTCTGGACTGCCAAACGCACGGGATGGTGAAACGCCAATTCCACTACCGCGAAACCGATTTTGATCCGGCTGGTACGGGCGGCCAGGGCAGCGCCTAGCACGAGGGGGTCCGCGTGCGCGGCAGCGCCGTCAAAGTGGTGTTCGGTCAGCCAGACCGAATGCATACCGATTTCTTCAGCCAGGACCATTTCATCGAGAGTGCTGTCGATGACCTCCGAGTCTCGCTCAGGGTGATGGCTGACTGGGAAAACAAAAGAACCGAATCGCATTTTGGCCTCGCGTGAATTTCGTATGGGGAGTGTATGATGATTATAGACCATGACGTGCGGGCGTAGGCGCGCCCGCCGAGAAAAAGCGCCGGAGGCTGTGTGGCGTGCCAGAGTTGACGAAATTGCTTCGCCGGATCTGTCCGGCAGCAGCGCTACTGCTGGCAATAGCGAGCGGCCTCGTAGCCCTGTCCTGCGCTACAACGGTTTCACCCAATGACCCGCTGGCCCAACCTCAAGGGGGGCCGCCGGTCAGCCTCGTGGTGGCCAACAGCGACCTGGCGGTGGGCGAAAACCGCGTATCATTCGGGCTGGTGGATCGGGACTACATGCCGGTGCGCCCGGAGACAGTGGAGGTGCGCGCTGTCTATTACGAGCCGGGCGCTCCGACAGGCCAGGTTAGAGACCGCGTAGCGGCGGAATTTTTGGGATGGCCGCCAGACGGCAGAAGGGGGGTCTTCATAGCACAGGTGAAATTTGACCAGGCCGGCACTGCTACAGGAGACAGCCCCGGAATTTGGGAACTTCACGCCACGTTTGACCATTTGGAGGAGAAAGCCTTAACCATCGGGACCGCAGTATCGGTAGCGCCCCAGCACAGCGTCCCCTCCATTGGCGACCCCGCGCCTCTCTCGGAAACCCCCACTGCGGGCACGGTTGAGAATCTCCGCACCATAAGCAGCAGTCCAGAACCGGACCCCGCGCTATACCAAATGTCAATCGCGGAAGCAGTAGCATCGGGAAAGCCTACGGTGATTTCTTTCGCCACGCCCGCGTTCTGCGTTTCCGCAACGTGCGGCCCTCAAGTATCCGACATTTCGGAATTAGCCCGAGAGTATCAGGGGAGGGCCAATTTTGTGCATGTGGAGGTTTACCTGGATCCACATTTGATTGACCCGGCAAACCCGTCGCGCCAACTGGCGCCGGCGGTGGGAGAATGGGGACTGGTTTCCGAACCCTGGACCTTTGTGGTGGGGAACGACGGAAGAATTGACGCGCGTTTCGAGCAATATGTTCCTCCCTCAGTTCTGGAACCGGCCTTGTTGTCAGCGCTGCATCCGTAAATAACGAATTTGTGCTATGGTATTTGGGCACCAAGAAAAATGCGGCGTCTCGTGAACCACATCCAATGCCTCTGCGCGCTCGATTTGTGATTGGGCTACGCATAAGCAAACAATCAATGAAGTACAGGCACCGGAGTACTGCTTTGACCAAAGTAACGGTTACCATAGAAGGCGATATCGACGAGGTGATTGCGACTCTGCGGGGCATGGCCGGGCGCGGCGATTTGGAACAAACTGCCCCGGAAACAGTCGCGCCAGACAATGCCGAGCCAGAATCTACGGGTTCCCACGAAACCGAAGATCCAGCAGAACCGGTCGCCGCCGAACCCGGCCCAGAATCCCACGGGCCGATTTGGAACGCCAGCTATGTCCACACTTTTTGGCGCAACCTTTCCGACACCGCAAGACAAGCGATGATCAGGGTGTCGCGATCTCCGAATCACACTCAGAAACGCGCCCAGTTGATGCACACGCTCCAACTATCCCAGAGGGAACTCTCAGGATCGTTATCCAGCCAAGGGCACAGCTTGAACAGGCTGAAGCGGCGGCGCGGAGACGTGGACCTGCCCCGGCCCTTGACTTACGACAAGGTGAACGATGCTTACGTTCTGGACCCGAATTTTGCCGACGCGCTGAGAGAAACCGGGCTGGCGTAAAGCAACTGAACGTATCGACTGCAACACAGTTCTCGATACCTAGAAATGAACTCCCCGGCCGCCCCCGCCATCGACCGCGATGGTTTGGCCGGTGATGGCCGAGGCCAGGTCCGAACACAGGAATGCCGCCAGATTGGCGATGTCATCCGGCTCGATCATACGGCCGATGGGGATTTCGGCAACCGATTGCGCCAGTTCATCTTCGGGAGTGATGTTGCTACGCACCGCGCGTTCTTCAACCAACCCCATGTAGCGCTCGGTACGGGTGCTGCCGGGGTGGATGCAGTTGACCAGGATACCGTCGGCAGCCACGTCGTCTGACAGGGCTTTCGAGTAGTTGGACATTGCGGAATTGGTGACCCCTGAGCCCGGATTGGTGGGGCTGGAGTTTCGGGCCGCCATGCCACCGATGTTGATGATGCGTCCGCCGCCCGCTTCGATCATGTGAGGTACAGATTCGCGGGCACAGCGTATATACCCCATGACTTTGGTGGTGATGTGATTCAGAATCACGTCGTCGGGTATGGTGCTGGCGCGATCGCTGGTGCTGTTGACCGCGTTGTTCACGAGAATTTCCAGTTTGCCCAAATCGGAAACGGCCTCGCTGACGAGGTTGACGATATCCTCAGGAACCGTCATATCGGCCCGTATGGGTATTACTTGAGAGCCGGTGGCGTCGGCAATTTCAGCCGCGGCGGCCCGTAGGTCTGCTTCGCCGCGAGCGCAGATAGCGACGGAGCATCCCTCTCTGGCGAGAGCGTAGGCGATCGCTTTGCCGATGCCCTTGCTCCCTCCCGTTACCAACGCGGCTTTTCCCTCCAATCCTGGCAGCATATTTTCACTCCTGGGGTTAGTGGATGTTACAGGGGCTTCGGAGACAACTCAGAGCAGGCGGTGGTCAGGGAGTAGCAGCGGTGATCAACTCGCTAACGTCGGCAGCATCCCAGATACTTCCGGTGGCTCGAACCACTGCCTGGAGCTTGGCATACGGCCAATCGATCCGCGGGAACAGAGGGATCAAGCGGTTGATTTCCTCGTTCAGGCCCCACTCCAACTCAGCGCCTAGATATTCTCCCTGATATGCAGTTCCTCCCGCCATTTCGACGGTGATGCGGGGGGCAAAAGCCCGGCGATCCTGATGGCCCACGGTTTCCACCTTGTGCATGAGGCGCAACACCGCATCATGGTTCTCGGCGGTAGCGGTCTCCGCATCTTCGCCCGGGTCAATGCGGGTGCGCAGCGGAGGATACGAACCGTTGACGGCGACGTAAGCCGTGAAATAGTGGGTGCTGCCCACAATGGCCTGACCGCGCGAAGGGTTGGGAAATTCCGGCGACGGGTACAGGGTCTCCAACCAGTTCATGTCCACTGTGATCTTCTCGATGTCATCAATCTTGAAATCGTGGGCCCGGCGCATGTCGGACATCAAGTCGATGACGGGACAATTGTAACCGGCGGTGGGGTACATTTTCAGCACGGTGTGAAGCAACTCCCAACGACTGCCCAATCCCTCGGTTACGGGTGCAAAGTCAACCTTGCTGGGGCCGGTGAACACATAAGACAACTCACCGCGATTGTTCCCGGTAAAAGCGTTGTAGAACCCCGCCGGGCCTTCAAGCGCCTCTTCCGAGCCACGGACATCCTCACGGGCGAGCAGGGCCGCCATGATTCCGCTGCGGGCGGATTGGGGCTCGTGGAACATCATCTCGCGTCCGCCGGATCTCGGACCCTCGTTGGTGCCGGCGGTAAAGGTGCAGGCCAACGCGATGGCGGTAACCATCTGGTCCTCGTTCAGTCCCAGCAGCTTGCCGGTGGCGACTGCCGCTCCGAGTGTCCCGAAAATCGGACTGGAGCGGAAACCCCTGGCCTGGGTGGACGCGATAAAATCTCCGGCAATTCGCGATTCCACTTCATAGCCGGCGGCCATGGCGGTAATCAGCTCCGCGCCGGTAGAGCCTCCCAACTGGGCCGAGGCCAGGGACGCCGGGATTACACAGGGGCCGGGATGAGTAAGCATTCGGTAGGAATCCGCCTGATTGGTGGCGTGCATCAACTTGCTGTTGGCAAACGCGGCGCCGCATCGTGTGGCGCGGCCACCGTCGGCCAGTATCGTTGCTCCTTCCAGTGAAGATTCTTCGCTCAACGCCAAGTCCACCGCCGCTTTCCCGTGATGGGTTTTGGCGCCGACGATGGCAACCACCGTGGCATGAAGGAGCGAGGTTTGCATTTTGTCAATCACTGCCGGAGGCAAGTCTCGCTGGTCCAGATTGACGACCCAGCGGGCCAATTGGCGGGAAAGGGAGTCAGGCATCGGCTATATCTCCTCGGGCCGTATAATTGTGTCTTGTGCGATTTACGACGACCGTACCGGGTACGGGGTCGCCTATTCAACCAGGTCATTCAGCCAGCGACGCATGACTACCTTGAGACAGGCCAAGAGCAGCACGGCCAGGGCGAACAGCCCGACGAGCGTCCAGTCCAGATCGCGCAGGGCAAATCCCAGCGTGGTAGCCGCCGCCGGCGGATGGTCGGTGTCCGTTATTGCCATTACCAGGATGACTATACCCATCGCTAGAGCGGCGATAATGTTGACCCACCAGTTGGATACGCCGTCCGGCCCCAGAACCAGGGGCGGCAGGAGCGAGTGAAACAAGAGCAGCGCCACCAGCACTCCAATGAAGAGGCCGAGCAGGTGCCCGCCAATCAGATGGCGCAAGTTGGCTCGCCGAGCGCCGGGGGTCATGGACACGATGAAAACGCTGGAGGCTAATCCCGCCGCCAGCGCCGCGTCCGCAATGGAGTCCACCAGCGTCAGCACGGCAAGCATCGCCGCTGCCGCCAAGAGGGATTGGAGCAGGAACTTCCCGGCCAGCCGGAAAAAACGAACGTCGTACAGCTCCACGTATGGGGAAAGATGGGCGCGGCGGCCAACCCGGCGGGGCAACACCTGCAATTCGCCGCGCGCAAGAAGATGAGCTAGAAAGCCGGCGTGATAGCGCCCTCTCCGATCGCGGACGTGGCGGCGGTAGTAGCGCCGCGCTTTCAGCTGTGCGCGACGCGATAAATTGCGGCGGCGTGATGTCCGTCCGGCTCTGCCTGTTGCCCGCTGTCCCCCGATGTCGCCGGATTCGGCGTCGGCGCGTTCCGCCATAGTACCGAGGGGCGTTAGCCCAAGCTGCGGGCGAAGTCCAGCCAAACCCGGGCACAGGGCACCGGCAGGATGTGTTGAACGAAACCGGAAACGCCGGGAAACACGACGGCTCGCCCGTTGGGAAACACGTCGGCGGCTCCACGGAAGTCGCCGAGCACTTCCTCTCGCAGAGCGGCGGCGGCGATAATCAACGTCGGCGTTTGCACTTCCTTGAGAAGGGGGCGAAGATCACCGGAGGCCTGGGCCTGGAAGCCGGCCACCACATGAGGCGTGGTGGCTTTCATCTGCTCGGCGTACCAACGGGTGTAGGCCGGATCAACGATTTGTGGATCCAACCGGCGGCCAATGCTGCTTTCCACCCAAGCGCCGATTCCTTCCTGTTCAATCTGTACCGCCGATTGCGCATGATGAGCGTCATTGAACGACGTGGGGGAAGTACAGGCGGTCAGCGACAAGAGCCGTTCCTGGTGCATGGTGGCATAGCGCATGGAGATGCTGCCGCCAACCGTTTCGCCAATGAGGTGGAACCGTTCCAATCCCAACTTGTCCGCGAACTCGGCCAGGTCGTTGGCAAAGTTGTCCACCGACCACGGGTAGCCGGGTTCGGGGACGGACGATTGACCCATGCCGCGCATATCCAGCCGGATCACGCGATAGTGGCGGGCGATGATGGGTACCCAGCCGAACCACATTTTATGGTTCTTCGCCATGCCGTGCTGCATGACGACGGTCTCCGGCTGGGTCCAGGGGTCCGTAAAGTCGTCGATGGTGTAGAACAGCTCGCAGCCGTCGTCAAGGCGCAGTTTCATGGGTTCCACCGACCTCCTGGGTTAGCCGATGCCAAGTTCGTTGAATACCGAACGGGCGATGCGCATGGCGGTTCGCGCGTTCACATATCCACCATACATTGAAAGGTGGATAAAAATCTCCATGACTTCCTCGGAAGTCATACCGACGCCGATGGCCCCGCGAATCCGGCGGCGCATTTGGGCATCATAGACGCCCATGCTGGTCAGGGCCGCGAGGGATATGATGGCCCTTTCCTTGTCGTTGAGCAACGAGCGGCTGTAGATGGCGCCCCAGTTGTATTCGTCGATAATGCGCTCCAACTGAGCTTCAGGACTGTCGGCGTCCATACCGGTATCGGAGACGGAGCCCATGTGCCGGCGGTGCATTTCCTGGCCCAGAGCAAACAGCTCATCGGCGTGCTGGTTGGGATCATATTCCAGGGCCGGCTCGAAATCGATGCCAAGCTCTTCGAAAATGTCCTTGGTGAGCCGCAAGCCGGACTCGACGGCAGGCACGCCGATATAAAAGGTGGACTGGAAAAAGATTTCAACGACCTGGTTGGGGGTCAACCCGACGTTAAGGGCTCGCACGATGTGTCGGCGAAGGAGGTTGAGTTCACCCTGGGTCATCAACGCCGAGATGGTGGCGATGCAACGCTGCTTCAGGTCGAGCCCCGGCCGCGTCCAAATGGTTCCGAACAACGCTTCGTCGATGATGCGCTTCAGGTCAGGGGCCAACTGATCAACGCCGGGGAGCGCATAGTGCGAACTGTCTCCTGCGGCCATCATCCCACGCATTTCCCGACCGATGCGCAGGCGATCATTAAGAGTAGTCAAGGCAGTGTTCCTCCTCACGAAGACCGATGTTTCGGAGTGTTGCAGCGTAAGCCGTGGGGCAGTTGAATGGGCTACCGGACAAGGGTGATTATAGCACAGGGCCAGCCGGTGGCCATGCGGCAAATCGTCGTGGACTCCGCCATCTGCAATTGCGATTTTACTGGCGGGGTTGGCAAACCGGGTGCCCGTTGGCGTTCGCCGGTCGTTGACACTGCGAGAGCCTGCTGATAGCGTATTGCGCCATCCGAGAGCCCGGTCGGGGGACGCCGCAATACGTAATGCTCCTGCCCGGTTTTGGGTAAATCGTAAACTGTGAAGGAGACCTTATGCTGGAAAAAAGCAGATTGCGAGCCATTGGGCCGACCGCCTGGTCATGGCGCACGCTGGTCGCCGTTGCCATGCTGGTGGTTGGTGTAGCCGCTTGCGGCGGCGGGAGCGAACCTCCTGCACCGGCAGCGCCGGCAGCGAGTGAACAGGCGACCGAAGTACCTGCGGCTGCGCCGGCCGCAGCAACGCAGGAACCTGTTACGCTCCAAGTAGTGTGCATCAACCGAGCCTTGCGGCCCTGCGAATTGATCGACAGCTTCTACGCGCCGCGGGTCGCGGAACGGACTAACGGCGAAGTGACCATTGAGATCTCGTCCTATCCTGAGTTGGGATTGGCCGGCCCGGACACCATCCGCTTGGTCAACGACCACACCCTTGAATTCGCCGAGATTTACTCCGGCTACGTTGGCGGCGACTTGCCGATAATCGACGTGGGCAACCTTTGGGGACTTTCGCCCAGCAATGACGCTCACCTCGCTCTCACCGACGCCATTGAGGACGACATGGTGCGGATTCTGCGGGATGCCACGGGCGGCGAGCCGATCTTCCGGGCCTACTATCCGAACCAGTACGTCTTCAGCCGGGAACCCCTGCCCGACCTGGACTCGTACGAGGGCAAAAACATCCGCCAGCACAGTACCATCCTGGGCGACCTGCTGGCCGGACTGGGCGCCGAGGGGCAGTTCGTGGCATTCGCCGACGTGTACACCGCCCTGGAGCGCGGCGTTCTGGACGCCGGAATCACCGGCGGCACGCCGGGCTACGGCCAACGCTGGTACGAAGTCACTGACTATCTTTACGGCCCCATCGTCGGCTCCGTTGGCGTTACTTACGTCACCGTCAACGGCGAGAAGTGGGCCGAGATTTCGCCGGCCAACCAGCAGATCCTGAAGGAAGTGGGCCAGGAGTTTGACGCCGAGAACCGGCGGTTGCTGAAGGCCGAATGGGACCCGGACGGCATCAATCTCAACGTCGAAGAGGGGATGGAATACCACGATTTCCCCGACGATGTGAAGGTTCAGATGCGGGTTACCGCCCTGGAGAGCATCATTCCCAACTGGGTAGAACGCGCCGGCGGCCCCAATTCGGAAGGCGTCCAGATTTTCAACGAGAAGGTCGGACCTATCGTCAAGGTGCAGATTAACTCGGACGGTACAGCGTCTTCCACCGAGTAGCCGGAATTGCGGCGATTTCGCTCATAAGTAGGGGCGGGTTTGAAACCCGCCCCTACAACTTTATTACGAACGCTGACAATAGTATTACGAAATACGGAAGCATTTCCCATATTTAGCATCTGCATATTCTCGTTTGACAAGGCTTAATGAATTCCATAGACTCTGCCGGCGACCGTAGATGAGCAAAATATGGTGATACCACTGGCTGTTGATCGCAAGACCTAGACTCAACGTGAGGGGATATGTTCATCCGAATGCAAAAGATTATCTCCGGGGCCGGCACAGGCAAGTACTTGCCGGCGAGGACATTAACTAGAGGCAATATCACCCTTTCCCTTTACTGATAAACCGACATTTGGCGAAACGCCGGCGTTAACCGCGCCGGGCCGCATTGCTTTCGCCGGAGGCACCAGTTGACTATGCAAGCCACCCCAACCTCACCAGCGGTCGCGCTTACCAGGTTCATCCACAAAATCGACGGAGGTCTGGACTACGTGTACCGGATTTTCGGGTACATTTGCGGGACGCTGTTGCTGTTATTGGGGATCTACATCACCTACCAGGTGATAGTGCGCAAGCTGGGTGGGCCGGTGTTGGGGAACCAGGAGCTTATCGGTGGCTACATTCTGGCTTTCGCCGGAACTTGGGCGTTCTCGTATTCGCTACGGACAGGATCACACGTGCGCATTGACGTGCTGCTACCGCTGTTTTCGCGGATACATCCCTATATGCGGTCCGTTGCCGACTGGCTGGCGCTGGGTTCGGTTGGGTTTTTCGGGTTTATCACGGCGATAAAAACGTGGGAAGAGGTAGCAGAGTCGCGTTGCATCAGAACCAACCAGGCTGGGGAGTGCGAACCGGCGTTGGCCAATACCTACCTGATTGGCAACTTCCTGCCGGAGCTTTGGATGTTCCAGTTGATTGTCGCCATCGGGTTCTCGATGCTGGCGTTCACTTCCTTCCAATGGATGCTGAGCATGATACTGCGGGGCTTGCTGGAGATCTGGCACAAGAGCAGTGGCGGCGACGTGGCCGAGCTGGCGCCCGCTACGGGCATGGAGCAGCAAGAAGGCGGGGCGGTGTAGCTTACGCATCCCGTCAATCGCGCGACACCACTCAAGTGGAACCCACCTTCTAACGGCGACAAACACCCGGAGGAGCTTAGGATATGGCAATCATCACCGCGTTCAGCATGATGGGGGTTTTCTTCCTGATTGGACTATACGTCGCCGGCGCCCTTGGGGTGCTTTCGCTGGTGATGATGCAGGCGTTTTCCGATGCGCCTCTGTGGAACATTCTGGGCAACAAGGCGTGGGAGAGCAACACCAACTTTATCCTGGTCGCGGTTCCGCTGTTCCTGCTGATGGGCGAATTGATGCTGCGTTCCGGCATGGGAGAGCGCATGTACGGGGCGCTGTCCCGCTGGCTGGTGTTCCTGCCGGGCGGTCTGCTGCATACCAATATCGCGTCGTGCGCCGTGTTCGCGGCCTGCTCGGGTTCCAGCGTGGCAACCTCCGCCACCATCAGCCGGGTGTCGCTGCCGTCGTTCCGACAGCGCGGGTACAGCGAACGCCTGGTGATCGGATCGCTGGCGGCCGGCGGCACACTGGGCATCCTGATTCCTCCAAGCATCGGATTGATTATTTTCGGCGTGCTGGTGGAGGAATCAATCGGCCGGCTGTACATGGGCGGTTTCCTGCCCGGGTTCCTGCTGGCGTTCACGATGATATTGATGATGATCGTGACGTCGGTGATATTTCCGCGCACGGCGCCGATGGATGAAGAAGTGCGCCGACTCTACCGGGCCTGGTTCAACGGTATTGGAATGCGGCGATACACCGACGAGCAGATGGCCGAGTTGCAACGCGAGCAAGTCACCGAAGCGGGAATCGGGGATCCGGTGGAGCGAGCGGCGTATCGTCGGGGGCGTTCAACGCTTTCCTATAGCGAAGCGACCAGCGAATGGCTGCGAATGATTAAGGATGCCGCGGTGGGGCTCATCGCCATCGTCCCGGTGCTGATAATCATCGTGGTGGTTCTGGGTTCCATCTACACGGGTTGGGCAACACCGACGGAAGCGGCGGCGCTGGGCGTAGTCGGCGCTCTGGTAGTGGCAATAGCCAACGAGCTATACAAAAGGTCGCAGGGGATATACGCCAACTGGGGAGAGTCTATGCGGGGTACCAGGGTAATGCTGCTGGACGCCATCATTTCCACCGTTCGCACGTCGTCAATGATTATGCTGATCGTGATGGCGGCGTTCACATTGAGCTTCGCGTTCGCCCGGCTGGGCATTTCGCAGGACATTTCCGAGTGGATCACTGCCCTGAACCTCAACGCGCTCCAGTTCGTAATCATCCTGGTGTTCTTCTACCTGCTTCTGGGAACTTTCATGGAAAGCTTCGCCATGCTGGTGACCACGATCCCCATTCTGGCGCCGACCCTGGAGGCGGTGGGCGTGGACCTGGTTTGGTTCGGAATCATCATGGTAATCCTGGTGGAGGCGGCGCTGATCAGCCCGCCGGAGGGCATCAACCTGTACATTTTGCACGGGGTACGCCAGGACGTGGACCAACAGATGGCGGAGCAGACGGCTGCCGCTCAAGAAGCCTTAAAAGAAAGCACCATTACGGACGTGTACATAGGAGTCTTACCATTTATGGGCTGTATGGCCCTGGTGATTGCACTATTGTTCGCATTCCCTGACATCGCACTGTGGGCGCCGTGCATCATTTACGATGACCCAAGCCGGGAGTTCCTGCAATCGGTCAACGTTGAACGGGAGGCTGCGGGATTCTGGGAGAATGTCAGGTATTGTTCGTCCGAGTTCAGGCCGCGAGCATACCAGTAGAGGATTTCAAGTCAGAAATGCACCTTCACCCCCTCTCTCTTGACGAGAGAGGGGATTTTATTGACCTGCCAACAGGCGGGCGTTAGGATACCGGCTACCATGTTCGCTCTAATTCTCGCCGGGGGCCAAGGGGAGCGGCTACGACCGCTGACGGACAACGTTCCGAAACCGATGGTGCAAGTAGGCGAACGTCCGATTTTATGGCATCAAGTGAACCGGTTGATGGCGGCAGGGGTAACTGACGTGGTGTTTCTGACTGGACATCTGGGCGAAGTGGTGGAGGAATACTTTGGCGACGGTATGGAGTTCGGCATCCGTGCTCACTACAGCCGTGAGGATGCTCCGCTGGGCAGGGGCGGGGCGTTGAAGCGAGGGCTTGCCCTGGTGCAAGACATTGAGGAACCAGTGATTGCCACGAATGGAGACGTGATCACCGATGCGGATACCGGACAGTTGATCGCGGATTATCGACGACGACGGGACGAGAATTCGTACCATGCCGCCAGCATCCTCACCGTGCCGATGGTAAGCCCGTATGGAATCGTGGACGCGGGCGCCGGCGGGACGGTGCGTCAATTTCGTGAGAAAATCACGCTGCCATACTGGATCAACGGGGGGATATACGCGCTGGACCCGGGCATCCGGGAACTGCTTCCGGAGAGGGGAGACCATGAGACGACCACCTTTCCGGAACTGGCCGCAGCAGGAAGGTTGTCTGCGGTGCAGACGACGGCTTACTGGAGGAGCGTGGATTCGCTCAAGGATCTTCGTGAGGTTGAAGAGCGCCTAGCCGGGGAATTTACGCCGGCGGCAGACGGGACGGGTTTGTGACAAGCTCTCAAAAAACGCAGCAGATCGCGGACACGGCCCAAGCCATCCGGGAGAACATCCAACTGGCGATCATCGGCAAGGACGATGTGATCGAGTTCACGCTGGCTGCATTGTTCAGCGGGGGGCACATCCTTGTTGAGGACGTTCCCGGCATCGGCAAGACGACGCTGGCGCGATCCTTGGCGTACTCGCTGGACTGCGAATTCCGGCGGATACAGTTCACCCCGGATCTGATGCCCTCCGACATCACCGGGATCAACTACTACAATCAACGGAGCGGGCAGTTCGAGTTCCGGCCGGGTCCGGTAATTTCGCAGGTGGTGCTGGCCGACGAGATCAATCGCGCGACGCCGCGCACACAGTCGGCGTTGCTGGAAGCGATGGCGGAGCGGCAGGTAACGGTTGACCAGGATACGGTGCCATTGCCGGCGCCGTTTCTGGTCCTGGCAACGCAGAATCCCATTGAGTTGGAAGGGACATTCCCGTTGCCGGAAGCGCAGATTGATCGCTTTTTGCTGAGGCTGAGCCTGGGCTATCCATCAGAAAGCGATGAAGAAGCAATGGTAGAACGATTTGAAGACGCGGATCCACTGTCGTCGCTCAAACCGGTAGCCTCGGCAGAGGAAGTGTTGCGGATACAGGACATGGTGCGGCAGGTGTATATCAGCGCGGCGCTGAGGACCTACGTGGTGCAACTGGTCAGGGCGACGCGCAACCATCCCGACGTTGAATTGGGGGCGAGCCCGAGGGCAACCCTGGGACTCTACCGCTGCTCACAGGCGCTGGCGGCGATAAAAGGACAGGATTATGTTACTCCGGACGACATCAAAGCGCTGGCACGGCCGGCGTTGGCCCATCGCATCATCCTGAAAAGCATGGCGCGTCTGCGAGAGCGCACCCAGGAGTCGGTCATTGGGGATTTGCTGGAGCAGCAACCGGTGCCGATATGACTCGGAGTACCGGGTGGGCCTTATGATATGCTGATTGGAGATCGTAGGGAGGGCAGCAAAATGGCGCGGGTACCATACGTGGCTCGAGAAGAGCTTGATGCCGAAGGGCAGGCAATATACGACCGGATTCGGGAGGACAGGGGAGCGGCCGACGTGGGCTTGCAATTTCGGGCGTTGCTGCACAGTCCGATGGCGGCGGGCTACCTGACGTCGATGGGCGCAACGCTGCGATTCCAGTCGGCAATGCCGGAAGACTTGAAGGAATTGGCGATCATACTGGTGGCGAGGGAGTGGGACTCGGGCATTGAATGGACGGGGCATGCGGTGGCGGCAGCGCGGGCCGGCATATCGGACGAGGCCATTGAGGGCATCAGGACCGGGAAAGCTCCGGGATGCCTGGAAGGAACGCAAGCGGACATCGCCCGGTTCGTTCAGCAGATGATCCGGGAGAAGGATGTTTCGGATGAGAATTTTGAGGCGGTGCGGGCGTTTCTGGGCGACCGGGGAGTGGTGGACCTCACGATGACGGTGTCTTACTACACTGCGCTGGCGTTGGCGCAGATCGCGCTACGCCCGGAGATGGGCGAGGGGCGGGTCTCAACGCTTTAGCATTTGTGGATAAGGGACCTTTATTCCTTCGAGCGATGCCTGGAACGACATGAGTGGCCTGAACGCTGACAAACTGCTGGGACGATTGGCGGGATTTCTGGAATGGCAGGGCTTGGGTACGGCGGCACTAACGCCACGACCGCGCGGTGGACGCTTACATGGTGAGGACGCAGAAGAGGTAGCCACTCTGCTGGAGCGCCTGGCTGAAGCAGACGCCGGGTTGCCAGCCGGACGGAGACCACGCAGCCTGATATTCGGCAACGGATGCTTCGCCATAGGGAAATACTCGGAAGCCCTCGCGGTGTACCAAGCCTTAGCGAGCGAGCGGCCGAATGACTTTGCAGTACATTTCAACTTGGGCGTGACATTTCTGCGACGACGACAGCCGGCGGAAGCGGTCCGCGCGCTCACCAGGGCGCTGGAATTGGATCCGTTTTCGGCGCCGGCCTACTATCAGCGGGGCAATGCCCGGGACGATGCGGGCGACGGGGTCGGAGCGTTGGATGACTACGCTACAGCCATCGGATTGAATCCGGACTACCTACAGGCACACTACAATAGCGGAATCGTACTCAACAACCTGGGGAGATACGCGGAGGCGATAGCAGCCTTCGACAAGGTGACTGAGCTACGGCCCGACATATCAAACGCCTACCTGAACCGGGGTGTGGCGCGAGACGAGTTGGGAGACGTGGCCGGCGCCATCTCAGACTACGACCTAGCGATTCGATACAACCCGGATAATGCCGACGCGCGTTTCAACAGGGCCCGAGTGCGATACCGGGTGGGCAGATACCGGGAGGCAGTAGAGGACTATACGGCAGCCATCGGGTTGCGCCCGAAGGACGTGGAGGCGATCAACAACCGAGGACTGGCTTACGATGCGCTGGGGCAGTACGAGGACGCAATCGCCGACTACGATTCGGCGTTGAAACTTCAACCGGATTTTGCCGAAGTGCTCAGCAACCGCGGCGCGGCGTTGGAGAGCATGGGCGAGGTTGACGCGGCGCTGGGGGACTACCTGGAGGCGCAGAGAGCGCTGCCGGAGTTTGCCGCCGCATATTACAACGCGGCGAGGCTGTATGCGGAACGTGGCGACATCGCGCTGTGCGCGGAGCAGCTGGCGGAGGCAGTTCGGCTACAACCGGGGCTGTATGAGGAAGCTGAGTCGGATGAGGCCTTAGGATGGGTGCTGGATCTCTCGCGGATGAGGGATGAACGGCGGGGGAAGTAGAGAGCGAACGGGAGTTTGGTCGCCCTGACGTGATCAGCGGTTGGCTTCGCCTTCGTCGTCCTGGGGGATGACCTGGCGCAGGATGGCTTCTTCGCTAAGACCGGCGGCCTCACTGTGTACCTCCGGCGTGTCGGCAATGAACAGGTCAGGGTCGATGGCTGCGGGGACTTTTTCAGGCCGGTGGTCGGCATGAGTCAGGATGTTGTGGGTGATGACGACGAGGGACAGAGCAGTCAGGCCAAGCATCACATCCAGACCGCGATGGTGTATGACCTGGTTCAGGACAAGCATCACACCGTAACCGAGGAAGATGCCGATGGAAGAGCGAAAGACGGAACGGCGGAACAGCAGGACGGAAACGAAGCCGACCGCGATGCCAATCAGAACGAACCAGTTCAAGTAGGCCAGGGACACGCCGACCAGCACCACCATGCCGTCGCCGCCCTTGAATCCGGTGAAGATGCTTTTCCAATGGCCGGCGATGGCGGCGGCGCCGGCTACCAGTCCGAGGAGTTCGTGCTGGCCGAACATCCAGGCGACGTACACTGCGGCGGCCCCTTTCAGGGCGTCGCAGGCGAATACCATCATGCCGCGGCGGCGTCCGACGTGCCAGAAAACGTTGGCAGTGCCGGCGCGCCGGCTGCCCGTAGCGAAAATGTCCACGCCTTTCCAGCGGGCTACCAGGTAAGCGAACGGGATACTGCCCAACAGATAGCCGACCAGCGCTGCGGCCAGGATACGGGTCAACAAAGGGATGAAGTCGGCAAGGAACATAACGTCACACGTGCATTGGCACGTTTTAGAAACCTGCCAAGCATGATAGCATGGCCGACGATTTCGGGTTCACTCAGTCAGGCGGGCAACGTATAGCCAGTAGCCGATTTCACCGCGTCGTACCAGCGCCTCCACACGTTCCAACAGGTCGGAAGGGAAGTCCGACCAATCGGTCGCAGCAGTCGTGGCGGACGGGCTGATGCCGTTCCAAAGGGTCAGCTTGCCGCGCAGTTCGGCCAGCAAGGCCAGCACCTCCATGGACAAGTCGGCGCACTGGGTCACGGTGAAACCACCGGATTCCAGCAACTGGGTGTAGCCCCCTGTGGACAGGGCGTCGGTGAGGCAGAGCATCATTCCCAACGTGCTGTCCAATTCCGGCGGGAGGCTGCCGGGTTCGACGGTCACGTCGGAGAGTCCGATCACTCCGCCGGGCCGGAGCAGGCGGCGCGCCTCCGCGATGGCGGCGGATTTGTCGGCGAACAGGCTGGTCGCGCACTCGACGATGACGGCGTCGAAGGCGCCGGAACGGAAGGGCGGCATCTCGGCATCACCGCGCACGAAGGCGACATTGGCCGGCACGGGTTGCTCAAGGGCGCGTTGGCGGGAATCGGTCGCGGCCGCCGCGCCAAGCTCCAGGCCGGTAACGCGGCATTTGAACACGCGCGATATGGCGGTGGCGCTGGTTCCGAGGCCGCAGGCGAGATCGAGGACGCGCCATCCGGGTTGCAACCCCATGGCGCGGCCCAGCCGATTGGTGGCGCGGAGGCCGCCGGGGTGCAGACTGTCGCCGAGGATGAGGCGCGCCAGTTCCGAGGAGTACAGGTCGGCGCAGCAGATTTTGGCGGAGTAGGTGGAGAGCATCCGGGAACCACCCTCACCCCGGCCCTCTCCCATCGAGGGAGAGGGAGCGGATCCTCTGGCGGCCCTGTTGTTGGGTGAGTTGTTCGCGGATCTCCTCGCGGTAGCCAACGGAGTTGTAGGCACAGAAGGGTATGGCGCGACCGTCTGGCGTGAGGATGCCGACGCAGCACTTCATCACCTGCTTGACGTTGAACGTCCAGGCGTCCAGAAAGTCCTTGATGGCGATCTGGAAGATGTGATCCTTAAGGTGGTTGATCTCGTAGGGCAGGTCCAGGCCGGGGCCGCAGGCGCACTCGAATCGGCCGGCGGTCTGTTCAGTGCCGGCAACGGCAGAGGCGGACCACAAGCCTTCCAGGGCGACCTGTATGTCGGCGGCATTGGGCGGCTTGGGCAGGGCGCGGTTGGTGATGTAGTCCAGGTACTGGTCAATGTCCAGCAGGCGGGGCAAGGGCGTGACCTGATCGCCGTCCACGAAAAGGTAGGAATTGACCTGGCAGGTTGGGAAACAGCAGGGGACAGGTACGAAATCCCCCAAGACGAATCGTCCGCCGGTTTGGTCAACGATGCCATGGATGATGTCCGGGATGGTTACGCGGGTCATCGGATCAAATTCTATGTGCCGGCCGACGTGGGTCACGGGCTGGAAGACGGCCCCGCGAACGGCGGGATGTTGCAAACCGAACTCCAGGATTGCGCCGACCTCGTCGGTATTGACGTCGCGCTCGATGGCGGCGACGAGTACGGCGGTCATGCCGGCATCGGCGAGGCGGTCGAGGGCGCGTAGCTTGGTGTCCAGCAGAGATTCGCCGCGTATGGTGAGGTAGGTTTCCTCGCGGAGGCCGTCAAACTGGAAATAGACGACGGGATCGAGGGCCGCCATCCGGGCCAGGAATTTGTCATCGTGAGCGAGGCGGACGCCGTTGGTGTTGATCATCACCTGGCGGATGCCGCGGTCCTTGGCGGCCTGAATCATCTCGGGCAGTTGGGGGTGGATGGTGGGTTCGCCGCCGCTGAACTGGACGACCTCGGGGTCGCCCTCGATCTCGACGAAGCGGTCAAGCATGGACTCGACCTGTTCAAGGGTAAGGCTGTAGCCGATGCCGGCGTCGGCGAAGCAGATGGGGCAGTCCAGGTTGCAGGCGGTGTTGACCTCGATGAGTGCCAGGCAGATATGCTGCTTGTGCTCGGGGCACAGGCCGCAATCCAGGGGACAGCCGTTCTCTACCTCGGTGCTGAAGTCCAGGGGGATGGTGCCGGGTTTATTGAAACGCACGCTGCCGACATACATCTCGGCGTCGGAACTGATGATGCCCTCAAACCACCCGTGTTCGGGGCACCGCTTGCGCATATAGACCTTGTTGTCGCGGATGATTACCTGGGCGTCGATGACTGCCTTGCATTCAGGACAAATGGAGCGGGTGAGCTCGTGGAAGATGAAATCGGCATCCTGCTTTATGCGGTTGGCGGGGGACAATGTGTTGAGCTCCTTATTTCGGCGGGTATCATTACGCGGTCAGCTCGTTGCCGTTTTCAATTTCAACGAAGGCAACGTCCCACAGCGACGGTGTTGATCCGGTAACCGGGTCAACGCCCAATCTCGTGCCGGCCACTACCGGTATGGCAACGCCGGTTACTTCAGGAGGTCCCTCGTGGCGCAGGATGACATCTAGCGTATCAGCCTGTGAGGAGGCGCGCTTCACATCACGCTTTGAAACCGCAAAAGACACCTGAACTATCAGATAAACCGGGGTGTCGTCCTCAGCCCGTCGGCCATAGAAATAGACGTCGCCGGAGTCGAGATCTATGGCTTCACTACCATGAATAATGCCACGTCGGGCAGCGTCCATGGCGATGGTGGACATCTTTTCCCGGGGGAAAATCTCAATGCTGCTCAAATTCAGAGCCCTGGCGAAATCTCCGGGGCGACGCTCGCAGAGGAATTCCAAGCCCCAACCTTTGAGGGTGGAAACGTCCTGAGAGGTATAGTCCAGCTTGCCGCGAAATCCGGCAACGGTTTCTCTTGTTTCACGATGGGATTCCATAAGCCGCTCGAACCTGCGGTCAATCCTAGCCTGCGAAGCGCGAAGTTCAGCGATGGCGCGGGTGTTTTCAGCCGATACCTGCGCGGTCTGCTGTAGCAGTGCGCGGATTTCGGCAAACGACATGGGATCCGGCTCATTGGCCGGTGGCGTTGGGGTGGTCATGAGATTTATGGCCTTATTGGGATAAGTTTATGGTATCAGGTTTGGCGGGTTAGGGATTGCAGCAGGGCCAATCCTATCGGAAGTGCGCTAGCCGCTTGCGCATCACCCCCACCGCCTCCGGGTTGTTGTCGATCAGCGTGAAATCCCGGCCCTCGCGGTAAGCAGCCTCGCCTAACGTGCCGCTGCCGGCGAAGAAGTCGAGCACGTGGTCTCCGGGGTTGGAGTGGACGCGGACGATGCGGCTGATGATGTGTAGGGGTTTCTGGGTAGCGTAGCCGGTTTTTTCCTTGCCGGTTACGATGGTGCGCCACCAGACGTCGGTGGGGGTTTTGCCGCGAGCGGCTTTTTCAGGGCCGACCAGGCCGGGGGCCATGTAGGGGATGCGGTCGATGGCATCGTAGTTGAAGGTGTAATTATTGGGGTCCTTGGCGTACCACAAGATGTTATCGTGCTTGGCAGGCCAGCGGGTTTTGGGGCGGCCGCCGTAATCGTAGGCCCAGATTATTTCGTTTATGAAGGAATCGCGGCCAAAGATTTCGTCCAGCATTACCTTGCAATAGTGGACTTCGCGGTAGTCGATGTGAAAGAAAAGACTGCCCCGTTCGTCCAACAGGCGGTAGGCTTCAACCATCCGAGGATGGAGGAAGCCCAGATAGTCGTCAAAATCATCGGCGTACCGGCTGTTGCCGACGACCTCGGTGCGGTACCGGCGGCCCTGGAATCCGGTTCGGTCGCCGTTTGCGTCGGGCGTGACCTTGATGCGGGTGCGGGACTGGGGCTTGCCGGTGTTGAAGGGCGGGTCAACGTAGATGAGCTGGAACGCGCCATCCGGCAAAGTGGGCAGGACATCGAGATTGTCGCCAAGTATAATTTCGCCCATCGTGCGCCTCCGGCAGTGGGGGCATTATACAGGTGATTGACATGACTCAAGACAATCATTCCAACGGGGCACTGAACGGCGTCAAGGTTCTCGACCTCACGCAGATCATGGCAGGGCCAATGTGTACGATGTTGCTGGCGGACATGGGCGCGGACGTGATCAAGATCGAGCGGCCGGGAACCGGAGACGACACCCGACGCATGGGTTCGCGCCTGACCAGCGACATCTCCGGCGGATTCCTGGCGCTGAACCGCAACAAGCGGAGCATCGCCCTGGACCTACGCTCGGACGATGGCAAGGCCGTGTTCCGGCGCATGGTAGAGACGGCGGATGTTGTGGTGGAGAATTTTCGGCCGGGCGTGATGGACCGCCTGGGATTGGGCTACGAGACGCTGGCAGCAATCAACCCGAAACTGGTGTACGCGAGCATATCGGGGTTTGGCGGCACCGGGCCGTATCGCAACCGTGGCGGCTTCGACCTGGTGGCTCAGGGCATGAGCGGGTTGATGTCCGTTACCGGGTTCCCGGGCGGGCCGCCGGCCAAGGTAGGCGTCCCCATCACCGACATCGGCGCGGGCAGTTTTACGGCTTTCGGCATCCTCGCGGCGTATATCCACGCACAACGCACCGGGCAGGGGCAGCAGGTCGATGGGTCGCTGATGGAGGCGGGAATCGCCTACACGGTATGGGAGTCGTCGGAGTATTTTGCCACCGGCGAGATACCGGGGCCTTTGGGTTCGGCGCACCGGGTCAACGCGCCGTACCAGGCGCTGCGGACCAGCGACGGGTACATCAACATCGGCGCGGCGTCGCAGCCGACTTGGGAGCAATTCTGTAGGGCCATCGGGCGGGATGAGTTAATAGAGGACCCGCGTTACCTGGAGCCTAATGACCGCAAGGCGCGGGAAGAGGAACTGGCCGAACTGCTGGAAGAAATCCTGGCCAAGCACACGACGGCGCACTGGATGGAACAACTGGAAGCTGCCGGCGTGGTTGCCGGACCGATTTACGACATGGAGCAGGTGTACTCGGACGAACAGGTGCTGGCGCGGGAAATGCTGGTGGAACTGGAGGACGAGGAACTGGGCAAGGTGAAGAATATCGGTGTGCCGGTAAAGCTGTCAGCTACGCCGGGGAGAATACGACATCGAGGGCCGGCGCTGGGTCAGCACAGCAGGGAGGTACTGTTGGAACATGGATATACGGAAGCTGAAGTGGAGGACCTGATTATGACGAATGTAGTCACCGGCGGATGATTACGCCCGGGGGCAGCTCAGATTGACAACATTTCTGAGGTTGCTTATTATTAAAGTCCTTTTAGCCGAGGTAGCTCAGCCTGGTAGAGCACGGCACTGAAAATGCCGGTGTCGGTGGTTCGAATCCGCCCCTCGGCACCACTTCTTGCGTTCCCTATTCGAAAACGGCTCCGACCGGGGCCGTTTTTGCTATTTCTGCGTGCTGGCGCGCCCCAACCTCCTCAACATCGTTGAGTTGGTTTCGTCCCCCTGAGCGAAATCTCCGAGCTTCGTGGGTTTGGTGTCGATATTTGACGTATTAGTGAAATTCATAGTAATAATGAGGCGGGTAATACTTATTCTGTAAGGATTTCCTGATCAAATTTTACAGTTCATGGGAAATTGTGGCGTTTTACAGCAAACGCCGGGAGTATCCCAGACAAGAAGGTGGGTATGCGAAATCTCGGAATTCTATCAGGCCGCAATATCATCCTTTGTGCGTTGCTAGCCGCTGCTCTCATCGTTTTCATAGGATGCGCCGGTTCCAGCCCTGCGGCGCCGGCGGCTCCGGCCGCAACAGCAGCGCCCGCCGCACAGGAAAGCAGCGCCCCCACAGCCGTGCCCACCGCTGCGGCATCGGCTCCCGCCGCGCCAGCGGAAGTGTCAGGTATGGTCACTATGATGGTGGCTGACTGGGGCACCCAGGCTTTTGAACCGAGAGACGCCTCGGGTCAGATTATGACGCAGCACCGGATGTTGCACGGGTGGTTGATCGCAGGGAACGAGAAGACCGAGATGATCCCCGGGATCGCCGAAAGTTGGGAACTGTCGGAAGACGGCCTCCAGTGGACCTGGACCATTCGCGATGGGGTGAAATTTCAGAACGGCGACGACCTCACCATCGACGACATTCTGTTCACCCTGGACCGGCACCACGGCCCCGAGGCGGCGGAGAACGCCATCCACGGCATTTTCATCCAGCAGTCCAAACGAACGGTGAGCCAGGAAATCACCGGCCCCAACACCATCGTGGTTACCCAGACCGAACCCAACGCCACCTATCCCTTCCTCTTGTCGCAGCTTCATTCATCCGACGCCCACGGCGCCGTGCTACCCAAGAACTACTGGGAATCGGTGGGCGGCAAGGAGGGTTGGGAGGCCGCGCCCATCGGCGCCGGCCCGCTGATGATCGTTGAGTACAAGCCGTCGGAGCAAATGCTCTTCGAGCGCTTCGACGACTACTATTTCACTCCGGACAACGGGTTCCATGAAGACCGCAGGATGCAGTTCCAGACCATGGACGCGCGGCTGGTGACCGAAGAGTCCACCAGGATATCCGCGATACGGGCCGGTCAGGCCGACATGGCCGAAGCCAGCCTGAACGCGCGCAGCCAGGTGGAGGCGTCCGGCGGCCGCCTGGTGTTCATACCCGAAGCCTCCTATTCACAGGTCCGGCCCATGGGCTGCTGGAAGGAGGAGCTTCCGTGCAGCGACAAGCGAGTGCGCTACGCGCTGGACTACGCCGTGGACAAAGAACTGATTCGGGACAAGCTCTACGGCGGCACTGAGGTCGCCCAGGTAGGCGGATTTGAGGCTGCTACGCCCAACGCCCTGGGTTACAGCCCTGAGCTTGATTCTCTCCCCTTCGACCCTGAACAGGCCAAGCAACTGCTGGCCGATGCCGGTTACCCCGGCGGCGAGGGTTTCCCTGCCTTTAAGATACACACCTGGAACGGCGGCGACGTGCCGCTGCAACCTGAGCAGGCCGAGCTGATCGCCGAGATGTGGAAAGACAACCTGGGTCTCGAAGTGACCGTGGTTGTGGGCGACCCCACTGCCGTCCGGCAGCAGGCCCGGGACCGGCAACTGGACGGCGACGTGTATTTCCGCAGCAACGAGGCCCGGTTCGATGGCGGCAGCCTGATGCGCAGCGCCACCGACCCGGAGAACCCCAACCGTCTGATGGAAGAGCCGGAGTTGTTCGCCATCGTCAACGAAGCCCTGGCGGAGTTGGAACCGGACAAGCGGCACGATGCCTACAACCGGGCCTACCGAGCCATTTGGGAAGAGCACTACTACTGGAGCCCCATTTACGTCAATCTGCCCTGGGCGGTCAGCGAACGCATCGCCACTTGGGAGCCGTGGCCCCTGGGGCCCTACGCCAGCGCTCTCTGGACGGTCACGCTGAAGTAAACCCACAGACCCAACCGCCGCCGCATAGTTGTCGGTCGATGGCTATGCGGCGGCGTGTCCGGTCACACCGGGCAGACGGATATTGACCGGTCATCGGGAAAAGCGGCGGAAAAAGTACCATCCGATTTGGAGCAGTCCGGCGACCGCGATGCCACCGACCACTCCGACGGGTATGAACAACAACGCCAGGCCAAAGGAGAAGAGCAACAACCCCAGATCGATAAAAGCCCCTGGCACGGCGAGGTAAAGGTGGTCCAGGTAAACCCAGGCAACTGGGATTACTGCCCCCAGCAGCGCAAAGGCGACGTACAACCACTTCATGCCAAGGCGTCCTGATTCTTCAAACCCGACGAGTGGAGGAACTGCTATGTACATCCGGAAGGGGTTTCATTCCAAAATCTGGGTGGTCGCTCTCTTGGGAATCGTCGCCTTGATTATATCGGCGTGCGGCGGCGGGGCAACACCCCAGGCTCCGGCGGCGACCGCCGCTCCGGCGGCAACCACCGCGCCGGCAGCCGCTCCCGTGGCAACCGAAGCGCCGGCGGCTCCGCCCGCAGCAGCGGAGGTGTCCGGCAAAGTTACCATCATGCAGACGGTATTCGGTACCGAGGCCTTTGAGCCCAGATACACGCTCGGCCTCGGCGAAACCACCTACCAGCGCGCCCTGCACGCCCTGCTGGTCGAGGGCAACCACGATACCCAGATGGTCCCCGGCATTGCCTCGGCTTGGGAGGTTTCCGAGGATGGGTTCACCTGGTCCATGACCATACCCGCCGATCACCCGGCCACCTTCCACAACGGAGATCAGGTGACCATCAACGACGTGGAATTCAGCTTCCAGCGTTACTTTGGCCCGGAGGCCGAGGATGAGGCCACCAGCACCGGGGCCATCAACTGGTCCCGCCTGACGGATCGCATCGAGATCACCGGTCCCGAGACCATTGAGGTCACACACAACAAGCTCTCGTCGTCCTTCCCCTTCACCTACTCCGCTTTGCAGTCTTCCTCGGATGGTGGCTCCATCATCCCCCAGAAGTATCACGAAGAGGTGGGCGAGGATGCCTATGCGGACGCTCCCATCGGCGCGGGTCCTTTCCGGCTGGTTGAGTTCAAGCGTTCTGAACAGCTCCTGTTCGAGCAATTCCCGGACTATTATTACAATCCCGACAACGGCTATCCTGAAGACCGGCGCATGAAGTTCAAGACGCTGGATATGCGGTTGGTTCCCGAGGAATCCACCAGGGTCTCCGCCCTGCTGGCCGGTGAGGCCGACATCGTTGAAGTGACCCTCCAATCTAGGGAGCGGGTTGAGGCCGCCGGTGGCCGGTTCGTCTGGATTGAGGAAGCATCGTACACCCAGGTGCGGCCCATCGGATGCTGGATACCCGAACTTCCCTGCAACGACAAGCGGGTACGCTATGCTCTGGATTACGCCATCGACAAGGAGTTGATACGGGACAATCTCTACGGCGGTACCGAAGGGGCGGGTCTGGCCGGTTTTGAGGCGGTGACACCCAGCACCCTGGGCTACAGCCCCGAACTGGACGCCACCCCCTATGACCCGGAGCGCGCCAGGGAACTCCTGGCCGAAGCCGGCTATCCCGGTGGCGAGGGTTATCCTCCCTTCACTCTTTACACCTGGCAGGCCAGCGATACCCCGTTCATGGTGGAACACGCTGAACTGATCGCCCAGATGTGGCAAGATAACCTCGGGCTAGACGTGACGGTGGAAGCGGGCCAGAATGTCAGCATCCGGGAGCGCGTGCGCAACCGGGAACTGGACGGCCATGTTTACTTCCGCAGCAACGAGGGCCGCTGGGACGGCGGCAGCCTGGTCCGCAGCATGCACTACCTGGACTCCAGCCTGCGGCAGTCGGAAGATCCTGAACTGGTCAAGATAGCAGACGAAGGGCTGTCGGTGATGGATCCGGCATTGCGCCAAGACGCCTACAACAAGATGTACCGGGCATCCTGGGAGGAACACTATTCCTTCAGCACCATCTACACTAACCTGCCCTTCGGCTTGAGCAGTCGCATCGACGCCTACCAACCCTGGCCTCTGGGTCCATACCCCACGGCCCTGTGGACGGTGACCCTGAATCAGTAGGATAGACACATCCAACCGCCGTTGGCAAAGTTGTTGGGCAAGGGAAACAAATGCAGCGTTACATACTGTCCAGGGTGTTCCAGGGATTGATCGCTCTGCTTGGCCTCAGTCTGATTATCTTTATGAGCGTTCACCTTTCCGGTGACCCGGCGCTGCTGTTGTTGCCGCCGGAAGCCACCACTGCGGATTACGAACAGCTCCGGGAGAATCTTGGCCTGGACCGACCGATCCTCGTGCAATACGGCACCTTTCTTCTGAATGCGGTGCAGGGCGACTTTGGCCACTCCATCACTACCCGGCGTCCGGCCCGGGACGTGCTGCTGGAGCGGATTCCCGCAACCCTCCAGTTGGCAGCGGCCGGAATGCTCCTGGCGATTTTGATGGGTGTGCCGCTGGGTATCCTTTCCGCCGTCAAGCGGGACTCGATTCTGGACAAGGCCTGCAAGCTTTTTGCTATCGCCGGCATCGGCGCTCCGCAATTCTGGGTAGCCATCATGCTGATCCTGCTGTTCGGCGCGATCCTCCAATGGCTGCCGACCTACGGACGGGGCGGGCCATCCCACTTCGTGCTGCCTTCCTTCGTGCTGGCCTGGTCCATCATGGCCGGCATGATGCGCCTGGCGCGCTCCAGCATGCTGGAGGTGCTGGACAGCGAATTCGTCAAGTTCGCCCGCGTCAAGGGTCTTAACGAGCGGCTGGTCATCTGGAAACACGCCCTGAGAAACGCCATGATTCCGCTGATAACCTTCGGCGGCATCAGCCTGGCAGGACTGCTCAATGGGGCCATCGTGGTGGAGGTCGTGTTCGCCTGGCCCGGCGTCGGCCGCCTGATGCTGGAGGGCGTGGCGCAGCGCAATTTCCCCATCGTGGAAGCCACCGTGCTGACCTCGGGTTTCTTCTACATCCTCACGTCCCTGTTCGTGGACATCCTGTACGTGTACGTAGACCCGAGAATCAGGATCGAGTAAAGCGAGAGAACCGGGCATGGCACAGCAAACCGCAGTAACCGAACCAGGGCGACTCGCTCAATTGCAGAAGCGGATCAGCGAGACCAAGCTGCCCTGGATACCCATCGTCATCCTGGCCGTCCTGCTGGTCTGCTCAGCGTTGGCGCCCCAGTTGTCTCCCCACGATCCCACCGACAAGGACGTAATCAACAGCCGCATCGCTCCCTTCCAGGTCAGCGATTACCCGTTGGGCACCGACATTCTGGGTCGGGACATGCTGAGCCGCCTGATCTTCGGCGCTCGCACCACCGTGTACATTAGCCTGGTGGCCCTGGGTACCGGCGCCGTCGTGGGCACCGTTCTGGGCCTGATCGCCGGATACCTGGGCGGCATCATCGGCGCAACCATCATGCGCGTCGCCGACGCCGTGATGGGATTCCCCACCATCCTGGTGGCCTTGGTTATCGTGGTCCTGCTGGGCCAGGGCACGGAGAACATCATCATCGCGGTGGCGGTCACCGTGTGGGCGAGGTTCGCGCGGATGATACGGGGCGATACCTTGAGCATCAAGGAACGCGACTATGTGATCCTCGCCAGGATCGCCGGCGTCAACACACCGGTGATCATCCTCCGGCACATCTTCCCCAACGTGGTCAACACCCTGATGGTGCTGACCAGCCTCCAGGTGGGGCAGGTGATCCTGCTGGAGGCCTCACTGAGCTTCCTGGGGTTGGGATTGGCGCCCGGCTCGCCCGCCTGGGGGATCATGGTCGCCGAGGGGCGCAACGTGATCCTGGATATGTGGTGGCTGTCCCTGTTCCCCGGCGTGGCGATCACCATAGTGGTGATGGCGTTCAACTTCTTCGGGGACTGGCTGCGCGACTACCTGGACCCGAAACTCCGCCGGGCCTGATCGCCATCGAGAGACAGCACAACAAGCCGACAAGAACCATCGCACATAATACCGACCAATCCACTCCGTTTCCGACGGCCGAGTGGTGAAACTACGCTGGTCGCGGATTAAACCGACCATTGTGCAGGAGGAAATCGTTATGGGCATTCAGATCAAGCGCGTTGGCCACGTTGGGATTCTGGTTTCCGATTTTGAGCGGTCTTTCGAGTTCTACACCAAGGTGCTGGGTTGCAAGGTGACATCCCGTCGCAGCCGGCCGGATGGTTCCGAGTCGGCTTTCCTGCGGTTTGACGAGACTCACCACGATTTCGTCATCGCCAGCGCCCCGGACGGCGTGGACGTGTCGGAGAATGTGCCGGGGCACGCGCGCCTGGTGCAGCAGGTCGCCTTTGAAGTGGAAAACCGCGACGAATTCATGAAGGCCCTCGCCCATATCCACACCCACGGCGCGGAAATTGTCAGCGGGCCATTGACCCACGGCATCGAGGCCGGCGGGAACTTGGAGGGCAGCGGCAGCCGCTCGTTCTACTTCCTGGACCCGGACGGCAACCGGCTGGAGATCTTCTGCGACGGCATGAAGGTTCCCAACGGGGAGCAGTTCCCCAGGGCGGAATACGCCGACGCCATCAAGGACTTCATAGCAAAGAAGGCCGCGAAGGAAGCGGAAATGGCTGGCGACTGAACTGCGCCAACCGGCAACCAGGCCGAACCAAAACGACGGCGGGGAACGTTCCCCGCCGTCGTGGTTTTTGCGCTCGATGTGCTGGCTGGTCGTCGCAACCTAGCCCTGACGCACGAACTTATCGACGCCGGTGCCGTCGCTGAGGCCGACGTAGATGTCGCCGCGCGAGTCCACCCAACTGCCATGGCCGGGGCCGCGACAGTCGAAGCGGGACAGAACGTTGCCGGACGTGTCCAGAACGCTGACCCGGGCCGAAGAATCGTTGACCGGCCCTTCGCTGACCACCAGGTTCCCCTCGCTGTCCACCGAGATGTCCATGGGCCGCTGGATATCATCCCAGATGGCGATAAACTCGCCGTCCAGGTTGAAAAGCTGCATCCGATGGTTTTCCCGGTCGCACAGGAAGATCGTATCGTTGTGGATCAGCAGGCTGTGCGGAAGATGGAAGTGGCCCGGCTCGCTCTTCCCCGGTTCTCCCCAGGATTGCTTGAGTTGGCCATCCCAGCTGAACCGGTGGACGCGAGCGTTGCGGTACCCGTCGGCTACGTACAGGTCGCCGGACGGCGATGGGATCAGTTCGGTGGGATAGTTGAAGGGGCCGGCGGATCGGGGACAGAGGTCGCCCGGGTTTTCGCAGCCGGTGTCGGAGTGGACGCCGTGGCGGCCCAGCATCTGGACCGGCTTGCCGTCAATGGTATAGACCAGGCACACGGAATTGTCCCGGTCGGTCAGGTAAACCGTGTCCTCCTCGTCAATGTAGATGCCGTGGGCGAAGGAGAATGCGCCGTTGCCCCAGCTGTCCAGCAGGTTGCCGTCCCGGTCAAAGATCAGGATGGGCGGGTCCTTGCGCTGGAAAGCGAAGACCCGGTCTTGCGAGTCGGTGGCGATGGCGCTGACCATGGCGAAGGTCTCGCCCTCTGGCAGCTTGGCCCAGTTTTCCACCACTTCGTATGTGTACTTGCCGCTTCCTACGGTCGTCATGCTACTGGCCTCCTTTCGTGTGGATGCGCGCTGATCGGTTGACACCGCTATTGTAACGCGAGAGACGCCACGTGATTCGCTGCGTGACAGTTCGTTTTATCGTCAAGCCCGATATACAATGCAACCCTGTACTACCGAGCCGGGATACCCGGCGAGCGACGGAGGCGCGCATGGCAGCTGAAAAAGGCATCATCCAGACCGTATTGGGAAACGGATCAGAGGGGTGGGAGGGCGACGGCGGCCCCGCGCTAGACGCCGCCTGTCAGACTCCATACGCCTGTGAGTTCGATCCCGATGGGAACATGGTCGTGTGCATGGGCCGGCACAATCGGATCCGCCGCGTGGACGCGCGCACCGGCATCATCACCCTGATCTGCGGCAACGGGGAACCGGGCTACGCTGGCGATGGCGGGCCAGCCCTTGATGCGGTCATCAACCAACCATACGGGCTGGCTATCGACGCCAACGGAGACATCTACTTCGCCCAGCGGTTTGACCCTGCGGTCAGAAAGATCGACGCTCACACTGGCACAATCTCCACCATCGCAGGCACCGGCGAATTCGGGTACAGCGGAGACGGCGGTCCCGGCGACGCGGCCATGCTCCGGGAACCGAACGATCTATACCTGGACCGGCGGGGCGGCCTGCTGATTGCCGACGTGCAGGACCAGCGCATCCGTCGGGTGGATCTCGAAACCGGTATCATCACCACTTTCGCCGGAACCGGCGAGAAATCCCGCGCCGGAGACGGCAGAGCGGCCACCGAGGCGAGCTTGATGGGACCTCGGGCAGTGTGCTCGGATAGCCGGGGCAATGTTTACGTGTGCGAGCGGGAGGGCAACGGGGTTCGTAAAATTTCCCCGGACGGACTTTTGACCACCATCGCGGGGGCTGAGGCAAGCTACGGTTATTCCGGCGACGGCGGGCCGGCGCTGGAAGCGACGTGGGGTTCGCCCAAGGCGATGCGCTGCGACCTGAATGACAACATCATCGTGCTCGATTCTGACAACTCCGCCGTGCGACGCATCGATGCCGATACCGGCATCGTTACCACCATCGCCGGAGGCCGGGAAGGTGGCGGCGGCGATGGTGGCCCTGCCGTTGACGCCGGGCTGTATCATCCCCACGGCTGCGGCATCGACGCGAACGGCGACCTACACATCGCCGACACTCACAATCATCGGATCCGAGTGGTGGGCCTGTGAGCAGCGCCGAACCGCAAGGTCGGCAGGCAAAGCGAATGAGCGGCGGAATGTAGCCATTGCCGGCCGCTTTGAGAGAACCTTTGACACGACAGCGCCGCTAACCGTAGAGTTATATGGCGGTTCACATCCCGCACGCAGCTTCGACTCGCCAGGGAATTTCCGAATCGCGAAACCACTGACCCACACGAGGAAACCTTTACATGGCATTGCAGTTTGGGGTATTCGACCACATTGAGCCAATTCCCGGTGTAGCACTGGACCAGATCTACCGGGAGCGCCTGGACCAGATAGAGCAGTTGGAGGCCGCCGGGTTCTACTCCTATCATCTGGCGGAGCATCACACGCCGGCGGTGCACAGTCTCGCCCCGTCGCAGAACGTGTTCCTAGCCGCCGCTGCCGAGCGGACGACGACCATGCGGCTGGGCCCGTGCGTGTACGTGCTGCCGCTACATCATCCCGTGCGCCTGATCGAGGAAATCTGCATGCTGGACAACCTCAGCGGTGGCCGCATGGACATCGGCGTGGGTCGCGGCGGAATAATCGAAGCCTACTTCTGGGGACAGGAGGGGGACGTTGAGGTCAACTACGCGCGGTATCTCGAAACGCTGGCGGTGGTCAAGGAGGGGCTGGGCAACGACTCGCTGACCTACCAGGGTGAGTTCTACAACTTCGACGACCTGCCCATGCGTCTGCGGCCCGTACAGGACCCGTACCCGCCCCTGTGGTACATGAGGAACGTGGAAACCTCGGCTGTCAACGGCATGCACTCCATCATCGTGGGCAATTTGGGGTCGTTCCAAGCCAACGTGGAGCGTTATTTCCAGCTTTGGGATGAGCACCAGGGACCGGGCGCGCTGAACGCCCAGGGCGAGGCGCCCAAAATCGGGTTGGTCAACCACCTGTACCTCGCCGAAACGGACGCGGAGGCCGCAACCATCGCCCAACCCGCCTGGGAACAGTACAAGTGGAACCTGGCCGCGCCGCGCCGGCTGGAAGCGGAGCGGCGGGGTCTCACCCAGTTTATGGGGAGCGAGGCCAATCCCAGGCCGTCCAACCTGCCCGATAGGGAGGCTCAGGAGGCCCGAGCCGCCGCGACGCGCCGGTCCGGCTCAGCCGCGCTTGAGGAACACGCGGCTCCCGGCGGAGGCGGATTCAACGTCGTCGCCGGCTCGCCTGACTCCATCCGGAGCTACATGGACGACTATCTTGAGACCGGAGCCAACTACTTCGTGGCCGGTTTCCAGTGGGGCCACCTGTCCCATGAGGAAACCATGCGCTCGATAGATCTGTTTGTGTCCGAGGTGATGCCCCACTATGCATGAACATAGTGATGCACCCAGCTAAACCCGCAATCGACGCAGGGTCGGCCTCCAGACCCCAAGCACGAACGCTACCGTCAGGTAGATGGCCGCTCCGCCGGCAAAGGCGGCAGTCCAGTTGATGTATTCCGCAACCAGCGTCATGGGATAAGACCCGATGAACATCAGCGCGGCGGAAACGTACCAGACGCTCATCACCCGGCCCTGGAACTCCGCCGGCACGGAGAGTTGCAGCACGGTCGTCCCCATCGGCACGATGCTACCCATCCCGACCAGGAACAAGATCGCCCACGACAGCCAGAACCAGTGAGACCAGGCCAGGCAGAACAGCGCCGTGCCGAAAAGAAAGATACAGCCCAGCAGCAGCCAGTTCTTGTGTTGCGAGTTGCCCAGGGACGCCATGATGAACGTGCCGGACAGGGACCCAATGCCCGCCCCGGTCATCAGCAGCCCGGCTCCGCCGGCGCCCGTGTCCAGAACCATCCTGGCAAAGGCCGGCAGCAGTTGGGAATAGGGCATGGCGAAGAAGCCAAAGGCGAACCCAATTCCGATGACGGTGAACGTGACTGGGTTGGACCAGCAGTAACGCAGCCCGCCCCACAGTTCCGCCAGGATGGTCGAGTCTTGCTCCCGGGCCGCCGGCGTCACCCGCCGAACCATGAACAGCGTTGCCGTGCCAACGCAAAAGCAGCCGGCGGCGAGGTAGAGCGCCGGCGCTATTCCGGCCAGTTCGATTACTCCTCCCGCCAGAGCCGGACCCAGGATGCGCCCCGAGTTCATTACCGCCGAGTTCAGGACGACGGCATTCATCAAGTCATCGCGGTCCACCAAATCGCGGACGATGGCCAGCCGGGCCGGCGTGTTGATAGCCTGGAGCGTGCCCAGAACGAAAGCCGCCGCGTAGGTGTGCCATAAGACGACCAGCCCGGCAGTCTCCAGCACGGCGATTCCCAGGACCAGAACGGCCACTAGCGCCTGGGTCAGCATCAACAGTCCGCGACGGTCGAACCGGTCGGCAAACGTGCCTCCGAACAGCACGAACGCCAGCGTGGGCGTCCCGTAAAGGAAAATCATGAAACCCATGCGTGAGGCGGAATCGGTAAGCTCCAGAACCAACCAGCCCAGGATGAGGAACTGCATTCCCCGCCCCAATGCCTGAGCGTTCGAGCCGATCCAGAACCAGCGGTAATCGCGGTGCCGCAGGGCGCGGAAAGTCTGGAGCTTGCGACCAATGGCCAGAATATGGGCCAATTACTTCACCGGATTAGCCGTTTTGGGATGTTGGCGGTGCGAGTCTTCAGCGACATTGAGCCTGCGATTTCCTCGAATGGGCCGCCATTCTAACAGCGCGGCAATTCGACAAGTATCAGGTTGATGCTGCCCCGTCAATCGCCACCTTCGCCACGGTAGCGTTGCAATGTAGGTGGTTCACTTTCCCCTCATTCCGCCCCAACCATCCGTCATTCCGCCGGAAGAACTGCCCGCCCGTGCTCAACACCGGGGCACCCCGCTGATGCGTACCCAGTTTGTCATTGCGAGGAGCGAAGCGACGTAGCAATCTCGTTCACGGAGAGACGTTCCTCCCGGCGACGAGATTGCCGCGCTTCGCTCGCAATGACACTTCCGCCCTTGCCGCTACCCGCCGCCTATCCTTACCATTTAACTATCCAACCTCCCAACTCCCGCTCATGGTGCGGAACGTCCGCCTCTGGCGGATCGAACCACTAGCCCATCCGATGCCCAACTCCAAACGCCGCTCCCCCAAACCCTCCCACCGGCCCGCCAAAACCATCATTTTCGCCCCCAAAACTGCCCGCGCTGCCCCCATTCATCCCCACGTCCCACTCAGACGCCCTACTCAAATGAACAAAAATGAGCGGAAATGAGCGGGATTTCCCCAAAATCACCACCATCCTCAATCCTGCTAATCCTCTAATCCCGAAAATCCTGATTCTGACAATCAACCCGAGGTAATCCCATGACCATCTCCCAAATCCGCAGCCGCATCAACGCCCTCAAGCGCAAGTTCGCTCCCGAACTCGCCATCCTCAAGCTCCGCCGCATCGCCGATGCCGTCTCCAACGACTGGGATCCCTCGGAACCTCCCGAGTCCCATGACGTCATCCAGCGCATCGCCGATGCCGGCTTCCGCTTCCCTAGATTTATGTGGCTTCGCCGCTACCTCGATGACATCCGACGCCAGGAGGACGTCCCTGAGCCTGAATCAATCGTCCTCAGCCTGCTCCCCTGGGCCGACCACAAACGCTACCGCGCCTTACTCCTCCAGGAGCTGCCCGCCCCGGCGCCCTAGCAGCCGCGCTCACCCCCAGTCCTGGCAGAGTGGTGTTTAGCCCATCTGGACATATAATCGAAAGGCCCTGCGATTCTGCCAGCGAACTATGCCGCGGCTGCTCAGCCGGTGCTAAAATCCACTAAAAGACCGGCAAGCAAGAATTGAATACGCTGACTGGCGACTTGGCGCAGGCAACCGGAGGCATCTTGGCAATTACAGAGTTGGAAATCACCAAACGCAGCAGTTTCGCGTCCGGCGAGAGTTTCGGCGACGTGGGCGCATACGAACTTCTGGAGGGCACGGCCCACTACGCGGTGGACCCTTTGCACGCCCGCAATCAGGGGATCACGGACCTGGAGCTTGCGCCGCGCAATTCTGCCGGCAGGGTAGAGTTTTCGGCAGACTTTGCCATGCTCCAGCCGGTGAACACCGACCGGAGCAACCGTCGTATCTTGTTCGACGTGGTGAACCGGGGTCGCAAGACCGCCCTCAGCCTGAACAGCGTTCCTACTCCAACAGACCCCACGACTCCCCTGGAGTCCGGCAACGGCTATCTGATGCGCCGCGGTTATACAGTAGTGTGGGGCGGTTGGCAGGCCGACGTGCCGCCCACTCCCGGACTCATCGGGCTGCACGTACCGGAGGCCATTGGCCCCCAGGGGCCATTGACCGGCAAAATCATGTGCCAGTTCCAGTGCAACGAACCCACCCAGGTGTTTCTGCTGGCAGACCGGCAGCATCTGCCCAATCCCGCCGCCGACCCTGATGAAGCGGAAGCCACCCTGACGGTGCGAGATCTGCCCAACAGCCCGGCCACTCCCGTTGACCGGGATCGGTGGTCGTTCGTTAGAGTAGAGGATGCAGATCTGGAGCCGCAGCACAGCCACATCTATATGCCCTCCGGGTTTGAGCCGGGGAAGATTTACCAACTGGTGTACACCACAACGGGCAGCCGGGTCGTGGGCCTGGGGTTTGCCGCCATGCGGGATGCGGTCTCCTTCCTGAAACACGCCCCGGCTTCGGCGGGGAACCCCTGCGCCGACGCCATCGACTACGCCTACGCCATGGGCCGTTCGCAGAGCGGACGCTTCCTGCGTCAGTACATCCACGTGGGTATCAACGAAGATGAAGAGGGCCGGCCGGCCCTGGACGGCATCATCCCCCACGTGGCCGGCGGAATGCGCGGCGAGTTCAACCTGCGCTTCGGGCAGCCTTCCAAGGACGTTTGCTATATTATCCCGGAGATGTTCCCCTTCACAGACACTCCCCAAAATGATCCGGTGACCGGCGCCCAGGGTTCCCTACTGGACGCCCTGGAACGGCAGGCCAACGTACCCAAGATTATGTTCACCAACACCTCAGCCGAGTACTGGCGCGGCGACGCAGCCTTGATCCACACCGACCTGGAAACTCTGACCGACGCGCCGGAGTCGCCGTCGGTCCGTCGCTACCACTTCGCCGGCTGCCAGCACGGTTCGGGCGAGTTTCCTCCGCTGGAAATCCGCACCGCCGACGGGATCAAGGGACAGTTGCCCTTCAACAGCGTGGACTACGCGCCTCTGCTGCGGGCTGCGCTGGACAACCTGGACCGCTGGGTTACCGAGGGTGTAGAGCCTCCCGCCAGCCGTCATCCCAGCCTGAACGACGGCACGGCGGTGGAGTCTCATACCCTGTTGGAGCGGTTTGCCCAACTTCCCGACGTGCGCATCCCGACGGAGACCACCAGGGCCGTGCGGTTGGACTATGGCCCAGAGTCGCACCTGGGCCGCACCACGAAGTTGCCTGCCGACGTGGGCGAAGAGTTCCCGGCCCTGGTGGCCGACCTCGACGACTCGTTCAACGAGCGGGGCGGCATCCGGCTACCGGACCTGACAGTTCCAGTGGCAACCTACACCGGCTGGAACCTGCGCGACGAAAGCATCGGCAATCCAAACCTGTTTATCGGCATCACCGGCGGCCTGGCCGGGTGGACTCTTCCGCTGCCCGCCACGCGCGCCGAACGCGATTCGGCCGGCGACCCGCGCGCCTCCATAGAGGAACGCTACGCCAGCCGTGAGGACTACCTGGCGCAGGTGACCCGCGCCGCGAACGATTTGGTGGCCGAGAAATACCTTCTGGAGGAAGACGTAGCGGAAGTGGTGGACCTGGCCGGCCGCAAGTACGATTATTGGGCGGAGGACGAAGCCGCGGTGGATTAGCCTCTGCCCACTGCCGCCTGCCCCAGCAAATTCATCAACTGGGCCGTGTCGTCGAGGCTCTCCAAGTTTTCCAACATCTCCAGAACGCGTTCGGTGTCAGCATCGGAGAGGGCGCGGCGGAAGCAGTCGCGCACTTTTGCCAGGCGCTGGTCGCGGGACATCGGGTTGGACGCGGATCCGCTGAAGGCGGAGCATTCTGCACTGACCGTCCTCCCGTCTTTGAGGACAGCAGTGGCGAGGGTTGCGCCCGACTCCGGCCCTTCCGGTTCCACGCGCATACGTCCTAGCATTTCTTCCATATCGGGAGAGAAGCGGCGGGCGTCGGTGAAGGTGTCGATACCCACGTTCCCGTCCAGCAGCGCGGCGGCGGCGCAGTATTCCACGCTGAACTTACCGTCCAGGCCGCTGCGGGGCGCCGGACCGGAATGGCCCCGTCCCCGGCGCTGGATGGTCACCTGCTCGATTTCGTCCGGGCCGATGCCGTTCTGCTCGCGCAGATTCAACGCCGCCTCGATTGCGTTCTGCATATAGACCTGAGCGGGGAACCGCTTGATGTCGAAGCCCGGATCTACCAATCGCCACGACTCGCCCAGGCCGCCGGTGGCCACGTCCCAATCGAACTCGCCGCCGAACAGGGCGGCAGCAAACCCCACAGGAGATTCTAGCGCTTCGTCGCTGGCAGTGTATCCCATGCCGGCCAGAATGCCCGCCTCGGCCCCCATGCGGGCGGCGTTGCCGGGGTGAGTGGACTTGACCATGGTGCCCGTGTTAGCGGTGAGGCCGCCGGTGCGCGAGGCAGCGATGCCCAGTGCCATCAGGGTTTGCTCGGCATCCAGGCTCAGCGTCTTGGCCGACGCCGCCGCGCCGCCCAGGGGGCCGACCAGCCCCGGCGGGTGATAGCCGGGGCGAGTGGCCGGCGCTGAAGCGGCGCGCAACCGCCCCTGGATTTCCCAACCCAGCACGTAGGCCGTGATGACTCGATTGCCGGGAATGTGATGCTGTTCCGCCAGCGCCAGGGCCGACGGCAGGCAGGATGAAGTGCCGTGGGTAGGCGGGAACCCCTGGATCTCGTAGTCCAGGCAGTGGCCGAAGACGCCGTTGGCGAAGGCGGCGGCCGGCGGATTGGTCCGGTAGCCCCAGCCGATTACCGAGGCCTGGGGAGAGCCGCCGGCGTCCCGCACGTAGCGGCCGATGATGTCGGCCAGTTCCTGGACCGAACCCGCAACCATGTTGGCCACCCCGTCCAGAATGGCGATTTTGGCCGCTTCCACCACCGGGGAGGGCAGGTTTGCAAAGTCGGTGTCAGCAATAAACTCGGCCAGGGTTCGGGTTGTGGTCATGGGTTGCCTTCCTCACATGCGGGGTATAATGCGCCATGATACCAGTTTGGGAGGGTGCCACTATGGCCAAAATCAAGCACGTTGCCATCACCTGCGAGGACCCGGATGCGGTGGCAAAATTCTACAAGGAGGGCTTTGACCTGTTCGAGGTGGCCCGCAACGCCCGGCAGATCCAGCTCTCCGACGGCGACATCAACCTGACCATCCTCAAGTGGAAGACCAACGAGGACGCCGATGTCGGTCCCAACGGGGAGAACTACGACGGCATTCACCACATCGGCTTCCAGGTGGACAGCCTGGAAGAGACCGGGGCCAAGCTGCGCGGGATTGACGGCGAGGAGATCGTTCGGCGTGAAATAGCCGGGGACGGCCAGCCGCGACCGCCGCGCGCCGAGGAGAAGTGGTCCGGCCCCAACGGGCAGGTCCTGGACATTTCGGAGCCGGGCTGGCTGCACAAGCTGCCCATGGACTAGGAGGCTACCTCACATGGACGCAACTTGCGTTACCCACATCGGGATCTGCGTCAGGGACATGGACCGGTCGCTGGCGTTCTACCGGGACATACTGGGCATGACGGTGCTGGGCGACCGCATGACCGACCCTACGGAGGGCGGTCGCCTGCACAACTATCTGCACGAGCGGCAGGCCCGGCGCTGGGTCAGCCTGGCCTATGGCGACGGGGCGACGCCCACGCTGACCCTCACCAGCCATCCGGGCGACGACCCGGACGGCGAACCCATCAAACTGGACATGGTGGGCATCAGCCATATCTCATTCGGCGTGGCCGACGTGAAGGGGTTGACGGAAGAGTTGCTCGGCAAGGGCGTCGAGCTGGCCGGGCCCATCGAGTCGTTCACGAACGCCGACGGAGACATCCGCAGCATCTACGTGTACGATCCCGACGGCATCCTGGTGCAGTTCAATACACCCTAAATCCGTATCACTCCCACCAGGTCGCCCTCCGTTTCCTCGATGGATATCTCGGTTCCGAAGGGGCGGGAAACGTCCTGGATCCACTCCAGCGTCTCTCGGGCGATGGGTTCTTCGGCCAGCACCGGGCGGCCACGTTGCGGAATGGGACGGCCAAAACCCATGTCGATGGGGTGCAGGACGACCTCTTTCAAGTCGCCGCCGGCGTAGTTGCATACCGCCACCACGCTCTGCCAGAACACGGGGTCGGCGGCAAAGGCACGGGTGCCGCCGCCGGAGCGGGTGTCCAGGTAATCGCCGGGAGTGCTGTTGAAGTCCAGGCCGAACCGGCGATAGGCTTCGTGGGGCAGCCACAGTACGCTTTCGTTCTGGAAGATGAAGTTGCCCAGGCTGTAGAAAATGGGCCGGTTCTTGTAAATCTCGATGCCGCGCAGGAAGTGGGGGCCGTGGCCGACGAAGGCGGCGCAGCCCTGGTCGATGGCCCAGTGGGCGAAGTCCACCAGGAAGTGGGGCGGCGACAGGCGGGAATGGCCGTGGAAATCACCGTCGGGCCCGCTCTCGTGGCAGTGGACGCCATAGACCTGCCAGTCGGACTGGGTCTGCGCGCCGCGAATCCAGTTGCCGATGCCGAGCCGGTCGTCTTCGTTCAGGGCGGTGCGGACGGCGAAGGTCTCGTCCAGGACGAACTTGTGCTCCAGGAACTCGACCTCGGCGCTGTCGTCGGGCGCGCTTTCGACGCCGCGGAAACCGAAGTGCCGCATGAAGGCGTGCTCTTCCTCGTAGCCCAGCTCCAGGTTGGCCTTGCGCAGGGCATCGAATACATCCTGTTCAACGTGGTGGGTGATGTCGTGGCGCAGGGCGTTGACCCCCGGGCGGCCGGGGAAGTCGGGCCGTCCGGCGCCGGCGCGGGACTGCTCGCTGAAGGTGCTGGTGGCGCTCATCACGGCGACCCGGCCTCGGGGCGAGTCCACGTAAGCGGCGGCACGGGCCTCGTCAAGGTTGCGGCCCCCGCCGGCGTGGGGCAGGTCGAACTCCCGGCAGTGCTCCAGCGTGGTCAGGAAGCCGCCCTCGGAGAAGTCGAAGGAGTGGTTGTTGGCGGTGGTCACCGCGTCGATGCCCATCCACTTCAGCTCGTCCAGGTTGCGGGGGTCGGACCGAGTGTAGGTGTTGCGGCTCCACTGCCAGCTGCTCTCGTAGTCGTGGAACAGCATCTCCAGGTTGACCAGGGACACGTCGGCTCCGCGTAGAATGTCCACCAGCTTGAGGAAACGGGGTTCCTGGAAGGCGCGCATCCGGCGGGTAATCATGGCGTCGCCGCCCACGGCGATGGAAATATCGCGGCGCTCGGCATCGTAAATCGTGGTGGTCATGTCGGCTCCTTGCGGCGTTGGGACAAGGGTGATTGAGGTTGGGGCATTTTAGCAAACGTGGAATGGACGGGATCACCGGCCGGTCTGGATAAAGTGCGCCACCCGTTCCGCCGTCATAATCACCGCCGGGTTGATGGGCGCCCGCACCAGGTCGGGCATGATCGAAGCGTCAACGACTCGCAATCCTGCCACGCCACGCACTTTGCCAAACTGATCGACCACGGCCAGGGGGTCTTCGGGCGGCCCCATTTTGCAAGTGCAGGAAATGTGGGAGAAGGTGGTCGCTTCCCGCAGCAGCCAGCGGTCCAAAGCCTCGTCGCTTGCCAGGTCTTCGTCCCCGGGTTCAATGCGTTTCCCCAGCAGCGGGGCCAGTTCGGGATGGTTGGCCAGGTCCAGGGCCAGACGGACACCCGCTCGCAGCCGCGCCCGGTCGAAGGATTCGGCCAGGTAGTTGTAGCGCATGGCCGGCTGCACCCGGTAGTCGGACGTGGTCAGGGTCAGTTCACCGTGGCTTTCGGGCAGGAGCAGGGCGACCATCATTTCGACGTAGCGGGTGGCGTCGCGCTCTCGCCCAGGAACCGGCCCTTGAGCCGGGGACGCCGGCTCGACGCCTTTGATTCGCGGTGAGACCAGGGCGGAAAAACCGACGCTCAGATCGTTCCGGAAAGGAGAGTCGGGGGCGGTCAGGCGCAGCGTGGCGCTCCCGGCTCCCCGGTTGGAAGGAGACGCCAAACCGTCGCCGACTTCCCAGGTAACGTACACCTTGGGGTGATCTTTCAGGTTGCGGCCCACGCCCGGCACGTCCTGAACCACCGGGATGCCCAGGGTCTCCAACTGGCCGGCCGGGCCTACGCCGGAGAGCAGCAGCAGGTGCGGCGAGCCGACCGCGCCGGCGCTGAGGATAATCTGCTCGGCCGCAACGGTGAAGGTCTCGCCGGCGCTCTGCACCGACAGGCCGACGGCGCGCTTGCCTTGAAAAACTATCCGGCGCACCTGGCAATCGGGCCGCACCGTGAGGTTGAGGCGATGGCGGGCCTGGCCCAGGTAGCCCAGGGCGGCACTGAACCGGACGCCGTTGTGGTTGTTGGATACGCCCGGGCCGACCCCGTTGGCGTCGGGATGGTTATGGTCGCGAGTCTCCGGGAAACCCTCGGCGCGGCAGGCGTTGAAGAAAGCGCGTTGGGTGGCGTCCCAGGCGGCCGGGTTGGAATGATGGACGAAGATGGGGCCTTCGGAGCCGTGATAGTCGCCATCCCGGTCAACGTCCGTTTCCAATTTGCGGAAAAAGGGGAGTACCTTTTCGTAACTCCACTCGTGGTTGCCCCGGGCCGCCCAGGTATCGAAATCCTCGGGAACGCCGCGGTAAAAGGCCGAGGAATTGATAGCGCTGGAGCCGCCGGTGACCCGGCCTCGCGGCACCAACATGGGCGGGGCCAGTTCGGTTGCAGTCGCCGTGAACTGCCAGTTATGGGGGCTGGCGGCCAGAGAGATCGGGTGGCCGCTGGCGGTGCGAGCGGCGGGCGGCGCCGGTGCGGCGGCGAACCCGTACTTCAGCTCATCGGGCAGTCGATCAAAGTCCGGGTAATCCGGCCCCGCTTCCAACAGCAGCACTGAGCGGCCTGGATCCTCAGAGAGGCGGGCCGCCAGCACCGAACCGGCGGAGCCGGCCCCCACAATTGCCACGTCATATTTCATGGTATCCGTCCTCGGGTTGAGCTCATCTAGTGCAACATTATACGACCGCGCACATTCCGCCATTCCTGACCGATGCTACAATGCGCGTCTAATGACCAACCCCGACGAAACCTCGAATACCGAACCGGCGCTGCCGCTCAGCGGCTACCGGGCGCTGGACCTGGCCGGCCCCATGGGCGTTTATTGCGGCAAACTGATGGCCGACATGGGAGCGGACGTGATCAAGGTCGAGCCGCCGGGGGGCGATCCGATGCGTGAGATAGGCCCTTTCGTTGGCGGTCAACCCGGCGCGGGCCGCAGCCTGTACTGGCTCCACTTCAACACCAACAAGCGCAGCATCACGCTGGATATCGGCACACCCGAGGGAGCGGCGGTTCTGCGCCGGCTGGCACGCGAGTCCGACGTGCTGCTGGAGACGGGCGCGCCCGGGTACATGGACTCGCTGGGGCTGGGATACGAGAGCCTGGCAGCGGACGCGCCGGGGCTGGTGTACGCATCCATCACGCCGTTCGGGCAGACGGGGCCGTACCGGGATTACAAGGCGTCCGACCTGGTTGGGTTCGCCATGGGCGGGTACATGTACGTCACCGGCTGGCCCGATACCCCGCCCAACAAGCTATGGGGGTCGCAGGCTTATCACACCGCGTCCAACCGCGCGTACATCGCCATACTGTTGGCCTTGTACCACCGCATGATGACAGGCGATGGACAGTACATAGACGTGTCCATGCAGGAAGCGGTAGCCGCCACCACCGAGCACGTCAACACGACCTACAACTACACCGGCGAGTCGGCGTCGCGCTGCGGGTTCCGGCACGGCGGGCAGTTCGTCGCCACATGGCGGTGCAAGGACGGCTACGCCAGCATCACCACCAACACACGGGCGGCGTGGGACGACCTGCGGGCCTGGATGGACCGGGACGGCATGGCCGGCGACCTGATGGACGCGCAGTACAACGACCATTTCGTGCTGCGGGGCGAACATTCGGCGCACATCGAAGAACTGGTACAAGCCTGGGCGCTGCTGCACACCCGGCAGGAGATCACGGAGTTCGGCCAGTCGAACCATCACCCGTGGGGTCCTGCGGTCACAGCCGATGAAATCCTGGAGAACGAACAGCTATGGGGCCGGGGCTACCTGATGAGGATGGAGTCTCCGGATGGGCTTTCGATGGTGTACCCGGGCGACCCGTACCGCCTGACCGAGTTTCAGCAGCCGGTGCGCCGTCCGGCGCCCGCTCCAGGGGAGCATAACGTTGAGGTGCTGGGTGGCATCCTGGGTTTTTCGCTGGAAGAAATGAGGCTACAAGCCGGGCAAAATTTCGCTAATCACCGATAGTAGGGAAGGAGTAAATCTGATGATGGCAGGAAACCATGATATTCGTGAAGAACTGGTCAGAGTCGCTAGGAACAGGGGGTATATCAACTACTCTGACGTAGCTCCTTTAGCTGGCCTGAACATGGATCTTGCTTACGACAGAAATCAAATCGCCGACATTCTTGACGGCATAAGCCAGGCTGAACACAACGCAGGGAGACCTCTATTGTCCGCCGTCGTAATTCGGAGGGATATGAATATGCCCGGAAAAGGCTTCTTCGCTCTGGCGAAGAGGCTTGGGTTACTCAGGGAAGGCGACAACCTGGAATATTGGTTAGCAGAGTTGAGGCGGGTTCACGACCATTGGGCGGAGGGTTAGCGCGCGTGAACGGCGATGCACATCAGAGTAGCCTTGCCCTGCGGGGAATGCGGGTGCTGGATTTCACCTGGATTCACGCCGGGCCATCGGCGACGCGGATACTCTCCGACCAGGGCGCGGAGGTGATCAAGGTTGAGTCCAACAACGCGCTGTCGGTAATCGGCGGGCCGGCGTCGGCCACCGCCCGGGGGCTGGGCCAGCGCCACAACTGGAACGCGGGCAAGTTGTCCATCTCCCTGAACATGAAGACGTCCCAGGGCATCGACATCGCCAAGCGGTTGGCGGCGGTGTCGGACGTGGTTGCCGAGAACTTCAGCGGGCGGGTGATGCCGTCGTGGGGCCTGGATTATGATTCCATAAGAGCCATCAACCCCAGCATCATCATGCTGAGCATGTCGGGTTTTGGGCGCACGGGGCCGTGGAAGGACCGGGTCAGCTACGGCCAGACGCTACAGGCGTGGTCGGGTTTCACGCAGTTGACCGGGTTCCCGGATACCGACCCCAGCGGGCCGGCCAGCGCGTACAGCGACGCAGTAGGCGGCATGGCAGGCGCGCAGGCGGTGCTGCTGGCCTTGATGCACCGGGCCAGGACCGGGCGCGGGCAATGGCTGGACGTCTCACAGTTCGAGTCGCTGTCATCGCTGCTGGAAACGCTGGTGTTGGACATGAGCGTGAACGGAGCGGACGCGGTTTCGACGCGCACCGGCAATCGCCCGCCTTACGGCGGCGGCGCGCCCCACGGGGCGTATCGCTGCTTGGGTGAAGACCGCTGGGTGGCCATCACCGTTTTCACCGATGAGGAATGGCGGGCGTTTGTGGACGTTGTGGGCAATCCTCAATGGGCTGGCGACCCACGGTTCGCCACTGCCGAGGGCCGCGAACGCAACGCCGACGCGCTGGACGCGCTGGTGGAATCGTGGACCATCCAGCACACCGCGGAAGAGGTGATGGGCCGGTTGCAGACCAAGGGCGTCGCTGCCGGCGCGGTGCAGACCGGGGAGGACTTGTCGCGCGACCCGCAGTTGAAAGAACGAGGCTTCTTTCGCCGCGTCCCGGACCACCAGGGCGAGCAACGAACCATTGAGAGCGCGCCCTACAAGCTATCCCGCACGCCGGGGAAAGTTGAGCGGGGCGCGCCAGAGTTTGCGGCGGATATGACCTACGTGCTGCGGGAATTGCTGGGTATGTCCGACGACGAGGTGGAGGACTGCGCCATCGCCGGCGCGTTCGACTGAGGGGCTCGCCTGTAATCGCCGGAAATTGCTGTCCTGCCGCCGCTGCGTACTCTATTGGTTCGTGGATCCAACAAGTCCCGCAGTCCATCGCCCACCAGATTGAACCCTAAGACGACCAGCGAAATGGCCAACCCGGGAAGCAGCAAGAGGCGCGGCGCCTGCTGCAAATTAGGACGGGTATCGTTGAGCATGGCTCCCCATTCCGGCGTAGGCGGCTGCGCTCCCAAACCGAGGAAATTCAGCCCCGCGATGCCGAGAATTATCCTGCCTCAATGTTTCCAGAGTCGCGGCCCGGATCAAGCACGTAAGCTACCACGCGAGAGTGAACGAAAGCCCTACTGTCGGCAATACCAGTTGTCCCAATGACCCATATCTGGTGGCCGGAAACCAGGACAACATGATCGCAAAGAAGACGATGAATCCATAAGCTATGGCGTATGACGGCACTGCCGCGCCGAACAAAGCCACCAACCGCCCTAACGTGTCAACCAAGCCGCCGCGTCGCCAGGCGGATAATACGCCCAACGGAACGGCAGCATAGCCATTCGCCGCGCGAGGTATGCGCCCATCCTGTTCGCACCCGCGATGTCGTCGTACTCAGGAAAAATTCGTGACCCGCGCTAAACGGGTCACTCCAACAGACCTACGGCGGAGTTAATGAAATAGAACCGGACGGGGTGGGCTTCGAAATTGGTCACCCGGTTCGACACTCCGTAGGTATGTGCGGAATGGGATACGGGCAACAGGGCGTGTTCAGCAGCGATAATCGCCTGGGCTTCGCACGCCAGAGTTTCCCGGGTTTCGGCGTCGGTTTCCGTGGCAAGGACGGATAAGACTTCTTCCATACGCGGGTTGGCAAACCCACCGTAGTTGCTGCCGTCACCGTACGTACCCGAGCCGACGCCCAGCAGTTTCTGGATATTCCAGTAAGGATCCCCGGTCTCCACCACGGTATCGAACCACCCGAAGAGATCCCACTCGGGTTCCTTCACCGCCGACCAATCCGATATGAGAACTTTGGCATCAATTCCTGCCTCAGCAAGCATGGCCTGGGCGGCTTCAGCCATGATGGGCAGTTGGAAGGTCTCCGAATATCCGCCGATTACGATTTCCAATGGCCTGCCGTCCCTTTCAACGATCCCGTCGCCATTTTGGTCAGCATAACCAGCCTCCTCCAGAATGTTGCGCGCTCCTGCCGGATCATAAACAGCTTCGGGAATCTCCGGGCAGCTGATCATAGCCTCCGGTAAAAGAGATGCGGAGTAGGAGCCGGCGGTACCCGGGGCTACCAGATCCGCGATACTCCGGCGATCAATCGCCATACCGATTGCCTGCCGCACCACCGGGTCGGAGAAAGCTGGCCGCTGAAAATTGACCCACCACATCACGATGCCGGTGCCAAATTCGCCGGCGCTGGTACGCAGATCGGGATGGGCGTCGATGATTTCGGCCCCACCGGGCGACACGTTGGTGACGATATGGACATCGCCGGCTTGGAGGGCCAATTCCCGGCTGCTAACGTCGGGCACACCCACGTAGTTGACGCCGGCTAAGGCCGGGTGTCCTCCCCAATAATTGTCGTTGGCTACGCTCTTGAGGTATTCGTTCTCCACGTATTCCGTAGGGATAAAAGGTCCCGTCAGCACTGGCGCATACCTGAAAGTTTCCTTGCCCATACGATCCGCCGCTTCGGCATGAACGATTCCCGTGGCCGGCGTGGTGAGCATCCCGGGCAAGGTCGGTTTTGGCTCGGTGGTGGTTATGACTATGGTGTGAGGATCAGACACCGAGATGCTGCCTACCCGCAGCATGTTCGCGACAGCGGGGGATGATGCAATCACGCGCTCGAGAGACGATTTAACCGCAGCCGCGTCCATCGGGTCGCCGTTGTAGAACCAGACGTCCTGGCGCAGGGATACTTCCCACGTCAATGGATCTACAAAGCGAGCTCCGGTAGCCAACCAGGGTTCCGGCTGTAGGTCGGTCGCGGACAACCGGAACAGGTTTTCCGACATTCCGAAACGGCTGGTAGCCCAACCGCTGTCAGCCGGATCGAGGGACTCGATCAACCACGCCACTCCAGCCGTCAATGTGGGGCGTTCCGAGTCTTGGAGTTGGTCTGCTACCAACGCCGCAGTTGTAGTAGTCGGGGACGATGCAGGTGGGACGGGTTGAACTCCATTCGCGGCGACGGTGACCGCCGGCGTATATCCACTAGGATTCTGACTGGACCGAGCGCAGGACGAGATAAACAGAATAAATGCTAAAAGCGCGGCCATGACCAACATAGGTTTGAGAACGAGTGATGTAGATGTCAACATAGTTACCCCTTGGTGTTTATGATCGCCTGCACCTCCTACGGACATTTACAACGATTGGAGATTTGTCTCGTTCCCGACGGGTTAGCCGGGGTGGAATGCCGCTCAATTGCGTTCGCGCACGGTGATCAGGATGACAAGTTCTCCCAACCATACTATTGGTTGTTCACACATCCCATAGACATTAGTCTAGGCCGCAATGAAAACAGGGGCGGATGATTATTCGCCCCTGCTGTGGATTGGAATGTCGTTACGGCTTACAGGAAACCGAACTGCTCGTAGTCGCCGTGCACGATGGGTACCGGGTCCAGTTCCAGCCACCGGTTCAGGATGGTGGCATAGGTGGAACGGAAGTCGTTCGTGAAGTGCAGGTCGCCTTCCGAGTGGTCCTCCGGGCGCAGCGACGGATATTCCCCGTACAACCCGCCGTTGACTCCGCCGCCGATGACGAAGGCGACGCCGCCGGAGCCATGGTCGGTACCGGTGCCGTTGTCCTTGATCCGCCGCCCGAACTCGGAGAACACCAGGATCAGCGTGTCGTCAAGCATGCCGTGCTCGTCCAAGTCACTGGTGAAGTCGGCGATCGCGGTAGACACGTCGGTCCACAGTTTGGCGTGGGCCGGCAACTCGTTGCTGTGGGTGTCGAAGCTGCCGTGCATGGTGTAGTAGAAGCGCGTACCCAGGTCGGCCGACATCACCTGCGCCATGTTTCGCAGCGACTGGCTGATCGGGGTGTCCGCGTACTCGACGGATGAGGAGTACAGGTCCGGCGCGGAGCGCAGCCGGTCGGCACCCTTGAGCGCGTTGGAGCCGGTCTCCGACAGCACCTGCGCTACGATGTCCTTGGTGTCCGTCGGTCCATAAATCCGGCTGAACGCCTCCAGCGCGTACTGCCGCGACTTCTCGTCCTGAATGTCCGGCATCAGGCCGTAGGTCTCAAGGTTCGCCACCGACGCCACCGGCACGCCTTTGCACACCATCGCTCGCGGGAGTCCGCGTCCGAAGTTCACGCCGGTGAGGACGTTCTCACCCCGGGCGTCCAAGTCGCGGATGGCCGCACCCAGCCAGCCCTCGGCGCCGATCTTTTCCGACTCGGCGGTGTACCAAACATCCCGTGACCGGAAGTGCGAGCGGTTCGGGTTGGGGTAGCCAATGCCGTTGATCACGGCGATGTTGCCCTGGTCCCATAGGTGCTTGATGGGCGCCAGGTTGGGGTTGAAGCCCACCTCACCGTCCAGGTGCAGCACCTCACCCTCGGGGATGCCCACGTTGCTGCGGAAGTCGTAATAGAGGGGGGTGTTGTAGGGGATCACCGTATTCAGGGCGTCATTGCCGCCCTGGAGCTCAATCACCACTACCGACCTTTCCTTATTGGTGGAAGTCATCGGGCTATCCTCCTGTCGCGCTGCGCCGGTACACCTGGATGCGGTGCCGGTTGCTCTCGGTTACGTACAGGTTGCCGTCGCGGTCCAGCTTGACCGACACGGGCGACCAGAAATACTTTTCGATGTGGGACGACTCCTCGTGGGGGTCGTCGACGAAATACTCGATCTCGGGTTCCAGGTTGGCGCGGGAGCGGGCGTCGCCCTCCTCCACGTTGATGGCCAGGAAGTTGGCTGCCCACGCGGACAGGGTAGCCTCGCCGCGCAGTTTCTGGACGAAACCCCCGTCGGGATTGAGTACCTGCACCCGCTCGTTGCCCCAATCAGCTACGTAGATGTAGCCATCGGCGTCAACAGCCACACTGGACGGACGGTGAAACTCGCCGTCGCCGCGCCCCGACGACCCGTAGGACGCAACGTGCTCGCCGTCGGGTCCGAATTTCTGGATTCGGTCGTTGCCCCAATCGGCCACGTACACGCAGCCGTCCGCACCTACGGTCAAGCCCCAGGGCAGGCTGAATTCGCCGTCGCCGCTGCCCTCGCATCCGAACGCCAGCAGGAACCTGCCGTCGGCGGTGAACTTCTGCACGCGGTGGTTGTAGGTGTCGGCCACGTACACGTTGTCGTCCGCGTCGAAGGCCAGGCCGGACGGGGTGTCCACCTGACCCTCGCCGGCTCCGTGCTCGCCCCAGGTGGACAGCAACGCGCCCTCACGGTCGAACACCGAGATGCGATGGGTCGCCTCGTCGCTGACGTACACGCGGCCCCGGCTATCCAAGTTGCACGCCGAGGGCCACACGAACTGCCCCGGCGACTGCCCGTAGGATGCGAAGGTGCCGTAATACTCGCTGTCAATGTCGCACACGGTGACTCGCACGCCGCGGGTGACGTTCTCCAGCGAGCGGTTGGCGACATACATCCGCCCGTCCTCGGCGATGCCGACATCGGTGGGGGCATAGAAACCCCGGCCCTCCATCGTGGTCATGCCCAGGGTCATGCGGTATTCGAGGAGCTTTACTTCGGGAATGTCCTGCACTGTGGTCATGTCATTTGACTCAATCAAGTGGGATAGTCAGTCTCGTTGGAATTTCCGGATTCCCGCTTTCGCGGGAATGACGGGTGAAGGTTCTATGCCCGCTGGAACTCGTGGGTGGACGCCACCATTTGTAGCACCTCTGCGATGCGGCCTGGGCCTGCGTCGTCGGGCGAACCCACCACGGAGGCGAAGTCCACCAACTCCCGGCGGGTTTCCTCCGATACCTGGATCGCGCCTACCTGGTCCAGGCAGGCGTCCACCAGCATTTCCGGCGACGCCGACGGCGTGCGCGCGATGCGCTCCACCATGGTGCCGACGCCCGGCTTGGCGGAGTCGCCCAGTTGCTGGGAGGCGAAGTTGATGCGCTCCACCAGCGAGCCGGTGTCGATCCAGTCGGTGCCCTGGTGCCAACCCTCCACGCTGGGCGGGTTGTTCAGGAACTGCCCCATGAAGATGGACTGCTGGTAACGCTCCAGGATCTCCTTGCGGGGACGGTCGAATTCGCCCGTGAGCCGGAGCACGCCGGCCACCAACTCCACCGGACTCTTGACCTTGCGGTACCAGACGGCTTCGTCCTTGAAGAAGTCGGCGTTGAACAGGGCGCGCAGCATGGCGGAGATGTCGTAGCCGCTGTCAAAGTAGGCCTGAACCAGCAGGTCGATGGCCTCGGGGTCCTGCGGCTCGGTGTAGGGCCACTCGGGCACCGGCGGCTCGTCGGCCACGAAGAAGCTGTACATGTGCCGTGAGATGAACCGGGCCGTGGCCTCCTGCTGGCAGATGATGTCCACGATGTCGTCGCCGTTGAACGGCCCGCGCTGCCCCAGGAACTCCTTGTCGCCGAAGTCGTGGTCATCCTCCTGGAACTCGAAGTGCCAGGCGATGCGGCCATAGGGCCAGTCGGAATCACGCATCGACCGCAGTTCCATGTACTCGCGGTTGCCCAGGGTCCAGCCCGTAAAGGCGCGGGCGCATTCCTGCACGTCCTGCTCGGTGTAGTTGCCCACACCCATTGAGAAGAGCTCCAGCAGTTCGCGCCCGTAGTTTTCGTTGATAGCGTCCTTGTGGTTGTCTTGGTTGTCCAGCCAGATGATCATGGCGGGGTCCTGGGACAGTTCCACCAGCAGGTCGCGGAAGCTCCCCATGCCTTTGTATCGGAACATGCGCACCTGGTCGGACAGCGCCTTGCCGTGGATGACCTTGGGGTAGCCGGTGGCGAAAATGCCGTGCCAGAACAGGGCGACCTTTTCGCGCAGCGGCGTGGTGGTGGTCGCCATCCGGTACAGCCAGTTCTCGCCGGAGCCTAGCGTGCCCATCATGCCGGACAGTTCGGGATGGAACCGGCGGATGAGGTCGTCGCCCATGCGCCTTTCGTCGCGCTGGTCGAGCAGCATTTCCACCGTGGCCTCGTAGCCCCGGGCTGCGTAGGTGTCGAGCTGTTCGCGGGTGGCGCCAAATCCGGCCCGCCGCATCAGGTGGCCAATCAGTTCAACATCGCGGTTTGACATAGGTTTACGCCTCCGATTGGCGGATTTCCTCAATCATACCGGAACGCGAAAGGCAATTCCAGCCGACGCAGTCACTTATGTCTTGCCTCTTAATAATGACGCGGCTAACCGCCGTCCACTTCAATGACGCAATCGCAGATGACGGCGGTGTTGCCGGGAAGCGCAGCCATGCCCGGCGCCGAACGCGAGTGCCGGCCTCGATCTCCATACAGGGCTACGAACAGATCGGAGGCGCCATCCACGACGGCGGCCTGCTCCGTAAAGGAAGGGGCGCTGTTGACCATTCCCACCACCTTGAGAATGCGAGTGACGCGGTCGAGGTCTCCCAATTCCGCCTTCATCCGGGCTAACAAATTCAGGGCGGCCCATCGCGCCGCTTCGTACCCCTGATCCACGGTGAGGTCAGCGCCCAACTTGCCAGCTACACGCTCTCCGGTCGCCATGCGCGAGCCCACGCCGGCCAGCCACATCACGTTGCCGCTGCGGGTGATGGGCAGGTAGTTACCCACTGGGTCCGGTGGGGGCGGGAGTTCACAACCCAGCTCAACCAATCGGGCTTCAACTTCGGCCATTTCGGTATTTCCTCCGTCTGGAATCACCTCGCGCTGCTCACGCAAGGAGTTTGGACAGGTTATCACGCGCGAAACGGCGCGCTTTCGCCAAAAAGACGTATGTGGTAATTTCGGTTGGAAATTCTTGATCGCCCTGGACTTGGCCGAATGGCGGGCAATGCGGGCAGCGTGAAAGATCCCTCATCCGTAACAGCGCATCCCATTCAGGAGGGCATCATGGCGATACTGAAAGTCGAAGGCGTTACCCACTGGTCCATTCCGGTGAACGACCTGGCTGAAGCCGAGGAATTCTATGGGGAGCTGCTGGGCCTCGCTCCGGTGGGCCGTCTGGGAAACAACGTCATGTCCTGCTTCAACGTTGGGGATCATAACATCCTGCTCTGCGAGCGTCCCAACCCGGTGGACGGGCTATCCAGGGAAGACGGGGGCGCGCATCATTCATTAACCGTTTCGCCCGAAACCTTCGATCTGGCGTGCCAGGTTTTCCACGAGCGCAAGATTAAGATAGATCATCTGACCTACCGCGCCCGGGGCGTTTTCACCGGCCGGGAGCTGTACTTCTTCGACCCCAGCGGCAACCGGTTGGAGTTGCGCGATCCCACCTGGAGCGAGGGGATGCCGGAGCCTTCATTTGAAGAACTGGCCCGGAGTTAGCTCAGCGCCCAAATCTTTGACCGGCGGGAGAGAGACGTATGGATGAGGTCATAGTATTCGCAGTCCTCGCTTTGTCTCTTGTTCTTTTCGTAGTGGGCAAATGGCGATACGACATCGTCGCCATTTTAGCCTTGCTAGTGCTGACAATCGCCGACATTGTGCCGGCCTCGGAAGCGTATAAGGGGTTCGGACACCCGGCGGTGGTTACCGTAGCCGCGGTATTGATCCTGAGTCGGGCGCTCTATAACTCCGGCGTGGTGGACGTGATCGCCGGCTGGTATTCACGGATACCCGAGTTGCTTACCGTTCGGATCGCGTCGCTAACCGGCTTGACCGCGTTTCTCTCCGCATTCATGAACAACGTGGGGGCCGTCAGTCTCTTGCTCCCCGTGGCGATTCGGGTATCCACTCGAAGTGGGCAGTTGCCTTCACGCTTCCTCATGCCCCTGGCGTTCGCGTCGCTCCTGGGAGGAATGATTACTCTTATTGGAACGCCCCCAAACGTTATCATTTCCAATTTCCGGCAGGAGGAGGCCGGCGTTCCGTTCCATATGTTCGACTTCGCGCTGGTGGGGCTGGCCATTACAGTAGCCGGGACACTCTTCATCACCCTGCTGGGCTGGCGCCTGGTTCCGCCCCGGCAGGCTCCCCTCACCCTGGGGGAGATGCTGGACATCGAGAACTACATGGCGGAAGTGCGCGTGCCGGTGAGATCGCGGTTCGTCGGCAGACGGATCCGGGATGTAGAAGAACTTGCGAATGAGGATGTCGCAATTGCGGGGCTGTTGCATCGCGGGGTCGTGTACGGCGCCCCGTCAAGCTACCAGATTATCGATGCTGACGACATTCTAATAATCGAGGCAGCCCCTGAGGACCTCCATACTTTTGTTGCTGACACGGGATTTGAACTACAGGGTTCCAGAGACATTCAATCCGAGATTAACCAGACACTCGATGCAGCGGGTACTTCCATAGTGGAGGCCGTCGTCAGCCCCAACAGTGCGGCCGAGGGCCGAAGCGCCCGAGACTTGCACCTGCATTCGAGATTTGGCGTGAATCTGCTCGGGGTGTCCCGGCGTGGGCAGAGTCTCATCCGCCGGCTGGGTCACATCAACTTCCGGGTTGGGGATGTACTGATGATCCAGGGCCCGGAAGAGGTTGTGCAGACCGCGCTGCCCCGGCTGGGGCTACTTCCCCTTGCCGAGCGAGAACTTCGCATCGGGCAGCGGCGGCGGCTACTATTCCCCATCGCCGTGTTTGCGGGCGCTTTGCTGCTGACTTCATTCGGCCTCCTGTCGGTTCAGGTGTCTTTTGTCGCCGCCGTGGTCATACTGCTGATTACTAGATTCGTCACTCTCGAGGAAGCCTATCAAGCCATCGACTGGCCGGTGATTATCCTGCTGGGCGCGATGATACCCGTAGGAGAAGCTCTGGAAACCACGGGAGGGGCGGCGCGAATCGCGGCTACTTTCGCGGAACTGGGCGGTTCGCTGCCGCCGTGGGCGATGCTGGGCGTCGTGCTCATAACCACAACGCTATTGTCCGCGATCATTAACAACGCCGCCGCCGTGATTTTGATGGCGCCAATAGGCATCAGTGTAGCGCAGACTCTTGGAGCGTCCATCGACCCCTTCCTGATGGCAGTGGCCGTTGGCGGGTCGTCCGCATTTCTGTCGCCCATTGCTCACCAGTCGAATACCATAGTCATGGGGCCTGGCGGATACCAGTTTGCAGATTACTTGCGGATGGGATTTCCCCTGGAAGCGGTGATAGTGGTGGTGTCCATACCCGCGATAATGTGGGCCTGGCCCCTGGGAATCTAGGCGCCCGGGAACATCGAGATGGGCGCCATAGACGGGGGCACCGCGCTAACGGGAAACAGCCGGCCCCTTGGTAATAGGAACCTGATTGATGGAACCGTCGGGAGCGATTGACAGTCCGGTATAGGGAGCGACGCTGTCGTTATAGATTGCCACTACGTCAGCGCCGCTGTCAGGGTGGCCCAACCGGTCCAGCCAGCCCGGCAGCACGTGTTCGGTCAGGACGACGGACCGGATGTGACCGTGCAGCTCGGGAGAGAATGGGATGGGCTGCACACCCAAGATCTGATTGCCCTGCACGGCAGCGACGTTCTGGAATGGGGCCAGCCGCAAAGCTTCCAGTTCAGCTTTTGCGCCCTCTTCAATCATTATCTGCTGCAAGTCCTCGGGGATGTCGTTCCAGAGGTCCCGGTTGATGATGTTGTGGGTGTAGCCGAAGGCAACGATGGGGCCGGCCATATAGTCGGCGACTTCATAGAGGCGTCCGCCGATGCCAAAGAGCGCGGTGGTGGTGACTGCGTCAATAGTTCCCACCTGCAAAGCGATGTAGAGTTCGCCGATACTGAGTTCGACGGGATCCGCGCCCATGCCACGAATGAAATCGGACATGGAAACTGCGTGGGTGCGTATTTGACTGTCTTCGAAATCCTCAAGGGTCTGCAAGGGTTGGGTGCTGAAGAACCACTGATCGGCGCCGGCGAACCAGTTGCGGTTGAGGACGGGACTGCCGCCGGAATGTTCCAACAGCATCGCATCGACGCCATCCACCATGTCGGTAAGCATCAGGTAGGAAGATTCCCAATCGGGGACCACGCCCCAGAGGGATTGGACTTCAAGGCCTGGGTAGGAGCCGGAAACGTAGCCGGTGTAGATGTTCACCATGTCCAAAGAACCGTCGGCAACCTGGCTCATGGTTTCGGGGCCGGCCAGGCCCAGTTCGGCGAATGAGGTGACCGACAGCTTGACCTGACCGTTGGTGCGTAGGGCCAGGTTGGGAGCGTAATAGGTCTGAATGAGGGCGCAGGTGGGCAGGTTGCGGTCGATGCAGACGTGCTGGATTTCAATGCTTTCGCCGGTGGAAACCAGCTCGGTGGGCGCGGTCAGGTTGGCCTTCTTGATGAGGGACTGGTAGTAGTCGCTGGTATAGATGAACATGTGGCCGGCGATGCCGGCCTGGGGCACGCCGAATAGAGCGGCGCCGGAGCCCGTCAGGTATTCCTGTTCGGTGGCCTGGAACATCAATGCTTCGTGGGGCGGCAGGCCGATAAGTTGAGTGGGATCACCGACAAAGATGGCGCCCGGCCCGCCGGCGTGTTCGGCGGCGTATTGGAGCAGCGCAGCGGTGTCGGCGTCAACGGCCGGCGTAGGCGCGGGCGCAGCCGTGGCAGCTGGTGTAGGCGCCGCGGCGGTTGCGGTAGGCTGGGGCGCGACGGCAACGGTGGGCGCGGTTATCGAAGTGGGGGTTGGCCCCGGTTCGGGAACTTCGGTGGCTGCCATGGCCGGCGCGGCGGTGGCAGCCGGCGGAGGCGAGGGCGCGGCGGCGGTTTCGGGATCCGCCTCGTCGCCGCCGCAGGCGATCAGTGCCAGAACCAGGGCCGACAAGGTGATGAACAGTATTGCCAAACGGTATTGAGACATATCGTACCTCGACGGTTGTATCGGTTTGACTTGATTACGTTCAGGTTACCACGCGGGTGGATTCGTTTGTAACCGGATTCACAATACGATATAATTAGCATCACCCAGCAGGGTTGGGAGGGATCGCATAGTGGTCTAGTGCGGGCGCCTGCTAAGCGCTTATCCTGGGAAACCGGGATCGTGGGTTCGAATCCCACTCCCTCCGCCATTCCCCGGACGGCATGTGAACCTCTGACACCCTGCAACGACGGGATTCGAGCGAATGCAGACTTACCACATCTGGACGATTGGCTGCCAGATGAACACCGCCGACTCCGAGCGACTGGGGTCGGCGTTAGAGCAACTGGGCCTGACGGCGGCGGCGCGTCCCACCGACGCCGACGTGGTGGTGCTGAATTCGTGCGTGGTGCGCCAGTCCGCCGAGGACAAGGTAACGGGCACCCTGAATCTGACGCAGCCGTTGCGGAAGAAGCGGCCCGATGCGGTGCTGGCGTTGACCGGCTGCATGGTGGGGCCCCGCACCGAGGAGTTGCAAAAGCGGTTCCCCCACGTTGACCTGTTCCTGCGACCGCAGCAGTTTGAGCCGTTGCTGGACCTGGTGGGCGAGCGGTTGGGACTGGACTGGCAGGGATGCGTAGGCTCCCTGGCTCCGCAGCAGCCGGACGTGGCGACCTACGTGCCGATCATCCACGGCTGCGACCTGATGTGCACCTTCTGCATCATCCCGTACCGCCGGGGCCGGCAGGTAAGCCGCTCGGTAGACGACATCGCCCACGAAGTGGGATTGCTGGCGGGCCGGGGCGTCCGCGAGGTCACCGTGCTGGGCCAGACCGTGGACGCTTACGGACACGACCGCGACGAAGGCCATGACTTGGCCGACCTGTTCGAGAGATTGAACGACGTTGACGGTTTGGACCGCATCCGGTTTTTGACCTCCCACCCATCCTACATGAGTAGCCGGATTATCAAATCGGTGGCCGATCTGCCCAAGGTGTGCGAGCACATCAACCTGCCGGTGCAGTCCGGCGACGACGACGTGCTCCAGCGGATGCGCAGGCCGTACACCACAGCGGAATACCGGGACATCATCAGCGAGATTCGAGACACGATACCGGACGTTACGGTAAGCACCGACATTATCGTCGGCTTCCCCGGGGAGACCGGCGCGCAGTACGAGAACACGCTGCAACTGGTGGACGAACTGCGCTTTGACAAAGTGCACGGCGCGGCCTATTCCACCCGCCCCGGCACCATCGCTGCTCGCACCATGGACGACGACGTTCCGCAGGAGGAAAAGCAGCGACGCCTGAAAGGGCTGGAAACATTGCAGGAAAACATCCTCACCGGCATCAATTCCGCTTACCTTGACGAGACCGTCGAGGTGCTGGCGGAAAACCGCAAGCGGGGTAGCTGGACAGGCCGGACGCGAGGCAACAAACTAGTTTATTTCGACATCCCCGAAACCTCGGGCCACGCTGCCGAAACCGATCTGACCGGACGATTGGTTGACGTTCGCATCACCCGCACCGGCCCGTGGTCTTTGGCCGGAGTAACAACTTAAACCCGGCTTTTTTCGTTTAAGCAAGGAGGCGGCATTTATGGTGACGCAAACGAGGCAACCTACGATCCCACTCACCGAGATTGAGCACGCCGCCTTCTGTCGCCCGGAGGACGAGTTGCCGGCAAAGTCGCTGGCGGAAGAGCTGGCGATCAACGTGCGCTGGCAGAAGATCCCCGGCGAATACCTAGCCTGCTCGCCGGCCGAGCTGGACGAGCGCATCGGCGCGGCGCGGCGCGCGCTGGGCGAGTCCGTTACCGTGCTGGGCCACCACTACCAGCGCGAAGAGATCATCAAGTACGCCGACTTCCAGGGCGATTCGTTCCTTTTGAGCCAGGAAGCGGCATCACGCCCCGAGGCCGACTACATCATCTTCTGCGGCGTCCATTTCATGGCGGAAACCGCGTGCATCCTGGCCGGCGAACACCAGCAGGTGATCCTGCCCAACATCACCGCCGGCTGTTCCATGGCGGACATGGCTCCAATCCAGGACGTTGAGGACGGCTGGGAAGACCTGCAAGACGTGCTGGGCGACCACGGCGGCATCCTGCCGGTCACCTATATGAACTCCGTGGCGGCGATCAAGGCGCTGTGCGGACGGAACGGCGGCGCGGTCTGTACGTCGTCCAACGCAGCCGCCGTGCTGGAGTGGGCGTTCGAGAGCGCCGACCGCGTGCTGTTCCTGCCCGACCAACATCTTGGTCGCAACACCGCCCTCAAGCTGGGCATCCCCCTGGATGAGATGGTGGTCTGGAATCCATTCAAGGCCATGGGCGGCAACACGCCGGAGCAGCTTCGGAAAGCCAAAATGGTACTGTGGCAGGGCCATTGCTCGGTGCATACCCGGTTCACCACCAAGCAGATCGAATCGGCGCGGGAACGGTATCCCGACATCACCGTACTGGTGCATCCCGAGTGTCCCATGGAAACGGTGGAAGCCGCCGACCTGAACGGGTCCACCGAGTTTATCCGCAAGACCATCAACGAAGCTCCCGCCGGCTCGGTGTGGGCGGTTGGAACGGAGATCAGCCTAGTGAACCGGCTGGCAATGCACAACCCGGACAAGACGGTTTTCTGCCTGGACCCGGTGAGTTGCCCCTGCTCAACCATGTATCGGATCCACCCGGCCTACCTGCTGTGGACGCTGGAAAGCCTGGTAGCCGGCGAGGTCGTTAATCGCATCACCGTCCCCGAGCAGATGCAGCAAGAATCGCTGGTGGCACTGGAGCGGATGCTGGCGCTGCGGTAATCGCTCCGAACTGAATACCAAACAGGAAGCGCCCGATTGGTCGGGGCGCTTGTTCATTGGTGTTGGTGGAAGTTATTGCAGATCAAAGATTCGCAGGCGGACGTTGAATATGAAGCCCGGTAGTTCGGGATCGCCACTAAGAGTATCAGGGTCATCCAGCACCACCGGCGCGGTGTCGGGCCGATAGATGTGGGCTTGCCGCAGGAATGGGTCAATCAGCCAACCCAGGGCAACGCCGTAAGAGATCCATTCCTCCATCTTGGCTTGCTGGGACTCCAGTGAGTTGGAAACGGAGCGAATTTCGGCAACGAAACGAGGAGCAAAGGGGACTCCATGCGGCCTTTGGCCGGCCGGCGGTTCCGACGCAAGTTGCTCTGGGGCAACCCAGCCAGCATCGGGGGCGCGGCGTCTCGGCCAAGGCGCTCGCACCAACCCATTGCCTGTAATCACGTGTCCGCCGGGGCCTGCGTCAGACCAATTCCGTAGATCAACGTATAAGTTGCCTGAACGCAACTGTCCATCAAATCCCTCAGACGCCATCCCAATCAATCTCCCGCGCTGGTCAATCTCAAACTGGTAGCCCAAATCCTCGTTGTCGGCACTGAACCGCAGGAACCACTCGTCCAGCGCGTCATCGTTGGGCAGCAGGGTCAGTATGGAATTGATGTCTAGAGAGAACGACGCCGGCATATCGTCGTCCGGCTGGATGGCGACGGTGGACGCGGGTTGAGGCGTGGGCGCAGTTTGCGTAGTCATCGTGCGGACTCCTCAGGCAGCGTCGTCCAGGCAGTAGCGGAGCGGGCGGTTGATGCAGGAGAAGATGGGCGTGTCTTTCAGGGTGTAGGGGCGAGCTTTGGATTCGCGCAGTTCCATCACCAGATCCAGGAACGTTCCCGGCTCATCGGTCTCGAAGCCGAGGACGAATTCCGGGTCGTCCAGACCGAAGGAGTAGGCGGTGGAGATTTTAACCTGCGGGTATTTGTGGCCGATGACAAAGTGCTCGTTCATCAGCTCCTGGCGCTCCTCCTTGGGCAGTTGGTACCACTCGTGAGTCTTCCAGAAGGGGTACATGAACAGGTAGCGGCGGCCCACGATGCGCATTGACGCGGCGTCTCCGGTTCCGTCCTGGCCCTCGTGCTGGTGGTTGTCAATATAGGGCGACCGGCGGGTCATGGCCAGGTAGGAATGGGGTGTTTCGAGATAGCCGCCCAGCCGGGTCTGATTGAGCTGCGCTGCCATTTCGTTGATGGGTTCCAGCTCAGGACACACGCCCCAGAGCATGAAATCGGCGTCGCCGCGGGCGCCCACCAGGCTGTAGGTGTTTAGGGCCACCCGGTCCGCGTGCTCGGCGGCCACCGCCGCAAACTCGTCCTTGGCGACATCCCGTTCTGTGGCAGGGAGTCGGCGCCATTCGGGCTGCACCTTGTAAAACGTGTACTTGACGAAATCGCGGCGGGGGTCAGCCATGTCGAATGCTCCCTTTGACGGCAGTGCGAATTGCCGGAGGTTTACAGGTCAAGGCTATTGTAGCATCGGGATGCACGCAAGGAATCCAGACTAGCGGATGCGCGGCGGACGAAATGCGTTACAATCGGCGTCGCCAGCAACCTACGGTTGCGCCGATTAATCTGGAGGGACAACGATGGTTACTATCGGGGAAGGCCAATTTACCTACGAGGTGCGGGAGGGCTGGGGACAACTGCCGGCCGGCTTCTCTTTCAAAGAAGTTGCTGCGGTAGGCTGCGACGCTGACGACAACGTTTACGCGTTCAACCGGGGCGATCACCCCATGATCGTGTTTGACAAGGACGGCAATTTCATCAAATCCTGGGGCGAGGGCGTATTCCCCAGGGCCCATGGCATCACCATGTCGCCGGACGGCACGATGTTCTGCACCGACGACGGCGACCACACGGTACGGAAATGCACTCTCGACGGCGAAGTGCTCCTGACCCTGGGCACATCAGGACACCCGGCGGGGTTCATGTCCGGGGACCCGTTCAACCGCTGCACCCACGTTGCTATCGACCCCCGCAACGGCGACTTCTTCGTTTCGGACGGCTACGGCAACGCGAGAATTCACAAGTACAGCCCGGACGGACGGTTGCTCTTCTCGTGGGGAGAATCCGGCAACGGCCCGGGACAGTTCAACATCGCCCATAACATCTGCACCAGCAGCGACGGCAGGGTCTATCTGGCCGACCGGGAAAACCATCGCGTCCAGGTGTTCAACTCCGACGGCCACTTCCTCGATCAATGGGTGAACATGGCACGGCCCTGCGGCCTATACATCGACCAAGAAGCCGGGCTGGTTTACATTGGAGAGTTGGGAGCGGCGATTGGCGCAAACGACCAGGCGCGCGGATTGGGGCCGAGGGTCAGCGTGTACGACACCGACGGCAAGCTGCTGGCCAGGGTAGGCGATGGGCCGGAGGGCCTCAATCCCGGCCAGTTCATCGCTCCCCATGGCGTATGCCTGGATTCCGCTGGCAACATTTACGTGGGTGAGGTCTCCTGGACCCACACCGGCCAACACCTGGATCCGCCGCAGGAAATCCGGTCGCTGCAAAAACTGGTGAAGGTCGGAGAATAGCAAGGCAATTAGGGTAGGGGCGAATCCGCCTGAGGCGGACTCGCCTCGCCCCTATGGGCAGAGGATAAACATGGAAATACGGATTGGGAGTTTGACGCGGGACGCCAACGAAGCGCACGGAGCCGCGCTGGTCATCGACGTGTTCCGCGCGTTTACCACGGCAGCCATCGCGTTCGACCGGGGCGCGCAACGCATCACGCTGGTGGCAGAGGTGGAGGAAGCGCTGGAAATCCGCAGGCAGAACCCCGCCATCGCGGACATCCTGATGGGCGAGGTGGACGGCCGGCGGCCCGACGGGTTCGATTACGGCAACTCGCCCTACGAAGCGTCGTCGGTGGATTTCGCCGGCAAGAGCATCGTGCAGTCCACGCGCGCTGGGACGGTAGGGACGGCAGCAGCCGGCGCGGCGAGATGCGATCCGATTTACGTGACGTCGTTCGTAGTCGCGGGCGCGACTGCCAGGGCGTTGCTGGCGGAAGACCCGCTGCCCGAGCGGGTGACGATCCTGGCCATGGGCGACCAGGGGGTGAATCGATCCGACGAGGACGAGCAGTGCGGAATGTATCTGCGCAACCGGCTGGAGGGACGCAACCCGGACCCTGAGGCGCTACGCAAGCTGATAATGGCGGGCGGCGCGACGCAGAAGTTCTTCGACGACGCGCAGCCGCAATTTCACCCCAGGGACGTGGGCCTGGCGCTGGAAGTGGACCGCTACGGGTTCGCCATGCGGGTGACGCGGGAAGACGGGCTGCTGGTGGCGCGGAAGGTCACCACCTGAGGAATGGCTACGCCGTTTCTACGGCGGCAGCGGTTTGCAGACCCAATTCCTCGACGGCCAGTTCGCGCATTCGGAATTTCTGGATTTTGCCGGTTACGGTCATGGGGAATTCGTCGGCGATTTTGACGTAGCGGGGAACCTTGTAGTGGGCGATACGTCCCCGGCAGTAGTCCCTGATTTCGTCAGGCGTGGCAGCAGCGTCGGGCCGCAGCATTACCCAGGCCATGACCTCCTCGCCGAAACGTTCGTCGGGTACGCCGATCACCTGAACGTCGGCGATCTGCGGATGGGTGTACAAGAACTCTTCAATCTCACGCGGGTAGATGTTCTCGCCGCCCCGGATGATCATGTCCTTCAAACGTCCAGTGATTTTGTAATACCCGTCTTCGTCCACCGTGGCCAGGTCTCCGGTGTGCAGCCAGCCGTCGGAATCTATCGCCTCTGCCGTGGCTTCGGGCATATTGAAGTAACCCTTCATCACCATGGTGCTGCGGGTTTGCAATTCTCCCTGCTCGCCGGGCGAAACCGCGGCGCCGGTCTCGGGATCGACCAAGCGCACTTCCACGCCGGGCAGAACTTTGCCCACGGTTGATACACGCCTTTCGATGGTGTCGTCGGCAAGGGTTTGGGTAACGACCGGCGACGCCTCGGTTTGGCCGTAGGCGATGGTGATGCGAGAGGCTCCCATACGGTCGATGACCTCACGCATCACCTCGATGGGGCATGGGGAGCCGGCCATGATGCCGGTGCGAAGGGAAGTCAGGTCGAATTGCGCGAAATCGGAGTGGCCCAACTGCGCGATGAACATGGTGGGAACGCCATGAACTGCGGTGCAACGTTCCCGGTCGATGGCGGTAAGTGTCTGCAACGGGTCAAAGTACTCTGACGGAATGACCATCGCAGAGCCGTGGACAACGCAGGCCAGGCTGCCCATGACACAGCCAAAGCAGTGATAGAAAGGCACGGGGATGCACAGCCGGTCGGCCTCGGTCATTTCCATGCAGTCGCCGACGTGGAGGGCATTGGCAAGGAGGTTGTGGTGGGTGAGCATGGCGCCCTTGGGGTTGCCGGTGGTGCCGGACGTGTACTGAATGTTGATGACGTCGTCAGGGTGGCACCGGGACTGTCGGGACCGCAGTTCTTCGACGGCGGTACGGTCGGCAAGGCTCACCATTTCGTCCCAACGCCACATTCCCGGCGGCGTGGCAGCCGCCGGATCATCGTGGGGCGGTACGTAGATGACGTGGTTGAGGTGGGGGAACGCGGCGCTATGAAGGCCGCCGGGCGTTGATTCACGCAGTTCCGGGACCACCTCGTTGATCATCGCCGCGTAGTCCGAGGTACGGAACCGGCCGATAATGACGAGGGCGTTCATCTGGGCCTGCTCAAGCACGTAGGCCAGCTCGTGGGTGCGGTATGCCGGGTTAACCGTGACCAGCACTGCGCCAATCTTGGCCGTGGCGTACTGAGTGAGCAGCCATTCGCTGTAGTTGGTGGCCCAGATTCCCACGTGCTGGCCCTTTTCGATGCCCAGAGACATAAGGCCCCGGGCCACGCGGTCCACTTCGGCCTGAAACTGCCGGTAGGTGTATCGCGCTCCAGATTCAACGTGAACCAGAACCTCGCGCTCCGGAGAGCGGTCCGTTTGGGAGTCGAGGATGTCCCCGATAGAACTGTGGGTATCGATAGTTTCTGCCATCATGCACCTGCCCGGAGCAACTTTAGAAGCCCACCATCCACGCGACGAATTTGTCCAGCAAGTTCCCGGCTCCGGGCGCGTGAATCCGTCCAGAGGCAATGGCCGACTCCAGATCCAGCCGCCCGTAGGCGAGGAGCAAATAGGTGTTGGCGTCGCACTCAATCGTGGCATCAATGCTAGCGTCGTGCAAACCTACGCCGGCCCGCGCTCCGTCGGGGGCAACAAGCACGTCCATTGCAGCGGCGTCGCTCAACGCGAACCGATACTTGACCTCGCCGGCGGGCGGTTGGCTGCCCGGGTTGTAGGCAGACCGTAGCCAATTGGTGGACATTCCAAGCAGCACTGGCACGGCATCGGGATGCAACGCGGCATCCGAATCCAGCCCACTGCGGATGTCCCAATCGTGAACGGCCAGTTCCTGGATGCGCTGGCTGACATACTCGCGGGCGGTCATCGTGCCGCGGCGCGGGTGCCAGCAGTCGCAACGCCAGTCGTCGCCGCTGAAACTGTCCAGCAGCCGATGCAGTTCACGGTAATTTTCCGCGAAAGTCGTAACCAGGGCATCACCCAGCGAACGGGAGTATTCGATGTCGGCGTCAGCGTTGGCTGCGGACATCGCCATGTTGTCGGACGGCGCGCGGAAACCCGCCGGCGGCGCGGAATCGCCCGTGCGTCCTCGGGTCATGCTGGCGATTTGGCGTTCGGCGCGGTTGGTCAGATGGCCGGCCACATCGCGGATCGTCCAGGCGTCGCAGGCCGATTGGGTCGCGAATTCAGCCTCGGAAAGGCCGTCCAGAAATTCGTACAGTCCACGGGCCAGCGTTCCGATGACGGCGATTTCATTGCGTATGACAGTTTCGTCTATCGTGGTCATAATTTTTCTTTCACCCTCACCCCAACCCTCTCTCATCAAGGGAGAGGTGGATTTTACAGGCCGCCGAACCAGCGGCCGAGATTGCGCAGGGCGACGTGGGCAATGGTGTCCGGCGCCTGGGAGACGTGGATCCGCCCGGCGCGCTTGGCGTCGTTCCAGTCAACGCGGTTGTACAGGCATAGCAGGTAGATTCCGGCGTCGGCCCGGACGGTCAGTTCCGGCTGGCGGTCCGGGGAAACTTCGGCTACGGTGAACGTGTCGCCGGTGACGACCACGTCGTGCCGTAGGTTTGCGCCTTCCGGCTCGCCGATGTCAAAGCGGTAGGTTACGGGCGTGGTCAACGGGGCGGTAGGGCGGAAACAAAGCTGGTACCACATCTCGGAGGCCGGCAACAACGCTACCGCGCCCTCAGCATCGAGATCACCGGACCCGGCGCCGCCGGACCGGATGTCCCAATCGTGGATGACGAGTTCCTGGATACGGAGGTCAACGTAGCTCTCGGCCGATATGGTCCCGCGCCGGCGGTGCCAGCAGCCAATAGACCAATCACTCCAGCCTTGCAGCAGGTCATCGAGTTCCTGGTAGTTTTGCTGGAAATTGTCCAGCAAAGCGTCGCCCCATTCGTTGCGGGTCTGGACGTTGTTGACGGCGTTGGACTGCTGCACCTGGTCTGCGGTAGGCAGGGTTTCCTCGCCCTCCGGGGGGCCGCCCTGACCATCCAGACCGCGCAGCATGGCGTCGCGTTGTCGGGTGGCGCCACCGGCCAGGTGAGCGGCGACGGTTCCCACATCCCATTCCGAGCACGCGGTGGGGCCGTTGAGGGCATCCGCGGAGGCTTCAGAAAGCCGGCGGTGAATGTCTCCGGACAATCGTTTAACGAGCGAGACTTTGGCAGCGATTTCCATAGCAATGGGCCTCCGAAGCAATGGGCCTCCGACGGGCGATCTTGGCACTTTCGCCACGCAGTGTACCATGCAGTGAGCGAACCCATAAGATAAGGGCGGGAACCTTAGGTCCGTGCAAAAATATAGGGCTTTTGTCCGGCAGCACTAAATTGTTGCGGAATTCGTAAGATTCTGAAGATTTCTGTGCATTGCGACGATGACGCATTTCGTCCACATGCATGCCGCGGTGTAGCGGTTTCTTACGCAGCGGTCTGGTAGATTTCCACTGACTGTGGTTTGACGCCGCAATGATTCAGCAGCTTCAGTGCTTGGGATTTGACCTGTTTTCCTGTAGCGTGTTGCTCAAGGTGCACAGGGCCGTTTGGGAGCACTACCGGGTGTCGAAATTCCTTCCCGGTTGGATGTGTCGGCTGAGTATTAGCCAAGTGCCTTTTGGGCCCCGAGGGCACTGGTAAATTTGCCGCGGTAAGGAGACCTTTGGAGTTCAGCCAAACTCCTACGGTACGCAGAAGTGAACGCCAGCTATCCAAGTTTTCAGTGGTACCGTCGGGAAACCTGATGGCTTCTGTGTCGCCGGTGCCTGGGGTTACCTTGCATCGTGGCAACGGTGTCCAACCGTCTTCCACTGTGCTGTTGCCTGTAGCCGGCTCCGGCTCGTCTCCATTTGCCACGGTCTCGCTCAAACGCTCCGAGTGGACCGTTACATATCTAGGGTCCACGCCGCAATGCTCTAGCAGTTTTACTGTCATCCTCGGGATATTGGGAATGTTGTACTGCGTGTTGACGTACAAGAAGCCGTTGGTCATTTTGTATTTCGAACCGAATGCTCTACCATTCTGATGTTTCGGTTGGCTACTGACCAAGTATCCACTGGGTCCCGAGATTACTGGCGTGTTCCCTCGGTTTAAGAGGTTGTTGTCGTACAGCCATTCTGCGGTTTCTTTCAGGATCCCGTTCCATTTGTTGATGCTTCGCGTAGTTCCATCCGGGAACCTAATTGATGCTGGGCTGACGGCGTTTGCTGTGCCTCTACATTGCGTCAGTCGTATCCATTTCGGGCCGAGAGGGTTGACCAAGGTAGTAGGCTTTGAGCGATTGCTCGTTTCGACGCTTGCTGACTCCCTATCTCTTCCGCGGTGACAGTGGTCGGGATTCAGAACTCGCGATACTTGGCCTTCTTTCACCCCCAGCATTTCGCTGATCTCTAGGTCCGTAAGCCCAGCGGTCGCCAAATGGCGGATTTCAATGTCCAATCCAGCAGTATCTGGTGACATTCTGCCGTTCCCTTGGTCTGGATGGACAGCGGTTTTATCTTCTGCCGTGTTTTTGCGATTGACCCTACATTTTTCGTTGGCTACTAGCCCCATTGAGCAGGCGACTCGCGTCGGCTCAGAAGCCGCGGGCGCGACGCTCTGGGCGGCTGGGTTGAGCCGATAGCGCTCCTGTAACAACTCTAGCCGCAGCATCAGCTCGCGGCCTCCCAAGTTTATCTGGCGCAAATCTGAGAGCTCGTTTTCGACCACGGTGGGCAGGTCTCCGGCGAATGTCCGCCGGAGTGTTTCGATGCGTTGCGGTGTGGATAGGTCAGTGCCGATGCCGTTGAGCTGCCGACTGACGAAAGTCCGGTTTCGTGCGTTGCCGGGAGTGCGCCGGCGCACTGTACCCAGCATCCGGCTTAGGTCACCGCTGAAGGCTTCGGCAGCAGCGCTAACCCGTGCGTTGGTGTTATCTGGAAGGGGTTCCGCTGGCGTGTCTGGTTCACACTCAACCGCCGCCACAAGTTGCCCTGGCTGTATTGGCCTCGGCGTCAGGTCGTCTCCTACCGTGTAGCAGCGCACGGCGTCGGACGCGGCCAGCATCACCACGGTTTCGCCGGCCTGCGGAGCGTCATCGCCGTCACCATTTTTGGTGCCGCGCAGCGCGGATCGGATGCCGTCTGGTAACTCGGTGATCTTCCGCCAAAGGTCGGGGTCATTGCTGCGGATGTTTTGCAGCAGGGCGATGGCACGCTGATTGGCGGACACTTCGTCCAGTGCATCGCCCAACTCCGGCAGTTCCTTGTTGTCGTAGATGACGCCGACACCCCGGGCGTTCAGCTGTTCTTCTTCGGACAGCACCTTGTTGTCCAACCCGATGAGGTCGTGGAATTGCTGGATGCGGTCGCTCAGCTTTCCAGTGAGGCCCAAGTTTTCGTCCAGTTCCGCGTCGGGCAACATATTGTGCAGGTAGATCTCGTCGTGGGGCGAACCGATGCGGTCGACGCGGCCAAAGCGCTGAATGAGCCGCACCGGGTTCCAGTGCAGATCGTAGTTCAGGACGCGGGCGCAGTCCTGCATATTCTGGCCTTCCGACACTACGTCGGTGGCCAGCAGCAGGCGAATATCTCCGCCCTGCGGTTGTTCTGCCCCTTGCAGATTGGCTCGCGGCGCGAAGCGTCGGACGATGCCAGCCCGCTGGTCGCGGTTACCGCCGCTGAGCTTGGCGATGGCGGCGTCTTTACCTTCTGGGTTCAGCTGCCCGAACAGGTAGTCGACGGTGGTCTCTGCCTCGCTGAATATCAGCACCTTCTCATCGGCGCAGCCGTTGAGGAACTCGCGCAAGCGCGCTAGCTTGTCGTCATCCTGCGGACCGATATCCGCGATGCGGCTGATCAGGTCGCTAAGCACGGCGTGGTCCGCTTCCAAATCTTTGGTCCAGAGGGCAACATCGAAATCGGAGGCAGGGTAGTGGAAGCGTCCGTTGCGCTTGGCTTCTTCCTGTTGCAGGATTGCTAAAGCTTCCTCGGCGTTGAAGTTCTGACCGGAAAGCAGACTGGTTGCCACGCTGCCCACCGGCACGTAGCCGGTTTCCAGCGCAGCCTTGAAACTGCGGTTGCTGCGAGCAAGCGATTCCAGCGTTGATCGAAAAGCTGGAATGCTGGACTCCAGCCGTTTGAAGAGCAGGTGGCGGATCATCCCTGCGATGCGGCCTCTTGCTCGGAAAATTCCGGCGTACTGGCGGTGCTCTTTCCGTTCGGGTTTCAGGTACTCGGTGGGACTGTAGCGCACTGCTTGGTGACGACCCAGGGTGGACAGCAGATCGGCGAAGTCGCCGGCTTTGGCGTACACCCGATCCAACCGATACTCCAAGTTGGATAGTTTCGGAGTAGGAAACGCCACCGGTTCGCCGTTGATGGTGGCGGTGTCTCCGTACAATTCAGCAATGTCCTTGCGGCGACGCCGGATGAAGATGGGCGTCAGCACTTGGGCGATGTCCGCTGGCGGCGTGTCTGGTCGTTTCGGTGGTACCGGAGGGTCCTCGCCGCTCCTCAGATGTGCCGCATAGACTTCTTTGTGGGCGTCAACCTCTCTGCCGTACTCTTGCCACTGGACCACGCTGTTGAAGTAGGCTTCCAAGCCTTGGGGTTCCAATGGCAGACCGTGGTCAGTTTCGTCCAAGAATAGCCGCACTTGGCGGTAAATGTCCCGCGGCCCTAGGTTCTGCGGCGTGGCACTGAGCAGGATGACCTTGTGGTCTCCTCTTTCCAAGTAATCACGCAGGCCCCGAGAACGGTTCACGTCGTTGCGGAAGTTGTGCGCTTCGTCCACCAGCACTGATCCCCGGTAACGGTATTCGTCGGTCAGATAGACGCCGTTGGCGCTGCCGGCGATTTCCTCGTACTGCTCAGTCTCGGGGTCAAACGCTAGGTCTGGCGGCGGAGCGATGCGGCTCTGCGACAGCACTTCAGCGCCCAAGCCGTACTGCTCGTTGACCTGACGCCAAGTATCCACCAAGCCAGCGGGACAAATGATCAGTGGCGGTCCGTCGTTGGGGTAGCTCTGCCGCAACTGGCGCAGCAATTCCGCGCCGATGTAGGTCTTGCCCAAGCCCACCACGTCGGCAACGTAGCAACCGCCGTAGCTGCGGATCATGTCCAGACCACGGCGCACGGCGTCTAGCTGGAAGTTCGCCAGTTCGACGCCGCGCACTGGTTCCAGCGGCAGCGGCTCGTCGCTGCCCAGGTCTTGGCCGTAGAGTTCGTAGAGTACTTTCAAATAGACGGCGTAAGGCGTGTACTGCTTGACCGCCCAGCTGACGGCAAGGCTTTGCTGAATCTGTTTGCTGACATCAACGGAGTCTGCCCATAGGTCCTCAAACCAGTCCTTCAGGGTCGCCATTTCGTCGTCACCGGTGACGCGGACATTCAGCTCGGTGTTGCCGGTAAAGCCGGCCAAAGTGAAGTTGGAGCTGCCGATGATGGCGGCGCCAGGTTCGGCGTGGTTGTCGTACCAGCACAGATAGGCTTTGGCGTGCAGGAACCCGCGTGGGTAGGCGCGCACTTCCATCAGGCCCGAGGCTACCAGTTGACGCAGCTTCTCCACCGCGCTCTGGCTGGCGTCGGTCTGGGGCATCGCAGCAACGCTGCGTGCTACTCCACATACGGCTTCGTCGGCGATGCCTTGCCGCTGGCTGCGGGGAATGGCTTGGTTAGTGTCCAGTTGGGCGCGTAGGGCGTCTGCTTGGCGCAGGCCGGCGGCAACAGCTTCCAGCGTGGGCTGATCGGCACGCCCGATGAGGATGCGCGTCTTGCGTAGCTTGGCGAGATCGTCGGCTACTTGGCCGAACCCTGACATGAAGAAGTAGCCCACTGCGATGTCGGCGTGGGCGGCGCTGTCCAGCATCTGCCGTAGGCGAGTCAGCAGGTCAGGGTCAGTTTTGGCGTGAAGAATGGTCATGGTGTTTTCTCAGTGACGCTGGTGCATTTATGACGGGGAAACGTTCGCTAGATTGTAGCGTGACCTACTGCGGAGTTATTACAGGAAATTCCTGCCCGCGTGGTCTGCGAAGGCATCGGCATCTCGGATGTACCCCATCACGGTGGCAGGATTGGTGTGGCGAGTAACCGCCATGATCTTATCCAGCCGTGCGTGGTGGACCGCAGCGCTGGTGACGAAACCCGCCCTCAGCGAGTGCCCAGCGATGTCTTGAGGATCAAGCCCAATCAGCTTTGCGTAGTGCTTGACGATACGTGGGATGTCGCTGTGGTGCAACGGCTTTCCACGCAATTTACCACCGCGCTTCATGGTTTGAAAAAGCGGGCCTGCAGTTATCCCCGAACTTTCCAGCCATAACCGTAATCGGTGTATTGGGCGAATTCCACCCCCGTCCAGAATTGGCACCCTCTGTCCCTTGCCCTGTTGGTCAGTTTTGGACTGGCGGATGGTGATGACCATTCGGTCCTCAATGTTCACCTCGGTGTTGAGGAACTCAACGTCTTGCACATTCATGTCGCAAATCTCGGAACGACGTAGGGCTCCAGCAAATCCGACAGCGATGATCGCTGCGTCCCGCTTGCCTATCAGGCTATCGGGCGTTGCTCGTAGCATGGCCTCGATGTGGAATTCACGCAAGGCCTCAACTTTACGGCTTGAGGAACCTCTAAGCCTCGCCAAGCCCTTGAGCGTGGAGCGAACCAGCGGATGGTTCGTTGGGGACGGCTTCTCTGCCTCAAGATACTTTTTGTTGACGGCGCTCTTGTAGAGCGACACTGTGCCCATCGAAAGCATCGTACCACTGTGAGGGCTCGGGCGAGTCGCAAGGTGGACGAAGAAATTTGCCACCTGGTCGGGCGATGCTGATAAAGGGTCTGCGATGTGCTCCGCGTTGCAGTAATCCACGAATTTGCTCCAACCTTTCTGGTACGCGGCGCGGGTGTTGTCGGCCAACTCTGAAGAGATTGCCTGCTGGTGTAGGTCCCAGTCAGCTGCTGCCAAGGTTTCCATGTCATTCTCCGTGTTTGAACAGATTCCGTCTCCGTAGGTCGTAGTACGCGACGTTCCAGATAGGGAGTATGACGACGTGGAACGTGGCACCAATCTGTTCGAGATAGGGGCTCTGTGCGTTTGGGACGTTGCGTCGTCAAGGCTCGGCTCGGGTACTACGCGATTGCGCGCTGACAGCATAGTGCTCTGGTATGCGATTAACTACGGAATAAAAACTGGCCTCAATGAGGCATTCATCGTCGATAACCAAACTAAGGACGCACTGGTCAATGCGGACCCCAAATCCGCGGAAATTCTCAAGCCAGTAGTGCGCGGCCGTGACATCCGGCGCTACAAAGCCGTTTGGCGGGGCCTATGGCTAATCGCGACTTTCCCTGCCGCTGGCGTCAACATTGACGATTACCCGGCAGTCAAGAAGCACTTGCTCACGTTCGGCAAAGCGCGGCTTGAGCAGAGCGGAACGCGGCTTCCGGATGGAACCCGGTCTCGCAAGAAAACCAATAATGCTTGGTACGAAATGCAGGATACCTGCGCTTACCACGCAGATTTCGCCCACGAGAAATTGTTCTGGATGGACCTGACAGACAGCGGCAGATTTGCATACGAAGATAGCGAGAGGTTCTGTCTGAACACGGTCTTCATGATGACGGGCCAAGAGCTCAAATACCATTGCGCAGTTCTCAATTCCAGACCTCACAACATGGCTGATGAACCGTACTGCGCTGAACTCTGGCATGGGAGTGACCAGGTGGATCGGGCACACGGTTGAGCAGATTCCCGTGCCCCATGCTGCTGACGACCAGCGTGGCCTTTTGATACAACGAGCTGACCAAATCATCGCGGCAAAGGCAGTCGAGGCGTCCGCAGATACCAGCAACAGCGAGGACCAAATAGACCGATTGGTTTACCAGCTTTACGGTTTGAACGCATGACGAGATTTCAGCAGTGGATGAACGCTTCGCCACTCGCTGATCTGCGTGGCTGAGATGTTGTGATTAGGCAAACGATCTCCCGGCACGTTCACGCACGCGCGATCGCCCGAACTTCGTCTGCGTTCAAACCGTAAAGGGCGTTAACGGCATCATCTATCTCCGCTTGCAGTGCACTGCTGGACGCCTGTTGACCGGCAGATCCGCTCAAGACACGGTCTACGAGGTCGGCTAACGGAGTTTGTTGGTCCTCGATGATTTTCGGTATCGGCAGTCGCTCGACAGCGAACTTCTTCCACTGCAAGACTCCCATGCCAGTTGTTAGCGCAGTACGGTTCATCAGCCATGTTATGAGGTTGCTGTTCAATACGGCACAAAGGTACTTCAGCGAACCACCGGTCATGATGAACCCTTTGTCGTTGCAGTACAGCTCTTCGCCGGAGTACGCGAACCTGCCTTCGGGAGACATATCCATCCAGAACAATTTCTCGTGGGCGAAATCTGCGTGGTAAGCGCAGTTACGGAGATTGTACGGAGTCCTGCCCCTGTCGTGCCGTTCTGCCAAGCGTGGGAAGTAGACGTCCAGATGGGCTTTTACTGCGGGAAAATCGTCGACGTTGATGGCCGGGGTGTCGCCGTGCCCGTTATGGGCGTCAATTAGCCAAAGGTTAGCCCACTGTGCTTGATAGCGCCGGATGTCACGGCCGCGCACTACTGGCTTGAGAATTTCCGCGGATTTGGGGTCCGCATTGACCAGTGCGTCCTTAGTTTGGTTATCGACGATGAACGCCTCGTTGAGGCCAGTCGTTATTCCGCGATAAATCGCAATATCCCATTCCTTCAGCGGCGTTCCCACGGCCAGCATCTTGTCCATGATGCTCTGTTCCGTTTTGGACAGGATGCTCCAGGGCGCATCGCCGTTGGGGCGGGTTGCGCCCCACTGTTCCGCCGGCGGGGGAAAGACGCTGTCTTCTAGGTGGTCAATGTCTGCTGCTCGTACCGATAGGTCATCATGGTCGTCGCGTGGTCCTCGTTTGAGCAGTAGGACGCTGGTATCGACGATGGCTTCGTCGAAGACATCCTTCCCCATTTCAAGCAAGAGGGTAGGCGTGTGCTGCTCGGACAAGTACCGTCGGGTGGCTTTCCCATATTCTGCTTTCAGCCAGCTATTGGACGTGATGTAGGCCAAGGTGCCGTGCGCGGAGTTGAGCAGTTGGCAACCGCGTTCGTAGAAAAGTTGGTAGATGTCCCCCGTCCTGGCGAACGTGGAGTATCCGACGTTGCGGTACTGGTTTGCCAGTTCCCCGCTGTTGCGTTGCAACTGCACGTAGGGCGGGTTGGCGATTACCACGTCGAAGCCGCCGTTGAGCATCACGTCAGCGAATTCAATACGCCATTCCACCGCGCCGATTGGCGCGGCACCTTGCAGCTGGCGGCGCAACTGCGCCTTGGTGGCGTCCACCTGTTGCTTCAGCGTCGCCTTCTGCTGCCCGTAGGCAGTAGTGTAGGCGGCGATGTCTTGCCGCAAGCTGCTTCGCTCTGCGAATTCCTTGAACCAATCTCGTTGCGTGGCTGCGCTGTCTGGATTCGGACCGGCGATGGCATCGCCCACCACCAGTTTCAGGTCCAAGTTAGGTAGCGGGTCTGGCGTACCGTCTCCATCGAAATCGACGGCTAGGCTGAGCCACAGCCGCAGCATCGCCGTGCTGACTGCTTGGTCGTCCTTGTCCACGCCGTGGATGTTTTTGCTGATGATGTCCAGCTTCTGCCGGTACAGGCTCTCCGGCGTATGGCCGGCGCGGAACAGGGTTTCGTTCAGCGCGACGATCTCTTGTAGCATCCCTAGCAGAAAGGCACCCGAGCCACAAGCAGGGTCAACGGCTCTCAGTTCGGCTACGGCGTTGGCGACTTCTAGGGCCTGCGTCACGTTGATGGCCTGCGGGCCAGCGTTGTCCACTAAGTCGGCGATATTATCGTCGGTGAGACCTTCGATGTTCTTGCTAGACAGGTAGCCCTTGATTGCCTCACGGCACATGAAGGCGACGACGGGGCGCGGGGTGTAGTAGGCGCCGTTGCTGTTTCGCTCATTGACCGTTTCCTCAAAGAGCTTGCCCAGCATCTCGGGATCGACGGCTACCTCGGTATCCAGCGGCGTGGATTCCGTGACGGTGAAGTTGTAGCGATTGAACAGGCCTGTAATCAGCGGTGCTACCGCCCCGTCGGGCACAGCGTTGGCGGCGCGGCGGTCAAGGTCGGTTTCCTCAAACAGACCGCCATTGAGGAAAGGCACGTCGCCGACGAGAGGCTGAACGCCGCCACTGAGGTCCCGAGACTTCGGGTTGTTGAGGCCAGCGAAGAACAGGGTAGTCAGCCGGCTGGTGTAGAAATTGCCGCCTTCGGCGTCGGTCTGGTAATCCCGCCACAGGGCGTTGAGGTAGTCGTTATCGCCGTTGAAGCGCAGCCAGCCCTTGCGGCTGACGAAGTGGACGAACAGCAGACGGTTGAACAGGGTCTGGGTAAACTGCTGGGCGTCTTCCTGCACGATGTCGTCGGCTATGATTTTCGCCGCCTCGTCGTAGGCGGCCTTGTAGTCCTTGAAGAAAGCGTCGGTGACGGGCTGCACGCTGAAGGCGTTGCGCACGGCTTCGCCAACGGTCAAACCTGATTCTCCATAGTCGTGCCACAGGTTGGCGATCTGCTGGACCACAGTGCGCGCCGGCTGTCCCCGATGTACCACCATGCGCTGCAACCGAGGCTGAGCGCCGGACAGGTCGGGGTAGATGAAATGCAGCTGGTCGCAGTTCCGATTGCTGAAAATCAGCAGCTGTTCGTCGGCAATCGTTTCTCCTACGACTTTTGCCGCGGCGGATGCTGCGGCGGTCTTTACGGAGTTGTTGTCGCCGCCATCCAGCGGGATGTACAGGACACTGAACCCATTGAGGCGGGCCAGCAGGCGGGCATCGGACGGCAAGTTGGTGCCGGCATCGTTCAGCGGCACCAGCAGGTCGGCGTGCTCAAAGTCCAGAGTTTCCACGAACATTGTGCGGATGGCCCGTGCCCGATCTTCGGTGTCTGGTTCAGACAGGATGGCTTTCAAGCTGCGCTCGACTTCGTGGGCATCTTGGACATTGGCAATGGGCATGGGTTACTTCCTCCATGTCAAGGAAGGGAAATTGAATTGGCGTTGCCGCCGACAGTGTAGCCCGGCAGTACAGTCTGCGCCTTGGTAGGCGGGTTCCCTTGGAACCGCCACTCGGTTGTCGGTGGCGGGGCTTCCCGCCGATTCTAACCGCTAGGCGGCCTTGTGAAGCAGCGAGGGATCGTTGCGGAGGGGGTCTGCTTTCGGCGGGCGCATGCGGGGCTGGTTCCAGTAAGTGCTTTTGCACTTGGGACAAACCTTCGGTTCGGGCAGGTTCGGCTGTTTCAGTATCCAGCGGTGCGAGCAGCGTTCGCACAGAAACCCCGGAATCATCACGTAGGCCATGGCGGGCCTCCTTTTCTCCCACGTCTTGCCAGCGACGGCCTTTTTCGGCTGCCGCTGTGCATACCATACCTTCTGGGTATGATAACGACGATGTTGTGGATCGGGGCATTGCGCTATGTGCGCTGGGTCTGCCACCGTCCTTTATTTTCTAACACGCTTGGCGAAAACTGTCCACTTTTCTTGCCATTCACCCACGTTTTTGGTAGTATTGCGCCAGCGTCACAGCAGGCTAATTTCCATCAGGAAAAGCCTGTTTTGTGCACTGAAAAAGTGAGGTCCTCGGGATTGCAGTCCCGAGAACCTCGCGACCAACCGGCTCCTCTGCACGGGTGTCCCAGTGGTCGTCCCTGACTATACAGGTAATGCGGACGCGTTTTCAACGTATTCAGACCTCGCCGGTCTGGAATTCGCGCTATCTCTGATTGATTACTCCCCTTGCGAGCGCGTGTTCGGCAAGGATCCGCCACCTGGCTCGAAGCTTGGCAAGGGGAGGCCGCGTTACCCGCGTATCCCAATAGTCAAGGCTTTCTTGGGGGCCTACATCGTAGGTGCCGTAGGGCGGCAGGGAACCGTGAACAAGCTGAACAATAACCCGGCTTTGCGCCGGGCCTGCGGTTGGCCCACTGATCGGAAGATCGCAAGCCGTTCCACGGTTTCGCGCGTGTTCGGCAAGCTCGCGGACAACCCTTGGGCACTCCACGCGATGCTGGTGCAACTGGTCAATGCTGTCTACGAACTGCATCCCAGATTTGGAAAAATCCTCGCTATCGACGCCGCTGGGGTTCCTGCTTACTGTAATCCGAACAACGTTGAGACCCGCGATCAAGAGGCTGCTCGGGGCAAGGTTCACGACCCCCGTTCCACGGAACCCGATGGAATGGTTTGGATCTTCGGCTGGAAGGCCCATGTCAAGGTGGATGCCTACACCCAGTTGCCGATAGCTTTCGACATTACGACGGCGAAAGACCACGAATCGCCATATCTAAAAAAGATGAACTCGTGGTCTAAGGAAAACTACTACTGGTATGCTCCTGCTATCGTCTTGGCCGACAGAGGTTATGACGGGCGTGAGAACGTTGATGAGATTCACGCGTCAAACGCGGCCCCGATCATACCGCGCATCGAGCGTCCCAATCGTTCCAATTCAAGCATCCACACACTGAAGGGCGAACCGGTGTGCTTGGGTGGCAAAGCCATGGCGTTCATCGGTACCGACTCTCAGGCTGGGAAGCACGGGTTCCGCTGTCCCGATGGCGGTTGCCATCGACTACAGGAGCCATTCAAAGGATATACGGTTTGCGACGACGAGGTATGGGAGTCCTTTGACGATGACCCCTACACCCTAGGCGGTTTAATCAGCCGCGCGTCGCCGCATTGGGAGCGCTTCTACAGGTATCGGTGGTCTGTTGAACGGTTCTTCGCGTGGTGGTTTGAAAACGGTTGGGTGGAGAATCACACTTGCCGAGGAAAGGCACGAGTGGGCCTGCACTTCTTACTGTCGATAGTGATGTTCAACGCCATGGCGCTGGCTCGGATGATCCAGCTCGGACCTGAAGCTGACCTCAGTGGGATGCTACAAATGGCGTAGCGTAAGGCAGCGGTGCTGCCGTCGTTATAATTGCGGCAATTTCCCCGTTGACGGTTTTACTGATGCCACGCGAGTACAGAGGCAAGTCGCCAAAGTTTTTTCAGCCGCTGCATGATCGTCTTGATCAGCTCACTTATGGTCGCCCGCAGCGTGAGGTGCCAAGCGACCGGAAAAAGAAAAGCCGCAGGAAGCGCAGAGGTGGCGGATGCCGTTCCCTGTAGCTGGGCTGGATTTCAGCCGACTCTTGGTGAGGACTTCCTTGGCTATGATGCCGCGGTTCATGGCAGCTCTGTGTGCCATTGTCCCTTCAATGCTGGTTTTAGGACTGGTGGATATCTCTTTTCCTAGTGCTCTGGCTTTGCAGGGCATTGTTGCCGCCTCTGCAGCGACGGCTGGATGGTTTCATCCAGAGTTGCAGGCGGTGTTTCGCCGCCTTGTGCAGGATGACAGGCGCCGTGGTAGTCAGCGTAGCGGGCACGGTCGTGGACGCGGGCGTAAACGCTGGCGTGCTTAGGCGAGATTGTGATGCCTAGAAACGGCAAGCGTCCCCGTAAGCCTTGGAGTGATGCTGATAAGCGCACAGTTTTCCGAGCGTCCGGTGGGCGCTGCGTTGACTGCGGGCGGAGGTTTCGCTTTGAGCAACGTGGCGGCAAGGATGGTTGGACAATTGACCATATAGTACCCCACGATGTCGGGGGGTCCAATGATGTTCAGCTGAATGGTCAGTTGTTGTGCCAGCCGTGCAACAACCGCAAGGGAAACAAGATGGGAAAGCGCGATACTGAGAGGGCTTACGGCCGTTTCCACCAGCGATTGGGTAAGCTGGAGCGTGAGCGTAGTCGCGGAGGCAGCGCTTCCGGCGCAGAAGGCCGCGGTGCTGGTCGCCGTCGTTGTCGAAACTGCGGCAACTCGGTGAAACCGGGGTTTGAATACTGTAGGGATTGCGGCTGTCGCTGGCGCGGCTGTCGCAAAATGGCAGAAGTCAATATGCTCGGGGCGTTGCTTGAGTATTGCCCCAGGCACATGAATGAGTCCATTTATGGGCCACCTGCTCGTTGGCCAGGTTTTTGAGGATCGGGACCTGACCAGCAGGATATGCGTTGCGTTACTCGGCTGTTGTCCCAGCTCGGGGAAGGTATGCAGCCCTGAACGGTGTTCATGACGCTGGTCGTGACGATTTTCGTAATGGTTATGTTCCTAGGGATTTTGACGGATTCCGTCATTTCAGATTTTCCGCGTTGTCAGCGCCTATATTTTTGCACGGACCTAGGGAACCTAGCCCGCCCTATGCTGCGCCAATATCGGCGATCATTCCCAGGTGAGCCGCCTTCGATAAACGAGGAGCGACACTCCGATGATGGCTAACAACAACCCCAGCACCATGACGAATCCAGGCAGAAGCGGCATTCCGCCGTAGCGAACGTTGCTGACGTATGCCTGGGGGGAATTGGAAGGCACCAGACCAAGTTCTGATGCAGATGGCACGGTCAAGTCGGCAGTTGAGGCGCCGGACGCGGGACGGGACGCATTATCCGCGACCGCGGCAGGGAGGTCTTCGAAGTTGAGGTCCAGCACGCGGGTTTCGCCGTGTCCACGGAACAGTATGTCCTGATCCGCCTCAACGCGGTCGGGGCCGTCAACCAGCCAGAACGTTACCATCCTGCCGTCGGGTCGCAGTTGACCGGGCGCAATCTTGACCTGATATATTCCGTCGGAGCCGGTGTTAACCGAAGGGGTGACATAGCCGGAGTCGCAGCCTCCCAGACAAGCGATCAGCGACACACCGGCAGGAGCCGCGCGATTGTCGGCGTAGGCATGGCCCTCAAATATCTCCCAGTTGTCGCTGACGTTGGACGCTTTTGGTTCATCCGGGCCGGCTCCTAGGGAGGCGAATAGCCCACACAACAGCAGAATGCCGGCCAGTAGGATGACGATTCTCTGTTTGACGCTATGGCGTAAAAGGCAAGTATTCATAGCCACGCTCCGATGGTATGGATTGGCTGTTTAGTCGCCTCGAACACACGGATGGCGACCCGTAAATGTTAACCATTGACGCGGTATTTCGCTTGGTTATTGATGCACACTTTTTGACGTTTTTTGAAATTAATGCAGTTGAGCTCAGCCTGGCACAGGGCCTGCCAGGGACTGCGCTTGCCACTGTGCCATCTTTCCGTTAGGCTACGACACAATCAGAGGGGGAGACATGGTTGCTGCTGACACTAGCCCGATACTGGAAGTAAAGGATCTCCGGACCTATTTCCACACGCGCACCGGCGTGGTGAAAGCGGTGGACGGAGTGAACTTTGAGCTTTATCCCGGGGAAACGTTGGGGGTAGTCGGTGAATCCGGCTCGGGGAAGAGCATGACGTCGTTGTCGATCATGGGGTTGGTTCCCCAACCGGCCGGGCGGATTGAAGAAGGGTCGCAGATACTCTACCGGGGCGAGAACCTGCTGGAAAAATCGGCGGCGGAGATGCGACAGATAAGGGGCAAGGAAATCTGCATGATTCTGCAGGATCCCATGACGTCGCTGAACCCAGTGTACACCGTGGGAAACCAGGTTATCGAGACGCTCCGCCAGAGTGATGATACGCAACGCAGTTCCAGCCTGAAGGACCGGGCCATCGAATTGCTGTCGAAAGTAAAGATTCCGGCGCCGGACAGCCGCTTCACCAACTTCCCACACCAGATGTCCGGCGGGATGCGGCAGCGCGTGGTGGGCGCCATCGCCATGGCCGGCTCTCCCAACGTACTCATTGCGGACGAAGCGACCACTTCCCTCGACGCCACCATTCAGTACCAGTACCTGGCCCTGCTGAAAGAGCTCCAGGAAGAGACGGGAATGGCCATCATCTTCATCACCCACGACTTTGGCATCGTGGCGAAGATGTGCGACCGAGTTGCGGTGATGTACGCGGGACGGATGGCGGAGATTGCCGACGTGCGGGAGCTGTTCAACAACCCGCAACACCCGTACACCGAGGCTTTGATGCGGTCGGTTCCCAACGTGGACGAGGACATAGATTTCCTGTATTCCATCGAAGGACAGCCGCCGGCTTTGGACAATCTGCCGCCCGGGTGTTCTTTCGCTGACCGATGCCCCTACGTATTTGACAAATGCTACGAGGAGTTTCCGCCGGCAGTGGTGGCGGGAGACCGCCACATTGCAACCTGCTGGCGATTGACTCCGGAACTCGCCGCTCAGGAGGCCAGCTGATGACCCAGGCTACGTCGGAGGTTGCCGCATCTACCCGCAATGGCAGTGGCAACGCGATCATTGAGCTTGAGAACATCCGCAAGTATTTCCCCATCACACGCGGAGTTCTGCTGCGCCGGCTGGTGGGCGAAGTCAAAGCGGTTGACGGCGTTTCTTTCCAAATCAAGGAGGGAGAAACGTACAGCCTGGTGGGCGAATCGGGATGCGGTAAAACTACCACCGCCCGCATGGTGCTACAGGTGGAAACACCGACCGAGGGCATCATGCGCTTCAACGGCACTGATGCCAGCCGATTCACCGGACCAGAGCGCCGGGAATACCGCGCTTCGGTGCAGGCGGTGTTCCAGGACCCGTGGAGTTCCTTGAACCCACGGATGCGGGTCGGGTCCATCATCATGGAACCGCTGTTGACTAACCAGCCCATGGGGAAGCACGAAGCGCAGGAGCAGCTGGAAACGCTGCTGAGAGACGTGGGCCTGCGGCAAGCCCAGGGCGAGTATTACCCGCACGAGTTCAGCGGCGGGCAACGGCAGCGCATCGCCATCGCCCGCGCCCTCTCGCTGCGCCCCAAGCTGATCGTGCTGGACGAGCCGGTATCCGCGCTGGACGTGTCCATTCGCGCCCAGATAATGAACCTGCTGCGGCAGTTGCAAGACCAGTACGGCGTCAGTTACCTGTTGATCGCGCATAACCTGGCCACCGTGAGGTACATGAGCCATCAAGTGGGGGTGATGTACCTGGGCCGGATGGTGGAGCAAGCTCCGGTGCGAGAGCTGTTCGCCAACCCCAGCCACCCTTACACCAAGGCGCTGATCGCTGCCTCGCTGCCGTCCCACCCGGACATTGAGCGGGAAGAGATGGTGATTTCCGGCGAAGTGCCGTCGCCATTGAATCCGCCGTCAGGGTGCCACTTCCACCCGCGTTGTCCCGTGGTGATGGAGCGCTGCTCAGTAGATGATCCTGAAATAAGGCAACTGTCGCCGGTACACCAAGTGGCCTGCCACCTGTTCTAACGCAGGATGTCCGCAGACCCGGTCTGCGCGCGCTGCGGGGCTGTACGCCATACGCTGGCGGGCGTATGTCCCAGTTGCGGATACGATGGCGTCGTTGCTTTAGCTGGTAGCGAACCTTCTCGATTTTACCGTCCAGCGGATGCGCCTAGCCGGTGTCCACATTGCGGGGCCGATTACGATTGGGGAACCCCGACCTGCGGTGATTGCGGGAACCGGGTGTTTCGAGCGTGCCTCAGTTGCGGGGCGGCCAATCCCGTGGGGAACCGCCATTGCATTTACTGCGGGGCACGGAGTGAGGGCGGGACTTCCTGGCATCGGAACGTCGGCAGGCGGTTTGCGCTGACGGCTTTCGCCACATCGCCAACAATAGCCAGTACGAAGGCTGCCCTGCTGAGCTCCAGGCGAGAGCTGGACGTGTTCGACGGAGAGCCGTGGCTTCCCTCATCACACAAGGCGCGGCTGGCCGTCGAGATAGCCCTGTTATCTATCCTAACGCTGGCGGGATTGCTGGTACGGGTTTGGGACATTGGGACGGCGCCGGGGGCTCCGGCCGGCGACGAGAGCGCAGTCGCGCTGGAGACCATCCGCATCCTGAACGGCGAATGGATTGGCATATGGAGCGGCGCCGCGCTGGGAAATCCTAGCGGCCACATGTATTGGATTGCTCCTTTCTTCTGGCTGGGCGGGCCGACTCTGACGGCGCTGCGGCTAGCGTCGGCGCTGCCGGGAGTAGTCCTAATCCCCGTTTGCTACCTGATGGTCAGGATGCTGTTTCCCTTCAAAGTGGCGCTGGTGGCGGTCGGGCTGCTGACCTTCTTTTCCTGGTTTGTCATCGTTTACCGAATTGGTATCCCGGTTACGTTGTCAATATCCGTTGCCGCCCTGAGCTTATGTCTGGTGATTTATGCAGCGCGTTCCTCTCGGCCATGGGTGGCAATAGTTGCCGGGCTGGTCCTGGGAGCAGGGCTTTACGTGTTCAAAGGGTACGTTATCTACTTCTTGGCTATCTGGGCGGCGACTTTGTTTGTCGCCTTGGTTCACGGCGGGCTGCGCCGGCAATGGACAGTGTATCTGTTCCTGGGCGGTTCACTGGTAGCCGGCGCTGTAATGATTGAGTTCTACCTTACTACCGACTACCTGACCAGTAACCTACAGAGCCAGTACCAAGTCAGCAGCACGGATTTGCTGTCGCTGTCCCGTCATCTGGGCAGGATGCTTGATGTGCTGATGTATGTACACATCCCTCCTGAAGGGAGCGGATTCGGATTCGATGGCATCATTCCAGAGCCTTTGCTGCATCCTGTCGTCGCCATATTCTTCTGGATTGGGCTGCTCATCACGCTGCTGTTCATCAATCGGGCATCCTTCCAGCTCTTGCTATTGGGATGGTTGATCGGAATGGCCCCAGCCATCCTGGTGCCAGGGGGCGAAACCCGGCGTTATCTTTTTGGCGTGTTTTTTGTGCTGGTCATTACAGCAATCGGTTACACCAGCATCCTCAATCTGGTCATCAATCGATGGTTGAATCGCCGGGACAGATCGTCGTTCAAATTCCTCGGCGTGAAGAGACAGTGGCTCGGGTATTTTCTGGCTGCGATTGCCACGCTGGTTCTCACAAGCTCATTTGCCGTTCAGCAACTATCCGCGTTTAACGAATGGACCCGCGGCCAGGAAACGGAGTTTCAGTTCGCCCCTGAGATTGCGGCGGCGGCGCAGTATATGGGCACGCTGGACGAAGGCTGGGCGGTGCGCTTCTACTCGGTGCGGTGGTCGGTTGACTACGAGACGGTGCAGTGGTTCGCGCCTTCAATTCAGGGTATTGACGGGAGCGAAGAATTCGGCGGCGACGGGACTATTTTTTCGGGCGGCGCGGTTGAGCAACCCACCGTATTCATGCTGTTGGGCGGATACCTACACCTGATCGACGACTTGAAAGCTATGTATCCCGATGGTCAAGAGCATCTGGAAACCGATGCAAACGGCCAGCCGCTTTTCATCGCCTACACGATTGACACACCGCCGCCTACTTGAACCGCCAAAGCACCGAACCGGGACTACACAGGAATCAGGTGCGGAAGGTTACGCGGCGGAAAGCTTCGGCTAACGCGAGTCCGGTAACATCGTCATCGTCCGACGAGTTTCCCGCAGCCGCCGCTTCCTGGGCGCGGGCACGAATAAAGGCCCGCATTTCATCATCCGTCCGCTGGCCGGTCTGGGTGCGGTGAGCCAGCACCGCCCTGAGCTTGGTGTCGAAATTGTCGGCGATATCGAAGAAGGCGTTGGGATTTTCCGAACCCCAGAACATGATGGCGGCGGTCTTGTGCGGCTCGATCCCTTCGTTGGCGAAAAGATCGCCGAAATGGAGATGGTCGCGAGCGTAGGGGAACACCGCATCAAGAGCTACCTGCCCCGCGATGCGGTGGTCTCGATGCCACTGCATATTTCGGCGGTAGGGTTCGGTGGCAAGCACTACATCGGGTTTGAACAGTCTAATCTGGCGCACCAAATCCTTGCGAAAGTCGGCGGTGTCTTCCAGCTCTCCGTCGGGACGACCCAGCATGACCACATTGGAGACGCCCAGTATTTCAGCCGCTTCCAACTGTTCGCGGGCGCGTGTCTTCACCAACTCGGACGGATGTATCTCCGGGTCCTGAGTGCCTTTGCTGCCATCGGTGCAGAGGACGCAATGAACTTCAGCGCCGGCGCTAACCCATTTGGATATCACCCCACCGGCCCATACCTCCGCGTCGTCGGGGTGGGGCGTTATAACCAAGGCCCGTTCCGGGGTGAATTCCATAAGGGGTGTCCTCCTCTAGTCCTGGGGTTCAGTTGTTGCCGCTGGCGCGGACTCGGTTCGGGCCTGCATTACGGGCGCAGATGTGACGCCTCCAGGAGGGACACCGTGAGCCCATCCTGATTCGCGGCCGGGCCACGAGGCAGTCTCGCTGATGGTCCGTTTAGAGAAAATATCGCCCGCCAGAATGCCACCGGAGATAATCATTCGCATGGCCTCTTCGACCGAGATGTCCGTGGGGGTAACCTGGCTCTCCTGCACGACCACCAAGTAGCCAGATGAGGGAACCGGGGTGGTGGGAACGTACACTGAAAGGTATTCATCCGCTCCGTTCAGCTTGCCCAGTTCCGAAGTGATCAATCCCATGGACAACACTCCTTCCCTGGGAAATTCCAACAGGACAACGCCTCGATAGTGGTGGGCCTGGGTTTCGGACAGGAAGTCAATGCCATGGCGAGTGGTGCTGTACACGGGTCCAATTACGGGCACCCGTCCGATGACATCGTGGACGCGATCTATCATCAATCGGGTCACCGCCCAACCGATCAACAAGCCGGTTCCATAGAGGATGAAGAGGATGATGATAATTTCGCCGATGTCAGCGATGTCAACGCCCGGACCATGGGGGATGCCAAATTGCCGGATGAAGGGGTCCAGCAGTGAGTCAACGATGCCATAGAAAAAATCGACGACGAAATAGGTTACGAAAATTGGGAGGAAAACGAGGACGCCGGCGATCAAGCGACGTTGAACATGGCCGATGGTCCTAGTCAGCCCACGGCGTGGAGGGCGACCGTCTCTGAGGATGCGGTCGTGGAGGTTCGGAGCGGGTTCGCCCTGAGGTTCACGGCGTCGGAATCTGCCCCGCATCACGCCCCCTTCGGGTCGTAGTAGCGACCGGACAATTCCCGGTAAATGGCGAGGAGTTGTTCGGCTACCGCATGCCAACTCATGCTCTCGGCGGTTTTCCGAGCCGCGCGCCCCATGCTGTCCTGCAAACTGTGATTGACCAGCAGCATTTCCAGGGAGTTGGCAAAAGTTTCGGGACACCGCCAGGATTTCAAATAGCCGGTATGCCCGTGACGGACGACAGTGGGCAGGCCCCCGACTCGTGAAGCCACCACCGGAGTTCCGCAAGCCATGCTTTCCAGAGCGACCAGTCCGAAACTTTCGTAATAGGAGGGCACCACGCAAACATCGGCGGCGGAGTAATACCAGGGAAGCCGGTCCTGGGGCACCTGGCCGACAAACTCGACGGATTCGGCTACGTTGAGTCCCTCGGCCATGGATTGCAGCCGGGCCAGGTCGCCGCTACCCTCCGCATCGTCGCCCACGACAAGAACTTTGACATCGCCGGCGTCCAGGTGCGCGGTAGTGTGGATTAGCAAGTCCAGTCCTTTGAGGGCTTCGATGCGGCCAACGAAGAGCAGGACCTTGTGGCCGTTCAGACCAAGCTCGTCTCGGGCCTCGGCACGGCCCAAGGGGCGAAAACGATCCAGATCGACGCCGCACGGGACCAGGCGGATGCGGGCGGGGTCTCCATCGTACATTTTGACCATCGCGTCCCGTTCGTGCCGGCTGAAGGCGATGACGCAGTCGGACCCGGCGATGATCTCGGCTTCGGAGTGCTGGCGGACGTCCGGCTCAGATTCACCCGAACGCGACTGCATTTTGATCCGGGACAGCGTGTGGAAGGTGATGATGTGGGGAGCGCCGATAGCAGCGGCCAATTGCTGGCCGGCCAAGCCACTCAACCAGTAGTGGGAATGGACAGCGGCATATTCCGCCTGATTACGGTCGCGGGACGACAGGATGCCATTCAGAAACGCCGGCAAGTATTCGACCTGCTGCGACAGAGGAGCGTCCGCCGGGCCGGCAGGGATATGAACCACATTGACGCCGTTGGCGATACCGCAAGCATCTATGCCCTGGCCTTCGTGGACGCGAGTGAATATGTCAACCTGCGCGCCGAGATCAGACAGGGCGCGGGCGACCTCCCGAACGTGTACGTTCATGCCGCCGGACTTACCCTGTCCGGGAGCAGCCAAAGGACAAGCGTGATAAGCCAGAAGGGCTATGCGGTTGCTGAAATCGCCGCTCACGTGACGGCACCCTCGCTAGTTCGCTCCAGGCTGATGCGGAACAGATGGTGATCGGTTCCGCCGAGGCGGTATTTGTACGGTTCGTTGCCCCGCAAGAAATCGAAGTAACGGTAGCCTTTTTCCAAAGCGTCCCGGAGGCACAAAGAATGCAAGAGGAGCCCGACGCTGTAGTAACGGTACTCGGGATCGTGTCCGCTGTTGTACAACATGCGAACCCCGTCATAGTCGAAACAAAGGGAAGCCGCTACGGGCAGATCGTCCATTTCCATGAAGAACAGCCTGAGCATACCCTCGGTCGCAGTCGCTTCCACCATACGACGGAAAAAAGCCTCGCGCTCCGGGGTGAGGAATTCGGCCTTGGCGGGGTCGCTGCGGCGCATCAGGTCCACGAAGGTGTCCATGCACTCGGCCGCCTCTGCGGGGTCGGAAACGCAATACCACCGCCAGTCACCCTGGGCATCAAGGCGACGGAGCTTGCGGCGGAGTTCGTGCCGGTCCTTCTTGCTCAAACCAGCGAGGTAGTCATCCCAAGTGTCGGCCAGCATGATGCGAGGCGCAACGTCCTCTTCGGCGACATCGACGGCATACCCTCTGGCACGGGCCAGGTCCGGCAATATAGCCAGGGTAGGAGATTCTTCGCTGATGGAAAACAGGTCCAGCCGCGTGGCGCCGTTGGCTGAGATGGTATCGAGCAATGCGGGGTAGAAGACGTCCTCCTGGCCGGCGGCTACGATAAAGTCGTTATAGTCAAAGGTGTCGCTGTTGCCCACCAGCGAGTAGTGATCCTCGGCCCTGGAAAGGGAGGCTATCGCGGTGACTGCTCCCCCGTCGTCGGTGAGATAGAATCCGGCGAGGGAGCGCCCATCCTGGAAAGCGCTCCACCATAGTTCCTGCCACACCGGGGTGATGTACAGGTTGTTCACGGAGGCGTGACCCAAAAGCTCCTGCCATTGGGAACGAATCTGATCAAAAGAGGTGAGCGGTGTGGGCGGTTCAAACGAGGGCATGGATACGTCCTCACGATTCCAACATGGCGAGCAGGTCGCGGTTGGAGTAGCCGGCCATTTGATCGCCAGACCGCACAGCCGTAGTGACCATGCGATGTCCCGGTTTTTGCACGCCGCGCATGGACATGCAGAGATGCTCGGCTTCGAGGCGACAGGCCACGGCCAGGGGCCTGACGCGACACACTACGGCATCCGCCAATTGAGAAGTAAGGCGTTCCTGGACCTGGAGCCGGCGCGACGCCGTATCCAGCGCGCGGGCGATTTTGCTGATGCCGGCAATGTGGCGGTTCGGAACGTACACGAGGCTGGCCTGGCCGAAGAAGGGCAGCAGATGGTGCTCGCACATCGAATAGAATTGAAGGCCCCGCACCAGCACGGGATCATGAGACACGTCATCTGAAAAGATAGCGTCAATTTCATCGGCGGGGTTCTTGCCCACGCCCGAAAACAGCTCGCCGTACATTTCCGCGACCCGTTCGGGGGTGCGCCACAAACCCTCGCGGGCGCTGTCTTCATCAACGTACTTGAGCACAGCGCCGATAGCCACCTCAATGGCGGCGGAGTTCATTTTGGGGGAATCGACGGACATCGCTGCTATGCTCGCTTCGGTAGCTGGATCATGGGCGTTGATCAAGAGACTCCATGATCGCCGACTCGATGGCTTCCAGGTTGGGTTGAACCTCCACAGTATGGGCCTGGGCACTGCTGACCGCCATGTCCGGGTCTTTCAGGCCGGTGCCGGTAATGATGCACACAACGCGCTTGCCGCGCAGTTCCAGGCCGGCGCGGGACATTTTGAGCAATCCGGCGACCGAGGCGGCGGAGGCCGGTTCGCCGAAAATACCCTCTTGAGAGGCCAGCAGGCGATATGCGTCCAGGATTTCGTCGTCCGAAACGGCGTCAATCACTCCGCCGGACTGGTCGCGGGCCCGTTCGGCGAATTTCCAGCTGGCCGGATTGCCGATGCGTATTGCCGACGCAATGGTCTGAGGGTAGGGCACGGGCTTGCCGAGAACTATGGGGGCAGCGCCTTCGGCCTGAAAGCCCATCATTTTGGGCAATGAATCGTTGCGGCCAAGCTGGTGGTATTCAACGAACCCGCGCCAGTAGGCGGTGATGTTGCCGGCGTTGCCAACGGGGATGAACAGATAATCGGGAGCGTCGCCCAGCACGTCGGAAACCTCGAACGACGCGGTCTTTTGACCCTCGATCCGGTGTTGGTTGACCGAATTTACCAACGTGATCGGACTCGTTTCGGTGAACTGCCGAACCAAGGCGAGCGCGGCGTCAAAATTGCCATCCACCAAGATGATGCGCGCCCCGTAGGCCATGGCCTGGGCCAGCTTACCAAGGGCCACCTCGCCTTTCGGAATCAGGACCCAGCAAGTCAGGCCGCAATAGGCCGAATAGGCGGCGGCAGACGCGCTAGTGTTACCCGTAGAGGCGCACATGACGCCGAGGCAATGTTCTTCCATGGCCTTGGCGATGGCGACAACCATTCCGCGATCCTTGAAAGATCCGGTGGGATTGCAGCCCTCCAGTTTGAAGTACAGGTCGCACCCCAACTGAGGCCCCAAGTTTCGAGAGCGGACCAGCGGCGTGTCGCCTTCCCCCATGGAGAAGATGGGGGTTTCCTCGCTGACCGGCAGCAGTTCACGGTATTGTTGTAATACGCCAACGCCCATGAGATTTCCGACCAAAGCTTGCTTTCCAGCGGTCCGGTTTACTCCTCAATCCTAATCAGATTGTTGACGCTGACGACTACACCCAATTCAGAAACGGCGCGGAGAGCGGATTGCACGTCGGCCTCTCGGGAGGGGTACGTGGTAATTACCAATTGGGCGGTGCCGCTGCCCGGGTCGGTATCCTTCTGAATGACGGTTGCGATGGAGATATTGCCGTCCCCCAGGATTTGGGCGATTTGCGCCAAGACGCCGGCCTGGTCAGCACAGGTCAGGCGCATGTAGTAGGCGCTGGACAACTCATCGATGGGATGCGCCAGGGCATCGGCTCCGCCATTCCGTTCCACGCCGGGGGTATCGGGGAGTGGCGGAGGGCCGTCCGAGTTGGCCAGCGCGCGGACAATGCCAAGCACGTCGCCCATCACAGCGCTGGTGGTAGCGTCGCGGCCGGCGCCCTGCCCGTGCAGGATAATCTGGCCGCACAGATCCCCAGTCACTTCAACGGCATTATACACGCCGTCAACTTTGGCCAACAGGTGATCATCGGGAACCAGCGCGGGGTGGACGCGGGCGCGCACGGCGCCGTCGGGTTCCGCCACGGCGATGGCCAGGGATTTGATAGCATAGCCCAGCTCGGCGGCGTAGCGGAAATCTTCGGGCGCGAGACGGCTGATGCCTTCGGTATAGACCAGGTCGTGCGGGATCGGCCGGTGGAAGGCGAGGCTGCCCAGCACGGAAAGCTTGTAGGCGGCGTCGATACCTTCAATATCGTTAGTGGGATCGGCTTCCGCATAGCCATGGGCCTGGGCTTCGGCGAGAGCGTCGGCGAAGGGCGTTTGCTCACGCGCCATGCGGGTGAGGATGTAGTTGGTGGTGCCGTTGATGATGGAACGAATGGAACTGATGTCGTTGGCGAGCAGTTGGGACATCAAACAGCCGACGATGGGTATGCCACCGCCGGCAGAGGCCTCAAAAAGCAGATTGACGCGCCGGTCCTGCGCCAATGCCAATAAAGAGGGGCCGCGACGAGACATCACCTCCTTGTTGGCGGTGACGACGTGTTTTCCCGCCGCGATGGCTCGCTCCAGGTATTCCCCGGCAGGCGAGTCGCCACCCATCACTTCCACCACGATGTCCAGGTCGGAGTCGGACAGGATGTCTTCCGGGTTGGTGGTCAATAATTCTGCCGGGAAAGACGGGTCGCGCGTGCGGGAGATGTCCCGAACCAGCGCGCGCTTGAGCCGTACCGACTGCCCGGTTTTCCGCTTGATGGCTTCGACGTTGTCCAGTAGGGAGGCAGCGACGCCGCCACCCACGGTGCCCAAACCCATCAGGCCGATGTTGATTGTAGAGTTACCGCGGGTCATGTTTGCAGTTGGCGCTGGCGTATAAACTCAGACATTTCCGTGGCCATATTTGCCATTGTATCAGCGATTACCGGGCCAGCTCGAAAAATATGCATCGGTGTCACGAGTCAGGCTACTGCGGCAGCAAGCCGCCGAGTCCTCCCGGTTGCTGCTGAGGCGGTGGAGTAACCCGGGGGCGGGTGAGCCGGACCTGCTCGGTGACCCAGGAGTAGCGGTTGCTGTCAAAATTGATCCTGACCCAGCCTTCCTGGGTACCCTGAGTCAGTTGGTCCTCTTTCCACTGCTCCACGCGGGCGCCGGCCATTTGAAACTGCATGGCAGTTTCAATTTCCCGGGATTCAACGTCCCCAACGGGCTGAATCAGGAAAATCGACTGCTCGGCATATATCGGGTCTGAAACGTCTCCTGCCGATAGGAGGGGCGGTTGGCGCTGTGTTTCGCCATTTTCAGTGACCACCGTTTCCCCGAACAGGTGGCGGTCAAAGTCGGGGAATGCGCCTTCGGGCACCCAGCCGACGTATCCGTCGTTGCCGGAGATTTCCCGGGCCACGGCGGCAAAGTCTTCGCCCAGTTCCAGCCGCTCTTTCACGGCTTCCGGGGCGGCGTCGGAGTTGATGCTCATGGCGATGGCCTGCAATTCCACCTGATCGGCTTGCTCGGGGAGGGAGGCCAACATACGGGTGAAGAGTTCTCGTTGCTGCAATTGCTCTTCGACGATCCTGCGATAGGCGTCATCGGTGAGGTTCACCTGGGTCAAGAAACCGGTGTAGGTATTCTGATACTCTGCGTCCAGTTGCGCGTCATCCACTTCCTGACCGGGCTGTGGCTCCGGGCGGAAGCGGCCCCTGATGGCTTCTTCAATCTGATCACCGGTGACGTTGATTTGCAGGCCGGGGGCAGCCTGGCGCAATATCTCGGCGTGCAGCAAGTCGGTCAAGAGCTGGAAGGGAATGGTACTCAGGTCAACCTGCCCGCCCTGGTAGCGGTCGATTCCCTGGAGGACGCGGATGCGTTCCACCAGGTCTCCCATGGTGAATCGCACGCCACGGACCTCGCCGGCCATAACGCGGGGCGGGTGGATAAAGGCCTGATAAACGCCGGCCATGATCACGCCAATGATGACCAGGATCAGGACGCCGCCGATTATCAAAGCGATACGCTGGCGTTTTCGCTCGGCGCTGCGTCGGGATCTGGCGGCGACAGCGGCGTTCTCATTGCTGACGCCCAGACGCCGGTTGCGCCCTCCGCGCCGGCGCGCCGGGCGCCGTTCCGATGCGTCGGGCGGTTCGTCGGCTCCGGTATCAGCGCTGCGTTTCCAGGGCAGCGGCAGGTTCAGCATGTGTAAATTGCCGGGGATGGCATGAGGTACGGTCGTAGTTGATTAACGACCGGAACGCATACCGATGTTGATGCTGTGTTCGGGCGCGTAGGGCAGGAGGGCCAGATAGCGAGCGCGCTTGATGGCCTGGGCCAACAGGCGCTGATTCTTGGCCGAGGTGCCGGTTTTGCGGGTGGGTTCGATCTTGCCCTGCTCGGAAATGTACCTGCGGAGCCGGTCAACATCCTTGTAGTCGGGAGTCACGCCTTCAACAGTGAACGCGCACACCCGGCGTCGCGGGCCGTAGCGTCGTCCGCCCCGTCCGCCGCCTCGGGGACCGCCGCGTCCCGGAGGGCGTCCACCGGGTCCGCCGGGGCGGCCACCTGGGCCACCGGGAGGGCCGCCTGGACGATTACCGAAGCCGCCCGAAGGTGGACGCGGCGACGCTGCATCGGCGGGCGCGGGCCGGGGAGTTTCCGACGGGGGTGGAGAAGACGGAGCAGGGGTAGTCATTTGGGAAGTTCCTCCAAGTTTGTCGAGAGCGCAATCACGGGCTAGAAGGGGAGATCGTCAACATCGGCGCCTGTTTCCGAGGGTTCGCCGGCTCCGTAGCCGCCATAACCACCGCCACCGCCGTAGCCTCCGCCACGCGGCTCGCCATATCCACTGCCCTGGGGAGTGGCATAGCCTCCGCGCTGGTCGCCGTAACCACCACCATAGCCGCCGGCATCGTCTGCCTGGTCGCCGCGGCGGCCTAACATCTGCATCTCGGTAACGTTTACGTCCAGAGAGAACCCAGGAGTGCCGTCGCGTCGGTCATACTGTCTTGACCGCAATCTTCCTTCAACGTAAACCTGCTGACCACGGGTGAGGTATTGATTGCACACGTCGGCGAGACGGCCAAAGGCAGTGCAGTTGAACCACTCGGTTTCCTCGCGTTGTTCGCCGGCCGCGGTAGTGTAACGGCGATTGCTGGCGATGCTGAACGACGTCATCGGCTGGCCGGAGGGCGAATAGCGCATCTCCGGATCTCGGCCCAAGTTGCCGATGATGATGATCTTGTTCATGCCGGGATTACGTTTCGCTTTCGGCAGCGGATTCGCCGGCGGCAGGTTCGGGGGCCGCTGCGGGAGGTTCCGGCTGCGCCTCAGGAGCAGGTGCGTCAGCAGGAGGCGCCTGGGCGGCCGGGGGTTCCGCAGGGGGCGTCTCGGGGGCGGCCTGGGCGGCGGGAGCGGCCGGGGGTTCCGCAGAGGGCGCTTCGGGAGTTGCCTGGGCAGCCGGTGCGCCTGGGGTTTCAGACGGCGGAGCGGCTGGCGCGGCAGCCGGCGGTGGGCCAGAGCCACGCTCGGCGGCGGGCGCCGGCGCTTCGGGTATCGGACCGCCTCCGTCGTTGCGTCGGCCGCGTCCCGGCGGGATGTACCGCGAAGGAGCCGTTAGCGGACCGGGCGGCGGCTTATCGGCCAGCGGGCCATCACAGCGGACCACCAGGGCACGCAGCACGTTGTCGTGCAGGCGCAGGTAATTTTCGAGTTCACGGTTGAACGGATTATCCGCGGTGAATGAACTCAAGTAGTAGGATCCTTCAAGGAAGTTGTAGTTTCCCTTGCGGATCGGGTAGGCCAGACGGCGGGTTCCCCACAGCTGCTCGGCGGTGATTTCACCCTCGCGATTGGTGATGAAGGATTTTATTTCATCCCAGATGGCGGTCGCGTCGTCCTGGTTGAGCATGGGGCTGAGGATGGTTACAAGTTCGTAGTGGCGCAAGTCGGATTCTCCTGAAAAGGTAGGAACGGGCAACGATTATAGCACAACCCCGGTTTCACTCCACGCTCAATTCGTTCAACACCGTAGCAATCAATTCAACGCCGCGAGCGCCGGAGCTGGTGCGGGCGATGCGGCCCTCCTTATCCAGAAACACGTAGGAGGGAACACCCCTGATACCGTAGGCGGAGGCGACGGCTGCGTCGGGGTCGTAGAGATTGGGGAAGGTGAGTTCATGCCGGTCCACGAAATCCCGACTGGCAGCCTCGGTGGTGTTGAACTGGGAAACGCCGATTACATCGATGCCCGCGTCCAGAAGCTCCTCGCGGTAGAGGGCGGCGACAGCGGGCAACTCCCGCTGGCAGTAGGGTCACCAGGGCGCCCAGAAAGCCAACAAAGTCGGCGTGCCAAAGGTATCGGACAGGACGAGTTCCGACCCGTCCAGCGATTGGGCCTGGAACGGTATCGCGTCGGTGCGCTCTCGTTCGCCGGCCGGGACCGGTGCGGGGCGCGGCGTGTAGGTGGGCAACGGACGCGGGGTATAAGTGGGCGGAACCGGCGTCTCGGTGACTGGAACCAGCGTGTTGGTTGGAGCAGCCGGAGCATTGGTGGGGGAAGCCGCAGTATCGGACTGTGCTACCGCCGGCGCGGCGGGTGCAGACGTGGGTAGCAGAGTATCTACCCTGGCTGTGTGTTCGGCGTCCGAACGATCGGGCGGCGTAGCGGTACAGGCAAGCAGCGACATGACCAGGAATGTCGCGGCAAGGATAGCCATTGTCGCCACTAATCTACGAGTCATGGGGACTGACAGGGGTAGGCAACTCATACCGGTTGTCTCACTCCTGGGTGTCGGGATTCTGCTGGTGGAGTCGGGCTTCCAACTCGCGGACGCGGGCTTCAGCGGCGTTGGCGCGGGCACGTTCGGCGCTGCGCTGGGCTTCGGCGGCGTTGGTGCGGGCCTCAGCCAGGTCGGCGCGGGCGCGCTCGTCCTCCAGGGTGGCGATGGGCCGGTCCGTGGCAGGGTCGCAAAAGGCCAGTTGACCATGTTCCCAGCGCAGGCTCAAACCCAGCGCCGCGCTGTATCCCTGCACCCGCTCCGCCGTGTCCACGTCCATCTCCATGGCATGGTATCGACCGTCATCCCCCAGGTGATAGCCCGTCAGCCGCACGCCGTGGTGCTCCCCCGTCTTGTCAAACAGCCAGTATTCCAGCGCCCCCAGCGCTGCGTAGTCATCACGCTTGGCGCCGGTGTCTGTGCTGGCGGTGCTGGGCGAGGCCACCTCCAGAACGAAGTCGGGCGGCTTACCCTGTTCCGAAACGATGTAGCCGTTGTTGGCCTCATACAGCGCAGGGTCAGCATCCAAGGCCACCAGCAGGTCGGGGTAGCGGGCCAAATCCCGAAATGTGCCCGGTTCGGCGATGATCCAGCGGTCAGCCTCCACCAGGGTGGTTTCAGGATTGCCCAGGTGGAGGGCCAGGGAATGGGAAAGTCCGGTCTTGAACAGTTGGTCGAACTGGGTCACTTCGTCGGGCTCGCGTTCTGGGATGTCGGGCAGGCGGAAGCGGCCCGGAACCGGGGGCGTCTTCACGACGGTATCGGGTTTTGCGGTGGTCATGGGGCACCTGCCGGCGGTAGGTTCTGCTCTCCGGGAGCCGAATGGGTGTTATTGCGTGGTGGTTAAGATACTGCCAACAGCCCACGCTTAAAGTCAATACACCCAGGCGCGTGGTTCCCGCGACGGCGCTAGCGATTTGAGTCACTGGATACCGGCTTTCGCCGGTATGACGGCACAAAAACCGCGGATACCGGATAGTAGGGAATTCGGGAAGGTTCAGTTGCTGGGCTTCTCCTTTTGGTTGGTGGTGTGGGTTTCGGGATTTTTAGGTGTCAGGTTGGTGGTTCGGGACGAGTGTCGGAGCACGGCCAACACTGTTTTTGCTTGCGCAGATAGATATTGTCCTAGATTTCCACGTGCTGGCCGTCCTGGTGGTGGGGCTGCTGCCCCCTCACCCAACCCTCTCCCACCAGGGGAGAGGGCTATTGACGACCCTCGTGGGGCGGTGGTGACACCCGCCGGGTCCGGGAGCATCGTCGCTGAAAGACGGTGCGCCGGAGGCGCATCTACGACCCTAGGCTCCTTGGGAACCAGATTCTGCTGTGGGTAACCGACAGGCCGTTAATCGACCCGAACCGAAATGACACCTCGCTATGTGAGTAGTTTGGTGAGACGCCGCTGCTAGCGGTGCGGCGACCCCGCGCGGTTCTCGAGTACGTTGCGGGGAACCTGACACAGTTAGGATAGAACGCGGGAGCGGAGTGGGGCAACGGGCGGGGTGTCACATTCTCAGAATCAGGGCTGAATATGACTCACGCGTACCCACATTCGCCCAAAGTGTCATTGCGAGCGAAGCGTGGCAATCTCGTTGGGGCAGCGGCATCGCTACTGGAACGAGATTGCCGCGTCGCTGCGCTCCTCGCAATGACAGAGTGGGTACGCATGAGCTGAGGGTGGCACTTGTCAACGGGGCGGCGGCGTGGCAACCTTGTTAGCCGAATCGTTATGGAGCAAGAACAGGAACGGATACCGACCAGGATCATCGTGGGCCTGGGCAATCCCGGCCCACGCTACCGGGACACGCGCCACAACGTGGGATTCGGCTGCATTGACCTGCTGGCGCAGCGCTGGGGCATCGCGATCAACGACCGCCGGCGCACAACGGCCCTGGGACAGGGGTACCGCGAGGGGAAACCGGTGGTGCTGGCCAAGCCCCGGACGTTCATGAATCTGTCCGGCGAGTCGGTGGCGTATCTGTTGGCAAGGTTCGGCGGTCGGCCGGCGGACCTGGTGGTGGTGTACGACGAGATGGCGCTGCCCGTAGGACGGATTCGTCTGCGCGCGCGCGGCTCCGACGCCGGACACAACGGCATCAAGGACATCATCCAAAAGGTGCGCACGGTGGATTTCCCGAGGCTTCGTATTGGCATCGGAGGTCCCGGTATGTCGGGCAGCGTTGACCACGTGCTGGGACGTTTTTCGGACGACGAAAAGGCAACGGTGGACGACACGATCCTCCGCGCCGCCGAGGCGGTGGAGTGTCTGTTGTCAGAAGGTATCGACATAGCGATGAACCGGTACAACACCGACCCGCGCCCGCGTTCCGAAGCGAACGATGAAACAGCCGCAAGCGCAGATTTAATGCAAAGGCGCAAAGACGCAGAGCAATAGAGTGGGACGGATGTGAGGAGACCAGCCAGACAACGATTGCGCCGGTTGGGATTGCTGGCGGTTGGCGTTGCGTCTCTGGCAGCGCTGCTGTGGTTTGGCGCAGGCTGTGGGTCGGAAGAGTCGTCCCCTGCTGCCGCAACAGTAACACCACCGATGGCATCCCCCGATGTTGGCGCAACGAGGGTGATCTCGGCGCCGGCTCTTGCATCAACAACGGTTGAGTCGCCGGCAGCCATGGCGGAAAAGGTACTGCCCCCACAAATCGCGACGGCCGACGGGCCGGCCGACGATGCGATGAAAGCCAGCGACTTTCCGGTTCCACCGGAACGGGACCTCCGGCTCCTGGCGCAGCAGATGCGGTGGAATGGAGCCGAGCCGCCGGCGTCAGCGCCGGCTTCCGAGGATTTGCGGGTTGGAGAGAGCCGGGATTTCTGGACGCTGGACTACCCGAGTATGGCGATGGTCAACAATCGCTTCCGGCTGGCGGCGATTTCGGACAGCGCGTATTGGTGGGTAGGGGAGGACGCCGATGTGGAGAACGGCGCACTGCCCAAGACGATAGAAGAAGCCGAAGGGCAAGTGTTTCCACGGGTAGAGGCGGTGTTCGCGGATGGTAACGAACCTAATCGTTTGCATATCATCAGCGGAAGGATTCCGGGAGTTGGCGGCTACGTGTCGGGAAGCGACCAGTACGCGGCCAGTGTCAGTCCTTATAGCAACGAGGTGGCGGCGATCTACATCAACTCGCGGGCCGCCGCGCCGGGCGAGACGGGGTTCGTCCGGATCCTGGCCCACGAATTGCAGCACGCGATACACCAGGAAGCGGATGCTTCGGAAGCCACCTGGCTGAACGAAGGGCTGTCGGAACTGGCCGTAACCGAGGCGGGCTATAGCCCCGGCAGCATCTTCAATTACCTGCACCGCCCGAACGCATCGCTGGTGAATTGGCCTGACCACCTGGGGGCGAACGTGGGCTTGAATTACGGCGCGTCGGCCCTGTTTGCCCACTACCTGAGGGAAAAATACGCGCCAAATGGAGGACTACAGGACCTGCTGGCGATTGAAGCGGATGGCATAGCTGCGGTGGATGAATTTCTCTCGGCTCGAAACGCGGTGTCCCCCAATGGCGACACGGCTGAATTTCATGCCGTGTTCGCCGACTGGATGGTGGCAAACCGCCTGGATCTGGAGGCGAGTCCATACGGTTACGACGGGTTAGACGTTGAAGCATCGACAACCCGGAGACAGAAAGCGGACGGCGAGGGGCCGATGGAATCACTGGCGCAGTACGGAATCGACTATGTGGAGATTCAGGATGCCGACGAGTCCGGCGTTGTCCATTTTGAGGGATCGGCCACGACGCCATTGCTGGCGACGGACGTGGAGGGAGAGTGCTGGTGGAGCAATCGCGGAGACTCCATATCGGCAACCCTGACGCGGCGTTTGACAATCCCGACAGCAGCGCCGGATGGTTCCCACCCTGCGCTTGCCTACCGATACTGGCATGATATTGAGGAGGAATGGGATTACCTGTACGTTTCGGTCTCGACGGATGGCGGCAAGTCCTGGGACGTGCTGGAGGCCACAGGAACCACAGACTCCAATCCGGTGGGCAACAGCTACGGATACGGCTACACCGGCGACTCGAAAGGGTGGCAGGATGGCAAGGCATCGTTGGCGGCATACGCCAGCAGAGACGCGCTGGTGCGATTCCACTACGTTACCGACGATGCCATCAACGGGCCGGGGTTCTGCGTGCAGGGGATGCGCGTGTCGGGCGACGATTTGGATAGCGACGCGGTGGGCTGGGAACCGGACGGGTTCGTGCTGGTCAACAACCGGGTTCAACAGGACTGGATCGTGTGGGTCCTGGGCGACGGACCGGAACCGTCGGCGACGAGGATGTCGCTACAACGGGACCCGGAAAACGACGCTTACGTGGGGTCGGTCCCAGTTGCAGCCACGCCGGGCCAATGGCTAGTGGTTGCGGTTGCGCCAACCGCGCCGGCGACTATGGAAGAGGCGCAGTACCGACTTTGGGTTGAGTCCGGCAATTAGCTCAAGTCGGCGCGCAACAACTGCTCGGCGAAGTCCAGAAGGGTGCCCTGCCGGTCGCAGGCAAAGCAGCGCCAGTGCACGGTAGGCAGGAAAACCCGGAAATCCGGAGCGGAGCAGAATGGACATTCACCCGAGAGTTTTTGCCTTTGCAGAGAGGACGCTCCCGCCACGGACAGATACGTACAGGAGGCTGCCAGCTGGACGAGACGCCCGCGGCGCACCTGACCATGGGGATCCGTCCCCATCCCTTTGCAGTTTCGCCAGCGCAGTTCAGCGATGAGCGCCTCACGCAGATTTTCGTCATGCCGCAGCGAGGCGTCGCCGACGCCGGAACCAAGGGCAGCGGCCAGGGCGTAGAGGCCGGGTTCACTGAGGGAAGTCAAAAGGGAAACGGGGTTGCCAGCGGACACGCTGACCAGGTGGGCGAGAAAATCGCGCAGATACGTGGCGGTGTAGGGCGGGTATTGGACGTATGGGCATTGCAGAGATGATTCGTCGAAATTCCAGAGCAGCGAACTGTCCGTGTAAGAATGGATAGCGGTCAAGCGCCGATTGGCCTCCGTTGCAGATTGATTCCAGCGTACGGAATCACAGCAGGAAGGCGCAAGGTCCCGGTGTCATGTCGTCCGGCCGCGCGCCAGTCAGACCGGCGGAAACGGCGGATTCAGGGCGTTGCGCTGGTAGCCCAAGCCTTGATGAGATGATGGGCGATAGCGATGGGACCGGGGACGGTGAGTTCTTCGCTGCGACCGTCCAGCGCCTTGAGAACCTCGGCGCGGGTGAACCACTTGACGTCGGTCATCTCCTCGTTGTCCATGTTGATGTTTGTGGTGTCCGCTTCGGCGATGCAGCCGATCATCAGGGACGACGGGAAAGGCCAGGGCTGCGAGGAGTGGTAACGCACATTCTTGACCTTGATGCCCGCCTCTTCCATCACCTCACGGGCCACGGCTTCCTCGATGCACTCGCCTTGATCCATGAACCCGGCGAGAGCAGAGTAGGCGCGCATCCTTTGGAGACGTCCGCGGGACTGCCCGAGCAGGCACCGGTCGCCGTCGGTATCGGCGACGACGGTGATGACCACGGGATCGGTGCGCGGGAAGTGCTGGGAGTTGCAGGCCGGGCAATGGCGCACCTGCCCGCCGCGTCCCTTGTCGGTGGGATGGCCGCAAACCGAGCAGAAGCTATGGCGGAGGTTCCAGTCCAGTTGAGCGCGGGCCTGGGAGAGCATCCCCGTGTTGGGGCCGGACATGGTCTCGCCGGCGGTGCGGCAGTCCTCAAAATGCCATCCGGTGGCGTCCAGAACCTGTTCGGCGGCGGCGGCATCCTTGGACAGGTCGTAAGCAAAGTGGGCAACGCCGTCCAAAAGTCCGAGGAAGATCCACTCGGCGGTGGCGGGGAGCGGTTGCGCCTGCTGGGTGGAGAGCCAGCCAAGTTCGGGTGGTGAATCGTCGGTGAGCAGGACGTTGAGGTTGCGGAAGGGCAGGAATCTGCTGCGGGGTTCCTGGGACTGCTGGATGATCCAGTCCTCATCGCGGCGTTCGACTTCGCCGCGGTTGAAGGGGTTGTCGGCGAATATGTGGGGTGGGTACATGGGTTGGTTCACCTGGATAATCGGGATGGTTTGCTCACCAGATTGTAATGCCGGCAACCGGGGGATACAATTGAACTTCAGAGACGATAGGAGGCAACCGGCCTATGAGTACCGAAAACCTCGACGAACGCAAAGAGCCGGTGGCTACGGAGCTGGACGAGTTGGATCATCGCATCGCTGAACTGCACCAGCAGGGCGTCTTGATTGGAGGCGAAGGGCCGCGCGAATCCCTGCGGGCCATCGCTTACATCCCCGGCGGCTTGAAGCGATTCCTGGAACGGAGAGATAGAAGCTAGCCGTCCATGACCACGCCACTGCTCGCCGCAGCCTACGTCGATACTACTGCGCTCCTCCCGGTCACCTACGGCGAGGAGCCGGTTGCAGAATCCATACAGCGGAAGCTGGAAAGTTTCCGCTATTTGCTGTCTGCAAACCTTTTGGAAGCGGAGATGCGCGTCGCCTTCGCGTCCGAAGGGCGAGCATTCGATGACGACGTGTTGGCCAGCATACGCTGGATCATGCCTAATCGCCGCCTAGATGCAGAAATGGCGGCTGTCTTGCAAACGGCGCAACTACAGCCCGTCCGCTTGTGGCACCTTGCGGTCGCTCTCTTCTTCAAAGAACTCGTGCCCGGCCTGGTTTTCGTAACGCTGGACGAACAACAGGAAACCGCCGCTAGGGAGTTGGGGTTGGCCATCGCTTAAGGAGTGTTTGGCGCTATGGTGTGAACCTCGGGTAGTTAGACCAATCTTGCAACTTTATTTGCGAGCTTGGTTCGCAATTCGTTGGTAACACCAAAAGAGGATTGCAGATTAGTACTCCACGCGATAACGCGCACTCGATCAAGTAGCGTCCCCACGAACACACGGGTATCGCGATTTCCATAACCAGCAATCGGGGTAACTTCCCTGAGCGTTGCTCCTAATTTGCGCTGCAACTGGTCCTTGACGCCCCTACCATTGACCAATAACAGGTTTATGTTTTCGGCAGTCAATTGATGCCTGAGAAACTTGGCATCAGCGTCAATCAACTGATTTTGTAGTTCCCGGGACTTTATCTTGCCCCACGTGGGATTCGTCGCCCATTGCACGAGGTCCAGGTGGCAAGCCGAACCGTCGTAATACGATACCCCACAGGCTTTCAGAATCTTTTCCAATTGGTCAAACCATATACGATATGGGTTGCGCTGAAAGTAAGAATGGCAATCGTGTACCACCTGGGCAACGGCGGGTGATGGTACGTTGACCAAATCGTCAGTACCTAAAGAACGATGGGTAGCCAATCGGCGGTCATCGCCGATAAGCTCATGTCCGTTTCGGTCAAGGAATTCTAACCGGCTGGGGTTGAGTCCTAGCGTCGCAACTGTAGCCGTCCGCGCATTGCCGAAAACAACTACTGGCGTTGAGCCGGGGACAACGCACGAATCTGCGGGGATCGGTCGGCGGATGCGCTGCTCAATGTAATCGGGAATTGCGGTCAATGTTGGTGCTCCTGCTTCCCATACCGCAGGGCGTGCGTCGGCGCCGGTCGCTGCCGCACCGGGTCAACCACCAGCAGCGCGCCTTCCAGGGTGTACGCGCCGAGGAGCGCCGGGGCGCCTTCGTTGGCGAAGATTGCGAGCGTAGGCGTTTCGATGCCCTCGACCCGGACATGCACTATTCCCATATCATCCTCGGTCACGCTGCCGTCTGCGAGTTCCGACCGGATGCGACGATATGGAACTACGCCGAGCTCATGCAGTAGGCTCGCCGGCAGGCACGTAAACGTGGAGCCCGTATCCACCGTCGCGTCAACCGTCTCCGAGTGGCTGCCATCCACCGAAATGACTTCTATCGGGTAAGTAAAGGTTCCCATGATCAAACCTGCCTGTGCTGTTGTTTCTCATTATAGCGATGCCGACGGATACTCCGGCCGCCGCCGTTCCCGCAGGGCGGCGAGGCCCTCTTTCACGTCGTCGCCGAAGAAGCCGAGAGCCTCGGCCAGCAGGGAGTAATCGAATGACGTGTGGCCGGCCTGGCGCAACCACTGGTTGAGGGCGCGCTTGGTGAAGCGGATGGCCGGCTGTGGGCCGTCGGCCAGGCGCCGCGCGATGCGCATGGCGGTTTCCATCAACTCGTCGCGGGGGACGGCCATGCTGACCAGGCCGATGCGTTCGGCCTCTTTGCCATCGAGGAAGTCGCAGGTGAGGAGGTAGTACTTGGCCTTGGCCATGCCGCAGAGCAGGGGCCAGATGATGGCGGCGTGGTCGCCGGCGGCCACGCCCAGGCGGATGTGTCCGTCGGTGATGCGGGCGTCCTCGGCGGCGATGGATATGTCGGCCATGAGGGCCACTGCCAGGCCGGCGCCAACGGCAACACCGTTGATGGCGGAGATGACCGGCTTGTCCAGGTTCAGGATGTTATAGACGATGTCGCCGGCCTCTTTGGTGTTCTGCGCGACGATGGCGGGGTTGTCGATGGCCTGCTCGATCATCTCGAAATCGCCGCCGGCGGAGAAAGCCTCGCCCGCGCCGGTGACGACGGCGACGCGGACCTCGGGATCGGCGGCAATGTCCAGCCAGATGCGGCTGAGTTCGTTATGGAGCTTGAAGTTGGTGGAGTTGAGGGATTCCGGACGGTTCATCGTAAGGATGATGATGCCGTCGGACTTTTCGATGAGCAGGTGCTCGTATGCGGAGTAGTCGGTCATTACGTGCTCACATTGCTGTGCGGGTGTCAGTTGTCGGCGGGTGTCAGTTGTCGGCGGGTGTCGGTTCAAAATCGGGTGGCAGGTCAAAGGTGGGCCGTCCGTCGGGACGGTGGCTGTGGGCCAGGATGGCCCGCATCAGCTGGTTGTGGTTGCGCTCCATGCGTTCTTCAAGGGCGTTGAACCTGCGTTCCATGCGCTCTTCAAGAGCGTTGACTTCCTCGCGCACGGAGTTGACTTCCTCGCGCACGGAACTGATTTGCTCGCGAGAAGTGGCCTTCAATTCGCCGAATTCTTGCTGAAGGCTGCCCATACGGAGCCAAAGCGCACTTAGGATTCCCAGTATGGCGGCCAGCAAAATCGCATAGAGGCCCAGCACAACCGATACCAGAGCAACTATCGCGTTGAGGCTAATCGTTTCCATCAATGACTTCTCCCGGGGTGTTCGTTGCGGTCCTTTGCGGCGATGTTACCAGATGACTTGCGCATCTTGCAGGGCGGTCAATTCCGCTTCGTCCATGCCCAGCAGGCCGCAGAAGACCTCCCGGTTGTCCTGGCCGAGCTCGGGAGTCCAGCGGAGGGGGTCGGTGGGAGTCTCCGTGAAACGCCAGGGCGGCGCGACGGCTCGCTGCTCACCCCGTGCGGGATCCGTAGTTGTCGGAAAGACGTTTCGCGCCGCCAGGTGGGGATCCTCCATCAGCTGGTCGGCTGATAGCGACGGGAACGCGGCGATGCCGGCGTCCTGCAACAGGTCGGTGAGTTCAAAGGCTTCGCGGGTGGCGGTCCACTCGGACAGGCACGCTTCGAGAGTGTCCTGGTTCTGCCAGCGTTGGAACGCGTCGCCGTAGTCGTCGGAATCGGCCCACTGCGGATTGCCCATGGCATCTTTCAAGGCTTGCCACTCGGCATCGTCGGCGACGGCGATGGTGATCCACTGGTCCTCTCCAATGCAGGGAAACACGCCGTGGGGAGCCATGGCGTCATCGCGGTTGCCCATGCGTTGGGCGTCCCGTTGATTCATGGCGGTATCCATGAGCGCGTGGCCCATGAAGGCAGTGGCAATGTCGCGGACGGCCACGTCGGCGCGCTGTCCCACCTGGTGGTTACGGTGCGCGCAAAGGGCGGCCACGGCGGAGAATGCCGCCATCATGCCGCCGGTATGGTCCATGGCGTGGCGGAGTTCGACGGGCGGGCCGTCGGGGTAGCCGGTGAGGTATCCCAGGCCGCCCAGCGCGGCGAACATGGGGGCATAGCCGGCATACCGCGCTTCGGGGCCAGTCTGGCCGTTGGAGGACAGGGACACCATGATGATGTCGGGTTTAATTTCGCGGAGTTGGGGGTAGCCCAAGCCCAGCCGATCCATCACGCCGGGGCGGAAGTTCTCCAGCACCACGTCGGAGATACGCACCAAGTCGTAGGCCAGCTCTAGCGCCCGCGGCTCCTTGAGGTTGAGGGTTACGGAGCGCTTGCTGGCGTTGACCTGCTCAAAGGACGACGGGGGCTTGCCGTACATGGCGTGGGGTCGGCGCGTTATGTCGAGTCTGGCGGCGGACTCGACCTTGATGACGTCGGCGCCGAGGGACGCCAGGATCATGCCGGCAAAGGGGCCAGCGGCGTGCACGGAAAAATCGGCGACGCGGACGCCGGAGAGGGGAGCGGGTGAGTTGGTCATAATTGCCACCGGGATGCTATTCGCTTGTCGAACCGTTTTGGAACTTTGCTTGGTACTCCTGCAACAGCGATGGCAACGAGTCGGGGTTGGTGCGGGCGGCGGCGTTGAGGACCATGAGCATCTCGCTGGCTTCTTTACGGCCCTCTTTGCGGCCCTCTTTGCGGCCTTCTTCTTTTGCCGCTTCAATGCGGCGACGGCGTTCTGCTAATGCAATGAACATTTTGACTCCCAGTTCAGCCAAAATCACCAGGGAGAGCGAGATAAGCAAGCCCCACTCCCACAATCCAATCACGGCCTCCGGTGTTATATCCCAACTCCAAGCATGGCCCCGGGCCCACAGCGTCAACAGATTGACCGGCCAGATGCCCAAGATGATGAACGGAATGTTCTTTACTGCGTCTCGCGGAGGTATTTCCATAATACCTTATCTGGATAGCGACGGCAGGCGGCCAACGCTGCCGTCGCCAGGTTGTCTTGCCTAGTAGTACACGGCGCTGCCGGTGCCTCCGCCGGCTGCGATGAGTTCGCCGGTGATGGCCCAGGCCTTGTCGGAGGCGAGGAATGCGGTGAGGTAGCCGATCTCGGAGGCGTCCACCATGCGGCAGATGTGGTTGCCGCGGGCTGAACCGGGGGCAAAGTCCTGTGCCTCGGCTTCCTCGGGGGACACGCCGAGTTGCTCGGCGCGGGACGCCAGCAGGCTGGGAGTGCGCTCGGTGCGGGTGGTGCCGGGATGGATGCAGTTGACCGTGATGCCGAATTGCCCCAATTGCGCGGCCAGGGTCTTGGTCATGTGCACCAGCGAGGTGTTGCGCGCGCCGCCGCTGAGGTTGCCGGCGTTGCGGGCGTTGAGTCCGCTGATGTTGATGATGCGCCCGTAGCCCTGGGCCTTGAGCAGCGGAATGGCAGCGCGGGAGCAGCGCAACGCGCCCACGAACTTGACGTCGAAGTCGCTGATCAGGTCCTCGTCGATCAGGTCCTCGATTGGTCCAGTAGCCGACGGCGAGCCACCCGGAAGCGACGCGCTGTTGACCAGGATGTGCAGACCGCCCAGGGTGTCGGCGGCGGAGTTGATGACCCGGTCCACGGACGCGCGGTCGGTGGCGTCGAAGGGCATGGGGATGGCGCGGCGGCCGGTGGTCTCGACGATTTCGGCGGCGGTCGCCTCCAGGTCGGGCATGGAACGGGAACCGACCACCACGTCCGCGCCCTCGCGGGCCAGTTCAATGGCAATAGCCTTGCCGATGCCGCGGCTCGCGCCGCCGACGAATGCGAGCTTGCCTTCGAGTCCGAAGTCCATAGGGGTTGCCTCCATTTAGGGCGAACGGGTCCGCCTGCGGCGGATGGGTTCGCGGGGATGGGGGGATTATACATTGCGAGAATCCGTTGCAGGACGTCCCGCAAAGATGTGGAACGCTCGCACTTTGTTTCATGTGACACTCGCGCCTCGTTCAAGGATACCGGCCGCATTCACCTCATAGGCCCACTACAGGCCTCAGTCGCAGGCAGCGAATAGTGGAGTAACAGCCCCTGAACCGACTATCATCGTTTATAATGCAAGACTGAGTTGTCCACGACGGGTTAATCATTGCCGTTGATCCAGCGGTGACCCTCTACTAAGGTTCGCTTTAGCTCGCTGCATCAGTTTCAATCTGTTGTAGTTAGTCTGCCTCGTCTTGCCTGTTCACTGTGCCGGCGAGGAATGTGAAAATCAATCGTGGGCAACTTTCGCTTTTTGATTTGGAGGGAAGCCCGTGAACCTGACTCTAGCGCGAAGCTCAACCGATTCTCGAGACCTGTTTCTCGCACTACGTGACCCAAAAGACATTGCCGATTTGCTTGAGGTTTCATATCGAAATCTCAATTACTGGATCTACGCTACAAGCGAGGACAAGAGATATTCCACTTTCTACATACCCAAAAAAAGCGGCGGACACCGAAAAATTGACGCGCCGAACGACAGCATCAAAATCCTACAACAAAAATTGAACACCATTCTTCAGTCCGTTTACCGTGTCAGACCCAGCACACATGGATTTGCCGTCGGCAGAAGCGTAAAAACAAACGCACAGCAACACGTTCAAAAAGGGTGGGTATTCAACCTAGACCTCGACAATTTCTTTCACACAATCCATTTCGGTCGAGTCCGTGGTATGCTCATGGCCAATCCGTACAATCTTCCGGAGCGAGTCGCAACTGTACTGGCTCACCTGTGCTGCTATCAAGGGCACCTTGCCCAAGGCGCCCCGACATCGCCTACTATCAGCAACATGATCTGCGCCAAAATGGATAGCCAACTCCAACGACTGGCCCGCGATTGTGGCTCTTGGTACACCCGCTATGCGGATGACATCACATTTTCCACCAGGCGCAGACGATTCCCTCCAGATTTGGCGTCCCCCAATGAACTAGGTCAGGTGCAAGTCGGACGTCGTTTGAGTGAGACAATCGAACAGAACGGTTTCATCATCAATAGAGACAAAGTTAGATTGCTGGGGCAACACCAACGTCAAGAAGTAACCGGTGTTACGGTAAATGACATCACGAATGTTCCCAAGCGCTTAACCAACCAAATACGGGCTATGTTGTACGCTTGGGAGAAATTTGGCTTGCAAGCCGCCCAGCGAGAGTGGCAAGGGAAGTATGACCGAAAGAGCAGAGGTCCGGGGCATTCTGGCCCTCACTTCGAACAAGTATTGAAAGGAAAAATCGAATATTTGGGAATGATCAAGGGTCAAGATTCCCTGACATACCTGAGGTTCATAGATCAACTCGGTGATTTGGATCCTAGACTTGCCGGCGGTAAAGGCACGCCGTTGCGTTTGCTGCTCCAAACCTACGCGGCACTATCCGACGAAGAGGTTGACCGTCAAAACCGTGGCTATGAGCTCGAGAAAATCGTCTCTGGGCTATTTTCGGTTTCAGGGTTAGAGGTTGTGCAGAGTTTCAAGAGGAACAGCGGGGCGGAACAAATTGACGGGGCTTTCCGTCTAGAGGGTTGGCACTACTTGGTTGAGTGCAAATGGACTGCTGCCATGACAGACGTGAAAGAACTAGACAGTTTGGCTGGCAAATTAGGGCGTTCCGGATCTCAGACGGCAGGGCTGTTCATATCAGTGAATGGGTGGTCTAAGCACGTCGTGCCGTCGTTAAAGCAGAACGCCAATAAAAACATCATGCTGATGGACGGCAAAGATATCCGAGCGGCACTTGAAAGCGACGTTCATTTGGTCGATTTGATACGCAATAAAATTAGTGCCTTGAATCTCAAAGCAGAACCGTTCCTTGGGGCTGATGAAGTCGTCGAACAACTCGAATGACGAATCTCGCATTTTGCTAAACCGCCCCCGGCCGCGCCAACGCCGCCAAATCCCCGGCCGAATAGCCCAGCAACCCGCAGTACACCTCCGCGTTATGCTCGCCCAGCAGCGGCGCGCGGGTTAGCGTCGTGGGGGTTTCGCTGAGTTGGAAGGGGGCGCCGGTGTATTCCAGGGGGCCGGTTTCGGGGTGGTTGACCTGCGCGTAGAAGTTGCGTTCACGCTGCTGGGGACTGGTGAAAACCTCGGACGGGGTGTAGTAGGGCGCGACGGGGACGCCGTGGGCCTGGCCCTCCGCGTAGAGCCACTCGCGGGTGTGCCGGCTGAACCACTCGCGCATGTGGCGGTTCAACTCGGGGCCGTGGGTGGCCGGGTCGCTGAACATCTCCGGCTTGGCCCAATCAGGATTGCCCATGAACTCAAGCAAGCCCTGGAACTGGCGTGGCTCCAGCGTCAGCAACTCCACGTAGCCGTCGGATGCCGGCAACACGCCGCCGACGCGGAAGTAGCGGGAGAAACGAGTCTCCGTGATGCCCTCGGACTCGTGGCGCTGGATGGGCATGTAGCCGACGGACAGCTGCGCCTCCTGCGCCGATGCGTCCACCATCTGCCCCGATGTGTCGGGGTCAGCCAGGCGATGATGGACGGCGGCCAATGCGCCCACGGCAGCGGTGAGTCCCGCCTGGTAATCGCCCATGTTGGCTCCGGCGACGATGGGCGGTCGGTCCGGGAAAGTATCCAGGGCGACACCGTTGGGTAGCAGCCAGCCCTCGCCGCCAGCGTGGAACGTCGCTAGGTGTCCAGCGCGGTAGTCGGCGTAAGTCCCACTGCTGCCGAATGGCGTAATCGGGACGATGATGACGCCAGGATTGGCGGCCAGCAACGAATCGGAGTCCAGTCCGACGGCAGCAGCATCGGCCGGCGTATAGTCATGCACCACCATATCCACGCGGGCAACCAGTTGCCGCAGCAGGTCGCGCCCGGCCGGGTCGTGCAGGTTCAGGCTAATGCTCTGCTTGCCGGTGTTCAGGTACAAGTACAGCCCGCTGCGCTCGGGATGAGGAACGTCGTCAGGGAAGGGTCCGCGCCGTCGGGACGGATCGCCGGCGCCGGGCGGCTCGACCTTGATGACGGTTGCGCCGAGCGACGCCAGCAGCTTGCCGCAGTAAGGGCCGGGGATGAGCGAGGCAACCTCCAGCACGCGGAGGTTGGGTAGGGCGGTGGGGGTGGTCATATGTCGAAGACGTACTGTCTAACCGGGAAGGAGAAGCCGGGCAGTACGTCCTCCCCGTCCAGAGTATCAGGGTCATTCAGCAACTGCGGTTCCGGCTGGCCGGCGCGATAGACGTGAACCTGTCGCTGGCGCGCGTCTATGAGCCATCCAAGACGGGTTCCAGCTGCCATCCATTCGGCCATCTTATTTTGCAACGGACGTAGATTGTCAGTGCGTGATCGGATTTCCACCACGAAATCCGGAGCGCCCTCGATGATGGTATCCCGTTCGAGTTCCGGTAGCGCGTCAAATCGCTCTTGCGTTATCCAAGCGGCATCGGGTCCCAGGACTGCGCCGGACGGAAGCCGAAATCGAACGGTTTGTGATGAGGCGCTGCCGCCGTTAGCAAGCTCCCAGTTGCCAAGCAATACGGCAAAGTAAAACTCGTGCTTGTTGCCGCGGTATCCGGTCATAGGCAGTATCAGCAGCTCCCCTTCGGCGTTGACCTCCATCTCGTACAGATCGTTCTGCTCACAGAACTCTATGAAGCGGGCCGGAAAATCGTCGGCCCGGTGGTCTATACCCAGAGCCGAAAGGCGCAGGACGATTGCGCCGTCGGGTGCGATGGCGGTGGAGCCGGTCGTGGGTTTGAGCTTGGTCGTCATCGGTGATGCTCGCCGCGGCAGTCCTCACACAGGCAAAATCGGCGGCGCCTCCTCCGGCAGCGTAACGTCGCGCAGCGACAGGTGGCTGCCGTCGGTGAACCAGGGGTTGCGGGGGTCGCGGGACGGGAGTTGAACCGTGGCCATCCCGGGGGCCGTGATTTCGCCGCGCTGGTTTTCGGCCCAGATGTCCACGTCCACCAGGGCGTTGCCCTTGTGTACGTACTTGCGGGCGACGCGGCCTTTGAGGAACTGGGTGTCGCCATAGACGTTGAAGCGGCGGGTCTCGACGCGGAGGCGCTTCAGGAAGGCGTCGTCGCCCATCCAGTTGGTCATCAGGGTGCCGAGCCATGAGACGCGCTGCGGGCCGTAGTCGTAGGCGCCGGGGACGCCCACGGCCTCGGCGACGGAATCGCGCAGGTGGCCTATGCCGGTGTATTCCAGGCCGCCGCCCGACTCAGGGTTGCGGAAGAAGTGGTTGGGATGGCGCATGGCCTCGCGGAGCAGGACGCCGTGGGCGCTGGAGCGTCCGGTGCCTACCAGGAACGCGCTCACGTCCTGCAAAGACAGAGGCCCGCGCACGACGGTAGGCAGTTCCTCGCCGATTTCGGTGTCCTCCCAGTAACGGGGTTGCCCGCCGCGAGCCGTCTCGTTTAGCACCTGCTCGTCGATGGCCGCCAGTTCCTCCTCAGTGTACTCGTGGCGCTTGGGCACGTCGGCGTACTTGCCCCGCTCGCGGGAGGCGCGCCGCTGGTGGCGAGTACACCAGCCCACCACGCGGGCCACCACCTCGTCCCGCTGGTTGGAGTAGGTGGTCTCAACGTACTGGATGACCAGGCGGCCAGAGTATTGGCTCCGCTTCTCCTGAACGTCCAGCACGCGCTCGACGCAGTTGACGGCATCGCCGGGCCGCAGCACGCGGAAGAACTCCCAGTCGTTGCCGGCGAAGAAGCCGTGGACGCCGGGCAGACCCCAGCGGGTGCGTCCCGACCAGTGCCGCATGTAGGGCGCGCAGGGATGGCCGACGACGCTGCCGTACTTGGAGTAGGCGGCGTATTCCTGGTCGCGGAACAGCGGGTTAGCATCGCCGATGCCGTTGACGAAGTTGAGCATGGTGTCCAGGTTGGCCTGCCGGACGTACTGCTCGGTGCGCATCCGCACGCCGATCATGGCGCGAGCGGCGGCGAGGGCTTCGTCGGAGATGCCGCCCTCAACTTCGGGCAGGGTTTCCACGACCTGTTGCTGGGATTGTTGCTGCGTCATTGCCGATCCTCTCGGTTGTTCATAATCGCGGCTAATATACCACCTGCCGCTCTTCCAACTCAGCCAACTCCCCTGCGCTCAAACCCAGTGTGCCACAGAGGACCTCGCGGTTGTGCTCGCCCATCAGGGGAGCGTGGCGGCGTACCGCGGACGGGGTTTTACTGAGGCCCCACATCAGGTTGAAGATGGGTTCGGCGCCCAGGGCAGGATGGTCGATGTCGCTGTAGAGGCCACGCTCCATGAAATGTGGGTGAAACAGACGCTCCTCGGCGCTGAATACCGGAGCGGCGGCGACGCCATGACTCTGCAACAAGTCGGTCAGACGGTCGGGATCATGGTGCCCAGTCCATCGGGACAGGAGGGCGTCCAACTCGCGACGGTGTCGCTGACGACGATACTGGCTGCCGAACCGTGGGTCATTTGCCCATGCCGGGCTGCCCATTGCAGAGACTAGGCCCTGCCATTCGCTTTCGGTGGCAACCGCTATTGAGATCCACTTGTCGCCACTTCCGTCGGGGCCCGGGGCGCAGGGGTAATTCCCGTATGGAACCATCGTCGGATCATAGTTGCCGCGAGGTTGCAGCGCCCGACCAGTGAGGGCATGTTCCATCAGCCCGACGCCCTGCGTTACTACGGTGGCGCGCAGCATGGACACGTCGATGTACTGCCCCTGACCAGTTTGGTTCCGGCGATAGAGGGACGACACGATGGCGAACACGGCGTGCAGCGCGCCGCAGATGTCGCCGAAGGCGTGCTTGAGACCCAGGGGGCCACCGCCCTCGTATCCCATCGTGCTATCGAGGCCAGACAGGGCGCCGATGGACGGAGCGTAGGCGCGCAGGTCGCGCAACGGTCCGTCCTGCCCGGTCGAGGATATGGAGGCCATGATGATGTCCGGCTTGATGTCGCGGAGCGTTTCGTAACCCAGGCCGAGGCGATCCATCACACCCGGCGAAAAGTTCTCGATTACGACGTCGCAACTGGCGACGAGGCGTTTCGCCAGTTCCACGGCGTCGGGTTCGCCGATGTTGAGCGTGACGCTGAGTTTGCCCCGGTTGACGTTGTGGAACATAGGGTTCTGCTCGGGGTCGGGCTGGTCGCCTACGATGGGTCGGCCCATGCGCATGTAGTCGAGGCGTTGGCGAGTCTCGACCTTGATTACCTCTGCGCCCATGTCGGCCAGCGCCATGCCGGGGATTGCTCCGGCCAGCACCCAGCCAAAATCCAATACGCGATAGCCAGCCAGCGGGCCGCCGTTCGCATCTCTGTTACTGTTTGAAGTGTTTTCAGACATACGCATCGCCTTGCCTGCGGGTCATTCTCGTTTCCGCTCCGGAACTATCCAGGCTGCGATGGCAGGCATCGCGGCCAACGCAACTGCGCCCGCGATTTTCGTGTACAGCGGTTGGTACACCAGGCTCACTGTCCAAAACCCAGCGAAAACGATGGCGCCCACGATCATGCCGGCGGCTATGATAATCTCCGGGCGATGGTTTTTACGGAGGGCAATCTGCCGGGCGACGAGGCAACTGCCCACGAATACCACCAGACAAATGATTCCGATTCGCAGCAGCATGGCGGTACCATTCAGATGATTCCGGTCTGATACAGCTTGACCAGTTCCGTGGGCGAGTATCCCAATTCTTCGCACAGCACGGCTCGGTTATGTTGACCCAAGGTTGGCGCGGGAGATAGAGGGGCAACATCGGCGTCGCTCAACTTGTAAGGCGGACCTGGAAAGGCCACCGGGCCGGTATCGTCGCGTTCAATCACCACGAACAGGTCGGCCAGCGACGGATCGGCACGCACCTCGTTATAGGTGCGAACCGGAGCCAGCGGGATGCGATGTTCCAGGGCAATTTCCAGCAGTTCGGCCTTGGTGTAATCCGCAAGCCATTCCTCCACGTAGCGGTCCACCTCATCGGCGTAGAGGTTGTTCATGGCGGTGCGGTTGCGGAATCGTTGCTCCTGGGACCATTCCGGGCTGCCCATGATCTGCAACAGGCGGCCCCACTGTCGTCCCTCCGGCGAGCCGACGAAGATGTGGCCATCCTTGCAACGCAAGATGCAGTTAGGATACGGGAAGTCCAGGGCGTGATGGCCGGTGCGACGGGTGACCCGCCATTCGTACACGGCCATGAGCGCTTCCGGCCCGTTGTAGAGGCCGGCCATGGTTTCGGCCTCGGCGATGTCGATATGCTGACCGCCGCGAGTATCGCGGGCCAGCAAGGCCATGACGATGGCCGACGCCGCGGCCATGCCGGCAAAGTACCCCACTTCCGGCGTACCGAACGTGAGGGGTTCCCGGTCGGCCTCTCCCAGGCCCTCGCAGATGCCGCCAGCCGCGGCCAAGTTGATGTCATACGCCTTATAGTCGCGCCACGGCCCGGAGAGTCCCCAGGGGCTGATGCTGGCCATGACCAGGTTAGGGTTGTCGGCCGCCAGCGCGTCGTAGTCCAACCCGGCCCGTTCCATGTCCACGGGCGGCACGTTGTGTACCAACACGTCGGAGACGGCGGCCAGGCGCCGCATGATGCTGCGTCCGGTGGGAGTTTTCAGGTTGGCGGTGATCCCCTCCTTGTTGGAGTTCAGGTACAGGAACAGGCCGCTGCGTTCGGGGTGTGGGACGTCGCTAGGCCAGGGGCCGTAGCGTCGCGCCGGATCACCGTCGTTGGGCGGTTCCAGCTTGGTGACGCGCGCGCCGGCGTCCGCCAGCAACTTTCCGCAATAGGGGGCGGAGAGCATGGAGCCGATTTCGAGGACGCGAAGGCCGGAGAGCAGGGAGTAGGTCATGGTGACGGAATCCTATGCGCTCGATGCAATGATCCGCAAAGTGTGGTTGAAGATTTCGTTAAAGAACTCGGATTGGAGATTTTCATTCGACAATAATTCAACGAGCGGAAAGTCCTTTTCAAACAATCGGCTTTGGTCAAGCCGTCGCCGCATTTCCGGAGTGATTACGCCGGCGACAAGAAAATTCTTGCAGCGTCGGTTGACTTCAATCGCTGCTTGAGCGGATTTTTCAGCGGCGCCCAAGCGCTCCAGAGCGCCGGCCGGGTCAATACCACCCTTGATTTCAATCGTGGCTTCAAGCGAATCGTCCTGACGGAAGGCAACGTCAGGCTCTGAACTGAACGTCATCACGAACCCGTCCCGCAGTATGTAATCTCCATTGCCAGGAACAGCCGGCAGCGAATCGGCATCAGAGTAGTCCGGGGCTAACAGTAGGGAATTCTCAAACAGGTACTGCAACAGTAAACGACGAATTCTCTGTTCGGAGAGTCTGCCAATTGTATTCCGCATCGAACCATCGAAGGTTATGCCCAACGATGCGATGATATTGCGGTAGCCGTTTTCCAGAGTCCAGTCCGTGGTGTTTTCTACGATTGACGAAATTACGCTGTTGTACAGTCCGGCAACTTGTCTGGCGGGTTCAGGCGTCACCCTCGGCTTGCGCCGTCTTTCGTCTGGAGGAGATTCCCAGTTGACCACCGAGCGCGCCTGGTTCTGCACTTCTTTCAAGGATAGCCCACCGATGCCCCGGTAGTATAGTGACACGAAAGGCTCTTCCACCAGCATATTGGGATGACAGAATACGCTGACCGGGTTCAGCCGCAAGCTACGCACGTGTTCCCACGCACCTTGGGAGATCAGGTATGACTCAATGGACTCGGCAAAGTCGAAGCGACTGCTAAGAGACGCCACTGCAAGGCGCACTCTTGCATCCAGTCGCTTTTGCAGACTGTCTGTGAGATTTTGCGAACGCAACTGGCTGAGCCGCCGCCGGTAGTCGCTACTCATCTTCGCACCCACCAATAGACGCATTTCCGCAGTTCCTTGCGGCCAAACCGTCCCATCTGCTGACTGGCGTTGCCTTTGCCCCTAGCCAACGTCCAAATCACTTTTGTGTGAAACCCGCATTGCTCGGCAAGGTCGGACAATATCAAATCCACCGGCACTTCTTCGCCGTGATACTGCACGTTGTCGTTCACCATAAATACCGACGCGCCGGGTCGGCAGACTCTCGACAGCTCGGAGACTACTACCGACATTTCCATGAAGTAATTCCGAACCAACCGTATGACGTGCGGGTTAGGCAGTTCACCCCGTTGATTGGCGCTCTCCAAGGCCTCCGTTATTTCCCTAATCGCCCCGTGCCGATCAAATCGGGCCAGCGCATCGCCGTGGCCAGCCGAAAGCTGCTCGCGCTTGGAACGGTTTTCAACGGTGGCTGACAGCAAACTCTGGCGCAGCGTGCTGATGCCCTGGTTATCGTAACCCAGCCAAGCTAACTCCAGCGCGTAGGTACGGGTGTAATCGTACCGATTGGCGTAAGGCGGTGAGGTAATCACTGCATCAACGGAGTCAGTGGGTAATTCTGGCAGGGCATCGTAACAGGAACTTTCAATAATCCGTACATCTTCAGCCTCATAACGCCCAGCCAATGCCGGCAAGTCCGCGGCGATATTGTCAATCCTACTGTGCAGAGACACCTCGTAAGGCAATACGTGCCGTTTCTCCATCCGGGCCTTGAGTTTACGACCGGAGCGATGATCCCAGCGCAGATACTGGCCGTCTTTGCTGGTCCAGCTGGCATCTTCCAGAGCTGCCATTGCAGCCAGCGCGAGCAGTGCGGTCTCTGGCGTTGCTTCCGCCTGACGCAACCAGTTGCGGGCAGCAGCTATCTTGGCCTCACTGTCCGATGGGAACGCCTTTTCGGTGATACGAATGTGGGGGAACCAATCCACTTCCGGCGCGCCGCGCGCAGTTGCAACGTATTTCAGGAAAGCCGTCGCTTGCCGCCCAAAAGCCGAGTGGTCAATGGCAGGGGCGGCCAACAAGGCGTTAGAGACATTAACCCCTACCGGCAATATCTCGACGCCTATTCCCTGCCATCCTTCGCGGGCCGCAGTAATTGGCGCAATGCCGGTGCCGGCGAATGGGTCCAGCAGGAGACCGCGTTCGTCCAGAAAACCCAGCAGATAGCACACCAAGGCAGCACTGAAACCTTCCTTGAACTTGAACCACCGAAACCCCGGAGTTTGTCTATTGGATTGCCAAGAAACCAACGAACGCGACAGGTCGGGATTGACGGCGATTCGGTCAGCAAAGCGCGCCAGCAATCCATCCCGCCGGCGCGTCGTTGCGCTAGAGGTGGGGGTTCCGTCAGTAGAGAACTCCGGGAACGCGCGGTTTCCTCTAATGGTGTCGAGCAAACTCGTCATAATGTGCGCTGACCGCGCCATCGGTTGTCGCATGGTATCCAGGATGCGCAAGTTTCCCCCAGCACCGTGTAGGGCGTCAACCCTATGGCGGTCATTATGTTGCACTGCTCGCCGCCAGTAATACGATTTCTACGACAACCCGATTCCCCTACATGAGGTAGGCCATACCAAAGATTCGGAGCGCACCTCCCCATCTCGGGTGTCTGGTGGAACATCCGCGTCCAACTACCGGAAAACGGTATCAGTTTTGCCTGGGATGCCGAGGTTCTGGATACGCTGGTCATCCAGTGGTGGTGTTTCCGGCCGGTTGAAGGGCGTCTCTGCATGGAAGTGCGCCAGGTACTCGGCAAGGGCGTCCTGTTCCTTGCCGGGAGCGAAGGCATCGGCCAGTCCAGGGTCGGCGGCAGACACTGGCCCATCAATGACGCCGTTGGCGTTGGCGTCGGGGAAATCGGAGTCGTGCGGATTGTACTGGCCGGCCTCGCCGCTGAAGTCAATGCGACCCGGCTGCGGCACCGGGAACGGGTAGCCACTGCCGCCGTTGGCCAGGAAGTTCAGCGTAGCCATCTTGATCACGCGCTCCGGGTCTCCCACCAACTCGCTGCCTTCCACTACGCGGTCGCTGACCTCGCCATTGTCATCAATCACCGCCAGGGAACGAACGCGGTGGCCCGAGGGAGCCGCCGGGTCGAAACTGAAGCGCATCCCGCCCACTTGAGGGAACCCGCCGGAAGGGACCGTTCCGATGCCATCGGCCGCGATGGTGTGCTCGATGACTTCCACCAGTTGCCGGGCCGTCAGGGGCACGATGACCACACCGTTGTCAAAGCGCAGGGCGCCTTGAATGTCGAATTGGGATACGTCGCCTTGTAGCTTCCCGGTTGCAGGATTGGCCGAGGGTGGCAAGAATTGTACGTCCGCCGGATCGGTTGTGCCGGGAGGTTGAAGCACCACACCGATGGCGTCGCGGATGCCGCCGCTGTTTTTGAGGGATACCTGCACATCGGGATCAACCTGCCGGGCTATCCAAAGGAAAGCATCCGCCACCAGGTTGCCCATATTGCTTTCCTGAGTACGCACGGCGCCGCGCCGACCATCCAGGTACACGTCGGTCCGACCTATGATGTTGCCGTCGCGGACGACAAGGACGCTGCGCAGGGATTCGGCGACGCTGGCCACTTCCGGTATCGGCTGACCGGCGAAAGCCTGACCACCCTGGCGGTCGGTGGCGTAGGCACCGCTGAGGTACTGGTCTATGGAGTCGGGAATCACGCGGCCCGCATCGTCAAATTTCACCACCAGCCGGCCCAGATATTTGTAGTCGCCGTCGGTGTTGACCAGCAGCACGGGCGCGTCGTCCGCGGCGCGGTAGGTCAGGGGATAAGTATCGTGCGCCGTGTCGCCGTGCCGCAGCCGGTCGGTTGCGTCGGCCAGCAGCGTGTTGGAACCACCGGCGACAATTATGTCAACGTTTTCCAGCCGGGTAGCAAGGGCTTGCTCGATGTTAATGCGCTGCATGTGGGACAGCAGGATGACCTTGTTGATGCCCTGGCCGGTCAGTTCGTCCACGGCGCCCTGAATGATGGCAGCCAGCGCATCCACGTCGAAGATGTCTTCCGGGGCTACGGTGATGGCGCCGGCTCCCGTGATGGAGGCCAGGGTCGGCGTGGTTGCGCCGACGATTCCGATGCGTTCGCCGCCCACCGTAATCACCGCGCTGCGCGCCAGGCTGCCGCCCACCAGCATCGCCTCCTGGGCGTCCGGGACCACCAGGCCGGCCAGGTTTTCATCGCCGCTGAAGTCCAGGTTGCTGGACAAATATGGGAACAAAGCCCCGGTGTAGATCTTGCTATCGTCGGTTTCGGAACCGATGACGCTGGCAAAGGCTGCGGTGCCCAGGTCAAGTTCGTGGTTGCCCAGCGCCGACGCCTGGAAACCCATGGCGTTGAGGAAGGCAATATCGCCCCTACCATTGCCGGCAATGCCCAGCAGGGCTTCGTTGGAATCGTCGCCGGCGGCGAAGTAGCGGGGGCCGGGGACGTAATTATCTCCCGAGCTCAACACCAGTGTGTTGTTGGGAAATTGCGCGCGGAAACCGTCGAGCATGGCAGAGAAGTTTTCGACGTTCTCCAAAGCGCCCACCGCGCTGTCCATGTCGGCGGCGTGGAGCAGTTGCAAAGTGAAGGGCGAACCAGCGGGCAGCGGCGATTGAGCCGGAGGGTGAACTGTCGCCGGCGGCTGGAGTAAACCGGCCGCCAATGCTTGTTGCAGCTGCGCCGCTTTGGCATCAATATCGCTGACAATACGGTCGATTTCGGATTCCAACCGGCGAATGTCATCGGCAGACGCGGCGGGGGATTCCGCGGGGGCCGGCGCGCTGGCGGGCTGGGGCGAGGCAGCAACATCTTGCTTCAGGGTGGCTACTTCCCCACGCAGGGCCGCCACGTCGGCCTGAACCGCCGATAACTCCGGGCCACTACTGTCGCCGCACGCCGCAATCGCAAGCGCCACCAGTATCACGATTCCGAGTGCCCATCCCCGGCGCGCCGATATACTTCCGTTCATAGCGCTTATATTCACTCCTTTGATATGGTCAGCGGCGAAGTATTGTACATGAATCGCTTTGGTTCAGGGCAGATTATGTTACACTGCTCGCCGTCAATCCGACCCTGAAATCACAGCACAGGAGGCACACCATGCCAAAGATGCGCGGCACCGGCCTGATGATGGTCTGGTGCGAAGTTCCTGCCGACGTCGAGGAAGAGTTCAACCAGTGGTACAACACCGAGCATTTACAGGAACTGCTAGCGGTTCCGGGCGTGCTCAACGCTGCCCGCTATGAGGCGACCAGCAGCGGCCCCAAGCACCTGGCGATGTATGAGCTGGAATCCGCCGACGTGATCAACACCGACGCTTTCAAGAACCGGCCGCCGACGCCGTGGGGCCAGAAAGTCGGTCCCAGGGCCGTTGCGACGACCCTGATCAACAACGTGTACACGATGATCCACCCGACCGGCCTGTCCGATGCGTTGGCCAACTCCGATATGTCGCCGGCGTTGCAGATCGGGCGGATGGACGTACCCGCCGAGAGCGATGAGGAATGGAACAACTGGTACTCCGGCGTGTACGTGCCGAATTACGAGAAAGTTCCCGGCTGCATCCGCGGGCGCCGCTGGAAGGCGGTGCGCGGCGAGCCGGCCTACGCCACCGTGTACGAGTTCGAAAACCCCGAAGTGTCATCGACCGCGGCCTGGCTGGAGCAGCGCGAAGCGCACCCCGACAACGGCCGAATGCGCGACGTGATGACGCACGCCCTTGGATCACCGGGCATCTGGCGCAAGACATTCCAGCCGTAGGCGGGCCGGGGGAACCCGCCGCGATAGCGTACAATATAGGGGCGAGTGATGATTCGCCCCTATATCTTTGCAGGTGGATTCCAGTTGTTCGGCAAGATTGCGAATCAGGTTGGGTTGACAGTCCTGGCGCTCCTGGGCATCGGCATGGTTCTGCCTGCCAGCGCGTGGGCGCAGGACATCATCGGCCCCGAAACGCGCCGCACCGCGGCCCAGGCCGGTCCCTATGCGGTGGATGTAGAGGCTAAACCACTGCCCTCTCTGCAATCCGTCCAGTTCATCGTCCAGGTCCGCGACGCTGCCTCCGGTGCGCCGGTGCCTGACGCCAAAGTAACCGTGCATACCTCCCGGCAGAGCAGCGACGAAGCCGGCTACGCTCACGCCAGTCCCGTCAGCCCCGGCGTCTATTTCGCCACCGTGAAAATGGACAACCCAGGAGTCTGGGATACGGTGCTGGACATTGAGGAACCCGGCGGCGAATCGTACCCGGTGGACGGTTTTGAATTTAACGTCATTCCGCCCGCCAGCAATGCCGAGGCCGGTTACGTGTTCATCGGCGTCGCGGTGATTCTGGCCGCCGGCGCCGGCTACCTGGTGTGGCGCATCCGGCGGAACCAACGGCAGCGGGCCGAAAGGTCGGAGAGTACGGCAGCATGATGCGGCGGGCAGTACCGATTGGCTTCGCGGCCGGCGCACTGGCGACGCTAGCGGTAGGCGTGGGCATCGCGTCGGCGCACCAGGGGATTCCACCGGGTCAGACGCCGTTGACCGCATGGGGGTTCATCACCAATCCGGTCCCCAGTCTATTCCTGCTGGCGTCCCTTTATTTCTACATCAACGGCTTGAACAACTGGCCGAATCCAACGCATCCCGTAAGCAATTGGCAAAAAGCCAGCTTCTTCGCCGGCATCGTGGTGCTGTTTGCTGCGCTGCAATCGCCCATTGAGCCGCTGGCCGAGCACTACTTCTCAATCCACCAGGTCCAGCACATCCTGGTGCGCATGGTAGGCCCGCTATTGATCCTGCTGGGAGCGCCGCTGACGCCGATGCTGCGCGGTATGCCCGCCTGGCTGCGGCAGGGCGTGATTCGTCGCATCGTGCGGACTTCGATTGCCCACTGGATTTACTGGAAGATTACCAACCCGGTCTTCACTATCGTTGCTTTCCTGGGTTTGCTGTTCTTCTGGCAGATCCCGGGACCCCACGACCTGGCGGTGCACAACGACTGGATGCACGAGTTGATGCACGGCACCATGCTGATCAGCGGGTTCCTGTTCTGGTGGATCGTGGTCGATCCCAAGCCGCACCGGTCGCGTCTGCACTACGGCCTGCGGGTACTGTACCTGGGGCTGATTGTGCTGCCCAACACGCTGCTGGGAGCGGCCATTACGTTCCAGGAGCGCCTGATCTATTCGGCCTATCAGGAACTGCCGCGTCCGTGGGAGGGTTTTTCGTACCTGTCCGACCAGCGTTTGGGCGGGCTGACCCTATGGGTTCCGGGCGACATGATGTGCATCATCGGCGCCGGCATCGTAATGTTCATGTGGTACCAGCGGGAGATGGAACAGAACCCCAACCCGCCAATGCCAGTTCCGGTGGAGTCGGGCAGCGATGATGACGATGCGTGAGTGATTGGATTAACGAAACTGAGCGGAGGCCCTAGTTAGGTGAGGAACTGATGGCTAACAACAACGAAAAGCATCGCCCCGAACCCCGTTTCGACTGGTTCATACCCATAGACGGCGACGGAGATCGCGCCGGCACCCTGCGCGCGCAGCGTCCGCCCACCTTCGACTACCTGAAACGGGTTGCCCAAACCGCCGAGGACTGCGGTTTTTACTCCATGCTGATACCGACGCGGTTCGCCAACGGGCTGTTCTCGGAGGATGCCCCGTTGGCTGAGACCTGGACCACCGCCACGGCCCTCGCCGCGGTAACGTCGCGCATCCGGTTCCTGGTGGCCGTCCGTCCCGGGTTCATCGCGCTGGGGCTGTTCGCGCAGATGGCGGCGGCGTTCCACGAAATGTCCGGCGGTCGGCTGGACATCAACATCGTCCCCGGCGGCATCCAGAACGACTTCGAGCGCGTCGGCGAGTTCAGCAGCCACGCCACCCGCTACGAGCGCGCCGAAGAGTTCATCGAAGCCTGCCGCGCGCTCTGGCAGGAACCGCAGCCAGTCAGCTATCAGGGCGACTTCTATCGGCTGGAAGATGCCTACTGCGCTCCCGCTCCGGGCGACGACGCCCCGCGTTTCTACCTGGGCGGCGCATCCCCCCGGGCGTTGGGCCTTTCGTCCCGGCAGGCGGATGTTCACCTGGGTTGGATCGAACCCTTGCCGGACACGACTCAGCGGGTCAACGACCTGCGTGAACAGTTGCAAGTAACCGGCCGGCCCGTGAATCTGGGGCTGCGTACCCACCTGGTGATCAGGGACAGTGAGGCGGAAGCCTGGGACGCCGCCCGCAGCCTCATCGCCGACGCCGCGCCGGAGGTCAAGGCGCAGCGCCAGACCGCCATCGCCGGCACGCCCATGGTCGGGCAGCAGGCTCAGGCCAGGGAGGCCGAAGATCATCGCCTGGGCAAACATCTCTGGAACGGACTGTCCGAGGTGCGGGTGAACTGCGGCAGCGCGCTAGTGGGCACGGCGGAGCAGGTGGCGGATGAATTGGTCGGCTACTGGCGGCTCGGCATTGACGAATTCATCCTGAGCGGGTTCCCTCACGTCGAGGAATGCGAACGCGCCGCCAGTGAACTGCTGCCCATATTGCGGGAACGCATCGAGACGGAACGGCAGCGTTAGTTCCCATAGTAATCGCCGGAGCATGGTAGGGGCGACGCATGCGTCGCCCCTGCGGTTTTAGCAGGTCGGCTCCTGGGTTACAGGGCCGCTTTCACGTCCCGCAGGAAATTTTCCCCGGCGATGCGGAGCAGGCCCCAACCGGAAACGGTTACGAAGTTCGCTCCCTGCCGGACGAACTCGGCGACGCCTTCGGTGTCCGCCGGGTTGTTGCCGCCCACGCCGACGTGCTTGCCGCCGGCGCGTACCCGGGGGATGACGTCGCTCATTACCTTGCGGACTTCGGCGACGCCGGGATTGCCCATGCTCTGCCCCAGGTCGGAGGCGGCGACGTGGAGCACGTCCGCGCCGGATACTGCGAGGATGTCGTCCAGGTTGCCCACCGCTTCCACATCCTCGACCATCGGGATGACCAGCACCTGGGAGTTGACCCACGAGGTTGCCTCGTCGCGGGCGACGCCGATGCCGTAGTCCTGGGCCCGTCCGCCGCCCATACCCCGGTAACCGTCGGGATAGTAGCGCGCGGCGCGGGCGATGGCCGCCGCCTGCTCCCCGGTGTTGACGTGGGGGACGATGATTCCCTGCAATCCGCGATCCAAGTAACGCAGGATGGTCGGATCGGAGTGGTCCGGGATGCGGGCGATGGGCGTGATGCCGAACGATTCGGCGGCACGGACCATGTGCTCAACCTGGTCAAGGTCAGCGGGGCCGTGCTCGCAATCGATCATCACGAAGTCGTATCCCAGCGCGCCGAAAATCTCGACCATGTCGGGAGCGTAGCGGGTGATGATAGCGCCGAATACGACGCCGCCATCGTTGAGCTTGGCTTTGGTGGTGTTGGTTCGCATGATTAGTCCTCCTACAGCTCGCCGTCTACAGCTCGCCGTCGATGACCATGTCCAGCAGCGCGGGCTTGCCCGAGGCGATGGCGCGGTCCACCGCCGGTTTGATCTGGGACGGTTCGGTGATGCGCTCGCCGTGCACGCCCATGCTGTTGGCGATGGCCGCCATGTCAAAGGGCGTGCCGAAGTCCGAGTACAACAGGCGGCCACCCGACGTTTCCGGCAACTCCAGCACATCCTGCTGGTACACGTTGAAGTTGACCTTGAGCACGCGGTACATCCCGTTGTTGCAGATAACAAAGATGCAGGGGATGTTGTCGTTGGCGGCGGTCCACAACCCCTGTATGGTCATCATGGCGCTGCCGTCGCCAATGATGCCGAATACAGGCCGGTCAGGATTGGCGCACTGCGTGCCCATGGTGGTGCCCATGCCGCCACCGATGGACTGGCCCCGGTAGCCTCGCAGGTCGCCCCGGCGTTCCGCCTGGAAGTAGTGGCGCATCGTGCCGCGGTTGCTGATGGAATCGTCCACCACGATAGCGTTGCCGGGTATGGCGTCGGCCAACTCCGACATCATGCGGGCCGGCGTCATGGGTTTATGGTCCCATTTTTCCGCGACCGATTCCTCGAACGCGGCGCGGCTGTCCCTCCGTTGCTGGATCACGGCCTGCTTGCGCTGCTCAATCTCGGCGAAGTCCCCCGGCGACAGTCGTTCCTTCACGGCGGCGATGAGGTCCGAGAGCGCCAGTCCGCAGTGTCCTACGATGCCCACGTCGGTAGGCTCCGAACGACCGATGGCTTTACGGTCCGGGTCGATGTGGACCAGCCTGGCTTCCGGCGGCAGGATCACGTCGCCCCAGTAGAACAGCTCCTCAAACGGGTCGGAGCCGACCGCCAGCACCAGGTCAACCTCCTGGAGCACCGCGCGCTGCTGGCTCACCCGCAGCGACAGCGCGCCCAGGAACTGGTCATGCCGAGTGGGGAACGCCACCTCCGCGCCCCGCGCCTGATAGACGGGCAGCCCCATCAGCTCGGCCAACTCCACCGCTTGGTCCAGCGCGCCGTCGTCGGACAGGCGGTCGCCCACCAGCATCAACGGCCGGCTGGCGTCCATCAGCAGCGTGGCGGCCTCGGCGATGCCGTCGGCGCTGGGGCGCGTCGCATCATGCACCGGCCGCGACGGAACGATGTTCATTTCGGCCATGCCTTCCAAAGCGTTAGAGGTGAAACCGACGTACACCGGCCCCTTGGGGTGGCTGTTAGCCTCATTGAAGGCGCGGCGAATCACGCTGGGAATCTGGTCGGCGTGATCAAGCTCCACCGACCACTTGGTGACCGGACGGACCAGGTTGGCCAGGTCGGTTATGGTCTCGTTGACCTTACGCGCGTCGTAGTTGGCGGAGGTAACCACCATCGGCGTGCCGGTGTTCAGCGCGTCGAGCATGAGGGCGATGCCGTTGGCAAGGCCGCTATCGACGTGCAGGCTCACGAAGGAGGCCCGCCCGGTGGCCCTGGCGTATGCCTCACCCATGCCCATGGCGACGCTTTCCTGGAGAGTGAGAATGTAACGGAACTCGGGGTAGTCGCCGAGCAGGTCGATGATTGGGCCTTCGCTGGTGCCGGGGTTGCCGAAAATATACTCGACCCCTTCGGCCTTGAGCATTTCCAAAAGAGCCTGTTTGCCGGTCATCAGCTGGGACATTGTGCCTCCGATGGTGTGAGATTGAAGTCCAGTTCGCGGCGCAATTCTACAACAAACGGCGGATCCTGATGGTCACGATTTCCCCAACCGTAACGGATGTTGTACACTTACCCTAATTCTCACGCTGGCAGACTGCATCGTGGCACAAGTTACCGTTATTGGCACGGGTTTAATCGGGACATCACTGGGCCTGGCCCTGCGGGCGTCATCCCTGCGGAACCTCACCGTGGTTGGCACGGACGCGGAACACGCGGCCCGTTCCGGTGCGAATCGCATGAACGCATTCGACAAGGTCGAAAACCGTTTGGGCAGCGCCATCGAGGAGGCGGACATCATCATCCTGGCGACGCCGGTGCTGGCGATGCGCGAGTTGATGGAAGGCATGGCGCCCTACCTGCCGGAAGGCTGCGTCGTTACCGACGTGGGCAGCACTAAGACCCAAGTTTTGCAGTGGGCCGACGAGTTGCTGCCGGAGGCGGTGGACTTCGTGGGCGGGCATCCCATGGCGGGGCGGGAAACGCCGGGACCCGAAAACGCCGACGGAACCCTGTTTTCCGGCAAGCCTTACTGTGTAATTCCCAGCCCCAAGGCCAGTCAGCGCGCGGTGGGCGAGATTACCACCCTGGCCGAGGCAATCGGCGCCGTGCCCTACTTCATCAGCGTGGACGAGCACGACAGTTTCGTGGCGGCGGTGAGCCATTTGCCGTTTGTCCTGTCCACCGCCCTGGTGGGATGCACCAGCAAGTCGGCTAACTGGTCGGATATAGGGCAGTTGGCATCGTCGGGGTACCGGGACATCACCCGGCTGGCGTCCGGCGACGCCATCATGCACCGGGACATCTGCGTCAGCAACGCAGAACCTATCGTTGCCTGGATCGACGCTTTCATCCGTGAACTGTACGAGTATCGCAAGCTATTGGATACCGATGGCGAAACGCCCGACAGCGAAGCGGTGGAAACACTGTTCGAGGACGCGCGCATCGCGCGGGCCAAATGGCTGGCCGGTGAAGTAAACCCAAAAGCGCGTGAAATGCAGCAGGCGCAGGAATACCCCTCCTTCGGGCAATCCATGAGCCAGATGTTCATGGGCAGTTGGGGGGAACGGGCGATGCGCCGGATGATGGGACAGCGGGATGATGACCGCCGGGGCGATAACCGCGGAGATCGTCGCCAGTCGGATCGCGAGTAAAGCGCAGGAGGGTTTCCGTGGAGCAGACCGTCCGAAGTCCCCAACGCCTCGCCGGCGCGTTGGCTGTGCCCGGCGACAAATCGGTTTCCCACCGCTCGCTGATTCTGAACGCCATCGCCAGCGGCGGCGCAACCGTCACCGGCCTGTCCGACGGCGCCGACGTTCGCTCCACCGCCGCCTGCCTGCGCGCCATGGGCGTCAGCATCGAGCCGTTGCCGGATTCCTTGACCAATCAACCGGGCAGTTTCCAGGTTGCCGGCCTCGGTCCCAACCTCCAGGAGCCGACCGATATGCTGGACGCCGGCAACAGCGGCACTTCAATGCGACTGCTGTCGGGCCTGCTGGCCAGCCAGGGATTCCTGTCCGTGCTGACGGGCGACGGTTCCCTGCGTTCCCGGCCCATGGGCCGCATCGTGCAGCCGTTGCAACAGATGGGCGCGTCAATCATGGGGCGCAGCGGCAATACGCTGGCCCCGTTGGCGATACGAGGCGGCAACCTGCGCCCCATCGAGTACGAAATGCCCGTCGCCAGCGCGCAGGTGAAATCGTGCCTGATGCTGGCCGGACTTTCGGCATCCGGGCCAACCGTGCTGCACCAGCCAGCGCTGTCCCGCGACCACACCGAGCGCATGATGACGGCCATGGGCGCCCGCGTCGAAACCGACGACCTCGCCCTTACCCTGCATCCCGCCGAACTGCAAGCCGTGGACGTGGCCGTGCCCGGCGACATCTCGTCAGCCGCGTTCTGGATGGTAGCCGGGTTGATTCATCCCAACGCGCGGGTGACCATCACCGGCGTGGGCCTCAACCCCAGCCGGGCCGGCATCATCGACGCCCTGAAAATGATGGGCGCCGGCGACTCACTGCTGCTGGAGAACGAACGGCTGGAAGGCGGCGAGCCGGTAGCCGACGTGGTGGCATCGTCCGCCAACCTCAAGGGTATCGAACTGGGCGGCGAGATCATACCCATTATGATTGACGAACTTCCGGTGCTGGCGGTTGCCGCCTGTTTCGCCGAGGGCGATACGATCATCCGGGACGCGGCCGAACTGCGCGTCAAGGAATCCGACCGCATCGCCACCACCGTTTCGGAGTTGACGCGCCTGGGCGGAAGGCTGGAACCGCGAGACGACGGCATGGTGATTCACGGCGTGGGGAGCCTTACCGGGGCTGACGTGGAGAGCCACGGGGACCACCGCTTGGCGATGTCCATGGCCGTGGCGGGAATCGTCGCTTCGGGCGACACGGTGATCCACGGCGCGGAGGACGCGTCCGTGTCGTACCCCACGTTCTGGGAGCACCTGGCCTCCTTGACCGGCGAAAAATGACCGGGGCCGTGGAACTGCCCCAGGCCGGCCCAGCGCCGCCGCTGTTGGTGATCGTGTCCGGACCTTCGGCGTCTGGCAAGACCACCGTGCTGGCCGGACTACGCAAGTTGTGCCGCCCCTGGCACTTCGCGGTCACGGCTACGACCCGGCCAATGCGCCCCGGCGAAGTGGACGGCAAGGACTACATTTTTATGGACACTGCCGACTTTCTACGGGCGCAGGAACGGGACGAACTGCTGGAATCCGCCCAGGTGTACGACCGCTGGTACGGCGTCCCCCGCTGGCAGGTGCGGGATCCCCTCATCTCCGGCAAGGACGTTATACTGGGAATCGACGTGCAGGGCGCGGCCACCATCCGCAGCATCGCGCCGGAAGCGTTGAGCGTTTTCGTGATGCCGTCCAGTATGGAGGAACTCCGAAGCAGGCTGGCCCAACGCGGCACCGAGGACGATGCTGAGATGCAGCGCCGCTTGCAGGAGGCATCCGTTGAGTTGAGCCGAATCGACGAGTTTGACTATCGGGTGGTGAACCGCAACGGGGCACTTGACGACGCGGTGCAAGAAATAGACGCCATCATCGCCGCCGAAAAATGCCGGGTGAACCCTCGCCTCGTCCAAATGCTCTGATTACTTCCAGCATTCCCGCGAAGGTCGTAGTTGCGCCTTTGGTGTGCGGGAATCCAGGAGCGAACATGACCACGCAAACCGAAACCCCCATTCGCCCGCGCCTGCCCGACTGGCTCAAAGTCCGTATGCCCGGTGGCCCGCGTTACATCGAGTTGAAACAGCTGATGCGCGACAGCCAGTTGCACACGGTATGCGAGGAAGCCCACTGCCCCAACATCGGGGAGTGCTGGGAACGTTCCGCTGCGACTTTTATGATCCTGGGCGACATCTGCACCCGCGCCTGCGCCTACTGCGCGGTGACCACCGGTCGGCCCGGTACGCTGGACCTTGGCGAACCGTTCCGTCTCGCCGCCACCGTAAAGCGCATGGAGTTGAAGTATTGCGTCATCACCTCGGTGAACCGCGATGATCTCCCCGATGGCGGCGCCGGCATATTCGCAGCATGCATCAAGCAGGTGCGGGCTGCCGTGCCGGGTTGCCGGGTGGAAGTGTTGATACCCGACTTTGACGGCAATTGGGAAGCGCTGGAGAAAGTCGTCGCCGCGGAACCCGAGGTTCTGAACCACAACATCGAGTCGGTCGAGCGCGTGTTCCGCCGCGTTAGACCCAAGGGCGACTACCGCCAGTCGCTGGAACTGATCCGCCGGGTCAAGGAGATCAATCCTGCAATGCCCACCAAGTCCGGCATCATCGTGGGCATGGGCGAGACGATGGACGAGGTCCGTGAGACCATGGCGGATCTGCGTTCCGTGGATTGCGACCTGTTGACCATTGGCCAGTACCTTCGCCCTTCCATCAAGCACATCAAGATTGACCGTTTCTACACGCCGGCCGAGTTTGAGGAGTTGCGTGTGACGGGCGAGACGATGGGATTCAAGCATGTGGCTGCCGGCCCGCTGGTGCGCTCGTCATACCACGCCGACGACCAGCATGAAGCAGCCGCAAACGGTATCGCCACGTCGCAGGTCAAGGAGGCAGATCATGCTGACACGTAGCGTCACCCACCAGACACAAATCTACGAGGTGGAGTTGGTAAAGGAGGATGACGGCGGCTACTCGGCCAGCGTGCCAAGTGTCCCCGGTGCTTACTCGGACGGCGATACCGAGGAGGAAGCCCTGGAAAACATCGCCGACGCCGTCGCTATACTGATGGAGTCCACAGAGGAAGCCGCACATATTCTCTAGGAACGATGCGAAACATACTGAGGGACGCTGAATTAACCGTCCCTCAATTCCGGGAATTGCTGTAATTCCGCAGAGACAACGGCGCGATGGGGTTGGCATCGCCCGGCAATTGCGCCAGTTCCTCGGTGCGTCCTATCCACTGCGCTGCCATGGGCCAATAACGCGATTGCGACGGGTCTGGCTCGCGGTAAGTATCCAACATTCCGGTCGTGGGCGCGTCCTGGTCATCCTGCGGGTTGTCGGCGTCGGGTCGCCAGGGCCAGGGCAGGTGCCGCACCCACGGGTCAACGCCATCCGAACCGTCGGCCTCGGCAACCGCCGCCAGAACCTGGTGCGGTCGATGCAGCCGATAAGTCGGCGTCTCTCCCAGGGTGGCTTCGCGATCTATCGTTGACCAAAGCGCCGCGCCGGACGATGCCCCGACGATGCGAGCACACGCCACGTCTTGCGGCCCGTCGCCCACGTACATGGCGTCCTCGGGTTCGACACCCAGCCTGTCAAGCACGGTGTAGAGTCCGTCGGGCGCGGGTTTGTAGGGGCGGGCGTCGGTCTTGAAGTCCGCGTACTCCACCAGGCCGGCCAGCCCCGACCGCTGCAACTCAGCGTGACCGAATTCGGGAATCTTGTCGGACAGCACGCCGATGCGGATACCCCGGCGTTTCAGCGCGCCCAGCAGGCTGGCAACGCCGGGGAACAGGTAGTTGCGAAACGCCAGGATGCCGTCGTAGCGGGACAGGTAGCTGGCGAGTATCCTCTCAAGCTCGTCCTCCGCGTCGGGTCGGCTGCCGAAAAACCAGAGCAGATGCTGGCGGAATGGGCGATGAAACTCGGCGGCCACGGCCTCAGGGGACGGTGCTGCCACGCCGAGCTCGGCCGCCGTGTTCTCCATCAACCGCAGGTGGATGCCCCAACTGTCCCAGAGGGTGAGGTCCCAGTCGAATATCACCGCGCGCATGGCATCAGCAATGGCCGGGATGGTTGTGCCCGCCGCCGTGGTAGTCGATGGCGCTGGGCATCACGGTGGTGCCGGGGTGTTCCGCCCGGCCGATATTCACCGTGAAGGCGCCGCTGGCGTAGTGCAGCACGCCGCTCACCTCCAGCGTGGGCGAATCACCGAGATACGTGATGCCGCCGTCGGCCTCGACGCGGAACGGCCGGTCGTGTCCCGGGTAGATGGTGTCGGCGGCGGCCACGATCTTCTGGATGCTGGCGCGGGCGTCGGCCTCGCTCCAGAATACGATGGCCGGAGTTCCTCGCCCGATGGCGCCCGCGTCGGACATGGCATCGCCGCCCACGCACACCGTGCCGCCGGCGGTGTCAACGACCACGCTGACGTGGCCGCGCGTATGCCCCGGGGTTTCGATGAGCCGCACGCCGGGTTCCAACTCGGTTTCGCCACTGACGGTGCGGACATTTTGATCGACCAGCGTGTTGGCGAAGTAGCGCGCCGTGGCCAGGTCACCGGGCCGGGGATTGCGACTGTACTCCAGTTCGTCGGCGTGGATGACGATTTCCGCATTGGGGAAAAGGTCGGTATTCTGGGAATGGTCCCAGTGGGCATGGGTCAGGATGACACGGCCGATGTCATCCGTCGATATGCCGTTGGCCTCCAACTGGTCCACCAGCATATTGCGGCGGCCAAAGTGGGCCACATCGACAATGGACAGCACTTCGCCTCGGATCAGGGTGACCGTACACAGACCCAACCGAGTCTGGTCGGTGTTGATCGAATACCCGCCCATGATGATTTCCAGCTCCGGCATGGTTCCCTCCCGAAATCTGTCAGCGGTTGACGGTTTAACTGAGCAGGGCCGATTATAGCATCGGCGGGTGGTCCGCCTTTGCATTGATCTACAGGATGGACGGGATTTTGGCTGTCGATTTGATACTGCGGAACGGCACCGTTCATAGGTCGGCGGACGCTGATGCGGTTGCTATCGCCGAAGGATTGGTGGTTGCGGTAGGGAACAGTTCGGAACTGGCGCGGTTGGCAACCGCGGATACGCAAGTGATTGACTGCGGAGGTCGGGCTATCGTGCCGGGAATCGTGGACGCTCATTGCCACCTGTTCGCGGCGGCAGCGACTCTCAACTCCGTGGACTGCCGGCCAACGGCTGCCCCGGACGTAGCAACGGTGGTCAACGTGTTGCGGGAGGCGGCTGCGAACGCCGATGGGTGGATCCGCGGCTACGGCTACGACGACTCCCCGGTTGGGCTGGGCCGTCATTTGAGCCGGCATGACCTGGACACCGTTGCGACGGAGCGGCCAGTGCGAGTAGAGCATCGCTCGGGACACGCCTGCGTGTTGAACAGCGCCGGGCTGGTTGCCGTGGGCATCGGGGACGACACGCCGGACCCGCCGGCCGGCGTCATAGTGCGCGATGACGCCGGCGTCCCTACGGGTCTGCTGCTGGAGATGAACGGATGGCTGAGAGAGCGCATCGGTCCCTCTTACGATGCTGATGCGGCGCCGCTGCGCCGGCTCGCGCAGCAGCTTTCGGAATACGGCATTACCGCCGTCACCGACGCCGGGCCGGACAATGGGATAGAACGGTGGCGAGCGTTCGAGGACTCCATCAGCAACGGCCTGCTTAACCAGCGCGTTACGATGATGGTCGGAGTTGGCAAGCTACACGACATGCGGCAGGCCGGGCTGGGGTTCGGCGACGTCGCCGGCAACGGTTTGCTGAAGGTTGGCCACGCGAAGATTATGTTGACCGCGTCGTCGGGTCGATTGCATCCGCATCCAGACGAGCTTTCGGAGATCGTAGAGAGGGCGCACGGCATGGGCTACCCGGTGGCAATACACGCCGTTGAGCAGGACGCGGTGGTGGCGGCAGCTCTCGCCATCATGGACAATCCTACTCCCGTAGGACGAGACCGCATCGAGCATTGTGGCGAGTGCCCGCCGGATGTTGCCGAACTCGTGGCCCAATCGGGTGCGCTGGTGGTTCCCAACACCGGATTTATCCATTACGACGGCGAACGGTATCTGCGTACAGTGCCTGGGGAACTGTTATCCCATCTTTACCCGGCCGGAGCGCTGGACGCGCTGGGCGTCCCGGTGGCGTTGGGATCGGATGCGCCGGTGGTGGAACCGAACCCGTGGGCGTCTATGGCGGCGGCGGTGAATCGGCGCACTGCCCAAGGCGATCAACTGGGTGGTGTCGGATTACCCTCAGTAGCGGACGCGCTGGACATGCACACCGGTCGTAACCGCATCGCGCCCGGGTATCCTGCTGATATTGCCGTGGTGGAGCCTGACCCGTTCACGACTCCGCTGGCAAATCTGCCGGCGGTGCGAGCGGTGTTGACGGTAGTGGGTGGGCGCGTGGTTTGGCGTTCCGGTATCTAACGAGAGGATTCTCTCAGGAGAAGTGGTTGGGCGAACAAATGCCCGGAATTGTGGGCACCAGGCGGAGCTACTGCCGTCGGTCCGGGCTATGCCAAGAGTGATGGGTGAACCAATCCTCAAAGGGCGTTCCCACCAAACCTCGTTTTGGCTGACTGCTGAACCATCTGACAAACTCTCGAACAATCTCTGCGGGGAAGTTGCACTTGTGCCCAGGCCCAATTGGTTTGATAAGAGTACTGAGTTGGCTGGGCAACAGTGGCACATTACCACCCCAGTAGATGAAATCGTCGCTGACCAACACTCGGTCTGTCCTGATTTGGTCGCGTACATATCAGGAATCCGAGAAATGTTCGAGGTAGCGTTGCTCGGAACCGAACTCCTGGAAGTCGATCACATCGGTGACCCGCATGGCATAGATTACAGGGTATGCCGGATATTCCGTTCTCCGAATTTTCTGATACTTAGCGCCGGCCAGGCCAATCACGTAATCGCCTACCTGCACAGTCCGGCGTATTGCGACCATACAATAGGCCAACGTGCAAATGCCCCCGGTCGGATTGGGGGCAAAGCCATCATCATTGACCATAGTGTACGAATAGGTCTTCATCAGATTTACCCCATCCGCATCGACTCTACTCCCGCCAATAGATCTGCGTCCGCTGTGACGCTGTGTTGCGCAAACCAGTCGCGCAGCGTCGCCGCCCGTTGCCTTTCATTAGCGTCGCTGATGTCAAGTACACAGCGGCAAGCGCGAGTGTAGGAACTGATTGTGCCTAGTTCAGTGTTTTTGTCCCAAAGCCACAACTTGCCTTTAGCGTCTCGAAAAACCTGGTCACATATCTCGCGGTTAATTGGTACCGCACGCTCAAACCGGCGGGATTGGTTAGAGCCCGCAATTCCCCAAAACCTGGCATCGCCTCTATATGGGTGGGCGTTGTTTTTGAAACGGTCCTCTTCAGCAGATTGCCGAACGACCCAGCCGGCAAATTCAGCCAGCAGCCCACCGATCAAGTACATCCCCACCTGTCCAGTGCGTCGCCCGGATTGCCAGTCCTCTAGTCGGGCTAAGAATAGTAGGACATCCCCGGGTTTCATTCTGGTGAGCGCAGCAGAACGACCATTTTCACCGACATCTCCATAGGTGAAACTCTCAAACTCTGGGTCATTGTGACAGGCTGTGTTCCAGAAAATTTCCGGCACATAGCGGAGTAGATCGTGGGTCGGGTTGTAGTACGAACGCAGGTCGTGGTAACGAACGACTTTCGGCTGCGTTCCCGTGTTTTCGCCGAACGAAGGAATTGGCACGAACTCGAATGTCCCGTCGGCGAAGAGCGGGCTGAACAGACCGCGATGGCTTGAATTCGCTCCAACATTGGCCATATAGACGCGCATTTATATTCCCCTCTACCGAGTGCGCTCTCGGATGTAGTCCACCATCTGGAGGAGGGAACGGCGCGGCGGGCAGTCAGGCAGTTCGTCCAACGCATCCGCCGCCTCGCCGCAGTAATCACGGATCACCGCGAAGCAGTCGGGAATGATGTCGGAGTCGTTGATCATCGCCAGCGATCTGTCAAGCAGTCCGTCAACGTCGCCGTTGCCGGACTTTATCGCCGAGAAGAGGGCTTCTATCGGATGGTCGTCGGGATAGCGCTCCATCAGCATGATGCTGGGCAGCGTGAGCACTCCCTGCAGCAGGTCATTGCCCACGGGCTTGCCGATTTCCGCGGCGTCGCCCTGCACGTCCAGCAGGTCATCGACGATCTGGAAGGCCATGCCGATGTTGTGGCCATATTTCCGTAGCGCCTGAACCTCGTTTTCCGGAGCGTTGCCCAAGATGGCTCCCGACTCCGCGGACGTGCAGAACAGCGACGCCGTTTTGCGGTAGATGCGTTCGTCGTAGAGCCGACGGGCTTTTTTGGGGTCGAACGTGGTAAAGAATTCGATCAGCTGGCCGCTGGCCAACTCCATTATGGTCTCGGAGAACCGGCGGATGACCCTGATGACTTCGGTGTCGCATACGAACGTAGCCGACGTGGCGAAGAGGTAATCGCCCAACAGCACGGCGACGTGGTTGCCGTAGAGGTTGTTGATGGTGGGCTTGCCGCGACGCATCCCCGCGTTGTCCACCGTGTCGTCGTGGATCAGGGTGGCAAGGTGCAGGAGCTCCACCGCCGAGGCCATGATCTGAGATCGCCGGCGTTCGTGAGGGTGAAACTCGGAGGCCAGCAGGGTCAACGCGGGCCGGACGCGCTTGCCGCCGGAACGCAGAGCGTAGTCCAGTAGCGGGTCCAGGTCGGCGATATCCGTTTGGCACAACTCGTGGAGTTGCTCTTCCACCTGGGCCAGCTGATCCACCACCGGAGCGTAGATGGAAACGGTTTTCAGGTCCAGTCCGGTGACCACGTCGTATCGCTCGATTGGTAAGGATCAGGCGGGAACGCCCAGTTGTTCGGCTTCCTGCTCGGCAACGGCGGCATCCAGCTTGGTGTACAGAGCCGACGGGTTGCGCAACGGCGCGCCGGGCTTGATGCTTGCGACCAGCGCGTCGAAGTCCCACGGCTCAGCCGATACCTCGCCGTCGAACCCCAAGAACTCGTGGAGCTTCTGGCTGGTGAAGGGCAGGTACGGCGCGAGCATCACCTTGAGGCAGTTCAGCACCTGGATCGCCGTGCCCAGCGAACGGGCAGCGTCGGCCCGGTCGGTCTTGATGGACTGCCAGGGCGCGCGGGAGTCCAGGTACCGGTTGGATTCCTGAGCCAGCGCGAAGGCGCGGCTGATGCCGGCGCGGAACCTGGTGTGATACAGGCTGCTGTCCACATCGGCCATTGCCTGCCGTGCGGATTCCAGCAGCGCGACTTCAGCGTCTTCAGGCGGCGCGGGTTCCACCGGCACCTGCCCGTCGAAGTTGCGATAGGTGAATCGGAGCACGCGATTGACTAGGTTGCCGTAGGTGGCGACCAGCTCATCGTTGTTGCGGCGGACGAACTCGTTCCAGCTGAAATCGGTATCGCCGGTTTCCGGCATGTTGATGGACAGCATATAGCGCAGGGGGTCAGGGTCGTAGCGATCCAGGTAATCCGGGACCCACAGCGCCCAGTTCTGGCTGGTGGAAAACTTGCGGTTTTCCAGGCTGAGAAACTCGTTGGCCGGCACGTCGTAGGGCAGGTTCAGGCCGCCGTAGGCCATAATCATGGCCGGCCAGATGATGCTGTGGAAGGGAATGTTGTCCTTGCCAATGAAGTAGTACGCCTTGGTGTCGGCGTCCTTCCAGAAGTCCTCCCAGGCGTCGGGTCTGCCGCTGCGCTCCGCCCACTCCACGGCGGCGGACAGGTAGCCGATCACCGCCTCGAACCAGACGTAGATGCGCTTACCTTCGTAACCTTCCATCGGGAGCGGAACGCCCCACGTCAAGTCGCGGGATATGGCGCGGTCTTTCAAACCGCCTTGGAGGAATCCGCGGGTGGAGTTGGCGACGTTGGGGCGCCAGAACTCCTTGTCGCCGATCCAGTCCAGCAGGGGCTGCTCGAAAGCGGACAGGCGCAGGAAGAAGTGCTCGGAATCGCGGAAATCGGGCGTCTCGTTGCAGATACTGCACCTGGGTTCAACGAGATCTATCGGGTCGAGAGTGTGGCCGCAGTTATCGCACTGGTCGCCCCGGGCGCGCTCGTTGCGGCAGTGGGGACACGTGCCTTCAACGTAGCGGTCGGGCAGGAAACGGGAGCAGCCGTCGCAGTGGGCCAGCAGCATCGTGTCCGCGTAGATGTAATCCTGTTCCTGGAGGCGTCGGAAGATGTCCTGCACAACGCGCTGGTGGTTCTCGGTGTGCGTCGTGGTGAACAGGTCGAAGGTGATGCCCAAACGCTGCCAGGTATCGAGGAACTGGGCGTGATAGCGGTCCAGGATCACGCTGGGTTCAACGCCTTCCTGGTCGGCCCGTATCGTAATGGGGGTTCCGTGGGCATCCGAACCGGATACCATCAGCACCTCGTTGCCCTTCATGCGATGGTAACGGGCAAAAATATCGGCGGCCAAATAGCAGCCGGCGATATGTCCCATGTGCAGGGGGCCGTTGGCGTAGGGCCAGGCAACGCCAATGAAAATTCGCTCAGGCAAGGGTACCCCTCCTCTAAACTCACCGCAGCCGGATCGCCAGTTATTCTAGCATAACGCGTAATCCGTAAGTATGATAACGGCAGACGAGGTTTCCGGTTTAGCCGCGTCTGCGGCGTGCCGATTACAACTAAATTTTGATCCAGTGGGGTGAGGATGAGCCAGCAATACGACGGACCACCTGATTTGCCCGTGGATGGAGCATCCTTCGCCTTTCCGGAAAGAGAACGCGAGGCCGTTTACCGAGCAATCTATCAACGCCGGGACATCCGCAATTTTCGACCAGACCCGATATCGGACGGGACGCTGGCGCGCATCATCCATGCGGCGCATCGGGGGCCGTCAGTGGGGTTCATGCAACCCTGGGACTTCATCCTGGTGCGGGATGCTGAACGCCGCCGCCAGGTGAAGGACCTATTCGACCGTGAACGCACCGCCGCCGCGTGCTTCTTCGACGAACCGCGTCGCTCGGCGTACCTGTCGCTGAAGCTGGAAGGGATCGAGGAAGCCCCGGTCAATCTCTGCGTCACCTGCGACCCCACTCGCGCCGACGTGGTGCTGGGGCGCAACTCCATGCCCGAAACCGATGTGTATTCCACCTGTTGCGCCGTGCAGAACCTTTGGCTGGCCGCGCGCAGCGAGGGCGTCGGAGTCGGGTGGGTCAGCATCCTGAAGCTCCCGCAACTGCGCGGAATATTGGGCATCCCGCCGCACATCATTCCGGTGGCCTACCTGTGCCTGGGGTACCCGGTAGAATTTCCCGGCGAGCCCGGTCTGCAAACCGCCGGCTGGCGCAACCGGCTGCCGATAGACCAACTTGTCCACACGGACGACTGGCACAACCCGGTTGGCGACGAGGGACTGAGCAAGTATCTCGAAGCGTTGGACGCGGAGGGTGGGCCGGCGCAGTAGGCTGGGTAAATCTCCAGTCTGTTGACAAGCATAAGGGGCATCGCCAAAATTGCCGCAACCGGCCGGAGTCGCTGGCCGGTTTTCGCTTTCCTGAGCGGCAGTAAGAGGTGTTTCATGGCAGATTTGACCGATTCTGAAGTGTTGGCGCTGGCCAAGGCATCAAACATCACCATCCCGAACGACCTGATTTCAGAGGTGCGCGAGTCGTTGAACGGCTTGCTGGAGGCTTTGGAAGCCATCCAGGAACCGGATGTCGCCGACATTCAACCGCTGCCGATCATCGTGTCTGCAACAGCGCGGAAGCAGGAGGCCTCATAATGGCAGACAATAATCTATGCTACCTGTCGGCGACGGAGTTGGGCGAGAAAATCGCGGCCGGCGAGATTTCGTCGGTGGACGCGACCGAAGCGTATCTTGACCGGATCGCCCAGCTTGACGGGAACTACGCCTCATACATCACGGTCACGGCGGAGCGGGCGCGGGAGGATGCGCGGAGGGCCGACGCCGAGTTGGCGGCCGGCAACCGACGCGGGCCCCTGCACGGCGTTCCGGTGGCAGTGAAGGACCAGTTCGATACCGCAGGTATCCTCACCACCAACGGTTCCACCATCCTGGGGGAGAATATCCCCGACACCGATGCAACGATCATGGCCCGGCTCAAGGAAGCAGGTGCCGTGCTGCTGGGCAAGCTGAACATGAGCGAGTACGCCAGCGGAGACGCCTTCCGGCATCCCTACGGACGGCCGCGCAACCCGTGGGACACGCGGCGCAACCCGGGCACGTCCAGCAGCGGTTCCGGCGCGGCAACGGCGGCGTTCCTGTGCGCCACATCGCTGGGTGAGGACACCGGCGGGAGCATTCGTGGGCCGGCGTCGTTTTGCGGGTTGGTGGGAATACGGCCCACGCTGGGACTGGTGAGCCGCCACGGCGTGTTCGGAGCCAGTTGGTCAATGGACACCGCCGGGCCGATTTCACGGACGGTGACCGACTGCGCGCATACGCTGGCGGCCATCGCCGGCCATGATCCCAACGACCCGCAGACGTGGGACGTTACGGTGCCTGACTACGCCGCCGCCCTGGATGGCAACATCCGAGGGTTGAAGCTAGGCATCGTTACTGAGCGGGTGCATACGGACGCCAACGATCCCGAGGTGCGGGATGCCGTGATCGCCGCGACGAAGGTCCTCGAGGGTCTGGGCTCCGAGGTGAGCGACGTTTCCCTACCCCTGATCGTTAATTCGTCCGAGATCTCCTACGCTATCATCAGCAGCGACGCTGCGATGCTGAACTGGGACATCATTTCTACGGAACGGCTCCGCGATTTGGACCACAACAACCAGGTGCGCCTGCTCATGGGCAGCGTGATTCCAGCCACGGCGTACCAGAAAGCGATGCGATTGCGGGATGCCCTGCGCCAGCAGATCCTGGCCGCGCTGGAAGAGGTCGATGCGCTCATCATGCCGGCGTCTTCGGTCCCGGCTACGCTGATTCCCGAGTCCACAGGTCTGGGGACAAAAGCCGACGTGATCGCAGGCTTCAAGGGACGGCGGGGTTTCACCGCACCATTCAACCTTGCCAACCTGCCGGCGCTGTCCATCAATTGCGGCTTCACAGCATCGGGATTGCCCATCGGCTTGCAGATTGCGGGGCGGGCTTTTGACGAAACGACGCTGTTCCGCCTGGCCTACGCTTACGAGCAAGCCACTGATTGGGGAGAGCGACTGCCTCCGGGAGTATAGCCAGCCGCAGCCATCATCAGGGGGGGAATGATGAAGTACGTCAGAGCGGCGTTGAAGCTGGCAGCAGAAACTGCCCTCATCTCTACGGTCGGAAGTTTCTTCTGGATGGCCCTGGGCAGACAGGTGGTCACGCAGACCGTCGGCGGTGGTGTTGAAATCGCCGGCGGCGGGCTTACCTTCTGGCACTTCTTCGTCGGTATCGTCCAGCTCTATCTGCTGTACCGACTGATTCAATGGGTGATAGGGTTCATCGCCAAGAGGACGGCCAGGAAAGTGGACAGTGGACTGCGGGACGTTCGTGGTTACGGCGAAGTTCGGGACCGCATGGTCAACATCTTTGAGGACAAGCCGCGGAGTGGCGGCGCGGCCCGATCATCGTCCAGGAACACGCCGGCTTCATATTTTCGGAATCGCGAGAGATAGAACTCGGGACAAATGCCCGACGAAAGGCAACAACCGAACCGGTCAAGGAGAACCTGCACGATGCCCAACGCTCACGAACTGACGGCCGCAGAAGCGGCACACGCCATCGCCGAACGCCGCCTGACCGCAGTAGAACTGGCCGAGGCGTGCCTGGAACGGATTGATGCCCTGGACGACCGGCTCCGAGCCTGGGTTTATGTTGACCGGGAGACGGTCCTGGCGGACGCGATGGCGGCAGATGCAGCCGTATCCAATAACCGGACGCTGGGTCCGTTGCATGGCGTCCCCATCGGAATGAAGGATATTTACTACACGGCGGGCATACCGACCCGCGCCGGCAGCGAAGTGTACAAAGACTTCGTGCCCGACTACGACGCCACCTCGCTGAAACTGCTGAAGCGGGCCGGGGCGATTATGTTAGGCAAGGCGGTTACCACGGAATTTGCCTGCCTGGATCCCTCGCCCACGTTCAACCCGTGGAACGCGGCCCACACTCCCGGGGGTAGCAGCAGCGGCTCCGCGGTGGCGGTCGCCTCGCGGATGTGTCCGGCAGCGCTGGGGTCGCAGACGGTTGGATCGGTGTTGCGTCCGGCCGCCTACAATGGCGTAGTAGGATTCAAGCCGACCTTCGGACGAGTCAGCCGATATGGTGTGGTCCCCGTAAGCTGGAACCTGGACACGGTGGGCTGGCTGGCGCGTTCCGTAGAAGACGCGGCGTTGCTCCTACAGGTCACAGCCGGCCCGGACGGACAAGACCCGGTGTCGTCCCGCGAGCCGGTGGGGGATTACCTGTCGGCGATCCAAGACCCGCCGGCGCCGCGCATCGGGCTGCTGCGCCGGTATTTCTACGAAAAGGCGGACACTGAGACCCGGCGACATTTGGACGGCATCGCGGAACTGTTGGCGCAATCCGGCGCGGAGATCGAAGAACTGCCCATGCCGGACAGCATTGAGTCCGCGTTTGAGGACCAGATGTTGATTATGTCGGTAGAAGCCGCCGCGTTCCACGAGCCGATGTACCGAGAGCAGGCGGAGGACTATCAACCGAAATTGCGGGCGATGCTGGCAGCCGGGTTGCAGGTGGATGGGATCACCTATACCCGCGCGTTGGAGAGGCGGCGGGAATTCATCGATGACATGCAGCAGCTTTCGGAACGGTGCGACGTTTTGTTGACGCCGGCTACTCCCGCGCCTTCCCAAGCCGACCGGACGAATACGGGCAACCCGGCGTTTCAGGGGCCGTGGACTTCCTGCGGCTTGCCGGCGATTGCCCTGCCATCGGGCCTGGCAGAATCGGGTTTGCCGCTGGGGATCCAGATGGTGGCGTCGCCATTCGCAGAAGCGAGGCTGTTGGCGGCGGCGAAGTGGTGCGAGGAAGTGCTGGGGGTGGAGTTGAACCCGCCCGTGTAACGAACCCAAGGCATGACTGCGCGGCGTCCCGGTGTAACCTTCAATGGGGCGCTGGTACTGCTGGGGACATTTGGTGTAGGATGACGCAGCGCAATCGCATTTGAGGAGTTCACAGAGATGACTACTACCCGACCCCGCCGGCTGGCCCGGCAGGTTTCCATTGTAGGCGCCGGCCTTTCCCAGTTTGGCGCGTATCCCGACAAGTCCAGTCGCGATTTGTTCGTCGAAGCTTTCCAGGACCTCCAGGGGACCATCGACACCGGCATCTCTGCAACCGACATTGAAGCCGGCTACCTGGGCAACTATTCCGCCGACTTGTTCGAGCACCAGGGACACACGGCTCCGATCATGGCCGATTGGCTGGGGATGACCCCGACGCCGATCACGCGGGTGGAGAACGCCTGCGCCAGCAGCGGTTCCGCCTTGCGCGAGGGCGTGATGGCAATTGCCAGCGGGATGTACGACGTGGTGCTGGTGGGCGGCGTGGAGAAAATGACCTCGCTGCCCACCGAGGGCGTGACCGACGTGCTGGCGTCCGCCGCTGACGGGCTGTACGAAGTGCCGGCCGGCCTGACCTTTCCCGGCATATTCGGCGCCATCGCCAAGGCCCACATGGATCGCTACGAAACAAACCTGGACCACTTGCTGAAAGTGGGCGTCAAAAACCACGAGAACGGCAAGTTGAATCCCAAAGCGCAGTTCCAGGTCACCATCAAAGACATGATGGACCGGCGCAAAGCCCGCGCGGAACAGCGGGGCGAATCTGTGCCGGAGTGGGCGGACGAGTTGGACTTCCTCAACGACGCCCGGGCCAACCCATGGATCGCCTGGCCACTGCGCCTATACGACTGCGCTCCTATCACTGACGGTGCATCTTGCGTGCTGCTGGTTGCCAGCGATATTGCCGAGCAATTTACCGACAAGCCCATCCGCATCGCCGGCATCGGCCAGGCTACCGGCCGACCGCTGCACGACGCGGACGAGTTGACTTCGTTGTCCGCCGCGAAGATCGCGTCGGCGCAGGCTTACGAAATGGCCGGCGTTGGGCCGGAGCAGATCGGCGTCGCCGAGGTCCATGACTGTTTCACCATCGCTGAGATCGTGGCCAGCGAAGACCTGGGGTTCTTCGCACCGGGCGAAGGGCCTCACGCGGTGGACGAGGGACGCACGGCGCGCACCGGTGATCGGCCCATTAACACCAGCGGCGGGTTGAAAGCCAAGGGGCACCCCGTGGGCGCAAGCGGCGTGGCCCAGGTGATCGAGGTGTACAAGCAACTGCGCGGCGAGGCCGGCGAACGCCAGTTGGACAACCCCAACCTCGAATTCGGGTTGACGCACAACGTGGGCGGCACCGGCGGCACTTGCGTAGTCAACGTGCTGCAACGCGGTTAGGAGGTCATCCCATGAGCGCCGACGCCGCATCCCGTCCGTTCAATGCCGCATCCTTCTATGAATTCCTCAAGGAAGGTAAGTTCATGGGCGTGCGCTGCCGTGAGAACGGCAACGTGTACGCCGAGGCGCGGCCGATCGATCCCGTCAGCCATAGCAACGATATGGAGTGGCACGAATTGAGCGGTCGCGCGACCCTGAGCACTTTCACCTGCATCTCCGTGGCGCCGGCTTCGCTGGAAGCAAAGGGCTACGGGCGAAACAATCCGTACTGCACGGGCATCGTGACGCTGGAAGAAGGCCCGCGTATATCCGCGAGAATCGCCGGCGTTGACGCCAGCAATCCGCAAAACATCCGCACCGGGATGGCTCTGCAATTGGATCTCAGCGAGATCGATCCCGAAGAACCCGGTTTGGTGTTCCGACCGGCCTGACCGCGTTATCGCGCCGAAGAACGGGCGGGGGTTATTCCCCGCCCGTTTTTTTGCTACGCTCGGCCCGCCTGCTTGCAGACGTGGCATGCGGTGTCGTACCAGGCGTAGGAGGTATTGGACGACTGGTACAGGTCAAACAGCCCAACGTCCCGGTACTTCCGGCACACGAAACAGAGTTGCGTGTATTGAGGGTCGAGTTGCGCAGGCAGGCCCTTTTCCGCGTTGATGAAGACCTTACGGATCTGGAGCTTGGAAAACGGGAGATGCTGGAGGATGCGTTCCTGGATCATCAACTTGAAGGCGTCGCTGCCCGACATGGGCCGGTACAGCAACAACTGTTCATCCTCCGGTTGACGTTCGTACACATACTCGATGTAGTTATCCACGGCTTCGTATAGCGCGGAAACCACGTCCTCGTAGGAATCGCCAATGGCCGGAACGTCGATTTCGACGCAGAATCCTTCCCAAGTTTCCGGATTGGACTGAGTCTTCTTGATATAGCAGGTGAGCTTCCGCGGTCTGGCTTGCATCGCCAACTCCGAAGCGAGCGCGGGGAGTCGCCGCAAAGGGTCAGGTCGTCATGGAGACGAGATCAGGCCACGCCGGCCCCTTTGCAGATGTTGCAGGTTTTGTCGTACCACACATATGCGGAGTTGGGTTCGTGGAAAACTTCAAACTCGCCGATGCTGCGGTATTTCTTGCACGCCAGGCACAGTTCCGTGTAGTTCGGATCCAGTTGAATCGGAATGCCTTTCTCGGCGCTGAGGAAAATTTTTCGCACCTGCCGTTTGGAGAACGGAAGTCGTTGAAGGATACGTTCTTCGAACTGTAGCTTCCAAACGTCTGCCTTGGGCATCGGGCGATAGAGCAGCCGCTGCTCGTCGTCAGGTTGGTTCTGGTACACGTAGTCGATGTAGTTATCCACGGCCTGATACATCATGGCGGCCACTTCTTCATACGTATCCCCGACCGCGGGGATATCCAGTTCCACGCAGAAGGCTTCCCACATATCGGGGCTGGAACGGGTTCTCTTGATGTAGCAAGTAAGTTGTCTGGGCTGAGTATTCACGGCTGCTCCTCGGGCGGCGCTGAGGACGCCGCCCTGGTCAGTCACGATTGGTGAGGGTACGCTGTGGGGAGGATCTAAAGGCTAGTCGAGGCCCCGAGTGCCAACCCAGCCGGTTTCGGAAACGTCGATCATTTCCCCATTGGGGCCTTCATATTTCGTTTCGACGTTCTGGGTACGGGGGCCGGTCATCCCAGCATGCAAGGCGTGATTGACTTCATCCATGGGCTTGGAATTGGCGGCCGCCAGGCGCGCTTCGGTCTCTTCCAGGCTCTCCACCTCAAACCCGATGTGGTGGATGCCTTCCCAGTCCTTGCCCCGCTCGCCGGCCACGGCGTCATTCTGGAAGTCCAGGATGGCCATGTTCACGCTGCCGTCGCTGAGCATGTAGCCGTTGGCGTTGTCACTCTTGAGCTCGGCCACCTGGCGCAGGCCGAACACTTCGGAGTAGAATTTGGCGGTCTTCGCGGCGTCGTTAGTGGCGATTGCGATGTGCTTGATCTGAGGCATTTTCCCCTCCTTGTAAACGGTAAATCCACAACCTGAATTTGCCCGACAGAGCGCGTCAGGTCACATGGTGGAACGATACCACTTTTGCGGCGGATGGGCTAGTGCGCCCGCCAGCGGCGAATGGACCGGTTGATCACCCCAGCCGGAACCTCTTGAAGACTTCGGCATACTCGACGCCGATGCGCTTGCCGTCGCGCCGGCGCCATTCTTTCAGGTGCCGGTCTGCCGATTCGGGATTCACCTGGCTGCGGTGGGCGCGCAGGGCCGCCACTGCCGTTTCGATGTGGACGGTAACGTCCACCACGTGGTCCGGTTCCGTGCGTCCCATCACCCATACCTCGCGGACTTTGTGGGGTTCCAATCCCTCATCGTTCAGTAGTTCGGGAAAGGTCAGCCGGTCTCGGGCGGCCGGATATACCGCGCCCATGGCGGCATCACCGGACGCAAAATGGTCGGGATGGTCGATGTAGCCGTTGCCGTCCAGGTTGCGCACCGGGTTCATGCAGATGAGAACGTCGGGGCGGTGTATGCGAATGGCGCGGGAGATGTCCTTCCTCAATTCCAGGTTGGACACCAGATAGGCGTCGGGATGACCCAGGAAGAACACGTCGGACAAGCCCAGGATGCTGGCGGCTTCCCGCTGTTCTGCCTCTCGCATTTTCACCATCTTCTCGACCGTCATATTGGGGTCGTCGCTGCCTTTGCTGCCATCGGTGCAGATCACGTAAGCCACGTCCCAGCCTTCGGCGCAGAGACGAGCTACGGTACCGGCGCAGCCCCACTCGGCATCATCGGCGTGGGCCACCACCACCATTGCGCGGTTGAAATCGTCGTTCAATTGCTCTACCAAGGGTGTTCTATCTCCTTCTCGTGATCCAATGGAGCGTGAAGCCCAGGGCCGCGCCCACCAACGCCATCCCCGAAGCCATTGCGAAAGACCAATTCAGCGTACCCGTAGCGTCGGCGATGGGCCCGGAGATGGCGGGCGAGATGGTGCCGCCGATTCCGGCGCCCATACCCATCAACCCGAAGGACGCGGGAGCCATGAACACGGGCACGAAGTCGCCCGCCGCCGCCGCGCAGATAGTATAGGTGGAGCGCAAGGCAAATCCAGCCAGCACGGACGCTATGATGAAGACGAGCAAACCCGGAGCCAACCAGAACAGAGCATGGCAGGCGGCCTCGATCAAGAACGTCGCGCCGAATGCCATGCCGCGACCAACCTTGTCGGAGAGCGCGCCGGAACCGACTCCGCTGCCGACGCTCAGAATACCAATTCCCATGAAGAGCGCGCCCACGACAGCCACGTCGATTCCGTGCTCCACCCCAAGGTAGGCTCCATAGCTGGAGGTCAAAATGCCGTGGATGAATCCGGAGCAGAACGCCATGCCGGTAATGAGCCATACGAAGGGGTTGGTGTACACCTGGACCGGCCAACCCGCCGGGCCTCGGTGGACCGGCGTTCGCGTCGTGGGATTCGCGGAGGAGACCGACGGCCCTGAAGCCGGCGCTGAGATCGCGGTGTTCTCCCGGATGAAGCTGACGCAGATGACTCCAATAAAGACGCTCGTAGCGGCGAGGACGTACCACGTGTAGCGCCAGGCATCGGCGCCAAAAACTCCGGTCAACGGCGGCACGATCACGCCGGTGAACACGATGGCCAGGCTGCCGCCGGTGGCGGCGATGCCGGCGGCGACCCCGCGGTCGCCAGCGCGAAACCAGGGAGCCAACATTCCCATCATCGGCGTCAGCGCCGCACCCGACGAAACGCCAACCACCACCATCGCCAGAAGCGCCACCCAGTAGTTGGGAGACCAACCCAGCAACGCCATGGAAGCGGCTTGCGCAAAGATGCTGCAAATCACCATCCAACGGCCGCCGTAGCGAGAGGCAGCGGCTCCGGAGAGCAGACCCGAAACAACCCTGGAGATTGACAGCGCCACCACCAGCACGAAAACCGTGGTGTACGAAAGGTCGAAGCTGTTCTTCATCCCCGGAATCGTCAGGGCCTGGACGTAGAGGGAGAAGCTGGTAATCAGGTTGACTGCCAGCGCCACCGCCAGGATGACGGCGGCATACGTCCGAATCCAGTGGGGGATGAGAGCGGCGGGGATTAAGGCCATAACTGCTATAATATACCCAATCGAGAACGATGATATTGATTTGAATCCGTCTCCGCCTCCGGTTCCCCCTGACGCACTCAAACCCTGGTACTACCAGGGATGGTTCATTGTTCCTACATTTGTCTGGTGGCCGTGCAGCGCGGTGCTGTTCATCCGATCGCCGTGGCACAACGGGGTAGTGTCCGGTGCGCTGTCGTGGGCGTGGCTGATCATCGGCGGCGGGTGGATATTCCTGCGGACACAGATCCACTGGCGAAACGGCGAGTCGCTGATCGATCCGACGATGATCGCGTTGGTCGCGCCCGGCGTTTTCCTGACCATATTGACGCAATCACTGTGGCTGATGCGGGACCGGCCCCGAATCCGCCGCATCCGCGACGCCGGCGGGTTCGCAGCCTACGAGTCGGAACAACCCGTGGGCAGTCCCACAACACCTAATCAGCAGACGACGGAAGCGCCCAGGCGTCGGTCAAGCCGGGGCAGCGTTCGCAGCCGGCGCCGGCGACGCTAGCAACTCCGCCCGTTCCACCAAGCCCTGCACCAACGCCATCCGCTCGTCGGTGGTGGAAAACGCCAAGCCCATGGGAGTGATGGTGATGTAGTTGTCCCGGTGGGCCGTAATGTCGGTGCCGTCGCCGCCCGATAATATGGCGCGGTTTCGTGAGATCCAATAGCGTCGGTGTCCGAAAGAGTCCTCGGTGCGGACCGACTCGCCGTAGGCGCGTCCGCCCAGGCGCGTGATCCGCACGCCCGCAATTTTGTCCGCTGGCTCGTTCGGCACGTTGACGTTCAGGAAATAGGGCGGCGACACCTGGGGCGCTTCGCCCAGTTGGCCGGCGAGCGCAGCCACGACCTCGGCGGCCAGGCCGTAACGCGGCGCTTGAACCGATCCGACGGAAATTGCGATGGTGGGATACCCTCGCACGAACCCCTGTATCGCCGCGCCCACCGTCCCCGAGACGATGACGTCCCAACCCATATTCGACCCCCGGTTGATGCCGCTGACCACCAGGTCGGGTTTCGGGTTGACCAGTTGCTCCAAAGCCAGGATGCAAGAATCGGCCGGCGTGCCCTGCACCGCCCAGGCGTTGATGGGGTTGGCGAGACCCAGAGCGGCGTCGCCGGACGGTTCAAAGACGGCATCGGCGCTCCGGGGCGGAGTATCGTCGCCCGGGGCGTATTGCAACAGATACTGCTCGGCGGGAACCTGGTGCGCGAACACCGGTGCGTGCAGAGTCATGGATGCTCCCACGCCGGACTGTTCGCGGTCCGGCGCGACCACGGCCACCTCGCCGACAGCGGAAAGGCTGCGAGCGGCAGCCCACAGCCCCGAAGCATGAATACCATCATCGTTGGTTAAAAGGATTTTCAAGGGATGGCCTCGCAGGTCATAAAGATTACGGTTGCTTTAGCCGGGCCGAGGGTTCAACTCAACAATGATAGCACTCGCAACTGGGGAACGGCGGCTTGCATCCGCAAATGGTCACGGTCATGCGTTACCAGAACGCCATCAAATGCTAAAGCGGTTGCGGCGATCCAAGCGTCGTTTTCGCTATTGCCAATCCCAAGACGGCGGCATTCGTTTCGTAGCATTGCCCATACCTCGAGCGTATTTTCATCGATGGGCAGAAGCTGAAACTCGTCAATGTACACCCGCAACGCCATGATACTATTGGCACTCCAGCGACCATGGAATGCTCCATACAGGAGCTCGGCTTTGGCTATGGCCGGAAGCGCTGGGGTAAGTCCGCCAACCAACGCGAGGTATCTTTCTGCAAGGGGTTGGCGCTTTTTGAACCATATTGACGCTATTGAGGTATCTACGACGACAACAGGGTCGGACAGGTCCCTGCTACTCGCCATTAGTCGTATTCCTTATTCAAAATGCCATCAACCCAAATGTCCAACGTTTCGTCATCAGGCATATCGGGATGCTCGAACTCCAGCGGGTTGAATTGCCGCGAACGCACCAACTTCACGTCGCTCGCTGTGCCGAACGGAGTTTGAGGTCGCTCGAGAATTCGTACACTCTCAACGGCAGTGGCGCGGACGAGCCCGTCTGAAGTGATCCGGCGAACGCCGGTTACTGCCACGTACTGACGCGCGGCGGCGCGCATCGTTTCAGCCAAGTCCTCGGTGAACTCCAGTCGCAGGATACCCAGCGGAGAGTGCAGTTGAGCAGAGAGGTCAGCCCAGTTGACTTCCAGCAACCGGCCGCGTTCGGTAACTTTTTTGGGTTCGTCGGCCACGTGCATCACTTTTCGTCAAAATAACAGGGCCGTCACCAATTTAGACGGCCCTGCATATACCCTGCGGCAGTCAGTGGTGGGCCAGGCCGATGGCGTGGAGCAAGGCGTGCTTCACCTCCACCGGCGCGACGCTGGCGCGGAAGTCTGCCGAGGCGTACACGTCGCCGATGACGTCCACGCCGGCCGCGCTGATATCCTCGCTGAGGCGCGAGGTGGCGTCAGCGATGCTGTCCATGGTCAGCGTGGTGCCGGTTAGCGCCTGTTCCACGGCGGCGGCTTTCACCGGCCGGGGCGTCAGTCCGCCCACCGCCACTGACGCGGCGGTGCAGCGATCACCGTCCATGGTTACCACCACCGCGCCGCCGACCACCGCGTAGAAGCTGGCCGGATGGGCCATCTTGGCGTACTCGGCGCGCTGGTTGGCGGCCAGCACGGGGACGCTCACCGTGGTGATAAGCTCATCCTCCGCCAGTCCGGTGGTGAAGGCATCCTCGACAAAGTCGCCCGCCGCGATAGTGCGGCTGCCGCTCGGCCCCTGCACCGATACGTTAGCGCCCAGGGCCGTCAGCACGGTGGCCCAGTCGGACGCGGGGTCGGCGTGGGCCAGGTTGCCGCCGATGGTGCCGCGGTTACGGACGGCAGGGTCGCCGATTCCGCCGGCGGCTTCCGCGAGCAGACCATTGGCCTGCTGCACCTCGGCGGACGCGGCGATTTCGGCGTGAGTGGTAAGAGCGCCGATGTTGATGTGGTCGCCGGCAACCGTGATGCCCCGCAGTCCGCCGATGCCACCGATGTCGATTACGACCTCGGGCCGGGCCAGGCGGAACCGCATCAACGGAATCAGGCTGTGCCCGCCGGCCAATAGCTTGGCGCCGGGGTTTTCCGAGAGCAGTCGGACGGCGTCGGCGATGGAACCGGCCTTCCGGTATTCAAACTCTGCTGCAAACATTGCAATCAGTCCTCCTTGTCCGGAGCCGGTCAGTGGTTGTGGCCATGACCATGATCGTGACCGTGGTCATGCCCGTGGCTGTGTCCATGTCCGTTGCCGGTGTAGCCCGCAGCCTGGATGGCGTTCCAGACCCGTTCGGGAGTTAGCGGCATATCCAGGTTGGTCACCCCGATGGGTTTCAACGCATCCATAACTGCGCTGTAGATGGCGGCGGTGGACGCGATGGTTCCGGTCTCGCCGATGCCCTTCACGCCCAGCGGGTTGTGCGGGGATGGCGTGACCGTCGAGTGAACTTCGATGTCCGGCACGAGATGGGCGCGCGGTATCGCGTAGTCCATCATCGAGCCGGTGAGCAGTTGTCCGTTGTCGTCGTACACGGCGCCTTCCCACAGGGCTTGTCCTGCGCCCTGTACCACGCCGCCGTGTACCTGTCCCTCGACGACCATGGGGTTGATCTGGGGGCCGCAGTCGTCAACGGCGACGTAGCGGTCCAGCGTGATATGGCCGTTGTCAGGGTCAACGCTGACGATGGCAGCGTGGGCGCCGAAGGGGTAGCTGAAGTTGGGCGGGTCGTAGTAGGTGCTGGCCTCCATGCCCGGTTCGATGCCTTCCGGTAGGTTCCAGGCGACGTTGGCCTGCAACGCGATGTCCTGGATGCTCTGGGCCCGGTCGGGCGCGCCACGAACGAAGAACTGCCCGTCAGCGTACTCGATGTCGGCCTCGTCGGCTTCCAGCAGGTGCGCCGCGATGACCCGCGCCTTGTCGCGCAGTTTGCGCATGGTGAGGGCGACGGCGGCCCCGCCGACCACGGTGGTGCGGCTGCCGTAGGTTCCCCAGCCCATAGGCGTGGTGTCGGTGTCGCCGTGGATTACTTCGACGTCGTCCACGTCAACGCCGATTTCGTCGGCGACGATTTGAGCGAAGGTAGTTTCCTCGCCCTGGCCGTGGGGCGACGTGCCGATGAACACGTTGACCTTGCCCGTGGCATAGATGCGCACGGTGGCAGATTCCCACAGGCCGCCGCCGAACCCGACGGCTCCGGCTACCTGGGACGGGCCGAGGCCGCAGATCTCGCAGTAGCAAGCGATGCCGATGCCTCGGAACGTCCCATGCCCGCGTTCGTGGCCCTGGTCGTGCCGGAACTGGTCGTAACCAATATGCCCGAGCAGTTGATCGAGCGCATTGGAGTAGTTGCCGCTGTCGTAGGTGATGCCGATGGCAACGTCGCGGTTGTTGTCGAACGGCTCGATCAGGTTGAGGCGGCGAACCTCCACGCTGTCGATACCCACGGCGTCGCCTACCTTGTCCATCAACCGTTCCAGCAGGAAGGTGGCTTCGGGACGGCCAGCGCCGCGATAGGCTTCAACCGGCGTGGAATTGGTGAACACTCCGTACACGTCGGCCTTGATGTTGGCGATGTCGTAGGGGCCGGAGTACATCAGGCCGTGCAGGATGGTGGGGATGCCAGGCGCGGCCGTGGACAGGTAGGCGCCCATACCGGCATATACCACGCTGCGCACGGCGGTCACCTTCCCGTCGGCGTTGGCGGCCATCTCCACGTACTCGACGTGGTCGCGGCCGTGGGTAGTAGCCATGTAGTTCTCGGTGCGGGTCTCGGTCCACTTGACCGGGACGCCGAGCTGCATGGAGCAGAAGGCCGTGATCATTTCCCACGGGTACACGGCGATCTTCGCGCCGAATCCGCCGCCGACCTCCGGGGCGATGACGCGGATCTTGTGCTCCGCTATGCCCGTTACCAGGCAGGTTACGAACCGGGCGATGTGCGGGTTCTGCGTGGTGTTCCACAGCGTCAACTCGCCCATGGCCGGCGACCACGACGCGATGGCGGAGCGGGTCTCCATCGGATTAGGAATCAATTTCTGCTGCCGGATAGTCTCGCTGACGGTTACGGCGGCATCGGCGAACGCCGCGTCGGTGTCGCCGCCAGCGGCCACCCAGTGGAACGCCTGGTTGTTGGGCGCGTCCTCATGGAGCTGTGGCGCGCCATCGCCCAGCGCATCCTCCGGGTTGATGATGGCCGGCAGCGGCTCGTAGTCAACCTCGATCAACTCAAGAGCGTCTTCCGCCTGGTAGCGGTTCTGCGCCACCACCACGGCCACAGCGTCGCCAACGTAGCGCACCACGCCGGATGCAATGGCGGGATACGCGACGGCTTTCAGGTCGGAGTCGGGGATGGCCCAGGCGCAGGGTATCGGATTGAGCACGCCTTCAATGTCTGCGCCCGTGTACACGGCCAACACGCCGGATGCGCTTTTGGCCGCGTCGGTGTTTATGCTGCTGATGCGAGCATGAGCATGGGGGCTACGCAGGATGGCGGCGTGTACCATACCGGTTAGCTTGATGTCGTCGGTGTAGGATGCCTGGCCGGTGATCAGGCGCGGATCTTCGCGCCGCCGGATACCGGAACCGAAAATACGGGTAGTCATAGCGGACTTCAGCCTCCTTGCTGGGCAGCAGCGGCGGCCAGAGCGGCCTTGACGATGTTGTTGTAGCCGGTACAGCGGCACATATTCCCTTCCAGGCCGGCGCGGACTTCCTCAGCCGACGGGTTGGGGTTGCGCTCGATGATCTCGGTCACCGACATGATCATGCCGGCGGTGCAGTAGCCGCACTGGAGGCCGTGGTTGTTCCAGAAGGCTTCCTGGACCGCGGTCAGGTTGCCGTCCTCGGCCAGTCCTTCGATGGTAGTGATTTCGGCGCCGTCGGCCTGCACTGCGAAAGCCGTACATGACTTCATGGTAACGCCGTTCATCTTGACGACGCAGGCTCCGCACTGGCTGGTATCGCAGCCGATCTTGGTGCCCGTGAGGTTCAGGGTTTCGCGCAGAAAATGTACCAGCAGGATGCGGGGTTCCACATCCGCAGAATGGGAGCGGCCATTCACGTTCACCGTGATGGGTACTGTATTGGGCAAGATAACACCTCCTCTGTACAGAACGCAGCGCCCGCAGCGGGACGCGGCGTGAGGCGGCGCCGGTACAAATCAGGTGTCAAGCGGCGGCGGCCAAACCTCGTTCGGCAGTATAGACGGCAGCCGGGAGGTGGTCAAATACAGGCGCGGCGCTATCCGGCGCACTGTGGCGAGCAACATTCAAAGGCGAACAGCCTGCTTACTCCTACTCCGAGAGCCCTGGCGAGGGCGCGAATGCTCTTCAACGACGGATTTCGGACACCGCGTTCAATCCCGGAAAGATATGTGACGTGTATGCCGGCCCGGTGGGCCAATTCTTCTTGTGTGTAGCCTTGCTGATCGCGCAACCGGCGAACGTGAAGGCCAAAGGCTTGTTGGTAAGCTTCCATAGTTCCAATCAAATAACTCGTCGTATGTTTCAGATTCGCGCGCATATTTCGCGCCACGACGCAGTTTCGCTATAACGCCGGCAGCGGCGGCTCAGCGCCGGATGTTTCGGGCCTTTTCCGCCCGCTGTGGCGCAAGTTGGCGCGCCATATCACTCGCGCTCCAGCCGCTGGCGCGGGGACGATTATCAGAATCGCAGCCACACGCCGGTCGCTGAGGCAAATCGCAAACGCTTGGCAGTCCACCCAGGGCCAGGATTTCCAGATCCCGAGGCGGCTGATAACACTGTTCACGCGCCGGCGCATTGCGGCGGCGCTTTGAATCGGATGGCCCTAACAGGGGCCTCGCCCCGCTCGCCCACCTGTACTTGATTCGCGGCGCGTCCGGTTCCCTTTTCCCAAGGGTTTCAAGCGATTGCAAAGGGGCGAACGCGCTAGCTCTGGGCGCAGTGTTGATCGCCCCAATCGGTGGACGCCAGATAGGTTAGCCGAACACAGACTAAATGGTAATAGCCTATCGGCTATGGACGATTTTCTATCATCAAGTGTAATAAAGCATATCATGTTTTCGCTGCGTTGGCATTGGCCGGCGCAATAATCAGGCGTTGGGTCGTCCGAATTACACAGGATGCCGCTTATGAAAGGTCAAGTCTTGGACTTCTCGATTCAAACCAACTCGGGGGTAATTGCCAGCGATGACGGCAGGCGCTACTCCTTCACCGGCGACGGTTGGCAAATCGCAACTCCACCTGAGATTGGGATGCCGGTGGATTTCGATACCAACGCCGGAACCGCCATCGACATCTACGCCGCTACCCGCAACGCGCCCCCGGGATCCACTCCAGCCGTCCCGCCTCCGGCTCGGACCCCTGCGGCTACCGTTGTACGAACCAGGGCAGCGGCGTCTCCGCAAGATCTCGAACGTCGCGGCCGCATTATGAGCATCATTGGCCTCGTTATCGGCGTACCTACGCTTTTCCTTTTCTGGATTCCGGTATTCGGGTGGACCCTAATGATGGTCGGGTTGGGGCTGTCTATCGCCGGGCTGGTAATGGCGAAGCAACATGGAGGATCGGCTGGGCTAGCCATCGGAGGCATCGTGTTGAACGCAGTCCCCGTGACTATCTATATGGCTATTGCAGTGACGATCTTCTTAGTCTGGAAGATTATTACAGGGACAATCAGCACGTTGCTCCCCTTCCTGAAGTGGTTTCCCTTCTAGTGAACACTCCAACACGATAGTCTCAGGATGAACTGCGAGGAGGTCGCTAATGAGAGGTCAGGTTTTGGATTTTTCGGCACAGACCAATGCCGGCGTCATTTCGGGCGACGACGGCCAACGGTACTCGTTTGCCAGCGTGGATTGGCATGCATCCAACGCACCACAGGTAAGTATGAGGGTGGATTTTGAACCTAGCGGCAACACTGCCACCGATATCTATGCCGTGGGCAGTGCCGGTGCGGCCGCTCCTTCCACCGCCGCGCCTGCTGCGGCACCACGGGCCAACAGTTCCGCGTCCACGATGGGAGTCGCCGGGATGATTGTAGGTTTGCCGGCGCTAATTTTGTTCTGGGTTCCGGCATTTGGCTGGATCCTGATGGTGGCAGGATTGGGACTGTCCGTGGCCGCCCTGGTAATGGGCAAGCAGAAAGAGGAGCAAGTGGGGTTCGCGAAGGCTGGCGTCGTGTTGAACTCCATTGCGTTGACTATCACCACTTTCGTTACGACGGTAACCGCCATACTCACCGGCTTTCTTTCGAAATCGATCTGGGGATTGATCGAGCAATGGACCGGTCCCATTTCTCCCGTCATCAAGTGGTTCATTGCGTGAAGCGCTGCCGAACCCGCAAGGTGTCCTAGAATGAAAGGTCAAGTACTGGACTACTCAATTCAGAATAACTCCGGCGTCATATCCGCCGACAACGGCCAGCGATATTCGTTTACCGGCGGCGGTTGGCAAGCATCCAATCCCCCCAGCGTAGGGATGCACGTCGATTTTCAACCCAACGGCGACGCTGCCATAGGAATCTACGCCGTGCCTGGAGCTAACTCCGCTTCCTCGGCCGCGTCTGGCACCAATGCCAAGATCTCCACAATGGGCATTGTTGGGATGAGCGCCGGCCTCCTGGCGATAATTTTCTTCAAGTCAACACTGCTTGGTTTTTTACTGATGGTCGTGGGACTAGGGGCGTCCGCAGTCGGATTAGTGATCGGCAGGCGGAGAGGGGAACAAGTCGGATTTGCAGTTACCGGTATCGTTTTGAGTTTGATTCCCCTTGCTCTCAACATCATCATCGCAACAGCGGTCACCTTGATGCTGAATGCGGATAGTGGAAATTCGGGAGGCATACTGAAGGCAATAGTCAAACAGATATTGCCCTTCTATTAATAAACGTTAACTGATGAAAGCAAGGTTACAGGAGGATACAAATGACTGGAGAAATTCTCGATTATTCCATTCAAACCAATACCGGCGCCATTTCAGGCGACGACGGGAACCGTTACTCGTTCACCAGCGTAGGCTGGCAGGAACAGGGCGCTCCCCGTCCGGGGATGCGCGTGGATTTTGAAGCGAACGGCAACGTCGCCATTGGAATCTACAGCGAGTCCCGAATTGGCGGCGCAGCTCCCGCCAACAGCCCCGCGACCCAGGGAGCAACAATCCTGCAAATGGAAGTGGCTTCATCCTGGTATCGCATCGCAGCCTGGTTCCTCGAGGTCATACTTTCAGTCCTCACTCTCGGTATCGGCTACCTCATCTGGCTGGTGATTGTGATGGCTCAGGGGCAAACTCCAGCGAAGCAGATGCTGGGATTGCGCGTGGTCCGTCTTGACGGCAGTACCGCCAGTTGGGGGCTGATGTTCGGACGCGGCTGTTGCAAGTTTCTCACCAGTTGGATCCCCTTGGTCATAGTCAGCTTTGTAATGATGCTGGCGGACGACCAATCCCGCGCCATTCACGACCGCATGGTAGGGACGTTGGTAGTGCGCAACCGATAACCGGCGCCCCGGTGTTCGCGCGCCAGATAATTCTCAATCCGACGTCAGTATCACAGGTGAACATGGTGAAAGGCCGAATTCAAGATTTCTCATTTCAAACCAACTCAGGCGCGATTGCAGGCGACGATGGCAATCAATACTCATTCGTCGGCGCCCAATGGCAGGCATCCGAATTCCCGGAAGCTGGGATGCATGTCGATTTTGACCCCAACGGTTCCGTCGCTACCAACATCAGCATTGACGCTGGCGCGGCTGGTCCCGGACCCGACCCGGGCGCAGCCGTCTCCCAAGTCACTCAATCCGTTTCCTCTACCGCTGATGCGCTGCGTCCCCGCTTCAATGCCGCCGCGGCTACGGGACGTCGTTGGTTTACCATCGCCGGACCTGCTGCCATTGGCTATGCTACGGCTATGGTTGGGATAATGAAAAGCATCCCAATCAAATGGCTCATCACGGGCGGGGCAGTCGGTGGTGTAGCGCTGGTGGCCGTTATCGCGTTGATTGTCCTGTCTGCTGTAGGCATCATCGGCGGCGGCAACCCGCAACCCGCCTCGGTTCTGGACCTCACACCCGATGACGCCATCACGGTAGTCCATCTGGACGTCCAAAAGATTTTGGAAGAGGATGACCTTGCCGAGGATCTGGAAATCGATGACGTCGTTGACCTGGATGAGGTTGGAATCTTGCCCGGTGAGGTATCTGAGATTGTCATCTCCGACGATGGGGACAGGGGGTCCATAACTGTCCTGAAAGGCGACTTCAACCTTGCTGACATCAGAGAAGAATGGGAAGACGGCGGCGCAGAGAAAGACGCTTACCGGGGCTATGAAATCTGGTCGAATATGTCGAACGGCGGCATCGCCGCTCCGCTAAATGACTACCTGTTGATGTCGGAATCCGAACGGGCTGTGGAAGGGGCCCTCAAGAACCTTTACAACAGCGCCGGCTCCCTGGAACAAGCCGACCGGGACAACGCAATGAAACAAGTCCTGGACCGACTCGGTCGAGGCTATGCGGTGTATGTCGCCGGGTCACGCTCGTGCCAAGTAAACGGCTGCCAGGCCTACGGCTACGTGATTGCCGATTACGAACCGGAAGACGAAGAGGCGAAAGTTGAAATCGCCCTGCTGTTCAATAGCGAGCGGGCGGCGGAAAGAGCGGCCGACGATTATGACGATGTGGCCGACTTTCTCGAGTATTCGGACAATCTTGACATTGAAGACACCGAGGCCGACGGCAAGTTCGTAACGGGGATCGCCTACCGAGAAGTCGAATAACGCGGTATTTTCATTTGCCACCGACAACGCCCAACTTCCCGGAGTATCAAATGAGTATGAGCCTGCCGCATTGGTTCCTTGGTATCGCTGTCGCCGTGTCGCTGGCATTGTTGACGGCCCTTTCTCTGCCGAACGTGTCTGCGCAGGCGCCCAGTGGCCCTCCGGCCTTCCTGGGTGGCACGGCGTGGGTGGACGGACAGCTTGCGCCGCCCGGCACGACAGTAATCGCAGTGCAGGGAAATACCGAGTTGGGCCGGGGCGTAGTTGAGGATGACGGTAAGTTCAAGCCTTTTCAGATTCGCAAGCCACCGGCCGGCAATCTCATTTATTTCGTAGTGGGCGGAGCGCGTGTCCCCGGGGAAGAATTATGGCGTAGTGGGCTGCTCAGGGCCGACCTGGAACTGCGGGCCGGTAGCGTATCGCAGGAAGCTCCGACTGCCACGCCACCTCCCACTCCCACGGCCACGCCGATGCCGACGACGCCGGCAGTATCAGTTCCGGGACCGGCAGGACCGCAGGGCGAACCGGGGCCGGCCGGCCCTCCGGGGCCGCAAGGCGCTGCCGGCCCTCCTGGTCCTCCCGGACCGGCGGGCGAGGCCGGCGCCCAGGGTGAACCGGGTCCGGAAGGGCCCATAGGAGAAGAGGGCCCCCGCGGCCGCTCCGCCGATTCAAACAACTACGCTCTCTACGCGCTGATTGCGGCAGTGGTGGCCATACTGTTGGCGATTGCGGCGCTGGCGGTAGGTATCGTGGCGATGTCACGCGGCGGACGGAGTGATCCGCCGATTGCTCCCAACGCCGGCGACGGCAACATTACGCCGTGATCAGAGGTATATCATCCCCGTTGACGGTGTGCTAAATTGGGCTCCGTTGCAAAAACTATCCGCACCGGAGCCTGATTACATGCTGCCCCCGTACCTCACTCACGTCTTTCCCGATACCACCGATACCAACGCTTCCGGCCACCTCACCATCGGCGGTTGCGATGCCGTAGATCTAGTAGAGCAGTACGGGACGCCGCTTTACGTTCTGGACGAGGCTACCCTCCGTTCACGTTGCCAGCAGTTCGTGCAGGCATTCGGCCAGCGGTACCCGAACTCCCAGGCCGTGTACGCCTCGAAAGCGTACATCAACCCGGCGTTGGCGCGCATCTTCGCCGAGGAGGGCCTGGGTTTGGACGTGGTATCCGGCGGTGAACTTGCCGTGGCGCAGGCCGGCGATGTGCCGCTGGACAAAGTGTATTTCCACGGCAACAACAAGACGCCTGACGAACTGGAAGAGGCCGTCGCCGCAGGAATCGGCCGCGTAGTGGTGGACAGCTTTCACGAACTGGACCTGCTGGAGCGGATCTGTGCCGACGCCGGCAAGTCGCAGGACATCCTGGTGCGGGTGTCGCCGGGTATCGACCCGCACACCCATGCCTACACCACCACCGGGATAATCGATTCCAAATTCGGTTTCTCCATTCAGACCGGGGACGCCGAGCGGGCCATCCTGCAAGCTATTGCGGCTCCCCACCTCAACCTGCTTGGGCTGCATTTTCACCTGGGTTCGCCCATCTTTGAACTGGAGCCGTACCAGGCCGCCACCGACCTGGTGCTGCGGTTCGCCGCCGGATTGCGAGAGCAGGGGCTGAACTTGCAGGAATTCAGTCCCGGCGGTGGCTTCGCCATCGCCTACACCCGGAAGGACAATCCGCCCGCTGCGTCGGACTATGCCGATGCCATCGTGGACACGCTCAAAGCCACCTGCGCCGAAATGGGCTTGGATCATCCCAGCCTGGTCATAGAGCCGGGCCGTTCCATCATCGGCCCTGCCGGGGTAGCGCTGTATCGTATCGGCGCGATCAAGGACATCCCGGGCATCCGTACCTACGTCAGCGTGGACGGCGGAATGGGAGACAACATACGGCCGGCGCTCTATCAGGCATCCTACGAAGTCCTGTCGGCCAATCGCCCCGGCGCTGAACCGGACACGACGGTGACCATTGCCGGAAAATACTGCGAGTCCGGCGACGTGCTGGCATCCGACATCCTGCTGCCCGCTCCCGCCGCCGGCGACGTAATCGCCATACCTGCTGCCGGAGCCTACTGCCCGTCCATGGCCAGCAACTACAACCTGAACCCCCGGCCGCCGATAGTCCTGGCGCGGGATGGCGAAAGCAGGTTGATCCGGCGTCGCGAGTCCTATGCCGACATGATGCTCTGCGATCTGTAGAAAAGGTGTGGCGAACCGTAGGTCAAGACCACCTGCTGCGGCAGTTGTCCGGGAGCCTGCGGTCGGGGCGTATCGGGCATGCCTACCTGCTGGCTGGCCCTCCCCACGTGGGCAAGATGACCCTGGCCCTGGACTTGGCGGCGGCTGTCAACTGCGTAGGGGCGAATGATTCTTCGCCCCTGCATGATGGTGAAGCCGGCCCCTGCTGGCAATGCGAACCCTGTTCCCGCATCCACCGGGGAGTGTACGCCGATCTGAACGTGGTGGCTGTCGGCGGGGATGCACGGGTGCAAACTCGGATCAGCATCGAGCAAATCCGAGAGGCAGAGAATTTTCTATCGGTTACGCCGGTGGAAGGCGGCTGGAAAGTCATCATCCTTGACGGAGCCGAAACACTGTCGGCGGGACAGGGCGAATCGGCCAACGCCTTGCTAAAAACGCTGGAAGAACCCCCGGAAAGGGCCCTGCTCCTGCTCCTGACGACGGAGGAACAGGCCATCCTGCCTACCATACGGTCGCGCTGCCGTCTCCTGGCTTTGAAGCCCATGCCCGGAGAGGTGCTGGCGGAATATCTGGTGTCGCACCGGGGCGCGGAGCCGGAACAAGCCGGCTGGCTGGCGCGGCTGGCGCGCGGTTGCCCCGGTTGGGCCATCACTGCGTTGAGAGACCCCGAGGTCCTGGAAACCCGGTCCGCCGAACTGGACCGAATCGCTGACCCCGCATCAACTCCATTGGATCAACGCTTTTCCTATGCCAATACGTTGGCCAATGGCTTCTCCCGAGACCGGGAATCAGTGAGGCAGGCGCTATACCTGTGGCAAGGGTGGTGGCGAGACCTCTTGCTGGTCAAAGAGGGCGTAACCATCCACGTCCAAAACGCCGACCGGCGTAACGAACTCGAAGCCATAGCGCCGCGAGTCGCCTCATCCGACATAGTGGAATTCCTGAAGCGAATCCAGACCACGCTGATAGCGCTGGACGCCAACGCCAATCCGCGGCTGGCTCTTGAGTCAATGATGCTGGGTATGCCGGCGGTTTAGCGCATGGGCCCGGTCACACGGCCAGGTACTCTTTAAATCGCCCTTTGCTCACCAGGCGCAGCCGCCCCTGCTTTTGCAGGGTTCGGACGGCTTGCTGTACCTGGGGATCGCCGTACCGGCGAAACCGGCCGGTTATCTTGGTAACGGTGCGAGAACTCTCGCAGTATTCCCAGACCTGTTCGGCCAACAGGCCCCCGGTATCCGGTAGTCGCGTCATGGGCAGCACCAGGGTGTGCCCAGCGTTTCCGTCAACTTCTTCACCATGCTTGTACTGCAGGCAGTGGGGATACTTGGACAGAAACGCCCGGAACCTTTTGCGCAGAACGCCGCCCACGCCGGAAGACCCATACCCATGCACGACGTCCAGCGTGGGCGCCGACGCTCCGCCTGATCTGGCTAACTGGTTGTACGCATCTATGAAGTCGGACAGCGCCTCCGTCCACGTCTTGCCGTGCAAATCAACGGTAGTCATGGCGTGCTAATCCGCAACCGCCAGGGCCGCCGGTTCTTCCCCACGCCGTCGCCCGTTTGCCTGCCACGGAATGTACTGCCGCCACTCTTCCAGAATGGTACGGTTTTCCAGTATCCGGTAGGGGTTCGGTTGTGGGGCAGTGGGGAGCCGGCGGAGTTTCATGTTGGCCTCCTCCGGCGTCCGGCCGGCCTTGTCCAGGTTGCACCGTCCGCAGGCGGCCACCACGTTGTCCCAGGTATGCGGACCCTGCTGGCGCCGGGGAACAACGTGGTCCAGCGTCAGGTGCTGGGAACGCTTCCCGCAGTACTGGCACGTATAATGGTCGCGCAGGAAGACTTCCTTCTTCGATAACCTGCGAGGAGCGAAGGGACGCTTTACCAGATACACCAGGCGAATGATGGAAGGCGCGTCCAGCGAAGCGTTGAACGTGCGAACCATTGATTCACCGGAACGGGGTTCCAGCAATTCAGCCTTGCCCTTGGCAACCAGCACTATCGCCCGGCGCACGGTGCACACGTTCACCGGAACGTAGTTGAGGTTCAGCACCAGGACGGGAGCGGTGAGACGGCCTGGGATCGCGGCGCTTCCCCGCCGTCGTTTACCTTCCTCAGGAGCAGCTTCAACCGCCTGGCTGCCGTTTCTGCGCGTTGAGCCGGATTGCCGGCCCCCGCCCCTGGGCTGTCGCCCAGTCCCTTTCCCCCTGGCGGTGTTCTTTCCTCGATTGGTTCGTCCCCGGCTTGCCATCTGCCAACCTCAACGCAGGTTTCGCGTTCGCTGCCGTGTCTTGCCAAGAGATGTTGTGAAAATGAACGAATCTGAGACCATTATACTGGCAAATCGCACTTTTGGCAGGCCAAAGGCATCGGGAACGTTCGTGGGGATGCTAGAGGAATATAATCCAGACCAGCGCGCCGATCAGCAAGCCAAGGGCCAGCCCCCCGGCGTGATTGATACGAACCGTTTTAGAGTCATATCCTATTCTCTGCTCCAGGTGTCTGCCGAAGTAGCCGATGCTGATCACGCAAATCATCCCGATAAAAGCCAGCGGGCCATAAAGCAGGGCTGCCGACTTCGCGTCCCGGAATACCCACGCCAGAACAACCAGTAGCCCGACCACGCCCAGCGACAGGCCCATCCGCAGCAGGCCCACGCGGAAACCCCATCCCATCAAGAAACACCAACCCGCCAAACCGAGCATGCGCCACGGCGATTCGACTATCCAGTCAAACATGGGCGAATTGTCCGTGATAGCCCCGGTTATCGCAAGCGGGCAGAAATGCGGATGCTATAATCCGCGCTATGGATGACGGCCTTCATACCAGCCTGAGCTTCGCCCCGGTAGTCGCTATTGACGGGCCGGTTGCCTCGGGCAAAACTTCCGTGGGCAAGGTTGCCGCAAAACAACTGGGGCTGCGCTTTCTCGACACCGGCATCATGTACCGCGCGCTGACTTGGCTGGCGTTGCGCTGTGGAAAACCGGTAGATCATGCGGAATCCATGGGACGATTGGCTGATAATTGCAGCATGTCCCTGGCGGACAACGGACAAGCGGCGGTCATCCTGGTGAACGGGCATTCATTGAGCGTGGATGATTTGACATCCGAGGAAATCGACCGTAACGTCTCGGCTGTAGCGGCCGGGTCCGAGGCACGGCGCGCGCTGGTCAATCAGCAGCGAGCAATCGCCGAGGGCGGAGGCATCGTGATGGTGGGGCGAGACATCGGCTCGGTGGTGCTGCCCGACGCGGACGTGAAGCTATACCTGGACGCTTCTCCGGAAGAACGCACTCGGCGGCGCTTGCGGCAGCAACAGGAAGCCGGCGACGTCATCGACTATCAGCAGGCCCTGGCCGACACGAATCGCCGCGACCGACTGGACAGCCAGCGAGACGATTCGCCATTGAAGGTGCCGGACGGCGCGATAGTCATCGACACCGAACGCCTGGATTTTTCAGAATCAGTGGCCGCCGTCGCGTCCCAAATTCGCGCGGCTTCCGGGATCCACCTCTGACCATCAGCGATAGGGAGGAAGAACGTTGGCCTGGTTGTATCAGCCCAGTCGTCGTTTCGGGCAAATCATCTGGTCACTGACCGGACGGTTGACCATCACGGGGCAAGAAGCGATGCCTCCCTTTGGCCCGCTTCTGGTGGCCAGCAATCACCTGTCCTACAACGATGCTGGCACATTGGTGGTAGCGCTGCCCAGGCCTATTGTGTTCCTGGCGAAAAAGGAACTGTGGAATAATCCCGTCGGACGGTTTTACTGCGACGCCGTTGGAGCGGTGCCGCTGGACCGACAGCGAGGCGGCGGCGAAGCCCTCCGCTATGCGCTGGAGGCTTTGCAAAAAGACCAGGCTATCCTGATGTTTCCCGAGGGTGGCATCAGCGAGACCAGACAACTACGACGCGCCCGCACGGGACTGGCATGGCTCGCCTTGAAGACTCAGGCGCCGATCCTTCCGGTGGGTATTTCCGGCTCCGAGAAGTTCCCCGCGTGGCGTATGCCCGTGCCGCTGGCGAGTTGGCAGGTCAACATCGGGACGCCATTCACACCGCCTCAAATTGACGGCCCCATCACCAAGCCGCTGCTGAACTCCGTTACCGATATGATCATGGAACGAATCGCGGCCCTGTTGCCCGAGTCATATCGGGGCGTTTACGCTGACGCCCTGCGCCCCAGGCTCGACGCAACAACGCATCCTGAAGGGCGATCAATGACGGAGCAGGAACCGGCGCGATAATCAGCGCAAGACCGTTTCCGGCTCGCGCCGGTAGTGCATAGGCTCGTCGTCCAGCATTCGCTCCAACTCTGCCGTCCGCAGATTGATAGTGTCCATGATGGCCGGCGGGATGCCCGCGTGCTCGTTGACGTAGTTGCTGAGCAGCTCGAGTTCGTCAAATCCCTGGAAACAGTCCACAACGCCCCGCAGGGCCGACGAGAAGAACTGCGTGTCGTGACCGACGCCGCGCCCTACCGAGAAATGGTACACGTACTTGAGGTTATCCTTCAGGTATCGCACCACCGGGAAAAAGTCGCTGTCTCCGGAGACCAGCACGGCAACATCGAAGCTGTCCATCTTGGAGATCATGTCCACCGCGATTCCGATGTCAACGCCCTTCTCACCCACCTGAGTTCCCTGGAAGGTGATATTGCCGTCATAATCGTAGTCCAGACGGTAGGGACGGAAGGGTTGCACCACGTACTGGCCGACGTACTTGAATTCAAGGAAGTTGGTGCTTTGCTGGATTTCCTCAAAAACGGATTTGCGGAGCTGGTGGAACCGACGAAACTCGTGCTCGTACCAATCCTGTGCTTTGGAAATCACCAACTCCGGCGTTAGCTCAGGGATGCGTCCGCCGTGTTCGTCAACGATGCGTTGGGCCCGCCAAAGGTTTGGCGTCCAGGGAGTGATGTTTTCAGCGTAGTACCAATAAACCCGAATCAGTTGGTGATCCCAACCGGTTACATCATCGAACTTCGCCAGCGCGTCCTGAAAGAACTCCTGCCAACGGAAGTGCTTTTCGTCGAGTCGATATTCAGGATTGTTGGGATGTGGAGGGTCGGAACGAAAGTGAAAGTCCCGGAGATTATGCCGGAAGTTCTGACCGTCCACAAATATTACGGTTTTGAGCGACATGTTGTTGCTCCTGGTAATGCCGGGAAGATGCGAAATCTGCTAAACGCTATTCGGAACTACCGGTGCAAGAGGAGAATTATGGGGACTCTCGCCGGTTGGGCGAGCCGGAACTCCGATGCTGAAGATTGGCAACACCGGCGGAACCTCAGTCCGCCGGCGCCGCTATGTCAATGTCATAGCGCCGGAGCAGTTCATCAAGCTGGGCCGCGGTACGTTCATCAGGCGGCACCAAAGGCAACCTGGGATCGCCCACATCGAATCCCGAACGGTTGAGACCGTATTTGACCGGTATCGGGTTGGAAACGATGAACAGCCCCTTGAACATGTCCAGCAATCTCAAATGTTCGGCGCCGGCAGCTTCCACGTCGCCTTCCAGGGTCAACCCGATCATTTGCTTGATCTGATTGCCCACCAGGTGCGCCGCTACGCTTACGACTCCGAATCCGCCCATGGTCATGATGCTGAAGGTTTCGTCATCGTTGCCCGACCAAACCCGGAAGTCATCCGGCGTATCACGGATGACCTTGGCAATCTGCACCGGATCGCTGCTGGCTTCCTTGATGCCAATGATATTTTCGATCTCCGCCAGCCGCACCGTGGTATCGTTGGTCATATTGAGGCTGGTGCGACTGGGAACGTTGTACAGCATCCCCGGCAGGTTGGTGCATTCCGCCAGAGCCTTAAAGTGCTGATAGAGGCCCTCTTGTGGCGGTTTGTTGTAAGCGGGGACGGTGAGCAGCAGCGCGTCGGCTCCGACCTGTTCGGCCTCTCGACTCAACTCGATGGACGCAGCCGTGTTGTTGTCGCTGGTTCCGGCAATCACCGCGCCGCGCGAGCCGATGGCATCCTTGACTTCTCCGTAAAGGCGGGCCTTTTCCTCCATAGATAGGGCGGGGCCTTCTCCGGTGGTGCCCGTCACCACCAGTCCGTCTGATCCCGAATCCAGCAGAGCGACGGCAAGGCGCTTAGCCTGCTCGTAGTCAACCTGTCCATCGGCGTCAAACGGTGTCACCATGGCTGTGATCAATCGGCCAATCTCAGTAGGCATGATCCGTCCCTCCTCGCCGGCGCCGCGCCGAATTATCCGGCAAATTCAGCCCGTTACGAACTCCTATGTGAAGTGTATTCCAAGCATTATACACATTCGTGCCACAATCGGCGATAGATTGTCAGAATTAGTAAATTTACTGGACTCGCATCAGGCGCGGCGGCCATGAACTGCGTCTCGCTGGACGGCGTGCTCGGCGATTTGCAGAGCGTTGAGCGCAGCGCCTTTCACGAGGTTGTCGGTGACGATCCACATGGCCAGACCGTTCAAGTGAGAAGCGTCCTGACGGATACGACCAACAAAAACGTCGTCCTGCCCCGCCGTGTCCACGGGCATTGGATACATACTTTTTGCCGGGTCATCAAGTATCGTGATGCCGGGCATCTGGCTCAGCAACTCCCTGGCTTCGCCCGGGGACACCGGCCGCTCAAACTCCAGGTGGGCCGCCACGCAGTGCGAAACGAACACCGGCACCCGCACGCAAGTGGCAGACACCGCCAGAGACGGCTCATGCAGTATCTTGCGGCTCTCGTTGATCATCTTCTCCTCTTCACGGGTGTAGCCGGACTCGGTGAAATTGTCGATTTGCGGAATGACATTGAAAGCGATCTGCTGGGGTTGCGCCTCCGGTTCAGCCGGCCCTCCGTGCGTCACGGTGAGGGTCTGGTCGCGCAATTCGTTCATGGCCGCGCCGCCTGCTCCGGAGACCGATTGATAAGTATCCGCTACGATGCGGCGAATCGCGCTTGCCTGGCGCAAGGGATGTACCGCCATGACCAGTGGCGTAGTGGAGCAGTTAGGAATGGATACAATGCCGTCGTGCCAATCAAGATCGTCGGCGTTAACCTCCGGCACCACCAAAGGTACCGCCGGGTCCATGCGAAAAGCGCTGGAGTCGTCGATGACCATGGCGCCCGCGGCCGCTGCCACCGGTCCGAACCGGCGGGAGTCCTCGGTACGCGCCGAGATAAACACCAGGTCGGCATCATCGAAACTGTCATCGGTGGTCTCGGCCACGGTGAAGGTCTTCCCGTTCACCTCCATCTGCCGGCCGGCGGAACGCTTGGAGGCCAGAAGCTTCAGATTCTTATGCTCAGGATACCGGGCCTCAATGAGACGGAGGGTTTCCTGTCCAACCGCGCCGGTAGCGCCTACGATGGCGAGTTTCAATCCTTGCAGGTCCATTTCGCTCCTATGGTTAGTCGGGTGATTCAGGATTGTGGCCGTTGCTCTGGCGGTCCAAACGTTCCAGCAACAGGCGATTCTGCTCCAATAGTTGCTGCACCGCGTCGGTCAACTCTTTAACCGTTTCGGCTTGTTGCCGAGCCATTTCGGCTTGCTGCCGGGCCATTTCGGCCTGCTGCTGCACTGTTTCGGCCTGCTCTTTCTGAGTCCGGAGCAAGGCATCCAGATCTTCTTCGTATCCCCTCCGCATGACGTCCATATCCTCTTCGTATTCCTTCCTGATGAAGTAGGCAAGTACCATTTCCCTCACTCCCAAAGCCAGCGCGCCAAGTGTAGCAGCCAGCGTAATCGTGTCCCAAACAATGATGTTGGTTTTCGCCAGCCAACCGACCAGGTTTGGACTACTGATGGTTTGCCAGGCTTTGAGACCCGACGCTGCGAGGGCGATGCCTGCGTAACCGCTCAGTATCCAGACGTTCACCCGGCGGGAAAGACGTCGCTGGCGAGTTTGCCGTTGACGACCGACTCGCATAGTTCAGGTTACACCCGCCGCGCGTTTGCGTCTATACGGGAGCACAAGGGGCCTCGTTTAGCCTTGGGTGGTACCCGTGCTCCGCGTATGAAGGGTTAGTTTAGCGTAAGCAAGCTAGTAGGTTTCTTCTGCCTGCGCGCGACCGGCTTTGATGTCCCGCCACATAGCCAGAGCTTTGTGGTCGCCACCGAACGCCAACTCAAAATCTTCGATCTTGTTGGGGTCGCGCCAGCGCGCATCTAGCAGTCTGTCTGAAGATTAGGTTTTGTTGTTGATGGGACCGTGTTTTGGCGAGGGTTCACGCCGGTTGGGGGATGGGTGACGGTGGACTGACCGACAGACGAGAGTGGCGGAAGAGCTTGAGCAGGTTGTGGCCGGTGCAGATCAGCGACCACTCGCCCGCAACCTTGTCCAATCCCCGCAGCAGGAACTGCCGGAAGCCTCGGCCCTGCTTGATCTGGCCGAACACCGGCTCCACCGTCTGCATGCGTAGCGCGTATCTCTTGCGACCCCGTTTGGTCTGCAACTTGCGGCGCATCCGGTCCCTGGGAGAGAGAGCTTTGGGGATGCGTCCTTTGGGTGCGGGCGGTGGTTTGTACCCGTGGCGGGTCTTCTCCGGCGCGACGAACGGGTCGGTGCCCAGGGCGTGTAAATCGGCAACGGCCTTTGCCGAGTAGTAACCGGCGTCGGCGGACACCTCCCGGGGCGCCACTCCCACATTGGCGATGGTCTCCTCGATCATCACCACCGCCTGCTGCTTGTCCGAGGCCTGAGTGGTGGCTCGGGCCGCAATGATCACCTGATGCTCATGGTCCACCACCGCCTGACAGTTGTAAGCCTGCAGGAAGTCCCGTCCCCCAGGACCGGGCATGATGCGGGACTCCGGGTCAGTGAAGTTGCGCTGGGCCTGGTCATCGGGCACCCCAGGATGATCCTTGCCCTCCTCTGCGGCGCGCTCCGCCTCGGCCATGGCCTCGGCTTCCAGCGCCGCCATGGCCTCCCGGATCTTCTCCAACCGACCCTCCCGAAAGGACAACTCCTCCGGCAACTCATCACCGCGCTTGTCCCTGCCATACCGGCGATCCTCCTCCTCATCCACCTCCTGGGCGCGGCGCAGCAACTCATCCACCTCACCCTGCAACTGCGCTTCCTTCTCTTGCATACGCTGGTAACTCATCGCCTTGTGCTTCGATGCGTTGGCCCGGACCTTGGTGCCGTCCAGCGCCACGTGGCCCAACTTCACCAGTCCCGCCCGCTGGCACAGCAACAACACCTGCAGGAACAATCCCGACAGCGCCGCCAGGTGGTCCTTGCGGAAGTCCGAGATGGTGCGAAAGTCCGGCGTGTTGTTGGCCGCCAGCACCCGGAAGGCGATGCCTTCATGCAGTCTGGTGGCGATGCGCCGCGATGACGGCACCCCGACGCAATAGGCGTACAGCAGCACCTTCACCATCATCTTGGGATTGTAGGGCGGGCCACCGCGCCGCTCCTGCTCGTAGCGGGCCGTGATCTCCGACAGGTCCAACTGGTCCACCACGTCTGAGATGAAATAGGCCAGGTGACCCTCGGGCAACCACTCCTGCAGCGCCGCCGGCATCAGCAACTGCTGGTCAGGATCGTAAGGCAGATAGGTCTTGCTCATCACCGGCTCCCAACGACTGGACTGCCCCCATCATACGCTCTCCACCTCGCTGGCCCTGTTTCTCAGACAGGCTGCTAGGCTCTCGCGCCGTTGATGCTTCAATCGCCCTGCAACTTGTTTGCCGGCGAATACGGCGGATGCGCCGCCGCGACTCGTGAACAACCGGTGCGTGATTTTGACGATGATTCCGGTTTCCTCTTTCGTCTCACGGTAAGCGGCCCGACGACGACTCTCACCCCGGTCCACGAACCCACCGGGTAGGGACCATTTCCCCTTCTGTTTGCCGTAGCCGCGTTGCACCATCAATATCCGACCCCGGTCATCCTCCACCAAGCAGAACGCTACTCTCTTCATGTTTGCTCTCCCCCTTTTTGCTCGCTACCAGCAAAGCCGAGCCAGAGCGTAACTCCCCAACCAATAAATGGGATTAGCGTTCCTACCGACCACCAACTGGAGCGGCCCATGTCCCTGAGACGTGCTGTGCATACCGTAAACCATGGGTAGAGGGAAATTATGGGAACGGCGAGTAACAGGGGCAGTGGTGCATTCGTACTGTTCGCAACGGCGTTCATGAGCAACGCGAAATACACGACTGCGTTGATGAACATGAGAGCGATCAGCACGCCCCAATAATGCCCACGTTTGGCACGGGCGTCGGCAAACGTGAGCCGGCGAAGCGCTACCATCAGGAACCCCCCTTGCGGCCAGTAGGATGGCGTCATGCTACTGCCGCCGGGTCCCGATGTAAGGTTCGCAAGGGAGGCGCGAAGGCCATCCCAAGCGGACACCTCAAGATCGGGCAGGGCTGATTCCCTAGAACCCTCGGCAGTAGCAAATACAGGGTAGCGTCCGAAGCCGGCGGCGTCAACTTCCTGTCTCGGTGCAATGGTTCTGCAACTCGCGGTGATTGACCCGTTGGCAGGATTGGGGTAGGGGGTGTCAGGCAGAATAGAAAGCGGGCACCAATTTGAAGATTGGTGCCCGCCGTGCTCTTTATTTGGATCTTAGGGGTCGATTACCCCATCATGCGGCCTTGACGGCCTCGACTGCTGAATGCTTATCTTGTGGTGATGGCGGGCCAGTAGCTCAGAGGGAGAGCAACGTCTTGATAGGCCGTAGGTCGTGGGTTCGAATCCCACCTGGTCCACCATCACCACCGATATCCTACCATGCTCTTGAGCTTGTGAAAATTGGTTACTCTCACTCATGACATAGGATTTGTGGTTGCACAATAGGCGCACAAGTGATCACTGAGCCATTACTTTTAATATCTGATTCATCCTCGACTCACCATCTTGGTCCGCCGCGTCCGCCTCTCTTTGGTGATGGTCCTGAACCGGGCGCCTTTGATCCAACGTAAGCATGCATCGTACCAGTTCGACGAGGCGGAGGCACTTGGTTGCGTTGGAATTCCTCTACAACCTGCCTCACCATCGCGAGTTTCTTTTCGGCTGGCGACGGAGTGATACCCAGCGTCTCTCCGAGCGTGACCTTAGGTGCTAAGGATTCGGGTTTTGACTTGCTCCGGGAAATTGCCTCGTTGATTACCTGATACTCAGCAACCTCTCCACCCATCCGCACGACATCTTCCCATTCATCCCACGGAACCTGATCAGCCACACCCGCGACCTGCGCCGGCGTCTTTCCGCCGAGGCTATGATGGTCCTTGAAAAAGTTGTAGTCGATGACCCAACCATCCAGGTAGTCCTGCGCGGTTCGTCTGGTCTGCAATCCACGGAGCGTCTTCGTTCGCTGTCGGAAAGAGCCTTGCAGCCGTTCGCTCAAGTTGTTGTTGATGAGTTCGTAGATGCCGTCCGACACGATATGCTTGGTTTTGGGGAGCACGGACTTTATGGCCTCTTGATAGGAAGGCAGTCCATCGGTGGTGATGCTTTCCGGTGGCTCCTCGGCGTGGCGCAGTGCCTTCCTGATCACAGCGCGGGCTTGGTTGGTGCCACGACCACGGGAAATTCGGGATGCCAACACGTAGCGAGTATCCACATCCATGACATTCCAGTTCCACATCCTCTTTCCGCCAACACGAATGACCATTTCGTCGGCCACCCAATGCTTGCCGACCTTCGCTTTGATCGGCTTGTCGGTGGCGGTCTCACGGGTTCCATCCTCGCCAACCTGACCCCACATGAACATCTTCGCGAGGTTGCTGTAATCGTTCACCCATGCGTACACGGCAGCCTTTGAAGGCTCTGGAATGTCGAGGACTTTCTCCATATTTTCGGCGATCTGCTTGTAAGACATGCCAGAATAGTACATGTCCACAGCCGCGCCGACCTGCCATGCTGGTACCTGCTTGTGCTTCGCTTTGCCGGTGAGCGAGAACCGTCGTTTGCAGGTTTTACATTGATAACGCTGCACGCCGCCACGCTTACCGTATCGGATGATTTGCTTCGGGTCAGAACAATAGGGTGAGGGGCAGGTCAAGGTGTAGATTTGATTGAAGGAAAACTCGTTCATGGTGACGCCTCCTGCCCGAATTACAAAATCAGAGCGAGAAGGGGGTCAATCAGCGCACGGGCATCCATCAAAAACGTAGACCATTCAACGGCTTCAGGAAGACGGTCTCCCACGGCAGCCGCCCACCCTGACAAGCCAAACCATCGATGGCGACACCACTCCCAGGCTCGCTTTGGCAAAGCAAACCGCACGGAGGTTTCAGCAGATATTGCAGTGCTCCGTCGTCGTCGTGTACGATGGTGGTGCGATAACGGGCGGTGAGCCCTCCGGGTGCGACGACCCGCTCTTTTGTGCCGTGACATAATCAGCCTCCATGTTGAGTAGTGGATGCGGCGCGCATCGGGGCCTTCGGTGTGGACTGTTAATCTCAGCCGTTGGCCCCTTCGTTGTGCTTCTGCAATCAGGCTAGCGCTTCCGGTCGCGTTTGGGAGCCCGCCCCACCCGCCCTACCCATGTGCGGTCGTTGTACTCAAAAATGAACGGGTAGAAAAATTAGTCAGAAATTGGATCGAAAATTGCCCCTGACAGGGTGGGTCCGGGCCGACTCCGGCACGGATTTAGAGCGACTGAACGCCATACCCCGGAAAACATTCAACAGCAACGGTAAATTGACCGTTGTCCGGATGTGGTAGGTCAGCCGGCCGAGTCCAAAAGACGACTGAATGGGAGACAGCATGACTGATAGATTATTGAATGCAGCAGGCGCGCTATCCGGGTTACCAATCGACGACGCCCTCGAGAGCAGCAACAAGCCCGAATGCCACTACTATGGGTTAGTGTTCCGTGAGCTCGCCCAAGAGTGCCGAGACAACGGCGAGGATATCCACGCAAATGCGTGGTCACTCTTCAACGAAATCACCGACATGATGCTCCACCCGGAGGATAAATCGGAGCCTTTTAAGCCGATGGCTCAATTGGGGGACGGTAGGACGATGATACCGGCTGACCTAAGCGGCGAGCCTGCAAGTGTGATCCACCAATTTGCACCACATGTCCAAGACCCCGAACTGCGGGCGCGATTGCTGGATGTGGTCTGGGAGGCAAACAGAACCCACACAGCGGCTCGGGATGCAATTCCAGCATACTTAGAGAGCGCCAGGAATCTCTTCGATCCAGACCATTGGGTACCCTGCGCTGAGAGGTACGAACGTGCCCTGAGGCTTGCGGCAATGCTGAGACAGAACGATCTGCGCGACGCCATCATCACCGAGATGGAAGAGATTGTGCTCAAGCTCGACGGGCAGGACCCAATGTTTTTGACTGTCAAGTTAGTGTCGCTTCTGTTGGAGTTCCGGGCCGGCGACGCGGAATCTATGCGAGATGTGTCAGACAAAGCCGCCGCATTTGCCTTGGGTTCGCACAGATTCGATCAGGCACGTCGGCATCTAGATAACCTTGTTGTCTGCTGTCGCAGGCTAAATGATTCCGAAGGCGAGCAACGAGCAAAAGCTCGCATTGCCGAGAGTTTTGAACTCGAAGGTATCCCGTACATGGAAGCAGGCGAGGGCTTGATAGCCGCGCATTGGTTTCAGAAGGCGCACTTAGCCTACCGTGAGATACCCGAGATGCGGGAAAAGGCCGAGGAGGTTTATGGCCTGTTGCGGGCAGCACAACAGCAAGCTTCGGATTCGATGGAGATATTGGAAACTGACCCTATTGACGTCACCGAACAGGTAGAAGCAGCGAGAGCCGCCGTTTCGGGTGTCAGCTTCCAGGAAGCGTTGCTTCGATTATTCACCATGATTCGACCGATTGATTTTGATGAAGCCCAACGGACCACAGCAGAAGGATTGGAAGAATTTGTATGGCTACGCTTGGCATCGGGAGTAACCGTTGACCACGACGGGAGAACGATCGCTCATAACACACCCTTAAGCTTGGGAGGGTCCGATGATGATGAAGCGGCGTTATGGGAGCACACGGTGCGGACCGTGGAATTCGAACTGCAAGTAAGGGGGCAAGCGGTTATACAGCCTGCGATGGAGCAGATGGCTATGGAGCATGTCGCCAAATTCCGCGATGTGCAGACAATTGTCCACAATAGTCCACTAGTCCCGCTGGGGCACGAGGAACCATTCGTCAGAGGTCTGCTGTCCGGTCTCAGGGGTGATATGGTTCAAGCACTATCCGAGTTGGTGCCTCAATTCGAGAACGGGCTCCGGTGTCTTCTGTCCTCCAGAGGAGTCGAAACCTCATCCATGGACAAGATGCATGTCCAGGATGTGATGATGATGGGTAGCATCCTCAGCCGGAGCGAATTGGGAGAAATACTGGGGTCGCAAGATGTGGTCAAGGAGATGAAGGTGTTGTTCACCGATGACCACGGATTGAAATTACGGGATCGGCTCAGCCACGGATTGATGGCGTCAGCAGATTTCTACACCGGTGGGGCTTACTATGCTTGGTGGCTGATCTGCCGTTTGTGTTTCGCCCCGGTATTGGTAGCGCAAGCGCGAGCCACAGGTCAGCAGCGATCTCCATAGACCGGTACACACGTTACTCATGCCGGCCTATTGGGTTGCACCACCCAAGCTTGAACGAGGCCGCACAAGGCCGAGTGGGATCACAGACCCAGCACGGTTTCCAATCCCACCGTAAGCCCGGGTCGATTGACCACTTCACGCACGCACCTGAGCACGCCGGGCATGTAACAATCGCGGCCGAGCGTATCGTGCCGTATGCTCAAAGTCTGGCCGGCCGCCCCGAAAATCACTTCATGATGCGCGCTGCGTCCCGGGAGACGCAAGCTGTGGATTCCGGCGCCGCCGATGTCGCCGCCTCGGGTTTCGGGCAGGTGATGCACCGTCGTTTCGTTCCGCTGGAAATCGCTATCCCGTTGGTCGCGCATCCCTCTTGCAATCGCCATCGAAAACCCCGAGGGAGCATCGATTTTCATCTCGTGGTGGGCCTCCACCACATCCACGTAATCAAAGAAGGCCGCGGCCTGTTCGGCCAGCTTTTTCAGCACCACGGCGCCCAGCGCAAAGTTGGGGGCCACGATGATCCCGACTCCGTGCTCACGGCTCATCGTATCCAACTCTTGCAGTTGTTGGGCATTCAGGCCGCTGGCGCCGAGAACCATGTGAATGCCACGATCCGCGGCCAGCGTAGCGGCAACCATGCACGCTTCTGCGTGGGTAAATTCCACCATGACGTCAGGGTTGGTGGCATCCAGCAGCGACGCCAGGTTCGTTGACAGCGGAATTTCGCCGTCCGGCGTCGGTAGGATGTCTCCTCTGGGAGTGTGGCAGGTCGCGCCCACCAGTACAATGTCGTCAACCCCCGATACAGCCCGCACTGTTTCCGCGCCCATGCGCCCCGTAGCGCCGTGTATCAAAACCGAAATGGTGCCATTCTGTGCCGATGACGTCATGATCCAATACTCCTCTTCACGTGTTCGCTATCGTTGGGCGACGGCAGCATCGTAACGCTCCAGGCAGGACTTCACCACCAGGTCAACATCCTCGGCCAGCAGATACCCGTCTTCGGCCAATTTACTTGCGGCGGCTTTCGCCTGCGCTGCGTAGTCGTGTCGGTCGGAATACCGCTCTTCGATGGACAGGCGCTGGTCGCCCGTTTCATCCCGCAGGTTGGCGGTGGCGGGGAACCAGTGGGACGACCCTTGCATGGAAATCAACTGTTCCGGCGCTCCGGTATCGGGGTGCCGTAGATTCCAGCCCGTGTGGGTGCCTACCGGGACCGTGAGGTCAGGCAATCGTATGCCGGCCAGGTCGTTGCCGTCGGCGTCGGCGGCCGGAACCAGGTGAGGATACTCGCGACCTTCCTTCACCGGATATGCGGCGACACCGCGATCTGCGGCGGGCCCCACGTCAAGCTCGCGCACCCGCCACAGCCGCTCAGCATCGGGCGGGTTCCGGGATGGGATGCTGGGGACGGCTTCGAGGTAGGACACTTGCGTAACCGCGGTGCCGTCATCAAGGCTGGGATGCTGGCTGGGCGGCGGTTCCACACCATCGGTCACCCAGCGGTCGAGGTTGAACAGCGCGGCACGGAGCAGCGGGATGTAGTCAACGGCGTTGTAGGGGTGCATTCCGGTGGAGCCGTCCGGGCCCTGACCCACCATCAGGTCGGGTGCGCCGGGCAAGTGCTGAGTGCCGGCGAACAGGTATCGTCTCGTTTCGGGCGCCTCGTCCAGATCGTTCAGCCCGCTGCTGTCAATGTGGGTCAGGCAGGCGTCGCCGCGCCAGTATTCCGCCGCCGAGTCGGTGTATATGATCCGAGGCGCCGCGTCCAGTTCACGCAACCGGTTGAGCAGTCCGTCGGTCTGCTCGGTTAGCGTCTCGGTAAGGTTGTTGTCGGCAAAGGGAAACTGGTGACCAAAGCCGGGGTTGGACTGGCACGAGGGCTGGGCGAATCGGTGATTGAACTCGCCCATCCGTCCGCCGGCAACGTGGGGCAACAGACCGTCGAAAACCGGCCTGCCGTCTTCTCCCATGTTGATTCCAAGATAGACCATGTGGCGAAGCAGGCGGCCGCATTGCGAAACGCCGTGCCCGTAGATGCGCCGGTAAGCAGCGAAGCCGTCCGATGGGTTGCGGAACCACGCTGCCGCATCCCGTATGGCGAGCATTCCACAGCCAACGACGACGGGCTTGGCGGCGGTGTAAATCACGTAGTAGATCTTCCCGGGCTGGAATCCCGATTGCAGCGAAACGTGTTCCGGATCAGGAAAATGCCATTGCGACCGCGGGATAACCGTGTCGGGGCCGTCCTCCCAGTCGCGCACCAGCAGCATCGCATCCGGGTCTTGCAGGTCCGCCACCGGGTAGGGCTGATGGTCTCGGTTGGCAAGCAGTCGGGTAGTCTCCACTGTGTTGGGACGCATCTCCACGCACGACTGCCCGGTCACTTCTTCACCGTCGATCAGTATGCCGGGAGCGTCCAGCCCCAGCAGCGCGTCGCTGCGGTACACGTCCCATTGCCAACCGATAGACAGCGCCGAGTAACCGTGGTTTAGCAGGAACCCGTCGCCCTCGGGTATTTCGGCGGATGTGATCGGCGGCGTGGGCGCGCGGTTGAAAAATGCGATGGTGCGCCGGCGACCACGGTTCACCACCTCAACGATAAGTCGGCCGTTGCCTCCAGCCGTGTCTTTCGGCGCCACCAGGGTGAAATCCGATTCAAACCGGACGCGGCCTTCGTCATCGACCGGGGCGTACTCCAAATCGATGATGGCGGCGTTGGCCGGGTTGCCGGGATCAACGGCAAACGTGAACGCCCCTTCAATGCGTTCGTATGCGCCATGTTCCCCGAACGATCTCCCATCGGCGTAGGGATGTCGAGCCTTGATGTTCACAGCAACTACGGGCATGATGCACTCCAGATCCGCCTATGTCGGATGAATATCTCGCCGCGATGGTAGCAATCGCCCGGTGACGGGTCAAACTGCTGCCGGAGTTGGCGAAGACCCTGCCGGCACAACCCATGGCCGACCCTTACGAACCCGACCGCAGCCGGTTGTTCGCCCAACTCGGTTCCGTGATGGGCGACAGCCCGGTCCTGCACGCGATGCGCGCAATACCCCGCGAGCTTTTCGTGGCTCCCGAGTTGCGCCATCGCGCTTATGAGAACGGCCCGCTGACCATCGGCCACGGACAGACTATTTCGCAGCCCACGATGGTTGCCAGAATGACCCTGGCGCTCACGCTGCGGGGCGATGAGCACGTGTTGGAGATTGGCGCCGGGTCCGGCTACCAGGCGGCAATCCTGGGTGAGTTGCTGCCCTTTGGGGACGTAGTTGCCGTCGAGCGCATTCCTGATCTCGTCAGATTCGCCCGCCGCAATCTCGCCGCTTGCGGGATCGACAACGTGGAGGTCGTGGCCGCGTCGGAGGTTCTGGGCGCGCCTGACCGTGGGCCATACGACGCCATACTGGTTTCAGCCGGCGCGCCGGCAGTGCCCGATTCCCTGGTCGCCCAACTCAAACCCGAAGGCAGTCTGGTAGTACCCGTTGGCGACCGGTATAAGCAGATGCTCACCCTCGTTCGCCGGACAGGCGACCAACTGGTCACGCGGCAGCTCGTCGAATGCCGGTTCGTACCCCTCTTGGGCTCCGAGGCATGGCCCGAAAATTTCTGGGACTCACTGCCATTGCTGCCGGGCACAGACCTCTGACCACGACGGGCGTCTGCACTCTCTCTGAGCGTGTGGCATAATACCTCCAGCCACAAAATGGAGGGACCCAAATGGCCGCCCAGATCCAGATCACGCAGATCAATCACGTTACCACCATGGTCAAAGACACCGCACGCGCCATGGAGTTCTACAACAACCTGCTCGGCATCAAGCAGATCCAGAGCCAAGTGGATAATCCTGCTATCACGTGGCTTCAGTTGGACAACGGCATCATGGTCCATCTGATTGAGACCGACGAAGCCCCCGCCAAGCCCGGCAACATTCACCACGCTTTTCAGGTCGATGATCTGGAGGCTACCCGCGAGACCCTTGAGAGCAACGGATTCGATGTCCTGCGCGGCGGCGTGCGCTATGACGGCCAGGCTTACTTCTTCATCGAAGACCCCGACGGCAACAGCGTTGAGTTCTGCACTGCTTCCGGTTACGCGCCCGCTCCGTCTCGCCCCGTCTAAGCAACTCCCTCTCCCTTGACGGGAGAGGGTTGGAGGTGAGGGTGTGAACTATTGCCGACTCTCGATCCAAAGATACCTACATGTCCGCTGACAACATCATCCTCGTCGGGTTCATGGCCACCGGCAAAAGCCATGTCGGCCGTCTAATCGCGCGCATGACCGGACGCGGCACGGCAGATATTGACGAGGAAATCGTGCGCCGCGCCCGCAAGCCGATCCATCGCATCTTCAGCGAGGACGGCGAGGCGGTATTCCGCGCCATGGAGCGTCACGCCGCTCTTACGCTCTGCGAGGGCGGCAACAAGGTCATCTCAGCCGGCGGCGGCGCATTCGCTCAGGAGCTCACCCGGCAGGTCTTGTTGGAAAGCGGTACGGTGTTCTGCCTCACCGCTCGCCCGGAGACCATTCACTACCGTATCACCCGCGGAAGCCCCAACGCCGCCGTTCGTCCCATGCTGGGCGATGGTGATCCCCTGGAGCGTATCCGCCAACTCCTCGAAGAGCGCGCCGAAGCCTACGGCTACGCCCACCACGCCGTCGCCACTGACGACCGTACTCCTGAGCAGGTTGCCGAAACCGTCCTGCAAATTCACGGGTCCAGCGTCCAAAACCTGCCACCCTTTCCCGTCCAATCACCTGGAGGACTACAATGACCAACCCCGACCAAGCCGCGACCGTCCACCACTCCGGCGGCAGCTACCCCGTCATCGCTGGTTGGGGCATCATTGACCGCCTCGGGGAGCACATCAAGGAGCTGGGGCTGGGCAACACCGCCTACATCATCACCGACGAAAACGTGATGCGCCCCTACGGACGCAACGCCCAGTGGGCTTTGCAACGCGCCGGCATCGCCGCGCATTGTTTCGTGATCCCGGCCGGCGAAACCAGCAAGTCCTTCCAGCAGGCCCAGGAAATCTATGAGTGGCTGGTGAGCCTGAAGGCCGAGCGCGGCCATACCATCATCGCCATCGGCGGCGGCGTCTCCGGCGACCTGGGCGGTTTCATCGCCAGCACGTTCCTGCGCGGCGTGCCCTTCGTCCAGGTGCCCACCAGCATGGCGGCGATGGTGGACGCCTCCATCGGCGGCAAAGTCGCCGTCAACCTGCCCCAAGCCAAGAATATGGTCGGCGCGTTCTACCAACCCCGCGCCGTCCTCGCCGACGTGCAGACCCTCGGCACTCTCGGCAAGCGCGAACTCTCAGAGGGGTGGGCCGAAGCCATCAAGCACGGCCTTATCCTCGACCCGTCGCTGGTGGACGTGTTTGAAGAGCACGCCGAAGCCCTGATGGAGGTGGAGCCGGAAATATCCACCGAGGTCATCCGTCGCAGCATGGCGATCAAGGCAGACATCGTCAGCCAGGACGAGCGCGAAACGCTGGACATCCGCATCCTGCTCAACTACGGCCACACCATCGGCCACGCGCTCGAAGCGTCCACCGAGTACGGACGATTCATGCACGGCGAGGGCGTATCCGTAGGCATGATGGGCGCGGGACGCATCGCCCGGGAGATGGGCATGATCGGCGACGACATCCTTGACCGCCAGCGCGACCTGCTCGTGAGGTTTAACCTGCCGATTACGGCGCAGGACGTGAACATCAACGCCATCCGGGGCGCGATGTCCCTGGACAAGAAAACCGTAGGCGGCGCAAACCGCTGGGTGCTGCTGGAGGACGTGGGCAGGGCCACCGTCCGCCGCGACATACCGACGGAAGTGGTGGACGAGACGCTGGCCTGGCTGACCGACTAATTTCGGTCAGTCGCCGCCGGTCGCCACTCTACCGGCGCTTCGTATCTCCCGCAGCCGCGCCAGTCGTCTCCCCCGGCGGACCTGCGCTATCACGGCTATTACCAGGAGCGTTACTATAGTCAACGCGACCAGCCCCGACACGCCCAGCAACAGCAACTGACCGATCAGCGCAAGGCTGTCCGAGCCGATCAGCCGCGCCAACTGCCCGATGCCCACCGCCACGCCGGCGTTCAGCACGGTGAGGCCGAAAAGGCCCAGGATGCGCGCCGAGTTCACGAACCGCGTTGCCAGCGCGCCAATCTGCGTACCCACCGAAGCAGCCGCGAACATGATGACAGCGATCATGGGATCAACGTTGCCACTGAGTGAGTAGAGGAACGACCCCAGAGTCCCGGTGATGATGATCTGAAACAGGTCGGTGCCGATTGCCACCGCCGGCGGTATGCCCAACCCGTACACCAGGAACGGCATCAGCAGGAACCCGCCGCCCGCGCCCAGCAATGCCGCAATGAAACCGATCAGCAGCCCGGTAAGCATTGGCACAAACGCCGACATTTCCGCGATCCCGGCGTTGGGAAACGCCGGCCGCAGGTTGACTTCTCCTATGCCCGGAAGCAGCAGCTTGCCAGGCCCCAATCGCACGGCTTGAAACCACCCCGGCATTCCACCTCCCAATGCCTGCCGCGGCCGGTAGCGCAGCCGGCGCAGCCAGTTCCCTACCATCAGCGACCCCAGCGTTAGCAACAGCACGAAATAGACAGCACCAACTACGGGTCCGGATATACCGGCCGCCTCCAGCGCGCTGTTCACCCGCTCACCGAGGAAAACCCCTGGAATCGTGCCGCACACAATCAGCACTGCCAGTCGGAGGTCAACGTTGCCCAGCCGGCGATGCCGCAGGGTACTCGTGATCGCCGTGCCCATCACCATCAACAGACCCGTTCCCACCGCGTAGATCGTCGGAACGCCCAGCACCAGCAATCCGCCGGTGATCAGGAATCCCCCGCCTACGCCGAAAAACCCGGTCATCGTGCCCACCACGATCCCGAGCAGCGCCAACAGCAGTGGCGAAACAGTAACGTCGGCTATGGGAAAATACACGTCAGCGCCGCTGCCCGGATTGGCCGATGTTCAATGCCCGCGCAACCAGGGAGATGCCCCGGCCTACCAGATCCCAAAAGACGTACAGGCCCACGGCGGTGACCGCCATTGCCGCAATCACCACGACGGCCCACAAAACAGCGTAACTTCTCAGCTCAAGGAGGATTTCCACGAGTACTGCCGGCATCAACGCTCCTTTATCTCGCGTACAGTGTGGGTAAGGAGCGTGGCGGCAGCAAAACGTCGTTGCTTTGGCGGGGCAGCCCTAGTACATTTACCGAATATGACCGCATCACCCATCAGCTTCAAACTGATCGCCACCGACGGCGCTGCCCGGCGCGGGCAGATTATCACGCCCCACGGTTCGGCGCAAACGCCGCTCTTCATGCCGGTGGCCACTCAGGGCACCGTCAAGGGTCTCACGTTCGATGAAGTGCGCGCCCTGGGAGCCGAAACCGTCCTCAGTAACGCTTACCATCTGTATCTGCGCCCCGGCGTCCAGCGCGTCCATAACGCCGGCGGCCTGCACGAGTTCATGGGCTGGCGCGGCCCGATCCTCACCGACAGCGGAGGCTACCAGGCTTTCAGCATGGGATCGTTGCGCAGGGTGGACGACGAAGGCATCGCCTTCCAGTCCCATATCGACGGCAGCCGGCATTTTTTTACCCCGGAATCCGCCATCGCAAACCAACACGGTATCGGCGCCGACATCATAATGTGCTTCGACCAGTGCGTTTTTTCAGCGGGAGACCCGGCCTCCGTGCGTGATGCAATGGAGCGCACCCATCGTTGGGCTGTCGAGTGTCATGATACCCACGCCGCCAGCGCCAACGCCCAAAGCCAGGCGCTCTTCGGCATCGTCCAGGGCGGCACGGTACCGGATCTGCGCGCCGAGTCCACCGACTTTATCACCAGCATACCGTTCGACGGTTACGCCATCGGCGGGCTGGCGGTCGGTGAGACCAAGGCCGAAATGCACGACGTTACCCAAATGGTATGCGACGGCCTGCCCGCCGACAAACCCCGCTACCTGATGGGCGTCGGCTCCCCGGAGGATTTGGTCAACTCCGTGGCACTCGGCGTCGATATGTTCGACTGTGTGCTGCCCACCAGGGTTGCCCGTAACGGCGCGCTGTTCACACCCGCCGGCCGGGTCAACATCGCCAACCGCCGCTTCGCCGAGGACGATAACCCCCTGGACGACACGTGCGATTGCTACGCCTGCACCAACTACTCGGCGTCCTACCTGCGCCACCTGTTCAAGGCTCGGGAGATGCTTGGCCCGCGCCTGGCGTCTATCCACAACCTCCGCTTTATCCTCAGGCTGATGGCCGATATGCGGGCGGCCATCGCCGCCGGCCGGTTCGACCGGTTCCGCGCCGATTTCCTCGCCGCCTACCGACCCACCGACGAGACCCAGCGGCAAACCCAAAAGCACCGCTGGGTTGCCGAACGCGGCATCTGAAAATATCCCCCCTCCCTTGATGGGAGAGGGCTAGGGTGAGGGTGAAAACCCTTGCAACGCTGCCACAATCTCCGGCATCACCGCGTCCACCCTGATCTCAATCGCCGCCGGGTCCAAAGCCGCCACCGGATGTTGCAGGTACACCGACCCGGCGTAATCGGGCCGGCCCAGGGACACGATGTGCTGCTCAGCCGCCGAATGGAACGCCTGCGTATGCACCACCACCGTCCGCACTCCCCGATCCTCCAGTTCCACTGCATCGCGCAAACTGCGCGCCACGCAGCTCCCTCAATCCCCCACCGCCGTTACCACAAAGTCACACTCGGCCAGCTCGTCGATGATCGCGGGCGCGGCGGGAGCCGAGAACACCCACTTGGAGCGCACCACCGACTCGCTCACCCCGTAGCCGTCCACCAGCCGCTGCCGGATGGCCTCCAGGATGACGTCAGCGTTCCCTTTCCTGTTGTCCAGGAACCCGCCGGTAAGTCCGTCCAGTGTCTCCAGTGGAGTAGTGCCACGGCGTTCCGGCTCCTCCTGCCGGTCGGTAGGGTCAACCAGGCCCAACGCCGCGATCCGCGCTTGCAAATCAATCATCCTGTCCATCCCGTTCATCGCTGTAATTCCACCAACATTCGGTTTCCAAGCATATCATCCAGCCGAACCGTTTGGTGAACGAACGAAGTAATCAGATCAGGGCTATCGCATATGGATGGTTCAACTATCGTCATTCCTGATTTCGCAGAAGTGACGGGGTCTTAGTTTCATACGCGCTAGCTCTGGCCATAGGATAAACTCTGCATGACCCATCGAACGAATTCTGGAGATGATCATGTTATGGGACGGCCCATCCGATGCGGAAATCGTAGCCTTTGCCATGATTGCCTATCTGTCTGCAGGGAGCATTCCACATCTGATTACGTCATTGCTAACGTCCTGGATGTTCAGTGCCATAGTGCTTCGTAAAGTACAGAGTCCTAAACAAAACATTCGGTTCGGAACCTCGGTTGGCCTCCAAGTGGGTGGCGTTTCACTGGCTGCAGTGCTGGCTTGGTTGTTGCTATGCGTCCCTATTGCTGCATTCTTCCCGTCCGGTTCCGAAGATTACTGGGGCGTAATCTTTGGTGGCTGGTTGCTGATTGCGCTGCTGGCGCTATCGGCTCTGTTGTGGTTTCCACTCAAGGAGCGTTATCCCACGTCGGTGGCCCGTCGCAACCTGGCAGCGGTGATGGCTGCGATCATCTTGATACCCAGCATCTGGATAGGATGGACGGCTACCATGGTCTATGTATTTCATCTCGATGACGGACACGGATACGGTGGGCCCATGGGTTGGCAATCCACCGAGGTCATGGTGTGGTGGGTGATCAGCATAGTAGGAGTGTTGATCGCCGGCGTTTGGGTTGCCCGGAAGTCGTGCCACACTGCTCCCTATATCAGTAATGCACAGCAGCCGACGTAATCCGCGAACCCCATCCCGGAATGTACACCGAGTGCCGTCCGGCGCCGCCGGCCACCATTATATGGATGTCCTCCGGCCGGCGCACCACCGGAACCATCGCATCATCGTCGTCCCGGTCAATCCAACGGGGCCAAAGCGTATTCCGGTGCGTGTGGCGTCCGTGTATGCCACCTAGCTTCAGCAGCGACAGAGGTTGCCGGGCCAGTTCGTACAGGTACGACCGGACGTCGTTCTTGCTCCAGCCGGCGCTGGCGATGATTTCGGCGTGCTCCGGCCCCAGCACCAGCAGCACGTCGCCCATCACGTTGATGTTGTTGCACCCCGGAATGGCCATCGACACGGCAAAGGTCGTCAGCAAATCTTTCGGATTGTCCGCGCCGTGGTTGTTCAGGTTGTGTGGGGCCTCCGCCGGATGCACCGTTACCACCGATTGCCCGGCGTCATACCCGCGCTCCACATGGTAAGGCTCCCACGGATTCTCCGCCTCGTTCTCGGCGATGCAGTAGGTGTATTTGCCCGGGTGCCCAAACGTCGCCCGGTCCTCATCCCCCGGCAACGCCCCTCCCAGGTTGGTCAGCGCCAGTTTCACCGCCCTCCCGATAGTGGCGTTAGCCCGGTTGCCCTGCCCGAAGCAGTTGCCGCCCGAATTCATGCCCAATTGGTCGGCAATCGGCCCGTTCACCACCACCAGCGGCGTGGCGATATGCGTCGAACACTGCACCGACGCCAGGTTGAATCGAGGCAGCAGCAATGCCTCAATCGCCGCAATCACCACCGGAAAATACTCCGGCAGACACCCCGCCATCACCGCGTTGGCGGCCAGCTTCTCCACCGTAGCCCGCCCGCCGCGCGGCGGAATCTCCCCCACCACCTCCAACGCCGACCGCCCCGACGCATCCACAAACGCCCGCACCCGCTCCGCGGTGGGCGGCACTATGGGCAGCCCGTCGGTCCAACCGGCTTCGTAAGCGAGGGCAAGCGACTCTTCGTATTCGTCAACTTCAATGAGCATCGTCCTCTCACATTTGACATGGTGAGACTAGGCCGGTTCAGAGCCGTTGGTGAGGAACTCACGCTTTAGTAGCCGCCGCGTGGGAACCAATTGATAGTTCACCGGGTCAACCATTAAGCCCAGGTCTTCCAGCGTGGTTGCTCCCATCAGATATTCGCCGTCTGGCCCGAAAATAACGCGCGCCCAGCCAATCTTGCCCATCACGGAAAACGAGGCCAACCCGGTTTCGTACTCGGCGGTCTCTCCGCCTGCGAGTTCAAACTCAACGATTTCGTGCGGCTCAATCCTAAGCCGGTGCAGCAAGCCAGCCGGCGCCATAGAGTAAGTAGCGCCGGTATCTACCAGTGCGCTTACCGTCTCCCAAGACGACAAATCTGGATTGGCGATGCGCAGATCCACGTTGAAAGTTCCCATATCGATTGCCCCCGCGTGATGATTGACTGCCGGTAAGCAGTGTATCACCCGCTATCCAACCAGTTCCTGTAGGTGCGGCGTGAAATCCTGCGCCTCATGCGGCCAGACTTCTCGCAGGTCAACCCGCTCAATCGCTCCCAAATCCACCATCGTAAAACTCCATTCAGCGCGGCAGGGCCCATCATTGTCCAGGCAACACACGTTCCTCAATGATGACGTCGCCGCCGTCCCACCAGTCGATGGCAAGATGGCACTTCGCCAGTAACGAGCAAGCTCCCGTGAATCCGGTATCCACGACGACCTCCAGATCCTGAAAACCAGGTTGGCGCCAAGAATATCAACGTCGATGCGCGCTTCCAAGCCGCCTTCGTAATCCTGCGCTGGTCTTACCTGGCCCCTAATCATGGTTGTCTCTCTTTTGCGAAGCCAGGTACTCCATAGTTCCCCGCCAGCCGAGCCGAGCGGAGATGTACTTCTCTTTGCCCACCAACTCAGCCCAGGTGAAAGCGCCCGGGCGCCGTTCCTGTAGCCGTTTGGTGAGTTCCATATCGCTGCGTTCCCCCTTGTACTCCCCAACCTCGTAGTCGCCGCTGTGAACGTCGATGACCACCAGTTTGCCCCAGTGGTTGGCTTCCATCTCCTCACGGATGCCCGCGTAGATTTTCTGCCCGATGGCGGCCGCTTCATCCGGCGTGATTTCCATGTCGTTGCCCCCTTACATCAGTAAGCTTTCCTGGTTCGTCAATAAACCTTGTATTCCTCCAGCACCGCTGCATCCAGGTGCAGGCCCATGCCCGGTTCGTCGGGCGCGATGATTTCACCGCTGTCCCATTCGGGCAGCACGTTGTTGAGTTGGTAGTACACCGGGTCACGTTCCTCCTCGAACACCTCCACGAACAGGCCGTGCGCGTGGGCCGGCAGCAACTGCACCGCCAGCTGCGGTTCTTCGTGGTGCGCCATCCGGATGCCGCGCATCTGCGCCGCGCCGGCGACTCGCCGCCACTCTGAGATGCCGCCGCAGATGGCTGCGTCGATGTTCAAGATGTCCACCGCCTCGGTGTCCATCAGACGCTGCCCGCCCCACGAGCTGCTCTCGCCCTGTCCTGCCGCCACCGCGATGCCGGTACGCAGACGCACCTGCCGCATGTCGTTGTCCGCGTTCTGCCAACGGCACGGCTCCTCCAGCCACGCCAACCCCATCTCCCGGGCCGGGCCTGCGAACTCCAGTGCTTCCTCCAGCGTCCACGCCTGGTTGGCGTCGCACACGATGATGAAATCGTCGCCCAGCGTGTCCCGTATCGCCCGCACCCGCAGCAGGTCGTCGGCCACCGCCACGCCGCCAACCTTCAGCTTGACGCCGCCGATGCCCCGCTCGCGTTGGTGCAGCAAATCCTCCACCATGAACGCGGTGTCCCGACCCTGCACGTAGTAGGCGAACCGAACCACCGGCGACCGGTCGGCGTACCCGCCCAGCAGCGTCCGCACGGGGACGCCTAATGCCTTGCCCGCAATGTCCCACAGCGCAATGTCGATGGCTGCAATCGCCCGCATGGCGATAGCCTTGTCGCCGATGTGCGGAGTCAGCGCGAACATCTTCTGCCAGCACCGTTCGATAGCCATCGGATCCTCGCCCTTGACCGCCTCAGCCATGGGTCCCACCACCAGGTCTTTCAGCAGCTGGTAACCCGTGCGCTCATCCCCGGAGTAGATTTCGCTGACTAATCCATCGTCGGTGTGAACTCGGACGACTACCGTGCAGCGAGATTCAATCTGATAGACGCTGCCGCTGAATCGGGTGCTCAATGGGATGCGAACGATGTCCGCTTCCACGTTGGTGATACGCATGATCGTGTACTGCCTCCGTTGGCCGAATCTGCGGCGATTATACCTGCAATGGTACAATGACGATGTGAACCCGACGAATCACCCCGGCCCGCTGGAGACGCGGTTATGAACACTCTTAAAACCTTCTTCCTGCTGATGGTCTTGACCGGCATGTTGCTGCTGATCGGCGCTGCCCTCGGCGGCCAGGCCGGACTCATCATCGCGCTGGTATTCGCGCTGGCGATGAACTTCGGAGCCTACTGGTTCAGCGACAAGATCGCCCTCAGCATGGCCCACGCCAAAGAAATTAGCCGCGAGGACGACCCCGAGTTCTATGATCTGGTTGAGGAGCAGGCCCGCCTGGCCAACATGCCCATGCCCAGGGTGTACGAAATCGACGACCCTTCACCCAACGCCTTCGCCACCGGCCGCAATCCCCAGAACGCCGCCGTCGCCGCCACCACCGGCATCCGCCGCATCCTGACCCGCGACGAACTCGCCGGCGTGATGGCTCACGAAATGGCCCACGTCGGCAACCGCGACACCCTCATCATGGCCACCGTTGCCACCATCGCCGGCGCGATTTCGATGCTCGCCTTCATGGCCCAATTCGCCGCCATCTTCGGCAGCTTTGGTGGCCACAGCGACGACGACGAAGGCGGCGGGGGCGGCAACATCATCTCCCTGCTCATCATCGCCATCATCATGCCCATCGCCGCCACGATCATCCGTCTCGCCATCTCCCGCGCCCGCGAGTACCAGGCCGACCAGACCGGCGCCCACAACTGCGGAGACCCGGAGGCCCTGGCTCGCGCGCTGGAAAAGCTGGAAATGGGTTCCGAGCTGCGCCCCATGAAGGTCAACGAGGCCGCCTCTCACCTCTTCATCGTCAACCCGCTGAGCGGCAAATCAATGGCCCGGATGTTCTCAACCCACCCACCCATCGAGGAACGTTGCCGCCGCCTGCGCGCTATGAACGTCCGCCCCAAGTTCGATGACGTGGACACATCCGGCATCGACATGCCGGTCAGCAACGACCGGCCCAATTACGAGATACCCGACAGTAACGACCGGCCGAATTTCTAAACGGCAACAACCGCAGCTGATTCGCTGATGTAGGGGCAGGTTTGAAACCTGCCCCCAATCATATTAATCGCCTCAGTCCCTAGAAAATCGCTATCGGGTTCACCGGGCTACCCGTTACGTTGCGTAGCCGCAGCGCTCCAATCGACAGCATAAACTCGTAGCGGTCGTGCCGTGCCGCAACCTCCGCCACCTCTTCCAGGTTCGCGTTGTCGATCAGCCACACTCCCAGGTACACCAGGCATGAAATGTGCAGCGGCGACACGATGTTCGGGTACTCGTTGGGCCTGATGTCGTTCGACGTGTCCGTTCCCAGCATTGCGATTCCCCGCTCCTTGAACCACGGGGCGCAGGCCACGTGGCACGCCACGCTCGGCTCCGTCGGAGGTAGCGGCCCTTCCACCAACCTCCGGCGGTAGTTCCCCGTCCGCACCAGCAGAATGTCGCCAGACTCCACGGTAACTCCATGGTCCCGCTCCGCCGCATCCAGATCCTCCGGCATCACCGGCGCGTCGGGCGGCAGCCAATCGACACCGCGGATCTTCGGTATGTCCAGCAGCACTCCCCGGCTCACCAGTCCCTGCGCCGTCAGGTCGATGGCGTGGCTCTGCGCTCCCTCCCGGGACGTTACCACCGCCGCCGGCACGCCGTTGTACATCAACCCGTCGTATGAGTAATGCGACAGCGCGTCGATGTGCGTGATGGTCTGCCCGTGAAACACCATCCCGATGAACTCGGCGGCTCCCCGGCGTGCGTTGCGCCGCTCCAGCGGGTCCGTGTCCCGTCCCTCGCCGCTATCCACCATGAACCGCTGCACTTGGTGGCTGATGTCCGGCGCCATGTCGGTAGTGATGGGGCGGGCGCAGCTCACGGTTTCGCCCGTCTGCACCAGCGCCGCCGCCTGCGTTCGCTTGGCCTGGGTAATCAGGTTCAACGCGCCCAACTGGTCCTGCTGGCCCCAGCGTCCCCAGTTATTCTCGTTTCGGTACCACTCCAGCACTTGCGCCTCTGTGGGTATTCCTGCGAATGCCATAACTCCCTCCGCTGGCATAATCCCGGTCAATCCGGGAGATGCCAGCGGCATTCTACACCACGCGGCGCGCTTGACGGTTTATCCCAACCGGGCGCCCATAAACTGCGGATAACCCCGCAAAAAGTCGCCGGCATCCGTCGGCCGACGTCCTTCCAATTGCAGGGTATGCGCCGCCAGCCGCCCCTGTCCGGTTCCGATGGCAATAGCCGCGCCGTCCGCAACGGTCACCAACCCAGGCTCTGCGCTCACGCCAGGCACCGGAGCAACGTCCAGCAGCTTCAGTTCCTTCCCTTCCCAGCGCGTGTACAATCCCGGCCAGGGCGTATAGGCCCGTTGTCGTCTCGCGAGGGTTTCCGCGCTCAACCCCCAGTCGGCCAGTCCGTCCTCTCGCTTCAATGGTTGGGTGTAAGTCACTTTTTGTGCATCCTGCGACATCGGTTTGATGTGTCCTGCAATCCAACGTGGCAATTCGTTAGTGAGCAGGCGAGCACCTTCCTTGAAAAGATTGACGCGTAGCGTAGCCGCATCGTCTTCCGGCGTAATCTTCAATTCGCTTTTGCCGATGATCGGTCCTCCGTCCATGATCTCGGTCATTTTCATTAGCGTGATTCCGGTGAACTCATCCCCCGCTAGCAGGGCATATGTCACCGGTGCTGGACCTCGATATTTGGGTAACAGCGAGGGATGTAAGTTAAGGCAGCCGAATCTTGGAATCTGCAACACCGATGGCGGCAAGTACTTGCCATAGGCAGCTACTACAATGACATCTGGTGCGTAGGATTGCAGGCGTTGCGCCGCACTTTTGGTTAAGGATGTGGGCTGTTCGACGGGGATATCTTGGCCGATTGCGTACTCCTTGACCGGCGGGGATTGTACCGCGAGACCTCGTCCCCTAGGGCGGTCCGATACCGTATAGACCGCAACAACGTCGAAATCGGTTTCGTACACCAAAGCGTCCAGAACCGGGATGACAAACTCCGGGGTGCCCATGAAAATCGTTCGAGGCGAGGGACTTGCCCTCTCACTGAAATCCGTTGACGGATGGCTTGACATTTTTGTCTCCTGGTTGTAAATTTACTCTAACCGCTGTGCGGAAACTTTAGAAAAGGAGGTGATTGCGAATGGAAGCTAGTTTAACATGCTGGGGCGATGGTAGGCACCAGTCTGGACACGACGGGGTGAGCGCCTCATAGCGTCATCGCTTTTCTAAAAACGGCATTTAGCCCGTCAGTCGGGCCCAGACCAGTGTCTACCGTCGCCCCAAGGTTTTGGGAGCATCGGGCGACAAGCCAAAGGTCCAGTCTGGGCCCGATACCCTTTTAAGGTTCCCCTGGCCTTCAAGCGCTTAATCGATCCCGTCGGATTCGAGATCAGACCGTCCACAACGCTGCGGCGGTTTGACAAAATCAGCGGCTAGTCATACATTGAAAGATACCCTATTCGTAATTTCAGCAACGGAGTACAAATGCTACGGATTCGCCTGCGGAGAGTAGGAAAGAAAGGCCGCCCCTACTACCGAATCGTCGTCACCGACCGTCGCAACCCGCGCGACGGCGCTTACATCGACGGCATCGGGCACTACGACCCAATGGCAGACCCTCCGGCGGTAACCCTCGACGAAAACCGGGCGGTCGATTGGCTGCGCAAGGGCGCCCAACCCTCGGACCCGGTGCGTCGTATCTTCGATTTCAACGGCATCTTCGACAAGGTACACGCCGATGAAAGAACTGATTGAGTTCATCGCCCAATCCCTCACCTCCAATCCTGAAGCGGTCCGGGTCACCGAGTCCGACGAAGGCGACCAGATCGTGATCCGGTTGGAAGTGGCCCCTGAGGACAAGGGGAAGGTAATTGGTCGTCAGGGTCGGGTGGCGCAGGCCATGCGGGTTCTGCTCCGGGTGGCCGCGGTCAAGGACGGCACCAGGGCAGTCTTGGAGATTGTCTAAACGCCCTCGCCTCCGGCGTTACGCCAAACCGGCTCCTTCCCGCAGCCGGAGTAGTGAACCTGTTCCGGATCCCCCTGACGGCTCCGTAGTCGTAGGCCGCATCATACGCAGCCACGGCCTTGATGGTTCCCTACGGATTCAGTCCCTTTCAGACAATCCGACCCGGTTCCAGGCCGGCAGCATGCTGACCATCGCCGGCCAGACGCGCACCGTAGCTTCCTGCCATCATCTGCCCGACGGCCACGCTCTGTTACGGCTTGAGGGATTGAACGACCCCTACGCAGCCCGGCGTCTCTCCGGTGAGTGGCTGATCGCGCCCACCGAATCGGAGCCACAGCTAGCAGAAGGCGAGTATTACCACTACCAACTGGTGGGCCTGACCGTAATCACCGACCAAGGCGAAAACCTGGGCACAATTCAGGAAGTGCTGGAAACCGGCAGCAACGACGTGTACGTAGTCACTTCGGACTCAGGTGAGGAAGTGCTGCTGCCGGCGATAGAGCAAGTGGTGAAGGAAATTGACCTGGCATCAGGGAAGATGCTGGTGCATTTAATCGGCGGCCTACGCTAATCCCCTGTCGCCACCGCGTGCCGTTCGGCATGAGCGTGCCGGTGTTCCGCCTCGTCGGCGAACTCGTGGTCCTCGCACGCCACCCAGCGTGAGCCGTCGGAGAACCATTCCTTCTTCCAGATGGGAACGATGGTCTTGATGCGGTTCACAGCTTCGTGACACGCCTCAAACGCCTGCACCCGGTGCGGCGACGCCACTGCCACTACCAGGCTGATGTGCCCAACGTCCACCCGGCCGGTGCGGTGGGCAATGGCGATGTCTTCGATGCCATAGTCCGCGCGCAGGCTGTCTCGCACCTCATGCAGCTTCTTGATCGCCATCACGTCGTAGGCTTCGTATTCCAGCCGGGTGACTTCCTTGCCGCCGAAATTGTCGCGGGTGGTGCCCAGGAACGTCACGACGGCCCCGTTGCCATCACGCCGCACTGAGTCGGTCACCGCCACCGGGTCCAGGGGGTCGTCGGTAAGAATAATCATCGTCAAGGAACCTCCACTAACGGCGTCCTCCGCTGACGGGAGGTATCAGGCAGACCTCATCGCCGGGCTGGAGCAGTTGGTCGTCATCGGCGTATTCGGCATTCACCGCCACCACAATTCGCACCTCCGGCGGCGCCAACTGTGGATAATCAGCGCGGACGGCAGCGGTAAGGTCGCCCGCCGAAGATCCCTCCGGCAAATCGACCGTCACAATCGAAGCGCCGGCCCGCTCCCGGTACAAAGCAAACAACCGAACATCAAAACGCATGGTAACTCGGATTATGGGCGTGGGAAGGCGGCGGTGTCAACGTGTGGTGTGTAGCTAGATTTCTCCGGCAGTCTGCAACTGCGCTATCACCATAACGGTGATGCCCACAAATTCAACAATTTCATTTGACGGGTCACTGATAAATTCGGCCAGTATTCGGCGGTCAGCCAGAGGTAATCGTAGCAAGTCCTCTGTGATTTCTTTGATCCAGTCGAAGCGGCCTTTTCGCAAGTTCAGCGCGTTTAGGCTTAAATCCCCTATTGTGCGGAGAGCGCGTCTTTCAGCCGCCGGCTCGAGCCCCGGTTTGGGCACTATTTCGCCGGTGCGGACGTCGTAGTCCAAGTATTGGTCTGGGCGTCCTGACACATTCGCCGCGCAAGGGTCAACGTAACCGACCGGTGGCCAGCCATCCGCCTTTTCCGCGTTGCACCTTTGGCAACTGTAAATCCAGTTTGCCCAACGATAAGCGCGTCTGGGATAGCGGCTCAGCGGCCTGAAGTGGTCAACGGTAGGCGAGAGGTCTCCGTCATTGGCGGTATCGTCGCACCGACGTTCGCAATAGCCGCAGCGAAGGTGAAAACGGCGCCCGAGTTCGTTTCTAAAATCCCGCCAGTAGGAATCTGTGGGACGACCGCCAACTCTATCCTCAAAATAGTCGATCCATCCCTGCGTAAATCGCCCCCGGTATCCGGCAACGCCATCAGGTTCCGGTCCGCGGTCAACCCAACGCATCCTGCTATGCCCCGTCTTGGGACAGATCTGCCATACGGGAACGCAAGAACTTCTCCATCAAGCCAGCGTACCGTTCTCTCTGGGCGTTGAGATGCCCGCCGGCCAACAAATCCTGGTTGACTTGCTTGCGCAGATTCTGCAACTCCTCTTCTTCCACCTCAGTACGAGGTATCTTATCCCGCAACTCCCGCAGCCGGTTGGCGCGTTGCACCGTCAGCTCATCTGTAGGATCGTCAATCCCCATAAACGTCCGGTAAATCTCGTCCGCCGTCCACCCAATGATGTCCTGCTCGTTCCGCGACCAGACCACCCGCCCGGTCTCGTCTCGCTTGAGAAGATGCACCTGCCCTTTCTTCAGCCCGGCCACCATCATCGGCGAGTGTGTGCTGGCGAAAATCTGCACGTTTGGGAAATGCCGCTGCAACGTGGGGATGACGCGCCGCTGCCAGGACGGGTGCAGGTGCGCGTCGATTTCGTCGATGATGAAAATACCACGGCGTCTTTTCCAATCGTCGTAGTATTCGTAATGCTCCGCCATGCCCAACATGAGCTGCGAAACCCACGAAAGCACTGAGCGCGTACCATGGCTCAGTTCAGGGAAGGTTAGTTCTCCGTCCATGGTAGCGAACTTGTTCTGACCCTCTCTCCATTCCTGACGTTCGGATTCAGGGTCACTAGCAAAAACGCCAACGCCCATCTCTACTCGAAAGCCTTCGGTGATTTCAAGAATCACCCGGTCTATTTCGTCAAATACCCCGCGATCCCATTCTTCAACACCACGTTTCAAATTGATGGCCCGGAGTACATTGAGGTCGTCTTCAGCACCTTTCTTCACGCGATATGACCAAAAAGTTGTAGATTCCGGATCCGTCTGGGGAGATGCTGGATTGTGATAGCCCACGTAACCAAAATCCCGTTGCAGTTCTTCCCAGTCAATTTCGTCCGCGAACTGTAGCCCATCCTTCCCGCCAATCTGTAGCGAAGCAGATTCCCAATACCCGTCATCAGAAGTCTCGAAAATGCGGAGTTTTCGATAATCGCCAACAGAACTAGTCCAAACTAATTCAGCGAAAGGCATAGAGAAACCCATGATGGAACGGTCATGCGAAGCGTTAGCATATGCGCGCGGCAATGCTTTTATGACGTCAAGATCTGAGGCGATTGCGGAGATCAGAGCTTGCAAAATCGTGGACTTTCCCACGTTATTGGGACCGATTAGCAAGTTCGCATTGGCGTCAAACTCCAACACAATTTTGTAGGCATCGACAGCACCCGGTCGAAGCCGGAACGGTCCCATATTAAACAGTTCCAACGACTCGATAGCCATGACAGTACCTTCACAGCAGGTGATAATCACCTGTATTATCTCCGAATATATCATACCAGCAGCCATAGCCCAGCCCGCCAGGAGCCTCCTCATGCCCGACCGACAGCGCCTTACCCAAACCCTCATTGACCTCATCAAAATCGACAGCCCTACCGGGGAGGAGGACGCCATCGACGCCCACCTTTCCAACGTCCTGGCCAACCTGGGCGCTGCCGTTCGGCACGACGATTATGGGAACCTGGTGGCCACTCTGCCCGGTTCCAACGGCGCCGGCGACCAGAGTCCGGTGATGCTCTCCGCTCACATGGACACCGTGGATCCGGGACGTGGCATCAAGCCCATGCTGGACGCTGATGGCGAAACCCTCCGCTCCGACGGAAGCACCATCCTGGGCGGCGATTGCAAGGCTGGCATCGCCATCGTGCTGGAAGGACTCACGTCGGCCATTGAGGCCGGCGGCCCGATGCGTCCCGTTCAGGTAGTGTTCTCCCGGGCCGAGGAGGGCGGACTCAACGGCGCGCGCAATCTGGACTTTTCACTGGTTCACGCCAAAACCGGTATCGTCTTCGACGGCGAGGGGCCGGTCAGCCGTGTCTGCGTCGGGGCCCCGGCCCAGAACATCGTCCAGGCCAACATCTCCGGTGTCGCCGCTCATGCCGGCCTGGAGCCGGAAAACGGCGTGTCGGCTCTGCTCGTCGCGGCAAACATTCTCACGCGCCTGCCCCTGGGACGCATCGACGACGAGACCACCAGCAACATCGGCTTGCTGCAGGGCGGACTCAAACGCAACATCGTCCCCGAACACGCCTACCTGGACGGCGAACTGCGCTCTCGCAATCAGGCCAAGCTTGAGAATTACACCGCCGAATTTCAACGCGCCTTCGATCAGGTCGCCGCCATGTACCCCAAGGCGACGATAGACTTGAACATCCGCAACCAGTATCAGGCCTATCAGATTCCCGAAGACCATCCCGCCCTCACCGACATCGCCCGCGCCGTTGACGCAATCGGCCTCACCCCTGCCATGGAGACCACGGGCGGCGGCTCCGATGCCAACGTGTTTTATGAGCACGGCATCACCGCCCTCCCCATAGGCATCGGCGTCCGCGATTTCCACACCACCAGGGAAACCGCCAACATCAGTGAGATCATGGACGGGGCCAGGGTTTGCCAAGCTTTCATCAAACTTTCGTAGCCACGCGCTTGACAGTACGGTTGCGGTTGGTTAAATTTTTGACGTTGGAATGAATCGCCCCGGTTTAACGAATGGCGCGCCGCGCTGTCCCCCAATCCCCATCGCTCGGCAGGCTACCTAACATGGGCACAACACGTTCAACAACGTCATCCCGTACTCCGATACGGGACGCCTCTGCGGAAGCCCAACCAACGGGCGTTGCCGCAAGCGGCGTATCGGCGGAAGCCGGACCAAGCCTGCCCTCCATGTTCGACCGCTATCGAACGCTTCTGGAGGGAGCGATGAGCGACGCCGTTCCCTCTCTGGATGGCCATCCTGTCAACACGCTGTTGCGCTATCACCTCGGATGGTCCGACCAAGCGGGCAACCCGTCCCCCACTCCGGCCTCCCAGGGCAAGGCCCTGCGCCCGACGCTCTGCATGTTCGCCTGCGATGCTCTGCATGGCGATCCTCGCCTCGCGGCGCCCGCGGCGGCATCCCTGGAGTTGATTCACAACTTCTCCCTGGTGCACGATGACATCCAGGACCGCGGCTACGAACGCCGGCACCAGCCAACGGTTTGGGCCTTGTGGGGAACCGCTCCCGCCCTCGTGGCCGGCGACGCCATGCAGTCCCTGGGTGATCTCACGTCCACCGGTTTCGAGGACTCCGTAGCCGCCTCAACCGCCATCCGCGTGTCCGGCCTGCTTACCGAAAGCTACCTGGAAATGATCGAAGGCCAATGCCGGGATTTGCAATTCGAGCAGCGAGGGACCATCGGTACCGATGAATATCTGAACATGATTGCCCTCAAAACGGGCGCATTGATACGGAGCAGCCTGGTCATCGGCGCAACCGTAGCCACCCGGGACGCGGAAGTCATTGAGGGAATCGCCAGGTTCGGCCGCGCCATTGGTCGCCTGTTCCAGATCCGCGACGACTACCTCGGCATTTGGGGCGATGACGCAATCACGGGGAAGTCCACCGACAGCGACATCGTCCAGCGGAAAAAGAGCTATCCCATCGTCTATGCTTTTCAGCAAGCGTCCGGCAACAATCGAAAGGAACTCCTCCGTCTCTACTCCAAAGAAACGCTCGATGAGCCCGACGTGGACCGCGTCCTCGACATCCTGCAGGACATCGGCGCGGCCGACCAAACCAACGCTCTCACCCACGGCACGGCTGATGAAGCCAGGTCGTCCCTCGCGGTACTGGAGTTGCCCAATTGGGCGTCCGCAGACGCCGAAAACCTCATCGACTTCATGGCCAATCGGCTCTTTTAACCTTAAGCCAGCGCATCGGAATCCGGAGACCAATAACCATGGTACAAACTCATACCGACCCACCGACCGAAATCGCTGCATCCCCGCGCGCGCCGGCCAAGCGGCCTATGGAACTCGGCGTCCGCATGGGCTGGTACATACTCAAAAACCGCCTGCGTGGACGCAAACGCTTCCCGCTGGTGACCATGCTTGAGCCCCTGGAAATGTGCAACCTGGCCTGCATCGGCTGCGGGCGCATTCGTGAATACCGTGGCGTGCTCGACAAGATGATGCCGGTGGAGGAAGCGTTGGATGCCGTGCACAAGTCGGGCGCTCCCATTGTGTCCATCGCCGGGGGCGAGCCGACGATACACCCCCACATCGACGAGATCATAAACACGCTGGTTGACGAAAAATACTTCGTTTACTGCTGCACCAACGCTTTGCTGTTGCCCCGTATGTTGGATAAGATCCCACCCTCTAAGTACTTCTGCTGGGTGATCCACATGGACGGCATGGAGGAAAAGCACGACGAGTCGGTGGCCCGCGCCGGCGTATTCAAGCGCGCTACCGATGGCATCCGAATGGCCATCGACCGGGGCTATCGGGTATGCACCAACACCACGGTTTTCCGCAACAGCGACGTGGAAGACCTCCGCGAAATGTTCCGGTACGTCAGCGATCTTGGCGTAGAGGGTTCCATGCTGTCCCCCGGCTACGACTTCGAGGACGCTCCGGACCAGGACCTGTTCCTCACCCGGCAAGAGTCCCGCAACGTCTTCCGTAACCTGCTGGACCCCACCCGCATAGACGGGATGCGGTTCTACAACAATCCCCTGTACCTGAATTTCCTGCGCGGCGACCGCGAATATCAGTGCACCGCCTGGTCAAACCCCACCTACACCGTCATGGGTTGGCGCAAGCCCTGCTATCCACTGGCCGACGAGCACACCGAGCAAATCGACGACCTGTATGAACCCGAATTGTGGGAGGAAAAGTACGGCGTCGGCCGCGATCCCCGGTGCAACAACTGCATGATGCACTGCGGGTTTGAATCGGCCACGATTTTCAACGCCATCGGGAAGCCCCGAGAGTGGGTGACTTTTATCAAGTCCGGCGCCGCTCACAAAGGCGGCATTAGCGTAGGCTAGATGCGCCCAGCCGCCAAGACTCCACCGCCGCAAGGGTCGTCAAGAGGCATCGCCCGCTCCATATACTTCCTACATTCACCGCTCCAAAACGGCAATCCTGCCTTTCCCCGTGATGCTCGCCATAGTAGCACCCATGGCCACCGAACTATCCGGCATCCGTCGGGCCATCCGCGACCCGGAAGGTCGCGGCATCGCTTTCAGCCTGACCGGAGTGGGCGCCGCGCGCACTCGGGCCAGTATCCGGCGCATAGCGGAATCTGAACCCGAAGCGATCATCATGGTGGGATTCTGCGGCGGGGCCGATCCCGGCCTGCGGGTCGGAGACTTGCACGTCGCCAGGGCCTATCACAGCGTTGGGGCGGCCCCATCGGACGCGATCTCCGCTGACCCCGACCTGTCTGCTTCAATCATCGCCGCCGCTCGCCGGAGCTGTAGCGGCGGCGTCTGCGTGGAGGACTCGGCGACGGTGGACGCGGTTGCCGGGCCTGCCGCCAAGCTGGCGGTGCATGAAGCGACGGGCGCGGCGTCGGTGAACATGGAAGATTACTGGGCCGCTGACGTGGCTCGCGCCGCCGGTGTTCCCTTCGCGTCCATTCGCGCCGTTCTCGATACCGCCGGAGAGAATCTGCCGGACTGGATTTCGGAAAACGGCGAGAGCGTAGCGCGAACCATAAGCAGCGTGATCTCGCATCCCCAGCGTGTTCCCGGTTTGATCCGCATTGCCCGTCAGGCGATGATTGCCCGGCAGAATCTCACCTGCTGCGTAGCAGGGCTTGCTGACGCGCTCGCCTCGCCCCGGCGCAACCTGTCGGCGGTGCCCCGATGACCACTCTGGTAACCGGCGCTACCGGGTTCGTCGGCGGCAACCTGGCCCGGGCTCTCACCGGGCGCGACGAGGAGGTCCGTGTCCTGGTCAGGTCCACCTCAAACGATCTGGCAATCCGCGATCTCGACGTTACCCGGGTAACCGGCGATATCCTGTGCGCTGAATCTCTACGTAAAGCCGTGGAGGGTTGCGAGACGGTCTATCACTGCGCTGCCAGCTATTCGTTCTGGTCTCGTCAACGCGATGCAATTTACCGCACCAACGTCCAGGGAACCCGCAATGTGCTCGACGCTGCCCGCAAATCCGGCGCGCGCCGGGTAGTTTTTACCAGTTCAGTGTCCACCATCGGACTGCCGCAACATGGCGAGGGCAATCCCAACGGGCCGCTGGGCGCAGAGGATATGCCGCCGGATCCATCCCATCTGATTGGCCACTACAAGCAGTCCAAGTTCCAGGCCGAGCAGTTGGCCCTTGGCGCCAACGACGACGACCTGCACGTGATAGTGGTCAACCCATGCGCGCCAGTTGGCGAATGGGACGTCAAGCCCACTCCGACCGGGCGTATCCCTCTGGATTTCGCCCGCGGCAGAATACCCGGATACCTTGCCACGGGAATGAATCTGGTGGACGCGGCCGACGTGTCCCAGGGGCACATCCTGGCGATGGAACGGGGAAAACCCGGCGAACGTTATATCCTGGGCAACCGCAATCTTACCTTGCTGGAAGTCTTCAGTATGCTCGCTGAAATCACGGGCCGGCGTACTCCCCGCTTGCGTTTCCCATACTGGTTGGTGATCGGAGCCGCCTATTGCGACCAGTGGCTGGAAAGCGACCTGATGCGCCGCGAACCTTCCATCCCTGTTGAAGGCATCAAAATCACCCGACACCCCATGTACGTCAGCAGTAATAAAGCGATCAATGAGCTGGGTCTCCCACAAAGCCCAATCGAAACAGCTCTGGAAAAGGCAATCCGGTGGTTCTCGGATTACGGGTACCTGCCCGATTGACGTGCCGCATCGGGTTACTCAGAACATGACGCTGCAACAAACCGAAACGCGGCCCACCGCGGCGACTCAGCAACCGGCCCCGGCCGGGGCAGCCGTGGACTCTGCAATTGATAAATTGCACGACTACTTCCGTAGCATTCAGCACGAGTCCGGCTACTGGTGGGGCGAGCTGGAATCCAACAACACGATGGAAGCGGAGTATGTCATGCTCTGCCGGTTCCTTGGGCATCACAATCCCGACCGGGAGCGGCACATCGTCAACTACCTGCTCACCAAGCAGGGCGCGGATGGCTCCTGGTCCATCTACTACGGAGCACCCGGGGATATCTCCACTTCCGTCGAGTGTTATTTCGCCCTGAAACTTTGCGGACAGGATCCCGAATCCGACCCGATGCGGCGCGCCCGGGAGTTTATCCTGGCGCGTGGCGGGGTTCCCAAAGTGCGGATGTTCACCCGCATCTGGCTGGCCCTTTTCGGACAATGGGAGTGGGAAGGCACTCCCCGGCTGCCCACCGAAATGATCCTGCTGCCGGATTGGGCGCCGTTCAGCATCTACCGGTTCGCCAGTTGGGCCCGAGGGTGCATCGTCCCGTTGTCCATCGTACTCACCAGGCATCCAATCCGAACCATTCCCCCGGAGCACGCGATTGACGAACTCTTCCCGGCCGGCCGGGATGGCACCGACTATTCCTTGCCCACCCCACCGGGGTTCAACCTTCCGCGATTGGTTCACCTCATCGAACAGACCGTTGGTACGATCTACAACCAGGTCCGATTCAATCCGTTCCGTAAAATCGCCGAACGGAAAGCAATCAAGTGGATCCTCGAGCACCAGGAAGAGGACGGCAGCTGGGGTGGCATCCAACCCCCCTGGGTGTACAGTTTGATCGCCTTGAGCGTATGCGGGTTCGAGAACGACCACCCGGCAATGGTCAAAGGGTTTGAAGGATTGGAGGGATTTGGCATTCAGAAAGGGGACAAATGGACGGTGCAGGGCTGCATCTCCCCCGTGTGGGATACCTGCCTTACCGTTCAGGCGCTGGCCGAAAGCGGATTGCCCACAGATGACCCCATGCTGACTCACGCTACGCGCTGGCTGGTGGACAAGCAGATCCTGGTGGGCGGCGACTGGCAGGTACAGGCGCCTCAGCTCCAACCCGGCGGGTGGGCTTTCGAGTTTCACAATAACTGCTATCCCGACATTGACGACACCGCAGAGGTCGTATTGGCGCTGCGCCTCGGCGCGTTGCCTGGTGGAGAAGATCGCCTTCGTCAGGAAGCGATTGAACGCGCCGTCTCGTGGGTCGCCGGGATGCAGAACCGTGATGGCGGTTGGGCCTCGTTCGACAAGAACAACAACCACGGGTATGTGACGGCAATCACGTTCAGCGACTTCGGCGAGGTTCTGGACCCGTCCAGCGCCGACGTAACCGCGCACGTGCTTGAGATGTACGGCAAGCTCGGACACAAGGCAGACTTGCCCTCGATTCAAGCTTCGTATCGGTATTTGCGCTCCGAGCAGGAGGACAATGGAAGCTGGTTCGGTCGGTGGGGAGTCAACTACATATATGGACTTGGGGCAGTCCTGCCGGCTCTGGAGTCCATCGGAGAGAACATGGGCCAACCGTATGTCCGTCGCGCAGTTCAGTGGCTGGTGGCGCACCAGAACGCCGATGGCGGTTGGGGCGAGTCATGCGCATCCTACGTTGACTCTACCCAACACGGCGTCGGTCCCAGCACGGCGTCGCAGACGGCCTGGGCCGTAATCGCTCTGGTCGCAGCCGGCGAGGCCAACCACTCCGCCACTTATAAAGGCGTGGACTACCTGCTGAGCGCCCAAAATGCCGATGGTCAATGGGATGAGCCATACTTCACTGGCACCGGATTCCCTGGCTACATGAAAGGCGCGCGGGTGGAACGTGTTCCAAAGCCCGGCGAGCGCGGTTTCCAGGGAACGGAATTGTCCGCCGGATTTATGATAAATTACCACCTGTATCGCAATACATGGCCGTTGCTGGCCCTTAGTCGTTACCGGAACCGCATGTACTCACAATCCCCAGAATACTCCTCCCGACGGAACGGTCATGCGCCGGTGTAACCGTTCGCCGCCGGGTTGACGATATTCGCCACGATTTCCGTTGCACACGCGTCTTCTGAGTGCTACCTATGAAAGTCAAAAATTTTTCCCTCAAAGTCGATACCAAAGATGCGCCCCAGTTGATCGACATCACTGATTGGGTTAAAGGCTGTGTTGCCGAATCGCACATCAATAACGGTATGGTGCTCGTATATTCCCGGCACACCACTGCCGCCGTGAAAATCAACGAGAACGAGCCGTTGTTGATCGAGGACATGGCCGAATTCCTCGAACGCATCGCTCCCCGTGACGCCTACTATCGGCACAATGACTTTTCGATCCGCACCGTGAATATGACCGAGGATGAGTCTCCAAACGGCCACGCCCACCTTCAGCATTTGATGCTGGGGTGCAGTGAAACGATACCGCTCATCGATGGCAAAATACCCTTTGGTCAGTGGCAGAGCATCTTTTTCATAGAGCTCGACCACCCGCGCCCCCGGGAGGTCATGGTTCAAATCCTGGGAGAGTAGAGCGGAGACCAACCCGGTGCATCATGCCCCCTCCTGTTGACACTCAAACTACGGAGGCATTCGCCGGCGTAGCCAACCCCGCCGGTGGCGCCGCCACCCTCAGCGATGCGTATGCCTTCTGCGCCGGTTTGGCCCGCAGCCACTACGAGAATTTCAACGTCGGTGGTTGGATCACCCCGCGCGAAAAGTTGCCGCACGTGTACGCCATCTACGCCTGGTGCCGTATGGTGGATGATCTGGGAGACGAAGCCAGCTTACGGGCGCATGAGAAGCCGCTGGTCGCCGGCGGACAAATCGACGCCGCCGTTTCCGAACACCGTTTGGCCGGACTGGACTGGTGGACTTCAGAACTGGACCTGGCATATTCCGGCCAACCTACGCATCCGATAGCGATAGCGATACAGGATACCGTCCACAAATTTGAAATCCCAAAAGATCCATTCATCCGCTTGATTCACGCCAACCGGATCGATCAGGGCACGGGAAGGTTCGACACCATCGACGCCGTCCTGGACTATTGCACCTATTCGGCCAACCCGGTCGGCCACCTCTATTTGTACCTGTTTGGCTATTCCGACGCCGAACGCCAACGCCTGGCAGACAACACCTGCACCGCCCTTCAGCTGACCAACTTCTGGCAGGATGTATCCCGCGACTACCACGAACGGGGGCGCATCTATCTCCCGCAGCGGGATATGGCACGTTTCGGAGTTTCCGAGTCGCACATTGCTCGGGGAGTGGCTGGAGACGATTTCCGAGCGCTCCTGGCCCATGAATGCGATCTGGCTATGAAGCTGTTTCGAGATGGAGCGCCTCTGGTTCGTTCCCTGGATCGACGGGCGCGTCTCCCGGTGGCATTGTTCACACGGGGCGGCGTTGCCATTCTGGAGGCCATCAGAAAGCGCAACTTTGACGTGCTGAGCGAGCGCCCCTCATTGTCGAAAAGCCACAAAACCCGGCTGTTGTTGTCAACCTGGTTCAGCAGCAAATTGGGACTGGGTTTCGGCCTGCCGACGCATTGAAGATCACGCATGACCGGTCCGCAACACGTCAATACATACCCATCAGCCTCCGACCTGGCCGATGCTTACGAAACCTGCCGGCAACTGACCCGAAGGGAGGCTAAGAATTTCTACTTCGCTTTCCTCACGCTGCCGGCGCAGCGCCGGCGCGCAATCTACGTCGCCTACGCTTTTTGCAGGTATTGCGACGATTCCGTTGACGAAGCCGGAACCACCGAAGAGAAGCTGGCCCGAATCACCCGGCTGCGCTATATGCTGGCCGAAACATACGACGGTCGAGCCGAGGAACCTGTGTTCATAGGTTTGGCCGACGTTGCCAACCGGTATGAAATTCCACAAGAGTACTTTGAAGGGGTGCTGAACGGAGTGGAATCGGACTTAATCAAGACGCGCTACTCTGATTTCGACGAACTCCGCACCTACTGCTACCAGGTTGCATCCGTAGTGGGCCTCATCTGCATCCACATATTCGGTTATCAAGGCGGGGAAATGGCCCGCCGCCATGCCATTGACCTGGGGCTGGCGATGCAGTTGACCAATATCTGCCGCGACGTGCGGGAGGATTGGGAACTTGGCCGAGTTTATCTTCCCCAGGATGAAATGCGTCGTTACGGCGTAACTGAGGAAGACCTGGCCGGCGGCGTAGTGACGGACTCATTCGCCGAGTTGTTGCAGTTTCAGATCCACCGCGCCCGCCAGTATTTCGCCAGCGGCCGGCTGCTGCTGCCCTACCTGCCCAGACGCTCCCGTGCCTGCCCGGCTGCGCTGGGCTCCATATACGGCGGCGTATTGAACCGAATCGAGCGTTCCGGCTACGACGTATTCGGGGAGCGCATCGGATTGAGCAATGGCGCCAAGTTGGCGCTGATGGCCAAAGCCTGGCTCCTGGGTCCGTGGTTAAAGTGAACCCTCCGTGTGCCGGGGCCGCGCCGGAAAGTCCAACCCGACGACGCTCCGCGCTCGTTTTCGGCGGAGGATTGGCCGGAATCGCCGCCGCCAAACGACTGGCCGAAACCGGCTGGCAGGTGGCGCTATTGGAAGCCCGGTCAAGCTTGGGCGGGCGGGTTTTCTCCTTTCGCGAGCCCCAAAGCGGGCGCGTACTGGACAACGGGCAGCACATAATCGTTGGCGCCTGCACGGAGTTTATTGCGTTCCTGGAAACAATCGGGTCTCGGCATCTCTGGCATCTGCAACCGCAGTTGGACGTCGCGGTGTACGACCGCCGGCAACGATTGGGACGTCTTTACGGGGTATCCGCGCCGAGCCCGATGCACCTTCTTCCGGCATTCTTGACCTATTCCCATCTCGGATGGCTGGACAAGGTGAAAGTGGCACGAGCCATCATCTCCATGATGCGCGTCAACCGCCAGGCTCCCGAACTTGAAAGCATCACGTTCTACGATTGGTTAAAATCCCGCGGCCAGCCGGATCGCATCGTTGCCAACCTGTGGAACGTGCTGATAGAAGGGACTCTGAACGACAACATCAGAGAAGTCAGCGCATCCATGGGGTTGATGATAATACAGGACGGACTCCTCGCCGGTCAGCGCACCATCAACGTCGGGTATCCTACCGTCCCGTTGAATGACGCGCTCGCTCGGCCCGCTCAAGACTATCTGGAAAAACTGGGAGTCAAAGTCATTGCCGGGTGTCCCGTGCGCTGCGTCAATACCGATTCAAACCGCCGCGTGGAGAGCATCACCACCGGGGATGGCAGTAGTTTGCAGGCTGACGCCTACGTCAGCGCGATTCCGTTCTGGACTCTGCCTAAACTATTTTCGGGTTCAATGGCGGAGACATTGACGGTTCGGCAACTGTCCAATTTGCAAACCTCCCCTATAGTAAACGTCTATCTCCTGTACGATCAGCCGGTCATGGCGCGCGATTTTTGCTACGTCCTCAACAGTCCGTTGCAATGGGTTTTCAACTCGACTCTCATCTACGGAGACAGAACCCAGGAGAATCAACAATCGCTGTCCGTGTCGGTCAGCGCGGCCTGGGATTATATTGACGTTGCGCGATCCCGTTTCTCCCACACCATCGCCAATGAGATGCTGGCGACCTTTCCCAAAGCCCGGGATGCGACGTTGCTTGACGCGGTGGTGGTGAAACAACGCAACGCTACCTTCAGGTGTATCCCCGGCGCCAACCGGCACCGCCCGGGCCCGCGCACGGAGTCTCCCAACTTATTCCTCGCGGGCGAATGGACGAATACCGGATGGCCATCCACTATGGAGAGCGCGGTTATCAGTGGGTATAATGCCGCTGAGGCAGTTATGTCATCGGAATGGGCCTAAGGAAAACGGAGAGCGGACGTGCCGGATCAATGGGCTGAACAGCGTCAGGAACTGACCGAGGCCACCCGGGAGATGTACCGTCGCGGGCTGGTGGGAGCGTACTCGGGTAACACCAGCGTGCGGCTATCCGGCACGGGAGAAGACGGGCTATTGCTGGTCACCCCTACGCACCATCCATACTACCGACTCCGGCCCGAGGAACTAGTGGTCGTGGACCTGGATGGCGAACCCGTAGCGGAAGGTGGCCTGCACCCATCTTCGGAAACGCGCCTGCATCTCGAGATCTACCGGAGACGCGATGACGTTCAGGCAGTGGTTCATACGCACTCCATTCACGCTTCCGCCGCCTCCGTGGTAGGCAGAGACATTCCCGCGCTGATCGACGAAATGTTGCTCACCATCGGCGGCCCGGTCAAGGTTGGCAAATATGCTTTCCCCGGTACGCAGCAGTTGGCCGAGGCAGCTTACGCGGCGTTGGGCGAGCGCAATGCCGCGCTGCTGCGCAATCACGGCGTCGTGAGTGTTGGTCCAGACATCTGGGAGGCCCTGGAAGTAGCGGACCTGGTCGAGCGACTGGCGCAGATCTTTGTCCTGGCTCGAAATTTCGGACCGCGTGCCGCAGCGACTTTACCGGATGACGCCATAGCCGAGGAACTGGAAATGTTCCGAAACAGTCGCGCGTCCGGCGCGCAATAAGGGCCGCAACAACGGCAACCCACCACAACCTGGCTGAATCATGGCGACTGCACCCTTGCCATCAAATACGTACCTCCGGGCAATTGCCGTGGTGGGTTCTTCCAGCAATTTTGGATCTCTGTTGCTGAAGGAGCTGGAAGCCACGATGCCCGATTGCCAATTGATGGCCATCGACAACTATCCGCTCCTCAAACCGGTGAAGCAGGTCTCGGCGTATCGAATGGAACCCAACCGTGCCGGAGCGATACTGACCATCGATGACATTCCGGACGTGATGCAGTCGAAGGCATGGGATATGGTCCTTGAGAACCGACGGCTCACCATGGCAGACGTGGCAGATGCTTTCCACCTCGAATCCGTGGACTGCGTGGTCCATGTAGGCAGCCTGTATGACCGGGCAAACCCTGAACTTTTTGTCGGCAATACCGAAAACTGGATACAAGCCTGCCGGTTGGCCGGCGTTCGTCAGTTCGTGTACCTATCCGACGTTCGCGTGTACGGAACCAAACGGAAAAATCCGATCCCTCTTACCGAACGCTCCAACCCCAATCCGGCGGCAGAGCATCGCTTTATCCTGGACGCCGAGCTGCCACTGCAAGAGAGTTTCGATAACTCCATTTCCTCCAACAGCCTGAAAATCGCGGTGCTGAGGTCTGCGATGACTGCGGGACCCAGCGGGTCCAGTCCCGCCACGAACGAGTTGCTTTGGCCGGCGGTCACATCAAACAGAAGCCGCAGTATTCCGATCCAGCTGGTACACCAGCACGATCTTACGCGAGCAGTCCGGCTTACCCTGCTTCGCGAACTCAACGGCATTTATAACGTGGCCAGCCGGGGCGTGGTGGAATCGAAAAACGTGCTGGATATGTTCCAAAACGGAACGGCAGGCAAAGCGAACCGGTCCAAACGCCGAGGCAAGCCGGCAACTCGCAGTATGGGCAAGCATCCTCTGATCGTTTCAGACACCAAGTTCCGGCAGGCCGCGAACTTTGAGGCTGCATATTCTTCTGAGCAGGCCGCCCGCGCGTACTGCCACTCATACCTGCACGGGATGAATTCGCAACATGACCACTGAAACCGGGGACAACGCGATACCCGTCATCGTCGATACAGACCCCGGCGTCGATGACGCCGTTGCCATCCTCATGTTGCTGGCCAACCCGACGTGTGAAATCCTTGGGTTCACCACCACGGCAGGAAACGTACCCCTGGCGCGCTCCACCCGGAACACCCTCGCCCTGTTGGAGTACGTGGGACGTTTGGACATCCCGGTGTACCGGGGGGCGGCGCGCCCGGTGCGCGGGCGTTTCGCCTATGCGCGACACGTCCACTCAGTGTCCGGCCTGACTCGACGATTGCCCGACCCGTCCGCCCGCCCCTCCGAAATCGGAGCCGTCCGGTTCATGGAGCGCGCGTTGATTGATGCGCGCAGACCGGTCACCGTCATCGCGTTGGGGCCACTCACCAACCTGGCCAGGCTGTGGAGACGAAACCCTGCGGCGTTGAGGTCTGCTGAACGGATCGTCGTGATGGGCGGAGCGGTGCAGACTGAGGGCAACGCCACGCCGCACGCAGAGTTCAACTTTTACAGCGACCCGACGGCGGCGCGGATCGTCATGGAGTCCGGCCTGCCGATCACGCTGATTGACCTGGCGGCGTGTCGCCAGGTGTTCATTTCGCGGGATCAAGCCCAGCAGGTCCACAGCGCCGGCCGGCTGGGAACCCTGGCCGCCGAACTGCTCCACGGCTGGTTCGCGAGAGACCCGGCGCGCCAGAATTTTAATCTGTACGATCCGTTGGCAGTCCTCGCCGTCACCCACCCGCACGTCGTCGAATTGGACGGCATGACAATGACGGTAGTGGACTCGGACGTTACGGATGATGCCGCAATGTGGGGGAAGTGCGAGGTGTTTGACGCCAATCACGGCCCGACGCTGGTAGCGGCTCCTGACCGGGTGGACAATGGGGCAGCACAGTCAGCGATCCAGCGCCTGCTGGAATGGGCCTAGCCGAGGATTTTCGCATGGTTAACAGCAATCGTGTTCTCGTGGTGGTGTTTGACGGCCTACAGCCGGCGCAGATAACGCCGGAACTGATGCCCAATCTCGCAGAATTCGCGCGCACCGGGGTGACCCTGGCCAATCATCACCCCGTCTTTCCCACCGTAACCAGGGTAAACGTTTCGAGCCTGGTCACGGGATGCCTGCCGGGCCGGCACGGGCTGGCGGGGAATACGTTCCTGTGCCGGGACTACGATCCGCACCGGGTTATCCCCGCTATGGAACCAACGCTGCAAGCCATCGTCGATACCACGGGCCGGGCGTTGCTGGTTCCAACCCTGGCCGATATTCTCCACCGGAGCGGCATGGAATACGTGGCAATCGGAACCGGCACCAGCGGCAACGCCTACATGCAAAACCCGAATGCCGAAGGGTCAGGCGGAGCAACCATACACCCGGATTTCACGCTGCCCAGGCCCCTTTATGCGGAGCTGGAAGAACGGTTCGGCGCGTGGCCGGACCAAGACCTGCCCAATACGGCGCGTCTGGTTCACGCGCGCCGGATTTTGACTGAGTACATTCTTCCCGAACTCGACCCGGCAGTGGCGCTGATATGGTCGTCCGAGCCGGACAAGACACAGCACGAGGACGGCGTCGGACTCGGCAGGGCGAGCCAAGCTCTGCGGGAAGCGGATGCGGAATTCGGCGAAATACTATCATGCCTGGACCGAAACGGGCGGCTGGAAACCACAGACATTTTCATCGCGTCAGACCACGGCTATTCCACCATCAGCGCAGCGATTCCGATTGAAAGCATGATGCGTGAGTCCGGGTTCCCGACCGTCGATCTGCAAGGCGGCGTAGCGGTGGCCGGAAACGGCGGTTCGGCTCTCTATTACGTTCACAAGAATGACCCGAGCGCTGCTGAAGCGGTAGCTCAATGGCTGACATCCCATGATTGGTGCGGGCCACTGTTCGCGTCGGAGCGGGTCGGGCAACCGGCGGGTACTCTGCCGGCGTCGTTGATCGGCTGCGACGGGCCGCGGTCGCCGGACTTGATCATGTCGTTCGCATGGAACAGCGATCCGAATTCATCGGGCTATCCCGGCCACGCATTTGCCACCGGAGGAGCGGCGGGTCAGGGCCAACATGGGAGCTTGAGCCGTCACGAACTGAAAAATGTAGGACTGGCCCGCGGCCCATCAATCCGCAAAGGCGTCGCAATCGACACCCCAACCGGCAACCTTGACCTGGCGCCCACCATCCTGCACCTGCTGGGACTCAGCGATACGGCCCCGGCAATGGACGGGCGGGTTCTCAGTGAGGCACTGCAAGAACCTGGCGAACCGTTGCCAAGTCAGTGGACCACCGCTCACGAGGCGGAAGCCAACAACTACCGGCAGAGGCTCCAGATCAGCCATGCGGGAGCGTCCCGGTACGTGGACTGGGGCAACCGCGTATAGAAACCTCTGGCGGAGGGAGTGGGATTCGAACCCACGAGGGTATTAGCCCTGCCGGTTTTCAAGACCGGTGCATTCGTCCACTCTGCCATCCCTCCGCAAAGAGAAAGGGCCTGCTTAAACAGTATAGCAGGGCGCAGCCTGCCTAAACCCGTCGAAGCAACTCCGCCTCCAGCCGGTCCGCGTCAAAGACTTCGCTGGCCGACGCGACCTTGACGTCGCCTTCCCGCACCATGCGTTCGGCTTCGCTCTCCTCCATGACTTCCGGCAGGGCTTCCTCGCGCTCACGCTGGCGAATCACGTCCCGGTTGTGGTCAACGAAGAGACGGCGCATTGCCACCACCACCGAGTCAGTGGAAGATAGATACTCCGGCATATCGTACTGGGTGTACTTCTCGGCGTCGTAGTCCTGGTTGCGGAAGTTGAAGTTGAGCTCCCAGTTGCGATAGGGCCAGGTGGCGCTGCGGACCATCCGGCGGAAGAAACCGGGGCGCTTTTCGTACCGCTCCACGTTGAGATAAACCATGCGGGTCAGGTTCTCCTCGACGGGAACCGGCCAGCGGGTGCTACGGAAGTAACGGGCGTTGCCGCCGGTGCGCGACATACCGGGCAGGCGGGTGCCGTTCCACTCGTTCACGTCGGGCGTCCCAGCGGAAGCGCCTCGCCTGTAGTAAGGATCCTGTCCCCTGCGGCGGGCCTTCCAGTCAAAGAACCAGGTCCAGAGCAGGCGGTAACGGTGCAGGGGCCAGACGCCATCCACGCCAGGGTAGTACATCTGGTAGGGAATTTTGCCTTCCTCATCGTAGTAATACTGTTCCACGGAGGATTTTCCACTGCCGGGACGGTAGTGGACGTTCTTGTTGTTGACCAGGTTGGTGCGGTAACCCAGCGGCGTGCGGGGACGGCCACCAACGCGGCTGCCCAGGATGCGCAGTGCGTTGCGGTGAACCATGAAGGCGTTGTGGGCATCCATGGTGTTCTCCAGCACCAGCACCCAGTTGCAATCGAACATGCAGAAGGACGGGCGGCAGATGTTATGCTCCTCAAACATCTCCGGCGGGATGTCCTCCTGGGGATCGACGGGTTCACCTTCGCCCATCCAGACGAAGACCAGGCCCTTCAGGGTAACGGTGGGGAACTTGCGGGCCTTCATGCCGGGCGCGCCGACCATCATGGACTCGGGGCCTTCGGTGAGGAACGCGACACAGTTGCCGTCGCCATCGAAAGTTGCGCCGTGGTACGGGCAGGTCAGGAACCCTTCAAAATAACACTGACCCATGGACAGATAGACGGCGCGATGCGGGCACCAGTCCAATAGCGCCTGAACTTCCCCCTGCTTGTCCTTGAAGAACACTACGTCGGTGCCAAGCATCCGTAGCATGGTGGGTTTGTTTTTCTTCACGTCCTTGGCCGGCAGGGCCGGGTACCAATACTCACGGAAACCCAGCGGCGGGATTCGGCTGCGTCGGTCGCGGGGATTCTCCGGTACCTTGAATGGCGGTGTGGAATTGAACCCCTGGAATCCCCGGCGCATCTTCTTGTAGCCGCCGGGATAGCCGGAAAGCGGTTTGAGCAAGAGGCGTTTCAGACCCATAATCGCTGCTCCTGTCTCGTGACGTGATGGATTTCGGACATATTAGCAGAACGGTCAAGGCGTCGATGATCAGCGCGCCCGGGGCTGTATTCCGACCCCGTATCAAGTACGAGGTGACGCTCACGCGTACCCACTTTGTCATTGCGAGCGCAGCGTGGCAATCTCGTTGCAACGGTGACCATCGCTATGCCAACGGGATTGCCACGTCGCTACTGCTCCTCGCAATGACAGGTTGCGCAAAGTGGGTACGCGTGAGCGGGGTGACGTTCTTTCGCCGAAATGACGAGGTGACTAGGCTGGGATCGCGAGATGGTTAGAATGGGTAGGGTTGGCCGCCGCCGGCGGCGAGTACCTGCCCGGTGATGTAGGAAGCATCAGGCGAGGCCAGGAAGGCGATGGCTGCTGCCTGCTCATCCGCCTCGCCACGCCGACCCATTGGTATTTCAGAGTTGCGGGTCGCCGAGCGATATTCCTCCTGATCGGCCCGTTCGCTGGCCGGCAACTCCGGCGGCGCGACGGTTACGCCGTGGTCTCGCGGCGTGATACGGTCGTCGGCCGCGGTACCGCTGGGAGCGACGCAGTTGACTCGGATGCCAAGGTGCGCCACCTCTCGGGCCAATGATGTGGTGAGACCGATCTGAGCGGCTTTGGCGGCGGCGTAGGGCACGCGGAAGCGTCCCGTAACGGCGTGAGTGGCGATGTTGACGATAGCCCCGGAACCCTGCTCGATCATATAAGGGAGAGCGGCACGGCAACACCACATCGCGGTCCAGAAGCTGCGGTCCATCTCCGCCTGGATTTGATCGGGAGTGTAATACTGGAACGATTGGAACCAAATGGTGCCGCCGGCGACGTTGGCAAGGACATCGATTCTGCCATAGGCGTCCTGGGCTTTGGCCATCAACGCCTCGGCGTTTTTCCACTGCGATAGATCGCCGAGAGCAATCTCGCAGGAACCTCCGAAGTCCAGGATGGCCTGACGCACGCGCTCGGAGGACTCGGCAACCATGTCCCCGATTACGATGGACGCGCCTTCCTGAGCCAAGCGTCGGGCGGTGGCAGCGCCGATGCCCTGACCACCGCCGGTGACGACGGCAACCTGCCCTTCAAACCGGCGGGCGCCGGCAGCTTTAGCATCCAACACGCCGGACATCATCCGCCAGCCGCGCCATGAGTCGCGCCGCCATTGTTGTTTTCGCGCAGACTCGCGTTCTCGGCCTCAAGCTCGGCTATGCGCTGCTGCAACTGTGCGATGACAGCGGATTGTTCCGGCGCGGCATGGCCGTTTCGCTCCAATAGAGCAATCAGCGCGGTCATCATCTCGTGATGTCGACGTTCCGCATCCGCCCGTTCTTCCTGGCGTATTCGCTCCGCTTCCGCCCGGTCGTCAGCGCGGCTGCGGCGTCGTTCTCGTTGGTCAAGGTAATAGGTCAACAACTGGGGCACCCCCAATACTGCCAGCACAATGGCAATGTACGCTGCGCCTTCAAGGTATTGTAGCGTACTGCAACAGGTTGCCGTCAAACCGGCAGTGAACTCAAGCCGGGGTAGCATCGGCGCTCGAAAAGAATTCTTTATCCAGGTCGGGGTCGGCGACGCCCAGCAAGCCATTGGTGTAGAGACGACACGCGCGCAGCCACAGCACCAGGATAGCGTTGTTCACGTACATCTGCGGGAGCTCACGCCCGTGAACCATACGAGCGTGGGCGCGTATGCCGGCCTCAAAGAACTGTTCCAGGAAGGGCGTTGGCTCGTTGTCCAGGGCGCACGCCTCCAGGATTTCCGGCGGCGCGTCCCGGCAGAGCATCGCCGGAGAATCCTCCGCCAAGATTATGTAATCGGGTTCCTGGGACTGCGTAATCATATCTGCTGCGTTGGTAAAAGTAGGGGCGAATGATGATTCGCCCCTACGCACGGTTTTCGGGAAGTGTCGGTTACAGGTTCATCTGCGGAACCAGGTAATTGTCCATCTTGTTGTAGATCTGCAACCGGCTGCGCTGAGCGTCCAGCACGACCAGGCGACCCTTTTCCTCATCGAAGTGTACATCGGTGGGGCACGCGAACCGCCACTCGGATTCGGTGGTGGGAACCTCACGCCGGCGCTTGAGGTAGTCGGCGTTGGCGACCACGGTCATGTCAGCCCACTTGCTGAGCCACTGGGCATCGCCAATGAGGGAGATTATGAAGTTGCCCTCCTTGTCGAAAACGTGGACTTTGCCGGGGTGCATCCCATTATCGCTCCAGTCAGCCACGTACACGTCGCCCTGGGGATCAATGGTGATCTGGACGGGGAGGTGCATCTGTCCGCGCTTGGTTCCGGGCTCTCCGAACTGCATGAGCCATTCGCCATCGGCGTTGAACTTCTGAACCCGATGGTTGCGATGGTCTGCCACGTACACCGAGCCGTCGGTCTGGTCAACCGTGATCCCCCAGGGGGAGTTGAACTGGCCCTTGCCATCGCCTAATGATCCCCAACTGGTAATCAACCGACCGTCGCCAGAGAATTTGCGGACCTCGTGGCTGCGCCCATCGGTGCAATATATGTTGCCGTCGGCGTCAACTGCGATGCTGGAAGTGCTGTGTTCTTTCCCATCTTCTTCGGGAACGGCGTTCCACCTGTTGATGAAAGTGCCGTCCTTGTCGAACTCGGAAACCTGGTTGAGCCATTCGTCGGCGATGTAGAGATGGCCGTTGGGAGCCAGCACCATGCCGGAGGGCCAGATGAATTCGCCGTCGCGGTCTCCATACTTGCCAAACTCGCCGGTGAATTCCTCATCCCCTTCGTTCTCGCCCAAGTCGATGATGCTGACTCGGGCGCCGTAGGCCAGCCTGTTCCACGGCACGTTGGAAATACCCTCGATGCCCCGGTTCAACACGTAAACCGTGTTGCCCTCAAAGGCCATGGCCGTGGGCTGGCTGAAGCCCATGCCCGAGGCGGCCCCGCGGCCTACCGAGTGGCTGTAGTCGTACACTCGGCCTTTTGCAATCTGCGTAAGCATAGTTTTACCTGCCAGTTACCTGGGTGTCTTGCCAAGAATTCGGGGCCAGCAGATACAAACCCACTGGCCCCGGCCGTTTCTGCCTGTCGGCGCGTCCCGGAGACCGGAACCGTTAGCCGGTTTAGATGAACGCGACCTTTTCGAACTGTCCGCCCACGATGGGGTTGGCGTCGAGGCCCATCCAGTCTTCCAGGATGGTGGAGTACACGCCCCGGAAGTCGGTGTTGGGCACGAGGTCGCCCTGTTCCAGATCCTCAGGCTTGGAGGACGGGTATTCGCCGTACTCGCCGCCCTTGATCGGGTCGCCCATCATCAGCACCAGGCCGGCGGCGCCGTGGTCGGTGCCGCTACCGTTGTCGTGGACGCGGCGGCCGAACTCGGAGAACATCAACAGGATGACGTTGTCGGCCGCATCGTTCTCGCGCAGGTCGTCAAAGAAACTGGATACACCGGCCGAAACGTCGCGCCAGAGTCCGTCGTGCATTCCGACCTGGTTGGAGTGGCTGTCGAAACTGCCGTGGTCGCAGTAGAGGACGCGAGCGCCGAGGCCAGCCTGATGCACCTGGGAAATGCCCTTGAGCTTGCGGGCGATGGGGGTGTCAGGATACTCGACGGTGCTGCTGTACTGCTCCGGAGCCACCTTGAGGATGTCGGCGGCCTTGAGGCCATCGAGACCGGTCTGGCCCAGGTAGTCCATCACGAAGCCGCTCCCGATGGTGGGAGAGTAGAGGCGCGAGAAGCGGTTGATGATCTTCTCCCGCTGCATCTCTTCCTGGATGCTGGTCAGCATCCCGAAGTTTTCCAGGTCGTCCACGCAAGCGACGGGGACGCCGGGGAGCGCCAGGGCGCGCGGCAGGCTCGGGCCGAAGCTGACGGCGGTGACCACGTTTTCCTTGCCGGGGTCAATGTCGCGGGCGGCGCGACCCAGCCAGCCCTCGGTTCCCAGCTTGTCCGGCTCACAGGTGTGCCAGATGTCCATGCTGCGGAAGTGGCTGCGCGGGCTGTTGGCGTAACCGACGCCGTGGATGATAGCCATGTCGCCGCTGTCCCAGAACCGGCGCAAGGGGGCCAGTTCGGGGTGGAAGCCGATGCTGTCGTTCAGCTTGATGATGCGCTCATCCGCAACACCCACCACGGGCCGCTTTTCACGGTACAGTGGCTCGGCGTGCGGGATTACGGTATTCATGTAGTCGTTGCCGCCGGTCAGCTGCAAGACCACTAGAACCGGATCTTTCTTCGTAGAGGTCATTTTGCTTGCTCCTCTGTCCTCGTTATTCCTGCCTTCGTTTCGTCATTCCCGACTTTATCGCGTCATTGCTGACTTTCTCGTGTCATTCCTGCGAAGGCAGGAATCCAAACTTTCGCTCTCGAATGTCGTCAGGCGTATTGGTAGTCGCGCAGCGAGACGATCAGTTGCAACATTTCGGAGATGCGTTCCTCGGAGTTGTTCACATCGGTATCGGTGGCCCAGGAAACCGTGCCGCCGGTTTCAGCGTGAGTTACCAATTCCTGCCGGGTAGCCTCGTCAACTTCCAGCGGGCCCATGAGGTCGAGGCAGTTGTCCACCATAGCCGCTGCGGTCAGGTCGCCCTGAGACTGCATACGATTGATCATGGAGCGGATACCGGGGCGGCTCACGTCGCTGACCATATCGGCGGTGAAGTTGATGCGGCGCATCAGGGAGCCGCTGTTGATCCACTCCACACCGGTATGCCAGCCTTCCACGCTGGGCGGGTTGAGCAGGTCCTGGCCCATGTAGGTGGGCTGGCGCGCCATTTCGCCCAGACCGGGACCGGGGAACTCGAAGCCGCCGACCAACCGCAGGGTGCCAACCACCACTTCGGCGGGGCTCTTGAGGCGAGCATAGCGGGCGTTCTTGAAGAAGTCGCTGTTGAACAGCACGCGGAGCGTCGCGGTGATGTCGCAGCCGGAATCGACAAAGGCGTCAGCCAACAGGTCGATGGCGTCCTCGTCCTTGGGCGGCGTCACCTGCCACGCCGGCACCTGCGCCTCGTCGGCCACGAAGAAGTTGTACAGGTGGCGCGCGATGAAGGTGGCGGTTGCCGGATGCTCGCAGATGATGTTGATAATGTCCTCGCCGTTGAAGTTGCCCGTCTCGCCGAGGAAGGATTTCTCACCATCGTCGTGGTCTTCCGGCAGGTACTGGAACTGCCAGTCGTGGCGGCCGATGGGGCCGCGCGGCAGCTTGGGCTCGAAGGTCCAGCCGGTGAAGGCGCGGGAGGCTTCCCGCACGTCAACCTCGGTGTAGGTGCCGACGCCCATGCTGAACAGCTCCAGCAGTTCGCGGCCCCAGTTTTCGTTGACGGCATCGGCGTGGTTCTCAAAGTTGTCCAGCCAGTAGATCATCGCCGGGTTCTTGGCGACTTCCAGCAACAACTCCTTGTAGTTGCCCATGCCCTTCTCGCGGAACAGGGTGACCATGCGGGTGATTTCGTCGTAATGGTCAACCTTGGACACGCCGGTGGCGAAAATCTGGTGCCAGAACAACGCCATCTTCTCTTCCAGCGGGCGCTTGGTGTTGATCATGAAGTGGAGCCATTCGGCGGAACCCATGCCCTGAATCGTGCCCGGACGCCAGGTCCAGGGCTGGTAGCGGATGAGTTCATAGCGGTCGATAGCCGGCTGGCTTTCGGGGTTCAGCAGCTCCTCAACCGTAGCCTCGTACCCCTGAGTAACACGGGCCTCCAACTCCTCGCGGGATGCCCCGAAACCGGCACGACGCATCAGATGGGCCATCAAGGCGATGTCCTGAGATGCCATCTTCTAGCCTCCTGTAAAGTGTTCGCAGTATTGCCGACATTATCTGCTATGCTGTAATTACTGTCAACGACACCCGGCGCTTCACTCAACGCTCGATCTATACCCAAGGGACCAATCATACCCAGGAGAGCAATGACATGACCACTGTCAAACCGGCGGTCGCCGCGAAGGTCAAAGCCGCCGTTGCCAAAGTCCTGGCAGACCAATACGGCGCTGAAGCGGTATTTGATCCCATCGTAGTCGTCCCCAGAGACGATGGCGACGGCGAGACGTATCTCCACGTGTACATGGTGTTCGATGAAAACACCGTAAAGACCGACTCCGACCGGCGCATCCGGTTCTTGGGACTGCTGGCGGACGAACTGGGCGAGGGTTTCACTCCCGAAGTGCTCACCAAGTCCTACATACCCAAATCAGGGTGGCCTGAATTTTCCCGGAGCCCCTACGTTGTCCCCCGCTAACCTCATTGCCACGGCGCGGTTGCTGTTGAACGCAGCCTCACAAGAAATCGATCATGAACAGGCCCAGACTCACCTGAAACGCGCTGTTAGCACCGCTTACTATGCTATGTTTCACGCCGTCTGCGTTAATGCCGCGGAACTTTTGCCCGATGTAGCCACCGACCCGGCCACTGCCGCTTCCCGACTGCAAGCCTACCGCGGGCCGGAGCACACTCACGTCAGAAACCAGTGCCGTAATATCGGCATTATGGATTCGTTTCCAACAGAAATCCAGGAGTTCGCCCGGATTTTCGTGGACAACCAAGGCCACCGCAATCAGGCTGATTACAACCCCACATCTGACTTCTATCCGGTGGATGTATCCCAAATCATCGACGATGCCGAGGTCTCAATCAATCGACTGTCATCTGCGCCAACGGCTATACGCCGAGCCTTTGCCATAGCGATCCTGCTGCGCAACCGGGCCAATTGATACTCATGCAATTCCTGTCGCCAACAATATCATCGGCGCAGGCCAACCGCACATCTGACCCACCTTCGTTGGGCTGGATACTCCTGCTGGCCTTCGCGCTGTTTGCCCTGGCGCTGCCCATCGTCGGCCCGCTGGACGACCACCACTTCGCCGAACGTTCCCATACCCACCTGCACATCTACCCTGATGGAAGGCCGGCAAGCCATGAGCACGTGGGCGCGCAGGCGTTGCCACACCTGCATTCAACCCGGTCTGATCCACTGCGGTACGGCGAAAGTGATGCCCAATCCCCGGACGTGATGTACTTGACTAACGCCACCGCCAGCTTCCTGTTGGCGGTAATGAACGCCCCGTACCACAACGCGCCCGACGCCTTGCGCCCGACGCCGCCCCGTGGCAATGAAAACAACCCGCTCACACCCTTTAGAGTTCTCAGCCGCCAACCCGCCGGGCGCAGCATCACGCCGCTGCCGCCTCCGCCCATCGCGTAAATCCTCACGCAACCGCTCTCATTTCCATCATAACGGAGGATTTTCGTGATGCGACCGAATCGCGTAACGCTACGCCGGCCAGCGTATTGGCTGGCGCTATCATTCGCCCTCGCCGCCGCACTGCTCCTGGCAGCCTGCGGAACCGCTTCTCAACTGGAGCCCTCGCCGCCTGAGCCCTCGGCAGTCGGTGCCACTGTCATCAACCTTCCCATCGAAAATCGATCCACCACTTTGACGCGCGAAGACTTGCAAGCAACGCAAGGTGAGACCGTGCGCCTTACCGTCACCACAGACGAGCCTGGCGAAGTTCACCTGCATGGGTACGACCTGACGGCCGATGTGGCGCCTGACCATCCCGGTGAGTTGGTTTTCGAGGCGACTACCGCCGGCGCTTTCGCCATCAACTTCCATGTGTTCGAAGGCGATGCGCTCCATTCCGACACAAAAACGGTGGAGTCCGAAACGCCCATCAGCGTCGCCATCACCGCAGAACCGGACGCCCACGGCGGCGTTGAAGTCCAAATCGCCACCGAAGGATTCCAGTTCGCGCCGGACCTGGTGGACCAACCACATACGCCCGGCGCAGGGCACGCCCACATCTATGTGGACGGCGTCAAGCTGGGACGAGTTTTCGAGTCAGATTATCGCATTGACCCCCTGTCGCCGGGACAGCACGAAATCAGGGTTTCGTTGAATTCCAACGACCACAGCGAGTTGCTGTTTGACGGCGCGAAAGTGGAGTCCACTGTTACGGTGGTGGTGCCGGACGCAGGCCAAAGCCACGGCGACAGCCACAGCGGACACGGCGATGATGGACACAGCCACGGCGATGAGCGCATTATCGTAGCCGAAGTTCACCTGGGCAACCTGGAAGTCTATCCGTGACAAACCGTAGGGGCGAATAATTATTCGCCCCTACATGCTCAATCGCTGTGCTTAACGCGCTTTACCGCTGTTCGATGGGAACGTACTCGCGATCCATCGGGCCGATGTAGTGCAGGCGGGGACGCAGCAGGATGTTGTTCTCATACTGCTCGATGCACTGAGCGGACCAGCCGGGTACCCGTCCCAACGCGAAGATGGGGATGAACAGGTCGGACTCGATACCCAGCAGGTGGTAGATGGAACCCGCGTAAAAGTCCACGTTGACGTAGATTCCCCGGTCGCGGTAGGGCGCCATCACGTCTTCGGACAGGTGGGTGAGGATCTGGAACCAGCGGGGGTCGCCGCGCTTTTCGCCCAGCGCCTGGGAACGCTCGCGCAGGTGACGCGCCCGAGGATCCTCGGCCCGGTACACCCGGTGGCCGAAGCCCATGATGCGCTCGCGGTTGTCGAGCTTGTTGCGAGCGTACTCTTCCGCATTTTCAGGGTTGCCGATTTCTATCGACATCTTCATCACTTCTTCGGCGGCGCCCCCGTGGGCCGGCCCTTTCAGGGTTCCCACCGCGCCGGAGACGGCGGCGTGCAGCGTCGAGTTGGTGGAAGCGGCGACACGAGCGGCGAAGGAAGATGCGTTGACGCCATGCTCGGCGTGCAGGATGAAGTCCACGTCCATCAGCGCGATGGTCTCTTCGTCCGGCACCTCGTTGAAGAGCATGTAGAGGAAGTTGCCGGCGTGGTTCAAGTCAGGATTGGGCGCGACCGGCTCCAGGCCGTTGCGAATCCGGTGGTGCGCCGTAACGATGGTGGGAGCCTGCGCCGTCAGCCGCAGAGCCTTGCGGACGTTGGCTTCCTTGGAGTTGTCTTCCGATTCCTCGTCGAAGGCTGCCAAACCGATCATCGCGGTCTGGAGGACATCCATGGGATGCGCCGATTTCACGGCATCGAGAACGGTGATGATTTCGTTGGGAATCCGTCGGTTGGCGCGCAGGAACCCGTCCAGCTCAGCCAACTGTTCGCTGTTGGGCAACTCCCCGTACAGCACGAGGTAGATGATTTCTTCAAATGTAGACTTTTCGGCCAGATCGTGGATGTCGTACCCGCGATAGAGCAGTTTTCCGATTTCGCCGTCGATGAAACTGGACTCCGTAGTGTCCATGTAAACGTTCATCAAACCGCGATGCAGTTCCGGCTGGTCGGCCATCTGTGTACTCCTTCATAAGGGGCAGCGCCCCGATACCGCCGGCGTTATTTGTCCGTTGCGGCGGCGAATTATGCTAGCACCGGGCGCGTAAGAGTGTCAACGCTAACCTCTCACCGTCATTCCGGCGAAAGCCGGAATCCAGAGGGCGCACGGAAACTAACCCTATTTCCGCTTGATGGCGCGCAGCGCGGCCTGCTCCACACCCTCAGCAGTCAGGCCGTTTTTGGCCATCAACTCGTTGGCCGGGCCGGAACTGGTGTAACCATGCAACGCCACCATTTCGACCGGAACGGGATGGTTGCGGGCGACAACTCCGGCGACCACGCTGCTTAATCCGCCGTGCACGTAATGCTCTTCGGCGGTAACGATTGCGCCGGTGTCCTGCGCGGCCGAAATAATGGCGGCTTCGTCGGCGGGAGCCAGCGTATGCAGGTTGATCACCCGCGCCTGCACTCCCTGCCCGGAGAGGCTGTCGGCGGCGTCCAGGGCCGGCGCAACCAGCGAGCCACAGGCAACGATGCTTACGTCGCTCCCTTCACGCATGACCTCACCCTCTCCCATGCGGAACTGGTAGCCATCGGTGTGGACGATAGGAGTGGCGGCGCGGGACAGCCGAACGTAAAGCGGACCTTGCGTAGTCGCCGCGGCGCGAATGACCTGCTCGGTTTCGGGCGCGTCGGACGGCGTAACGACACTGAAAGAGGGCAACGCGCACATCAACGAAAGGTCCTCGATGCTGTGGGCCGACATGCCATCCTCGCCGGTAAGAATGCCGGCGTGGGTGCAGATCAATTTCACGTTCAGCGAAGGTTGGGACACCAGCACCCGCAACTGATCGTAGGGCCGCCCGGTCCCGAATACGCTGAAGGTGCTTACGAAGGGGATTTTGCCGGCAGCGGCGAGGCCGGCGGCCACGCCGACTATGTTCTGTTCCGCCGGCCCGAAATCAAAGAAGCGGTCAGGATACTGGTCGCGCCACAGATGGACGAAGGTTGATACGTTCAGGTCTCCGCCCAGGACAACGATGTCGGGATGTTCCTCCGCCATGGTGAGGAGAGTGCGGCCGTAAGTTTCGCGAGTCGCCGCCGATTGCCGGTTAGTGGTCATCAGGCCAGCTCCTTCAGGGCTGCTTCATATTCGTCGGCGGTGGGGGCGCGCCCGTGGAACCCGGGGTTGTTTTCCATGAAGCTGACGCCCTTGCCCTTGACGGTATCGGCGATAATCACGGTGGGGCCGCCGTCCGACGCAGCGTCGAGGGCGCGGAGTACGTCAGCATGCTCGTGTCCATCGCATGAGATTACGTTCCAGCCGAAATCGCGCCAACGGTCGGCCAGTGGTTCCAGCGTCATCACCTCGTCGGTGAAGCGGTCGTTCTGGATGCGGTTGCGGTCGATGATGGCGGTGAGGTTGTCGGCGCGGTGGTGCGCCGCGGACATGGCCGCCTCCCAGACCTCCCCTTCCTGGCACTCACCGTCGCCAAGCAGGGCGAACACGCGGTAGCTGCGGCCGTCCAGTTTGGCCGCCAGGGCGTGACCCAGCGCGAACGATAGGCCCATGCCGAGGGATCCGGAGTTCATTTCGACACCCGGCGTCATAGGGTGAGCATGTCCCTGGAGCAGGCCGTCGGTTTTTCGGAACGACGCCAGTTCGGATGAATCGAAATAACCGGCCCGAGCCAGGGTTACGTAGAATCCCGGTGAAGCGTGTCCCTTGCTGAGCACAAATCGGTCCCGCTCCGGCCAGTCTGGAGCGTTGGGATCATAGCGCAGAACGCCAAAATAGAGTGCGATAAGGATGTCGATTTCCGACAGAGAGCCGCCAGTGTGCCCGCTGCCGGCGTCAAAAATCATTTTCAGAATTTCACGTCGCGATTCGAGGGCGGCGGCGCGCATTTCCTCGACGGTCAACATCGGTTGTGTCACAACGGCCAAAGCGTCACCTGCTATTGACGAGGATGATACTGGGGGCGAAAAGAATTATATTCGCCGCTACCGCCAGTGTCCATATTGAGTACGGTAGAATACCAAATGCAAATCTGGTGACCCGTTGATTATAGACTTCCACTGCCACGTCCTGCCCCCGCAGTTTCAGGGACGCCACCGTGAGTTGGCTGCGCAGGACGCCACCTATGCCGCCTTGTTCCCGGACGAAAGCGGTCGAACCGCCGACGTGGACTCGTTGCTCAGGGACATGGATGCAGACGGAATAGACCATGCGGTGGCCATGGGATTCGGGTGGACGGATCAGGGGATCGCCGAGACTGCGAATGATTATCTTATCAGCGCATCAAAAGCCCATCCCGACCGCATATCTGCGTTCGCATCGGTGAACCCGGCGTGGGGCGATGCTGCGGTACTCGAAGCCCGCCGCTGCCTGGACGCCGGCGCGGTGGGCATCGGCGAGTTGCACGCGGACACCCAAGGCTACGACATCGGCGACATGAACGTGATGGAACCCATCATGACATTGCTGCGCGACGCCGGACTGCCGGTCACCGTCCACGCATCGGAGCCAGTGGGTCATTCGTATCCCGGCAAGGGCGAGAGTACGCCCGAAAAACTAATGCGACTGGCGACCAACTTCCCGGATAACCGCATCGTGCTGGCCCACCTGGGCGGTGGATTGCCGTTCTACGCAGCCATGCCTAAGGTTGGCGAAGCGTTAAAAAACGTCTGGTATGATACGGCGGCCCTGCCGTATCTCTACCGTCCGAGCTCAGTGGAGGCAGCGGCGGCGACTTCCGGCGCGGAGTCTATCCTTTTCGGCACCGATTATCCCCTGCTTACGCACCGGCGCGTCATGGAGCACGTGAAGGCCGCACGACTTGATCCCGGCGACTTGGACGCAATCCTGGGCGGCAACGCGGCGGCGCTGCTTTCCATACCAAAGCATGACTGAATCGGCTCAACAGACCATCACCGATACGCTGCCGGACTACCTGCGGCTAGGTCTTGACATCGTGCTGATCGGGCTGAACCCGTCCACCCGTTCGGTGCAGGCCGGACACTACTTTGCGAACCCGCGCAACCGGTTCTGGCCGGCAATATCGGCGTCAGGGTTAGTTGGTCGGGAAGTCGGCCCGGAAGACGACGCAGCTCTGCTGGACCTCGGTATCGGGTTCACCGACGTGGTGAAACGCGCGACACCCCAAGCCTCCGGGTTGACCGCGGCCGACTATCGCCGGGACGCGCCCCAATTGCGCGAGAAGCTCCTGGAATACCGGCCCGCCATCGCGTGTTTTCACGGCGCAACTGGTTACCGCGCCTACCTGCGCTACGCCGAAAATATCAAAAACGCGGGCGAGATTGCGTTGGGTCGGCAGGCGCACAGCATTGGCGACAGCCGGGTTTTCGTTTTGCCCAACCCCAGCCCGGCCAACGCCCGATACTCCTTGCAGGATCTCACGTCCTGGTACGCTGCGCTGGGCCGACTGCGCGAGGAGTTGAAGGGTGGCTGACCACGGGGAAACGCTGCGCACGTTCATTGCCCTGCCGTTGCCAACGGAATGGATCGCGTTGCTTGAGGAGGTCATCGACCACTTGGATTCGGCCGCTTCCGGCGGCGTGCGTTGGGTACGACCGTCAGGCATCCATCTCACGTTGAAGTTTTTGGGCGCCACCGACCCGGCGCTGGCGCCACGCATCATGGACGGACTGCTGGAGAGTATGGACGGCGCGCTCGCCCCGGCGCTTTCGCTGTCGGGATTGGGAACCTTCCCTAACCGCAACAATCCCCGGGTAATCTGGGCCGGAGTGTCCGGCGACCTGGAAACCCTCACTGACTTACAGCAACGGGTCGAGACGTTGGCCGTCGGCCTCGGCTGGGCCGCTGAACGCAGGCCATTTCGTCCGCACCTGACCATCGGACGGGTTAGGGACCGTATATCCGCAGCGGAGCGCCGGCGGTTGGTGGCGGCTATCTCGAACTGCGCTGTGCCCCGGCTGGCATCCTGGCGGCCCGATACCGTGCGTCTCTACAAAAGCGAACTGACTCCAAGAGGAGCAATCTACACCAACCTCGGCGAGGTCCAGATCTGATGCAAACCACGTTGACCAGGGTTATCAAGCCCACCGCGCCATACGACTTTGAGCTGACGGCCGGGCAACCGAACTACTCCCGGGACCAGGAATTCAAGACCGAGGATTACGTCGACGGGTCATACATGCGACTACTGGACTTGGGAGAAAAAGTCGCGTTGGCATCCGTGAGTTCAGAGGGCACGGCAGATGATCCGGAGTTGACGGTCGCACTGAACGGGGAAGACCTTACGGACGACGATGCGGACAAGGCCACGAAACAGATTTCGTGGCTACTGGGATGCGACCAGGACTTGAACCCGTTCTACGACTCGGTTGCCAACGATCCGGTGCTGGCCGAAGTAGTCGAGCAGTTTTACGGATACCACAATACCCGAACCGCATCGGTCTTCGAGGCGTTGGTGCAGGCAGTCATGGGCCAGCAGATCGCGACTGCCGTGGCCCGAATCGTGCGCAACCTGCTGATTCAGAACTACGGTGTGCGCGAAACGATTGATGGCCGGGAGTGGTACGCCTTTCCACGGGCGGACGCGCTGGCCACGGCGGAGGTGGACGACCTCCGGCAACTGAAGCTGAGCGTAAGAAAATCCGAGTACATCCGGGGCATCGCACAGACAGCGTTAGAATCGCCCGACGGGTTCGAGGGCATGCACGACCTCCCCGACGAGGAAGTCATCACGCGGATGGTCGCCCTGCGCGGCGTGGGCCAGTGGACGGCCCAATGGGTGCTTGTGCGCGCGCTGGCCCGGCCCGACGGATTCCCCATCGGCGACCTGGCGCTGCGGCGAACGGTGGCCGGCCTCTACTTTGATGGAGCGGAGATCAACGACGCGGAGCTGCTGGCCTTCTCCCAACGCTGGACCCCGTGGCGATCCTACGCAACGGCGTATCTCTTCGCCGCGTTGCGCGCCGGCCGCGTCGCCGGCTCATAAAACTCCCTCTCCCAATGGGAGAGGGTTGGGGTGAGGGCAACCCTTACCGCAGCATCCGCATCAACCCCTTGGGGTTGTTGGAGAACTGGCGCATCAGCCGCTGCGTCTGCTTGAACTGGTTGAGCACGCGGTTGACGTCCGACGGGTTGGTGCCGCTGCCCAGTGCGATGCGACGCCGGCGGCTGCCCTTGATGATCTCGGGGTTGGCGCGCTCTTGCAGGGTCATAGACCGTATGATGGCCTCGGTCTTGCGTAGTTCCCCTTCGTCCAACTGGCCCTGCATCTTTTTCGTCTGGCGACCCAACCCTGGCATCATTTCCAGCACCGAGGAGAGACCGCCCATCTTTTTCACGCCCTGAATCTGGTCCAAAAAATCGTCCAGGGTGAAACTGGCCGTCCGCATCTTGCGTTCCAGTTCGCGGGCTTTCTCCTCGTCAACGGCATCCTGGGCGCGCTCGATTAGCGTCAGCACGTCCCCCATGGCCAGGATGCGGGAGGCCATGCGGTCAGGATGAAACTGCTCCAGCGCGTCGCTGCGCTCGCCGGTGCCGATGAACTTGATCGGCACGCCGGTAACCCGCGTGATGGACAGGGCCGCGCCGCCTCGAGCGTCGCCGTCCATCTTGGACATGATGAGTCCGTCCAGTCCCACGCGCTTGTGGAATTCCTGCGCCGCGTTCACGGCGTCCTGGCCGGTCATCGCGTCCACAACCAGGATGGTCTGGTGCGGTGAGACGGCTTTCTTCACGTCCTCCAGTTCCACCATTAGGTCGTCGTCGATGTGCAGCCGCCCACCGGTGTCCACGATGGCCCAGGTGTGTGCCAACTCGGTGGCTCGTCTGACGCCGGCGTCAGCGACTTTGGCCGGAGTAGAAGACTTCGGATCTTCGGAGTACACGGGAATATCCAGTTGCTTGCCCAGCGTCTCCAACTGCGAGATGGCGGCCGGCCGCCGCAGGTCGGCGGCAATCAGCATCGGGCTGTGGCTCTGGCGTTTCATGTTGAGCGCCAGCTTAGCGGCGGTAGTGGTTTTGCCGGAACCCTGCAAGCCCACCAGCATCAAAACCGAAGGCAACTGGCTGGCCGGGGTGAGCCGGTGGTCGCCGGCGGACAGAACCTCGGTCAGTTCTTCATGGACGACCTTCACCACCTGTTGCCCCGGCGACAGGCTCTCCAGCACCGAATCCTCAAGAGACCGTTCCTTCACCTTCGCCACGAAATCACGAGCGACGCGGAAATTCACGTCGGCCTCCAGCAGCGAACGGCGCACCTGGCTCAGGGCGTCATCAATATCCTTCTCGCTCAGGCGGCCCCGGCCCTGGAGCCGGTTAAATATCCCGGTAAGTCGGTCGGTCAAGTTATCAAACATTTTGAATACCTATTCCCAGCGGAAGGTGCGGTTGGCGATGATGAAGGCTATCACAAACCACACCGCCATTCCCAGAAAGTTCGGCCATTGGGCAACTATCGAGTCTCCCTGCACCGTCATGCCGCGGATGGCCTCCACCAGGAACGTCAACGGCAGGTAATCGGTTACGGTTTGCAGGATGCCCGGCAGAACGTCCCGCGAGAAGAACACGCCGGACAGGAACATCATGGGCAGCGAGACGATGTTGGCCAGGGGCGCAGCCTGCTGCTCGGTGCGCGCCCATCCCGACACGGCAAAACCCAGCGCGAGGAACACCGCGCCGCCCAATCCCGCCGCCAGCAGCACCGCGAAGAAGTTGCCGGCAAACTCCGCCCCAAAGACGAAAACGGCTACGCCGGCCAGGATCAGCGTCTGCACAATGACCACGATCAGCCGGGTAATCACCTGGGCGGTCAGCAGGGTAGCCGGGTTCAACGGCGTCGCCAGCAGCCGACGCAGCACGCCCTCTCGTTTCATCGTGACGAAACTGAAGGCCACGCTGAACAGCCCCAACTGCATGATCGCCATGCCGATGACGCCGGGCATCAGGAAGTCGATGTACCCGAGATCGCGGGCGGCCACGGCTTCGCCCTCCAGCGTCACCAGCCGTTCCGCATCGCTCAACGCGAAGTTCAGATCGTCGATTCCCGATTGCAGGATCCCCAAACCCACCTCCGACTCCGCCCGTCGTCCCGCATGGTAAAGCGCGCGAACCGTTACCGGTTCCCAAACCGCCCCCTGCGCCGTAACCGCCGGGCCAAAGTTCTGCGGCAGGATGAGGATGACGTCCCTCTGTCCATCGGCCAACGCCGCCAACTCATCCTGCTCGGCACCGATCTTCACCCGCAGGGCTTCCACGTCGCTGGCCTCTTCGATGAACCGGGCCGACGCCTCGTTCTGCGCCAGATCGACGATGCCCAGATCCACCTTGCCCAACTCGCCGAAGTTGAGCAGGCCAAATATCACCATGATCACCAGCGGCAGGAAGAAGGTCCAGAACAGCGCGGCACGGTCTCGCGCCCACATCCTGATGGACATCCAGGTTATGTAAATGGCGGGATGGGCGGCCACTTTAGAACTCTCGCAATGAGCGACCGGTCAAATCCAGGAAAACATCCTCAAGGGTCGCCGCGCGCACTTCGTGGTCACGGCGGAATCCTCGGCCGATCAGTTCTTCGATCAGCGCGTCCGGGGTATCGAGGGTGATTATTTTGCCGGCGTCCATTACCGCCACCCGGTCGCAAAGTTCTTCGGCCTCTTCCATGTAGTGGGTGGTCAAAACGATGGTGCGGCCTTCCTCTTTCCAGCCGGAGATTGTTTCCCACATCAAATGCCGGGCCTGCGGGTCAAGCCCGGTGGTCGGCTCGTCCAGGAATATTACCGCCGGATCGTTGACCAGCGCGGCGGCAATGGCGAACCGCTGCTTCTGCCCCCCGGACAGCGTGCGAAACGAGGCGGAGCGTCTTTCCCAAAGGTCAACAGCGGTCAACAGCGGTTCCGGGTCAACCTTTTTGCGATAGATGCTGCCCAGCATCCTTAGCAGTTCGTGGAGCTTGAGCTGCTCGAAGAAGGCGCTGCTCTGCAATTGCACCCCGATCAGGTGTTTGACGGCACGGGGGTCTCTGCCAACGTCAATGCCGGCGACCGTCGCCTGCCCGCTGTCGGCGGTGCGCATCCCTTCGATGATCTCCACCGTCGTGGTCTTGCCCGACCCATTCGGCCCCAGCAGGGCAAAAACTTCGCCCTTGTGCACCTGAAAGGAAACGCCGTCCACGGCCTGCACGTCGCCGTAGCGTTTCCGCAACTCCTCCACCACGATGATGGGATCGCTCCCGCTGTCCGCTTTCTGATTGCTGGCGATGTGCATCGGCTTTCGTCCACAAAAATTATACCACCGCCCTAATGATTCCCACCGATGACACCCGCCCCTTGCACGTTCAGAAACCCATGTTCCATAATATCCTTGTGCACACCAAGACTCCAGTCATTAGCCAGCCAGAGGTGATACCCGCCATCCGTCCGGTCGTACACGGCCAACCCCGTCAGAACCTAAAATCGCAACCGGCCCAGGTGGCCAACGCCGCTCAAAGACCTGACTCCCCACCGGCGTGTGCCCCACTGGTGTCCCCGGGTCCATCCGAGCCCGCGCGCAAGTACGCCTTTGGCGTACCGAGTACACGAAAAAGTAGGTCAAATAGTTGCGTAACCCCGCGGCCGTGGGGCTGACAACGACCGAAACCCTGGCAACCTTCACCTCTGGCAGACTGGAAAACCAACCAACTTCTTCACCGACGCACCCTAACTCACCGTCATTCCCACCTTCCACCGTCGTTCCCGCGAAAGAACGTCACCCCGTACTTGATACGGGGCGGGAATCCAGCACCCAAAGGAGTAACAGCCCCCTATGAACCCAATCAGCTCAGCGAACCGTGCCATAACCGGGTGGTACAATCTGCGATGCCATGATCCCCCTCCGATTGTCAGTCCGCAATTTCCTGTGCTACCGGGATGATGTGCCTCCCCTCGACCTGCAAGGCATACACGTAGCCTGCCTGTGCGGGGCGAATGGGCATGGCAAGTCGGCGTTGCTGGACGCCATGACCTGGTGCCTGTGGGGGCAGGCGCGCACCGGCAGCAGAAACCATAATTCCCTCATCGCCTACGGCGAGACCGAGTGCCGGGTCGAGCTCGATTTCCAGGCTAAAGGTCAACTATACCGGGCCATCCGCCGCCGTCGCAGCGCCGGGCAGGGCCGCACTGAGCTGGACCTGTTCGTGCTGGACGACGCCGACCAACCGCGCCCGATCACCGGAAACACGCTGAACGAAACCGCCGTCCGCATCCGCAACCTGCTGGGCATGGATTACGATACCTTCGTGAATTCGGCTTTTCTGTTGCAGGGCCGCTCGGACGAATTTACTCGCAAAACCCCATCGGAGCGCAAGGACGTGCTGTCGTCGATCCTCGGCCTGGACTTGTACGAAGTTTTGCAGGCCGCCGCCCGCAATAAACGCTCCGAATGGCAGGATAACGTCACCCGGACCGAGGGTGCGTTGACTCAAACCAGAACCGCGCTGGACGGGCTTGCCGACCCCACTGAAGAACTGGCCGTCATTGAGCGACGGCTGACCGCGTTGGCCGGCGAACTGGACGCCGCCGCGTCGGAGGCGTCGGAGCGACGGACGAACCTGGATGCGCTGCGCCGGAAACAGGCGGAACTGGCGGCGGCGGAGCGGCGCATTGCCACGCTGCAAGAGGATATTGAGCGGACCGGCGCAGCAGTGGCCGCTATCCGGCAGCGCATTGACCACGCCAAAACCTTGTCGGATCGAGCCGACGAAATCGACGCCGGAGCGCGACAACTGGCGGCGGCGCGCGAGGAGTTGGAACGACTGGAATCGGTCCGCCGGGAGTACGACCGCCTGCACGACCGGCGCAACAAGTTGCAGGTGGCAATTGGCCGGGAGCAGGCCGCGCTGTCTGCGGAGTCCACGGAGCTGGAACGGCGCATCCGCGAGGAACTGGAACCCTGGGCCGGCCGCGCCGAGTCCATCGCCGACGGGCTGGCGGTTCTAGCGGACGCGGAACAAGACCTGCTCACCGAGCAGGAAGTTATCGACGCGCAAACCGCCGACGCTACCGAACTGCAAGGCAGCATTGCCGTCGCGCAAGGAGAGCTGGAGCGGTGCGTCGCCGAGGGCAAGGAACTGCGGGCCCGGCAGGTTGACATGTCTGCCGCCGGCGCGTTATGTCCGCTGTGCCGCACGCCCCTGACTGAAGACGCCTGCGGCAACATCGCGGACTGGTATGAGTCGGAGATTGCGGCCAAACTGCGGCAACATGGCGAAATTAAGGAAGGACTCAACGGGCTGACGCAACGGCTGGCGGAACTGACCGGCGATACGGACGGGCGGCGCAAGGCGCTGACCCGGCGGCAACGGCAAACGCAACAGGAACGCGGCCGGCTGGAGCAGGAGCGCCGGCAGAGCGATGACGCCGGGGAACAGTTGGCCGCGCTGCGCCCGCGTCTGGCCGGGCTGCAAGCCATGTTGGCGGCCGGGGATTTCGCCGCCCCCGAACGAGCGGCGCTGGGCGAAATTGACGATGCCATTGCCGCCCTGGCCTATGACGAAGCCAGCCGGGAGGAGGCGTACCGGTTGACCCAATCACTGCTGCACTGGGATGCCGAGCGACGGGATTTGGACGCGGCCCAGGCCCGGCTACCGGACGATGAGGCTGAACTGCGGCAGAATGCAGAGCGGGCGGAACGCTGGCGGACGGAACTGGCCGACGCCGAAGCCGCGTTGACGGCGGACTTGGCGGCGATTACCGAACTGCCGGAACAGGAGCGGGCGGCGGAAGCGACAAACATCAGGCTGGCCGGGTTATCCGAGGAAAGAGATGATCTACTCGCCAGACAAGGCCGTTTGCAGGCCGACGCCGAAAGAAGGCGTGGCTACCGAACCGAAATCGCCCGCCTCCAGAGTGGCCACAACACCGCGCAGACCGAGCAGGGCATCTACTCCGAACTGTTCGGCGCGTTCGGCAGGAGCGGCGTGCCGGCCATGCTGATCGACGCCGCCGTGCCCCACCTGGAAAACGAGGCCAACCACCTGCTGGGCCGCATGACCGACAACCGCATGGCAATCCGGCTGGAAACCCAGCGGGACAACCGGAGCGGCAACACCACGGAGACCCTGGACATCTTCATTAGCGACGAGCTGGGTTCCCGCAACTATGAACTGTTCAGCGGCGGCGAGGCGTTCCGCATCAACCTGGCGCTGCGCATCGCCCTATCCAAGGTTCTGTCGCAACGCCTGGGCGCGCCGCTGCCCACGCTGTTCATCGACGAGGGGTTCGGCACTCAGGACGCCGCCGGGCGCGAGCGCATCGTTGACGCCATCGCGTCGATACAGGACGAGTTCGATAAAATCATCGTGATAACCCACCTGGACGACCTGAAGGACCTGTTCCCCGCCCGCATCGAGGTGCTGAAAACCGAAGCCGGCTCGCAATTCTGGCTGAGCTGACCTCAGCCCGTCATTCCGGCGAAAGCCGGAATCCGGAACTACCCCGTTAATCTCATCCATCTATGTAAAGAGGAGGTCCAAATGCTGACCGACGCACAACGCGAATTTCTGACCAGCAACCATAACGGCGCGCTTACCACGTTCCGACGCAACGGCGCCGCGCAAATGAGCATCGTCACCTGCGGCATCTACGGGGACGGCGTCGCCTTCACCACCACGGATGACCGGGCCAAGTTGCGCAACCTGCGCCGGAACCCGCGCTGCACCATCCTGGTGGGAAGCGACGACTGGCGCAACTTCATAGTGCTGGAGGGCGAGGCCCGGCTGGTCGGCGTGGATAACTCCAGCGCCGACGAATACCGAGAGACGCTGCGCAACGTGTATCGAACCGCGGCCGGCCAGGAGCATCCTAACTGGCCGGAGTACGACCAGGCCATGCGCGACGACCGGCGGTACGGCGTCATCGTAACGCCAACCCACGTTTACGGTCGCACGGATTAGAGTAGGGGCAACCCTTGTGGTTGCCCCAAAGTCGCTTCGCCACCGGCGTCCGATGGTCAGATAATCCCCTCCGCCAGTCGCAGCGCATCCACGTCGAACGGAATATCGTCGTACTCGCCGTTCAGCGCGGCCAGAACGCGCTCGCCCGACAACGGCAGTTGCTTCACCCGCACGCCCACGGCATCGTAAACGGCGTTGGCGATAGCGGCGGGCGGACCAAACCCCGGCGGCTCAGCGACAGCGCGGGCGCCAAAGGGGCCATCCTCCGCTGGTACCCTGACCAGAACGATCTCCGATTCCGGGAGATCAATGGCCAGCGGCATCAGGTAGGACGCAAAGGACGGATTGCGCACCGCTCCGGTGTCCGGATCGAACTGCTGGTCCTCGGTGAGCGCGCGGCCAATGCCCTGCACCACGCCGCCATCCAGTTGCCCCTCAACAGCCATGGGGTTGATGGCAACGCCGACGTCCTGGGCCTGCACGTAGCGCAGTAGTTTAATCTGTCCGGTGCCCCGGTCAACCTTGACCTCGGCGGCCTGCGCGGCGAACACCGGCGTGTACGGCATGTTGGAGAGCGCGGCCGTGCCAATGATCGGCCCGCCCCGCGAGGTGATGCTCGCGGCGGCAAGCTGGGCGAAGGTAAGACCCTGTGGCTCGTTATCCAGCACGTAAATCCGGCCATCCTCGCAGCCGAGGGCATCTTCAGGCACTCCGAGCCGTTCGGCAGCCAGGGCCATCAGCTTTTGAATCGTGTCCTGGGCGGCGCGGAACACCGCGGTGCCCTGGCTATACACGACGCGGCTTCCACCCGACTGGCCGGTGTAGGGAGCCATGTCGGTGTCCCGCTTGGCGACGATGACGCTGCTCATGGGGATGCCCAACGCCTCGGCGGCGATGGCGGCCAACGAGGTGTCGCTGCCCGATATATCCGTTGAGCCGGTCAGCAGGCTCACGGTGCCGTCGTCGTTGATGCTGATGGCGGCGGTGGACGGCCCGCTGCCGCTCCGCCATTCGCACAGGGCGAGGCCCAAGCCGTGCCCATCCTCCAGCTCGCGGGGCCATTCCATCTTTTCCTTGATGGCTTCCAGCGTCTCGATGAGGCCGTTGGATGGAACGACAGCCCCGCTCACGGATACGTCGCCTTCGCGGAGGGCGTTATGGAGCCGAAGGTCGTATGGGTCCATGCCGATTTCGTGGGCGATGTGGTCCATATGGGATTCGACGGCGAAAGTCATGTCGGCAACACCGGAGGCCCTGTAGGATCCCACGTAGATCTTGTTGGTGTACACGCCGTAGGATCGCAGGCGGAAGTTGGGGATGCGGTACGCGCCGATGCCGTGGCCGATGCCGGAGTTGGGTCCGGCTCCAAGATACGCCCCAACGTCGAAGATGGTGTAGGCTTCCCGGGCGACGATAGTGCCATCGTTCATCACGCCCGAGCGCACGTAGTTGGTCACCGGCAGGCGCGGGCCGTTCATGGTGAAAACTTCCTCGCGCGTGTTAACTAGCTTGACCGGCCTACCGGTCCGCATGGCGAGGAGGGCCGGGAACGCCTCAAATGCCAGCCGCAGCTTGGCTCCAAACCCGCCGCCCAACTCCATCGCGACGACCTTGATGCGGGATACCGGCATTGCCAGCACGGCGGCCAGGCCGGCGCGGATCTGGTATGGGCCCTGGGTTGATGCGTAGATCACCAGCCGCCCGTTGGGTTCCACGTCCACCACGCAGGCCATGGGTTCGAGGAAACCCTGATTGATGCCCTGCGACCGGTAAACGTCCTCGACCACCACGTCGGCGTCGCGGAACGCCTGCTCGACGTCGCCGCGGTCGGCGTCCAGCAGTGTGCTCACGTTGTGGCCCAGCGTGAAGCCGTAACCCTCGTAGTTCTCCAGGTCGGGATGGACGGACGCCGCGCCTTCCACCATGGCCGACAGCGGGTTGACCACCGAAGGAATATCCTCGTACTCGACCTTGATGAGCTCGATGGCCTCCTGCGCCGTGGCCTCATCGTCGGCCGCGACGGCGGCGATGGGTTCACCCACGAAGTTGACCACCTCGCGAGGCATCACGTACCGGTCGCGGAGTGCTCCTGAACCGTACCGTACATCGGGGAAATCCGTTCCGGTGATAACTGCCCGCACCCCCGGCAGCGCCTCCGCCTGGCTGGTGTCCAGACTGACGATGCGAGCGTGGTTCCGCGTGCTGGGCAGCAGTTTGCACGCCAACATTCCGGGCAGGTACACGTCGGAGGCGTAGGTGGCGCGTCCCGTCACCTTGTCGTAGGCGTCCACGCGGGGATGGTTCTGTTCCAGGACTTTGAACTCGGTTGTGGTGGTCATTGGTTGCCTCCGTGTCGGAGTCTGATTTTCCGTAAGTCGTTCTGCGATGGTCAAGCGGATTGGCGCATTTCGCCGGCGGCGGCCATGATCGCCTCAACCACGCGGGCGTAGCCGGTGCAGCGGCAGAGGTTGCCGCCGATGGCGAAGCGAACGTCCTCCTCGGTTGGATCGGGGTTCTCCTGTAGGAAGCCGGTGGCGGACATGATCAGGCCGGGTATGCAAAAACCACACTGCAAGCCGCCATGCTCGGCGAAGGCACGCTGCACCGGGCTCAGGCTGTCCACATCGGCCAGACCCTCGATTGTCGTTATCTCGGAGCCGTGGGCGCTGTGTGCCAGGACGAGGCAGGAGGTAACGGGCTTGCCATCCATCAGGACGGTGCAGGCCCCGCAGTCGCCCTCGTCGCATCCTTTCTTCGAGCCGGTGAGCTGAGCATCGTCGCGTAAGCAGTCCAGCAGGGAGTAGAACGGCTCCACCAGGAGCAGGCGGTTTTCGCCATTTATGTTGAGCGTTAAAGGCTGTTTCATTGGGCAACCTCGGGGTTTGTGCGTGGATTCCCGCTTTCGCGGGAATGACGGAGTCGCTACCAGGCGGTTTGGACGGCGAGGCGGCGGATGTCATCGAATGAGGGAGGATTGCCGGCGGTAGCGACGGCATGGCTGAGTGTGCGCTCAGTCAGCACACGCACCATCTCTCGGCGATAGTCCGCCCCGCTGCGCACGTCGGCGATGGGATTGCAAGCCTGCGACGCTAGGCGCGCCGCCTCGGCGATGTTGGCGGCGTCCGGTGACTGGCCCACCAGCCGACCCTCCGCGCCATAAGCACGGATGGGAGTCGGCGCGACCGCGCCCAGGGCTATGCGGGCGGAGGCGCAGGTTCCGTCGGTGTTCAGGCTGACCACCGAGGCGACGCCCACCGCCGAAATGTCCATCGCGCCGCGCGGGCTGTGCTTGATGTACAAACCGCCCGTGTTCTCAGCCTGCGGCGGTAGCCGGATTTCGGTTAGAATCTCGCCGGCCTCCAGCGCCGTCCGGCCCGGGCCGACGAACACCTCGTCCAGGGGCAGCCACCGCTCGCCTCCTGTTCCGGCGATGCGACACTGGGCGTTGTAAGCCAGCAGCGCCGGCAGTGTATCTCCGGCGGGGGATGCGTTACAGATGTTGCCGGCGACAGTGGCGAGGTTCCGCACCTGAACGCCAGCGAACGCCGTTGCGCCGGCGGTAAGCGCCGGGTAGCGGCTCCGAACCTCGGCGTTCTGCTCAATATCCTGGACGCTGGCCAGCGCGCCGATGGACAGGCCGTCGTCGGGGTTCCAGGAAATGTAATCCAAGCCGGGGACGTGTTGCATGCACACCACGGAATCGGGACGCCACACGCCGGTACGCCAACGCACCAGGAAGTCGGTACTGCCGGCGACCAGGCGCGTATTATCGCCACCCTCGGCCAGCATCCGGAGCGCCTCGTCCAGGGAGTGCGGCTCCAAGTAGTCAAATCGAGCCATCAAGCCCTCCAATTCCGGCGCTGCGGTTGGTCGGGAAAGGAGTCAGCGGAACATTCCCAGTGCGCCGGACGGGTTGGATTATAGGGTTGGCCGGCAAATACGGTCAACGCTGTCCACCTCTGTCGCCCAAGCAGAGAATTAGGGGCGGGTCTGAGACCCGCCCCTACGTCAATTCCATCTCGGACGTGCTACCTGCCGTTGCCGTAGGGCTCGATGAGGACGCGGAGGGTGCCGTCGTTTTCCTTGCGTTGGGTCAGGAGCTTGTGGCCGGCTTGCTCGGTCCAGTAGATGACGTCGTAGATGTTGAGGGCATCGTGCAGGATGGCTTCGATGAACGACGTGCGGTCGTACTCCATCTGGCGGCTCAGGGCGGCGATGACGCCGGCGCAGTTCTTGCCGCGCCCGTCGATTATCGTCCAGCCGCTGCCGTTCTGGTGGCCGTTGCCATTACCGTTGCCGTTGTGGGCGACGCCGACCGGAGAGCGCACGTCGATCTGGCCACTCTTGCGGAGGTCGAGCTGCTCCTTGAAGTAGGCGACCGCCTCCCACGCCACGGCCCGGTCCCGTTCGCCGCTGGAGCATACTGCGCCGCGAACACCCACGATGTCAGGGTTGATGCGGGCCAGTTCGTCCAGGTTTTCCAGCTTAAGGTGGCCGCTCAGCGCGGTGCTGAGTCCGGCTGCCTTGGCCTCCATGACCATATCGCGGAGCACCGGCTCGGGCATGAAGTCAAACAGATTGCGCCCGTCCTTGGTGAGGGTATCGATGAGGAAGCCGTCGCACTCGCCGTCTTTGGCCAGTTGCACCATCAGGTGCGGGTCCAGGCCGCCCTCGAAGAGGAAGTTGTCGGCGAACAGCGAGCCGATGAGCTTGGTCTCGGCGTTGCCGATGGCCGCCCGCGATTCCCGCAGAACCTCGACGGCGGTCTCGTAGTCAGCAACCTGGAAGCCCACCTTGACGGACGTAGCGTCCATCATCGTCGCCGCGTGGACGGCCATGGCTACGGTGCCCGGCTGGTTGGGCACAACGCCCAGCGTAACGCTGACGTGCTTGTGGGGCGGGATGATCTCTCGCACCTCCCTGACCAGGCTGGGATGGGCGGAACCCACCAACGCTTCTTGCAGGTTTTTCAAATCGATGATGTCGGCGCCGCCCCGGTCGGCTTCCAGCGCCTCGGCCTTGTCCTGGGCGCTGACCAGAAGCATCATGCCGGAGCCTTCCAGGTCGAGGTGGCGACCGGGTTCCCGATTCCCATTGAGCCAGGGCGCGTGGGGGCGAGCGCGGATGACCTCGCGTTGCGGTTCACGAGAGGCGGTCGGGCGCGGGATCAGAGGCTCGAGTTCGCGCCACAGCGCGCCCTTTTGCTCGTCAGTGAGGTCAGTCAGGGGGGCGCGGACGCTGCCGCCGGCCATGCCCATCATTTCGCCCCAGGCCTTGCACATAGACACGGGCAAGGCGCCGCCAGTCTTCTTCATGGTGCCGCCCCACCACTTGTCGGACAACGCCTTGATGTCCTTGAGATGGCGGTTGTAGAAGTCCATGTCGAGGTCGCCGGCGGTAGCGCGGTCGATAAACTGCGTGTAGTAGTTGTGCAACGGGGTGTCAAAACGCCAGTCGGAGGTGTTGGCGAACATCACCTGCTGGTGGAATCCCAGCTCCCTGGCCTTGTTGAAGATCCACTCGTCGGGCGTGCTGATGATGGCGTCCCTGCCGACGAGCAGATGGGTCTCGATGGAAATCTGCTGGTTGAAGCTGGCTTCCTTGACGCCCACCACGTTGGGGATGGCGCAGAGACGCTTGAGTCCCTGGGGGCTGATGGTGATGCCGAACTGCGGGGAGTTGTAGAACATCATCGCCAGGTCGGTGCTGTGGGCCACCTCCGCCACGAAATCCACCACCTGATCCTCGGTCTTGGTGACCATGTAAGACGGGGCGATGATCAGCAGGTCGAATCCACGCTCCTGGGCGTGCTCGGCCAACGCGATGCTCTCTTTCAAAGACGTGTCGGTTACATGGGCGCCGATGAGCCAGCGGCCGGCCGCTTCGTCGGCCACCGTGTCCATCACGATGCGGCGTTCCGCCTCGGTGAGGCTCCAGAACTCGCCCATGTTCCACGTACAGCCGCCGCCGCGAACGCCGAGGCTCTGGACGTGCCGTATGTTGCTGCGGAGTCCTTCGGTATCGACCCGGTTATCGGGGGTAAAGGGCGTCACCAGAGTGGTCCATTGCCCTTTGAGGTTTTGCCACGCCCATTCCTGGGCTTCGTGCTTGCGGTAACCGGCCATTTTAGTCAGCCTCCAACAGCAGATGTCTTACATGAACCAACGGCGGACACGCCAAAGGCGCGACCCTATCGGTCGGGAACAGTTTAAGCGGGCGGGCGGGCCGCCGTCAAATGAATAACGATTTGGCAACAGTCCAGAGTCGTGGCGCCGTCGTAATTTCAAGCCGTCATACCGGCTTTCGCCGGTATGCAGGAACCTTGCCGTACCTGCGCTGACTGGTGTGTTGACTCTCTGGATTCCTGCTTCCGCAGGAATGACGCTACGAGTTCGGCTGGCAGTCAGGGCAATACCAGGTGCTGCGGTTGCGCACGCGCAGCATATGACCCAACGAATTAAAATCCTCGCCGGTGCCGAGTGGAATCCGGTGAAAGGTGGCGGGCGTATGACATTTTACTGAGGGCTGCACTTCAATGGAGCGCCGAGCCCATGTAGGTGAGGGATTTATGACTTACAGAAAACTCAACCTTGTTGTCCTGGCGACGCTCATCCTGTTGGCTTCCACCTTGCTGGTCGCCTGCGCAAACGAAGACACCGCCCCGGCCAGACTATCCCGGGCCGAAGTTGCAGAAATAGTGCGAGCCGAAGCGTCCGCTGCTACAGTGCCTTCTCAGCCCGGGCTGACCCGCTCCGAGGTTGAAGAGATCGTTCAGACAGCGGTGGCGGCGATGCCGCAACCCGAAGCCGAACCCGGGCTGACCCGCTCGGAGGTCGAAGAGATCGTTCAGACAGCGGTGGCGGCGATGCCGCAACCCGAAGCCGAACCCGGGCTGACCCGCTCAGAGATCGAAGGGATTGTTCTGGAGGCGGTACGGGCAGCCATGGCGGAAGCAGCCGAGCCTACATCCACATCGTGCCAGTTGGTGCAAGGCGAACCGGGCCAACCGGGTGAGGTGCCACTGCATGTGGAGGTGATAGCCGAAGATCTTGAGATTCCCTGGGGACTGGCGATCCTTCCTAATGGCGATATGCTGGTTACCGAGCGCCCCGGTCGGGTGCGCCTGATCCAGGACGGTGAAGTTGTCCCGGGGCCTGTCCTCGAGTTCGGCGTGTCGATGCCGCCACCGTTGTTTGGCAGTCCAATAGCGGGGTCCGAAGGCGGGCTACTGGGCGTGCTCCTGCACCCTGAATTCGCCGCCAATCGTCAGTTCTACCTCTTTTACAACATAGACAACGCCGACGGCGTGCAGATTGGCCAAATCGGGCGCTACGCGCTCTCCGACGACGGCCGCTCGGCGACCTTTGACCGCGTGATTCTCGACGACCTGCCCGCGGGACTGCACCATCAGGGCGGACGTATGCACATAGGCCCCGATGGAATGTTGTACGTCGGCATCGGAGCCTACGATCCCCCTGAAGCTCAAAATCCCGACACATTGGCGGGGAAGTTGCTCAGAATGGACCTTGACGGTGGCATCCCCGCAGACAACCCGGACCCGAACAGCTATATTTTCGCGAGCGGGATACGCAACACTCAGGGCTACGACTGGTTCGACGACCAGCACATTGTGATGGTAGACCACGGTCCTTCCGGCTTTGAGCTGAATATGCCGGACTTGGCTGGGTTTGACGAGGTCAACGTAGTAACCGCGGGCGACAATTTGGGTTGGCCTCGTGTCTGGGGATGCGAAACCCAGGAAGGGCTGGTCAGCCCGGCGCTAGTGTGGGAAGGTTCGGTGCCGCCGACCGGCGCGACCTTCTATCGAGGCGACCTCATACCGGAATGGACCAACAGTTTCCTGTTCACGACCGTCGGGCTCAACGAGAGATTCACGGGCAGGCCGATGTACGGGCGGCACCTGCATCGCGTGGTATTCGACGAGGACGACCCATATACCATCGTGTCCCAAGAGGTATACCTGCAGAATGCCTATGGACGCCTGCGGACAATCGTAAGCGGCGCCGACGGGTATCTCTACATGATGACCAGCAATTGCGATAACCGGGGCGAGTGCCCGCCCGAGCGTGATAAGATCCTGCGGATTGGCCCGGCCGAATAAATACACTAACCAACAGAGCACCCAGCCAGCTCCTTTTGCAAGGTCCTCGATTCGGGGAAGCCATCAACCGGCTGGCTGGCAGTCCGGGCAATACCAGGTGCTGCGGTTGCGCACGCGCAGCAGTTGGACCTCGGTGCCACAACGGGGGCAAACCGCGCCCTTGTCCCGGGGTATCGTCCACGGCGACAGCGCCGTTGGAGGGTCCGGCCACTCGGCTTCCCGCGCGGCGGCATACGCCTCGGTGGAACGGGTCAACGCGGTTACGATGGCGCCGTGGAGGCGCGCGAGTTCATCATCGGACAGGGTGTTGCCGGCGCGCTCCGGGTGAATGCCGGACAGGTACAGCGCCTCGTCGGCATAGAGATTGCCCAGGCCAGCGATGACGGACTGCTCCAGCAGCAGGGCTTTCAAAGGAGCCTTGCGACCGGCAAGGGCATCCGCAAGCATCTCGACGGTGAAAGAAGGTTCCAGAGGCTCCGGCCCCATTTTAGACATGGCGTCTGTGGGATCGGACAGCAGCCACAGATGGCCGAACTTGCGCGGGTCGATGAACCGCATCTCCCGGCCATCGTCCAGCGGGAAGGTGTGGCGCACCATGGGCGGCGGTTCGCTGTCGCCGTCGTGTATGCGGAGCCGGCCGGTCATTCCCAGGTGAAGCACCAGGTGCTGCTCATCATCCAGCGGAGCGATGAGATACTTGCCGCGTCTGAGCACATCAGCGACGCGGCGGCCGGCAACGCCCTCGATGAATTCGCCCACCGACGGCTCGCGGATGGTGTTGGCCCAGGTGATTTCCGGCGCGCCCAGCCTGCGCCCGACGAGGCCGGAACGGATGAGGTACTGGCGGGTGTTTTCGACTTCGGGGAGTTCGGGCATATTCGATTACTGGATTCCCGCTTTCGCGGGAATGACGGTGATGGGGCGGGAGTAACGGGAATTACTCGACGCGACGAACCGCCAGCGTGACCTCCATGCCCTCAACCTTTGCCGTTTCGGATTTGGCGTCTTCGGCGGGAGGGTCGGTGAGCAAGGCGTCGCTGAGGGTTTCCTGCATGATGTAGTCCCGGTGACCGGTCATCACGCGCGCCACGTCGTCAGGCCCCTGGTAGTAGGTCACGATGTGATCGGTGATTTCGAAGCGGGCGCCCTTCCTGAGGTTCTGGATGCGGTGGGCCAACTCCCGGGCCAGGCCCTCGTCCGCCAGTTCCGGCGTGATGTTGGCATCCACGGCAACCATGTAACCGGCTTCCAGCGCGGCCGAGTAGCCGTTGACGGCAACCACCGAGTCACCATCGTCGCCGGCCGCCGATTGGGCCTGAGCGTACAGATCCTGCTCGCCATCGTCAGCACGCAACGCCTTGATGTTCAACTCCTCAAGGATCTGCTCGCCCACCCAGTCCAGGTATTTCGCTTCGTCGGGCGTGCGCGTCCGCACCACTACCGATGCCAGGGGTTGGCGCACCTTGAGGCCAGCCTTACTGCGGGCGGCGCGGCCCATGCTGGAAACGCGGATCGCCAGGCGCGTCGCGTCCATGATGACGTCGTCGATCAGCGACGGGTCGGGCACCGGGTAGTCGGCCAGGTGTACGCTGTCGGGGGCGTCGGGATCGAACCGCAGCTCTAGGTTCCGGTACATCTGCTCGGACACGAAGGGAGCCAAGGGGGCCATGAGCCGGGCCACGGTCGTGAGACACATATACAGGGTGGCATACGCGCCCAGCTTGTCGGCGTCGGCTTCGCTCTTCCAGAACCGGCGGCGGGAGCGGCGGACGTACCAGTTGGACAGCACGTCGATGAACTCGGCGATGCGCCGGCCGGCGTCGGTGGGGTTGTAGTTGTCAAGATGACCGTCAACCACCTGGACTAACTGATTCAACTCGGCCAGTACCCAGCGGTCCAGCTCGGCCTCGGGCCGCCAGTCGTCGGGGATTTGCGACGGCTCGAATTCGTCGATGTTGGCGTAGTTGGTGAAGAATGAATAGACGTTCCACAGGGTCAGCAGCACCTGCCGAAGCGTCTGCTGCACCAGCCGGTCGGAGAACCGACGGGGTTCGCCGGGATGGGACGCGGTGAACAGGTACCACCGCAGCGCGTCCGCGCCGTGGGCGTCCAGGATGGAATCGGGTTCGACGATGTTGCCCAGGCGCTTGCTCATCTTGCGGCCCCGGCCGTCCAGGATGAGGCCCAGGCAAATGACGTTGCGGTACGCGATGTCATCCTGTAGCAGGGTGGAAAGGGCGTGCAGGCTGTAGAACCAGCCTCGCGTCTGGTCAACAGCCTCGCAGATATAGTCGGCGGGCAGGCGGCCGTCGGTTTTGATTTCCGCATTTTCAAAGGGATAGTGCCACTGCGCCAGCGGCATCATGCCGGAATCGAACCAACAATCCATAACTTCCGGGATGCGCCGCAACACGCCGCCGCAGGAATCTGTCGCGCAGGGCCAGGACACATCATCCACATAGGGCCGGTGCAGGTCCAGATCATCGAGCTGCTGACCGGACCGCTCGGACAACTCCGCGACGCTGCCAAAGCAGTCCATCTCTCCGCACTGGTCGCATTGCCAGATGGGTATCGGCGTGCCCCAGTAACGCTCGCGGGAGATAGCCCAGTCCACGTTGTTGCGCAACCATTCGCCGAACCGTCCCTCCCGGATGTGGTCGGGGTACCAGTTGATGCGGGAATTGTTGCCCACCAGCCGGTCCTTGACCGCCGTGGTACGGATGTACCAGGACGTCTTGGCGTAATAAAGCAGAGGCGTGTCGCACCGCCAGCAGAACGGGTAGGTGTGGCGATAGACGCCCTGATGGTAGAGCAAGCCGCGCGATTCCAGATCCGCGAGAATTTCAGGATCAGCGTCCTTGACGAACTTGCCAGCGAAGGGGTAGTTGCCGGTGATGACACCCTGCAAATCGACCGGCTGCACGAAAGCGAGATGGTGCTCGCGTCCCAGGCCCAGGTCCTCATCACCGAAGGCCGGGGCGATGTGGACAATGCCGCTGCCGTCGTCCATGCTCACAAAGTCGGCGGACACTACCCTGGTGGAATAGGCATCAACGTCTTCCAGAGAGGTCTGGCCGTCGTCGTTCGCGACGAACTGGCGGATGGGAGTGCCGTACTTGGAGGCGTCGTACAGTGGTCGGTAGGACAGGCCGACCAGTTCGCTCCCTTTCACTTCCCGCGTAACGGTGTAGTCGCCCTGCAGCACTTCCAGGAGCGCGGTGGCCAGCGCCATTCTGATCGTATCGCCGGCGTTGTTGGTGGTTTCAATAATGGAGTAGTCGGCGTCCTCGCTGACGGCCAGGGCGGTGTTGCCGGGCAACGTCCACGGCGTCGTGGTCCACGCCAGGAAGTAAGAAGGAACATCGGGCGCGGAACCGTCCAACCATTCGGTCGCCTCGAACGTAACGAAAGTTGACGGGTCCGGCGTGTTTTCGCGGTATCCCAGAGCGACCTCATGGGACGAAAGGCTGGAGACGCAGCGGGGGCAGTGGGGAGCGCCGCGTCGGTCTTGGTAGAGCAGGCCCCGGTCCCACAACTGTTTGAGAATCCACCAGCCGGTCTCGATGTAGTCGTTTTCCAGCGTCACGTAGGGGTCTTCCATATCGACCCAGTAACCGATGCGGTCGGTCATCACCTCCCACTCTTTCACGTACCGGAAAACGCTCTCACGGCAGCGTTTGTTGAATTCAGCGATGCCGAATTCCTCGATCTCCCGCTTGGAAGACAGACCGAGTTCCTGTTCGATCTGGAGTTCAACCGGCAGGCCGTGGGTGTCCCAGCCGCCCTTGCGGATCACACGGCAGCCCTTCATGGTGCGGTACCGGGAGATGACGTCCTTGAATACGCGGGCCAGGACGTGGTGGATGCCGGGGCTGCCGTTGGCGGTTGGCGGCCCTTCGTACATCATGAACAGGGGCGCGTCGGGCCGTTCGTCGGAAGAACGGCGGAACACGTCCTGCTTCTTCCAGTAGTCCAGGACCTCAGCATCCAGGTCTGGAAAATTCACTCGGCTGGAAACCGTATCAAACTTGGCCGGCATACCTGATCTACCTCTTGAGCCGGCCGGTTCACCGAGCCTGCGCCGGCTGATTTCCATGACAATACAGGGATTATAGCGTAACGAAACCACGCCATAGGATAGCGGTAGCGTGGACTGAAAAGGCGGTCACCGCCAGAACGAGTGGAAATGGTGCAACGGGCCGTGCCCTCGTCCCAGCGGGTATGCGGCACGAATCGCTGCGGTAACGTACTCCTTGGCCTGCCCAACCGCCGCCGGCAACCCCAAGCCGTGCGCCAACCCTGCAGCCACGGCGGACGCGAACGTGCAACCGGTGCCGTGGGTATTGGTGGACGGGATGCGCTCGGTGGTGAACTCCGTGAATTCATTGCCATCGTACAGCACGTCCGTGGGAGGGCCGTCCCGGTGCCCTCCCTTAATGACGACGGATCTGGCGCCCATGCCAATGATAGATTGCGCGGCCCGGCGCACATCGTCATCGGACTTGATGGACTGGCCAGTGAGGTCCTCAGCTTCCGGGATGTTGGGGGTGACCACCATCGCCAGGGGGATCAGGTCGTCGCAGATGGTGGCGATGGCCTCCGCCCGCAACAGACGGTCTCCGCTCTTCGCCACCATGACCGGGTCCACCACCAGGTTAGATATGCCGTGGCGCCGTATGGCGTCAGCCACAGTCTCCACGATGGCAGAGGAGGACAACATGCCGGTTTTCACTGCGTCCGCGCCGATATCGGTGACCACCGCGTCAATCTGCGCGGCGATCACATCGGTGGGGATTTCGTGGACGGCAGTAACGCCCACGGTGTTCTGCGCGGTGATGGCGGTCAGTGTGGATGTGCCGAAAACTCCCAGCGCCGAAAACGTCTTCAGGTCAGCCTGGATGCCGGCTCCCCCTCCGGAGTCTGAGCCGGCTATGGTCATGGCGATGGGCGGTCTGTGGGCATTCATGGGCGCAACCATCATTGAGTGAGGAACTGCTTTCAGGGCTAGTCGGGTGGTTCTTCAGGGATGCGCCATTCGTCGCCCCCGGGGGCTTCGTCAGGGCCGGAGGGCAGGTTCATGGCAACCGCCGCATCCCGCAGCAGGCTGATGTGCTCTTCGTCGGAGAGTACACCAATCGGCATGGCCGGCAGGGTTTCGACATTCAAACCGATCCGTACGCCGAGTTCCAGGGACAAGCGAGCGGCGGACTGGTTGTCGCTGGCTTCGGTAATTATCACGAAGTCGTAGCGGCCCAGAACGGCGTATTGAGTCAGCACCTTGCCGGACACGGTCTCGACCGAAGCGATTGATTCAACGAGCAAGTTGGGATTGTCCTGTCCCATGCGTCGGCCACGTCCAGTGTAATTGGCAAGCATTACGTATAGAGGCATTAGGGGCACCTTTTGTGGAGTTAGAGAGGAGGGACCGAAGGTAGTATAGCATTGCGAGATTGGCTCGGAATTTATGCCATGACATCCGAAAATGGGGCGTGCTATCATCCCGGCGGCAAATAAACGCAAAGCAATACGAACGAGCCCAAGGGAGGTCTGCCATGGACATCGGCTTGAATATGTCGATTTCTACCAACTCGATAGACGTCGCGGAGATTGCGGCCAAAGCGGAATCTCTGGGATTCGAGTCGATCTGGCTGCCGGAGCATCCGGTAATGCCGGTGAACCCGGCGTCCAAGTATCCGGGTTCGCCGGACGGCTCCATACCCGACTACATGAGCGACATGGCTGATCCTTACATCGGGTTGGCCCGGGCTTCCGCAGTTACCAACACGATCAAGTTGGGCACCGGCATCACCCTGATACCGGAACGCAATCCCCTGGTGCTGGCCGGCGCAATCGCATCGCTGGACCGCTTCTCTGGTGGGCGATTCCTCCTGGGCATCGGCACAGGCTGGTTGCGCGAGGAAACCGAGGTCATGGGCGGCGATTTCGACCACCGCTGGACGCAAGCGCGCGAATCCATCGAGGTCATGCGGGCGCTGTGGACGCAAGACTCCGCCGAGTATCACGGCCGCTACTACGACTTTCCGCCGGTGCAGTGCAACCCCAAGCCGGCGCAGGAAGGCGGGCCGCCCGTCATCCTGGGCGGGAATGCCCGGAACGTCTTTCGACGCATTGTCCGCTGGGGCGACGGTTGGATGCCGACCGCAGCCAGCCCGGAGCAAATCGCCGCGGGTCGGGCAGCCATCGACGAGTTAGCGGAAGCGTCGGGCCGCGATCCTTCAAGCATCAGCGTCACGGTCTTCGGTCAACCGGCTGACCGGAACTTGATATCGCAATTTGAGAGCGCCGGCGCAAACCGCGTGATAGTCCGCCTGGGGGACACCACAAGCTCACAGGCCCTGGATGAAATCGAACGCATCGCCGAAGCCGTTCTGTGAACCGCAGGCATCCGCGCAAGTCTGCGAATTCCATAACAAAAACATTGATTGGCGCATGATACAGCAGTGATTATGTCCATTAGAAATTGATTCCTATGGATTTGGATAAGGGGCGACGTAATACGTCGCCCCTTATTTGTGGCCGATTCTCACATGGTTGGCGCATTATCGCGTTTCTTGATATATCGACTCAAGGCATATTATACATTTGAAAGCGTGATGTTAAATTATTGTTAATCCGCAACAGTTATTTTACGATATGCGTCATACCCGTAGGTTATCAACGGTTTAGGTTCATAACTGCACGTATGCACAACCGTAAATCGTAACCGCTGCGACGGCGGTTTGGTTTGACTGACCCTACTGGAATTGCCTATATTGCCCGAACGTGACGCGGGCGGCGGCTCATCTGGCGCCATCCAATCGCCACGTGCAGACTACTCAATAGCAGTTCGGGAGGACCTGTAATATGTCGTTTAGACGGTTTTTACGATACCCGATAGTGGTGCTGGCGGTTGCGCTGTTGACTACGGCGATTATCGTTGGCTGTGGAGGCGCCGCAGAAGAAACGGCCGCCCCCGCAACGGCTGCTCCGGCCCAGGCACAACAAGCACAGCCACAATCGGCGGCTCCGACCCAGGCTCCTGCCGAGGTCAGGGCAACCAACACGCCCGTACCGCAGGGAGCGACGCTGGCGCCGACGCCGACGCAGCGCGCTTCCGTGTTGCAGGCCACGCCGCGGCCGACGCTGGCACCCCAGACCGAGGGTGAACTGGTTACCAACCGGTTGATCGCCGTGCTGGACCCGCCGTCCTTCGAGTCCATGCTGGACTGCGAAGTGACCGGCTCGGGCGTGGTCAATTACCGCATGTCCGCCGAGTTCATGGTTGACGCCGGCCGCTTTGACGGCTCTTATGAGCCGATGCTCTCCACCGAATGGAGCATTTCGCCGGACGGTACGATCTGGAACTTCAAGCTGCGTCAGGGTGTTCGCTGGCACGACGACTGGGGCGACTTCACGGCGAGGGACGTGAAACACTCGGTGGCGTACTACACCAACCCTGAGTGCCGGGCTTCTTACTCAGACTATTTCCGCACCGATCCCGGGGCAGACGTTGAAATAGTCAACGATTACGAGGTCAACCTCCACACGAAGAAACGCCCGGCTGTGGACCTGCTTTACTGGTTCTCCGGCTTCCGCGGCATTCCGATCAGCAGCGCCGCGCAATGGAACCAGGCTTGCCCGAACGGCGAGGCCGACTTCGGAGCATCTGAAGCCGGCGAAACCCTGGGCTATTGCAAAGCCAGCCGCGACCTGGTGTACGAAAAGTCGGCCCGCACCGGCCCCTATGAATACGTCAGCTTCGAGGAAGGCGTGGGCTGGGAATGGTCCCGCGTGGACTACGACCACTGGCGCGTGAATCCCGATTTTGAAGAAATCGAAATCAAGGACGTCCGCGAGCCCGCCACCCGTTTGGCTATCATGCAAGCCCGAGAAGGCCACATAGCGGCCATCAACCGCGCGCTCTTGCAGGACGCTATCGACGACGGCCTGGAAGTGTTTGACAGTTCCGTTACCGCGCAGACGGCCTTCGCCATCTTCGGGGGCATGTATTTCGCCACGGGAGCGAAGGGGGTTGACACCACAGCCTCCGCCGAACAGCAGGCCATCGACCGAGACGCCTACAACATCGTGGCGGCCCGGGATGAAATGATGCCCTGGAACGAGCCGGGCGAAACCGGCAAACTGGTCCGCATGGCCATGAACAAGGCCCTGGACCGCGACCAGATCAACGACGCCATCTTCAAGGGCGCCGGCGGGCGTCAGTGGGTTGCCACGCTGGTTCCGGACTTCCCCGGCGGCTACAACCCAGACTGGGAAGCCCAGTGGGACGAACTTTACGGGTACGACCCGGAGGCTGCCAAGCAACTGCTGGCCGACGCCGGTTACCCTAACGGGTTCTCCTTCCGCATCCCGGTCTTCCCGCTCAGCGGCGTGCCGGAACAGCCGGACCTGATGGAGGCCATGGCAAAATTCTGGACCGAGATCGGGCTCGACCCATCGCTCGACCCAATCGAATTCTCCAACTGGAGGAACGAATATCGCGGCCTGAACACCGACTGCTGCGTGTACCCGTTCCGTGGACCGGCCGCCCCTATCGACACCCGCGTCCACTTCTACTTCAGCGCGGAGCGTTTCTTCCGGGCCTACACCAGCGACGACATCCAGGAAAACAAGAACAAAGCGCTGCGCGCCCTCAACGAGGCCGACGCAACGACAGACTGGCAGAAGGTGTCCGACGAAATCTTCTATGAAGTCGGCACCATACCCGGCTGGACGCTGCCCGTCAGCGCGGTGGTGGACCCGGACGTAGTGGCAGAGTACATCTTCCTAGGACCCAACAACGGAAACTACGTCTATCTCGAGCACGTGAAGGGTGTGCGTGAGTAACGCACGCCAACCCTGAACCCAATCCACCCCGGCGTATCGCATCGTAACGTTGATACGCCGGGGCTGTTGCCAATCAAAAGGTCACACGCGCTGTAGGAACGGACACTATGCAACGTTTCATCATCTTGCGGCTCTTACAGGGATTGCTGGCCGTTTTCGTGATCAGCCTGATTGTCTTTTCGCTCTCGCGCGTGGCCGGCGACCCGTTGGCCGCCATCCTCGACGAGGAATCGGGCAAAGAGCAGATCGAGCGGATTCGAGCTCAGTGGGGCCTGGACAAGCCGCTTCACGTGCAATATTTCACTTACATGAAGCGTCTCCTCACCGGAGACCTTGGAACGTCGTTCAAATGGGACCGCCCAGTGGCCGAGCTGATCGCCGAACGCCTTCCCGCCACCCTGCAATTGTCATCGTTCGCACTGATCATCACCGGCATTATCGCTTTTCCCATCGGGGTGCTGTCAGCCGTGAAGAAGGACTCCTGGTTCGACGCCGGGGGCAAGATGTTCGCCATACTTGGCCAATCGGCGCCCACCTTCGCTGTGGGCCTCATCCTGATGTGGATCCTAGCCGTGCAATTGGGGTGGCTGCCCACCTCAGGCAAGGGTGGGCTGAAGCACATGCTGATGCCCGGATTCGCGCTCGGGTATTACAACGTGGCAGCCATCATGCGGCTGACCCGCTCCTCCATGCTTGAGGTGCTGGATACCGAATACGTCAAACTGGCCCGCATCAAGGGAATTCCCGAGTGGAAAATCGTTTGGAAGCATTGCTTCCGCAACGCCCTGATTGGCCCCTTGACCTATTTCAGCCTCATCTTCGCCGTGTTGATCACCGGCTCGGTGGTGATTGAAACGGTGTTCGCATGGCCCGGAATCGGTTTGATGGTGATCGAAGCCATCAACTCCAAGGACCACATTACTGTACAGGCGGTGGTAATGCTGTTCGCGTTGCTATACGTCGCGATCAACATAGTTACCGACGTCACGTACGCGTATGTTGACCCGCGGATCCGATACGGCTAGACACTGCCGGAGGGATGAAAGACATGGCTGTGCAAACCACCAATCCAGGCGGCCAGCCTGGCGAAGTCACCGCGCAACCGGCGCGAGGGTTTTCAGTCGGGAACGTCTGGGAGGAAATTCGCAGAATCCCGATCATTCCCCTGTTTGTCCTGATCGTTTTCCTGGTCGTTCCGGCGGCTTTCGCCGACGTGCTGGCGCAGCACGACCACACAATCGGTGACCTGAACCGGGTGCTCGAACCGCCGGCCTGGGTACCGGACCGCGAAACAGAGCAAGTCATCGTCCAGCGTGCGCGGGACAAAAACGCCGAGGTGAGCCTCAACAACGCTCGCCGGAACATCGACAGCGGCGCCGCTACGCTGATTGACGCCAACGGCAACGGCCAACCCGACCTTGGCGAGAGTACCGTGCGGATTGAGAAGGGCGGCAGTTGGGAATACCCCCTGGGCACCGACAAGCAAGGCCGCGACGTGCTGAGCCGACTGATGCACGGCGCGCGCATCTCCCTCGCCGTGTCGTGTCTGGCCATCCTGCTGGGCGGCATCCTCGGCACCGGCCTGGGAATGCTGGCGGCGTTCAGAGGCGGCCTGACCGACGCCATCCTGATGCGCATCGTGGACATCAAGCTGGCGTTCCCCTCGATTCTTCTTGCCCTGACTCTGGTCGTGGCCATCGGCTCCGGGTTCAGCACCGTGGTTATCGTGATCGCCCTGCTGCTGTGGGCGCGCTACGCTCGCGTGGTTCGCGGCGAAGCGTTGACCATCAAGGAACGCGATTTCATTGACCGCGCTCGCGTGTCCGGCGCTTCCAATCTCAGGATCATGCTCAGGCATATATTCCCCAACGTGTTCAACACGGTCATCGTTCTGGCGACCCTTGAAGTGGGACACGTCATCATTCTCGAAGCGACCCTGAGCTTCCTCGGCGCGGGCATACCCCGGCCCCAACCGGCCTGGGGCTTGATGGCCGCCGACGGCCGGGAAGTCATCACCAGTTCGTGGTGGATTTTCCTGTTCCCGTGCCTGGCCATCGTGATGACCGTACTGTCCATGAACCTGTTGGGCGACTGGCTACGCGACCGGCTCGATCCCAAGCTACGCAACGTCTAAACCCGCATCACATTACTCGAATCGAAAAAACACCGGAGGAAGAACGAACTGAATCAACGATATTGAATGCACTACAACTCTTTCAGGAGGGGTGTAATGAGAAGGAAACGCGTTTTTCGATGGCCGATGATTTTCACCGCGATGGTCTTGCTGACGGCAATGTTCATCGCGGGTTGCGGCGGCGCAGAGGAACCAGCTCCCGCACAACCCGCGAGCCAGCCAGCAGCGCAGCAGGCGGCTCCCACAGCAGCAGCCGCGCCTCAGCAGCCGCAGCAACAGGCGCCAGCCGCGGCAACTGCGACTGCTCCCCCTCCACCAGCAACCTCGGCACCCACTCGCCCGTCGTTCGTCGGCACTACGCCCGTCGCCCAGCCTCAACCAACGGTTGAAACGACGGCCAGTGAGGGCGAACTCAAGACCAAAGACCTGATCTTCCTGTTCTCGCAACAGACGCGCCAGGGCATCATGGACTGCGACGTAACTGGCAGCGCTACCAGCCAGCACCGTCCGTCGCATGAGTTCCTGATTGACGCCAACCGCTACAACGGATCTCTGGAGCCTCAACTGGCGACCGACTGGAGCGTCAGCGAGGATGGCAGGACGTGGAATTTCAAACTGCGCGAAGGGGTGAACTTCCACTTCGGGTACGGCGAATTCACCGCCCACGACGTGGTCAACTCGCTGAACTACTACACCAACCCCACTTGTGGCGCATCATATTCGGACTACTTCCGGACCAATCCACAGGCGCTGCCGGAAGTCGTCAGCGACCACGAGATCAACATCATGATGGGGGCGCGGCCCGAGTTGATCTTTGACTACTGGATTTCCGGTTACCGTGGTCTGCCCATGACCAGCAAGGCCCAGTGGGATACCGGCTGCCCCAACGGCGCGGCCGAATACGAGTCTTTCGCAGAGGTGCCTCATTTGGATGGGTATTGCTCGGCTGGAGAACCGACGTTGCTCGAACAAGGTCCAGCCCGTTTGGGACCCTACCAGTTCGCCAACTTCGAGAAGGGCATCGGTTGGCTCTGGGAGCGCGCTCCCGGGGACCACTACCGGGTTGACCCAGACTGGGACAGCATAGAAATCAAGATCATTGAAGAGGCATCGACCCGTCTAGCCGCCATGTTGGCGCGTGAAGCCCACGTAGCCACCATCGACCGGGCGTTGGTCGGGCAGGCGCTGGATGCCGGCCTGGATCTGGCCCCCAGCCAGGTCGTAGCCGTCAACAGCATGATGGTCTTCGGCGGCATGTACTACGCAACCAAGGAAGGACCGGAGTTCGCGCCCTACTCCGCGGCATCCTATGACCCGACGGTGCCGTGGGCCGCGCCCGGTGAAACCGGCAAGATGATCAGGATGGCGATGAACAAGGCCATTGACCGGGATTCCATCCGCGAGAACATCTTCGACGGGCAGGGAGCGGAGGGCCGCGTAGCCGGCCTGATCCCCAGCGCCGAAGCCTTCGGCGGCGAGTACGCCGGCTATAACCCCGAATGGGAGAGCTCGTGGGAAGATCTCTACGGGTTCGACCCCGAACGGGCCAGGGAACTCCTGGCGGAGGCCGGTTATCCCAACGGGTTCAACGTCCCCATCATCAGCTACACCATGAGCGGTTTGCCAGAGATGAAGGACTACGTCGTAGCCATTGCCGCGATGTGGGAGAACATCGGCTTGACGACTGAGATCCGGGAGATGGAATTCTCGCAGTGGCGGCAGGAATATCGCGGGGCGACCACCAACTGCTGCATCTATCCCTTCCGGGGATACGCCGAGCCGCCGCACCCGACGATTCACTTCGCGTACAGTCCCGAAAGGTTCATGCGGTTCTACGTGAGCGACACCGTGTGGCAGAACACCTACAACGCTCTGAACTCTCTGAATTTCGAGGAGCAACTGGGTCACTGGCACGCGGCGACCGACGAGTTGTTCTACGAGGTGGCATCGATACCGTTGCACACGCTGTCGGTGCAGGTGGTCATAGATCCCGAGGTAGTTGAGGAATACATCTACCTCGGGCCATACGGCGGTCAGTTCACCGACCTGGAACACATCAAAGGCGTCCGCTACTGACGATTCGCGCAGTCAAGAGCGTCAACAAGGTGAGTCCCATCCCCCGGCGTCGACTCGGTTTGAGTTGACGCCGGAGGGGCCAATTTAATAGGGACAAAGGAACGGATCGGATATGCAGGCGTACATATTGAGGCGAGTCGCCCAGGGGATTTTGGCGATCTTCGTCATCTGCACGGTAACTTTCGCGTTGGCCCGAGTTTCCGGCGATCCGCTCAACGTCCTACTGCCGGAAGAGGCTTCGGAAGAACAGATAGAGTTGATCAAAGCGGAGTGGGGACTGGACAAACCCCTTCATATGCAATACCTCCAGTACCTCGGCAAATTGTTCCGGGGCGATCTGGGCGAAGCCATGGCGTGGCCCAATTCCACCGCGACCGAATTGATAGTTCAGCGGTTGCCGAACACCGTAAAACTTTCCGCCCTGGCATTGATTGTGAGCGGTGTAATTGCGTTCCCGGTGGGCGTGCTGGTTGCAATCAAGAAGGACACGCCTTTTGACTACGGAGGGAAACTGTTCGCCATCCTTGGACAATCGGCGCCCACCTTTGCGGTCGGGCTGATATTGATGTGGATATTCGCTGTCCAGTTGAATATCTTCCCGACGTCAGGCAGCGGAGGCATCGAATACATCATCCTGCCGGCGCTGGCGTTGGGGTATTACAACGTGGCGGCTTTGATGCGCCTGACCCGTTCGTCGATGCTGGAAGTCCTGGATACCGAGTACGTGAAACTGGCTCGGATCAAGGGTGTACCCGAGTGGAAGGTCGTCTGGAAACACTGTTTCCGCAACGCGTTGATTGTCCCCCTCACCTACTTCGGGCTCATCGGCGCGGTACTGATCACCGGATCGGTGGTTATCGAAACGGTGTTTGCCTGGCCCGGCCTTGGCCACCTAGTGATCAAGGCTATCCTGTTCCGAGACTATGTGGTAGTGCAGGCGGTGGTGCTGTTGTTTGCCACGGCGTTCGTCATCATCAACATCATGGTGGACGTGCTGTACGCCTACATTGACCCGAGAATAAGGTACACGTAGACAGGGTTGGATAAGGATGCGAGTGGCTCCAAGCACGAGTCAATGAGCGAGGTGTGAAATGGCAGCCGTCACTACTAGCCCAGAGGTTGCTGGGGTTGAAACTCAACCGCGCGAGAGTCGGGTCGCCAAAGGGATCCGGACAGTGCGCGAGCTGCCGCTGGCGCCTCTGGTCGTGCTGATTTTCCTGCTGGTCATCCCGGCAATTTTTGCCAACCAACTGGCTCCCCACAACCAGCGCATCGGAGTCCTTGACGACGCGAAACTGCCTCCCTTCTGGGTATCGGAAAGCTACGAATCGCGGACTGTGGTGCAACGCGCGGACCGCAACAGACTGGATATCGAGATTGGCCTTTCCAATGCGAAGCGCAAGGTGGAACGCGGCGAGGCGACATTCTTGACCGGTGGCGAGGATGGCGAAGTCAACCCCGGCGACACGCTCCGGTTCCTGGCCAGTAAAGGCGGCTCAATGGAGTACCCGCTCGGCACCGACAAGCAAGGGCGGGACATCCTAAGTCGGATCATGCACGGCGCGCGCATTTCGTTGATGGTTTCCTCGCTGGCCATCCTTCTGGGTGGAGGGCTGGGCACCATCCTGGGGATGGTAGCCGCTTATCGAGGCGGCAAGACCGATGCGATTATCATGCGCATCGTGGACATCAAGCTGGCGTTCCCATCGATTCTGCTGGCATTGGTGCTGGTGGCCGCTATTGGCGCCGGTTTCACTACCGTAATCGTCGTGATCGCGGTGCTACTATGGGCGCGCTATGCACGCGTGGTCAGGGGCGAAGCTCTGGCGATCAAGCAACAGGATTTCATTGACCGAGCCCGGGTTTCGGGAGCGTCTAACTCACGCATAATGATGAGGCACATCTTCCCCAACTTGGTCAATACGGTGGTAGTATTGGCGACGCTGGAGGTGGGCCACGTCATAATTTTGGAATCGACCCTAAGCTTCCTAGGCGCAGGAATCCCGGCCCCCACGCCGGCCTGGGGTGTGATGGTGGCCGACGGACGTGATCTGATCACCACCGCGTGGTGGATTTTCCTCTTCCCTTGCCTAGCCATCGTGCTTACTGTACTCTCTATGAACCTGCTGGGCGACTGGCTGCGAGACAAATTGGACCCCAAACTGAGGAACGTTTAAGCCATGACAGCTGTACAGACTGCCACAGATACCATCCTCGAGGTCAACAACCTCAAAACCTACATTTTCACCCGCGCCGCCACCGTAAAAGCGGTGGACGGAATCTCGTTCAACCTGCGCAAAGGTGAAACGTTGGGCATCGTCGGGGAATCGGGTTGCGGTAAAACGATGACGGCCCTGTCGCTGTTGCGACTGGTTCCCAGACCGGCAGGGCGGATCGTGGAAGGCGAAATCGTTCTGAACGGCGAGGACATCCTGCAGAAGAGTGAAGATGAGATGCGCGACGTGCGGGGACGCCAGATCTCCATGATCCTCCAGGACCCGCAGACCTCGCTCAACCCCGTGTTCACCATCGGAAACCAATTGCGTGAGGCTCTGGGGATAGCCCACAAGGAAAACAAGAGCTCCATGCTGTCGCGCGCCGTTGACGCTCTGCGCAAGGTAAACGTGGCAGCGCCCGAACGGCGGCTCGACGACTATCCGCATCAGATGTCCGGCGGGATGAAGCAGCGCGTCGTGGGCGCCATCGCCATGTCCTGCGAGCCCGGCGTTATCATAGCGGACGAGCCAACCACCGCATTGGACGTCACCATTCAGCTGCAGTACCTGCGTCTTTTGAAGGAAATCCAGGCGGAAACCGGGCTGGCCATCATCTTCATCACTCACGACTTCGGAGTGGTCGCCAGGATGTGTGACCGCGTGGCGGTGATGTACGCTGGGCGGATCATTGAGCAGGGCGATGTGCGCGACATTTTCAGCCGTCCTGCGCATCCTTACACCCAGGCACTGATCAATTCGGTTCCGAAGCTGGAACAGAGCGTGGACCGGCTGTACTCCATTGATGGGCAGCCGCCTCTGCTCTCCAACCTACCTGAAGGATGCCGCTTCGCGCCACGGTGCCCATACGTGGCTGATCAGTGCTACGAGGCCTATCCGCAGTCCCACACACTGAACGAGAGACACTATGCGGATTGCTGGGCGCTGGACCCCGACTGGCAGGGCACGCCGATTGAAGAATTCGTGCCTCCGACCGGAACCGCGGGATAACGCGAGTCAAGCTCGTTACAATCCGATAATCTTTGAGGAGGACCGCTCCCCATGGCAGTGGCTACTAACAACGACGCTCTTCTGGAAGTCCGCAACCTGAAAAAGTACTTCCCCGTGACCAAGGGCCTCATCCTGATGAAGACCATCGGGTACGTGCAGGCGGTGGACGGAATTTCATTCTCGATCAAACAGGGCGAGACGGTCGGACTGGTCGGCGAATCGGGCTGCGGGAAGACGACCACCAGCAAGCTCCTGCTTCGGCTGGAGAATCCTACCGAAGGCGACATTCTGCTGGAAGGCAAGGACATCAACACCTTCCGGGGGGCTGAGTTGCAGGACTACCGCACGACAGTGCAGGCAGTATTTCAGGACCCCTGGTCGTCACTGAGCCCCCGCATGAGGGTCCGCGACATCGTTTCGGAACCGCTGGTGGTCAACCGCAACGTGACCACGCAGGAGAAGAACGAGCGCGTCGCCGAAGTGTTGCAGCAGGTTGGCCTGCACGCTCAACAGGCTACCAACTATCCACATGAATTCAGCGGAGGGCAGCGGCAGCGCATCGCCGTAGCGTCCGCCTTGGTTTCGTACCCCAAGCTGATCGTTCTGGATGAGCCAGTCTCCGCCCTGGACGTATCGATTCGAGCCCAGGTGATGAACCTGCTGAAAGACCTGCAGGAACAGTACAACGTTAGCTACCTGCTCATCGCTCACAACCTGGCGACTGTTCGTTACATGGCGCACGAGACCGCGGTGATGTACCTGGGCCAGATTGTTGAGTACGCCGAAACCGAGGAACTCTACAACAACGCCCTCCATCCGTACACGCGAGCGCTATTCTCGGCCGCGCTGCCGTCCCACCCGGACCTGATTCGTGAGGATATAGTCCTCCAGGGTGAAGTCCCTTCGCCCATCAATCCACCCACCGGCTGCCGATTCCATCCGCGCTGTCCTTTCGCCATGCCGCAATGTTCCGAAGAAGCGCCGGTGGAGAAAGAGGTTTCGCCCGGGCACCGGGTTTCGTGCCACCTCTACTGAGCGTCGATCCAGTATTGCCAGAAGCCCGCCCCTGTGAGAGAGGGGTGGGCTTTCTTATTGCCGCTATCTGGATTCCGCTGCAAAAGCGGACGGCTCACTTGATGCCGTAAATGTACCCATCGTCGGTGCGAACTATGAGCAGCTCGTTGCTGAGCATCGGCGGGATCTTCACCGCCGAGCCGACGTTGATTTTCCAATCCAGCGACCCGTCGTTCCGTTTTAGGGAGTACAAGTTGCCCGATACGTCGCCGAAGATCAGCCGGTCTTTCACAATCACCGGCGAAGCGAAAATCCCATCTTCCGCGGCAAACCTCCAGATAAGATTGCCACTGACGGCGTCAAGAGCATACATGTTGTGGTCGTAAGCGCCCACGTAGAGGACGCTTCCATCTTCATCATCTGCCAGGGCCGGACCGCTGTAAATTCCCTGCAACGGGTTTTCCGGTGAGAACCGCCATAATCCTCCTTGTTGGCCGGGAGGCCGCGGCACACCGGGCACTTGCCATAGCCATAGCTGCGCCCAGATTTTCTTGAATTGGTACAAACCTGGCACTTCACGTTCCACCGCGCTCACAGCGTACAACTGGCCACTGGAGGGGAAGTACGCCCGCATTCCATCCGCTGAAACCACAGGAGGGCCGGCGATCGTTTTGAGAGTGCGGAAGCGGAACCACTCCTGACCAGTGCGCGCCGAAAGGATGTAGAAAATTCCCTTGTCGTCTCCCACAAACAGCCTGCCGTCATGGATTGCTACTGACGCGCTGGCGTCGCTGTCCAGCTGTGTTTGCCATATCACCGAACCATTCTGGGCGTCCAATGCGTACAACCAACCCTTCCCAGAGCTGATATAGATCAAACCCTCCGACACTACCGGCGCAACCTCCACCGTATCTTCGGCGGGGAAACTCCACCAGGCGTCACCATTCAGAGAATTCCAGGCGTTGACCGTATGGTCGGTGCTCCCAAAAAAGAGGTAGGAGTCGACCACTGCCGCCGCTCCGGTAATCCGACCCGGAGTCGCTCCGTCCCAGCCTTCTCTGACTTGCCCATCGTGCTCCGCGAGCTTATGCATGCCATTTGCGGAACCGACATAGAGGTTAGAGTGTTGCGCCACCGGTTCCGATTCCAACGGTTCAGAAACGAAGCTGTTCCATACCACCTGGCCTTTGGGCGGAGGGAAGCCGACTTCCACGTTCCTGCTGTTTCTCAGGTCGCGCCCGCTCACCGTCCAGACCCCCGGACCGATGTCTGCCGTCATCTGAGTCTGGATTTTCTTGAGCAGGATCAGCGGGTTGGGCGCAAATGGATAGTTGACCCAGACGACAAACACCAGGAAAAGGGCAACTACCGCAGAGAAAATAATTCGTCTCCACGAGAGTTTCGCCAACAGCCAGTTTTGTCGCCGATGCTGGGCCCAGGCCGGCACACGGACTATCACTCGGGAGCATCGCTGGCAGCGTCCCCCAACCCGTTGGTCAGCCAGGCCGCAATACGGGCAATTTGACGTCAAAGGATCTTCCGCTATGGCGTCGTCATCAGCTAGCGGGATCTGGCCGACATCCACGGAGGTAGATCCTACCGATTCGACTACCATCGCACCGGGACGTTCGGCTCCGGGAGCCGGCGCCAACTCTGGGCCGAAAGAAAATCCCGGGTTTTCGATCGCCCTGGACGGCGGCGGAGAGTCAGCAGTAGCCAGAGATTGCTCAACCGTGGGACGCTGGGGCAAGTCGTCTTGACCACCGCCCTGCGGAGCGTTGGATAGCGGGGGCGTGTCCGGCCTCGGTACGCTACCCTGATCCAAAGGCTCAGCGTCCGACGGAACCGCTCTCTGTTCCCTCAACCGCCCAGCGATCCGCCGGAGAATGTTGCCAAATCCCGCCATTTCTTCTGAGTCCGGACCTTGCCCGCTAGTTGTCCGTCAGCGAGCCGTTGATCAGCAACTTGCGCACGCCCGGCGTGAGTTCCCGTGCGCGCTCCAGAAGCCCATCTCCACTCACGTTGGTGATGGGATGGGGACACATCAGATAGGGGAAGTTGGGTACTCCCATTAGCCGCGTGTAGGCCCGCGCCGTGTTGGCGAAGACGGTCGTGATGATGGTGGCGGCCGGGATGCCCTGGCGCTCCAAAGTAATTCCGTCGTGCAAACTGCCCGACGAGCAACCCCCTCAATCCCCCACCCCGGCGATCACAAAGTCGGAGTTGCGGTGCAGGTCGGCCAGCACCTCGGGAAAGGGAGGTAGGGAGGCGCTGTGCTTCTTAGTGTAGAAGATGTCGGCGAATTCAAACTCCGCATCCAGCTCGCGGGCGATGGCCCAGAGGATGGCGTCGGAATTCGCCTTGGAGTTGTCCAGAAGGCCCAGGCGCTTGCCACGCAGGTCAATGGGCCTCGGAGCCATCACCATCGCGGTTTCGCCCGGATCAAAGCCGGTGGGGTCAATCAGTTGTACGGTTGGTCGATTGGCGGTAGTCATCGCGGTCTCCTTGATCTGGCGAGTTGGCCCGGTGCTCAGATTGCCGTGGTTACGGCCGGCACCCCGAAGTAGTTCATTATCAGTTCGCTGTAGATGCCGCTGTCGCCGCCGGCCTTCACGATGAGGATATCGTCAGGGCTGTCCACGGTCAGCAACCTCTCCTCGTCATCACCCTCTTCAACTTCTCCCTTCACCATACCCAGGCGTTTCAACTCGCCCACGGAACGCCACGCGCGCTCGTACAGGTATTCCTGCATATCCCGGCGGGTCCAACCCTGGCGTCCCAGCAGTTCCGAATGCCAATGGCCCACGACCCAGACCCACTTGATTCCCCGGCCAAAGTAAATGCCCAAGCCGTGGGAGGCCATTCCGTCGGCGATGGAGTCGAGCAGGCTCTCACCCGTCGCGCCGTAGCGGTTGCCGTGCATCGACGGGTCCTGGATAGTCGCGACCGTTACGGTGGACTGGTCGGGTTCAAAACCCAAGCTGACGTGCATGGGTTCCCACGGACTGTTCTCCTCGTCCTCGCCGAAAACGACGCCGAACTTGGTCAAACTGCCCATGCACCCCCGGTCGAGAACGCCGGGCCGCTGCTCGAATACGTTGATGAAGATGAGACGCAGAGCGCGCCCGATGGTCGCGTTGGCCCGGTAGCCGGGGCTGAACAGGTTGTCGGTACAGTTCAGCTCAATCTCACGCCGAATCGGCCCGTTCACGATGGTCAACAGCCCGGTGGAGTTGGTGACGGCGGATACTTCGTGGATGCAGTTGGGATCGAACTCGAAAAGCGCCTTCATGGTGGCGAGGACAACGGGGAAATAACCAGGCGCGCATCCCGCCATGACGGCATTGGCCGCTGCCTGTTCAGCGGTCAAGGTTCGCCGGCGAACCTCAACCTCTCCCAACACCGTGTCAGGAGCCAGGCCAACCGCATCCAGCATGGCCTGTACCCGGTCCGCCGTGGGAGGCACCACGGGCAGGCCATCGGTCCACCCTCGACGGTAACATTCTTCGATGGCGTCCAAGCTGTCGGGATACTCGATCACCGCCGCTCGCTGTACCTGTTCAACCATTAACGGTTCCTCCAGTTGCTCTGAACAGACGCCATTCTACCAACCGCAGCATACCAATCTCAACTTGCGCAGGGGGATAGGTAGCGTTCCGCTTCAGGTGGTTTGATTCGTCAACGAGATTGCCATCCGCCGGAGGCGGACTCGCAATGACAAAGGGAGTGGGCATGAGAGGCTACCGGGTTGGAGCGGGCAGGTCCTGGAGGAGTAAGGCGCGGTAGCGTTTGTGGTCCGCCCAGGGGAGCAGTTTGAGGACGATTGACTCAGGCTCGGGGACATCCTCCTGGCGTCGGATGTCATCGAGGTAGCGGCGGAGCCACATGAATCTAGGGAGGCGGAAGCCGGCATCGGCGATGCGTCCGATGACGTCGGCGGGTTCCGGGGGTTCCGAGGGATCCCACTCGTCGGAGACGGCGTCGGCGATGCGGCGGAGCTTGAGGATGGCGAGTTCGGGGGCGAACTTGCGCTTGAGGGCGGCGATGCGGCGGCGGATTTGGGAGATGGTCATGGGGGTGCCTCGGGGTTGATTGTCAGAATCAGGATTTTCGGGATTAGAGGATGTTCAGGATTGAGGAAGGTGGCGATTTTAGGGAAATCCCGCTCATTTCCGCTCATTACCGTTCGTTTGAGTAGGGCGTTGGGGTGGGACTTGGGAGTAAATGGGGGCGGATTGGGCGGTTTTGAGGGTGATAATGGTAGTTTTGGCGGGTTGGTGGGAGGGTTTGGGGGTAGGCATTGGATGGGCTGATGGTTCGACCCGCCAGAGGCGGACGTTCCGCACCATGAGCGGGAGCTGGGGGGTTGGATAGTTAAGTTAAATGGTAAGGATAGGCGGCGGGTAGCGGCAAGGGGGGAAGTGTCATTGCGAGCGAAGCGCGGCAATCTCGTCGCCGGAAGGAACGTCTCTCGGTCAACGAGATTGCCACGTCGCTTCGCTCCTCGCAATGACAAACTGGGTACGCATCAGCATGGACATCACAGGCCGACGGGACGCCAGGAGATGATGCAGCGGCGAACCGGCTGGGCCCCTTCCAGTTGCCAGACGCCGTCCTGCCGCCGCAGGGAGCGGTCCAGGAACTGCTCCAGTCGTTGCATCTCTTCGGTGTCGGGTTCCACGTACAACTGAGGGGCAATGCCAGCGATGGCCTCCTCCCGGCTGGTGAATTGGAGGGGTGGCTGTTCCGACAGGTCGGTAATCTCCGGCTGGATACCCAACTCGTCAAGAACCGGCAAGAGTTGCGGCACGGTGGGCAGCGAGAGCCGTAGCTCGTCATGCACTGCCTCCCAGATGTGATGAACCTGAGCCCTGGGAGGCGTCCGCATCAATATGACCAGCACCATGCGCCTGGCGTGGCGGTTCAGTCTGCGGACGAAGGCGCCGATGTCTGCAATGACGTAGAGTACGTTACTGCACAAGACCACATCGGCGGGTTCTGCGGCTGCGTTCAGCCAATCGGATTCAATGATCGACACGTTCCGGATGCCGAATTCATCGGCAGTCTCCCGGAAAACGGCGCACATACTGGGAGACGGCTCGACGGCGGTCACGGCGCCGCACGTGAGGGCCAGGGGCAGGGCCAACCGGCCGCCGCCGGCGCCGACGTCCAGCAGGGTCTCGCCCTGGACCAGGCGGGAACGCAGCGCCTCGACGACCGCATCGTCGGTGCGGAATGGGTCGTCCTTGAAATTGTAGGCCGCAGTCGCCCAGGAGTCCGTGGGCCGCTCGCCGCGAATCCGGTCGGACTGCTCGTGCTCGAGGCGGACCATTTCGTCCCAGGCTTGTATTGCGCTCATAAAGTCGGCTCCGGTATGGGGTTGTTGGCATGGATGTACAGGATACACGAGTCGGATGGCTCAGCCAGGCAACGCGACCGGCAGGCTGACGGCGGCTCGGGAGCCGGTGGCCAACAATACCAAGGCCGGTGTTTCCTGGATGATCGCTGCCAAGGGGGTGTCGTACACGTCGCTGAAATCGCAGTCGATCCCCCACTGCGATGCTTGGCGCACCGGCCAGTCCGGCCTCGTCAAGTGATACGTTCGGGCGCCGGCTGCCGGTTTTCCGTTGTAGCCCCAGTACCGGCGAGTCAGGAATTCTTCCAGCGAGCCGGTCGCCACATTCACCGGGGCATCATCGGACGAGGCCCAGAATAGTTGACGGCGACCCTGCTCGTCCCAATGATAGGCAACGCGGGCCGGCAGAGCCGTGCCGGAGGAATCATAGCCGTAGAATTCGTGCCCGGTGGGAGCCGTCTCGAACGGCTCCCTATACATCACGCGCGCCGCCAACGCAGTCAGTCGGTGCGGCACCAACTGCCGGACGAATACAACCCCCGGCCGGCCATCCCTATCGCCGGACCGCCGGCGCACGTAGAACCTCAAATTGATCTCATCGTAAGCTCGCCGGGGCGCCGGTACGCCGAAGACTCGCACGTTATCAAATCGAAGGCCCACCAAGCTGACATAGGCCGAGTCTTCCCACCGATCCAGCTCCAAACCAGGCGGGAGCAGCGTATCGAGCGCCGCGTCTGCCACTGGCCACGAAAACAACAGCGGATTTTGCCAGTCGGCAACCAACGGGGGAGGCAGCAAGCGTGAAACCGCAAACTGCAACGAACGCTAACCTTCCAACTCGGCCAGCCGTTGCTCCAGCCGCCTTTGTTGCAGGGAAATGGTCAAGTCGCCACGGGTGCGCTCCAGCACTCCGCGCATGGCGTCAGTGCTGCGCCGCAACCCACCGGTGATGGCCTCGGGAAAATCGACAGTAACCAGTATCCCGTAGATTTCGTCCATCAATTCCATCAGCTCTTCGCACCGACCGGTGTCATCCCGGCGCAGCGCATCAAGGATGTAACGCCGCAGTTCGCCAATCACCTCCGCCATGCCGTTCAGATACGCCGGCGGGTCGATGCCCAAGGTCTCGGCATCGGGAATCTCTCCGCTAGAAATAACCGCCAACGTTATGTTGGCTTCGGTATATTCCTTGCGCGCGTCGGACAGGAACCCGGCATAGTAGATTTCCGGGTTATCGGTGCGGATGCTTGCGGTCTCGTCCAGCCGCTCGGATGCTTCCGCAATCAATCGCCGGGCTTCATCAAAATCGTCTCGGTGGACGGCCCTAATGGCGTTGGCGGAACTGCGGACCACCTGGCGGGATACTGTCAGCGCCCGCTCCCGGGCTTCGTGCCGGGCGGTGAGTTGCGAGACAGCGTGCTCGGACAAGGCTGCCAGGTGGGTGCCGTATCGGGTGGGCATTTAATTACCTTTGGGGGATGGATTCCGGCTTTCGCCGGAATGACAAATTAAAGTTGAAATGACGGAGTTAGGGTTATACGCGGCCGCTGGCGGCGCGGATGGCCTCGGTTAGCTCAGCGGCCGCGGCCTCCGGGTCCGGCGCGCTGCCCACCGCCGCCGTTACGCAGATTGCATCCGCGCCGGCCTCAACGACCGGGGCAACGTTCGCAGCGGTGATGCCGCCGATGGCAACCAATGGCACCTGGGCGGCGGCTCGCGCCTGCCTCAATCGCTCGGGGCCCTGCGGTGACCGCGTAACCTGCTTGGTGGTGGTGGTGTACATTGCGCCGAACGCCACGTGGTCGGCGCCCATCTGTTGGGATTCCACGATCAGGTCAATCTCGCGGTTGGAGCGGCCGAGTACCTGACCGGGGGCGAGTATCTTGCGGGCCTCTGCGACCGGCAGGTCAGTCTGGCCCACGTGCAAGCCGACGTTTTCCGGCCCGAGGGCGGCGGCAAGATCGGCGTGGTCGTTGATGATGAGCAGCGCATCGTTGGCGGCGCAGAGGTCGCGCAGGGCGACGGCCAGCGGCAACTGCTCGCCCTTGTCCCGGAGCTTGTCGCGCAGTTGCAGCATCCGGGCGCCCCCGTTGATGGCGGCGCGAGCGATGTCCAGCGGGTCGCGTCCGCCGGTAACTTCGGGGTCGATGATGACGTACAGTCCGTGAATGCGATCAGCCTGGGCCTGACGGATGGCTGCCCCGATACGAGATGCTGCATCATCCAATGCACGGTTCAACTGCAAGGCTGAGTCGGCCGGAATCTCGCCGCCGGCCTCCAAGGTGGACAACAGGCCGCGGGCGGTGTTCGCCAGGTTCAGGGCTTCGTTCCGGTTCTCGGCTCTCCTGACGCTGGTGGATTCGCGTTGCGGATCGCTCATGCCGTCGCCCAGCCATCCGATCTCGCCGCGCATCAGCCCTTCGGGTACGGCGTCGGACGCCAGCAAACCGTCAAGGCAGGCGAGCAGGGCGGGCATCAAGGTTGAATCGGCGGGTTGGTGTGCTGAGGTCACAGGTCGAGTCCTTTTGGGGCTTCGCCGCTGCGGGCGGAATCTATGGACTGCCGAACCGAGTCCGGCATATCGACTCCGTGCCGCGCGAATGATTCTTCAACGTGGCGTCCGATGTTGCGTGGATCGCTGTAGTAGTCCCGGCTGCTGCCGCCCATGGGGCTTGCTTCATGGACGCCGGCGGTGGTTTTACCCATGGCGAAGGTGGACATCCGCCGTTCCATCGCGTCGCCGCCGCACGCCGAGCAGGCCGGCGCCACGTGGCTGCTGATGGAGCGCACGAAGACGGATTCGATGGCCTGGCACTGCTGGCAGCGGTATTCGTAGATGGGCATCTCGGCTAACCCCGCAAAAGTGGAACCACTTCCTGGATGAAACGCTCGGAGGACTTGGAATTGGGGTCGGCGGGTTCCAAGGGCAGGCCCCTGAGGATGAACCGCTCTACGCCGAGGTCAATCAGTTCGGCCAGCCGGTCGGCGCAGTAGGTGGGCGGCCCGAAGATCCCGAAATCCCGGGCAAAGTCGGTGGTGACCGCTTCCTCCTGGGGGCCGCCGGTGAATCCGTGGTGGTGCATGTCGTAGGCATCGTGGATGTTATGCATTACCTCTCGTTGCTCGCGGGAGGACGGGCCGACCACAGCGCCGTACATGGCGGAGAAGCGGGCGAACAGCGCTACTTCGGCAACACCGATCCGCATCGCTTCTTCCGGATCGTCGTGCACCACCAGGGGAACGTAGGCGCCGAAGTGGGTGTCGGTCGGCAGGCCGGCCTCGGCGCGGGCGGAGCGGGCTACATCCATGCCCCACCGGATGCGTCCCACATCCGCACCGACGTTGAGGGTAACGCTATCGGCGTGTCGGGCGGCGGCGGCGATGACCTTGGGGCCGGTGGCGGCAACGTCAACCGGCACCTTGGGTGGCTTGCGGTCGTCGATCCAGAAAATGATGCTGGAGTCCCGGTAGTCCGCGAGGCCGACGGAGTTGATGTCGCCGCCGGCTTCAAACGCCACGTCCTCGGCCCGCAGGTACGCCTGCACTCGCCTGAGGTAGTCCTCAAATTTCGGGACGGAATCCGGCGCACGACCCAGGTGGGCCAGGGCCGAGTCGCCCCTGGCGATGCCCAAGTAGGCGCGTCCGCCGCTCTCGGCCTGCACCGTCGCTATGGCAGACGCAGTTACGGCGGGATGGCGGGTATAGGAGTTGGTGACGCCGGTGCCCAGCTTGATGGCGGAAGTGGCGTGGGCAGCCAGGGCCATGCAGACGTAGGTATCGCCGTAGCGGTTCTGGGAGTCAACGTACACGATGCCATCGAATCCGATTTCCTCAGCGCGAACGGCCTGCTTCACGCCGTGAAACTGCTGAGAACCGGGCCCGCCCGCATAGGGACGACCCATCGTCCAGAATTCGACCGCCATGCAATCCTCCTGAAACCGCCGTCAGCATTTCGCCCGGCAGCGGCAATCATAACATGTAGAAGCGTCAGGCGTCCGGGTGGTTGATTTCGTGGCGGTGCTCGTGGAAATCCGGCGTTACGTTGCCGCCCATTGCATCGCCCATGCGGCCCATGTGTGAGTCGATGCTGCCGATGTGGCTGTTGTCCAGATCTGCCGCTGCGTTGTCGGGCATCCAGTTCAGGCTTTCGCCCCAGGAACGGTGAAACGAGAAGCCGGACATCAGCCTGGCGAGGTCAACGCTAGAACATCCCTTGCAAGCCAACCCGTCCTCCGGTGTCCAGCTGTACACGAGCCGGGTTTGTTGCTGGCCGCACTGGTTGCATCTGTATTCATACATTGGCATGGCAATCAGGATTTTAGCACAGCGGGCTTGTGTATAATGCCGTTTGAGATGCGCGGCCGGCTCAGCCAAGCGCCGGCGGACGGAGGTGCCCGGATGGTGAACAGCGGCCAGATGTCTATGCCGATGTCGTTAGGTGGCGCCGTCAGACAGAATCCTCTGCTGCTTTTGATAGATGGGCACGCCATGGTCCACCGTTCGTTTCGCGCCATCAGCGTGAGCCGCAGCCTCACCGTGTCGTCGTCGGGCGAGGACGTTACCGGGGTCTATGGGTTTGCCAGCGTGTTCCTGCGGGCGCTGAACGAATGGCAGCCTACCCACGTCGCGGTGGCTTTTGATACGCCGACTCCCACGTTCCGGCACGAAAGGTTCCCGGAGTACAAGGCGCAACGTCCACCGAGTCCGCCGGAGCTGCGGCCGCAGTTTGACCGGGTCAAGGAGTTGATGAGGGCGTTTGCGGTTCCGGTGTACGAACTGCCAGGCTGGGAGGCTGACGATATCATTGGGACGCTGTCGCGGCAGGCGGAAGCCGCCAACGTCGAAACGGTGATCCTGACGGGCGACCGCGATACTTTCCAGTTGATTACTCCTCACGTCCGGGTTGATCTGGCCAGCAGCGAGCGCGACCGTCGAATCGTGGGAGAGGAAGAACTTGCAGAACGGTACGGCGGACTGACCGCCGCGCAGCAGCCAGATTACAAGGCCCTGGTCGGTGATAAGTCCGACAACATTCCCGGCGTTCCCAGCGTCGGCGACAAGACGGCCACTACCCTGCTCACCGCTTACGAAACGCTGGAAGGCATCTACGAACACCTTGACGAGATCACGCAGAAACGGGTCCAGAACAGCTTGGCGAACAACCGGGAACTGGCTTTTGAGTGTCGTTTCCTGACCACCATCGACTGCGAGGCACCGACTGCGCTGGACCTGGACGCCTGCCGCTTTGGGGGCTACGAACGGGGCGACGTGGTAGCACTGATGACCACGCTGGAATTCCATAGCATCGTGGGCAGGGTTCCAGCTCCAGACGCGCCGTGGGCTACAGCGTCCGGCGCCGTCGGCGCGGACGCCGCCGGGTCAGCCGACGAGACAACCGCCGAGACGGAGGACAGGGATTACCGCATCGTCGCCAGCAAAGTCGAGCTGGACACGATGCTTGCCTCGATACGGGCAGCCGGGTCTTTCGCCTTTGATACCGAATCCAGCAGCACCGACCCCATGGCGGCTGAGCTGGCCGGGCTGAGCTTCGCGGTGGACGGCGGCACGGCCTGGTACGTGCCGGTGGGCCATGCCGAAGGCGAGCAGTTGCCGTTGGAGGAAGTGATGGCCGCCGTGCGCCCGCTGTTCACGGACGCGAACATCAAACGGTGTGCCCACAACGCCAACTACGACCTGACCTTGCTGAGCAATTACGGCATTGATCCCTACGGCGTCATTGACCACGACACGATGATTGCGGCGCATCTGCTGGGCAAAACCAGGACCCAGTTGGGCTTGAAACCGTTGACCCTGGAGTTTCTGGCGCGGGAAATGACCGAAATCACCGAGCTTATCGGCAAGGGGCGGAATCAAATCACGTTCAACGAAGTGGCAATCTCGGACGGCGCGCCTTATGCCGCCGCGGACGCAGATTGCACTTTGCAGTTACGGGAGCGATTTGAGCCGTCGCTGGCCGAGCGGGATATGACAGCGCTACTGGCGGACGTTGAGCTGCCGCTGGTTCCGGTGCTGGTGGAGATGCAGCGCCACGGGGTCAAGCTGGACGCGGGCATCCTGCACGAAATGTCGCGGGACCTGAAAGAACAATTGGAGCAGATTGAAACGGAGTTGTACGGGACGATTGGCCATAGCGTCAATATCAACTCGCCGAAGCAGTTAAGCGATTTGCTGTTCGGGGAATTGGGATTGCCGAAAACCCGGCGCACCAAGTCCGGCTACTCCACGGACGCCAACGCGCTGGAATCACTGAAAGGGATGCACCCGGTGGTGGACGGCATACTGGACTACCGGCAAGTATCCAAGCTGAAGTCAACCTATGTTGACGCCCTGCCGGGGATGGTCAACGAGCGCACCGGCCGAATACACACGTCCTACCACCAGACAGGTTCCGATACGGGGCGGCTGAGCAGCAGCGACCCAAACTTGCAGAACATCCCCATCCGCACGGAGCTGGGACGGCAAGTGCGCCGGGCCTTCGTGGCGGACGGGGGGTGCCAATTGCTTTCGGCGGACTACTCGCAGATTGAGCTGCGGGTGCTGGCGCATCTGTCGCAGGACCCGTCGCTGCTGGAGGCGTTCCAACGCGGTGAGGATATCCACGCGGCCACAGCCAGCCAGATGTTCAACGTGCCCATCAACGAGGTGGACGGAGAGCAACGGCGCATTGCCAAGGTACTGAACTTCGGCGTGATCTATGGGTTGGGGCCATACGGCATATCGCAGCAGACCGGATTCAGCAGGGAGGAAGGCCGGCAGTTCATCGACAATTACCTGTCGCAATACCCCGGCATCAATGGCTACCTGGAATCGGTGAAGGAACAGACTCGCACCACCATGTTTGCCGAGACCCTGCTGGGCCGCCGGCGGTATTTCCCCGATATACAGTCCACCAACCACAACGTCCGGGCCGCCGCGGAGCGCATGGCGATCAATATGCCAATCCAGGGCACTGCCGCCGACATCATGAAGAAGGCGATGATTAACGTGCAGGCCCGGATGCAAAACGAGCAGATGCGTTCCCGCATGATTTTGCAAGTACACGACGAGTTGGTGTTTGAGGTCCCCGACGACGAAATGGACGCCATGAGCGTCCTGGCGTTGGATGAAATGCCGGCCGCCCTTGATTTGGACGTTACCCTGAAGGTGGATGTGAAGTCAGGGTACTCGTGGGGAGATTTCTGACCTATGGAACTGATGCGCAGCCTGGTGTTCGTACCCGGAAACCGCGCCAACATGCTGGAACGGGCGTTGGGGTTCAACGCCGATATCGTGATGGTTGACCTGGAGGATTCGGTGCCTCCGGGTGAGAAGGGAACGGCCTGCGAGATGGCCGTGGAGTGGGTTCCGAAGCTGCGGGCAGCGGGTCGCCGGGTGATGGTGCGCGTCAACTCGCTGGACACCGGCCTCACCGCCGACGAGCTGGCGGCGGTGGTGTCGCCCAACCTGGCCGGCATCAGCATCGGCAAGGGCGATACGCGGTGGGACCTGCAACAGGTGGACAGGTTGCTGGCGCCGCTGGAAAACAGCGTCGGCGTTCCGCAGGGGAGCATCCAGGTAGTGCCATGGATTGAGACCGCCATGGCGATTGTCCACGTGTACGAGATGGCCACGGCGTCCCAACGGATCGCCGGCATCGCCTTCGGCGGCGAGGACTACACCAACGACATGGGCATCATCCGCAACGACTTTGGCGAGGAAAGCTACTTCGCGCGTTCCTCGGTGGCGATAGCGGCCAAGGCCGCCGGCGTGGCCGGCCTGGACGGGCCGTTCGTCGGTTTCCGCGACCCCGACGGGCTGCGCAAAGACGCAGGCGCAGCACGCCAAATGGGCTACACCGGCAAGTTCGCCATCCACCCGGCGCAGATCGACATTATCAACGAGACGTTCTCGCCCAGCCCGGACGACGTGGCGTATGCCCGGCGGGTCATGGAAGCATGGGACGAGGCGGAGGCGGCCGGCCGCGGATCCTTGTCGATTGACGGGCGCATGGTGGACGTGCCGGTGGTGAAACGGGCGCAGAACTTGCTGGCACTCGTCGATGAGATTGAGCGGCAGACGGCCGCGACCCGGGAGTAACAACCCGCCGATGTCCGCCGACCGGATCATCCTGACCGGGATGCAATTCTATGGGTTTCACGGGGTGAACGCGGAGGAGCGCGCGCTGGGGCAGCCATTCGTGGTTGACCTGGAGGCCGAGTTGGACCTGGAGCCGGCCGGCGCCTCGGATAATCTGGCCGATACGGTAAGCTACACGCACCTGTACCGGGTGGTTCGGGACGTGATGGAAGGCGAACCGTACAACCTGCTGGAAGCGGCGGCGGCGAAAATCGTGGACAGTGTGTTGATACAGCAGCCTCCGGTGGCCGCCGTGCGCGTGCGGGTGAGCAAGCCCCGGCCGCCCATACGAGGGTCGGTAATCGACTCTGCCGGAGTTGAAATCTACCGGATAAGGCCAACTTCCTGCTAATAGTGATTTCCTGGATTCCGGCTTTCGCCGGAATGACGGGGTTTGACGACAGGCCCTAGCAATCGTAGGCGCAATGGAGAGGGATACTATGGCGACAACAGGCAACGGCACACAGGACGGGATCGCCCTGCGGTTCAACGAGGCGACCAAGCTCCAGTACATCAACCTGGACAACAAGCCTCCGCTCTACAAGGTTTATCCCGGCCTCCGCGCCATCGGGCTGCCCGACATAGCCGAACAGGCAGGCCCGCAGATGCCGGCGCTGGCCGCGATTCGGGGCGATAACGCCGCTGAGCAATCGGGTCCGTTGACGCTGGAAAAGTTGACCAGCCTGCTTTACCACTCCGCCGCCGTGATCCGCCGCCGCCAACTTAATGACGGTGAAGTCCACTATCGGGCCGCAGCGTCGGCCGGGGCCCTGTATCCCACGGAAATTTACGTGGTGTGCGGCGACCTGGAGGGCTTGCGGGCCGGCGTTTATCATTTCAACCCCCGCGATTGCACCCTGGCACGGCTCCGCAACGGAGACTTGCGCCGGTGGGTGGCAAGCGCCGTTGGTGATCATTCGGCGTATCCCGCGACCCTGGTGTTCACGACCGTCTTCTGGCGCAGCGCCTGGAAGTACCGAGAGCGCGGCTACCGCTATTGCTACTGGGACTTGGGGACGGTGTCTGCCAACCTGCTAGCCACGGCCAACGCCGAATCCGTGCCCGTCAAACTGCATTTCGGGTTTGTAGATCGTATGCTGACCGGGTATTTCGGGATTGATGGAGTAACCGAAGCCCCGTCGTTGGTGGCGTCGGTGGGAACTCCTGACGGGATGCTGCCCGACGGGCCCGGAGACGTGCCGGGAGCGTTGACGCAGGAGAACAACGATCTGACTTCCGGCGCCATCGAATACCCCATGAGCGCCGCAGTCCACGAAGCAGCACCCTTGCGCACGCACGAAGACCTGGTGAGCTGGAACCAAGCGGTGGTCAGCGCGGGGCAATCGGAAAAGGACGAGCTGGACGGCACCGGCGATACGTTCCGTCCCCTGCGTTCCGGCACCGACGGCGTGTTTGACGGCGACATCGACTTGAGGGGGCTTGCCTCGGCTCCGCTGTCCGACTGCATCCGGCTGCGTGGATCGACGCGGCGCTTTTCGCGCGAGGTCATGCCCTGGGAAGCGTTCCGCAGCGTGGTTGACGCCGCCGGCGCGATCAGCGCACCGGGATTCGAGGACGGCTACGGCTCATGCCTCGGGCTGTATTTCATCGTCAGCGACGTTGAGGGGTTGGAACCCGGAGCTTACTACTACAACCGTTTCTACAACGGCCTCCGTCTGCTGAAAGCCGGCGACTTCCGAGAGATGGCCGGCCACCTGGGATTCGAGCAGGCGCTGCCCGCCGACGCTGCCGCGGTTGCGTTCATCACGGCGGATTTGAACGCCATTGATCAGGCCCTGGGACCAAGGGGTTACCGGACGGCCCAGACCATCGCGGGCATCATCGGCGGGCGGTTGTACCTGGGGATGCACGCGCTGGGTTTGGGAGCGACGGGGCTGACCTTTTACGATGACAGCGTCACGGAGTTTTTCTCGCCGCACGCGGCCGGGCAGTCAGCGGTGTTCGTAGTCCCGATGGGAGTTCCGGGCAGCCCCAACCGGGTGCGCCCGTTCCGCTCTCAGGTCGCAGTCAGCCTGGACTCCCGTGCCCGGGGTGCGGGACAGGACGGGTAAGGGTACGCTAACGAACGCTATTCCCAGTCTTCTTCCTGAGGCGGCACGATTTCCAGTATCGGGTCGCTGTCCACATCGTCGGTGTCCAATACCGGGACCCCGACATTGGAATCGCTTGCGTCGTCATCAATTTCGTCGGTAGCCAAAGCGGGGATAGCATCCTCCTGCTCCGGTTCCAAAACGAGGTCGATTACCGAGTGTTCGGCGCTCTCCGATACCTCGCCGCTGGAAAGGTCGGTAGTCTGCTCGTCAGGGCCGGCGCCACGTCTGAGCGACGGGAAGGACACGACGTTGCGCAGCGACGGGTGTTGTTGCGTCTCCCGGATAACGATGGACAACGCGTCCTCGTCGATGCTGACCACGGCGGCGTTGTATTGATTGCCGCCGGTCATCAGCTTGCGCAGCCGACGCGCCAACCGGGGTTCAACCGTTCCCAACGGCTTGCCGTTTGCGGAATGGGCAATCACTCCGTCATCGGAAACCGAAAGCGTTATCGTGTCGCCGGCAACGATGTCCGCCAGCGCGGATGGGTCTCCGGCCGGGCGCAACGTAGTGGTGCAGGACTTGCCTCCCTCCTCAATGAAGAGCGGCGGAGACCCGGCAACATGGGTGGACGCGGACGGACGCGAGGCACCGGCCATTTCCAATTTTTCCAGGCGGGCGAGATTCTTGCGTGCGATGTTGTTGTTGGGATACCTGTTGAGCAGGCCATCCAGCACTGTTCGGGCTGCCGAGTAGTCCGCCAACTCCATCATGGCCTTAGCCAGGCGGTTAGCGGCTTCGCAATCGTCCGGGTGGAGCTCGAGAATCGCGCGGTTCAGTTCGGCTGCCTTTTCCCATTGACCGTCGAGGGCGAGCTTGACCGCGTCCTTACCCAAGTTGATTCGGAATCGGTTTGCCGTCATTGTTCCTCTGCCCGCATCTGGGCCAACTCTCACCGTGTTTTGAACCATCATGGCCGATCCTTTCAATCAGACACTGCACTTATCAGTTATCGTCCGAAATTCGTGGCGCTAGGATTGCACATACGCAGTAGCGAAGGTCAACTAAACGATAGGCGGGTTTCTGCAAATTCTTGAAATTTGGCAATCGGCATGAGAAGGATGCGACCGGGCAACTCGCTAACCGTATTTACGAGTGAGCCACCGCCACCGGATGAGAACCAAATCCCGGAGCGTTCGCCAGCCGTCGCGGAATGGGCGCACTTTGCTTTCCGTTCGATAGTGCCAGTCGATGCCAACCTCGGCCGCGGTGAAGCCGCGTTTGCGGGCCAGGAACAGGATCTCTGCGTCAAACGCGAAACCGTCCAGGGTTTGCGCGGGAAACAACGCCTCGACCGCCTCACGCCTGAAGACCTTGAAACCGCATTGTGTGTCCCGGATGCCGGGGACGGCCAACAGCCGGGTGAAGGCGTTGAACACCCGACCCATCAGCCAGCGGCCATGGGGCTCGCCGATACGACGCGCCCCGTCCGCCTCGCGGGATCCGATCACTATGTCGGCGGCCGGGGCGTCGGGTGGCAGCAGCCGGCCCAGCAATTCGATGGGCATGGATAAATCGGCGTCGCAGAGGAAACGGTACTCTCCGCGGGCGACCAACATCCCCTGCCTCACGGCGCCGCCCTTGCCCAGATGCGGGAACGTATGCACACGGAAGCCGGTGTGTGTCTGAACGAATTCCCGGGCTATCGTCGCGGTGCCGTCCTCGCTACCGTCGTCGGCGATCAGGACTTCCCAAGTGTACGGTTGCTCGCCCAGGTATGCAGCTATCGTCGCCAGCGTCTTCGGCAGCCGCCTTTCTTCATTATAGGCGGGTATCACCACCGAAAGATAGCAGGATGACATCGGGGGAGGCCACGGATTGGCTAACCTTCGTCCAGCTCAAAACCCCGGTGCAACAGGCGCACGGCCTCATGCACCTGCTCCCGGTCAATGATGCACGAAATCCTGATCTCCGACGTGGTAATCATGTCGATGTTGATTCCGCCGTCGGCGAGGATTCGGAACATCCTGGAAGCATAGCCCGGCGTGTTCTGCATACCGGAACCAACGACGCTGACTGAGGCCAGTGAACTGTCGCTGATAACCTGCGCCGAACCCAACGTGGATTGCATCGCCGACATTTCCCGCATCGCCTGCGGCAGATCGTCGGTGGTGACCGTGAAGCTGATGTCGGTGGTGGTCCGGTCGGCGCTGGTATTCTGGACGATGGTGTCCACGCTAACGCCTGAGGCTGCGAGGGGTTCGAAAAGCGCGGCCGCCACGCCCGGCTTGTCCTCCACGCCGCAAACGGTCACTTTGGCAACGTTGGTCTGGTAGGCGATTCCGGTTACTTTGATGCGGTCTTCCATGGACGCCTCATCCGAAGGTTGATGGATCAGTGTGCCGGGAGCGTCGGTGAAGCTGGACGCGACGTAGATGGGCACCTGGTACACCGCGCCCAACTCTATCGACCGGGGGTGCATTTTCGCGCCGGCAGCGGCGAGTTCCAGCATTTCATCGTAGCCGACCTCGGAGAGCTTGGCGGCTTTGCTCACCACTCTCGGATCGGCGGTGTAAATCCCTTCCACGTCGGTGTAGATGTCGCAACGGTCGGCGTGCAGGGCCGCCGCCAGCGCCACGGCGGTGGTGTCAGATCCGCCGCGTCCCAGCGTGGTGATGTCCTCGTCGGGAGTCAGGCCCTGGAAACCGGCGACGATTACCAGCCGGCCGTTGGATAACTCGGTTTGCAGGCGATCGGGGTTCACTTCGCTGATGCGCGCCCTTCCGTAAGCAGTGTCGGTGCGGATTCCCGCCTGTGGCCCGCTCAGGCTGATGGCGTCATACCCGAGACTGCGCAGAGCCATGGACAGCAGCGTGATGGAAACCAGCTCTCCAGTGGACAGCAGCAGGTCCAGCTCTCGCGGGTCCGGCTCGTCGGCAACGGTTCGCGCCAGGTCGATCAGCTCATCGGTGGTGTCGCCCATGGCGGACACCACGGTGACCACCTGGTGGCCGGATTCGTGGACGCCGGCGATGCGCTTGGCGACGTTGACGATCTTGCCCGCGTCAGCGACCGAACTTCCGCCGTATTTGTGGACGTAGAGGGCCATGTTCTATGACTCAGCTACGGACACGACGTGCGCACCCTGGTTGGTCGGGCGGGTTACCTCAACACGACCATCCACTCCGGCCAGTCGAGCGGCGTTGAACATTTCGTAGGCCACCGTCATGGAGCGTTCTTGAGTCAGGGCCAAGATGGTACTGCCGCTGCCGGAAAGAAACACGCCCAACGCTCCAGCGTTGCGCGCGGCCTCAAAAATCACTTTCATCGGAGGGAATATCGACTGTCGATAGGGCTGGTGCAGGCGGTCCTGGGTGGCGATGCCTAAATACTCCGGGTGGTTGGATTGCATGCCGGCCACCAGCAACGCGGCGCGGCTCATATTGTACACCGCATCCGCTACGGAAACTTCCGAGGGCAACACGCGCCTAGCATCCACCGTTGCGATGCGTCGGTCCGGGATGAACAAAACCGCCTGCAATGCCTCTGGAACATCGATTGGCGCGGTATATAGTTGCTGGTCGTCGGTAATCACCAACTGGAGACCGCCATGCACTGCGGCGGCAACGTTGTCAGGATGGCCCTCAATGGTCGCCGCCATTTCGAGCAGGTCGTTGGCTGTGAAGGGATTGTCCAGCAGGGCGTTGGCCGCGACCAGTCCGCCGGAAATGGCGGCTGCGCTGCTGCCCATGCCGCGGCTCAGAGGGATGGTGTTATCGCAGCGCATCTTGAGCGGCGGCATCTCCTGGTCCGTTTCGCCGTAGAGGAATTCCATCGCCCGGTAGGTCAGGTTTTCGGTGTCCGTGGCAAGTTCGCCTTCTCCCTCGCCGACGACTTCCACTGACGCGGGTTCACCGGCCGGCTGTACGCTGACGGTGAGGTGATTCCAAAGGTCGAGCGCCATGCCGAGGCAATCGTACCCGGGGCCCAGGTTGGCGGTAGTCGCCGGGGCGCGCACTTCAACAGTTGGCACAGTAATCTCCGTTCACGCCAGTACCATCTGGCTGACATAGCGGCCCAGGTCGCGGTTTTCACGGAACTGGAACCCGCCAAAATCGCCGCCGTACCCAATGATCGGCACGCTGGTTTCGTGGGCTGACCCATGGGAACGCAGGCCCGGCGGCAGCGATACTTCCGCCGGGTCGCCGAACACCACGTCGGAGTCGGCCGTCACCAGTATGTCGCCCAGACGTTCGGGCATCAACGCGAATCGTTGGGCGGCATCTTCCCGACCGAAAGCATCTTCGACGCCATCGGTCTCTCGCAGAATGCCAATTGCGTCTTGCGCCGCCGCCGGGTCTTCCAAGTGGACGTAGATGCAACCGCCCAAGTTGGAATGATGCACCACGTAGAGGTCCTTGATGACGGGGACGGCCTGGGACGCGATGTTGTGGCGCGCCAGGATCGCGGGCAGGTGCAGCATCCGGCGCTTGTCCGACATGCCGTGATCGGCGGTGATGAGCAACTGCACGTCGGGCACGTCGTTGTAGAGGCGACCCAGGGCATCATCGAGGATTTTCAGGTGGCGCGCCGACTCGGGATGCTGGGGCCCGTGCATGTGCATGGCGTAGTCGGTGGTGGCAATGAACGCCAGGTCGTAATGCTCCTCCAGCAAGGCGGAGCGGGCGGCTTCGATGGTCCAACCGTTCACGTCCGCCGAGTACACGTGAGGAGGCTCTCCCGCCGCTGACACGGCCCGCTCGGTGGGTTCCTCCGACGAAAAAGCGAGGTCCGTGCCGGTTCCCAGCAGGCGGCGCAGCTTGTCCTTCGATGCCGCCAACAGGGATCGGCCACCGTTGCGGCGGCACAGGTCAAAGATGGTATCCGACGTTATGAACTCGCCGGACTCCACGTATTGCTCAATGCCGGCCCGCCGGTCAAGCCAGTAATTGGAGACGATGCCGTGCTGTGCCGGGTAGTGGCCGGTCACCATCGACGTATTGTTCACGTTGGTGACGCTGGGCATCATGCCCCCGGCGGTAACGTGAAAACCGTCGGCGGCAAACCGCCGCAGGTTGGGCGCGGGGCATTGCTCCAGGTATTCCGGGTCAAGCCCGTCAATCATCACCAGGATCGTAGTCGTAGGCATGGTTTCAGCACTCGGGTTGCGGCGCGACGGAGCGGGCCTGCTGGGCGGCCCGCAAGTAATCATTGAGCAGCCGGGGAATCAGGAACCTCTGGCGTACCCGGTCCCTGGCGTTGCGGCCGATTTTGGCGCATAGCTCATCGTCGGCCAGCAGTTGGGCCATGCGCTCTCCGGCTTGCGTGGCATTGTCAACCAGGTAGCCGGACTCGCCGTCAACGATCTGTAGGCGAATGCCGCCGACGTTGCCGCCGATCATCGGTTTACTCTTCCACATACCTTCGGAGACCGTCAACCCAAACCCCTCGCGGGTGGACTTTTGCACCAGAACCCGCGAGTGGGTTTGTAGCGCGTTGACGATTTCATCGTTGGTGGCCGGCAGGTCGTTCGGGAAGAAGAACATGTGGATGTCAGGGTCGTTGTCCGCGTGTTCGGTCACCGACCGTAGAACCTGCTCACCCTCGGGGTCATCGTTGGCCTGGCTCAACCCCAGCAGCGCCAGTTGGAGGTCGGGGTGCGACCGCTTCGCCAGCCGGTAAGCGTCAATCACCCCCCACGGGTCTTTCCAGAAGTCGAACCTCGATACCTGAGTTACCAAGGGGCGGGAAACGTCGATGCCAAGGGCTTTGGCAATGGCCGCCGCCCGGTTTCGGGGCATCTCGCAATTCTTGGGCGCGAACGGGTCGATGGCCGGCGGAGCGACGAAGATACCGAGATCGCCTGGCGCGTCCCGGGGCACGTAGTCTTCCAGGGAGCAAATGAGCAGATCGTAGGCTCTGGTCAAGGGCAACAGCCGTTCCATCAGCCAGGGGTTGGGATCGGTCAGGTCGATATGCACCACCCACAACTTCGTGCGCCCTATTGAGCGGTCCAGCAGACGGCCCAGCGGGAGTAGCTGGGGATCGTGGCAAAACCAGACCTCTGCCGACAAACCGGCTGCATCGACGTCGGCGGCTATATCGTCCAAGCATCCGTAGTAGATGGCGAGTTCTTCGTCCGTCAGCTGCCCATTGGCTCCCTGGAGCATGTTGTGAATGCGCTTGGTGACGTCGAAGAAACGGGGGTCTTTGGGACTGATCACCGCCCGCTGCGTAGGGATCCCAAGCGCGTTGCTGAGCGGCACCAACGAGTGAAGAATCTCAGCGACACCACCGCCATAGGCAGTGCTGTTGATGTGGATTACTTTGCTGTCTCGAAACCGGTCGGCAACCGCAGTGAGTTCGGCAGCCGTTTCGGGTGGAAGCAATTTGAGGTAGTGGTCCGCGTCTGTGGTCGGATACTCAATTATGTCAATCAATCCTCGCCATGCCTCCGTTGACGAATAGGGCAAGGAATATAGTAAAGCGATTCGGCCCGCGTGTACACGGGTATTGCAAACCGATTTGGCAGGATCAGAGAACTCTCAATATCCCTATCACCGCATACAACCCGTCGCACGACCGCGCTGTCATTCAACGGTGACGGACTTAGCCAGGTTACGGGGCTGGTCAACATCGCAGCCAAGCCGCACCGCGATGTGGTATGCGAAAAGCTGCAACGGCACCGTGGCGACGATGGGGGCAAGGTGGTCGGGAACGTTGGGTATGTACATGGCGCCGTCCACCAGGCCGGATAACCTGGCGTCTCCGTCGGTAAGCACGCCGAGGACGGCTCCACCGCGCGCTTTTACTTCCTGCACGTTGTTGACCATCTTGTCGTACAGCGCGTCGCCGGGAGCGATAGCCATAGTGGGCATCCGGTGGTCGATCAGCGCTATGGGGCCGTGCTTCATTTCACCGGCGGGATATGCTTCGGCGTGGATGTAGCTGATCTCCTTGAGCTTGAGGGCCCCTTCGGTGGCGATGGGAGCGTTGATGCCTCGACCGAGGTAGATAAAGTTGCGGCGGTTGTAATAGCTGCCGGCCAATTCGTCCACGTCGGTTGCCTGGCTGACGAGGTTGGCGACGTGTCCGGGGATTCGGGCCAGATGATCGACCCACTCTTGCATCGTCGATTGGCCGACCCGGTAGCGCGACGCGGCGAGACGCATCGCCAGGAGATTCAGAATGGTCAACGACGCGATGAAGGTCTTGCTGCTCGCGACCCCAACCTCGATGCCGGAACGCATCAGCAGGCTGGAATCCGCCAAACGGGTTGCCTGGCTATCGGGAGAGTTGCAGATGGTTACGAGTTTCGCGCGGCTGCGACGGACTTCTTCCATCGCGGCCACCGTGTCGGCGGTCTCGCCCGATTGCCCGATGGCCACCACCAGTGTCCTGTCGTCGAGCATGGGTTCCCGATAGCGGAATTCGGATGCCGACTCGGCCTCCGCCGGCACTCTTGCCAAGCGTTCAACCAAGTGTCGCCCCACCTGCGCCGCGTTCAGGCTCGTTCCGCATCCAATCAGGACCACGCGGCGAACATTGGATAGCTCCGTATCCGACATGCCCAGTTCGGGCAGCGTGACCCGTCCGCCGGTAAAATTGACTCGGTCGCGCATGGCAGCGACTACGGCCTGCGGCTGTTCCATGATCTCTTTGAGCATGTAGTGGCGGTAGCCCGCGCGGTCCACCAACACGTCGTTCAGCGAAATGGGACGCATCTGCTTGTGGACCGGCTTGCCGCGGCGATCCAGGAAAGTGATGCCGGAACGAGCGACTACCGCCGCCTCGCCGTCGTCCAGAAAGCCTACAGGCAGATGCCCTCGCTCGCCGATAATGGGTAGCAGCGCTGGCAGGTCGCTGGACACGATTCCCTGTCCGGCGTGGTGAGCAACCGCTACGCCTCCGGCGTGGCCCAGCCGCATGGCGCAGATGCTGTCGTCATCTCCTTCCCGCACTGCCACTATCGCCTGGGGACCCTGCACCACGGCGCCCATGCGCAGTACAGCTTTCGGCAGGCTCAACCCGTCGTTCATTCCTTCCTCAATCAGGTGAGGAATAACCTCCGTGTCGGTTTCCGATTTGAACTCATGCCCTCGCTGCTGCAACTCGGTCTTGAGCGCGAGGTAATTCTCGACGATGCCGTTGTGGGCCACGGCGATGCGGCCGCTGCAATCGGTGTGAGGATGAGAGTTCGCTTCGGTCGGGCGTCCGTGGGTGGCCCAGCGCGTATGCCCCAGCGCGGCGGAACCCTCGGGCGCCGGGCAGGTCGAATCGTGCAGCAAACCCACGACGCGGCCCACTGTCTTACGTAAATGCAGGCCGCCCTCCGGCTCTATTACCGCAACGCCCGCGCTGTCGTAACCGCGGTATTCCAAGCGGCGCAAGCCTTCCACCACGATGGGCCAGGCTTGCCGATCTCCAACGTAGCCAACTATTCCGCACATGAGATACTAGCCACCGTCGGGATCATCGCTGCGCACGGTCAGAGTCGCATCGACGCGGCCCGCGCCGGCTTCGCGCTGAACGGTCGGCACGCGGTAAGGGGCTGAGGTGAGCGGAGGCCCACTCCAGTCGTCGCAGTCCAGGACCGACGACTCCTGCGGCACATCGTGGGTGGCAACCGGCACAGCCGCCGCAATTTCCATGATCGCGGACGCCAACGCCGTCGGATCGTGCCGCACGAACACGCCCGGCGCCAGCAGCGGACGCTGCACGATACGTCCCACCATCGTCAGCGATTCCGCTTCATCGAGGAGCACGGGATGCTGGGCTTCCGCGGCATACCGGGCCACCAGACGCGATGAGATCGGCGTGTTATTGAACAGCAGGAAATCCAGGGGTTGGCGCGTACCCAAGTATTCGGTGAGCAGCGCGAGGAAATTGGAGGTACGGAATCCGGCACTCTCATTTGGCTTGGTCATCAAGTTGCAGACGTGGATTTTGACCGCCCGAGACTCCTTAATGGCCTCAGCCACGTCTTCAACCAGGAGATTGGGCAACACGCTGGTGTAGATGTCTCCCGGGCCCAGCACGATGGCATCGGCCTGGGCGATGGCATCAAGCACGGGCGGGTAAGCGTATGCCTTGGGGTCCAGGTAGATGTAGTCGATGGCCAGGTCCAGGTTGTCGCGGCGGGAATCGATAGTAGATTCGCCGACCAGCTCCGAACCATCCTCCAGCCGCGCACACAGCGCGGCCTTGGTGAGCGTCACCGGCAGCACCGTACCCCTGATTCCAAGAATGCGGCCAGCCTGTTCTATCGCAGTGATCGTGTCGCCGGTAACTTCGGTCAGCGCCGCCAGCAGCAGGTTCCCGAAGTTATGCCCGTTCAGACCTTCGCCGGCCGAGAATCGGTAATCGAAAAGCCGCTGCATCAAACCGGAGGTGGCTTCGTCGCCGGCTAGCGCCATCAGGCACCGCCGCAGATCGCCAGGCGGCAGATGACCCAGTTCTTCGCGGAGGCGACCGCTGCTTCCGCCGCTGTCGGTCATGGCGACGACAGCCGTCAGGTTACAATCCAGCGTGCGCAATCCGCTTAGCGTGGTGTGATTGCCGGTACCACCACCGACTACAATAATGTTCTTCTTTGGCATTGGTCAAGGGCAGGATCCAGACCTCACGACCCGGGACACTTTGTACGCACTTTCGCCTTCAAAAACGAGCCGGTGGAACCCTCACGCAGTATATGGACAACGTGGGAATGGTGTCAAATTGACAGCTATTCCTCATCACCGTACCGGCTCTCAAAATAGGGTATGACGCTGTCGCCCATCTGCTCCACTACGCGCATGGCCATGCGGGCGTCCATGCCCGGGTACCAGATGCGGAACATGAAATGGTTGGCCCCAACGCGGCGGTGATGATCCTCGATTTGCTGAATCACTTCCTCGCTGCTGCCCAGGATGAAACGGTCGCGCGCCAACTCTTCAAACGGAATCCGAAAGTCCTCTTCGCCGGGCAGGGCTTTGTCTTGTCCCCAGTCCGCGTAAGCCTGGTACTTGGCCTCCATGTAGGGTTGGGCGTTGCGGACCGCTTCCTCGTGGGTGTGGGCGATGTGCATCTCCTTGATGATGGGCATTTCGGCGGGCATTTCCTTGCCGCCGGCCTCTAAACCATCTTTGTAAATGGCCGTCTGCCTTTCCAGGGTTTCCAGGGTGGCGTGCGGGTTTACGAACCAGGGCAAGCCCAACTCGCCGGCTCGGCGCACGACTGTATCGAAATTCGCAGCTACCCATACCGGAGGATGTGGCTTCTGAACCGGGCGAATGGCGCAGGTCGCGTTGTCCAGGTTGAAGTGTCGCCCATGGAACGTGACTTCCTCTTCGGTCCACAGCCGTTGCACCAGCTCCAGCGATTCCAGGAACCGGCCGACCCGGTGGCGTCGCTCCACGTTGAACGCCTGGTACTCAATGTCACGGTAGCCCAGGCCGACGCCCAAAACCACGCGGCCATCGCTGATCACGTCCAGCGTCGCCACGGTCTCCGCCACGTCCGCCGGCGAGTACAAGGGCAGTAGCAGGATGGACAGCACCAGCTTCATGTCGCCCGAATCGGCGGCCAGCCGCGCCAGCAGGGGGATACTTTGCAAGTTCTGATAGGGCGGCGACAGGAAATGCTGTCCGCACGCTATCGAACTGAACCCCGCATCCCTCGCCAGGCGTGTGAGTTCGACCGTTTCCTGGAACCGCTGGGTAGCGGAATCGGTGGACGGGTGTTGAGGCATTGCCATGATGCCGAATTTCATCGTTGACGCTCCATTTAGGGCACACAGGTTATGTCTCTGACAGACATTGCTTTGAGTTTCAAGAAGGGACCTGGTCGATTGTTCGATCACGGATTATATCCGCGCACTCAGTTAGCGGCAATCGAGCCTATCCGTAACGTGCCGGCGGTGTTAGGATGCGCAAGGTTTCGCACGCATCCAACAGCACGGAGGCTCAACCTCATGCCAGGGCAAGACTTGGACTATTCGACGCTCTTCAACCGGGATCTCCCACCCCCGGCGGCGGCGTGGGAAGGCCACCCCAAGTACAACTTCATCGGCGGCCACAGCGACCCTGACATGGTTCCCATGGAGGGCTTCATCGAGTCCGCTGGCCGGGTATTCCGCGGCGACCCGAGGAACATCTCAATGTACAACTTCGACGGCGGGCCGCAGGGCATCATCCCGCTGCGCCAGTTCGTAGTTGACAAGCTGGCCGAGCATCGCGGCGTCAACGTAACGACGGACGAAGTTCTGATCACTTCCGGGTCGGGCCTTGCCATCGAGCTGATTAACGAGGTCCTGCTGGAGGAGGGCGACACCGCCATCGTCGAGGCGTTCAGCTTCTCGGGCGCTCTGGGCAACCTGAGGCGCCGGAAAGTCAACATGGTAGGAATCGACGTTGACTATGACGGCATGCGCATGGATCACCTGGCCAATGCGCTGGAAGAATTGCGCGTGCGGGGAGTGCGCCCCAAGTACATCTACACTATCCCCACGCTTCAGAACCCCACCGGCACCGTTATGTCCATGGAGCGGCGACACCGGATGCTGGAACTCAGCGAAGAATACGGCGTCCCCATTTTCGAGGACGAGTGCTACGCCGACCTCATATTCGAGGGCGAATACGAGAACGCCATCCGGTCCCTGGATGACACCAACCGGGTGCTGCACATCGGGTCCTTCTCCAAGACGCTGGGACCGGGCACTCGGCTGGGCTATGTCGTGGCTTCATGGGGCGTGATGAGCCGCCTGCTCTCCCGCAAAAACGACGCCGGCACGGGCGTGATGGACCAGATGATTGTGGGTGATTATTTCAACCACCGCTACGAGGACCACATCCTGGAGATGCGGTCTTCCTTGAAGCGCAAATGCGACGCCCTTAGCAGCGCGCTCCGAGAGTCATTCGGCCCCAGCATCGAGTTTGAAACGCCCAGGGGCGGGATGTACCTGTGGGTGAAGCTCCCCGACGGCGTTGATTCCCGCCAACTGGCAGGGCCGGCACTCAGCGAGGGGGTCGCGTTCAATCCGGGACCCGACTGGTCGGCAGACCCCGACGCAGCGGCCAGTTACATCCGACTTTGCTTCGCCCTACCCTCGGAAGAAGAGATATGGGAAGGGATTGGCAAATTGGCGGAAGTGTTCCGCAGAGAAGGCGCCGTTTCCTGATCTCGTTTGCGAGAAACATGTACGTGTGGTACAGTTATGTCAGTATAACAACACCGTACCGCACCATAATGCTTTTTATGTAAGCATATAGCCCGAGGTTGGATTATACATTTCTCAGGTGGGCGACACTGACCCTCTCGCCTGAATTTCCGCCGATACCGTGGCGGCCCTATCACCCCATTTCGATGCATCGCGCCTCGTGGGGTGACTCCATAAGTTTATTGCTGCGGCTCGGGGCGAGCCGATACTCCGCTTGGCACAGGCCATCGAAATAACCATGTCACGCTACTTCATCATTCCATTGATCCTGGCCGGAATAGTCGGATTGGTCATAGCTGGTGTGGTGGGATATGGGTGGGCCAACGCCAATTTCAACGATGACGCTCGCCACAACGGCCGCCACTGCCTCAATTACTGGACGGGGCAACACACGGAGTTGCGAAACAGAATGCGCGACCACGTTGAAGACCCGCAGTTATTTGACGTTATCCGAACCACTGTCCATGAAGCAGGCTCATACGGAGAAACTGACCACTACGTGACCATGGATGTGCGGTACAGCCATGACCATTTCTACTATCACATCTTGAAGGGAGAGGGTTGGATTGACCACGAAACCTGTGAAGTAGCAGTGATCAGTTTTCGGGAGCAGTAACCGCCGGCGATCTGAGGATCAATCACTCAGTCGTACAAGTGACACGCCGTGGCGTGGCCGGTCCGGTACTCGCGCAATACGGGCGTGTCGGTCGCGCAGCGCTCCATGACGAATGGGCAACGAGGGTGGAACGCGCAGCCTCCGGGTGGATCCAGTGGAGATGGGACCTCGCCCGTGAGCACGATTTCCTCACGCTGTTGCCGGGGATGAGCCGGTAGGGATGCGGAAATCAGCGCTTTCGTGTAAGGGTGCTGCGGATCCGTGAACAGCTCAATGGGCGGGGCCTCTTCTACTATCTTGCCCAGGTACATCACGCCTACCATGTGGCTCATGTACCGCACCGTCGCCAGGTTGTGCGCAATCAGCAGATAGCTGAGTTCGTAGCTGGACTGCAATTCCTTCAGCAGGTTCAGAATCTGCGCGCGAATCGACACGTCCAGCGCGGATACCGGCTCGTCCAGCACGATCAGTTTCGGCCGGGTGGAAAGCGCTCTGGCGATGGCAATGCGCTGACGTTGGCCTCCGCTGAACTCATGGGGATACCGCTCGGCGTGGAACGGGTGCAGCCCAACCACCTGTAGCAATTCCTGCACCTGCGAGCGCACCGCAGTGCGGCTCAGCCGCTGGTGCGTGATCAACGGCTCGGAAATTATCTGGTCAACCCTCATCCGTGGGTTCAGCGAGCTCCAGGGATCCTGGAACACCGCCTGCACAGATGCCCGGAAGTTGCGCCGTTCGGCTCCCGAAAACTGGGCCATCGGCCGGCTGTCGAAATAGATGCTGCCGTCCGTCGGCTGGTCCGCCATCAGGAGCATGCGGCTGGTAGTGGTTTTTCCGCAGCCTGACTCGCCCACCAGACTGTAGGTCTGCCCCGGCATGATGTTGATGGAAATACCATCCACGGCCTTTACCGTGCCGGTGTGTCGCCTGAGCAAATTGCCACGGTAAACCGGGAAATGGCGTCGTATCCCCTCCAAGCGTACCAGCGGCCCCTCGCCGTTGACGCCCTCGGCTGCGGTTGGTGAAGCGACTGCGGCCATGTTACTCCGACCTCCAGCAACGGGAAGTGTGTCTTGGCGCTACCGTAAACTCGTCGGGATATTCCTGGCACCGTTCCCAAACGTGAGGACACCTCGGCGCGAACGAGCACCCTTCCGGCAGAGCGTCCAGCGACGGGGGTTGTCCCTCAATGGAGGGGAGAGTATCTACGTCAGTATCCAGGTCCGGCACCGACTGGAGCAACGCTTCCGTGTACGGGTGCGCCGGGTGGTCAAACATGTCTTCAACGTCGGATTGCTCGACGATCCGGCCGGCGTACATCACTGCAACCCGGTCGCACATTCGCGCTACAATCCCAAAGTCGTGGGTGATGAAGATGATGGCCGCGCCGGTTTGCTCCTGGATGTCTTTCAGCAAACGGAGGTATTGCAATTGGATGGTGGCGTCCAGAGACGTTGTCGGTTCGTCCGCGATCAGCAGGTTGGGCGCGCGTGAAATCGAAATTGCGCCTACCACCCGTTGCCGCATACCGCCGCTCATCTGATGAGGGAAGTTGGTCAGCCTATCTTCGGGGGCGGGTATTCGCACGTTGGCCAGCAACTCCGCGGCTCGCTGCCGCAGCGACCGCTTCGGTTCATCGTATTCCAATTTGAGCGTTTCAACCAACTGGTCGCCCACCGTGAACACGGGGTTGAGAGAGGTCAACGGGTCCTGCATGACCATGCAGATGCCTGACCCGCGAATCTCGCGCATTTCACCTCGGCTCTTTTCCAGAAGATTCTCGCCGAGATAGTTGATCGCTCCACCGACGATACGGCCCGGGTGCGGCACCATGCCCAGGATCGACCACGCGGTCATGCTTTTGCCGGAACCCGATTCTCCGACAATGCCCAGCGTCTCACCCCGGCGCAACTCAAAGTTGATGCCGTCCACCGCTTTGACTACGCCGGTTCGGGTGAAGAAGTGGGTTTGCAGGTCTTCTACCTGCAGGATCACGTCGTTAGTCATGTAGCCCCTGATGCTCAGCGTCACCATGGGTGCCAGCGTGGCGCGTTCCCCAAGGCCGCTTTGGCCAAGCAGGGAACCTCGACTACCCTGCCCTTCTCAGCTTGGGGTCCAGGTAATCGCGAAGCCAGTCCCCGAAGAAGTTGAACGCCAGCACAACCACCGTGATCGCCACTCCGGGGAACAGGGACAGCCACCAGACATCCAGGATAACTTCCTGTCCTTCGGCCACCATTATACCCCAAGCCGGCGCGCCCGGAGATAGTCCCAAGCCCAGAAAACTCAGCGCCGCTTCAAGCAGGATGATCTGCCCCACCATCAGGCTCGTGATCACCATCAGCGTATTGGCCACGTTGGGAAAGATGTGGCGCCAGAGGATCACCGGCGCTTTCACCCCCGTGATGCGCGCCAGCGTAACGAAGTCATAGCCTTTGACCGTCAGCACGTCGCCGCGAATCATCCGGGCAAACCTCGCCCACACCGTCAGCAGCACCGCCAGGATGATGGCCGGCGGGCCGGGGTTCATAATTACCACCACCACCAGCGCCAGCAGGATGGTCGGAAACCCCAGTGCGGCATCCGTTACCCGCATCAACACCGCATCTGCCCAGCCGCCCCAGTACCCCGACACCAGCCCGATGACCGTTCCGATGACGGCTCCCAGCGCCAACGCCGTCACGCTGATCTGCACCGTCGTGCGGGCTCCGTAGATCAGCCGGCTCAGCATGTCCCGGCCCAGCACGTCGGTCCCCAGCGGGTGCTCACGTGATTCAAATGGGGCCTGCTTGCTGGCAATAACGTTCAGGCTGGTCGGGTCGTGCGGGGCCAGCCAGTGCGCGAAAGCCGCGCAAACCAGCAAAATCAGCAGTACGGAGATCGGTATCCACGGCAAACGCTTTTCAGCCAGCCGCTCGCGCCAGTTCTGCTGTGGTTGGGCGTTCTCCAACACCAAATCGGAGGTTGCCATTCAGTACGCTCCCGTTGTTCCTCAGTGCCGTATCCGGGGATCGGCGTACACGTAGAGGATGTCAACTATCAGCGCGGTCAGTATGTAGAAGAACGCCGACGCCATCACTGCGGCCTGCACTACGGGGAAGTTGCGCTGCAACACGCCGTCCAGCATCAAGCGACCCAAGCCGGGCCAGGCAAATACCTGCTCCACCACGATTGCCCCGTTGAGCAATCCCGCCAGGCTGATTCCGCTGAAGGTGAGTATGGGGATTAGCGCGTTCCGCAGCGCGTGCTTCCATACCACCATCCCGTCCTTCAACCCCTTGATCCGCGCAAACCGCACGTAGTCGCTGTCCAGCACTTCCAACATGCTAGACCGGCCCAACCGCATGATCCCGGCCATAATCGACCACGCCAGCACAAAGGAGGGAAGAATAAAGTTCTCCGGCCCCTCCCGACCGTAGGTAGGCAACACCTTCAGGATGGCCCCGAACAGCAGGATCAGCATGATGGCCACCCAAAATTGAGGCGCCGCCATGCCGAGCACGGCGAATAACTTGCCGCCCTTGTCGAAAATCGAGTCGCGTTTCACCGCCGACAGGATCCCCAACGGGACCCCTACTACGATCGCCAGCGCCATCCCTGCCATCGCCAGTTGCAGGGTAGCGGGCAGACGCTCCAGCAGCAGGTCACGGGTGGGTCTCCGGTCCCGAATCGACAGGCCGAAGTCGCCCTGTACGGCTCCTCTCAGGAAAATGAGGTATTGCTCGGGCAGGGATTTATCCAAGCCGAGCTGTTTGCGCACCCGCTCATAGTCCGCTTTGCTCGACGCTTCAGGCGGAAGCAATACCAGTGCGGGATCGCCGGTCAAACGAGTCGCCAGGAACACCAACAGGCTGATTACGAGCAGCGTGAAGATGCCCTGGACGATTCGTATTCCAATGAATTGCCACATGGACTGTTGACGCGGAGCCTAGTTCAGCTTCATCGTCCAGATGGCGGTTTGATAGGCCACCACAGGCCACGGTTCCCACTCGGCGATGCGCGGGCCCACACCCCACGGCAGGTTCACGTAGCCGGTGCCGAACTCGTAGTGCTCTTCCCGCAGGATCTGGTACGCCTTGTTGAAGGCTTCCTGGCGCAGATCAGGATCTACGACTGACAGGGCTTCTTGGGCCACAGCGATCAGGTCATCGCGGCGCCCGCCGAGGTGCGCCCCGCCCTCAGGGTTTCCGTAGATGGCGTTGGTGATGCTGCCGCCGTCCCAGCGTGTTTCATTGGCGCGCACGATGATCTTACCGTCCAACTGCCGGTCGAACCACCTTTCGCGGACTGTAGCGGCCTCGCCCACGATGACGTCAACGTCAATCCCAAGGTTCTTTTCCCACATATCGGCGATCAGTTGCGCTTGTTCAGGGAGGAATGGCACGTCGCCCGCTTTCCACGTGTGTACTTCCAGCGTGCCGAACCCGTCGCCATCCGGATATCCCGCCTCAGCCATAAGCTGTTGGGCTTTCTCCGGGTCATACGGGAACGGGTCCAACGCCTCGCTGTAACCCAGGGCGTTGGGCGTGGCCCAGTTCCAACCGCGTGAAACCGCGGCCTCAGGTCCGTAGAGCGAGTTGATGATCAGGTCTTTGTCGATTGCGTAGTCCAGTGCCTGACGGACGCCTTTCTTGTGGCATGGGAACTGTTCTTCCCAGCAACCCGGCAACAGTATCCAAATGTAGGAAGATTCCTGGGACCAGATCATGCGGCCGCCGCCATCCTCGACCTGGTCTTTGACGGCCAGGTTGGCCTCTACCACGTCGGCGTCGCCGGCGCGTAGCGCCGCAACGCGGGTCGCCACTTCCGGCACCAGGCGCATATCCAGAGTTTGGAATGACGGGCCGCGTTCGGGATCGAAGTAGTCCTCGTAACGTTCCAGCAGGATCTGCTCGCTGATCACGTGCTTCTCCAGCCGGAAAGGCCCGGCTCCGATTGGCGCGTCGTTGTAGCCGTCTTGCCCCAGGCTCTCGAAATAGTTCTTCGGGAGCAAAATGCCCGCGATCCCAAAGCTCAAATCGGAAATGAAGAACGGGAAGAATGCTTTGGGCGAGACGTGCGTAACGCGCAGCGTGTTGGGGCCGGTGGCCTCTATGCTTGCCGTGTCAGCTGCTTCGGCCTGCACGCTGGGACTGATGGATTCCGTTACGGCCTCCGGACCGAACGTAAAGTCCATGGTGAACATGGCATCGTCGATGGTTAGCGGATCGCCGTTGTGGAAGGTAATCCCATCCCGCAACGTCAGATCCCACGACACCCCGTCCTCCGAAACGCTCCAGTCGGTCAAGACACCTGGAACCATTTCCAGATTTTCGTTGCCGTTGATCCAGAAAGCGTGCATTTGGCGCCCGTAGGTGGCGGTTTCGCCAACGCCGTCCCTGGGGGTGAAGAGTTCGGTGGCCCACACCGCGTTCATCAGGGTGATTTTCCCGCCAGTATCTTCCGTCGTGGCTGCGGGCGGGGCCTCGGTGGCCTGCGCGGGTGCAGCGGGGACGGCGGTTGCGGCCGGCGCCGCAGTAGGTTCCGCGGCGGCGGGAGCGGGGGAGGACTCCTCTGCCGGGCTTCCGCAAGCCGCAGCTATGATGAGCAAAAGCAAGGCCATAGATACGAGGAGTAACTTCACGCCCAATTTACGGTGCAACATCAATAATTCCTCCGTGCCAGCGGCTGATGCAGGAGTTTTCGTTAACCAAATTGCTACTGCGTGGGCGGGACATTAGCACATCGCTTAATTCGCCGTCAACAATCGTAGCCCGCAGGCGTCCGCACGCTATCGATGGCAGCAAAATGAAGTCGGGGCGACGTTAATCGTCACCCCGACACGAAATTTTGGCTTGTCGTTGCGTCAGCCGGCTCGCCTGAGACGCGGGTCCAGGTAGTCGCGGAGCCAGTCTCCGAAGAAGTTGAAAGCCATGACGACGATGGTGATGATGAGGCCGGGGAACAGCGCAATCCACCAGGCCTGGGTCAGGAACTCGCGGGCTTCCGCTACCATGATGCCCCACGCCGGGTCGCCAGGCGCCAGTCCCAAGCCCAGGAAACTGAGGGATGCTTCAAGCAGGATGACCTGTCCGATGCTCACGCTGGTCAGAACCATCAACGTATTGATCACGTTGGGGAAAAGGTGTCGATACACGATCATTCCGGGCGATACGCCATAGATCTGGGCAAGAACCACAAAGTCGCGGTCGCGGATGGCAAGCACCTCGCCGCGGATCATCCGCGCGAATCGGGCCCACTGGGTTGCCGCAATCGCGATCATCACGTTCCAAACGCCGGTGCCCAAATAAGTGACTATCAGCAAGGCCACCAGGATCGACGGGAAACCTAACACGGCGTCGGTTATCCGCATCAGGGCGGAATCCACCCAACGCCCCGAGTATCCGGAAACCAGGCCAACTACCGTACCCGCCAGAATGGCCACGACCATCGACGGCGCGGTGACTTGCAGCATGGTGCGCGCGCCGAATATCAGGCGGCTCAACATATCCTTGCCCAGCCGGTCCGTGCCCAGGATATGCTCGGAACTGGTGAATGGCGCTTGCAGCTTGTTCCTTACGTCGTTTTTGCGCGGGTCGTGGGGGGAGACCAAGTTGGCAAAGATTGCACAGAATATGATGACAAGCAGAATCGCAATGGGAACCCACGGCAAACGCGCATCGCGGACCCGCTGTAGCCACCCGGTCGGGGCGCGGTTGTCAATCACCAATGCAGGGCCGTCGGCAGCCAAGATGCTACTCCTAAATTTGGATTCCAGAGCAAGCCGGAATGACCGGCAATCTCTAGCTCATGCGGACCCGTGGGTCTGCGTAACCATACAGGATGTCCACGATCAAGGCAGTCAGGATGTAGGCCGCACCCGACACCATAATCGCGCCCAGCACTTGGGGGTAGTTGTTGGAAAGAACGCCGTCCAGCAGCATCAAGCCAACCCCGGGCCAGGCAAAAACCACCTCCACGACCACGGACCCGTTGAGCAATCCGGCCAAACTGATCCCTCCGAAGGTGATGACCGGGATCAGCGCGTTTCGCGCGGCGTGCTTCCAAATCACTACACGGTCGGCCATTCCCTTCACTTGGGCGAACTTCACGTAGTCGGTATCCAGCACTTCCAGCATCGCCGAGCGCGCCAGGCGCATGATGGCGGCGATGATCGCCAGGGCCAGGACGAAAGCGGGCATGGCCAGATGAAGCAGCATATTGGGAATTTGCGACCATTCGGGCAGCCACCCCTGAGTTTCGCCTCTGCCGAATGCGGGGAGCCAACCCCAATATCCGGCAAACAAGATAATGAGCATGATGGCAACCCAGAATTGAGGGGCGGCCATTCCGAAAATGGCGAACGCTTTGCAAATGCGGTCCAGAATACTATCGCGTTTAACTGCCGAAATGATGCCTAACGGGACGCCTACGCCAATCGCCAGCACTATTCCCGCCAGCGCCAGATGCACGGTTGCCGGGATGCGTTCGGCCAGGATTTGCTGGACGGGGCGGCGTTCCGTGAAGGAATTGCCAAAGTCCAGCCGCAGCGCGTTTTTGAGGAAATTCCAGTATTGGACGATGAAAGGCTTATCCAGCCCCAGGCGCTTCTTCTGTTCCTCGTACACGGTTTCGTCGTGTTCCGCCGAGATGGGCAACAGGAAACGCGCCGGATCGCCGGCCAGGTGGACGCTGCCAAATACCACGAAGCTGAGGGCGATCAGGGTGATCAGCCCTTCAATCAGTCGTCGCGCGATATAAGCGGTCATGCCGGTTCAGTCCACCAATAATCGACAATGGGGATTGTATAAATAAACCAGTTTAGAAACTAGCGGTAGTGTAGTAGGGGCGACTGTGGGGGTGAATGCAGGGGCGAGTTACTATTCGCCCCTGCATCAGCGCGATAAATCGTCGCTTACTTCAGCTTGACCGTCCAGATGGCGGTGACGTAGGGCACCAAGCTCCAGGGCTCATAGGATGCTACGTCGGCGCCAAGGCCCCACGGCACGTTGGTGTTGAACCCGTCGCCCCAATACGCCTGGTCGTGCAGATAGGCGTACATTTCGTTGTACGACTGCTGACGAGTCGCGTCGTTGAGGTCCGACAGACCCTTTTCAACCACCGGGGTGGTGCTGCTGGCCCAAGGCTCCAGGGTCGGATCATCGATGGCGCGCCAGGCGATGGCCGAGTTCAGGAACGCGCCCTGGGTGATGGAGGTACCATCGAACCGGGCTTCGTTGGTGCGTACCAGCACGTTGCCGGGGTACTCACGGTTGTTCCACGCCTGCCGGGTGGCGGCAGCGTCGCCGACCACTACGTCAACTTCCCAACCGAGGCCATCGGTCCAGAAGTCCTTGTACAGCTGAGCGAGGTCGGGGAGCAGCGGCAGGTCGCCGGCTTCCCAGGTGTAGATGGTGAAGGAAATCTGTTCTCCGTTGGCGTCGGTGCCGTCACCGCCGTCGGCGCCGCCGAACCCGATGGACATGAGCAGTTCCTTGGCCCGGTCCACGTCATAGGCGCGTGGGCGCAGGTTCTCGCCCCAGCCCAGCGAGTTGGGGGTGACGTGCGACCAGCTGTCGGCGTTGATGGCTTCAGGAGTGTAGAGGCCGTTGACGATGGCGTCCTTGTCCAGGGCGTGCTCGGCAGCCTGGCGGGCCTCCTTGTGGTAGCACCACAGAGATTCTTCCCAGCAGTCAACGTACACCACCCAGTTGTAGGAAGACTCCTTCTGCCAAGCGATGCCGCCGCCGTCGATGCCGTTGATGTCGCCAATCATGTTGATGTTGGCTTCGATGAGCTGGGCGTCGCCGCTGCGCAGGGCGGCCAGTCGCGCGGCGGGTTCGGGCACGACTTTGAGGTCCAGAGTGTCGAAGGAAACGCGGCGGTCTTCGTCGTAACCGTTTTCAGGATGCCAGAAGAAGTCCTCGAACTTCTCGAAGGAATACTCCTGCTTGAGGATGTGATCGGTAACGCGCATGGAGCCGATGCCGACCGGGTCGCTCTCGTAACCCTCGAAGCCGTTGTCGCCGGCCCGTGCGCGCATTGCCTGTTCGGAGACGATCATCGGGTCTGCGCCCTGGGCGTTTTCAGACCAGTTGAACGCGAAGTCCAGGCGGACGGTGTTGAAGGTTACGGAAACCTGGTCGTCAGCCGGCCCCTTGTCAACGCTGTCAACCAGCTTGGCGAAGGCGACGTCGCGGGGTTCGTAGTAGGTGGACTCCAGCAGCGTCTGGGCTTCGGTTCCCATACGGGAGTTGAGGTTGAAGTACACGTCGTCGCGGGTGATGACGTGACCCTCGTGGTCCTTGATGAACCTTCGTTGACGGAGAAAGTCCAGACCTTGCCGTCCTCGCTGACCGACCAGTCCTTGGCAACGGCGGGGGTCAGCTCGCTGCCGCCCTTGCCACCGACCAGGGCGACCTGGAAGATGCGCTGGAACTTGAGGTCTTCGCCTTCCGTGAGGAAGGGATCGAATTTGCCGTTGCCCAAGTTGGTTACCAGCACGGATACATGACCACCGGAGGACTCGGCCATGGCGGCCGGCTCCGTGGCCTCGGGCATGGCGGTGGCCGCAGCGGGAGCGGCGCTGGAACCGCTGTCGCCGGAGCTTGCGGGCGCCGCAGGTGCGGGTTCATTGGACGCGCCGCCGCAGGCAACCGCGGCGATGAGCCCTGCTGCCAGGCCAACGACCAACAGCAGTCGGGCGTTCAGTAACCGATTCAATCTCATATATTGGCACTCCTTCTATCTGTGTCGTGCTTGCGGACACCGACTTAGCGACATCCACGTTAACGGATGGCGCACGATTAAACAGTCGTTATCGGCGCGTTGTCAACCGCGCTTTACGAAATAGTTGCCATTGGCGACGCTTTTGGGAAAATCTATCATCCGCAGGGCGGCGGAGCTATTGGCTATGCGGTTTCGTGGATGCAGTGTTAATTCGTTCGATGTAATATAATTGCCGCCATGTTCACGCCGACCCGGTTGTTATACATTTTTGGAGCGGCGCTCTGCGGATGCGCCGCGGGCGGATACGTCGCCTGGGCGATTGCCGCAAGGTTTGCCCGCATATCCGAGCTTACGGACCGAGCGATCGTGGAGCCGCACGTACTGATCGTTTTGTGCGTGGCGGGAGCGCTGTTAGCGTTCCCGCTGGGAGCCGCCGCCGGTTTGTTGGCAGTAACGCTATTTGTCCGGATGGTCGAATATGCGCGGCGCGCCGGAAGCGGGTCGGATTCGGAGCGCAATTCGTGGGTGACGCGGCGGCCAACCGGCGAGGAGCGTCCCGGCGATTAGGCGCGATCCGGCGGTATAATTGCTGGCGATCAAAGTTGGACTGGATTCCGGCTTTCGCCGGAATGACATAAAAACCGGACTGACGGTTTAAGTTGTGAGGAGTTGACTCATGCCGCAATTTGTTCGCGTTTACACGGGAGAGGACGGGCAGTCGCGCCTTGAGCCCTACGAACCGCCCTTTGAGGATTTTCTGGACACCGAGGGGGCTTATGGTCGGGGAACGCCTTTGCAGCCGACCACGGGAATGACGATTCGCATTTCTCCGCCCGACTACTTTCTGGACTTCCACTGCGCGCCGCGGCGTCAATACACGGTGACGCTGGCGGGGCAGGCGGAAATTGGGCTGAGCGACGGCAGCACTTACCGAGTTGGGCCGGGCGACGTGCTGCTGGCGGAGGACTTGACCGGGCAGGGCCACACGACGCGGGTAGTTGGCGGCGAGGAGAGGGTGTATCTGGTGATTCCGTTGGCGGACTGATAAGGCTTCACTGCCCGTCATTGCGAGCGTCCGACCCAGGCGCAAGGCAATCTTGTTCGGGTAAGGGGCACTGCTTCGGCAACGAGATTGCCACGTCGCTACGCTCCTCGCAATGACAATAGAAAAAGCCAGTGTCCGATTTCCACCCCCCTTTGAACCACGCCCCGGCGTCCCACGGCCGGGGCGGATTGTTCTATGGATGGTGGGTGCTGGCGGCAGCGGCGGCCCTGGGATTCTGCGCGTTTGGAGTGGTGATACCGGGGTACCTGGCGTTTTCGGTGCCGGTGCGCGCGGAGCTGGGGTTGAGTTCCGGCCAATCGGCGTTCATCGTGGGCGCGGCCTGGGGCGTGGGCGACATCACCTCGCTGGCGGCAGGATGGCTGGCAGACCGGTATGGAGCGCGTCGCCTGGTGTTGATCGGGGGCATTCTGTGCGGCGTGGGGTTTGCTGCGCTGGGATTTGCCAACTCCTTCTGGGCCATCGTGCTGGCATACTCGGTAACGGCGTCGGTGGGGCGGGGGCTGGGCATTTTCCCCACGCTGATGACGGTGGTGAACCAGTGGTTCGATGATCGCAAGGCGTTGGTGTTGGCGACCATCAACACCGCCGTTACCGCCGGCGCGGCGGCGATCCTGCCGGCGCTGAGCCTGACCAGTGAGCTAATCGGGTGGCGCTCGGCGGCGTTTGTCGCCGGGGGTTTGGTGTTCGCCATCGCGCTGCCCGCAGCGGCCGTGATCCGGAGCAGACCCGAGGATATGGGCCTGCTGCCGTACGGTTCGGACGTTGGCGGGCCGCGACAACGGGCCGGAGCCGCTGAACGCCCGTCCAGCGGAGCAATGCAGAGGCGAAACTACTCGGTGAGGGAGGCGCTGGGCACGCTGTCGTTCTGCGCATTGGCAATGGGGGCGATCCTGCGGACGGTGCCGTCGGACGTGCTGGTGATCAACCAGATACCACTCTTGATATGGAGGGGAGTTGCCGAGGAGCGCACCGCCGTTTACCTGTCCATCACGTATTTTGCCACCATACCCGCCCGGTTCGGGATGGGGTTGGCCGCGACGTGGGTTTCGCCGCGCTGGATGCTGAGCGGGGCGATGGCGACGGTGGCCCTTTGCACCGTCGCGGCCCTGCTGCTCCGGGGCGACGCGGTGGCCTGGTTTCTCATCCTGTCGTCGGCAACCGGGCAGGGGGTAAGCTCGCTGGCGTGGATCACGGTGGGCGAGTATTTCGGACGCCGCAGTTTCGGGACGCTGGTGGGGTTGATGACCGTGTTCTACGGAGTCAGCGGACTGATCGTGCCGGCGGCGGCCGGAGCGGTGTTTGACCGGACCGGGAGTTTTGTGCCTGTGCTGCTGGCGGTCGGTGTCATGCAGGCCATATCGGCATCCGCATTCGTGCTGGTGCGGAGGCCGGCTGCTGACGGAGACCCGGATGTGCAATAGAGGATTGATGGGCGGATGATCGAGCAGCCGACGACCGACACGGCCCGCGCGAAGCGGAGCATCTACTATGGCTGGTGGGTGCTGGCCGCCGCCGGCGGGTTGGGGTTCCTGGGGTTTGGCGCGCTGATACCGGGGTTCCTGGTGTTTGCGACGCCGATCAGGGGAGAGCTGGGCATCAGCTCGGCGCAGTTTGCGTTTGTGGTGGGCGCAGCGTGGGCCGTGGGCAACGTAGCGTCGCTGGGGGCCGGATGGCTGGCGGACCGGTACGGCGGCCGGATGCTGGTGCTATCTGGCGGGCTGCTGTGCTGCGTGGGATTCGCGGCGGTGGCCGGGGTTGGCTCCTACTGGCAACTGGTGCTGCTGTATTCGGGGGTGGCAGCTTTGGGGCGCGGAATCGGCGTGGCGCCCAACCTGATGACCGTGGTGAACCAGTGGTTCGTGCGGCGGAAAGCGTTGACGATGACGCTGCTGAACACCGCCTTTGCCGGAGGCGCGGCGATCATGGTGCCACTGCTGGCGTACTGCGAAGACCAGTTCGGGTGGCGCACGGTGATCCTGTGGACGGGCGGGTTCGTGGCGGTGCTGACCGCGCTGGCTACGGTGGTGATACGCAGCCGGCCGGAGGACATGGGACTGCTGCCGGACGGGGAGCAGCCGGCGACGGACGGCGCGGGACGGGGCAGGGGCCAACGAATTGAACCCGTGTATTCCGAATCGGATTTCACGCTGCGGCAGGCGGTGGCGACGCCGGCGTTCTGGCTGATGACGGCGGCCGTGACGCTGCGGATTGCGGCGGCGGACGCGCTGGTAATCAACCAGATTCCGATGCTGGTGTGGAAGGGGATTCCCGAGGATGAGGCGGCGTATTTTCTATCGGCGACGTTCCTGGCGATTATTCCGCTGAGGTTCGGGATGGGGTTGGCCGCGATGGTTGTGGCGTCGCGGTGGCTGCTGTTCGGAGGAATGACGGTAGGCGCAGTGGCGGCGGTGTCGTTCCTGGCACTGTCGGGGTATCCGGCGGCGGCGATGTTTGTGCTGTCGATAGCGGCGACGGAGGGGATCGCCACGCTGGGCTGGCTGGCGGTGGGCGAGTATTTCGGGCGGCGCAGCTTCGGGTCGCTGGTGGGGATTATGACGGTGAGCTTCGGGGCCGGGTCGCTGGCGGCGCCGGTGGCGGCGGGATGGGTGTTTGACCGGACGGGGGAGTATGGAATTGCGCTGATCGCGGCGGCGGTGATGCAGTTGGGCTCGGGGGTGTGTTATTTGTTGGCGCGGCGGCCGGGGGGTAATTTACAGGGATGAACGGGGGGCGTATGTGTGCAGGTTGGAACCGTTGGGGGGCGGGCACAAGGCCCGCCCCTACGTGGTTGGGTTTGCCCCCTCACCCCAGCCCTCTCCCACGAGGGGAGAGGGGGTTTTGGGACGTGAGTTCAGTCGAGGGTGAAGCCTTCGTAGTTGTTGGAGGCTACTTCGGCGCGTTTGGCGCGCATGGCCGGGGCGGTGTCGGGGGCGGTGAGCAGGACGCGGGCCTTGCCGGGGATGTTGGCGCCGACGAACCAGGAATCGGCCTGGGTCCTCAGGATGGCCTCACCGTCTTCCCTCATGTGCCGCACCCAGGCTTCCTCGGCATCCGAGGTGGCCATGATGCGTTGGTTTCCGCTGTCGCGGACGTGGGCGATGGCCTCGGTGACCCACTCTACCAGCGGCTCGGCGGAGCGGGGGAAGTTGCCCACGGAGGCGGCGTTGATGGTGAACAGGTTGGGGAAGTTGTGGCTGGACATTCCCATGTAGGTGCGCGGGCCGTTGGCAAACTTTTCCTTGAGGACCTCGCCGCCGATGCCCTGGATGTGAATGAGGTTGAGGGGGCCCGTGACGGCGTCGTAGCCGGTGGCGAAGATGAGGACGTCGAAGTCGAACTCTTCGCCGCCAGTGAGTTGGAGGCCGCGAGGGGTGATGCGGGCGATGGGGTCCTGGCGCACATCGACGAGGCGGACATTGTCCTGGTTATAAACCTCGTAGTAACCGCTCTCGCAGGGGAGACGCTTGGAGCCGAACATGTGATTCTTGGGGACCAGCATCTCGGCTACCTCGGGGTCGTGGACGCGCTCGCGGATCTTGTTGCGGACGAATTCGGCGTAGTCCTCATTGGCGTCGCCGGGCATCATGACGTCATAGAAGTTGGAGAGCCATTTCTTGAAGCCGGGCTCGGCCCAGAGGCGCTCGTACTGCTCCAGCTTCTCCTCTTCGGAGACGGCGAGGGCGGAACGGGTATCGAACATGTGCATGAAGGAACCGGGGGTCGCCATGCACTGCTCGAAAATCTCGGGGTAGTGGGACTTGATGTACTCCTGGGTTTCGTCGTCGATGACGGAGTTGCGCAGAGGCACGCAGTAGTTGGCGGTACGCTGGAAGACGGTGAGGTGTCCGACATCCTTGGCGATTTCGGGGATAATCTGGACGGCGGTTGCGCCGGTGCCGATGATGCCGACCTTCTTGCCAGCCATGTCGATGCCTTCCTTGGGCCAGCGGTTGGTGTGGGTCGCGACGCCTTCGTAGCTTTCCAAGCCCTCGAAGTCGGGGACGTAGCGGGCGGAGAGGATGCCGATGGCGGTCATCACGAATTGGGCGCGGGCCTGGTAGCCGTCATCGGTGGTGGCGACCCAGCGGTTGGCGGCCTCGTCGTACACGAGGGAGGCGACGCGGGAGTTGAAGCGGATGTACTTGCGCAGGTCGAACTTGTCGGCGACGTAGTTGAGGTAGCGCTCGTTTTCGGGCTGGGCGGAGTAGTGTTCCTTCCACTCCCATTCCTGGAGGAGTTCTTCCGAGAAGGAATAGCCGTAGGTGTAGCTTTCCGAATCGAAGCGAGCGCCGGGGTAGCGATTCCAGTACCAGGTGCCGCCAACGCCGTCGCCTTCCTCGAACGACATTGCGGAGAAGCCGAGATTGCGGAGTCGGTAAAGGGAATACAACCCTGTGACGCCAGCGCCGATGACGATGACCTCGAACTCGTCGATGGGATTGCCGGATTGCGTACCACCGGCCGATGTTTCCTGCACAGAAGTAACCATACAAAACTCCTTTTCACGCTTTGACGTGTGGGGCGCAACGAAAACGGTGGGCTGATTATACACGGCTGGAGCAGGATTGGGGGCAGAATGGTTCACCCTCACCCCAACCCTCTCCCATCGAGGGAGAGGGGGCAGCGGGATGGGTCAGAAAGCGAGGATAAGGGGGTTGGGAAGGGTGACGCGGAAGGTTTTTTCGAGGGCGCGGCGCCATGGGGGAGAGAGGGTGATGCGATGTTCGTCGCGGGGCCGGTTCCACAGGTCGGCGTGGCAGGGGCAGGGACGAGGAGCGTCGCCGCGGCGGTAGAAGCCGTGGGGGTCGGGGTCGGTGTCCAGCGGTATATGGTGCAGGCGGAATTTGTCCTGAATGTCCTCATAGTTGGGCAAGCTCAAGATCTGCCGGACATAGGTGAGTCGGGGGAGGTCTGGGAGGTTGGGCTTGCGCTGCCAACGCTTGTGGTGTCGCACGGGCTTGGGGTCGCCGGCGATGAGCGCTGCGACGGCCTTGATGAGGGAAGCGACGCGGCGGCGCAGACGGCGGAGGGTGGTGGGGCATGGTTCGACGGGATGGCATCCTTCGACAGAAGGGCATCCTTCGACAGGCTCAGGATGAGCGGGTGGGTTGGCGGCGGGATTGCCGCGCTGCGCTCGCAATGACAGCGTAGGGGCGGCGGGATTGCCACGGCGCTTTGCGCCTCGCAATGACAAGGGTTGAGGCAGGTCGTGGATCTGGCGGAAGGTTTTGAGGTGGGAGCGGCTGAGGGTGTCGGCGGATATGGCGGCGTGGAGGACGGTTTCCAGCTGGAAGCGGGACTTGTGCTTCCAGCCGGCGTTGACGGCCAGGGCCGTGACGGCGTGGGTGGCGGCGCGGCGTAGGGCCATGGCGGCCGCGCAGGCGGCGGAATAGGATGGAGCATGGTCATGGTTCGACAGGCTCAACATGAGCGGGTCGTGAGCAACGTGTGGGTTGTGGTTGGCGATGGCCCGGTCGGCTCGGTTCAGGAACTCGTGGGCTCTGGCCTGATGGTGGGAGATGGTTCCCATTTGGATGGCGCTCCTTTGGAGGTTCGGCTGAGTGCTGGCGATTGCTCCTTTGGACGGTTGATTGGTCGATGGGGTTGAGGTCTGGAGAGGTTCAGGGTGTCGGCGCTACGGCCAGAGAGCGTTTTGGGTTTGCGATATTGAGTCCTAGATTTCCACGTGCTGACCGCCTTGGTCGATGAGAGGTTTCCCCCTCACCCAACCCTCTCCCACCAGGGGAGAGGGGACATGCGGCCCTCGTGGAGCGGTGGTGACACCCGCCGTACTGGTCAAGGCCATGCTGCGGAGTAGGACAGCCTCAGGCGCGAGCCAGCGATGCAATGAATCCGACGATGTTGACCGTTTGGTACCTGAACCTCTGAATGACCTCTTGATTTGGAAATTTCCGGTTGGACGGTGGGCCGTGGCCTTTGGCTTACTGTCCGACGTGAGGTACAGTTTAGGGAACGGGCGTGCTGGTGGGTAAGGGCGCGGGTGTCACCAGTTTTATTTTCATGGATGGACGGGATGTTGCTGTTGGGATTTTCTAGATTCCGGCTTTCGCCGGAATGACGGGATGTTTGGGGGAATGACGCGTGTGGTGGGGGAACCGCTGTGGTTCGACAGGCTCCCGCCAGAGGCGGACGTTCCGCACCATGAGCGGTGGTGTGGATGGGGTGGGTTATACTGGCGTCGTTGAGTATGCCGGCGTTGCAACTGGAACGAGATTGCCACGCTGCGCTCGCAATGACACGGCGAGATTGTCGCGCAGCGTTCGGAATGACAGAGAGTTGGACTTGGAATGACATTTGGGAGAGATGCACGATGCCGTATGCGGGTTTGGATTTGACGGGGCGGAAGGCTTTGGTTACGGGCGCGGCGCGGGGGATTGGGGCGACGCTGGCCGTCGGGCTGGCGCAGGCGGGGGCGGACGTGGCAGTGTGCGATTTGGGGTCAGATGAGTCGTGGGAGGGTTTGGCGAATACGGTGTGGCGGATTCGGAATGAGGGACAGGTTGGGTTGGCGGTGGATTTGGACGTGCAGGAAGTGGAGGAAATTAGGCCGACGATCCGGCAGGTGGAGCGGGATTTGGGCGGACTGGACATATTGGTGAACAACGCGGGCATCCGGCGGCGGGCGCCGGCGTTAGAGGTCACGGAAGAGGACTGGGACGCGGTGATGGACACCAATCTGAAGGGGGCGTTCTTCTGCGCTCAGGCGGCGGCGCGGCTGATGATTCCGCAGGGGTATGGTCGCATCATCAACATAGCGTCACAGATGGCATTGGTGGGCGCGACGAATCGGGCGGCGTACTGCGCGAGCAAGGGCGGGCTGCTGAATCTGACGCGGGTGCTGGCGTTGGAGTGGGCGCAGCATGGCATCACGGTGAACGCGATCGGGCCGGGGCCGACGCTGACGCCGGGGGTGCTGGAGGCGGAGACGCGGGACGCCGACGAGGTTGAGGCGGAGATGCTGGTGAAGATGCCTTTGGGTCGGCGGATGGATCCGGAGGAGTTGGTGGGGGCGGCGATTTACCTGGCGAGCGAATCGGCGGGGGCGACGACGGGGCAGATGCTGGTGGTGGATGGGGGTTGGACGGCGATGTGATGTGAGGTGGGTTGTCAGGATGCAGGGGATGTCTAGTGATATGATTTTTCTGGATTCCCGCTTTCGCGGGAATGACGAAGAGTAATGGGGAATGATGGGATAGTATCGGCAATGACAATGGCGCGCGGGAATGACGGTGTGAGTGGGCTACGGCTCCTGACACCTGTGCGAGATTGCCACGCTGCGCTCGCAATGACAGGCGGGGGTTGGCGATGACAGTGCTGCGCTCTCGCAATGACAGGCTGTTCGGGTACTCAGTGACGGATGAATGACGGAGATTGTTATGAAGTTTGGGATGTTTTATGAGTTGCAGATGCCTCGGCCGTGGACGGATACGGCGGAGTACGACACGCTGTGGGACGCGGTGCGGCAGGTGCAGTACGCGGAGGAGATGGGGTTTGAGCGGGTCTGGCTGGTGGAGCATCACTTCCTGACCGAGTTCGCGCACTCGTCGGCGCCGGAGGTGATGCTGGCGGTGATGGCGCAGCATACGAAGAAGATGCGGCTGGGATTCGGCGTGGTGCTGGCGCCGGTGCATCATCCGCTGCACGTGGCGGCGCGGGCATCGACGCTGGACATCCTGAGCGACGGGCGGGTGGACGTCGGCGTCGGGCGAACCAAGGGGCCGTATCAACTGACGCCGTTCGGGACGGACGTGGCGACGACGCAGAGCATGATGGTGGAGACGCTGGAGTGCCTGCCGCGGATGTGGTGCGACGAGGTGTTCAGCCACGACGGCGAGAACTGGACGATACCGCCGCGCGAGGTGATTCCGCGTCCGTTGCAGAAGCCGCATCCGCCGCTGTGGATGGCCTGCACGCAGGAGGACACGTTCCGGCTGGCGGGCCAGTTGGGCGTCGGGTGCCTGGTGAACACGCTGGGCGGGACGGACAAGACGCGGGGTTTGGTGAACACGTACTACGAGGCCATCGAGAACGCCAATCCGGTGGGTCGGTTCACGAACCGGCAGGTGGTGGCGTCGACGATCGGGTTCTGCGACGAGGACGACGCGAAGGCGCGGCAGAAGGGCGCGGAGGTTGCGGCGTGGTACCTGGAGCAGAGCCGGCAGCGGTTCGTGCTGGAATGGGCGGGCGTTGACCAGGACGCGGTGCCGGAGGAGTACCAGTTCTACGTGCAGGGCGGGGCGACGCGTGGGGGCCCTTCGACAGGCTCGGGTCCTTCGACAGGCTCAGGACGAGCGGGTGGTGAGGTCAGATCCGAGGATCCGCAGCAGCAGGCGCCGCCGACGCCGGAGGAGTTGCTGGCCGGCGGCGGGTACTGCGTGGGCGATCCCGACGCGTGCATCCGGGTGATCGAGGAGTTTGAGTCGATGGGGGTGGACGAGATCATGCCGATCTTCCAGGCGGGGTATGCGACGAACGAGGAAGTGATGAACTCGATACGGCTGTTCGGGGAGTACGTGATACCGCACTTCCGGAAGAAGTGAATTTGCATGGATGCACAGGATAGACAGGATGATATTCTGATTTGAGGGATTGGGGCGAATGATTATTCGCCCCTGCCTGGCATCGCTGTCTGATATGAGGGAGATTGATGACTACTGTTGAACGGTTGGGGACGGAGGCGGGGTCCGGGGGCTTGCGGCGGGTTGGGTCGCCGGTGGTGGCGGTGGTGGCGACGACGCCGGCGACGGTGCTGGCGGACGTGGAGCGGGCGATGCGTTTGGCGGGGGCGGAACAGGTGTTGTCCACGGACGTTGAGACGCTACTGAAGATCAACATATCGTGGCAGCACTGGTATCCCGGGTGCTCGACGACGCCGTGGCAGTTGGAGGGGGTGATTCGCGGGCTGCAGAACATGGGGCATCGCGACGACGGGTTGATCGCGGCGCACAACGGGACCGTGGTGGTGGACTCGTTCGAGGGCGAGGCGAACAACAAGCACAAGCCGGTGCAGGACAAGTACGGGCTACGGACGGTGCACCTGGACACGCCGCCGGAGCCGTGGGTGCGGTACGAGCCGAAGGCGCAGATGATGGTGCTGCACGACATCTATCCGGAGGGGATCGACATACCGGCGCTGTTCGAGGGGAAGAACATCGTGCATCTGCCGACGATGAAGACGCACGTGTTCACGACGATGACGGGGGCGATGAAGAATGCATTTGGCGGGTTGCTGCACCGCAAGCGGCACTGGACGCACTCGGTGATTCACGAGACTTTGGTGGATCTGCTGGCGATTCAGCAGGAGATTCACCCGGGCATCTTTGCGGTTACGGACGGGACGTTCGCCGGCGATGGGCCGGGTCCGCGGGCGATGCGGTGGCACATCAAGAACCGGATTGTGGCCGGGGCCGACCAGGTGGCGGTGGATGCCGTGGTGGCATCAATGATGGGGTTTGATCCGCTGTCGATAAGGTTCATACGGCTGGCGCACGAGCGCGGTTTGGGCGTGGGCGATATGCGGGACATCGAGGTAGTGGGCGACGAGCCGGACATCAGCCGGGTGAACTGGGGGTTTGCCGATAATGAGAATACGTTTGCCAGCCGGGGGCAGAAGATGATCTATTGGGGTCCGCTGAAGCCTCTGGAGAACGCGCTGCTGCGGTCGCCACTGGCGGGATGGGCGTATGCGGCGAGCAACCTGTACCACAACGGGTACTGGCTGAATACGATTGGCAAGGGGCGGGTGCGCAAGGCGCTGCGGACGGAGTGGGGGCGGTTGTGGGAGTCGTACTAAGGGGTTGCACGTTATTTTTACAGGGATGAACAGGATATACAGGATGAACGGGGATTTTTTGGTTAGAATGGATGGATAGGGGGTGACGACGGTGCATATTACGGGGATGCGGAAACACAGTTCTATATGGCCGCACATAAAAGAGGAGGACGGTGGAGAATGGAATGAATTTACGTTCGACAAGCAGGTGAACCTGTTTGTCGGAGCCAACGCGGCCGGCAAGACTACCCTGCTGAATTTGCTTTCCGACAAGCTTTTTGTCGGGGGATATTTCGAATCTGATTCGTTGAATCTCAGTTACAGCGAGAACGTCCAAGAGTGGCTGGACGCATTGCAAATACGTCACCAGGATAAAGATGGCCGCATTTGGGGTCGGGCCGAGATTAAGTTGCCGGCGGTCACCATCGGTGTTGATCGCCCTAACGAATCGAAAGTAACGGCCGAGCAAGATTCGTTGCTTCGTGAGCTAGAGAAAATCAGAGATGGACGAATCAATTCTTTTACTGAAGATGACCGTCAGGCCGCCGGTCAAAAGCCTGTCCCAAGTTATGGCGGGCGTAAGGCGAACGACGTATTGAATGAGAAGTTGGCTATTCAGTATTCACTCGACGAGCGAGACGCGGTGAACAGTATGGTGAGTGGCGCTGACATGAAGCCCAAAATGGATGCGTTTGAACCTTATACCATACTGGGTAGAGAAATGATTGAGATAGACGATGAAGATACATTTATGTACATGACCAAGTTATCCAGCAAAGTTGACGCCAATTTTCAAAAAGCCATTTTGCTGTCTTACCTCTGCGCCAAAGATATTTGCGCAGAGGTAATTGCAGCGAATTTTCCGGGGAACCAAGCTGTTTTGACAGAGAGTAGAGGAGGGACACCGTCCACTAGAGTGGAGTTTGGCGTGAAAATTAAAACCAACGATGCCGATCTGCAAGGGGAAACCGCCGACCCATTCCATGTTTCAACATTAAGCTCGGGGACAGCTGGAACGCTCTGGTGGGTGCGACATCTTGCCTTTGAGATGCTGGACTACTATGGGTTCCAGTTTGGCTGGGAAAAGAAACCCATGATTTTGTTGATTGATGAGATTGAGAACCATTTGCATCCGACCTGGCAGCGCCGAGTCATTCCCGCCCTGCTGGACCATTTCCCAGGCTTGCAGATTTTTGCTACTACGCATTCGCCGTTTGTGGTGGCCGGGTTGAAGGCTGGGCAGGTGCATTTGTTGAATCGGGATGCTGATGGGGTGGTTACGGCGAGCACGAACACCGAGGATATTGTGGGGTGGACGGCGGATGAGATTTTGCGGACGATGATGGGGGTTGAGGACCCAACGGATGAGGAAACGGCATCGGCGGCGCGGGAGTTGCGGCAGTTGAGGGATGAGGGGCCGCGGGATAGTGTGGAGGCGGAGGCAGAGCGGCAGGAGCGGATGCAGGAGTTGCGGCGGCTGGTTGACCGGGATTTGCTGGCCGGGGGGCCGGCGGCGGCGCAGCGGGAGTTGTTTGAGCAGCAGTTTGCCGAGGCGTTGGAGAAATATCATCAGTCTCGGGATTTGGGGCAGGAGAACGGTTAATCATGCACTCGGTTGAACGCTCACCGGAGCCGGATTTTTTCGAGGAACTGCGTGTAGCGTACAACCAATGGGACGAGTTAGATGGTGGTGACCGCAATCGCATCAGGGCTGCGCTGGTGCAGGATTTTGGGACGATCTGCGCTTACTGCGAACAGTCTTGCCAATCGCCAACGCGGTACGAAGATCCCAATGAAGAGAGCATTGACCACTTCCGGCCACGGAGTCCGAATCGATTTCCGGGGCAGTGGCTGGACTGGCTGAATCTAGTGTACGCCTGCCGAAAGTGTAATCAGGCGAAAGGGGACAGTTGGCCGGGGTTTGGCGACACGCAGGTAAATCAGATGCTGGCAGCCGAAGATTCCAGGTATGTTCCGGTAGCTGAGTACGTGAATCCCAGCGCAACGGAAGGGCAACGGCCGGCCGAGGATTTCTTCGCTTTCGACTCTGAAACGGGCGAAATGTTGCCGTCGTCGCAGATTAGCGGGACGGAATGGTCGATGGCGCGGCGGACGATCAGGGACGTTGACCTGAACGACAGTGTGTTGGGGGCAAATGATGAAGCGCACTTATGGAATTTACGTCTGCGACAACGGGCATTGCTGATAGAGCGGATTAATGGGCTGGCTGATTTTGACGCCAAAGTGAATATCATGCTGGAGTTCATGCTGCCGGATAAGCCGTTTTCGTCGTTTATCTCCTCCTACATCAAGGGACGGTTTCCGTTGTTTGAGCAGGTTTTTGGGCGTCGATAGCGGCGGCGATGGTTTGCCAGGGGAGGTTGTGGGTTTGGGCGGCTTTGGCGATGTCGTCGTGTTCGGGGGATTGGCTGACGATCTGGCCGCTCAGGTATTTGCGCTTGAGGCGGATGGGGCCGTATTCGGTTTCGATGGTTATGGTGTCGCGATGGGCTACGTAGCGGGTGATGGGGCGGACGCGGACGCCCAGGGTGGGGGTGTGTCGGAGGATGGCTTCGGCGAGTTGGGTTTCGAGTTCAGCGGGGCCTAGTGCGGAGAGCAGGATAGCCGGGCGGTTCTTTTTCATCTGGATGGGGGTGTGCCAGACGTCGAGGGCGCCGGCGTTGAAGAGCTGTTCCATGGCGTAGCCGAGCTGTTCGCCGGTGGCGTTGTCGATGTTGGTTTCGAGGAGGATGACGTTGTCCTGCCAGCGGGCAAAGGGCTGTCCTTCGACGGGCTCAGGATGGGCGGCGGTTTGGCCGAGCCAGAGGCGGAGGACGTTGGGGAAGGCCGGCGGGTTTTTGCCGCCGATGCCGACGCCGATGCGGTTGAGGGTCATGGCGGGTTGGCGGTATTCGTCGGTGAGGGTGGTGATGAGAGCCGCGCCGGTGGGCGTGGTGAGTTCGCCGACGTTGGCGTGGAAGGGTCGTTCGGGCGCGACGGGAGCGTTGGCGGCGGCGATGATTTCCAGGGTGGCGGGCGCCGGGTTGCTGTAACCGTTAGGCCGGCGCGGGCCGGTGGCTTCGCCGAGGACCAGGGGGGATGCGGAGATGCGGTAGATGCCGAGTTGCTCGAAGCCGTGGACCACGCCGACGACGTCGACCAGAGTGTCGGCGGTGCCGAGTTCGTGGAGGTGGATTTCGTCGGGATTGTCGCCGTGTACGCGGGACTCGGCGGCGAACAGGGTATTGAGGACGTTGGTGGCTCGGGTGCGGGTTTGGTCGGACAGGGCGGTTGCGTTGGCTACGGCGTCGATTATCTGCTGCGGCGAGTAGCGTGGCGCGTTGGATACGTCCACCAAGGCGCGCGTGCCGCGGACTTCGCAGCGCGTCTCGTCCGCGGTGGTGATGTGGGCGTTGGGGATTTGGAGGGCGGCGATGGCGTTGTGGATGGCGTCGATGGGGAGGCCGGCGTCGATAAGGGCACCGAGGAGCATGTCGCCGCTGGCGCCGCCGACGGATTGGATGTAGGCGGTTTTCATGGGTACAGGTTCTTACATCAATGGACAGGGTTTACAGGATTAGGGACGACTGGATTCCGGCTTTCGCCGGAATGACGGGGGGATAGCGGAGGCGAGGGCGAGGCATGCCTCGCCCCTACGTCGGATGGGTTGCTGATTTGGTTTTGAGGACGTCGTTGAGGCTGCCGGAGCGTAGGGGGTTGAGGTCTAGGGAGACCCAGAGGTAGCCGAGGGTTTTGAGGCGGGCGGCGATTTCGTCGCGGCGGGCGAAGGCGCGTTCCATGTCGTTGGCGGCGACTTCGATGCGGCAGAGCTTGTCGTGGTGGCGGGCGCGGACTTCGCGGAGGCCGAGGTCGCGCAGGATGTCCTCGGCGGCCTCGATGCGGCGGAGGGATTCGACGGTTACGGGGGTGCCGTAGGGGATGCGGGAGGAAAGGCAAGGCTGGGCCGGCTTGTCCCACAGGGGCACGCCGAGCCATTGGGCGGCGGCGCGCACCTGGGATTTGTCCATTTCGGCTTCGACCATGGGACTGCGGACTTTATGCTCGGCGGCGGCGGTCATGCCAGGTCGGTAGTCGCCGAGGTCGTCGGTGTTGGCGCCGTTGGCGATCCACTGATAGCCTTCGGCGGCGGCCAGGGCGCCGAGCTGGTCGTAGAGTTCGGTCTTGCAGAAGTAGCAGCGCTGGGGGGTGTTGGCGACGTAGCCCTCGCGTTGGAGTTCGTCGGTGTTGATGATGCGGTGGTTGAGGTTGAATTGGATGGCGATGGCCTCGGCATCGGCAAGGTCGCGGGCGGCCAGGGCGGGAGAGACGGCGGTGACGGCCAAAGCGCGGCTACCCAGCGCGCGTTGGGCGGCCACCGCCAGGAGGGTGCTGTCCACGCCGCCGGAGCAGGCGACGATTACGGAGTCCATATCGCGGAGGATGCACTCGAGGCGGGGGAGGCAGGTGGGGGGTGTGTTTTTCATAGTTGCACAGGATGGAGGGGATTTTAGATTTTCTCAGGTCGCAGGAAAATTCAACTATATTGAACAGATCGAATAATGCTGAGATTATTGCAGTCCTCATCAGTTAAAGGGAATCCAATCGCATCTTTGAACTCCAATTGCAGTCGTTGTATAGGAAGAGGGTAGCCTACTTGTAGCTGCGATACTAGGTCTTCCAGTTTCCAAGTGAGGAATCGGCCCTGGCGTGGGAGATAGAAGCCGACCCGCTCAATTCCGTATTGGTTGCTGAAATCAAGCAGGGAGTACCCCAAAATTTGGTACAGCCCCCTGCTTTCAATTTTAGCGTTGATTGTCGTTTTGAAGTCAATCAAGCATGAATCCACAATCACATCGGCATCAGCTCCACCAACAATGTAGGCGCTGCCATCGAGAGTTGGATTCAAAACGGCGTCCGTCGTGAATCTGCCTCCCATTTGGTTATAGAACAACTCGGACATGGCGCAGAGGTCATCTATCCAGTGAGCGGGAGCGATTTGTAGCAAGTTATCGGCCGACGATGCATCGGTAGTGAACAATGGTGATTCTGGTCGTGGCATAGCGCGGAAGCACTGTTCAAACAACGCCAGCACGACGCAATAGCGGTTAAGCAGAGATTCATCATCTCGGTTCAATTTGCCCCCGGCCGGCTGCACATCCTCAAGCATGGCGTCAAGGCTCTGGAAAAAGTCCAGTATCAATTCCTTCGGAAGGCGGAAGCTTGACCACGGAAGGGAGAGGCTCGACCAGTCTATAATGGCTGTATCCCAAAGCATCTTATCGCTCACCCTTTCTGCTCCAGACCAGGCGCGGAGTTCTTGGGATGGCAGTGCTGCAAAATAGTAGCGCAGCCGGTAATCGATGGCTGTACCCAATGTGCCAATGTGATTGTCCACTGGCTCCCTGGGGCGAATGGTTTCAGCCTCTCGCAATGACCGGTTGCATTCCGTTACTACGGCGCGCGTGTTGGGGAACCTTTGCCTGAAGAAAGCGCCAATCGGGCTTTTGGGATTGTTGATTTCTGAGGTCAGCGACATTGTGAATCTTCGGAGTGCGTGGCGATAGGGATTAGGGGTTGTGTCATAATGGGTTTGTGATTCGTCCGTAGGGTCTCACAGGGATGGACGGGATTTGTCAGAATCAGGATTTGAGGGATTGGAGGGTTTTCTGGATTCCCGCTTTCGCGGGAATGACGAGTATAAGAGACGGAATGACGATAAGAGAAGGAGAATCGGAATGACGGGTAGGTGCGGATAATGACGGTGCAGAGTATTAGCGCGGTTACGTTGGCGGTGCGGGATATGGCACGGTCGGTGGCATTTTATCACGATGGGGCGGGCATTCCGATTTTGTACGGCGGGGCGGAGGCGGGTTTTACGTCGCTGGCGATTGGGGACGGGTATTTGAATTTGATCCTGGTTGAGGACGTGGAGGTGCGCTGGTGGGGTCGGTGCATTTTGTACGTGGACGACGTGGACGCCCACCACCGGCGGATGGTGGAGGCCGGGTACTCGCCGGACGGGGAACCGGCGGATGCGCCGTGGCGGGAGCGGTACTATCACATTACGGACCCGGACGGGCATGAGATCAGCTTTGCGCGGCCGATTGGGTAGGGGTTACGTTTTTACATGGATGAATGGGATAGACGGGATGAACGGGATTTTTTGGTTGTTATAATGCCGTTCCGCTCTTTGGGAGTTCGTCTGAATCAGTATTTTCGGGATTATGGGATTGACTGGATTTGTTGACAAGTTGCGCGATGCCAGCGAGGCGGCGCAGAGTTTAGTTTGCGTGGGGCTGGACGTGAATCCCGTTTTGATGCCGGTGAATGCCCTGGTACAAGACGGCGGTGGGGAACAGGCTAGCGATGGGTGGTTCTCCTACGACGCACAGCGGGCTGTAGTGGAGTTTAACCGGGCGATTGTGGATGCTACGGCGGATTTGGTTTGCGCTTATAAGCCGAATATCGCTTTTTACGAGGCGCTGGGGTTGCCGGGGTTGCGGGCGTTGGAGGCTACGGTTTCGCATATTCGGGATGTGGCGCCGGATTGCGTGATTATCATTGACGCCAAACGGGGCGACATTGGGAACACGGTTGAGGCTTATGCGACAGCGATGTTTGACGTTTGGGGGTTTGATGCCGTTACGGTGAATCCGTGGGGAGGGATGGAGACCGTTGAGCCATGGCTGGGCCGGCCGGATCGTGGGGTTTTCGTGTGGTGCAGGGGATCTAACACGGGGTCAGCGGACTTACAGGATCTGGTGGTTGACGGCGGGGAACCGGTGTATATGCGGCTGGCGCGGGATTTGTCAGCACTGCCTGCTGAGGGAAACCTGGGGCTGGTAGTGGGCGCGACGGTATCGGAGCAGTTGGCGGCGGTACGGGAGGTCTGCCCGGAGATGCCGATTTTGATTCCGGGGGTTGGAGCGCAAGGCGGCGATCTGGAAGCGAGCGTGCGGAATGGCGTGGATGCCAACGGTCGGCTGGCGATTATAAACTCCGGTCGGGGGATAATTTACGCATCGTCGGGGGCGGATTTTGCGGAGGCGGCGCGGAGGGCGGCGGGTGAGTTGCGAGATGGGATTAATGGGACGCTGCACGGGATGGGGTTGGGATGGACCGTCAAAGGCGGAGCGGGAACATGAACGGACGGCCTCGGGCTGCGGATTTGCGGGTTGGGGATGTGGTGCGGTTGAAGAAGGCGCATCCTTGCGGCGGGTTTCTGTGGCTGGTGAACCGGGTGGGCGGAGACATCGGGTTGCGGTGCGAGACTTGCGGGCATTACGTGATGATTCCGCGGTTTCGGATTGAGCGGCGCATACGGGAGATTTTAAGCGACGGCGCGGGTGGACGGATTACGTGACGTCGGGAGGGATACGGGCGTCTCTGACTGGTCGCTATCGGGGTGTTTCAATTTTATGCGTGGTGGTGGCGCTGAACAGCTTTGGGATGGGCGCGATTGCACCGGTGCTGCCGCTGTTCATGGAGCAGGAATACGGCGTGAGCGCCGCTGCTATCGGGATAACCATCGGGTTGTTCGGGTTCGGGCGGCTGGTGACCAGCCTGCCGGCGGGATACCTGGCGCAGCGGTACGGGCGCAAGGGCGTGCTGGGTCTGGGCGCGGCGATCAACGTGGTGGGGGCGGCGATGGTGTCGGTGTCGTTCAGCTACGCCTGGCTGACGGGCTGGCGGTTCGTGTCGGGTTTTGGGGGCAGCATCTTCCTGACGGTGGCGACCATCTACCTGCGGGACGAGGCGACACCGGAGACGCGGGGGCGGCTGCTGAGCTTGCAGGAGTTGAGCATCCTGGCGGGTCAGACGCTGGGGCCGGTGCTGGGGGGATATATGGCGGACATTTTCGGGTTGAGGATACCGCTGTACGTCCAGGCGGCGCTGATGGCGGCATCGCTGGGGGTAATCGTGCTGGCGTTGCCGGAGTCGCGGTGGCGGGAAGAGGTAGCGGAACGACGGCGGCGGGATAGCGCCCCCTCACCCCAGCCCTCTCCCACAAGGGGAGAGGGAGTTGGTTCAGCGCAATCCTCGCCTACGGGGGGAGACGGAGAATCGGAGGGGAGGCAACGAGGGGCGATGTGGCGGCTGATGTTGAGCCCGGCGTTCGTTTTCGTAGGGTTGTTCGCGCTGATGATTGTCGCCAATCGGCAGGGCGCGCGGTTCAGCGTGATGCCGCTGTTCGGGCGGGACAAGGGGTTTGAGCCGGACGCGCTGGGGCTGTGGATATCCGTTACGCACTTTCCGCAGTTTTTCACGACGCTGGCGTCGGGCTATCTTTCGGACCGGTTCGGGAGGAAGACGCCGATCATTCCCGCGATTACCCTGCTGGCGCTGGGCATCGGAACGTTCATCTGGGCGGATAATTTGTGGCAACTGCTGCTGTCGGGCGTGCTGCTGGGCATGGGTGAAGGTTTGGGCAGCCCGGCGGGCACGGTGTTCTTCGCCGACATCGCGCCGCCGGGGATGGAGGGGGTGACCATCGGGCTGCTGCGGACGTTCGGCGGAGTGGGGACGATAGTGGGGGCGCTGGCGCTGGGGGCCATCGCCGACTGGGCGGGCTTTTCGTGGGCGTTGTGGGTTGACGCGGCGATACTGGCGGCGGCGGGGCTGGGGTTGATGATTTTTGTGAGGGAGACGTACCGGGCGCGGCGGGGATAGTTGGACTATTCGGTGGCTGCGTTATCGGGGTCTGCTTCCTCGACTTCGGCGGTTTCCGGTTGGGCGGCGCGGCGGCGGGCGAGCAGCAGGAGAACGGCGGCGATGACGGCGGCCAACGCAATGACGCTTACGGCGACCAGCAGGATCAACAGCAGCGTGGGGTCGGCATCAATGAAACCGCCAAACCCGTCAACTGACCCGCCAGTCGCGGGGTCGGGGGTAGGGGTGGCGATGGCGGCCATGACGGCGCTGACGACGGCGTCGCGGTCGAAGGTCGGCGGCGGCACGGGCGTGTCGGTGGGAACCGGAGTCGGTGTTGGGGTCGGCGTCGGGGTTTGAGTTGGCGTTGGCGTCGGACTCGGCGTTGGGGTGGGAGTAGGAACCGGAGTGGGCGTCGGCGTCGGGGTCGCTGTGGGAACCGGGGTGGGCGTGGGCGTTGGAGTGGGCAGAGGCGTTTGTGTTGGAATTGGGGTAGGAGTGGGATGCAGCCCGGGCAGCATGGTTACGGTGGAGTAAATCCCCGATATGCGGGTAGATCCCTGGTACAGCTCCAAGTACACCAGAGCTTCGCCATCGCCGAAGGAATAGGGTTCGAAATCAGGGAAAGTGGTGCGTGCGCTAAAAGTGCCGTCGCGGTTGGAGTTGAACGTGGTTGTGCCGTTGAAAACGAAGTACGGGCCGTTGCGGATGCGCACCCCGTAGCCGCCGATATAGCGGTCCAGCCCGGTAACGGTTACGGTGACGGGGGTGTTGATACGCACGGTTGCGGGGGTAACCTCCAGCTCAACGGAGGCGGCCCGGATGTCGAGGTCGGCGGTCAGTTCCCGGAGACGATGGTTGTCGATATAGACCTCCAGGCGGATGCGCTGGCCGGGATCGAGGGCGTGGGTACGGTCGTATTCGTACCGCCACCGGCCATCGGACGAAGGATAGACGCTGCCGACGCGGCGGCCGTTGACGGTGAGCCTGACCTGTGGAGCGTTGTAGTAGTCGGGGGTTTCGGGCGGGAAATTCTCCCCGCGTATAACGATGGTTTCGCCCCGGTTGATGACGCCGCGGTCAGGCTGAAAGGTGATGCGAGGGACGGCGATGGGAACATCGGCAGTGGCTTTGACGCCTTCATCGTCGGTGATTTCCAGTTCAAGATGGTCGCCGTCTTTGAGGTCGATCACTTTGTCGATAAGTTCGCCGGAAATTTCGCCGCTGGGGTCTGCCAGCAGGATGGAAGCGTTGAAGCGGCCGCCGCTGCGGATTGGTACGCAATCGGCGCGGTCGCGGGAATCGTCAAGCAGGGCAACGTCAACACCGTCCAGGCGCGCGCGGCAGACTTCGGAGCCGGCCAGTTGCTGCGCGGATACCAGCAACGTTTGGCCCAGGCCCACACCATCGCCGACGACGGAGAATTCAAGTTCGGCATTGGAGATTGTGACGCGAGTGGTGGCGCTGTCGCCATCATGGAACTCGGCGCGTATGGACACGGTTCCGGATTGTGAGGGCGGCAGGGTAACGTAAAGGTAATTTGATGAAGGGCGCCATTGGGCGGGGCGACCACCGACGTAAACGGTGCGGATACTCCCCGGATCGCCGCCCTCGACGCGCAGCCTGATTTCTTCACCGGGGCTGATGGAGCCGGAACCGGAGATGATGAGTCCGGCGGCGACGGTGACGCTGATGGATCTGGCGAGACTGCGGGCGGCGCCGTCGCGCACGCAGAGCTGGTATTTGCCGGCGCGGCGGAAGTTTGAAGTGTCGATTAGTACGTCGGTGGTAAAACGGTAGTCGGAGCCGACGACGTGGGAGGCAATTTCGCGCCAGTCGCTGACATCGCTGGCGCTGCAATCACTGGACCCGCCTTGCTGATTGGCATACAGGTTGGCGGTGACGCCCCTAGTAAAGCCGATGCCGGTAAAGGCGACGGTTTCACCGTAGTTGACCGTCTCATCATCATCGTCATCGAATACCAGCGTGGGGTCAACGCGCAGCGGGAAAGTAAGTTTTTCGCCGGAATCCCACTGAACGGAAACGGTGTAGGTTTCGTCTTCCGGCGGCGGATGGTCGGGCAGGCGGAGGTCGTTCAGCCTGATGCGGACGGCGGCCAGTTTGACCTCATCGCAATCGGCGCGAGTGCCGTAGAATTCCCACTCCACACAACCGGGCAACTGGATTTGGTGCGGCTCGCCGTCTCCATGATAAACGTCCATCCAGTTGGGCTGGTAGCGCGAGCCGGCGCGGAGCGTGATGTCGTCCAGGTCATAACGGGACGGCAAGTGCAGCTCCTCAGGCAGCTCGATGGTAATTTCGTCGGTTGGCAGGCCGGGGGTACAGTTGCGGTAGCCGCCAGCGTCGGTAAAGGTCAGCTCGAGGTCAACCCGAGCGCCGGGAGTGTAATCGTCATCCTGGTCGATGACGAGAATGGCGCATTCGGCCGGCTCGGACTGGCCCACGATTGAGGCAGCGGCGTGGTTCTCGGAGACGGCCGCAGCAACCAGTGCGGTCACCGCCAAGACGAGGGTGGCCAATATGGTCAGCCATGGCCACGGGCGGAAGAGGACGGGGCGGTTACTTCGTAATAACGCGCGCACGTACACCATTACCGGGTGAGGCGGGGGTGATTGATTGTCCAAATCCGGGTTGGGAGTTAGTCGTCGGCGGGAGTCGGTTCCGGTTCCGACTCAGCACGGGCGGGGGCAGGGTTGGGCTGAGCGACGGGCGGTGGGACGTTGAAGACGGGCGGGCCGCCGGGCTCGGGGTGGGAGTGGTTGATCAGAGCGTTGATGATTTCGGCTTTCATCTGTTCCAACTGGCGGGTTAAGTCCTGACGCAGTTGGTCGATTTTGCGGGTGAGGTCCTGACGGGTTTCGTTGTTAGCCTCAGTAAGATCCTGACGGGTTTCGTTGTTAGCCTCAGTGAGATCCTGGCGGGTTTCGTTGATCTTGCCGAGAAGCTCCTGGTGGCTTTCGTTCATTTGCCTGGAAAAGCGTTCGATTCTGGAAGCGAGCCAGAAGAAGCCGCCACCACCCAGGGTAATCAGAGCGACTATGATGCCGCCCAGCACGCTGATTATGGTAATTTCCAATCCGCTACTCATCTTACGGTTACGGCGCGTCCTTATAGTTGGGTCGATTATGCGTTGGGCAGGCGAGAGGTGTCAACGTTTTTCCGTCAGAATGACGGTTGATGCAGTTCGGCGGGATGGTTGAGGCGGACCTTGAAAAGCAGCGCTCCGCCAATGATGAACAGCAGCGCGCTGGCGCCCAAGAGCGCGGTGTAGCCGTAGCCGGGGCCGAACCAGACGGTGACCAGGTCGGGGAGCGGCCCGATGGCTTTGGCGCCGGCCGCGCCGAATAACGTGCCCAGGTTCACGATTCCCATGTGCTGCGCTTCGCGTCCCGGGGTGCCGAGGTCGTTGGCCATGGCCCAGTGAGTGGTGAGGATCATGCCCACCGCACCGCCGATTACGCTGGCGACGATGACCGCGATAAGATAAGAACTGACCCACATCATCGCGACGGTGGCAGCCACGGAGATAACCACGCCCACGGCCAACACGGGCTTGCGACCCAGCCGGTCGGACAACCAGCCGGAAGGGTAGGTGGTAACGACCAAAGCGCCGCCAATGCCGATGATAGCCATGCCCAGGGCCTGGGCCGGATTGTCAACCTGAACCTTGTCGCGCAGGAAGAACAGGCCATAGGTGGTGAAGATGACGACCGCGGCCATGAACGCGCCCCGGGATACCACAAACCAGGCCAGGTCAGGATGGAGACGGGCCATATTGGTGGATTCCGGGAAGGCCATGGCAGCGCGTTGGAAGGCAACAGCGCCGATGCCACCGGCCCGACGCCACCGGCCGAATATGGTGAAGGAACTAATACCAGAGGTAACGGTCAGTACGCCGGCGAACATGGCCAAGGTGGCCCAGAGCCACACCGCACCATCAGGACGACTGTAGTGAGCAACCATCAGGGCGGCCAGGCAGAGCATGGTTGCGCCGCCCAGGGCTTCAAGCAGCGTTTTTATGGACGCGGCCACACCCATGCGGTTGGCGGGAACCAGTTCGCGAACGCTGGCGAGATACGGAGAGTAGCCGATGCCCGAATTAATCTGGATGAACATCCAGATGACAAGCAGGCTGACGTAGTTCAACGGCGTCGCCAGGCCGGCCAGCCCCACGGGGATGCACAAACAGGTCCAGAGCATATAGGGGAGCCGGCGGCCGAGACGGGAGCGAGTGCGGTCGCTGGCCCAACCTACGGGAACCTGCACCAGGGCAGTGGCGAGGAGACCGGCCAAACCGACGATGCCTAGCAGGGTGTTCTTGGCGGCGTGGGGGGCCACTTCCAGCACCAGGATGGGGAGCACCGCCGTGTCCATGGCCAGAATGAAGCCGGCCAGTCCGAAGCTGTAGGCATTCAGGCCAACCAGGGCACGCCGGCCCCAAGGCTGCGTCGCCACATGAGACGATTGGAGTGTGGTCGCGGCGTCCATTAGTGGCCCGGTATGAACTCAACACGTCAGCAGGTTACGAGAAGAGTATATGCTACAATCCGGGCTGCTGCCACGCGCGGGGTTGTTGGTATGGACGAGGAGACACCCTCACCCCAGCCCTCTCCCTTGACGGGAGAGGGAGTTGTCGGCATGGCAATGTGGCGATGATAGTGAGGGATAAACTGTGAGGATATGCTCGTTGCTGCCCAGCGGAACGGAGATTCTGTTTGCGTTGGGGTTGGGAGATCGGATAATTGGAGTGACGGATTTGTGCGACTATCCGCCGGCAGCCGCCGACATTCGGGTGGTGTGCCGGAGCCGGATTGACCCGGCGGTGATGTCGAGCGAAGAGGTTGAGGCGGAGATGAGCCGGATCCTGTCGGCGGGTGAAAGTCCGTATGATCTGGACGCGGAGTGGCTGATGGAGGCGTCGCCAGACGTGGTTTTGACGCAGGACCTGTGCTACTTCTGCGAGGTGGATGCCGGGACAGTACACCGGGCGGTGGAGCCGATACCGATGCCGCCGGAAGTGCTGACGCTCAACCCGCGGACGCTGGACGAAATAATGAACAGCTTTGCTGAAGTGGGCGAAGCGTGTGGAGCATCGGAAGCGGCGACGAAATTGTTGGCGGGTTTGAAAAAGCGGATTGCGGCGGTGACGGAGAAGATCTACGGGGTTCCATACCGTCCGAGGGTGTTTTCCTTGGAAGGGGTGAATCCGCTGGTGATCGGCGGGCACTGGGTAACGGACCTGGTGGCGCGGGGCGGCGGGGTGTTGCCGGCGCGATTTGCGGCGGGATGCCCAGCGGAACGGATCGAATGGAGCGAAGTGGTGTCGGCTGCGCCGGAGAAGTTGTACATTGATTTGTGCTCGTCGGATTTGGCCAGGAGCGTGCGGGAGATTCCGTGGCTGGCGGCGCAGCCCGGTTGGAGTGAGTTGCCGGCGGTGCAATCGGGAGAGGTGTACCTGATTGACCACAGCACGTTGAGCCGGCCGGGGCCGCGGGTGGTGGACGGATTGGAACTGCTGGCTGAACTGACGCATCCTGAATTGTTTTCGGGGGACATACCGCCGGACACCGTTTTGAAACTCGACGCGGAAATGGCGCGCGCGTTGCCGTCGGAAAGGGTCGGGGAGGCATTTGGGGAGTGGCGGGTGTAAGTCGCTGGATTCCCGCGGGCAACTGGCAATAGCGATACTGTCCGGGTATAATCATCGCCAAATTATCGGGGGTAAGCCGCAGTGGTTAGTCAGAATGACTTTCGGCAGGCAATGTCAAAGTTCGCAACCGGGGTTACGGTGATAACTACGTTGGATCCGGAAGGGAATCCCCATGCGATGACGGCGAACGCGTTCACTTCAGTGTGTCTGGATCCGCCGACGTTGCTGGTATGCGTGGCGCACAACACCATCACCTATGGGTACGTGGAACAACAGAAGCGGATTGGGGTCAACGTGCTTCGAGAGGAGCAGGAAGAGCTGGGGATGTATTTCGCCCGCCGGCCGGAGCAGCGGGAGGGGAACCCGGAATACTCATACTCGATGGGGGAACACGACGTACCGCAGTTGGACGGATCCATGGTGTTTTTCAACTGCGACATCGTGGGTTCGCACGTTTACGGGGACCACACCATTTACGTTGGCGAAGTCAAGGAGATGAACAGCAGCGGGGAAGAAGCGAACCCGCTGATGTTCTACGACAGCCACTGGTACCACCCGATGCACTAGCGATCGTAGTCCTTCCGCGAAATTCGTTTACGGCGCCGCATTGACGACATGGCGCCGACCGTGAGTGTCCCGGTTGCCAGCGGGGGCGGCCTCTGGCACAATGCTTATCTGTTGTCCAGAGATTGTCAGGGCGCAGAACGCGCGAATTGGCCTCGAAGTGAGTCCATAACCAACGGAGGTATCATCCGGTGGCTTTTATCAAAGGATTGAAATGTCGGGAGTGCGGCCGGGAGTACCCGGGCGACCCGTTGAATGTTTGTGATTTTTGCTTTGGCCCGCTGGAGGTCATATACGACTATGTGACCATTTCCGAGGTGGTCAGCCACGAACGAATCGCGGAAGGGCCGCTGAGCATCTGGCGCTACGAGGACCTGTTACCGGCGTCGGCGGATGATCCGGTGGACATCATGTCGGGCTACACGCCGCTGATGAAGGCCAAAAATCTGGGCAAGCGGTTGGGACTCAACAACCTGTACATCAAGAACGACAGCGTGAACCCGTCGTTCTCGTTTAAGGACCGGGTGGTGTCGGTGGCGGCGACCAAGGCCGTGGAGTTCGGCTACGAGACGCTGGCGTGCGCGAGCACGGGCAACCTGGCGTGCAGCGTAGCGGCTCACGCGGCGAGGGCCGGCGTTGACGCGGTGGTGTTCATTCCGGCGGACCTGGAGCGCGGGAAGGTGATTGGCGCGGCAGTGTACAACCCGACGCTGGTGGCGGTTGACGGCACCTACGACGAGGTGAACCGGCTGTGCAGCGAGATCAGCGACAACTACCACTGGGCGTTCGTCAACATCAACATGCGCCCGTACTATGCTGAGGGCAGCAAGACGTTGGGCTACGAAGTGGCGGAGCAGTTGGGCTGGCGGGTACCGGACCACGTGGTGGTGCCGTCGGCGTCGGGCGCGATGTTCACGAAAATCTGGAAGGGTTTCAACGAATTGGCCTGCCTGGGGCTGCTGGACGGAGTGGCTCCGATGCCGTTCGGGGCGGATCAGAATACGGTACACCATCCGGCGGTGACGACGCGGATGCACATGGCGCAGGCGGCGGGATGCTCTCCAATCGTCACGGCGTGGGAGAACCAGCGCAACCAGATTCGTCCGGTGCGTCCGGACAGCATCGCCAAGTCGCTGGCGATCGGGAACCCGGCGGACGGAATCTACGCGCTGAGGGTGATCCGTGAGTCAGAGGGCAGCGGCTATGCCGTGCCGGAGAATCGGGTAGTGGATGGCATCAAGCTGTTGGCGGAAACTGAAGGCATTTTCACGGAAACGGCGGGGGGCGTCACGGTATCGACATTGAAGTACCTGGCGGAAACCGGGGCCATCGGGCCCGACGAACTGACGGTTGCCTACATCACGGGCAACGGATTGAAGACCCAGGAAGCGGTGGAAGAAGTGGTGAATCCGCTAGTGGTGAAACCGATGATGGGGTCGTTTGAGGCGGCGCTGGAAAGCCGGGTCGCGGCCGGGGTGTAGGACAATATGGCCAGGCAACGGGTGCGTTTCACCTTCTCGTCGGATATGGTTCGGGAACCGATAATCTACCGGCTGGGCCATGATTTCGACGTGGTCACCAACATTCGGCGGGCGGACGTGCGCGCCGACATGGGTTGGGTGATCCTGGAGTTGGATGGGACGGACGAAGAGATCCAGCGGGGCTTGACGTGGGTTGCCGATTCGGGCGTGCGCGTTGACCCGATAGCCGGAGACGTAATTGAAGGCTGACCCCGGCGACTGAAGACGCCCCGGGGCTTGCAGAACAACAGGAGGAGAATCCCCAATGGGCGTTATGGTTCGCATACCCACACCGCTGCGACGTATGACCGGCGGAGCCGACAAGGTTGAGCTGGAGGTAGCCGATCTTTCACAGATGATTGAGAAGCTGGAATCCGACTACCCCGGGTTCAAGGAACGGCTGCTTGATGAAGAGGGCGAGTTGCGCTACTTCGTCAACATCTACGTGAACGGCGAGGACATCCGCTTCGACGCGGGTCTGAAGACGTCGATCAAGTCGGGGGACGAGATCAGCATTGTGCCGGCGGTGGCTGGGGGATAGCCTGGCGGTGGCTACGACCTCGGCGGTCGGTTTGTCCCGGCGGCAGATTGACCGATTAGGAGAGCGGTTGAGAGAGTCTGCGACGGCGGAAGACCGGGCATTGCTCGCGGACTACCGTGAAACTTTCCTCACCGCTCAACTGCTCGTTATGTTCGACATGGGGCGCCTGGGAATCGGGCAGTCTGACGGCGGGCGTCTGAAGCGACCGGAATCGGTGATTGCGAAATTAGAGCGGGATTCCCGTATCAGGTTATCTCGGATGCAAGACATCGCCGGTTGTAGGCTGGTATCAGAAAACAAATCTGAACAGGATGAAATCTACGCGCGACTGCAAACGGATTTTGACATCTACCGGGCCTACGACATAAGAGAGAATCCGCACAGTGGCTATCGGGCAGTTCACGTAGTCATCAGGCGTGAGGACAGATTTGTTGAGGTACAGGTGCGGACGGAAAACCAGCGTCAATGGGCTCGCCTGTCAGAGCAAGCGACGGCTTATGACTCGTCAATCAAGTATGGTGGAGGGAGCGAAGCTATCCGGCAAGCGCTTGATGACTTGTCCGCTGCATACTGGGCTTATGATCAAGCCGGTAGGACGCCGCCGCCAAGCATAACCCAAGAGGTTGAAACGCTGATTGCCCGGATGCGTTAGACTTTGGCTATTGTATAATGGCAACGAAGAACGCCGTAAGCGATAGAGAATGGAGATCAGGCATGGAGCGGAAATTGAAGTGGTTCTTGGTCGAATACGACCGGCACAAGCACAAGCTCCAAAATCTGACCGAGTACGGAGAGCCAGAGCAGCGCGATGCAGCTTTCCATGAACTGCGTCGCTTGGAAGAAAGCCAGGCCGATGAGTTGGAGCGGTTCGTAAAGACCGGGACACCGTTGCGGATGGAGTACGTGCTGCTGATCGCCGAATCCGAGGAAGCCATCCGGGTTACGCACGGCAACTACTTTGGCGATGACCACCTTACGCTTGACGAGTACCGGGAGATTATGGCGCGGAAGGCGGCCGAGGCTGAGCAGTTTGCGGTGGCCGACTAGTCGGCGTTGAGTCCACCACTGACATGGATGGACAGGGTTAAGGGGATGTGAAGGGATCCCCCTCACCCCGACCCTCTCCCACTAGGGGAGAGGGAGTTTTGTTGTCGGTTATTGGGTGGCGTTGGCGATGGCCTCGGTGCGCGGTTCGCCGCCGTGGTCGACGTCCCAGTCCCATAGGTCGGCGTGGAAGCCGGAGAGGTTTTCGGCCAGGGTGTTGATGAAATTGCGCACGCCGCGTCCGTGGAACTTGCCGCGCAGGGTGCAGACGCCGATGTTGGCCGACGGGAAGATGTGATCCAGGCGCACTACGGCCAGACGGTCGTGGTCCTCAGGGTGCAGGGTGAAGTCGCTGACGATGGCGATGCCCATGCCTATGGCGACGTAGCGCTTGATCATCTCGGTATTGTCCATTTCAAGGACCACGTCGTAGTTGGCGCTGCGCTCACGCAATTTCTGCTCCACGCGGCGCCGGCTCAGGCTCTCGGGGCTGTTCAAGATCAGCGGGAACTTGGCCATATCCTCGATGGTGACCGGCTCGTAGCGCAGCAACTCGTGGGCGGGCTCGGTGATGAGCACCACGTTGTAGTCAAAGAGCTCGGAGAATTCCAGGGACGGGTCATCGGTTGGGGGAGCGGAGCAGAGGGCCAGATCGACCTCGCCGGATTTGACCAGCTGGATGAGGTTGGCGTAGGAGCGGGCGACCAGCCGCATACGCACGTCGGGGTAGCGGGAACGAAACTGGCGGATGGGGCGCGGCAGGTGGTAGGAAACGATGTCGGGGTAGGCCCCGACGACGAAGGAACCGCGGCCCTCGGAGTAATCCATCTGGGTCTTCAAGGTGTCGATGGACTCGACGATGGGCGTTACCAGTTCGTAGAATAGCGATCCCTCGGAGGTGAGCTGGATGGGACGCTTGATGCGGTCGAACAGGGTGATGCCGAATTCACCCTCGAGTTTCCGCAGATGGGTGGTGACCGTGGGCTGCCCAAGCTCCAGCTTGCGAGCCGCCTTGGATACGCTGCGGAGGCGGGCTACGTGGTAAAAGCTGATAATCTCGCGCAGTTCCATAGGGTTCCACCTTTTATTTCAACCCGTTCCGGGCAAATGCTTGCGATAGTACGATATAATATATCAAAATAATGGATAAAGCAACGCGGAGGGAACGGGCGAGCAGGGTCTTGGTAAGGACGCCCCTCACCCCAACCCTCTCCCACCAGGGGAGAGGGAGTTTTTTAGGCGTCTTCTGGTTCGTCCGATTCCGGCGTTGGGGGCATCCAGTATCCGATGCGGGGTTCGGTGAAGATGTAGGTGGGATGGTCGGCGTGGTCGCCCAGCTTGCGGCGGATGCTGCTGATGGCGGTGCGCATGGGGCGTATATCGGGCCCTTTGGTCGCTTTGGGGGCATCGGGTGATTCGGGCGCTTCGGGTGCATTGGGCGCTTCGCTTTCAGGTTCCTTACCCCAAATCTGCTGTAACAGGTGCTCGTGGCTCAGCACCCGTCCGGCGTTCAGCGCAAGTTCAGCGAGCACGCGATACTCAACGGAGGTCAGCCGGACCGGGCGGCCGGCAAGGAGCACCATGCGGTCGGCATAGCGGATGGTCAGGTCCCCAAGAACGTAGGAGGCCGGGGGTTCGGGAGCCTCCCGCTTGCGGAGGGCCGCCCGGATCCGGGCCGCCAATTCCATGGGGGAGAAGGGCTTGACGATGTAGTCCACGGCCCCCTGGTCCAGAGCCTGGGTTACGTTCTCCTCCCGGCCGTAGGCGGACAGGAAGATGACCGGGACGTCGGCAACGTTGGCGATCTCGGCCATGAACTCGATGCCGTCAGCGCCGGGCAGGGCCAGGTCCAGCAGGACCAGGTGAGGGGCCTGGTCCTGCAACAGGAGGAGCGCTTCCCTGGGGTCGCCGGTAACGATGGGGACGTAGCCGGCGCGGGACAGCGCGTCGCGGACGTGTCGCAGGGTTTGGGGGTCGTCGTCAACGGCGAGGATGCGCGGCTTTTCCAGCTGCACTTCGCGCGAAGAGCCGACGGCAGCGGCGTCCGGGCCGGACGCGGCAGCGCCGGCTGTCTCGGCCACCGGAATGGTGAAGGTGAACCGGGCGCCCAGGCCGGGGCCGTCGCTTTCGGCCCAGATGCGCCCGCCGTGGGCCTCGATGATGCCCTTGCAGATGGCGAGGCCGAGGCCGGTCCGTTCGGCGCCGTCGCGTCGGCTGTCGTCGGGGGCGCGGGTGAACTTTCGGAAAAGATGGGGCAGGTGTTCGGGCAGGATGCCGCGGCCATCGTCGGACACGGAGACCGCCACGTGGAACTCATCGCGCACGGCGGTCAAGCGGATGGCGGAGGACTCGTCGGAGTGGCGGGCGGCGTTGGAGAGCAGGTTGCCCAGCACCTGCACGACGCGCAAGCGGTCCGCCATCACCCAGGGCAGACCCGGAGCGAGGTCGAGGTAGAGCTGAAATCCGTTGCTGCGCCTTCCGCTGAGAAACCCCCGGCGGGCATCCTCCACGAGAGCGGACAGGTCGGTGGGCTCGGGGGAGATGGAAAGGGTGCCGGTTTCGATGCGGGCCACGTCCAGCAGGTCGCTGATCAACTCGCGCATACGGTCGGTCTGCGAGTTGATGATATGGTGGAACTGAACCGTTTCGGCGGAGCTCAGAGCGGCGGAGGCGTCCAGCAGGGTGGTGATGGAACCCTTGACGGCGGCCAGGGGCGTCCGCAGTTCGTGGCTGACCATGGCGAGGAATTCGGCCCGCAGCCGCTCCAGCTCTTCCAGGGGCGTGAGGTCCTGGAGGGTTACGACGACGGACCTGACCTCGCCGGCCTCGGAGCGGATGGGGGTGGCGTTAATCAGAACGGCGACTTTGCGGCCATCGGGGACCCGCAGCACGATCTCCTCGGCGCGGACCGACTCGCCGATGCTGAGCGCCCGGGGCAGTGGGAACTCCTGGAGTGAGACCTCCCGCCCGTCGCCCCGCAGCATGGTCAGCCCGTCGAGGAGTTGCTCCAGCGACTGGTCCGGGTCTCGGAGTTCATCAGCGATGCGGAGCGCTTCCCGGTTGAAAGACAGCGGCGCTCCCGTGCCGGCGTCGAAGACGACGACGCCCACGGGGGAGGTGTCGATGAGGGTCTGCAAGTCGTTGCGGGCGCGCTGTTCGTCCCGGTGGCGGCGGGCGTTGGCGACGACCATGGCCGCCTGGGCGGCGAACATGGTCAGGGTCTCCTCGTCTTCCTGGGTGAATTCATCGCCGGGTTCGGTTTTGGCGAGGAAGAAGTTGCCGACGCGCTCGCCCCGGTGGAGCACCGGAGCGGCCAGGAAAGGAAGCACCGGGCCGACGGCCACCGGCGGCCGGAGATCTAGGAGATGATCCGTTGACCGGATGTGCTCGAGCAGGTCGGGGAGCCGGAGGGGCTGGGGCAGGCGGCTGAGGTATTCAAACAGCTGCATTCCGTCGGGCAATTGCTGAAATAGCTCGGCCTCCGGTTCGGTCATGCCGGAAAAGTGCAGGTCCTGCAAGCTGCCGGAATCGTCGAGGAGGGTGACGACTCCGTAGCGGGCGCCGGTGAGGGAGCGGGCGGAATCCAGCACCTCCTGGAGGACGGTATCGAAGTCCAGGCTTTCGTTGATGCGGAGGCTGGCCTCGCTGAAACGGAGCAGCCGGCGGCGCAGGGCAGCGTTTTCACGGAGGAGTTCTTCGGGAGGTCTCATTATACCCCTTAAATTGGGACAGAAAATTGGACAGAACTTAATGTAGAAATGGCCGATATTTTACACTACTTTACAAGCGATAGTGTATCATAGAGGACGTTTTGAGCAAACGGCCTTTTGGATTGAATCGAGACCTGCACAGCACATAGACCCAACTCGCGCCGGACGCCACGGCTCCGGCGATCTTATTACTCCGATAAAATTGATACCGACTATCAGTTTCTGCAAGTTTTTGATACGGCATATCGCTATGATGGATCGTTTTGACATTTTGAATGGCGCCGAGGTTGCTGCGAAAGCGGGTACCCGGAAAATGGCGGGCAGCCGGAAGGTTGGCCTTGCTTTGCGAGCGCAGCGTGGCAACCTCGTTGCCGAAGGGGTTGTCGCTGAGCCGGCGGGACTGCCGTCAGTTCAGGCGGACTGCGCTTTTCCCTCTTCGAGATTGCCGCGTCGCTGCGCCCCTCGCAATGACAGGGTGGGTACGCGTAGCAATGACAGGGTGGGTACGCGTAAGGGCCTAGTAGTCAGGAATCGGGACTTGAGAGGCAAGCCGGCCGGCGGGGGTGGGGGTGGTGTGCCCGGAAATGGCTTTGATTTTAGTTTCACTGGCCCGGACGGGTCCCTGGAGGCGGCCCGTGGGGAAATTACGCCGGAAATCCGAAATCCGCGCGTAGGTGTGACGAAAAAAGTCGCCGGTATGCCCGAAAGGGCAAACATCCGGCGCAGAATGGAGTTGGGGAGCAGCGTTGGCTAGCACCTGCTGCCCCCCGGTATCCGAATCCACACAAAAATGAACCGAATACGGAGTGAAAAATAGCATGAGAACGAAACCCATGCAACTTACCGTAATGGCGGTGGCCGCTATGGCCGTTTTCGCCGTGGCAGCCGTGATGCTGCTGTCCGGCGGCAACCCGGCCCAGGCCGACACCGCTTCGCTTACCACCGACAACGGCGGCCGCCTTGCACCAGAACAAGGCGGACCGGGCGGCGGCCCACCGGGCGGCGGCGACACACCTGGCGGCGGCGACCCTACAGCCACGCCTACACCCAAACCCACGCGAGTTCATGCCTCGCCGGAGCCCTGCCCCGGACAGGAAGGCAATTCCCACACTGAGGCCGCCGACGTGGTCGATTCCGGCCACATCGCCCTGTTCGACGTGTGGTGGAACCCAGACGAGGGGGAACTGACCAACACCTCCTGCCCGCCCACGGTGGCGCACGGTTCGGAGGGGGATGTTCGTACCGCGTCCAGCGTCAACATTGATGAAACCATCATCCACATCCCCAACAGCGCCAGGATCGATCTGAGTACCAGCACTACTTATACCCAGACCAAGTATCCGGAGTTGTGGGCTGCCGACAATGAGGAAAACCGGGACATCAATGATGACGGTACGCCCGACGGCGTGGGAGACCGCATCGTGTGGGCGCTGCCAGCGTGTCCTCCCGACGGCACCGCCGGGGCCAATGATTTGTGCCTCATGTTCTCCGCCGCCTTGCTGAATCCGGCGGACTGGACCTACGCCCCTGTAGAGGACGCGACCGAGTCCGCTGTACCGCCAGTCGTCACGGTCGAGTACCACATAGACCACGTCCACCAGATTGACATCGACAAGCAGGACCCGAGGTACACGCTGGCGTACGACGTTCCTGCCGTCAGCGCAACCGGTCGGATTTCTTCCCTCTGGAATTCGGCCAATGCACGCGTCGCCGTGATGCCGGTAGCACCCGGAGGGTACGAACGCCCTATGTGGTTCTTCACCAGCCGCGGCACTTACGAATTACAGGTGCATATCCGGGGCAACCCTGAGCAAGATGCAACCGCGCTTGGCGGCTTGGATCCGCTAGCCAAGGAACTCAGCGTGACCAGCGATGTGCGGGAGTATATCATCCACGTGGGCGCAGAGGCCGACCTGAGCGTCGACGTGTCTGTCGCGCCAACAGACAGCGCTGACACGTCCATTGACCCCGGCGACAATGTGGACATCACGATTACCGCCAGCAATGCCGGGCCGGAAACGGCGCCCGACACCAAGGTGGACGTCACGCTGCCTGAGGGGCTGACTTATTCGTCCCACAAACCGACCGGCGCCACCCTTGCTGATAGTGATGGCGACGGCATCTGGACTTGGGCCATTGGCGAACTGGCCGTGACGAATGATGACAACACTGACACTACCGACGATTCCCCAACCCTGATCATAACCGCCACGGTCGCGCAGGGAACTCGGGGAACCGAGCAGAAGGTCAAGGCGACGATTTCCGCCACGGAGACCGTGGAGATCACGGAGACCGACGAGAATGGCGTGAAGACAGTGCGGGAATACGAGCTGCTGGTGCTGGACCCGGACACGGAGAACAACAACGCCGAGGTTACGGTAATCCCCCATTCAATTCCCAACGCGGACCCGGTGTTCGGGGTCAGGTGCCTGATTGACCACGGTTTGGCGGTGAATACTGACGTCTGCACCGAGATTGTCGTGTTCGACCTCGACGCCGCCGATACGTTCGGCGACTCCAATGCGGAAATCCGCAATCTGGCGACTGATCTGTCGGGTACTCACTCAGAGTATTTCAAGACCTTCATCGACACCAACCGGGACCTTGGGATCAAAGTAAAGAAAGCGGGCTACCCGCGACAGCCCATCATCCTGGACCTGACGGTCAAAGACGGCAAGGATGAGCACAGCAATCCTGACTCGTCCATTGATGACCGCATTAAGGTGGTCATCGTCGTCCGCGGAGGTAATGACTACAACGCCAACTAGGCAGTCCCGTTAGCAATGGGAGCGCTGGCTGCGGTTGAGACGTAAATGATCGGCCGCAGCCAGTTTTGAACGACTGTTGAACCTCAGCAGCTTAATGGTATGGGTAAATGTTCACTCGACGTAAACCGCAGATTTGCCTCGTTGCCGTGGTTGCGGCGTGCGCCGCTCTGACCGGCACCTTTTTGGGCGAGCCTATGGCTTACGGACAAGGGGCGGTAGGGGACTATGTGGACTTGGGTTTGGTGCTGGAAGCTCCCCTTGACGCACAAGCATTTGGCTCTCACGACTTGAACATTGTCGTTGTGAACAATGGGACCAGGGCCGCTTATGACGTGGAAGTCGTAGTGGATGTGGAGTACCCCTCTGAAAGCGGTTTCACAAATTTGCCAGAGGTGCCGGTCGGCAGCGCGTCGCTGGATGGAACATCCCTCCGCTGGACCATTCCGGCGCTCGGGGGCTTGCAACGTGAAGCGATTTCTGCGCGGGTAACCCATAGACTTATTGATCCTTCCAATGTGACTATTTATGACAATTCCTCAGACCCGCACGAACTCTTCGGAGAGGTGACCACGGAATCATTTGACAGTAACCCGGAAAATAACACGGCTCGGATCTGGTCGTATAACTTTAATCCAACAAGCACTCACCAATTTGTACAGGTTACGGGGAATTATTCAGTCAATGTGTCAGTGGACGAACTGTCGCCTTCACCGGGGGACGACCTCAATTTCAAGATCACCGCAAATAAGGAAGATCTACGAAGATATGGCAAACTACCGTTGATTGACCTGAAGGTTGATGTTGAACTGACTGACGGTCTGACCGTTACCGGCACACCAAGTTACGCTACCGAGGGCGTTCTTCCAGTGCCAGATTCGGTCGAAGGCTACAGCAACGGCGTGTTCACAATCGGGACGACGAAATCGGGGGAATCAAGGTCGATTTCCGTGACCCTGCCGATCACGGTGGCAGCCAACGCCGCCGGAAGTGAGCAGTGCCTGACGGCGAAGCTGACCGGCAATCCCCCGCCAGGCACCGGCCGTTTTGACGACGACATATCGGACAACATGGCTAAAGTTTGTGTGGGCGCGGCGCCTGCCGGGGAGCAGGTGGTGCTGAGCGATGGGACGGTTGACCTGTTCACCTGGCACCCCTGCGTCGGCGACTCACAAGCCCCGTGCCGAGAGCAAGACTCGCTAGAGTTGGTGGTGGCTGGCGATATGGCACCGGAGTTCGGGACTAAGTTCCAGCCCAGCCAGGTGGTGGTGCATGTGCCCGACCCCGACGGGAGGACCGTGGACGCGAATGGCGTTTTAGCATGGTCAACGGGCTTCGCAACCTTCGGTGATTGTACTGCCAGTCCCCCGACATGTTTACCTGGTGGCACAGACAGAAACGGCGCGCTGCTGCGTTCTAACACAACGTTTTTGGACCTGCGGACAGATACAACAGAAACGCCACCCGACGTTGATAGGTGGGGGACGCCTGATACAACCTATCCGGACTGGGAACGCGGCTATTTCAAGACAGAGATGTCCGGACCGGGGAAGATAGCAACCTGGGACTCCTCGACAAGCGGACCGGCCTCGGAATGGGGCTCCAGCGACGCCGGGTACGAAGGCAACCCATGGATTACGAGCAGCGACAAACATCTAGGATTTACCGATGGCTTTTACATCGAGTTCAGCAAGCTAGGAACTTACAGATTAACAGCCACCATCCGTACCCCATACGATAACGACGTTACGGATACCACCGCCGGCGTGGAATACTCCGATACGGAGACCTACACCTTCCACGCCGGCCCGATACAGAACCTAGAGGTGCTGGACGGCGGTAGCAGCGACGTGGCGGCCGGCCGGACCGCGTACACTATCCTGGCCGCCAACAACGGCCCGGAGAATACGGTGGATGCCACGGTCAAGATCGCGCTGCCGTCGGGTGCCCAGGTGGAGGATAACGTCGCCAGTGATGGAACCTACTCCAACGGCCAGTGGAACCTCCCCGGGTTGGAAATGCGGGACTACCGGCGCTCCCAAGGCGAGCTCGAAGAAGCGTCGCTGACGCTCATACTGAAGGACGGCGGCGGCGTACCGACGGAGCCGGCCACGGCGACCATCAGCCTGACGGACAACTCGTACAACGTGTGCATCGGCAGCGACCGGAGCACCCTGGCGCACACCAATCACTCGGACTGCGAGTCTGACTCAAAGACCACGAACACCTGGCACACTGCTGTCTGCGTGAACAGCGGCACGGTCACGACGGACGCCCAAAGTGCTTGCACCGCACCGAAGGTATGGACTGAAAACGTTTGCGCCGCCAGCGGCGGGGCGGTCATAGCCGGCTACGATGAGATGGAATGCGACGGCTGGTTCCAGGGCACGGTGTACGAATACCCGGACAACAACAACGAGGCCAAGATTTCGGCGCGTGGCGGTGGGGCGGTGGGTACGAGCGGAGCGGGCGGGCCGATGGCGCCGCGTTTCGCCAACACGCCCGTCCTGACCTGGGAGGCGGTGGCTCACGTCAACAACTGGCCGGTGTACCGCTACCAGGTGCAGTACCTGAGCGGCAACGACTGGTTGGATCTGGCCGACGTGCCCGGTACTCAGACCCATTTCGCGGACACCGGCGCCGGGTCGAGGCGCAGCTACCGGGTGCGGGCGTTGAACGAGGCCGGGGTGCCGGGCTTCTGGTCCAGGTCGGCGTCCCAGGTGACCTACCGGCAGGCTTCACCGCCGCTGAACGTGACGGCGCAGGCCGGCGACGCCGGCGAGGTCGTGGTGTCCTGGGAACCGTCGTCGGACGACGGGGGTTCGCCGATCACCTACTACCAGGCGCAGTGGTCGCGCAACGGGACCAGCGGGTGGAGCAACGCCTGCCGGAGCGACAGCGCATCCCAGCATACCTGCACCAACACGGGCATCCCCAGCGGGGAGACGCGGTACTACCGGGTGGCGGCGTACGCCGGCGGGTTGGGCGCGTGGTCCGACCTGGCGGTGGCGACGGCGGTGGCCGGGGTGCCGGAAGCGCCCAGCCTGAGCGCCAGCCGGGCCACCTCGGGGTCGGGCGACAACATCCTCCGCGCCATCCGCCTGACCTGGAGCCAGCCCCGGGACAACGGGAGCACCATCTACGCCTACGAGATCGATTACGTGGACTACGACCAGGTGGCTCGGAAGTGCGGAACCGACTGGCAGGCTCTCGACGGCGTCGGCGGCCCCTATTCCGACTCGCCGGTGGCGCGGGAGTATCTGGACGCCGGCAACTGGGGCGACGGCCTGGAACCCGGGGCCTACCGGTGCTACCGGGTGCGGGCGGTCAACAACACCGGAGCCGGCGCCTGGAGCAACGCGGCCTCGGCCAGCGCCGGCGGCGCGGTTCCGCCCGACGAATGGCTGTACCTGGACGGCGAGGCCGACGGGCAGAACGCCATCACCCTGTACTGGGGCGAGCCACACTACGACGGCGGCGCGCCGGTGACCGGCTACCAGTTGCAGTACTCCGAAGACGGCGAGAACTGGCGCAACCTGACCACCACGTCGGCGTCGGCCCGCTCCTACACCCACACCGGGCGGAAGGTGGGCGAAACGTGGCACTACCAGATCCGGGCGCGCAACAGCGCCGGCTGGGGCGGGTGGTCGTATCCGGTCACGGTCACCATCGAGGAGGGAGCGACGGCGGACCTGTCGCAGCCCAGCCTCACGGCTCAAGCCCGGACTTCAACGGAGGTTTTCCTCTCCTGGAACAGCCTGTGCAACCCGAACCTGGCGGATGATTGCGAAAACAAGGGCGTCGATGGTTATTACCTGGAGTATTCCGAGGACGGCGGGTTGTACGGCTGGGAGCGTCTTACCTGGCTTTGGACTGACCAGACCACGGTCCTCGATTCCACTGTGGAGCCCGGCGCCACCCGGTATTACCGGGTGGCGGGCTACAAGGAGGATGGTGGCCGCCAGTTGCTTGGGCGTTGGTCGCAGGTGAAGAGCGTCACCACCGGCGACTTCAGCGTGGGCGCGCCCCAGAACCTCACCATTGAGGAGGAGGGAGAGCGCGGGCTCAGGTTGGAGTGGGATGCGGTTACGGAAGGGCGCGACGTTGATTCCATCACCGGCTACCGGATCGAGCGCAGCACGTGGAACGGCGAGGGCCCGGGGGACTTCGACACGTCCTGGGTAGCGCGCCAGACCAACCGGGGGATCGGTCCCTACGTGGAAACCGGCCTCACGCCGAATACCCAATACTACTACCGGGTGGCGGCGGTGACGCGCAACGGCGCCGTCCCCTACATCGGCCCCTACTCTATAGCCAGTATCTTCATTCCTCCGGCCGGGAACTGACGCACAGGACAACGCCGGGTCAGCCGTATCGCTTTCGGCGATAGGAATATGGCGGTGGTATATCTTGACAAAATATCGGGAGAAACCGCAGAATACGGCTCAGCAACGGGCCAGCCACGGGTCGCGTCGGTCGGGGGACCGGCGCGCGAAATTGCCGCGATTATTCGCCCGTGTCGAGGTAATCAGATGGCATTCGTGATCACACAGCCGTGCGAGGGAGTCAAGGACGCCTCTTGCGTTGAGGTTTGCCCCGTGGACTGCATCCATTCCGACGATGATGCGCCGATGTACTACATCAATCCCGACGACTGCATCGACTGCGCGTACTGCGTGGCGGTGTGCCCGGTTTCGGCGATATTTGACGAGTTCACGGTGCCCGCCGACCAGCGCGAGTACGTTCGGACGAACCGGCTGTACTTCGCGCGTTAGCCCTCCACCGGAGTTTCCACATGGCCCGGTTCCTTACCAACGCGCAGGTTGACGAGTGCGTCAGCCTGGAAGACATCCTGCCCGCCATCGAGACGATGGCCGCCAACTATGGCAACGGGGAGGCGGCCAACCTGACGCGGCGGCGGATCGCCACGCCCGGCGGGTACCTGGCGGTGATGGGCGGCGCGCTGATGTACGACGGCGTGTTCGGGGTCAAGACGTTCACCCACACGCGGAACGGGTACTCGTTCCAGATTAGCCTTTACGACGCCGAGAGCGGTGAATTATTGCTCTACACGCAGGCGAACCGTTTGGGGCTGCTGCGGACCGGGGCCACGACGGCGGTGGCCGTGAAGCATCTGGCGAAGGACGGCGCAGCCACCGTGGGCATCATCGGGACGGGCAACCAGGCCGGCGACCAGTTGCGGGCTACGCGCCTGGTGCGGCAGGTGGGCGAGGTGAGGGCGTTCAGCCGCAACGCCGAGAACCGGCAGGCTTTCGCGGCGCGGATGTCCGAGGACCTGGGGGTTCCGGTGATTGCCGCCGATACTAACGAGGGGGCCGTGGCGGGCTGTGACGTTGTGATCGCCATAGCATCGGCGCAAACGCCGGTGGTGCAGGGCGAGTGGCTGTCGCCGGGGGCGACGGTGATCGGGGCCGGGCCGACGCTGCGGAGGTACCGCGAGGTGGACGACGGCACGCTGGCGAGGGCGGACCGGCGGTTTGTCGATTCGCTGGAGCAGGCGCCGCTGGAGTGCGGGGACATCTCCGCCGCGGTCGATTTGGGCCTGGTGCAGTGGAGCCAGTTCCACGAGTTGCGCCAAGTGGTGGCGGGAATCATGCCCGGCCGCGGATCAGACGACGAGATAGTCTATTGCAAGCTGATGGGAACCGGACTGGCGGACGTGGCAGCGGCCAAGGTGGCCTGGGAGCGGGCTGAGGAACTGGGCGTGGGCATGGTGATGGACTGGTAGGGGCACGCGCTTACGACGCTGCCGCTAGTTGCTCGGCGGCGTCGATATAGGCGACAGTTTCCCTGATGCGGCGTTCGGTCTGGTCGTTGCAGTAGCCGGAATAGAAGCACATTCCGTGCAGGTGGTGTATGCGACTGTAGTAGCGGCCTTGCAGCGTTCGAATTTCCGGCGCGCGCCGACAGAGATTGTCGAGGTGATCGGAGGTGGCTGCGGTAGTAGGCGGTTCTTCGCCGATACGGGCCAGAATGAGCGCGTCGGTGGCGCGTTTGGTGGCGCACCAAGCCTTCTCGGCGGCGTCCCGGAGGTCGCCCGCTTCAAGGCGCTCAATGGCCTGAGAGTGGACCTGTCGGGCGTCAGTGAAGAACTCTACGACACGGTCCTGTGTTGAGATCGTGGTCAAGTGCGGCTCCTTTACGGTAGCGTTGCAATTCAGGTGGCTTGAAGGAAGGACGCCCCCTCACCCTAACCCTCTCCCACCAGGGGAGAGGGAGTATTGGTAGTTTAGCGCGGGGTTGCCAGGTATTCGTCGGTGGTGAGGATGTTGTAGTTGTCCAGGCCGCTGAGCATGCTCTCCATGGCGGCGCGGGCGGTGTCCAGCGAGGTGAAGCAGGGGATTCGTCGTTCGACGGCGGCGCGGCGGATGAAAAAGCCGTCGCGCATCACCGAGGTGTCGCCGGACAGGGTGTTGACCACTGCGCTTACCGTACCGTCGTTGATGACGTCGAGCACGTCGGGAGAGCCTTCGCCGATGCGCTTGGTGATGGTGGTTACGGGCAGGTTCATCGCCGTGATCATTGCCGCCGTGCCCTCGGTGGCGTACAGTTGGCATCCCGCGTCGGCCAGGCCGCGAATCAGCGGCAGGGAGTCGGCCTTGGCCTGGTCGGAGATGCTCAGCAAAACGCCCATGCCGGGCGACAGGTTGATGCTAGCGGCCTGCAACGCCTTGGTCAGCGCGCCCGTGAAGTCCCAGTCGATGCCCATGACCTCGCCGGTTGATTTCATTTCAGGGCCCATGTACCAGTCCACGCCGACCAGCTTGGACATTGAGAACACGGGCGCCTTGATGCCCACCAGCTTCTGGCGCGGCCACAGCCCGCCCTGATAGCCCAGGTCCGACAGCTTGGCGTCCAGCATAACCCGGGTGGCCAGGTTGGCAACGGGCACTCCGGTTACTTTCGAGATGAAGGGAATCGTGCGACTGCCGCGCGGGTTGACCTCCAGGACGTACACCGTCGTAGGTTCATCCTCGTCGGCCGCCCGGACGCTGGGGCTACGGTAGGCGCTGCCGCCCTGTAGCACGAACTGGATGTTCATCAATCCGCGCACACCCAGGGCCAGCCCGATGCGGGTGGTGTAGTCCACCAGGGTATCGACCTCCGCCTCAGTGAGGTTCAAACCCGGGTAGATGGCCATGGAGTCGCCGCTGTGGACGCCGGCGCGTTCCACGTGCTCCATGATGCCGGGGATCAGGACGCGCTCGCCGTCGCAGATGGCGTCCACTTCGCACTCTCGGCCTTCCATATAGTGGTCAACGAGGACTTCGCGCTCCGGGGTGACCTCGGTGGCGATGGTCAAGTAGCGGATGAGTTCGGTGGCGTTGCGCACGATTTCCATGGCGCGCCCGCCGAGCACGTAGCTGGGCCGCACGACCACCGGATACCCGATGCGCTGGGCCACGCGCAGGGCCTGGTCAACGGAGTGAACGGTTGCGCCGGGAGGTTGGGGGATGTCCAGGTCCACCAGGAACCGCTCGAACTTCTGCCGGTCGCTGGCGATGTCAATGGCCTCGGCGCTGGAACCCAGGATAGGCAGGCCGGCGGCGGCCAGGGACTGCGAGAGATTGATGGCCGTCTGCCCGCCGAACTGGACCAGGCTGGGCGGCGGGTTGTCGTCGATGGTCTCGTTGTCGATGATGTCGCGGACGGCTTCCTCGTCCAGCGGCTCAAAGTACAGGCGGTCGCTGGTGTCGAAATCGGTGGAAACCGTTTCGGGGTTGGAGTTCACCATGATGCTGGAAACGCCGGCCTGGGACAGCGCCCACGCCGCGTGTACGCTGCAATAGTCGAACTCGATGCCCTGGCCGATGCGGATGGGGCCGCTGCCGATGACGACGGCTTTCGGCCCTTCCAGTGGCGGCGCTTCGTTTTCGGCGTCGTAGGCGCTGTAGTAGTAGGGCGTGGCCGCCTCGAACTCGGCGGCGCAGGTGTCCACCATCTTAAACACGGGCTTGATGTTGTGCTGCCGGCGCATCTGCCGCACCTGCTCCGGGAGCAGGCCGGACAGCGTGGAGATGTCCAGGTCGGGGACTCCCAGCCGCTTGGAGGCCAGCAACGTGGCCGGCGTCAAAGGATTGCCCAGCAGGCGGCGTTCCTGGTCAACGATGCGTTCCAACGCTGCGACGAACCAGGGGTCGATGCTGGTGTGCGCCACCAACTCATCGCGGGTGATGCCCCGGCGCAGGGCGGTGGTAAGCGCCCACAGGCGCAGATCGTTGGGGTGGAGCGGCAGCGCGTCGAGCAACTGCTGGCGTCCGTGGCTGGCCGCAAGGTCCCGCCATTCCGCCGCTTCCCACAGCAGGGACGAGTTGGACTGCTCCAATGCCCGGGTGGCTTTCTGCAGGGCGGACTCGAAACTGCGGTCGATGGCCATGACCTCGCCGGTGGCCTTCATCTGCGTGGTGACGTGGCGGTCGCCGTTGGGGAACTTGTCGAACGGCCAGCGCGGTATCTTGACGACACAGTAGTCCAGCGCGGGCTCAAAGGCTGCAACGGTGCTGTCGGTCACAGCGTTGGCGATCTCGTCGAGGCGGCGGCCCACCGCGATTTTCGCCGAGACGCGGGCGATGGGGTACCCGGTGGCCTTACTGGCCAGGGCGGACGAGCGACTGACGCGGGGGTTGACCTCGATGATGTAGTACTCGGATTCGGCTTCCCAGTCGCCCGGCCGGTTCTTCATTGCGTCGGGATGGGGACGCAGCGCCATCTGGATGTTGCAGCCACCCTCAATGCCGAGACCCCGGATGATGTTGAGGCTGGCGGTGCGGAGCATCTGGTACTCCTTGTCCGTCAGCGTCTGGCTGGGGGCGACGACGATGCTGTCTCCGGTGTGCGCGCCCATGGGGTCCAGGTTTTCCATGTTGCATACGGTGATGCAGTTGTCGGCACCGTCGCGGATTACCTCGTACTCCACCTCTTTCCAGCCCACCAACGAGCGTTCCAGCAGCACCTGGCTGATGGGGCTGGCCGACAGTCCGCTCTCCACGATAGTAGCGAATTCCTCGTCGGTCTCGGCGATGCCGCCGCCGGTTCCGCCCAGGGTGTACGCCGGACGCACCACCAGCGGCAGGCCGACCTCGTTGCGGTAGTCCTGGGCCTCGGCCATGGTGGATACCGTCCGGTTGGGCGGCATGGGTTCGCCGATGTCCAGCAGGAATTGCCGGAAGTAGTCCCGGTCCTCCGCTTTGCGGATCGTCTCCAACGGAGTACCCAGCAAGCTTACCTGGTAGCGGTCCAGAACGCCGGCGTCCGCCAGAGCCACGGCAAGGTTGAGGCCGGTCTGGCCGCCGAGCGTGGGCAAGATGCCGTCGGGACGCTCGGAGGCGATGATGCGTTCCAGCACCGGAACGGTGAGCGGCTCGATATAGACGCGATCCGCGATGTCCCGGTCGGTCATGATGGTGGCCGGGTTGGAGTTGACCAGGACGACAGACACGCCCTCTTCTCGCAGGGCTTTGCAAGCCTGGGTACCGGCGTAATCGAACTCAGCGGCCTGGCCGATGACGATGGGGCCGGAGCCGATGACCAGGACTTTGCGGGGTTGTTGGGGGAGATCGCTCAATGGAGTGTCCTTAGCTGTGTCGTGCGGGCGATTACCGCTGCCGGGCCGCAGGCTGCGCGTCGTCAACCATGGCCAGGAAACGGTCGAACAGGTACTCGTTGTCCTTGGGCCCGGGGGATGCTTCGGAATGGTACTGGATGGTGAACAGGGGCAGCTCGCGATGGCGCAGCCCTTCTACGGTATTGTCGTTCAGGTTGATCTGGGATACCTCCAAACCGGGAGGCAGGTTGTCGGCATCCACTGCGTAGCCGTGGTTCTGCGCGGTTATGTGGACCCGGCCGGATTCCAGATCCTTGACCGGGTGGTTGCCGCCCCGGTGCCCGAACTTGAGCTTGTAGGTGCGCGCGCCCAAAGCACGAGCGGCCAACTGGTGGCCCAGGCAGATGCCCATGATTGGCACGCGGCCAATCAACCCCCGCACGTTCTCGACGATATTGCCCAGAAGTTCCGGGTCGCCGGGGCCAGGAGACAAGAGCAAGCCTGATGGCTGCATAGCCAGCATCACGTCGGCCGGCGTTGTGGCCGGAACCGCGATGACCTCGCAGCCCCGGCTTTGCAACAGGCGCAGGATGTTGTACTTCAGGCCAACGTCGGTGACCAGGATGCGACGCATCCCCTCCGGCGGCGGCGTGTTCGGATAGCCGGCGTGTTCCGAGCCGTCCCAGGCGTAGCCATCCGGCGTGGTGACCGTGCTGACCAGGTCCAGGTTGTCGTAGCGGGGCAGTTCACTCAACTTGTGCTGGGCCGCGTCCGGGCGGTCGGATGTGATCAGTCCCATCATCACGCCGCGCGTGCGCAGGCGGCGAGTCAGCGCGCGGGTGTCGATGCCGCTGATGCCGGGGATGTCGTACTCCTTGAGGAACGCATCCAGGGTCATGTTGCTGCTGCTGTGGCTAGGCAGGTCGCAGTGCTGACGAACGATGAGGGCGGCGGCCTGGATGCGCCGCGACTCGAAATCGGAGCGGTTGATGCCGTAGTTGCCCACCAACGGGTAGGTCAACGCAACCATCTGCCCGGCGTAGGACGGATCGGTCAGAACTTCCTGGTAGCCGGTCATGGTGGTGTTGAACACCACCTCGCCCCAGCCGTCCCGTTGTGCGCCGAAGGACTCGCCGGTGAATACCGAGCCGTCCTCAAGGACCAGATGTATCACGCCGCTCACGCCGCGTCTCCTTTGTTCAATAGTGCAGGTTCCTCGAACACCACATGGCCGCCCACCATCGTCGCGGCGACCCGTCCGCGCAACTCCACACCGTCCAACGGGGTATTGCGTCCCATGGACGCGAACTGATTTACGTCCACCGTCCAGGCCGCCTCGGGGTCAAATACCGTTATGTCCGCCGGAGCGCCCGGCGTAAGGGAGGCATACTGTGCAAGCCCATTGCCCAGCACTCTAGCCGGCCCGGTGGTCAATCGCTCAATCATCGTGGTCAGGCTGACATCGCCGTTGTGTACCGCAGACATCAGCGTACCCAACGCCGTTTCCAGCACGCTGATGCCGAAAGCTGCTTCGTGGTAGGTACACTCCTTGCTGACCCGTTCGTGGGGGGCGTGGTCGGTGGCGACGCAATCGATGGTCCCGTCGGCCAACCCCGTCACGCAAGCCGCAACGTCCGCCTCGGTACGCAGGGGCGGGTACACCTTAGTGTAAGTGTCGTAGGCCATCGGGCCGGCGGCGACGTTCGGATCGCCCTTGCCGCCCAGGGCCCACGCTTCGGTTAACAGCAGGTGATGCGGGCACACCTCAGCGGTAACGGAGATACCGCGTTCTTTGGCCTGGCGCACCAGCGCGACGCTGCCGGCCGAGCTGAGATGGGCCACGTGCAACCGCCCGCCGGTCAGTTCCGCCAGGGAGATGTCGCGGGCGACCATGGCTTCTTCGGCCACCGCCGGAATGCCGGTGAGACCCAGGCGGCTGCTGACCCAGCCCTCGGCCATCACACCGCCGGGGCAAAGTTCGTGGTCTTCGCAGTGGTTGCTGATGGGCACGCCGAGGTCGCGGCTGTAGGTGAGCGCCAGCCGCATCAGGCCGGCATCGTACACCGGGTCGCCGTCGTCGCTGAAGGCCACTACGCCGGCGGAGATCAGCTCTTCCATGTCTGCCAGTTCACGGCCTTTCCGTCCCTTGGTAACGCAGCCGAACACGCGCACCCGGGCCGAGACACTGGCGGCGCGGTTCGCTATGTAATCCACCACGGCGGCGTTGTCGATAGCCGGGTCGGTGTTGGGCATGGCGCAGATGGTGGTGAAACCGCCGCGCGCCGCCGCCGCCGCGCCGGTGGCGATGGTCTCCTTGTACTCGAAACCCGGCTCGCGCAGATGGGTGTGGATGTCGATGAAACCGGGACACACCACCAGGCCGTTAGCATGAATTACGCGCGCTGCTCCGTCCAGGGAGTCGGCGGATATCGAACGGTCAACCGCCTGGATTGCTCCGTCGGCGATCAGCACGTCGAACGCGCCGTCCCTACCGTTGGCTGGGTCAATCACCCGCCCGCCGGTAATCAGGATGGGTTGTTGCTGCGGCAATACCATCGCTCAGTTCTCAACCGCCACTGCGCCGGCCAGTTGGTACAGCAGCGCCATGCGAATGGCCACGCCGTTGGTGACCTGTTCTTCAATCAGCGAACGGTCGCCGTGGGCCACGCCGCTGCTGACCTCGATGCCCTCGTTCATTGGGCCGGGGTGCATCAAGAGGGCGTCGTGATTCGCCCGCGCCATCCGCGCTTCGTTCACCTGCCAGCGACGGATGTACTCGCGCAGGCTGGGGAAAAAGCCGCGCTGCTGGCGTTCCGACTGCAACCGCAACGCCATCACCAGGTCCGCGCCCTTGATGGCTACGTCCAGGTTGGACTCGACGCTGACGTTGGCTAATGGGTTGGCTACGCCATTATTGCCAGCGGCTCCCCAACCGCCTGGCGCGAGCGGGTCGGGCATTAACGTGGGTGGGCCGGACAAAATTACCTGCGCTCCGGCTTTCGCGAATCCCCATACGGCGGAGCGGGCTACCCGGCTGTGTAAAACGTCGCCGACAATCACCACCTTACGCCCGGCCAGGCCGCCCAGGTGCTCGCGGGCGGTGTACAGGTCCAGCAGACCCTGGGTCGGGTGCGCGTGGGCACCGTCGCCGGCGTTGATCACGGCGACGGTGCTGAGGTTGCGAGCCAGGAAGTGGGGCGCGCCGGCGTGGGGATGCCGCACCACAATCACATCCACGCCCATGGCCTGCAAGGTTAATCCGGTGTTCAGCAGCGATTCGCCTTTTTCGATGCTGCTGGCCGACGCGGTCATGTTGATAACGTCGGCGCTGAGGATCTTGCCGGCCTCTTCAAAGGAAATGCGCGTCCGTGTGCTGGCTTCGTAGAACAGGGTCATGATCACGCGGCCGCGGAGGGCCGGGACTTTCTTGACATCCCGTTCCAGCACCGCGCGCATCGCGGCCGCGTTGTCCAGCGTCGCCGTGATCTCCTCGGCGGTGAAGTCGTCGAGGTCGAGGACGTGCCGGCGCAGGCCGGGAACCGGAACCGCGGTTCCCTGGAACACCTCGGCGTCATTCGAGACGGTGGCTACCATCAGGCCGTCCCCCGTTCCAGGATGCACACGTCGTCGATTCCGTCGCTCTCGTTGAACCGCACGCGGACCAGTTCCATCTGGCGCGTGGGTATGTTTTTGCCCACGAAATCGGCGCGGATGGGCAACTCCCGGTGCCCCCGGTCAACCAGCGCCGCCACCTGGATACGGAGAGGGCGCCCCAGGTCGCTGATGGCGTCCATGGCGGCGCGCACGGTGCGGCCCGTGTAGAGCACGTCGTCCACCAGCACCACCGTCTTGCCGGCCACGTCAACGGGCATCGTGGTGGGGCGTATCCGCATCCGAGGCCGCTCGGACAGGTCGTCGCGGTAGAGGTTGATGTCCAGCCGACCGACCGGAACGGTTACGTTTTCGGCCTGCCCGATATGCCCGGCAAGTCGCTCCGCCAGAGGCACGCCGCGGGTTCGGATGCCGGCCAACAGCAAACCGTTGGCGCCGTGGTTGCGCTCCAGGATCTCGTGGAACATCCGGGTCACAGCGCGCCGGATTTCGTCGGCGTCCATGACACGGCGGCCCGGCAGGGTGGACTCGTCGGTTAGTACCGTGTTGGGCGCGGCTGCTATGTTCTCTGCGGTGGCTATGGAAAAACCCTGTCTCGCCGTAGCAGGTTCCGGCGGCAGGGTTGCGCTAAAACAACGGGCGCAGGATTCGACTCTCCCGGCCCGATTTACGCGCGTGCTTTGCCAGCCTCGCCGGACTGCCTTAAAAGCGGCGTATTATTTCGTGCTAGTTATTCTAGCATGGGATGGCGGTTCCGGGAATACGCCGTTAACCGATTTCGGCAAATTGTTGCGAATTGCGTAACAGGGTTAGACAGACATTCATCCACCCGGCTGAACCGGCAAGGTGAAAATGATGTTGCCGTCCTGGTCGTGGCGATGGTTGGCAATGGCGACAAGCGTTTGGTTAGTCTGATTTACCTCAGCGGTCAAATTGCCGATGTCATCACGCATCTGCCGCATATCGTCACGCATTTGCCGTATGTCATCACGCATTTCCTTGATATTTTCATCCTGACTGTCTATCCGCTGTAACAACTGGCCCAGACGGAAGAAGCCCCGGAGTAGAACTATCAGCAGGGTTACCGCAATGCCAAACAACATTACCCCTACGCCGACAATGGCGACGACTATCGCAATGGTGTTGGTGTCCATAGGAAAAACCTTCTGTGGCGTCAATGCTTAACCAATCATACGCCCGATTTTAGGCAAGCGAGCGAGCACGATGGTCAGCCGGCAACCCGCTTGCGGCGGTTGTTGATGTAGTCCACCAGCACGTATTCGCCGAGGTTTTCGCTGCTGCTATAGAAGGCCCGGCCCCGGTTGATGCGCGTCATCCGGTCCACGAAGTTGACCAGTTGGTAGCTGTTTTCCAGCATGAAGGTGTTGATGACGATGCCCTCTTGCGTGCATCGCCGCACCTCTTTCAACGTTTCCAACTCGGTGCGGTAGCTGGGCGGGTAGGCGAAGTACGCCTGGTCTCCCTCCAGGTGCGCCGTGGGTTCGCCGTCGGTGATGACCAGGATTTGGCGGGTGCCACCCTTTTCACGCGACAGCAGCTTGCGTGACAACATCAGCGCGTGGTGCAGGTTGGTGCCGGACACCCAGTTGTTCCAAGTCAGCCCGGCCAGGTCCTCTTCTTCCAACTCGCGGGCGTAGTCGGAGAAGCCCACCACGTGCAGGGTGTCCCGGGGATATTGCTGACGGATCAGGGCGAACAAAGCCAGCGTGACCTTTTTGGCGGCGGCCCAGTTGTTGAACAGCCCCATGGAACGGCTCTGGTCGAGCAGGACGATGGTGGCCGCTCGCGTCATGTGCTCGTTGCGGTAGATCTCGAAGTCGTCGGGGCGCAACTGCACCGGAACCTGCGGGCCGCCGCGCACGATGGCGTTCTTGACGGTGGTTTGCAGGTCCAGTTGCAGCGGGTCGCCGAACTCGTAGGTCTTGGTATCGCCCAGCAGGTCGCCACCGGCGCCGCGGGTGTCCAGGTCGTGGTTGCCGATGCGGTCCTTCTTGAGGTGCTGGAAAACCTCGCGCATGGCTTTCTGCCCGATGCGGCGGATGCCACGGGCGGTTAGCGACAGGTCATCGTCGCCGGTGATATAGCCGGCGTCCTTGAGCATCTGGCGCAGGCGATCCATTTCCTCCCAGGCGCGGCGGGCTTCCTCGCCCAGAAGTTCCGCCAACTGCTCCGGGTCAACGTCGTCCAGGTTGCCGGTGCGCATGGCCTGCTGCAACGACTGCTCCAACTGGTCCAGCGATTGCATCTGCTGCATCGCCTCCATGGCCTGCTCCAGCGTCATGCTGTCGTCGCCGAGGAACGGATACTGGCGGGCCAGATCATCGGGCGGCATCAGCGACTGCATCAGGGCGGCAAACTCGGCCATTTCGTCCATGAGGCGCGGGTCCATGGCCGACTGCATGGCGTCTTCCAGTTCGCGGCGCGCTTCGGGCGAGAGGCTGTCCATGAGCGACTGCATCTGCGCCATCTGCTGCTGGATGCGCTCCATCAGCTCGTCCAGGCTTTGGGGCGGGTCGTCGCCGAACATCGGCCCCCACTTCTGCATGAATTGTTCAAAGCCGGGGTCGCGGCCCTCCATGCGGTCGCGGAGCATCTGGTTGAGGTCGCGCATCATTTCGCGCATGGCCTCCATCTGCTCCGGCGTCATGTTCTGCATCTGTTCGCGCATCTGATCGGAGACGTTCTGCGCCATCTGGCTTTTGAGCATGTCCAGCAATTCCTGGAACTGCTGCTGGGCATCGGGGTCCATGAAATCGTATTCCATGAGTTCCTGAATCTGGCCGCCGATGCTGTTGGGCAGGTCGTCCAGCTTGTCCAGGTTGCGCTGGGCGCGTTCCTGCAATAGGCGGTTCAGCGCCCGCTGCTGTTCCTTGCCCTCCATGTCTTCGGGTTCGGGCTGGGCCGCCGCATCATCGAGCCGGCGCTGGATGCCCTCTCGCTCGGTACGCAAGATGTTGTCCAGCCGTTCCTTGAGGTCGTCCACCACCGAGTCCAGGTTGCTCTGCTGCAACTGCTGACGGCGCTGCTGCTTGAGCTGTTCCATGAGTTGCCGCAGGTTGGGCATCTGGTTGCCGTCGCGGTTCTGCATACCGTTGCGGAACAGGTCGCGCAACGCTCGGGACAGGTCGCCGTGCTGAAGCAGATCATCCGACAGTGCGTCCATCAAATCGCTGGCGTCGATGTCGAAAATCTGCTGGGTGCCATCCCACTGGGAGTAACGGTAGCGCTGGTACAGCATGAGCGACCTCCGGCCGCAGGTCCGCCTCTGGCGGATGCGTGGCGGCGACAATGGGCGGATAATAACACACGAGGTAAGCAGGGACAGGGTGGTAGAATCGGCGAAAGCACTGCCGTTCCAGGAATTTGACATGACCGATGCCTCGTCCCAAACGTTCCTCGCCCGCGCCCTGGCCGACGGCCACGCCGAAATCACCGGCGAGGGCCGCAACGAGCGAATTCGCTACGTCGCCGTTGACCACTCCGAGCGGTGGAGCGACCCGGAGGAGAAGGTGCGCGCCGAGCTGTGGGCGGAGTTGATTTACAAGTACGAGTACGACCCGGCGCTGATTGGCTTTGAGGTCAACGTGCCGCGGCGCACGCCCAACGACTATGCCGACCTGGTAATTTACTCCGACGGGGCGATGAAGATGCCGTTCTTCGTCATCGAGTGCAAGCGCGCCGACCTGTCCGACGCCGCCTTTGCCCAGGCCATTGAACAGGCTTGCGGCAACCGGGCCAGCCTGGGCGCGCTGTACTGCGGCGCGGTTGCCGGCACGACCCGCCGCCTGCTGCGTTTCGACAAGTATCCGCCCGGCGAGCGGGAGCGCAACCACCTGGCCGACATCCCGGTGGGCTACGGCAGTCCGCCCGAGTGGCGCTTCTACAAGAACGAGCGCGGCAAAGACCTGGCCGCCGTGCCTCGGGAGGAACTGCGCGCCGCCATCCGCAAGTGCCATCAAACACTGTGGGAGGGTGGACGGCGCAGTCCCATCGCCGCCTTTGGCGAGTTTTCCAAGCTGGGTGTTCATCAAGCACCGGGACGAAAAGGATTTGGACCGCCCGGACGGAGACCCCTACGCTTTCCAGCGACGCGATGGCGAAACCGCCGAGCAGTTGGCCGGCCGGGTCAACGCGCTGTACGACAAGGAGCAGCGGCTGGAACCCGACGTGTTCACTGACCGCATCGCAGTGGAGCCGCCCATCCTGGCGCAGTGCGTGGAACACCTGGAGGGAATCTCGCTGGACCGCACGGAGCTGGACACCAAGGGCGTCGCCTTTGAGGAATTCATGGGCAGCTTCTTCAAGGGCGACTTCGGTCAGTATTTCACGCCCCGAGAACTCATCGCCTTCTGCGTGGAAGTACTGGACCCCAGGCGCACCGACTTGGTGCTGGATCCGGCCTGCGGATCCGGCGGGTTCCTGCTCTACGCATTGGACCACGTGCGGCGCGAGGCCGACGAACGGCATTCTGCCGGCAGCGTTCAGCATTTTCAATACTGGCACGACTTTGCGCAGAACAATCTGTACGGCCTGGAAATCAACGAAGAATTGGCCCGCGTCGCCAAGATGAACATGATTATCCACGACGACGGGCACACCAACGTCGTGGGCCACGACGCCCTGGACTTCCCGGACAACATCCACGACAAGAACGCCAGCCTGTCCGCCGGCCGCTTCGACCTCATCTTGACCAACCCGCCCTTCGGCGCGACGATCCGCCGCACCGAAAAAGGCGACGGCTACCTGGAACAGTTTGAGTTGATGGGCTACCTAGGCAAGAGGTACCCCGACCCGAAAGCGAAACGCGCCAGCGTCAAGACGGAAATCGCGTTCCTGGAGCGGATTCACACGTTCCTCAAGCCTGGAACGGGCAAAGCCGCCGTGGTCCTGCCCGACGGCATCCTGACCAACTCGTCGTTGCAGGGAGTTCGCCACTGGCTGCTCAATCACTTTCAACTTCTGGCGGTGGTCAGCCTGCCCCAGTTCGCGTTCAGCCACTACGACGCCGGTGTCAAAGCCAGCATCGTATTTCTGCGTAGGCTGTCCGACGGCGAGACTGTGCCCGACGATGCGGCCATCTTCATGGCCCTGGCCGACAATATCGGCTATGACGCCACCGGGCGCAAGACCTTTGAGGTGTCGGTTGAGCACGAAACCGCCGAAGTCAGCAAGGTAGAGCGTCATCGCTGCGACCTGTTCGACTACCGCGTCACTTACGAATGGAGCCGGGCCGGCGGCAGTATCGGCGAGTGGAGCGAACGCCGGCGGGAGGTAATTCCCGGCACCGGCCTGGTCGGCCAGTGGGAAGAGTTTAACCGAGACCCGACACCTTTTTTCGTGTAGGCCCCGCTGCCACCGCATTTGCGCTGAAGTGGGGCGACGCCAAAGGGCGGCTGGATACCTGGTTCAACCATCCGCGCTACACACTGCTCAACGCTCGGCTGGACGCCGCGCCGATTTCCACGCCAACGTTGGGTAGTTTGCTTGAATCAATCGCCGGCGGCGCGACTCCCAGCCGCAACGACGAATCGCTTTACGCCGATGACCATGACGGCGTGCGCTTTTTCCGTATCCTGAACGTTGCTGATGGCGAGATTATTGACCGGGATTTGAAGTACGTCACGTCCGATGTTCACAACGGCTTGCTGGAACGCTCGCAATTGGACGCCGGCGACGTGCTGATGACCATTACCGGACGTGTCGGTTCGGCGGCGGTAGTTTGCCAAGAGCATTTGCCGGCCAACATCAACCAGCACATCGCCCGACTGCGAGTGAACCTGAAACGCTGCCGGCCCGAGTTTCTCAGCGAATGGCTGAACTGCCCCGCCGGATTGGAGCTATCCAACCGCTACGTGTCGGGCGGAACGCGAGCCGCGCTTGACTACGGCGCAATCCGCAGTCTCCGAATGCCCCTGCCGTCGCTGACGGTACAGGATGCTTTGGTCGATGCAATGGACGCAGCGCGTGCGGAACGTAATGCGAAACTGGCAGAGGCCGACGCGCTGTTAGCAGGGATGGATAATTTCGTTATCCAAACTGTCGGCGTAACCCGCCCATCTAGCCCACGGAGCACTTTTGCCCTGCAAACCAAAGACCTTACCGATGCCATCAACCCTGTTCGCTACCAAAGTTGGCAGATCGAAAAGAATTTCCCGTTTGGTAGTACAGTCAGCGTTGCAGGTTCTTTAATTGGGAGCAAATTCTCACCATCGAAGGATGCGCCGGAAGAGCGATTTGACTGGATCCGCATTGACGACCTGCCCAACCAGCCCTGGGAAATAGAGAAGGTCCGAACAGAGGACGGCAGCGATATTACGGGCGCTCTATTTGAGGTTCAGGAGAACGATATTCTCATCGCCAGGTTAGGCCCGACCATCCTCAATGCGAAATTCGTCCTCTGCCCGAAGTTGTCAAGGCGCACGGTAGCTTCAGGCGAATTTTTGGTTCTGCGCTGTAACCGGAATTACCAACCGGAAGCGGTGCTCTGGCTATTGAGAACGGCTATGTACCGCGAGATGATGTATCTACGAAGTCGCGGCGCAACACCGAGCCGATTCCGGTTGAACGGCGATGACCTTATGAGTATCCCATTCCCTGAATTGGACAATGCGATGCAGACCGCGATTGTCGAAGAGGTTCGTAGGCGGCGGGATGCAGCGCGGCGGCGGCGTGGTGAGGCCGAAGCGGGTTGGGCGGCGGCGAAGCGGTGGTTTGAGATAGAATTGCTATCAAAGCCCAACGACCGTTAGGAGGTGCAAAATGCCAATCATTAGATTGACGGATGAAATGCGCGATGCCATCACCAGCGCCTTGGGCAACGAGCTGGGACGCCGGATTAAATCGGGCCATGCGGTAGCAGTTTTCACTTACCAACGTGCCGAGACCGGCGAGCATGAATATCGAGTCGAGTTCAGGCGGTCAGAGAATGCCAAAACCGTGGCTTCTTACCGAGGCCGCAGCAACGGAGCGAAAGCTGCTGAGAAGGTTACGCTCCGTCCTGAACATACGGACTGGACGGAGGCGCTGGCCGAGGGCATCTACATGGGGGACGAAATATGTACGTTGCGACACCTCCCCTCGGTGGGTGAAGATGGGCACGACTTCCGCGTCGAGTTCACTCCACCAGGTTCCTCTGCCGTTTACCTTGGGCTGGAAGCCAAGGCCCTGCCGGGTCAAAGCGTCGTGATGAAGCGCGGAGACCTGTACCCCGCGCCGGGACATCGGTTCAACCGCCTGTCCGCCAAATAGTTCCCCATAGGAACTAATAATGACCATTCTCACGCCGGCGCCATTGGATCGACGCACCCGCAAAGAACGGGACAGACGTTATAAAACGTTGCACCTAAATCTCCTTCAGCAATGTACTCCCGGAGCGATCAACAGACCGCCTCCTGGAGATGAACAGATTACCCTCCAAATGCGCGTCATGGCTGCCGAAGGTTATCTCCTAGAGGTAGAACCGGAGCGTTACGTGATAACCGAAAAGGGACTGGATTATCGCGACCGCTTGCAACGCCCGGCGTGGCGAAACTGGCTGTTGGACAACGTCCAGTGGATAGTCCCAACGATAGTAGCAGTCGCTTCTGTTATCACCGCGATATGCGCGGTTATCATCGGGGCCGGCTAATATGACACAAACCGGCGATACAATTGCGGTAGCCAAGTACCCGCGCACGCCCTACTGCTCGCTGAGTCCCGCCATTGCGGACAGCGGGTACACGGCCGGCGTCCGCAACTTCGTCGGGAGCGAAATCGTCATCACCGAAAAGGTGGACGGTTCCAACGTGCTGCTGCATCGCGGTCAAGCCTACGCGCGTTCCGTGACCGGCGCGGGTCGGCACGGGTGGCTGGGTATGGTACGAAAGCACCACGCCTGGAAAACGTCCGACTATCCCGAGCTTCACTTTTACGGTGAAGATATCTACGGCCTCCATACCATCGCCTATGATCCGGTGCCGGAAAACCGAACCTACTACCTGTTCGCGGCGCTCCTTGGGGACTGCTGGCTCAGCTGGGACTCAGTAACCCATTACGCGCGCGAACTGGATATGCCAACCGTACCTGTCCTTTACCGCGGGGACGTGAAAACCGCGTCGGAACTGCGCCGGCTTGCCACTCGCCTGATGACGGAAAAGTCCGCGTTGGGGCCGGAGCGGGAGGGCATAGTAATCCGGCAAGCTGCATCATTCCCCACAGCGAAGTTTGACCAATCGGTGTGCAAGATGGTACGCGCCGGCCACGTCCAGGTTGACGCCGATCATTGGAGCCGGTACTGGCGCCCCTGTCGGTTGCTGGGCGCGACCGCCTGAACGGTTCACCGTCACTCCCCGCACGCCTGGGTCAACATGGCATACTGCATGGCCTCGGTCGGTCGGCCTTTCTGGATATTAAGCCAGCCGGCTATACCACCTGCGCGCCCAAGATCTTACTGATGTGGCCCAGCGCCCAGCGGTGGGCTTCTCCGTCGAACGACGCCACGCACTCCTCCGGTATCTCCACAGTGTAGTCGCGGTTGCGGGCGTCGGAGGTGGTGTGCATCACGCAGATGTCGGTGCAGACGCCGCAGATGATCACCTTGTCGGGATTGAGGGCGGCGAGCCGTTCCTCCAGGTCGGTGTTGAAAAACCCGCTGTAGCGGTTCTTGGGCACCACGTTGGAGTCGGTCACCCACTCAGACAGTTCGGGTATGACCTCCGGTTCCTCGGTGCCGATGACGCAATGCACCGGGAACATCTGGAACTCCAGGTCGTCGGGCAGGTGGTGATCGGAGATGAACAGGATTGTTGACCCCGATTCTGACTCGCGTTGCAGCATCGTCCGCACCGGCTCGATGATGCTGCGGGAGTCGTCGCCGCAATAGAGGTTGTGCCCCGGCTCCAGGAACCCGCGCACCATATCGACTACCAGGACTACGTTGGGCATTTCGGTTCACCTCAATCGTTCGATCTCAGGATCAAAGGGCCGGCCGTCAACCAGCACCTGCTTGATTACCGCGTTGCCGGAGGCGCTCAGGGATACCACGACCTTTACATCCCGCGCATTCTCAACTATATGCCCCGTTCCCTCGGGAACAAAGAACGTGCCAATACCGAAATCGAGGCGACGGCGATCATTGACGCGGCCTCGAATGAAAACCTCTCCAGACAGGTCGCCGTCGCGAGGCAATGTGTGGACTGGACCCCTGATGTACGATGCGCCATCCTCCCTGCTCAAAAGCAGATAGTAATCGGCGTGCCATACTTCCGGGCCGGGTCTGAGCACGACGTCAACGGTGTCGCCGATTTCAACACTGTCCCAATTGTAAGGAAGCTCGGCAATCTCATAGTCCAGGATGGCATAGTCACCCTGCAATAGCGAGCGCGGGTCAACAGGGACGGTTTGCAGGATCACTTCCCGGCCTTGGGTCAACGCGACCTGCCGCACGGTAGCGAACACCACCAGGCCAATCACCTGGGCGGCCACCACTGCGAACAGCAGTATGGTCATCCGGCGGCTCATGATGCGGCCTCGGATTCCCGTATGCGTCGCACCAGCCGCCGGCGCAGGTACTCCATGCCGAACCCGCCGGCCAGCAGGATGACGCCGGCCACGATGAACGCCACCGACTGCCCCAGCAGGCCCAACCCGAACTCAAAGTAGCGGGTGAACAGCGTTATCGCAAAGATGGGCACCGCGAGATTAATCAGATACGCCCGGTTCCAGCGATAACCCGCCGCGATCATTGCCAGCACGCCGGCCAGCATCACCAAGTTGAACACCCACCAGAGCCACTCGCCGCCGAAGGCCAGCCCCAGCCACATCGCGCCCGCGATCAATCCCATCGCCGCGAAAGCCCCGGATTCCCACCAGGACAAATTGGACCCTGATCTCGATCTCCGCCAAACCGATACGCCGATCAAACCAGCGCCGGCAAGCCCGAGAATCGCGACGACGAGCCAATACTCCACCGAAGCGTCCGATACTATGTATTCGCTACGATCAATTTCTTCCCAGGCTTCGTTGAACCCAAAAATGTAAATCGCGGCCGACACCACCAGCAGGCCGGCGATTTCGAGCAACCATGCGAAGCGTTCGATGGCGTCGAAACGGGCGTGGGCTCGACCTGCTGCGAACAAAAAGGCCCCCAAGATGAGGAAGCTCGGCACCAAAAGGCTGAGCACCACATCCTCCAAATCATGGACCCACTCTTGCGTCCGGAACCCGGCGGCCGCCAGAAACAGAATGATGGACAAGCCGAAGAGCACTCTCGAACGGGTGATGTAAGCCAGAGGAATTACGCCCAGGAACCACATGGGCACCAATGTCGGATGGTTCACTTCCACGTGGTAGGTTTGGGCCACCAGGTGAATGGACGCGCCGAAAGCGATGGCGCCGAGCAGCAAAATCGCCGTGCCGATGCGCGGATAACCGAACCGGTATCCGACGAACCAGCCGATAATGTAGATAGCCGGCGTCCCCACCACCATCATCGCCAGTTTCGCCAGCTTGGGTATTTCCGTCCAGTTGGCGGCGATGAAAGCGATGATGCCCAGGCCGATCAGCGCCGCGCCCATGATGGCGATGACCGTGACCACGCGGTTGCCGATGGCGCTGCCGCCGTCTTCCGGGGAATCCGAGGCGTACCGGTTCCGTATCGCCTCGGCCTGCTCAGCGTTGATTATGCCGTCGGCCTCCCATTGCCGCGCTTCATCTAACAGCCTGCTGACAAATTCATCCTGCGCCATCAGTCGGCCGCGTTAGCCGTCTCCGCGTATCCGGCGTCGCGGTCGAGCATCTCCGTGAGCCCCATCAGCTCGAACGCGTCGGTCAGCGGCGTCATTTGATCGACCAAGCGCTCGGTGGTGCCCTTGGCCTTGAGTTCCTCCATCACCTTGCCCACCGTGTATGCCACCGACATGAACGCGCTGCCGGGGAAAATGACCATTTTGAAGCCCAGTCGTTCCAGTTCCGACACGTTGAGCAGCGGGGACTTGCCGGTTTCCACGAAGTTGTAGAGCAGAGGGACGCTGGTGCGCGCTACTACCTCGGCCGCTTCCTCCGCCGAGCGGATAGCCTCCACGAACAGGGCATCGGCGCCGGCCTCGGTGAAGGCGTCACATCGACGCATGGTGTCGTCCCATCCGGTCACGGCCAATGCGTCGGTGCGCACGATGATGGTGAAGTCGTCGTCGGTGCGCGCGTCCACGGCGGCGCGGATTTTCTGGACCATCTCGTCAATCGGAACCACCCGCTTGTCTTCCAGGTGGCCGCAACGCTTGGGGAACTGCTGGTCCTCGATGTGGACGGCGGCCACGCCGGTGCGCTCGTAATCCCGGATGGTGCGCCGCACGTTCATCGTGCCGCCGTATCCCGTATCGGCGTCGGCGATGACGGGAATTTCCACCGCGCCGGCGATATAAGCCGCGTTGGCCAGCATTTCCGTCGCCGTGGCCAGGGCCAGGTCAGGATAGCCGATGCGCGCGACGGACGTTCCGGCGCCGGTCATGTACACGGCGGGGAAGCCCGTCCGCTCGATGATGGCGGCGGTCAAGCAGTCATAGGCCCCGGGCGCCGTGATGATGCCAGGTTCGTTCAACAACTGGCGGAATTTTTTGGTAGCTCTCATCTCAACATCCCTCTCTGCAAAGGCGCTCAACGGAAAACGTCCCCCTCACTCCAGCCCTCTCCCTTGTGGGAGAGGGATTTTTACGCCGTCATGCCGCCGTCTATGGTCAAGGTCTGCCCGGTGATGTAGCTGGCGGCGGGGCTGACCAGGTATAGCACGGCCGACGCCACATCTGCGGCAGATCCGAAGCGGCCGGCCGGCACGCGGGACAGCACCTGGTTTCGTTGTTCTTCATTCAGCTCGCCGGTCATGCCACCCCCGCCGTCAACTTCTATGAATCCGGGAGCTACGGCGTTGACGGTGATGTTACGGCTGGCCACCTCGCGAGCGATGGCCTTGGCCATCCCGATCTGCCCGGCCTTGGACGCCGCGTAGTTGGCCTGGCCCGGGTTGCCGGACAACCCGACCACCGACGAAATGTTGACAATCCTTCCGTAGCGTTGACGCACCATCAAGGGAATGGCGAACCGCGTGGGCAGGAACGTGCCGCGGAGGTTGACCGTCAGCACCTCATCCCAATCCTCGGCGTTCATACGCATCACAAGCCGGTCGCGGGTAATACCGGCGTTGTTCACCAGGATGTCCAGCCGGCCGAGGCGATCCGCAGTTGTCTTGACCACAGCCTCGGCTGCGTTTTCGTCCGATACATCGCCGGGCACGCGCAAAGCCTCGCCCCCGGCGGCCCTGATTTCATCGATCACCCGGTCGGCGGCGTTTGCGTTGGTCCGGTAGTTGATACCGACCGACGCTCCGGCAGCGGCCAACTCCTTGGCAATTGCCGCGCCGATTCCACGGGACGAGCCCGTCACCAACGCAACCTGCCCGCTCAAGTCAATCGTGTACATGGACGCACCTATTCCTTCACGCTTCAAGCACGCCCGTATGACGCAACTCGGATAGCTCTTCCCTGAATCCTTCCACCAGGTCTATGCTGCGGCAAAGCAGGCCGGTGTTGATCGCACCGGCGATGCCTTCAGCAGTCGATGAGCCGTGCCCAACCATCACCAAGCCGTCCACGCCGAACAGCGGCCCACCCATCGTACGGGGGAGGTTCATATTGGTCCACAACGCCCCGGCAATCTGTTTGAGTTGGGCTTCCGGCAAGAACTCGGCCAGCTGACGTTGCAGGTAGGGTGCCAGCGCGGAACCCAACCCCTCGGCGAATTTGATCAATATGTTGCCGATGAAACCATCGCAAACTATGACATCCGCTTTGTCGGTGAAAAAGTCCATCCCCTCTACGTTGCCCACAAAGTTGAGGTGGCTGTCCAGAAATAGCGAATGGCTTTCCTGTACCTGGCGGTTTCCCTTGGCCGCCTCTTCTCCAACACTCAGCAACGCCACGCGGGGGTCTTCAATCTGCAACCGACGCCGGGCGAACACCACGCCCAGCGCGGCGAAGCTCAGCAGCAACGAGGGTCGCGCATCGACATTGCTGCCCAGGTCAACGACAGTGGTGTTGGGCGCCAACCCCAGAAAATTACCGCCGATGCACGGGCGTTCCAGACCCTCAAGCAGTCCCAGGGTTATCGTAGCCGTGGCCATGGACGCGCCGGTTGAGCCTACCGACACCACCATGTCTGTTTCGCCGGCGCGCAACAACTTCATCGCCGTGACGATGGACGAGCGGGGCTTCCGGCGCAAGGCGGAAATGGGATGTTCGTCATCATCAATTTTGCCTTCGGACGGCACAATGGCAAGGGGCAGAGCATGGATATCCGCGCCGCGTCTGGACAATTCGGCGCCCACCGCATCCTGGTCGCCCACCAGAGTAACGTGCAGTTGGGGATGCGCCGCCACCGCCGCCAACGCGCCGGGCACGGTGACATCCGGGCCGTAATCTCCGCCCATCGCGTCCAATGCGACGCGCACCCGCGCGATATTCCCATTACTGCTCATTATCGAGTTGCCCCTTACCCTGCGTTCCGACCAGCAGGCTGGCCGTGCCGGTGATGATCCGGTCTCCATTATCGGCGTTACGGACTTCAATGTTACAGGTAACTGTCGCGCCGGTTTCCCCGGATTCGGCTTTGACTACGACGCCGTTCGCCTCGATAGTGTCGCCGGGATACGCCGCGCCGCGGAACCTTACCCGAAAACTGCCGGAGGTCAGCCAATCGGCTCCGTATGCTTTCGTCATCATTTCCGACACCAGCGCGAGGGTCAACATTCCATGAGCGATTACACCGCCGAATCGAGTGGCCGCTGCGAATTCGTCGTCGTAGTGTATGCGATTGTTGTCCCCGGAGGCGTTACGGTACGCATTTATACCGTCTCGTGAGATTGCGCGACGGACTGCCGGCAATTCGTCCCCCACTGTCGCATGGCCGGCCGTTACGGTTCCCGTGTCAACCATCGGAATCCTCGCCATCTGGTTCGTCTGCGGGTGGAGGCAGCAGGACCGTGGTGCGGCCACGTTGCAAATCGGCGCCGGAGTCGGCATCGGTTATGTTGTAATTTACGGTGAGGAACCGCAAGCCGCCTCTTTCACGGGGCGGGTCAACCCGCGCGGTGGTTGCAGCGGTTATTCCGATACGCGGAGCGCCGAGGGTTTCAACATCCTGGAGGCTGTGGATTGCGCCGTCCGGCAGAGACAAACGGTCCAGCAGCAGGCCCACCACCCGCGCCGTCAGCATCAGTGGCGGCGCGATGCCCGCGTCATGGTAAACCGGCAGGTCGTCGCCCACCGCATCCAGGTATTCCCGCGCTGCGTCGGCAGTGATGTGCCAGCATCCCAAGTCTATGGCCGTATCTTCCACAGTTATCCCGCGACGCGCTTATCCAGTATCCCTGGCGCGTCCGGGTACACTATACACCATGGCAGATTACGCCTTGGGCAGCCCGAAATCCTCCACCGCCATATCGGACAGGTATTCGCCAATCGCCAGCGATGACGTTGCTCCCGGCGAAGGCGCGTTGAGCACGTGCAGGGCCTTCTGTCCCCGCAGGATGTGAAAGTCGTCCAGTATCGCGCCCGATGACGATACCGCCTGAGCGCGTACCCCGCTGCCGCCGGGTTCCAGGTCGCTGGACTGGATTTCCGGTATCAGTTTCTGGAGGTCGCCCACGAACACCGATTTGCTGTAGGAGCGGTGCATCTCCTTCATTCCGGTGCGCCAGTGCTTCGCCGTCATCTTCCAGAAACCGGGGAACGTGAGCGAGCCGGCCGTCTCTCCCAGACTGATGTTGCCCTTCCGGTAGCCTTCCCGCGCCCACGCCAGCACCGCGTTGGGGCCGGCCTCAACGTAACCGTGGATATTGCGCGTGTAGTGAACTCCCAGGAACGGGAACCGAGGATCCGGCACCGGATAGATCAGCCCCTTCACCAGATCGTGGCTCGATTCCGCCAGCTTGTAGTACTCGCCACGGAACGGGATGATGCGCACGTCGGTTTCCTCACCCATCATCCGCGCCAGCTTGTCGGCGTACAAGCCGCCGCAGTTGATGACGTGCTTGGCTTGCAGCGCGCCGCGTTCGGTTTCCAGCGCCGTGCCGCCGGCCGTCTGGTTCGCTCGCCGCACTACCGCGCCCGTGAAAATATCGCCTCCGGCGGACTGGAATTTGCCGGCATAGGCGTTGGCAACGCGCACGTAATCTACAATGCCGGTGTGGGGCGCCCATAGCGCGCGGACGCCTTTGGTATGAGGTTCAATTTCGGCTAGCCGCTCCGGTTCAACTATTTCCAAGTCGGGTACGCCGTTGGCGACGCCGCGCTCGTACAGGTCTTGCAGGCGGCCCAACTCGCTCTCGTGCGTGGCGACGATCACCTTGCCGCAGGGGTCGTACTCGATCTCGTTCTCGTCGCAGAACCGGATCAGGCGGTCCTTACCGCCCACGCAGAAACGGGCTTTCCACGAACCGGGACGGTAGTAGATGCCAGAGTGTATGACGCCGCTGTTGTGTCCGGTCTGGTGCTGGGCCAGTTGGTCCTCTTTTTCGATCACCGCCACGCCAAGGTCGGGCGACCGTTCCAGCAACTGCATGGCGGTGGACAGGCCAATGATGCCGCCGCCCACAATCGCGACGTCGTAAACGCGCGTTTCCACCGAGGTAGTGTTGCCGTTGGTCGTCATAGTTCCCTCCGAATCGGTACGTCCACGAACGCGCTGTTTGGCCGCAGTTTGGCAAAACTGCCACGGCTGCGCAAGGTGCAACAGTTAGATTCCGACCTGAGCGGCCAGGCTGAGCGGCGCCAAGATGAGCGTTGCCATGAAAAACACCAGCGAGAAGCAAGTTGAGGCCCAACTCAGAAAACTTACCAACCTTGCGGTTGTGCTGCCCTCTCCCAAACGGTTATGCCAAGTGCAACAAATCGCAGCGGAAATGGCGAAGAAGATGGTCACGGCGGCGACCAGAACGCCGGGATTGACGGCTGCCCCCACCGCCAAATTCACCTCAACTCCGGCGATTTCGGACTTTTCCAGTAGCTGCACCACCTTCACGTTACTCCCAACCGCCGCCATCAAGAGCGCCGAGATCAAGGCCAGGATAAGGTTAACGGCTAACAGGTCATATCGGGCCTGTTGCCGTGATGGTGGTTGCGGACTGGCTGCGGACATTGCAGTCTAAACTTGGGCCGCCGCCGGCCCCCCATAAATCTCGTTCGGCATTATACACTCAGCGGCCGGCCTGCCCTCATGCGTACCTACTTTCCATCGGCTCAATCGGGCCTGATGACACTTGCCCCTTGCCGGTACTCTCCATCCATCCTTACAATTTAACCATCCAATCACCCCAATCCTGCTAATCCTGAAATAACGTCACCCCGCAATTGATACGGGGCCCGTAAATCCTGATTCTGACAATCACGAGCCATCCCAATCGCCACTCCCCCAAACTCTCCCAAATGCCCGCCAAAGCCGTCAGTATCGCCCCCAGAACCCGCTCAATACGCCCTCATTCACCACCACATCCCGCCCCAACTCCCTACTCAAATGAAGGGAATTGAGCGGAAACGAGCGGGATTTCGCCAAAATCGCCGCTATCCCGCACTCCCACCTCGCGCTCATCCTGAGCTTGTCGAAGGATCCGCCCGCCGCGGGTCCGCCGCGTTGCGCCAACCCTCGCCCCTCGCTATGCTTACGCTGCCATGACTACGCCAAAACCCGATTTCACCAGTCGGATTGCCCGGTTCGCCGCAAGCATTGCCGCTAATCCCGACAACCTGCCCGCGCCCGTTGCCGACATCTGCCGCGACATGATGCTCAACGCCGCCGCCGCCGCGTTAGCCGGCGCCGCTCACCCCGACGGCATTGCCATGGCGCGCGGGCTGCGTGCCATGGGCGGCAACGGCCGCAGCACCATCATCGGCATGGGACAGCGCACTTCCCCGGTATATGCCGCGCTGGTGAACGGTACGCTGATCCGCCTGCTGGATTACGACGATAACCTCTTCGACTCTACTGCGGCGAGCGTGGGGCAAGTAAATCCCACCGCCGCCGTGTTTCCCGCGGTAATGGCCCTGGGCGAAATGCACGGCTATCCGGGAAACTCGGTCCTGGCCGCTTTTGCCGTTGGTTGTGAAACCGTAGCCCGCTTGTCGTCGGCCCCGCAAGTCGCCAACGCCGCCGGAGCCATCGGAGCCGCCACCGCCTCAGCCATGTTGTTTGCGCCGGACGAGTCCACAATAGCCAACGCCGCCGGGCTCGCCGCGTCCGCCGCCGACTCCGGCGTCGCCTACCGGGGCGCGGGCGCCGCTGCGATCAGTGCCGGACACGCCGCAATGCACGGGGTGTTGGCGGCCATCACGGCAGCCGAAGCGCTGGAGGCTTCCCCGGTCGTTGATTCCATACTACCCGATGCTCTTGCCGATTTGGGTCGGCAGTGGCATTTGCTCGATCCGGGGGTGACCATCCGGCTATACCCCTGCCATCCCGCCGGCCACAGCGTCATCGACGCGGCCCTGGGACTGCTGCAACTCCACCGTTTTGATCCCAGCGAGATCGGCTCCGCCCATGTCGGCGTAACTCCCGAAACGTTGCGGAGTCTGTCCCATCACCTGCCAGAGGACGGCTGGCAGGCCCGCACTTCGATTGGATTCATCGCGGCTGCCACCCTGTGCCACGGCCAACCGCTCATCAATTACTTCTCCGACCCCGCCGTTCGGGACGAGGGAGTTCGGGCGGTGATGGAGCGTATCTCCGTGGAGGCGACGCTGTCCGCATCACCGCTGGCTTCCAACCCGTGCGAGTTATCGGTCACGCTGGCGGACGGGCAGGTGCTGCGCCACCGCATCGATCACCCGCGCGGAACGCCGGCTATGCCCCTCGACCCAGAGGAATTGGAGGCCAAGTTCCTCTACTGCACCCGCTACATCCTGCCGGCCGACCATATCGACGAGGCCATCGCCAGCTTCCGAGGCATCGCCGAAATCGAGAACGTAACCGGCATGGCGTCCGTCCTGGGCGGCTAACGCGCTGCGCGTGTCATTGCGAGCGAAGCGCGGCAATCCCGCCATCCCAACCCCTACTGTCATTCCCGCTTTCGCGGGAATCCAGAAACCTGGAGGCAAAGCACCATGAAAGGCATCCGCGCCTACGAAGTCGGCAGCCCCGACGTCCTCAAGTACGAAGATATGCCGGAACCTACGCCGGCTCCCGGCGAGGCTGTCGTTGCCATCCGCAACATCGGCGTCAACTACACTGACGTGTCCAGCCGCAAGGGAACCAACCCGCCGGCCGCATTTCCCTGGACACCGGGGCGCGAGGCATCCGGCGTCGTCACCGCCATAGGTAAGGGCGTAACCGAGGTATCGGTCGGCGACCGGGTGGCATACGCCATGCACACGGGGTCATACGCCGAACAACAGGCCATTCCCGCGTGGCTGCTGGTGCGCATACCTGACGAGATGGACTTTGAGACCGGCGCGGCGACCCTGCTCCAGTGCATGACGGCGCATTTCCTCGTCAACGACATCATCCCCTTGCGGGCCGGACAGCGCGCCCTGGTTCACGCCGGCGCTGGCGGCATGGGCCTGCTGCTGATCCAAATGCTCAAGCGTCTGGGCCTGCACGTGTACACCACGGTATCCACCGATGAGAAAGCAGCGCTGGCCAGCAACGCCGGCGCGGACGACGTGATCCTGTACACGCAGCAGGATTTCGAGGAGGAGATCCGCCGCATGACCGACGGCGAAGGGGTCAAGATTATCTACGACGCGGTGGGCGCGACTACGTTCGAGAAGGGCCTGCGTATCCTGGGTCGGCGCGGCTGTATGTGCCTCTATGGACAGGCCGGCGGGCCGGTGGGCATGGTGGACTCCGGAGCGTTGCGCAACGGATCGCTCTTCCTGACTCGCCCCACTCTTGGCGATTACACGGCGACGCGGGACGAATTGTTGCAACGCGCAACGGAGTGTCTCAATTGGGTGCAGTCGGGCGAAATCAAGCTCAACGTCAGCCTGAACCTGCCGCTGTCGGAGGCCGCGGAGGCTCACCGCAGGTTGGAGGGCCGCGAAACGACGGGCAAGATACTGCTGACGCCGTGAAAATTCATCGAACCTTCAACGAAAAATCGGTGCAGGCATCGGACGTTATGGACTCACAAGGACAATCGGGCCGATACGGGATAATTAAGGAGTAACCAGATCTGATGCCGGAACCTCATACCCTGCGCAGAACCGCTCTAATCCTGGTGTCGGTGGGCCTGGTGTGGAACCTGGCTGAAGCTTTGGTTGCCTTCTGGGCAGGAGCGCAGGCCGGAAGCGTGGTGCTCCTGGCTTTCGGGGCGGATAGCGTCATTGAGCTTTTTGCCGGCGGCGTCCTGGTATGGCGGCTGGCAAAGGAACGGGACGGGCTGGAGGACGATGACGCCGAAGGAAAGGCGCAAAAGCTGGTGGGCCTGACCTTCTTCGTTCTGGCAGCGTATGTGGCCGTTCATTCCGGAGCCAGCCTTTTCGGATTACTTCCCGAACCTCGGCCCAGTTTGATCGGCGTCGGGATAGCGGTGGCGAGCGCGGTGGTGATGAGCGCGCTGTACGTGGCCAAGATGCGTATCGCCGCGCGCATGCAGTCGCGGTCGCTGCGGGCGGAAGCGATTGAAAGCCTTTTCTGCGACCTGCAGGACCTGGCCGTATTGGTCGGGCTGGGGTTCAACGTGCTGTTGTCGTGGTGGTGGGCCGACCCGGTTGCCTCGTTGATCCTGATTCCCTTTTTCATCAAGGAGGGCAGGGAAAACTTTTTCGGCGACCACGACGAGGATGAAGATGAGCATGAAACCGACCGGCCCAGGGTGTGCTTCTGCCTGAACTGGTGCTTCGGCATATTGACCTGCCGAGCTGCTTGCTGCCTGCGCTAGGCAGTACGATTCCGGCGCTCTCGTCGTTGACACCTGAAGAGCCGCCAACCTATACTTTCCCACAAATCCGAATACTCAACCGCTGTGAAGGGGAATAGTAAGCGTCCAGCGAGGCCCAGAGAGCCGGAGTTGCTGTGAACCGGCGCCAGGCGCAGACGCCCAATGGACCCCGGAGCCGTCCGCCGAAAGGACTCTGTTTCGACTGATAAGGAGCCAAGTAGGCCGGAACGCATGGGCCGCGTTACTCGCCCAAACAACACCGCACGCAGGGTGGCATTGCGGCCATTTGGCTCGTCCCTCAAGGGACGGGCTTTTCCTTTTGCCATCCGACTACAACCACTGGACACCGTACCGTGAGCACATACTACCCCACACTGGAACAAGTTAGATCCCTGGCCGGGCAAGGCAACCTCTGCCCAGTTTACCGCACCATCAACGCCGACCTGGAGACTCCCGTGTCGGCCTACCTGAAAGTTGCCCGGCCCCCGTACTCCTTCCTGCTGGAGTCGGTGGCCGGCGGCGAGCGCATCGGCCGCTACAGCTTCATCGGCACCGAACCATACGACGTTTTCAGCACCGGCGCAGACCAGCCATCCGGCTCCGTTGACCCGCTGACCCTGGTGCAGCGGGAGATGGACTCTTTCCAACTCATCCCCCAGAGCTCGTTACCAATCGACGGGCTGCCTCCGTTCCACGGTGGCGGCGTGGGTTACGTGGCCTACGATGCCGTGCATTATTTCGAGCCGCGCGTACCCATGCCGGAATCGGACCCGCAGGGCCTGCCCGAGTCGGTGTTTATGTTCACCGACACGTTGCTGGTGTTTGACCACCTGCGCCACGACATCAAGGTGGTCAGCCACGTCCGCCTGGACAATGGCGACCCGGACTCCGATGAAGTCGCGGCTGCCTACGAGGCCGCGGTCGCCAAGATCGAGCGCATGGTGGACCGCCTTTCGCGTCCGCTGGAAATCCCGCCGGAATTGCTGGCCCAACCTGCTATGCCGTCCGGTGGTGAGGCGCAATCCAACTTCACCGTGCCTGAATACGAGGCGGTGGTGGACAAGTGCATCGAGTACATCTACGCCGGCGACGTTATACAGGTGGTCAACTCCCAACGGTTCAGCCGAAAGACCGACGCCCATCCCTTCCAGGTGTATCGCGCCCTGCGCGGCAGCAATCCCTCGCCATACATGTACTACCTGGACCTCAACGGCTTCCAGATTGTCGGCGCGGCCATCGAGACCGTGGCCACCGTCCACGACGGCATCGTCAATACCCACCCCATCGCCGGCACTCGTCCCAGGGGCCAGACGCCGGCCGAGGATGTCGCCCTGGAGGAGGAACTGAAGGGCAGCGATAAGCAGCAGGCCGAGCACATCATGCTGCTGGACCTGGGACGCAACGACATCGGCCGCGTCAGCGTGCCCGGCACCGTCCAGGTGACGCAGTACATGGACGTGGAACGGTTTTCCCACGTGATGCACCTGGTGTCCCACGTGGAAGGCCGGCTGCGCCCCGACATGACACCTTACGACGCGCTGCGCGCCTGCTTCCCCGCCGGTACGGTGTCCGGCGCGCCCAAGATCCGCGCCATGGAGATAATCGCCGAGGTTGAGCAGGAACGCCGCGGGCCCTACGGCGGCGCGGTGGCCTACTTCAGCTACAACGGCAACATGGATACCGCCCTCGTCCTGCGCACGGGCATCTTCAAGGACGGCGTCATGTACGTGCAGGCCGGCGGCGGCGTGGTGGCCGACAGTGTCGCCGAGGACGAATACATGGAGACCCGCCACAAGTCCGGCGCAATGATGCGCGCCATCGACATGGCCGAGGGTGCCGCCTAACCCCCTCTCCCTCGACGGGAGAGGGCTGGGGTGAGGGTGAAATTCCCCAAATCCATCATCCCGTTCATCCTGTCCATCCATGCAAAACGGAGGCCCAAAATGCTCAAATCCTTCTTCCACACCGGCTTCATCGTCAAAGACCTGGAGGCCGCCATCGACTTCTACTCCGACGTGCTGGGGCTGACGCTGACCATGCGCACCGAACGCACCGGCGAGTTTCCCACCACGCTGCTGGGGTTTCCCGACACTCATATCAAGGGGGCGTTCTTTGACATGGGCGACGGCCACCAGCTGGAACTTATCCAGTACATGAACCCCGAAGGCGGCTACGCCGATTTCGACAAGAACGACGTTCGCGCCGCTCACCTGGCCTTCTTTGTTGAAGACATCGACGCCTTCTACGAAAACACCCGCAACCGCGGCCTTTCCTATCCTACGCCGCCAGTCGCAATGTACGACGATGCCGGCAAAATGGTGCGCAAAGCGTCCTACTGTCAGGACCCGGATGGCAACTGGCTGGAACTGGTGGAGCTGTACTGATGCTGCTGCTAATCGACAACTACGACAGCTTCACCTACAACCTGTACCAGTATCTCTGCGAACTGGGCGCGGAGGTTGAGGTGATTCGCAACGACAAGACCACCATCGAGGACATTGAGGCGATGCAGCCCGAGGGCATCGTGGTGTCTCCCGGCCCCTGCACGCCTCGGGAGGCTGGCATATCCAACGACGTCATCCGGCATTTCGGTCCCAAGCTACCCGTCCTCGGCGTTTGCCTCGGCCACCAGTGCATCGGCGATGCCTACGGCGCAACCGTGGACCGCGCCGGCGAGATCCGCCACGGCAAGACATCGATGATCCACCACGACGGCAAGGGCGTTTTCGCCGGCCTGCCCAACCCTTTTGAGGGCATCCGCTATCACAGCCTCGTCATCTATCCCGACACCCTGCCGGACTTCCTTGAAGTAACCGCCTGGACCGACAACGGCCTCATCATGGGTGTTCGCCACAAGGAACTCCCCGTCGAGGGCATCCAGTTCCACCCCGAATCCATTATGACGCTGGTGGGCCACGACCTGCTCCAGAACTACCTCAACCAGGTGACCGAGTTTCACCGGGCCGCGTAATCAGGCAAATCGTCCAATCATAAAGATCAAAGTTCAGACCTCCTTGACACTACCTAACCGAACGTATATCCTAATATTGTCTAGGCAAAATCCGCCTGGGGCGGATTCCATCCCGATCAAAAGAGAGGCAGATTCCCCGCATCGACGGCCAACCCCGTCAGTTCTAAAATCGCAACCGATCCAGGTGGCAACCGTTGCTTAACGACCTAACGCCTCACCATCGATGCCCCACTGGAATCACCGGGACCCTTCGGACCCGCGTGGAGGGATGTAACCAAATCGTCCTGCGACCACGGAACGACCGTTGAAATAGTTGCGTACCCCCGGCCGTATGCTGACAACGATGCGAAGAATCTGCCTCTCGCCAATCAACCCCAAATCCCAAAGGAGCGAGCCAACTGAAACACTAAATCAACCAGTCGCGTAACTGCTCACCTCCGAAATCCCCTCCAATCGGGCATCCGGTTGCTATACTGGATAGACGCGCCCGCATGGGCATCCCGCAAAGGAGGAAACTATGAATCCGCTCAACATCGGCCCCAACGTCCTGTCGTGGCTTCCCGCCGAGCAAATTGAGGACTCGGCGATGCAGCAGATTGAGAACCTCTCCCGGATGCCCTTTATCTTCAAGCACGTCGCGGTCATGCCCGACTGCCACTTCGGCATGGGCGCAACCGTAGGGTCGGTCATACCAACCAACCGCGCCATCATCCCCGCCGCCGTCGGCGTGGACATCGGCTGCGGCATGATCGCCGTCAAGACGCCGCTAACCCGCGAGGGCCTGCCCGAAGACCTTTCCGACATCCGCAAGGCCATCGAACACCAGGTGCCACTGTCGGCCGGCCACTACAACCGCAGCATCAAGAAGACCGCCAAGCCGCGCATCGAACAGCTGGAAGCCAAGGCCGCCGAGCTTGACCGGCTGGACTTCTACGACAAGCTGGACAAGAACTGGCGCAAGCAGTTGGGTTCCCTGGGGTCAGGCAACCACTTCATCGAGGTGGTGCTCGACGAGGAGGGCTACGCCTGGGCGTTCCTGCACTCCGGTTCCCGGGGCGTGGGCAACCGCATCGCTGCCCACCACATCAAAATCGCCAAGGCGCTGATGGAGAAGTGGTACATCGACCTGCCCGACGCCGACCTCGCCTACCTGGTTGAGGATACGCCGGAGTTCGATGACTACATGAAAGACCTCGATTGGTCCCAGGAGTTCGCCCTGCTCAACCGCGAGGAGATGATGGAGCGCATCATCAGGCTCCTCCAGTACCGCTGCGGCGACTTTGAGCCGGTTGAGACCATCCAGTGCCACCACAACTTCACCCAGCGCGAGCATCACTTCGGCAAGAACATCCTGGTGTCCCGCAAGGGTGCCATTGAAGCGCGGGAAGGTCAGCTTGGCCTGATCCCCGGCTCCATGGGGACCCGCAGCTACGTCGTGCGCGGCAAGGGTAACGCGGCATCGTTCAACACCGCGCCTCATGGCGCCGGCCGCCGGCTCAGCCGCAACAAGGCGCGCAACGCCTTCACCATGGACGATTTCGACCGGGACATGGAGGGCATTGAGGTCAACCGCTCCGAAGCGTTCCTGGACGAACTCCCCGGCGCTTACAAGGACATCGACCTGGTGATGGAGCAGTCTGCCGGCCTGGTGGAAATCCTCCACACCTTCCGCCAAATCGTGAACGTCAAGGGCGCGTAGTCCAAACTATGCGCTCCCTCAACTTTGGATATGGTGGCAACTATGCCCGACGAACAACCCGCCAAGCAGCAAAAGCCGCGACCGCACGCTCACCTCACGGTCGAAGAACTGCGCCGACACGAGCACATTACCGATGAAGAATGGTTCGACGAGCTCCGCGCCCGCGGCATTTTAGTGCCGGCCTATGATGGGCCACCAAAGAACGGTGGAGCTCCATTCCAAAAACTGAAAGGAACCCTGCCGCCCGGCGCACTGGAACGCTTCCTCAAAGAGCGAGGTTAGCGAGTGCTTATCCTTTCTGACTTTGTGGCGGCCTATGTCGATTCATCAGCGGTCGTGGCTGTCGCCCGCGATGAACCGAATGCAGAGGCCGTGTCACGTCGTCTTGCAAATTTCAGGCCGTTGATTTCCTCAAACTTGCTTGAAGCTGAAGTGAGCGCAGTTTTCGCCCGTGAAGGGCGTGAACTCGAACCTGAATCGTTTGACAACATCGAGTGGGTACTCCCCACTCGTCCGCTAAATCCTGAAATTGCCGCTGTTCTAAGAGCTGGCTACCTCCGGGGTGCCGATCTCTGGCACGTTGCCAACGCTCTTTATGCCGCTCGTACATTCCCTGGGCTTGCCTTCATTACATTGGACCGACGACAACAAAGCGTCGCATCCGCCTTGGGATTTACAATCTGATCTGCCCCACGCTAGCCAACAATGAGGTGCCTGCCATGCCCACCATCGCCGAATACGTCTCCAACTATTCCGCCAACCTGCACTACGGCGACATCCCCGCCGAGACCGTCCACGACTTGAAGCGCATGACCATCGACACCATCGGTTGCGCCATCGGGGGCTACACGTCGGAGCCAAGCAAGATTGCCCGCGACCTGGCTGGCGAGGTCACCGGCCACCGCCGGCCCGTGACCGTCATCGGCAACGGTCTTACCAGCAGTCCCGAGCTTGCCACCTTCGCCAACGGCGTGATGATCCGCTACCTGGACTTCAACGACGGCTACACCACCCTGGAATCCGGGCATCCCAGCGACAGCATCGCGGCTACGCTGGCCGGCGCGGAACTGGCCGGAGCCGGCGGCCGGCGCTTTATCACGGCCACCGCCGTCGCCTACGAAGCGTTCTGCCGCTTCGGCGACGCTTTCAACATCCGGGCGCTGGGATTCGACCACGTTACCAACGGGGCCATTGCCAGCTCGCTGGGCGCCGCCCGAGCCATGGGTCTCTCCATCGCCCAGACCGAGCAGGCGCTGAACCTGGGCATCACGCCCAACCTGGCCTTGGGGCAAACCCGCGTGGGCGAGCTATCCCACTGGAAGGGTTGCGCCTATGCCAACGCCAGCCGCAACGCTGTGTTCGCCGCCCTCCTGGCCGAGCGGGGACTCTCCGGCCCGGGACCCATATTCGAGGGCGAACTGGGCTTCTTCAACGCGGTCACCAAGGAGCCATACCAGCTTGAACCCTTTGGCGGCGATCAGGGTCAGCCGTTCAAGGTTCACGAATGCAACATCAAGCACTTTGCCCTGGGTTTGTACTCCCAGACCGTTGTGGAGGCCGCCCTGGCCGCGCGCCAACAAGTACCCGACTTCAACGAAGCCAACGTCGCCGGCGTCCACATCCGCACCCTCCAGAAGGCTATCGACATCATGGCCGGCGACGAGGAAAAGTACAATCCGAGAACCCGCGAGTCAGCCGACCACAGCATGCCCTACGCCACGGCCATCGCCCTGAAGCACAACACCCTTAACCAGACCCACTTCTCCGACGAACACATCAACGACCCCGCCATCGCCACCCTCATCGGCAGCACGCGCATCGAAGCGTCGGACGAGGCTGCCCGCCGGTTCCCCGACGCCATGCTGTGCAACCTGGACCTGCGGATGAGCAACGGCCAAACCTACAGCGCAGAGGTATCCCACTTCCGCGGCCACCATCGCAACCCGATGACCGACGCCGAGGTGGAAGCCAAGTTCCGCGGTCTGTGCGAAGACCTGCTCAGCCCCGATCAAACCGAAGAGCTGCTCGCCCGCCTCTGGCGCCTGGAGGAAGAGCAAGACATCAGCGCCCTGTTGCGCCTCACCCGCATCTGACGAAAAAGCCCCTCTCCCCTTGTGGGAGAGGGGTTGGGGTGAGGGGTATCAAGCCCCGATTCGCGTACCGTCCGGGTACGTGTAGCCCACCCGGTCGCTGTACCCGCCGGCGGCCGGGAAAATCTGACGGTACAGGCCCCGCGCCCGGTTCTTCACCACCGCGCCGGCTGCGTCCTTGGTGGGCGTCGGCTTGGCGTTTTGGTCCTTGTAGAATTGGGATTGCAGCGGGCTGTCGTCCTCCATCTCCCAGATGCACAGGTAGCGCATGACGTTGTTGGCTTGCCCGTCCTCCGGGTCCAGCATGAACCGCCGCGCGCTGATGTAGCCGGGTATCGACATCCGCTCCGGCAGGTGTTCCTCGTTGTACCACTTGTTGAACACCGCGTCGTCCGCCTCGTCCACCTCCATCATCACCACCAACACGGTGGTGCCAACCTGCTGCGTGCTTACCTTGCTGCCGTTCACGCTGGTCATAATTTGCTCCTTTCGATCCTAACCGTCCTCAAGTTCCGTGATACTAACATTTCCGCCGTGCCTGAAATCCACCGACAGGTTATTCCCCCACAGCAGGCCGACGCCTAGTACTGATGATACTTCTGATTCCAGCACTATTATCTGACGCAATTCGTCCTGCCACCGGATTGTTGCTGCGTAAGTGTTGAATGTCGTTGTGGAATTGTCACCGATTCTGTAATTGGAGCGATCCAGACGGGTTAGCCTCAAGCGGGCTATTACAGATCTCGGTAACGTCAGATCATCACTAAATCCCGTATCAATCCGCGCTTCTACAGCCCGTTCGCATCCATCGACATCTAAAATCGTCAAATTGACAATCGGCCATCTTGTCAAACTCACTGTGCCGCTAATCATCTCAGCACTTCATCAATCAACGTTTGTCCACTCGCCAGCCGCCGGATGACCGACGCGAACGGTGAAAACATCAGCGTCTGGCCTCCGCTCCAGCAAGCGCAGTGCGGCTTTCAAATGTGATTCGTCCAGTTCCCATTCCTCACTGTCAAGGTCAACCGATAGAAAGTGTCCAATGGGTTCCTCTACACCCTCGAGCGTCGGACGCACTTTACGCTCGTACACGGACTTCCCAAAAGCCTCAGCATCTTCAGGGCTTATTTCTCGTCGCGCCATCATCAACCTCCGGTGCTGGTAAAATCAGGACTCCGTAACCGTTGGAAGTCATAATCTGCGGTAAATCTGCACGCGGTGGCGGTAGCAGTCGGCTACGAACACCAAGCCGTCATCGCTGACCGTTACCGCCGACGGCCGGTAGAACCGCCGCTTCAGTTCGATGTTCTGGGTTGCGGCATTCAGCTTTGCCTCGATGTCGGGGTTGGCGTCCAGGAACGTCCGCGCCCACTTGGACGTGCCGGAGTGACCGATGAGCGTATCAATCACTCGGCCGCCGGCGTCCAGCGCCTGCACCCGGTCATTCTGCCAGTCGCAAACGTAAATTCGCCCGTCGCCGTCAACCGTCAGCCCGTTGGGACGGGCGAACCCGTCGCCGCCATCCCGCCCATCGAACTTTGTGATATACGCGCCGTCGGCATCGAATTTCTGTACGCGGTCGTTGCGCCAGTCGGTTACATACACGTCTCCCGTAGTATCCACCGCAACGCCCCACGGCATCCGAAACTGCCCGGGTCTCTCGCCTTCTTCTCCCCAACCCGCCAGAAACTCTCCATCCGCACTAAATCGCTGCACCCGATGATTCAACGAGTCCACTACCAGCAGCGACCCATCCGGCGCAAACGCTATCCCCGACGGGCGGTTCAACTGCCCAGGCTCCGCGCCGAATTCGCCCCAACGCCGCACAAACTCCCCTTCCGGTGTGAACACGCTGATTCGATGAGTATTCTCATCCGACAGGTACAGCAACCCGTCGGGGCCGAAACGGATTTCCGTGATCCAAATGAACTGTCCCGGCCCTTCGCCCCAATCGGAAAACTCCCCCACGTAGTCGCCGTCAAACGTGCATCGGGTGACCCTGACCCCCTCGGGTTGGTTGGGGTTGGCCCGGCTGCCCACGTAGAGCAGACCATCAGGTCCCAGGGCCAACGACACCGGCCCGCTGAAACCCGGCCCGCTACCTGAAAGCAGTCCGATCACATCATGGTACTGGTACAGCCCCGCAACTGACAGCGGGTATTCAACAACCGTGGTCATCGTAACCTCATACGCTAACTCTCTCTCAACCGTGGGAGAGGGTTGGGGTGAGGGGGCAACCCCCTACGTCAACTCAATCGTAACCGCCGGCAGTCCGCACTCCAGCTTGCCGATGGTCTCCAGGCAGCGGTCATTGGCCGGCGGCATCACCGGACCCGACAGGGCATCCCGCCGCAACCGCTCCAGCGGCGACGATTTCAACAATCCTCCGCCACCGGCCAAACGCATCGCGGCATCCGTTACCGACACTCCCACCTCAGCGCAATACTGCTTGGCCCGGTTCACCGCCAACACGGCGGCGGTCGCGTCGGCATTTCGGTCGGTTAAGGCGGCATCAACCAGCAGCAACCGCCCGGACTGTATCGCCACTGACATCTCGCCGATGGCCTTCTGCGTCCCAGGGTGGTTTATGATCGCTTCACCCTCGGGCGTCCAGGTCTTCTCGTTCACGTAGTCCGTGATGTACCCGTAAGCCGCCTCGGCGATGCCCAGATACACTGCCGCGTAACCCAGCGAAAAACTGCCCCAGTCTGCGCTCAGGATCCGCCCGGGCGGCCCGAAGATGGCGTGTGCCTGGGCAACGGTGTTGTAGGCAATGGTGTGGCTCGACGTTGCGCGCATCCCTACCGCGTTCCACTGCCCGGTCACCTCAACGCCGCTCATGTCGCCGCGGATCATGGCCGAGATGATGCTGTCTGGGCCGCCTCCGCTGCCGGCCAGGATGCCGGTTACGAAGAAGTAGTCCGCCGCGTCCGCCAAGGAGCAGAAGTGTTTGGAGCCGGACACCCGGTACCCGCCGCCAGCCACAGGAGTGAACGTGGTTGACAGCACGAATCGTTCTCGCGCCGATGCTCCGGGTTCGCTGGTAATCGACGCGAACAGCTGGCCGTGGTCAACCGCCTCGCGAAAGTACCAGTTCTGCTGCCCCGGCGTCCCCAGTCCGCCGACGAACGACCCAAGCACGTTGGTGTGCATGGTCAGGGTCAGCCCGGTAGAGGCGCAGCCACGCGCCACCGCCAGGATGCACATGGCGTAGGTGAGGGGGTCAGCATCCAGGCCGCCGTATTCCGCCGGAACGCGCAGCGTCAGCAGCCCGGCTTCACGCAGGTCGGCGTAGTTTTCCGTGGGGAACTCTGCCGCCGCATCGTAGCTCGCCGCCCGCTCGGCGAAGCGCTCCTTCGCCAACCGGTCGGCCGTTTCAATCAGCTCGCAGTACTCGTCGCTCAACACGCGGGCTGCTGCAGATGGTATAAGTTCCAACTTGATGCTCACGGGCAGCGGTCCTCTACCGACGGTCCCCATCGAACAGCGATTGCAGCAGATCAACGGCTGCCATCACTTCTTCCACCGACCGCTCAACTTCGTCGTTCAGGAGATGGTTCTCGTAAAAATGCTGGTGCAGGCTGTTGGCCAAATGAAACGCTTGACGCAGTTGGGCACCTGTCGGGGCATCTGCGCTGGCAGCCAACGAGTTCAACTGCTGTGCAACGCTCACCAGGTTGCCGTGAGTGGATACTCCAATCCCGTGCGCGGCGCTGATGCCTTTGACCGTCTGTGCGTAAGCGCCCCACGACTTTTCGGCGGCTTGCAGATAGTCGCCCTCGCTCAGGCATTTCTGCGCCACATTCCGGTAATGGGCCAGATTGCCGCCGTAGGTGGCGTTCTTTTGTATCGCTTCGTTGGATTCGAGCTCGTAACGCCGGCGGTCGCCACGCATTCCGTGGAGTATGGCGCCCTTAACTTGTTGCGGGGTAAAGATCGGAACTGTCATGGAACATCCTTCCGCTACGCGAACTGGTATTCTCGCGTTGAGCCAATCATCCGCAGCGCGTTCAGTATCACCGATTCCAGGTCGGCCCCGTTTTCCAGCAGGTCGGCCGCCTGCGCCACCAGCGCCGTCCGGTTGTCGTCCCGCAGTGCGACGCAGCCCAGCAGTTCCAGGCACCCGTCCACGATTCCGCCGGCATCCAAACCGAACTCCCGTTCCAGCAGCGCGCCCACGATGTCCCGCACCCCAGGATGGGCGGAGTTACCCAATTCGTCCGCAACGAAGTTGATGCGTTCCACCATGCTTCCGCTGTCGATCCATTCCTTACCGGTGTGCCAGCCCTCCACCGATGGCGGATTCAGCAGGTCCTGGTTCATGTACCGGCATTCCAGCGCGGTGTCCATTACGCCGGCGCGTGGGAATTTCAGGTCGCCCACGAGGTGCAGGGTGCCGACCACCACCTCGGCAGGACTCTTGACACGAGCGAACCGCGCCGTCTCCGACTTGAAGAAATCCGACGTGAACAGCACCTTCAACATCGAGCGGATGTCGTAGCCCGAGCGGAAATACTCGGCTTCCAGCACGGCTATGGCGTCCGGGTCGGCCGGCGGCGTGTTCTGCCAGGCCGGAACCTGCACGTCGTCCGCCACGAAGAAGTTGTACATGTGGCGGCTGACGAACCGCGCCGTGGACGGCTGTCGGCAGATGATCTCGATGATGTCGTCGCCGTTGAAATTGCCCGTTTCCCCCTGGAAAGTCTTGATGCCGTCGTCATGGTCGTCGGGGTCATAGTGGAACAGCCACGGCGTCTTGCCGTAGGGGATGCTCGCCACGTTGTCGTCGTCAATCGTCCAGCCGGTGAAGGCCCGCGCCGCCTCCTGCACGTCGTCCTCGGTGTAGTTCTCCTTGCCGTCCATCCCGACGCCCATTGAAAACAGTTCCAGTAGCTCCCTGCCCCAGTTCTCGTTGATGGCGTCCTTGTGGTTGAAGTTGTTATCCAGCCAGAAGATCATCGCCGGGTCGCGGGCCAGCCGCTCCAGCAGCGTAAGGAAACTGCCCAGGCCATACTCCCGGAACATGTCGATCTGGTTCAGCATGGTCTTTTCGTGCAGCACTTTAGCCAGCCCGGTGGCGAAGACGCCGTGCCAGAACAGCGCGACCTTTTCCTGTAAGGGCCGAGTCGCGGCGTTGCCGTTCATCCGGTACACCGTTTCGGTCAAAGCGCCTTCGATGTTGCGGCTCTCCTTCCAGTCGATGTAGTACCGCTCGATGATGTCCTCGTCCAGCCCGGGCTGTGCTTCAGGGTGTAGCAGCCACTCCACCGTAGCCTCGTAGCCCCAGGAGGAATACTTTTCCAACTCCGACGGCGTCGCGCCGAACCCGGCCCGCCGCAAAAGATGGGCGATGAGAGCGCGGTCGGTACTTTGAACATCATTGGTGGCGGCGCTAGCGCTGACCATAGTCATAAGAACAACCTCAGCGTCAGTTTGTCTTGTGGGATGAGTTTGCGAAATCATACCACAGGCCCCGGCGTGTCCCCTTACCAGCATTGACAACCTTCAGCCGCCGGCGCACTATGTTGCGGCCCGGCTCCTCGCGGAAAACCGAGGCCAGGGGCATCGTCCGATCCGCCCACCCAGTTCGAGGGTACTTTCATTTTCGGCATACGACTCCCACGCGCGCGTACCCTGGACTCATGGTTGGCGTACCGCGATTTCCGGCTCCTTTGGTTCGCAAACTTCTGCGCTTTCACCGGTCAATGGCTCCAGTTGCTGAGCATCGGCTGGCTGGTGAAGGAGTTGTCCACCGATTCGGGCGCGGGCGGCCTGCTCGTGCTGTCCGCCAGTGCCCTCAATACGCTGCCTGGCCTGGTGGTCAATCCACTTACCGGAGTGCTCGGAGACCGGCTTGACCGGCGCAAGCTCGCCATCGTCGTACAGTCCATCGCCGCCGCGCTGGCGTTGGGCTTTGCTTTCCTGGTGGATACCGATTACATCCGGTACTGGCACGCCTACGCCTACGTCCTCATTTCCGGATGCTGCCTGGCCGTCACCCAGCCGATACAGCAGGTGATGATCTCCAACACCGTGCCCCGGGGCGCGCTGACCAACGCTTACGCCATTAACACCCTCACGGTCACCGGCACTCGCATCTTCGGCCCATTTGTTGGCGGCATCCTGATCGCGAGCATCGGATTTTTCTGGAACTTCGCCTTGGAGGCCGCGTTGTACCTGGGCGTGGTGCTGATGCTGATTCCCATGCGCACGCCCTACACGTCCCCGGCACCCGCATCCGGCGAAACGGCCGGCCCGCGCCAGCGCATCACTCCCATAGCCGACATTCGCGACGGCTTGCGACATCTTTGGCAACAACAGAAGGAAGTCCTCGAGATAGCCCTGATCTCAGTGATCCCGAACACCATTCTGCATCCCCTGTGGTTCCTGCTGCCCCTGTTCACGGTCGAGGTTCTGCAAGCCCATGCCGACATGGGCGGCTACCTGCTGGCGATTACCGGCGTCGGAGGTTTGATCTCTACGCTCTGCATCGCCACCTGGGGATTTCCGTTCCGGCGCGGCCGCATTCTGGTGGCGACCTGCATCCTGGGATCCCTCAGCACCATGTTGTTTTCACAATGCTCGTGGCTCTGGGCAGCATTCACCGTGCTGGCCGTTATGTCATTCTTCCAGGCGTACTTCCGCACCACCGCCGGCACCCTGGTACTCACCATAGTCCCCGACCAGTATCGTGCGCGCACCATGGCCCTGCTGGCCTACGAACGTTCCTCACTGATCGGCGTCAGCATCCTTGTGGGCCTGCTCGCCGATTTCACGTCCGCGTCAATGGCCATACTGGCTATCGGGGCGCTGGGCCTCAGCCTGACCCTGGCCTGCTTCGCCACCCTGCGCCGCGTGCGCGCGCTGCAATAGGGAAACTGCTTTGCGGATACCGCGCCTGCACACTCTTGACGCCTGGCTGGGCTACCGCAACTACCGTCTGCTCTGGTGCGGCAATTTCTTCGCCAACAGCGCGCAGTGGCTACAGCTGCTCAGCGTCGGCTGGCTGGTGCGCGAGCTGTCCGAGGGTTCCGCCATCGCGGGCCTGCTGGTCGTAACGGTCGGCGGGATCAACACCCTGCCCGGCCTGGTGGTCGGTCCCTGGGGTGGCGTCCTCAGCGACCGTTTCGACCGCCGCCGGCTGGTGATTACCTTCCAGCTGATCATGTGCGGCCTGGCCTTCAGCTTCGCGCTGCTGGTGCTGTCAGACCGCGTAACCGTGTGGCACGCCTACGCCTACGTGATCCTGGCGGGAGTTTGCCACTCCATCGCGCAACCCATGCGCCAAGCCCTAATCGCCGCCACCGTGCCCCGGGAGATGCTGGGCAACGCCCTGGCCGCCAACGTCCTCACCATCACCGGCACGCGCATCTTCGGCCCGTTTATCGGTGGTATCCTTATCTCCACCCTGGGTTTCTTCTGGAACTTCACCATCGAGGCTTGCCTGTATCTGGCCAACGTCATGATGCTGTTGCCCATGCGGACGCCGTACTATCAGCGGGGAGACGCCCGGGCCCGTGGCTCCGCCATCGCCGACATGGTGGAAGGCATACGCTACATATGGAGCGATGAACGGGCGATCTTCCAGATGATGCTCCTGTCGATCATCCCGAACATCATCCTCCATCCCACATGGTTCTTGCTGCCCGTTTTCACTACCGACGTGCTCAAGCGCAGCGCCGATGTTGGCGGCTATCTACTTTCGGTAACCGGTATCGGCGGCTTCCTCGCGGCCCTCTTCATGGCCTCCTTCGGCTTCATTTTCGACAAGGGCAAGGTAGTGCTGGGCGCAGCGGTAGTGAGTTCAATCACCTGTATCCTCTTCGCTTTTTCGCACTGGATGGCCCTGGCCTTCATATTCATTGCCGCCATGGCATTCAGCCAGGCCGTTTTCCGCACCAGCCGGGGCACGCTAATACAGACGCTCGCCCCAGACCGCTTGCGTGGCAGGTTGACCAGCCTCCAGAGTTTCGATCGCGGCTTTCTCGTCGTCGCCAGCCTCGGCGTCGGAACGTTGTCCGACGCTTCGTCGCCGGTGGCGGCCATTGCCATCGTTGGCGCATTGGGACTGGCGCTGTCGCTGATCTGCTGCGCCGCCCTGGGCCGTGTGCGACGACTCCCATAGTTGGTAAACTGCACTGCCAGAATAGGAAAGGGGTGAACCATGACCAGAGCTCCCGCGACGCGCATCCAACGAGTACAACCGCCGGCCACCCTGGCCGCCGGCGAAAAAGCCCGACAACTGGCCCGGCAGGGTCACGACGTGATTGACCTGGGCCAGTCAAGTCCTCACCACGTAACCCCGCAGCACATCATTGACGCCGGGATTGCGGCCCTGAACGCAGGACATACCAACATCAGCTCGTCCCGCGGGCTGCCCGAACTGCGCCACGCCATGGCCGCAAAACTGGCAGCCCACAATGGCCGCGCCATTGATCCAGACGGCGATATCCTGGTTACTCCCGGCAGCAAGATGGGGCTGTACGAGGCCATCAATGCCTACATCGAGGCGGGGGATGAAGTTCTGGTGCTTGAGCCCACCTGGGTCAGCTTCGCCCAGCAGGTGGAGATGGCCGAGGGGGTGCCCGTAGGCGTGCCGCTCAGCGAGGAGGAGGAGTACCACATCAGCTACGAGCAGTTGAGGGACTGCGTCACACCGCGCACCAAGATGATTGTCATCAACAACCCCAACAACCCCACGGGCCGAGTTTACACCGAGGAGGAACTGGCAGCCGTGGCGCGCTTGGCCCGGGAGCAGGACCTGCTGGTGCTTTGTGATGAGACCTACGAGTATTTCCTCTACGATTCCAACCGGCACGTTACCATCGGGACTCTGGAGGGCATGGCGGAACGAACCCTGACCAGTTACACCTTCACCAAAGCCTATTCGATGTCCGGCTGGCGCTTGGGCTGCATCGTGGCCCAGTCGAACCTGCTGGAGCCGCTGCTGAAGATCCAGGAACAAACGGCCAGTTTCGTTTCTCCCTTTGTGCAGATGGCCGGGGTGGCCGCCCTCCAGGGCCCGCAGGATCACCTGACCGCGTGGCGGGAGGACTGCGATGAACTGCGCGTACGCTGCGCCGGCCGGCTGTCCCAGGTGCCCGGCGTACACTGTCCGCAGCCCGAAGGGGCCACTTTCCTGTTTCCTCGCTACTCGGCGGATATGTCATCCACGGCGATGGCGGAGCTGTTGGTGGAGCGGGAAGGAGTGGTGGTAACCCCCGGCATCGGCTTTGGCGAAAGCGGGGAAGGCCATTTCCGCATTGCCCTGATGCGGTCTCCCGCCGACCGAGTTGTGGAAGGAGTGGAACGCATAGCGCGAGTCCTGGAAACCCTCTCCTGAGCCAATCTGCGGCGGGTCGCACGGAAGACGCGATTTAGGAGTATGATAGTAGGCCGTCGCTCTAATTATCGTCGCCGCTACTACTCCCACGCACGTCGCTTTGATTCAACGCATCGTATCCAGTCCCGCCTACAAATGGTGGAACTTCTGGACCATCGCCGCCGGCACCTTCTTCTCCGTCGTTGACCACGGCAGCGTACTCATAGCCCTGCCGGGCATCGAGTCGCACTTCGACGCCACGCTGGAATCCGTCCAGTGGGTCGTGATCGCCTACGCCCTGGTTATCAGCGTCTTACTTCTGCCCATGGGCCGGCTAGGCGATGTCGTGGGGCGTCGCCGGGTGTACATCACAGGCACCGCCATCTTTGTGATTGCCTCCCTGGGCGCCACTTTCGCACCATCCCTGGAAATCCTGGTCACCATGCGCGTGTTCAAAGGCATTGGCGCGGGCATGGTACAGGGCTGCGGCATGGGTATGATGCTGGCCGCATTTTCCGATGCAGAGCGTGGCAAAGCCCTCGGCACCCATCTGAGCGTGGTGGGCATGGGAGCCATCGCCGGGCCCGCCATCGGCGGATTCCTGGTCGCCTACCTGGGCTGGCAATCGGTGTTCTTTGTGAACGTACCCGCCGGATGCATTGTGCTGGCTTTGTCCTGGTTCCTGCTGGAGCGGGGCCCCGTCACCGGGCAAAACCGGAGACCGCACAGCGCGACTTTCGACTGGGCCGGCGCAGGAGTGTCCGGCCTCATCCTGCTGGTGCTGCTGCTGGTGGTGGGGAACGGAAATAGCCTGGGGTGGCAGTCTGCTCCGGTCATTGTCGGCGGAATCGCTGTGGCCATCGGCATGGCGTTCTTCATCTGGTGGGAGCTGAGAACGGCATCGCCAATGCTGGATCTGCGCCTGTTCGCCAACCGCGTCTTCGGAATCGGCGCAGCGTCTGCGTGGCTCTCGTTCTTCGGCACATCGGCCGCCCGGTTCCTGATGCCCTTCTACCTGCAGCGCGTGCTGGGCTATTCGCCGGAGCAGGTGGGGTTGATGATGATTCCGGCGGCCCTGTGCATGGTGATTCTGGGGCCGCCCAGCGGCCGCCTGTCCGACCGGTTCGGCTGGCAGGCGCTTACCGTGATCGGCCTGGCCATGAGCGCGGCCGGGGCCCTGGTACTGGCATTCGCACTCCAAGAACGCTCGGCAGTGTGGTTCGTCATCGCCACCATGATGATGCAGAGCGCCGGCAACGCCGTTTTCAACTCTCCCAACAGCAGCAGCATAATCAGCGTGGTGGATCGCAGCCGCTACGGGGTAGTGTCGGCGTTGACCCAACTCATCCGCAATTCGGCCAACGTAGTCAGCGTGGCGGTGTCCACCACCATCGTCGTTTCCACCATGGCCACTTACGGCGTGGAGCCCAAGCTGGAAGCCGTCAACCCCGGCGTGGCGACGGCCTTCGTCGCCGGCCTGCGCTGGGCCTACCTGGCCATGGGCTGCGCGGTGGGAACCGGCGTTGTCATATCCCTCTACCGCGCCCTCACCGCCCGCCGGCCCACGCAGCCGTCCGCGCCAGCCCAGCAGCCCGAACCCTCACCGTCGGCCAGCGGCAACGGCAACGACTGAGCATCGCCTGACTGAGCATCGCTGTGGATCGTCCGCGGTTCACGCGAAGCGCGGCATCACCTCTTTGGCGAACAGCTCCATCGACTTCAACTGCTTCTTCTGCTCCAACCCGCCGAAGGCGAAGTTGCAGCCGAAATAGCGTACACCCGCGTCGTGCAACGCCTGGATTTTGGCGGCGCACTGGTCCGGCGAGCCGATGAAAGCCCGGTTTTCCGCCAGGTATTCGTAGCTGGGCGGGAGTTCGGTACGACGGTTCAGGTATTCGGCCATCGGCTTGTACACCTCGCTGCCCACCGAAAACTCGCGCCGCCAAGTGTTCAGGTCGAGGGTCCAGTTCAACGCCTCCCTAGCCTCGCGGTGCGCCTGTTCCTCCGTTTCAGCGACGTAGAAATAGCGGAAAAAGGGCACGTCGGCGGGGCTGACGTCATGCCCGGCCTGCTTGGACTGCTGCAAAAACCGCTGCATCAAGTCCACCGCGTCATCCGTGTTAAGCACCACGCCAACGATGAGCCGGCGGCCCGTTGAGGCTACGAAATCCAGCGACTCTGCGCTCCGCGTCGCCGCCACGTAAACCGGGGGATGCGGATTCTGCAATGGCGCCGGGACCAGGTTGATGTGCTTCACCGTATGATATTCGCCTTCAAAAGTGTAGTCGCGGTTCTTCCACAGCGCCTCCACCATCTCGATGGTTTCCCGGTAGCGGGCCTGGCTCTCGCCGTGGTCGATGCCGAAGTTGGCGTACTCCGACGACGCTGCGCCCCGGCCAAATCCCACGTCCAGCCTGCCGTCGCTCAGCACGTCCAGCGTGGCCGTGTCCTCGGCCAATCGCACCGGGTGATGCAGCGGCGGGATCAGCACCGCCGTACCCAGTCGGATTCGCTCCGTCCTGGCGGCGATGTTGCTGGCGATGATGAGCGAAGACGCTCCCAGGCCGTACCGGGTGAAGTGGTGCTCGGCCAGCCAGATCGCCTTGAATCCGAGTTCCTCACCCGCAGTCGCCTGCTCGGTCAAATCCGAGTACAGCGCCTTGGGGGTATATTGCTCAGGCCAGGGTATGTGGGAAAACAGGGCAAAATCCATTTCGCGCTCCTCGTTGATTCGTGGGCGAGCAGTGTACACATCACCGGCGCGGATTTTCAAACTCAACATCTTGCCGGCGAAAAGTTCCGATCTTCATAATCACTTAACATCGTCCGCTTATCGTGGCCGAAGCTGCTGCGACTCGGTTCAGTCAACGGAAATCGTCAACCCGGTCGTTCAACCTCAAATTGGCTCAACAGACACATCTGGTATCATTTAGACCTACACGCTTTCTGGCGCCTTCAAACCCCATCGCGGCGCTCTTCAAAATCAATCCGCAGGAGCAACGTTGACTTTCCTGACTGAACTAGCCTTGCGCCGCAAGTCGGTTACCGTCATGGCGATGGTTCTGCTCCTGATAGCGGGCGTCTTTTCCTACAACCAACTCCGTCAGGAGCTGTTTCCGGAAATCAGTTTTTCCATAGTGTACGTGGTCACGTCGTACCAGCAGGGCGACCCCACTACCGTCGCCGCCGACGTGACCTCGAAGGTCGAGGATATTATCGTCGGTATGCCCGACCTGGAGAAAATCACTTCAGTATCCACGGGTAATCTGTCCCTCGTCACCGCCAACTTCATCCCCGGCGCCGATGTGGAGGACGCGGAGGAGGAAATCAGAAGCCAGGCCAGTGGGCTGGTTCTGCCCGATGATGCCGGCGAGCCCTACGTCCTGAGACTCACATCAGACATTTTCCCGGTAATGCTCCTCAGCGTCAGCGGCCAGCAGGACATCCCCACGTTGCGACGCATCACCGACGACGAGATTATCCCGCGACTGGAGGCAGTCAGCGGCGTTTACGACGTGACGGTTGAAGGTGGCGTGCCGGAGCGCGTTTCCGTAATCGTGGATCCGGCCCGCACCAACGAACACGACCTCACCATCCAGGATGTGGTCAACGCCGTAGCCGGCAATTCCATAGACCTCAGCGCCGGCACACTGACCCGCGACGAGCGGTCCATCGGCCTGCGTACCTATCAGGGTTACGCCAATCTGGATTCCATTCGGGACCTGCCGGTGGGTTACACCAGACTCACACCGAGCGGCGCCAACCCGCCCGCCGGCGATGCTACGGTAACCCCCGTTCTGCTTTCGGACGTGGCCACCGTCAGGATCGACACGCCGGAATCGGACACCGTTTCCCGCACCAACGGGCGGCCCAGCCTGTCGCTCCAGGTACTCAGGCTGCCGGACGGCAACACCATTGAGCTCACCCAGGAACTCCTTGCCGTCATTGACGCTCTCGACCTACCGGCGGATGTGCAAGTAGATGTCCTCTACAACGACGGCCCGGAGCTGGAAGAGCAGCTGGCCAACGTGGTGGGGCAGGGCGGATTGGGGTTCGCCATTGCCGTTTTCGCCATCTTCATCTTCCTGCTGCAACTGCGCCCTTCGGCAGTCCGCGGCATTTTGCATACCTTGCGTCCTACGTTGATCATCGCTATATCCATACCACTCAGCATCATGATCACCGTGCTGGTCATGGCGGTCTTCGACTGGACGCTCAATTTCATGAGCCTGGCCGGGCTGGCCATTGCCGTGGGCCGCATTGTAGATGACAGCATCGTCGTACTGGAAAACATCTACCGGCATATCCAGGCCGGCGGCCAACGCATTCCTACCAGCGGATCCGAAACCTCGGCTTACAGGTTCGCTCCCCTGGGAGATAACCCCGGTCTGACCGCCGCCATTCGGGGAACTCGTGAGGTGGGCGCGGCCATCCTGGCCTCCACGCTAACCACTGTCGCGGTGTTCCTGCCTCTGGCGTTCATCCCCGGCATCGTCGGTGAATTTTTCCTGCCCTTTGCCCAGACCGTATGCGTATCCCTGCTGGCCTCCACCTTCATTGCCCTCACCGCCGTGCCGGTCCTTGCGTCAATGCTGCTGCGCCAAGGGGACATGGCCGAGGAAGACGATACCGTGGCGGAAGATACGTGGCTACAGCGGATCTACACGCCGGTCCTCAGGTGGGCGCTCAATCATCCGCTTTTGACCGTGCTGGGTTGCATCGCCGCCGTCGCCGCCAGCATTCCGCTGGTTTTCCTGCTTCCCATCACCCTATTCTCGTCGGGTGAGGCGGAGTCGATGCGCATTGACGTAACCATGCCCGAAAATACGGCTGCCGCCGCGATGTTCCGGGAAGTCCGCGACATCGAGCGGACGCTGGATCGGTACGTGGCGGCGGGCTACATCACGTCTTATCAGGGCACCATGGGTTCAACCAGCCAGGACTTTGGGCCCAACGTCGGCGAAACCGGCTTTGACGTATCAGGCTTTTTCCTCGCGTTATCCGACGACGTGCCGGCGGAGTTCGCCGACGAACTCCGCGAGGCTCTGCCCGACAAGGAAAACGTGGACATTCAGGTCTTTGTGGATTCCGCCGGTCCTCCTCAGGCCGGCATCGAAATCGCCGTGACCGGCAGCGATTACAGCGAAGTTCAGAGCTCCGCCAACACCCTGGTTGAGCGCATCAGTCCCCTGGACGGTGTGGTCAATCTGAAAACCAACGTCAGCGACAACAAAGAGGAACTCACCTTTGAGGTGGACACTGCCGAAGCCGGACGTTACGGTTTGAGCTCACTGGCGGTTGCCGGGCAGATTCGCACCTGGGTGTACGGCAACGACGCCGCTGAGGTCAGCCTGTCCGGTGATACCTACGACGTGGTGGTGCGCGGCGAAGATAACCAGGTTGATGAAATCGACGAACTTCAGAACCTGCCTATTGCCGGCCCCTTTGGCTCCGTACCCCTGGGCTCAATCAGCGATGTCAAGACGACGGTAGGGCCGGCCTTGGTTACGCACTACGACGGCGACCGTTCCGTCACCATCACCGGTGAAATCGAAGCTCGTGATCCCCAGGCCACCAGCGCCGGCATTGACCGGGTCATCAACGATGCGAATCTCCCACCGAGCGTAACGGTACGACAGGGCGGTTTCGCCAGCGACATTGAGGAGCAGTTCCAGAACGTCTATATTGCCATGGCAATCGGTTTGGCGTTGGTGTACCTGGTAATGGTGGCCACCCTGGGTTCGCTGCGCGACCCCTTCATCGTGGTGCTGAGTATGCCCTTGGCTGTGGTGGGCGCGTTTATCGCGCTCACCGTAACGGGGCGAGCGCTGAGCCTGCCTTCAATGATGGGGTTCCTCTTCCTCATCGGCATCGTCGTTACCAACGCCATCGTGCTGATCATCTTCATCGAGCAGTTGCGTCAACAAGGGCTGGCCGTAGGCGACGCCATCCTGCTCGCCGGACGCACACGCCTCCGGCCGATTTTGATGACCGCCTTCACCACCATTCTCGCCCTGTTCCCACTGGCTTTCAGCAACGCCAGCGGGCTGGTAGGATCCGAGCTGGCCACGGTCGTGATTGGCGGCCTCATCAGCTCTACCTTCCTTACCCTGGTCGCAGTGCCCGTTACCTACGTGCTCCTCCATCAGGCTGTTCCTGATTTATTCTCGCGCGTTCGCCGGCTGATCCTCCGACCCGCTACTGCCGAAGCGGACGCCGTTTCCTGAAATGGCCGTACCTAACGGGCCGCCAACCGTGTTTCGCCGAGGAACGATGTTGAACTTGAATACCGTTTTGCCGTCTTTGCGCCCGGTTTCCCGTGTCGGGTTTGCTCCACTGGCGCTGGCCTTGGTGTCGGCTTTGCTGTTCATCGGTTGTGGGGCCAGCGCCGACACCGCGAACGCCCCGGAATCGACTGGTGCCTCCAACAGCCCTTCGGCGGAAACCGATTACACGGTCAGTGATTTCCGCGTCCGCAGCGAGCTGATCTTCGCCACCCGGGCCGATTTGTCCTTCCAACTGCCCGGCGAAGTCGGCTCCGTCAACGTCGCGGTCGGCGATCTGGTATCCGCCGGCGACGTATTGGCTACCCTGGACTCCGATACTGTGACCAACCTCCGGCACGCCGAAGCCCTCGCCACGTTCAAGGTGGAGGATACGCAGGACAAGCTGGACAGCGTGCTGGGCTTGCAGTCCGACGACCCGTTGATCCGCGCCCGCGCCGAAAACGCCCTGGCGCAGGCCGAAAACGCCCTGGCGCAAGCCGAGGTGGCTTTGGAAAAGGCCGAGGACGCTCTTGATGACTATCAGTTAGAGCACGACGTAGCCCTCAGCGCCGCCGTGCAGCGCGTTGCTGACGCCACCGCCGCCCTTGACCGCGCCGAGGAGGCGGTGACCGACTTCGCCGATGCCCACGGCCAGCAGTTCGCCAACGCCCTGGCCGCCCGCGCCCAGGCTCGCGCCGCGCTGGAAGTCGCCCGGGACGCCGTAGCCGATTTCCTGCCTGACCATGACGATTCCATCAGCAAGCTTCAGAACACCATCTCCAAGACCGAGATCAGCATTGATCGGGCTCGCGAATCTCTGCGCGACTTCGACAAAAACCATGCGGACCGGCTTTCTACGGCCCGCCAAAATCTAGCCGCAGCCGAAACCCGGCGGGACAACGCTCAAGACCGTCTGGATGATTTCTACGTGAAAATCGTCAACGAGGAGTTTCACAACCTGCCCGACGGACAGAATTTCGACGTGGTTCAACTCAATGCCCTCCAGGCCGCCGTTGACGCTGCGCAACGGTCCGTCGATTCCTTGATCAGAGACATCTCCGAACTCGAAGCCGGCCCGAAGGAGATCGATCGTGTCGCCATCGAGACTAACATCGCCGAATTGGAATCCACGCTCACAATTCTGAATCGAGACTTGAACGAAGCTCTGGCCGGACCCGATCAGGAAGAGTTGGCCCGACTGGAAGCCAACATCCTGGTTACCCAGGAACGGCTCAACACCGCAGAACGCAACCTGACCGAGGTGGAAGAGGGAGTCGATCAGATCGAACTGGCGCGTCTCGAAACCGCCGTTGACACCGCTCAGGTCGCCCTTGAGTCAGCCCAATATAGCCTGGACCGCCTTGAGGAAGGGCCGGACGCCGCCACCGTCGCCGCGCTGACTCAAGCCGTCGCTGCGCGCATTCAGGCCGTTGCCACCGCCCGGGAAACTCGCGACGATCTGGCCGCCGGGCCAGATCCTGCGGCAGTCGCGCTGGCCGAGGCCAACGTCGCGGACGCCCTCGTCGATTATGCCGATGTGCAGGAGGACCTGGAGGACACGGTCATTCGCGCTCCCTTTGACGGATTGGTGCGGATGGTGACCATCGAGCCCGATGACGCCATCAGGGTCGATGCTCGCGTCATTCAGTTGGTGGATCCGACCGATGTGGTGATCCAGGGTCTCCTGGAAACCAATTACATTGACCGGGTGCCCGTGGGCACTGCCGCGACCGTAACCCTGGCAGCTTTGCCGGGGGTGAAATTTAACGCAACCGTGGAGTCGGTCAGTCAGGATGCCCGCACGGAGCGCGGGGTCATCAGTTTCCCAGTGAACTTCAGCGTCGTGATTCCCGATGGAGTCGAGATCCCGCCGAATCCGGGGCTGGTAACCACCACTGTCATTACGGGAGACGCGCCGCCGTCCGGCAGGCCGGACCGACAGCAAGGCGGACCCGGCAGACCCAATCGGCCATCCGAGGGTGGCGGAACGCAAAACCGCAGCCAGTAGAGGCAATCGTTCCGAAACGTGTAGAGGCAGGTTTGAAACCTGCCCCTACGTAATGGCTAAACCATTTGAGGGGTCGAACCTATCCGGCCAGTCCCGCGTCTCTAAGCGTTTGCTGCGCGGTAATGCCGATGTCGGCAGGGGTCGGGATGATGACCGCGCCGGCGGCCTCCAGCGCGCGGGTTTTTGACTCCGCGGTGGCGCTTTCGCCGGTGATGATTGCTCCGGCGTGTCCCATCCGCTTTCCAGATGGCGCGGTTGCGCCCACAATCAGCGAGCAGATCGGCTTGGTGAACTCCGACGAGCCGATGTATTCGGCCGCTTCCTGTTCCATGGTCCCGCCGATTTCGCCGATGAACACCACCATGTCGGTGTCCGGGTCGTTGTTGTAGAGCTTGAGAATGTCCACAAAGCTGCTGCCGATGATCGGGTCTCCGCCGATGCCCACGCACGACGACTGCCCGATGCCCAGGTCCGTCAACTGCCCCACCGCTTCATACGTCAACGTTCCGCTGCGGGATACCACGCCTACCCGGCCCGGCATGTGGATGTTCCCCGGCATGATGCCCACTTTGCAGAGCGCGCCGGGGTTGATCATGCCCGGGCAGTTGGGGCCGATCAGGCGCACGCCGTTGGCCTGCACGTAGCGGTACACGCCCACCATGTCCTGCACCGGTATGCCCTCGGTGATACACGCGATGAGCGGAACTCCCGCGTCCACCGACTCGGCGATGGCGTCGGCGGCGAAGGGAGGGGGCACAAATATCAGGGCCACGTTGGCCTGCGTCGAGTCCAGCGCCTCGCCCACGGAATCGAACACCGGCACGGCGTCATCAAACAACTGCCCGCCCCGGCCCGGGGTTACTCCCGCCACCACCTGCGTACCGTAAGCCTTGCAGGCCCGGGCGTGGAAACTGCCTTCGCGACCCGTGATGCCCTGCACCAGGATGCGCGATTGCTCGTCGAGTAAGATGCCCATTTGTCGCTCAGCCCTGCGCGCCAGCGCGCGCCGAGAGGGCCGCCGCCGCTTCCGTCAAAGTATCGGTGAAGGTTACGTCGAGGCCCGACTGCGCCAGGATTTCCTTGCCTTCCTCAAGGTTGGTGCCCAGCATCCGCACCACCATGGGTTGGGTCGCCTGGTGCTCCTCATAGGCCATGACTATCCCTCGGGCCGCCACGTCGCAGCGGAGGATCCCGCCGAAGATGTTCACCAGCACCTGGCTGACCTTGGGGTCCGACAGGATGATGCCCACCGCGGTGGCAACCTTCTCTTCGGTGGCTCCGCCGCCCACGTCCAGGAAGTTGGCCGGGGCCGCTCCCGCCGCGTTGGCCACGTCCAGCGTCGCCATGGCGAGTCCGGCACCGTTCACCAGGCATCCTACACTCCCGTCCAGGCTGACGTATGCAATATCGTCGTCGGCCGCTCGTGCCTCAAGCTGGTCTTCCTGGCTGCGGTCTCGCAACTCGCGCAGGTCCTCGTGCCGGAAAAGCGCGTCATCCTCAACGTCCATCTTGGCGTCCAGCGCCATTACGCCGCCATCCCCGGTAACGATCAGGGGGTTCACTTCGACCAGCGAACAGTCGTTGTCGGTGAATATGTGGTATAGCTTGGCTAATATATCAGCGCCCTGCCGCGCCGTGGCTCCGGACATTCCCAACCGGGCCGCGACCCGCCGGCACTGGAACGGCATCAGGCCAAGCGTAGGTTCCACCGCTTCCGTGATGATGGCGTCGGGATTGGTAGCGGCCACTTCTTCGATTGACATCCCGCCGGCCGCGCTGGCAATCAGCACCGGCCCGCGGTGGTTGCGGTCCATGGTCAACGCCACGTACATCTCGGTGGCAATATCCGCCAACTCTTCCACTAGCACGCTGTCAACGGGAACGCCGTTTGCATCCGTCTGGTGCGTTACCAGGCGCGAACCCAACAGCCCATCGGCGAATTCCCGTCCTTCTTCAGGCGAGCCGACTACTTTGACGCCGCCAGCCAGCCCTCGCCCGCCGGCATGAACCTGCGCCTTGACAACTCCCCTGCCGCCGAATGATGAGATGGCTTCCGCCGCTTCCGCCGGCGTACTCGCCACCTTCCCGTTGGGAATCGGAATACCGTACTCGGCAAAAATCGTTTTCGCTTGATGCTCGTGCAACTTCATCGCGCCGGGTATTTTGCCTTACGCCGGCCCTGCCGTCAACGCGAATACGCATGACGGTTTGAGGGTAATGGCGCATAATCTATAACAGGGCCGGCGGGAAATCGTTCCCGCCGGATCGCTGAACAACGATGCCCGAGCCAAGACCACGCACCCTCCGCGCCGAGACCATGGGCACCGCGCCCATGTGGTTCCTGCTTCTGCAAATGTCGTTGCCCCCGATGTTGGCTATCGTCGTGATGGCCCTGTACAGCATCGTTGATCGTGCGTTCGTCGGCAACGTCATCGGGGTGGACGCCCTCAGCGGATTATCCGCCGCTTTCCCGGCGCAGATTGCCGCCGTAGCGATTGGTCTCCTTCCCGGCCTCGGCGGCATGTCGGTCGTGTCCCGGGCCCTGGGGGCGAGGGACACCCGGCAGGCATCCCGCGTCATCGGCTCGTCGCTGGCGATTCTGGCTCCCATATACCTGGCGATCACCGCAGCCGGCTTGCTGCGCCTGGACGAGCTTACGTCGCTGCTGGGCGCATCGCCCGACACCGCGCCATACGCTCGCGAGTACCTGGCAATCATCCTGCCGGGCGGGTTCCTCACCATGCTGGCGATTGCGGCGAATAACCTGTTCATGGCCGAGGGTCGGCCGGGGTCGGCGACCATCGTTCTGGCCGGCGGGGCCGTCGCCAACGTGATTCTGGACGCCCTGTTCATCCTGGTGTTCGGTTGGGGAATCACCGGGGCCGCCGCCGCCACCGTGCTGGCCCAGGGGCTGGCCGTCCTCTACATCGCGTGGTTTTACCTCTCGGGCCGCAGCGCGCTCAGCATCACGTTCGATGCGTTGCGACCGCGCCTCGGTCTGGCTCGGGAAATCGTCGCCCTGGGGTTGCCCATTTTCATCATCGAGTCGGCCCGTTCCATCGTCGTTGTGGCAATCAACAACATCCTGGCCCGGTACGCCGACGGAGACGCCTACATCGCCCTGTTCGGGGTTATCAATTCGGTGCTGGAATTCGCGCTGGCACCGTTCATCGGCGTCGCGTTGGCGTTCCTGCCGCTGGCGGCCTACAACTACGGGGCGCGCAACTATCCCCGCATCCGTCAGGCCATTTGGCAAAGCTGCCTGGGCGCGACGGTTGGCGGCGCGTTGATGATCGCCGTCCTGCTGCCGCTCTCCGGACACATCATCCGCCTGTTCGCCGAGGCCAACGCGCTGCCGTCCGAGGCCGCCGACGCTCTGCGCGTTGCTCTGCTGGCGCTGCCCATCGTGGGCGTGGAGTTCGTCAGCTCCGTCGCGTTTCAGGCTCTGGGCAAAGCGTGGCCGTCGGTGGCGCTCACCGTCACCCAGCGCGTTATCCTGTTGCTGCTGTGGGTCTTCGTCCTGTCGGAGGTTTTGGGCGTATGGGGAGTCTGGTGGTCCTTTCCCGTCACCGACGTCACCGCCATGTTCCTGGGCTTCGGAGCATTGGCCCTGGTCTGGCGGCGCGCCGAAAAGTGGGGCGAGGCGGACTTTGATCGCAAGATGGTCGGCGCAGAGTAGGCAATTTTGACACCACCGTAGGCCGGCAGTAGCATGGGCACAACTCTCAGTACCCACGCCACGATGTACCAACGGAGGGAACACCATGGCAATGAACTCTTCCGGCGTTTCTCATATCGCCGTCTGCGTCCGCGACCTGGACGAATCCCTGAAATTCTACCGCGACATCCTGGGCATGACGGTCACCGTTGACCGCGTGCAGGACACGTCAACCGGCGGACTGCCTCACGTGTACGCCCACGACCGCGCCACCCGTCGTCAGGCCATCCTGTCCTACGGCGACGGGGCGATACCCACGCTGGTAATGACCAGCCATCCCGGGGACGACGCCGACGGCGCGGCCATCAAGCTCGACCAGGTGGGCATCAGCCATATTTCCTTCAGCGTGCCCGACGTAAAGGCCCTGGCCGACGAGCTCATCGCCGCCGGTGTGGAGTTGGCGGGCCCCATGGACGGCTTCACCAACGCCGACGGCGAGGTATCCAGCATCTTCGTGTACGATCCTGACGGCATCCTGGTGCAGTTCGACGCGGGCGGTGGCTGATCATTCCGGCGTTTCAGTGTTCGGGCGCATGGGATTTCCCCCGCCAGTTCCCTGAATGTACAATGAATGAGGACAACCGCAGCGCCGACCGCGAGACCATCTGGGGAATCAACCGGAAAGATCGGCGCTGGTTCCAATTGATGACCCTCCTGGGCGGAACCGGCGGCTCGGCCACTTTGATATGGTTGACTTTGCGCTACCGCGTAGCCGCTGACACGCCAGACGAAGTGGGGCTCAGCATTCTGGTGGCGATAGGAGCCAGCTTCGTCACCGCCGGGTTCGTCGCCTGGTCATTATTGCAGGTAAAGGAGATAGTAATGCCAATCGGAGACTGGATCAGAGAAGCCAATGAAAGGCGGCGACAGCGAATCCGCGAGGAAGCGCTCGCGGAAGGCCGCAAGGAAGGCCGCAAGGAAGGTTACCAAATCGGCTATGCCGATGGCAGCCGAGGGAAACCTATGCAAGACTTGTCCGAAAACTCCGAACAGTCATCCTGCTGAACCATGGCAAAGGAGCCCCCACCATGCCCATGAACGCATCCGGCGTTTCCCATATCGCCATCTGCGTCAAAGACCTTGACGTTTCCCTCAAGTTCTATTGCGACACCCTCGGCATGTCCATCGTCAGCGACGTGATCCAGGACACCACCACCGGCGGCCTGCCCCACGTGTACGCCCACAATCGCAATACCCGTCGCCAGGTCCGCCTCGCCTACGCCGACGGCGCAAAGCCTACCCTCACCATGACGAGCCATCCCGGTGAAGATCCCGACGGGACGCCCATCAAACTGGACCAGGTGGGCATCAGCCACATATCGTTCAGTGTGCCGGATCCGAAGGCGCTGGCCGAAAACCTGTCCGCGCAGGGCGTTCCGCTGGCCGCCCCTATGGACGTGTGGACCAACGCCGAGGGCAGGATCAGCAGTTTTTACGTGTACGATCCGGACGGAATCCTCGTCCAGTTCGACGCCGCCGGTTAGCGGGAGTTGCCGCATGGCCGCAGTGCAAAAAATCACCCCGTTCCTATGGCTGGACGGCACGGCCCGCGAAGCCGCCGAGTTCTACGTATCAATCTTCCAAAACTCCCGGATCGTCTCCAGCGATACCTTTGGGGAAGGCCCGGCGGCCGGTAGCTCCACCGTGGCTTTCGAGTTAGACGGCGTCCAGTTCGTAGCCTTCGATGGCATTCCCGCCATTGAGTTCACCGAAGCCATTTCCTTCATGGTTTCGTGCGATTCTCAGGATGAGATTGACCACTTGTGGGACAATCTCAGCGCCGGCGGAACCGAGATCCAATGCGGATGGCTCAAGGACCGTTACGGCGTCACCTGGCAGATCATACCCACCGATCTCCCCGACTGGCTGATGAGCGGCCCCAACGCCAACCGGGTACTGGAAGCGATGTTGCCCATGAAAAAGCTGGATATGCAAAAACTGATTGAAGCGCACCAGGGAGGTTAGTCGATCATGTCCCACCACTATGACGAACACGACCACGACAAGCTGCTGCGCTGGCGTGATGACCTGAAAGAAAATTCGATTGTGGACGGTGATTTCCCCGCGATGGCCCTTTTCCTGGTTAAACCCGGGGCCTCCGGTTCCCACGAAATTTTCCGCCGGTTCCGCGCGGAGTTTGAGCAGCGCGATGCCAGCTTTGCCCACCTGGTCATCTTCGGTATGCACGGGGTCTCATCGACAGTGCATAGCCTGTTGGAACAGACGGGCCTCTCGGAAACCGACCTGCCGGTGATGATGCTGGCTCCCGCCGCCGAACCCGCTGCCGTCGTCGCCGTTCAACTCCCCTCCGGCGAAAGCCTGGAGGGCGGCGATGACCCCAATGGCGACGGCACCTGCGACTATCTCGCCCCTTGGCAGGACGTCCTTGACCGCATCCGCATCACCAAGGCGGGCGGGCCGCTGCGCCTGATGGGAGTGCAGGGCCGCAAGCTCAACGGGCCCGACCTCCGCGACCTGCCCGAGGCGGCGCTGGAGACGATGGCAGTCCGGTAGTTCCGTGAGTACACGCGAGGATAGTGCGGCGGTAGCGCGTACAGTGGAAATGGGTTATTCTGTGCGGCACCGCGTAGAACCTGAATGAATTGCCGGGAGGGTATGAAAGATGACTACCGCAGCCCCAGTTGTTGACGACCTTTGCACCATCGAGCAGGAGCGGAGCCGATTCAACGATCAATTCGGCGAGATGAGCGAACGGGCGAAGGTAAAGGTGAAGGGCGAGATGTCGGACTTCGTGCAGAAGTTCATCCAGGCATCGCCGTTCGTGGTGATGGCGTCGTCGGACCCGGACGGCAACTGCGACGCATCCCCCAAGGGCGGGAAACCCGGATTCGTGAAGGTTATTGACGGCACCAGGCTACTGCTGCCGGACGTTGCCGGGAACCGGCTGTTCCAGTCCTACCAGAACATGGACGCCAACCCGCACGTTGGGCTGCTGTTCATGATCCCCGGCGTCAACGACACGGTGCGGGTGAACGGCACCGTGTCTATCGTGAACAAGGAGGAACTAGATCGCCAGAAGGTAGAGCTTGAACTCTACTGGACTGACGACAATGCCAAGCACCTCCAGGGCATCATCATCAACGTGGAAGAGTCCTACGGCCACTGTCCCCGGGCGTACAATTTCGCCAAGCTGTGGGACACGGACCAGATTGCGGAGAACCAGGAGAATCGGCCGATACCGTTGCGCCCGTAGCATCGGGTCGGCTTCGGCGAACCACGTAGGGGCGACGCATGCGTCGCCCCTACCAACGTCACCTGCAATGTTAATCAGTTCACACCGGTGGCCAGACGGAAAAAGAAGAGCGCAGGGGGCAGGAGGATTTGTCCCAGGATGTTGATGTTGAAGGCGTAGCTGAGGAACAGGTTGACGCCGATTAGGCCGATGAGGGGAATCCAGCCGTAGCGTTCAAATTGCAGGTATGGTTCGTAGAGCGTGCGCGGCAACAGGCCGCCGAGTACTTTGCTGCCGTCGAGCGGGGGGAGTGGGATCAGGTTGAAGATGCCCAGGATGAGGTTGAAGAAGATGGCGAGGAAGGCAGCGAATCCCAGGATTTCCTCGACGCCGGAGATGCCGCGGGCCTGAAAAACGACGGGGAGCAAGTCGAACCTGAAAACCAACCCAAGGATAAAGGCCAGCACGAAGTTGGAAAGTGGGCCGGCAAAGGCGACCAACGACATTCCCAGCCTACCACCCCGCAGGTTGTAGGGATCTACCTGTACCGGCTTGGCCCACCCGAATCCGACGACCAGCAGCAACAGGAAACCCAGTAGGTCGATGTGCTTGACCGGATTGAAGGTAAGGCGGCCCATGCGCCGGGCAGTGTTGTCGCCCTGCATGTGGGCGGTGAAGGCGTGACTGAACTCGTGGACGGTGAAACCGACGATGAGGCCGGCCAGCCCGATGCCGATGACCAGGATGAAAGCGACAGCATCCTGCCGGAGCAGGTCGAGACTCTGGAGGATCACGTCGTCTGACTTTCCAGAGCGGGTTGGACGCGACGGCGTCCAGTGGGCTGGACACGGGGGAGAGCCATCAGGTCGGCTTTGAGGCCGGCCAAGCCGTCGGCGCCCAATTGGTTGGCCTCGGCGACGATGGCGACGGCGCCGGCCTGGCGCAATGCCACCAACTCGTTGACGGTGGGCCTGAGCGCAACCCGCACGAACTGATACTTGTCGGTGCGGGTGACGGCATCGGACACCTGAGCCAAGTCCGCGAAAGTCCACGGGTCGGTCATGGACGACTTGTCCAGGACCAGGAAATCCAGAGGGGCGGCAGCCAGGTTGCGCCAGGTCGCATCGTCCGGGTCGTCGGGGATGCGTGCCCCGTGAGTCATGCCGGGTTGCGCGATGTTGACGGCATCCACGACAGCGCCGGCCAGTGGCGAGACCATGAAGTCGGCGCCGGCGTCGCGCCAACGTTCGACGCTTTCGGGTTGCAACGGCACGCCGCCGGCTCCCCAGATGCGCTCGCCGAGTTCCGGCAGGTCGGCAGGGTTGAGGTTTGGGGCGAAGATAACAACGGCATCGGCTGCGTCCGAGGCTGCATCCAGAGCCGCCGCAACATCGCCGGAGCAGCGAGCGACGAGGGCCATGGCCGGGAGACGGGCGGATTGAGCCGCACCGAAACCAAGGGAAGGACCGGCGCCCTGTTCGATGCGTTCGAGAAGGTTACGGAGTCGGGTCATAGAATTTCGCCCGCCAGAGTAGAAGGGCGGGTTTGAAACCCGCCCCTACGTAGTATCCAGTTGGGATTTAGAGTGATTGCCAGACCCGTTTGCCGTCCACGCGGGCGATTTTGCCGATCTGTTGGCCGGGCGGGAAGTGTCCGGCGCAGATGGTCCAGTCGCCTTCCTCGGCGGCGTCGAGCCATTTGGCGCGGGAAGCAGCGGACTGGGCCTTGTCGGTGTCAACGCCGGCGCACCAGTCAGGTTCGGAGACCTGTGCGATGGTGTGCAGCACGTCGCCCATCACGATGCCGCGCTGACCGTTGGAGTTGATCAGCACGATCTGGTGGCCGGGCGTGTGTCCCGGAGCCGGGGCGATGGAGATCTCGTCGCTGATGACGTGTTCGGGTTCTTCGAGGATCTGCTGGAGCCGCAGGCGACGGAGTGGCATGACCTGGCGGTCGATGTACGGGTACATCTGACGCCCCTCGTCCGACGTGAAGTAGTCGTAGTCGGGCCGGGACATGACATAGCGGGCGCGGCGGAAGTTGGGGGCGGGCATACCGCCGGAGTAGCGGAGGTTCCAGCCGACATGGTCGCCGTGCAGGTGGGTGTGGATGATGTAGTTCACGGAGTCGCTGGGGCCGACGTTGGTGTTGTTGACGCCGACGTTGGATTCCAGGTGAGGGCGCAGTTCCTCGTAGAGGTTGCCAGTGCGGTTGCCGCGGTCGGGATGCGGGCCGGGACCCATGCCGGTGTCCACCAGGATGACGTGCTCCTCGGTCTTGAGAAGGAAGACGCCGTAGTAGAGCTGTAGCTGGCCGTCTTCCAGGGTGTCCTGATAGTTGGCCCAGGCGTCGGCGGGGACGTCGGGGAACATTGCGGACGGTTCGCGCGGCGGCGGAACCATGTCGATGACGGCGGTAACTTCAACGTTGCCGATGGTTGCTTTTTCTGCCATTCCAGAATTCCTCCTGATTACGCTTTCTGATGGTGGACGCCGGGATACCGGCGTTGGTCATTCGTCCACTTCGAAGGTTACGAGTGAGAAAAGGTCGTAGCCGGAAAGATTCTCGCGGCCGTTCAGACCAATAAGTTCGATCACGACGCCAATGCCGGCGGTTACTCCGCCAGCTTTTTCGACCAGGTTAGCCGCGGCTTGGATGCTGCCGCCGGTGGCCAGCAGGTCGTCAACTACCAGGACACGCTGTCCAGATTTAATGTCGCCGGAGTGGATTTCCAGGGTATTGGCTCCGTATTCCAGGGTGTATTCGTAGCTGAGGGTTTCGCCGGGCAGCTTGCCCGCCTTTCGGACCAGCGCGAGGGGCAACCCCATGCGGTCGGCCATGGGCGCGGCGAAGAGAAAGCCGCGGGAGTCGATAGCGGCCAGGCAATCGACGTTGCGCTTGCCGGCCTGCTCCACCATTTGCTCGATGGCCTCCGCGAAGGCGTCGGGAGCGAGCAGCAGGGAAGTGATGTCCTTGAACTGAACCCCGTGAATGGGGAAGTCGGGCACGTTGCGGATATGTGCGGCGAGGTCGATGGGCATAAGGGATGTGATGTGATGAGGGTCATTGAGAAATGGGTGAATTGTTTCAAGCGCAAATTAGTCTAGTATCAGGTAGTGGCGCAGTCAACCGTTACCGTAGGCAGGCTAGGCTTCGACTATGTTCTCCAGATGATTGACGCTCAAGACGCGCCGGCCCGGCCCGAGGCGGATAGCAACGAGGTCAATGCGCCATTCCAGGTTAGGAGAGGCAGTAACACGCCGCTGTAGAAAATCCTGCGCCGTCAGCGTCAGGCGTCTCGCTTTGGCTGACGTGACCGATTCCTCCGGCGAGCCGTACACGGAGCTGCGGCGGGCACGAACTTCCACGAAGACCCAGACCGGGCCATCCAGGGCGATGAGGTCAACCTCACCCCATCGACACTGATAGTTGGCGTCCACGATGCGGTAGCCCTTGCCTTCCAGATGGTGACGGGCAATCCGCTCGCCGATGCGCCCGACATCGATACGTCCAACATCTTGGGGCACCGGATCCCGGGACGCCGAATCCTGGGGCGGCAGAACGTCATCGCCGGTTGGCATCTTGTAAGAGCCTCGCCTGTCGCAGGGGGCTGAACGAGCGGCGGTGAATAGGCGTTGGCCCTAACTCGGCCAGGCAACGGAGATGTTGGGACGTGGCGTAGCCTTTATGCCTAGCGAATCCGTATCCGGGATACTGCCGGTCAGCGCGGATCATCACTTCGTCGCGGGCGATTTTGGCGAGGATGCTGGCGGCGGCTATCGACAACGATTTGGCGTCGCCTTTGACTACTCGACGGTACGGCAGGGGGCACTGGGTGAGGTGGACCCAGTCCAGCAGCAGGGCCTCCGGCGCGGGCCGCAACACCGCCACGGCGGCGAACATCGCCCGGACCACGGCCGGGCCGATACCGATGTGGTCGATTTCCGCAGAATCGACTTGCTCCACGGCCCAGGCGAGAGCATTGGCGCGGATGATTTCCGCCGCAGATTCCCGGCGCTTAGCGGTGAGGCGCTTGCTGTCGTCGATGGCGTCCAACCAGTCCGCCGTTGGTTCCAGATCGGGCGGGAGGATGACGGCGGCGGCGGTAACCGGGCCGGCTAAAGGGCCGCGTCCTGCTTCATCAGCGCCGGCGACTAGGCGATGGCCCTGGGCGTGAAATTCCGCTTCCAGGGCCAAGTCAGGCATTGATCATCAGAACGTTCGCGCCGGGCGGCGTGGCCGGATCGGGCGCGTGGACGGCGATGGGTCCGCCGCCGATAACCGTATCGCCCTGGTAGAAAACGGCGGCCTGGCCGGGTGTGATGGCGCGCTGCGGCTCGTTGAATTGCACCAGCGCGCCGTCGCCCATGGCGGTTACGGTTGCCGGCGCTTCGGCGAACTTGTAGCGGATCTTCACCGATACCTCGGTTTCCGGCGCCGGAGATTGCCCGGACACCCACGAAACCGGGGCGGCGTAGAGTGTGTCGTGGTAGAGGTTTTCCTCGGATCCGACGACGACGCGGCGGGAGTCGGGTTCCAGCCGGATAACGAACTTGGGTGGGCCGCCGGACAGGCCGAGGCCACGGCGCTGGCCGACGGTAAAATACTGGATGCCGTTATGCTGCCCGAGGACGTTGCCGGCGGCATCCACGATTTCGCCGGGCTTTTCATCAGTTCGCTCGCGGAGGAACTCGCGGTAGTCGCCGGTGGGGATGAAGCAGATGTCCTGGCTATCGGGCTTGTCAGCGTTGGGGAAGCCAGCATCGAGGGCCAGCTGACGGATCTGAGGCTTGGGGTAGTGTCCCACGGGCATGAGGGTAGCGGCGAGCTGGTCCTGGCGCATACCAAACAGCACGTAGGACTGATCCTTGTCGGCGTCAACACCACGACGGAGGGCGAACTGGCCGGAGCCGTCGGGTTCGATGCGGGCGTAGTGGCCAGTGGCGACGTGGGTGGCGTCCAGCATTTTGGCGCGCTGGGCGAGGAAGCTGAACTTGATCTTGTCGTTGCAGGCGATGCAGGGATGGGGGGTTCGTCCGTTTTCGTACTCGCGCTGGAAGTAGTCGATGACGAAGGACCGGAACTCGCGCTGCACGTTGAGGACGTAGTGGGGAACGCCGAGGATGCGGCAGACGGTGCGGGCGTCTTCGACGTCGTCGATGGTGCAGCAGCCGCGGTAGTATTCGGGGAGGTCGGCCTCATCGATGTCGTAGAGTTTCATGGTGACGCCGATGACATCGTAGCCTTGCCGGTGGAGCAGGAGAGCGGCCACGGAGGAATCAACGCCGCCGCTCATGGCGACGACGACGCGGTTGGCGGTGGGAGTGTCGGCAGCAGGGTTCATGGACAATTTTCGGCGGTTTCAACCCATTCGTCACTCGAATCTCGAATAAGGAACGCTGGTTGCGAGTGGGATACAGGTAGTATAGCATCGGGCGCATCAGGGACACTAACTTGGACTATAGAACTAACCTGGACTATAAAATGGAGGCAATGCAATGGCGGTAACGTTTGGATGCTCGCTGCCCAGCCGTGGCGCGATGGCTTCCCCTGACAACCTGCGCAGCCTGGCGCAGCGGGCGGAAGACCTGTCCTTTGACCACGTTTGGGTGAGCGATCACATCATCATTCCCCACGAGGTTTCTTCCTTTTATCCTTACGCCGCCGACGGAGTGGCGCCGTTCCAACGGGACAATACCTACTTTGAACCGCTGGCGGCGCTGAACTTTTTGGCCGGCTGCACCACGCGGGTCAAACTGGGTACCCACGTACTCATCCTGCCGTACCGGAACCCGGTGCTGACGGCGAAAATCCTGGCGACGCTGGACGTGCTGAGCGGCGGGCGGTTGATCCTGGGCGCGGGCGTGGGCTGGATGGAGGAGGAGTTCCAGGCGATGGGTCTGGACACCTACGCTCAGCGAGGCGAAGTTACCGACGAATACATCCAGATTTTCAAGGAGCTTTGGACGTCGGACAACCCCGAATTCCACGGCAAGCACTATGACATCAGTGGGGCCGGGTTCCTACCCAAGCCGGTGCAGCAGCCACACCCGCCCATCTGGATCGGCGGCCACACTAATCCGGCCATCCGGCGCGCGGCGAGGCTGGGCGACGGCTGGATGCCCATTGGACTGCGTCCGCCGGCGGGTCTGGAGCCGGAGGAAATGGCGGAGAAAGTCGCGCGGCTGCGAAGAATCAGCGCCCGTGCCGGGCGCGCCGAGGATGCGGTGGACCTGGTGTTCAGCACGGACTGCGTGTTCCAAGATGAGCCGGGGGACGACCGGCGGATGGTGTCGGGGAGGCCGGAGCAGATTGCGGCGGACCTGCGGCAGTACCAGGACCTGGGCGTACGGCACTTCATATTCAGCTTCCCAGCCGAAAGCGCAGCCCAACAACAGGAGGCGATGGAACGGTTCTCGCGGGAAGTGATGCCGCTGATATCACAAGACTAGCCAACTTACGCAATCCTCAATCAGGAGGCGAATACCATGACTCTACGTTCTAACCTGAAGAGCCGGCTGGTGGCCGGCGAAACCATCGTGGCGCCGGGCGCATACGATCCGATGTCGGCGCGGGTGGTGCAGTCCCTGGGGTTCGACACGGTGTACGTGGGCGGCTACATGAGCGGGGCGCACCTGGCCGTTACCGAACCGCTGATGACCCTGACCGAACAGGTGGAAGTGGCGGAGCGGGTCGCCAAGTCGGTGCCGCTGCCGGTGCTCTGCGACGCCGGCGCCGGCTACGGAGATCCGGTGCATACGATGCATACGGTCCGCACTTTCGAGCGGTCGGGAGTCTGCGGCATCCACATCGAGGACCAAGTTTACCCCAAGCGGGCTTCGTACCACGCCGGGCTGGAGCACGTCATACCGATTGACGAGTTCCTGGAAAAGATGCGGTACGCGCTGGAGGCGCGAAGCGACCCCAACTTCCTGATTATCGGGCGGACGGACTCGTTCACCGCCGTTGAAGGAGACATGGACGACGCGATTCAACGGGGCAACGCCCTGCGGGACCTGGGTGTGGACGTTGTGATGCCTCGCGGCGTGCGGCAACGGGAGGATCTGGCAACCTTCCGGGCCGGCGTGCCGGACGTGCCGCTGCTGGTGATAGCGGGTACCGACGACATCACTGTGCAGGAATACGAGGAACTCGGCTACAAGGTGATTATCTACGCGACCACGCCGGCGATTGCAGCGGTGGAGGGAATCCAACGGGCCTACACCAGCCTGCGCGACACCGGCCACATCGGGATCGGTGCGGCGGACGTGGCGACGCGTCGGGCAGAGGTAGAAGCCCTGATCAGCCTACCGGAATACCAGGCGGTGGAGGCGGCTACGACGGAGCGTGAATTCCAGGATCGCGTGGGCCACCACTGAAGCCAGATACGGCTTTGGCCGGCGGCAAACGCGATGTAGCAGAGCGCTTCGCGCGCTCTGCTTTTTTATGTCCGTCGCACCTCAAATGCGATATTTACTCTGCATATATGGCTACAAGTTACGATAGTCGTTAATGATGGATCTTATTTCCGTATATCATTGACAACGAGCAACGAATTTAGTCGATTATATACTCAAATGATTGAGGGTTTGCATCATTTAGCATACTAATATAAACATTTTCTGCAATATTGCTTGACATGGCCGGCGGACTAACATTAGGATTAGGCGGCCCTGAATATCGGTGAAATTTCAGCGTTCTTTGGGGTGAGATGAGCCACAAATATTCGCCATTGGGGAGGTCGCTTTCTCATGCCGTCCAGTCTGAAACCCGCCTTGATCACCGGTTTGGCTGTAGTGGCGCTCATGCTGATAGGGATAGCGTGCGGGGGAGCCGAAACGCCCGCGCCAGCAGCACAACAGAGTACGGGCGACAGCGCTTCCGCTGCGGCCACGTCGGCGCCAGCGCAGCCCGCCGCCCAAGCAACGGCGGTTCCGCCAACCGCCACGCCGCCGCCGAGGGCCACGGTGCGCCCGACCGCCACGCCGGCCCCCACCATCGCGGCGCGCACGGCTCCCACACCGTTGCCCAGCAGCGGCCCGAAGCACGGTGGAACCGTGCGCATGTCGGCATACGCCGATACCAAGGACTGGGACCCGCTGGGTTCGTCGTCCCTCTCCAGCGTGATTTCTTACTCGCAGCTGTATAACCAACTCGTTCAATTCGACAACGTGGACACCTCCGCAGTAGTGGGAGACTTGGCCGAGAGCTGGGAAATCAACCCCGAAGGGACGCAGTACACGTTCCATCTGCACGATGGGGTCAAGTGGACCGATGGCGAAGCGCTGGACGCGGATGACGTGGTGTACAGCATGTTGCGCTACGGCAACCCGTGCAACGGGCGCGGGCGGTCGGGACTGTGGCGCCAGTATGCGATTCCCGTGGAAGTGGTGGAGCTTGCGGACAAAGCGGACTGCACGGCAACCAACGCCGATCAGGTGGTGCGCAAAATCGACGACCTGACGGTGGAGTTCAACTTGGCCTTCGCTTCGGGCGCGTTCATCAAGTTCCTGGCCATCGACTACGCCAAGGTCCTGCCCGAGCATCTGCTGTCGCAAGACATCGACCTGAACCTGGCCGAGAACATCCTGAAGCACGAGGCTACGTCGGGTCCCTTCATCCTGGAGGAGTACCAGTCGGGCAACCACTACAAGGTCAACCGGAACCCCAACTACTTCAAGGAAGGGCTGCCATACTTTGACCGGATTGAGCACTTCATCATCACGACGCCGGCGACTTTCATAGCGCAGGTGGAAGCGGGCCAGATCGATGCATCCAATGCTGCGGCCAACAACCTGACCGCTACCGAGAACTACGATCTGGAGACGAGCACCAACAGCGAGTACGTGGCCCACGACGTGTTCGGCGGCGCCACCCGCGGTTTGATGCTGAACATCAAGAAGGGCGAGGGTTCGGGTGAGCCGCCGTTCAACAATCACAAGGTGCGACAGGCCATCAACCTGGCGGTTGACCGGCAGAAGCACAACAAGCGCGCCTTGCACGGAGCGGGACGCGGCCATTGCCCGCTGGTGGGCCTCGCCAATTCGCTGGAAGAGTGCGAGAGTTGGCCCGGAATGCGTCCCAAGGACACCCCGGGCGGTCAGGAGGACATCGCGCGCGCCCGCGAATTGATGGCGGAAGCCGGTTATCCCGACGGTTTCGAGGTGCAGTACACGGTGCGTCAGGTGGGAACCTACGCCGCCGAGTGCTCGGTCATCAAACAGGACCTGGAAGAATACCTGGGCATCACCGGGCCGATTGAGACCCTGCCCAGCGCGGCCGGCTACGCCAAGTATGGCACCGCCCGTGCACCGGACGCCAAGGGCGACTGGGAAATCGCTTGCCAGGCCGACGGCATGACCGTATTCGACGTTGACGCCATATATGCCGGTATATTCCTGAAGGGCGCAACCCGGAACTACACGGACTGGGAAACTCCGGAGATCAACGCCTGGTTTGAAGAGCAGAAGGTGGAACTTGATCCGGAAAAGCGCCGGGAGATCAACAAGGTAGCGGAACGCTGGCTGCACGACTTCTCGGACAACCACTGGGTCAGCCTGACCCTGGGGCGCAACTTCTGGGTGATGCACCGGGACATCAAGGGGTTCAATGCTCCGCAAACCGTGCAGTACGGTTTCAAACAGGAGCACCTGTGGTTCGACCGCTAGGCCGGACAATCCTGACCATAGAAGTAGGGGCGATCCGCCATAGGCGGACATCGCCCCTACGATGTGCATAGCGTAGAGTAGATATTATGCGACAGTACGCCATCAAACGCATAGGGTTGTTCATCCCTACGGTACTACTGGTGACCGTCATAGTTTTCGTGGTGATGCGGCTGATACCGGGTGACCCGGCGCTGGCGATCCTGAGCGCCGACGACGCCGCCTATACGGAGGATGAACTGCGCCTCCTGCGGGCGGAGCTGGGGACGGACCGGCCCATAGTGGTGCAGTACGTGGACTGGGTTACCGGGCTGGTACGCGGAGACTTCGGGACGTCGTTCTGGTGGGGCGGGCCGGTGATGGAACGGTTGGGAGAGCGCATCCCGGTCACCATCGAGTTGGCGATCCTGGGCATAGGATTAGCGGTAGTGTGCGCCGTGCCGCTGGGAGTGCTATCTGCGATCAAACCGGACAGTCCCATTGACTACGTGTCCAGGGTGTTCACCCTGGTTGGCATATCCATACCGACGTTTTTCAGCGGCATCCTGCTGACGCTGGTGCTGATAAGAGCGTTCGGATGGCTGCCGCCGCTGGGGTACACGGACATCTGGGAAGACCCGTGGACGAACGTAAAGCAGTTGATGCTGCCGGCCTTGGCGCTGGGATTCTATGACATGGCGTTCATCGCCCGGGTAACGCGCTCGTCAATGATGGAGATCCTGCGCGAGGACTACATGCGTACAGCGCGGGCGAAAGGGCTGGCCGAGCGACTGGTGTTATCGCGGCACGGGCTAAAAAACGCGGTGCTGCCTATTCTGACTATTTCGGGCTGGCAATTCGGCCGGCTGTTCGGTGGGACGGTAGTCATCGAGAAGATATTCCTGATACCCGGCGTGGGGCAATTGCTCATCGACGCCGTTTATCAGAGGGACTTCCCGACCATCCAGGCGGTGATAGTGATCGTGGCGCTGTCAATTGTCGTAATCAACCTGCTGGTGGACCTGCTGTACGGATGGCTGGATCCACGTATCAGGTACGCGTGATGCGGATTGTGCGACGCCGAAAAGAAACGTGCATATCACCGGGAGGGTGAGGCATGACTACCAACACCGGACAAGCCGCGCCGAGGGTTACCGAAGAATCGCAGCTTGATATTCGCCCGAAACAAGGGACGATGAAGCGGGTCGGCGCCTTTTGCCGTACCAAACCGCTGGGCGCGGTAAGCGCGGCCATAATCATCCTGACGATCCTGACCGCCGTATTCGCCCCGTTGATTGCGCCATACGATCCACTGGACCTGGAACACGAACCGTTCGCGTCGCCGGCGGCGGACAAGTGGTTGGGCGCGGACGAGTTGGGCAGAGACGTGTTCAGCCGGGTGATTTTCGGCGCGCGGGTGTCCATGTACGTGGGGCTGGCGAGCGTACTCATCGGGATTTCCATCGGAACTATTATCGGAATCGTCAGCGCCTACGTGGGCGGAATTATCGACCTGACCATTCAGCGGATAGTGGATGCGCTAATGGCATTTCCTGCGATCATAATGGCGCTGGGCCTGACGGCAGTGCTGGGGTCTTCGGTCAACAATATCGTGGCGGCGCTGGTGGTGATCCTGCTGCCCGGCGCGATACGGGTGATCCGGGCGCAGGTGCTGAGCATCAAGGAACTGGACTATACGCTGGCGGCCCAGGCCATCGGGGCTCGACCCTGGCGCATCATGCTGCGCCACATACTGCCCAACGTGGTGGCAAGCTACATCGTGTTGAGCACGATCACCCTGGGCCTGGCCATCATCATTGAGGCGTCGCTGACCTTCCTGGGTGTGGGCATTTCGGCGGACATCCCCACGTGGGGCGGGATGCTGACCGAGGGAGCGCAGAAGTACATCCGGACGGCGTGGTGGCTGGCAGTGTTCCCAGGAATGGCGATTTCCATCGTGGTGTTCGCGATCAACTTCCTGGGCGACGCATTGCGGGACACGCTGGATCCGAGGCTGCGCGGCCGTTAGGGTCGGAACACATGCCTATGTGAAGCCCCTTACGACTGTAAGGGGCTATTTTTGGCGCGGTTTTCGTAATGGAATTTACGATTACGACTGCGGACTATTGACAGGCGGGGGCGGCTGGGCTAACATTCCGGCCCGTGTCTCGCGGATTGTGGCAGATTTCACAATAGGCCACAACCGGGAGGCTTCTATTACCCCTGCGGACGCAAGCGACAAATGCGCCGCCCGTAAATCTACATTATGCGTCGTAACGACGTTTGGAGGGTCACACCGATATGAAGCCATTTACCCTGGGCCGACTGTCTCTGCGGACGCTGCTGCTTGCGGCCGGCGTCGTCGCGCTGATGGTTGGCGTCGCCTGTGGCGGGGCTGAACAACCCGCGCCCGCCGCTCAACAGCAACAGGCCCCGGCTGCCCAACAGCAACAGCAGGCCGCACCCGCCGCCACCGATGCGCCGGCAGCCATGCAGCCGACCAATACCCCGATTCCGCAGGCCGTGGCCGCGACCGTGCGCCCCACCAACACCCCGGCGCCCACGGCGGTTCCGCAAGTAGCCGCCACGCCGACGCCCAGCGCCGGCCCCAAGTACGGCGGAACCATGATAATGTCAGCCTATGCCGACACCAAAGACTGGGATCCTTTGGGCTCGGGCTCGTTGTCCAGCGTGATCTCCTATTCCCAGCTGTACAACCAGATTGTGCAGTTCGACCCGGTGGACACTGCCGCTATCACCGGCGACTTGGCAGAGTCATGGGACGTCAGCGCTGATGGCCTGACTTACACCTTCCACCTGCGCAACGATATGCAGTGGACCGACGGCACCGAGATTACCTCGGCTGACGTTATCACTACCATGCGCCGTTATGCCAACCCCTGCAACGGCACGGGACGCTCCGGCCTCTGGCGCAACTACGGCGTCAGGATGGAAGTAGTGGACAAAGCCGGCGGCAACTGCACGCCGACCAACCAGGATGACGTCCTGCGAGCCATTGACGACAAGACCGTTGAGTTCAACCTACAGTTCGCCTCCGGCACGTTCATCAAGTTCCTGGCTATTGACTACGCCAAAGTGTTGCCGGGGCATCAGTTAGATTCCGACCCCAACTGTGAGATCCGCGACGCGGCCAACCCCTGCTTCCTGAACTTGGGCGAGAACATCATCGACCGCGGCACGACTTCCGGGCCTTTCATATTGGAAGAGTACCAGGTTGGCGACTTCTACAAGGTCAACAAGAACGAAAATTACTTCAAGGACGGTCTGCCTTACGTTGACCGCATCGAGCACTACATCTTCCCCGGTACGGCCAAAGACCGGCTGATTGCCCAGTTCGAAGCCCGCCAGATTGACATGACCAATGGTGGTTTCGACAACCTTTCGCCGACTCAAAAGCTTCAGGTGTCAGAGAGCACCAACGGCGAGTATGTGCCGCACCCTATCCCCGCGGGGACCAACTGGGGTTTGATGCTCAACATCAAGAAGCCTCAGTTCCAGGACCACAAAGTCCGTCAAGCTATCAACTTGACTGTTGACCGGCAGGAAATTGACGAACGCGTCTTTGACAACACGTCAGGCAGTTACTGCCCGTTGATGGGCTTGGCCCACTCTAACGAAGAGTGTAATTCTTGGCCCGGCATTCGGCCCAAGAATACCCCGGAGGGGCAGCAGGACTTGGCCGACGCCAAAGCGCTGATGGCAGAGGCCGGCGTGGCCGACGGCTTTGAAGTCCAGTACACCGTTCGCCAGGTTGGCAACTACCCCGACCAGTGCCAGGTTGTGAAGCAGCAGTTGCAAGATAACTTGGGTATCACCGGCGACATCGAGACGCTGCCCAGCGCCGCTGGCTACGCAAAGTACGGCACCTCCCGAGCCGCCGACGCTGCCGGCGACTGGGAAATCAGCTGTCAGGGCGAAGGCATGGTAGTGTATGACCTGGACGCCATTTACGGCGGCGTGTACCGCGAGGGCGGCACCAGGAACTACACCAATTGGTCGAATCCGAAGCTGGAGGGCTGGTTCGAGCAGCAAAAGGTCGAGCTGGATCCGAATGCCCGCCGGGAGATCAACAAGGAAGCCGAACTCTGGCTGCAGAGCTTTGAGGATAACCACTGGGTTACCATGCAGTTGGGCGGCCTGCTCTGGATGGTCCACCGGGACGTCAAGGGCTTCAACGCTCCTCAAACCGTTCAGTACCAGTTCAAGTACGAAGACGTGTGGCTGGACCGCTAATAACCCAATCCTAACCATAGACGTAGGGGCGACGCATGCGTCGCCCCTACAGTGTGCGTTAATGTAGAGTAAATACCATGCGACAGTACGCGTTGAAACGCATTGCGCTGATTATTCCCACCGTGCTGCTGGTGTCTATCATCGTATTTACGGTGATGCGCCTGCTCCCCGGCGATCCAGCCCTGGTGATCCTGAGTGAAGGCGATGCCACCTTTACCCAGGAAGAGTTGGAAGACCTGCGGGAGCAATTGGGAACCAACCGCCCCATCGTGGTCCAGTACGTGGAATGGGTGGGCGGCCTGCTCCGCGGTGACTTGGGCACTTCCATCTGGCGGTCGGGACAGCCGGTGACCAAACTGGTGGGCGAGCGGATCTGGCGCACGCTGGAACTGGCGGTGCTGGCCATCATCATTGCCGTAGCTTTCGCCGTACCCCTGGGGGTGATTTCGGCCATCAAGCCGGACAGCATCATTGACTACGTGTCCAGGGTGATAACCCTGGTGGGCATATCGATACCCACGTTTTTCGCTGGGCTGCTGGTGGTACTGGTGTTGTCCAGAGGCTTCGGCTGGCTGCCGCCGCTAGGCTATGCGGACTTGTGGGACGATCCCTGGAAGAATTTACAACAGATGTTCCTGCCGGCGCTGGCGCTCGGCTTTTACGACATGGCTTTTATCGCCCGGGTCACCCGTTCGTCGATGATGGAGATCATCCGCGAGGATTACATGCGGACGGCCCGGGCCAAAGGACTGGCGGAGCGGATCGTGCTGGTACGGCACGGATTGAAAAATGCGGTGCTGCCTATCCTGACGATTTCGGGCTGGCAGTTCGGGCGCCTGTTCGGCGGCACGGTAATCATCGAAAGCATCTTCAAGGTGCCGGGCATCGGCACGCTGCTGATCGAAACCGTTTTCCAGCGTGACTTCCCGACCATCCAAGCCATCATCATCGTAATCGCGGTGTCCATCGTAATCATCAACCTGCTGGTTGACCTGCTGTACGGACTGCTGGACCCACGCATCCGGTACGCCTGATCGAAGAGAGCCCTCATTCCAACACTCTCCCGCCAGGAGATGAGGAAGGTTGCCGGAAGCGACAACGGAGAATTACCCGAATGACCACCACCAACACCGGGCAAGAGATGGCCATATCCACCGACGCCGAGGCCCAACTGCTGGAAATGCGCCCACGCCAAACCCGGGTGCAGAAGATAGTCGCCTTTTCCCGTTCCAAGCCTTTGGGAGCGGTTAGCGCCGTTATCATTTTGCTCACCATTCTGGCAGCGGCGGTTTCCTACGCCGTGCCGAACGTATTGCCCCACGACCCGCTGGATGTGCGAGCGCATGAAGAGAAATACCTGCCGCCGCAGCCCGGGGCGTGGCTGGGCAGCGATCATTTGGGACGGGACGAATTGAGCCGACTCATTGCCGGCTCGCAGATTTCCATTTATGTGGGACTGCTCAGCGTGGGTATCGGTGTAACGTTGGGTGCCCTCATCGGCATTCTCAGCGCTTATATTGGCGGAAAAGTTGACCTAGTCATCCAGAGAATTGTCGATGCCATGATGGCCTTCCCACCCATTATCCTGGCACTGGGGCTGGTAGCCGTGCTGGGAGGTTCCGCCAACAACGTCATCATGGCGTTGCTGGTCATCCTATTGCCGGGCACCATCAGAGTCATACGCTCCCAGGTGTTGAGCATCAAGGAACTGGACTATACCCTGGCGGCGACCGCCATCGGCGCTGGTTCCATCCGCATCATGCTGAAGCACATCCTGCCCAACGTGATCGCCAGTTACATTGTGCTGGGCACCATTACCCTGGGCTTCGCCATCATTATCGAGGCATCCCTGTCGTTCCTGGGCGTGGGCGTGCCGCCGGACATTCCCACCTGGGGCGGTATGCTGACCCGTGGCACCGAGGAAATCCGCATTGCCTGGTGGCTGGCGGTGTTCCCCGGCATCGCGATCTCGGTGGTGGTGTTCGCCATCAACTTCCTGGGCGACGCGCTGCGGGATACGCTGGATCCACGGCTGCGGGGACGGTAGCATCCTTCGGCTCTCCAAGGGCGAGCCTGCGGCAGGTTCAGGACGAGCGGACGGAAAAACAGCAGGGGCGGGTTTGAAACCCGCCCCTACGTTTATCAGTTACGCCAGCAGTGGGTCAGATATGAAACTCGTCTATGGAGACCAGGCTGGGATTGGGCTGGGTAGGGTCAACCATCAAGTCAAAGACTTCCAGGGTGGTTGCTCCCAACAGATACTGTCTCTCGGGGCCGAATATGATAGGGCAGGTGCGCTCTCGGTTGTCAATGCGGAATCGCGCTTCTCCGACATCACGTTGAATGAAGTTGCCGTCCGCAATTCGGTAGGTTCGGCGTTCCATCGGCGCAAGACTCAATGACGCCAGCAAAGATTCCGGCATCACGGAATGAGTAGAGCCAGTGTCAACCAGAGCGGTCACCGGTAGGAAGTCGCCACCCAGCGGATGGCCGACGCCGATGTCAACGTAGAAAGCGCCCATTTGATTTCCTTGTACCGACCGTAATCGGCAAACCGATGATAATGGCCCGGGTAGATACCGTCAATTTCGCGTCGTTCTGCCTGACCCGTGCTAAACTGCGGCCACCAGCTATGGAGGTGCAACCGATATGTCCTGGAATTTTGAACTGGTGGCCGGGCCTTACGGTGGAACTACGGAAGGGCCGGTGTGGGACGGCGAAGCGCTGTTGTTTACGCATATTCCGGCTTCGGAAATCCTGCGTTACGACCCGAAAACCGGTGAGGTTACCGAGTATTTCACGGAGGCGTTCAATACCAACGGCCTGTGCTTCGACGCCCAGGGCAATCTGTACGGATGCCAGCAGGGGCGGAGGCGCATAGCGAGGTTTGACGCCGCCACCAACACCGCCACGTCTTTGCCCCACCTGTTGGACGGCAAGCGGCACAACAACCCCAACGACCTGGTGGTGGACAAGTCCGGCCGCATCTGGTTGACCGACCCGTACTCCGGCATCGGCGACAGCGGGCCGCAGGAACTGGATCACATGTCGGTGTTGAGACTGGATCCCAAGGGCAACGACCAGTGGGAATTGGTGCGGGCTACCACCGACATATCGCGTCCCAACGGCATTCTAATCAGCCGGGATCAACGCACCCTGTACATCGCCCAAAGCGACTACGGCGCGGACCGCCGGCGGGAGTTGCGGGCATATCCCATCAACGATGATGGGTCACTGGGAGAGTACAAGACGCTGCACACCTTCGGCATCGACGGCGGAGCATCGGACGGGGACGCGCGAGGTCAAGGCAGCGCGGGCGTGCAGCGCGGGGTGGACGGGATGACGTTGGACGAGGACGGCAACATCGTCGTCTGCGCGGGTTGGGAAGCCGCCGGCCCCGGACCGATGATTTACGTGTTCTCACCCACCGGCCGCGTCCTGGAGACGCACCCGATGCGGGTTGATCGTCCTACCAACTGCTGCTTCGGCGACGCGGACATGCGGACGCTGTACGTTACCACCGGCGGCGGCCACCTGTTCCGTGCCCGGACAGATCGCACGGGCTGGATAATGTGGCCATAGTGGGGTCAACCCTTGACAAGGCGCGGCCTACCGCCAACAATCTGCAAAACTCCCATCCAGGCTCACCTTCAGGAGAGTAAGCAATGACCATTACAGCGCACAACACCAACGTATATGTCGGCCTGGCCGGCGAGAGCGCCCTCATCATCGGTGCGGAAGGCACTCCACTGGGTGAGGGCGGAATGTACCGCCTCACCGAGGGCGAATCCCAATGGGTCGCCATTGAGAACGGCTTGCCCGAAGATCCCCAGGTTCGCGCCCTGCTGGCCCACCCCGACCGGCCGGCCACGATTTTCGCCGGCACCCAGGACGGCGTTTATCGCACGGACGACCGGGGCGAAAACTGGCGCCGCACCGACACCCTCAGCGGCGACGTGTGGTCGTTGGCCGCACACCCCAATGACTCCAACATCATGTTTGCCGGCTACGACGCTGGGCGCGTCTGCCGCTCCAACGACGGCGGCGACACCTGGCAGCAGATGAACACCGAGGGACTGGTCCATCCTCACATCACCATGAACCCTTACGAAATTTGCAAGCGCGTCATCGGCCTCAGCATCGACCCCGCCTATCCGGACGACGTGTACGGAGCGATTGAGGTCGGCGGTCTCATCAAGTCCAGCGACGGCGGCGAGACCTGGTCCTGCATCACTGACGGCCATTACACGCGCCTGGGGCCGGTGGACCTCCACGGCGTGCAGGTCAATCCGACCTCCCCCGGCTTGGTGTACATCATCACGCAGTTGGCGATGTTCCGCAGCCGGGAGCGGGGCCAGGACTGGGAATTTGTGCCGATTGAGGAAATGTTTGAGGGCGGAAGCTATTGCCGGGACCTGGTGGTTGATCCCACGGATCCCAGCAAGATGTACCTGGCTGCCGGCGCCGGCGGCGGGAGCGCTCCGGCCGGCACCATCGACGCGGGCGTCCTGGTACGTTCCACCGACGCCGGCGAAACCTGGGAGCGCGTTGACCTGGGAGAGGTTGCCCCGGCGCGCATGTTCCAGATTGCGATTGATCGCAACGCCCCCAGCAACGTCTATTGCTGCGACCGGGACGGCCACGTCTATTGCAGCAACGACGGTGGCAACGAATGGACCCGGACGGACGTACCGGTAGAAATGTCCCGGGGACGCCACGTTTATCCGATGGTGGCCGCCTAACGCCGACACGTAGGGGCGGGTTTGAAACCCGCCCCTACACCACATACCCCGGAGGGATTCCAACCGTGTCATCGAACCCGCTTTGGACCGCTACCTACCGGGTCGGAGAGGCCGACCTGGAATACATGACGTTGGAAGCCACCGATTTGCCCGATGACCTGCGCGGATACCAACTGGCGCGTTCGGGTCCGTTGGACAACGCGGAGATGGCCGAAAACGGCTTCCAGGGCAGCACCGCCGACCGCTTTCGCAACGCGGGTCGCATCGGCGGTTTCATGCGCGAGTTCGTGCCAACGTCCGACGTCACGCCATCCAGTGGAGTGAATTTCGTTGGGGCGACGGTAGTTCACCTGTTTGAAAACCCGGAACAGGTGGCCGGCTGGATGTCCGACGTTTTCGTAAAGGACTTTGAGGACAACGTGGGCGAGAGCGTCGGGTCCGGGCAGCAGATAATTTCGGTGGATCGGGTGAGCATCGACGGTTTCTATGACGAAGCGGTGGGGCTCCGGGTGTTACAGGGCGGCCCGGCCGGATTGCTGTCGTCAACGGTTATCGACTTCCGGGTGGGCCGGCTGCTGGGAGTGGCGTTCGTGGGCGTGATTGGCGAACACGAGCGCACCGAACTGGCCACTGAGATCGCCCTGGCCCTGGAGAAACGGATGGTGCAGGTAGCCCTGGGCGCCAGGTAGCTACGCAGGCGTCGTCGCCGGCTCGTCCGGTGATGCGTCGGTATGACCGGAGTTGACCCGGTCGAACAGCCTTACCACATGCGCCAGAGGTTGCGGAGTGAGTCCGGTGACGACCACGGCTGCCGCCGACGCGATTACGAACCCGGGCGTGGCTGGTTGAATGTCCCAAATCCCCGACGGGCCGCCGTCCAGGAGCGCCCACAGTGAGGCCGCCACCGTGCCCGCGACGATTGATGCCGCTGCCCCCCAAGCGTTGAACCTCCGCCAGTAGAGCGCCAACAGCGTTACCGGGCCGAAGGCCGCGCCCATGCCGCCCCAGGCAAAACTGACCAGGTTGGAGATTGAACCGGGGTAGTATATGGACACCAGCGCAGAAACTATGCCGATGATAATCAGTAGAGAACGACCCAACCATACCCGCGCGTTGCCTGACACACGGTAGGTTACGTCCTTGATGATGGGCAGGTCGTCGGTGGCGACGGCAGACGCCAAAAGCAGCTGGGAATCGGCGGTGCTCATAACCGCCGCGATGACGGCAGTCAGCAGGACACCGGTGACTGCCGGGTGAAAAAACACCTCGGACATGACCAGAAACACTCGCTCCGGGTCGGCGGCCAGGTCCAGCATCCCGATGCCGGCCAGGGCGGGACGGGCAACGACACCCAACAGGACCGCCAGCAGGAACACCGCCGATATCCACGCCACGGAAAGGCGGCGACTCTTCGCCACCTGGTCATCGCGCTGCAAAGCCATGAAACGTTGCAGGATCCGCTGGGCACCCAGCCCGCCAACCGCCCAACCCGCCATCGACAGAATCGCAGACAGGGTTACGGGCAACCCTTCGGCGGTGTTGAACGGATTAAGCCAACTGGACGAATAGCCGCCGATATGCACCAGGGGGTTATCGGTCCAAACCGTCAGGAACACGACCATGATCAGCAAGCTGACTAGCATCAGCAGCGCCTGCGTCACGTCCGTCCGGGAAACCGCCATAAACCCGCCGATAAGGGTGTAGGAGGCTATGGCGAGCAAGGTGAGGACAACGCCGGTAGCGTACTGGAGTCCGAAGATCGTCTCCAACAGCTTCGCGCCGCCCACGAGCCCGGAACTGACATAGAACACCACGAACAGGATCGTGATCAGGGCCGCTGAGGTTCTCAAGACTCCGGTGCGGTCGCCGAAACGGACTTCCAGGAACTCGGGGATGGTCAGGACGTCACCTGCTGCTATGGTGTAACGGCGCAAACGGCCGGCGATGAATGTCCAGCTGAACCATACGCCGGCCACAATGGCCACGGGTACCCAGATTTCTACGGCGCCGTTGGTGAAGGCCAACGCAGGGAGAGCCATCATAGTCCAGGCGCTGGTAGTTGAGGATCCGGCGCTGAGCGCGGCGGTGATGCTGCTGAGCCGCCGGCCACCCAGCACGTACTCGGACATATTGCGCATCCGGCGCATGCCAGCCACCGCGATCGCGATGAGCATGACGAAATAGACGGCGAATACTATGATGACCCAAATCATGACGGAACGCAGTTTGGCAAGTTATGTGGCCAGAGTACGGCAGGGCGCGAACGCTGTACCAGCGGCGCAGCGCCAGCACCCCGGTCGCAGGGTCCAATGAGAGGGTTGTGTCCTGGTCTAAAGATCGGGAAAAGGAAGCGAATTTATGGGCTTACCGCCGGGTCGGCAGGCAAGAGGGTCGGGTCAATGAGTATCACGGCCAGCATGCCCCACCCGAAAATGAATCCCAGGATGGTGACGGCCATCTCCGCCGGATTCAGCGGCATCCAACCGAGGCGCGTCCCCAATCGGTGCTGCCAAAGCCGATTAAAGTTGGTTTGGGCTCGCCACAACATCCATGCAAGCAACGCCGATTGGCTGACTATTATCACCACGTACGCCGCTTGCTGTGACAGAGACAGCGGAGCCTCGGAAGGTATCATGATCGACACCATTCCGAGCAAGATGACGCCGAAGTAAATTAACACTGCCCTCAGCGGGCTGAGAGTGGAAGGCACGCCCCGGGATTCCATCATCTCCTGGAATACCCGCATGTGAGCGTGGAGCCGGAAAAGCTGATAGACGGGCACCATCAACGAAAGGGCGTGGAAAATGGGATACGCGGTTTCTCCGGTATGGTCCCGGTAGTGTCTCCAAGTGATGTACATCCAGAAAAAGATGTACAGTCCGGCGCTGAGCACGGTAAGCAAGGCGATCCGGTTGGGAGGTATGTAGTACGGGACTGCATCGTCCAGTTGGCCCACAGGAGCGGTGGCCGGACGTGGCGTCGGATCGTAAGGCGCGCCGGCCAAACGATCCATCTCCTCCGATACCTGCGGGAGAGGTTGGGGCCGGGCTGGCGGTTCCGTCGGGACTTGAGTAGGGATGTCGTCAGCGCGGACTTCAGCGCCGCACGAGCCGCAGAAGCGATGCTCGGGCGAGTACTGCGCCCCGCAACGGTGGCAGGTCATAGAGTTGTTGGAAGCCGCCATAATCAGTGAAGGCAATAATTATACAGGTAGGGGCGAATGATTATTCGCCCCTACGTTTAAACGGATAAGTCACTCCGAATCGGTTGGAGTTATTTGCCCCAGACCACCGGGTTGCTAAGAGTGCCGATGCCGGTGACGGTGATGTCGCACACGTCGCCGTCCTTCATGTTTTCGGTGGCACCGTCGGTACCCATCCAGAGGATGTCGCCGGGAACCAGCGTCAGGTACTTGCTCATGTCGCTGATGTACTCACGCACGCCGAATATGGCAGTTTTGAGGTCATACTCGCCGACTACCCGCTCGTTGACCTGAATGGTGACGTGCATTTCGTCCGGGTTGGCATCGGTGTCAATCCAGGGGCCCATAGGCTTGAAAGTGTCGGTGTTTTTGGCGCGCCACATGGTGCGGTCATTGCGTTGCCAGTAGCGTTCGCTCACGTCGTTGCCGATGGTGTAACCGAACACGTAGTCCAGGGCTTCGTCCTGGCTGACGTTGCGACATTCCTTGCCGATGACCACTACCACCTCGCCCTCGTACTGGAGCTCCTCGGTGGCGTCGGCCGGAACCATGATGGGGTCGCCGTGGCCGGTGAGGGCGTTGACGGCGCGATACCCTACGTCGGCCTTCTTGGGAAGATTGGGTTCTTCGCCGCGCATGTGGGCGGCCCAGGTCACATGCTCCGGGAAATTGATGCCGGCGGCGTAAAAGGTGGGAGGCACAATCGGCGGCAGCAGCTTGACCGAGCTGAGGGCATACTTGCTGCCCGACTCCTTCAGGCCGTCAAACAGACCGCCCTGAACTTCGAGGACCGTATCTCCGTCAACGATTCCGTAAGCCACCCGGTCGCCCGTGCGAAACTTGCAAATGCGCATGGCCGTCGCCTCCTGCACTTAGTGTGTCGCTGGTAAATGATGCGGTCAATTCTGGCACTCCAAGCCACGACGGTCAAGGGAACACTGTGTGGTAAGATATCCGCCGCACGGGACACTGGATCCACGCGCGTCAGTCATCCACAAACATTACAGGTGCAATATCGAAATGCAGCAGCCCGAAACTACGCTGATTTATTGGGCGCCCAGTAGAGTACGATTCAACCTGACCCTGATCCTGGCGCTGGTAGTAATAGTCCTGGGGCTATTGCAGGCTGCGGGATTCGATCCGCTGGCGGCGGCGTGCAGTCCCCGCACCAGCAGCGAAAGCGGCGCAACCTCCGAAGGAACTCAGGCTACGGGCAGCGAACCCGCCGCCGAGTCCACCAACCGCGGCAGCGCATGGTTGCTGGTGATAGTTGGTCTGGGCGTGGGCGCGTATTCCTGGCTGACGTCGCCGCGGCAGTACCGAGTCTATTCCGACGCGCTGATCATTATGTTCGGTACTCCGCGACGCCGCACCATACATTTCAGCGACATACGCGAGGTGGTGCTGGACCGGGGATTCATGGGCGACCCGCTGCGGGTCTATACGGTGAACCGCCGGCGGGTTCCGCTCCAGGTGCGCGAGCCGGAGGAAATGCACCGCTACCTGGATGGGGCGGTGAAGGACTTCTGGCGAGCAAACCCCCAGTACGCGCCCCAACCGGATGAGGACGGAGAGAGCGACGGCACACCCGACGTGGTTGAGTCCTCGGTGGCGGATGCCGGTGAACCTGCCGACGAACCCCGGGCCGACACGGCAACGGATGCGGCAGAGGAAACACCAGAACGCAGCCCACGCTCCAGACGCCGGAGCCTGCGGGACGATGCCAGTGACGGCAACGATGACGAAACGCCGCCCAGATTCAGCTAGCCAGTGTGGGGCGGAATGCTCAACCATCAACGATCCGCAGCAGTTGTTTGCGGATCGTTTCTGTTTCGGCGGCCAGGTCAACGGTGGCGAAACGGATCCGGTGGCTCTGGATGGTGGCCGATTCGTCATAGTCAACGCCCAGGGACGGGTAGAGCAGGACGCCGGCTGAATTCTGGGACACAGAGTTATCGGTTTCCTGTGAGCGCAAGTAGGCGTACAACTGATAGATGTTGCCGCTTTTGAACGTTTCGTTTCCGTACTGGCCCGTTGTAACTATTGACGTGAACTTGGTGTCGATGACGATGCGGCGGTTCTCGTGTTCCAGGACGATGTCGCGCGTCATCCCCGGCATCATCGCCGACAGGCCGGAAGTCGGGTTTTCCATCGGCCAGGCGATTCCGCTCTGCGCTCGAACTCGCCAACCGCGTTCCGTGAGTACGACTTGGTAGAAACCCGCTACGGCGTCTTCATACAATTCCCATCCCCGGCGGTCTGCGAGGGGTAGCAGAACACGGCCAGCTTGCTCGGTCGGGATGTGAAGATTCAAGGCCAATTGGGCCGCCGCGAGCATCTGCCGCTCGTGGGAGTCAACCCAGGCGGCGTTAGCGAGCGGCGCGGTTTTTCGCGCCCGGTTGGAATACAGGTAGCCCGTTACGCCGGCCATTTCCATACGGAGGGCCAGGTCGCGGCAGCGGTGTTGTAGATGAGGTTTTCTGACCACGCCTGCGACGTGGGTCAGCGCGGCCTTGACGTAACGATTGCGGGGCGTGTCAACGGTGAGCTCGTCGAAAACGCAGGCGACACGGGCACGCTGGAGTAGCTGGCGGCGTTCGGTGCGGAGCAGGTTGATGCGTCCGCGCACTCGGTTGAGGTCAGCCTGCCGTCGTTGGTAGCCGGCGGTGAGGTTACGGCGTAGCCGGCGTTCGACGGCGTTGGCGAGGATTTCAGCCACCAGATCCGGTATGTCGTCGGGCGCGTCCTCCAGTTCGACGCGGCGCGATGCCGGCAACTCGCGGTAGAGTTGGGAAGCGTAAAGTAGCAGCAGCCAGATGTTGCGGACCGGGATTCTGCCGATGAAACCGCTTACTGGCGTATCAGATTGCAGGGTCACAAGCCGCTCACGAGTTTTTCAGATTCCTCTTCCGCCCGATTCGGATCGTCAAACCAGTATTCGCGCAGCAACGGGGCGATTTCGGTTTCTGCCACATCCCTGAACCACTCCGCCGGGTTGCCTACATTCTTGCCGGGCACCGGTGTTACGTGGCTGTGGCCGATGCGGAACTGCTTGCCCAGGTTGCGGTCGGCGGCGATTTGCTCGTTCAACGCGGTAATCCGAGCCGCTATGTCGGCCAGAAAGTCGTCGGGGATGTCACTCTCTTCATGTACCCATTCGCGCCAGGCGTCGTTGAGTTGCGGTTCCAGGTCGAAGAAAGCGAATCGGCGGCGTAGGGCGAAGTCCACCAACGCCAGCGAGCGGTCAGCAAGGTTCATGGTGCCGATGACGTACACGTTGGGCGGGATGTAGAACCGCTCGCCGTCATCGCGCGGATAGGCTAATTGCAGGGCGTTGTCTGTGTCTCGCTTGTCGGATTCCAGCAGGGTGAGCAGTTCGCCGAAAATTGAGGCGGGGTTGCCTCGGTTGATTTCCTCGATGACCATGACGTATTTGCCGTCTGGGTCCTTTCCGGCGACTTCGCACAGTTTCAGAAACGGCCCATCAGCGAGAACAAGTGCACCTTCACCGTCGGGTCGCCAGCCGCGCACGAAATCCTCGTAGGACAGGTTGGGATGGAATTGGACTTGCCTGACTTTGTTGTCGTCCTTATGGCCGATGAGGGCGTAGGCTAACCGCTTGGAGAGCCAGGTTTTGCCGGCCCCGGGCGGTCCTTGCAGAATGATGTTCTGCTTGATGCTAAGGCGGTGGAGCATAGACTCCAGTGTGGCCTCATTGAGGAAGCAGCCGTCGGCGAGGATGGGGTTGATCCCTTCACTATCCTTTTGTGTGCTAGTGTAGCGAGCGGGATTCTCTGACACTCCTTGGGCAAGATGGAAAACTTCATTAGCGAATGCAATCGTCTCACGATCGTGAAGAGGCATCCGCCATATGCACACATCCTCGAAGAACTGCTTGCTGATTGTTTCGACCGTACAATTTTTCCGCGGCTTGTTTTCATACCGACTCATGCCATGGCTATTCTGCCAATTTTCGTCGCAATAGACGAATGCTCCATCAATACTGACAATGCTACCAATCGCCCAGATGCCCAGACTATCGTCATCGTTGAAGTGGCCAGTTTTCATAGCAATCCGGTCGCCTGGCGACATTTCACGTATGACGTCCCGATGCTGGCCATCGTGGTCTTCGCACTGCCAGAACGATGAGCGCATTCGCCAGTTTGCTCCACCAGTAACAAGCCATACAGGGCGCTCGTTGTTGTTACCTGTGGTCGTGACCATTTTATAACTCCTTTTCGCCGATGACGGTTAGCGGCGGCGGGGGTTGAGTATAGCAGGCGCCCGCTGACTGCAAATCGGCCCGTGCTACAATTGCGGCGTATCTGATTAATCGGGCTGCCTCACCGGGAGGTTGGGCAATGACCACCGCGAAGAAACTGTTTACGTCGGAAGACCTGCTGGCGATGCCGGATGACGGCAAGCGGTATGAACTCATCCGGGGAGGTGTATGCCCACCATGAGGACGGTTCGGTGGTTCTTTACGGCGTGGGCGATACGGTGGTGGGCGACCCGGTGCTGCCGGGGTTTACCTGTCCGGTGGACGACATTTTCCATTTCGGGCCGCGGCAGCAGTAATCAGAGTATCAGCATGGCGTCGCCGAAGGAGTAGAAGCGGTACTGGCGCCGGATGGCTTCGTGGTAAGCGGCGAGTATGCGCTCGCGGCCGGCGAAGGCAGACACCAGCATCAGCAGGGTGGAACGGGGCAGGTGGAAGTTGGTGAGCATGGCGTCCACCAGGCGGAATTGATGGCCGGGGGTGATGAAAAGGTCGGCGTCGCCCGAGGTTGCGGTGATGTTGCCGTCGGAATCACGTGCAACGTGTTCCAGGGTGCGGACGGTGGTGGTTCCGACGGCGATGATGCGGTTGCCATCGCGTCGGGCGCGGTTGATGGCGTCGGCGGTGTCCTGCGGCAGGTCGAACCACTCGGTGTGGATTTTATGCTCGCCGATGTCCTCGCCATGCACCGGGCGGAAGGTGTCGAGGCCGACGTGCAGGGTCACCCATGCGGTATGCACGCCGCTGGTACGAATAGCGTCCAGCATGGCATCGGTGAAGTGGAGGCCGGCGGTGGGCGCGGCGACGCTGCCGGGCGCGTCGGCGTACACGGTCTGGTAGCGTTCCGGGTCGTCTGGCGTCTCCTTAATATATGGCGGCAGCGGTAGCTCGCCGAGATTGTCCAGACTGGCCTCGTCGGACAGGCGCACGGTGCGCAGGCCGTTCTCGTGAGTTTCCAGTATCTCGATGCGGACGCCATCAGGGCAAACGGCGTCGGGCGAGTGCGTAGCGATGACCACTTCGGCGCCGGCGCGCAAACGACGACCGGGGCGTCCCAGGGCCTGCCAGATCCCAGGCTCCAGGCGACGTACCAGCAGGACTTCCACGGTGGAGCCGGAGCGGGTTTCCGTTCCGCGCAACCGCGCGGGGATGACGCGGCTGCGGTTGAACACCATCAGGTCGCCGGGATGCAGGTAATCGGTGAGGTCGCGGAACCTGCGGTGCTCGATGCCGTCGTCGGGCCGATGGCGATGGAGCGCCAGCAGCCGGGATGAGTCGCGCGGTTCAACGGGCGTCTGGGCGATCAGCTCGGGCGGCAGGTGGTAGTCGAAGTCGCCGGTGCGGAGGGTCATTTGGCTGCGCTGATACGGGCGGCGTGGAGGGTGTTGCTGATGAGCATGGCGACGGTCATGGGGCCGATGCCGCCGGGAACTGGGGTGATGGCCTCGGCCTTGACCGCCACCGGGTCGAAGTCGATGTCGCCGACCAGTCGGTAGCCGCGGCGGCGGGAAGGGTCGTCAACGCGGTTGATGCCCACGTCGATAACCACGGCTCCGGGGCGCACCATTTCGGCTCCGATGGCGCGAGGTACACCCATGGCGGCGATGAGGATGTCTGCCTGGCGGGTGATGTCAGGAAGGTCGCGGGTCCTGGTGTGGCAGACGGTGACGGTGGCGTTGCCTCCGGTGGAACGCTGCATCAGGAGGGCGGCCAGAGGCTTGCCGACGATGTTGCTGCGCCCGACTATGACGACGTGCTGGCCAGCCGGGTCGTAACCGGAGCGGAGAAGTACCTGCTGCACGCCGGCCGGCGTGCAGGGGAGGAAGGTGGGTTGGCCTTGCAACATGCGTCCCTGGCTGACGGGGTGCAGGCCGTCCACATCCTTCTCCGGGTGGATGCGCTCTATGGCCGTAGATTCTTCAACGTGATCGGGCAGAGGCAACTGGACGAGAATACCGTGGAACCTGGGGTCCGAGTTGAGACGGTCGATGAGCGCGAGCAGGTCGGCCTGGGAGGAATCACCGGTCAGGTTGAAGGTTTCGGAGAATATGCCGGCGTCGGCGCAGGCACGGGCCTTGTTGCGGACGTACACAGCAGATGCCGGATCACCGCCGACCAGCACTGCGGCGAGTCCGGGGGTTATGCCGGACGATTTGGCGAGGTCGGCCACCCCGCCGGCAACCTCAGCGCGCAGGTCCGCGGCCAGTTCGTTACCGTTGAGGATGCGGGCAGTCATTGCCGAAAGTGCTTACTCGAGGTCAAAGATGTACTGGCGCACCGGGAAGGAGAAGCCAGGCAATACATCCTCGCCGTCCAGGATTTCGGGGTTGTCTAACGTTTCGGGTTCATCGTGTCCGGCGCGATAGACCAACACCTGGCGGTTGCGGGTGTCGATGAGCCAGCCGAGGCGAGCGCCGCCGGTCATCCACAGGGCCATCTTATTCTGTATCGGACGCAGGTTGTCAGTACGGGAGCGGATTTCTACTACGAAAGCGGGAGCCCCCTCGATTACCGTTTCCTGCTGCAAATCGGTTTGAGCGTCGTAGTGCTCCTGGGTTAGCCATGCAGCATCAGGGCCCCGTATTTCGCCGGAAGGCAAGTGGAAACGGCTGGTAGGGCCGGCCATAATCCCGCCGTTAGCCAATTCCCAGTTACCCAAAAAAACAGTCATGTATCCTTCTTGTCGGTTACCGCGGAATCCAGTCATGGGCAGTATCAGCAGCTCTCCTTCGGCGTTGACTTCCATTTCGTAGAGGTCGTTCTGCTCACAGAACTCGATGAACCGAATGGGGAAGTCGGCGGCGCGGTGGTCGATGCCCAAGGGGGCCAGCTTCAGGCGGATGGTCCCTTCAGGTTCAGCCACTACGGAGGGCGCCGGGGGATTTTCGGCGGAGTCATCAACTGGTTTCGCTACTGTGGTCATTTGGTGAACAGCCTCCCGGATCGTGCCGGCTTATCATACCATTCCGCCCTGGTTTGCCATCGGAAACGAATCAGCCTACAATGCCGGACATGCGTATCGTGTCATTATTGCCCAGCGCGACGGAAATCGTTTTCGCCCTCGGGCTGGGTGATTCGCTGGTGGGAGTTTCCCATATGTGCGACTATCCGGCGGAGGCGCGAGGGCTGCCGGTGGTGAGCCGGAGCATCCGGAGCAAGTCGCACCTGTCCAGCGCGGAGATTGACGCCATCATCCAGCAGGCGCGGGCAACCGGCAACCCGCTGTACATCATTGACGGCGATCTGCTGCGCCGATTGCAACCGGATTTGATACTCACGCAGGAACTGTGCGAGGTATGCGCCGTGGGCGCGGGTTCGGTGTTTGAGACGGCGGCGAAAGCGCTGGATTACTCTCCCGAGATCCTGAGCATCCGGCCGGCCGGGTTGGATGACATTTTCGGTAACATACAGCGGATTGGTGATGCTGCCGGAGTTCCGGAGCGCGCGGAGTCTTTGCTGGCGCAACTTCGGGCGCGCACCGATTACGTGGCCGAACGCGCCGCGGACGGGCATCACCCCAAGGTGTTCTGCATTGACTGGCTGGAACCGCTGCGCAATACCGGCCAATGGAGTCCCGAACTGGTTGAACTGGCCGGCGGCGAGGAAGGACTGGCCGAAAAGTGGGGCAAGTCGCGGGAAGTGGGATGGGACGAAGTGTTGGAGTACCAGCCGGACTATGTGATGGTGATGCCCTGCGCCTTCAACATGGATAGAACCATTGCTGAGACGGCGCGGCTGTCGGACTTGCCGGAGTGGAACGCGCTGGATGCCGTGAAAGACGGGCGGGTGTATCTATTTGACGGGCAGATTCCCAGCCGTCACGGTCCCCGAGTGATCGACGTGCTGGAGGGGTTGGCTGAGGCCATGCGTCCGCAGGTTTTTGACGGATTGACGCGGCCGGGGATTTTCAGGCCGCTCGTCGCACAACGCCACCGCGTAGAGGCGAAGCCTGCCTCGCCTTTACAATAGGCCGATAAAGTTCGAGTAAGGAAGGATATTGCAATGGCCTTGTACATGGTGTCGCTGGAACACGCGCCGGAGCGGTGTCCCGGCGTGGATTTGGGAGTAAGGGACCGGGTGTTGCGGATGTCGGCTGAACTCAATGACACACTGGGCAACCGGGGGTGCGAGTTCAGGGGCGGTTGGGTTGGCAAGTCTTCTCATCAGACATGGCTGATTTTGGACGGCCCCGATGCCCACGCCGTAGATGACGCGGTGATCGACATGGGCCTCGCTGCCTGGAACCGCGCCGTCATTTTCCCGGTTATCACAATAGAAGAAGCTATCGACGGGTTGCCCACCGACGGGCTTACTGACGCATAACGCGACTAGGAGAAGCGCCATGAGCGAAAACATTTACCACCGCCGGCGACGCATGTACACCGATCCGAAGGACATCGGCGACAACAAGATGGCGCCGGCCCGCAGCGTGGACATTGGCGCGGTGGCGGATTTTCGCGAGTTCCCGGCACGAGTCAGGCTGGACAACGGGGAAGAACACTGGCTGGCCAAGGGCAGAGACGGGCAATATCGGCTGCTGTCGATGGTGTGTCCCCACGCCTGGGGCCGAGTAGTGAAGTGGGACAAGAGCTTTCTGTGTCCCGATCACGGCTGGCGCTTCGAAGAGGGTCAGGGAGTCTGCGTGAACGGGCCGCGGGCGCAGTTGTTCTATCACGACGTGAAGGTGGAAAACGGGCGATTGGTGGCCCGGATTCCTGCGGACAACGACCCATCGGTTACGCACGCGCCGCCGCCGGCGTGGGCGGTGCCGAAGTAGTAGGGGCTGCATCATATCGCGCTGCCGCTACTGAACCACAATATCGAGGAACCGGACAGGATCATGAAATTTCCGATAGCAATTGCAACGCTACTATTGGCCGCTTTACTTACTGTGAGCGTCGGGAATGCGACGCCGGCAATGGCCCAGGACGAACTGCCGGCCCCCGGCAACCCTCAAGCCGCGATCGGGACAAACCCCGGCGAGGTGGTCGTCACCTGGGATGCCGTTGAACAGGCGAGCTTCTACCGCATCGGATGGCTCTCGGAGAAGGACTACGACGACGCCGTGGCGGCCGGCCGCGAGTGGGAAGACTCGATTAATTACAAGGGCATGAAAGCAGCCCAAGGCGATCCCGACACCGGTCGGGTCTCTTATACCGTTACAAATCTGGCGCCGGGGGATCGGTACACGTTCAAAGTCGGCGCCAGTTCCGGACGCTACAGCGAACCCGCGTGGTCGCCCTGGTCCACCCCCGTGGATCTTGCCGGATGCGCCGGCGACCGGGACGCGCTGGTGGCCTTGTATGAGGCGACCAACGGCGACAGATGGCAGAACAGGTCAAACTGGCTGAGCGATGAGCCCATCGGTACTTGGTTCGGCGTGTCCACCGACAGGAACGGTTGTGTGGTGGTTCTTTACGTGGACAATAATGCTCTGAGCGGTGAGCTGCCGCCTGAGTTGGGCAATCTGACCAGTCTGGAAACCCTGGACCTGGATGGCAACCGGATCGGCGGGGAAATACCCGCAGCAATTGGCGATCTCACCAATTTGACCGTGCTGTCGCTCGATCACAACCGATTTAGCGGACCGATACCGCCCGAGCTGGGCAACCTCAAAAACCTTACCGACCTGGAGTTGTGGAACAACCAACTGACCGGTGAAATACCGCGCGAAATACTTGGCCTTGAAAACCTGAGGTCTCTTGACCTGGACAACAACAAGCTGACCGGCCAGATACCGGCTGAATTGGGCAGTATCGGCACACTTGGCGCGCTGTGGATCAGCAATAACGATCTTACCGGGGAGATACCGGACGAACTGGGTAATCTGTCCAGACTCTATTGGTTGGGCCTGGCCGGGAATGAACTGACCGGGGAGATACCGGCCGAGTTGGGCGGGTTGACCAATCTGAGGGGTGTGTTCCTCTATGAAAATCAGCTGACCGGGGAGATACCGACCGAGTTCGGCAATCTCGAGGAATTGTGGTATTTATTCCTCCGCGACAATCGGCTGGACGGCGAAATACCCTCAGACTTGGGCAACCTGGTAAATCTGGAGATAATGACGCTCCGCAACAACCGGCTGACCGGCGAAATACCCACAGAGTTGGGCAACCTGGAGAATCTGGAGAGCTTGTACCTTTCCACTAACCGGCTGGAGGGAGCGATTCCTTCCGAATTGGGCGAGTTAGGCAAGTTGAAGCGCTTGCAGTTGAGCAGCAATCGGCTGACCGGTACGGTTCCGGAGGCGCTGGGCAATCTGGAGAATCTGGAGCTCCTCCTCCTCCGCGAGAATGAACTGGAAGGTTCAATCCCAGCTGCCCTGGGCGATCTGGGCAAGTTGAAGGTGATGGACTTCAACCGGAACATGTTGACCGGCGCAATACCGTCCGCGCTTGGCGACTTGTCTAAACTGGAGCAACTGCACCTGGATAACAACGATCTGACAGGCGAGATTCCGGCGGAGCTGGGGATGCTGGAGAAGCTTGAACAGCTGCACTTGGACAACAACATGCTCACGGGCGCGATTCCAGCAGAGTTGACTCAACTGAGCAATCTGACCCTGCTGTACGTCGAGCGGAATGACCTGAGCGGGTGCATACCGCCTGAGTTGCGCAGCATTGACGAGAACGATCTTGAGACATTTGACCTGCCGGATTGCTAGCCGGGGGAAGGCGTCAAATCAGGTCGCCGAAGCGGGAGCGCGGGGTATCCACGCTCCCGCCCACAGTTTGATGTTGGATACCACCTTATAATCATTATCAAATTTGAGCGATACGCCGGTTTTCTGTTGACACGGTGTTGCGGGTAAATTAAACTGTCGGTAAATCACAGGCCGAGCGGGCGCATTCTGCGTCCCCGGCTTTGGCAAAGAAAAACACAGGAAGGAGGCACAGGATGTCACACAAAGATGACCTGGCATTGATGGCCCACCTGCTGCGGCGCGCCGGTTTTGGCGCCAACCGCGCTGAGTTGGAACGTTGCGTTGCCCAGGGTTACGAGGCCACTGTGGAAGAGCTGTTGAACCCGCCAACGGAGAACGTAGGCGGCAAGATGGCGCTGCTGCTGCGGTATCACCCCAGCTTTTTGCTCCCCGGCGGCGTCCCCTTCTCCGGCCAGGCCAACTGGATGTACAACATGGTATCCAGCGACCGGCCCCTGGAAGAGAAGATGACCTTGTTCTGGCACCACGTATTCGCCACCGGCAACTCCAAGGTTGACAACTGCGACCAGTTGCTCGAGCAGATCGACATGCTCCGCGAACACGGGATGGGCAATTACCGGGACATTCTCATCGAGCTGTCCAAGAACCCGGCCATGATTTTCTGGCTGGACAACAACGAGAACCACCGGGACGCCGTGAATGAGAACTGGGGCCGTGAGCTCCTGGAACTGTTCTCCATGGGCGTTTCCAACTACACTGAGGTTGACGTACGCGAGTGCTCGCGGGCCTTCACCGGCTGGACCATCCAGGCCAAGCTGCCCCGCGCTCCCTACGGACGCTACCCCTGGAAGTTCACCTACAACGAAGCCGACCACGACTTCGGCGAAAAGACCTTCCTGGGCCGCACCGGCAACTTCGACGGTGAGGACATCATCGACATCATCCTGGAAGAGCCGGCAACCTCCCGCTTCATCTGCCGCCATCTCTACAACTTCTTCGTCGCCGACGAGCCGCAGGTTCCCGCCTGGACCATCGAGCCGGCCCGCGACGAGGACGCGCTGGAAGAGATGATGGACGTGTTCGACCAGTCCGGCTTCGAGATGAAGGCCGTGCTGCGCCACATGTTCCTTTCGCAGTGGTTCAAGGACGCCCGCTACCAGAAGATCAAGAGCCCGGCCGAAGTTGTCGCCGGCACCCTGCGGATGGTCGGCCTCTTCGAGAACCCGGACCCCGGCGTGCTGAACATCGGCAAGGAACCCACCTACATGGGCCAGTCCATCCTGGACCCGCCGTCGGTGGAAGGCTGGCACACCGGCTTGGAGTGGATCAACTCTGGCGCGCTGCTCGCCCGCATCAACTTCGTGGCCGACCGGGTATCCAACCCCGACCTGCCCGGCATGCGCGACATCATCGACAACATGCAGGCCGAAGGCGTAGCCACCGCCGACCACCTGCTGGACGCCTGCACTGACTACATGGGCTTCGTGGAACTGAGCGAAGAGACCCGCGGCCAGTTGGCCGAGCACGTCCGCGCCGGCGGCGACGTTGACTGGAGCAACCGGACTGCCACCGCGACCCGCGTGGGCGAGACCATGGCCCTGATCAGCGCCACCACCGAGTTCCAGTTCGGCTAAACGGCAATGCGCCGGGCCGGCCTCGGCCCGGCGACATACCACCGAACCGACTGGGAAACGCAACACCAACAAGGAGCATACGCAATGACCTCCACCAAGAAAGATCCGGTCATCGTGGTCCTGCAGCTCACTGGCGGCAACGACTACTTCAACACGGTGATCCCCTACAACGACTCGTTGTACTATGACAACCGGCCGACGATTCGCTATGAGCGGGAAGACATCATCCCCGTCAACGACGAGCTCGGCTTCATGCCCACCATGGGCCCCATCAAGGAAATGTTCGACGAGGGCAAGGTTGCCGTCATCCACGGCATCGGCTACGCCGATAGCCCGCGTTCGCACTTCCGCAGCATGGACATCTGGCACACCTGTGAGCCGGACAAGGTTGGCACCGAGGGCTGGGCCGGCCGCGTCGCCCGCGAGCTGGACCCCAACAAGGAAAACGTGCTGACGGCCATCAACTTCGGCCACGGCCTGCCCCGCGCATTGGCTGTTCCCGGCGTCCCCGTCGCCGCCATCGCCGACCTGAGCACCTACGGCCTGCTCACCGGCATCGCCGACGTTGACCAGCGCTCGAAGGCTCTGGACCTGTTCTCGAAGATGTACTCCCCCACCGTGGGCGGCAGCTTCGTCAACGACTACCTGCGCTCCACCGGCACCGACGCCATGGTCGGCGCCGACATCGTGAAGGTAGCCCCCGAGCAGTACTCCAGCAACGTTGAGTATCCCAACAGCCCCATCGCCATGCACCTCCGCGACATCGCGCAGGTCTATATGGCCGACCTGGGCACCAAGATTTTCTACACGCAGCACGGCAGCTTCGACACCCATGCTGGTGAGGCCGCGGCCCACCCGGTGCTGTGGAAGGAAGTTTCCGAGGCCGTGAGCGCCTTCTTCCAGGACATGCAGGAGCACAACACCGGCGAGAACATCGTCATGTACCTGTTCTCCGAGTTCGGCCGCCGCGTCCGCGACAACGGCTCCGGAACCGACCACGGCGCTGCCGGCGCTGCCTTCGTCATCGGCAACCCGGTCAAGGGCGGCTTCTACGGCGAGTATCCTTCTCGGAAGGCCGAGGATCTGGAACAGGGCGACTTGGTTCCCAACTATGACTTCCGCGGCGCGTACTCCACCATCGTGGAAGACTGGATGGGCATGGACGCCAACCCCATCGTCAACGGCGCCTTCCCCAAGCTGGACCTGATCAAGTAAAGGGTCCTCCGAGACAAAAAAGCGGCGCGACCTTCCAGTTGCGCCGCAACTAACAGAGAATAGCAATAGGAGGATCCACTATGCCTCTGAACACAGTAGCGGGCGGTCGCGCATGGCTCTACAGCCATAACATTGGCCGGAACGCTCAGGTGGGCATGGGGTTCAGCCAGCCGGTTGGCGTAGCCGCGCTCCCCGATGGGACGCTCTACGTAGCCAATCGCTCCGGCGAACAGAATCCCAGCGCCCGTATCACCAAGTGCACCGTTGAGCAGGAGTACATCGGCGAATTCGGTCGGGAAGGCATTGCCTACCAGGCCGGCTCCGGCAGCCTGTTCATGTGGCTCACCGGAATCACCACCGACGCTAACGGCAACGTTTTTGCCACCGACGAGTGGAAGAACCAGGTTTCCGTGTTTGACGGCGACGGCAACCTGCTCCGCCAGTGGGGCGAGGCCGGCAACGGCGAGGGCCAGTTGGACGGCGCTGCGGGAATCGAAACCGACGCCGACGGCAACGTCTGGGTGGTTTCGGCCAAGACGAGCCGCGTGCAGAAGTTCAGCCCCGACGGAGATTTCCTGGGCGGCTTCGGCTCCAAGGGCAGCGGCCCTGAAGACCTGGAAATGCCCTCCGGCATCGCCATCGACCCCTCCGGCGACCTGTACGTTGCCGACTGGGGCAACCACCGGGTGCAGAAGTACACCGCCGGCGGAACCCACCTGGCCACCTTCGGCACCAAAGGATCCGGCTCCGGTGAGCTGAATCACCCGCTGGACGTCACCATCGACAACGAAGGCGACGTGTACGTGGCGGACTGGATGAACGAGCGCATCGTCATCTATGACAACGAGACCCGTCCCATCGCCTACCTGACCGGCGACGCGGTTGAAGTGTCCGACTGGGGCAACCTGTCCCTGGACGCCAACCCCGACATGGTCAAGGCTCGCCGCCGAGTTCCCGACTTGGAACAGCAGCAGCGAACCTTCCGGATGCCCATGGGCTGCACCTTTGACCGGACGAACAACCGCCTGGTGGTGTGCGACACCCTGCGCTCCCGGCTCCAGATTTACGACAAGGACGACTCCTACCTGGACCCGCAGTTCAACCTGTAGGCATCCTGGGCGTTCAGAACGTAATCGGGGCCGGTTCCAGGACCGGCCCCATTTCGTAGTTTGACAGGAAACAGAGTATGGCTGACAAGCGCGATTTCCTTTCCATCACCGACATTTCCGCCGATGAGACGCGCCGACTGATTGACCGGGCCATCGAATTGAAGGCGGCGCCCCCGGGCAGCGTTCAGCCTTTGGCTGGCAAGCGTGTTGCCCTGCTGTTTGAGAAGCCGTCGCTGCGAACCCGCGTGAGCTTCCAGATCGGGATTGCGGAGCTGGGCGGTTTCAGCCTTTACATGTCCCCCGAAGAAGTAGGACTGGGTCGCAGGGAGCCGGTATCGGACGTGGCTCGGGTGCTCAGCGGATATGTGGATGCGGTGGTCGCGCGGGTCAATTCCCACGATTCGCTGGTGGGGTTGGCCGAGTACGGCAGCATTCCGGTGATCAACGCTTTATCGGATCTTGAGCATCCCTGCCAGACGATGGCCGACCTGCTCACCATTGCCGAAACCCACGGGCGAACGGACGGAATCAACGTAGCTTTCATCGGGGACGGCAACAACGTTTCGCGGAGCCTGTGCCTGGGAGCGCCAGCGGTGGGGATGAATTTCGCCATCGCCGCGCCACATGGGTATCAGCTCGAAGAATTAATCTTTGACGCGGCCAGTGAGCGCGGAGTCCGGACCGATGGGGGTCCCCGCCCAACAGTACACCCGCTGGTGCGGCCCGAGGATGCCGTAATTGACGCGGACGTAGTGTACACCGACGTTTGGACCAGCATGGGCGACGAGGCGGAAACGGAACAGCGGCTGAAGGCATTTCGGGGCTACACGGTGGACGACGCGCTGATGAAAAAAGCCGCGCCGGGAGCGTGTTTCATGCACGACATGCCGGCGCACTACGGAGAGGAAGTGCCGCTAGGGATGTTGGAGCACAATCAATCGGTTGCATACCAGCAGGCGCACAACCGGCTGCACGCCCAGAAAGCCGTGCTGGAGTTCCTGTTATCGTAGCTGGGCGTATAATGCGCCGGACAAGGAGGTGTCGCCATGCCGGATATGATTGGCCCGTACACTAACATCCGCAGTGAGTTCAACGTGCCGGTTGCAATGCGCGACGGCATTACCCTGTACGCCGACGTGTACCGTCCCGACGTGGACGAGCCGTTACCGGTCCTGCTGCAACGCACTCCCTACGACAAGACCCAGAACCGCACTGGCAGCCTTGACGTGATGCGCGCCGCGTCCCACGGATATGCGGTTGTAATCCAGGATACCCGTGGACGTTATGCGTCCGAGGGAGAATTTTACCCGTTCCTCGATGAACCCAACGACGGGTACGACACCGTGCAGTGGTGCGCCGGCCAGCCGTGGAGTTCGGGCAAGGTGGGTATGTTCGGGCGTTCCTACGTCGGGGCGACGCAGTGGCTGTGCGCGATCACGAATCCGCCGGGGCTGACCTGCATCGCTCCGGGCATCACGGCATCGGACTACTACGAGGGTTGGACGTACCAGGGCGGCGCATTGGCCTGGGGATTTGCCTTGTCGTGGACGATGCGGCAGTTGACCATGGCCAACATGGGCGCGATTGCCAGCCGCCACGACGTGCCGGAGGGGACGCGAGAGGGGCTGCTGGCAGCATTCAACGAGCTGGATTGCACTTTCCGGCACCAGCCTATCGTGGAACTCCCGCACCTGAAAGAACCCCTGGCCGGCTATTTCTACGACTGGATTCGCCATTCGTCCAGCGATGACTACTGGAACCGCTGGAAGATTGAGGACCATTACCCGCACATTACCACGCCGGCGCTGCACATCGGCGGCTGGCACGACATATTCCTGCTGGGCACGCTGCGGAATTTCACGGGGATGCGGAAGCAGGCCGAGGACGCCACGGCACGGAGCGGCCAACGCCTGATCGTCGGGCCGTGGCATCATGGACCTTTCGGTGAAATATCCGGGGAGTTTTTCTTTGGGTTGGGCGCGGCCGGGCCGGCCATCGACACCGACGGCATCCACCTGCGGTGGTTCGACCACTGGCTCAAGGGCGAGCAGAACGAGGCGGAGAATGATGCGCCAGTCCGCATCTTCGTGATGGGCCGGAACCAGTGGCGTGACGAGCAGGAATGGCCACTGGAGCGCACTCGGTACATCGACTACTACCTGCACAGCGGCGGCCGGGCGAACACAGCATCGGGCGACGGATCGCTGTCTCCGGAGGTGCCGGGCGGCGAAGCGCCGGACGTGTTCGTGTACGATCCCAGGGACCCGGTTCCAACCCACGGCGGCGCGCTGTGCTGTGGGGCGTCCTTCGTACCCGGCGGCGCGTATGACCAGCAGGGCGTCGAGGCTCGCAGCGATGTGCTCTGCTACACCACGCCGTCCCTGGAGTCGGATGTCGAAGTGACCGGGCCGCTTACCGTGACACTATTTGCGGCCACCACCGCCGCTGATACGGACTTCACGGCGAAGCTGGTGGATGTGGAACCGTGCGGAGCGGCTCGCAGCCTGGTGGACGGAATCATCCGGGCGCGTTACCGGCAAGGCACGGACGAATCTCGCCCGATAACTCCGGGCGCTGTCGAGGAATACACCATCGACCTGGTGGCCACCAGCAACGTTTTCAAGGCCGGGCACCGGATACGCCTGGAAATCAGCAGCAGCAACTTTCCGCGCTTCGACCGGAATTTCAACACCGCCGGCGATCCCTGGGCGGCCACCGAATGCGTCCCGGCCCTTCAAACCATCCACCACGATGCACAATATCCCTCGCGGATTCGATTGCCGATCATCCCGGCGTAAGCGGCCATGGAACGGTACGGTTGCCTGATTATCGGCGTGGTCATCGCGCTGGTCGTCTTGGTGGGCATTGTATATCTGTGGTCGGGTTGGCTGAACCGGCCGGTTGGGCGCGCTCCCGCTGGCAGCACGTACACCTCGGCTGTCAGCGAAAACGCCGGCATCATCGCGCCACAAGATACAATCCGGCAAATCCTGGTTCTGACGAAGTGACACCCGCCCGTTGCGCCTAATCGCCCACCTGTTCTATCCTACTTGTGTCAGGTTCCCCGCCCGGCGCTCGAGAGCCGGGCGGGACTCGCCGCACCGCATGCAGCGGCGTTCACCAAACCGCCAATCATAGCGAGGTGTCAATTCGGTTCGGGTCGTATAACGGCCTGTCGGTTATCCAAAAGCAGAAAATGGTTCCCTAGGGGCCTAGAGTCGGTTTATTCCCCGACCAAGCTCCCGGAACCCGGCGGATGCCACCACCGCCCCGTGCTGCGACGCAGTTGCGCCTCTGGCGCTCTGCCCCGGTTTCATTAGCCGGCTGCCCGCAGGACACGGAAATCTAGGGCTATATCTCTGCGCAAGCAAAAAATAGTGTTGGCCGTGCTCCGACAATCGCCCCGAACCACCAACCTGACACCGTAATCCAAAAACCAAATCTCAAACAACGGGAGGAAGCATCAATTTATTCTCGCTCTAAATCGTCATTCCGGCGAAAGAACGCCACCCTACGAAGCAGCGGCGATAACGCCGTCAACCGCAATCATACGGAACCTTCCGGCGTTTCGCGTTGACTTGATTCGCACTTAGTGCTACATTCAACGTACAATTGAATGCCTGACGCGATTTCTGGCGGGAGCTTGGGGAAACCAGGCTGAGAGGGCGACCAAATTCGTCGCCGACCGTCTGTACCTGACTCGGGTAATGCCGGCGTAGGAACAGTAGGTAGCACTCATTATCAGCCGCCGGGTTTCCGCCTGGCGGCGAATTATTTCAGGGCAACTGGCGCTGCCTCGAGCGCAGCAACAGGAGAGTGGCAGCATGGCCGATGAACTGGTGATAGGCGGCGTGTCGTTCAATTCCCGGCTGATTGTCGGGACGGGCCGGCATCGCAGCATGCAGGAGATGGTCGATTCGTTGGAAGCATCGGGAACCGAGATGGTTACGGTTGCGATCCGACGGTTGGACCTGGACAATCCGGAACAGAACATCCTGGAGCACATCAACCTGGATAAGTACCGGATACTTCCCAACACTGCCGGTTGCCGCACAGTGGAAGAAGCCCTTTTTGTCGCCCGCCTGGGTCGTGAAGTCGCTCAAACCGACTTCGTCAAGCTGGAAGTGATCCCGGACGCCAAATACCTTTTCCCCGACCCCAACGGCACCCTGGAAGCAGCGCGCCAGTTGGTGGATGACGGGTTCAAGGTGTTGCCTTACATCCATGCCGACCCGGTGCTGGCCAAGAATCTGGAGGAGGTGGGTTGCGTGACTGTCATGCCCCTGGGTTCCGCGATTGGTTCAGGGCAAGGCATCCACACGGTGGAAGAGGTCAGGATTATCTTGGAAAACGCCAATGTTCCGGTCGTGGTGGACGCCGGTCTCGCCGTGCCTTCGGACGCATCCAAGGCCCTGGAACTGGGTGCGGACGCCGTGCTGGTGAACACTGCCATCGCCCAGGCGGAGAATCCGGCTTTGATGGCCGACGCTTTCAAGAAGGGCGTAGAGGCGGGCCGGCAAGCCTACCTGGCCGGGCGCATTCCTGTGCGGACGGAAGCCATCGCCAGCAGCCCTCCCACCGATGTCCCAGAGCCCGCAGTGGCTGATTAGTGATACCCGATGGCTTACCCTTTCGGTGACGCCGGAAAATCGCTGCCGAATTGCTGCCTGTGCCTGGTGACCGACCGCAAGGTCTGCCCCCCGGACGAGTTGCCGGGCCGAGTGTCGGCTGCGGTGGAAGGCGGCGTGAACGTCGTCCAATTGCGGGATAAAGAAATACCGGGTGCGGCGCTTCTCGAACTTTCGGAGCAGTTGCGCAGTGTCATCGCTGGCAGGGCGCTGCTGCTGATAAATGAGCGGGCGGATGTTGCCGTCGCGGCGCAGGCCGACGGGGTGCAGTTGGGCGAAGCAGCCATGCCCACCGCAGCGGTGCGTACCATCATGGGGAACCGGGCCACAATTGGCCGATCCGTTCACTCAGTGCCGGGCGCAAGCGACGCCGCCGAATCGGGCGCGGATTTCCTGCTGGTGGGCACGATGTTCACCAGCAATTCTCATCCGGGGGAAGAGCCTTCCGGCCCGGAGCTGCTATCCAGGATTGCAGCGGCCGGCGTTACCATTCCGATGCTGGGGATCGGTGGCATCAACGAACGCAACGCGGGAGCGGTAATCTCGGCGGGAGCTGACGGCGTTGCGGTGATTACCAGCATCCTGGGCCACGATGATCCTCGCGTCGCGGCAGAGCGACTCAAGAATTCCATGGTTGACGCGGTTGCTCCAAGGCCAGCGGCTGGACGGGTAGCCAACGTTTCGCACCGCGTTTGAGTGGAGGTGTGACGCCACGATGATCGCATTGAAAGTCAACGGCAAGACTCGCGAGGTCGATGAAGGCTTGGATCTGCAATCCTACCTCGCGACCATAGACGTGAATATGAAATTCATCGCGGTCGGTTACAACGGCCAGGTGATCCGCAAAGAGGACTTCGCCGCCGTCAAACTGAACGCCGGGGATGCGCTGGAAATAGTCCGGCCGGTGGGTGGCGGCTAGGCAGATGGCCGCCGATGCGGATGACCGGGACATCGCTCTGGACCAGGTTTTAGCGGCGGTTGCGGACGCCTACCCGGATCGCTTGGAGGGTTGGATCCGCGATGAGCCGGGACACTGGGGCTTTTTCGCAGGTCAAGCGGTGCTGGCCGTCCGCGAGCTAATCGGCCGGCGGTTAGAGGAACCGGAGCGCCGGTTCGTGTGGCATCGAATGTGGCTGGTTTTGCTGGAGCGGCGGCGGCTGGAACAAGGCGACTAATCGCAGCAGCACTCGTCGTTACAGCGCATAGTTGCCGACGTCGGTCGCCGGAATATCGCCACCAGAGTGTTCCGGTGTCGTCTTCGCAATGGTACCATGACGGCGGTTAATCAAGCCCCCGTACCAGTCCGGTACGGGGGCTTTCTGTTCGTTGCGCTTACGCGATCACCGCGATGGATTCTATCTCCACAACGTACGCGGGGTTGGCGAGTTCGCTCACGACGAGCAGCGTGCTGGTGGGTGGATTCTCTGGAAACAGCTCGCCGCGCACTCGGCGCACGGCGGCTCCGTGCTCGATGCCGGTGACGTAGGTGGTGGTCTTCACGATGTCGGCAAGGTTGCCGCCGGCGGCTTGAACCGCAACGCCGATGTTACGCCAGATCTGACGGGTCTGGGCCTCGGCATCGCCTTCACCGACGACGTTGCCATTTTCGTCCTGGGCCACCATGCCTGCGATGTACACGGTATTGCCGGCCTTGACGACCGCGGTGAATCCTGAGGGAGACGGGTCGGCGATTCCGCCGGGGTTCATGTAGGTTACTTCTGGCATTGTTGTCCTCCGTGGGTTGGGTGGATTGGGTTGATTATACTGCCGCTGGAGCGGTGTCGGGGCCGGACGCGGTAGCGCGCGGCGGGAGCCGAGGGGCCTTGGCCAGGAAAATCAGCAGTCCCGCGCCGGCGTACATCGCCATCAGCACCATGAAGACCAGCGGGTAACTGTGCGTGTACGTGAGCAGGTAACTGCCGAACAGCGGCCCTATTCCCAACGCCGTGGTTTGTAGTGGCCCCAACGAACCCATGATTGCCCCGAAGGAACCGCGCCCGAAGTATTGGGCCAACAACATGTGCTCCAGCGTGCCAACCGTGTTGGAGAAGAACCCCCAGAGGATCGCGAACAAGTAGGCCGTCCACACCGAGTTAACGCCGGTGATGAGAAAAATGCCCGACGCCACTGCGCCGGTGATGGTAATCATCATACAGCGTCGGGGTCCCAGTTTATCGGCCATGTATCCCCATACGAGGGTGGTCAAGGCCAGAACTGCGCCCAGGCTGCCCACGCCCACCGCCTGGGGGTTGGCGAGGCCGGGGCCGGACGAGCTCACCAAGTACGGCACCAGGATGTAGCCCGATCCCGCAGAGGCTATGATCGCAAAAACGGCTGTGCCGGCGAGGCACCAGTAAGCGCGGGTTCGCATGGCCTCCCGGGCGGTCCAACTGAACTCGGGCTCAAGCCCGGCGGCACCGGGCCTACCGTCGGCGGTGCGCCGCGCATCGGCCGTAGCCCGACCGGGACGCGCGCCGTCGGGCAGCATACCGATTTCCTCCGGCGTGCGGCGCATGGTCAGGAACGCCGGCACCGCCAGGAGCAGCAGAAACACGCCAACGTAGCCGTAGGCCGCGCGCCAGCTCTGGTTGAGCGCGATCAGCGAGATTATCTGAATGTTGATGGCGCCGCCCACGGGACGCGCCATCCCTGATATGGCGATGGTTATGTTGCGCCACCGACGGAAGAAGTTAACCGTAGCGACCCGAGGCACCACCCCGATGAGAAACGGATTGCTGATAGAACGGGCGATGACGTAGGGGATAATGAACTGAAGCAGCGAGTTGTTGTCAGTCGCCGATATGACCAGCAGGCAGCAGCCGACGACAACCAGGCCCATGGTGGTGAGCAGGCGCGGGCCGTATCGATCGGCCATGAACCCGGCAATGGGAGCGAACAGCCCTGAGATCCACGTGCCGGCCGTCACCGCGATTGCGATCCGTTCAATGCTCCAGCCGGTGTCCTGGGAGATATAGACCTGGATGGTCCCCATCACCACCTGGGAAACGCTGGAGCCGCCCGCGCTGGACAGACAACCCATCGCCAGCACCAGCCACCCGTAAAAAAACGGCGTGGGTGGATACCAGTCCAAAAAACGGCGTAGTGGAGAGCGGTTCAGAAGTAGCCTCGTGCGCTCTATGCGGCGCGACGGTAACTATACTCGCATACGACACGCAGGTAAAACGAGGGGGATGGGAAAGGACAAAAAGCCGGGGCGGTTAGTGTAACCGCCCCGGCCATTATCCCGTGGGATATGCGCCCGAGATTTAGAAGTCCATCGGGGGAGCCGCGGGGGCTGCCGGCATGGGCTCGGGGATCTCGGTGATCATGGACTCGGTAGTGAGCACCATGGCGGCCACTGAGGCGGCGTTCTGCAAGGCAGAGCGGGTCACCTTCACGGGGTCGATGATGCCGCGCTCGAGCATGGGGCCGAACTCGCTGACCTCGGCGTCGTAGCCGTAGTCATCGGACTGGTCCTTGACGTCGTGCAGTACGACGGCGCCTTCGCCGCCGGCGTTCTCGACGATGATCTTGAGCGGCTGTTCCAGCGAGTGGCGGATGATGTTCATGCCGACCAGCTCGTCGCCGCTGAGGCTGACGCCTTCCAGCGCGCGCTGGGCACGAACCAAGGCGACTCCGCCACCGGGGACGATGCCCTCTTCGACAGCCGAGCGGGTGGCGGACAGGGCGTCCTCCACGCGGGCCTTGCGCTCCTTGAGCTCGATCTCGGTGGCAGCGCCGACCTTGATGACGGCAACACCGCCGGACAACTTGGCCATGCGCTCCTGGAGCTTCTCACGGTCGTACTCGGAGGTGGTGTCTTCGATCTGGGCCTTGATCTGGTTGATGCGGGCCTGGATGGCGTCCTCGGAGCCGTGGCCTTCCACGATGGTGGTGTCGTCCTTGGTGGACGAAACGCGGCGGGCGCGGCCGAAGTCCTCGATGGTGGCGGAGTCCAGACGGCGGCCGGTCTCCTCGCTGATGACGGTGCCACCGGTCAGGATGGCGATGTCTTCGAGCATGGCCTTGCGGCGGTCGCCAAAGCCGGGGGCTTTGACGGCGAGGACGTTCATGATACCGCGCAGCTTGTTGACCACCAGGGTTGCCAGCGCTTCGCCGTCCACGTCCTCAGCGACGATAACGGCGTTCTTCTGACCGACCTGAAGCAGCTTTTCAAGAGCGGGAACCAGATCGGCGACGGCGGAGATCTTCTTGTCAGTGATGATCAGGTACGAGTCGTCGATGGCGGATTCCATGCGGTCGCTGTTGGTGATGAAGTAGGGAGAGATGTAGCCGCGGTCAACCTGCATGCCTTCCACGTACTCGATCTCGTCGGTGAGGCCGCGGGACTCTTCAACGGTGATGACGCCGTCCTTGCCGACCTTTTCCATGGCCTCGGCGATGGTCTCGCCGATGGCATCCTCGTGGGCGGAAAGGGAAGCAACCTGGCCGATGCGCTCGCGGGTCTCCACGGGCTGGGACATGGACTGGAGCTCGGTGACGATTTCGCCGACGGCGCGCTCGATGCCGCGCTTGATGGCCATGGGGTTGGCGCCGGCGGTGACGTTCTTGAAGCCCTCGTTGATGATGGCCTGGGACAGGACGATGCTGGTGGTGGTGCCATCACCGGCGGCGTCGTTGGTCTTGGTGGCGGCTTCCTTGAGCAGCTGGGCGCCCATGTTCTCGAAGGCGTCGGGGAGCTCAATTTCCTTGGCGATGGTGACGCCGTCGGAGCAGACCTGCGGGGGGCCGAACTTCTTGTCCAGCACTACGTTGCGGCCGCGGGGGCCGAGAGTAATCTTTACCGAGTCGGCCAAGGTGTCGATGCCGGTTCGCAGCGACTTGCGAGCCTCTTCGGAGTATGCCAACTTCTTTGCGGGCATTGCGTTTCTCCTCGTTGGTGGTGTGGTTGATGCTGATGAGTTAGCGCTAGCCGATCTTGGCGAGGACGTCGGACTCGCGCATGATCAGGTACTCTTCGTCGCCGTCCTCGTATTCGGTGCCGGCGTACTTGGAGTAGATGACCTTGTCGCCAATGGTGAGTTCCATGGCGATGCGGCTGCCGTCGTCAGCGACGCGGCCCGGACCCACGGCGACGACTTCGCCTTCCTGGGGCTTTTCCTTCGCGGTGTCGGGCAGCAGGATTCCGCCCCGGGTCTGGGCTTCCTGCTCCATCGGTTTGATGACGATGCGCTCTCCTAGTGGTGTGAACGTGGCCACTTAATGCCTCCTTGCAATGTGGTGTGTTCTCTGGTCTGGCTAATGCCTTGGTGCTCACCCGGTTGGGTTTACTTCTTGCGCGCGTAATCGGTGGTGTAGAATCCCGATCCTTTGTAAATCACGGGAACCGCATGGAAAATCCGACGGGAAAGGCCGGAACATTCGGGACATTCCCCCTCGGTCGATGCGCCAAAGCTCTGGCGCTGGTCGTATTCGTGGTCGCACGCAGTGCACCGGTAAACGTACCTGGGCATTGCTTCCTCCTTGCCTGGATACGCCGGACGCGTACCAGGAACTGTCGGAATCTATTTTCAGACACGGCAGTCCTTTTTCCAATGGGCTTAATGTTAAAATCCCGTTGAAAATACTCGAACTTTCTGGATTCCCGCTTTCGCGGGAATGACGAATAAAATTCAAAATGCCGTCGGTGCAATCCCATGGTCAGCAGGAACCTGAGGTCGATACCCTCAAACCCAAACCACGAGGAAGACGGAGCCGAGCTTCAACCGGAGCTCGAGAACATACTGCGCAACGCGGTTCGCGCGCTGGGCGGCAGCGCGGCCGTGGTAGCAACCTGGGATGACGCGGTGCGCCGGTTTGTAGTCACCGGAGCCTTCGGTCTTGACCGGCAGCAGATTGCGCGCATTCGCCCACTGCTGAATGAAGCGATACCTGACCTGGCGTTGAGCCGGGAGCAGTTCGCTTTGCTGTCCGCCCTGTTTCCCCAGTCGGCGCTGCCCATCTCCACCACTGGAGAAATGCAGAACCCGGTGATGGCGGTGCCGCTCCAGACCCACGATGAGAATGTGGGCCTGATCTTCGTGCTCCGGTCTTCCGACGCGGCGAACTTTTCGCAGCTGGACCCTCCCGTGCTAGCGGCGTTTGCGGAGCAGGCGGCCATCGCGGTGCAATCGGCTCGGTTGGCGCACCTGCTGACGCAAGAGAAACAGCGGGTGGAGTCGATACTGGAGGGGAGCGCGGACGGGATTTATACCGTGGACGCCAACCGCCGGATTGTGAGCATCAACCCGGCCATGGAGCGGCTGCTGGGGGTACCCAGCGAGGCGGTACTGGGCCTGCCCTGCGCGGTGGGCCTGAACTGGCGCGACCGGGAAGGGCGTCCCATCTGCCCGGGGCGGTGTCCCATGCTTCATGCGGGCGCGTTTGCCACCGATAATGTTACCGAGCTGGGGGCGACGGTCAGGTCGCGGGACGGTCGGAATACCGATGTGGCATTGGTTTATGCCGTGGTGCGTTCGCCTGAACTGGCGCCGTTGAACGCGGTAGTCAACGTTCGGGACATGACGCGAGTGCGCGAGATGGAGGATATGCGCTCGACGTTCCTGTCGATGCTGGGGCACCAGTTGCAGACGCCGTTGGCCATCATCAAGGGTTACACCAACACCCTAGCACGACCGGATGCCACCTGGGACAGCGAAACGCTGCGCCGGATTTTCGAGGCCATCGAAGAAGAGACCGACCACATGAGCCAGCTGATGAACCGGCTGCTCCTGGCTTCCCGCCTGGAAACCGGCGAGCTGCCGATCCGCCGCGATCAGGTCAACATGGCCACGGTGGCCGAGAAAGTAGTGGGGCGGATGTCTCCAACCTCCGGCAAGCACGATTTTTCCGTCGAGTTTCCTCCCGATTTCCCTCCGGTGGAAGGGGATCCCGATTTGCTGGAAGAAGTGCTGGTGAATCTGATGGACAATGCGGTCAAGTATTCCCCCGCCGGGGGAGGCATTGACGTGAGCGGGTCGGTTGACGGGCGCGGAAAGGTCACAGTCATGGTCAGCGATTCGGGAGTGGGCGTGCCACGGTGGGAAACGAGGCGGATTTTTGAACGGTTCCACCGATCACAGAATCCCAATTCGACGCATCCGCGCGGCATGGGTCTTGGGCTGTACATCTGCGACGAAATAATGAAGGCGCACGGCGGAGAAATTTCCGTGGCAGATAATGAGGGCGGGGGGTCGGTGTTCAGCCTGACTTTCCCCGATTTGGGGTGGGAATGGTGATAACGGCAGCCGACTCGCGAACCATCCTGGTGGTTGACGACGAACCGCACATTGTGCAGTTCACGGCCATGAACCTGGAGGTTGAGGGTTTCAACGTTGCCACGGCCAGCAACGGCCAAGAAGCGCTGGAGATTCTCGAAGCCAACGACGGCATTGACCTGGTAGTGCTGGACGTGATGATGCCGGGACTGGACGGATTTGAAACGCTGGGACGGATTCGCGAACGCTCGTCGGTTCCGGTAATTTTCGTAACGGTACGGGGTGATGAAACCGACCGGGTGGCGGGCCTAGACCTGGGCGCGGATGACTACCTGACCAAGCCGTTCAGCCCTCGGGAACTGGTGTCGCGGATCCGCGCCTTGTTCCGGCGGATTGAGGCTACCGAACCGCCACCTTTGCAGGAAGTGGTGGTTGACGAATGGCTAACGATAGATTTTGACAGAAGCGTGGTGCTCGCCGACGGCAAAGAGATGCGCCTCCGGCCAACCGAGTATCGCCTGCTGTACCAACTGGTCAATAACGCCGGCCAGCTACTGAGCCACGATACGTTGCTGGAACGGGTTTGGGGGCCGGAATACCGGGGCGAGCACCAGTACGTGCGGACTTATGTCACGTACCTGAGGCAGAAGCTGGAACGAGACCCGCGGTCACCGGAGTACATCGTGAGCGAGCGGGGATTGGGCTACAGATTCAAGGAACTGTAGGTCACCGGGCCGCGTTGCGAGCCGCGGCTATATCCCGGGCCGTTTCCTCCGGCAGATCTTCGGCAAGCCGGATGGCATCCACCCACTTGACGCTGGAGTAGCAGGCCTGTTCCACCATCACCAGCCGGCAGGGGCCGCCGTGGTCGGGTTCCAGCGGCGCGCCGTTGAGACGGGTTGCCAGCAGAACGTTGGACACGTCGGCATCCGAAGGCACGGTTACGGAAAAGTCGGCGGCGGATATGGCAACGTATCGGGCGTTGGGCAAGGGGCCGGCGATGTCCAACAGGACGGAAAGGGGCACGCCCTCCCAATTTTGATCGGGCACCGACCAGCCTTCCAGGCATCGGAAATCGTCGGTGAGGCTCTGTTGAGTCAACTCGGACAGGTCAGCTTCGGTCAAAGTGGTAGGGTTGCGGACCAGGCCGTCGATGCGCAGGCCGGGCCATATTTCGGGCTGCCCGTGGTGATCTTTGAAAACGGGCAGGGAGTCCAAGGTTGTTCCCGGTTCCGGATTAGACATATTACCCTCACTAGACGGGGGTTCCCCTGGTCATGGTCACCGCGACTATGACGATGAGGATCATGAGCAGCACGTTGACCCGCGCGATCCAGATCACGCACCTTCGCAGGAGCGGCAGGTAGCCCGGCGGCTCGACGCCGGCCCGCATCTCGTCAAGCAGGCGGCTGGTCAACGGGCCGATCATGAAATCGTGGATAACGCTGAGCCAGATTACGATGGCAACCAAGCCGACCTTCACTTGCAGGGTTCCCACGAAGTGCCCGCCCAGGCTGAAAAACTCGGCGAACCCAATGCCGTAACGGGTGGGCAGGATGTAGAGACCCGTCGCCACCAGAAGCACGATACACACCCACGAGATCAGGCGGAACCGGCGAGCGATTGTCCCCAACAGGTCCGGCGGAAGCGTCACGTCCGAGGGCGGTTGACCGGGCGCCGGCGTGAATCTACGCAGGGCGGGGATCAGCACCAACGCGAGGAACAGGCTGCCCCCAACCCAAATGATTGCGGACGCCAAGTGTATGAAGACGGCTGCTTGGTACATGGTAAGAACCCGGAGCGAATGAGGGCTTACCGGACAGTATTACAGACTAAAGGAAGGTTGAACAGCGCGTAGGGAACGGTTATGCTTGCGTCGTTTGTAAATGCGGGTTCACAGCGTTCATTGGACGCCGCTACGGGAGTTGCATAATGCGCTTGGAAGGGAAGGTCGCGATTGTCAGCGGGGGCGCCCATGGGATGGGAGCGGTTGAATCCAGATTGTTCGCCAGCGAAGGCGCGAAAGTAGTCATCGCCGATATTCGTGATGATGACGGCCGGCAGGTGGAGGCGGAAATCAACGAGGCGGGGGGCGAAAGCGTTTTCATACGGACGGACGTGACCAATGAAGACGCCTGGGTGAACGTGATATCGGAGACGGTGTCCAGGTTTGGACGCTTGGATATCCTGGTGAACAACGCGGGCATCAGCAGCCGGGCGGTGCCGGACGACGACAGCCTGGAAGCGTGGTCGCGGATCATGGACATCAACTCCACCGGGGTTTTCCTGGGAACCAAACACGCCATTCGGCAGATGCAGCAGAACGACGGCGGGTCGATAGTCAATATCTCGTCTATCGCCGGCCTGGTGGGAATGCTCAGCGGGCATCCGGCCTACAACGCATCCAAGGGTTCGGTACGCATTTTCACCAAGGCGATGGCAGTGCGTTACGGCAAGGAAAATATACGGGTCAACTCGGTACACCCCGGGTTCATGCCACCGATGATGGGCAACATATCCACGGAAGAAGTGCGGGCCGGCAGGGGTGAAATGATTGCAGATCAAGTGCCCATGGGCCGGGAGGGCGAACAGGCGGAAGTCGCCAACGCCGTGCTGTTCCTGGCCAGCGACGACGCTTCGTACATCACCGGCGCGGAGCTGGTTGTGGATGGCGGATTCACAGCCCGGTGAGGTTTTTCATCACCCTCACCCTAACCCTCTCCTTGATGGGAGAGGGGACTTACAGGGAGGACCGATATGCCGATAACCGAGGTGACCATCCTCCGCCGATGCGGGCATTGCCGCCACGAAATCGGAGAGATGACCGTCAAGAAGGATAATATGCGGCTGATGGTCAGCGATCTGGTGTGGTGCGATTCCTGCGGCGCGGAAACTCCGGAGATTCGGGAGATTTCCGGCCGGCAGTCGTCGGTGGAGGCGGAACGGGCCAGCTATCCGGGCAATCCGCCCGTGCTCGATGTATCGGCCGCCGAGTACCGGCGCCGGCGGGAAAGCGCTTCGAACGTTTAGCCACCGGAACAACGTCTCGAACCAGAGCACCATTCGAGCCGGAGCACCATAGGCAAGCCATGAATGCCGACGACGCAATTTTGGAACTGGGCAAGCTGGTTGAGTCGCCAGCGGCCGATGAGGTCGGCGGCGACTTCAATTTGGCGCTGGGCGCGCTGTTGATAGCTTCTACTGATGACTCCAGCGTGGACATTGATGGAGTCATGGAGAATCTGGACCGAATGGCCGCGGCGGCCAGGTCCCGGATGCCCGATGACGCGAACGAATTGCAGCAGTTGAACGCCGTTACAGACCTGTTGTTCGGAGTGATCGGTCTGTCCGGGAACCGGGACGACTACTACGATCCGAGAAATTCGTACCTGAACCATGTGTTGGAGAGGCGGCTGGGGATTCCAATCACCCTGTCGGTTCTCTGCATGGAAGTAGGAAGGCGCGCCGGCGTACCGATCCTGGGAATCGGGATGCCCGGGCACTTCCTGATTCGGCATCAGGGCGAGCAGAATTTCTTCGTAGATTCGTTCAACGGTGGGCTGCTGCTGAGCCAGGACGAATGCGGCGCGCTACTGAGGGAAGCGGCGGGCGATGCCGTAAGGCTGGAATCGCACCACTTGAATCCGGTAACCCCCCGGGAGATGCTGGCCCGCATCCTGCGCAATTTGAAGGCGATCTACTGGGACCGGGAGGAATTTGACCGTTGCATCACCGCCATAGGCGCATTGATGGCGGTTCTGCCGGACCGACCGGAAGAACAACGGGACCGGGGCGTAGTGCATCTGAAGGCGGGCAACCGTCGAGAATCTGCGGAGGATTTTGCGGCGTACATTGAATTAGCCCCCGACGCCGAGGACATCGAAACGGTGCGGAACGCGCTGTCTCGTTTACGGGATAGCCAAGCCCAATAACTGAAAACTCCCATATAAAAGTGGGGTGATGCGATTATGATTCGCTACGTATTAGTTGGCATCGGCATATTGGCCATAATTCCGGTGGCGTGGTTCGCATGGTGGCTACTGAGTCCGCTGTGGATGGACACGGAAGTTTCCGAGGAGTTCCCCCGGGCCGCCCGGGCCGTTATTCCAGAGGGCATGACGCCGGAGGAAGTGGAGGTTCAGATGGGCGTAGCGGCGGCGACCGATGCTCCCATGGTGGAAGAAGCGATGCCGGCTATGGCCGGCATGACCGCCAGCGAGGTCGGGAATGCGGTGAAGGCGGCCGGAAGTTTCACAGGCGCAGATAGGTTCCACCAGGGCGAGGGCACGGCTACTATCTTCGAGCTGGGCCCCGGCGAACGCATCCTACGCTTTGAGGAGTTTCGGGTCACCAACGGCCCCGACCTGAGGGTGCTGCTGGTGAACGCGCCCAATCCGGAGGGGCACTCCGATCTGGACGATGCCGGTTACGTTGAGTTGGGCAAGCTGAAGGGCAATGTGGGATCGCAGAACTACGAGATTCCCGACACCGTTCCACTGTCGGACGTGGAAAGCGTGGTCATATACTGCAAGCCGTTCCGAGTCGTCTTCAGCGTAGCCACCCTGGCGAAAGTCGAAACGTAGCCCAACCTGGCCGGCATCGGTGGGACGGGCGATCCATCCCGACGAGAGGAGATGGTATGGCGTATCTCCCGATTGAGGACTACGGCATTGTCGGCAACATGCGGACGTGCGCCCTGATCGGCGTGAACGGGTCGGTGGACTGGTTCTGCTGCCCCAACTTCGATTCGCCGAGCGTTTTCGGGGCGGTCCTGGACGACCGCAAAGGCGGTTTTTTCAAAATCGCTCCCGAGTTGGGCGAGGCGCCGGTGCAGAAGCAGGTGTACTGGCCGGCCAGCAACGTGCTGATCACCCGATTCCTGGCGCAGAGCGGGGTGGCGGAGATCATCGACTACATGCCGGTGCCCACGGCACAGCATCCCCACGAGCACACCGAGCTGATACGACGGGTGAACTGTGTGCGCGGCGTAGTGCCTTTCATCCTGGAGTGCTACCCAGCTTTCAATTACGCCCGCGACTCGCACCGGACGGAACTGAATGACTATGGAGCGGCATTTATATCGGAGAGCATGGGGTTGCAACTTTCAACTCGGGTTGTCCTCGAAAGGGACGGGGCCGGCGTGATTGGGGCGTTCGCGTTGAGCGCGGGAGAATCCGCTACCATCACGTTGGGCGAACTGGGGGACGACCGGGAGAGTTATCATCCGCTCAGCGACGCGGAGAGCGACGCCTTGTTTGAGGAAACAGTCTCCTACTGGCGGAATTGGCTTTCCCAATGCACCTATAAGGGCCGTTGGCGGGAGATGGTGGAGCGGTCGGCGCTGGTGCTCAAGCTGCTGACTTACGAACCTACGGGAGCAATAATCGCCGCACCGACGTGCAGCCTGCCCGAAGAATTGGGCGGCCACCGGAATTGGGATTACCGGTACACGTGGATCCGGGACGCCGCGTTCACACTCTACGCGCTGCTGCGGATCGGGTTCACCAACGAGGCCGGCCGCTTCATGCACTGGTTGGAAGCCCAGATCGATCCCGATGATGGCGATTGGCGGAACATACAAATCATGTACGGGATCGACGGGCGGAAGAACCTGGAGGAAATCGAACTGAAACACCTGGACGGGTACCGGGGTTCCAAGCCCGTGCGCATCGGAAACGGCGCTGCCGAACAACTGCAACTGGATATATACGGGGAGTTGATGGATTCGGTGTACCTGTTCAACCGGTATGGGGAACCGATTTCGTTTGACTTCTGGACAAAGCTGCGGCAAATGACCAACTGGGTGTGCGACAACTGGCGGCTGGCCGACGAAGGCATCTGGGAAACCCGGGGAGGGCGGCAGCATTTCGTCTATTCCAAGTTGATGTGTTGGGTGATGATGGACCGAGCGGTGAAAATGGCCGACCTGCGATCCTTTCCGTCGGAACGGCTGCGCTGGTTGGAAACGCGGGACGAGATTTACGAGGAGATCTTGACTAGTGGGTGGAGCGACGAACGTCAGGCTTTTGTGCAGCACTATGGGAGCGACTCTCTGGACGCATCGAACCTGATTATGCCGCTGGTGTTCTTCATGTCGCCGACAGACCCACGGATGCTGAGCACGCTGGACGCCATCAACCGTCCGCCACAACAGGGCGGCCTGGTGTCGGACAGCCTGGTGTATCGCTACAATGCCGAGCATTTTTCGGACGGACTGGCAGGACAGGAAGGCACGTTCAATATGTGCACGTTCTGGCTGGTGGAGGCACTGACGCGGGCCAGTTGGGGAGGCGACCGGCGACGGCTGGACCAGGCCCGCCTGATGTTTGAGAAGATGCTGGGCTACGCGAACCACCTGGGGTTGTTCGCCGAAGAAACCGGACCCAGCGGGGAAAGCCTGGGCAATTTCCCCCAGGCATTCACACACCTGGCGCTGATCAGCTGCGCGTTCAACCTGGACCGGGCGCTGGGAGGCGGACAGTAAGAAGTTGGGGGCATCCCCCTCACCCCAACCCTCTCCCACCGGGGGAGAGGGAGCTTTCGGACACCACGAAGATAGGAGACAACACGTATGCCGATTGAGCAAGTTTCGCCTGGATTGGAACGAATCCTGGACCTGGATCAGGAAGTGGAATGGCTGGCCAGCGGGTTTGGCGGCGACGGGTCGGCGCTGGGAGTACCATGGTGGCCGGCCGAAGGGCCGCTGTGGTGGCAGGAAGGCGGATACCTGCTGTTCAGCGACATCGGGCAGAACCGCCGGATGCGGTACACCGACGAGGATGGACTGTCGGTGCATCAGACTGAGACCAACGAGGCTAACGGGCTGGCCCGCGACCCACAGGGTCGGCTGCTGGCATGTGAACACGCGGCGCAGCGGGTGACCCGGCAGGAGGCGGACGGGAGCATCACAGTGGTGGCGGATCAGTACGACGGAAAACGGCTGAACCGGCCCAACGACCTGGTGGTGAAATCGGACGGGACGATCTACTTCACGGATCCGTACCGGGATACCTACCCGGGCATGGAGTTGGGGTTTGCCGGAGTGTACCGGGTGTCGCCGGATTTGAGCGAGGTTGAGTTGCTGGTGAACGACTACGTGGGGCCGAACGGCCTGTGCTTCTCTCCGGGAGAGAGCATCCTGTACGTCAACGATTCGCGGGTGGGCTTGATCAAGGCGTTTGACGTGAGGGCGGACGGCGGAATCGAGAACGGACGCCTGCTGTGCGTACTGCAGGACGAACGGCCCGGAGCGCCCGACGGTATGAAGTGCGACCTGGAGGGGAACATCTACGTGACCGGGCCGGGCGGCGTATGGATTCTGGCGCCGGACGGGCGGCATCTGGGCACGATTGCGCTGGGCGACGGCAAGCGAGCCACGAACGTGGGATTTGGGGGCGGCGACTGGAAGACGCTGTACATCACCACGTTTGAGGAACTGTGCCGGGTGCAGGTGAACATACCGGGTACGCCGGTTCCGAGGGTGGTTTAGGAGCGCCCTTCGGCATGGATGTACAGAATAAACAGGATTTTTCAGGGGCGAATGGTTATTCGCCCTACGATTTTCAGACCCTAATCATTCCCACGAAAGGCTCACGAAAGAGGTCTTCGGTATGGTTGGCGGTTTATCTAGGCTCCTTTTCTGATGGTGGTGATTCGGTGTCTGCCAGAGGTGATGGTTTCCGGTGGTCGTTGTCAGCCCCACGGCCGGGGGTTTTACGCAAGGGTTTTTGCTCACTCAAGGTTTGGCGGACGGCGCACGAAGGAGGGTTGATACCCCTCACCCCAGCCCTCTCCCGCAAGGGGAGAGGGAGTTGCTCAGGACGATCCTTCGACAGGCTCAGGATGAGCGGGGATTGTGCCGGACGCCCAGCGTGTGAGCTGGCGCTGGCCCCGTTGCGACCACGCCGGGTAGATGTTGACCGGACGCTGGTCCTGGCGGGAACAGGTATGCGATTTGGGGTTCTGACGGGTTAGCCGTGTACGACCGGGTAGTATCACCTCTGGCGGAGACGTGTTTGGTGTGCACGATAGTATTATGGAACATGGGTGCGGTATCGGTCAACGGGGCGGTGTCACTCCTGCGTACTCAATTTGTCATTACGCGGAGCGCAGTCCGCCTCTGGCGGATGGCAATCTCGCTGACGGAGAGACGTTCCTTTCGGCGACGAGATTGCCGCGCTTCGCTCGCAATGACAGTTTGAGCGGATAGCAATCTCGTCGCCGTAGCAAGGACGTTCAGGCGAGCGTGAATCCGGCGGGCTTTCCAGTTCGTAGTTACGGCATCGACAATGGGGGCATTGATAATGAGTATTGCGAGATTGCGACGGATAGCGCCGGGGATTGTGCTGATAGCGGGATTGATGGCGATGGCGTTGAGTTGCGGGGGCGCGGCGGAGCAAGCATCGGCGCCGGCGGCGCCCGCCGCGCAACAACAATCAGCACCCGCCGCGTATGACAGAGAAGTAGGTGCGCAACCAGAGTCAGCGGCAGCGATGCCAGCGGCAGCGGCACCTCAGCAGCCACGGGCCGCGCCGACAGCGGCGCCGGCAGCGATGGCAGTTCCGGATTCGGAAAGCGCCTCCGGGCCGCCGGGCGTGCCAGGGCCGGCTGGAAAAGACGGGGCCAGCGAATCCAGGTCGTTACAGCAGCAGAGCGGCCGTCAGCTGATTGTGGAGGCGTGGATCAGCCTGGAAGTGGGCGAGATCGACGGCATGGCGCGGCAGGTTGAGACGATAGCGACGCAAAGAGGCGGCTGGGTTGAGTCGGCGGATATTGTCGGTGAGGCGGGTTATCGCACCGCTACCATCAACGTGCGGGTGCCGGCGGATCGGTTCAACGACGCGATGCAGACGCTGCGGGGATTGGGGCGCGTAACCGATGAGGGAGTGTCGTCCACGGACGTTACGGACCGATTGATCGACAATGAAGCGAGGATGGAGGCGTGGAAGGTACAGGAGGAACGGCTAATCGTGCTGCTGGAGAACGCCGCGACGGTGGAGGACGTTATCGACATTGAACGTCGCATCTCGGAAGTGCGGGCGGACATTGAGAGCGTGGCGGCGACGCAGCGGAACCTGGAGAACCGTGTGGCGGCGTCTTTGATCAGGGTCCACCTGCATCTGCCGGGGCGGTTTGCAAGCGATCCGCCGAATGGGTCGTTGACGCTGGCGGTGGGAGATCCCGGCAACATCGCCGACAGCATCGTCGGGCAGGTCGAAAGCCTGAACGGGTATGTGGGAGGAAAACGAGAATTCCAGGAAGGGCGCGGGCAGGTGGTGGAATTGACCGCTTACGTGAAACCGGCGGACCTGGCCGGGTTGATGGACTATGCCAGCACGCTGGGCGAGCCGTCGGAGCGGAGGCTGAATTCGGTGGGGCCGTCGCCGGTGGGAGACGCGCCTAACGCGAGGTTGTCGCTGAGGATTCGATCTAACGTTGACTCAGCGGCGTCGCTGTCGCTGAGCGCTCCGGAAGCCATCGCGGTGGCGGGGGAGATTCGGGCGCGGGCGGAATCGCTGGGCGGATACGTGGAGAGTTGGAACGAGACGCGATGGGATAACGGGGAAAGGGAAACCGTTCACATGGAGCTGGTGGTGCGGGCGTCGGACCTGCGGGACATCATGGACTTTGGCACGACGCTGGGCGATGCCGAGAACTGGGAGTTCCACTCGGTGGGTCAGGGCGCATCGGACGCGGCGCCCAACTCGCGGCTGACGGTTGACGTGTACACGGACCGCGACGGCGAGATGGTGTGGCTGATCGTCGTGATTATCGTGGCGGGAGTCGCGGCACTGGGCGCGGTGGCGGCAGTCGCGGTTTGGGCAGTACGGCGGCGGGCCAGGAGAAGTGGGGCGGATGTGGTTGCGGATCTGGACACGGAGGGCGGCGAGTCTGTCTGAATCAGGATTCGCGGGTCCCGTATCAAGTATAGGACAGGCTCTCACCCTCACCCCCGTATCAAGTACGGGGCAAGCTCTAACCCTCTCCCATCGAGGGAGAGGGGATTTGGCCGCTGCGGGATTATGCGGTAGTGGGAATCTGTGGGCGGCGACGGCGGCGGCGGGTGCGTTTCGAGGGGGCTGCGCCGTTAGTGGACTCGCCGCCGTGCAAGTGGTCGGGATCGCCGGCGGGTTGGCCGTTGACTGGAACGGACGGTGGTTCGACAGGCTCACCATGAGCGGATGGGGAGTTGTCGTTGGCGGATGGGGAGTTGTCGTTGGCGGCGGTGAGGGCGGCCTGCATCTCGTCGATGAAGGATACGACACGGCGCAGGGCGCGGGCGATGCGGGCCAGGCCATGGTCGGCGTCGCCGGCGGTGCGGATTTCCATATCGCGGCGGCCGACGCGGATGCCGGGGCCCATCTTGTTCTGGAGGGCGAACCGGGCGTCGCCGACGGGCTGGCGGAATACGACGGTGACGATTCCGTCGCCGGAGCCATCTATCGACTCTACACCGGCGGACGCGCCGAGGCAGCGGAGGTCAGTTACGGATAGCAGGTTTTCAACTACGTCGGGCAGGGGGCCGAAGCGGTCCTGCATATCCGCCCGGACGGCCGGGATGCTATCGCGGTTGGTGATGTTGGAAAGGCGCTGGTAGAAGGCCAGGCGCGCCGGCAGGTGCGCAATGTAGTCGGTGGGGATCACGGCGGGCACGGGCAGATCGATGCGCGGCGGCGGGGCAGTTTCGGTTGAAGCCGATCCCGAATCCTCGTTGTCGAGTTCCTGGACGGCCTGCGCCAGCAGTTCGGAGTAGAGGTTGAGGCCGACGGCGTGGATCTGGCCGCTCTGGTCGGCTCCGAGGAGGTTGCCGGCGCCGCGGATTTCCAGGTCGCGCATGGCGATGCGGAAGCCGGAACCCAGCTCGTTGGCCTCCAGGATGGCGTGGATCCGCTGGCTGGCGGTGTCGGTGATTTCGTGGTTGTCGGGCAGCAGGAGATAGGCGTAGGCGCGATGGTCGCCGCGACCGACGCGGCCACGCAGCTGGTAGAGCTGGGCAAGGCCGAAGCGGTCGGCCCGGTCAATGATGATGGTGTTGACGTTGGGCATGTCCAGACCCGATTCGATGATGGTGGTGCAGACCAACACGTCGGCTTCGCGGTTGGCGAATGAGACCATGACGTCTTCGAGTTCGGATTCGGGCATCTGGCCGTGGCCGATGGTGAAGCGGGCTTCGGGCACGAGCTTTTGGAGTTCCTCGGTGACGTGCTGGATGGTGCGGACGCGGTTGTGGAGGAAGAAGACCTGTCCGTCCCGTTCCAGTTCGCGCAGGATGGCCTCGCGTACCAGGTCGGCGCTGTCTTCGGAAACGAAGGTCTTGACGGGCAGGCGCTCCTCGGGCGGCGTATGGATCACGCTCATGTCGCGGACGCCGGCGAGGGCCATGTGCAGGGTGCGGGGGATGGGGGTAGCGGTGAGGGTGAGCACGTCCACCTCGGCGCGCATCTGCTTGAGACGCTCCTTGTGGGCGACGCCGAAGCGATGTTCCTCGTCCACGATGACCAAGCCGAGATTGTTGAAACCGACGTCCTTTTGCAGGATGCGATGGGTGCCGATGACGATATCGACGGCGCCGGCTTTGGCGGCATCGACGACTTCGGACTGCTCCTTCTGGGTGCGAAAGCGGCTCAATACCTCGACCTTGACGGGGTAGGGCGCGAGCCGCTCGGAGAAGGTGGCGTAGTGCTGCTGGGCGAGGACGGTAGTGGGCACCAGGACGGCGACCTGCATACCCTCGTTGATCGCCTTGAAAGCGGCGCGCAGGGCGACCTCGGTTTTGCCGTAGCCCACGTCGCCGCAGATAAGGCGATCCATGGGCTTGGAGATTTCCATGTCGGTTTTCACTTCGTCCACGGCGCGGAGCTGGTCGGGGGTTTCTACATAGGGGAATGAGTCTTCCAAATCGCGCTGCCACGCCGCATCAGGGCCGAAACGGTGGCCGGAGACGGTTTCGCGGGTGGCGTAGAGGCGGATCAGTTCGGCGGCGATTTCGCGGGCGGCGCTGCCAGCGCGGTCCTTGATGCGCTGCCACTCGCTGCCGCCCAGCCGGGTCAAGGTGGGCGCATGGTCGGTGGCGGCGACGTATGCGCCCAGGCGGTCGAGTTGCTCGGTGGGGACGTAGAGGCGGTCGTCGTCCGCATATTCCAGCACGAGGTACTCCCGGTCTTCGCCGGTGGATTCCAGGTGCGTGGTACCGACAAATCTGGCGACGCCGTGGTCGATGTGGACGACGTAGCTGCCGGGGGTGAGGTCGGTGAGGGATATGGCGTCGCCGAGGTCGCGGCGGATGCTGGGCGGGCGGTAGCTGCGCTGCTTGACGGTGCCGAACAGTTCGGCGTCGCTGTACACGGCGACGGGCGGCGAGTTGCCGCCGGCGTCAACCTGCCAGCCCTTGCGGAGCGCGCCGTGGAGCAGATAGACGCGGCCGGAGCGGGGGCGGGCCGGCAGGTCTTCGACGATGCTGGACGATACGCCGGCCTCTTCCAGCAGTTCGGCCAGGCGTCCGGCGTGCTGGCTGACGGCGACGACTGCGCCATCGCCGGAGATTCGCGCCGCCGTGTCATCAGTGAAAGCGGGCAGGCCGGCGAGAGTATCGGGGAGGGTTTCGACGAGGCGGGAATCGTCGGCGGCACCCCAGCGGAGGATGTCCACGGTGGCGACGGTGGACGCGGCCATTTGACTCCGGACGGTTTCCCAACCGGCGACCGGCGCGGGGAAACCGTATGGCAGTTCGCCACGGGCCTGGCGGGCGGCGCGCTGCTGCTCGTACCTGGCATCCTGCTCCTCGGACTCGCCGGCGAGACGGGCCGGTCGGTCGAGCACCAGGATGGCGTCGTCGGGGATGTAATCGGCCAGGGTGTGGGAGTTGAGCAGGCCGTTGTAGAAGGACAGAACCTCCGGGTTGGGGTCGGTGAGCAAGTTGGACAGCTCTTCCTGGAACCGGGCGACGGACGGGCCGGAGCAGGGCGAGAGGTCGATGCGGCTGCGGCGTTGGTCAAACATCGCCGGGTCGCAGAGGTCGGTGAGCTGCTCGGCGGCGGCGATGACGTTCAGCGAATCGGCGTCGGCGATGGAGCGTTGGGTTTCGGGGTCGAACCGGCGGATGGTGTCGATCTCGTCGTCCCAGAGCTCGATGCGGTACGGCAAATCGGCGTTGGGCGGAAAGACGTCAAGGATGCCGCCGCGCAGGCTGAAGGAGCCGGGGGATTCGACCTGCGGCTCGCGACGGTAGCCGAGCTGAACCCAAGCAGCGAGGGTATCGTCCAGTGAGCGGAGGCGGTGGCCTTTGGTCAAGGGGCCGGCGTTCTCGAAAGACGGATGGCATCCCAGCGCGCGGGACGGGGGGATGGTGAGGCGCAGGGAGGCGGAGACCGACGCGATGACGAGGGGCGGAGGCGCGCCGTCGGGGTCATCCTGGGCGGCGGCCAGGGACGCCAGGGCGGCGAGGCGCTGGTTGCCCGTGCGAGCATCGACGGAGAGGCGCTCGAAGGGCAGGACCTCCGGCTCCGGCAGCAGGAACACGGGGGCATCGTCGCCGAGGTAGGTGAGAAGCTGGTCGTGGAGACGGCGGGCGTCGTCCAGGCGGGGCGCGATGACTACGACGGGCCGCTGTTGGAGTTGCCAGAGGGCGGCCAGGTAGATGGGCTGGTGGTCGGGATGGATGGTGAGGGTGGGCCGAGCGCCGGGCGCGTCGAGATTGCGGAGATGGCGTTGCAGCCAGGGTTGAGCGCCGAGGAGGGAGATGAGTCCGGTTAGTGGCATATTGGTTCCGTAACGTCAGATTTGGGGGCGCGTGGTTAAACACGCCGATGCGGGACTGTCCGGCGGACAGCCCCGTTGAGGATATTGTACGTGCAGGGCGGGTTGCGATTCAATAGAACGGGCGGTTCCTCAAATGGAGATACCCCTCACCCAACCCTCTCCCACAAGGGGAGAGGGCTATTTTGATGGTGCGTGATACAATTCACATATAGTTTGGAGTTTTGCGTGGCGTGATGTCCACAGCGGGGAACAGTTCCGGTTATGGCGCGGCTGCGATTGCCGGGCGTGAGTCCGCATTGCGTGGCAGGCAGGCATACCGGCGCATCGTGGTGAAGGCGGGAACCAACGTGCTGGCCGGCGGCGGGTCAAACGGAGGGCTGGATACCGACGTGATGGCCAGCCTGGCGGACCAGATTTCGCTGCTGGCTGCGGTGGACGGGACGCAGGTAGTGCTGGTCACATCGGGAGCCATCGCGGCGGGACGGCAGGCGCTTGCGGAACGGGCGGCGGTGCCGGCGATTCCCGACATACCCACGCGGCAGGTGCTGGCGGCGTTGGGCCAGAGCCGGTTGATGAGCATGTACGCGGCCCTGTTCGAGCAACGGGGCGTGGTGGTGTCCCAGGTGCTGCTGACCATCAAGGACATGGCACAGCGGCAATCGTACCTGAACATCCGCAACACGCTGCTGTCGCTGCTGGACTTGGGGATACTACCCATCGTGAACGAAAACGACGTGGTGGCGGCCGACGAGATCGGGGAAGTGTTCGGGGACAACGACCGTTTATCATCGCTGATCGCGACGCTGATTGACGCGGATTTGCTGGTGATTCTGTCGGACGTGGACGGGCTGTACACATCGGATCCCAAGTCAGATGCCACGGCGACCCGGATTGACACGGTGGACTTTGTTGATGACCGGGTGATCGCCATGGCGGGAGAGCATCGCAACGCCTGGGCGCGAGGAGGGATGCCTACCAAGCTCGACGCGGCCCGGTTGGTGACCACGTCGGGGATCGCGATGAGCATCTGCCGGGGCAAGGATCCGGACGTGGTGGTGCAAGCGGCGCGGGGGGAACCGGCCGGGACGTATTTCCGACCGGCGAGCAGCAAGCTGGAGGCGCGGAAGCGGTGGATGCTGAGCTGCCTGGGGGACAGCGGTTGGGGTGAAGTCGTGGTGGATCAAGGAGCGGTGTTGGCGTTGCGCAGGAACAGCGTAAGCCTGCTGCCGGCCGGCGTGCGGCGCGTGGTCGGCGGCTTCGAGCGGGGCGACATCATCTACATTTCGGACCTGGACGGGAACCACGTGGCGTGCGGGATGGCGAATTATCCGGCCGGCGACGTGGCGAGAATCCAGGGGATGAGGTCGGACCGGATTGTGGATACGCTGGGTTATCACTACGGGCAGGAAGTGGTGCATCGGAACAACCTGGTATTGCTCTGAATTATGTTTTGCATCGATGCACAGGATGGACAGGATTATGATTTCCAACGAAGAATTGCGGGAACGGGTTGAACTGCTGCACGCGGGCAAGCTGACCGATGCTCCTTACGCCATAACCCTGCTGGAGGTGGCCCAAAAGGCTCACCTGAACGGCCAGGAAAACGCGCCCCGGCTGCTCCTGGACGCCGTGGATCACCGCATCCGGGAAATTGACCCAGACAGCGACCCCTGGGAGGCGGCGCAGCGCATGGCCAAGGAGAAGGACAACGAGGGGATACGGGGCGGATACTGGGGGGTGATGATCCTGGAAGAAGACTTCCAACGGGAGGGGCGATACCACCCGGACGACTGGCAGCTGAGCTTTGACGTGGCAGAAATTCTCATCTGCATCCTAGATTTGGAATATGCTTGACCTAACCGCCGCCGATTACGTCGGCTTCGCTGAATCCCGGCTGACGCGGGCGCGACGCCGTTTTGACCTGACCGCGTTGCAGTCCTACCCGGCACGCCGGGGCGAACTGGCGCAAATCGCGTCGCTGGTCTGGGATGCTACCATTGACCTAGTGTCGGCCATCGCGCTGCTGAACGGTGTAGTGTTGACTGGTCGATCCTCCGACATGAGCGATTATGCCAAGCACGGGCTGTCGGATGCTTACGTACATTGGCCGGGGCCAGCGAGGCTGCATAACTTTCAGCACAAACCCGATCACCCGGAGCCTAGATTTCAGTCGGCTTGCTTGGAAGCCAGCAGTGTACTGTCTCAACTCAACGAGCAACTGCCGGCGCGCCTGCAACTACCCTCGGATTGCTGGGAATGGCTGACCGGATCTTAGATAGTCAAGACGATACCGACAGGATTGGAGAGATGACGCGATGAATGGGACGGAGCGACTTTATCAACAGGGGAGGGCGGCGCAGGCGGCGTCGGCGACGCTGGCGCGGCTGTCGTCCGAAACGCGGAATCATGCGCTGGAGAACGTCGCGCTGGCGTTGGAATCGGAGCAGGGGCCAGTGCTGGAGGCCAACGAGGCGGACTACCGGGACGCGAAGGTCGCTGGCATCGACGACGCTTTCCTGGACCGGCTGCTGCTGACATCGGACCGGCTGAACGGTATGGCGGCGGACGTGCGCGGGGTGGCGGCGCTGCCGGACCCGGTGGGCGAGCTGATGGAATCCTTCACCCTGGAAAACGGGTTGGACGTGGAAAAGCGACGGGTGCCGCTGGGGGTGCTGGCCAGCATCTACGAAAGCCGGCCCAACGTGACCACCGACATAGTTTCGCTGGCGCTCAAGTCGGGCAACGCCTGCATCCTGCGGGGCGGCAAGGAGACGCTGCGCTCCAACACCGCGCTGGTATCGCTGATACACCGGGCCATCGGAGAGGCGGGGCTGCCCACCGACGCCGTGCAATTCGTGGATGACACCGACCGGGCGCTGGTGGACGTGATGCTGGGCATGAAAGAGTACATCAACCTGCTGGTGCCCCGGGGCGGCACCGGGTTGATAAACTTCGTGGCGGAAAACGCGGCGATGCCAGTGGTGACGGGCGGCGTGGGCGTTTGCCACACCTACGTTGACCGGGACGCCGATACCGACATGGCCGCGCGCATCGTGTTCAACGCAAAGGTGCAGCGGCCCACCGTGTGCAACGCGCTGGACACGGTGCTGGTGCATTCCGCAGCGGCGGCGCGCTGCCTGCCGGAGATCGCGGCCCAGCTGAACGGAGCAGGCGTTGAGATGCGGTGCGACCACCGGGCGTTGAGCATCCTGGGGCCGGACAACGGGCTGAACGTGGTGGCGGCAGAGCCGGAGGATTTCGGGCAGGAGTTCCTGGCGCTGATCGCGTCGGTCAAGGTGGTGGACAGCCTGGACGACGCGCTGGCGCACATCGAGGACTACGGTTCAGGACATTCGGAAGCCATCGTTACGGAAGACGCCGATGCGGCGGTCAGGTTCCTGAATGAGGTGGACGCGGCGGCGGTGTACCACAACACCAGCACGCGGTTCACCGACGGGGCGCAGTTCGGGCTGGGCGCGGAAGTGGGGATCAGCACGCAGAAATTCCACGCGCGTGGGCCGTTGGGGTTGCGGGAACTGACCACCTACAAGTGGATCGTTCGCGGGACCGGGCAAGTCCGTGAGTGAGTGAAGAGCCGATGCCTTTCGACTATGAACGGGAAGTCCGCACGGCCAGCTCCGAGGCGTACCTGATCCTGGACGGGGAAACGCCGGTGGGCCGGATTGACACGCATTTCATGCCGGGCATCGCCCACATCGCCATCGCGGTGGACCAGCGGCTCACGGCGGAGCAGATTGAGGAGATCATATCGGACATCGACGCCGATATGTTGAATACGGTGGGCACGGAGCGGGACGCGCACATGTACCACGTGTTCCAGGGGACGGAGATCCGGGTGTTCAGCGACACGGATTACGATCCATACGGTGGGAGTGGGAATGGAAACGGCAACGGGCGGGGACACGGGCCGCTGCCGCCCGGTGGGGGCTGACGACGTTACGGGCAGGGTAGGGGCGAGGCATGCCTCGCCCCTACGTGGGAGCAGATACCCCTCACCCCAGCCCTCTCCCCTTGTGGGAGAGGGGTTTTGGATTCGGCAGGTTACCCCCAACCCTACCCACAGGGGGGTTGGATTCGGTAGGTTAGTTATCGGCGGGGACGGAGACCTCGACCTTGGTGTCTTTGAAGGCGGGCATGACCTCTTCGGCGAACCATTGGAGTTGCTCCAGGATCATGGCCTGGGGGGTGCCGACGGGCTGGCCGACCTGGACGCGCTTGAGGCCGGGGTAGCGTTCTTCGACGCTCTTGAGCTGCTCGATGATGCGCTCGGGCGGGCCGGCGAGGACGCTGCCGTTCTCGATAGCGTCTTCAATAGTGGGCAGGCCGGCGTTGGGCGCGATTTCGGGGTTGCTGATGTCGCGTATCTGCTGCTCGGTGAGGCCGCGGGTGAGGCGGAGGGGGCCGAACATCTTGAGGTTTTCCTCGTAGTAGCGGGCGCCGATGCGGGCGGCCTCCTCCACGGTGGGGGCGATTTGGAAGTGGAAACCGACGGCCAGGTCCTCGCCGAGTTCGGCGTCGGGCTTGCCGTGGCGTTGCAGAGCGTCGCGGTAGGCGTGCATGATGCCGTCCATCGCGCCGCCCTCGGAGGAGCCGCCGCCGATGACGCCCTTGATGCCCATCTTGGCCATGAATTCGAGGGCGCGGCCGGTGCCGCCCTGGATGGGCTGCCAAGTTTCGACAGGCAGGGTCCTGGGGCGCGGAACCAGGGTGAGCTCTTCGAGGTCATAACCTCGGTAAGGCACCTGGGGCGGGAAGTCATAATGCTTGCCATGATGGGAGAAGGAACGCTCGTGGAAGGCTTTGAAAATGACCTCGACCTGCTCCTCAAACAGTTCACGGTTGGCGGGTTGGTCCATCAAGGGGGAGCCCAGGGCTTCGACCTCGCGAGTGTGGTAGCCGCGACCGACGCCGAAGGTGACGCGGCCCCTGGTCATCCAGTCGGCCATGGCGAAGTCCTCGGCGAGGCGGAGGGGGTGCCACATGGGAGCGATGTTGAAGCCGCAGCCGAACCGGAGTCGCTCGGTGACGTGGGCGAGGTGGACGATGAACATCAGCAGGTTGGGGATGCACTCGTAGCCTTCAGGCTGAAAGTGATGCTCGGCCATCCAGAAGGTGTCGTAGCCGTTTTTGTCGAGGGTCTGGGCGATGGCGACGCCCTTGTCAAAGGCAGTGGCCAGGTATTCGTCAGAGTAGGTGCGGTCGTTGACCGCAATACCGCCGTAGCCCACGTTTTCCATATCGACGTGGCCGGCGTAAAGACTGTCAAAAGTGGTAATCGCCATATCGAGTGCCTCCGGTAGTTGGCGGCGCGGGCGCGCCGGGGCGGTCGGGGGAAGATCGCCAAAGGTTGCGAGATGTGAGGCATTTTAGGGTAAGCGGGCGGCGCGTTCAACTGTTGAAGTAGAGAGGGTCGTCGTGAGGTCTGCGGTGGTCGCGGCAGCCGGGGCAGCCTACGGGATGGTTTTCGTATGCGCTGTCCACGGAACGGCCCTGAATGTCCCTGAACTCTTTCATGGTCATGTCCGCCCGGGGCTGCTTCGGCGTGGGCAGCAGCGTAGGATCGGCAAGCATCTGCTCCAGAGTGAGAGGGTTGGGGTCGCCGGACATGGCCGAGGCGATGGCGGTGTTCAGTCGGGCCACGCGGCGGCGCAGCCGGCGGACCAGCGCGCGGGCTGACTCCGGGGTTGCGTCGTCCGCCTGTCCGAGCAGGCGGTACACGTCGCGGAAGGTACGCAGATGGGAGTAGGCGACGCGGCGGTTGTACACCAGGTCGGTGAGGGCAGCAGTCAAACGCCGGCGACTATGGCGCCGGTAATGCCAGTTTACGGCGGCGGCGGTTACGGCGTGGCTGGCCGAGCGGGCCAGGGCCCTTGCGGCCCGAGCGCAGTCGCCAGCGGCGAGGTTGCCAGGGACGAAGTTCAGGTAATGCTGGCTGCGGTCCAGGTGGTGGGTTGGGTTCACCGGGCATTGCTCCTTGTATGAGGTGATTTTTACCGGGATACACAGGGTTTTGGTCTGGCGAGAGTAACGGGTTGGTGATGGGTCGGTTGATGGCTGGGATAGGCGATTGGCTCCTTTTGTTATTGATTATGGTGTTTGCCAGAGGTGACGGTTTTGGTTTGGCGGTCGTTGTCAGCCCCACGGCCTGGGGTTACGCACGGGTTTTTGCTCACTCAAGGTTCGGCGGACGGCACTATCCTGGATTCCCGCTTCCGCGGGAATGACGAGAGTAAGGCCGGACGCCCAGCGTGTGGGCTGGCGCTGGCCCCGTTACGACCACACCGGGTAGATATTGGCCGGACACTGGTCATGGCGGGAGCGAGTATGCGATTTGGATGTCTGACGGGTTGGCCGTGTACGACCTTGTGGTATCACCTCTGGCAGGGACGGGATCGGTATTTGACGTGCACGATATTATTATGGAACATGGGTACGGCATTGGTCAACGGCGCGGTGTCATCGGTAACTGTTCAGAGTTGCGGGGACGCCCAGGGATCTGTCATTGCGAGCGGAGCGTGGCAATCTCGTTAGCGCCGGGGAGTTCTGTAGGACAAGCGTTGCTACCGTAGCGTCGAGATTGCCACGTCCGCCTGAGGCGGACTCGCAATGACAACCCCTTCAACTCTGAACACATACGTGCCACGTGGGCGTTGTCGGGAAAATTTGGGCTATGATAGAATCGCCGCCGTGATTGCGAAGGCCGCCGAAGCGCTGGGATATTGGATTGCGTTGAGCCAGACGCCGGGTCTGGGCGCCGCGCGATTCCGGCTGCTGGAAGCGCATTTCGACGGGGACCTGGAGTCGGCGTGGCAGGCGCCGCAACGGGAATTGCGAGCCGCCGGGATCGGCGGGAGTGTGGTGAAAGCCATTGTGGAATGCCGCGAGAAGGTCAGCCCGGACGGGGAGTTGGAACGCTTATCGAGGTCTGGGGTTGTGGCAATGACCTGGCACGACGCGGCGTATCCACGGCGTTTGAAGGAGATCGCCGACGCTCCGCCGGTGTTGTACTGCCGTGGCACGCTGCATCCAGACGACGAGACTTCGGTGGCGGTGGTGGGGACGCGGAGGCCGACGGACTACGGATATCGGATTACCGCCGAGTTGTGCGCAGAGTTGGCGGCGCGAGGCGTGGTCGTGGTGAGCGGGCTGGCGCTAGGCATCGACGCGCGGGCGCACCAGGCGACGCTGGACGCCGGCGGCAGAACGATAGCGGCGCTGGGCAATGGGCTGGACATGGTGTATCCGAGAGAGAACCAGCGGCTGGCGGAACGGATCGTCGGTGAAGGCGGCGCGCTGGTGAGCGAGTTTGCGCTGGGAACGCGACCGGAAGCATCCAATTTCCCACGGCGCAACCGGATCATCAGCGGGATGACGCTGGGGACGCTGATTACCGAGGCGAGCGAAACGAGCGGTACCCGGTGGACGGTGTATCACGCGCTGGAGCAGAACCGGGAGATATTCTGCGTGCCGGGCAGTGTCTATTCGGACGCCAGCAAGCTGACCAACCGACTGATACGGGAAGGGGCCAAGCTGGTGTGCGACGTTAGTGATATATTAGTGGAGATAGGATTGGACACCGCCGATCGCCAGATCGCGATGGCGATTGATGATTCGGACGTGCAGCAGTCCAACACTGCGCCGGATGATCCAGATGAGGCGGATCTGTTACGGCACATCACGCATGAGCCCACGCACATCGACGACCTGGCCAAGTTAGCGGGTCGGCCAATTACCGAGGTGAGCGGCCTGTTGACCATGCTGGAAATCAAGGGGCTGGTTGTGCAGGCTGGTATGATGCATTATCGGCTGCCTTAGTTAACGCTTGGTATCAGGCAGTTTTTTACGTCGATGGACAAGATAGCCAGGAGGTTGTTGATTGAGGTTTCCTGGATTCCTGCTTTCGCAGGAATGACGGGTTTGGGTGCGGGAATGGCGAGGTTGGGTTCAGGAATGAGTTAGTCAACACGTCCTAACAAGAAGCGAAACGAACTGGAGAAAATTTCATACGATGCCCCCCAAGACCGCTACCAGAAAGAAGACGACGGGAAAGACGTCCGCGCGCGCCAAGGGCGCTAACGGCGCGGCTCGCTCCGGCAGCAAGGCGAAAGCCGCCGCCACTCGCGGGCGATCCGGAGTGCCGTCGGCCGCGGGGAAGCGGCTGGTGATCGTGGAGTCGCCGGCGAAGGCGCGCACCGTTGGCCAGATTCTGGGGAACAGGTACGTGGTGGCGGCGTCCATGGGGCACGTGCGAGACCTGCCGAAATCGACGCTGGGCGTGAATACCGAGGAAGAATTCGCGCCGAAGTACCTGACGATGAAGGACAAGCGGGACTTGGTGAAGGGCCTCAAGGAGGCCGGCGCCAAGGCGTCGGACATATTCCTGGCGACTGACCCGGACCGGGAGGGCGAGGCCATTTCCTGGCACTTGCAGGCGGCGGCCGGCTGGGACAAAAACGTAAAGCCGCCCAAGCGGGTGGTGTTCCACGAGATTACCAAGCAGGCGGTGGAAGAAGCCTTTGAGCATCCCCGCGAGATCGACATGGAGTTGGTGAACGCGCAGCAGGCGCGGCGGATACTGGACCGACTGGTGGGATACGAGATCAGCCCGCTGCTGTGGTTGAAGGTGCAGCTGGGGCTGTCGGCGGGACGAGTGCAGTCGGTCGCGCTGCGGATGATTGTGGAGCGGGAACGGGAGATCACGGCGTTCGTACCGGAGGAATGGTGGTCGCTGGAGGCGGAACTGTTCAAGGACACCGACCCGCCGGCGAATCCCAACACGTTCACGGCTACGCTGCACTCGCGGAAGGGCGCGCGGCGGAAGATGTCGATCCCCAACGAGGAATCGGCGCGGAGCCTGGAATCGGAGCTGAAATCCGCTGCGTACTCGGTGGACAACGTGGAGAAGAAGCCGCGGCGGCAGCGGCCGGCGCCGCCGTTCATCACCAGTACGCTGCAACAGGAGGCGGGCCGCAAGCTGCGGTTCACCGCGCAACGCACCATGGCGTTGGCGCAACAGCTTTACGAAGGGCTGAACATCGGCAACGAAGGGTCGGTGGGGCTGATCACATACATGAGGACCGACAGCGTGAACGTGGCCGAGACCGCAGTGCGGGAAGCCAGGGAGTACATTCGGGAGAGATTCGGGAAGGATTACACGCCGGACAAGCCACGCAGCTACCGGACACGGAGCAAGAACGCGCAGGAGGCGCACGAGGCGATACGGCCCACATCCATCCGGCGGACACCGCAAGCGATGGCAGCGTACCTGGACCGGGACCAGCTGCGGCTGTACACGCTGATCTGGGAGCGGATGGTGGCGAGCCAGATGGCGGACGCACTGCTGGAAGCGACGACGGTGGAGATCGACGCGACGTGCGCCGCTCCGTCGGACAGCGTGTTCCGGTTCCGGGCAACGGGGTCGGTGCTGAAGTTCCCCGGGTTCCGGGCAGTGTACCTGGAGGGACGGGACGATTCGGGCGGCGGCGAGGAAGGTGCGCTGCCGGAGTTGGCGGCGGGCGACGGGCTGGTGAACCAGGAATTGAAGGCCAACCAGCACTTTACGCAGCCACCGCCGAGGTTCACCGAAGCCACCCTCATCAAGGAAATGGAGGACAAGGGCATCGGGCGTCCCAGCACCTACGCGCCGACGATTGCGACGCTGGTGGAGCGGGAATACGTACAGCGTGAGCAACGGCGGTTGTCGCCCACGGAGTTGGGGTTCACGGTGACCGACCTGCTGACCGAACGCTTTTCCGACGTGATGGACCTGAACTTCACGGCGCGGATGGAGGAAGACCTGGACAGCGTGGCGCAGGGCGAACTGGACTGGGTGCCCATGCTGCGCGAATTCTACGGGCCGTTCCACCAGGCGGTTACGGAGGCAGAACAGGCATTTTCGCCGGAGTGCGACAAGTGCGGGCGGACGATGACGATGAAGATGGGGCGATTCGGTCGTTTTCTGGCCTGCACCGGCTATCCTGAATGTCAGAACATCAGGAACATGCGGAACAATGGGGAGCGTCCGGCGGACGAAGAGACGGACGAGGTGTGTGAAAGGTGCGAGCGGCCCATGGTGATCAAGACGGGTCGCTACGGGCGGTTCCTGGCCTGCACGGGCTACACCGCCGAGGAAAATCCGTGCGACAACCGGCGGAACATCGTCAAGAAGAGCGAGGTTCCGTGTCCCAAGTGCGGCGGCGACCTGGTGGAACGACGCGCCCGTAAATCGGGGCGGCCTTTCTGGGGTTGCGCCAACTACCCGAATTGCGACTTCCTGGTGAATACGGAGCCGTTGCCGATGCCGTGTCCGGAGTGCAGCGGGATGCTGGTATCGAGGGCGCGAGGGAAGGCGGCGTGCTCGGTGTGCAAGTGGAAGGGCGACCCGCCGGGGGCTGAGTCGGATTCGGGCCAAAACGCGCCGGAGCCGGAGCTGGCGACGGTTGGGGATTAGGGGGAGGCAGGTGTCCGGATCAGGGTCTGCCGGATCGTTCGTATTGTAGGGATTGGGAGGCGTATCACCGCCGGGGCAACCACAAGGGTTGCCCCTACATTTTAGTTCGGTCAGTCATCAAGGTGAAACGCTGTACCTGAATTTGCCGATATTGGCTATTGTGGATTCCTGCGGCGGTATGAGTGATCGGGATACAATGTTGGCATGGCGACACTTATTGACGGGATATTGACGGCAGAAAAGGTCGGGCCGGAGCGGGATTGCGAGCCGGCGACGCCGGATCTGCTGGAACGTTACGGGCGGTATCTGACAGGGCAGCGTTCGCTGTCGGACAACACGCGGCGCATCTACCTGGACGACCTGCATACTTTTTTGGGTTACTGCCGGTTGAAGGGTCTGGAACTGACGGGCATGGACCGTCAGATGCTGCGCGGCTACGTGGCGTACCTGGCTACGGAGGGTCGGACGGACGGCGATAGGCCCAAGGGGTACGCGCGGGTGAGCATCGTGCGGAAGCTGACGGCGCTGCGGACGTTCTACAACTTCCTGGTGCAGGAAGGATGGTTCAAGTCCACGCCGGTGCCGTCGGCGCGGTCGTTTCCGGTGAAGGTTGAGAAACCGCTGCCGAGCTTCCTGGGGAAGAAAGAGGCAATGCGGCTGCTGGACGCGCCCGACGACGATACACCGACGGGTCTGCGGGACCGGGCGATACTGGAAGTGCTGTATGCGTGCGGCGTTCGTCTGGCGGAGATCGAGGGGATGAACATCGGCGACGTTTACCGGGAGCGGCAGGAGATACTGGTGCGCGGCAAGGGCAACAAGGAACGGTGGACGCTGTACGGCGAGCCGGCAGAGGCCGCGCTGGACAATTATCTGACCGACGGGCGCCCGCACCTGGCCGCAGACACGACGGATGATGAACCGCTGTTTGTGAATCGCTACGGCGGGCGGTTGTCGCGGCGCAGCATCGAGAAGATCGTGAGCAACTACGCGGCGCGGGCGGGCCTGAAAGAGGGGATACATCCGCATACGCTGCGGCACAGCTTTGCGAGCCACATGCTGGAAGGAGACGCGGACCTGCGGGTGATCCAGGACCTGCTGGGGCACAGCAGCGTAGCGACTACGCAGGTGTACACGCACATCACCAAACAGGAGGCGCGGCGGGCGTACCTGAGTTTCCACCCGATGGCGGCGGGGCAGGGCGACGCCGGTTACGACGGGGATCCCCCTCACCCCAACCCTCTCCCACCAGGGGAGAGGGAGCTTTGGAAGGGCTCTGACAATCCCGACAGGGAGGGCGCGGCAGATGACGACGATACTGGTGCTGCACGGGCCTAACCTGAACGCGCTGGGCCGGCGGGATCGCCACCACTATGGGACGCTGACGCTGGACGAGATTGACCGGCGCATCGGAGAGCGGGCGGCGGCGCTGGGCGTGGAGGTGGAATGCTTCCAGTCGAACCACGAGGGGGCGCTTATTGACCGTCTGCAAGACTGCGCGGGGCGGATTGACGGAGTGGTGATCAACGCGGGGGCGTTGACGCACTACGGGCTGGCGTTGAAGGACGCGCTTACGGATACGGGCGTACCCGTGGTGGAAGTCCATTTGAGCAACATACACGCGCGGGAAGCGTGGCGGAGACATTCGGTGCTGGCGGATACGGCGCGGGGTCAAATTGCCGGGCTGGGCTGGAGGGGCTATACTGCTGCATTGGAAGCGTTGGTCGGCATCATTGGCGACGAAGCGGCTGACTAAAGGCATTCTGGATTCCCGCTTTCGCGGGAATGACAGAATAGATGCGGGAATGACGGTAGAGGGATAGCTAGCATGAGCATCAACTTTGGCGACCTGAACAAGGGCATGGTGATTGAGCTGGAGAACCAACCCTGGCAGGTGATGGACTACGAACGGCACAAGATGCAGCAGCGGGCGCCGGTTACGCGGATCAAGATGCGGAACCTGATCAATGGATCCGTGATTGAGCGGACGTTCCAGCGGTACGATACGGGGTTCAGCCTGGCCGAGGTGGACAACCGAGATACGCAATACCTGTACACCGACGGGTCGCACTACTACTTCATGGACCAGGAAACTTTCGACCAGCACGAGCTGACCAGCGAGCAGTTAGGGGACACGCTGGACTACCTGAAAGAGAACATGATGGTTGAGGTGGTGTTTTACAAGGGATCGGCCATCAACGTGAACCTGCCGATTCACGTAGAGCTGGAAGTGGTGGACACGCCGCCGGCGTTCAAGGGCAACACGGCGCAGGGCGGCAACAAGCCGGCGACGCTGGAGACCGGGTTGCAAATCACGGTGCCGATGTTCATAACGCCGGGGACGGTAGTGAAGGTGGACACGCGGAACGGGTCGTATTCGGAGCGGGTGTCGTAAGGGAACAGGACGTTACCCATGGCCAGCATCGCAGTGCAAGGCCGCATTGAGGAACTCTTTGCCGACGCTCTGGACGTGCAGGCTCGGGCTGTGGAACGTCTGAAACAGGGCGACATACGTGATGCGGCCGAAAAGGCTTGGTGCGCAGCCAAGCGAGCCACCGACGCGCTCATCCTGGCTCGCATTAACGAGGAGCCCAGGACCACCGCCAGAACCACTGATGAGCTGGACGACCTGGCGCACCGTGAACCCGCAGCAAGGTCGCTTCAGGGGCGCTACTACAGCAGGCTCAGCCAATTACACGGAGCCTGCTTCTACGATGGACGGTGCAACAGGCATACGGAGCGCCGCATCAGGGAGACCACGCAATACATCGCTGATGCCCAAGCTCTGGCCGGGCAATAACGGTTGTGAGCCTGGGGTATGCTTTCGCCGGTAGTATATTCGGTTGGCCAGGTTGCCGCGTATCTCAAGGACAAGCTTGAGGCGGACGGGCTGCTGTCGCGGTGATTGACGGTAGGAGAGTCATTGCGTCAGGAACGCGAATCGCTGTCGGCTCGATTACGCCGGGCTCTGCTGAGGCTGTTGCCCTCTGCAATGCCTCAGCCGGAGACCCGGGAGTCGGTGTGGAGCGTCCGTCAGCGAGACGCTACGACATTCTTCCGATTGCTCAGCCTGTTGTGGTTGGTTGGACTGGCCTACGTGGCATGCCGGACGCCGTATGCTCCTGCGGCTGATTTGGAGCCGTGGTGGCAAGCGACCGGCGACTACATCATTACCGTACTGGCCGAATTCGGCCTCGTAGCCGTTGGAATCGCTATAATAGCCTTGTTGATAACTCGTCCGCTCAACCTCATAGGAGAACTGCTCATGTCCCTGTATCAAGCAATGGTGAATCGCTACGTGACACCGGTCATTGAAAGACACCGGGCCGAGGGCCGGGTTGAGGGCCGGGCCGAAAGGGACGCCCAGTGGCAGGAATGGCTGCAACGTCGCACAGATGCCGAATCGAAAGGTCAGCCTTTTGACGAACCCCCGCCCGGCACACGTCCGGCAGATGCCGAATAAGGGCTTTGAAACTTACGGCAGAGTCGCCGCGAGAGGAGAAAGGCGATGACAGCAAGTACGCGAGAGGCGAAAACCAGCGCACGGGTATGGTAGGAGAGATGCTTTCGCCGGTAGTTTATTCGGTTGGCCAGGTGGCCGCGTATCTCAAGGACAAGCTTGAGTCGGACGGGCTGCTGTCGCGGCTGACGGTGCAGGGCGAAGTGGCGAACCTGCGGACGGTGGCGTCGGGTCATTCGTACTTCAGCCTGCGGGAGGACGGCAGCACCATCCGGTGCGTGATGTTCCGGGGGAGATCGGGGCAGGAATACCTGGAAGAAGGCCAGGAGGTTCTGGCCGGCGGGAATTTTACGTTCTACGCGCCCTATGGCGAAGCCAACATGCAGGTGGCCGCGGTGCTGCCGGTGGGCGAAGGCGCGATGGCGCTGGAACTGGCAAGGCTCAGGCAGCAGCTGGCCGCGGAGGGATTGTTCGAGGCATCGCGGAAGCGTCCGCTGCCGATGTTTCCCAGGGTAATCGGCGTGGTGACGTCGCCGAACGGCGCGGTTTGGCAGGACATTCAGAACGTGACGCGGCGTCGGTATCCCCTGGTGGAGCTGCGGCTATCGCCGACGGCGGTGCAGGGAGATCATGCGGCGAGCCAGATTGCCGATGCGATCCGGCAGTTGAACGACGAGGGACTGGCGGACGTGATAATCGTGGCGCGCGGGGGCGGGTCGCTGGAAGACCTGTGGTGCTTCAACGCGGAGGAAGTGGCGCGGGCGATTTTCGGCAGCGGCATCCCGGTGGTGTCGGGCGTGGGGCACGAGACCGACCACACCATTGCCGACGACGTGGCCGACCAACGGGCGCCCACGCCATCGGCGGCGGCTGAGCTGACGACGCCGGATCGACAGCAGTTGCTCGCCAACGTGTTCGCGGCGGGCCAGCAACTGACCGCGGTGATGCTGGGCCACATAGACCGGCGACGGAGCGATGTGGAACTGCAACGTCAGCATCTGCAACGTCGCGGGCCGGATGTAGCCGTGTTGATGCGTCAGATTGACGGGCTTACGGAGCGGGCGACGGCGGCAATGACGCGGCGCAAGGAGCGGCTGCAACGGGACCTGGAGGCGCAGCAGGCCAAGCTGTCAGCGTTGGATCCGGCGGCAACATTGCGGCGAGGCTACGCGGTGGTGAGCCTGGCCACGAAACCGGGCGCGTTGACGGCTCCGGAGCAGGCACAAGATGGGGATCTGCTGGATATTACGTTGAGCGGTGGAAGTATGCCGGCGGTTGCGGGTGACTCTCCCGTTGGTCCGGCAGCAGCGCAAAGTGAGCCTATCAAGGAAACCGGGACCAACAATAGCGGGAATGACGTCGCCAAGCCGTCACCGCGCTCGACACGCCGGCGTCGCGGCGGTACTGCGGAATCACAGCCGGCGATGCGGCCGTTGATTTGAGTTGCGGGCGTAGTTTCGCTCTGCCAGAATGATTGTACAACGGGCGGCACAGGATGTAGAGTCGTCATTCCTGCGAAAGCAGGAATCCAGAAAGCCTGTGCATCGGAGCCACCACGCTGCAAGTGATGGTGCTTGGGGTGGACGCGCCTAATGAGCGACTGGCCAGAGTATCTACTGCACGCAGAGATTGGACCGGGACTCTCGGCCATTGATAGACAATCATCCACTACCCTTTGGGCCCCACTGACTGGCATTGTCAGCGGCTATATTGCCGAACTATACCGCGGCGGTGCAGAAAAGGAGACGCAAAATGAACGAAAATGAACTCGCCGAAATAATGCGAGATATGTACCGCAACGCGCCGCGAGGGGAACAGTCAACAGCTCTTCATCTATTCGGCGTCAGATACGTCGCGGAACTAAGCGCACCGAACGTCAGCATTAACAGAGTTGCCGAGCTTTCAGGGGTGGGAAACAGTTACCATACAGAAATCCGTAAGGGCATGAGATTAGCCCGGTACGTCGAACTGAACGACCGGGCGGCGACACATGGTTTGTGAACGAGTAGCAGCACGAAGTGTCAACGATGAGGGAAATACCTAATGCTTTTGGAAAATGGCGTATGACCGAACCGAATGAGGGTTGGGGTGAAGAGCTGGCCGGGTTGTCGTTTGAGGATGCTTACCGGCGGCTGGAGGAAACGGTTGGCCGGCTGGAACAGGGCGAGCTGGCGTTGACCGACGCGGAAGAGCTGTACCGTCAGGGGATGGAGTTGGCCAATCGCTGCCAGCAATTGTTGACCGAGGCGGAGCTGCGGATCACACAGATTGGGGATAGCCGGGGAATAGCCACTCCGCCGGCTGGAGAAGCACCGGACGATGGCGACGATGACGAATGGGATCTGCCGCCGCCGCTGGAGCCGGATGATCCATCGTTGTTTGAGGATGACGACGCGCCGTTCTAGGGTCATTGGCGAGATTGCCGCGTCGCTCCGCTCCTCGCAATGACAGTTAGAAAACTAGTTGGCACCGGAGCAACGGAATGCTTAGGATAGGCTGGTTTTCCACGGGACGGGGTGAAGGGTCGCGGGGGTTGTTGCGGTTTGTGGCAGACGCTATCGGTGAGGGCCGGCTGGACGCGCGGATCGAGTTTGTGTTCAGCAACCGCGAGCCCGGGGAGGCGGAAGGATCGGATGCTTTTTTTGAGCTCGTGCGCTCATACGGGTTTCCGCTGGTGAGGCTTTCATCGGCGCGGTACCGGCGAGAGCATGGCGGCGGGCGGATTTCGCAGCACCGGGAGAGTTTTGACCGGGCGGTGATGGAATCACTGCGGCCATTTCAACCCGACGTTTGCGCGTTGGCCGGCTATATGCTGATTTGCAGCGGGGTAATGTGCCGCCAGTATCCGTTGCTGAACCTGCACGGAGCGCTGCCGGACGGCCCGACGGGTACCTGGCAATCGGTGATTTGGGAGTTGATTGAATCGGGGGCGACGCGGACCGGGGCGATGATTCACATGGCTACCGAGGAAGTGGACCGGGGGCCGGTGCTGTCGCATTGCGAGTTGCCCATCGTGGGCGGCGCATTTGACGAGGAGCGTCGGAAGCTAGCGGGCCGAAGTATCGAGCAGGTGAAATCGGATGAGGGCGAGGAAAACGGTCTGTTCAAGCTGATTCGCGCCGAAGGTTATCGACGTGAGCCGTACCTGCTGCTGGCGACGCTGGGCGCGGTTGCGGATGGTCGGGTAATGGTCCGGCCGGGCGAGGCGCTGGACGGGTCGGGCCGGCCTTTGGAGGATGCTTACCCGTTCGGGATGCCGTTGACCGGGGAGATTGAGGCGGCGATTGGGGAAGGGTAGCCCCCTCACCCCGGCCCTCTCCCACGAGGGGAGAGGGAGCCTTTAGTCATACGGGTCAGGCGGTTTTTTTGCGGGTTGCCCGGTTTGATTGGGCCAGGGCCGATTTGAGGGTCAGGTAGCGGCCACCGCTGCGTCGGTAGAGGCGTGGCGATGACTCTCCGTGGATGGCGTCGCCGTGGACTACGCAGCGTCCGATGTCGTCCAGGGAGGGCAGTTCGTACATGACCTCGAGCAGAGCATCCTCGACGATGTGGCGGAGGACGCGGGCGCCGGTCTGGTACACGAGGGCGCGGTCGGCGGCGGCGGCCAGGGCATCGTCGGTGAATTCGAGCCTGACATCGTCAAGGGCGAACAACCGTTGGTACTGCTTGACGATGGCGTTTTTGGGTTCGATGAGAACGCGAACCAAGGCTTCACGGTCCAACGGCTGTAGCGCGGAAACGATGGGCAAGCGGCCGACTAGCTCGGGAATAAATCCGAATTGGAGCAGGTCTTCGGGTGTTACCTGCTCCAATGGAGTGCAAATATCGGCGGTCTTGTCGGCGCGGTCGGGGCTGCTGGCGAGAAATCCCATGGATGAGCCGACGGACAGCCGCTTGGAGATCATCTCTTCCAGGCCATCGAACGCGCCGCCACAGATGAAAAGGATGTTGCGGGTGTTGATCTGCAACATCTCCTGGTGGGGGTGCTTGCGTCCGCCCTGGGGCGGGACGTTGGCGATGCAGCCCTCAATAATCTTCAGGAGTTCCTGCTGGACACCTTCGCCAGCGACATCGCGGGTGATGGAGCGGTTGACTCCCTCTTTGCGGGCAATCTTGTCCAGTTCGTCGATATAGATGATGCCCTGTTCGGCGCGGGGTATGTCCCAGTCGGCGGCCTGGATGAGCCGGAGCAGGATGTTCTCCACGTCCTCGCCGACGTAACCGGACTCGGTGAGGGACGTGGCGTCGCAGATGGCGAAAGGAACGTCAAGGGTGCGCGCCAGGGTCTCGGCGAGCAGGGTTTTGCCGGAGCCAGTTGGCCCGATCAGCAGGATGTTGGACTTCTGGACCTCAACGTCGGAGGAACCGGCCTCGCTGCGGATGCGCTTGAAGTGGTTATAGACAGCGACGGCGAGGGTCTTTTTGGCTTTTTCCTGTCCGATTACATAGGCGTCGAGGCTGGCGTAGATTTCGCGGGGCACCAGGGTGCGGGTTGGATTGGCGGATTCTGCGAGGGTTTTTTCCGTCAGTTCAACCCGGTCGGAACTTTTCGGAGCGCGGCGGCCGTTCTCTTCCGGCCGCTGCTTGCCGCCCCGGTCGGCTACGTAAGCGGCAAGTTCACGGATGCAGTCGAAGCAGATGCCGCCCCGGTTCTGGCCGGGCGGACGCATGAGGCGACCCTGGGGGAACAGGCTGCCGCAAAACGCGCAGCGGTGGGAATTGCGGTTGGAGTTGCCATTGCGGTTTCGGGTGGTCATGGTGGGCTGCCTGGTGTATGGGAAGAGTGGGAAGGGAACAATCAGGCGGCTTCGGCGGTGGCTTCCTCCGTTGGTGCGCCGAGTATTTCATCCACGATGCCGTACTCGATGGCTTCCTCAGCGGTGAGGAAAAAGTCGCGGTCGGTATCGTCGGATATTTTCTCAATGGACTGGCCGGTGGCTTCAGACAGGATCTTAGAGAGGCGTTCCTTGAGTCGGACGATCTCCTTGGCCTGAATCTCGATGTCGGCGGCCTGGCCCTGGAAGCTGCCCACGTTGGGTTGGTGCATGTGGACGGTGGAGTTGGACAGACAGTACCGCTTGCCCTTTGCGCCATTCGCGAGGAGCACCGTCGCCATGCTTGCGGCGGTACCGACGCAGATGGTGGAAACCTGGGAGTTGATCAGGCGCATCGTATCAAGGATTGCGAGACCCGAAGCGATGTAACCGCCGGGGCTGTTGATGTAGAGGCTGATGTCGCGGTCGCGGTCCTCGCGCTCCAGATAGAGAAGCTGCGCGATGATGACGTTGGCAACCTGGTCGGTTATGGGGGTGCCCAGGTAGATGATGCGCTCGCGCAGGAGCAGCGAGTAGATGTCGAAAGCGCGCTCGCCCCGGGGGCTGGTCTCGATGACCATGGGGACGATGTTGGTGGGCTGGAGCAGTGGGGAATCTTCAAAAGGAAGGGCCATCATTGGGGTCTCCTGATGATTTTCGGGGGATTCCGGAGTGAAGCGGGGGAGTGTGAGAGGCCCCCCTCACCCCAACCCTCTCCCGCCAGGGGAGAGGGAGTTTTTTCTAGGCGATGGCGCGGGTGAAAACGTCCGGCAGTTGGTCGAGGACGTGGTCCACGATGCCGTACTCGACGGCGGTTTCAGCGTCCATCCAGTAGTCGCGGTCGGAATCGCGGGATATTTTGTCGAAGGGCTGGTCGCAGTTTTCGGACAGGATGGTGTTGAGGCGTTCGCGGAGGCGCAGGATTTCCTGGGCCGTGATTTCGATGTCGGAGGCGGAGCCCTGGATACCGCCCATGACCTGGTGGATCAGGACGGTGGAGTTGCGGGTGCAGTAGCGCTTGCCCTTTTTGCCGCCGGACAGCAGCACGGCGCCCATGCTGGCGGCCTTGCCGAGGCAGACGGTGGCAACGTCGGGCTTGATGAGCTGCATGGTGTCGTAGATGGCCATGCCGTCCAGCACGGAACCGCCGGGGGAGTTTATGTAAAGGTAAATGTCCTCTTCAGGGTTTTCCCAGGCCAGGTAGAGCAATTGGGACACCACGGCGTTGGACACGTCGTCATCGACCGGAGTGCCCAGATAGATGATGCGGGCCTGGAGGAGCAGGGAGTAGGGGTTGAAGGCGCGTTCGCCTTCGGTGGTGGGACGGATGATCCCGGGCAGGACGTTGGTGGGGAGTTGCAACATTTGAAGGGGCTCCTGGATTCCGGCTTCCGCCGGAATGACGGTAAAAATACTAACGGAATGACGGTAACAATGCTAAGCCGAGGCAGTATTTTCTTCATCGGCTTCGGCGTTTGGTTCGGCCTCGGATTCCGGCGTGGTTTCGTCTTCGGCCGCGGCGGTTGGAGGTTCTTCGTCCGATGCGCCGTCGGATTCGTCGTCAGCCGCGTCGAGCTTGCCTTGGGTGATGTCGGTGAGGCGCTCCAGGACGCGGCGGCTGTGGAGCGAGGAACGGATATTGTCGCGGGTGGACTGGGAGTCCAGGAACTCGCGCAGGTTGTCCAGGCTTTCCTGCTCGGCCTCTTCGGTGGTGGACATTTCCAGAAGGCGGTCGGTTTCGGACTGGATATCCTCGTCGGTGACCTCGATTTCCTCGACCTCAGCGAGTTTGCGCAGGACTAGTCCGCCAACCAGGCGTCGTTCGGCGCTAGGGCGCAGTTCTTCGAGGAATTCATCGGCGGATTTGCCCATGAAGCGCAGGTAGGTAGGAAGATCAAGTCCCTGCTGGCGGAGCATGCGCTCGCGGTCAGACTGCATGGCCTCAAGTTCGCGTTCGTAGAGGATGGGGGATGCATTGACGATGGCGGCGTCGCAGAGGGCTTCGAGGCTTTTCTGTTCCAGTTCGTTGCGGGAGGCGGCTTCAGCCTGGTTGGTCAGCGACTCGCGGACACTCGTGCGCAGGGCATTAACATCGTCGAAATCCTGGCCCAGGGACTGGGCGAAATCGTCGTCCAGTTCGGGCAGGTTCTTCTCCTTGACGGAGAGGACCGACACCTTGAACTGAACGTCTTTGCCGGCGTATTGCTCACGGGGGTAGTCTTCGGGGATGGTTACGGTGAACTCGCGCTCTTCTTCCTCGTTCAGTCCCACTAAGTTGGGAGCGAAACCCGGGAAGGGCAGGACGTTGTCCTCGTTGGGGATGTATTCGACATCCTGGTCGTCAACCACGGTTTCGCCGTCGATTTCGCCGTTGACGTCAAGGTTGAGACGGTCGCCGTATTGGGCGGGACGCTCGACGGGTTCCCAAACCGCCTGCTCTTCCTGGAGGCGGGTGATTACGTCGTCAACCTGTTCCTCGCCGATTTCCACCGGTTCGGATTCGACGCGGAGGGAACGATAGTCGCCGAGATCTATGGTTGGTTCCAGGGGGATGGTGGCAGTGAAGGAGACGGGTTCGAGTTCGGTGATCTCGATGCTGGGTTCGCCGAAGGCCGCGACCTCTTCGTCGGTGAGCACCTTGTCGAGGGTTTCCGGCACCATAAAGTCCAGGGCTTCCTGGAGCAGGGCGGTGCGCCCGATCATGCTTTCGACGATATGGCGAGGCGCTTTGCCACGGCGGAAGCCAGGGATGTTGATGCGGGATACGGTGCGCCGGTAGGAACGTTCGAGGAAAGGGTTTTCATCCTCGGGTTCGAGTTCCACCGTCAACGTTAGCTCGATGGGGGTTGCGTTGTCCCTGCTGACCTTCACCGCCGATACACTCCTGTGGGAGAGAGATTGGGCAAAAAGCGACGGGCAGAGCGGTATCCGCCGGCCTACCCGATATGGATCGCAGTATAGCACACGGCGTTGGCCGGCGAAAAGACGACCGCCCGGTCGTTGGGATTGTCCGACTCAGGATTTGCCGGATTTTGTGAAGTTTTCAAAAATCGCCAAATTACGCATTGGCGCAATGGGCGCGGATCAATCCGGCTTTGTTACATTTCGCACCACACGCGGCTCCGGCGTTTTGGGCCGGATCGGGCGTGTTGAATTGTAATACTTGAGTCGATTTGAAATGGTGACGGCAGCAGCGGTGACGACATGGAGCAGGCCCAATTTGCGCGGGGCCGGCTCCCAGATGTCGTGGCCAGCGCATCTTGGATTCCTCTCGGCAGAGCACGGCAACGACGAACCGATCCATCGTCCGGTACTGCTTGAGGAAACGCTGCAATTCCTGGCGGTATCGGCAGGGGGAGTGTACGTGGACGGGACATTGGGGGAGGGCGGTCACTCGCAGCGGATACTGGAAGAGTCGGGGCCGGACGGGATGGTGCTGGGGATAGACCGGGACCCGCGCTCGCTGGCGATGGCGCGGCGACGACTGGCAGCGTTTGGCGACCGCGCCAAGTTAACGCACGGCAACTATGCCGACATGCAACGGATCGCCGAGTCTCACGGCATCACGACCGTTGACGGGATTCTGCTGGACCTGGGATTTTCGTCGCGCCAGGTGAGCGTGGCCGGCTACGGTTTTTCTTTCCAGGCAGATGAGCCGCTGGATATGAGGTATGACCAAACGGGGGAAACTGCGGCCGACATGGTCAACTCGTTGAGCGAGAGGGAGTTGGCCGACGTAATTTTCCGGTACGGCGAAGAGCGGAGGAGCCGGGCCATTGCGCGGGCAATCGTGAGAAGCCGGCCCGTTTCGACCACCGGGCAGTTGGCGGAGGTAGTGGCGCGGGCAGTTGGCGGCCGGCGTAGCGGGCGGCACCCTGCCACACGCACTTTCCAGGCGCTGCGCATCGCCGTGAACCGGGAACTGGAACAGGTGGAGGCCGGGCTGGCGGCGGCGGGCGAGTTGTTAAAGCAGGGTGGGCGCCTGGTGGTCATCAGTTACCACAGCCTGGAAGATCGGCTAGTGAAGGAATGGATGGACCGGGAGACGGCGACGTGCATCTGCCCGCCGGAATTGCCGGTATGCGTATGTGAACAGCAGCCCAGGTTCCGGGCGCCGCGGAGGCGCACAGTTCGACCGTCGGCTGATGAGCGGACGGCGAACCCCCGGAGCAGGAGCGCCAGATTGAGAATCGCGGAACGGATATGAGCCGCCCAGGAACAGAAGAGACGATGGAACAGAGACGATCCTTCGACAGGCTCAGGATGAGCGGATTGGTTGATGTGAATCGCTGAAGCGCGGGGCATTTCCGGCGCGCGGACGAAATTCCAGGAGAGGGGAAATCAATAATGGCAAGGGAACCGATTTACGCCGTTATAGATATTGGGACCAGCAAAATAGTGTCGGTAGTGGCCCGGCTGGGACCGGAGGGCGAACTGAAGCCCCTGGGTATGGGAATGGCGCCGTCGCTGGGCGTTCAGCACGGGGTCATTGATGACTTCAGCGAAGCCCAGGAGGGGATTCGCGAGTGCCTTGACGAATGCCTGAGGTACATGGGCCGCAATCCGCTGGGAGGGATGTACGCCGTGGTCAACGGTGAACACCTGACAGCCGCCAACTCTTCGGACGCACTGAAGAACGGAGCGGAACCGCTGACGGTGACGGAGCATCATATGCGTTCGTTGATCAGCGGCGCGGCGGGTACATTCCAACAGGAAGCCGATAGCAAGAGTCAGCAGACGCTGCACATTATTCCCATGCGCTACCGGCTGGACGGCATTGAAGGGGTGCGGAACCCCACCGGGCTGCACACCAACGAATTGCACCTGGAAGCCCACGTGGTGCGGGGAATGTCGATTCCGTTGCGCAACACGGTCAGGGCGTTGCAGTCGTGCAAGGTGCAGGTGGAGGGATTGGTAGTGCATCCGCTGGCGTCCGCGGAGGGCGTGTTGACGGCGGACGAGCGGGAGATGGGAGTAGCGGTGGTGGACATAGGCGCAGGGACGATCAAGGTAGCAGTGTATCGAGATGGAACCCCCCATTACTCTTCGGTGGTGGCGATGGGCAGCAACCAGTTGACGCGGGACCTGGCGGTATCGTTGCGGGTTCCGTACCAGGTTGCCGAAGAACTGAAAATCGAGCACGGCCACGCGCTGCCCGATGAACTGCCACCGACGGACGAAGTGGTGCTGCCGGCCACACAGATGCATCCGAAACGGGTGATGCAACGGCGAGAGCTTTGCGAACCGCTGTACCTGCGGTGTCTCCAGATGTTGAAGCTGGTGCACGCGGAACTGTGCAAGGCTGAATTGACCGAGCTACCCGGTGGGATAGTGCTAACGGGAGGAGGGGCCAGGATGCGGGGGTTGGCCGAGATGACATCGCGGGGACTCAGGACGCAAGTCCGGGTAGCGGCTCCGCTTTGGTACGCGGGATTGCCGGAATCCTTGCGGCAACCGGAATACTCCGCCACCCTCGGGGCACTGCAATGGGCGGTGAAGCACCGCAATTTGACCGAGAGGAGAACCGACCGGGGACGGGCGCGGAACGAAGGAGAGAAGGGCGGTTGGTCGCCCGGGTCACTCTTCCGCCGGCCGTTTGCGCGAGCGGGGGCGGGCGAGTCACGAAATCCCAAATCCGAAGAATAACGAAATATGCAATGGCGCCCAAGGGCGTCAAAATCAGGAGGAACCACAATATGATTTTCCCCGACAATTCCGCATCATGGGAACCGGCTGGCGGTTTTGAGGAGGGCGACGGCATGATTCCCGAAATCGGCCGCGGCGTTCCACTTATCAAAGTGGTGGGTGTTGGCGGCGGGGGATCAAACGCGGTGAGCCGCATGTACAAGGACAAGCTGCCGGTGGTGGAGTATTACGCTCTGAATACGGACGCTCAGCACCTGGCCAGGTGCGACGTCCACTACCGGATCGCGCTGGGTCGGAATCTGACTCGCGGGCTGGGCGCGGGAGCGCAACCGGAACTGGGTCGGCAGGCCGCCGAGGAATCGCGCTCGGATATCCAGCAGGCCATGCGCGGCGCGGATATGGTTTTCGTGGCGGTGGGCATGGGCGGTGGAACGGGCACCGGCGCGGCCCCGATAGTAGCTCAAGTGGCCAAGGAAAGCGGAGCGCTCACGATAGCAGTGGTCAGCCGCCCGTTCGGCTTTGAGGCGCAGACGCGGAGACGGAACGCCGAAGAAGGCTTGGAAAAGTTGCGGGACCACGTGGACACGATGATCGTGATTCCCAACGATAGACTACTGACGCTGAATGAAGAACAAGCGGACTCCTATTCCTGGGAGGATGCGCTGAAGCTGGCGGACTCGGTGCTGCACCAGGGGATCAGCGCCATCGCCGAGGTGGTTACGGTGCCGGGCGAGATCAACGTTGACTTTGCCGACGTGAAGACGATTTTGACCGGAGCCGGCCAGGCGTGGTTGTCCATAGGACGAGGCCGGGGCCCGGAGCGCGCCAAGGACGCGGCGCGCCAGTGCACCGAAAGCCCGATGCTCGACATGTCCCTGGAAGGAGCGCGGCGGATCCTGTTTGTATTGACGGGCGGTAACAACCTGTCGTTGCAGGAAGTGCAGGATGCGGCGGCGGTGGTGGAAGAGCTGGCGGACCCCAACGCCAACATCATTTTCGGTACCAACAAGGACGCCCGGCTGGACGACGAAGTGAAGATGACGATGGTGGCGGCAGAGTTTCCGGCGCCGTCGCAGGAAGCCGAGGACGACATCGCCAAGCTGCTGGGCGAGATGGAGATTCCCGAACGCAGCGACTACGAACTGCCTACGTTCCTGCAACACCGGCAGAATCGTCGAGGCTTTTTCCGCTAGGCCCGGAAAACCGGCAACGAAAAGCCCCGGTTCCAGCGTGGAACCGGGGCTTTTCGTTGGAGTCAGAAGCGCAGAAATGCAACCTAATCACAACATCGGCTTGGAGATGGAGCGTAGGGGCAGGTTTAAAACCTGCCCCTACGTGCTCAGGCGCGATTCACCCTGACGAAAATTGCGAAAAATTGTGACGCGAAGTTAATTGACAAGCCTGTAAAGGGCTGGTCTATAATCCGGCATACAAGAAATTGTAGTTGTTGCTTCCGAAAGCACAATATATGCGGTTTTCAAAAATTGTTTGAGAATTTGACCAAAAGGCAGTCAAAGCTATGAAATGCCCATATTGTGAAGCGAACCAGAGCAAAGTAACCGACTCGCGGGACGCTGAGAACGGCATCCGGCGGCGGCGCGAATGCCTGTCGTGCGGACGCCGGTTCACGACCCACGAGCAGGTGAGGCTGCCGACGCTGCTGGTGGAGAAGAGAGACGGCCGAGAACAGGATTTCGACCGGGAAAAGGTGCTGGCCGGGGTCAACATGGCGTGTACCCGGAGGCCGATTCCCAGGCGAGACATTGACCGTCTAGTTGATGACATTGAAGCGGAGTTGCAGCGGCTGGGCAGCGGCATCGTTCAGTCCAGGGATCTGGGACTGATGGTGCTGGAACGCCTTCGACCGATGGACGAAGTAGCGTACATGCGGTACGCGTCAGTTTATTACGACTTTCAGAATGCCGACGACTTTGAGGAAAGGGCCCGGACGTTACGAGAAGGACACCCGGAACCGTTGCTGACCGTGTCCGCGATCTCCTCGCGGCGCACTCGGCAGAGACGTACGAGCCGCCGGGATAGTTCCCGGAGCGGCCCCCGGGCCTAGTCGAATCCATAGCATCAGCCACCGTTGCTGTGGAGGGATTTTCAAAATGCCTACTGCTCGCCAACCACTACTTTTACTGGAGGTGTTTGACACCATCATGAGCAGCAGCGTTCAGTACTCCGCCTTTACGAGGCTACTAACCCACAACAACCGGGTTCACGACATGGAGGAGATGCTGCGGAAGATGTGGGTCCCGTTGGACTGGGAAACCGACGACGTGGACGACGGCGAATCGTGGATACCGAACCCCTTTGCGGAACTGCAAGACGACATGGACCGCGAATCTCGCGCGTGCCTGGTGAGCTGCTGGGCAGCCTTGCCAGTCCAGCGAGAAGAGGACGACCTCTTTGCGTAAACAGACTCGGAGAGGAAATGAGCTTGCAGCTTCGGAGCTTGAACTGATGCAACAGATCGTTCAGTACAACGTTGAAATCAGCTGCGGCCCATGCCCGGAAGGGTATGCGTCGCGGATTGCGCGGCAACTGCGCACGGCGTTCCCGGTGACCAGTTGCCAAAGCACCAACAACGGTTTGGCGATGCGCATGATTTCGGGACACCACTTCGCCGACGGCGCATTGAAGGATTTTGCCGACATGGTGGGCGACACGCTCACCGGCCTGGGCATTGTCATGACCATGGGCGTGGTACGTTTGGTGACACGGCAGGGGTCTCATCACGCCGGCGTCCTGCAAAGGGCGCAGGACCTTGCCGCGACTTTTACCGGGATAGACTGGAGGCCGGTGCGTGAGGTACCGGTGCTCTACTTCTACAAAGGCTTGAGGTTCGACCTGGAACTGTCGGCACGGTTGAAGGGGCTGAACCAGATGGAAAAGGCCGGCGCGTTTTAGCAACGCTATTTCACCTCACGCCGCGCGTACCATGCTGATCGGCGCGCGGCGTGATAAAAATTTTCAACATAGCAGGGAGGCAATTGTGGAGGCCAGGGCAGCGAGCATGACGGGAAAGGTTGACCACGATAGCGCGGCGTCGATAAGGCGGCGCATCCGGGATGCAATGGCGGCGGCCGGCATCGCCGAGTCCTATAACGAACGGACCGGGGAGCTGACCGACAACGCCCGAGTGGTGCTGCAACGTCGTTACCTTTCCAAGGACCGGGAAGGCAACGTGCTGGAAGACCCGAGCGGGATGTTCCGCCGGGTTGCACGCAACCTTTCCCAGTCGGACCTGGAGTACGGAGCGACGGAAACCGAACGGCAGGTGACCGAGGACGCCTTTTACCAGGTGATGCGTCGCCTGGAGTTTCTGCCCAACTCACCGACCCTGATGAACGCGGGCCGGGAGTTGCAGCAGCTATCGGCCTGTTTCGTATTGCCCGTTGAGGACTCGCTGGACTCGATATTCACCAAGGTGAAACAGACGGCGCTGATTCACAAGAGCGGCGGCGGCACCGGGTTCGCGTTTTCCAGGCTGCGGCCGGAGGGAGACGTGGTTGGATCCACGGGGGGCGTGGCGTCCGGGCCGGTGAGCTTCATCAACGCCTTTGACGCGGCCACGGACGTGGTGAAGCAGGGCGGCACGCGCCGGGGCGCGAACATGGGGATCCTGCACGTTACGCACCCGGACATCCTGTCTTTCATCACGTCCAAAGAGGACGGCCAGCACCTGAGCAACTTCAACATCTCGGTGGCGGTCACGGAAGATTTCATGCGCCGGGTGGAACATGACCAGACGTATGACCTGGTGAACCCGCGGACGGGTCAGATTACCGGACAGCTCAACGCCCGGGAGGTGTTTGAGCGGATGACGGAGCTGGCCTGGCGGACGGGGGATCCGGGAATCGTGTTCCTGGACCGGATCAACCGGGACAATCCGAACCCGCAGCTGGGGGATATAGAGAGCACGAATCCGTGCGTGACCGGCGACACCGTGGTTGCCACATCAGAAGGACCGCGCACCGTCCGACAATTGGTAGGCCGTCCTTTCGTGGCTCTGGTCAACGGACAAGAGTGGCCATCAACGCCATGCGGCTTCTTCTTCACCGGACGCCGGCGTGTGATGCGCATTCAGACCGACGCAGGGCACTCCGTGACCCTCACACCCGACCACAAGCTGCGTAGGCGCACTTCGGACGAAGACCAGTGGGTGACCGCTGACCAGGTGCAATGCGGCGACCGTATCGTATTGCAGCGGGTGGTATCCTCCAGCGACCGGGGTGTCTCTTATCAAAATTTCCAGGCCATCGCCGACGGACGTCGCGTTGCAGTAATGGAAGGGGAGATCACCGACACGGACGATAATCCGACAGCAGAAGTAACCGATTGTCAACCGGTGGGCTGGGCAGAAGTATTCGACACCCACATTCCAGGCATCAACGCCTTTGACGGTAATGGACTGTATCTGCACCAATGCGGTGAGCAGCCGCTGTTGCCCTATGAGTCCTGCAACCTGGGTTCGCTGAACCTGGCGCGGATGGTTCGGTACGACGGCGATGACGTTGCCATCGACTGGTCGCGGATGTCGGAGGTGATCAAGACGGCGGTCCACATGCTGGACAGCGTCATTGACATGAACGATTACCCCATCGATGAGATCGCCGACATGAGCCGCAAGACGCGGCGCATTGGCCTGGGCGTGATGGGCTGGTCGGACCTGCTGATCCAAATGGGAGTTCGCTACGACAGCGACGAGGCATTGGAGATGGCAGAGCAGGTGATGGAGTTCATCCAGCGGGAGACCTACCGCGCGTCGGAAGAACTGTCGGAGACACGCGGGACGTTCCCGGAATGGGAGCGGAGCGCATACAACCACGGGGAGAATCCGCAGCGGATGCGAAATTCGGCGCCGGTGACCATTGCGCCGACGGGGACCATCAGCATCATCGCCGGCGCTTCCAGCGGGATTGAACCGCTGTTCGCGCTGTCATTCGTGCGGAACGTGATGGACCGCACCCGGCTGGTGGAGGGCAACAACTACTTTGAAGCGGTGGCCCGCAACGAGGGTTTCTACTCCGAAGAGCTGATGGAACAACTGGCCGCCGTTGGTTCGCTGGAAGAACTGGACGTGCCTGAGTGGGTGAAGGATGTCTTCAGGGTATCTCACGACATCGATCCCCGCTGGCACGTGAAGATGCAGGGAGCGTTCCAGAAGTACACGGACAACGCGGTGTCCAAGACGATCAACTTCCCCCATGACGCAACGGTGGCGGACGTGGCGGAAGCCTATCAGTCGGCGTATGCCCTGGGCTGCAAGGGAATCACCGTCTATCGGGATGGCAGCAAGGCCGAGCAGGTGTTGAGTACGGGCGCGACGGATGCCGCGTCCGAGAGCGGAGCATCAGCGGCAGTAGTTGAGATTGAGGTGCCCGGGCCCCGGGTTCCGCGGGAACGGCCACGGCAGACCCAGGGAATCACCGAACGGGTGCGCACTGGTCACGGAAACATGTACGTAACCGTGAACCTGGACGACGCCGGCCGGCCGTTTGAGGTGTTCGGTACGATGGGCAAGGCCGGCGGCTGCGACGCCGCGCTGCTGGAGGCGGTATCGCGGCTGGTGTCGCTGGCGCTGCGAGCCGGAATCGATACCAGCGAGGTTACCCGGCAGCTGCGGGGGATCACCTGCTGCCCGGCATGGGACGACGGGACGCTGGTGCGCTCGGGTCCGGACGCGGTGGCCATCGTGCTGGACAACCTGACGGAAGGCATGGGAGGCGAATCCAACGCGCCGGACGGGGTCCAGCTGACGCTGCCGACGGGATTCCCCGGTTACGGCGGCGACGGGGTTGACGCGCGTTCTTTCCTGCCGCCGGGGGCGATAGTGGGCGGCGCCGGCAGTGTGACCGCGGAAACCGGCAACGGAAATGGCAATGGCAACGGACACGCCATACCGATGGCGGTCGGGTTGACGTACTCGCAAAGGTGTCCGGAGTGCAACGGCGCCGTGGTGAACCAGGAGGGCTGTTCAACCTGCTACTCATGCGGGTGGAACAAGTGCGAATGAACGCGGAGGGGGCGGCCCAACACCGCCCTCTTGAAATTCTATGGTTGGTGTGACGGTAAAGCCCGATTGGAGACCGAAAGATGCAGAGGGTTGGCGGTGGCGGCGTTTATCAAGTTTTGGAACGCGAGAGCTTTGATGCTGATTGGCAGCGCGGGATCGAGGAAGGGTGGATCAACCCGATGGCTGACCATGCAACGCTGCAAATAATCAAAGAAAGACTTTCGCGCCTTCCTTGGGCCACGAATCCTATATCAGGATGGCCGGCTAATGTGAGGACAATCACGTTCCCGCGATCTATTGCAAATCAACAAAACACGGTTGACATTTATTATGAAATTCTCGAAGACGATGGGAAGGTCTGGTTGGAAAGAATCCTGCCTACTTCCGAATAAATGGCGGGCCTGCCTTAATTTTTCTGGCACTTAAGGGGGCAGAGACCACCCCGGCCAGATCATAAGGGATCGGTTCTCCGTCCTCGGTTGAGCGCCACCCTATTTCCTGGTGTGAGTATTGCACGATGCCGGCCGCGTTGAAACTGGAGAACCGCTTTACCTGCGCTTCGAGCATCCTGGTATCGTTAGGAGTGAGCAATTCAAGGTTCGCGGGGCGTTGCGGCAATACGCGGTATTCCTGATACCCCGCAATCGCAGCTTCGTATAGGATTTCAGCGTCACCGCACTGCTCCATTTGCTGGCGCACTCGATGCCAGTTGTCAGGATGCGGGCCGTGGGGGAAGTGGAGGTACGTCGTGCCCGTGATCGGTTCGCCATATTCCAGGTAGGAATCAAAGTCAGCATAATAAAGCAGCTTAGTGAGCTTTGACACTCCAAATTCCGGGTCGTCAATGGAGAGTTCGCACAGATAAATTGCCGCTTCGATCAGTTTGTCAACGTCCTGTTCGAATGTTGTCGCTACAGTCATGACCACCTCCCCGACGGCTTCTTGCGGTGCTAGTTCCGTGGGCGGGATTGTAAGGGTTTTGCGGGGAACGGGCAATGTGGGTCGCCACCAATCAGTCGAACGCCCACAACCCCCGTGCTATAATCCGAAATCACTGAGTTGGGACCTGCTTTTCAACCGAGAGAGGCGCATTATGGCAGATGGAAACGGCACCGGAATAGCTCGACCGGCCATTGCGATCACGATGGGCGATCCCTGTGGGATCGGGCCGGAGGTGGTGGTCAAGGCGTTGGCCGATCCGCGGGTTTACGCATCGTGCCGGCCGGTGGTGATCGGCAACGTGTATGCCATGAAGCAGGCGGCTGAGATGACCGGGTTGCCGTTGGGAATTAACCACACGGACGATCCCACGTCGGCAGGAGAGGATCCCACGAAGATCGACGTGGTGGACATCGGGAACCTGAACTCCGAGGACATCACTGTGGGGGAGCTGAGCGTGCCATGCGGGAAGGCGGCGATGGAGTGGGTGAGCAAGGCGGGCCAGTTGGCGATGGCCGGCGTGGTGGATGGGCTGGCGACGGCGCCGCTGAACAAGGAAGCGGCGGCGATGGCAGGCTACGAAGCCATCGGACACATGGAACTGCTGCAGGAGCTGTCGGGCGCGAAAACCGTGGCGACGATGCTGATGGCGAAGAACCTGCGGGTGGTGCATCTGACCACTCACCGCTCGCTGAAAGTGGCGTGCGATTACGTCAAAAAGGACCGGATCCTGGACTACCTGCGGCTGACGGACGACAACTTCCGCAGGTGGGGATTCGCCAACCCGCGCATCGGCGTGGCGGCGCTGAACCCGCACGGGAGCGACGGCGGGCTGCTGGGCAACGAGGAGGCCGAGGAAATCGCGCCGGCGGTGCAGCAGGCGCAATCCGAAGGGATCAACGCCATTGGCCCGGTGCCGGCAGACATCATATTCCACCAGGCCATACAGGACCGGTACGACGTCACGCTGTGCATGTACCACGACCAGGGGCACATTCCGGTGAAGGTGTACGGGTTCGAGGAAAGCATCACCGCGAACCTGGGGCTGCCGTTCATCCGCACGTCGGTGGACCACGGGACGGCGTTCGACATCGCCGGCAAGAACCTGGCGGACCATACCTCGATGGTGGAGTCGATCCGCATGGCGGTGGCGTTTGCCCGGGGCGACGGACTGGCGGACGGCTGGGGCGAGGAATAGCGCCATGACTACGGCACCGGATTTGCCGGCCCACGGTACGCAAAGCGTCGCCGACCGTCTCCAGATCAGCCGGATAATGATCATCCAGGCCCGCCAGGAATTGATCGAAGGTAGCCGTTTGCAGGCCGGGGAAAAGGCTTGGGGAGCTGTGGTGCAGTTATTGAAAGCCATTGCCGAACAACGGGGCTGGCCGCATCAATCGCATCGGGACGTCCGTGAGATTGGTCGTCAGGTCGCGCTCGAATACGGCTTCGACCCTGCGCAGATTGACGCTATGTCCGACGCATATCGCGTCGGCCACGAGAACTTTTACGAGAATTACCGCAGCGTTGAAGAACTAACGGCGATGATTGATCAAGTTGAAGGCGTAGCGCCGTTCCTCAACCGTTTGACGACCACCCCACCCCGTCCGTTCACAATCACCAGCAACGTTCAGTTGCGTCGGTTGCAACACCTCACCGGCAACGATGACTTGCAGATCGGAGATACGTCTGACGTAGGATTTTCCCTACAGAACGGCCTGACCAATGAGGACGAGGGATAGCGCGATGAACATCGGTTTTATCGGCGGCGGAACCATGGCCGAGGCGATTCTCGGCGGGATGCTGGACGGCGGCGTGGCCGCAGCCGGGGACGTGATGATCGGCGAGCCGGTTCCGGCCCGTCGGGATTACCTGGCGGAACGGTACGGCGTGGGCGTTTCGGACGCCAATGGCGCGGTGGTGGATGCCTCGGATATGGTGGTGATGGCGGTGAAGCCGCAGGATTTGCCCAAGGTTTACGGCGACATTGGCGGAGGGTTCAACGATGGCCAATCGATAATGTCCATCGTGGCCGGAACCAAGATGAAATCCCTGTCCGACGGGATGCGGCACGATGGCATCATACGGGTCATGCCAAACACGCCGGCGCAGATTGGCGAGGGGATGACGATGTGGACGTGCGCGCCCTCGGTGAGCAAGACGCACCGGGATACAACGGCGGCGATCCTGTCCACTATTGGCGACGAGATTTACGTCGATGACGAGAAATACCTGGATATGGCGACGGCGTTGAGCGCCAGCGGGCCGGCGTACGTCTTTATGATCCTGGAAGCCATGATTGACGCCGGGGTGTACGTGGGCCTGCCCCGGGACGTGGCGCGACGCCTGGCTCTGCAAACCGTGAAGGGCAGTACCGAGTTGGTAGTCCAGACGGGCCGGCATCCGGCGGAACTGAAAGACATGGTAACGTCGCCGGGCGGGACGACGGCCGAGGGTTTGCAGGCGCTGGAGCGCGCCGGCGTGCCGGCGGCGGTGGTGGACGCGGTGAACGCCGCCTACCTGAAATCGATCCGGCTGGGGCAGGGGTAGCCCATCATGCTGCAACTCATCAGCCTAATCATCACGTTGTGCTACCTGCTGCTGCTGGCCCGGATCATTTTGGGGTTTGTGGTGCAGTACATGGCGATGCAAGGGAACGGCGCTCCCGAGACGCTGGTCAAGCTGTACGACGTGATATTCGGCCTCACGGAGCCGGTACTGGGACCAATCCGACGGATGCTGCCACAGACCGGGATGATCGATTTCAGCCCGCTGGTAGTGATGGTTATACTGGTCGTGATTCAGTACGCGGTACGAGCGTTGTTATAACGCAAACCCCGCGCTTATTCAGCCAGGTGGGCGCAATTGTCCGGCAGCAAACGACGGCCTCTCGGGAAATTCTGGACAGCCGGCGGCCTGCGCCCAAAGGACCTGCCCTTCCTGAGATCGGTTTACGCGGACGGATTGCCGCCGCGCGTGGAATCGCCGAGCCTGGTGGTGCTGTGTGGGCTACCGGGCACTGGTAAATCACACTTTGCCAGGGAACTTTGTGCTCAGGCTCCGTTCGTCTGGCTGAGCAGCGACCGGACGCGGAAACTGTTGGTGGCGCGTCCCCAGTACAGCCGGCGGGAGCATCGCCGGGTCTTTGCGGCGATGCACGTGCTGACGCGGGGCTACCTGCGGGACGGGTATTCCGTGGTGTTTGACGCCACCAACCTGAACGAAGGAGTGCGGGCGCCGTTGTACGCGGCGGCGGACTCCGTAGGAGTGGACCCGCTGATTATCCGCTTCACCGCGCATCCGGACCTGGTCCGGGAGCGCATGGCGGAACGAGCCGACGGCATTGCGGACGCCGGCCAAAGCGACGCCGGTTGGGAAGTGTACTCGCGGATGGCGGTGGCCGACCTGCCGGTGCCGCGTCCGCATCTGCTGGTACGCGGGCCGGAGGATATGGAGGAAGCGCTGGAGCAGACGCTGCGGCGGACGGAACGGGGCAGGGTATGGTCACCGTAGCGGTAACCGGCGCCGGCGGGTTTGTAGGAGGCCACGTTTGCCGGGCCCTGGCGGAACGGGGCTACCGGACTATTGGAATGACGCGAACCGGCTCAAGCCGGCAGTTGCCGGCCGACTTGCTGAAACGTGTTGAAATGCGGCAAGGCGACGTTCTGGATATGACGTCGCTGGAAGCTGCCCTGGAGGGAGCCGATGCGGTGGCGCATTGCACCGGTCTGGTGACTATCGACAACGATGACAGCGCCAAGACGATGGCAGTTAACGCTACGGGCACGGGCAACGTGTTGCAAACCTGTCTCAACCTGGGCATCAACCGGCTGGTTCACGTCAGTTCGGTGCATGCCTACGCGCGGATGAGAGGGAATGTCTTGAACGGCGACGCGCCGTTGGCGTTGGACGCATCGTTGGCATACCCATCGTCCAAGGCGGCCGCGCATCGGCTGGTTTTACAGGCCATGGCGCAGGGACGCATTGGCGGCTGCATCATATGCCCCGGAGCAATAATCGGGCCGGGGGACGACCGGCCGTCGGTGGCTGGGCGCCTGGTGCTGGACTTCGCGCTTCGCAAAATACCGATGACAATCAACGAAGGCTTCTGGTGGTGCGATGTGCGCGACGTTGCGAACGCGGTGGCGTCGGCGGTCTCGTGCGGCGAGGACGGCAGAGTTTATTTCACACTCGGCAGATACGCCGAACTGGCGCAACTGGCCCGCATGATCTCCGGCTGCGCTGGATGCGACCCTCCCCGGTCATCGGTTCCTTACTGGGTAGCCGTGGCCGGACTGCCGGCGGTTCGCGCTTATGCAGCGGCTCGCCGGTTGTCGCCCCTGTACACCCGGGGGTCGCTGAGTTTGACACGCAACTGCCCGGCCAGCGTGGACGACGGAGACGCCAGGGAACAACTGGGTTACACGGCGCGTCCACTGGAGGAATCTATCGAGGACACGGTAGCCTGGTTTCGGCAGAACGGAGACCTGGCGTGAGCATTGGACCGGTCGGGTTCGCGGTGGTCGTGTCCATCTGGACGGCCCTGGCGTTGCCGGCGTTGGTGAGCGGATTGGTGGGGCGAGATTACTTCGGACGGGTGGGCGGCCAACCCAGGGGAACGCAGATCCCGGCTCGGTGGGGGTGGTTTCTGATGGAATTGCCGGCCCTGGTCACCCTGCCGGCGATCTATCTGACGGGAACCCGCCTGACGGGAGGCGCCGTGTGGGCAGTAGGCGACCTGCTGGTGGGGGTATGGGCAGCCCACTATGCTCACCGCACGCTGATTTGGCCGTGGCTGGTGCAGCGAAAGGGCAGTAAGATGCCGGCGGTAACCTGCGCGGCGGGATTTGGATTCAACGTGGTGAACGGACTGCTTTTCGGTTGGTTCCTGACTCGTCTAGCCGACTATCCGGCTGGCTGGTTTGGGGACGTTCGCTTTGTTGCCGGCGCGTCTGTCATGGCGCTGGGAGCAGTAGTGAACGTATGGTCAGACTATCACCTGTCGAGGCTGCGGAACGCAACCCCGGGCCGGGCCGTTCTGCCCACTCGCGGCCCGTTCCGGCTGGTGTCGTGTCCCAACCTGATGGGGGAAATGCTGGAGTGGGCCGGATTTGCGCTGATGTGCTGGTCGCTGCCGGGGCTATCCTTTGCGATTTGGACCTGGGCAAACCTGATACCGCGAGCCTTGTGGCGACACCGGTGGTATCACCAGCAGTTCGACAATTACCCGAGCAATCGGCGGGCGGTAATACCTGGGCTGCTGTAATCCCACTTGAGGCTGGCCGATTGTGTTGCCGGGATCATCGCGGCATAATCGGGTCCATCAAGCCTGATCGGTTGCGTCGCCACTGGTGAATCTTTTTGAGGGAGTTACGTATCCGGGCGGCGCGACAGGCGCGGGTTCCATCACGGCGGCCATGCTGCTGCGGGAGTTCGCGAAGGATGGAAGACAGAGAGGGGCAGGGCCCAAATTTCTAGGCCACCAGCTGCCAGTAGCGGCGACCTTCGGCGCGGACCACGCGGCCAAAGCCACCGTGGTGGCAGATGGCCATAATGGCGTCCTCCGACTCGGCGCGCTCTACCATGGCGGCGCGGGTGGCAATGCCCTGGTCGGCGTCCATGTCGAAGCTGAACTTCCAGGCAGTTTCGGTGACCTGGGTTGGGCCGTGGAACACGTCGCCGAGGATGTAGGCTCGCTGTCCGCCGGATACGATGGCGAGGCTCATGGAGCCTGGCGTATGGCCGGGGGTGGAGATAGCGGTGATTTCGCCGGTCAACGCGCGCTCGCCGTCCAGCAAGTCCAGCACACCCAAGTCCTGGAGGGGGCCGAGAGTCTGGTCCCAGTGGGGAGGGAAGAGTTCCATGACTTCGGGACGCTGAAAGACCTCCCAGTCGGCGCGGTGGGCCACGTAGCGGGCGTTGGGGAAAGTAGGGCGGACCGGCGCGCCCGGTTTGTGGGTGAGGTTCCAACCCACGTGGTCGAAATGCAGGTGGCTGAAGAAAACGGTGTCGATGTCGGAGGGGCTGACGCCGGCGGTTTCCAATTCGCGCAGGAGGCGACCCTCAGCGCCGCCGACCATGGCCTCGATGGAGTGGGGGTTGGTGGCCGCGCCACCGAGCCCGGTGTCCACCAGAATAGTCTGACCCTCAGATCGAATCAAGTAGCACTCGAAGTGAGCCAGCAGGTGGTCGCCGCTAAAGCCGCTGGGATAGCGCTCCTGGTAAGGAGTCCATGCCTCGGCGGGAACCTCGGGAAAAACATCGCTGAGGGGCAACGTGGCCTCGTGGTCGTTCAGGGACAGGATTTCCACGTTGCCGACGGTCAACCTGGCTTCGGGCATGGGGTATCCTCACTCGAAGTTGGGAATTGAAATGGCGTCCCAGGCAAACGCTGCTTTAGGGTTCCCGTGCTTGCCCAAGCGTTCCCATTATGTAGCATAATTCCCTGATTTGAGTACGAAATGACGTGCTTTGTTGTCCCTTGACGGCCCGTAGGTTATCGTATATTCTCACGATAAAAGTGGGAAACAAAGTGGGAAATGAAACGTCCTAAAACTCTGTCAGCAACCTTCGTAAAGACCGTCAATAGACCCGGCAGGTACGGAGACGGCAGGGGCCAACACGGATTATCGCTGAGGGTGAATCCCTCGTCAACGGGGCGGTTATCCAAGAGCTGGGTGCAGCGCCTGCGGTTGAAAGGCAAAATATTCGAGATCGGATTGGGCTCATACCCCGTGACTTCCTTGGCGGAAGCCCGCGACAAGGCTCTGAACAATGCCCGCATGGTGGCTGCTGGTCATGACCCGCGGGCTGCTGTCGCTGTAGTTCCAACATTTGTCGAGGCACTGGAAACCGTGATTGCCTTACACCGTGAAAACTGGAAAAACGGCGGCAAGACCGAGAATCTGTGGCGTCGGTCGTTGGAAACCTACGCTATTCCTATATTCGGGCGGAAACTGGTGTCGGAGATCACCAGTTCCGATGTGCTCGCGGTGCTGGCACCCATTTGGGCCCACAAACGCCCCACAGCCATGAAAGTGCGGCGGCGGGTGTCAGCGGTCATGAAGTGGGCCGTCGTGGAGGGCTACCGCGACGATAACCCTGCCGGCGACGCGGTGACCGCTGCCCTACCACGCGGCGGTCATGTTGCAACTCACCAAAGGGCGCTGCCGTTCGCCGAAGTGGGAGCCGCCATTACGACCATCAGGGAAAGCGGGGCGTGGCCAGCTACGAAACTTGCGTTTGAATTTTTGACCCTCACGGGCACTCGGAGCCAGGAAGTGAGGCTGGCGGACTGGAACGAGATTGACCTCGGCACGGCAACTTGGACTATCCCCGAATCTCGCATGAAGGCTGGTCGTGAACATCGTGTACCGCTGTCACGGCAGGCCGTAGCCATGCTGGAGTCGGTGCGAGGTGAGATGTCCGATGGATCGGGTTTGATTTTCCGTTCACAACACGGCAAACCGCTCACAGATAGCACAATCAGTAAGCTGCTGCGTGAGCACAACATCGGGAGCGTTCCGCATGGGATGCGCAGCAGTTTCCGCGATTGGGCCGCAGAATGCACCGACGTGCCACGGGAGATAGCCGAGCATGCCATAGCTCACGTTGAAGGAACAGCGAGCGAAATAGCCTACCGACGGACTGACTACTTCGAACGGCGGCGCACGCTAATGCAACAGTGGGCCGATTACGTACTGCCGGACGGTGACCCCGCATGACGCCGGCAGATCACAACTCTGCCCTAATCCGGTCCATCCTCGACGGTTGGCCTCATGATGTGATGGATGTTGTTGACAAGCTGGTCCGCTGGCCTAGCGACAGGCAAACGCAAGACAATTTCGTAGGCCAACTGATCAGTCTTGCGCAAAAGAGTAAGGAAAACGACGGCTGGCTCACGGCGGCGACGGCGCTAGATATGCTGAAAACGCTGTGCGATGCTTACGGGCATCGGATCATGGACGAAGGCGCACCGGCCGCCATCTTGCCTAATAGTTTGGCATGTTGGGCGTTGATGGTTGCCGCCGGCAGGATCGACGATTTGCCGAAGATTGGCCGTCCCAGCAACGTATTGCGAGATCTCAAATTGCTTTGGGTCGTCGATAGAGTCCGAAGCGACCTTTCGATCACTCAAGAGAAAGCCGAAGCCATTGTTGCGGACGCAACCGGCTTGACCCCGGGCGGCGTCCGCCGGTCGCGGCAGCGCGGCGCGGTTGCCAAAGACGGTCCGTTAGGCGAGGTGGTTTTGGATATGCTGCGATACAAACACGGCGGGACGGTGTCGTTCAGTCCGTAGCAGCGTATCCCTATATCCGTCGAACCTAACCAGCGCCGAGGTGATTGATCACCTCGGCGCTGGCATTTAAGTCGGCGCCTTTTTTACCTAGGATCAGCGGGGGCAGTCTGGGAATATGGGGGTACTAAGTACACCAACAAGGAGAAAATTTATGCCCCCAACCCCGGAATCCAGCCCGCGTATGCTTCGCCGCGACGCCGTTGAAGCAGCAACCGGGCTAAGCCGATCTTCCATCTACCGCCTCATGCGCGCAGGCCAATTCCCCGAACCGGTAAAAGTTGGCCTCCGCGCCGTGCGTTGGCGGGAATCCGATCTGGCGACGTGGCTAGCCTCGTGCCCGGTGTCGCACGGCGAGGCTAGCGCACATTCGGATGAAGGATATCCGAATGGCTGAAACAAAATTCACCGACGACGGCCCGGTCATTGGCGACAAGGCCAACGATCAAAAGCAAGCCGACAAAACAGGCGAACAGACCGAATCGCAGGACGCCATCCGCCTGTTATCACGGCGCACCGACGAAATGCGGCGCGACCCGGAAAATCAGATGTACATCGTCGAACCCAATGGGTTGTGGATCCTAGCCAACGAAGGCGAAATGCAGACCAAGACACTGCTTTACGACATGGTGCAGCAGGAACGCGAAAGGGAAGGCAAGGCTACGTCCGAGGATGACAAGCGCGCCGGATTCAACCACTGGCATGCGGTTGTAAAGCTCGCAGTCCTGCACTTCTCTTCCAACGCCGGCGGCGTCGCTATCGTCAACACCAATGAATTCGACAACTACGAGCAGCATCGCCTATTGCCTTACAACGACGGTACGGCGTGGGATTTCACTCAGCATCGCATGCTATCCAACCAGGAACTGAAAGAAGCGATGTTGCTGGACCACGGGTGGAATATTCAGCCGACCACGCCGGTGCCAACCGACGCCGACGGCGACATCACCATTGAACTGAAGGATGACATCGAAAAGCTGCTGTTCGAACACTACGGCAAACCGTTGCTGGAGATGTTCGCAGCAAGGCTTCGTGAAGGGACCGGCAAATTGGTTGATTCTTGGCGCGCTTCTACCAGCAACTTTGGCAAGTCGACCTTCATGGACGCTATGGACAGGGCGTTCCCGGGCGCCATACACCGCGAACCGACACCAAAATACATGTCCAGCGGTGGCGCTCGTTTCTCGCAGGACACAGAGCCGCTGTCAAAGACCGTCTGGACGGCGGTGGACGAGGTGGACAAAGCCGAAAAGCCAATCGGGTTCGACAAATTTGGCACCTACGCCAATGAGACGTTGAGCATCGAAAAGAAATTTGCCAACCCTAGGAAAGTTCGGCGTACAGCTCGGCTGGTGTTGATGGGAGCTGATTGGGCGAACACCAACACGTCAAGCCAAGGTGTAGCATCACGCCTGATACGCGCCGTGGAACACACCGGAGACGAAACGCTGTCGGCGGAAGACCGTGAAGTAATGCTGAACAATGGAGATGCGCTACGTCTCTGCATCGTATCGCTGGCTGATAGACCAATGAACAAAGACATCGAAACCACACTGGAAAACACCGCCGCCGAATTCCGCCGCCTGCGAGCTGATAAGCTACAGGCCTGGCTGGCTGAAAGCCTACAGAGAAAAAAGGGGGCTGAGATTACGACGGCAGAGCTCACCGAAGCTATCAAACAGGCCATTGAAGACGGCGATTTGCCATTGGACAAGGCGCCTGATGCCAAGGCGATAGCAGTCGCTATGAAAGCCGTCTGGAACAAGGCTCCGGAGCGCGTTGGAAACAACAAAAATCGCCGCCGCGCTTACACCGGATTGGCCGTGGTCAAAGACGCCAATCTTTAGTGATTCAAAGGCGCGCGCATGCGTGGGAAGTAATCGAGGTGTCCGAGGTGTCCACAAACCACAATTACATAACCCGATTAAGTGGACAGCATGGACACCTGCTTTACTCCCACACATGTGCGCGAAGGAAACTACGATGACATCATTCGCTCAAAAAGCCAAGAGCGGGGCAAGAGTTACCACTGCCTATGAGCTGACTAAAAACTTGGACGAGGTCCGACCATATCGCTACAAGGACTACACGTGGACTGCTAACCCACCGTGTCATGCCAGCACCAGCGGCACGTCATTCCGCTTCGGCGACCATCCCCACGGCGGCATCATCTTGGCTGCTGGGAACCGGGACGGACCTACGCCGGCTACTACGAACGCTTGGGAGACGCGTTGGGGGCACATCCAGATAGGCTACCGCTACGGCGGCAGGCTGCGCGGCGGTAAGCTCGCGCCACACCAGAACATCGCTTCCGGGTGTTGGGCGGCGAACAACACGCCTGCGCCGTATCGAGTACAGGGTGATGTCATCTCCGCACCATCTCTGACTTTCGCAAGGGTCACCCGGCGGCGGGGCAGCTTTTGCAGGTGTTGCTGCTGTGGCAGTGGGCGGGGCAGGGAACTGGTGAACTTGGGACATGTGGCTTTGGACCGCACCAAGGTAAGGCCCAACGCATTGAAGCACAAGGCGATGAGCTATAAGCGTACGAAAGAGAAAGAAGCGCAGTTGCAGGGTGAGGTGGACGAGGAGGAAGACCGCCGGTACGGCAAGGATAAGCGCGGTGACGAGTTGCCCGCGTAGTTGTCCTCTCGGGAGGGTCGCTTGGAACGGATCCGGTAGGCCCTGGTAACGCTGGAAGCTGTCCCGGCATTGTAGCCCAACACCCCACTGAAATCGGCTTCAACGCCGACTTTTTCAGCACTCCCGAACTATGTACCAGTAATCTGCGAAATCGCCAGGAACTATAGGCCAGTTCGCCAAGGTCTATGACCAACGGTCGACGCCGTACTGACGGTCGAGCGGACTGACGTCGCTGGCGTCTACCGACAAAACGCGTCACTTTGCCGCTTGGACAGCCCCGCCGGAGTATGTGATTAAAATCCCGAGGGCCTGCCGCTACCGAGACTCTGGCAGGCGGAGGCCCTCATGGGAGAAACCCGATGCGAAACCTGGCCGATACCGGCGGTTTGGCCACAGGTTACCGACGAGCAGTGGGAGATCCTGGTGCCGCAGTTGCGCCGATACGCCGGCTCCTGCGGCGAGACCACGCGCCTGCAGTTCAACGGTTTGTTGTACGCGCTGGAAGGCCAATGCCAGTGGCGCCTGTTGCCGCCCCAGTTCGGTGCTTCGGATACGGTGGCAAGGCGCTTCCAGCGGTGGGCGGACAAACGTGTCTTTCGCAGCGTCTACGCGGCCCTGTACCCGCCTGACGCTCTGTCCCGAGGGCGAACCGTGATCATCGACGGCAGCTACGCCCCTGCGCACATCGACGCGATGGGAGCCCGCGAAGAGAGCTCGGGATGTCTATGCCGGGTGGATTCTTCATGTCCGCGGAAGAGGCCTTGGGAATGCGCGAAAACGGAGGCGATTGGGAAAACGCGGGGCGGGTATGCGACCAACATCGTGATTGCGGTGAACGAAGGCGGTCAGTTGCTGGACTGGCGGTTGCTGGCCGGCAACGCGCCCGAATCGCGCGCTATGCCGGCCCTGCTCGATGGCTTGCACCCCTCCCTGGTGGTTGCCGATAAAATCCATGATACCAACGCCAACCGAGGCCTGCTGGAGCGTCGGGGAATTCGAGCGGCGATCCCCAATCATCCCCGGCGCAAGGATCCTTACCCCTGGCATCCGGCGATAAAGAAGCAGCACATAGCTGACAATTACTTTTGCCGGTTGAAGTCGTTCCGGAGGGTGGCGACGCGCTACGAAAAGACCCGCGAAAACTATGACGCAGTCATCGCGTTGGCCGCCCTGTGGATCGCTCTGCGGCAGGATTATCCAGGTTGACAGGGGGTGTAGTGGCTACCGACAAACTACCGCGCCTACCCCTACCGACAAAATCAGCGTGATCGGGGTCATTTCCATGCTTGGGATCACCCTATAGGGTCTACCGACAAACCGCGTCACTCCGGCGCGAAGCTCTGCCTAGACAGCTCCGCCGGAGTATGTGATTAAAATCCCGAGGGCCTGCCTCTTCCGAGACTTTCGGCAGGCGGAGGCCCTCATGGGAGAACTCCCCAGCCAGACTTGGCCGATTCCGACGCACTGGCCACAGGTCACCGACGAACAGTGGGAGGTCCTGGGGCCGCTGTTGCCTCAGGGTGCCAGACTCCGCGCTGAGACCACGCGCCCGCAGTTCAACGCGATGTTGTACGCGCTTGAATCTGGCTGCCCCTGGCGCCTGTTGCCGCCCCAGTTTGGGCCGTGGAAGACGGTGGAAAAGCGTTTTCAGCGGTGGTCGGACGACGGGGCGTTCCGCAACGCCTACGCTGCGTTGCGTTCGCTGGACGCCCTGTCCCGAGGGCGCACGCTCATCATCGGCAGCAGCTATGCCAAAGTGCACAAGTCCGCCGTCGGAGCTCGCGTGGGGCGCTCCGGTCGTCGTTGCGGTTTTTGGTGTCCGCAATGTCCTCGGAAGCGACCTTTGTATTGTCCCGAGGATCAGGCAATCGCCATGACTCGCGGCGGCTTCGCCACGAAACTGGTGATGGCGGTGAATGAGGAGGGTCAGCTGGTGGACTGGCGACTTTTGCCTGGCACTCTTCCCGCGTCGACGGCGACGAAGGCCTTGTTGAGGCGTGGAGGCCCCGCCGTGCTGGAACGCTGGGCCCCCGCCGTGCTGGTTGGCGACGTGAGCCACGACAACAACGCTTTCCGAAGGATGTTGGCGGCGCTCGAAATCGAAGGGGCGATCCCCAATCGTCCTAATCGCAAGAAACCTTACCCCCCGCATCCGGCGTTGGAATTGCAGCGCGTCGCCGACGATTGCCTCTTCAGGCTGCGACACTTCCGCCGCGTGGCCACGCGCTACGAAAAGACCCGCGAAGGGTACGACTCGGTTATCGCGTTGGCCGTCCTGTGGACAGCCCTCCAGGAGGATTACCCGCCGCGCTGAGATAGCTGGCGACCGGAGCTGGTAAGCGGGCCAGGAGCTGGCGACACCGGCGAGCCGGCGTCCGTGGCCCACGGCGAGATTGAAATCGCCGCCACAGGCAAAACCACACACGCACCGCGAGACTTTCCGAATCTCACTGTGCGTCACCACAAGGAATGGGGAGGAAAGACAGACAGGATGTAAACGCAACCAACGGCCTACACTGTGGCGGAAGCGGCGGCGATGCTCCGGGTCGGCCAGTGGTTGATCCGGGAAGCATGCCGGCGGGGCGAAATCCTCAGCGTGCGCCTCGGTCAACGGATCATTATTCCGCATCAGGCGATCAAGGATTTTCTGGCCGCTGCGCCGGAGGGCGATGAGTCGGGCGCCGAATAACCGCTGCTCAGGTGCAGCATCAGGCCAATCACCCTACCGTAAGCATTCGAATCAATGAAACGTGAAACACCGCAATTCCCGGTCACACGGGGTGAGGCCGCTTCCCGGGCCAACAAGTTTCGGCATCACCCGGCGCCGGATGGAGGTCCACGTGTCAGAGGCAGAGAATAAACAGCTCCGATTCGATCATCAATAACCCGAGGTTTCCGAGAGCAGTAGTCGACAAGCGTGGCGCGACATGCGCGCCAGACTCACCGAGATAGTGGAGTCCTGCGGAGCCGACCTGTTCTTCTCGCAACAGGACGCCTAGGTTTTCCTCGACTTTCTACGCTAGCCTCACGTCGTGCGCTGTATGAACATCGACTGCGGCTCCGTGAACGTGTAGGCAGTCGCTGACCACGAGCTGATGCCCTACCTATGCCTGAGGTACTGGAGACATTTCTCCGCCACGATTTTGCACTCGGTCAAGCTCAACTGCTAGCAGCTACCGGCTGCCGCCTACGTGACGGTGGCTCACGACGGGAGCCTAAACGCTAGGCCGCTGGCTATGCGCCCAAGGCAATCGCGTCTCATCCGAGGAGGACTGTGAGCAGGTAGTCCTCATCCCATCCGGCGTTGAGTCCTTTGCCCTGGATGCCCACGTTCAGGGTTTTCTCGTTCTACAGCAGATTGTGTCCGATCTGACGCAGGGTGTTGATGTTTTGAGGGCCATTGTTCTTGCGCACTCGGCATTGATCTTCCCGAAAGGTCACGTCCAAGGTCCAGTGCAACGAGTTTTCGATGCTCCAGCGGCTTCTGATGACGGCCAGCAGTTGTTCTGCTGAGGCCGCCAGGCTGCTGATCTGGTAGCGGGGCTGACTGATAGCGCCCTCACGGGATTGACGATGGCTGACCACCCTTACGGCGGCTTTCAGTTGCGGCTATTGCCTCTGGGGGTCCAGATAGTCCAGGCAGTCCGGAGCGGTGATGACCCAGCATTCCCGGCGTTCCACCCATCCGCGCCCCTTGTTCACGGTTTCAGTGTGGCCATGGGGTGTCTCGTCAAAGCCTAATGCCTCGGCGCCCTCAAACAGGTCTCTGATGCCCTCGTCCAGTTGTCCTTGGTTCTCCTTCACCGCCAGCACGTAGTCGGTCCGCCCTGGATGATCTGCTGGGCGATCTCCCGCTGGTAGCCATGGCGTGGATGGTGACGATGCAGCCGTGCAACTCCAGCATTTCCAGCAGTTGGGGAATGGCGGTGATCTCGTTGTATTTCTCGTCAGTCTTGACCTGACTCTGGGTCAGGGTCTGCTGGGTGGCCTAGGCGCCGCAGATGGTGGCACAGATGGCGATGGCCAGGATGTCGAGCGCCAGTTCCGCGTGCGCGGCACCCGTGGCGCTTTGACCACCACTCGGATTCCCGTCGGCTATCAGTGTCGAGCAGCAGTTCCGCCGGCGCTGCCTAGGTCCAACGCGTCTTTTGGTGCTTATGGGGGCTTTGCACGAATAATCGGTTTTGAGGCGATTATTTGTGCAGGTTAGACCCAAAACCATCGTTTTACGCTCACTCTTCACTTGGAACGTAAGGGTGGTCGGTGTGGTGTCAATGCCGACCGACGCACTCGTCCCGGTGTAGTCGGCGAGGCGGGGGGCCGCTGCCGCGACCTAACCGGTGTGAGCGTAGCGATGTGCTACGGCTTGTCTTGCGTCTGGGGTTGGCGCCGGGTCGGTCAGTGGCCTGACAGTGTGATGGTGCGGTCGGCTCTGCGTACATGGAAAGTAAGGATGTCGTCCGTGGGGTCGTGGGTCATCCGCAGGTCTTTGAGGATGTCCTGACCAAGTATGCAGGGCAAGCCGGCGGGGACATCTTGGGGCGTCACTATCCAGATGTCTACGTCGTAGTGGTAAACGGAGGCGCCGTCGGCGCCGGCAATGGCGATGGTCGCGGGTTCGGTGAAGCGCCTTGAGCTGCCGGTTGCGCCGGTGATGACCAAGGGGTTTTCGAGTAGCGCGTAGGGCAGGTCGGCAAAGACGGTGGGGTCGGGATGGATTCCGGTGGAGTCGGAACCGGTGTCGACCAGGAATGTGGCGTAGGCGTTGACCATGAGCCTGGGGATGAGGATCCGCGCCATAATGGTGGGTTGTACGTCTTCAAACCAGCCTTGGATCATAGGACCATGACCTTGGGGTGGGGGTCTAGGAACCTGGTCCTGGCGGGCCCTTTGGGCGAGATGGCGCGAAGGTCCCTGGCCAGGGTTTCCTGGTCCGGGGCGAACCTCGGTACCAGGTCGGTGGTCATGCCGGCCCACAGGCCGGAGCGAGGATTGTCCAAGGTCTGCAATGCTTTCCTGAATGCAGCGGAGACTCGTTCGAGTTCCTGAATGCCGGCGATGGTTTCGCGGGCATCTTCAATGGCGTCGTAGTCTGATGCTGAGTGGTTTCCCATTTCGCTCCTCCGGGAAGGATGGGGGTCGGTTTCAGGGTATCTGAGTGCAATTCGGGTCGCAACGGGTTACGGTGGCGGTAGATTCTTCCTGCTTCCTGCCGTGGTTTTGGAGTTCGATGGTATTGGTGAGATTAGAGATGGCTCAACTGAGCTGCGTCATGGTGGAACTGCGGAGGATTCCGAGGCATTGACTGAAGGTTTTTGTTCAACACGGCGGTGCGAACTACCCAAAACCCTCATTTTTGTGCAAGGCCGGTTATGGGCATGATGCCGGATTGGACGAATTCGCCTCATGATGCAGAGCCTGGGGCCGCGACCGTTGCATCGAGACTGGAACCGGAATGGCTGTCGATGCTGCCCCCGCTAAGCAAAGGTCTTTTTGCCCGGCGAAAAAGTCCCGAGCCGATCAAAATAAGACGCGATTGCTCTGCTGGTGGAGGCCATGCCTCTTGCGGAGGTGGCGACCGCCGGGAGTACTGGCACTGGAAGCGTTAAATTGATTGGAAAAGCCATTGCGGTTTTGAGGAAGACCTGAGATGGCATATTCCAAGGACACCACGAACTCAAGGATCGTGAGGATGAAACTACAAAATGCACCCGCTGGCGGGTTTGTACCCGCTACTCGGTGGAGCAGGGCTGATTCCCCCCACGACGAAACCGCACGAGCAATGCCACATCTGGGCATCCCGTCGAGGTTCGATGAACCCGCGGTTTTCGCGGCGCCTGATCGCACAGCGTTTGCGCCACTGCGTCGCCGCTGCCGAGTACGATGATGATTGGGGTCCCACTTTGCTAACGGAGTGACCAATGAACATGAATACCGACTACCACCGAGCATTGCCCTTTGGCGATGTAAAGGATAGGGACGAAGCAGAGTTCAGGGCAAACGGCTTCGTTCGCCCGGAGCTCCGAGCGATAGGACACAAGGTGAAGCACGAGATATTCCAGCCTGACGGCATCACCCTTCTTGTCGCTGAAACGCAGCCGTCGAGTGACCCGGGACAGCTGGACTACATGAACCTGAAGCGCCACCCGATCGGCGCTCAGTACCGCGACATGACCGCCGTGGAGCGCGACATCCTGGAGCAGGACATCGCGGCCAACGGCATCCGGAGAGCGTTGGTGCTGCTGGACGATGCGGTGTTCGATGGCTGGCAGCGCTACATTTGCGGCAAGGCCATCGGCCACGAATTTACCGCTGACGACTTTGTGCGGTACGTCGATCTATACAAAGACGCCGACCCGGTTGCGGTTGCCGACACACTGAACCTGTCGCGTCGCCACCTGACGGTGGATGAAATAACCCGCCGACTGGAGCGCCGCATCGCAGCAGCGAAGGCGGAATACGAAGCCGTGACCGGCAAGCGTATGCCCAACCAAGCCGTAGGGGAATTGGTGAAACGCGACGTCGGATATGGCGTTGTGAGAATTTCTCACAACGACGATGAAGTTCGCAAAAGCCGGCAGTACGCGCGGAAGGCCAACGACGTCGCCGACGCCGTACCCGCCGTGGACGAGCTGCTGGAATCCAACCGCCTCACCAACAGCGACGTGGCCAGCGTGGCCAGTGTGGAGCCGGAAGTCATCGCAGCGGCGGCGGCGCTGGTGGCGGAAGGCCAGGCCAAGACGCTGAAGCAAGCGGTGAGGCGGTCACGCATGGAGCGTGAGCGCACCGCGCACGCTCACCGCACCGATGAGGAGTGCGACGAGCGAGAAAAGGCCAACAGCGCCGACATTGATGCTGGGCCGACGCCGCGCGCCGCGCTGCTTTCGGAAGAACGTGAGCAACGCCAGGGCGCCGACGCTGAGCGACACCGGGCAGACATGGCGCGCCGGTCCTCCAACAAGGTGGAGCTGCACCACGCGGGCATCGCGGAACTGCACCAGCACGTCGCCGCCGGCGGCGTGGACATCATCTACACCGAACCACCTTGCGAGCCTGACGCCGTGCTGCGCTACGCAGACCTCGGCGAGTTCGCCGCCCACGCGCTGCAGGACGGCGGTTTGCTGCTGGTGCTCAGCGGTGCGATGTACCTACCGCAGCTGCACCGCCAGCTCGAAGGTGCGGATGGTATCCAGTATCGCTGGCAGTTCGTTTACTCCATGCCAGAGGCCAGCACGCCGATGCGCGAACCGCGAGTACACCAGACCTGCCAGGTGCTGATCGCCTACTCCAAAGGCACTTATACCGGCAAATGGCATGCGGACCTGATCACCGTACCAGGGGCGGAAGAACAGAAAAGGCAACTGCGCTGTTGGCAGCAACAGGTCGCGGGCACGATTTACGCGCTGGGTCGGTTCGTCATGCCAGGGCTGACGGTCTGCGACCCGATGATGGGGAGCGGAACCACCGGCGTGGCATCGGTGGCACTGGGATGCGCTTTCATCGGCAGCGACAGTGACCCCGACTGCGTGACCCGCGTCCGCAAGCGGATCAACGACGCCAGGACGGCCGCAGATGGACGCCCGCGACCGGATCAGCCACCGATGCCCCATTTTGCGGAGCCCGCCATTCGGATACGTTCCCACGGCGAAAGCCGACTGCTCGCCGAGGCGGCGGTCGCGTCAGTGTAGTGATGATGGAAGTCGACGGTATCGGCACGCCACCGACGCTGACCGCGAGGCAGCTCGTAGAACTCGCCGCGCCGGCGCCGTGGTTGAGCTCAACCCGGTGGACCGGGGTCTTCGGGCGCGAGGACGATGGGAAACTACCCGGTGGCGTCATCAGGGTTCATGACCGCCGGCATGCGTTTCAGAGTGCGTGATTGGCAGCGGCGTTCTTTGCACCGGCGCGACGTCCCGGCGGCCGGCGACTTCGTCGGGTCCGATGCAGCCATGCGCCCTTTTGGTCCGCGTCAGAGATGCCACGATTCCTTCGAGTGAGCGGCGAATGAGCGGCAGCATGTTTGTCTGGGGCGAAGATGTCCGCCCGCGTCAGAACCGAAATGCCGGCAAGGGATTGGCTGATGGCATCCGAGAGCCGGAACTGCTCGCTGCCGGTCAGCACGAACAAGCGGTTTCGGCCTCGCTCGTCGGCGATCACCTGCAGTTATGACACGAGCGCGGGCACATGCTGAACCTCATCGATGATGGCGCCGTCGTCATACTGAGCCAGGAATCCTCTGGGATCGGACTCGGCGAAATCGCGCTGGTCCAGCGCTTCCAGATTCGCGTAATCCAAGTCGCGGAAGGCAGCCCGGCAGAGGGTCGTTTTGCCGGACTGGCGCGGCCCCGTCACTGTGACAAAGGGGTATGCCGGAACAGGGCGGTCAGTCGTGGCGTAATCTCTCGCTCCATCATGAGAGCACCATTTCAGAGAGTGTGTCCGTATTGCAAGCAATACTTGCAATATGGACACCTTCAAGTCGGCAAGTGCTGGCGATAGGGAACCGATATTCGGCCTGACAGAGTCGCAGGTCGCCCGGCGGCTGGATGAACGCGTGGACGGTCAACACCAACTGGCTGCCGCGTCGCTGGATTGCAGGTAGCCAACGGTCCAGGCCGTCGCGTTGGTGACGGCGGCATTTGTGACGGGACGTGAGCTGCGGCCCACGTCACCGGTGGTTGACGAAAACGGAACCGTCGACGCTGGCGGCGCTCCCGCGTTGGCAGGTCGCCGGCACCGGCAACGGTTCAACCGTCATCGTCGCGACGCAGGTCAGACCTGCTCAGCTCAGGTGATTGACAACCGCCAGATCGGGGCGAACGGAAGACAATCAGCTAGGCTTGGCGCGCAGGGTTCCGTTTGCGCTTTGCCGCACGATCAGCCGCTTGACGCGGGGGATGACCAGGCTGCGTGGTGGAGCCGGCGCATCACCAGGGGGCTGCGCTCCGAACCGCTGCTTGAGCAGCTTGTCCCGCGCGGCGGCGCCCAGGTCGGGCCAGTGCGGCAATCCTTCCCAGATGGGAGCGAAGTGCGCCGCCGGCGGCGCGGCGGCGGTGAGGATCAGAAGGTCGCGAGCGCGGGAGAAGGCCACGTAATGCTGGCGCATTCGGTCGAAGTCGGCGATGCGGTCCAGGGGCTCGAAAGTCGGACGCGGAAAGTGGGGCTCCAAGTCCAAGCCCACCTCGTCGCGGCCGCCGAAACCGTCCAGGGAACCCACTGCCACCACTGGCCATTCCAACCCCTTGGCCTGGTGGATGGTGGTGAGGGCCACCCGTCCGGTTGGAAAGTCGGGCTGCAGCCGACGGTATTCGGCGGGCGCGTGGTGAAAGGGAACTCCGGCGTCGGCGAAGGCGCTGAGGTAGTGTTCGCAGGCCTGCTCCCGCACGCTGTGCAACAGCAGCGCCGCCTGGGCGTAGTCGGTGATCACCCCGCGCGATCTCAGCAGCCGCAGCAATTCCGCCAGCCGCTTCGCCTCGTCCTGGGGACCATTGCCCAGCACGGCAATCACCGACGGGTAGTCGGCGTGGCTGCCGGCATTGTGGGGTTTGATCGTCTTAGGGTGGCGAAAGGGCATACTTTCGAATTCCGGGTTGCTCCAATCGGCGGAGGCCATCCAGCGATCAAATGAGCCCACGATGCCGTAGTGAGAACGGTAGTTGACGCTGAGCCGGCGAATCGCGACGTCGGGAAAGCGGTGGGAGAACTCCAGCAGGTTGCGGACGCTGGCGCCGCGAAATCTATAGATGGATTGGTCATCGTCACCGACCACGCACGGATTGGCGTGGACCTGAGCAAGCCGCAGCAGCACCTGCCCCTGCACGCAGCCGGTGTCTTGGTACTCATCCACCAACAAGTGACGGACGCCGGTGCCGACGCGCTGCGCCATGCCATCATCGCGCAGCAATTCGTGGACCTTGACCTGGAGGCGGGAGAAGTCTAGGGCGCCGCATTCGTCCAGCAGTGCCTCGTAGCGGAAACAGCAACGGCCCAGCGCGGCGTGAAAGGGGTCCTCGGCGTCGGTCAATACGTCCAGGTCGATGGCCTCCTCGGCGATGCGCTCGAAATACCGGCGAGCCTGGTGCAGCACGAACTCGCGGGTGCGCCAGCCGCGGCGGCGCAGTTCATCTTTGTCGGGGCCAAAGACGCGGTGGAAGTTAGCGTTCAGCAGGTCCAGCTGAGCGAACTCGTCCAGCAGTCGGTGGTCGGGTTTGAGGACGGCGCTTGCTCCGTGTTCATCCAAGATGCGGCGGCAGAGGCCGTGGATGGTGGAAATGCGCACGGCGGAGAGGTCGCCGGATGCTCCGGCGACTTTCGCTGCGGCGGTGAAGCGATGGCGTAGCTCACTGGCGGCGCGGCGCGAGAAGGTGCATATCACCAGCTCAGTGGGAGCAACTGCGGCCAGGAGCAGCAGGTTGACGGCGCGCCACACGATGGTGCGGGTCTTGCCGGCTCCGGGTCCGGCGATGACCAACAATGGTCCCTCGGTGTGGCCGATGACGGATTGCTGACGGTGGTCCAGCTGGGGCTGCAGACGGTGGATAACGGGTGAGATCAAAAATTACCTCCGGTTGGTTTCGCCGACGATATACGGCGGCCTTTGGATGGATTGAGGCGCGGATCGGATGGCCGACCGCGCTGCTTGATGGATGATGACGCTGACGCCGTGCCGGCGGACAGGGCGCATCGCGTCGGGGAGACGCCGCTATATGGGGCGACGGTTGTGTGGCATTCGACGCAATGCAAGGTTATCGCCGAAAGGTTGCATTGTGTCGGCAGCAACGCAAAGATATTTTCAACCAGCGCGACACAAAGCAAGAATGGGGCCGGAAGGTTGCGTTACGTCGGCGGCGAAGCACGGTTGGTGCGTTACTCTTGCTTCAGAGCACGGACACGAGCTGGAGAAACCAGCGCAATCGCGGGGCGGGTTTCGCTCCCTGATGGCGGACCGTGCGCCGGCGGTCCTGCAATCTGCTGATCACGCTGACAGCGTGGTATACCCACCAGCGGTAAGACGCTTAGGAGGAAATTTCGCTACACCGTCAGCATAGGGATTCGAGCGATTTTATGATTTGCAGGACTGGGAGTTCTCTTCGTGGGACGGTTTCAATCCTGATAATCCCTGAATCTTGAGAATCTTGATTCTGCCGTGGCCACCGCCTCAATAGGGTAAGCGTGAATTAGCAGGGCGTTGGCAAAGTTAGTCCGCCATTCCTGCGAAAAAGCGCCACTACGTAGTTGATGTGGCGCTATTATCCAGAACATTCCGAACACAAGGACCTGCTGGATCCAAAGGGAGCGGGAATGACGGTTGGCGGTGAAAGGTCGCCATGCGGGACTCCGATTAGGTCCTGGTGAGGCGGATTTATGCCTTGCAAACGCCGCCGCTTCGGCAGTATAGTCGCAGGTGGCCCGGTGGAGGAGAGTCTTCGAGTGTGCACTCCATGGACCGATCCACTATCTGAAATGAGGAATAAGCTGAAGACGCCCCACGCGCTGTGCCGGCAAGCTCTAGGCGAAGCGTGGTAATTCTGTTTTGCATCCGGAGAAAACGGGCCGACGCGGCGAGTAGACTGCGATCCGTTTGGGTATGATGAACGCGAATGCCATTGTGTAGGAGCTTCCACGGTGCCAAAGCCACGACGAAGCCGGAAAGGAACTCGTAAGGGACCGAGCGGTAACGCCGGTCGCAGGCGCAACATTGCATCTCGGAAAGAAGCGGACTCCCTTTTCAGCTCTGGCGTCACCAAAGTGAACGCCGGCGATATTGCCGGCGCTCTGATTGACTTCGACCAAGCCATCGAGCTCAACTCCGATCATGCGCCGGCATATCACAGCCGGGGTTTTGCCAAAAGACAGTCGGGCGACTTGATAGGCGCCATCGCCGATTACGACCAAGCCATCGAGCTCAACCCCCACGACGCGGTTGCCTACCACAACCGGGGTTTTGCCAGAAGCCAACTTTCTGACCCTGAATGGACCGACGCCATCGCCGACTTCGACCGAGCCATCGCGCTCAATTTCCACGAAGCGATGGTCTATTTGGCCCGGGGCATTGCCAAAGGCGAGTTGGGCGACCACGAAGAAGCCATCGCCGATTACGAGCGAGCCATTGAGCTCAACCCCAACGACGCGCAGGCCTACTACCACCGAGGCCATGACAAAAACGCGCTCCAAGACTGGACCGGCGCCCTCGCCAATTACGACCGAGCCATCGTGCTCAACCCCAACGACGCGCTGGCCTACTGTGCCCGGGGTTTTGCCAAAAGCCAACTCCTTGACTGGACCGGTACTATCGCCGATTGCAACCGAGCCATCGAGCTCAACCCCCACGACGCGGTAGCGTACCACAACCGGGGTTTTGCCAAAAGCCAGCTCTCTGACCCTGACTGGCCCGACTCCATTGCCGATTACGAGCGAGCCATTGAGCTCAACCCCGACGACGCGCTGGCCTACTACCATCGGGGCGTTACCAACAGCTTGTCGGGACAACACGAAGAAGCCATCGTCGATTTCGACCAAGCGATCGATCTCAATCGGCACGAAGCGATGTTCTACTTCTGCCGGGGTATAACTAACAGCTCGTCGGGACACGATGAAAAAGCCATGGTCGATTTCAGTCAAGCTGTTGAGCTCAACTCGGAATACTGGCAGGCCTACTACACCCGGGGACTTGCCAATTGCGGCTTGGAACAATACGAAGACGCCATCGACGATTTCAGTCAAGCCATCAAACTCAACCGCGGATACTGGCAGGCCTACTTCAATCGGGGCATTGCCAAAAGCCAACTCTCCGACCCTGACTGGGCCGACGCCATCACCGATTACGACCAAGCCGTCGGACTCAGCCCAGACGAAGCTATGCTCCACTTCAGCCGGGGCGTTGCCAACAGCTTCTTGCAACATTACGAAAAAGCCGTCGTCGATTACGACCGAGCCATCGAACTCAACCGCGACGACGCGAACGCCTACCATAACAGGGGCGCTGTCAAAAGCAAGCTCGGTGACTGGGACGGTGCTATGGCCGATTGCGACCAAGCCATCACACTCGACCAACACGAGGCCGTGTACTACGCCGGCCGTGGCGCCGTCAAAAGAGAATTGGGTGACCTACGCGGCGCCATCGCCGATTGCGACCAAGCCATCAAGCTAAACCGAAACGTGGCGGAAGCCTATTACAACCGGGGAGCTGCCAAAAGCCAGCTCTCTGACCCTGATTGGCCCGGAGCCATCTCCGATTACAGCCAAGCCATCGACGGCACATTGAGCCACACAGACCGCGCCGAGGCCTATCGGCAACGCGGGGACGCTTATCTTGGGAATGACGAGCCTGATCTTGCGCTGAGCGATTACCAGCAGGCCTTGGCCCTTGAGCCTGATGACTTGGCCCGCGCGGAAACCTATCACAACATCGCCGTCATTCACGCCGATAAAGGCGATTATGACGAGGCTATCGTCAATTACAACGAGGCTATAAGTCTTGACCCGGACAATCCAAGCTTTTGGAATAGCATTGGATACGCCTACTACGCCAGAGGCGACCGCCGCAGTGCGGTCACCTGCCACGGCAGAGCCGTGGATCTGGACGAAAGCCACATGGAGTCCTGGCACTACATGGGTCTGATCGAGCAAGAACTCGGCAATGAAACAACGGCACAGGAATATTTTTCGAGAGCAGAAGCTTTAGGATACATCGCGAACCGTAAATTCGGATTGTCCAATCCGCAGCTTATTTCCAGGTCTGCGCGTTCCTTGTTCGCTGTGTTCAATCCGTGGAAGGTGACTGTTGCCATATCGATTTGGACTTCCCAAACCTTTCTCGGCGATGTATTGACTACTATTGCTCCTGTGGGTAAGGCAGCAGTGCAGTCAGTGCTGGGCTTGCCCTTTTGATCCTATAGTGGCCGGCGTCTTCCAGCCAGACGGCGAAGTTCGTGCGGTAGGGGTGTTTGGGGGCGCGCCATTCGCAACGGTAACTGCCGATCTGTGTCGCCGGATGCGTCGGCTAGGACGGACGCGTATCGGGTGACGCACAGAGGCCACAACTCCTTCTCGTGGCTTTTTTGCGCTCAAATCCACTCTGGTATCCGTCAAACGATAAGCGACATTAACAGTCAAAAGACTTACATCGTAGACTTTGCCTAAACGACTGACGATAAAGTCCTGATCCATGTCCGTGACGCGCTGGCATTCTTCGCAGCGCACGCAAGAGCCGATTGAAGGCGGTCGGGAAGGATTCTCCGGCGAGGACCGGCGTGCCGGAACCGTTGTAGGCCAAGACTTAGTGGGTTACCTGGTCAACTTCGGCCTAATGCTGCCTGGGACAGCGCCGGCAGGGGATGAGCGTCAGCTTGGCGTCTTCGAAAATGGGCATATTGGGGTCTGCTTGTGGTGGCTGAAGCGCCGGTGTCTCTGATGGGAATCAATCGGTGTAGAGTGGCTTGGAATGGATAGGTGCGCCATCCACTCCAAACCGGCGCATCGCGGTGCAGTCCATTGGCTTGGACCGGATAGCAATGGGATGGATTCCAATGATTGCCATTGGATTGGATCGGTTGCGATAGGTGTGCAGGGAGGCGACGTGAACGGACACGACGGTGAATCGGCGGCGCGGAACACAATCGTTAGAATTGCATCACAATCCAAATCACGCGTTTATTCTCCCTGGGAGTAAAGTCATCATGCCCGTCTGCCACACCTGCGGGGTTCGCCTGACGCCGCCCGCTCGCCAGCCCCACACCGTTTACGCGAAGAAGCTGTACGTCGTCGGTAGCCGACATTACTGCCGGCACCACGTCGCCGCCGCCGCCGTGGCCGCCGGACTGCTCACCGAGGTGGCGGCCGGCGGGGACTACGGAATGACTTACGGCAATCCGTAGTCGCGGCGGTGAGGCGCGACCGCAGCGGCCGGCGACTTGCCGACCGCTACGGGAGTAATGGCGACGCGGGCTAGGAGCCACGGTCGGGCATGGGGCCCGGGGCCTGCTGCACGATCAACCGCTCCACGTTGTGGATGATGATGGTGATGGTGCCGGCGGACAGGTCCAGCTGCTGCACCGACGGCGCGGCATCGGCCTCGCTGGAAGGGGCGCCTTCATCAGCGTTGGCGCCGACGGTGACGGCCTCCACCTCGTTCTGGATGTGGCTGGACTTGGGCAGATGGTTGACCCCCACCTGGCTGGCGATGGCCTCCAGGTCGGCGAGGAGGTTCTGGGCGCCCCAGATCACCTGCACGTTGGTGCCCCCGGCGTACCGGTCGATCTCCTGGTCCGGGGCCATGTCGGGAAAGACCACCACCGGAATGACGAACAGCTTGTACCCGGTCTGCTCCTCGATTTCGTTGTAGAGGTCCATGGCGGCGTCGGCGGCCTGGCGCAGGGGGCTGGGCTTGTCCTGAAGGCCGCCGTCGGGGGAGCGGAGATACCACTGGGCGCCGTCCCGGCGCAGGGTGTAGGTACCGCCCTTGACCTCGATGGCGAAACGGCCGACGTCCTCCAGCCAGAGAGCGAAGTCGGTTTGGTGGTGGCGACCGGGAGCGCTCCACTCGTAGATGGCGTGTCCGGCGCGCTGGGATTGGGCCAGGGTGTCGAAGACGATAGCTTCGGCGCGGCGCTTGGGGTCGTTGCAGCGTTCCTGGGGGAACCGTTCGGGTGTGATAATCATTGTTGATACTCCTTGTTGATTGACTGCCGCCCCGTTGGCGGGGCCGGCAGGGTTGTGTTGGTTTGATTTGAACGGCGGGTTGCCCCGCGTTTGGCGGACTGGAAGGTCAGACACGGGGGGCGACCTGGCGCCGCCGGCAACCGGCGACGTATGACGAATGATTGGTGCTGACATTGAACCTCCTGGTTTGATTGACTGACTGGGTGCGTTCGGAGGAATGGAAGGTTGGCGTGGGTGTGGGAGCAACGCGACGACGCGGAAAGCGGCCAACGCCGGTTCCGGCGCGAGCGCTCACCGGCTTGACGCCGGCCCGTGGCCCGTCCCTTTGCCAGCGGTCATCCGCCATCTCCCCTTCCCTCTCCCTTTTCTCCCCTCTCCTCCCTACTCCTCTCTCACTACCCCATACTGTTCGATCAGGCCGTTGGCCTGTTTTTGAGCGCTGGCGAAACCGCCGGCGGCTGCAACGTCGGCGGCAAGGAATGGAGCGACGGATGCTTTCGGGCGAAACGGACTTGATGCCGGCCAACGGCCCGTACTCGCGCACCCGCTCGCCCATCCATCTTTCCTTTCCTCTCTCCCTCTCCTCCCTTCTCCTCTCTCACCACCTCACCCATTTCGTGCGGGCCGATGGCCTGTACTGGAGTAGCGGCAAAACCGCCAGCAGCTTCAGCGATGGCGGCAACGAGCCGTGGCGCCGGATTGTTGACGGCGAATTGGTGACGCTGGCCCCGCGCGGAACTTGCTCCCATGAGGTAGCATGAACATCTCCCTGAACCATTACCCAGTAAGGAGGCCAGCAACGTGAACGTTCCCGCCGGCATCGCCGCCATGGTGGTCGCCGCCCAATCCGGCAACCTTGACCCGTTGGATGAGGCTTACCGCGCCGCGACGCCCGTCTTCGACTTACCGGTGTCGCGAGTATCGCCAGCCCTCAGTCCCGACGGGCTGTACGCCGACGGACAGGTGCACTGTGAGTTCTTGCTCTACTGCGACGGCAGCGTCGGTTGCTTCCCCTGCACTGCGGAAACGGACGGAACGCCGCCGGCGGCGTTGGAAAACTGGGCGCACTGGCATCACGCCCTGGTTGCCCTGGGCGTGACGCCGCCGTGGACCCGGGAGGAATTCGCGGACTTCGACGAGTGGCTGGCGGCGATGGTTGAGGAGGCGGAGCTCGGCTATTCGGACGACGCCATGTACCTGCTATCCAGGGACACGCCGGCCATCGACTACGAACTGCTGCCCTCCCCGGAACCGGGTTGCTGAGCGCGGTAGTCGCGGATCAGGGAATGGAGCGGCTGGGACCTAAGAAGAAGCCCCAACCCAAACAGTGGATCACTCCGATGGGATTATTCCCAGTCGCACGGCGATCATGACGGCGTCCAGGCGGCTGGACGCACCCAACCTGCGCCTCAGGTTCTCGATGTGCTTCCGCACCGTGTACCAGCTCACACCCAGTTCGTCGGCGATGTACTTCGTTTCCCACCCCAACGCCAGGTAGGACAGCACTTCCAGTTGCCGGTCGGTCAACGGGATCTCTGGTTGCTGAGGTGTGGCACCACCACCCGCATCGTCGCGTTCAACAGGTTCGGCGGATTGACCCGTCTCAGGACCTGCCCACCAGTCCAACTGGAGACCATCAAGGTTGATACGTTTGCCGGGTTCCGCACTCGCTATCGTACGCTCAACAAAGGGCAATTGTTCATCCGTCCCAGACTCTGGGAGGGACGTGTCCCTCAGAAGCTCGGCGCGTCGCGCGTCGAATAAATCCCGTTCCTGCCTGAAAGAACGACCCGGCATTCCCAATGCCACCAGCCTCTCGACGTCCGCCGCCGGCGCCTCTTCCCCCGAATCACCGAACAGGTACACCAACAACGGTCCGCTCTGCTCGACGCCCGACACCGCCATCGGCGTTACGACCAACCACTTCCACTCACCCCAGGAACACCGTGCCCGCCACCGGGCGCGACTTGGCATCTGGCCGCCCCGCAGGCTTCGCATCATTGGGCAACCGTCCTCGCAACCTTCGGATAGGGTAATCCCCGCGACCCCGCCAGCTACGGCGGAACAACGCCGTCCGACGACGCGTTCCGGCGTGTAGCCGAGAATCTCCTGGGCGCGGTCGTTCCAGAAAACGACCGTCTGGTCCGTCGTCAGCACGAACGCCCCGCACGATACCGACGACAGTAGCCCGATTAGCCCATCCGGCGTCAAGTTGCCTATCTCCCGCCCGTGGGCCACCTGGTCCAACGAGCATCCGGTCTCGAAACCCGCCCTTATCGGACGCGCCCGACATCAGCCCCACGCACAGCCCCGCACCAGCAAAAGTTAAACTCCCGGCATCGCGCGGTCTATTAGTCAAATGTCTAATTCACAGCGAAGCACTATCCACGCCCAAGTAATGGATTTGTGCAATGAACAGGAACGACCATCAGCCTCTGTACTCCAAATACGACATCAAACAGTTGACGGTTGTACGACATAAGCACTACAATCCTTTCTGGTTGGGGTCGGCGGACCAGATGGGACAAATGAACCCTCGAACCGCTGAGGTCAAATAAGACCCAACGCCAGAGCCTCGAGCAGAGGTTTGGCAATGAAGCACAATCATGTAGCCGATGCCAGCCACCCTGGTAAGACCGCTCTCCAACAGTGGCTGAACGGCACGGCGCCAGACAACTTGCCAAGCCTCAGGTCGCAGTTTGAGGCGGTGGGAGACTTCCTCGCGGAACATCACAACCATCGGAGCGGAGAACGTAAACCCCCGGGATCCAATGCCCGTGTAATCCCCCTGTTATCCCATTGGAGAGCAAATCCCCGTCGCGCGGATATGTGGCAGGAAGCCGCACCCGCACGCCGCTAGTGTGGTGTATTCGTAGTTCGCCGGGTATGAAGTTCCAACCGCCGCCATTGGTGCGCGCAGTATCGAGTAGGAAACTTTCCCCAATCCGCTCGGAAAGCCTCCAAGTAACCGGGCGAGCTACGAATACACGACACCAGGAGGTTCCCGATGCGTCAGATTGTGAAAGTGCTCTGGATCGTCGTCATGGTCGCTGCGGTCATTGCAGCGTTCGTATTTGTCGTCGGGGTAGGGGCAGCCGAAGATTCAGTCGGGTTCGCCGCCGTTTCAGCAATGGCCGTTGCTATCGCCGCCATTCCGTACATCCTCGCTCGTGCGGTATCTGAGTTCGGCAACAACTCATTAAGAGAAGATGAGCGTTGATTGAGCCCCGCTTGCAACACTCCCAGGGAGGGGTCAAAGACCGTGAAAATGCCGGTCAATGACCCTGAACATCGACAGATAGACTGCACATCGAGCTTCCGATGCAGGTTCGTCGAGCGGTTCCGCACCGTGTGGGGCCTATGGTGTGTTGTCGATCAGCATTCACGCTCCGAACCGGGTGCGAAATTACGGCCAACTCCTCCATGTCGTCCGGAAAGATGCGGCAACGGTGGAATTGGAAAGAGAGGTCTGGAAATGACAGGAACCCAATCCGCAATGGCTGTTGTCATGGGAATCAGCTGCTTCATGGTGGTGATGGGAGCGGCCTTGCCCTGGTTCGAATTTAGATCTGGATCTGTCAGCGGGATAGAAGGCCCTGCCGTGGTGACGCTGATACCAGCTCTGGTGGTAGCTGCACTTTTTTTCCACGCCCTCATCACCAAACGCTGGCATGCGCTGGTCAAAATCGGCCTCGTAGTGTTCAGTATTTGGGTAGCGTTTGTGGGCATTTATGTCGTGGGGCATCAGCTGTTGGGGAACGCCGGATTGTTGGAGATGGAGGCCAACACCGAATTCGGCGACATTGGCATCGGGCTGTGGATGACGATGTGGGGAGGCGTTGGGATGGTCGTGGCCTCAATCTGGGGAAGAGCGAAACGGAACTCAGCCATCGACAACAGCCCGTAGGAACGGCGTGCTCCTAACTTGGGACCGGCGCGCTGACAGTTGTGGCCGCCGCCTGCACGTTAGTCATCCAGCCGCAAAACCGAATCAAATCGAAATCAATACCGGAGGACCAAACGTGATGGCAACCAACGGAACGCCGGAACAATCCAACGCCGCGCACCAGGGCGGTCTGCCGGCCAGCGGTTGGTTTACCAAATCTGGCAAGCTGCTCATCATAGGAGTGGTTGCACTGCTGCTGGTGGTAGCGGTCGGATGCAACGACAGCTACGGCGGCGATTCAGGGAGTTCGCAATCCACGGCGTCTCGTTCCGAGTGGATAGACAATTGCGCACAATACTATATGCGTAGCATCGGCAGGTTTGCGCCGCACGAGCGGGAGCAGCGTAAAGCGGAGATCCCAGAGATCTGCGAATGTTCGCACGATTATGTGACCGAGTATTGGGGACCGGACCCACCTCTTTTTTATGGTGAAGGGCGTGCCAATATCACAGATATTCCAGCTGGTGAACAACGGTATTTAGCTATAGAGCAAACCCAAGACGCTTGGGATCAAATGAGTGATGAAGAAAGAGCTCAAATCAACGAGGCCAATAAGCGCCGGAGGGAATTCATGGAAACGTTCGGGCACGCGGCGTCCTACTGTCACCGTGTCAATAGATAGCAGGGCCATGGCTTCGCGGAGTAAGAGGTAAGTGTACCGAACAAGACAAACGCAGTCAGTTGCCAACCGACACGACCTGATATTCGGAATATGGCGACTTCCGTGAATAAGGGGATTTACGATGCCAAACCACAACATGAAAAACCAAAACCGGACAAACCGGAGTAACAACCCATAGTACGTAAGCCTATCTCTGCGTCCGCAAGGGGGTTCCCAATGAGCGCACCGCGCATAAGAACGTCCGGGCCCAAGCTCGGCCCGGTTCAGCTCTCCAGCTTCTCCTTACCAAAATACCTGCTGATCGCCATGTTCGGCGCGTTGATGACGGCGTTGCTGGCCTGCGGCGCGGATACTGAATCGGGTAGCGGTCAGTCATCTGTCGGTGCCGCGCCCGCTGCTACCGCGGTTCCCACGGATGGGCCAACGGCGGCTCAGGTCGCGGCTCCCGCTACGCCGACGGATACGCTAGTTCCCGCGGTCGTGTCGGAGCCGACGCTGACGCTGACGACCACCGATGCATCGCCTCAAGCTATGCCCACTGACACGCCGGCGCCGACGCACACAGCAGCAACGCCGGCCCCAGAGCCAACGCCGGTGCCAAAGCGTGGGGGGCGCTTGGTGCTGGTGGTCGGCGAGTGGCCTGCGAACTGGGACACCGAAGCCGGCAAGAAGGCTTTCCTTGGCGAAAGCGGTGCTTGGGAAGTGATCCACGAGGAACGTGGGGACCCAAGAATTGGGGGAGAAAGGCACATCATGGTAGAACCCAGCCGCGGGTACGAGTCTGACCGAGGCGGTCCATACTTGTATGGAATCCATATTGTGGTCGCATCTCCTGCTGCGGCCCCACCGTATCCCATCGGCGTAATTGCTGGAATACAGTCAGGCAATATTCAGGGCCACTTCGGCCCGATGATGATGAAGGACGAAGTCGCGGCTCAGATCATTGGGCAGACCGTTTGGAGCCCACGTATCAGGGTCCATACGTGGGGGGACAGGGTCAGCGATGAAGAGCTGGTGCTGGCGGTCGAAACAGGCAACTGGTTTTCACTGGACGAAGTGCCGACGACACTGATGGATTGTCGAGTGCGCGGCTATCAATCGACGGACCTGCCGCAGTCTCTGGATGACTGGATCCACGTGTGGTTTGACGAGGAAAGTTCCTGCGTTTCAGATGAAGAAGCCGGAGTGTTCTACACACCGTCGGGTAAGGCGACGCGGAAACCGCAGGCGGTGTCTGATCAGCCGGTTGCCATCCTCACCCCCGGCATAGCGCTCGGTGAAGAGGTCTGGTGGTGGCGACCACAGCATGATGACTACACGCCGCCCGCGGTGTTGGAGAATCACCCCCACAGGCGTCAGTTGCTCCACCTGCACAGTCCAAACGCTTGGACATTGATGCTTGAACAAGTTGTCGCCGTGCTTCGGGAAGCAAACCCGATTTCCGCCGACGAAGAGGCTGAAGCCATAGCGAGAATGACGAAGATTGGCTTCGTGAACGGATGGGGTTGGGAGATTGCAGATGCCAATGAGTCTCTGGTTATGTACTGGAGCACAGTCCGCTGGGGAAACAAAGAGCACCGTGTAGGAGCTTTGGTCCGTTATAACTCCAGCGGAGAACCAGAGGGCTTCGTCCAAGCATCGCCGAAACCCGTGTTTGGGCCTGAACCGGATCTGGAAGGTATCTGGTACGCCAAGAAGCAGACCGGCGAAACCTCATCTGCGGGAACGTACGAGAACCATCCCTATGGCCTGCAGCTAGACCTGATGGATGGTCGACTCAATCACCACCCAGAACTTGACGGTCAAATGAACCGCACACTCTCCAGGGTTGCCAACGAATACTACACAGAGCGAGCACACACGACAGTACAGTTCGTGATCGCAGATAAGATCGACGAACACATGAACCACGGCACGCGCAAACGCGCAAAGACAGCAGAAGATTTTGTGAAAACCGCAGGCTGGGAAATCACCCACATAGAACGTGCCGAAGTCCGGTACTGGGGTACGGTACAAGGATTACAGATAGGTTCCACCCCTGCCCCCGAATACCGCGTAGGCTTCACCGTGCAGTGGGAAACCGACCAACCCATACCACCTTTGATGGGCGACCAAGTCGGAGGTACTAACACAGGCAGCTACCCAATCGAAAACTTCCTGGATCACCCAAAGCTGGCCGGGGAGGTTATCGTCGAACCTGTCCAGTAACCTCCGCAGAACAGAGAAGGCTTCGCGAATGCCGCGAAGCCTTCTCCCGAGCGAGCTGAGATACGCCAGAAAAAATCACTGCACTCTCCAAGACCACGTAGCCAACTACCTCTGCCGGCTCCAGACGTTCACGGAAAGGTGAACCGTAATCAATGCCTACCGGCCACTGGTCAGGAGCGAAAGCAACCACACCACCCAATCTGTAAGCCGCCTGCTGAATATGAATGAGAGAACAATAACGCACCAAAGGTGCCTCTGCATCAACAACTTCCCACCCCAAACGGCTACCGACTTGATCGAACAAATCGTCCGCTACAGCCCTTGCCAGCACATATGCGAAAGAGAGCAGGAAACATCCCTATCCCATAGAGGAATTTCTCGACAGCCCCACGCTAGTCAGCGACATCATCGTTGAACCGGCGGAGTAGTTGCCCGCTCAAACACAGGAGTGGAGCCTCGTCTCCCGAGGTTCCACCGCTGTCAAATGAGTTCAATCTATCAGGCAGACCCGCAATTCCTTCGCTCAACGAACCGAGGTTCGGGTATCGTCGCTCGGGAAGCCTCGAATTGCTCAACGCGGAGGATTGCGAAAAGCGGAGCGCCACAAACGATTTCCGTATCAGATCTGAGTAGCGGAATCGCCTTGCTACCGTGTCAATAGATAGCAGGGCCATGGCATCGCGGCGTAAGAGTTAAACCTACCGAACAAGACAAACGCAATCAGCTGCCAACCGACACGACCTGATATTCAGAATATGGCGGCTTCCGTGAATAAGGGGATTTGCGATGCCAAACCACAACATGAAAAACCAAAACTGGACAAACCGGAGTAATAACCCATAGCGAGTAAGCCTATCTCTGCGTCCGCAAGGGGGTTCCCAATGAGCGCACCGCGCATAAGAACGTGCAGATCCATGCCTAGCTTGGATCAGTTCTCCAGCCTCGCCTTACCAAAACATTCCGCTGAGCGTAATCATCAGTCGACTTCATCGCCGACGGCCAAACGCAAACCAGCGGCAGAAGACCGCCGATTACAGAGCGCAGGGGCAGCAGCCTGCGCATGGCTGGGAAAATACATGCTGATCGCCATGCTCGGCGCGTCGATGGCAGCGTTGTTGGCCTGCGGTGCTAGTACGGAACCGGAGAGCAACCAGTCATCCGGCAGTGCCGCGTCCGCTCCTACCGCGGTTCCCACGGACGAGCCAACGGCGGATCAGGCAGCGGCGGTCGCCACGCCGACGGATACGCCAGTTCCCGCGGTCGTGTCGGAGCCGACGCTGACGATGACGACCACCGACGCATCGCCTCAAGCTGTGCCCACCGAAACGCCCACGCTGGTACCGACGCATACAGCGATGCCGGTTACCGCAACGCCGGTGCCGGCGGTAGCCATCCTCAGCCCAGGTGTAGCAGTAGGGAAAGAAGTCTGGTGGGCCCGACCGGGGCGGTATGGGGACCAAACGCCACCCGGTGCGTTGGAGAATCATCCTTACGGCAGGCAGTTGCACAGTCTGGGTGGTTCGGATGTCGAAACGATGATACTTGACCAAGTTATCGCCGTGCTTCGGCAAGAAAACCCGATGCCCGCCGACCAAGAGGCTGAAGCCATAGCGAGAATGAAAGAGCCCAGATTTGGACGCGCATGGGGCTGGGAGATTGCAGACGCCGATGAACCCTTGGTCATGTACTGGGGCTATATTTCTTGGGGCGGTGTAGAACCATACGCTGGAGCGGTGGTCCGTTATGGCTCCAGTGGAAAACCTGACGGCTTCGCCGAAGCGCCGGACCCCGCGATAGGAATTACCGAAGGACTCGAAACCAATTGGTGGGAAAGAGATGTCATACCAAAGAAAAGAGAGCGTTCTAGGGCCATCTACTGGGCTGAAGATCCAGACCAACACGGCCCCGCACTGGACCTGATAGACGGGGAGTTGGACCACTACGACTACCCCGCAATGCCCAACAAACTCAAGCAGATGGTGGCGGAGAAGTACGGCACAAGTACCGCAGGGGCAATATATCTGGCTTTCAGAGAACAGACCGAATCATCGGAACGATCAGCGTTCCACGGTGGGGACAGCATCATCGAAAAACTGGCCGAAAATGCCAATTGGGAAGTGATAAGCACCAAGGACCTCACGGTAAGGTATTGGGGTGTGATCAGCCACAACATCCTAACCAAAGACTACAAGGTGGGGGCAGTGCTAAAGTTCACAACCACCGAAAAACCGCCCATCGGCGGGTACCAAGCAAAGCTTGACGACTACCCGATCAGGAAGTTCCTAGGCCAACGCCCGACGGTGCTGGAATTCTTCATCACGCCGATTGACAAGTAGCCAACAGCAGCAACCACAAACGCGGGGCAGTATCCTGCCCCGCGCCACGCCACAAAGGAGACATAGCACCATGAGCCGAATCATACGCCGCGTTAAGTCCAAAGAAAACATGCCATGTCGGGACATCGGCGCCACCCCCAGCGAAGGAAATCCGTCAACAGTCGTCATTGCGAAATCTATCATCAAATAGAAAGTTTTCGTCACTCACCTGAGTAGCGGAATCGCCTCATTGATGACAGCGGGGTGTCGTCTGACGCGCACCGATCCCGGTAACATGGGTCCCATAGAACGCGCCGCATCACCGCGGACGCAGAGCAAAGCGAAGGGATTGCCAGTGACGGCACATGGATTTCAGCAGACACGCCGGAAAACGCGCGCCTGGCTCAGCCGGCGCTGAGCGTCTGCGCAACCACACGGGGTTCGGCGCGCCCGATCTTCCGGGCCCAAGGCTGCAGATTGCCGACCTCGGAAGGCCAGGGCAATGAGTTGCAACCAGGGGTCCAAGTCAGAGCAGTGGTCCGCCAGCGAGCCGGGGGTGACCGGACCGGCCTCACCAACCAACGCGTTTCGCGGCGCCAGGGCAGGCAGGATATGAACCAGACTCACACAATCACAATCACGGGAACCCGCATCGGATGGGCGGAAGCATCGCCGGACAGCGACCTGCTGCCCGGAATCATAGTGACGACGACGAACCTGCGGGTGGCCGATCAGCCGGAGCGGTTCCCGAACTCACTGCTGGGACAGGACTCCCAAGGGGCTCTGATCTACCAGATCGACGCTGACGAAGGGCAGTTGCGGGAAGCCATCGAACTCGTGCCCGCCGGCGCCGATGCCGAATTCCGCGTGCGGGTCCAGGATGATGGCCGCCTGCGGCTGGAGCACATAGTGCTGGCCGCTCCATCGTAATATTCCTGTGGCATGTTCGTTCCTACGGCGATCCATTCCCAATCATGGGCTCAAGATCCGTCCGGATAGGCAGCATCTCGGACGGACTGCACATCGATGAAATCAGCCGGCGTATCCGCGACGATCACCTGAGCGATTCCACCGTGACGGTCGTCCTGGTAGGGACCGACACGTGGCGCCGGAAGCACATCGACTGGGAGATCGCCGCGATCGTGGGCGACACGGACGCCAATCGCAGGGCTGGCTTGGTGGGCATTCTGCTACCCACTCACCCCAGCTATGGTGATGATGACTACGATCCTTACACGATACCGCCGCGGCTTCACTACAACGTCGAGTGCGACTTTGCGGACCTGTTTGATTGGAGCGAATCGCCAACCGAAGTCGCTGCTTGGATACACGAAACCTACTCGAAGAGACGGACGGTGAATTCGGACAATGGCTCGGTGGGGTTTAGAAAGAATTGGAAAGGCCGGCGTTGGTACCCGCAGCCGCGAGGCGGTGAAGTGGGCTGACTGCTCCGGCGGAGCGGCACGAACCGCCTGACCTTTGCCTACACGGTGGCGCAGCGGAACACCGCGCCGCAGGGTACCGCGGCGCTCGGTCAACGGCTGGACCTCAACGGGGGCAAGATACGCTCAATGGCTGATCAGACCATCGACGCGCGCCTGTGGCACACCGGGCTCGGCCACAATCCCAACCATAAGTTGGACCAGCAATGCTGGCGGCCACCTGACGACGGTTAGTGCGAAGCCGCCGAGCGCCATCGGCGTGAATTAGGAGCACCGGGCCAATTGTGCCTGAATTCCCCATAAATGATAAGAAGTGATGCCAAAATGTTGTCAGATGATGGTATTTTCAGGGTCAATGCTGTACAATACCCCGACATTTTTCAGTAACCGAATGGTGTGACCTTGTTCTCCTTCCCATCGCAACCGGAACCGATAGTGTTGAAGACCCCGACGATAACCGCCGTCGCGATAACTGCGTCCCCCCCCTTAGAGGGGTAGGTAAGGGGTGAAAATGGCTTGAAACCGGCTCCGGAATCAACTTGGGAAGGCGCATCGGCTTCCGGCATCTTGGTTGTGACACGACCAAATGCAGGAGACCCTCGATGCGCCTTCCCAGTGAAACCTATCATGTTCAGCAAACTATTGAAACGCATTTACCGCACCTCTCCCGGCCACAATTGACCGGACTGGTGTTGTGGGTCTGCGGGGCCATCCTCGCCGGCAGCGCCTGTCAGAACGCCGTCGCCTCCGCCCTCTCCCCTTGGCACAAGTGGAACAACCTGCGCCAGTATCTCCGCGAGTGGCTCTACGACGGCAGCGACCGCACCAGCCCCTGTCAGACCCAACTGGACGTAACGCTCTGCTTCGCGCCCCTGCTGCGGTGGGTGCTTGCCTGGTGGCATTCCGAACGTCTCGCCCTGGCCATCGACCCCACCCTCAAGGGCGACCAGACCACCGCCATCGTCATCAGCGTGGTCTATCGCAGTTGCGCCATTCCCGTGGCCTGGAGCATCCATCGCGCCACCCAGAAAGGCTCCTGGATGGACCCCACGGTGGCACTGCTCAGGGAACTGGCTCCCGCCGTCCCAGCGGGAATGACCGTAATCGTCCTCTGCGACCGTGGCATCTCCAGCCCCAAGCTGTGGCAGCAGATACGCGCCCAGGGCTGGCATCCCGGTATGCGCTACCGGAACAACATCACCTTCTGCGCCGACGGCGGCAAACGATTGCCCGCGCGACGCTTCGTTTCCGTTCCCGACACCGCCTGGATCGGTCAGGGCACCGCCTTCGGCACCCCCAAGGCCCAACGCCGCTGCACCCTGCTGGTGGTCTGGTACGCCGGTCAGCAGGAGCCCTGGATCATCCTCACCGACCTGGCCCCCCATAAAGTGGGACCCAGCTGGTACGCCCTGCGCTTCTGGATCGAACTGGGCTTCAAGGCCCTCAAGAGCCTGGGCTGGCAGTGGGACAAGACCCGGCGAACCGACCCTACCCGCATCTCCCGCCACTGGCTGGTGCTTTCGGTGGCCACCCTGCTGGCCCTGGCCTACGGCACCAGGGTGGAAGACGCCAATGACCGCGGCATCGCCCCAGGCAACCTGCGGGCGCCGCCCAAAGCGCTGGCTTCCAATCACCGGGACCCACGTACTCGTCCCGTGCGCGCCGTCAGCGTGATCCGCCACGGCATCGACTGGCTGCGCCGGTTGATGCTCAAAGGTCGCCTCTGGAGCCGCGTCTGGCTGCTGCCCGAACCTTGGCCGGAACCCAAGAAAGGCTTGGAGATCACCCATCATGCGCCCCCGTAACACCCCTTACCTACCCCTCTAAGCCCCCCCCCCCCCCCTTAGAGGGGTAGGTAAGGGGTGAAAATGGCTTGAAACCGGCTCCGGAATCAACTTGGGAAGGCGCATCGGCTTCCGGCATCTTGGTTGTGACACGACCAAATGCAGGAGACCCTCGATGCGCCTTCCCAGTGAAACCTATCATGTTCAGCAAACTATTGAAACGCATTTACCGCACCTCTCCCGGCCACAATTGACCGGACTGGTGTTGTGGGTCTGCGGGGCCATCCTCGCCGGCAGCGCCTGTCAGAACGCCGTCGCCTCCGCCCTCTCCCCTTGGCACAAGTGGAACAACCTGCGCCAGTATCTCCGCGAGTGGCTCTACGACGGCAGCGACCGCACCAGCCCCTGTCAGACCCAACTGGACGTAACGCTCTGCTTCGCGCCCCTGCTGCGGTGGGTGCTTGCCTGGTGGCATTCCGAACGTCTCGCCCTGGCCATCGACCCCACCCTCAAGGGCGACCAGACCACCGCCATCGTCATCAGCGTGGTCTATCGCAGTTGCGCCATTCCCGTGGCCTGGAGCATCCATCGCGCCACCCAGAAAGGCTCCTGGATGGACCCCACGGTGGCACTGCTCAGGGAACTGGCTCCCGCCGTCCCAGCGGGAATGACCGTAATCGTCCTCTGCGACCGTGGCATCTCCAGCCCCAAGCTGTGGCAGCAGATACGCGCCCAGGGCTGGCATCCCGGTATGCGCTACCGGAACAACATCACCTTCTGCGCCGACGGCGGCAAACGATTGCCCGCGCGACGCTTCGTTTCCGTTCCCGACACCGCCTGGATCGGTCAGGGCACCGCCTTCGGCACCCCCAAGGCCCAACGCCGCTGCACCCTGCTGGTGGTCTGGTACGCCGGTCAGCAGGAGCCCTGGATCATCCTCACCGACCTGGCCCCCCATAAAGTGGGACCCAGCTGGTACGCCCTGCGCTTCTGGATCGAACTGGGCTTCAAGGCCCTCAAGAGCCTGGGCTGGCAGTGGGACAAGACCCGGCGAACCGACCCTACCCGCATCTCCCGCCACTGGCTGGTGCTTTCGGTGGCCACCCTGCTGGCCCTGGCCTACGGCACCAGGGTGGAAGACGCCAATGACCGCGGCATCGCCCCAGGCAACCTGCGGGCGCCGCCCAAAGCGCTGGCTTCCAATCACCGGGACCCACGTACTCGTCCCGTGCGCGCCGTCAGCGTGATCCGCCACGGCATCGACTGGCTGCGCCGGTTGATGCTCAAAGGTCGCCTCTGGAGCCGCGTCTGGCTGCTGCCCGAACCTTGGCCGGAACCCAAGAAAGGCTTGGAGATCACCCATCATGCGCCCCCGTAACACCCCTTACCTACCCCTCTAAGCCCCCCCCCCCCGACTTTTCGGACCGTAAACCCAACTTCGCGGAGCCTTGCGCCCACCTCTTGCAGGGGGGTGACGGCATGAGGCCCCCTACTTTTGCTCCCTTGAGCCGCCGGTGGCCGCTGTTGGCCATTGGCAGCGCGCTGATTATCGCCGTCGCCATAGCGCTACTCTGGAGCGGAACCGGACCCGCCGGCGCCCAGAGCGACGCGCTCGGCGTCTCCATCATCGCCAACCCGCCCGATCCTGAGGTGGGCCAGCGAGTAGACTTTGCATCCGTCATCGCCAACCCGCCATCGCAAGATGCCCCATCCTATCAATGGGAGCTTTCCACAAAAGGCAACAGCTGGCTCGCACTGAGCACGCGGCAAAACTTCTCTTTCGCCCAAGGCAATCCCGGAACAACGCTATTCCGAGTGATCGTATCCTACGACAGTGGCGAATCAGCCACATCGGAAGCCGTAACCGTAACCTGGACCGAGCCGACGCCCACGCCTACCCCGGAACCGACCGCTACCCCAGAGCCTACGGCTGAACCGACGCCGGAACCTACCGCTGAGCCGACACCGGAACCTACCCCGGAACCCACGCCCGAACCTACGCCTGAGCCGACACAGGAACCCACGCCCGAACCGTCGCCGGAACCAACGCCGGAACCGACACCTGCGCCAACGCCAAATCCGACGCCCGAGCCTACCCCGGAGCCAACGCCCGAACCCACGCCGGCGCCGGTGGAACCGCAGGCCAACCGCGCTCCGGTAGTCCAGCAAACCGGGGACTACTGGACCTTCGTCAACCAGAGCAACGCCCCACGGGGGATACTGGTATCCAAGATCTTCGAAGGCGTGTTCTCAGACCCCGACGGCGACGAGCTAACCTACACCGCTGCCGTCCCCGACAACCGGGCAACCCTGGTGGATGAAATTTCAATCCACCGCCCCATGACGTCCAGCGGGGTAAGAAAGCACGTCATGTTCTTCATGGTGAATTCCACCGACAACTGGTACGACATCACCCCCGCGCTCCCCAGTCCGGTGATTATCACCGCCACCATTACCGCCACCGACCCCGACGGATTGTCCGCATCAATCAGTGGAGACTTCGTAGTGGACTGGGCGGATGACCCCGTATCCGTACCACCCGCGGGACTTACCGCCACACGCCTGTCAGCCGACGCCATCCAACTGTCCTGGAACGGACAATACCCCGCGCGCTACGAAGTCGAACACCGCGAAATCGAGGACGACCTTCCCGGGGATTGGCAGCAGCATCCCACCACGGAACCCGGTGTCCACCAAGTGGACATCGGCGACCTGTCCTGCGCGAACACCTACGACTTCCGGGTGCGGGCAACACGAAACTCAGTAACCGGCCCCTACGCCACGCTGAGCGGCGTGGACACCGTGCTGGACGGAACCGACAGCGCGGATCGCATAACCGGAACCACGGACGGCGAGTGCGTCCAGGGCGGCGACGGCAACGACGTGATCTTCGGCAACTCCGGCAACGACGTGATCCACGGCGGCGACGGCGACGACCTCATCTACGGCGGCGACGGCACGGACAGCGGCCACGGAGCCACCAGCCAACGGCTGACATCCCCGCCGCTGACGCCCCGGAACACTTCCACCTTGTCCAACATCGCCATAGCCCGCGCCTTCTCCATCAGCTACCTGTACCACGGCCCCCATGCCACCGATGCCTATCTCGGCGCCGGCGGCGACGGCGCGCCCCAGCAGATCGATACCAGCGCCAGGCTGGTCAGCAACACCGGGCAGACATCAACCTCATCCGACTTCGCCTTTGACATTGCGCAGCAGTTCACCACCGGCGGATCGAACTACCGGCTGCGGCGCGTGGACCTGTCGCTGAAGGGCGCCGCTGCCGCTGCCAATAATCCGACCTTCACCGTGCAGATCTACTCATCGAATTCGAGCGGCAAACCGGACAGCAGCCTGGGCGACCTGACGCAGCAGGGCAGTCTGCCCAGACACACCGAGTTGGTCCAGTTCACGGCCGCCGGCGACGGCATCGGGCTCGCCCCCAACACGTCGTATTTCGTGGTCCTGGATACTTCCGACAACCCGTCGGGCAGCGATGCCTTGGTCCACTACGCGGATTCGAACGCCGAGGATGCGGGCGGGGAGACCGGCTGGAGTATTGCGAATAGCACTTACTGGCGGGACTCCAGCAGCACAACCGGCTGGCCGAACACAGGCTCAAATCCCCTGCAGATCGCCATCCACGGCGACATTGACCAGGAGATTACCGGCGGCAACGACAACGACGAAATCTACGGCGGCAACGGGAACGACACGCTCCACGGCGGCGCCGGCGATGACACGTTAGCCGGCGAAGCGGGCAACGACACCCTGAACGGCGACGACGGCAACGACTTCCTCTCCGGCGGATACGGCAACGACACCCTGAACGGCGGCGAAGGCAACGACAACCTGGACGGCGGCCCCGGCGACGACAAGCTTTACGGCAACGCCGGCAATGACAGCCTCTACGGCGATCTGCCCTTCTGGGGCAGCCGCGGCAACGACACGCAGAATGGCGGCGGCGGCGACGACGTCCTGCACGGCAGCCCCGGCAACGACATCCTGGTCGGCGACACCGACTTCATCGCGGACCGAAACTATCCGAGCCCGGATTACACCGACCTGAGCCGCAATCGGTATCGAAGCGCCGGCGAATGGCATCTGCCCGGCGACACCGTCAGCTACTATTGGTCCACCCAAGGGGTGACCGTGGACTTCGAAAACGGCGTATCCAGGGGCGGTGACGCCGAGGGCGATTCCTACAACACCATTGAGAACATCATCGGCTCCAAGCACAGCGACCGGCTGACGGGCAACAGTTCTAACTCCACCCTCATCAGAGGCGGCGCCGGCGGCGACCGACTCGACGGCGGCGGCGGCACCGGTTTGCATAAAGCCGTTGACTACCGGGACTCCAACGCCGGGGTGACCATCACACTCGGCGCGCAGCCGCACCTGTGGGGCACGGGCAGCGGCGGCTTCGCCGCCGGCGATACCCTCAGGTACTTCAACACCGTTCACGGCTCGAACCACGACGACACGCTCAGCGGCGGAGAATACCCGGAATTCCTCTACGGACATGACGGCAACGACAAGCTGTACGGCGGGACAAGTGGCAGCGACGCGCTCAGCATGCTGGACGGCGGCGGCGGCAGCGATACGGTTGACTACTCCGCGTTCAACGACGGCAAACGCAGCCAGGGGCTGGTGTTCACGCTCCCGACGGTTGCGATTACCTTTCCATCCGCCAGCAACGGATTCAGAAGCGTCATCGAAACCGCCGACGGCAGCGTCGCCAATCACCCTGGAAATATCACCATCGACAGCGCTGTCAGGCTGAGGAGCATCGAGAATGTCACCGGCACGCCGTATGACGACGCCATCATCGGAAACGACCTGCTCAACAGGCTTGACGGGCGCGGCGGCAACGACACCGTTGACTACTCGAACTGGGACTACTCGACCTGGGGCGGAGGCGTGACCGTCAACCTGACGGATGGAACCGCCCCTCTTGCCACCCTCGTCAGCATCGAGAGCGTCATCGGCTCGGCGCACGACGACATCATCATCGCCAGTTCCGCCGTCAATGTCATCGACGGCGGCGAGGGCAACGACGTCGTGCGCTACGAGGGACGCGCGAATACGGTAACTGTCACCTTCAACAACGACCCGAATGACGACATCGCAGACGGCACGCTCATCGTGAGCGGCGGATACGCTGCCGGCGACACGCTCATCAGCATCGAAGAGGTGCAAGGCCCGGCAATCGCGCGCGCCAAAGCGGGCACATCGGGCGACGACCGGGGCGACAACGCGGTGGAAGGCACGGCCAGCAACGACGTGCTGTCCGGCGGCGCGGGCGACGACGAGCTGCGCGGGCTGGCCGGCGACGACATCCTGTACGGCGGCGCCGGCGACGACACGCTCAACGGCGGTCCCGGCGCGGACCTGCTCGTGGGCGGCCCCGGCATCGACACCGTGTGGTACGACGGAGAAGAGGGTTCGGTGATGGTCACCCGCGCCGGCGACGGAACGATCACCGTCAGCGGCGGCGAGGGTGAGGGCGACATCCTCGTCGGCATCGAGAAGATTGACGGGCCGGCCGCAGCGGGCCTGGTCGTCGGCACCGAACAGAACGACGACGGCGTCACCAATCCGATCCTGGAGGGCGGTCCTGCCAACGACCGCATCGAGGGCCTTGCCGGCAACGACATCCTGCGCGGATACGCCGGAGACGACTCCCTGGAGGGCGGCGAGGGCGAAGACCAGCTTGACGGCGGCGACGACACGGACACCGCCGACTACACCTCCTCCAACGCCGGGGTGACCGTCAACCTGGCCACCGGCGCGGGAACCGGCGGCCACGCCCAGGGCGACACCCTTGCCAACATTGAGCACATCATCGGCTCGGCCTTTGACGACACGCTCACCGGCAACGCAATGGTCAACCACATCTGGGGCTTGGCCGGCGACGACAAGCTGGAGGGCGGCGACGGCGCCGACCGGTTGGACGGCGGAGACGGCACGGACACCGCCAAATACGATAACTCAGACGCCGGGGTGACCGTTGACCTCAGCTCCACCGGCGCGCAGAGCGGCGGCCACGCCGCGGGCGACACCCTCGTCAGCATCGAGAACATCCGCGGCTCGAACCATGACGACACCCTCACCGGCGACGATGCAGTCAACCATATCGTCAGCCTCAATGGCGACGATGAGCTGAACGGCGGCGGCGGTAACGACTTGATGGAAGGATGGGCCGGCGTCGACACCCTGAATGGCGGCGACGGCAACGACATCATGACCGGCGGCGACGGCAACGACACTCTAAACGGAAACGACGGCGACGACGAGTTGCGAGGCAACACCGGCGACGACACGCTGAACGGCAACGACGGCGTCGATACGCTGAGCGGCAACACCGGCGTCGATACGCTGAACGGCGGGGCTGGCAACGACACGCTGGACGGCGGCGACGGTGACGATACGCTGAACGGCGGCATCGGCGACGACCGACTGACCGGCGGGCTTGGCGCTGATGCGCTGGACGGCGGCGACGGCACGGACACCGCGTCCTACGTCGAATCTCAAAATGCAGTAACCATCGACCTGTCCGCCGGAACCGTCAGCGGCGGGGACGCTGCCGGCGACACGCTGACCAACATCGAGAACATCACCGGCTCAGCCCATGCTGGCGACACTCTCACCGGCGACGATTCGGCAAACTCCCTTTCGGGCCTTGCCGGCAACGACTCCCTGTTCGGCGGACTCGGCGACGATACACTGAACGGCGGACTCGGCAACGACACGCTGCACGGCAACGACGGCAACGACACGCAGGATGGCAGCGCCGGTGACGACCTGCTGAACGGCGGCGACGGCAACGACACGCTGAACGGCGACGCTGGCGTTGACTGGCTCGACGGCGGCGCCGGCGACGATGCGCTGAACGGCGGCGATGGCGACGATACCCTGCACGGGGGCGCCGGCGCCGACTCCATGGACGGCGGCGGCGGCACGGACACCGCCAGCTATTCCGGGTTCGCCGCCGGGGTCACCGTTGACCTCCGTTTGACCGGCGCCAACGCCCACGGCGACACTCTGCTCAACATTGAGAACATCATCGGCTCGGGCCATAACGACGTTCTCATCGGCGATGGCTCGGCAAATGTGATCAAAGGCGGCGACGGCGCCGACGCGCTGCACGGGCGCGGCGGAGACGACACGCTCACCGGCGAAGGCGGCATCGACTCGTACTACTTCCACGCGAACTTCGGCGACGACACCATCTCCGACTTCACGCTGGGCGGCAGCAATGCCGAGAGCGAAAGCATTTACCTGTGCATGAGCAGCGGGTCGAACGTTGCCGTTCCCACCGGAGTAAACGACAGCGGCAACCGCGTCATCACGGTTACGCTGGACGGCAACGAGATGGGCACCATCACGCTGACCGGAGTAACCAACAGCGATACCAACTGGGGCAACCGGAACATCGTTATATCTGCCAGCTGCGGCGAGACCACCCAGGGCAACGCCCGTGACAACGTTCTCATCGGCACCTCGGCCGACGACACGCTCAACGGCCTGGGCGGAAACGACATCCTGGAGGGCTTGGGCGGCTCCGACGTCCTGAACGGCGGCACCGACAAGGACACCGCCAGATACTCGCAGTCCGGCGCCGCGGTGACCGTTAACCTCAGTGTGTCCACCGCCCAGAGCGGCGGCCACGCTGCCGGCGACACGCTCTCCAACATTGAGAACGTCACCGGTTCGGCGCACAACGACACGCTGACGGGCGACGGATCCGCCAACATCCTGCGGGGCGGCGGCGGCGACGACACGCTGAACGGCGGCGCCGGCATCGACGAACTGTACGGCGAGGACGGAGACGACACGCTGACCGGCGGCGCCGGCAACGACATCCTGAGCGGCGGCGCGGGCGACGACTCCCTGACCGGCGGCGACGGCAACGACACATTCCGATTCTTCGCCGGCTTCGGGTCGGACACAATCGAGGACATTACCCTGCACTCCGACGCTTCGCTCAATGAATTCATAGTCCTGTGCATGGGAACTGAGTCGAACCTTGTCACCTACACCGGCGCGGACAGTAGTTCGGACTATGTCATCAGCGTTAACTTCAACGGCGCGCCGGCGGGCACCATCACCCTGAAGGGAAGAACCACCTCTTCGCAGCATTTCGAATCTCTGAGTGTCCATGCATATTCGGCCAACAGCGCCGCTTGCGGTGGATTCGCGCTCCGAGCCTGGTTCACAGGCAACACACCTCAACCCGCTTTCAACCGGATGTACACGCGGATCAGCGTGAGCGAGGATAATTCCAGCGCGGTCTGCTTTATCGGTACGGAGTCTGTCAACTGTCCTCCCGGATCCTTGGTCAGCCTCCCGTTTACAGGCAATAACCGAGATACGATCACGGTTAGAGCGGTCGTTACCTTGGGCGGGCGGACCGTCGAAACTACCATGGAAACTGTAATCGGAGGTCACCACTATCCGCCGATGGGAGCGTCCGGCGGCGGGGGCGAGCTGCTGGTGAGCTGGGGCGAGCCAAGACGATGGACGAACGACGGCCTCGGTAAAACCGTCGGCGAAATCGAAGCCTACATCGTGCAGATGCGAAAGCAGAACGCTGACGGGACCTGGCCCGCCTGGGGCGGCGACGCCGAGAAGTTGGCGACCGACCGCTCGCACACCTTCACCGGCCTCGATGACGGAATCTATCAGGCAAGGGTGCGCGCCAGGAGCGACGGCGACGACAAGAACCCGAACAACGACCCCGACGATCCTATATTGGGTTACACCTCGCCGGTGCGTACCGTGGCGGTGCGCGGCTACTTCACCAACGTGCCGGAGCCGCCCGCCGGTGGCGTCCTATCCACGGAAATAGTCGTTGACCGTAACGACATAGAGTTGCACCCGCTTATCGCGGTGGAGTGGCAGCCGCCGGACCTGGACCAGGACTCGCTGGTGCATAGCTACACGCTGCGGTATAAGGAAATCGGCGCGGACGACAGCGCGTATGTGGATGCCGCCACCGTGTATCCGCTCCCCGGCATCGGCAGGTGCCATGAGGAGGAGATTGGTGGTGCGAGAACACCCCAAGCGCCCTATTCGATGTGCCGATACCTCGAGATCGAGGGCACGGCGGACGACAGGCTCGCCCGTGGCACGGAGTACGTGGTGCAGATAAGGTCGCACAACGCCAACGGCGCCAGCGCCTGGACCACCATCGGAACCATCCGCACGCCCGAATAGCCGGCCGGCGCGCAAAACCCGCCGCCTCAGCCCCGCGCCCAGGTGCGGAGCTGAGGCGCGGCGGCGAGCCAGCGCGGTTCGACCGCTGGACTCAAGACTTGAGTCTGGTCATTGGCGGCGTGCATCTTCACGCCGAGGTCAATCCGGTGAGTGAGTTCCCCATGGACGTAGCCCAGCGGGCGCTGGGCGCCGGCTGTGACGCCGATGCGCTCATCCTGGGAATGGCCCACGCCACGCCTGGCGTTACCGCGATGGTGGATGGGGAGCCACGGACCTCACCATCCGACCGGAGCCTGGCCGGCGCCGGTCATTCCTTCCGAGGGCCTGTTCAGCAACAATTGGACGGCGAACGCCCGACGCTGTTCGGGTTCAACGGACAGGAACTCAGTTATCGCCGCCTCCGCTTGATCGAGCCACTCCCGGGCCTGAGCGGCCGTGAAGGTCGCCGCCGGATCCTCCTCAGCCAGCAGCCGCCGCTCGTGGACGGCGACGAATACGTCGACGAAACGCCGCACCACCTCGGGCTGGCGGGAGAAGTCGGCCTCCATCAGCTCGAATGCGGAGTCGCCGCCCAGGGCATTGTAGACGTGGCTCCACTCCGGCGTGCTGCCCTCCGTTTCGAATGGACCTATCAGCAGTTCCGCGTTGCTGCGGGCCAGGGCGTGGTACATGGCGTAGTAGGCGCTGGCGACGGCCATGCGGAGCCTGGTCTGGTGAAGATAATCTGACGGCGGAATTACGGTCATCTCACGCGCCAGTTCAATGATGCTCTGCCATTCCATAGTTGGATCTCCTTGGTATCGGTTGATTTACGACAATTGGGGGTGAGTTGAGAAAGTCGTCGAACCGGCCGTAGATATACCGTAGCGCGGTCTTGAGGCAGAGGGTCCACTTTCCACGGTCCACTCAGTCGAGACTTCTCCCATCCCAATCAGTCGAGTGGGGCAAACGTTCCTTCTGCGGTGGTCTTGCGCCGGATGCTCTCTCACCGGTACACCTCAGTCCGGTTCCCCTACCGGTTTCTCAAATAATTGGCGCGGTGAATTAGCCGTCATTCCGAGCTCCACAGCGTTGGCAAACACTGATGACGGGGTTCCATTTGGAATCTATGACCCCAACGCCGGCGCCAGACCGGTACCCACTGCCCCACCGCAGCCCGCGTCCGGCAATTGCAGCCAAGCCGCCCATCAGCGTTCCGCGCGTGGCGTTGGAACCCGCCGCCAACCTGATCCGGCTCGCCCACGCGAATGTCCTCCCAGGCATACGCATCAGGAACGCCAGCCCGTCAGCCCTGGGATTGCGGCGGCTAAGCCGTCCCATCCTTCTGCGCATAAGGCCGTTCCTCGTCGTCCGGCAACGCCATGTGGGCGGCGACGAAGGCGATTGCGCTCATGGGCGCCGATTCGCCTTCGTCCCATTCCCATTCCTCGGTCACCACCCTGGTCGCCTTCTCCACGATGGTCGCAAGCTCTTCAAAGGGCGTGCCGGGGATGATGGCTTTCAGCGCGTCCACGGCCGCGTCGCGGCAACCCTCGTTGTAACCGCGATGGAAGTCGGGCGTCGGGACGAAATCGCCGCCGTGAGGGTCGAAGTCCGCGCCGCCATCGAGGACCGTAGCAATCAATCCGTCTGCACCGAAGCGCAGAGTGACGGCGCCCCCGTCTTCGGCGGCGGCTTGCAGGGCCGCAACGCTGTCCGGCGTGAGGGTCAGCCTGACCAAACCGACATTGTCGGAGGTCTGATTGACGGCCGCTGAACGTTCGCAGAAGCCGGGACTGTTCAGCCACCGGTCGCTATACGGCGCCAACCATTCCATTGGGGCATCGCCGACGGTATCGCGCTCCTGTTGCCAGGCCACGTAGGCGGTGTAGTGCGATAGGTCCATCATCGTCACGAGTTGCGGCTCTATCTCGGCGGCCAGGCCCCGGTCGCATTTTGCCATCAGTGCGATGCCGTCATGGCACCAGTAGTAGGTATGCCGCTCGCCGCTTTCCAGGATGACGGACGTCTCGCCGATGCCAGCGTGCACTTCCGCCACCGGTACACCCTCGGCGCGGAGCGCGTCATAGGCGGCGCGACTGATGATTTTATCTCCGGTGTTTATCCGCGCCGCGGTATTCGGCGCTCCGCTGATGACGGGCTGTCCCGCGTCCAGGTGTTCCTGGGTGACGTGGATGTGGTAGATGGATTTCATAGTTCCATTGCTCCTTTTGGTTCCGTTTCATTTGTGGTGTCATTTGGACGATCCGACTCCACTGCGCCCCCAAGAAATGATCTGGCTCCCAGGTGAGTGAGATCGGCGGTGTATCTTCCCCAACCGACGCGTTTCGCGCCCTGCCACACCCCGGCGCCCAGCAGGATCGGGCAATTCAACCCTTCGCGCCGGGAGGGCGAAACGCGCGCAGCATGAGAAGGCAGGTCAGCGGGCTACTGGCCGACGCGTCATCCTCATCGGGTCCGCTGGCGACGGCGACAGGGCGGCAGATCGCTCCGAGCGCCAGGTGGCTGGCCAACTGTCGGGATGCGTTCAACGCGGGTTTGGCGCCAGGTTCTGTTGCGTCGGCGGCATCAGGCGGCCACAGGCCGAACACTGACCCCACCCGTTATCGGCATCATCTGGCAGGTAAAACCGGCAACGCTGGTGCGCCAGGACGTCGGCGATCAGCCCGTTAGCCGCCGCGAAGTCGAGCCGGCCAGGTAGCGCTCAACGATCAACTACACAGCCACGGCGCTGCCTTTCATAGAACCTTCGACGTAGATTGCCAGGTCCTCCCGACTGGAACAGCCGGTGTGCATGGGGATAGTCCGGTCACTCATGTTGCCTTGCCCCGTATTGCCGTATCCGTTGCTAAAAGACGCGGAACCCGCCGCAGGCGCCCAGGAACAGCGACAGTTCCGTCAGGCGGTCCCGGTTCAACTCAAACTCGCCAGCCGGCTGCATTCCGGTGATCCGAGCGAATTCGGTATCAAACATTGCGTTCCCCAGCAGATCCGGGCGAGCCAGGTATTCCTCCGGGTTGAATGCAGCGGCGGCTTGCTCAAAGCGTCCGTCCATCAGGGATGCCAGCAGCAGACGGCCGAGTTCGGCGGCGTTGGTGCGATCCAATCCTTGTCCTTCATTGACCAGCCATTCGGCCACCTGGTCCATGATGGCCGGTGCCACGATGCGGCAGTAATCTACGATTGGTGGCCACTGGAAAACGTTGAATACGATGCAGTCGCCGTATGAGTGGCTGGGGTTGATGCCTTCAAGCTTGTATGCCATTTTGTCTCAAGTCTCTCCAATGGCGCCCCGGTCAGGAACTCGGCCGGCTGGCGCAGTAAGCATCGTAGGTCGGCAGGTCCATCAACCGGACATTCTTCGGTTCCAGCTCGGCGGCGCGCTCCAGGTCGCAGGCGCCCATCAGCGTGATGCCGTCGTGGCGCCAGTAGTAGGCCATCTCCTGACCGTCGTCCAGCACAGCGGTGGCCACGGCGAAGCCGGCGTACACCGCGGCTACGGGTTCGCCCGCAGCGCAGAGAGCGTCCAGGGCGGCATTGGACAACACTCGCTGGTCGTGGGGGATGACGGCCACGTTGCCGGCGGGGTTCTGCCAGGTGGCGCTCTGGCCGGCATCCAGATGCTCCTGGGAAACGGGGATGTGGTAGAGGTCTCGCATCGGGTTCAGCTCCTTTCATTCTTTGGGGTGGGGTGATTGATCCGTCGCTCCGGGCTCGGCAGCGTGCGGCAAACCATTGATGACGGTGTGGTGTCGCCGGACGCGCGCCGGTTCCGGTAACATGGTTTCCAGAGGAGCCCAGGCTGCCGCAGACGGCGTGGCGCAACGCGCGTTTCCCAAAAGGAGCATCGGAAAGAACGTCAACCTGCCGCCTGACCGGATGGTGTGCATTCCTTGCCATCGGCGCCGGCGCGACCGGTTCATCATCACCGACGCGACCGGCTACAGCCGATGCGGCGGCTGGATTGCCATCGACCAAGGAAGACCTCGGCGAAATCGCGCCATGTAGTTATTCGGGCAGGAACTCCAAGAAATCACCGACGCGCCGAACAGCCTGCACCGCACTCGCAACTATGCCGCTATGAATCAGAAATACAGCAGCCGGTACGGCGCTGGCGAACCCGGTACAGAGGCGGCAACGAACCAGCCCAATGGATTAGGAGCACAACATGACTCACTACCTGATTGAACTGCCGGACAACGCGTCGGAGACGGCCCTCGTCCAAGCCTTGGCGCATCTCACCGATTCCGTCCGTTGGGTGGCGACGAGTCCAGATGACACGTACGACCACGAACGGGCTTTCACCGACGAAAATTCCTGGGACGCCATCTCCCAAGCGGTTCAGGAAATGATCAAAGACATTCAGCAGGCTAATGAACCGCCGTGGCCGCCATATCCCTACGACCGGTGGCCGGTCGAACAGCGGCGCCGGCTAATCCGCATGGCGGTCACCCGGTGGAACTACCTGGGCCCCAACGGCGTGGACGCTGAGGAACTGGAACGCGCTTACCGTAGAGGGGATCTCGAGGTGTTCGCCGTCCGGTAGCTCGGACGCCGCCGTGAACGCATTCGAATGCATGGGATACCGGAACCACCCCACGCCCGACCGGCACAGTCGGTTCTCACCAGCCTCAGCCGACCCGGCTCAAGGTGCCCAGCCAATTTGGTGCGGCGCATCACGGCGCGCAACGAGCAGGGCGAAATCAGCAACCAAGATTTCAGATTCGGCTCCGCCATGCCCCAAAGAGTCCACGACTGCCTGCTTGCCGAGATGGAAAACGCCAGCATCCTGGCCGACACCACACACGCCGTTTCCACTGTGTCCACGCCTGGCGCTGCCCCCTGAAATCAAGCGGAACTGCGAACAACGTAACGAATGCACAGCCAACCAACCGCCCCGACCTGACGACGACAACTCGATCACCGAAAACGAAAAATGGTGAGAGGCAGGCACAAGCCATGAGCCGGACGAAGCCGGCAATGGCCGAATTTCACCGCTGACCGCCACAAAGAGCGGCGGGAATCTACGACACGCGCCCAGTCAAAGAGACAACCAGGAGAACCAGCCATGCTGTTCAACGAAGCCGAAAAGGCGTCAATCGCCAACGCCATCGCCAACGCCGGTTACGACGCCGAAAAGTACGAAGTCATCGACTCGCCCAAGGTGGCCACCGTCCGCCTGCTCATCCACGGTGATGGCGGCAAGAACTCCCGCTTGACCTGGCTGACGCCGCCCGGGAAGGACAACCGCTACGGGCCGGACGAACACTACGTCGACCAGTGGCGCTACCACATTGCTGGCTCAAGCATCCCTCACGAAACGCTGACCAATGTCGGCGCCGCCGCCGATTACGCCGCCGCAATCGTCGCACTCATCGACACTTTGGAAGAGCGCGTGCGCGAGAACGGCCGGCACAAGGAAGCCCAAGAAGAAACGCGGTAGAAGCGCGGCAAAGCCACAGAAAACGCCGGCGGCAGACAGACCACTCACCTCGCCGCAACCGCTCCGCCGCCGGGTCGCCACCATGTCAAGCGCGGGGCCGGCTGCTTCGCACGGAACATACGGCAGGCGATTCCGCTACTCCGTAATAAGACCGGACTATGCGGCAGCAAGCGGGTATCCACCAATTATCGCTATAGTACCAAGCGCACACGGCGCAACTCAGCCACCCCGAACTCGGCCGCATCGTGCTATGGCTGGGCTAACTCCGCAAACCCACCACCACTCTGCGGAAGTGGCTCACCAAGCACGCCCGACTTCCGGCAAATCCGCCACGGCCCTTCATCGGAGTGGAGCCCGGGTGCCAAAGTTTCGGTAACTGCGATGATATGCCAGGTCATCTCGGCTCGGACCTGACCCTTTCGGTAACTGGCGAAAATGCCTTCAGAATGATCTGTCGGCCCGGCGTCGAGGTGGCCCAGACCGCGTCGACGGTCCTGGCGAGCAGTGACCTTATAGGAGCCTGGCTTCAAGCCCCATCGCAGTTTTGTCCGCTCACCTGGCCGGCACGCCATCTTTCAGGAGGTAGAGATGACAGAGGCCGTTGGTCGCGAAGGCAATGGCGTTGTTGAGGTGGTCATCGGAGTTGATACTCACCAAGACCAGCATGTGGCGGTGGCCATTGACCGGCTAGGCGTACGCTTGGGTGAACATCGCGCACTGGCGACTACGTACGGCTATGCTGAGCTCGAACGCTGGTCCCGGAACTTGGGACGGGTCCGGGCGTTCGGGATCGAAGGCACCGGTTCCTACGGCGCTGGGCTTGCCCGCTTCTTAACTGGTCGGGGTCATACCGTCGTCGAGGTCAATCGTCCTGACCGGTCGGTGCGCCGTCGTAAGGGGAAGAGCGATCCCACCGATGCGGAAACGGCGGCACGGGCGGTGCTCGCCGGTGTAGCCGACGCTACTCCCAAGTCGGGCCAGGGAGAAGTTGAAATGATCCGCATGCTCAAGAGTACCAAGGACTCGGCGATGAAAGCCCGCACCCAGGCCATCAACCAGATGAAAGCCCTTATCCTCACAGCCCCGGCCGAGCTTCGTGAATCCCTTGATGGGCTCGCCGCCAACGCTCTCGCTACGCGGTGCGCCAGATTCCGCCCTGGTAGCATGGACGGCCCCAAAGCGGCGGCCAAGTACGCTCTTCGCTCGCTGGCCTGCCGCTACCGTCAACTCAGCACGGAGATCCACGACCTGGAGGCCCACCTGAAGTGCCTTACTCGGGCGGCGGCACCGGCGCTGGTCAATATCTTTGGCGTAGGGCCCGACACCGCGGCGGCTCTCCTGACCGCCGCTGGGAGCAACCCTGAACGCCTTCATTCTGAGGCAGCCTTCGCATCCTTGTGTGGGGTGAACCCCATACCTGCGTCCTCCGGCAAGACTAACCGGCATCGACTCAATCGCGGCGGCGACCGCCAGGCTAATGCGGCCCTCTATCGCATCGTTTGCGTCAGGCTTCGCCACGATCCCAGGACCAGGACCTATATGCTCCGGCGCACCAGCGAAGGAATGAGCAAGAATGAGGTCATTCGTTGCCTCAAACGCTACGTTGCTCGGGAGGTCTTCCCAGCACTGCCCAGATCAATCGGGTCAGTCAACTGCCCAGATTGACATCTATAGGAGCATCATTCTTCGGTGAGGCAACAGGCCTTCAGATTGCCTTTGGGATCGTCCCGCAGCAGGGGCTCAACCTCCTCTTCCCACACCCCGTCGAAGGGATCAGGCCGGGTCCGCCACCAACGCTCCTGTTTCGTATCCGATGGCAACGGGCCACTCTGCCACTTGCGCGCCGAACGCACGCATATCCCGGCCATGGCGGCCGCCGTTTCCTGGGGCTTTCCTTCCATAAGTTTCTGCCTCAACACTCTGACTTGACGGTCCTTGATCAAAGTCCGGCACCTCCATGCCAGAGGGTCTTACCCGTTCCAGACCGTCAAAAATAGTCAGAGCAAGAGCATTCCTTATTGTCGTCCATCAGCTACCCCTACACAGGTAACATAAACCGGAAATGCCCCGGCTGCTACGAATCAAGGCGTTCGGTACGGCGCGGCGTAACACCCAGGCATTTAGCGGTGGGTTGTCTAGCCCCCGCCGACGTCGGATTAATGTGCGCGGAGATGCTCCTCCGGGGTCCGTCGACGGGAATTCGGAATCGGTAACGTCTCGCCGAGACTCAACCCAGCGACCGGGTCGTGATCCGGTGCCGGATGGCCTAGGCGGGTCCCAACCGCAACCATTCTGAATCGTTGGGTCCGGGCCTGGACAGGTTGTCCGAAAAATCGCGGGCCACTTTCAGGGCGTGTTCGTCCCTCATGGTTGACACCCAACGATACTCGTCGCCACCATCATCCTTGAAGGTAAAGCAATTGTCTTGCTGGCTCGCCAACACTATACGACGAGTCGAATCCGGTTCGAAACTGGGCAATATCAGATTTTCGGTCTTGGGTTGAATTACCAGGCGGACCCATTCATTGGCGACGCTTTTCACTACAAGGTTGAATTTTTGCTTATCCTGGCCTATGCTCAATCCGAGCAGAGGGAACGGCGTGCTTGTTTTGAGCCGTACCGCATCACACTTTGCCTGGAGACAAACGAAATACTTGCGGTCGTGAATCCGGTACAAGACGGTGCCTAACGTCAGGTATGGCGCATCCGTGGTGTATACATTCCTCATGTTCATCAGAAATGCGAAATGATGGTTAGCGTCGTCGGCAATTTTGGCGAGATCATCCCTTGACCGTGGTGTGATCCCTTCGACCAACGCAAGGGTTCCGTTCTCTTGGAGTTCAGAGATCAGCTCTTCGGCCTGCTTCCTGCTTACACCCAGGTTTCGGGGCCTAGATTCTACTGAAACGCCTCTGGTAAGGACGCGCTGCCAGGCGGCCGCATCATCGGCACCCCAGTCCAGTAAACCAGCCACTTGGCCAAACCGTGTAGGGTCAAGCGCCGCCAACCATTTTTCAATCGTGACGTCGCCAGCCTCCATACCGACTCGTTGCTCTTCAAGAATGGCTAGCAATTCCGCTCCTAGGATCTCGAGAACATGCCCTTCTGCATCTTCTGGATCAGGCAACAATGCTCGATGTATCAGAAATGCAGGGTCCGTATCGGCCGTGAAGGTTGCTAACAATTGGTGGGCCCGCTCTCGCAAAACGGATAAACCGAGGAAAGCGACGTTTCTCAACAAACCCCGTGTCAATGCCGCGTACTCTGCGACTAACCTGTCCGGCAATTCCGCTTCGGCAACCCTCTGCTCCCCGTCGGCTCCGCTTCCCTTGGGTATTACCACCAAACGCACCGGACCCTTGGAGATGCAATACTCGCCATCTACCGGTCGAGGCGAGTTAGGTACCGAATCTGCCTCTTGATAGTAGTCTTCCATGGTAGATTTTAAGGAATCCATTATTCTACAGAGATTGGGTTCCGCTGTATAAATGGCGACTAATCGGAGGCGACCCCGAGCGCATAAATCATCCTCCACAACACGTCTCAACACCTTCTGCGCCAATTGATGTTCGTCCCAGTTCCTTTCGGTGCCCATCCACCAATCCAATACCAAGATGTCGGCCCGGCGGGCAGCGTCTGCAATACTCGCCACGAACTTCTCGTTTCCATCTGCCTCACCGATTTGAGGTACCAACGGGGCGCACATCAAACCATGATTTGCGAATGCTCTGACAAGCTTAGCCGCATCCAATGATTCTGCGCCCGACGTTCTCGGGTCTACATCAGGGAGGTCTCCCTCGATATCCGAAGCGCCGGGCGTTTCCACAGACTCAACATGATCGTGCCCAGAGGGGTGCATGTGAGCAGCATCGTCAATCAACAAAACGTTGCGGAGGAACCTCGCCGCCACCTCCTTGGACTGTCCGTCGAAACCGAGCGCGTCACTGAGGTTAGCCATTGCTGTTCTCCATCGGTACGATCCGAAATTCGGTGCCTTCCCCAGTCGGAGGATCAGAGATCACTAGATGATAACCGACACGCCTGAGCTCGTTACGTGCGATGTATAATCCCAACCCCATCCCTCCGGGCTTACGAGTGAATCCGGGTTCGAAAACCGCCTCGCGGTCTCTATGCGGGACGCCTGGGCCGTTGTCGCCAACAATCAGAGTTTGTCCTTCTACGTCGAACCAAATGCGGCGGTCTGACTCCTTGTGCTGGAGCCAGAAAGTGGCATTATCCACGAGGTTAACGAAAACAGGGTAGAACGTCGACGGGTAACTGACGAACGAATAGGCTTTGAACGCTGGTGTTCGTTCCAACGTCATCTCCTCACGTTCCAACCTGGTGGCGAAAAGATCTTCAATGAAGTCGAAGAGTGCCGAGCACTTGATTTCCGACAGGGTGCGCCTGGACCGCCTTTGCAACGGCGTAAGTAACCGCAGGTAACTGTCTAGATGGTCGAAATTGACCCGGATTCCCTGGTAAATGTCCACTAAACCTTCGTTACGCACCGCCCATGTTCGGAGCCTGCTTATGTTATTGCGCAGTGAACCGATTACGGCCTGGAGCTCGTGGTCAATGATTCCGACCGTCATACCCAACTGAACGTATTCTGAGTCCCTGATTAAATCTTGGCGCAAAAAGTCGAGGTTCTCTTCAATCGCGTTGGCCATATCGCTTTCCGATACCACCATGCCGTCGGCATCTGGGACCACGTTGATGACCGCAAATTGTCGCTTGATGTCGTCGATTATCCGAATCTTGGATTCTGCAAGGCCGGTAATCTTCGCTTTGAGTGTGTGCGAGTAGTCTGCGATTCCCCGATTCGGGATGTCGTCGACTCGTCCCTCCAGGTCGGAGATTATCTCCTCTAGAACATCATTGAAGTCCGTCGCATGCTGGTGAACGGCTTCGAATGCTCTCTGGCCGGCTTCGAATATCCCGGAGTTTGCGGCCTTTTCGGTATCTTGGACGGAAATCGCCGTTTTCTCGCCCAATCTCCTGATGCTATCCCTCAAGAAGCGTCTTGAATCGGAGTATCCGAGTAGCGGGCTTGCCGGTCCCCACAGTAGGTCTTCGACTACTAACGACGCGGACTCAAGGACGTCCGCATCTTGTTTGTTGAATACCGCGTCGTAATCATTCAACTCTCTTCGCAGGGATTGACTGGCGCCGAACCCTTCAACCTCGGGAGTTCGATATTTGGCGCGTAAGTTTTCCAATTCACGAGCGGCATTCAATCCCGCATCTACCGCAGCATCCGCGCGAGCTTCTGGCCCGGGCATGGTTTCAGCAACGAGCAAAGCGGAACGCAATTCTTCGATTACTGAGGATGCGCGGGTCTCCAAAACCCCTTCGTCCAAATCGTTGCGAAGATTCCTAAGAGCTCTAGCAAATCGAGCACGTTCAGGAGCGGCCGTGCTCTCTCTAAGCAGTTCGGCTTTTGCTCGACGAGAAAGTTCAGCTCTCTCGCTCCGGAAAGTCCCGATAGGCGACTCGTCCTGAAAGAAATCCGCTGCCAGTTGCGTAAAAAAGTTCTCTAGGATATCCCGAAACTGCCGGAAAGCCCGATTCTCCATGAATCCTTCGCGGCCAGCTTTTTCGTTAAGTTTGTACTTCCGCTCCGGCGACAGTTCTATAGTTCCGAACATGCGACGGTACGAGAAGAAGTAGGTGGCCGCACGAAGCGAGCGCCGCTCTTCAAACCCCAAGAAATCAACGTCGGGGTCGCCGTAAGGCAAGATCCGGATGCCGTTTCTGTAGATGTATAGCCCGCCCATTTGCTGAAGTTTACGATTGAGTTCTTGCCACTCCTCCAACTGCATACGCGTCTCGCTGCGCTGTCCTTGTACGTATGCCAACTGGAGATAAAAGGGCCCGCACTCCGTTTCCCTTCCGCCGCCAGCCGGCCAGGGGATGACGTGATTATTGGTTTCTTGCCCGTACACGGACACTAAGCCGACGAACTGTCCGTTTTCGTCGAACCTGCCGCTGATATGGTGGTCCGCCGCTGCGAATTCTTCTGGCGTGAAGAATTCCTCCCTGTTAACCACGGCTACGCGCCTGTCGAAGGTTGGGTAATAATAGAACTCGGTTTCGATCTCTGGCCGATTTCCCTCATCGACCATGGTATTAGTGAAACCCACCAACATGTTCCTCAGTTTTGACCTAGACATGCGACCCGCAACGGATTGTTCACGCTCGTTCAGAGATTCTTGCAGCAGATCGTCTACGGGATGGATATAAAATTGAGTCCCGTGACCGTCCTTAAGAAGACTGGACTCGCCGTATCTTGCTTGATATCCGGCAGGATTGATGGCGAACGTATCAAGTTGACCGTTGATTTCTTTGACCGTTTGTTTGTCCAACCGGCTCTCTAAATTCTTGAGATTTTGTCGCACCTGCTCGACCATTCCGACTACTATGGCGTCATCAGGAAGGACGCCCTCGTCGAATTCCCTGATCGGCACTTCGATCTCATCCAACGACACGCCGGGCAGCTCGAACAAAGACCAATTCACGAAAGCGGCAACCGCTCCGCAAGACTCATCTGGTCGTTTAGCACGGCTCAGCAATAAAACTTGCGGACCGATCACGGCGATAGCGAGACGCCCTATACCCTTTTCCCCGACGGTATTTCGCAGCTCGAGCCCTAATTTACCGGCTACTTCTGCCAGTCCTGCCGAGCCTCCGGCCGCTTTGCTGTCGGTTCCTAGCACCAACCACCGTCGTTCCACATCTTCGCGTGTCATTCCGAGACCATTATCCCGCAACGTCATCAACCGTTGCGGGATATAGTGGTCTACTACCGCCCGATCGGCATACGCGTCGTAGGCGTTCTTGAACAGCTCGCTTATGGCATTGGGTATGCCGGCGATTTGCTGGCGTCCTAACATCTCCACTGTCCGGGCGCTAGCGGTAAATTTGGCGCTCGTCTTTTCCATGATGTATGTCAGCGGTCGTGCATCTTTTCGAGCATGAACGCCGCCCTGATTTGGCTATGGGAATAATACACCAAAAGGCCACCATACAGCCTGTAGACCGATCAGGTCGCTAGCGAAATTATGGATCAAAATTGCAGCGTCCGATAGACCTGGAAACCGAACGACCGCCCCTCCAGCCCAGAGGTCGAATAATCGACGGCTCTGTTAGATTCGATCTGCTCGGGTCTCACTAATCGGGCAACTGACGACAGCGCTGACGTGTAGCCGTGGTCAACGCCGGGGTTGTCCAACAACGCTCAACCCATCGAAAGAACAGGAACAGACGACGAGTGCACAACCAGAGCGATGGGGCGCCGGTTTTGTGTGGTATCCCTACAACCGACTGTATAATCGCTGACATCAATGGGACCGGCGTCGTCACGTTTAGGCTAGATGGCCTGCCACACGACCTTGACTTGCGATAATATACGCCCATGGACCACCGCCCCCAAATCCCCAATTTTCTGGCCGTAGATTTTTACTGCGGTGCAGGCGGCACCACCCGAGGGCTGATTGACGCCGGCGGGTACGTGATCGCCGGCGTTGATAAAGACGCTTCCTGCCGCCGCACCTATCGGCAAAACAACGCGAACGAAAGCCTGAATAAGGCAAGTCCCGCCTTCATCCAAAAGGATATGTTCCCGGCATCACCCGATTGCCCGGAAGGACGGCAGAAGGAAATCTTAAACGATTTGCATCGATTGATTACATACCGCCGAGCACTTGCCGAAGCCAATGCCGGCAGGAAAATACCGCTCCTTTTTGCCGTCTGCGCACCCTGCCAATCATTCACCAATTTCGTCCAGCGCAGTATGACGGATGCCAGAACCGCCAGGAGAGCACGCGACCGCAATTTGCTGGCCCAAGCGCTCGTGTTCGTCAAGCACTTTCAACCAGACATGGTGTTGTCGGAGAACGTCGCCGCCATTGAGCGAGGAGCTTACAGCCGGATCTGGCAAGACTTCAAAGCCGAGTTGAGGAACCAAGGCTACCGTGTTGGTTACGGAGTCGTTGACGCATCTCGCTTCGACGTTCCGCAACACCGGCGCCGTTCCATAGTTGTCGCAGTCAGAGCTTCTGCCCCGGAACGCTTAGACTTCGACCTACCAATTCCGACCGGCTCTGACTCCGACCTTCCGAAAGTGCGGGATGCCATTGGTAGCCTACCTCGCTTGAGGGCTGGTGGTAAGGACGATAGCGTTCCTAACCATCAGTGCCGCAACCTGTCGGACATTAACCGCCGCAGGCTGCTGGCCGTCGCCCCTGGAGAACCGAACTTCGCATTTCCAGACGAATTGGCTTTAGCTTGTCACCGCCGCCTTGACGAAAAAGGGAAACGCGGGTTCGGGGACGTCTATACTCGCATCCATCCGGATAGGCCATCGCCTACCATCACCACACGCTTCCATAGCATTTCCAACGGTAGGTTCGGCCACTACGATGGCAGCCAGGAGCGCGGCCTCTCCCTGCGTGAGGGAGCCCTACTGCAATCGTTCCCGACAGATTACGAGTTTCACGCCGACGGGATGGACGCCATCGCCAGGATGATAGGAAACGCAGTGCCTCCGAACCTTGCCAAACACATGGCGGAGCACCTGTGCGAAATCTGGCGCGAGGAAAGTTCAGTATCTGTCACCACCGCTCAAGGAATCTCATAAGGTCGTCCGCACCACCTAGCGGAACGCTGGTCAGGAAATTCACGTTGAGCGATTTCCTATCCAAAGGGGACCGATCTGCCTTGATGTCCCGCGTCCGCAACCGCGGCACTGCGGCCGAGCTTTACGTCCGCCAGCGAGTTTGGCGAGCGGGTTTCCGTTACCGCCTGAACGTCCGCAAGTTGCCCGGAAAACCCGACCTAGTGCTGCCACGCTACCGCGCTGCCGTCTTGGTGCAAGGCTGCTTTTGGCATGGTCACGAATGCCGGAAAGGACAACGGCGCCCAACTTCAAACGCGGATTTTTGGAACCGGAAGCTGGATGGCAACATTGCCCGTGATGCTGCCAACCAAGCAAGACTGCGTGAACTGGGATGGACGGTGTTCGTCGTATGGGAGTGCTTGCTCGAAGAAGGCACTTGTGCCTTGCTGTCACACCTGCGACGAATTCGCGATAAGGAACCGCCCAAGACGGGGAAGGTAGCTTGAACGATTCATCTCTATCCCAAGTTCCTTACGTCGCCAAATCCGGCACCAGGCGGGTCAACCCGAGTTGACGACGGTAGGGATCTATCGCTAACATCCTACCCACTGGACCGATTGGCAAACAGCTTGCCCCCAAACCAGAGGACGCCTTACCGGTGTCGCCCCTACCATGATCGCTCTAAAAACAACGGCGGACTCCGCCACCAAGCAAAATGCCGCCGAAAAGGTCCCCTTCCGCGTCCACCCGAGGGTGTTCGCCGCACTCGGCGCAGACCTCGTTACCAACGACATCGTTGCGGTAATCGAGTTGGTCAAAAACTCGTACGACGCTTTCGCCCAAAACGTCCAGGTCGCGTTCAAGCAAGGAAGCGACGGCACCCTCTACCTGGAAATCACGGACGACGGCGTCGGTATGACAAGGGACATCGTGGAAAACTCGTGGTGCACGGTGGCTACCCCGCACAAGTCAGCCCATCCATTCGTAAAGAAGGGGAAACGCCGTCGGCGTGTAGTGGGCAATAAGGGCCTAGGACGCCTCTCCGCAGCCAGGCTCGGCAATCGCTTGACGATGCTGACCCAAGCCTCAGGGGCGCCCTGTTGGGAAGTCAACGTTGACTGGCAGGAAATTGCTAGCGGAGACGACATAGCTCGTAGCGCAGTTGCATTCAAAGAAAGGAAGGAACGCTCTCCGTTCAACGAATCCGGCACCAGTCTCCGCATTCACGACCTGAGAGAGCAATGGGACGAAGTCCGCATACAGGAACTCGCTGATAACTTGAGCCGCCTAATATCTCCTTTCGCTGAACAAGACGAGTTCAACATCACCCTGTTGGGCGTCGACGACGTCGACGCGGTTGACATCGAAGTTTCAGAATTCCTGTCCGAGCCCAAGTACAGCATCAAGGGAAAGGTCGATGCCAAAGGAAACGTGGTAGGGACCTACAAGTTCGCTCCAATTGGGGCGCACGGCACTCCCAGGACCACGAAAATGGAGCAGACGTGGTCACAGATCCACGGCGACGCCAGAGATACATGGAAATTTTCTCACTCTCCGCTATCCGCAGGTTGCGGACCGTTCGATTTTGAAATCAGGGCATGGGACATCAACGCAGAAGGTACCGGCGAAATTTCTGATAAGTACGGTGTGCAAAGGCGCTCGGTGCGGAGTGCCATCAGATATCACAAGGGCATTTCAGTGTACCGAGACGGGGTTTTGACATTGCCGAAATCGGAAGGAGCACGCGACTGGCTAGGCCTCGACCTTCGTCGCGTCAGCCAAGTCGGCCGGCGTCTTAGTACCAACCAGTTGGTAGGCTACGTTTCCATATCCGCAGAGGCCAACCCAAAGATCGAAGACACCAGTGACCGGGAACGCCTGTCAACGTGCGCCGAAGTTGAAGAGTTCGAGGAAATCATCAGAGCGATCGTCGGGCTTCTTGCGAGTGGCCGTAACCAAGACCGCGAAGAACTCGGGCGGGAACAGCCCCTAACGGATCTGTTCGCAAACCTGTCAGCCGATCAGCTCGTGGCTCAGACGACCGCTCTCGCTCAATCAGGAGCCAACGCGTCTGAGTTCGTCAAGCTGGTACGCAATTTCGATAAATCGCTTAACGAAAATCGCCAAGCTATTGAAACTAGGTTCGTTTACTACAGCCGACTGGCGACGGTGGGCTCTATAGCCCAAATGATAATCCATGAAATTCGGAACAGGACAACCTCAATCGGGACGGCGCTGACGTTCTTCAAGCAAAAGGTCAGCGATCCGACGGACCAAGAAACCGAAAAGCATATCTCCAGGGCTGAGGAGTCAGTTTCCGCCCTGGAAACCCTAGCCGACAGGTTTTCGCCTTTGGCTAACCGCAACTTCCAGCGGAGGCGACGCAATTCCGAACTAGAGGAATGTATCCGTCAGTGCCTGGACATCCACGAGCGGGAACTGAAAACCAAGAGGATCGAGTACAGCGTTCCGGATTCCACGACGACGGTTGGGGTTGATCCAGGGCTTTTGAGCACCGTGATAATCAATTTGATCATCAACTCCATTTACTGGCTGGAAAACGTCCCAAGGGAGGAACGGCGGCTCGAATTCGAGACCGAACTGGCTTCCGACGGTACTCGGGTCACCGTGTACGTCCATGATACCGGGCCCGGCCTCGAGGACGGAGACGAAGAGAAAATTCTCTTGCCGGGGGTAACACGGAAACCGAACGGCGTCGGAATGGGCCTTACGGTGGCGTCCGAAACCGTCGCGGCTCACGGCGGCGACATGGTTGTCATACATCCCGGAGTTAGGGGTGGAGCATCGTTCAAGTTCGACCTTCCATGCGTCAGCTAAAGGGCGGGAAGTTCCATGATCAGCATACTCATCATTGAGGATGAAAACGCCAGTGTGCTATCAGTTTGCGACCTCATTGATTCCCAGTTGCCCGACTCTACGGTTGAACTGGTCGAGTTCGAAATGACCGAGCAGTCAATCCAGTCATTCCGTCCAGACATAATTATTCTGGACATTGCCCGCGGGAACCTATCGGAAAAGGACTACGCTGGACTCGATGCCTACGCATTTATCTGGCGTAATCGGTTCTGCCCTATAATCGTTTATTCGGCGGATCCCAGCCTGCTGGAAGCTGACGAGCACGAATTCGTCAAGAAGATCCAGAAAGGGAGCGGGAGCGACCACAACGTGTTGCAGGGCATCCAGGAATTCCTTCCCCACATTGAAGCACTGCGGGCGACAGAAAGCGAAATCAGACAACGTCTATCTGAAGCCATGCGCGAAGTAGCGCCCCATGCATTCGAGACCTACAGCGACCATACAGACCGTCAGGATGCGCTGCTACGAGCTGGACGCCGGCGTGTAGCCGCGATGATGGACGAACCGCCGGAAGGTAGCAATCTCGCCGCATGGGAATGCTACCTTCATCCTCCAGTGTCGAAGGACACACTATTGGGCGACATCCTCAAGGACAAGGACGGTAGCACGACGGAACCCACCGCATTTCGAGTAGTTCTAACTCCATCCTGCGACCTGGCACGGATACCGAAGGTCCGAAACGTACTGGTAGCCAAATGCTGCCCTATGGACGAAGCACTAAAAAGCGTCGGACTTGACCCAAACTCGAGTGTCTCTACTATCAGGAGGCAATTGCTCAGTGCGGGATACGCCCAGTCGGTGATTCCACTGCCGCCGCTTCCGGGAATGTTCCCGCCAATGGCGGCCGATCTGAGAGATCTTGAACTCGTTCCGATTGGCTGCATAGGCGACGACAAACGGTTCCAGCGGGAGGCCTCTCTGGACAGTCCTTTCAGGGAAATGGTGGCATGGGCCTATATGCAAACGGCGTGCCGCCCCGGACTACCAGACAGGGATTTAGATACATGGGCTCAGGAAATCCGTGCTGCAGTACAAAGCCCAAATCCTTGAACGACCACAACTTGGTGCTTGGTCCCACACAGCCGAAGTGCTCCGAGAGGACGGAACGATGAAGTTTGTACACAAGAAATTCGACGTGCAGGTGACACGGCAGGTCAATTCCGCCCTCACATCATGGCCAAAGCCGGAGGGAGTCGTGGACGATTGCCACCCTGGTGGCAACAGGGACTACTACGATTTAAGAGGACTCTCATGGATGGACGTGAGAGAAGTCCAAGACCTTGAAGATGAGTACATCCAAAGGATAGAGCAATCACCTCTGCCATCCGGAGCCGACCCCTTCGGTGAGGAGGATCTGTTCGACGAGCTATTCGACGAAATTGAGTTGGCCGAAATTATGGGAATAGACATCGGGGTAGCATCCACGGTCGCGGCGCTGTCGGCAAGTGGATTCATCCCATGCACGAGCTGCAACGGAGGAGCTTTTGGAGGAAGACACCACGAACAGCATCCCCTTGTCGCTTTTTATACCTATCCAGAGGCAATACCTCTTCTCCTGAGATGTGCCGAGGCATCAGGAGTGGGATTAGACAATGACCAAGGATGGGCGCCCGATGACCTGCCGATAGTCGTCTACGCCGATGATGTAAGGAACATGAGAGCGTTCGCGGACGAACTGTCAAAGCAGTTCGGCTCCCTACAGTCTACGCCCGTTAACGCCTGAACTATCCAGAGAAAATTGGGTATCGCAACTGCGAATCTCAGTCTGGGGTGACGACGAGCGTAGCGGGAGCACCCATCGGCTGGCGAGAGTAGCCATCTGGCTCCACATGGTAACATCGGTCGCCGTTACCGGAGAAAAGGGTGTTCAAACAAAAAGGCAACGTGTCAAACACCTACGTCGCCATCGCCGCCGAATGCGAAAGACGCACCTGGCTCACCCGCGACATCACCCTCCGCCTAAACTGGTCTCACGGACATGACGTGATGACGATAGACGGAAATCGTCATCACTTTGGACATTTTCCGCTGTCGATTACGCGAGCCTTGAGTTTCGCAATTTTCCCGAATCTCCCATCGGCTCGCTACTTGTCGATTGACATTTACGGAAAGAGCCCGCCCACGATGGTAGTTCAAGCGAACCAAAATGAGGCTAACCAAGCATTTGGACCAGCTCGCAGATGCGAATCCCCTGCCGGGAAAAATCCAACGGAGCCGACCGCTACAGATGAAGAATTGCCGGTACAGCGACCAGCCACGCCTGCCCTGCGTTCCCGCTACAGATCCCCAGGCGGTACCGAAAACATTCCTTCGGTGCCTATCCGTGCATCCCGCCCAAGCTGGCCGTTTTTGCCTTCGTCTTACGGACGGCAGTGCCACGAAGAGCTGTAAACCCGTCGGTTTCCTATTTCCGCTGCGGTCTCGGCGGTCCACATCTGCCGGCCGTTGTCGCCAGTCTTGAGTTCGGCGGGAAGTTGATCGTACACCTCCGGCGTGATGTGAGTGGCGGGCGCCCGACGTGATGACAACTTAGCCGCATAGTTGGCGGCCCGACCGACCCAGACCAGATCATTGGCCGTCCGGATACCGGTCTTGACCACCAAGAGTTCGCTGGTGTCTACTCCCACCGACTGACGCATCGCGAACCTCGTGCCCGAAGTCAGTTCCTGGACAGCCGGATTGATAAGCTCCTGCACGACGTAGTTGAGCTTCAAGGAGCTCCTGACCGCCCTTTCCACCATGCGGCGGCCCGTGTACACGGCCATGATGCGGTCTCCGTCGTAGGCCGTGATGTTGCCTTGTTCGGACCTGATCAGCCTCGCGGCGCAGACCAAGTAGGTCTTGTACATCCGCCCCGCGAACCCCGGCTCCTGCGTCTCCACCATCCTGGTGGATTCGTCGAGATCTGCGTATAAGACGGTGGCGTCAATGGTCTTCCCCACGTTGTCCAGGCCAAGGTCCTCCGGTCGTGGAGCGCCCCGCGACCGCTGCACGGTCCACGGTTCCTGGAGTATTTTCCGTATCTCTGAATTCAGATTCTTCTGCCGGGCCACGGTCGAACTGCCTCCAAGTCGAAAATCAACGAGGTCCTGCCGAGCGCATTACCTCGATCAAGTCGCGGCACGCCGACTCTACCGCGCACCGCAGGTCGTCCCCATGGCTGGTTGCCCGGTATGTCACCGAGGTGAAACCGTCCAGATCACTGGGTATTTTGTTCAGAGAACTCTCTGGAAGGATCACGAAAGTCCGGGCGTGTCCCAAGGCACCCATGAATAGGCCCAATTCGAACACCACATTGTCCCGCGGCGCTGGGCTGGACACGTCCCGACTGATCACGGTGTCATCCGGAGCCAGAACCAACGCGGCGAAATCCGCCCGAGCCAACTCCGCTTCCAGCGATTCCAAGGCAAATGTGGATGGGCGGAAAACTCCGTCACTCCATAGCCGTACATCGACACCGGAGTCTGCCAGCCCGGCCTTGATTGCCTCGGCCACCGCCAAGGACTCGGCCGAACAGCCCAGAAAAAGCTCGGTGACGGCATTTACCGGTCCGACAAACCGGTTACGCTGCCGCAACCGGTCAGCCAAGTCCCTGGCCAGATTTCTCCACAGAGCGGGATGCGCGTCGGCGATTTCCCTGAAGCCCACCGCCGAAATCCGGGCCGCAACCACCTCCTCTTCAGCTATCACGGTAGCCGACCTGGGTGCAGCCGGATCCAAGAGAGCCATCTCGCCGACGTGCTGGCCTGATTTTCGTACCGCCACGCGTCTGCCCCGCACCAATACCGAAACTCTCCCGGCCAGGAGAAACCAAATATCGTCATCCCTCTCCCCTTCGGCAATGAGAATTTCACCGGGATCCCAAGAATGGATGGTACTGGCTCTGCAAACGACCTTCGCCAAGTCAACCTGTCCCCCGATTACAGGCTGCGGCTCTAGCGCTTCGATAACAAAGCGTTTGCGGTCTTCGCCGACGAAACGTTGCAGCATCTCTCGAAACTTCCTGCCCAAGTTGTAGCCTGCGAAGATTACTGTAACCAAGACAGGGACGCAATGGGCTACTCAAATCGCGGAGCTAGTGCCACTACTACTGGCTGGACCTGCGACGGCTGACGGAACGCCTGCTACGCCCAAGCCAGCAACTGGCAATGGTACGGTACCTCATCGCCCGCTCTGAGCCGCAAGATGGAGATCCAGACCAGAATACCCGGCAAGATACCTACTTGCAGGCGTTGGAAACCCTGCCCAACCTGACCATCCGATACGGGCACTATCAGCCTACGACCGGAATTTGCCGCCGCTGCGGAATGACCCGGAGAACCTTTGAAGAGAAGATGACCGACGTGAACATCGCCGTGGCATTGCTCCACGACGCGAAGCGGGACGCCTTTGATACCGCCATCGTGGTCTCCGCAGACAGCGATTTGATTGGCCCAATCAACACCGTTCTGCGCAGCTACCCTGACAAGCGGGTAGTAGTCGCCTTCCCGCCGAAACGTCATTCCGAGGAATTACATCACGAGGCGACTGCCGCTTTCAGGCTGGGACGTAGGATCATTGCCGGCAGCCAGTTTCCCGAGCAAGTCATCGACGCCAATGGTTTCGTCTTGCGCAAGCCACCGCGCTGGAATTAGGCAGCATTAGCGACGGATGAATGCAGGTCACCGCAGCACCGGTATCCACCAAGATCCTGACGGCGCCGAACACCCCCAACCTCGGCATTCCCACCACGGCTGAAACGTAGGGCTGCCCGCCGTCGAACTCCCCGATTATCACAGGATAATCACCTGGGGTTCGCGGATCACGAACTCAAGCACGACTGCGCATCCAGCTGTCCCGCCAGCCTCAATGCCGGCCATCACCGCTTCCGACGATTCCCCGCGCACGACGACTTCGTCAACCCCCATGCCAACCCAGCAGTCCTTGCCCGACGCCGGCATCGCTCCGATTGCGTCTTTCAGCAGTGCCGGTAGCCGAACGTGTTCGTTAAGCGTTGCCGAAACCGTCACCGCGTCCGACGCATCACCGCCAACGGCGGAAACCGTCCCCGATGCTATAATCTCGCCGGGATTTTCCCCACCGCCAATCGCCGACCGCATTGGGTCCGCTGGCGACGTGGCGACAGAGCGCGGGGGGCGCCGGATGGCTGGCCTGCTGTCGGGATAGGTTCGACCCGGGTTTGGCGCCAGGTTTTGTTACATCGGTGGCATCAAGCGGCCACAGGCCGCACACAGGTCCCGCCCGTTATCGGAACCGTCTTGCAGGTAAAACCGGCAACTCCGGTGTCCCAGGGAGTCGGTAACCAGCTCGTTCGCCGCCGCGAAGTCCAGGCCATCCAGATAGCGCTCAACGATCAACGACACGGCCACCGTGCTGCCTTTGATCAAGCCGGCGACGAAGGCAGACTGGCATTCCCGGCTGAAACATCCGGCGTGAATTGGGATAGTCCGATCACGCATATTGCGTTTCCCTCGCGTTTCGGTGGTTCATGCCTAAAGAACGCGAAATCCGCCGCAGACGCCCAGGAACAGCGCCAGTTCCGTCGGCCGGTGATTAACGACAATAAGGAATGCCTCTGACGTCGACTATTTTTGCCGGTTGAGGTGGGGTAAAACCCTCCGGCACGGAGGTGCCGGATTGATCAAAGACCGACAAGTCGCATTGTTGAGGCAGAGACTTATGGAAGGAAAAACCCAGGAGACGGCGGCCGCCATGGCCGGGATGTGCGTGCGTTCGGCACGGAAGTGGCAGAGTGGCCCGTTGCCGTCGGAGATGAAACCAGAGCGGTGGTGGCGGACCCGGCCCGATCCCTTCGACGGGGTGTGGGACGAGGAGATTGAGCCGCTGCTGCACGGCGATCCCAAGGGCAAGCTGAAGGCAACGACAATTATCGAGTGGCTGGAGGAGCAGCATCCCGGGCGCTTCAGCGCCTCCCAGCTCCGGACGCTGCAACGACGATTACAGGACTGGCGGGCGCTGAATGGCCCCGATCAGGAGGTGTACTTCCCCCAGGAGCATCCGCCGGGACGGGAGGCTCAGTTCGATTTCACCCACGGCAATCCCCTCGGCGTTACCATCGCCGGCCAGCCCTACCCTCACCTGCTGTTCCAATTGATCCTCAGCCACTCGGGCTGGCGCTACGCCGAGGTGGCCACCGGCGAGACCTTCCTGGCGCTGAAGCAGGGAATGCAAAATGCGCTGTGGACCTTGGGCGGCGTCCCAGAGGTGGTGCGCTCCGACAATACCTCCGCCGCCACCCACGAATTGAAGGGCAGCCGCGGCCGGGCGCTTAACGCCAATTACACCGCATTGCTGGATCACTACGGCCTTCGCTCCACTCGCATCAATCGCGGCCAGAGCCATGAAAACGGCGTCGCCGAGCACGCCCACTACCGCCTGAAGGACGCCGTCGACCAAGCCCTCATCCTGAGAGGCAGCCGTGATTTCCACACTGGCGACGATTACGCCCAGTTCGTCCAGCAGATGGTGGAGAAGCGCAATCGCCTGGTGAGGGGGAAGCTGGAGCAGGAAATGGCTTGCCTACGGCCCCTGCCGCCAGCCCCCATGCCGGAATACGCCAACTACCAGTCCAAGGTGCGCCGGTGGAGCACTGTCCAGGTGGCGGGACGCAGCTACAGCGTCCCGTCCCGGCTCATTGGCAAGGTGGTACAGATCCGCCTCTATTCCGATCACCTGGAAGTGTACTACAAGGGCCATTTCGTGGAATGCATGGCACGGGTGCGCGGTGATGGGGAAGTAAACGTCAATTACCGCCACGTGATCAATTCCCTGGTGCGCAAGCCGGGCGCTTTTGCCCGGTACCGGTTCAGGGAGCAACTGTTTCCCACCCTGCACTTCCGCCTGGCCTACGACGCGCTGCAGGAATGGCGCGGGGAACGGGCTGACGTGGAGTACGTGCGCATTCTGCACTTGGCGGCCACCACCATGGAAGCCAATGTGGACAGCGCCCTGTCCCTGCTGCTGGAGACCGGACAGCCCTTCGACTACGCCGAGGTGCGGGACCTGGCCGAGCCCAAGCCGCCTGAAGCGCCGGCACTGGCCATGACCGGTACACCGGACCTGAAGATCTACGATGGCCTGCTTGTGGGCAGCCTGGCCGGCGCGGGGGTGTGCGGATGATGGACACCGACACCAGCGTCATGCAGGAGCGCATCGGTGAGCTCTGCCACCAATTCAAGATGCCCACCATGGGCGCCCAGTCGGTAGCCCGTTTCACCGAGGCTGGCCACGGCGACGCCCTGCCCACCTTCCTTGAGGTGCTGGAGCAGGAAGCCGAGGATCGCCGCCACCGGCGCATCAACCGGCTGCGTCAGGCATCCAAGCTCCCCGCAGGCAAGACCTGGGAGACCTTCGAGCATCACCGGATGCCTCTGGCCCTCAGGCAGCAGCTGGACCAACTGGCCCAGGGCAGCTTCGTGGAACACGGCGTCAACGTGCTGGCCTTCGGTCTGCCCGGCACCGGCAAGACCCACGCGCTCTGCGCCCTGGGCCATCGCCTGGTGGAAGCCGGCCACTCCGTCCTCTTCGCCCCGGCCTACCGCCTGGTGCAGGACCTGCTGGCCGCCAAGCGGGACTTCGCCCTGCCCAGACAATTGCGTAAGTTGGACAACTTCGACTTCCTGCTCCTGGACGACCTGGGCTACCTCCCCCAGGGCAACGAGGAATCAGAGGTCCTCTTCACCCTCATCGCCGAACGCTACGAGCGGAGGTCGCTGGGCATCACGTCCAACCTGGTCTTCTCCGAGTGGGAGCGCATCTTCGCCAACCCCATGGCCACCGCCGCAGCAATTGACCGGGTGGTGCATCACGCCGTCATCCTGGAATTCGACGTCCCCAGCTACCGGACTGACGCAGCCCAGCAGCGCGGCGAGACTGCTGCGGCCGAGGGGGTGAACCGGCAAAACTAATCGACGGAAATTCGGCAAATCTGGTTGACGCGGGACAGCCGGTCCCGGTTCAACTCAAACTCGCCGGCCGGCTGCATTGCGGTTGCCCGAGCGAATTCAGTAATAAGCATGGCGTAGCCCAGCAGATCGGGACGGGCCAGGTATTCCGCTGGATTGAATTCAGCGGCCGCTTACTCAAAGCGTCCGTCCAGCAGGGACACCATCAAAAGGTGGCCGAGTTCGGCGGCGTTGGCGCGGTTCCGTCCCTGTCCATCATTGGCCAGCCAGTCGGCCACCTGGTCCACTGATGCGCGCCGATGCCATTACCTCCGGCGTAGAACAGGCCATGGGACACGGATTGGCGGATGCCGTCGCTCCATTTCACTGTCTGGTCCGCTTCAGTTGCTGGGCTCTCTGCCCCAAGTCCGCCATACGATAGAACCCTCGCCAGTCCGCCGACTTTCTCAACATGCCCCCATTTTGTCGTTAATCACCCATAGTCGGCCACACCGCCCTTCAGCAAAGAGGCGCGGTTGAGGACACCCCTCGCCCAGCGTGAGTAGGCTCTGACGTATGTCGCGGCACACCACCTACCAGACAAGGAACGGACCGGACACAAACTGTCTCGGAACAAGCTTGTCCCGTTTGACCTTTCGGAAAACCGCACTCCATCGCCACGGTGGTTGGAAAGGAGGATTCACCGGGACTCTGTTCCAACATTGACCACGGCCAGTCCGGATACCACACATCTGACGCAGTGACGTCCCCGTGCCGCGCCTTCAATCCTCAAGCATGGCTACGTTGAGGCGACCGGAGTTGAGCAATATCTCTCGCACCCGTCGAGTTTCCTCCTGTACCGCATCCTCGGAACTGTTCAATCCCGCCGTCAGGATGCGCTTCGCGGACTCAGGGAAGATATGCACGGAATCCACGGCGTGCGTCTCCGCGATCTTGGCGAAACATTCGACCACCTGTGTCGTGTGTTCGGGCAGCAACTCGACTATTGATGCCCAATTGAACCAGGCTGGAAAGGCGTCCGCCCTCCAAACATCTAGGACCCGCGAAAAGGCGCCAAGCCTCCATGCTGGGTCGAGGCAGGCTGCCTGGAGCCAGAACTCGAACCCCGCCAATTCCACGGCGCTTGCCGCTTGTAGCCGCCACTCGAAGAAATCCTTGAACCGGTCTCCGATCTCCGGTGCCAGCTGTCCTTTGGTGTGATACAGCAATAACCCTGCGTGATTCAACAAGTGCCTCCTACGTTCAGGAGCATCGCCGATTGCCTCGTAATATCGCTCAACAAGGCTGTCCTCGCCCAGCAAGGGACATTGGCCGCCTAGGTAGTATCGAAACAGTTGGTTGCCAAGGAGGTCCGCGGTCTCGGCGTGGGCATACCCCCGATCGCCGAGCGCTGTGAAATACTGCACCGCCAACTGGAAGTCGTCCCGAAGGAACTCGAAGGCCTTGCCGTAAGGACGATGGAAGTGAAGAAACGCGGCGAATCCCGTTGCCCAAGCATTGACGTCGTCCCTAGGGAAAATCAAAGATTTATTGGCGACAGCCCATCCATAATCCAACGCGCATACGGTGTCGTAGTTCACGCCCAGAATGGCTCTCTCCGGCAGTGTCATCGGGAATGTGGCTTCCGGGTTCAGACGCTGTTTCAACCCAGCTATAACCGTGGCGACGTCGGTATCGGGATCGTCTCGACGTAGCAACGCTCCGAACCTGATCAGGTCCTGAATCGCTCTGCTCCGAGTGTTGTTGATGCCCTCGCCGACCCAATCGTCACGGTTGAGAAACACTTGCTGGCCCTCATCCAATGCCCAGTCGAACTGCGTGAGCAGGATGTCCAAGAGGCGGGGCAACCAAGTCAGTGCTTCGGCCGGTAACGGCACCTGGTTGTCGTGGCATGATTGGAGCAGGTCGCTCATGAGATCTTCAACAGCCCGCCGGGATGACCCCCAGTAAGGGTTATCACGCGACGCATCCGGCGCTCGCAGTCCGAGCGCGTACTCTCCGTCGGGATGACCGAGCACCCATTCGCAGGTTTCGAACCACAGCCCCAATTGGCCGAAGTCCTGGTCCCTGAGCGCGGAACGCATGGCGTCCAGCATTGCCCGCACGTAGATGGGCCGCTGGATGCGCTCCCGGTTCTCCAGCCAAAACTGGAGCCGGTCGGAATCCGCCATGATGACGTCCCTGAAGAACGCTTGAAAACCTTCCGCTAATGCCTCGATGGTGACCTCTAGCAACCAGTCCTCGCTGTCTTGGTGTTCGTCATCCCACTCGTTGATGTGTTCCAACAGTTCTTCGTCTGGGAGATTCGCCAACTGTTCACCCGTCAAGGGGCTCCGGCGCTTGACCATTCCTGAGCGCGCTTCTCCAACCTGACGGTAGTCCGAATCTTCGACGCCGTTCGAGGCATCCTTCTCCAACTCGTCGAGGTATTCCAGGTATCCGTCGAAGAGAAGCGCCCGGAACGGATGCAGTTGCATGCGGTGAAAATACCGCTGCTGCGATTGGAAGATTTCCTCCGAGTAGGACTCACCGGCGAATCTGCGGTAGGAGTCCCGGTTTGGTCCATCCAGTATGGCGTCCAAGATGGGGGTCAGCTCATCTCGGGACAGCAGGTCGTTCCCCAGAATGTCGCAAGCCTGGCGGATCATACGCTGAAACTCGTACCCGTGCTGCCATTGCGAGTATTCCTGGTGGCTCAGGATCTCCTGACGGATCCAGTCGGCCGACTGCTGGTTGGGGCGGAGGGCATAGAGGTGCTGGCGCAGACGCTTGAAAATCTTCCATCTCTGGGATCGCAGGTAAGCATCCAAGTTGTTGATGGAAGCCGGGTCATTCTCCCAGACCCTCTCGCAGGCCAGTGTCATCGTGCCTACTAGCGCATCACTGGACCTTAGGACTTCGCCACTGGGTCCCATTAGATTCGGATGCCACCACTCTGAACGGTCCTCGTCGCCGGCTTGTTCAATTTGGTCCGGGTGCATCCCATAGCGCATCAACGCGTTCACAGCGGATATCAAAATTCGTGCAACCTGGTATGGTGCGGCTTCGGCAAGTGGCCGCATCCCTTCTTCCATCAACTGCAGATAGTCCCATTCCTCCAACCCCGGCCGGGGTTGGAGCATGGTGGTCCAATCTTCGGGATTTTCCTGCCGCCGGACCCGCTTTTCCTCTGCCTCTGGGTCCGGAGCGAAGTAAACGAGTCTTTTAGCAAGTTCCAGGGCTGCCTCCGTTTGGCTTTCCCTGGTCCAATGGGCCAGCAAATCGGGAAGCCTGAAGGTCAGCGACGCGTTGGGCATCTTCGCGTACTCGAGCAATCGCGTCTTGAGCCGGCCAGTGTCATCGCCCTCCAGCTGTAACGCGATGTCCAGGATGCCTTCGTAGACCCGAGGATTGTCGAAGGGCGGAAATTCCTCGATGATTTCGAGCACTTCAGGCGTGGCCATTTTGGCCACGCGTGTCAGATAACGCATGGGCCACCAATTGGGCAACGTTATACGTCCATCACCCAAATCTTCGACGTTAGGCGGATGGAAGAAGTATCCCTGCTCCCTCAGCACGGGAATCCAAGAAGGGTCGGATACCTCGGAGAAGAAGAAAATATAGTTCGCCCCCCGGCGTTCTATGAGTCCCAGCATTCGTTGGACCTCACCCGGGGTACGCGTCGGGTCACGCATGATGGCCTGCATTTCCTGCTGGTTCGCCGCCGTTATCGGTGCCAACAGGTCCAGCATGGCGACTTCCAGTAGATGCAGCCAATGATCGAAGTCGTCCTCGGACGCATTGTGGTGAGCGAAGACTTCCATTTGTTGCCATACCGAGAAAATCTCATCTCGCTTGCGGTCCCTGATAGAGATGTCCATTTGATGGGCCAAAGGGTCGATGCTCACCACCGCCATCTGGACCTGTTCCCTGCGGCTGGGCGTCTGATTGCGGATAAGGTATGTGTCGAGCCTCTCCAAAGTCCCGGCCAAGGGCGAGTCTATCGGGTTGCCACGCCACCCTCCGGCAAAACGTTCCTTGTCTTTTTGGAAGCGTTCGTACAACGACCGTCGCATGCCTTTGAAATCGTACGTGCGCACCTGTTGTATGTCGCTGCCCGTCAACACCCGAGGTAACTTTTCCATGAGCTCCCGTAGCGAATGAGCCGCCTGTGACATACGGTCGGGATTTTGGCGGTTGCGCCACGCGCTGAGCGCGCCCAGATACCAACGGCTTAACGGAAATTGTTCGGTGTCCCGAGACTGGAGGGCTGTCAATACCGCTCGCTGCTGGGCTGACAGTTCGAGGGTGCCGTACACCCGCTGGGTGTCAATTTCATTCGACGTTGGCCCGTCTGGCGTTCTCGGGGATTGCGCCGGCCGACGCGCGCTTAGCAAAATATCATCAACAGGCAGCCCCAACGCCCCGGAGAGCGCGGTCAGGGTTTTGAAACGGGGACTCTGCTCTCCCTGTTCGATCCTTACCAGCGTGACCCTCCCGATCCCCGAACGTTCCGCCAACCGCTCTTGCGTCAGCCCTGCGGCCTCTCTGAGTTCGCGGAGGCGACTGCCTAGGGATTTTCGGCCCTGCCGAGAGATTACCTCCACCTGAGGACGATACAAACCGTCGCAGTAATGCCGGGCGAAATCCCAGGGGATCTCTGTCTGCTCACCGTTAGCCATGACCAATGCAATCTCGTAGGGATTGGGCAATTCGATGCGGGCCAACCCTCCGGCGGCCGCAACCTCAGGCAAATCGGTAATGGGAATGAGCCCCTTTTGACCGTCGGCGAAAGTAAGCTCAATGCCTTCCTCCAAAGGAACCGCACTTAGCATCATCCGGTCGGCACGGTTGACCATCGTCCCTGCCATGGTTTACCTCCCGTGTATTTGGTCCCAAGTTTCTCTAATTGCTGCGGCGTGTTTAGCGTACGCCTCCAAAATATCTCGATAATCCCCTGGCGGAGGGTCTTCCATGTAAGATCCCCCGTTCAGTTCGATGCGGCAGGCATCTTCGTTGGCCACCCATACATGAACATGGGGCGGTTCGAAAGCGTTCTCCCTGGTGTTGATGACGAAGCGGAACTGCCCTTCAGTTGCCACCGTTGGCATGTTTCACCCCGTACCGCTCCGTGGGTTCTTGTTATCCATATAGTGTATCACGCAACGATACATTTAGCGATTGCAAGTCGCTGTCGCCAGTCCTACAGGCATACGATCCCCCGGCTCGGGTGCTAGGGAAGCCGGATGCCTTGGGCTCTATCAGATGCCCTGTCAAGAAGGACACGGTGGGCGACGCCGGCCTGGTCAAGATTGACCTGCTGGCGTTGGGCGCGTTATCCCAGTTGCAGCAGGCGGTGCGCCTGGTGCGGGACCGCACCGGACACGAACCCGACCTCAGCCGCATCGACTACCGGGATGAGGGCGTTTTCGACGACCTGGGCAAGGGCGACACCGTGGGGGTGTTTCAGGTGGAGTCCGCCGCCCAGATGCAGACCATCGTGCGGATGCGTCCTGAAAACATCTACGAGCTGGCCCTGGAAATCGCCGCCGTGCGTCCCGGCGTGGGCGCCCACGACGGCATCGCCGAGTTCCTGCGCCGACGCAACGGGATGCCCTGGAACCACGACCATCCCCTGGAGCGTCATGCTCTGGAACGCTCCCTGGGCGTGATCCTGTTCCAGGACCAGGTGGTGCAGCTGGGCATGGACGTGGGCGGTCTCACCGCCGCCGAGGCGGACCGAATGCGCCGCGCCTTCGGACGCCGCAACGGGGCAGCCCTGGTAGCCGAGTACCGCGGAAAGTTTCTGGCCGCCGCCGCCCAACGCGGCGTACCCGAACCCGTCGCCGAGACCGTCTTCGGCAAGTTCAACCCCCACTACATGTTTCCCGAAGGCCACGCCCTGGCCTTCGCCTTCACCGCCTACCAGATGGCCTGGCTGCGCCGGTATCACCCATTGGAGTTCTTCGTAGGCCTGTTCAACGAGCAGCCCATGGGCTTCTGGGACCTGGACACTCTGAAGCAGGACGCCCGCCGCCTGGGCTTGCGCGTCGCCCATCCCGACGTAAACTGCTCGGAATTGCTCTGCACCGCCGAGGGTGCAAACACGCTGCGTCTGGGCCTCACCTTCGTGAAGGGCGTTGACGTGCGGTTGGGAGAGACGCTGCTGCGGGAGCGGGAAGCAGGGGAGTTCCGCGACCTGCCCGACCTGCTGGCCCGCTCCGGATTGCCGCGGGAAGCGTTGGAGAACCTGGCCCGCGCCGGCGCGCTGGACGGATTGAACGGGGTGGACGACCGCCGGCAGGCGTTGTGGCAGGTGGACGCCGGCTACGTGGCCGATGTGCGACGGGGACAGCTGGCTTTGGCCCTGCCCGCGGCGAAAACGCCGGCGACGGTTTCCGCTCAGAGCCGAGCCGAGCGGATGCTGGACGAGTACGCCCTGTTGGGCTTGTGTCCCGACGGGCAGGTGATGGAACTGGCACGCCCGCTGCTGGGGCCTGACGTGCTGAACAGCGACACGGTGCAGGGTTGCCGCGACGGCGGCGAGGTGCGGGTGGCCGGCAGGGTGGTAAGGCGCCAACGTCCCTTGGCCAAAGCGGTGTTTCTCACGCTGGAAGACGAGTGGGGATTGATCCCCATCGCCGTGTGGGAAGGCCGCTGGGAACGGCTCAAACACGCCTTGCGTCGGCCGCTGGTGGTGATCGAGGGCACGGTCTCCCGCCGGGACAACACCCTCAACGTGATGGCAGAACGGGCCTGGCCGCTGTCCGTTTCCTTTGACGACCGCCGCCGTCGCCAGGACTGGCGGTAATATCGGCGGAGCGTTGGGGGTGGCATTGGGAGTCACGGTGAGATTACCCAGTTAATTCCGAATGCGCCGCGACTATGCGACCCGCGCGTTGCGGCAGAGGCTGCCGACGCTGTATTCGCATCACTCAGGGTAATAGCGCTGGGTGAGCGGCTTGCCGGCGGCGGTGGTTCCCTCGCGGCCGCTGGTTTGCCGAGTCCATCGAGCATTCATCATTCACCATCCGGCCGCGGCCACGGCTCCCCGCTCAAAAATTGCCGCGCGTCGGCCAACGCCGCCGCTTCGGTGGCATAGCGTTCCGGCAACCACTCCCAATGCTCGCGGACCAGGCAGTCAACGTAGCGGCACGGCTGCAACCGCAAAATCCGCCATTCACGCACGCCGCCTACCGGAACAAAATCCGTAGGCCCAAAAATGCGGGTTCGTTCGTCCAGCTGCCACATATCAACATCCTCCGGTCATGCGTCCTCGCCCAACAGATCGGCGACGTCCCGCTTCACCAGGGCCAATCGTTTCCGGCGGAGCCAGCCCGCTACCACGTTGGACCAATCGCTCCCCGGCTCCGGCGCCAGCCGCCTCAGGTCGGCGTCATACAGAGCCGCAAGGCCCTGGACGGCGACGTGCGTCGTGACCCCAACGTTGGGCAACGCCTGGGCGAACTCCGCTTTCCGCGCGGCGTACCAGGCTTCGGGGTCAAAGGGATCGGGATTTTGGTTAGTCATCGTCAATGTCCTCCGGGAGCGGCTACTCAAATCGTTTGCGGGGCGGCCCGATCTGCAACCATCCCCGATCCATCCAGTATTCCCACAGCGCGGGCTGCTCAGGGAGGAATACCGCCGCCGGAGAGCGGGCGATCATCGCTCGGAACTCCGGCGGCGCGTCGCCCACCTTCGCCACGCCGATGCGCGCGGTTACAAAGCCGTTGGCATCATCAATTGCGCCGAAACGAACGGCCTCGACAGGCGTCATGCTGCTGCCGGTACGGATGTGGCGCCCGCCAGCGCAATAACCGCACCGGGAGTCCCGTTTGTCTGCAAACCACTGCGCCTCCGCCAGGGACAGCTCGGGCGTCCGTCCGCAGGCGCAATGGTGCACCAGTGGCGCGGTCATGGTCAAAATCCTCTTGCTGCAGTCCCTCGGAATTTTGGCTTGGGGTAGTTGCAGCTAACGTTGCGGGGGTAGCCCGAGCGCCTCTCGACAGGTGGGGCATAGGTCCCCGGCCAGGTTCACTCGATGGAAGCAGTCTCGTCCGGCGCAGCGGGGCAAACGGTAGCAGCGCAGGCACATCGGATGCCCCGGGGATGCCGGACGCCCGCATAAAACGCAATGATTGGCGATGTGCTTGGCGCGTCGCCTTTTCCGGCTTTCAGGCATGGCTCGCTCTCAGCGCGACGAGGAAGGCCACGGCCTGGTCGTGGTCGAGGCCGTGCTCCCCGGTGATGCGGTCGAGCATCCCTCTGGGTTCAAGCCCCAAATCGCGAGCCCCCAGCCACCGCACCGCATGGTCGACAGCCTGGCGGATGATCCACAGCGCCTGGGCTTCGTTCGCGCCCTTGACCATCGCGCAGTGCTCCAGTATTTCCCGCAGGGTCAGCGCCATGGGTACGCGGTCCGGGTCTCCGATTTCGTGAGGGATCGGTTCCGCCATATGGGACTCCAGGTCCTCCAGCACGCCCAAAGCCGATTCACCGACTATCTTCACGATGCGCTGGCCGCCGTCGGCGCCGGCCAGTCGCAGGGCATCGTCAACGGCTTCCCGTAGCCGATGGCGCAGTCCGTCGCCCGACGTTTCGCCGAACGTCTGTCGGAGCCGCCGGACGGCGCGCTCGATTTCTGCGGCGTCCGCGTCGCGCAACGCTTGCTGGGCCAATTCGGACTGTCTCCGGTCAACCAATGCCTGGAGGTCGGCGACCGGCTGGCGCGCGCGGTCCGTTAGTTCCCTGGCCTGCTCTGACAGGCTGGGGCACAGTTCTTCAAAAGCGCGGGAAAGACTCATCGCCTGATCGACGGCGTCGGGGTCGGTGACGCCGGCACGGGACAGAAGCATCCGCTTGGCCTCATTCAGGACGGTCTCGCCGTTGATGCGGCGCAGCAGGCTGGAGCCGTAGCGCTCGCTGTGATCGTTGTTCATGGAATTCTCCTGTGTGTAGTCTTCGGGGTAGTTGACCCCGGGCAATCTGTAGCGTCGGTGGCGAAAGAGTTGGAAGGCGCCCCGGCAAGCCCTGTATTTGGCCCCAGTGCACCGGAACTGCAGCCCCAGGCATTGCCGGACGCGGCGCCACCGTAAGTGCGGCCGAGACCCACAAAGCGCGGTTGGTTTGCGACCGACGAGCAGTCGGGAAGCTGAACAATCAAGGACGCTATAATGAATTCCTGTCGAACGCCCGTGATTTTTCCGGTGAGGAGACGGCAGTGAGCCGGCGGGCCAAGGTTCCGAGGAATTTCTTTCCCACGCAAAGCCCGGCAAAGGAGCGCTTTGAACGAACTACACGTCTCTAACCGAGGACATGACCGTTGGGAAGTGCGGGTCCGGAAGAGCGCTGCCATTGACGTGGCCTACGGATTGCCCTGGGATGCCGTGTCGCTGCCCGGCGTCGCCGTGGCCGTTCTTCCGGCCATTCAGTCGATAACCTGGTACCCGTTACTCCACGGCGAAAACCGCGCGCCTACGGAGTGCGTACACCCGCTCTACATCCCTACGGTCTCCCAGCGGTGCTGGTTGGTAGTGGCGTCCGCCAACCGGGCATCGGAACGGGGATGTACCGCCGAAGACGTTGGGAAACTGGCCGACAATCTGGTCGCGGTCACCGATGAAGAGGCGATCCGATTTTTCCGGGAACTGGTCCCGTCGACTTTCGCATCCACGGCGACGCCGGATCCTTCCGAGCTAGCTGAAGCTCTCGACGGTCTGATCAGCCGGTACGGGCCTTGCGCCAGCCGGCAGTGACTTGGACCGACGAAAGCCCGCTGGCAGGCCTCAGCTCGATTCCGAGGTACTTAGTGGCTCCGCCAAGCCGCCCACCTTGCTGAAAGGGAATGCCATGCCCGACCTTGACCCAAGCGTAAAATATGCTTGGCGGTGATGACGGGTTGGCGCATCCCGTTGGAGAATCGCACTCCCGCACACGAGACCTGGATGCCGTGAAGCAGGATGGCTGCCGTTTGGCGCTGTGCCATCCCGGCACCAACCGCTAGGAACTGCTCTGGACCGCTACGGGCAGAAACACGCTGCGTCTTGGAGAGACGCTACTACGGGCGAAGGGGGTCGGTTACTTCGGCGCCCTGCTGGCCCGCACGTTGCTGGGGCCGGAAGCGCCGAACAGCGACCCGTTGCTGGGTGGCCGCGACGGCGACGTGGTGCGGGTGGCCGGCAGGGTCGCAAGACGCCAACGGCCATTGGCCCGCGCCGTGTTCCTCACGCTGGAAGACGAGTGGAACTTGATCCCCATCGTCGTCTTGGGAAGGCCGTTTTGGAACGGCTCAAACCAGCCTTGCGCCGGCCGTTGGTGATGATTGAAGGCAAGGTTTCACGCCGGGACAACACTCTCAACGTGATGGCCGAGCAAGGCTGGCCGCTGTCCGTTTCCTTTGACGACCGCCGCTGTCGCTAGGACGGCGGTAGCATCTGCGGAGCGTTCACGCGCGGCCTTTCGCACTACAACGAGATTACCGGGTTAAATTCCGAGTGTGCCGCACAGCGCGACCCGCCCGTTGCGGCGGGAATCACGCGGTCAGTCATATGCAGACGGCGTAAGACGACCCACACAGACCGTGCGCAATATGCCAATTGCGACGACGACATCCCCAATCACGACCACAAACTCAGGCTCTGAACGCGGCCACCACTCTTACCAGGGAGGGCGTACACCTCAACACAAGAGTGGGAAACAAAGTGGGAAACATTAACTGCCACTTCGATATTTATACTCGAAACAGGCATGAAATGGCGTCCCAGGCAGGATTCGAACCCGCGGCCAGCTGCTTAGAAGGCAGCCGCTCTGTCCACTGAGCTACTGGGACGCGCAAGTTTAGGATAGGTAATATGCTCTGGGGCTGTCAACGGTCTGCGTTAGCTCGTCCGGTCGTCCGGGGTTGTTCCCAGTTCAAAGTCTATTGCGCCGGGTTGTGTCATCTGCGAAAATCGTCACACCTAATCCGGCGTTAATCGTCAATCCTCGCCACGGAGTGGGCACACAAAAGATGGTCACTGAAGTCAGCAATCCTATTCGGGTCCTGGTCGCAAAGCCGGGGTTGGACGGTCACGACCGGGGAGCGAAGGTCATCGCCCGGGCGCTTCGGGACGCGGGTATGGAGGTCATCTACACCGGCATTCGCCAGACCCCGCAGATGGTGGTGCAGGCGGCGGCGCAGGAGGACGTTTCCGTGCTTGGATTGAGCATCCTCTCCGGCGCTCACATGGAGTTGCTGCCGGAAATCATGCGGCTGCTCCGGGACCAGGGGATGGATGACGTGCTGGTCGTACTGGGAGGCATCGTCCCTGAAGCCGACCGGGAATCTCTGGCTCAAATCGGGGTGTCGGCCGTGTTCGGACCCGGCACGTCCACCAACGATATAATCGACTACATCAAGACCAATGCTGCGTCAAACTGAACTGCATCCATCAGAATTTTCCAATAATCGGTAAAGTCATCGCTTGCGATAGCAATGCCCCCCGAATATAATCACCCATATGATTTTTTGCGCGCTCGCCGCCGGCGGTGCCATAATGAAATACAATGTATCGCAGTTGTTGAAGGAGCCCATCGGTTCCGAGCGGGCTTTTACGATAACCGAAGAAGAGGCCACCGAAACCCTTAATCCCGTACAAACCGCCGTTGGCCCGGTCAAGATGGTTCGGACTCATCAGGGAATCTGGACGCAGGCCTGGCTCACCGTGCTGATTGTTCAGGATTGTAGTCGTTGCCTCGAAGATTTCAGCCACTCGTTGGAATTGGAGATCGACGAAGAATACTTTCCCGAAACCGACGTTAGAACCGGTCGTCACGAGCCAGCTCCCTCAGAATGGGAAGGGTTCTATATCCCGGCCGACCATACGTTGGATTTGGGGGAGGCGGTCCGACAATCAGCCCTCTCAACATTACCTATCAAACCGCTTTGCAAACCGGACTGTATCGGCATCTGCGATCGGTGCGGTATTGATCGCAACCACAAACGGTGTGACTGCTACACCGAAAATATCGACCCCAGGTGGGCGGCTTTGCGCTCACTGATAGTCGAACCTCAAACCTGAAACTATAGACAGTGGCGGCCAATCCTCTTTGGCGAAACGGTCGTCACAATCCGGAAATGAAATGGGTGCACTACCAAACAAAAAACTGACCCGAGCTCGAAAGGGTCGCCGGCTGTCTTCGCCGGCCTACCGACTACGCGCCATGAGCCCCGCGCGTTGTCCCCGATGCCGGCAGGCCAAGCGTCCCCACGCTGCTTGCCCAGGCTGTGGTTACTACCGCGGACGCTCGGTTGCCGTCTAAGCAATTGGAGGCCAGTCTTATGACTGACATCGAACGAGCTCCCATCTATTCTTACATCTTCCCTGGGCAGGGCGCCCAGAAGGTTGGCATGGGACAGTCCCTGTACGAAACGTCCCAGGCGGCCCGCAATGTTTTCGAAGAAGCCGATGACAGCCTTGGCGTGAACCTCTCCAGGGTGATGTTCGAGGGTCCTTCGGAAACTCTCCAGGACACCGCTTTTACCCAACCGGCCATTATGACCGTGAGCATCGCCATCTGGCGGGCGTGGCAGGAGTTTCTGGGAGCAGCCGCGCCGCAACCCGCGTCAGTGGCCGGTCACAGCCTGGGAGAATATACCTCCATGGTCGTTGGCGGCGTCATGGACTTCAGCGACGGCATAAGGCTGGTCAGGGAACGCGGCCGGTTGATGCACGAAGCCTCGGAGGCCCGTCCGGGCTCCATGGCCGCCATCATCGGGCTGGATGAACTGATAGTGGCCCAGGTGGCGCGGGACGCCGGCGTTGAGATGGCCAATATCAACTCCGACGATCAGATAGTCATCAGCGGCGACAAGATGGCCCTGGCCCGGGCCATGGATCTCGCTTCGGCTCGCGGCGCCAAAAAAGTGGTCCCGTTGGCGGTGAGCGGAGCATTCCATTCCCAATTAATGGCCCTGGCGCAGGAAGGACTCACCGATGCCATTGACGGCATTAATTTGCGCGATCCGGAGTTCCCGGTCATCGCGAACTCCACGGGCGTTCCCATCGTGAGCGCGACGCAAGCCCGGCAAGAGTTGCTTACCGGCCTATGCAACTGCGTACTCTGGAAGCACTCGGTGCAGTTCATGCTGGATTCCGGCGTAAATCGGTTCGTCGAGTTCGGCCCAGCGCGGGTTCTGTCCAGCTTGGTCAGGCGGATCGACCCCGGCGTTGACGCATTGACGCTTTCGGACCCGGACTCCATTCGCAAGGTCGCCGCCGACCAGTAACAAGGCGGCGACGCCCGGCCGCTGCTGCGGCCAACGGTGGTTCGTGCGGTGTGATGGCTATCAAACGTGGAGCACCCGGCCGGCGCCGGGAACCGGTGGGACGTCAGGCCCGCATCCTGGCCTTGCAGTGCCTGTACACACATGACGTTCGCGGCTCCTTTGATGCCGAAACGGTGGATTGGCTCAGCGCCGAGGACCCCGTATCAGGTACGGTGCGCCGAAACACCGAACGGCTGGTGCTGGGCATACTGGACGACATCGAACGTCTTGACGCCGTGATTCAAAAGTATGCCCCGGCCATCCCGGTCGATTTGTTGTCCATCGTTGACCGAAACATATTGCGTGTGGCAATCTATGAACTGGCCCGAAGGGAGCAGGTTCCCAACCGGGTCATCATCAACGAAGCCACCGAACTGGCGTCAAATTTCGGCAGTGAAAGCAGCGCCCGTTTCGTTAACGGAGTGCTTGGTTCCGTACTGAACGACTCCCCGGAATCCGGCGCCGACACCCTTTCCCCTGGGTTGACCAGTTACAATTGACGATGCATCCCGCGGCGTCGATACGCCGCCCTCTCTTGGAGATGAACCTTTGAGTACCGTTCTTGAACGTATCACCGACATAGTGGTGGACAAACTCGGCGTGGATGCCGACGATGTCACCCCGGAATCATCCTTCCAGGACGACCTGGGAGCGGATTCCCTTGACCTGGTGGAGCTGATCATGGCCTTCGAGGAAGAGTTCAGTTCGGACGGGAACACCATCGAAATTCCCGACGAGGACGCCGGTGAGATCCACACGGTGGCTGACGCGGTAGAGTATCTCCAAGGCAAGGGAGTTCAGGACTCGTAGCCGGATTTCTCTGCCGTCCTGTCGTGTCGATACCAACAATGTCGTCGGCTGGGGGGCAGGATGATCATGGAAACGCTGGAAGATTTAGAACAACGGGTCAGAAACTGCACCGATTGTCCCCTTCACGGGTCGCGGACCAACGCCGTGCCGGGAGAAGGCCCGGCCGACGCTGAAATTCTTTTCATCGGCGAGGGGCCGGGCTTCCATGAAGATCGCCAGGGTCGGCCCTTTGTCGGTCCTGCCGGCAACTTTCTCGAAGAGTTGCTACAGTCCATAGGAATGTCCCGTGATCAGGTGTATATCGCCAATATGGTCAAATGCCGTCCACCCAACAACCGAGACCCCGCGCCGAGTGAGATTTCGGCGTGCAGCAAATACCTGGATCGGCAGATTGAACTGATCAATCCGTTGCTGATCGTCACGTTAGGCCGTTTTTCCATGGCGAGATTCCTGCCGGGACAAAGCATCAGTCGCGTCAGGGGCCGTCTCCGATCGGTCGGCGGGCGGCACATTTTTCCCATCATGCACCCGGCTGCCGGCCTGCGCCGCCAGGAAATGCGCGACGCCATAGAGCAGGATTTCGCCAAAGTGCCCGGACTGCTGGACGTTCTGCGGATGCAGGCCGACCCCGCGTCCGCGCCGGAAGTCCGCGAGGAGCCTGCGGAATACCAGGCGAATCCGGTGCCGCCTTCCCTGTGGGATATGATGTCAACCGAAAATCCTCATCCTCCTGCCGCCACCGATATGCACCCGCCCGAAAGGCCCGAAGAGCCGGCGGAACCGACAATTGATGAGCCGCCGCCCGGTCAACAGCGGCTGTTCTGACGGAGGTTGACTTGACCAGCAGTTTTTCGACAACCCATGCCGCTGACGCCAGGCTGCGCCTGGTGCCACTGGGCGGCCTGGGTGAAATCGGCAAAAACATGATGGCGCTGGAGTGCGGTGAGGACATCATCGTCATTGACTGCGGTATTCAATTTCCCACGGAGGATATGCCGGGCGTTGACCTCATCATCCCGGACGTGTCGTACCTGACCGCGCGTGCTCACCGGGTACGCGGCATCCTGATCACCCACGGCCACGAGGACCACATCGGCGCTCTCCCCTGGGTGTTACCCGATTTGGAGGTGCCCGTATATGCGCCCCGTCTGGCACATGGATTGATCCAAGTAAAATTGCGCGAGCGCCGGCGAACCCGGGAAATGACCGTCCACGCCATCGAACCCGAACAGCCGGTGGACTTCGGCGATAACTTCCGCGCCACCTGGTTCCGGGTGTGCCACAGCATCCCCGACGCCATGGGCATTTGCGTCGAAACCCCGCTGGGAACCATCATCCACACGGGCGATTTCAAGATAGACCACACCCCGGTGGACGGACACACCATAGACCTGCCGGCGCTGGCCGGACGCGGCGAAGACGGAGTCCTGCTGCTCTGCTCCGATTCGACCTATGCGGAACTGCCGGGTTATACCCCCTCCGAACAGGTGATGGGGTCCGCTCTGGATCGGGCCATGGCCGACGCCTCCGGCCGGGTCATTATCGCCACCTTCGCCTCGCTCATCAGCCGCATACAGCAGGTAATCACCGCCGCCGAAAAACACGGCCGCAAAGTCGCCTTCGTCGGGCGCAGCATGGTGGCCAACGTGCAGATGGCAACGGAAATGGACTATCTGAACGCCCGGCCCGGCACCATCATTCCCGTGCGCGAGGCTGACGCCTGGCCGTCCAACCGGGTCGTTTTGATGACCACCGGCAGCCAGGGGGAGCCCACTTCGGCCCTGGTGCGCATTGCCAACGGCGAGAGCCGCGACGTGGAACTGGCCGCCGGAGACACCGTAATCATCTCCGCAACGCCCATCCCCGGCAACGAGCGCGCGGTCAGCCAGACTATCGACAACCTGCTCCGCCAGGGCGCTAACGTGCTTTACGACCGCATCGCGCCGGTTCACGTCCACGGGCACGCCAGCCAGGAAGAACTGAAGCTGATGCTCAACATCACCAGGCCACGCTATTTCGTCCCGGTGCATGGTGAATACCGGCACCTGCGGGCTCACGCCCAACTGGCGTGGGACCTGGGCGCGGCCCCGGACGGCATCTTCGTGTTGGAGGATGGCGACATCCTGGAGATCAGCAACGACGGCGCGCGAGTGGTTGACTCGATACCTGCCGGGCCTATTTACCTGGACGGCCCGACTGTCATTGACACCGACAGCGACATTCTCCGCGAACGGCGTTCGCTGGCGCGGGACGGTGTGGTGGTGGTGTGCGCCGGGCTCGACGGCGAAGGAAATATCCTAGGCCCGGTACAGGTCGCAGCCAGCGGGTTCATGGAACAGCACGACCTTCCGGACGCGTTGCGAGGTCTGGCTGAAGCCGTGGAAATGGAAGTCGCCGGCCTTTTGTTGGAGAACAACCTGGAGTCAGCGCGGGCAAAAATACGGAAAGTCGCTCGCCAGTTCCTTCGCAGCAACCTCAATAAACGTCCTATGATTATCCCAGTAATCCTCGATACTTGACGGCAGTCGGTCGAATTGCGCCTGCACCCTTGACACTCATACCCCGCCGCTGCTTGACAGCGGCGGATGCGTTTGATTAGCCGTCAAAACCAAGTGATCGGGCTGGGAGGACACCATGTCCACGTTCGCGGCATCCGAGGGCGCCGGTTTCGGTTGGCTCCGGTGGTCTATCGAGTTGAGCGTGCTGCTGGCAGTGTCGGTGGCAGTGGCAGCCTTGGCCTGGCTCATGCCCGACCTGCGGGAATGGCTGACGGGAACGCTGGCCTTTGGCTGGGCCGCAGTAGGACTGTTCGCCGTGGCGACCCTACTGGCGCTGGTACATTGGCCGGGTAGTCTGTTCAGAGGATGGCGCTGGTGGCTGACGGGAGCATTGATCGTCGGCATACTCATCGGCGGCGCGGCATTCGTTCGCGGGGAGGCCGGAACGTTCTACACCTACGGAATGTCGGGCGAGTGGGGCTACGCTCTGACCGGCGGCAACGTTGGCATCGCCGTTCTCGAACTCAGCGCGGTCCTCATTTTGATCGGACTGTTGCTGATACCTAACGGCGCTCATTGGTACGCGACCGCGTTGAAATACACAGGCATCGGCGCCTGGAGGGCGTTGGCGGCCACGGCGGCAGGATTGAGAATCGCCGGAGTTTGGCTATTCGCAGCCACGGCCAGCGCCACACGCGGCGCGGTAGCCATGATAGGCAGCCGCAAGCGGAACGGCTCAACTCCCAAGCAGAGAACCCCTAAAAAACCCAAGCAAGCTGAGCCGGAACCCGACGAACCCGAAACCTCCCCGGCCACGCTGCCAACCGCTGCGTCGAGGAGCGGCTGGCAACTGCCGCCACTGGACTTACTGGCGCCCGCCGAGCCTCACCAGATTGACCACAATGCCATCTCCGAAATGTCGGAAGAGATCAAGGAAGCCCTGGCCGAGCACCGCGTTTACGTCGATGTGGAAGACGTGAAGGCCGGCCCCCGGGTAATCCGCTTCGGCCTGGTGCCCGGTTACGTCCCGCAACAGCCGGGACGCGAAGGCGCCGCGAAACCTCGGCCCAGCCGCATCCGGGTCAGCGACATCAGCAAGCAGCAGAAGGACCTGGCATTGGCCCTGAAGAGTCCCTACATCCGCATCATCGAAACGCCGGAACCTGGCGAGGGATTGGTGGGTCTGGAGGTGCCCAATCCTTCACCGGGCAAGGTGTTGATGCGCTCGATAGTTGAAGGGCCAGACTTCGGCAAAATCGTGCAGAAAGGCGGCCTGGCCTTCGCCCTGGGCGAGGACGCCGGGGGCGCTTCGCTGGTTCTCGATCTGGCGGCCATGCCCCACCTGCTGATTGCCGGAGCTACCGGATCGGGTAAGAGCGTGTGTATCAACTCGCTGGTGGCCTCGCTGCTGATGACCCGGCCCCCGGACCAGCTGCGCATGATCATGGTGGACCCCAAGCGAGTGGAACTGACGCCGTTCAATGGCATCCCACACCTGGTTATGCCCGTGATAGTGGAACCTGACGATGTTCAGCCGGCCCTCCGCGGCCTGATTAACGAGATGACCCGCCGGTACAAGATGATGGAAGACCTGGGCGTCCGCAACATCGCCGGCTACAACGCCAAAGCCGAAGAGCCGATGTCGTTCCTGGTTTTGATCGTGGACGAACTGGCCGATTTGATGATGACCGGCGGCCTGGAGGTTGAGCAACAGTTGGTTCGGTTGGCCCAGTTGGGCCGCGCCGCTGGCATCCACATGGTGCTGGCGACTCAGCGCCCGTCCGTGAAAGTCGTCACCGGGTTGCTCAAGGCCAACGTGCCGGCCCGCGTCGCCTTCGCCGTCGCATCCCAGGTGGACTCCCGGGTGATTCTCGACTCCGGCGGCGCAGAAGCACTCATGGGCAAAGGCGACCTGCTGCTGCTCAACAATGACTTCCCCAAAGCCCGGCGCGGCCAGGGCACCCTGGTGTACGACGAGGAAATGGACCAGTTGATCGACTTCTGGCGCAACCAGCAGGGACCGCCGTTGCCTCAAATCAACCTTTCCGAAGAGGACGAAGAGCTTGGCGGCGATGCCGGGGATGGGGACTCCGGCGACGGTCCCGCTTACAACGGCAACTATCTTGACCAGGCCCGCGACATTGCCCTGCGCAACCCTCGCGTAACCTCCGCGATGCTGGAACGGCGGTTCAAAATCCGCAAGTCCGTGGCCGATGAACTCATGGAGGACCTGAAAGCCGAGGGGTTGGTCATCAGATAATGACCCCGGTCTGCGCTGCGGTTACATAGGTGGTATTATGCAACGGCGTCCCGCACCGCTGGAGCCTCAGTGCTGATTGACCTGCATAACCATACTTACCCCAAATCCGACGACAGTTTCATGTCCGCCGACGAACTGGTTGACGCCGCCAGATCAGCCGGCTTGGACGGGGTTTGCATCACCGAGCACGACGACTTCTGGTCGGCGGATGACGCTGCCGACCTGAGCAGACGCCACGGCATCCTCGTGCTGCCGGGAGCGGAAATCAATACCGATGCCGGCCACGTCCTAGTTTTCGGACTACATCGTTATCGGTTTGGAATGCACAAACCCAGCTTCCTGAGAGCCGAGGCCGACAGCCTGGGCGCCGTGCTCATTGCCGCGCACCCCTACCGCCGGCGATACCTGGAAGACCCGGCCAGCGACCCAGCGGTTCGATCCGAGATGCTGGCACGGGCTATCGCCGACCCTCAATTGCGATTGTTTGATGCCATAGAATCGTTCAACGGGCGAGGATCACCCAACGAGAACCGGTTCGCCCACGACTTGAATCAGACCCTCCGTTTGCCGGGAGTCGGGGGCAGTGACGCGCACCGGGTTCACCAGGTCGGCACTGCCGCAACCCAATTCCAACGACGCATTACATCGCTGGAAGACCTGATCGCCGAGATACGGGCGGGCAGAATGGCCCCGGTAAGTCTGGCCGCCGCCGCAACGGGATCGCCTGCTACGACTGTGTGAGATGCCTCCGCTCCTTGAAGTCCAGGATCTGCACGTGGAGTTTCGCGTACCCAACGGAGCGGTGCACGCGATTAACGGCGTGTCCTTTTCCCAGGAAGAGGAGGAGATTCTCTGCATAGTGGGCGAAAGCGGGGCCGGCAAGAGCGCCCTGGCCCTCACCCTTATGGGCCTTTTACCCGACAACGGAGCGATCAAGGGCGGTAAAGTCCTGTTCGACGGAGTGGATCTGGTCTCCGCGCCCGAAGAGCACCGGCGCGAGTTGCGCGGCAAGGCCATGTCCATGGTATTCCAGGACGCCCAATCCGCGCTGAACCCGGTCCAGACCGTCGGCGCACAGCTCACCGAGGTGATCGTCACCCATTCGCAACTCAATCGCCGCGCCGCCGGTCGGGTGTGCCAGGAAATGCTCCGTGAACTCGGCGTTCCCGACCCGCGACGGATAATGTCCGCATACCCGTTCACCCTCAGCGGCGGCCAGTGCCAGCGCGTCATGCTGGCCATGGCGCTGGTTATGCGGCCTCGCCTCCTAATCGCCGACGAAGTCACATCCAGCGTGGACGTTACGCTACAAGCGGAGATACTGGAACGGCTCAAAGAATTGAGCCGCGATTCCAAATCGGCGATTTTGCTGATTACCCATGACATGGGCGTCGTTGCGAATATGGCCCGCCGGGTCGGGGTCATGTATGCCGGCCATCTTGTGGAGTACGCCGAACTGCTTCCCATCTTCCAGCAACCCCGACATCCCTACACGTGGTCGCTGCTGCAAACCCTGCCCAGGCTGGACGCCGCCGGTCGCCGGTTACAGGCGTTGCGCGGGACTCCGCCGGACCTGATCGATATGTCTGAAGAGTGTCCGTTTCTGCCGCGCTGTCCCAAAGCGCTCAACCGTTGCCGGGTGGAACCGACGCCCGGCTTGTTTGAGCAATCCACGAGCCACTGGGCCGCCTGCTACAACCCGGTGACTTATACCGACTGATCATGGGGATGGATTTTGCTATTGAGGTTGAATCGTGACGGCACCGCCTTCCCGGAAGTCGATTGTCAACAAGCAGTTGGTAAGGAGGGCAGTACCAACCAGAGGGTTGCCGTCAACCTGATGGACGGGTACGGCACGGGGCTGGCCAAACCAAGATACTATCGCACCGTAGATGCGCACTACGCTCATCCCGCTCGCCATCCTTACGGGCCGTTCATCTTGTAGTGCGAGGCCGAGATCTTCAATAATTTGACTCGGAAATGCTAAAGCTCCCGTGAATCCAGTATCAACGACGGCATCCACAGTGCGGAAATCCATGCTCGCGCCTGAGACGGCGACTTCAATACGTGGTTCCCAGATTGTCATGGATGCTGATTGACCTAGCATCCAAACGGCGCCGTTAATCACGCTTTTTGAACCTTCTGGGCAAGGGTTCCAACGCGCCGCCACCGATAGAGCAGGTTGCCGGGTATCCTACCAACTCGCCCCAAGTGTAAGCCTCCGGCCGGCGCTCGCGCAAGCGCGTGGTGACGGTGAAGTCGTCTTCGCCAGCGCCGCCAATCTCGTAATCGCCGCTCTTCACGTCAATGACTACCATCTGGCCCCAGTAATGCTCCTCCATCTCGTCGCGGATTTTGTCGTACATAGCCCTCCCGATGGAGGCTATTTCCCCTTTCTTGAATTCCATAACTCCAACTCCTGAGACGGCGCACTTCGGGCACTTACATATTAGCACGCCCATCACCGAGCTACCCGGCGCCGGCCAGGTCCGCCACCAGCAGCTCCAGCGAGACCTCGGGATCAAGCCGGCCCTGCTTGATTGCCAGGTCGCTCTCCAGTACACGATGGTACTTTTGCGAGATTTCAGGCAGAGACATGCGACGCGCCTGGCCGAGGGTCTTGCGTACCACGAAGTCGGAGTTGGCCCCCATTCTGCGACCCAATTCCGGCTGCACCACTCCGCGCTCCGTCAAATCCCGGGCCAGCGCGATCAACCGCAATTGCCGCTCGATCATGGCGATGATGTATAGCGGCTCGCGTCCTTCCTGCATCAACTGGGCCAACAGCCCCAGCGCGTTGCCGGGCCGGCCATCCATGATCGCATCCACCGCCGCGAAGATGTTGGCCTCCTGCGCGTAAGGGACCAAAGACCGCACATCCGCCTCGGTGATCTCCCTCCCGGTGGCGAACAGGGAGAGCTTTTCCAGTTCCCGGTCCAATGTCCACAGATCGTTGCCGATCATTTCGGTGATGGCCTGGATCGCCGGCGGCGTGATGGATCCCCCTTTTTCCTCAACGCTGCGTTTGACCCACTGGTTCAAACCCTGCCCGGTCGGCGCGGCCTGTTTGTGGACCTGGCAATGCTCTGCCAGCGCTCGTAGCAATGAATTGCTATCGGCCACATCCCCATCCACCAGGATCAGCAGGGTGGTGTCAGGCATCTGCGGAATGGCCTCGGCGAGTTGCATCCATCCCGTGCGCGGCGCAGTCTGCCGCCGAGTGGATCGTCCCCTGCCGCGCTGACCGCCGGCGTTTTCCTCGGTGGCCAGCACGCCTTCAATCTCCACCAGCCGGACCGAATCCAGAAAGGGTAGAGAGTTGCACGCCGCCAGAGCTTCAGCCGGCTGAATCTGCCCCACAACCATGCGGTGGTGGTTCGATTCCATCACCTCGGACGCACCAGCCTCGTGCCGGATGCGTCGCAGCGCCCCGGCCACGAGGAAACTATCCCCATAGACTACATGGGCGGGCATTCTGTCAGGGCCTTCAGTTCTCCACCAGTTCGGTCAAGACTCCGAACACCGACCGGGGATGCACGAAACCGATGGTACCTGACAGCCCGTGCCGGGGTTCGCTGTCAATCAACGACAAGCCGTTGGCGGCGAGTATCTTCAGCTTGCCGCCGATGTCGTCCACATTCAGCGCCAAGTGATGCAGCCCTTCGCCGCGGCGCTCAATGAACCGCCCCACCGCGCTTGCCGGCGACAAAGGCTCCAAGAGTTCCAGTCGGGTTTGACCGACTTCAATCAGGCAGGCCCGCACACCCTGGTCGTCCATCTCAACTACTTCGGCGTCCGGAGTTCCGAAGTTGGCCCCGAAGAAGTCCAGGGCGGCTTGAATGTCGTTGACGGCGATTCCAACGTGGTCAACGTAATTGACGGCGCAAATCTCGGTCATCAGTAAAGCCTCTCTACCCAGCTGTCATTGCGAACGCAGCGCGGCAATCTCACTGCTGGAGGAGCCTCCCTCAGGCCCCGGGATTGCCACGTCGCTTCGCTCCTCGCAATGACAAAGTGAGTACGCATGGCCCGCTACACCGGGTACTGCGCCAGCACCTGCCGCGCGATAATCATGCGCTGCACTTCCGACGTTCCTTCGTAGATGGTGGTTACCCGAGCGTCGCGGAAGATGCGTTCGATGCGCGATTCCTTGAACACGCCGATGCCGCCGTGTATCTGCATCGCTTCGTACGCGGCCTTGTTGCAGTTTTCCGACGCGATCAGCTTGGCCATCGACGCTTCGTTGATGAACGGCAGGCCCTCGTCCCGCAGGGTCGCGGCGTGCATCGTGGCGACGCGGGCCGCGTGTACGCCGGTCGCGATGTCCGCCAGCTTGAACTGGATGGCCTGGTGCTGGGCCAGCTTGCGCCCGAAGGTCTCCCGCAGTTGCGCGTACCGAACCGCCTCTTCCAGCGCGGCCTGCCCGATGCCAACGCACTGCGCGGCAATGGATATGCGGCTGGAGTCCAGGATGTCCATAGCGTACCGGAAGCCCATTCCCTCTTCGCCGATCAGGTTCTCCGCCGGTATTTCGGCATCCTCGAACACGATCTCGCAGGTGCTTGATGCGCGAATTCCCATCTTGTTGTGCTGGGGATTGATCTGCATTCCGGCAGTGCCCGCCGGCACGATGAATGCGCAGACTCCACGGTATCCGATGGAACGGTCCTGGTTGGCGAATACCACCAGCGTCTCGGCGACTTCTGCGTTGGTGATGAACTGTTTGGAACCGTTCAGCACCCAGCTGCCGTTGCGTCGCGTGGCGGTGGTCTGCATGGCCGCTGCGTCCGAGCCGCTACCGGGTTCGGTGAGCGCCCAGGCCGCGATGCCCTTGCCGGAAGCCAGGGAAGGAACGTACTGCTGCTTCTGCTCTTCGTTGCCGAACCGGGCGATGGTTTCCAGACCCAAGCCCAAGTGAGCCGCCAGTGTTACGCTTGCGGCCACGTCGGCCCGCGCCACCTCTTCGATGACAATCGAGGACTGCCGGAACCCGCCGCCGCTGCCGCCATAAGCCGGATCGATGCCGATCCCGGCCAAGCCCAACTGAGCCATTCCGCGCCAATTTTCGTGGGAAAACTCAGCCTTCTCGTCCAATTCCGCCGCACGCGGTACCACCTCCCGCTCCGCGAAGTCGCGAACGAGATTTTGCAGCATCTTTTCTTCTTCGGTCAACGTCAGGTCGGGCACGGTGTTCCTCCGCACGAATTTGTGCTTTGCGATTAGGTTTGTCTGACAACGCTCAGAGCCTGAATCCTCTGAGCCTAATCAAAGGAAGCTTATGGATGGTCTGGTTGTGTGGGTCCACTTCCACGCCGGCCGATTCCAGAGCAGTGACACCTAAAAGCGGCTCGGCGTTGGCGTCACCATACACGATAGTGCCCCCGACGATTTCATCCATAAACTCCATATCGCCGGTGGTAACGTCCATCCTGATTCGGCTGCCGTCGGCCAGGCCATGGACTCGTTGGCCTTTTGGCGCGAGTCCAATGGCCTCCAGGTGCTGCCGGGGCACGAGACAGTCGATTGCACCGGTATCCACCAGAAAAGGACCTTCCCAAACACGGTCGGGCTCCGTCGGGTTTCTAATCTTCACGGTTATGCGGGTAATGCCCATTTGTTAGCCCTCCGGATTCCAATTTCAGTTTATCACAGGCCGTCTTCCAGGTATCCGGAAGGCATCAGAACGTTTCGGCATCCTCGCCGTACCATTTCCTGATTAATGCATTCAGCGTGCCGTCTTCCTTCATGGCACCGATGGCTGCGTTCAACCGGCTTTTCAACTCGCCATCGTTCTCGCGCACTCCAATGCCTACATGGTCGGAGTCGAAGGTGACCTCCGGGCCTACAAATATGAGAGCTCCGCCACTGTCCTCCACGAAACTTTCCAGGAAAATTTTGTCGGCAAACACTGCATCCGCCTCCCCTCTGCTGACGGCCTCAACCGCGTCTTCCGCCGGCAGGGATATTATCCTCGTTATGCCGGCCTTTTCCAGGTAGTCCTGCTGTATGGTGTTGACCTGCACGGCGACTTTACCGCTAACTACATCATCGCTGGCTCCGGCCAGGGCCACGTAAGCCGACGGAGTATTGGGCAGGTACGACTGGGTAAAATCGATCTGCTCGTCACGTTCTTTAGTGGAAGCCATTCCGGCCACTATGGCGTCGTAGTCTCCGGCCAACAAATTTGGGATGATGGTGACCCATTCGTTCCGCACCCAGGAACATTGCACCTCCATGCGGCGGCAGAGTTCATCCCCCAGTTCGCGCTCGAATCCGTCGATTTCACCCCTTTCGTTGATGAAATTGGACGGGGGAAAGTCTGCCGACGTACCCAGCAAAAGCACCTCGGATGCGTTCCACCCTGCCGGAACGGTCGGCGCGGAGACAGCCGTCTGCGGGGCCGAACTCGGAACAACTTCAGTAGAACCTCCGCAGGCCATCACAACGGCGGCCAGCAGGGAGAATATGACAACTACGAAGCACAGGCGGATCCGTGTCATTGTAGGTCACAATCACAGGCCGGCCGACGACTCGTACTCTCCGAACACCTGGCGCAGCACGTCGCAGATCTCGCCCAGCGTGGCGTACTTTTCAACGCACTCCATCATCGGCGGGATGGTGTTGGCGTCTTCCGACCGCGCCGCATCGCCAGCCTGGCAAGGCTGATTTGCACCGCCATGTTGTCCCGCTCCCGCCGCAGGGTTTTCAGCCGTTCCACCTGTTCGGCGGCGACGGCGGCGTCCACCCGCAACAAATCCGAAATCGGCGGCGTATCGGTAACGTACTGATTGACACCCACCACGATTCGCTCGCGGTCATCCACCGAGCGCTGGTGCGCGAACGCAGCCTCACCAATTTCCCGCACCTGGAATCCGTCCTCGATGGCCGCCACTGCGCCGCCCATGCGGTCGATGCGTTCAATATATTCCACCACGCCGGCCTCCAGCCGGTCGGTGAGATTCTCAACGTACCAGGAACCGCCCAGCGGGTCCACCACATCGCCGGCGCCGCTTTCGTGAGCCAGAATCTGCTGGGTGCGCAGCGACAATTGCGCGGACTCTTCGGTAGGCAGGCTCAACGCCTCGTCCCGGGAGTTGACGTGCAGCGACTGCGTGCCGCCCAAAACGGCGGCCAGTGCCTGTACCGTGCTGCGGATCACGTTGTTGTCCGGTTGCTGCGCCGTCAGGGTTACGCCGGCCGTCTGGGTGTGGAAGCGCAGCATCATGGAGCGCGGGTCGGTGGCCCCGAAGCGGTCCCGCATGATTCTGGCCCACAGCCGGCGAGCGGCGCGGAACTTGGCGACTTCCTCAAACAGGTTGTTCTGCGCCACGAAGAAGAAGGACAGGCGGGGCGCAAAATCATCCACCGGCAGCCCGGCGGCAACGGCAGCTTCCACGTAGGCGATGGCGTTGGCGAAGGTGAAGGCCAGTTCCTGCGTCGCCGTCGCTCCCGCTTCCCTCATGTGGTAGCCGCTGATGCTGATCGTGTTCCAGCGGGGCACGTTCTCCGCGCAGTATTTGAACACGTCCACCACCAGGCGCATTGACGGCCGGGGCGGGTACGCATAGGTTCCGCGCGCGATGTACTCTTTGAGGATGTCGTTTTGCAGGGTGCCGCTCAGCTGAGCCGGTTCCACTCCCTGCTTCTTGCCGGCAGCGATGTAGAGGCACAGCAACACCGCAGCCGTGGCGTTGATGGTCATGGACGTGCTGACTTTGTCCAACGGAATCCCGTCAAAGAGCGTTTCCATGTCGGCCAGCGAGCAGATTGGCACTCCCACCTTGCCCACCTCTCCCTCGGCCAGGAGATGGTCGCTGTCGTAGCCGATCTGGGTCGGCAGGTCAAAAGCCACCGAAAGGCCGGTCTGTCCGTTCTCCAGAAGGTAGCGGTAACGTTCGTTGGTGGCCGCCGCCGTGGCGTATCCGGCGTACTGGCGCATCGTCCACACGCGACCCCGGTACATGTTTGGCTGAACTCCCCGGGTGTAGGGAAACTCGCCAGGATAGCCGATGGAGTCGTGATAGTCTCCGGCACTGCCGTCTTCGGGAGTATAGACGGTATCCAGGTTCAACCCGGAATCGGTCTCAAAGGCATCCCGACGTTCCCCAAACCGCTGGGTAACGCGGGAAAGCGTGCCTTCCTGCCACTCTCGCTTGCTCGTTGACATACGGCCCTACACTCCAACCGGCGATGGTGTTACGGATTTACGCCGCCATTCTACCACCGGACGTTTGCGTCCAGCAGAACGGCTTCTCCCAGCGTCGCGCGACTTTCATCGTCGAAATACCACCGCGAGATCTGCCGCGGCGTCGGTGTCTCCTCCGCCGGAAACGCGGTAAAGCGTATGGAGTAGTATTCGCGTCCGTCGGGTTCCATCCGGACCAGCACGTCGGCATTGCCATGCTGGTAGGACAAGCGGACGGTGTGCGGCTCCTCCATGGCAATGAACGGTGAAGGACTGCTCTTGATCGCGTCAAGCCATCCGTTGTAGGCAGCGAACCAGAACTGATCGGTAAAGCCGGCTTCACGAGCGACGGCGTTGCTGAAAAAGTCATCCGGCGATATAGCATCACGTTCAACCATAAGACCAACCTCTGCTTTGCGTCCGGAGCGGCCCGGTGGGTGTCAAGTGAAGGACGCCCGTAAGGGGCGTCCTAACACTCCACATTTGCGGCCGACCCTTTCAAGGGACCGTCCTAATCACTGGTGAAAGCGTAGTCCGTGGGGCGCATGATGCTGTGGCGCGATACCCGCACGATGGGGCCGTTGACTTCGCTGGCTGCCCGGGCCTTGTTCCACTCGGGGTCAGCCTGGAACGAGCGCCAGCTCTTTTCCCGGTCGCCCAGGCTGGGATAGCCCAGCATGTACACCAGCACGTTGTTGACGCCAACATCCTCCGACCAGTAGCCGATGTTCTCGATGCCGTGCTTTTCAAACAGGCCAATGGTGTGGTTGGCAAAGCGATTGTGGACGTCGGGCAGCCGGCCCGGCATTGCCTCGTAAATCCGCAGTTCCTGCACCGCCGTGGATATCTTCGGCTCCGGCGAGTAAGGGGTCAAGCGCAGGAAACGGTTGGTCACGGCATCAACCAGCGGCCCGTTGGCCTCGGTCTGCTTGCGGACCTCCAGCCAGTCCGGGTCGCCGCCGAACTTGGCCCAGCGGGATTCCCGGTCGGCCATGCTGTCGAAGACGTTGATGTAGGTCAGCCGGTTGCTGCGTCCGATTTCGTCGGTCCAGAATCCTAGGTACTTGACCCCGTGCTTCCTGAACAGGGCACAGGTGTGATTGGCAAATCGGCCGCTAATGTCGGGCAGGCGACCGGCGACTGCGTCGTAGATACGGAGTTCGTAAAGCATCGCTTCTCTCCTTACCGGGCGAGTGTCAGAGTCTTGACGGCGGGTCCGCTGCGTCGCTATTTGGCATAGCAGCGCCGCCGGCGGTAGTATAGCATCGCTCTCGCCGTCCCGTACCGTATGTTGTTCAGCCTACGTTGACCGCCAGCTCAAACGCAATGGCGCCTTTACACAATCTGAACATTTTTCGTGTACGTATAGGATGTACGAGCAACATCCATCATCGACCTTCATGGAGCTACTCAATTGGATCCAACGCATAACCGCGACCGTCCATCGCGTGCCATCCGTGTTCCCGCGAGTTTCGTCGTTGCTTTGACGAGCATCGCGCTGATTCTTGCTTTGGCGTGCGGGCAGCCGAGCGAACCCGCCTCGGGTCCGGCCGTCGTGGATTTAACACCCCCGCCTCCCATAAATACCGTAGCGCCCGCCGTCTCTGCTGAGCCGGTCTCCACCCAGGCTCAGCCCAGCGAGCAGACGCAGCCATCTTCCGCTGATTCAAGCCCGACCTCCACCCCAAGCCAGGTTGTCAGCGCACAGCTCACCGCCGACCAGATCGCCGCTGCTCACGACGAGATTATGAGCGACCTGTACCAGCGCACGGTTCCCTCGGTGGTCGGCCTTCGCGTCATCCAACCGGTCACTGCGGGAGTCAACGTCCCCCAGGGCATGCCCAGCGACTTTTTCTCGCGGGCCAGCGGTTCCGGTTTCGTTTGGGACGATGATGGCCACGTGGTCACTAACCGGCACGTTGTTGAGGCCGCCGAGCGCATAGTGGCCGTCTTCAGCGACGGCAGTCAGGCCGATGCGGAAGTCGTGGGTATGGACGCTGATTCGGACCTGGCGGTGATCAGGATCACCGACGATTCCGTCCGCCCGCCGCCCATCACGCTGGGAGACAGCGACACCATCAAGCCCGGCCAACTTGCCGTCGCCATTGGTGATCCCTTCTCCCGTGGCTTTTCCATGACCTCCGGCGTGATCAGCGCCCTGGGCCGCACCATCAGCCCATCGGAAAGCAACTTCGCCATCCCTCGGGTAATCCAGCACGACGCCGCCACCAACCCCGGCAACTCCGGCGGCCCGCTGCTGAACCGCAAGGGCGAACTGGTCGGGATCAACGCCCAGATAATCAGCCAGACCGGCGCTTTCTCCGGCGTCGGCCTGGCTATACCCGTCAACCTGGCCAAGTTGGTGGTGCCCGCGTTGATCTCCGAAGGACGCTACGAGTACCCGTACATCGGCATCCGGGGCACGTCGGTCAGACCGGATATCGCGACCGCCATGGACCTTCCGCCCGAAACCAGGGGAGCGCTGGTTCTGGCCGTTGGAACCGACAGCGCAGCCAGCCGGGGCGGACTGAGGGCGTCGGACCGTCTCGCCGTCATCAATGGCACGGAGTTCCCCGTCGGCGGCGACGTAATCATTGACATCGACGGTACGGCCATCCGCAGCATGGACGACCTGCTGGCATACGTCGTGGAACACACCCGACCGGGAGATACTGCGGCGTTCACCGTGCTCCGTGATGGCGTTGAAACCACGGTCAGCATCACCATGGACGCCAGACCGACCCAGTAACGAGTTCCCGACGCTCGACTATCAAAACGCCGACGGCTTTTTCACCGTCGGCGTTATTTTCGGTGGCGCGCCTGGCAGGACTCGAACCCGCAACCCCTGGGTCCGAAGCCCAGTGCTCTATCCATTGAGCTACAGGCGCACGGTCTGGCGCGTCTAAAGGTTTGGATGGTGGGGCGAGCAACGGGATTCGAACCCGTGATCTCCTGTGCCACAGACAGGCGCCTTCGACCACTTGGCTATGCTCGCCGCGCATACAACATTGGCAACTTCAGGATGCCAACTATGAATACAGGTTAGCACACCTCCCAAATCCGCACAATACGCGGCGCGTGGGCCGCGTTGGGTTTCCGGTGGCACTCATGTGCAAACTCTCTCCTCCTGGTTTGCCGTACCCGATGCGGGAGCCTACAATGCTCGCCAACAAAGAGGCGCCTCCACCCGGGAATCAGCCACGCTGATACGGCTGCCGGGACGGACATTCCGTAAAGGTGAGGGTTATGCAAGAGGTCCAAGCGAAACCACAGGATGACCGTTCGCATCTACCCCTGGGGGGAAGAACCATCATGCCCGGGCTGGCCTCGGGGCACGTGGTGTTTCACTGGATAGTGCAGAGCTTCATCGTGGTGCTGCCCGAGATCCAGGCCGCGTTCGGCCTGTCGGCGGTCGGCGTGGGCGGGCTGCTGTCGGCGCGGGAGGTCGCGGCCGGCATCGTCGCGCTGCCCGGCGGCGTGGCGGTGGACATCGTGCGACGCTACTGGGGGTTGCTGCTGGCGGCGTGTTTGGCCATTTGCGCCCTGGGATCGCTGGTCATCGGCGTTTCGCCCGTTTACATCCTGCTGCTCATCGGAATCGCAGCGGTGGCGGCGTCCCATTCCATCTGGCACCTGCCGGCATCGTCGTCCCTTTCGTATCACTTCGCCCAGCGGCGGGGCATGGCGTTGTCGATTCACGGCGTTGGCGGCAGCATTGGCGACGTGGCGGGGCCCGTTGTAACCGGAGCGTTGTTGCTGTTTCTCACGTGGCAGAATTTGCTCAGCCTGTATGCTGCGGTGCCGTTGATCCTGGGCGTACTAGCTCTGTGGGCGTTCCGCAACATCGGCCGGATGACCGAAGCGGAGCAATCCGGCGCGGATATGGCCAGCCGGGTGGCGGCGACGAAGCAGTTGCTCAGAAATCCGGCGCTCTGGGGGCTGATGTCGGTGCGAGGGTTCCGGTCCATGGCCCTGGTGGGACTGGTCACGATCCTGCCGCTCTACCTGGACAACGACCTGGGATTGAGCGAGTGGAACCGGGGCTTCCACATCGGCCTGCTGATCGCGGTGGGCCTGGTCGCCAAAACCGGGGCCGGCTACCTGTCCGACCGGTTCGGACGTAAAACGGTGCTGGTGCCGGGGTTGGTGTGGTCTTGCATCATGGCGCTGGGGTTGGTGGTATTTGACGGCGGCATCATGCTCACGGTCACCATCGCGCTGCTGGGCCTGTTCCTTTACCCCGACCAGCCGATTCTGACCGCGACGATCTTCGACGTGGTGGGCCGGGAAGTGGCCTCCACCGGGTTGGGCGTGGTGGCGTTCGCCGCGTTCCTGATGGCCGCGACGTCGTCCGTGATCGCCGGCGCGCTTTACGAATGGGGCGGGTTCCCGGCCGCGGTGTACTTCATCGCAGCACTGTTCGCCGTGTCCGCGGTGGTCTTCCTGCTGCTGCCGGTGGCGAACCGGGCGGATGAGCCGGAGGATAACTAGCCAACATGCGGGTGTCGTCTGGCCATGCTTCAGGCATGGTTGGAATCTGGCGCCGGTTCGTTGAAGGGTTCTCCAACCGCTTGGGCTGCCTGCATCCTCTGAAGCCACTCACGCCACGCGGCGTTTGATTCTTCACGGCCCTCCTCGCGGCCCTCCTCACGACCCTCCTCGCGTGCTTCTTCACGTGCCTTACGGCGCTCCTCACGCGCCTTCAGGCGCTGGTTGCGGGTGTAATATGCTGCAATTACCATCGCTACTGCCTCCACAGAAATCGGGCTGAACACCCCGCAGAATATCACGGTGGGGATGATGTCCGCAGTAATCGCCGGCGGTACTTGATACCACCGCAGCGGCGGGACGGCGGCCAAGCGGGCCGCGATGTTGAGAGCGGTCATCGTGGTTACGCTGGCGCCGAAAACCCAGAAATGCCATCGCAATCGCCGGATAGGTATCGGCAACCCGAAAATGGAACCCCAGCCGGCCTCTTCACCGAGATTTCGCCGGTCGTCCTCCACCATTTAGTTAACCGTCAGCAGTTCCCCATTTCGGTGAGCCGGCCCTCCAGCCACGCCATCATGCCGCCCTTCACCGTGGCGAAGGTGTCCAGGCGCAGGGAGCCGTCCACGTTGTGCCCGGCCATGTCGTGCCAGACGAACCGGCCCTGGCGCTGCTCCCACACGGCGGCGTCGCCCTCCATCCCCACGGCCAGCGAGCCGATGCTGTCCTGCAATCCCAGCACCTGCGCGGGCCGGCTGGTGCTGGCGGTGATGGCGTCGGCCAAGGGCATTCCCATGGCGTGGAACTTGCTCACCAGGTCGTTCATCAGATAGACGATACGGCCGGGGGGCGCAATGTGAATGTCGGTGCTGATGGTGTCTGGAAGCAGACCCTGGTCCATGGCGGCCTTGACCACTTCAACGTCGCAGTGGACGCCGGCGTGGGCCACGTCCATGACGACGCCCCGGTCGGCGGCGGCGCGGACTTCGGGGCGAATCTCGCCGGCGTTGTCCAGGATGTTCTCGGGCAGGCCGTTGAAGGCGTGGGTGGAGATGTCGCCGGGGCCAAGGTGCTCCAGAACGTCGGGCAGGGGGATCGGCGTGCCGCTGACGTGAACCATGAGGCGGACGCCGGCTTCGGTAGCAGCCTCTTTGGCCCGGGCCATGGCCTCGTGGGCGTTCCAGCGGGCCACCGCGTCATAGTGCATCCGCACCTTCACACCGAAGATGAAGCCGGGGTTTTCCTTGATAGCCTGCACCGTCTGTCCCACGTCGATGACGCGCATGTCGTGGAGGCCGCCGCCGAGGACGCGGTTGGCGGCCAACCCGACGGCTCCAATGTGCAGGAAAGCGATCAGCCGGGTGCGGTGCGCGGGAAAAACGTAGTCGCGCATGGCGCCGTAGTTGAGAAATCCCGCACTGCCGGCATCAACGCCAGTGGTGACGCCGCTGCCGAGGCAAGTCTGGTCGGCATGCACCGCGCTGCCGCTGCCGCCGTGGTAGAAGTGACCATGCAGGTCGATGAGGCCGGGCGTAACCAGCTTTCCGGACACGTCAACGGTCTGGATCGCGCTGGCCGGGTCAATGCTGTCTGCGACGGCGGCGACCTTGCCGTCTTTGAAGGCAATGTCCCGGCGTTCGTTGTTGATGCCCTGGGCCGGGTCCAGCAGGTTGCCCCCGGTGAGAGCGAGATCGTAAATCGCGGTAGTCATTGGAATTAGTCCTCGTCCCAGTAGTAGTCCTCGGCGGTGAGGTTTTCCTGCCACCAGCGGCGCAGGCGGGGCAGCACCAACTCCTTGGGCTTGCGGAAGTCCGCCTCTACAAAGTCCAGCGAGTCGGGCAGGGGCCGGGCCTCCCATTTCTGGATGGCTTCCTGAATGAAGCGCCGCACCATGTCGGGCGAGCGAGCTTCCAGGCGTCCCAGTTGGTAGGCCAGGGTGACGGCCATCTGCATCTGGCAGATCAGCGCGTGGGCGTCATCCTCGCGGACGTTTTCGGGCATGGCCCCGGACTGGTCGATGAAATCGTCCAGAACCTGACCGATGATCAAGGGAGGGTCGTTCTCGTCCTGCTCCGGCAAAAATTCGGTCAGCCGGTCCGTGAGGTCGGCGACACCCTCTTCGGGCAGGGCGAAATCGGCCCACGAGTCGCCTTCGGATTCGGGGAGGGGGCTGTACTGTTCGTCGCTCATCGTAGGGTCTCACATGGGCTGATTTGGCCGTCCGGGGCGCCGCTCACGGAGGAGCCAACCCGGCCGGCGAGGATTGCCGGTCCACAAAAGCAATTGTATCACGGGGGCGTTGCCGCTTTTATTTGGTAATATTCCGATGGAGTTTTTACGGATCGAAATGATGAACCTTCCACTTCCCAACGTTGGCATATCCGTGCAGATTGATCTGCCCGACGATTGCAGCGATCTACCCGGCCCGGAATGGATGGCCGCCGCGATTCGTTCCGGTCTGGCACAGGTACTGGAACCCGACTCGGCGGGGCAGGTGAGCTTGCTGATTACCGACGACGCGGCGGTTCGGGAGCTGAACCGGGAGTATCGCGGCCTGGACGAGACCACCGACGTGCTGTCGTTCTCGGCTGAACACGGCGGGCATTGGGAGGGAACTGATACTCCCTCTCCCTTGATGGAAGAGGGTTGGGGTGAGGGTGACACCCCTGCACACTTTCCCATCCCGGACGACGAGCCGCCGCCGCTGGGCGACATCGTGGTGTCGCTGCCCCAGGCGGCGCGGCAGGCGGCAGAGCAGGGGGTTCCCCTGTGCCGGGAGCTGGCTCTGCTCCTGGTTCACGGCGCGTTGCACCTCATGGGGCACGACCATTACGATGACGGGGAGCGCGAAGAGATGCAGCGGCTTGAACGGCGCGCGCTCGACGCTTTTTTCGGTTAGGAAGAAGAAATAGACTTTACGAGTACCGAATTTGTCATTGCGAGCGCAGCGCGGCAATCTCGTCGGACCTGTGATAGACCTTACGGTAGCGAGATTGCCACGGCGCTTTGCGCCTCGCAATGACAGTTAGGAACAAATGCATACGCGCAGAAGGTTTATCGCCATGCGAATGTCGCGCGAGGAATTTGAGCAGCACGTGTTGTCTGCTTACGAACAGTTGCCCCAGGCGGCTCGGGCCGCGCTGGACGAGGGCAACATTGACATCGTGGTGGAGGACTGGCCCGGGCCGGAATCGGAGGGGGCCTTTGACCCGGACGCCGGAGATGCAAGCCCGCAAAGTCTGTACGTGGGAACGCCCCTCGTTGATCGCCATGGCAGCCAGTCATCCTTGCTTGGCCTCTATGTTGGCATCCCGTTGATTGACCGCTACGGCGGCGAACCGGCACTGCCGGACTGTATCTACATCTACCGTCGCCCCATCCTGGAGGTTTGCGATTCTTACGACGCAGTGGTGGAGGAGATTCGCGTTACGCTGCTCCATGAGATTGGGCATTACCTCGGCCTCGGCGAACAGGATCTGGAACGGCTCGGTTATGGCTGAAATGCCGGGCGATTCCTGGCCCGACCGAATCGCGTGGTTCATCGGGTCGGGTTTCGGATGCGGGCTATCGCCGCTGGCGCCGGGTTCGGTAGGATCGCTGGCAGCAGCGGTAATTCTTTACCTGCTGTCCTTCGCCATGCCCGGTATGCCGGGCGGTTGGGAACGAACGATCATCCTTGCCGCAATGTCCGTCCTGGGGCTGGTGGTCGGCGTCTGGGCCACCGGGCGAATGTCAACGCCGGAAAACCCGGATCCCGGCAGCGCGACGTGGGATGAGTTCGTGGGAATGTGGCTGACCTGCCTGCTGATACCATTCCACTCCCCGGTATGGCTGGCAACAGCGTTCCTGGTGTTCCGGGCGTTTGACGTGCTGAAGCCCTGGCCGTGCCGCAGGCTGGAACGGCTGCCCGGCGGCTGGGGCATCATGCTGGACGACGTGGGCGCCGGAGTTTGGGGGATGCTGATAATGCAGTTGTTGTTGGCGCTCTACGCCATTGGATTGCCTTTGCTTGTTGCATTGGTCGCCGGCTAGGCGTCAGCCGCCGGCGCTCACGCGCTCCCGGATCGCCTTCAGGATATCCACGTTGGGCTTATCGGGGCCGCGGTTGTCCTTGTCGTAGCCGGGCACTTCCAGGAAGAACGGGACGTCGGCAAAGGCCGGGTGCGACATGATGTTGGCGAAGCCCTCCTCGCCGATCAGGCCCTCGCCGATGTTGTCGTGGCGGTCAACGCCGGAGCCGCACGGCCGCTTGGAGTCGTTGGCGTGTACTGCCGTCAGCCGGTCCAGCCCAATGTCTCGGTCGAACTCGTCGATCATGTCGGCGACGCCCTCGGGGTTGGTCAGGTCGTATCCGGCGGCAAAGGCGTGCTGGGTGTCCAGGCAGATGCCCAGGCGCGGGCTGTCCACCGCGCGCAGCACCTCGCCCAGCTCATTGAACTTGGCGCCAATGTGCTGGCCCATGCCGGCCATGTTCTCCAGGCACAGTATCGGGCCTTCGGGCGTTTGATCCAGCACGCGGTTGATGGCCTCCACCACCTGGGGGAAGACGCCTTCATAGCCGGCCCCGCCGTGGCTACCGGGGTGGAATATCACGCCGCCGGCACCGATCTGGTCGGCCAGATTCATGTATTGAACCAGTGATGTTACGGACTTTTCCACGTTGTCGGGGTTGGAGTTGCCCAGGTTGATGAGATAGATAGCGTGCAGGAACGGCGGAGCCAGGCCGGCCGCCGCGTTCTTCTCCCGGAAATTCTCCGCCTGGGCGTCGGTCAACGGCTTGAAACGCCACGAGCGGGTGGACGAGCCGAAAATCTGGACGGCTTCCGCGCCGATGGCGGCGGCGCGGTCAACGGCGTTGCCGATGCCGCCGGCCGCGGAAACGTGAGCGCCGATAATCATGTTGATCCCCTCAAGTTTTCTGGATTCCCGCTTTCGCGGGAATGACGGCAGGTATTTGAATGGACGGGATGAATAAGTGATAGCAGTATCGCAGAATCAGGCGGTTGTCGGTACTATTGCAGTTATGCCGCTTTCAAGTATTCCCGATACCATGGCAGCGATGTCGGTGGTGAAACCCGGCAGGCCGCCGGAGTTGGCGATGGTTCGCCGTCCTGTACCTACACCCGGCCCCGGCGAAGTCCTGCTGCGGGTGAATGCCTGTGGATTCTGCCATCACGACCTGCTGGTGATGAGCGGGACGCTGCGCCGGGGCGTCGCTGAGAGGATTACGCTGGGCCACGAAATCGCGGGCACGGTGGTGGCAGCGTCGCAGGACGTTGCGAGTGTGCAGGTCGGAGACCGCGTGGTGAGCCTGCTGACCGCCGCCTGCGGCCAATGCGCCCGCTGTCGCGCCGGCCGGGAACACCGCTGCACGGTCGGGGACGGTATCGGACACGGGCGGGACGGCGGTTTCGCGGAATACGTGGCGCTGCCGGCCTCGGCGCTGGTTCCGGCGCCGGGCGGCATACCCGACGAGGAGGCGGCGTTGCTGGCGTGCCCGGTTGGCGTAGCCCTGAACGGCGTGGAGTCTGCCGGCGTGACGTCCGGCGAGGCTGTAGTGGTCACCGGAGCCGGCGGCGGGTTGGGAGTCCACGCCGTGCAGCTGGCCGCCATGCGGGGCGCGCAGGTGGTCGCCATTACCACATCACCGGAGAAGGCGGCCGCGCTGGAATCATTGGGCGCGTTCGTGGTGATTGACGCCAGCGAGAGCCTGGAATTCGCCGAGGTGGTCATGGCTTTGACCGACGACGCCGGCGCGGACGTCGTAATCGACACCGTTGGCTCGCCGCTGTGGCCGGCGACGCTGCGCTGCCTGGGCCAGTACGGGAGGCTGGCATTACTCGGCGACGTGTCCGGCGAAGCCGCTCACCTGCGCCTGGCGGAGGTTATCTTCCGGGACGCTCAAATACTCGGGGTATCGGGAGTATCGTTGGTGCTGTTGCAACAGGCGGTGAACCTGGCGGCATCGGGACAACTGCGCCCGGTGGTATCGCAGACGCTGCCGCTGACGGCAGAGGGGGCAATGGAGGCATGGCGCCTGGTGTCGGAACGACGCGCGCTGGGGCGGGTGGTTTTGATTCCCTAGACCGCCGCCAGCCATTCCCAACAGTCTCCTGGGAACCGCAAGGATGACGGCAGCCTGCCGTTGAGCAACTCCAGAAAAACGCCAACGTAGTGGCAAGATTGCCGAAACGAGGATTCAGGGTGATTGGGTTTATGTTGGAAATTGTGCAACCGGACCAAGTGTCGCCAATACGTCATAGTGTCCGGCGGTAAATTATGCCTTGCGTATTGATGCAAGTCGGATGACCTACCCGTCATATGCTCGCCGTCCAGCGTTGCCAGTGCCGATAGAATGTCCAATGCACCGTCCCAAATCAGCGATGCTACCTTGGCCAACTCCCCCAAGTTCGATACGTACCCTGCTGCGATAGCTCTTTGACAACGTTCGCCCGCTTCACGCAATCGCGATTCCGCGTAGGCGCAATACGTCCCTGGCAAGATGTCAGGCACAATCACGTTCCAGCATGTACAGGATTATTTCGGCTATCTCACAGCTCAGTTCCCAGTCCTCTTGATGGTAACGTCCGTCACGTTTTGCGTCTTCCTGTAGCGATTTCACGCCCAGGTAGGCCGATTCGTAGGCTGGGTTATTGTGGGTTTTCGCCATGCGCTTGATGACAGTCCACGGGTCGCTGTCAGGGTCAACCTGTTGGAGGCGGTAGTCCACAGCATCCAGCAACAGAGCCGGACCGTTCTTCTGATGCCGGCGCAAGGCACGCTTGGCCTTTTCCATCCGGGCCTCCGCCGAGGGCATTTGCGGCGGATTTTCACGCCGTTCCCGATTAACCTTTTCAATCAGCTCGGCAGTGGTTATCTCATTAGTAGCCATAGTATCGCGTTCTCCCTGCCCAGCTCTGCCGGTCATTCTGACACGCTTATTTTACAACCAGCCGGGCCGCCAGATACTCACGAGCAGCAAACACCACCCCATCCGTCCACAGCGCGCAGGTGGTAAAGCCGAACCCGGCGCTAACCGAGCCGAGATTGTATTCGCTGGGGCGAATGGCGCTTACGCCGCCGCCTCGCGCCGGCCCAGCGTGAAGACGCGCCCGAACTCGCGCCGTTCCCAGATGACGATGAACTGCGCGGCGATGAAGATGGAGCTGTAGGTTCCGACTACCACACCGATAGCCACCACCAGCAGCAACTCCCTGATGGAATCGCCGCCGATCAGCAGCATGGCCAGCAACACCAACAGCGTGGTAAAGCTGGTGTTGATGGAGCGGCCCACGCTCTCGATGATGCTGAGGTTCACGGTGTCTTCCAGCCGGCGGTCCGGCACTCGGATCGCGTTTTCGCGGATGCGGTCGAACACCACGATGGTGTCGTTCACCGAGTAGCCCGCCACGGTGAGGATGCCGACGATGAACATGGAGTTGACCTCCATGCCCAACACGCGGCCCAGGATGGAAAACACTCCCAACACGATCAGGGTGTCGTGCGCCAGGGTAACAACTGCGGCGATGCCATAGCGGTACGCCCGCGGCACCCGCCGGAAGGCGTACCAGATGTATCCCAGGATGAACACCGACGCCACCAGCAAGGCCAGGAACGTGTTGCGCACCGTCTCCTGCGCGATGATTGGCGACACCGTGTCCACGCGCGACCCGGCGATGGGGGCGATAGACTCCTCCAGGGCGTCCTGAATGACCTGCCGTTCTGATACCTGCCCGCCGGTCGATTCTTCCAGCACGCGGGTGCGGATCAGCACGGAATCGCTGCCCACCGCTTGCACCAGCGCGCCGGGGTGTCCCATGCGGGACAGCACGCTCCGCACGTCTTCCGGTTGGACCGGCTCCTCAAAGGTGATGTCGAGCACCGAACCGCTGGTGAAGTCGATGCCGGGTTTCAGTCCGGAGCCGCCGCTGGCCCAACCCGGTGGGGCGATCATGGACAGCATACCGGGAATGATTATCAGAGCGGAAATGAGGAAGTACCAGCCCCGCTTGCCAACTATGTTGAACATTTGCTAACGGCCTCTTTTTGGACAGGGTTAGGGAGCTGACCGGGGTCGTTGTCCCGAAGCGCGGGGTTGAATCTTCTCGGGCGTGAACAGGTTCGCCATACGTCCCAGCCCCATGGCCTGGAAAGCCTGCAACAGATTGCGGCTCACCAGCACCGCGGTAAACATGCTCACCAGCACGCCGACCAGCAGGGTCAACGCGAACCCGTTGATCAGCCCGCCGCCCAGGCGGTTGCCAAACCACAACAGCACGACGCAAGTGATCAGCGTACTGACGTTGCCGTCCCTGATGGCGGGCCAAGCTCGGTTGAACCCCACGTCCATCGCCGAGGCCAGGCTGCGACCCAGGCGTATTTCCTCTTTGATGCGCTCGAATATGAGGATATTGGCGTCCACGGCGAGACCGATGGACAGGATGAAGCCGCCGATATGGGGCAACGTCAGCGTGATGGGCACCAGCTTGAAAATCGCCAGCGTTACCACCGAGTAGCAGACGAGCGCAATGGCAGCAACAACGCCCGCCGCCCGGTAGTAGGCGATGATGAAAACGAGCACCAGGCCCAGGCCCACCAGCCCGGCCATCAGGCTGCGCTCCAACGATTCGGAGCCTCGGAGCGCGTCCACATCCGACTCCTGAATCAGGGTAAGAGGTACCGGGAGGCTGCCGGATTTCAACTGAATAGCCAAAGTGCGCGCGCTTTCGCGATTAAAATTGCCGGAAATCTGGCTGCGCCCGTCGCGGATATGGGCGCGGGCCACCGGCGCGATCAATTGCTGGTTATCCAGAATTACCGCGATCACCTCGTTCGAGTCCGGATTGGACTGCACGTTGATCTCCTGAGTCATCTGGCTGAAGATCTCCGCTCCCCGGTCGTCAAACTGGATGTTGACCACCCACTCACCGGTGACCGAGTCCATGTTGGCGTAAGCGTCCACCAGGTCGTCGCCAGTCAACCCGATACTGCTGTCAGTATATGGAGGCAGGCACGGTGAAGCCCTTACGGGGCCGGGACATTCACGCCTCAAAAACTCCAACTGAGCGGTCTCGCCAATCAACCGCCTGGCATCCTCAATGCCGCCGGTGACCTGGTAATTCTCCACCGGCCCCACTTCGGCCTCCAGTATGGCTTCCAATTGCCGGCGCTGGTCGATGCTCAGGGTGTTCTCGGTGGTGACCCGATATTCATTGTTGTCCCTGACGACGACCTCGGTAGCGCCGTATCCCCGGCCGCTGACTACGCTATCAAGCTTCCCAGTATCGGCGGCGTCGGAGAAACGGACGGTGATTACCGACCCGCTGGCGCCGGGCAGTTGCACGATAATGCGGTCATCGCCGAACCGCTGCACGATGGGCTCCTCGGTACCATAAAGATTGACGCGCCGGCTGATTATGTCGAGCACGCCGTCCATCTGGTCCGAGGTCGGCGGGGGCAGGTCGCTGTTCACAAACTCCGTCGGTTCTCCGATATTATCGACCAATGCCAGACGCACTACCTCACGCAGGTCGGGGCTCAGGTACGGCCCGTCGATCTCAAAGGACGGTCCTCCGGCAATCTGGCTCACGGTGGCTTGGTAATCGGCGCCGGCGAGCGCCTCCTGAACCGCTTCGACGTCCACCTCGACATCGTCAGGGAAGGTCACCGCCAGAGTGGTGCCGGTCTGCGCCTGGTACACCAAGTGAGCGCCACCTTGCAGGTCGAGGCCCAGTTTGAGACCCAGAGGGCCGGTTTCGGCGCGGTCCAGACGGGGCAACCCAGGTATTGCAATGTGGATTTCGGGCAGGGCCAGGGAAACGAATGAAATGCCCAGGACGACCAATATCAGGACGGTCAACAGAATGGTGCGGCGTCGCATATTGCGTAACTAAACCTCAAGTTCGTTATTGGCCAGCAGGCGCACGGCCAGGGCCAGGGCGTCGTCCCGGTCGGTAATTTCACCCACCGCCTCGGCTTCGCGCAGCCGCTCCAGCAGCGCGCCAATGCGAGGGCCCGGCGGTAGGTCCAATGTATTCATCAAATCGTTGCCGTTGACTAATGCGCGGGGGCCTTCCTCCAGGGCCGGAGGCGCGGCGCCCGCTTCAAGAACGGTAGCAATCATTCTAGCATAGTTATTCCAACGCTCCGGCGACAATTCCGGACCGCGCGCCGCGAGGAAATCGGCCATCGCCAGGTACAGCGTGTCCACTGCCGCGTCTCCCACGTCCCGGTAGTATCGGTAGATGGCGCGGCGCGACGGCATTTTGTCCTTTTCGCGGAGCTGGCTGGGCCGCAGGTGGTGCAACACCATCGTCGATACCAAATCGGTAGTACGCCGAGCCATGCGCAGGGCCGGCAAGCGGCTGCGCACAATATCCGCTCCCTGCTCACTGTGCCCCAGGAAACGGATGCGTCCGTTTTCATCCGGCCCCTTGGTCTGCGGTTTAGCGATGTCGTGGAGCAGGGCCGCCAGCTTGAGCACGGTGCGGCGGGTGTGGCCGTCGCCGATTATTTCCCCGAAGTATGCATCTTCGGCCGCGGTCCACGGGGCCATCGTGTAGATGGCGTTGTTGCGATGCCCTGCCGTGACCGCTTCGGCGTATTCGACACAGTGCAGCAGGTGGCCCCAAACGTCCCAATAGTGATGGGCGCGGGGCTGCTCGCAGTTGCGGGCGGCTTCCAGCTCCGGTATTACGCGGCAGAGCAGGTCGAGACGATCCAGGACTTCGAGCTGCACCCTGGCGTCGTCGGTCGCCAGGATAGCCATGAACTCGTCGCGCACACGCTCCCCGGATACGCGATGCAGTAGGGGCGCGTCCCGGCGGATGGCGCGGGCGGTGTCAGGCTCCATGCGGAAACTGAGCCGATTGGCCAGCCGGACGCCGCGCAGCATACGGCCCGGATCGTCCTGAAACACGTCGCTGCCGGTGGCCCGCAAAACCCCCCGAACTAGATCGGCTTTCCCGTTCAGCGGATCCACGATAGCGTCAAATCGCTCGTCGGTGTCCCAGTAGCGCAGGGGAACCGCCATGGCGTCCACGGTGAAATCGCGGGAGCGCAGGTTTTCCTCCAAAGCGCCGTGGTAGCCGCCTACGTCGATGATGAACGGCGCCGCCCCTTCCGTTGCAGCCGGCAACGCAACCCGCGTGATGTTCCACGCCTCCACCGGCACCGGAGTTCCACCGAGGAAATCGGCAACCGCGATCCCAGCGGGTTGCGCGTCCCCGGCCACCACCAGGTCGATGTCGTGGACTTCACGCCCTCGTATGGCGTCGCGGACGGCCCCGCCGACCACCCAAACGTCCGCGTCGCCTCGGGCAGCGAAGAACCCGCCCAGCCGGGTGAGCAGGCCGTCAGCATCCATATCAGTCAGCGGCGGTGGCGTCTTCGTTCTGCGGGGAAACCGGCCGGCCATTGGTGGGGTCGAACTGAGGAACCGGCGGCGCGTGGTTCATGCGACGGGCGGCGTTTTCCAGTTCCGCAGCATCCGGCTCGCCGGTGGGGATGTACTCAACATCGCCCTCTTCGTTGACGTGGATGCGGAAAAACTGGTCATGGGCTATCAGGTGGTCGATGTAGAGGATGCCGTTGAGGTGGTCGGTCTCGTGCTCGATGGCCTGCGCGAGGACGCAGTCGGCTTTCAGACGCAGTTGCTTGCCGGCCAGGTCCTGGTAGCGCACACGAATCCGCACCGAGCGGTTGACCATGCCCCGATAGCCAGGCAGGCTGAGACAGCCCTCTTCGACTTCACGCTGTCCTTCCCGACGAATGATTTCGGGGTTGACCAGTATCAGAGGCTCTTCCCAGTCTTCGGGCTTGACCACGCAGAGGCGTTGCAGCACACCAACCTGGTTGGCGGCCAGCCCGACGCCTCGCTCGGCTGCCATGGTTTCAACCATGTCGGCGGCCAACTTCGCCAGCCTGGCGTCGAACCGGGTGACTTTGACGGCCCGCTGGCGGAGGATCGGGTCGGGAAATTTGCGTACTTCCAGTATGGCCACAGCAGCACCTTGATATTGAGAAGACGAGAGCCGTCGCTGTTGCGAAATTCGTAACGGCGTGTGGGCAATTATAGGCTTGCGCCGCGAACGGTGTAAAGCGCGGTCGCAGTCTGACCTTTCCGCTCATCCTGAGCCTGTCGGAGGACAATTACCCTACAGTCCGGTTATCTCGCCGTCCGGGGTCACATCCATATCCATCGCCCGCGGGCGCGTCGGTAGGCCCGGCAGCGTTTCGATGCGGCCGGCCAGCGCGTAGAGGAACCCCGCGCCCACGGACGCGCGGAGGTCCGAGATCGGGAACGTGTATCCCGACGGGCTGCCCCGCAGCGTGGGGTCGTGGGACACGGACAGGTGCGTCTTGGCCATGCAGATGGGCAGGTTGCCCCAGCCCTGTTCGGTGAAGAACCGCGCCCGACGCCGGGCCTCCGCCGACCAGGTTACGGATTCCGCGCCGTACACGCGCTTTGCCAACGCCAGGGTTTTCTCTTCGATGGTTCCGTCCAGCTCGTAGGCGTAATCAATCCGGTCCGGCGCGGCGTCCGGGTCGGCAGTCGCGCGGGCGACCGCCTCGGCCAGGGCCATGCCACCCTCGCCGCCGTCGGTGAAGCCGACGTATTCCGCCGTCGCGTAGGCGCCGGCATTGGTGGCGATTTCAGCGGCCGCTTGCAATTCTTCGGCGCTGTCGCCGGGGAAACGGTTCAGCGCCACTACGCACGGCAACCCGAAGGCCCGCACGTTGTTGATATGGTGGACCATGTTGGCCGCGCCGGCTTTCATAGCGTCCAGGTTGGGCTCACCCAGTTGTCGCCGGGTCGCGCCGCCGTGCCAACGCATCGCGCGTACCGACGATACCAGCACCGCCGCGCTCACCGGCAGGCCGCTCTGGCGCGTCTTGATGTGCATGAACTTCTCGAATCCCAGGTCGGAACCGAATCCCGCCTCGGTGATGATGTGGTCGGCGTAGCCCATGGACAGCCGGTCGGCGATGATGGAACTACAGCCATGGGCGATGTTTCCGAAAGGCCCGGCGTGGACGATGGCCGGCTGGCCCTCCATAGTCTGCACCAGGTTGGGCATGATGGTGTGTCGCATCACGGCCATCAGTGAGCCTTCAAACCCCAGGTCGCCCACCGACACCGGCCCGCCGCTGCGGTTGGTGCCTACTACCATGCGGGAGAGGCGCGCTCGCAGGTCATCCAGGTCGGTCGTCAACGCCAGGATCGCCATGATCTCCGACGCGGTGATGAAATCGAACCGCGTTTCCCGCAAGGGGCTGTTGGCGCTGCCGCCGAGGCCGGCAGTAATCTGGCGTAACGCCCGGTCGGAGGCGTCGGTCACGCGCGACCAGGTTACGCCTTCGGGAGCCATGTCGTTGGCGTTGTTGCGATAGACGGCGTTCTCCACCAATGCGGCCAACAGGTTGTGGGTGGAACCGACCGCATGAGCGTCGCCGGTGAAATGGATGTTGATCTCGTCCTCGGGGACAATGCGGGCCTTGCCGCCACCGGTCCCGCCGCCCTTGATGCCAAAAATGGGGCCCAGCGCGGGTTCGCGCAGGTTGACCACTGGCTTGTAGCCCAGCCTCCCCAGTCCGTCGGTCAATCCGATGGACGTGGTGGTCTTGCCTTCGCCGGCGGGGGTGGGCGTAATGCCGGTGACCACCACCAGTTTGCCTTGCGGCGCGTCGGGTTTGATGGCGTCCAGGCCGATCTTGGCCTTGTAGCGCCCGAAGGGGATAAGGTGTTCCTGGTCAAGGCCAAGCCGTTCTGCCACCGCGTAAATCGGGTCCATTTTGCCCCCAGTGTAGAGTTTCATGCTTGCTGTGCGCCCACGCTATCGGATAGCTGCTAACGGGCGGGCAACTCAGTAATAGTAACTGCCCCGTCAGATTCGGCGTCAATGCTCAAGTTGGAACCTGACAGCAGCCTCATTCCAACCAGCGGGTCGGCGTCCACGCTGATAACTTCTATACTTCTGGTGCGACCATGCCATCTTATGCGCCCCACATAAGTCCTGCCATCGTACACAGTTCCATCGGCCATGGTGAGCGTGAGTTGCCGATAGGTTGGCAGGTTGAGCTCGTCGATTATGTCGGGCGGCAAGGTCATCTCCTCGGTAAAACCCGTATCAATGGCGAAATCCACCTCAACGCGATCATCATCAGGCGTCACCAAGTTGAGGGCAAAACGTACTTCCAGACCTCCACGAACAACACCATAGTGCATTATTGTCTGTCCCCTACATACCGGATATTGCGCGGGCTACGCAAGCGACCGACGTAAGTTTCGTGGTTGCGTATGCCGTGTATCACGGCATCAGGGCGACGTTTACGCAAAGCGAGGCCGGTTTTGGTGGAATCCTCGCCAATTTCATAGTCGCCGGATAGCACGTCAACCATCACGTACTTTCGTGCGTCAGCATCAGAAATCAAATGCCGAATTTGGGCATTGTAGATTTCCTCGCCGCGTTTTTTCTGTTCATCGTAGGACATACCAAATGCGCTCATGGTTTTCCTCCACATCTGAATCAAGCCATTGGGCGCTACCTAATCTTACCGCAGCCTGGTACTTTTGGCAGTCTGATTTCATCATCAATCCAGGCGCACCGGGTCAATTATCACCCGGCAGTTGCGCGGGATGGGTTCGCCATCCAGAAACTGCCACAGGCGACGGCCCCGCAGCAGCAACCGCCAGCGATAGCGGCCCCGAACGCGCTCGGGCTGGCAGGGGGTCGGCCCGATGACCTCAACGTCGCCGCGCCCTTCTCTCGCTATGCGGCTTTGCAGCCGGCCCGCCGATTCCTCCAGCGTCTGCTGAACCGCGCGGACACTCAAGTCGGCGCAGATGATCTGGGCAAGCCGGCTGAACGGCGGGTTGCCCTGCAATCGTCGCGCCTCGATCTCCGTCTGGTAGAACGTCTGGTAATCCTGGGCCGCCGCCGCTGCGATGGCGTAGTGGTCCGGCTGGTAGGTCTGGATGATGGCGCGGCCCGGTTGGCTGCCCCGTCCCGAACGTCCGCAGACCTGGCACAGCAGCGCGAACGCCCGCTCCCCGGCCCGAAAGTCGGGCAAGTTCAGCCCCAGGTCGGCCAGCAGCACCGCAGAAAGCGTTACGTTGGGCAAGTCCAGGCCGCGAGCGACCATCTGCGTGCCGATCAGAATCTGCGCCTCGCCGTTCGCCAGACGACTCATGGCGCGTTCCAGTTCGGCGGGGTCGCGTACCACGTCGGAATCCCAGCGTTCTATCCGCGCGCCGGGATAGCGGCGTTGCAGTTCAGCCTCCACCGCCTCGGTGCCGGCGCCCATCTCGCGGATGCGGCCGCCGCGACACTGGGGACACGCTCGCGGCAACCTCCGGGAATGATTGCAGTAGTGGCAGAGCAGGCGGCTCGTTTCACGGTGGTAAGCGTAGGCAACCGAGCAGCGGCTACAAGTCACCACGCAGCCACACTCGCGGCACTGCATGAAGGCGGCGCTGCCCCGCCGGTTCAGGAACAGTATCGCCTGCTGGCCGGCCACTATGGTGGCATCCAGGGCATCGGTCAGGCTGCGGCTGAATACGCTGCGGTTGCCCTCCCGCAACTCTCGCCGCATATCGACGATCCCGGCGTCTGCCAATGGTATCGGCGCTCCATCGGAACCCGGCACCCGATCCGGCAGGCGCAGCAGGTGATGGCGTCCCCGTGCTGCGTCGTGGAACGTGGTTACATCAGGCGTCGCGGATCCCATCACGACCACCGCTCCGCAGCGGCGGGCCAGGGCCAGCGCGGCGTCGCGGGCGTGGTAATACGGCGGGAACTCCTCCTGCTTGTAGGCCGGCTCATGCTCCTCGTCCACGATGATGAGACCGAGGTTGAACGCCGGCGCGAACAGCGCGCTGCGGGGGCCGACCACAACGTCCGCCAATCCGTCCCGTATGTTCCACCACTGGTCGAACCGTTCACGCTCAGTGAGCCTATGATGTAATACGGCGGCGCGTCCCGGGAACCGCTCGTTGACAAAGCCCACGGTTTGAGGCGTCAGCGCGATTTCCGGCACCAGGTAAATCGCCTGCTTGCCCGAGGCGACGGCGTGTTCAATCGCCCGCAGATACACCTCCGTCTTGCCGCTGCCGGTGACGCCGTGCAGCAGCAAACTGCGGGGGATCTCGTCAGGGTCATCCAACGTGGCCGTGATGCGGGCCAAGGCTTCCGCCTGCGCCGTAGTCAGTGAGGCCGGCGGCGGGACGTTCGGGGTGGCGCCGGACGGTATCTTCGGTTTTACCCGCTGCCATTCCTCCGCGATCAGGCCACGACCCAGCAGCGCGTCGGCTGCCGCGCCGACGCCGGTGGCGGCGTAGGGAGTCGGCGATTCCCGAACCGCCGCCAGCAAGTCGGCCTGGCGGTGGGCGCGGGCTGGAACTGCATCCACCGTATCGTCGTCGGTGGCCTGGTAATGACCGGGGATCAGCGTCCGGCGGTAGCGATGCGTGCGCGGACGGGGCAGGCTTACGTCCTTTTTGACCATTCCTCGGTCAACCAGGCGACGCAAATCCCGGCGAGCGATGTCGAGACGATTGGGGTTGGTTTCGATGCGTTTCAGAAAATCCGGCTCGTCGCAGGCTTTTCCTGACGCCGCCAGCTCACGCCAGGCTTCACGGACCGGTTCCCGAAACGTCGCCAGGCTGGCATCATCGTCCGCTCCCGACACGGCGGTTAGCCGCGACTGCTGGTGCGCGCGAAAACCCGGCGGCAGCAGGGGCGCGACAGCCTCAAAGGGCGAGCACAAGTAGGTTTGGCCGATCCATTCCGCTAGCTCCAAACCCAAGGATCCGATCAACGGCGACGGTTCCACCGGGTGCAGGATGTCCCGCGTCTCCTCCTCCGAAACCTGCGACTGTTCGGCCATACGAACCACGACGCCCTGCACGTAGTTGCGTCCGAATTGCACCCAGACCAACTGGCCCGGCTCCACCGGAAGATGGCGCGGGACCCGGTAGGAGAAAGTCTTGCCGGCCGGGATCCAGTCGGCGTCGATGGCAACGTCTGCGTAGTTCACGGTTCAATCCCAACCACGCTGGAGCGCGTACACCACCAGAATAAGCGAAACCGCCGCAACCGTGCCAGGTGGACACGGGCGGCGGTTCTCGATACGCCTCCGGGATTTACCGGCTGCGGTAGGTGGTGCGTTCCTTGATGCGGGCGGCGCGACCCTGGCGTCCGCGCAGGTAATACAACCTGGCCCGACGCACTTTGCCCTGCCTGGTCACTTCCAGCGATTCAATCAGCGGCGAGTGCAGGGGGAACACGCGCTCAATCCCGATGCCGGCCGTGATGCGGCGCACGGTGAAGTTGGCGGCCGGCCCCTTGCCGTGGGTGCGGCGGATGCAAACGCCCTGAAACGCCTGCACGCGCTCCCGGTTACCCTCACGGATACGGAAGTTCACGCGCACAGTGTCGCCCGGCCCGAATTCGGGAATGTTTTCGTTGGCTTCTATGGGAACAAGTTCGGATGCTTTCATTGTGTCAGCGTCACAGGATTCTAGATTGCTCGCTAGGCATACTTGCCACATTTCCGTTGGCTCACCTAGAGCGCGGGCTATTGTACCACAGAATTAGCCCGCCGCCGTACCCTGCTCACACACTTCGAGAGAAAACAGGTACACCGTGAAATCGTCTTCAACGACTTCATACCAGACTTCGACTCGAATTGGGCCGTCGATTAAAGCAACACGGTAATAGTTGTCGGGACCGTCGCTAAATTGTAGCGAGAAGTGCCGAGGTTCCAGCGACAGGAAGGTGACCAGGCTTTGTAGTCGAATTTCATCAACTTCCGGATGAAGCACACCCGACGCTATTCCAGACCGCCACCCCCTCATCAAATTGCGCTAATCGGATAACCCTATATGGCATCTCGACGCTCTACCAAGACGCGCGACACCTGGCGACCGTTCTTACTAATTTCTTCTGCTATCTGCCGCGCCCGCTCCCGCATTTCATCCGTAGGCGGGGGTGGAATTCTGATGCCGGATAGTTCATAAGGTATCGAATCGCCCGGTTTTGTTGTCCGCCAAGCTATTTCCTTATTGAGGTATTTCAGCATCTTGTTGGCATCGAAACCTGCGAACCGTGCCAACTGCTCATCGACGAGAGCCTGCTCTGGTTCGGACACCGCGTCCGCTTTGGCCGTGTTGACCGCGGTAATCGATTTGACGACATAGCGTGTGGATTCTCTTTTGCGTTCTCTCTCGATGATCCGAATCAGCCCTCGATCTTCAAGCTCTTGAAGTATCGAATGCCAGCCTTTCGGGTAAGGTGCGCGCTTACCGCGAACGTAGGTCGCGCCTGTTACCGGCTGTAAAGTGCGCACGTAATTGGCGCAATCAACGTAGTACAGCAATATGAGCAGTTTGGTTTCTCCAAAACGCGGAGGCATTCGCGAACGTTCCGCCAGATATGCCACTGCAGCGGCAAGTTTGTCCCATTGCAACGAGAAACTTTGTCGTTCCTTCATCTCAGCGACCTCCTTACCATACCGGATTCATGGTCACAGTGTACATCATTCAGAACAGACGTACAAATCGGTCGTCCATCTGAGCGAGGGACGACCGATCACGACTCCTATCGTATGGCCTACTGCCGCACGTACTTGTCCACCCGCTCCTGCGCTCCCAGCGCCATGTAGATGTTGCCCTCCGCGTCAACCCAACTGCCGTGGGCGGATTCCGAGTCCCAGCGCGCCAGAACGTTGCCGTCCGGGTCCATGATGCTGACCCGCGGCGACATCCCGTTGGCTCCGCCCTCGCTGATGACCAGCGCGCCCTCGCTGTCGATCGAAATATCCAACGGTCGGCGCATGTCCTCCCACATCGTGATGAACTCACCGTCCGACGAATATATCTGCATCCGGTTGTTCTCCCGGTCGCACAGGTACAGGTTGCCGTTGGCGTGCGCCACGATGCTGTGGGGCAGATGGAATTCTCCAGGGCCGCCCTTGCCCGGCTCTCCCCACGACTGCTTCAACTGCCCGTCGCGGGAGAAACGATGCACCCGGGCGTTGCGGTATCCGTCGGATACGTACAGGTCGCCGTTGGGCGCCGGCACCAGTTCCGTCGGATAGTTGAACGGCCCGGCCGAGCGCGGGCAAACCTCGCCGGGAATCTCGCAGCCGGTGTCAGAGTGAACGCCCCGGTCGCCAATCACCTGCAACGGCTTGCCGTCCAACGTGTAGATCAGGCACACCGAATCGTTGCGGTCGGTCATGTACACGATGTCGTCCTGGATGAAGATGCCGTGAGCTTCTTCAATCGCGCGGACGCCCCAGGAGCCGAGGTAGTTGCCGCGGGGTCCGAACATGAGCACCGGCGGGTCCTTGCGCTGGAACACGTACACCTGGTTTTGCGAATCGGTGGCAACCGCAGAGGCGTTGCCCATGGTCATCCCTTCGGGCAGTTGCGCCCAGTCTCGTTCCAAAACGTAAGTGTATTTGCCGGAGCCTACTGTGGTCATAGTGGAGCCTCCTTATCGCGTCTGCCTCCCGGCAGGCTGTTGCGGGGATTCTAACAGACTGCCTACGATGATCGGTCGAAAAATCCGCCCTGTATGTACTCTCGCATCGTGTCCGCCACCAACGCCGGACGTTGCAGCGGCACGTCGTGGATGCTGTCCTCCAGCCATACCGTCTTGCTACGAGGCAGCAGAGATTCCGCGCGCGCTATCGACTCTTCCCGTCGGAACCGCCGGTCCATGGCGTCGGGCGTGGCCTGTCGGGCCGGCAGCATCAGCGTGGCGCACTTCAGGCGCGGGTACAAATCGCCGGGCTTATGAGCCCACAACGCGTCAATGATTCGGAGGTGGTTTTCCCGCCGCAGGTTGGACTGGATCGTGCCGTCGTCCAGCACGTGGAAATTGGCCAGCACAGCCTCGGTGGTTTCCGGGGGCGCGTTGGGACCGAACCGCCCGCTGGATTCCACGCGCTCCCGCATCATTTGCGGGGTGAACCCGGTGAAGATCGGGGGGGCCATCTCCTCACGCGCCTGCTCCGACGTCCAGCCGGGCCGGCTGGAAATGTCGATGGTGCCGCCATCCACGAAGATCAGGCCGCTCGCCAACTCGGGTTTCGCCACGGCCAGTTCCAGCGCCACGTCAGCGCCCCAGGAGTGCCCTGCAACTATCGGGCGTTCCCAGTCCAAATGCTCGATGAACGCCGCGGCATCGCCCAACACCGTTGCGAAGTCATACCCATCGTCCACCTGCGCCGACTGCCCATGCCCCCGCTGGTCCAGCGCAACGACGCGAAAATCGGCGGCCAGCAGGGGCGCAACCAGGTCCCAGATGTGGCAGGTGGACGCCAGCCCGTGCAACAGCAGGACGGGCCGGCCATCGCCGCCCCAATCCCGGTAGTGGAAGGGCAGGCCGCGGAGGTTTATGTGGTAGTCGTGGGGAGTGGGCATTGGTCAAATCCATCGTCCAGAGTGCGGAATAAGCGGCGGTATTGTAGCAACGAGGGATAAAGAGGGATAGACTACAATAGGCCGGAGAGAGGCTTATGACTAACCAGGAAACCATAACCATCAGCCGAGCGGAGTACGATGCTCTGGTAGCCCACAACGCCGAACTGAAAGAACACATAGCTGCCTTGGAAGCCGACGATGGCAGCCGTATTCCACATCCGATTGCGCTGGCAATGATACGCGGCGACAGCCCGCTGTCTGCGTTTCGCAGTCATCGCGGGCTTACTCTGCGCCAGTTGGCTGAAGCCAGCGGCGTTACGGCCAGCTACATCTCGGAAATCGAACGCGGCATCAAGCCCGGTTCTATGAGCGCACCAGCCCGTCTCGCCAACGCGCTCGACACCACTATCGACTCGCTAGCAATAGACTTTGAGGGATAGCCGAATCAATCAGGATGGCAGGCCCCGTCGTGGTGCGCGCTGGGCGGGACGTCCAGCACCGGGTTGGTGTCGAAGAAGCCCACGGGTTTCAGGCTGAAACCGCAGTAGGCTACCGGGGAGATGGGCCAATCTTCGGGCCTCGGCACGTGGTGGTAGCCCAGGGTGTACCACAGCACCACGTCAGTATTCTCAACGTTGCGGTTATGCTTGGTGTACTCGGGCAGACCCGCGCCGCCCGGGTGCTGGTTGGGATACGGACCGGTGGCGGCGATCTCGTCCCGGTGGAACGGCGTCACCCACAGGTGTTTGGTCATGAAGCCGGCGCGTTTGATGATGCTGGCGTCCGGCTGGTGGAACGGCAGAATGTTCTCACCGGGCATCAACTTGTAGCTGACGGGCTGTCCCAGGAAGTTGGCAACGGCGGGATTGGAGACCAGCCAGTAGCGGCCTTTCATGGGGTCAATCACCCTCTGGGCCTCCCACTCTGTCCGCAGCGTGGTCTTCTCAGCATAGAAGGCGTTGCCGTGGGGATTGTCGGAGCCCGGCGGTTCGGCCACCGTGTTGACCTCATAGACTGTGTTGTCCTCGCCGTCCACGTCCATATCCATCCGGAAGCTGAAGAAGTGCTGGTGGATGTGGGCGTTGAGTTGCGGGGCGACGATGGTGCCGTACTTGGGCGTTTCACCTCCCGGAATTCCGGCGGTGTTGATGATGCCCGTGAGCTTGACCTCCATCTGGATGGTGCCGTCCTGGTAGAAATACCAGAAGAACCCGTACTCGTAGTTGCCCACGGTGGCGACGCTGGACACCACCAGGCGGCGGGAGCGGCGCACCTCGGTCTGGCCGATGCGCCAGTCGGTGTGCTTCCACAGGATGCCATAGTCCTCCTCGTGCATGCACACGGCGTTGGGTATAGTGAACGGCTCGCCCCGGCCGGTGTTCATCACCGCGTCGAAGTAGTAAATCTCGCCCAGGCAATCGCACCCCAGGGTCAGGGAGTTGGTTAGCGACCCGATGCCGTACTCGCCGGCGTCAAAGGCGTTCTTGCGGTAGTGGTCCGTGCTGGGGTCGCCGTAGGGCACCACCATGTCGGATAGGGCGGCCCGGTACATGATGGGACGGACGCGGCCCCGATCCTCGTACCCAACGGTGTGGATCACCAGACCCTCGCGGGGAGTGAACCCAACGCGCAGATGCCACTTCTGCCAGGTGACGCTCCATCCGTCCACCGTGAAGCTGGGGCCTTCCGGCTGGGTGATTTCCAGCGGCTTCAGGTCTTCGCGGAACTTTCCCACGAACTCAGCGGAGTAGTTGCCGGCCTCCGGCGGCAGCGGCACCACGCCGTAGTCGTCCACCCGCACCACCTCCATGGTGTTGAGGTCCACCACGGCGGTGACGCCCTCGATGGGCCGGGCATAGCCGTTGTCCGTCGGGCTGGACCGGACGAAATTGCGGCACAGCACCAGCCGGCGGCCTTCTTCGTCCTCATAACCATAGTTGCCGGCCGACCAGGGATCCACCATCACCAGGCTGGGGTCGGTGATGCCGCGCTTCTTGATGGCGGCCCGGAACCGGGGATCGGCCTGCACTGCGGCCTCGCACTCCATGAACTCGTCGAACATGACCCGGGGCTGCACGCCGGGGATGTGCTCCCACGACAGGACCCGTCGCTCGTCCAGGGACACCACCGCCTCATAGGTTGCCGGGCCGTCATTGTCCAGCACCACCAGGAAGGCGTCGCGCCGGATGGGGTCTCCAGGCGCGAAGCCGAGGACCACATCCTTGTCCGGTTCCCGCAGCGCAACGGTCTCGAACCGGACTCGCGGCCCCAGTTGCCGTTGTTCTTTCAGGATGGCCGACGCATCGGCTATTTCCTCGGGAGTAAGCGGGTCAAGGGGATGAGAGACTGACGATGTAATTGCTTTTTCGATTCCTGCCGTCGTGGAAATGGCCATGGCTGCTTCCTCCGGGCCGGTCATGCCGTCTGGCGGGCATTCTACTACGATGCCGGTTATCGCGGCGCCCGCCACGCACAGTTGCTGAACTCGCCCTGCTATAATTCCGGTGGCGGTTTACCCACAGATCCATACCGCCGTTCCAACTCACAGGAGGAACCTCACGATGTACGCCATTTTCGTTACCATCAACATCAAGGACGGCCATGCCGACGAGTTTGCCGCGGCCAGCCTGGGCGACGGGCAGGGCAGCGTCCGCGACGAGGAGAACTGCTTCCGGTTCGACATCCTGCGCAGTCCCGACAACCCCAACCAGTTCTACCTGTACGAGGTGTACGCCAATCGCGAGGCCCACGCCACTCACCGCGAGCAGCCCCACTACGTCGCCTGGCGCTCGGCTGTTGAGCACATGTTTGAAGGGGACCTGGGCCGTGTGGAGATGGAGACCGTCTTCCCGTCCGACGACGGGTGGCGGGCGCAGAAGCCGGGCCTGGTGAACTGGTAAGTCACCGGTCAATGCACTCGTAGGGGCGAGACATGCCTCGCCCCTACAGCGATTCGAGGCCGCCACGCCATGCGCAACCCGTTCCGCTACCGCGACCTGAACGCCATCCAGGCCATCGCCGCCGCGGCTTTCGTGGCCCTAGCTATCTTCGCCTGGACGGAACGGACGGTCATTGTTGATCCCGATGGCCTATCCGTTACGTATTGGCCCTGGAAGTTGTGGCAAATCGGCCCGCTGCTGATGGGCTTTGCCGGCGTCTGGTGGCTATGGCTCAGCACTCGACGGGTTCCATGGGTGCGCAGCCTGGCCTTGGGCGTTCTGGCGGCGGTGGTATTCGCCAACGCATACACTGGCGTATTCGGCGATTACTGGGGCGAAGTGTGGCGCACGGTCAACCCGCTTTTCATCGGCTCGTGCAGCGTGGCCGCGGTAGTCCTGTGGCGCTGCGGGTGTGCGGCCGGTAAGGTGGGAGCAGCAATCTCGGTCGCCCTCGGCGCCGTCGTCTTCGCCAACGCCTACTTCGTCAACAACGGAATTCTGTGGCAGATACTGGACCCGGTACGGATGCTGACGGAGCTGGCGTGGGCCGCCGGCGCCAGCCGGGCCAACGTAGCAAGCCCGGAGGAATCGGGGTAGGCCCGTGATGCCGGCGACGCGTGAAGTTCCCGCCGTTTATGACCGCGTGCTGGAAGTGGTGCGGCAGATTCCCTACGGGTCGGTGGCAACCTACGGGCAGATTGCCATGATCGTGGGGGAGTGTACGCCGCGCATGGTGGGTTACTGCATGGCGTCGCTCGACCCCGATTCCGACGTGCCGTGGCAGCGGGTGATCAACGCCCAGGGGAAGATCAGCCCGCGCGGGGTGGGCGACGGCGCGCTACGGCAGCGGCAACTGCTCATCGCCGAGGGCGTGGAGTTCAGCGACGCCGACCGCGTCAGCTTTCGCAGGTTCGGCTGGCTAGACCCATACTGAACGGGAGGTGGCACCATGCCCGAAGCGCCCGAATTGCAGGTGGCCGTTGAGTTCCTCGGCGCCCGTCTGCCCGGCCAGGCCATCACCGCCGCCCAGGTGCTCAAACCCAGCGTGGTCCGTTCGCTGGCGGAACCGCTGCCAGACGACGCAGTAGGCCGGGAGTTCGTTGCCATCGCGCGGCGCGGGAAGTTCCTGCTGCTGTCCCTGACCGGCGGCTATACGCTGGTCATCAACCCCAAGCTCACCGGCGGCATACAGTTCGTAGCCGGAAAGCAGCGCGTCCTCAAAAAGACGTGCGTGCGGTTCGGCCTCTCCGACGGCAACGACCTGCGCTATGTTGACGACCGGCAGATGGGGCAGTTTTACTACGCGCCCGACGACCTGGTGGAGACGGTGCCCGGCCTGGCCGAGCAGAGGCCGGACGTGCTGGACGATTTCAGCTTCGACGACTTCAAGACCAGCCTCAAGGGGTTCAGCGGTGAGATCAAGGGCGTGCTGACTCGCGGCCGGGTCATCGCCGGCATCGGCAACGCCTACGCGGACGAGATTCTGTTCCGAGCCGGCGTCTATCCTTTCAAGAAACGCCGCACCCTGTCCGACGACGAACTGCTACGTATCCGCCAATGCTCGCGAGAGGTGGTGCTGGACGCCATAGAGCAAGTGCGCCAACGCATGGGCAACCAGATCGACCACAAGCTGCGGGACTTCCTGGCCGTGCACAACAAGGGCGGGCAGCCCTGCCCCCAATGCGGCAACGCCATCACGGAGCTGCGGGCCAACCAGCGCATCACCAGCTACTGCCGCCGCTGCCAACCGGGAATGCTCTTGAAGAACTGACGCCGGTCATTTTGACACTGCCCGCCCAACCCGATAGCATCAACCTGCCGCCAACGCGCGCAGGAAAAAACTCAAGGACGACGCTATCATGTCGCAAAGCACCGACAGCGCTCCGAAATGGACCCCATACTTCTCCAGGTCCGGCCCCTTGCCCAACACCACGCCTCTGGAGCTGGTCGCCCAAGCCCGGCAGCAACTAGATGCCGGCGACGACCGCCAGTGGGGCGGCACCCTGTGGGCCGCCGTCCGTCTCACCTTCCTTGACCTGGCTGCCCGGCACGGCCTGGCCAGCGAAGAGTTCATCGCCGACGCCAAGGCCGGCAAGGTTGACGACGACGAGTATATTCCCATCGCAAAGGCGCTGGACGAGATGGACATTCCAGGCGACAAGAAAAGACACTACCGCCACTATCGCGGAAAGCTCGGCGGCGGCAACTCGTTGGGCGATCACCAACGCATCGGAATCTATAAAGATTACTGGTGGGAAGACATCCACTCCGGAACCTCGGCGTTCATCGTGGAATGTTATGATGCACCCCCCTGAGCCCGGCCCGGATAAAGCCCGTTGGCATTATCAACGCGCCAACGCATATCGTGAACTCGCCGAGGAGCTGCTGGAAAGATCGCGCACTGCCGCTGAACGTGCCGCAGTTCTGGACGACGCAGCTGGCGCGCTACTGTACGAAGCCGCTAAGCAGTGCGTCAACGCCGTTGCCAATCTACACGGGCGAGACCCGCAAGACAATCGCGCCAAAATGGTTGAAATCCGCGCTATCGTTGCCGAAGGCTTTACGCCTTTCGACCTGATTGAAGGCTCCAGCGCGGCCTGGGATTTGCACATCCACGCCGACCAGGCTACCTTGCTACCGAACCGCTTCGGGGATCGGTTCAATATGGCAGCCGACTTCATAGACGAAATGCAGGCCATTTACCGTAGCATCGCCGCCCCCGCGTAACACAGTCCCGCAGAGCATGGGAGGAACACGCAATGGCCACTTTCATGTACGTATCACTCCAGCAGGAAGACCGCATCGCCCAGTACACGCTGGATCACACTACCGGCGCGTTGGAGCATCATGCCGACTACCCGCTCGCCGGAATGCCCGCGCCGATGGCTGTTGACCCGCAGAAGCGCTTCCTTTTCGTGGGCCGTCGTCTGGCCGGCGAATATGGACTAACCGGTTTCTCTATCCAGCCGGAGACGGGACACCTGGAGCAGCTCAACAGCGTCCCCCTGGGTGGCGACCCGGTTCATATCTCCGTTGATCGCGGCGGAAACTATCTCCTGTCGGCCTACTACTACCAGGCTCGCGTCGGAGTCCACGGATTCGACGAGGATGGCAACTTGGCCCCGTCGCCCATCGAATGGCGAGAAACGGGCATCGGAGCGCATTACATCCAGACCGACCCGCAGAATCGGTACGCCTTCGTGCCCCATATCGCCGAGGGCAATCACACCGGCGTCAACGCTATTTTCCAGTTCCAGTTTGACCAGGAATCGGGCCGCCTCACGCCCAACGATCCCGACCGTGCGGTACCCAATACGCTGGAAGGACCACGCCACTTTTGCTTCCATCCCAATCTCAACGTGCTGTACTCGTCCAATGAACAGGGATGTAGTGTCACTGCCTACAATTTCGACTCCGTGGGCGGAACTCTGTCGCCATTCCAGACAGTGCCCACCCTGCCCGAGGATTTTGACGGGTACAACTCTTGCTCCCAAATCCAGATTACCCCGTCGGGCGGATTTCTGTATGCGCCCAACCGGGGCCACAACAGCATCGCCGGTTTCGCCGTTGACCAGTCCGACGGCAGTCTGACGCCGCTGGGACAAACCGCCACCGAGCCAATACCGCGGGCCTTCAGCCTGGATAATTCAGGCAACTTCCTCTACGCCACCGGCCTGGAGTCCGGCAACCTGGCCGCTTATCGCATCGACCAGGACACGGGCGGCTTGGAGCCGTTGGACGTTTATCCTGTCGGCCAGGGCCCCATGTGGGTCTCAATCATCGACCTGTAAGAGGACGTCTTAAATGCTCCCTCTCCCCTGGTGGGAGAGGGTTGGGGCGCGGTACGTCCGCCTCTGGCGGGAGGGGGGCGCTTCGCAGTTTCATATCCGCGGCGCTACTCTACGGCGTGCAGCAATCCGTCGGCGGTGCGAACATAGAGCCGTCCGTCGGCGTAAGCGGGAGGCAACTCGATGGGCGCACCCAGATCCAACCGCCAAAGTGATGCCCCATCCGTTCTGTTGAGGACATGGAAAGTGCCGTCCCGGGACCCGAAATATACCCGGTCGCCCAACACAATGGGGGAACTTACAATGCCGCCCGAAGCCTCGTATCGCCATATTTCGTCGCCGGATCTGGCCTCGTGGGCAGCGAACCGGCCATCGCCGTCCCCCTGGTAGAAAACACCTTCGGAGATGGCGGGTGAGGCAATGATTCCCTGCGAATCGCGCTCTTCCGGCGCGTACCGCCAGAATTCGCCCCGCTGTGCCGGCGGCGCGGGCACGAACGGAACCTGCCAGATCCAGAACTGGAACCACGTCCGCTTGATCCAGTAAAGACCCGGCAGCCCTTTCACGGTCGTGTCAATGGCGTACAGCGCGCCGCCGGACGGGAAATAAACCGCACCATCGGTCACGACGGGCGGCCCTGATGCCGACCCTGCGGTGATGTAACGGAACCGCCGGCGTCCGTTGTCGGCATCTATGAAGTACAGGTTGCCCTCATCGTCGGCGACATAAAGTCGCTCGCCGCGCAGCGCGGGCGTTGTTTTCACGTTGCCGCGTATCTTGTGCTGCCAGAGTTTTTCACCGCTTTGAGCATCCAGGCCATAGATGACGTTCCCTGCCGACGTGACGTAGGCCGTCCCGTCATGCACCAGCGCCGCCGCCGAGATGGGCAGGTGCGCCTTGAATTCCCAGACAGTCCTGCCGGTTTCCTGATCCAGCGCGAGCATCCGGTGGTTGGTCAAACCCACGTACACCAGGTTGTTGTTGGCAACCGTCAGCGCGTGATCCATCGGCCCGGGCGTTTCCACCTCCCAAAGCGTTTCGCCCGTCGCGCCGTCAAGAGACATGACCCTGAAGTGGCCGCCAACGTACACCACACCGTCAGCAGCCAACGGGGCCGAGCGGGTCGGCTCTCCCAGGTCTTGCGACCACAGCAGCCGACCCGTCGGCTGACTCTCCACCTGAGGCGAATAACCATTGAGGTTTGTGCCATAGCCCAACATGGACCACTGTCCGGCTCGGGACGCTGACGAGGCAACCGCCGACGGGCTTCCCACGAACCAGCGCACGGGATTGGGCAGGCTGAACCAGAAGAACCATATCAGAAACCCCAGAATTAACAGTATCGTCAGCGTGGCCACCGGCTTGACGATGCCCATGCGGTAGCGTCGCCGCGCGGTGCGTTGGCTGCGCTCGATCCAGCCGGGAAGTTCGGATGCCGGTTCCGGTTCTGGTTGGTTCATTGTTTCAATACGTGGGGCATACATCCGTAGGGGCGGGTTTAAAACCCGCCCCTACACTACCACCATTATGGTGAGAGGATACACCATGTCGGCTAAACGTTGCGCTGCTTGGGGTCCAGCCGGTCGCGCAGCCAGTCTCCCAGCAGGTTCACCGAAAGCACGGTGAACAGGATTGCCAGGCCGGGGAAGAAGGACACCCACCATGAGTCGATAATCAGCTCACGGCCGTCCGCAACCATCACGCCCCAGGCCGGATTCGGGCGCGGGATGCCAGCGCCCAGGAAGCTCAGGCCCGCTTCCAGGAGGATGACGAAACCCAGTTGCAGGGTCGCCAGAACGATTATGGTGTTGACCAGATTCGGGAAGATATGGCGCACCATGATACGCAATTGGGACGAGCCGGCCACCCGGGAGCGGGCGATGAAGTCCTGCGTCCTCAAGGCCAGGGTCTCGCCCCGCACCAGCCGGGCGTACCGCGACCACAGGAACAGGCAGACCACGACGAGCACGTTCTCGATGCGCGGCCCCAGGGTGGCCGCCAACACCAGGGCCACCAGAATCAGCGATATCGACAGCGACATATCCACCAGGCGCATTACTACGGTGTCAACCCACCCTCCGAAGTAGCCGGCCAGGATTCCCAGCACCGTGCCGATCAACCCCGACACGAAGATCGCCATCAGGGATACGACGAGAGCGAGCCGCGCCCCAAAAACAATCCGGCTGAATATATCCATACCGTTCTTGTCCGTGCCCAGCAGGTACCTGCCCTGGCCTCCGGGTTTCACGACGATGCGGACCTGATCGCCGATGACCGGGGCCTCGTCCTCGGCCTTGCCTACCACAGTGGCGTCGCCGATGCGAACGGTGCGCTCGGCGTCGCTGAGCTTGATCTCGTTCTGGCGATTCTCGCGGTTGACCTTTTCAACGACGGTGCGCACGGAAACCACGTCACTGGACCAGGCCGGGGGCACCAGCCGGTCGTCGAGGTCGCCGCGCCGCGGATTGTGTGGAGCGATAAGCTCGGCAAAGACCGCCGGAATAAGCAGGAAGACCAGCAGCATGGTCACGGGAAAGAGTGGCAAACGCCGTGCTTCCTGGACCCACTTCCCAATGCGGGCTAACGCCCCCGTCCGCGCCTCCGGCGCTTCGGCGGGTTGTGCTACCGGCGCTGTGGTAATCGCCATAGTTCAGTCCTCCACCGTTGTTGGTTCATTGCTCCCGCACGCCTGCCTCAGTTGTAGCGTATTCGGGGGTCCAGGTACGCGTACAGGATGTCCACCACGAGGTTGGCAAAGATGTAGATGGACGAACCGATGATGACCACGGCCTGTAGCACCTGGAAGTCCCGTCCGCGCACCGCGCCGACCGCCAACTGTCCCACGCCTGGCCAGGAGAACACCGTCTCTACGATCACCGTTCCCGTGAACAGGCCGCCGATGATGATGGCGAAGTAGGTAAGCGGCGCGATGAAGGCGTTGCGCAGGCAGTGCTTCCAGATCACCTTCCACTCCGGCACCCCCTTGATACGGGCCAGCTTGACGAACTCAGTGTCCAGCACGTCCAGCATGGAAGAGCGAATCAGCCGGAGCAGGGCGGCGACCTGGAAAAACCCCAGCGTAAAGGCCGGCATGATCATGTGGGAGATGCCGCCCTTGCCGGAGGAGGGCAACCAGCCCAGTTTCACCGCAAAAAGCCACAGCAGCATGATGCCCAGCCAGAAACTCGGTACCGACTGGCCGAGAAAGGCGATGGCCTTGCCCTGATAGTCAAGCCAGCCATCCTTGCGCGCCGCGGTGATCACGCCCAACGGGACGCCGATGACCACCGAGATGAGCATGGCCAACCCTCCCAGTTGTAGAGTGGCCGGGAAGCGGTCCAGCACCATGCCCATGGCAGTCTGGCCGCCGAAGGCGTAGGACTCGCCGAAGTCGCCCTGGATGGCGTTGCCCAGGAACACGAGGTACCGCATGTGCAGGGGCCTGTCCAACCCCCATTTCTCTTTAAGGGCGGCGATGTCCTCAGGGGTCGCTTCGCCCATGGGCAGCATTACCGACGTTGGGTCGCCGGTGATGTTGGACAGCATGAAAACGATGATGCTGACCAGCAGCACGGCGATAATGGCCTGCCCAACGCGGAAGATGATGAACCGCTGCATTGTCGCCTCCTGATTGATTTACCGCTATGGACCGGACATCCGGTAGGGGCGACGCATGCGTCGCCCCTACAATGGACAGGCATTCCCTACCTGGCCGCTTTGGCGTACTCCAGGTGGCCGAATACGCCGGTCAGACTGCCGAACTCGTACTCGGCTACCTCCTCAGGGTTCACCACCAGGGTGGAGCGGATGTTGACGATGGGGATGGTGCGGTAGGTGTCGTAGATGTCATCACCCATGACGCGGATGATGCGGTCCCGTTCCGCCTGGTCGGTCTCGATCAGCAACTGCTCGTAGGTATCGTCGTACAGCTGGTCTTCCATGTACAGCACGCCGCCGTTGGGAAGGCCCGTGTCCGGGTTGGTCTCTCCGGTGTAGTAGTAGATGCGCGCGTTGGCGTTGATCTGCCGGATGGTCTGGCGCACCGGCAGGATGAAGTGAGCGTCGTGCCGGTCGCGGAAGGCGTCCAGAGCGCGGGCGAATTCCACTTCCACCAGCTTGGCGTCAATGCCGATGTCCTGGAAGGATTGGGCAACGGTCTGCGCCACCTCAATGGTCTCCGGCAGGCCGGGCAGGCTGGATTGGTACACTTCCATGAAGAAGCGGTTCTCGCCGTTGTCGCCGGGGAATCCGGCCTCGTCCAGCAGTTGCTTGGCCCGTTCCGGATCATAGCCGTACTTCTCGTCGAACTCATCCTTCCAGCGGGGGTTCCAGCCTTCCAGCGAGTCGTGGAAGATGGTGTTGTACATGGGCTCGCCCCGGCCCTTGAACAGCTCATTGATGATCTGCTCGCGGTTGATGGCCCGGTTGAGCGCCTCGCGAACCAGGTTGCCGGTTTCGCCGGGAGCGTTCCACGGCTCGGTCTCCGGGTTCCAGTTCACCTCGCTGGCGTAGTATTGGCCCAGGGGCAGAATCGTCAGGCCAACGGAAGGCAGCGGGCTTTCAAAGACCTCCATGCCCTCGTCGACGGCCTGCTGGTGCAGCACCTTGGGCACGTCCACCATATTGGCCTCTCCCGTCAGCAGCATGGCCAGCCGGGTCAGGTCTTCCGGCGCGGTGGTAATCCGCAGCCGCTTGAACTCCGGGTTCACCCGCCAGTGGTCGTAGGGCACCGCCTCGTACTCGGTGAACTCCTTGAGCTCACGCGCCACTAACTGGTAGGCGCCGGTGCCGGCAGGGCCGGGGTCGTCGCCGCCGGGTTCAAACATGGCCTCGCCCTTCGCCTCAAACTGCGCCGCGCTGCGGACGGCAGCGCAGGGCACCACCAGGATGTTGAACCACCAGTTGGCCACGTCAACCTGGGGCTGGGCAAGATTCATCTTGAAGGTGTAGTCGTCGATCACCTCCATGCTGCCGTTGGCAATCATCTCGGACATGGAGTCGGTGCCCATGAACCGCTTGAGCGGCGCCTTGCAGCCGGCCAGCGGGTCCGACATCTGCTGGTCAATGGTGAGAATCACGTCTTTGACGGTGAACTCGCCATAGCCGTGGTGCATCTGCACACCTTCCTGGAGATAGAAGGTGTACTCGCTGGCGTCTGGGCTCACGTCCCACTCCCGCGCCAACTGGGGGAGGATGGTGGACACCCCGGTCGCCGGCGAAATGGTGGTCAGGTTCTCCCACATGGGCCGGAAGGGGAGGTGTCCGCTGCTGGTGGCCAACCACGGCAGGTAGGTGTCCTGGGGCAGCGGCGTCACTGCCAGGTGCAGATACGTATCCTCTTCTGCCATTGCGGGCATGGCGGTGGGTTCCGGGGCCGCGGTGGCGGCCGCGGCCGGGGCATCGGTTGCCGCCGGCGCTGCGGGGGCGGCGGCTTGCTGCGCAGGTTCCGCCGGGCCGCCGCACGCCCAGACGGCGGCCAGGGTCACCAGGAGCAAAACTGTAAGTACGATTCGCGACAATCGGGTAACGCGTAAAGCTGCCATGTAGTCACCTCCCGTATTTTGGCAACGGTTTGTGTAATACAATCGCGGCATTCCAGCCGATTGCCAGCAGACAGTACCATTGCCAAATTGCAATGTCAATTATCAATTATTACAATAATTGTGTGCGGCAAAAATTGGCTTGGATGGCCACGCATCAGGCCCATACGTCCAAATAACGGACACAAAAAGTGGCGTTCCGCGCTCAATCTAAGCGCGGAACGCCACTTTGAGGAACAACTGGCCGGACAGGGGTGGGCGATGGTGGACTCGAACCACCGACCTCTTGCGTGTCGAGCAAGTACTCTAACCAACTGAGCTAATCGCCCACGTTCCGTAACCAAATGTTACCACACGGCCAGCCTGTGGCTCAACAATTTCCTCCCGATCGGTAATGACACTTCCGCCCTTGCCGCTACCCTCCATCCATCTTTACCATTTAACTATCCAACCGCCCAACTCCCGCTCATAGTGCGGTATGTCCGCCTTTGCAGGAAGCCTGCCGTAGGTCCGCCTCTGGCGGATCGAACCACTAGCCCGTCCAATGCCCAACTCCAAACGCCGCTCCCCCAAACCCTCCCAATTGGCCGCCAAAACCACTGAATCTACCCCCAAAACCATCCCTATCTCCCCCATTGCGCCCCCATCACCCGCTCATAGCCCTACTCAAATGAACAAAAATGAGAGGAAATGAGCGGGATTTCGCCAAAATCGCCACATTCAGACCATCAACCCCGAGGCACTCCCATGACCATCTCCCAAATCCGCAGCCGCATCAACGCCCTCAAGCGCAAGCTCGCCCCCGAACTCGCCATCCTCAAGCTCCGCCGCATCGCCGATGCCGTCTCCGACGAATGGGACCCCGGCGAACCCCCCGAACCCGCCGAAGTCATCGGGCGCATCGCCGATGCCGGCTTCCGCCTCCCTAGATTTATGTGGCTTCGCCGCTACCTCGATGACATCCGACGCCAGGAGGACGTCCCCGAGCCTGAATCAATCGTCCTCCAACTGCTCCCCTGGGCCGACCACAAACGCTACCGCGCCTTCCTCCTCCGGGACCTGCCCACCTAGGTGCTCTAGCCTCTCATACCTACCCCCTTTGTCATTGCGAGCGAAGCGTGGCAATCTCGTTGCCGAATCAAACCTCCAAAACGGAACGCTGCCGTAACCGAACCCATACATTGCCCTGCTCCTTGTCCCGCCCGACGTTCTTTGCTACGCTTGCCGAGCATTTCTCAGCTACAGTTGGATCCGCAATGACCACACCAGACCGATTCCAGGACTACGACCTTGACCAGCGCGTTTATGACGAGATGTTCCTTCCGAACGGTGAGCCTCGCGCGCACTGCCAGCGGTTGTGGGACGCTGTGGGCAATTTTTCCGACGAGCAGCTGACCAGCATCCAGGAACGGGTGACCCGGTCTTTCTCCAGCGAAGGAATCACCTTCACCGTGTACGGAGATGATGAGGCCGAGGAGCGCATCATCCCCGTGGATTGCATTCCCCGCCTGCTGCCCAAAGCGGAGTGGGACTTCCTGGACGCCGGCCTCACCCAACGCCTGAAAACCCTCAACCTCTTTCTGCAGGACGTTTACGGCGACGCCCGGATCGTCGCCGACGGCGTCATCCCGGCCGAAGTGGTGTACCAATGCCCTCACTACCGCCCGGAGATGCGCGGCTTCACCCCGCCGCAGGGAACCTGGGTCGCCGTCTGTGGCACCGACGTGGTGCGCACCAACGATGGCTTCCGCATCCTGGAAGACAACCTGCGCGTGCCGTCGGGCGTCTCGTACATGATCGCCAACCGCAAGGCCACCAAGACCAGCCTGCGCCGGCTCTACCGTGACTCCCGCGTACAAGAAGTTGAACGTTACGGCCGCCTGCTTCAACAGACCCTGCTGGAACTGGCGCCCGAGGGTCGGGAACATCCCAGGCTGGCCCTGCTCACCCCCGGCGTGTACAACTCGGCATTCTATGAGCACATGTTCCTCTCCCGGGAAATCGGCGCGGAACTGGTGGAGGGGCGCGACCTGCTCGTGCGCGACGGCTTCCTGTACATGCGCACCACCACCGGGTTGCAGCGCATCGACGTGCTCTACCGCCGGGTGGACGACGATTTTCTGGATCCTTCGGTGTTTCGTTCCGATTCCGTCCTCGGCGTCCCCGGCCTGATGGATGCCTATCGAGCCGGCAACGTGGCGCTGGCCAACGCTCCTGGCACCGGCGTGGCCGACGACAAGAGCGTTTACGCCTACGTTCCCGACATGGTTCGCTACTACCTGCACGAAGAACCCCTGCTGGAAAACGTCGAAACCTACCTTTGCCGCAACCCCGAGGGCCTGGAATATACGCTGGACAACCTGGACAAGCTGGTGGTCAAGCGCGTCGGTGAATCCGGCGGTTACGGTATGCTGATCGGAATCCACGCCACGCCCGAAGAGCGCGAAGAATACGCCCAACAAATTCGGGCCAACCCCGACGATTTTATCTCCCAGCCAACCCTGGACCTGTCCCGCTCTCCCTGCCTGATCGAAGGCAACTTCGAGCCGCGCCACGTTGACCTGCGGCCGTTCATCCTGCATGGCCGCACGACCCGCATCGTGCCCGGGGCCTTTTGCCGCGTCGCCCTCCGGCGCGGCAGCCTGGTCGTTAACAGCAGCCAGGGCGGTGGCGGCAAAGACGTCTGGGTGCTGGAGGACTGATCGTCATGTTGGCTCGCAGCGCGCAGGGACTCTATTGGATGGGCCGCTACCTGGAGCGGGCGGATCACCTCTGCCGCCTGCTGCGGCTACAGACCGAGGCCCTGGTTGACCGGCCCATCGCCGAAATCTATAACGGCTGGAACCGCATCTATTCCTGCCTGGACCGTCAGCCTCCAGGGAGCGGCCCGGATCTATTCCCCGGCAATGACGGCGATTCCAACGGCGGTATGCTCCAGGTAATGGGCGTTCCGGGAAGCCGTGCCTGGCAGACCAGCGGCGGTGACGAATACACCCTGGCCGATTCGTTCACTCTGGCCGACGACCTGACCTTTGAACGCTCCAACCCCGGTTCCATGTACAGTTGCTTCGCCATGGGCCGCGAGAACGCCCGGCAAATGCGCCACTGCCTCAGCGCCGATATGTGGACTTCTCTGAATTTGGCCTACTTGCGTATTCAAGGGGTCAACATCATAGACATCTGGAACACTTCGCCCGAAACCTTTTACGCCGAAACCGCCGCCGACATCGACACCTTTATGGGGGTTGCCGCAGCCACCATGTACCGCGATGAGGGCTGGCATTTCATGCAATTGGGCAGATTCATCGAGCGGGCCCAGCTTGCGGCGGCGCTTTTTATGTCCCAAATCGAAATGTTCCCCCTGGATCAATCCGCGGGTCGTGAAGGCTCGGAATCGGATTGGATTACACTGCTGCGGATGCATCACGCTGTCGAGGCTTACAACCGTGCCTACAGCGTGGAAATCTCGTCCGAACAGGTGCTGGACCTGCTGGTAACAGACCCTCTGCTGCCGGATTCATTGTGTCGCTCGCTGGACGCGGCCGCCGCCGAACTGGCGCCCATCCCATCCGGTCCCAACGCCGCGTCAGACGCCGCAGCCCGGCGGCTGTCCGGGCGGTTGGCGGCCATGGCCCGTTACGAGTGGCCCGACACCGATGACCGGGCGCAACTCTTACTGCGACTGCACGGCTACTGCCTTGAACTCCACAACCTGGTCTCAGCAGCATTCTTCGACTATACCCACGTCGGCCCGGTCGCTACTTAACCCGGACGGCAACATAGCCGTTTTGTGTTAGCGTTGCGGATGTTGACACATCCTATATCATTGAGGCCCGTTTCGGTCCGACATCCACAGAGACCGGACGCGCCAAATGCGGAATGCCATAACCCAAAAGGAGAATTCAATTGGCCGATCAGCCCAGCGAAAAAGCCATCCAGCGGATGCGCCTGTTCGTCGACCGCTACTGTGAAAAGTCCGGTACGTTTCTGCACCCGGAAGAGGGTATCGCAGAATCCGTAATTCTGGGTCTGGCCCAGAACGTCGATGAAATCGGCCGTCCACTCTGCCCGTGCCGCTTCTACCCCAGCAAGGAAGAAGAGATCAAGCACCGCACCTGGATCTGCGCGTGCGATGACATGCAGATTTACAAATACTGCCATTGACTACTCTTCGTTAATGAGGACGGTCTGCCCATCACAGAACATCTACCCGAAGATCACGAAGGCCGCGCCATCTACGGCGAGGTAAAAGACCCGACGCCCGACAAGGGTCGTCCCCTGCGCCACAAGGCCGAAGAACGCGAGGAAGAACGTCGCAACCGCCCATCGTAACCACAAAACCACGAGACGGTAAGCATCAAAAGCCGCCCCCATGAATGAAAGGGGGCGGTTTATCCAGTTGTACCGCGAACTTCCCTGGTAGGTCCTCATATTAGGAAATCGTCCGATAGTCAAATCCCAAGTTTTCGCGTGCAGTAAACCCTTGGGAGACTGTAACCGAGAGTAGAATCTTGGACGCCATCCACCGCTTTCCACAACCGCGGTCTCCCGGCATCTTGATACCAACCTTGTTGCGTTGGATCCCTGCGTTGTTTGTAGCGGCGCTGTTGACCGCGACGCTGGCGGCTTGTGGCGGCGACTTAGGCGGCACAACCGAACAGCCCGCAAATGCAGAGGTTCCGGCGACGCCGCCTACTGTGAGCGCCGCGGCCACTGATATGCCTGCGTCCACTCCCGACGCTCAAACGTCGGAGAACACTTCTGAGACTGCACAAGGGGACGTGCTAACGACGCGACAGAGCGGAGACATTACGGTGGCTGTTGCCACAGCTACACCGGAAACCGCGGCAACGCCTGTGCCCAAGCCCACCGCAACTGCCACGACCCAGCCTACCGCTACGGAGACGCCGGAACCTACGCCCAAGCCTGGTCAAATCTCCGACGAAACGGACAGAGAAACGCTGGTTGCTCTGTACCACGCCACCGATGGCCCCGACTGGGTGAACAACGACCATTGGCTAAGCGACAGGCCCCTGAGCGAGTGGTACGGTGTCGTTATCGACAGTCTCGGGCGCGTAACCGAGTTGCATCTCCAGAATAACCGGGTGGGCGGAGAGCTACCGGCTGAACTCGGCCAACTTACCAAACTGAGACGCTTGCTGCTGCATAGGGACTTTTGGCACAGCGTTGTATATTCCAACCCGATAGTCGGAGCGATACCGGCTGAGTTGGGCCTACTCTCCGACTTGGAAGAGTTGAATCTCACCGACAACGAACTGACTGGGGAGATACCGGCAGAACTGGGCCAGCTTTCCAACCTGAAAAGTCTGCTCCTCGCTGACAATGATTTGAGTGGGGAGATACCGACCGAACTGGCTCGACTCCCCAACCTAGCACGTCTGCACCTCGCTCGCAACGATTTGAACGGGAAAATACCGGCTGAGCTAGGCCAGATTTCCAACCTGCAAGAGCTGGATCTCTCATACAACGATTTGAGCGGCGAGATACCAGCCGAACTAACCCAACTCTCAACCTTGGCAGTGCTGTATCTCTATCGCAACGACTTGAGCGGTTGCGTGCCGGACGGACTAAAGGATGTTGAGGAGAACGACTTCGACGAGTTGGTTTTGCCATTCTGTTCGTCTCTTGCGGAAGCCATGGAAACGGACCGGGAAGCGCTGGCGACTTTTTACTACTCCACAGACGGCCCCGACTGGATAAACAACGCTCATTGGCTGAGCGACATGCCTCTGAGCGAGTGGTACGGGGTCACTACTGACAGGAAGGGGTATGTAATCGAGTTGCACCTCCGGGATAATCGACTAGGCGGAACTATCCCGGCTGAGCTAGGCCAACTCTCCAGCTTGGAAGAGTTGTCCCTCTCCCACAACCAACTGACCGGAGAGATCCCGGCTGATTTAGGTCGACTTTCCAATCTGGAAGAACTATCCCTCTCTAACAATCTACTGAGCGGAGCGATCCCAGCCGAACTAGGCCAACTCTCCAGCTTGCTATGGATGAATCTTGATGATAACCAACTGACCGGTTCTGTCCCGGCCAAACTGGGACAACTCTCCAACCTGCTGACTATGGATCTCGAAAATAACCGGTTGAATGGATCGATACCCGCTGAACTGGGTCATCTATCTCGTCTGGCCATATTGCGCCTGGCCGGCAACGAGTTGAGCGGGTGCGTACCGAACGCGCTGAAGGATTTGCCTTATAACGACTTCGACGTATTAGGTCTGCCGTTTTGCGCGCCCGATCCTTAGCAGCGGGCCGGGAACCGTACACCATAGGAATCTGGCTGAAGGCGATAGAGGCGTATGTCTCCTGTCATTACAAAGGACATTATCTATCACCGTCCCGGCTGTCGCGCCCGCAGGCCGAACCATATCGCGCCCAGCGCTGCGGTGACCGCCCCGATCCGGAACACGTCCCGGTAGGCCAACAGGAACGCTTCGCTGGCTGGCAGCGTGGTTTCGTAGTGATCGCTCAGTCCTGCGAATATCGCGCCCACTATCGCCACGCACAGCACCGTGCCCGACGCCTGCGCCAGCGACATCGCTCCCGACGCCGTGCCGAATCGCGCCGACGGCACGCTGCCCAGCATCAGCGCGTAGGCCGCCGACTGGAACCAGCCCACTCCGAGGCCCACGATGGCGATGGCCCCCGCCGGATGCCAGATCGCCGACCCGTCATCCAACGCCGACATCACCAGCAAACCTGTCGCCGTCAAGCCCAGGCCCACCGCACCGACGGGACGCACTCCCCAGCGGTCGCACAGCCATCCGCCCACCGGCGACGACAGGATGTTGCACGACGACATGATGGCGAACAGTATCCCCAGCGTCACCGGGCTGCGACTTAACGAATCGGTTATGTAGAACGGGAAGATGAACCAGATTACGAACTGCGAAAAATGTCCCAGGAACATCGCGCCCGTGGCCGTCTGAAATCCACTCAGCCGTGCCAACGCTCCCGGCAGCACAGGGGACTCCGCCCGCCGTTCCACCCACACCAGCGATACCAGAACCACTGGTGCAGCAGCCAGCATCGTGATCACAACCGGCGATGCCCAACCAACGGCTTGCCCCAGGCGTAGCCCGATCATCAGGCACCACAGCAGCGCCAACACCAGGACTGCGCCCGCCACGTCAAACTTCCGACTCGGCCCACCCCTCAATTCCCTGTTGATTGATCCCGGCACTGCCAGCAGTCCGATCACCAACGCCAAGGTCGTTAGCGGGATGCGGCCCCAGAACACCGATGGCCAGTCGAATATCTGTACCAGCGGACCCGCGGCCAGCGTGGACATCACCATCCCCGACGCCAGGCTTGCCGACGTGAACCCCATGGACAGCCCCCGACGATGCTCAGGGAAAACTGACGCCGCAATGGCTGGCGCCGTACTGTACAGGCATCCCGTTCCCAACGCCTGCAACACGCGGAAACCCACCAGGGGTTCCAGGGTGGGCGACAGCGACATGCACACCATCGACACCAGGTAGGTCGCCGTCCCGAACAGGTACACCATGCGCAGGCCGAAACGGTCGGCAAACGCGCCGGCTCCCAGCGCCAACCCAGCGCGCGTAGCGATAAACACCACGATTACCCACTGCACCGCCGCCAGGTCCGTCTCAAAGGCGTCTCGCATCGCCGGCAGCGCCACGTTGACGGAAAAGTCCAGCGATGCCAGCACCATCCCCAAGGCGGACGCTGAGGCCAACGCAATCGTCCGCCAGGTGATGCGGACGGACGCGGCGGACGACGTTTCAGGGGCAGCGGCCATGGCGGTTGATTGTATGCTATATTGCCTTCACTGAATTGCTGAGGGGTGATGAATATGCGAAGAAAGCCCTCCGCAATGGCAGCGGGCGCATTAGCTGTAGCTGCAATCTTGCTGTCGTGTAACACAACGGCGACGCTGCCGACTTATACTCCCTACCCCACACATACCCTGTATCCCACATATACCCCATACCCTGCCCCAGTGTCGGCTCCGTCATACACGGCTGATACTGTATCCGGTCCAGCGCGAAGGCTGGATGGCTGGACATTCGGCGTTGACAGTTTCACCACTTTGGAGGACAACCGAGCTCACAGAGTTTTTACTCTCTCATTGATTAGCAGTTCGGGAGGCGCGCCAGGGCAAGATGGATATATCCCCGCTATTATCAACCTCGAATGCTCCCAGCCCGAAAACGAAAGGGATTACCTCTCGGTGCATATTGCCTGGCTTGGCGCAATATCCGCCGACCCACCCATAAATGATGTTTTTCAAGCCTCCGTCAGGTTTGACGATGGCGAATGGGTAACGGAAGAGTGGTTCTCACCGCCTGAACCGCCGATTAATGTGTTGTACTCCCCTCAAGGGTATGAAGCAGCATACATCCGCGATTTCATGCGGCACGAGCGATTTAGATTCGAAATAGAGCGCAGCGACGGCAGCGTGCTTTGGAACGAGTGGAACTTGACCGGCTTGTCCGACTTGATTGACCAGCCGCAGGACCTCTGCATACTGCTTCATCAGATATTGGAACCAAGGCCCTAGCCCCATCACCCTCGCAGTGGCCAGGAAACCGTCCTGCCATTCGGTACGCCCGTTGTGCTGCCCATGACCAAGCCCTGGGTAAGCTCGTCAACCACGCCTCCACCAACTGTATGCTAATATCTCCGCACATCACCCCCGATATTTCCTGCCCCGGAGGTTCACTGCTATGACTCAGAGCAACGGGACGCAAAACACCGGCGCTTTCGAGGCCCTGCTCCAGGAAGACCGCACCTATCCGCCGCCGGCCGAATTCGCCGCCAACGCCAACATCGCCGACCCCGCGGTGTACGAGGAAGCCCGCCGAGATCCCGAGGCATTCTGGGCCCGTTTCGCCGGCGAACTCGACTGGTTCAAGCCCTGGGACACCGTGCTGGACTGGTCCGAGGCCCCGTTCGCCAAGTGGTTCGTGGGCGGCAAGCTCAACGCCGCCTACAACTGCATCGACCGCCACCTCAACGGCCCCCGCAAGAACAAGGCCGCCATCATCTGGGAAGGCGAGCCCGGCGACTGGCAAGTCTATACCTACCGAGACCTATACCGCGAGGTCTGCAAGTTCGCCAACGGCCTCAAGAGCTTGGGCGTGCAGAAAGGCGACCGCGTGACGCTGTACATGCCCATGGTGCCGGAACTGGCCATCGCCATGCTGGCCTGTGCCCGCATCGGCGCACCCCACAGCATCGTCTTCGGCGGGTTCAGCGCCGAGTCGCTCCGCGACCGCATCGAGGACTCACAGTCCAAGGTGATGATCACCGCCGATGGCGGCTGGCGGCGCGGCGGCATCATCCAGCTTAAGCAGAACGCCGACGCCTCCATCGAGGGCGATACTCCCGTCGAAAAGGTGGTCGTCGTCAAGCGCACCGCTCACGACGTTCCCATGGTCGAGGGCCGCGACATCTGGTGGCACGATCTCGTCGCCGACCAGCCCCTCACCTGCAAACCGGAGCAGATGGACAGCGAGGACATGCTGTTCATGCTCTACACCAGCGGCACCACCGGCAAGCCCAAGGGTATCGTCCACACCACCGGCGGCTACATGACCGGTACCTACGCCACCAGCAAGTGGATCTTCGACCTCAAGGAGGACGATGTCTATTGGTGTACCGCCGATATCGGCTGGGTTACCGGGCACAGCTACATCATCTACGGCCCGCTGGCCAACGGCGCCACCACCGTGATGTACGAAGGCTCGCCTGACTACCCTGACCGCGACCGCTTCTGGGCCATCGTCGAGAAGTACGCCTGCACCATCTGCTACACCGCGCCCACCGCCATCCGCACCTTCATGCGCTGGGGCGAGGAATACCCAAACAAGCATGACATGTCATCCCTGCGCCTGCTCGGTTCCGTCGGCGAACCCATCAACCCCGAGGCCTGGGTCTGGTACTGGCAGCACATCGGCGGCGGACGCTGCCCCGTGGTGGATACCTGGTGGCAGACTGAGACCGGCGCCATCATGATTTCCGCCCTGCCCGGTATCACCACCCTCAAGCCCGGCTCGGCCACGCAGCCGTTCCCCGGCATCGACGCGGCCATCCTGGACGAGCAGGGCAACGAGATCGGACCCGGCGGGGGCGGCTACCTGGTCGTCCGCCAGCCTTGGCCCTCCATGCTGCGCGGCATCTACGGCGACCCCGAGCGGTTCGTGCAACAGTACTGGTCAAACTACGACGGCATCTACTTCACCAGCGACGGCGCCAAGCTGGACGAAGAGTCCTACTTCTGGCTGCTGGGCCGCGTGGACGACGTAATCAACGTATCGGCCCACCGCATCAGCACCATGGAGGTGGAATCCGCCCTGGTGGACAACCTCAAGGTCGCCGAAGCCGCCTGCATCGGCCGCAGCCACGACGTGAAGGGCCAGGCCATCGTCGCCTTCGTGACTCTCAAAGACCAGGTGGCCAGCTCCGACGACGTGATCAACGAGCTCAAGCAGCACGTCGCCGGCAAAATCGGCCCCATGGCCCGCCCCGACGACATCTACTTCGCCGCCGAACTCCCCAAGACCCGCAGCGGCAAGATCATGCGCCGCCTCCTGCGCGACGTAGCCGAAGGCCGCGCCCTCGGCGACACCACCACCCTCGCCGACCCAGCGGTAGTGGAGATGCTGAAAGAACAGTACGGGGATGAGGATTAGCCGAGCGTCCATGCAATACGAAACCGTCATCGGCCTCGAAGTCCACGTCCAGCTCGACACCCGCAGCAAGATGTTCTGCGGGTGTCCCGCCGACTACCAGGACGCCGAGCCAAACACCCGCACTTGCCCGGTCTGCCTCGGCCTGCCCGGCGCGCTGCCCGTCATCAACCGCCGCGCCGTCGAGTACACGATGATGACTGGTCTGGCCCTGCATTGCAGCGTCCCCGAGTTCACCAAGTTTGACCGCAAGAACTACCCCTACCCCGACCTGATGAAGGGCTATCAGATCTCTCAGTACGACCTGCCACTGGCCCTCGATGGGTACGTGGAAATCGCAGGCGACCCCGGGATCGGCCACGGCCAGCGACGCATTGGCGTCGAGCGCGTCCATCTGGAGGAGGACGTTGCCAAGATGCAGCACTTCCCGGACGGCGACGGCGGCGAGGGCTACTCTCTGGTGGACGTGAACCGCTCCGGCGTCCCCCTTATGGAAGTCGTCAGCAAGCCCGACCTGCGCTCCCCCGAAGAAGCCCGCCAGTACCTCACCTCACTCCATTCCTTGGTGCAGTACCTCGGCGTGTCCACCGCCAACATGCAGGACGGCAACTTCCGCTGCGACGCCAACGTAAGCATCCGGCCCATGGGCAGCGACACCTTTGGCACCCGCACGGAAATCAAGAACATGAACAGCTTCCGCTCCGTCTTCCAGGCTTTGGAGTACGAAGTCGAACGGCAGCGCCGCGTCATCGAGGATGGCGGCCACGTGGTGCAGGAAACCCGCGGCTGGGTTGACGACCGCGAGGTCACCGTCTCCCAGCGCAGCAAGGAGTACGCCCACGATTACCGCTATTTCCCGGAGCCGGACCTGCCACCCTTGAACATCGGACGGGATTGGGTATCCCAGTTGGAGGCCGCGCTCCCTGAACTCGCGCCGCAGCGCAAGTCCCGTTTTATGGCGGATTATGGTCTGTCCGAATACGACGCCGATCAACTCACCGGCTCACGAGCCATCGCCGACTACTTCGAGTCCGCCCTGTCTCATCGCAGCACCTCCGGCGACCCTGACGTCGCCAAAGAAGTCGCCAACTGGATTCATGGCGACCTTTACCGTCTGCTGAACCAGGACCACAGGGACATCGCAGACTCGCCCGTCACGCCAGCCGGCCTGTCCGACCTGCTCGATCTCATCTCCAACGATACGCTATCCACCTCTCTCGCCAAAACCGTGCTGGAGGAGATGTACGCCACCGGCGGTAACGCGGCGGCCATCGTGGAGGAAAAGGGTCTCGCCCAGATCAGCGACACCGGAGCCATCGAAGTCGCCGTCGCCGAGGCCATCGCCGCCAACCCCAAAGCCGTCGCCGACTACCTGGACGGTAAGGAAAACGCCGCCCGTTTCCTCATGGGCCAGGTCATGCGCATCACCAAGGGCCAGGCCCAGCCCGAACTCGCCCTCCGCCTTGTCCAGGAAGGGCTGGAAGCGCAGAAAAGCTGACGTGGTACAATCATTAGCCACGGAGACACATAATGACCTTCCTCAACATCGCCCAGATCATCGCGTCCGTCGTCCTCGTCCTCATCATCCTGTCACAGGTGCGCGAGGCCGGCAGCGGAATGTTCGGCAGCGCCCAGAACACCGTCCGCACCCGCCGCGGCCTGGAGCGCACCCTGTTCCAGCTCACCATCGTCCTCATCGTGATCTTCCTGGTCGTATCCACCGTCAGTGCCCGCTTCCCCAGCTAGCCCATCGTCCGTGGCCGGCATGACCGCGCCGCCCATCGTTCTGCTCACCGATTTCGGCCTGTCCGACGCCTACGTCGGCATGATGCGCGGCGTTATCCACGGCATCAACCCGGCCGCCCACGTCATCGACCTCACCCACGGCATCGGCCCCCAGGACGTGCGCCACGGGGCCGTCGTCCTCGCCGATTCATACCGCTATTTCCCCGCCGGCAGCATCTTCGTCGCCGTTGTAGATCCCGGCGTCGGCACCGACCGCGCCGCCATCCTGCTGGAAACACCCGACGCCAGTTTCGTCGCCCCTGACAACGGCCTCCTCACCCTCGTCTGCCGCCAACACGACCCATCCTTCGGCGACACCACGCAACCCGGCCTCGCGTCCGTACCAGCCGCTGGTTCCGCGAACGATGTTGTGTACTCGAATGTGTCCGTACCCGCCGCCTGCCGCGCCTGGCGCCTCACCAACCCCGACTACTGGCAACATCCGGTCAGCGCCACCTTCCATGGCCGCGACGTGTTCGCGCCCGTGGCCGCCCACCTGTCAGCCGGCGCAACCCCTGGCGCTCTCGGCGAACCCACGCCAACCATCGCCGCCCTCTCCCTGCCCATCCCTCAACCCGACGGCAAAACGATACGCGGCCAGGTCATCTTCGCCGACGCCTTCGGCAACCTGGTCACCGACATCACCGCCGACCTCCTCCACCAAATCGGCGCAACCGCCGGCAGCGCCAACGTAACCGTCACCGTCGCCAGCCAAACCGTCACCGGTCTCTCCCGCACCTTCCACGATCCACCCGGTCACGGCCTCCGCGCCCTCATCGGCAGCCACGGACGGCTGGAAGTCGCGCTAGTGGACGGCAGCGCGGCGGCCACCCTCGGAGTGGGTTCCGGCACAACCCTGACCATCGCCGGAAACGGGCCAACGACTGCCGACCCGCCTCCTCCTTGACACCGCCCTGCCGATTGCTACTATTGACCCATCACCATACCGGCGTTTCCCCGCCGGTTTTTGTATAATCGCCACACCCAAACGTTACAAACCAGGCCCGGAACATCCGTAAGGAGGGCATTACCATGGAACCCGACCGCGACATCTTATTGAAACTCTACCGGACCATGACCACCATCCGCCATTTCGAGGAGCGCGGCGTCCCTGAGACGGGACAGCGTGGCATGTCTTCCTCCGTCCACTCGTCCGTGGGACAGGAAGCGGTTCCCACCGGCGTTTGCGCCCATCTGTCTGACGACGACTATATCGGCAGCACCCACCGCGGCCACGGCCACTGCATCGCCAAGGGCGTCGATCCCAAGCTGATGATGGCCGAGCTGTTCGGTCGCAGCCACGGCCCCAACAAGGGCAAGGGTGGCTCCATGCACATCGCCGACATGAGCAAAGGTATGCTGGGCACCAACGGCATCGTCGCCGGCAGCGTGCCCCTGGCCGTCGGCGCCGCCCTCACCTCCAAGATCCAGCGTCTGGGCCGCGTCGCCGTGGCCTTCTTCGGCGACGGCGGAGCCAACCAGGGGGTGCTCCACGAGTGCATGAACCTGGCCTCCGTGTGGAAACTGCCCGTCATCTTCTGCTGCGAGAACAACGGCTACGCCGAATCTACGCCGGTCGAATACGGCCTATCAGTGGCCAACGTCGCCGATCGCGCCGCCGGTTACGATATGCCCGGGTTCCATGTGGACGGCATGGACGTGTTGGCAGTTTACGAAGCCGCGGGCGAAGCCGTCTCCCGCGCCCGCGCCGGCGACGGCCCCGCGCTGCTCGAAGCCCGCACCTACCGCTACTACGGCCACACCGTGTTCGACAACCCGCTCACCTACCGCACCAAGGAAGAAGAGGACCACTGGCGCGCCCGCGACCCGCTGCTCACCTTCCGCAACCACATGGTCGCCCAGGGCAACGTCATCACCGCCGAAGAGTTGGACCAGATGGACGAGGAAGCCCGCGTGCTCATGGAAGAAGCCGTGGCCTTCGCCGACGCCAGCCCGCTCCCCGAACCTCACGAAATCTACGAGGACGTGTACGCCGACTACCCCGTGGACATGATGCGTCGCGGCGCCAACATGAGCGTATAACCCATCGACGCCTTTGACAACGCCATAACCATCACTCCCATCGGAGGCTGAAAATATGACCACCATGGTTGAAACCCCAATGCTGCCGCCACCCGGCGAAACCCGCGAAATCCAAACCCGCGAGGCCATCAACGAAGCCCTAATCCAGGAAATGCGTCGCGACCCAACCGTCATCATCATGGGCGAGGAAATCGCCGGCGGCGCCGGTCGTGAACACTTGGGCATTGTGGACGCCTGGGGCGGCGCGTTCCGCACTACCCGCGGGCTGATCCAGGAGTTCGGCAACGAGCGCGTCCTGGACACCCCACTGTCCGAGGCCGCCTTCGTCGGCACCGCCATCGGCGCGGCTTCCACCGGCATGCGCGCGGTCGCCGAGTTGATGTTCGTCGACTTCATCGGCGTCTGCATGGACCAGCTCCTCAACAACGCCGCCAAGATGCGCTACATGTTCGGCGGCCAGGTCAAGGTCCCCTTCGTCATGCTGACTCGCATCGGCGCCGGATTCGGCAGCGCCGCCCAGCACTCCGAGTCCTTCTACTCGCTCTTCAGCCACATCCCCGGACTCAAGGGCGTCTGCCCTTCCGACGCCTACACCGCCAAGGGCCTGCTCCTCTCCGCCATCCGAGACGACGACCCCGTGGTCTTCTTCGAGCACAAGGGACTCTACGGCGACACCTGCCCGGTGCCCGAGGAAATGTACACCCTCCCCCTCGGCAAGGCCCGCACCGTCCGGCCTGGCTCCGACATCACCATCGTTGGCATTAGCAAGATGACCTGGACTGCCGTAGAAGCCGCCGAGGAACTCGCTAAGGAAGGCATCAACGCCGAGGTCATCGACCTGCTCAGCGTTTCGCCCATCGACTACGACCACGTGCTCGACTCCGTGCGCCGCACCCATCGCCTGCTGGTGGTGGACGAGGACACCCCGGTGTGCAGCATCTCCTCCGACATCTGCGCCCGCGTCGCCGAGGAAGCCTTCGATTACCTGGACGCCCCACCGTCGCGCGTCACGCCGCCGCACACCCCCGTCCCCTACAGCCGCGCCCTGGAAAACCTCTATGTCCCCAACGCCGAGCGAGTGGTTGCCACCGCGCGCCGGTTGATGTCCTAAGGAGGCCAAACATGACCACCGTCGGATCCGGCAAGCACACCTATACTCTCACCTCCGACTGGGCCAAAATGCCCGCTGCACACCCCCTGGGCGCGGTCAGCGCCCTGGCCAGCGACTCTGCCGGCGACATCTATGCTTTCCATCGCGCCGACCCTCCCATCGCCATCTTCGACCGGGAAACCGGTGCCTTCAAGAGCGGCTGGGGCAACGGCGGCTATGTCTATGCCCACGGCTTCTACATCGAGGACGACATCGTCTATCTCACCGACCGGGACACTTCGACCTGCATGATGTACACCCTGGACGGCAAGCTCATCCAGATGCTGGGCCGGTACATGGTGCATTCGGACACGGGCGCCGAGGTGGCCGGCCAGCTGGTCCCCCGCGCCGCCGGCCCGTTCAACTACCCCGCCGAGTTGGTGCCTTCGCCCAGCGGCGACCTGTACGTTGCCGACGGCTACCGCAACGCCCGCGTCCACCGTTTCGACAACGACGGCAACCACAAGTATTCCTGGGGCAAGCCCGGCAAGGAACATCCCTACGAGTTCCACCTGCCCCACAGCCTGCTGGTGACCCGCGATGACCGCGTGTACGTCTGTGACCGCGAGAACAGCCGCGTCCAGGTGTTCAACACCTCCGGCGACTTCCTCGCCATGTGGACCGATGCCCAGCGTCCCACCGACATAGCGGAAACGCCCGAGGGCGATTTCGTCGTCAGCGAACTGGCGACGCTGGACAACTCCGCCAGCCCCCGCGTCAGCATCTTCGACCGCGACGGCAACGTCCTGGCCCGCTGGGACAGCCGCTCCGCCCACGGCATCTGGTGCGACGCCCACGGCGACATCTTCCTCGCCCTCACTGGCGACAAAGCCGTGGACAAGTACGGGCGGAACTAACCCGAACACGTACCTGAATCCCGCACGTGAGTCATCCCAGGTGGGATGACTCACGCATTTAATTTCACTTCAGGCAATGCGGGACAGGAAATCACCGGCGCCGCGCGCCACCCAAGCGTTCCATGACGTCATCAGGAACCGCGCTCCTTTCTCAACGTAGGCAGCCACGTTGTCGTCGTTCACCAGTGTGCCGGCCGTGCGCCCTGCGTTGACGATCCGGGCTATGGCGTCGTCGATGGCAGCCTGAACTTCCGGGTGCCCCACGTTACCAATGTGTCCCATTGTCTGCGAGAGGTCCGTGGGCGCGACGAAGAAGACGTCGATGTCGTCCACCTTGAGGATATCGTCCAGGTTGTCCAACGCCGTCACTTCCTCAATGAGGACGACCACCATGGTCTGGTCGTTGGCTTTATGCACGTAATCGGGAACCCCGAACGACTGCCGGCCTCCGAACATCCCGCGGTACCCCAAAGGGGCGAACTTGGCCGCGCCCGCCGCCGCTTCCGCTTCTTCCCGCGTGTTGACGTGGGGCAATACCACGCCCATGGAGCCCCGGTCCAGTGTGCGCGTGATTAGTCCCGCGTCGTTGGCGTTGCAACGAGTGATCGAAGCCATACCCCACAGGTCGCAGGCCCGGGTCATGTCGCCCAGCGTCTCCCAGTCCACCGGGCCGTGCTCGCACTCCATCCAGACGGAATCGAAACCCACCGGGCCCAGAAAGTCGATGATTTCGCTGCTCATCAGGCCGGAGATGCAGGTCGCGGGTTCCCCTCGCTGCAACTTCTCTTTCACCGGGTTCGGACGTATGACTGGCACGGTTGGGCCTCCTGTTCGCGGGAGTCTGTCTCAAATTTCGGCGCAGTATAACAGCAACGATCTGGATTCCCGCTTTCGCGGGGATGACGGGTATGATGCGATTGCGTGAGGGTGGCAGGACAATCAGGCTATTGTTTGACTTCATAGCCGCGCGGCGTGACCATCCGACCGTTATGCACGTAGGTGTTGGAGTTGCCGATGACGACGGTGGTGAACATATCAACGCCCAATCGTTCGCCATCCAGCCCACCCAGATCCGCCAGCGCAACCGCCTGCTCAGGGCGGAAAGCGTGCCTGACGATACCCACCGGCGTATCGGGACTGCGACGCTCCAGGTAAATCTCGCGAGCCTCCTGTAACTGGGTGACGCGCCGCTGGCTGCGCGGATTGTACAACACCGTTACGAAATCACCGGCTGCGGCCGCCTCCAAGCGTCGCCGGATCTGCTCCCAGGGCGTGAGCAGGTTGCTCAGGCTGATGGCGCAAAAATCCTGCATCAACGGCGATCCCAACAGCGCCGCTGCCGACTGCAATGCCGAAACCCCTGGCACGGTTTCCACCGCTGGGTCCTCTCCATCCCAATGCCGGTCGGTCAGCACACGGTACACGGGGCCGGCCATCCCGTAAATGCCGGCGTCGCCCGACGACACCACCGCCACGGTCTTGCCGGAATACGCGAGATCCACGGCGAGAGCGGCCCGTTCCAGCTCCTGACCCAGTTCCATGGCATGACTGACCTTGTCCGCCGCTTCGCCAGCAACTTGCTCGATGTAAAACCGATAGCCGACCAGTTCGTCGCTGTCCGCAATAGCGGCGGCGGCGGCCGGCGTCAGGTGACCCGCGTCGCCGGGCCCGAGGCCCACCAGGTAGAGTTTCCCTGTGTTCATATTCGACTCACCAGTCAGCTTGACTATTTGGGGACGCGCGCCACGGCCACGGTAGCACGGTCCGATTTGGTTCGCGGCGCCACCAGCCCATCCGCTCCGGCCGCCAGCATGGCCGCCGGCTCCGACACCCCGAACACGCCGAGCAGGTCGCGCGCGGCGGACGGAGTTGGCCGCAGCAATGCCGCGTCGTCCGATACCGAAGCGACGGGTTGGCTCACAACTGCGTTCAGCTCTGTGGCGGCGTAAATCTCCAGCGGAACGCCCAGCGATTCCGCCAGCGCAATGATGCCCGGTTCATCTGCTTTTATGTCAATCGTGGCGATTTTGGCCAGGCTCCGCCGGGCCAGTCCGCGCTCGGCGAGGGTGTCATCGAGCAACTCGCGCAGATGTCCGGCATCAACGCCTCGGCGACACCCCATGCCAGCAACCAGCGTGGGCGGCCGGTACACGACCAGCGGATGACCGACCTTGACCTGTAACAAACGATCCGACACTATCAGGGTTGAAGCGAAATCGTCAGCCACCGCTTCGGCAAGGTTACTCACCTCAACTATGCTGTCAGACTTTGAAGCGTCGTCCGGCCACGACGCGCCGCAGTCCGGGTCCAGCCACAGTGCGACGGGTTCGCCGTTCACGACGGCCGCCGCTGCCCGCGTCAGGTCGGTGGGAGAGGCGTCGATCTGCCATCCTTGCGCCTTGCCCACCAGGTCAATGGCGGTGACGTTCAGCGCGTCGGACGCCGACGTGATTATGGGTTGCGCGCCGATGGCTTCGGCCACCTGCCGAGCCAGTTCGTCACCGCCGCCGACATGGCCGGACAGGACGCTGATCGCATAGCGGCCGCCATCGTCCACGCACACCACGGCGGCGTCGCGCTTTTTACCCGCAAAGACCGGGGCCAGCAGGCGCACGGCAGCGCCGATGGGCAGAAATACGATTAGCGCGTCCCGGTTCACAAAAAGGTTCTGCAATACCGGACGCAGCGGCAGGTCGTAATACCGCGTGTCGTCATCCTCGCCGGCGGCGAGTTTCCTTTCCAAGTGCAGTTCCGCGTCAGGTATTGCTGATGCCAAACGCCGGGCCAGCCCGGCGCCGGGTTTGGACACGGCCACAATCGCCGTTTTCGTGCTATAAGCGGACGCCACGGCCGGTCGCAGCTAGTCGTCGCCAGTGGACGCGGACGTGGCTGGTTCCGGGTGGATCTCATAACCGCCAGCGTCATATAGGTCGGCGCGATCGGCATCGGCGTGGTCTCCCTGCCCCGCACGACGGTACAGGTGCGTGTATTCGTTCGAGTAAAGGTGGGAGACCGCGACTTGCTCATCGGAATCAGGGTTGAGCAGTTCGGGGTCAACGGCCTTGCCCACGATGATCAGGGCTTGCAGGGTGATCTTGGCCTCGCGCACCTTTTCAGCGATGTCCGCCAGCGTGCCGCGTATGATTTTTTCGTCGGGCCAACCCACGCGATAGGCCACCGCCACCGGCGTGTCGGCGGGATACCCGGCTTCCTGCAACTGGTTGGCGATCCGGAACATCCGAGTCACGCTGAGGAATATGGCCAGCGTACTCTGGTGGCGTGCCAGGTCCACCAACGCCTCGCCCTCCGGCATGGGCACGCGACCCTCGGCGCGGGTCATAATCACGGTCTGCGACACTTCCGGTACTGTCAGTTCGGATTTCAGCACGGCGGCGGCGGCGAAAACCGCGCTCACACCGGGGATGATCTCGTAATCAACCTGCTCCCGTTCCAAGATCCGCATCTGCTCCAGCGTCGCGCCGTACAACGACGGATCGCCGCTCTGGATCCGGGCGACCGTCTTGCCATCGGCGACGGCCCGCAGGGTAACGTCCATGATTTCCGGCAGGGCCATCTCCTTGCTGCCGTACACCTGCGCGCCCGGCTTGGCGAATCCGGCAATCTCGGCCGGCACCAGTGAATCCGCGTAAATAATCACGTCGGCATCGTCGATGATGCGCTTGGCTTTCAGCGTCAGCAGTTCAGGATCGCCGGGGCCTGCCCCGATGATGTACACCTTGCCGTGGTTGTTCATGTGGTGTCCCTCCGGGGCACGCTCTCCGGCTACCGCCGGATGATGAGCAGCGAAAAGTAATCGAGGTCTTCTGCGGAAAGTTCCTGTATGTTGCGCACCACCCGCTCGCGTTCGGTGGTGGCCCGGCGCACGTAGATGGTCCGTCCGGCCAAGCCCAGGCGTTCCAGGTTGGCCAGGGCGTCTAGCAACGTTCGATTGACCTTCATCAGCACGATGGTGTCGTACAGGGCGATGGCCTCGCGCAGGTCGTCGATACCGTACACCGCCGGCAGGATGGCGAGACGCTGGCCGTGATGCACCAGCGGGGCCGCCGCGGATGCCGCCGCCGCCATTACCGAGGACACGCCGGGAACCACTTCCACCGGCAGGTGCGGATACTCTTCCTGAATGGTCTCCAGCACGTAGGCAAAGGTGCTGTACAGCATCGGATCGCCTTCGGTGATAAAGGCCACGTCCTCGCCGGCCTCAAGGCGCACCGCCAGATCGCGGGCCGCGTTGCGCCAGACCTCGCCGGCAGCGTCTTCATCGTTGGTGGGAAACATGGCCCGCACCACGTCCTGCCGGCCTTCGTCAATCAGGTGCTTGACTATGCTGTAAGCGTAGCTCTCACGGCTCACGCCGGCCTGTGGCACCCAGATTACCGGCACCGATTGCAATACCCGCTGCGCCTTAACGGTCAGCAATTCGGGATCGCCGGGGCCAACGCCAACGCCGTAAAGTCGTCCGGGATTGGAGGCGGTCGTCATTTCTGCCCCCACACTACAAATACTGGGTTCATAGCTTCCAATCGCAAGGTTCCATCGGGTAATTCGCGCCCCCTTGACGCCGCAACCATCGTCAGCTGGGGCGACATCGAAGCTCGTTTCATTGCTTGATAAGTGGCGTTGGCCCGTTCCATGGCTGCGAAGTTTGCAACCACCCGGCCGCCGGGACGCAGCCGGTCAACCACCACAGCCATAATTCGAGGCATCGCGGTTCCGCCGCCGCCGATAAACACTGAGTCAGGGTCGGGCAACTCCAGCAGGGATTCCGGGGCCGCCCCAATGGTTATGTTGACTCGCCCATCCCCGTACTTCGCTACATTGCTCTCCAGCAATCCGGCGCTCTCCACGTCCTTGTCCACCGCGTAAACCTGCCCACGGTACGCGATCCTCGCCGACTCAACTGCCACCGAACCGGTGCCAGCGCCAATATCCCACACAATGCTGTCGGACCTCAGGCCAAGGGCATACAGGCTCACGGCTCGAACCTCGGACTTGGTAATCTGGCCGCGAACGGGGCGGCGCTGCTCGAATGCGTCATCGGCCAGGCCCAACGACCGCTCCTGGCCAGAGTCGCCAGCCGGAAGGAAGGCCGGCGCGATCCCCAACGTCGAATCAGTCTTCAACATTGACCGCCACAGTCGTCGGGTCGCGCATGGGGATGCCGTCCGGGGAGGTACTGGCCGAGCCCAGCAGGTTCCCTTCGAAATCAAAGCACAGCGCGTCAACAATGATAGCGTCACCATCGTCACCCAAGTACTTTTGCGCCTGCTCGCACACCATCTGGCACATCACGGGAAACACTTCCATAACTCCGTGTTCCTGAGCCAGTTCCTGGAAATGCCGGCCGCTGGACGCATTCCGCATCTCCTCCTGCAGGTCCGGCGATGCTCCGCACTGGCCGGCAAGCTCGGCCAGGAAACCGCAGTCCACCTGGTTGCCGGCCACGTGGGTTACGAAGTATCCCATCGCCATCTTGGAGAACTTGCCCACCATGCCCACGTGGGCGACCCGCTTGATGCCCTTGTTGACGCAACGCTTCATCGACGGGCCGGAGAATATGCCGGCTTCGATGTAGGCCATGTCCGGCAGGTCCAGTAGCTCCCGAGTGTATTGTTCGCTGCGGGTCCCGGTGGAAAGCACCAGGTGGTCCAATTCGTTGGTCGCCGCCACGTCAATTGCCAGGTGTACGCTGGCCCGCCACGCCGCCGTGCTGAACGGCTGCACGATGCCCGTGCTGCCCAGGATGCTGATACCGTTGAGTACTCCCAGTCGCGCATTGGTGGTCTGCTTGGCGATCTCTTCTCCGTTGGGAACCGAAATGCGCGCCCGCACACCGGTGTCCGCCGGCCAGCCACATTCTTCCAGCCCCTCGGCCACGGCGTCGGCTATCATCCGACGGGGCACGCGCGTTACCGCCGGCTCGCCGACCTCGATGCCCGTGCCGGGACGGGTCACGGTGCCGACACCAGGGCCGCCGGTGATCTGCAAGCCCTTGTTGCCGTCCGGCAATCGCCACACGCCAACGACGATCTCCGCGCCGTGGGTAACGTCTGGGTCGTCCCCGCCGTCCTTGATGACGGAGCAACGGACGCCTTCCGCGGGTTCCATCGCCCAGCTGTTGTGTACCGTCAGCGTGGCGTAGCCGCGTCCGCCCGGCAGCGGTACCGACACTTCTTCCGGCGCATGGCCCGAGAGCATCAGGACCACCGCCGCTTTCGCCGCAGCCGCTGCGGTAGTGCCGGTGGTGTACCCGGTACGCATCCCACGCGGGTCCCGTTTAGTGGGACGCGAGTAATCGCTTTCCGGGCGGGCCGATTCGCTGTCGTTGATTTCCGGTTCAGTGACCATATCGTGGAATGCCGGGTTCCTAATTCTCCAGTAACGATTGTACCCTATTATCGCCAGAACGATGCTGACGAGCGCCGTCTGTGCGTCCCCGTCAGGTAGCGGCCTGCGCTTCCCGCACCCGGTCGCTGGCAACCTGCACCAGCCGGTCATCCACGCCCAACGGAGGCGCTACCGACATAGGAATATCAGGATAGGCTTGTTGCAATCGATTCATCGTGCCCAAGACGTTGCGCTGCAAAATCAGGCCCGGAAAGAACAGGTACGGCGCGCAGATGATGCTGCCCACCCCGCGCTCTTCAACCAGTTCAGCCGCAGCAAACTCCATGGTTGGATCGCCATAATGCGACTGCGCCACGGACACGGCGTAGTTTTCGCCCAAGTCCCGCTCAACCCAACTGCCCAGTTCCTTGAGCCACAGGCAGTCATCATAGCGCGTTTGTGTTCCCGCCTTCACCAGCATGACACCCGTGGGCTTTCCATTTCCCGAACCAGCCGCGTATTCCGGCAGCGCGGCAATGCGGTCCCGCACCAGATCGGCGATCCGCGTATCCGCCCCAAGACCTTGCGCCAACCGTAGCTCGACGCCCGGAGTTTCAGCCGCGATCTCCTCCAGCACTTCATCCATTTCCAGCGTCGCGTGCTTGCCGTTGCCCAGCAGGTACGGCGCAATGACAACGCGACTGACACCCAACTGGGCCAGCGTGGCAACGGCCTCAGGCGGATGCGGCGGCAGGAACTCAAGACACGACACTATCACCTGCTCAGCGTCGCTGCCCAACGATTCGGCCAACCGCTCGCCGGCCTGGCGCAGTCCCACGGGCGTGTTGGGACATCCCAGGCACCATGCCGGGAACCTGGCGCCGTCGGCGGCCCAGGCGCAGGAACATTCGTCCCGGCTGGCTCCACGCTGACTGCCATGGCATAGCAGCACCACGCCCCAGCCGTCGCTGCCTCCGTTTTCTCGCGCATCGGCAGCCATGGGTCAGTCCTCCAGCAGGTCAAGAAGAGCATTGACGGTGGCAGCCGCAGCCGAACTTCCGCCTCGCCTTCCCAGTATTGTAATGTGCGGTACGTCTCGCGCCGCCAGTTCCGCTTTGGATTCCGGGCAGGCGACAAACCCCACTGGCATCCCGATCACCATCGCCGGCGATACTCTACCCGAGTCAATCAGATCCAAGAGGGCCAGCAGCGCGGTGGGCGCATTACCAATAGCGACTATCGCTCCATCCATGTGCGGCGCCAGTTCGCGCACGGCGGCAACGCTGCGGGTGGTTCCCTCCCGTCGGGCGCGCTCGGCAACTGCGGGCGCGTCGATGAGGCAGTCGGTTTCCACGCCGCGCCGCGACAACGCCGCCCGCGATATGCCGACCTGCACCATCCGCACGTCCGTTACCACCCGCCGAACCTTGCCGAGCGAGTTCAGCGCGGCATCGACGGCCCCGTTCGCAAACCTGACGTCGCCAGCGATGGCAGGGTCGCCCTCCGCGCGAACGATGCGGTGCAGGACATAGCGCTCGGCCGGCGACAGGGTTGCGGAGGTCTCGTCACCCTCCAGGCTTTCCGCCACCATCACCAAACTCTGCCGGTCAATCTCATCCGGCAGCAGCGCGTATTTGTCAACAAGGGTCATACGGAAATACTTCACCCACGGCAGTGTTGCCCTACCCCACCACCACATTTACCAGCCGGCCGGGCACGTACACCACGTTGCGCACGGATTTACCGTTGACGTGGGCCTGCACGCGGTCGCTATCCAGAGCCAACTGTCGCGCTTCGTCCTCGCCAATGCTCGCCGACACGGTGATACGATCCCGCACCCTGCCATTCACCTGCACCACCAGCGTGATCTCCTCCTCTGCCGCCAGGTCGTCGTCCCAACTGGGGAAAGCCTGCTGGTGAACGCTATAGGCGTGTCCGCTGCGCTCCCACAACTCTTCGGCCACATGGGGCGCAATGGGCGCCAGCATCAACAGGAATTTCTCGATACAGTCCCGCCATGTCGTCGCGTCCACCGATTGATCGTTCCACACCCGGCTCAGGTGATTCACCAACTCCATCAACGCTGCGATGGACGTATTGAACTTGAAACTGTCCAAGTCCTCGTAGCACTTGCGAATGGTCTGATGCAGAATTCGCTGGGTGTCGCGGACAGCTGCCGGGTCCGTTGGATGAGTCTCCAGCCCGTCGGCGTCGTTTTCCACCAGGTTCCACACCCGGTTGAGCCAGCGCACCACGCCGTTGATGCCTTCGTCGCTCCACGGGCCGCCCTGATCCCAGGGCCCGATGAACATCAGGAAGCAGCGCACGGCGTCCGCTCCAACCTGGCCCACCACATCGTCGGGATTGACTACGTTGCCCCGGCTCTTGCTCATCTTCTCGTGGTCGGAGCCTAGGATCACGCCCTGGTTGAACAGCCGGAGGAACGGTTCGTCAATGTCCAGCATCCCCATGTCGCGCAGGGACTTGATGAAGAACCGGCTGTACAGCAGGTGCATCACCGCGTGCTCTGCGCCGCCCGTATATTGCTGCACCGGCATCCAGTCGGCGGCGGTTTCTGCCTCGAAAGGGCCGCCGTCGAATTGGGGGGTGCAGTACCGCAGCATGTACCAGGACGAATCCATGAAGGTGTCCATGGTGTCGGTTTCCCGACGGCCCGGCCCCCCGCACTTCGGGCATGTCGTATTCACGAACGCCTCGTTGATGGCCAGGGGTGACTCTCCCGTGGGCCGGAACTCAGCGTCCTCGGGCAGCAGCACCGGCAGCTCCGATTCCGGCACCGGCTGCACGCCGCATTCATCGCAATAGACCATGGGAATCGGCGTGCCCCAATAGCGTTGCCGCGAAATCAGCCAGTCCCGCAGGCGGTAGGTGACCGTGCGGTGTCCCCAGCCGCGCCGCTCTACGTCGTTCGCGATGGCGACGGTGCCTTCTTCATCAGTCATCCCGTCGTAACCGCCCGAGTTGGTCATAAACCCCGGGCCGATATGGGCTTCCTCGGGTTCTCTGCCGTCCCACTCGATGGGCGCGATTACGGTGCGAATGGGCAGCCGGTACTTGCGGGCAAACTCAAAGTCCCTGGTATCGTGAGCCGGCACTCCCATCACCGCGCCAGTGCCGTAGGTGGTCAGAACGTAGTCGGCCACGTAGATGGGTACCTGCTCGTTGTTAAGCCGGTTGCGCGCGCTGGCCTCGATGAACACGCCGGTCTTTTCCCGGTCGGCGGAGAGCCGGTCGATTTCCGACGCAGCCCGGGCCTGATCGATGTACGCCTCAACCTCGGCGCGCTTGCTCTCCGAGGTGAGCTTGAGAACCAGCGGATGCTCGGGCGCCAGCACGATGAACGTCACGCCGAATATGGTGTCAATGCGGGTTGTGAAGGTGCGGATTTCCCGCTCTTCCAACCCATGGTCGGAAATATCGAACCCGATCTCCACGCCCTCGCTCCGGCCAATCCAGTTGCGCTGCATGGTGAGGATCTTGTCCGGCCAGTCGTCCAGCGTGTCGAAATCCAGCAGTTCGTCGGCATAGTCGGTGATGCGGAAAAACCACTGCTCAAAGTCGCGCCGCGTGATCGGCGTGTCGCAGCGTTCGCAGACGCCGTTCAGCACCTGCTCGTTGGCCAATACCGTCTGGCACGACGGACACCACACCACCGGCGCCTTGGCCCGGTAGGCCAACCCCTGCTCGTACAGCTTGATGAAGAACCACTGATTCCAGCGGTAGTATTCCGGCAGGCAGCACACCACTTCCCGGTCCCAGTCGTAGATCGCCCCCAGCGACCGCAACTGGCGACGCATATTCTCCACGTTGGACATGGTCCACTCGTAGGGATGCACGCCCCGCGAAATGGCCGCGTTCTCGGCCGGCAGGCCGAAGGCGTCGAAACCGATCGGGTGCAGCACGTTGTAGCCCTGCATCCGCCGAAAGCGCGCGTGGGCGTCCGACGGGGCCATGGCATACCAGTGGCCGATGTGCAGATCCCCTGAAGGATAGGGGTACATCGTCATCTCAAACCACTTCGGACGCGGGTCATCGTCTTCAACCCGGTAGATCTGGTCGTTTTCCCACCGCTCCTGCCATTTGCGGTCGATAACAACCGCGTCGTAACGGGGTTCAACTTGACGCTGAGCTGTGGTCGTCATTGGTAGGGATCCCTCAATCTGCTACGGAATACGGCGTTGCCCAATATAGCACAGGCGAATGAGGAGCCGCGATTACGAACAGTATAACAGCCCGTGATTGACATATCCGCAGTTGCGCCGATAATAACGCTGGCCGACCTGACGCGGCAGGGCGTTCACCCAATATATTCCCCACCTGCATATCTCCGTTCATCTTGATCTCGCCGCAGGTCCGCCTGCGGATGATCGAAGGATGCGACCTTCCTTTTTCTGACATTCGCGTGGTGAACCGGCAAAACGAAGGCGATACCGGGTCGGCAACTCCTGCCGTCCGCTGGCGCAGGGTGCCGCCGCTACGAGTGCCCATCCGGAGACGAGTTCCGCCCCGGAGATGGACATCGGCGCCGGCGATTCTGCTGGGCCTTTTCCTCCTGCTGAACATCTCGGGCGGCGTTCTGCTGTGCCTTCCCTTCGCCGCCGACGGAGATCGCGCCAGCCCGCAGGTCGCCTTCTTCACGGCAATCTCCGCTTCCACCGTCACCGGCCTCACGCAGGTCGATACCCAGACTTTCTGGTCGCCCTTCGGCCAGGCTGTCCTGTTTGTCCTCATGCTGGTGGGCGGACTGGAGTTTATGACTGCGGCCACCGTGCTGGTGTTTTTCGGTCGCCGCACCACTGTATTGGAAGAGGAGGTGTACCAGGATACCGTCGGCTCCGGCCACACCTCCAACGTCGCCAAGGTCGCCCGCAACATCGTTCTCGCTTTCATGCTGGGGTATTTCATCGGCGCGGCGTTGATCTTCTACCAGATGCGGACGATGCCCGATATGTCCCTGGCCCAGGCCGCCTGGCAATCCCTTTTCCTGTCGGTATCGGCCTTCAACAACGCCGGCCTCTCCATACTGCCTAACGCCGCCAGCGGCAACAACCTGGATACTCTGGGAGCATACCCCTACTTCGCCGGGGTAATCACGCCCATGATCATCCTCGGGGCGCTGGGCTGGCCGCTGATGGTGGACATGCGCAGAAACTGGAGGCCCGGATTCGGCCGCAGACGGCTGGCCGGGCTGTATCTGTTCAACTTCTCCAGATTTACCCTGGACACCAAGCTCGTACTCATCCTCACCCTGACGCTGTACGCATTCAGCGCCGCCGCCTTTCTGCTAGCTGAGTGGAACGGAGTCCTTGCCGGCCACTCGTTACTCGGGAAAGCGGGGTCTTCCATATTCCATGGGGCCAGCGGTCGGACGGCCGGCTTTGCAGCGCTGGACTGGAGCGGCGTCCGAGACTTTACGCTGCTGGTGTACGGGGGCCTGATGTTCATTGGAGGCTCTACCGCTTCCGTCGCCGGCGGGATTAAGGTCAATACCGTGGCGGTTCTGCTGGCGGCGGCTCGCTCGGCAGCGTTGCGGCATCCCAGGACCGAGGTTTTTCGACGCGAGATAGGCGCAACCCTGGTCGCCAGGGCCTTGATGATAGCCTTGATCGCCGTGGCGTACCTGGGGGTGGTGACGCCGATTTTGACCTATACGGACCCGCACCTGAACTTCGAAAAGCTGATCTTTGAGGCCGTCTCCGCATTCGGCACCAATGGCATGTCCACAGGGGTGTCCGCCGACCTTAGCCTGGCCGGGTCTATAATATTTATGATAACCATGCTAGCCGGTCGCATCGGCCCCCTCACGTTGGTTATGCTGCTGGCGCCACGGGAAGAGGCATCCTACCGTTATCCCGAAGAACCCGTTAGAATTGGGTAGCAGTCATGTCAAACACAGTATGCGTAATCGGGTTGGGTCGATTCGGCGCCAAACTGGCCACCACTCTGTTCCAGAGCGAGCACGAAGTTTTGGCCATCGACCAGAACGACCTCAGAGTTCAGGCCATGTTGGGGCGGGTCACCTACGCCGTCGAGGCTGACGCTACCAACGAAACCGCGCTCCGCGACCTGGGCGTGGCCGACATGGACGTAGCCGTCGTCGCCCTGGGCAGCCAGGTGCAGTCCAGCATCATAACCACCATGCTGCTCAAAACCATGGGCCTCCCCTTCGTCATCGCTCGCGCCACCGATACGCGGCACGCGGAAATACTGCATCGGGTTGGAGCCGACAAGGTCATCTTTCCCGAAGAGGAAGCTGCCATACGCGCCGCCAGCCTGGACCTCACGCCCAACTCAATCGACTTCATCGGCATCACTGAAACCGATGGGATCCACAAACTCCGGCCCCCGGAACACATGCGGGGGCGCAGCCTGCGCGACGTCGGACTGGGCGGGGACCACCACAGCCACCGCCTTACTCCCATGGTGATACAACGCGGGCACGAGTACATCATGAACCCCGACGACGATGAGATTATCGGAGATGGCGACATCCTCGTCGTTGTTGGCAGCCACGAGCAGATCGCCCGGACATTCGAACGATGAGCGCAAATCAACGCGCCGCCTGCGGTGAACACTGATGCCTGACCGAATCGGTTATCTGGGCCCGGCCGGAACCTATACCGAGCAAGCCGCCCTGCTCTACGCCCCCGACGCCGAACTCGAGCCTTATCCCACCATCAGCGCGGTGGGCGCTGCCGTGGCCGATGATGAGCTGGAATCGGGCGTGGTACCCATCGAAAACAGCCTGGAAGGTTCGGTCACCTTCACACTCGACCTCCTTATCGCCCAGTCGGGCCTCTCGATCCGAAACGAAGTGGTGATACCAATCGACCACTACCTCGTCGCCCCTCCGGGGGTATCGGTGGATTCCGTGGAGGTTATCTATTCGCACCCGCAGGCTCTCGCTCAATGTCGGGGCTACCTCGGCGAAAACTTCCCAACGGTTGCCCGTGAAGCGTCTCTGAGCACCGTGGCCGCGGTGCTCGATATGCAGTCCAGCAGGGCACCGGCGGCGGCAATCTGTCCCCAGCGCGCCACCGAGATTTACGACGTCCATATCCTTGCCCGGAGCATCCAGGACAACTCCACCAATCAGACCCGCTTCGTCGTCCTAGCCCACGATGACCACCCACCCACGGGCCACGACCGGACTTCGATCAGCTTCGCTTTCGCCGTGGACCGTCCGGGCAACCTGTATCATGCCATCGGAGAATTCGCTGAGCGCAACATCAACCTGGTCAAAATCGAAAGCCGACCCACCAAACAGGAATTAGGCCGGTATATTTTCCTCATTGACTGCGATGGCCACCGAGAGGAGCCTGAGGTAGCCGCCGCTCTCCGGGGTCTCCAGGAGTACGCCGACGTTTTCAAAATCCTGGGTTCCTATCCCCATTGGGAACCCCCCGGCCATTGACGACCGTATGAGTTTATTCCGGTCTGCTGCTGCGCTTGTCGCGGGAGCGCCTGCTTTCCTCTTCCGATCCCACTTCCGCGTTCAGGGCGACAGCATGAGCCCCGGTTTGCGCCACGGCGACTTGCTGCACGTCGTGCCAAGATCATGGACGCCCGGCGGGTTTGATCGGGGCGCGGTTGTAGTAGCGATGTCTCCGGAGGCGGACGGTTCTTTCTGGGTCAAGCGGGTGATCGGGTTGCCGGGCGAATTCGTGGCCTTCGCCGACGACGGCGCCGTCCTCATTGATGACGCTCCGCTGCCGGAACCGTACTGTCCGGGAACGCCGCATGAGCAGTCAAGCTCACCTCCGTGGCTGTGCGACGACGACGAGTATTTCCTGATGGGCGACAACCGGGGCGACAGCGACGACAGCCGGCGTTACGGGCCGGCGCCGTTTCATACCATCGTCGGCCGTGTCTGGTTCCGCTGGCCGTCCCGGCGCGGCGCTTTGGTGCGCGAGCGGGCGCAATGATACTGGACCGGGCCTCGGAAAAGGTCTCCGCCTGGGTGGGCGGCATTTCGTGGCTGCTGCACCTCAACCGGCAGATGGAAGCCGCGGCCGCCAGATGGCGCCCGGTGCGGGTCGTCCTGGCCACCCTAGCCGCCGTAACCCGCAACGACGCCCAGCAGTTGATCGCCGGCATCGCCTACTACGGCATGGTGGCGTTAATTCCGATCTCAGTTGCCCTTCTGCAATTCTTTGGGCTGGCGCTTGGGGAAGAGCAGTCGCTGGCCTGGTTCGAGTCGTGGTCATCCCGGCTGCTGCCGTCCAGCATTGACCTGGGCGGGTTGTTGGCCGCTCAGGATTCGACCATCATCGGCATTACCGGCATATTCGCCCTGTTGGGCTTGATGTGGGGATCGTACAAGCTGTTCGGAGCGGTTGGAGTAGTGGTCAACCGGATGTGGGGCATCGCGCCGGCCCAGGTGGGAATCTTCGGCAAGATCCGTCAGTACCTGCTGATGAGCGCTACCGCCGTCGTCTTGTTGTTGTCCAGCGTCTTCACCTACCTCATATCCAAAGACGTGGCCCCCTGGATGTTGCGTCAACTGGATCTGACCGGTTGGGGCGACACTTTGGTATCCTCCGCCGCCTATGGCTGGTGGTCCAACTTGATCGCCGGATTATTGGCCGGAGCAGCCTTCCTGATCGTGTACCGGTACGTCCCGGAACGTCCGGTGCGTTGGCGGTGGGCCGCCATCGGGGCCGGAGTGGCCGGTGTGGCTTTGCAGATGGTCAACATTGGCGTTGCGATCTTCATCGCCTACGTAGCGCCATCCCACCTGTTGTACGGCCCCCTGGCTTCGGTGCTTATTGTTCTGGTCTGGCTCTTCGCGTCATCGCTGACGCTGGCGTCGGGCGCGGCGGTGGCCGCCTACGGGCAGAGCGTCTATGACGGCGATGGGCCAACCCCCGGGCCCGGCTGGTTCCTGAAATAAGACACGCCAGCAGACGCCCCATACGTTTCTGACCGCGGAGCGTTACAGCTTCCAGAAGCTCCCAACCTGGCAGACTATGTCCACCTTGTTGATGGACTCCGCCGGCCAGCCCACCATGTTCAGCCAGTCCTCGAAGTGTGATTGCTCCACGGCTTCGCATTCGGAAATCAGCTTGCCGTTCTCCAAGTCCCCGTACACCTTGACGATGGTGGTCCTGCGGTCGGGCCGCCATTTTTTCACTGCGTCGAGCTTGCTCCGGAAATCCTCTTCCGTGATGCCCGGTACGTTGTGGACGGCGATGAATCGTGCCATTGTTCCAAACTCCATAGTCCTGGATTCCGGCTTTCGCCGGAATGACAGGAGGGTTAGTCGGCCGGCGGTACGAAAGGATATGGAATCGGCGGCCCGTCTTTTAGCGGCAGCACCACCGTCGCCGTGCCGGGCATGCTCTCGATGCCATCCTGGGTTTTCATGCCGATTTCCAGCTCGATGAAACCCATCCGGCTCTTTTCGTACTTGCTGGTCACCCGGCCCCACATGATCAGCACGTCGCCGGGAACCAGCATCGCCCGGTGCTCGAAGCGCGCCTTCCACGGCCAGCCGTTGGGCAGCGTCCAGTCCTTCAGGTATTGCGGAACCACGCTCTGCTTCCATGAACCATGCACCAGGATGCTGGGGTTGCGGTCATGGTTCAGGCCAAAGTCCAGATCGTAGTGGATCCGGTGGAAGTTCTCGATGGCCGCGCTCCACCGGAACAGGTGCGTCGGCGTCGGCTTGTAGATGTACTTGGGCAGTTCGTCGCCCTCGTTCACGTCCTCGTAGTAGATCTGGGCCTTGTCGCGCAACCCGTCGGCGTCCGGCCGCTCGTTGCGCCGCCAGATCTCCTCCGGTTCCATGTTGAGGAGGTCGTCCAAAGCGGTAGTCATTTCAGTTGGCTCCTGTTTTGGTTTTTCACCCTCACCCCGGCCCTCTCCCATCAAGGGAGAGGGAGATGGTTAGCGGCGGATGGTCGAGGCGCGGGTGATGCACAGGGTTACGTCGTCCTGGTTCCAGTACCGGGTTTCCCGGGTGATGATCAGGAACGGCGTGCCATCGCGTCCCAGTCGCTCCCGGATGTCCGAGTAGCGGTTCTGGAAAAAGATGGTGTCGCCGATGCTGGGATACGCGAACACCTCGAGTTCGTTGCCTGCGTTGAGCACTCGCACCAGGTTGGTCGGAACCGGCGGCAACTCACCCGGCCGCTCCACCGACCCGATGCCGTCCGATTCGGGGTTTTCCTCAAACGCCGCCGTGATGGGGTCGCCCTGATCGGGGCGGATCCGGCTGGCCAGGTAGCTCACCATGATGGGCGGGGCGATCAGCTCGCCGTATCGGGTGGACTTGGCGAAATCGTCGTCCCAGTAGCGCGGGTCCGGGTCCATCAGGGCCTGCGTGAACCGGCGCATGTACTCGCCGTCCATCACGCCCCAGGACTCTACGATATCCCCGCTGACGCCAATCATCGCCTGCACTTCCGGCGTCAACGCGGTGGGAGGGGCTTGTTGAGTCATACAAAACGCTCCGAAATATGCGGATGCTGAATTGCCGAAAAGCCTAGCGCAGCCCGCCCGGTTCGTCAATGCGGCGGCTACCCGCCATAGGTCCACTCCAGCGTTGCCTCCAGCTCATCCATCGTGTAGCGGTACTCCTGTGTCCCCTGTTGCTGGATGACAAAGTGCGCGCACGCCGAGCCGATCTGCGCCGCCCTTTCCAGACCTTCCTTACGGATCAGCCCGAGGATGAATCCGCCCCGAAAGGCGTCGCCGGCGCCCGTGGGATCCACCACGTTTTCGGTGGGCACACAGGGCACGATCACCTCGCCATCAGCGGTGGTGATGCGGGTGCCCTGCTCTCCCAGCGTGGTCACCAGCGCATCCGTTAGTTGCATCAAGCCGCCCTTGTCGATGCCGGTGCGCTCCGAAATCAGCGCCATCTCGTAGTCGTTGGCCACGAGCAGGTCGCTGTTGCGTATGCACTCCGTCAGGCCCTCGGCGTCCCACACCGGCAGCGATTGTCCGGGATCAAATATGGTATAGACGCCGGCCTGCTTGCCGTCGGCGGTGAAGTTGGACATATCGGTCAAGTTGCCTGGACTCACGATGTTGATGGTGTCCTCCGGCTCCACGCGGCCGAAGTCGAATCCGGCAGCGTGCTTCATCGCTCCGGGATTGAATCCCGTAATCTGGTTGTCCGCTAGGTCGGTGACGATGAACGCCGACGCCGTGGCCTCCTCTTCAACGATCTTGATGTCGTCCGTGGGAATGCCGTTCGCCTCCAGGCGGGTGAAGTAGTCCCGGTAGTCGTTCCCGATAGCCGCGACGAGCCGCGGCGTCTGCCCCAGCATCGCCAGCGAATACGCGATGTTGCCCGCCGTCCCGCCGAAGTAGGCGTTGAACCCGTCCACGGTGAAGCTCAGGTTGATCTGGTGGACACGTTCGGGCACGATGTGGTCGCCGAAACGTCCGGGAAACGTCATGATGCGGTCGATGGCCAGGGAGCCGGATACTAGTATTTCCATGTGCGTTCTTTCCTCGATTTGTGTCTTGATTGTCAACAGCCCCACTGCCCGGCGATTTCGCCGCCGAACTTCACCGCATCGCCGGCCTTGATCCCATGCGTAGCTGCCTGTCCTGCGTTGAGCTCCAGGATGAAGCGCACCATGCCCGCCGACGGATACAGTTCCAGTTGGTCCCGCGGCGTGTCCAGCGGCGGATTCGGCACGTCCGCCGTTACCCCGGCCACTGTGCAATCCGCCCGAATCCACACCATATCCAACGGGAAGTGCATATCAGGCATCCAGAATGTCCTCGCGCCGTCCTCGTCGTACACGAACAGCATCCCGCGATTCGTGTCCATCGACGGCCGTCCCGATAATCCCTGCGTGCGTTCCGACGGAGTCACCGACAAGTCAACCACGTAAACGGTGTTTCCGACGTGCAGCAATGGGGCATCCGGGAGCGGCGTCGGTGTCGGTTCCGGCGTGTCGGTCGGCGCAATCGTTGGCGGAACAGTGGGCGATGCCGTGGGCAGTATCGTGGAGGTAGGAGCCGCCGTGGGCGGCGTCAAGGTTGGCGTGGGCGCTTCCGCTTCGGTTGCCGTGGGCTGCGGATGCGTCGCCGTTGGCACCGAAGGCTCTGATAAGTTGCCGCACGCCGTCATCGCTAACAGCAATGCTACCAGTAAAACCGTCTCCTTCAGCCGCTGGATTCCCACTTTCGCGGGAATGACGGACCGTTGGGAGCAGGTCAACTTAGCACTACCCAATATCGGCCCTGATGTCGGAGATGCGCTGTTGCAGCGACCGGAGCAGCAGCGCCGTGGGCGGCGGCGCGACGTGGGTGTAGCCCACGCCCATATCCTGCAACTCTTTGGCCGTCAGCGGGAACGCCGGGTGGTTCATGGGCATGGACAGCTTGGCGCCGCCGGCCGCCTTGACCTCCGCCGCCAGTTCCTCCAGCCGCGCACGTATCACGGGACTTTGCGGATCCCGGATGCCCATGTACTCAGAAAAGTCCGTCGGCCCGATGGATACCAGGTCAATTCCCGGCAGTTGCGCAATCTGTCCGATTTCGCTGATCCCCTTCTCGTCCTCGGTCATCACCGACAGCACGATGTTCTCGTTGGACGTGCGCGTGTGCTCGTCCCAGCTCACCGTGCCGTACCGGGCCGCCCGCGTGCCGCCGGCGCCGCCCCGGTGTCCCAGCGGCGCGTACCGCACCGCGTCCACGGCGCGCCTGGCCCCTTCCAATCCGTCGATGTGCGGGATGATGATGCCCTGCGCGCCGGCGTCCAGCAGCCGCAGGATCAGGTTTTCGTCGTTGCCCGGTATGCGGATCATGGACGTTACGCCCGCCAGTTCCGCCGCCATAATCATCTGCGACACCAGCCCGAGGTCGAACGTGGTGTGTTCCATGTCGATGAACGCGGCGTCGAATCCGGCCAGCCCGATGATCTCCACCACCTGCGGGTCGGCGAACGTCACGTAGGTGCCCAGCGCCAGCCGATTTTCGCGCAGCGCCTTTCTGACTTTGTTTTCCTGCATGGGAACAGTCTCCTTGACTGAGGTGGCAAACATCATAGCAGACGAATTGCGGGCCATAAGGGAACGGTGCATCCGTTCATGCCAGCGTTCGCTTTCAGGTGGTCTGATGGCATGGCTAGCGCGCCGGGGCGGGCAGGTCCCAGTTGAGAAGTTCCCGGTAGCGGCCTTCACAAGCCCAGGGCAGGAGGTAGATGACGATTGATTCAGGCTCGGGGACGTCCTCCTGGCGTCGGGTTTTATCGAGGTAGTGGCGGAGTTTGGCGAAGGTGTTGAGCCGGAAGCCGGCATCGGCGATGCGCAAGATGACGTCGGCGGGTTCGGGAGGTTCCGAGGGGTCCCACTCGTCGGCGACGGCTTCGGCGATGCGGCGGAGTTTGATGATGGCGAGTGCGGGGGCGAACTTGCGCTTGAGGGCGTCGATGCGGCGGCGGATTTGGGAGATGGTCATGGAGTTACCTCGGGGTTGTCGGAACTGTGATCTTCGGGATTAGAGGATTTTTATGATTTTCCGCTCATTTCCGTTCGTTTTAGTAGGACGTTGGGGCGGGACGTGGGGGTAAATGGGGGAGGGTTGAGCGGGTTTTGGTGGCGATATTGGTGGTTTTGGCGGGTTGGTGGGAGGATTTAGGGGAGCGGCGCTTGGTTGGAGTTGGGCATTTCACGGGCTGATGGTTCGACCCGCCAGAGGCGGACCTACGGCAGGCTTCCTCCAAAGGCGGACATTCCGCACCATGAGCGGGGGTTGGGGGGTTGGATGGTTAAATGGTACGGATAGGCGGCGGGTAGCAACAAGGGGGGAAGTGTCATCGGGAGGAGATTTCGCTACTCCCTAATTCAGTGGACAAACCCATGACTGCGATCCTAATTTTTCGGAGGAGCCAAATCCTCTACAGCCACCGCAAATCTAATCAACGTAGCCCGTGCTACACTGCCCGCGTGAAACGATCAAGCAGGGCACCGCAGGGAGCGAGCTATGACACAAACCGTGAAAGCCAGGTTCGCCAACGGGGTACTCACGCCGCTGGAAACCATTGACCTGCCGGAAGGCGCGTTGGTTTCACTGGACATCGGAGAAATCTCCAGCACAGAGCCGGATTCACCGGCCACCCAGACGGAACAGCAGGCCATTGCCAGCCCCACGAGCATCACCGACCGCAACGAACCGGTCAACTACAACCGGCTGAACGATGAACTGATGGATCAGGAATACTTCGAGAAGGAACGGAGAATCAGGGAACGCAACGCATGATCGTACCGGACATCAACATGCTGATCTACGCTCACAAACCTGACGCCCCAGAGCATGACGTGGCTCAACGCTGGTGGCAAGACTTGGTTCATGGTACCGAAAGCGTCGGCATCCCCTGGGCAGTAGCAACAGGGTTTGTGCGCGTGATCAGCATTCCCGGAGTCCTAAGTCCTCCCGTGTCGCCGGCCAATGCCGCGGATTCCGTATCAGACTGGTTCCGACATGACCATATCACTCCGATCAACCCGGGCGACGACCACATGCGCATCTTCCAAGAAAACCTCGCCGTCTCCGGCAGCGGGACCAAGCTGGTGACAGACGCACACATAGCTGCATTGGCCATGGAACACGACGCGGAGCTCCACACCAACGATTCGGATTTCGCCCGCTTCCCCGGCCTCCGTTGGCTGAACCCGCTCGCATGACCAATCCCATGCCAGCGCCGACTGCGCCCGAGTAGCGAAATCGCCTCGTCATTGAGTAGCGTTCCGTAATTGCGACGTTGCATCCGTTCGCGCATGCTCTGCGTATCCCCGGCAACCTTGTTATACTGTGGGCATACCGTCGGGTCGCTGCCTGATGAAGTACGATCCGGGGGAGGGTTCTCTTATGGTTTCATTTCTCAAGAAAATAGTTGGCGATACGCCCGAGCGCGCCGCCGAGAAACTGCGCGGCCAATTGGTTCCCCAGATCAACCGTCTGGAAGATTCCGTTCAAACTCTGGACGATAGCGGCCTGCGCGCCAAAACGGACGAGTTCCGCAACCGCATTGACGACGGCGAATCGCTGGACGACCTGCTGCACGAAGCCTTCGCGGTAGTGCGCGAAGCCGCCCGTCGCACGCTGGGCCAGCGCCACTACGACGTGCAACTCATCGGCGGCGCGGTGCTGCACCAGGGCAAGATCGCCGAGATGAAAACCGGCGAGGGCAAAACCCTGGTCGCCACGCTGCCGGCTTACCTCAACGCTCTCTCCGGCGACGGCGTTCACGTCGTCACCGTCAACGACTACCTGGCCCGCCGCGACCCCGTGTGGATGGGGCCCATCTACCACCTGCTGGGACTCACCGTCGGCTGCCTCCAGCACGACGCCGCGTACCTCTACGATCCCGAACTAACCGACGCGGGTCGAGGCGGGTTCCAATACTTGAACCCCGTCCAGCGCGAGGATGCCTATAAAGCCGACATCCTGTACGGCACCAACAACGAGTTCGGCTTCGACTACCTCCGCGACAACATGGCCATGGGCGTCGAATACCAGGTGCAGGGCGGCCGGCGCCATTTCGCCATCGTGGACGAGGTGGACAACATCCTGATTGACGAGGCTCGCACGCCGCTGATCATCAGCGGCCCGGCCCAGCAGCCCGTGGAGCACTATTCCAACTGCGCCCGGCTGGCCCCCCGCTTGCGAGAGTACGAAGACTACGCCATTGATGAGCGCACCCAGGCCATCTCCCTCACTGAGGAAGGCATCGCCAAGGCCGAGCGCCACATGCGCGTCGATAACCTCTACGACCCCGAAAACTTCCACCTGGTGCAGTACGTCGAGAACGCAGTGGTGGCCCAGGTGCAGAAGATCAGGGACAAGGAATACGTGGTGCAGAACGGCGAGGTGATCATCGTTGACGAGTTCACCGGCCGCTTGCAGTACGGCCGGCGCTGGTCCGACGGACTGCACCAGGCGGTCGAGGCCAAGGAAGGCGTGCGCATCCAGCGCGAAAGCGTCACCTACGCCACCATCACCCTGCAAAACTATTTCCGCATGTACCGCAAGCTGGCCGGCATGACGGGTACCGCGGTCACCGAAGCCGACGAGTTCTACAAGATCTACGGCTTGGAGGTTGCCGCCGTTCCCACCAACATGCCGATGGTCAGGGATGACGGCGGAGACCTCATCTTCCCCACCGACGACAGCAAATGGCGCGCCGTCATCAACAGCATCGTGTCGCGGTCCGGAGGCGGTCAGCCGGTACTGGTTGGCACCACGTCAATTGAAACGTCGGAGTGGCTCAGTGAACGGCTGCGGAAACAGGGCATCCAGCACCAGGTGCTCAATGCCCGCAACCATGAGCAGGAGGCCAACATCATCGCCCAGGCCGGCCGGGCCGGCGCCGTTACCGTGTCCACCAACATGGCCGGACGCGGCACCGACATCGTCCTCGGCGGAGCGGACACCGGACGCGAGGATTGGCAGGAAGAGCACGACCGCATCATCGCCCTGGGCGGCCTGCACGTCATCGGCACCGAGCACCACGAGGCCCGTCGCGTGGACAACCAGTTGCGGGGCCGCGCCGGACGCCAGGGCGACCCGGGCAGCAGCCAGTTCTTCGTTGCCCTGGAAGACGAACTGATGCAGCGCTTCGGCGGCGATCGCATCAAGAACGTGATGAACTGGACCGGGCTCAACGACGATGAGCCGCTGGAAAACAAGCTCATCACCAAATCCATCACCAGCGCCCAGGTCAAGGTCGAGGGTCACCACTTCGACATCCGCAAGCACCTGCTCAACTTCGACGACGTGCTCAACCAGCAGCGTACCGTAATCTACGACCAGCGCTCCCGCATCCTGGCCGGCCAGGGCCTTCGCGAGCGCGTGCTGGAAATGCTGCGTGCCGAGTTCAGCGAACTGATGTCAACCCACCTCGGCGCGCGCCATGCCGACGATTGGAACGTTGACCCCTTCCTCGCCGGCTTGCGTCAAATCTGCCCGCCGCCGGCGGACATTGACACCCCCGAAAAAGTCTTGCGGCTCCGACGCGAAGCCATCGCCGATATCCTGGACCAGCACGCCGACGCGCTCTACGAGGTCAAGGAACGTGCCCTCGGCACGGATGACATGAACGTCCTGGTGCGCCTGTTGATGCTGCGGTCCATCGATACCCACTGGGTCAATCACCTGACCAACATGGAGAACCTGCGCACCGGCGTCGGCCTCCAGGCCGTCGGTCAGCGCGACCCCCTGACCGTGTATCGTACCGAAGGGCAGAAAGCATTCGCGGAACTCACGCGGCAGATGCAGCGGGACGTCACGCACACCCTGTTTCACGTCACGTTAGCCCCCGAAGCGCCGACGCAGCGGGCCGCCGCTGAATCAGCTGCGCCAGACGATGCCCCGGCGACGAGAAGGGGACGCGCCGGCGACCGCGCTCCGGTCAGTCCTATGGCTGCCGTCGCCCCTGGTCGCACCGCCGTCGCGTCGCGCGCCGGCCGCAAGATCGGTCGCAATGCGCGATGTCCGTGCGGCAGCGGGCGCAAGTACAAGCGTTGCTGCGGGGCCAGCGCCTAACTGCGCCGGAACAAGCGGCGCACGAACGTCAGCGGTTGCGGCTGCGGTTCTTCCATCGCCACAGGCTTGTTGCGGCCTGAAGCCCAGCCCTCCGGGTCCCGCTCGAACGCGATGCGGCAGCCGGGCGCGCAGAAGTAATAGGTCTGCCCCTCGAACTCGCTGGTCCCGCCGTTGGGATTCTCGGTATCCACCTGCATCAGGCAGATGGGATCGGTTGCGGTTGCCATCGGTTGCTCCTTGATCAGCGCGAGTCCTGGGCCAGGATTATACCAGTGTACTCACGTCCTCGGCTGCGTCATACTCCAGCGCGCCGCAGCCGCAACGAGTTGGTCACCACGCTCACCGAGCTGAAGGCCATCGCCAGCGCGGCCAGGATCGGGTTCAGGAATCCGGCGTCGCCGAAGAAGAAGGTCAACCCGCCCGGGACGCCGCCTAGCGCGGCGAACACCGGATACAGCGCGCCGGCCGCCACGGGAATCAGCAGCGAGTTGTAGAAGAATGCCCAGAACAGGTTCTGCCGTATCGTGCGCATCGTCTCGCGGGACAGCTTGAGCGCGGTGGCGATGCCCGCCAGGTCGTCGCGCATCAGGGTGATGTCCGCCGTCTCCCGCGCAATGTCAGTCCCGCCGCCCATGGCGATGCCCACGTCGGCCCGCGCCAGGGCCGGCGCGTCGTTGATGCCGTCTCCCACCATCGCAACTACGCTGCCATCGGACTGCAATAGCTTTACGGAATCCGCTTTGTCCGCTGGCAGCATCCTGGCGTGAAATTCGTCGATTCCACATTCCGCCGCCACCGACGCCGCCACCTCGGGGCGGTCGCCGGTCAGCATCACCGTGCGGATGCCCATAGTCCGCAATGAAGCCACGGCCTCGCGTGTACCGGGTTTGACTCCATCGGCCACCCCGATGACTCCCAGCATTCGGCCATCCAAAGCCACGAACATGGGGGTCTTGCCCTGTTCCGCCAGCCTGCCAGCCACATCCGACAACTCGGAATCCACAGCGATCCCCTCGTCCACGATCAGGAAAGCGTTGCCCACCACCACAGCGCTTCCATCCACCACCGCCTTAACCCCGGCGCCGCGGTGCGCCGCGAAATCGGTCGGCGCGGTTAGCGGCAATCCGTCTTCCCGCGCCCGTTCGACCACCGCTCCGGCTATCGGATGCTCCGATAGCTGCTCTGCCGCCGCCGCTGCCGCCAGCGCTTGGGCCGGTTCAATGCCATCGCTGGCTATTATATCGGTGACCCGTGGCCGACCGGCCGTCAGGGTGCCCGTCTTGTCCACCGCGACGACGCGCACCCGGTGCGCCGTTTCCAGCACGGCGGCGCTGCGAATCAGGATGCCCCGCTCGGCGGCTTTGCCCACGCCGACGATGATGGCCGTCGGCGTCGCCAATCCCAACGCGCACGGGCAGGCGATGATGAACACCGCCACCAGCGTCAGCATGGCGTACTGCCATGCCGCGCCGGACAATGCCGGCGCCGGCCCCACGAACAGCCATATCACAGCGGCGGTCAGCGCGATCAATCCCACCGCTGGCACAAACCACGCCGAAACCCGGTCCGCCAGACGCTGCACCGGAGCAGCGGAACCCTGGGCCTCCTCGACCAACCGGATCACCCGCGCCAGCGTGGTATCCGCGCCGACTCGCGTCGCGCGCATGATGAAACCGCCGGTGCCGTTCAGCGCGCCGGTGAGCACCGCATCGCCGGGGGATTTCTCGGCCGGCATACTCTCGCCCGTCAACGCCGATTCGTCCACCTCGGTACTCCCGCTGACGATTTCGCCGTCCACCGGAATCTGTTCGCCGGGCCGTACCGCCAGCGTGTCGCCCACGGCAACCTGATCGACGGCAACATCGTTGATGCTCCCGTCGTCCGACATCAGGTGCGCCACTTGGGGCCGCAGGTTCATCAGCCGCCCGATGGCATCCGACGACCGAGACAGCGCCCGCACTTCCAGCCAACGGCCCAGCAGTATCAGGGCCACGATGATGGCCGCCATGTCGAAGTGCAGTTGGTCTCCACCCGCATATATGGGCGACCCTTGTGGTTGCCCGATGCTTGCCAGTCCCAACACGACAATCACCACGCTGTAGCCATAGGCGACCGACGTGCCCAGCGCGATCAGCGTGTGCATGTTGGGCTGCAACCGCCGCAATCCGGCAAAGCCGGCCACGTAGAAGGGCCAGCCCGCCCATAGCTGCACCGGCGTCGCCACCACCCACAGCAGCAGCGGATACCACCATCCGCCGGCCGAGAACAACCCGTCGGTCCAGGGCAGCGCGGGAAATCCGCCCAACAGCAGCAGGATGCTGCCGGCCATAGCGACGAGCATCCGGCGGAGCAGATCGCGTTCCTCGTCGGAGCGGCCGGTATCAGCGTCGGAGTTGGTGGCAGCAGTGTCCAGCCGATAGCCAGCATCGGCGACGGCTCGGGCCAGTTCGTCCAGCGGCGGGTCCGCGACGGCGGCGCCATCGACCTTCACGGTAGCCCGCGCGGTGGCCAGGTTGATGGACACGTCGGCGACGCCGGGCACGGTGCGGATCGCCTCGCCCACGTGGTGCACACAGGCGGCACAGGTCATCCCCGAAACGGGGATAATAAGCGTATCAGAATGTGATTGGGCCATACAGCCCAATTATATCAGGCGCGTACCGCTACGCGGGACGGAACATCGGCAGAGAGATGTTGTCGTCGATGTCCTCAAAGACCACCTCCACCGCCATGCCGCACTGTACCGAATCGGGCCGTATCTCGCCCTCACCGAACTCGATGCCCACCAGCCACGTGGGGATCTGCGGGCCTTCTTCCAGCGTGACCACGGCGGCGATGTAGGGCACCTTGTCCCGGAAGGCCGGCGTAGGGCCCCGGTGCACGATGGCGAAGGTGTGCAGTGTCCCGCGGCCGCTGCTCTGGACCCAGTCGGTGTCGCGGCAGAAGCACCCGGGGAACGGGCAGATGTCCCGGGGATAGAAATAGGCCTGGCCGGACTTGGCGCAGCGACGCAGCCACAACTCGTGGGCCTTGCACTTCTCCCAGTAGAAATCGGATTCCGGTTGCGGAACCGGCAGGGGAATCTGGGGGGCGGCCTGGGTCATTTTACGAATCTCCCGTTGTGGTCGGTCAACGAATATCTAACGATGGTCGGAAGCAAGGATAGCGGCAGAGCGTTGTCAGCGCAAGCGGCAACCCGACCTCAGTCCTCAAAGAACCGGCGGGGGTTGTCCACCATGATGGTGTTCACGTCGGCGTCGGTGGCGCCCAATTCGATCAGGCGCGGTAGCACGTTGCGGGTGATGAACAGGTAGCCGTCGGGGTTGAACTCCTCGCGCTCGCGGCGCAGTTCCTCGGATGGCTGCACCAGCGGCGTGGAATGGTCGTGGGAAAGCATGAGGCGGTGGGCCCAGCCGGCGTCTATGAGCTGTTTTACCACCTCCGTTCGCGTTTCCCACCTGGGCGTTTCGGGGGTCCGTCCTCCGGGGTAGCGGTCAAGGCCGAGCCAGACTCCCTCTTCCAGCAAACCGATGAGATACTCCACGTCGGTGTCGTCATTGCTGTGGCCGATGTACACCCGGTTGAGATCGACGCCCTCCTCCTTGAGGATGCGCACCTGCTCCTCGCCCACGCGGTCGGGCGACCAAGTATGCGTGCTGATGCGCGTGCCGGTGGCGTTGCAGGCCCGAGCGGCGGCGCGCAGGACGATCTCCTCGTTTTCGGTAACGCCGCCCCGGTCGCTGGCGACCTTGATGATGCCGGCCTTTACGCCGGTATCCTCGATGCCCTCCTCGATTTCCTTGATGAACAGGGCGGCGACCTTGTCCACGGGCGCGCCCCAGAAGATGCGCGGGACGGCCAGGTGGTTCCCGGTGCAGGGGATGGCATGGACGCCCGAGCGCCGGCTGACGTCCTGCATCATGGAGATGTCGCGGCCCAGGTCCAGGGTGGTCACGTCGATGATGGTGCGCACTCCGCCGTCGTAGGCTTCCTTCAGCGCCTCCGTGGCGGCATCGGCGATGGCGTCAAGGTCCTGGAACCCGGGGTAGGCGGCAGCGGTGCCGGCCGCGCCCAGTGTGATGTGCTCGTGGCTGAGGGTGAAGCCCATATCAGCCGAGTCAATCGGCCCCAGCACAGTGTTAACTTGTGACATGGTGGTTCCCTCCGGTTCAAGTCAGGTGGATGATTTCGACGTTGCCCCAGTGTCTTTGCAGGTGCTCGGCGACCAAGCGGCGATGGCAGCGGTCGGCGGTGGGCTCGCTGCACAGCAGGCAACTGTCCGCGATTATATCCCGAGGGATGGCGGCGTGGATGAGCCGGCGCTCAATCTGGCGAGTGAATATCGGAACGTACTGGTCCCAGGTAACCCGCTTGCCGCGGTAGGCGTCCAACAGTTCATCGCTGGGCGCGAGCTTGGGCAAATGGATGTAGTCCATGCCGCAGAGTTCGCGCAGGAACCAGGCGAGGTCGTCCTTTTTGGAGAATCCGGCAAGTCCTGAGGTATTGCGCCGGCGGATGTCCACCACGCGCTTGGCGCCGGACTCGCGGAGTAGGCCGAAAAACTGGGCGGCCGACTTGCGGGTAAAGCCGATGGTGTAGAGTTTCAATTCAGCGTTACGACCTGCTAGCGAATCGAACCCAAGTAAGCATCGTGATACAGCTAGGGCTGATCCGTTACCACGTTTTGGATTTCCCGTTTGATCGCTTCCTCAATGACACCAAGAGTATAAGCCAAAGGGGTAGTTGGAGGCGGTATGAAGGGTTTAAATTGCTGTGGGATGAGTGGACCCGACAGCACTTTGCTGGCGGAGATACTAACGATTCCACGATTGAAACCTCGACATAAACTGGATACTTGGAATCTGGATGGCTTGCTTGAAGCGCAACGGCCACTCCTCTTGCGGGAATTGACAAGTCAATTTGCCGCCTCTGTTGCCGCTTTTTGTTTGAGTTGCTCAAGACGGCTGCGGTAGTGGGCTTCTGCTCTGAGCCAGAAGCTGGCCTCCAAGCTGAATTCAATTCCGAAGATAGAAGCCAGTTTCGGGTCAATAGGGGCTTCGCCGGCAATAATGCCCTCAATAAGCTCGGCTGGGATTGAATGCCGCCGGGCGAATTCGGCAGGAGTCATGCCCTTGGCCTCAATGTGGTCTTGCAGGACATACCCCGGAGGGGTCGCATAGTCAGGGCAATATGGGTACGTTCGTTTTTTCTTTCGATCCACCATTTTCGTGCCTCCAGTTAGTGGTAGTCTATCACTTCTGTGATGACGACGGCAGTTACCTGGTCCGTATCAACACCACCGTCAGGCCGGCGGGGAATTGGGTCATGGTCCGGCGTAAACACCAATCTATACTGGCGGTCAATATCAACCGCATACTGTTCGTCGCGATTACCGGTGAGTTGATGTCGGCGTTCCGGTGGTGTTGTTGGGACTTGCGATAGAGTGGCCCTTCGGCGCAACACTACCAACCTGGCCATTATTGACTGTGCCCGACGATTGCCGTAAGTCCGTATAAGGTCGGATTCGTTGTGAAATAAACGATGCAACCGGCTGGTTCTAAAACTCACTTCCATCGCCGCCAGTGCTTCCCCCATTCCGTTGATTAACATGTTGCAGCAACTCAAACGCCGCTGTCAGATACGCCACCGCCGCTCCAACGTCCAGCACGTCATTCCCATCCCGCAGCCGTCCCTCAGCGTCGATGCTGACGCCGGCCCAGCGCGGTAGCAGCGGCGACAGCAGTTCGCCGACGTTCTCCGCGCAGAGACCGCCGGCTACCACCAAGCCCAAATCCGGCGCGGCGTCCGCGAGGGCATCTAGGTATTCGGCGGAGCGGGCAGCGTCCAGCGGGAGACCCAAGCCCTCCGAGGCGTCCACCAGCACGTCGGTTACGATGCCGGTGTACTCGGCGCACCGTTGGGCCAGCCTGGTGGGGTCGCCGTCCACCGATGCCATCGCCTCGCGGCCGGCTTGCAGGACGATGCGTTGGGGCTGGCAGCGTTCGCGGTATGCGACCAATGTCGCCGGGTCCGGCCAGGGGACGCCCCGAGTGGCGTTAATCTGGACGCCGTGGCAGTTGGGGCCGCCGACCTCGCTGGCTCGGGACAAGGCATCCGTGAGATTGATGCCGGCTCGGGGCCGGTAGTGGACCAGGTTCAGGCAGCGCGGGTCGTCCGAGAATATGCCGGCGATGGCATCCGGCGGCGGGCAGCGGTTGGGCGCGTCGCTGGACTCGCCGGTCAGCAGCGCGTTGCTGAGCAGGACGCCGCACATTAGCAGCCGCTCGGGTTCAGTCAGCAGGGCGGCGACTACGTTGGCGACTTCGGCTGATGTGGTGAATCCGGTGATGCCGATATATGGTGTCGTCAATTGGCAACCATCCTGTAATTGCGAAGAAGGTAGTCCGCCTCAGGCGGATGGCAATCTCGCCGTCTTTAGTGATGTCTGCACTGGGAGGGAGATTGCCGCGCTGCGCTCGCAATGACAGATCCCTAGCCGGTCAAGCCGAGTTGCTCGGCGGCCATCTGGCGCAGCAGGTACTTTTGGACCTTGCCGCTGGAGGTCATGGGGTAATCATCCACGACCAGCAGGTGGCGCGGGATCTTGAAGCTGGCCATCTTGCCGCGACAGAAGGCATCCAGGTCGGCGTCGGTGATGGCCTGGCCCGGCTCGACGACCACGCAGGCGCACGCGACCTCGGACAAGCGCGGGTCGGGGACGCCGATGACCTGGGCCTTGCTGATGGCCGGGTGTTCGAGCAGGAACGCCTCCACCTCGGTGGGGTCCACGTTCTCGCCGCCTACTTTCAGCATGTCCTTGTAGCGGCCCAGGAAGCGCACGCTGCCGTCGTCGCGGATGGTCGCCACGTCGCCGGTGTGGAACCAGCCGTCGCCGTCAATCGCCTCCGCCGTGGCCTCGGGGCGCTTGTAGTAGCCCTGCATGGTGGCGTAGCCGCGCACGCACAACTCGCCCATGGTGGACGGCGGCAGCATGTCGCCGGTGTCGGGGTCAATGACCTTGAACTCGTAGCCGGGCAGCGGGTGTCCGCTCTCCACGCAACGGTCGTCGGTGGGCGCGTCCAGAAAGGTGCGGGTCGCGCCGACGCCAACCTCGGTCATGCCCCAAGCGGACAGGGTAGGGCAGAATTTTTCCTGGGCCAGCCGGGCGACGGGCTCGCTGCTGGCCATGCCGACGGCGAGCAGGATGGTGCGCAGGCTGCTGCGGTCGGTCTGGTCCACGTCGGGGTGATGGCACAGGTCGTAAAAGTGCGCGTCAAAGCCGTCCATCACGGTGGCCTTTTCGGACTCGATGAGGCGCAGCGTCTCGCCGGCATCGAACATGGTGGTGAGGACGACGCGCGCGCCCGTCACCCACGACATCAGCGGCCCCTCATACAGACCAAAGCAGTGGAACAGGGGCAGGTACATCAGGATGACGTCGCGGCTAGACATGCCCATGCGGTTGGCGGCGTCGGTGATGGTGCGGATGGGGTTGTGGCAGTGCATCACGCCCTTGGGGAAGCCAGTGGTGCCGGAGGTGTACATGAGCAGGAACGTATCGTCGGGGCTAACGCCGGCCTCGCGCTGCGCCAGTTCGCTGGCGGGGACCTCGTCGGCGCCGGCGACCATGGCGTCCCAACCGACGACGCCGGCCGGCCGCTCGTCGCCCACGATGATGACGTTGCGCAGGGATGGGAATGCCGCGGGCCGCAGCGCCGAGGGGTCGCCGGAATCGATTTCGGGCGCGACCTCGCGCAGCATGTCGAGGTAATCGACGGGGCCGGAACGATCCATGAGGATAAGGGCGGCGGAGTCGGAGTGGTTGACCAGGTACTCCATGTCCTGTGTGCGGAAGCGGGTGTTGATGGGCACCAGGATGGCGCCGATCTTGGCGACGGCGCCGAACAGGAAGAGCCACTCGGCCCGGTTGGGCATCCAGATGGACACCTTATCTCCGGGCTGGATGCCGAGGTTGATGAGTGCGCGGGCGACACGGTCGGTCTCGTCGCGGAACTCGTCGAAAGTCCAGCGCTGCCCCTCGTACATCAACGCCTCGCGAGGGCCGAAGCGGTCGGCGGCGGAGTTGAGCAAATCGCCAAGGGTCTGCTTGTCAAACCAGTCAGGCATGGGTGGGGCCTCCGGTATTGGCTCGGGTGGACGCGATGAGCGGAGCATACCCGTCAAGACGATGCGGAGTTACGGGTCTTTTCACGTCGGACGTGTTCACGCACAGCCCTGTTGATGAGCTCCTTATAACCCTGTGTGTTGCTGGCGTTGGCTTTGAGCCACGCGACTACGTCGTCATCCAAGTCTTCAAACCACAAGGTGACCTGCTGCTTGACGACCTGGCCGTTGTGGAAAACGCCGCGCTTGGCGTTGGCCCAGTCTGTTGGTATTTCGGGAATGTCGCTGGTGTCAATCTCGTCGTCTGACATCGCGGCCAGGGCGGCGAGTTCGGCTTTTTGCTGGTCGGTCATATCGAGCGTATCGAATACAGTTCAGTCCGTCGGGTTGAGTGTCCAGCCACGCGCTGCTGCTTTCCGATTGTAACGCAACGGTGCATCGGCTACTACGGGAAGTAGTGCCTAAAAGTAATGCCGCTGGAGTCTTTCAGAAGAGTCAATCCATTTCCAGCACCACGATTCCCTAACACAATAGCCGCAACAGGGGTAGCAGGACTGGGAGTACCTTGAAATTCGCAGTCTTTCGTAAATTTGTAGAGTTGGCCATCATCTTTCAACGTGCCATCTACGATCAACTCGTCCTTCCTCTTTATGAAGGCTCTATGGTTTTCGTTGAGCTCTCGTTTGGTAGCAGTGGAACCAGCCAAGACGACAATCCGGTTCTTGCTGTAAACGTCGCATTCCGCGCGTATGTCGTTCTTCTTGTCGATGATGTAAAAGCGTTGAGGTTCTCCCCTAGCGATTTGACCTGTTTGAGAAGTATTGCTCTGGATGGTTTGAACGGTAGGGGTGCTCTGTTCTTCTGGCAACAACTCTGCACTTTCCGCCGCACGATACAACAAGTGCATCGCCTTATTCCGTACGCTGTTGAAAATCGTCTGCTTGTCAACGGCGCGCCTTTCCAATTCAGCCAGCTCGTCTTTCCAAGCGATCATTTCTGATCGGTGAGTGTCCTCCCACTCGCCGAACATACGGCTTTCCTGTGCTCGGCTATCTGGACGTTCCGTTTCCGGCAATCCGGCGATATATTTGCCAAACAGTGTATCCAGTTCGTCGTCATCATCCAATTCCGCCTCTCGCATTTCAATAAACAGACGGAGTTCATTCCGTCGTGCGTCGTCTGCCCCCGCAACGCTCTGCCGCTCCTGCTCCAGCAACTCTTTGAACAAAGCCAACAATCCGGCAGCCAATTCGTCGTCAATCTCAACGTCGGTTGGGAACGTCATTTCGTCCTCCGGTTCATAAAGGTCAACCAGCACATCCAGCGGCGGCGCAACCGGCAGATGGGCTTGGATGTGCGCGTCGATGTGGCACAGGTCGCAAACCAGTTGGTGGGCGCCGCCGCAGTGGGTTTCGTATTGCCACCGTCTATGGGAACGCCACCGGCCACAGCGGGGGCAGTCTTTGCCGAAAGCGTGGCGGCATTTCCTACAATTGTGGCTGGCGGCCGGCGACGCGGTTTGACACTCCGGGCATACTACAACCGGAGCCTCACCGCCAGACTTCTGCGTTCCGCGCGGTTCCAGCGACCAGTAACGATAATCCTCCGGCAGGCCGTGGGTTACGGCGTTGGCGGCCAGGTCGAGCAGGATACAGTCGCCGCCGTCGGGTTTGGGGCGCAGGCCGCGGCCTACCATTTGCAGGTAGAGGGCCAGGCTCATGGTGGGGCGGGCGATGATGACGCAGGATGCGTCGGGCAGGTCGAAACCCTCGGTGGCTACGGCTACGTTGACCAACACCTTGATGCTGCCATCTCGGAAACCGGCGATGGCTTGATCCCGCTCCTCCCGGTTGGTGTCGCCCAGGATGACCGCCGCCGGGATGTTGGCGTCGTTGAACACGGCGGCCAGGTTGTGCGCGTGGTCAACGGACACGGCGTAGGCGATTGTCTGCCGTTGATTGTTCAAGGAGTCGGCGGCGTGCTTCTGCCAGAAGGCCAGCGCGCCGGCGGTCATGATGTCGGGGCGGTCGCGGTTGGCCTGCTTGATGCCGGTCTCGGTGTAGTCACCAATGCTGCCAACTACGCCGCCGGCGACGCGCTGCTCCGGTGGCGGTATGAACACCTGTGCTTGGCACAGGGCCGGCTTTTCGAGAGCCTGCAAGTCGGCGGTCTGGGGCCCGCAGAGCAGACCGTCAAAGAGATGGTCAAACCCCTCTTTCTGCGACAACCGCCAGGGGGTAGCCGTCATGCCAACGATGGGGCCGGGCCATTGCTGCATCGCCCGCTCCCAACCCGGGGCAGCGGCGTGGTGGGCTTCGTCGATTACCAGCAGGTCGTTGGAGTTAAATTCGCTCCAGACCTGTCGCTCTCTGATACGGCGAGCCACAGTCTGCGACATGAGGATGACTACGCCGCTGGCCCATGCAGGCGCCTCATCCCCAGGCCTCCAGTTGACGTTGGAAATAGCGGAGACGCCGGCGTTGGTGAGCATCCGCCGGGTCTGCTCGGCCAGTTCCTTGCGGTGGGTGAGCCAGACGGCCTTGCGTCCGTTTTGCAGCCAGTCGGCCAGCAGCTTGCCGGCGATTACGGTCTTGCCCCCGCCGGTGGGCAGTTGGAGCATCACCCGCCCTTTAGGTTCTGCGGCCAGCGCATCCTGCACATCGCGCAGCAAGGATTGCTGGTAGGGGCGGAGCTGGAAGGCCATTAGCCGAAGATTTCGTTCAGGTCAATCGCCAGGCCCGGCAGCAGCGGCGTGGTCAACGTATCGCCTAGTCCATAAACTCCCATGGACGCGAACCGCCCGTTTTCCAGCCGGAGCACTTCAACGGTCTGAGTAATCGGATATGCCAGCCAGTATTCCAGCACACCGAACAGAGCGTAAAGCTCCTGCTTGACACCGCGGTCACGGTCCTCAGTTGACGGAGAGGCGATCTCGATCACCAGGTCGGGGGCGCCTTGAATGTTGGCCTCTCCAATGATGCCCGCTCTGGCCGCCGACACAAACAGGAGATCGGGTTGTAGCACGTTGATGTCGGAGAGATGTATATCCGTCGGCGCGGAGAAGAGTTCTCCCAAACCATTCGCCTCGACGAACGGCCCCATCCGATTTGAGAAACGCATTCCAACCCTTTGGTGCCTTATGGTCGGCGCGGCCGCCATAATCAGCTCTCCCTCAATCAGTTCGTAGCGGACATCGTCCGGCGTATCCAAGTAGTCCGCGTAGGTGTAGGGGCCCTGGCGGGTTTGCGTAACCATAATCCGGCCTCCTCACGGCGTGGCGTGGCGGCATTGTAGCAGAGGGGCGTTTACCCTCAGGCTGTTGGCGACAGCGCCTTCAATTCCTGCATTACCTCGGCCGCGAAGAGGCGCATGCTGGACTCGGCCATGTCGTAGGGCATGGCGGCGTAGCTGAACGCGCCCACGTAGGTGTCGTGGCCGGTGCGCTCTCGGATTTGCAGGATCTTCTCGTAGCACTGCTCAGGCGTGCCCCACACCTGGAGGTTGACGAAGAAGTCAACCACCTCGTCGTCGCCGTAGTCAATCATCTTCTCGGCGACCTTGCCGTAGTATTCGTAGCCCTTGATGTCCTTGTGGTGGTCGGCCTTGAACTGATAGTGGTCCATCACGGTATGCCAGTAGCCGCCAATGTAGCGGCGGGCCATGTCGCGGGCGTAGTCGGCGTCCTCATGGCAGAAGGTCCAGCAGGCGACGACGGGTGCTGGCGGCGCGCTGGAGTTATCGGTTCCCCGGTGGCTTTCGTCCCAAGCGGCGCGGTAGTTGGACAGGTCGCGCTCCACCTCGTCCCACGGTTTCTGCGGGATCACCAGCATCCCGACGCCCAACTGTGCCATGATGCGGCTGCTCTCCGGCGAAATGGCGGCGGCGTAGGCGCGATCCTTGAAGCTGCGGAACGGATTGGGCCGGATCTCCCGGCGCGGCTGCTTGATGTACTCGCCGTCAAACTCGCAGAATCCCGACTCCAGGCCGGCCAGCAGGCACTCGGCCGACTCGATGAACCGGGTGCGCGACTCGTTCATGTCCACGCGGAAGCCGTCGTACTCCACCTTGGCCAGCCCGCGCCCGACACCCAGGATGAACCGCCCATCGCTCAGGTTGTCGAGCATGGACACCTGCTCGGCGACGCGCATCGGGTCGTGCCACGGCAGGACGCACACCATGCTGCCGAGTTTCATATCGGTGGTGCGTCCGGCCATATAGGTGAGGAACTGAAGCACGTCGGGGCACATCGTGTAGTCGGTGAAGTGATGTTCCACGCCCCAGATGGACTGGAACCCCAGCGGCTCGGCCAAGTCGGCCAAGCGCAGTTCCTCCCGATACACCTGATAGTCGGAGGTGAACCTGCCCGGGTTCTGGAAGATAGTAGCGGCGCCTACGTGCATGATGTCCTCGTTTTCCAGGCGTATTTGATCTTGCAATTGCCGCGCTACAACGCTGCGCGTACCTTCTCCGGCGCGCAGGCATGCATGACGGCCTGGGTGGACGCGATCTCCGGCCGGGCCGCGATGACGCGCACCAGCGCCACGTCCAACCCCTCGGCCAGCTTGGCGAAGGCGGCGGCCGCTCCGTCGGGCTTGCCGTAGTAACCGACGGCCAGCAGCGCCTCGGATGGGTAGGCGTCGGCCACGGCGTCCATGTCGCCGCCATCGCGGCGGATGGCGTCGGCGCCGGCCAGTTCCTCGGTGTAGCCCATGCGCTCGAAGTGGGCGCGGTAGCCGAACTGCCGCTCGCGGTCGGTGGGCACGGCCGCGCCCAGCGGGTAGCCCAGGCAGTTCTTGGCGAAGGAGCGGCGGGCCACGTCCTCATCGTCGTCCACGCAAATGCGGATGTACTCGACTACCTTGACCTCCGACGGATCGCGGCCCACGCGCTCGGCCCCTTCGGCGATGCGGTCCCGGCTCCACGCGATCTGCTCGGGCGTGCACCAGTTGAGGCAGACGCCATCGGCGACCTCGCCGGCCAGACGCAGCATCTCGGGGCCCAGGGTGCCCAGGTACACCGGCGTGTTGGGCGCGGGCCGGATGGCCATGCGGATGTTGTTGTAGTTGATGTACTCGCCCTGGTGGGACACCCGCTCACCGTTGACCAGTCCCTTGATGGTGGTCAGGTAGTCGCGCATCAGGTTCAGCGCGGACACCCGGGGGAATCCCAAATCCCGGCGGTTGGCGGGACGATACGCGCTGCCGGCGCCGATGCCCATGATGAACTTGCCGCCGGTCTGCTGGCTCAGCGTGCCGCCGGACATGGCGAACCCGATGGGCGTGCGGTACATCACCGGCGAAACGCCGATGCCGGTGGTCAGGCCGCCGTCAACGACGTCGCAACTGGCCTGCCAGCGAGTGGCGCAAACCTGGAATGAATCGGTGCCGATGTTCTCGGGAGTCCAGATGCTTTCGTAGCCCAACTCCGCCGCCTCGCGGGCCAGGTTCGCCTGGTCGTCCCAGTTCATGCCCAGGGTGTGGTCCAGTCCGACGCCGATTTCCATTTGGGTTCCTCCTGCGGATAGGTAATTTACGTATGAATTTGGGCAGGATTGTATCATGCAGGTCGCCCCAAACTGCCGGTGCTATAATCACCGCCGTTTTGCGAGGGAGGGTTCATCCAGTTGGCCAAATTGGTCTCGAGTTCGGGGCTCGGCGGGCGGGCGAGCGACACCTTTGGCTCGTTCCGAACCCGCGACTTTTCGCTGGTATGGGTGTCGGCGAACATCGCTATGGTCGGGCGGCAGATGGAAGTCATCGCCGTGCTGTGGCTGGTGCTGGAGTTGACCGGCGACCCGTTGCTGGTTGGTCTGGCCGGCGGCTCGGCCCTTGGCCTGGCTTTCTTATCCGTGTTCGCCGGCGCGGTGGTGGACCGGCTCCCGCGTCGCCTGCTCATGGCGGCAGGGCAGTTCATTGCTGCGGCACTGGCATTCCTCCTGATGGCGCTATTCATGATGGATGGCCTGAAGGTCTGGATGATCTTCGTGATCATCATCGGAGGCGGCGCCTTCCGCACCATAGAACTGCCGGTCACCAACGCTCTGCTGATCGACACCGTTCCCCGCGAGCGTCTCACCAACGCAGTGGCGATGCTGGGGTTTGGCCAGAACCTCACCCAGTTCATCGGGCCGATTGCGGCCGGTTTCCTGTACACGCCCCTGACGCCGGCCGGCCTGTTCGGATTCATCGGCGCGCTGTACGTATTGGGCGGCGTGCTCGCGCTGATGGTGCGGACGCGCAATCTGACCGTGGGCGGAACAACGCCCAAACAGGTGATCATCGGCGTCGCCGCCGGACTGCGCCACGTGTGGCAGCGCAAGGAATTGTTCATGGCATTGCTCATTGCCGCCATGTACAACGTCACCGGCTTCCCGTTCACCACCGCGCTGATGCCCATTTTCGCCCACGACACCCTCATGGGCGGCGTCGAGGCCCTGGGGCTGCTCAACGGGGCAATGGGCGCCGGTGCGGTGCTGGGCGCGCTGGTGGTGGCCGGCCTGGGCAACGTGCGGCACCAGGGCTGGTGGCTGGTGTGGGCCGTCAACGGCGGCTGGCACGGGTCGATGATCCTGTTCGCCGTCGCTGTGATGATCCTGCCGGGCCTGCTCCCCTACGGAGCAGTGTTGGCAATCGCCATGGCTATCAAGGTCATGACCGGCATCGGACGTTCCGTATCCCTGGTGCTGGTGATGACGCTGCTGATGGGCAACTCCGACCCGGAGTTCCGCGGACGCATGGGCGGAATGCGCGTGCTCGCGATCCAGGCTCACTTCCCGGCCAGCGCGCTGAACGGTTGGATGGTAACGCAAATCGGCGCGCCCTTGACCGCCCTCTCCCTGGGCATAGCCGGGTCGGTGGCCGTGTTCCTGTGCTTGCTGTCGCGCCGCCTGCGGGAGGCGTAAGGACAAGGTGACGCCACACAATGCGATGGACTACTTTCGGATTGTCCATAAGCGTCGAAATTCGTCGCCCGAAAGTGGGCAATCCATCAAGTCATCCAACTCCGCGTTGGAAAGTTTCAATCGTTTGGCGGTATCTGAAATAATGTATTGGGGCAACTGGCCACGGCTGGAATGTGAAAACTTTGCAACCCGATATTCGCGGCCATCAATCTCCAACCACCAGAAAACGTGGTGGCGACGCCGGTCTTCCACTGCGCCCAACTTGCGCCGCAAAGCCCGTTGCAGGTCTCTCACGTCCATCTTTATCGCTGATCGTCCCGGCGAATGATGCTACGCAGTGTCGCCAGATCGGCAACGGCCGGCGCGCCGAGCTTCACTTCCCGTTCCTCAAGAGCTTCCCGATACTCCGACAGCGAAGTCAACAGGTCCTGCACCGCTTCCTCAAGCGACGCGCCCGCCCCGTATTCCTCAATCGTCAGTTGGTGGGCGATGGCCAACACCTCTTCCCCGGAAGTCTGAATCTCTACCACAAGGTCGCCGGCCAACTCCCAGCCTCCATCCCACGAGTAACCGGACAGAATGACATGGCGTTCTCTACCCGCATCATGGTCTTCGGGCCAGTCAGCAAAAATGTTGGATGGCTGAGCCATGAGACCTCCGTAAATTTGGAAAAGTAGCGCCCACCGTGAAGATGTCTGCCAGCGACACCCATCTTACCACCTGCCCAGCCGCCCGCCGCCTGCGGGAGGCGTGATCGGGCGTCTGGAACGTCATGGTCGAGCCGACCGCTGTGCCGAGTCGGATGCAACGCGGCTGGACAGGCCGTGCCGCATCAACAGGCCGGCGACGCACAGCGACAGCGACGTGAAGCTGACCACGGCGAGGGACAGCCGAAGGTCTCCGGTGGCCTGCTGCAACGCGCCGCAGACCAGCGGGCCGATGGTGATGCCCGCCGAGCTGGACATCTGGATGAGAGACAGGCTCACCGCGATCTCCCTCGGGCGGATACCCGGCAGGTGGAAAGGCGTTGAGTAGAGGACAGGCCAGAACCCAAAGGCGATACCGTTGACGAAGGTCAATGCCAGCAGCGCGGGCAGTGAACCGGTGAGGGTCATGCCCGCGAAGGTCGCTCCGATGACGACTCCGTTCGCCAACAGTATGGTACGGCCACGGTCGTATGTGGTTGCAGCCCAACCCAGCCCCAGGCCGGCAACACCGCCCATCAATACGCCCACGGCCAATATGCCTCCCGACCAGATGAGAGGCATCTCATAACTGTCCAGCATGAGCGTTGGGTAGAAACTGAGGAACGCCGACCAGGCCGCAGTAGGACCCACGAAGCCGAATCCGGCGATCCAGAGATCCCGGTGGCGCATCGTGCCCTTGAGAACGTTCACGTCCTGAGCGCCCATTTGGCCCCGGTACTCGGTGGTTTCCCGCTCCCGTCCCAGGATCATCCACACCACAGTGAAGACGCCGAACAGGCCCACGAAGGACAACAGCGTGGCCCGCCAGTTGTCGCCCAGCGCCGCGAATATGAACGGCGACGCAGCAATGCCGCCGCCTACCACCAGCCCGAACATGGCGTTGGAGATGCTGTTGAGCATCACCACCTGGCGCGACGGAAACCACTGCTGCGTCAGGAAAGCCCGGGCCGGCTGGCGGGCGATGACGGTGATGCCAAACGCGACACGGCCCAGTATCAGCAAGGCGAAACCGGGCGAAAGGGCCTGGGCCAGCAGGCACAGCGTGCCCAGCACCATGGTGACGGTGGTCAGAATTTTTGGGGCGAACCGAGACGCCCACCACCCTACCGGTATCGCCAGAGCGAAGTTCCCCCAGTAGGCCGCCGAACCCAACATCCCCTGCTGGAAGGGCGACAAACCCAACTCATCACTGATGGCGGGCATCAGGATGCCAATGGTGGAAATGATCATGAAGGCAACGACGCTGGAGGACAGCCAGACGCCCATGACCACCCAACGGTAGGCAGACGCGGATTCCGGCAAGGTTTCGGCAGCAATCTGGTTCATGGGAATGAACTCCCGGTGCAAGAGGCAGCATACCTTACGTTGACCATGCAGGGAGAGGGCAATAGAATCGTGTTCACCCGAAAATGTTTAACACGACACGGCAGAGACATACGGAGGGAACGCTATGACTACGCCGGTTATTCCCACTGAAGAACAGGTGCTGGGCTGGTTCGATTCGCTGAGCAACTGGGGACGTTGGGGCGATGACGACGAACTGGGGACGCTGAATCTCATCACCGACGCCAAGCGCCAGCAGGCCGCCGGTCTGGTGACCGAGGGCATCTCCGTAACCTGCTCGCGTCTGCTGGTGCCGGAAATGGCACCCGACGTTACCAGCATCCCGCCGCTGCACTACATGGTGTCCACCGGCGAATCGGCCCCGTCGGAAGGCGGCGGCGGCGCCAGCGATTTCCTCGGCGTGTCGTTCCACGGCCTTACCGTCACCCATCTGGACAGCCTGTGCCACCAGTTCTGGAATGGCAAGATGTACAACGGCAAGGACGCCGGCCTGGTCAACAACGCCAACAAGGCCGGCGCCGGGGCCATCGACAACGTGAAGCACGGCGTGATCACCCGCGGCGTGCTGCTGGACATCACCGCCGTCAAGGGCCGGGACTGGCTGGACGCCGCCGAGCCTGTGTTCACTGCCGACCTGGAAGCCGCCGAGGAAGCCCAGGGAGTTCGCGTAACCGAGGGCGACGCGCTGTGCATCCGCCTGGGCTGGTACAAACGCCGGCAGGAAGTCGGCCCGCCTACTGCCGCCGAAGGACGCCCCGGCCTGCACGCCGAGACGCTGCCCTGGTTGCGGGAGCGCGGGGTGTCCATCGCCGCCTGCGACGCATCGTGGGACGTCGCACCCAGCGAGTACCCCTACGTGGGCCTGCCCATCCACAAGGTCGGCATCGTCGGCATGGGCCTGTGGCTGATCGACGCGGCCAACTTCGACGAGCTGGCTCCCGTATGCCGCCGCCTCAACCGCTGGGAGTTCATGTTCACCGTGGCCCCCCTGCGCTGGCACAACGCCACCGGCTCCCCGGTGAACCCCCTGGCGACGTTCTAGGTGGTGGGCAACGTCAACTAATCAGTACCTTGCCCACCTTCACTGCTGGCGTTGTAAGGAACAACAAACACCGTGCCCTGCCAATTTGGTATGATTACTTTGCAGGAATGGTCCAATGTGAGAGCGTTCTTGAGAGCCGGGAGGCGAGTGTTATGAAAGCGAATACGAAGAAGATGGCGATTGCACTCTTTGCTTCGTTGGCGGGATCTGCTGCCTGGTTCTTGCTGATGTACGGCGTTTATCAATGGGGCTACCACTCCGGTGGCTAGGGCGCGTTGTTCATTGTGAATCCGGCCTTGAGGAATTGATGAGATTTGACGCCTCAACCATAACCACAGCCGTCCCGGCACGGAACCGACCGGGTTCGTTCCTAACCAACCGGCTCTAGCGCAATGACCTCTGAGAGCGACTACGGCCCCGGCCTCCTGGCTCCCTACCGCGTCCTTGACCTCACCGACGGGCGCGGCCTGCTGTGCGGCAAGATGCTGGCTGACCTGGGCGCCGACGTGGTGCAGGTTGAACCGCCGGGCGGCAGTCCCGCCCGCAACGTCGGGCCGTTCTATAAGGACGAACCGGGAGCCGAGCGCAGCCTGTTCTGGTGGGCCTACTGCGCCAACAAGCGTGGCATCACCCTAGACATCGCCACCGACGACGGGGCCGCGCTGCTCCGACGCCTGGTCGCCAACGCCGATTTCGTCATTGAGTCCAGCGATCCCGGGCGGATGGCGTCGCTGGGGCTGGGTTACGACAACTTGCAGGCCATCAACCCCCGGCTGGTCATGGTATCCATCACGGCATTCGGACAGGACGGGCCCTACGCAGACTACCGGGCGTCCGACATCGTCGGCATGGCATTGGGTGGATTCATGCACCTGACCGGCGACGGCGACCGTCCGCCTCTGCGGGTCAGCATGCCCCAGTTCTACCAGCACGGCAGCGCCGCCGGAGCCGCCGCCGCGATGATCGCCCATACTCACCGCCAGCTCGCCGGCGAAGGCCAGCACGTGGACGTATCCTGCCAGCAGGCCGTGGCCCGCACCCTGGCCCACGCTCCCCAGTACTGGGATCTGGAGCAGACCATCCTGCGCCGCATGGGAGCCTACCGCGAGTCGGCCGGCGGCACCTTCACCCGCATCAATTGGCCCTGCAAAGACGGTTATGTGAACTTCCAGCCGGGCGGTGGCACCGCTGGAGCAGCTCGCAGCGTTCGCTCAATGTTGGCGTGGATGACCGAGGAAGGCATGGGCAGCCCCGAGCTGGACGCCGTGAACTGGGAGGAGCTGGGCTACGGTACGGCCCGCGCGGAGATTATGGAGCAGACCGTCGCCGCTGTAGCTCCGTTCTTTATGACCCACACCCGCAACGAGCTGGCCGACGGCGCGCTGGAGCGGCGCATCCTGCTGTTCCCGGTAGCCACGCCGTCGGACATACTGGCGCACCGCCAACTGGCCGCCCGCGACTACTACGACCGCATCGAGCACACCGACATCGGCGAAACCGTCACCTACCCCGGCCACTTCGTCAAGGACATGCAAGATGCCAAGCGAGTCGGCATTCGCCGCCGCGCCCCTCATGTCGGAGAGCACAACCGCGAAATCCTCGGCGGCGAACTCGGCCTGAACGACCGTGACCTCGCCCGCCTAACCGAGCTTGGAGTAATTTGATGTCCACTTTGCCCCTGGCCGGTCTTAAAGTTCTCGATTTCTGCTGGGTTGCCGTCGGCCCCATGACCACCAAGTACCTGTCGGAGTACGGCGCAACCGTGCTGCGCGTGGAGTCGGGCAAGCGACCGGAAACCCTGCGCCGGGCGGGACCCTTCGCCGGCGGTCAGTCGGGCATCAACCGCAGCGGCTACTTCGCCAACTACAACGCCAACAAGTACGGCCTGTCCATCGACATGGGCCACCCCAAAGCGCCGGAACTGATTCTGCGTATCGCGGAGTGGGCCGACGTGGTTACGGAGAACTTCACCCCCGGCACACTGGAACGCTGGGGGCTGGGTTACGACGAGTTGAGCAAGGTCAACCCGCGCATCGTGCTGTTCAGCGCGTCCATGCTGGGGCGCGGCGGCCCGATGCAGGCGCAGCCGGGATTCGGCGCGGTGCTGTCGTCCCTGGCCGGCTACACCAACATCATCGGCTGGCCCGACCGCGGCCCCGTGAACCCCTACGGCGCGTACACCGACTTCGTGTGTCCCAAGTTCGCGGTGGCGGCGATACTGGCCGCCGTGGACCGCCAGCGCGCCACCGGGCATGGCACGCACCTGGACATGTCCCAGCTGGAAACCAGCCTGCACTTCGGCGGACCCATGTTGCTGGACGCCGACGTAAACGGACGGGAACCGGAACTGGTGGGCAACCGCCATCCCGCCGCATCGCCTCACGGCGCATACCCCTGCGCTCCCGATGTGAACGGCGAGACCGACCGCTGGATCGCCATCGCCGTCTTCACCGATGAGCAGTGGGCCGCGCTACGGGACGTGATGACCGCTGATGGCGTGTCCGATGTGCAGTCGGGCGAGTTCCGCACCTTCCGCGTCCGCAAGGCTCACGAGGACAAGCTGGACGGTATCATCGCAGGCTGGACGGCCAGCCAGGACCGCCACGAGCTGATGCGGCGGTTGCAGGCCGCCGGCGTCCCCGCCGGCGTGGTCAACGACACTCGCGACCTGTTCGAGGACGAGCAGTTGAAACACCGCGAGCATTTCACCTGGCTCGACCACCCGGAGATGGGCCCCTACGCCACCGACTATACCGAGTGCCACCTTTCGGCGACACCAGGGCGTCTGGATCGGCCCGCGCCGTTGCTGGGCCAGGACACCGAGTATGCCCTGCGGGAAATCGTCGGCCTCAGCGAAGCGGAGTATAGAGAGTTGGAGGAGGCTGGCGCGCTGGAGTAGCGCATCATGCCTGTTATCCGGTATCTCTGGTCGCTGATTACACCGGCTTGATTGTCGGCTCGGCCGCCTTGAGGCCTAACCGTGAGACCGACACACCCTTGCGGACACTGCCATCTGGCCCGTTCGACGGCCCCAGTAGTCAGCAGGTTGGTTCGTCAGGCTCGCCGTCGGGTTCTTCCGGCTGGAACATGGCGGGCACGAGCGTCGTAACGCCCATGTCGTCGGCCTGTGCCAGTTGCTGGGGCCGTATGATTTCTCCGATCACGGCAGCAATGGTCTCTTCGCCGGTGGCTGCGGCCACGGTGGCGGCGCGGTCATGGGCCCGTTGAATGTCGCTGAGCCGAACGGTGCGCGACGCTTCGAACACGCCGTGCACGTACTGCCTGTCGCTGGCTCGGCGGGCGCGAATGATGATGTCGGCTACCAGTACGTTGTCCGCTTCGTTTTCGGTGATTATGCCGCTTTTTTCGGCCGTTTCGATGGCTGTGAGGAGCTGCACCGCGGTTTCCCTTCCTTGCGCCAGGAGGATACGACCCCTGGTCAGGTTCAGCTCATCCTTAGCGATGTTCAGGATGTTCTCCCGCGCCCGTCGCTCGGTATCGCTGCCTTTCAGGGTCGCGACATCATCCTTCAGCGCCTGCACGTCGGTCTTCAGCACCTGCACGTCAGTCTTCAGCACCTGCACGTCAGTCTTCAGCACCTGCACGTCAGTCTTCAACTCCTGTACATCGGTCTTCAACACCTGCACGTCGTCTTCCAGGGATTTTAGCCGGCGGTTCGTCGCTTCGGCGAATGCTTTGAACTCGGCAGTCAACTCAGCCACGATGTTGACCAGTTGAGCGAACTGCTCGGGCAGGGCGATGAGTTCGGGCGACAGCAGCCGCACCCGCAGGTCGTGCAGGTATTCGGGGTTGCTGTCCAGGAAATCCAGTAGTTCTTGGTACCGTTGTGGATACATGACTTGGCGTCCTCTTGGCCGATACTGTGATTATAACTCAGGTTGACACCCAAACGAGGTTGCGGCTAAATTGGCCCCACTCAAACGTTGTCTGCGAGGCTTTACGATGCTGAAAGACCGGATTCACGACGAGCTGCTCTCTCCGGAGAACCTGCGGAATCCCTATCCGTACTACGCCATGCTGCGCGAGGAAGCCCCGGTGTACTGGAACCAGAAGTTCGACACCTGGGTGGTGACGTCATACGAAGCAGTGGTGTGGGCGTTGCGACACCAGGAGTACTTCTCGTCCGAGGTCTTCCTGCGCGACGACAAGCCGCCCAGCCCGCCGATTTCGGAAGAGGACTTCCCCAAGTACAAGTTCAACCTGGACTACATGAACAACTGGTTCATCCGCCGCGACCGGCCCGACCACCTGCGGATGCGCCGCACCGTCCATCCGGTGTTCAACCCCAAGTACATCGACAACCGTTTCCGCGCCATGGTCCAGAACATCATCCAGGACCTGCTCAAGGACTTCGACCCCGAGAGCGGCGAGATGGACGTGCTCAGGGACTTCGCCAATGCCATGCCGGTGCTGGTCATCGCCAACTGGCTGGGGATGCCGGCAGAGGACCGCGAGTTCATCCGCACCCTGTCCCGGCAACTGCTGTCCCTGGACCAGGAATCGCCCGACCGCCACACCCGCGTCCACGAGGCCATCACCACGCTGAACGACTACGTGAACCCGCTGGTGGAGACGCGCGTCAGCGAGCCGTCGGACGACCTGCTATCGGTGCTGGCCATCGGCGAGCGCGAGGGCGAGTTGAGCCGGGAGGAAGTGCTGGGCAACACGCTGCTGCTGCTCATCGCCGGCCACCAGACCACCATCAACCTGGTGGGCAACGGCACCATGGCCCTGATGCGCAACCCCGACCAGTGGAACATGCTCAAGGAGGACGACAGCCTGCTGGTGCGCGCCACCGAGGAACTGCTGCGCTACGACTCGCCGGTCAAGCGCGCGCCCCGCATCGCGCTGGAGGACATCGAGCTGGCCGGCCAGAAGATCCGCGAGGGCGAGAAGGTGATGGTCATTATCAACGCCGCCAACCGCGACCCCATGGCCTTTGAGAATCCTGAAGACCTGGACATCACCCGCTATCCGAATCCCCACGTGGCCTTTGGCGGCGGCATTCACCACTGCCTGGGCGCGAACCTGGCGCGGCTGGAAGGCCAGGAAGCGTTCCGCGCCTTGACCCGCAAGTTCCCGCCCCTCAAGTTCGCCAGCGACCCCGACCAGTTGGAATACCATAACCTGCTTAACATCAGGGGCGTGACCAGCCTGCCTGCGGAGTGGTAATCTCAGGTTGCCATGTTGCCTGGAGGGTGTAGGGGCGAATGATTATTCGCCCCTGCGTTTTGTTTCTTTAGATAGCCGGTCCGGCGATAACCACGGCCCTCGACGATGCTCGCACGGTGTAGGGGCGGGTTTGAAACCCGCCCCTACGTTTGGTTGGCGGGTGGTTCGACGGGCTCACCATGAGCCGGAGGCGACACTTACGGTTCCATCATTCCGTAGCCCACGTTTTTCACCGTGCGGAAGTAGGTAGCGTTGCCCGTCTCCAGCTTGTAGCGGAGGCGGCGGATGTGGACGTCCACTGTGCGCGTGCCGCCGATGTTCTCCACGCCCCACACGTTGGCGAGCAACTGGTCGCGGGTGAATACTTTGCCGACGTTTTCCATCAGGAACAGGAGCAACTGGAACTCCAGCCAGGCCAGATCGACCGGCCGGCCGTTGGCCGTAACCTGATAGGTAGCGGGATTGAGGGCGATGCCGCCGACGCGGACCAGTTCCGCCGACGTGCTGGCCGCCTGGTGGCGCTGGGCAAGACGCATTATGCGCTTGATCAGTTCGGCCGGCGTACAGGGAACGGTTACAAAATCGTCGGAGTCCCGATAGAGGTCGGGAGCGTCGATATCAGCGTCGGCGACGCAGCGCAGCACCAGCGGGGCGGATTCGTCACCGTTGCGTTCCGGGGCGTCGAGGTCGGCGTCGGGTGAGAGGAGCAGGACGCTGGGCGTCGCCGCGCCGTCGGCATAAGCGTCGTAGGACGGCTCCGGCCCCATGAGCATGATGGCGCCGGTGTCGGCGGCTGCGGCCAGCGCGCCGTTCATGGTGTCCCAACCGTCTCCCAGGAGAAGGACTCGGGCCGGGTCCGGCATGGTCGGGGGCGGCTGGTGTCTGGCGTGGATAGTCATTGCCCTACATATTGCCGCCAGCGCATTAACGTATGATTACGAACCAGTTACGCTTTTGTTAAATAAGCAGGGGCGAGGCATAACGGTCCGACAGGCTCCCGCCAGAGGCGGACGTTCCGCACCATGAGCGAGAATTGCAGGCGGCGGGTGGGGTTGCGCAATGCAGTTGTTACAAATCGTTAACCCCGCCGCAACAGTGTTGTGGCATGATGGATGCGTTGTAATTTCTGGCGCGCGCTATGATGAGCCGGCCGGGGACGGGAAGGAAATGCTGACTGACGCGATAACGAACGGGCATTCGCTGAACGAGTGCCTGAACGCCGACGGTTCCGTGAAGCTAGTTTACCGGAACCTGGTGAACGCCATTGACTCGCTGGGCGTTCCCGAATTGCAACGGCGCTGGAACGACGCCAACCACCGCGCCGCCCTGGACGCTTTCACCTTCATGCTCGATCCCAGGGAGTTTCGCACTGTGCCCACCGACTGGATGCCGCGACTGATACCGGCCGCCGACTGGGACGTTATATCCCGCGGCGTGGCGCAAAGGCTGAAGGCGATCAACCGTTTCCTGCTGGACCTGTACTGCGGAGAGCAGGAAGTGGTGCCGCCCGACGTGATGTATTCCTGCCAGTACTTCAACCCGGAACTGCTGGATTACCGCCCGGCCCGGGACGTGTTCGTGCATATCTACGGCATTGACCTGGTCCACATGGGCGACGGGCGCTACGTCATCCTGGAGGACAACCTGCGGATACCGTCGGGCATCACGTACCAGATGAAGAGCACGGAAATTGGGATGAAAGCGCTGCCGGAGATGGCAGCGGGTTACGACATCATCCCCTATGACATCAGGGCGGCGTATCAGGAAATGTTCGCCTCCTTGTGCGATAAGGATTCGCCGGTGTGCGTGCTGCTCACCGACAGCAAGTACGGCTCGGCGTTCTTCGAGCATCGCTACCTGTCGGAGCTGTTTGGCATCACCCTGGTTGAAGGCTCCGACCTGTACATCGGCGCCAACGGCCGGGTCTGGGCGCGGGCCATGGGCGGCGACTTTGAGGTTGACCTGATCTACCGGCGCGTCGAGGACCTGGAGCTGTTCGTGCCGGGATTGACGGAAGCATACCTGGACCATAAAGTTGTGCTGGTGAACGCCATGGGAACCGGCGCCTGCGACGACAAGCTCGTGTTCCTGTGGGTGCCCGACATGATCGAGCATTATCTGGGCGAGCCGGCCATACTCGACCAAGCGGTCAGCTACGACCTGCGGTCGCCGGCCAACCGGGAGTACGTACTGCAAAACCTGGACAGCTTGGTGCTGAAGACGCGACAGGGGTACGGCGGCCTAGGGGTGTTCATACTGCCGGACCTGGACAAGGGCTACCGCAGCCGCCTGGCGCAGCAACTCATCGAGCAGCCCCAGGTGTTCATCGCCCAGGAGACGCTGGACTTCTCCCAACATTTTGTTTTTGATGAGTTGAGTGGCGAGTTTGAGGGGCGCTACGTTGACCTGCGCGTGTTCGCGGTGCAGAACGGACACGGGGAGGTTACGGTCTTCCCCGGCGGGCTGACCCGCGTGTCGGAGGCCAACAGCCGGGTCACCAACAACTCATCAGGAGGGTCATGCAAACCGAGCTGGGTGGTCCGTTAGCTCAAGAGCCGGTCCCGGTGCATTTCGCCTACGTCGCCAGATACGAGTACTCGGATGTCGTGGTGCAGAACGACAATTTTCTGAGACTGTCTCCATACGACGACCGGTATCAGACTCCCGCCGGCGGAGGTTCCGAAGTGGCAACCGTTCCGGCAGGGCGCTGCATAACCTACCCCGACCGCCTGGGGAACGTGGTCAACCGCATCCGGATCACCGCGCCGCACCGGGAACTCATCATCGCGGCCACGGGGCGCGTGTGCCTGAATGACCATGCGCCGGTCCTTGACGACGCGCCGCTGGCGTCCATCACCTACGGCCTGGACGCGCAGGAATTCCTCACGGCTTCGCTGTTGGTCGATCCGGAAACCGTGCGGGCGACGGCGCAGGAGGCCGTCGGGTCGGCGACCACGCTGCTGGAAACCGTGAGCGGCGTGGTGCGCTGGGTTCACGACAACATCCGCTACGAGCGCGGCAACACGTCGGTGAACACCACCGCCGCGGACGTGCTGGAGTCACGGAGCGGCGTGTGCCAGGACATGACCCACCTGGCCCTGGCGATGCTGCGCGCCTATGGCGCGCCGGCCCGCTACGTCAGCGGCCTGCTTACCCGGCAGCCCGGTGAGACGCACGCCTGGCTGGAGTTTCTCCATCCCGAGCGCGGCTGGCTGCCGGCCGACCCCACACGCGGAATAACGGAGTTGAACGGCACGGACTATCTGAAATTCGCGGTTGGCCGTGATTACTCAGAAGTCCCGCCGGTGTCCGGGTCATTCGTTTCCAAGGGCGAGGGCTGGCTGAACTTCACCACGGCAGAGGTGTTTTTCGACCGGGAGACGGTATCGGTTGAGGATGCGCTGGCGCTGTTGGATGGTTCGTGATTACGTAGGGGCGAGACATGCCTCGCCCCTACACCGGCAATGGCAAACAAGGAGCAGGTTGGTTATGGTGGAACCGAGGTCAATATCCGTTAGCCCGGACCGGTGGCTGACCGACTCCAGGGTGTACAACCTGATCTGGCTGGGGCGCTGGCTGGAACGAGCGGACAATATCGCGCGGGTAATAAACACGTTCGCCCGCATCGCGGTGGAGAGTGGGGGCGATATGCCGGCGTTGCAGCAGTCGTTGGGCAACGCCGCCGCCATCCGGGGAATCCGGGTCGAGGACGCCGGCAAGTCGCTGGAAATGCTGCTGAAAGAGCACGGAGCGTCGTCCATCTACCATAGCCTGCACACCGCCCGCAGCAACGCAACCCACGTGGGCACGGTGGAGTTGATCCGCGCCATCTCGGAGACGGTGATGACGCTGGAAAAGGACACCATGCCGGCGTCGCCGTTGGAAGCGTTGCTCCTCACCAACGAAGTCCTGGAACGCCTGGACGCCGTGTACAAGGGCATCGACGACAGCTGGTTCCATCAAGAAGCACTGTCGGAGGAAGAGGTGTACCGGCGGTTCGTGCAACAGTAATGCCGAGAGTGGGAGGCTATCCCTCGATAGGATCGTCCTTCGACAGGCTCAGGATGAGCGGGATTCAGGCGAGCGGGACTCGGGCGAGCGGGTGCCGGGTACGGTGGTGAGGAACGCAGGCAGCCGCTTTCGGAGTCAGGCGTCAGCGGATGCAGGGCGACGCGCCTGCCGCGCCGTGCGCACGTTCCACCACACGATCAGCGGCGTGATGACCACGGTCGGCAGCAGCCAGGGCAGCCACACCGGGTCCATGCTCACGTTCACCACCATAACGGCGGTAACGGTGGCGATGGTGCCGGCCATCATGTTGGTGAGGTGCCGCTGGATACGCAGGTGAGGGGCGGGACGGCGACGGGTCGCCCGGCCCTGATTGAAGAACAGGCCGTCGGCGACGCTAAGGGCCACCGCGATGAACCCGAACGCCAGCATGGTCACCCATTGGCCGCTGCCCGATAGCGCCAGCACGACGGCGTAACCCCACATGCCCAAACCGGTCAGTCCCATGATGGCGACGGCGGCCCAATCCACTGGCTGGGGACGCCGGCTGCGGTTGCGGGCAAAGCGCCACCCCGCGAACACCAGGTAAAAGCTGAAGACGGCGATTAACAGCAGGAAAACGTCGGCTCCCAGGATGGCCAGCGGTACGGCGGTAAGGAAAATCAGCGTCATGCCGATGGCGTACACCCGGCCGGCGCGAACGTGGATCACGCCACCCTTGGCCGTGACCAGCGCGACCAACGCGGTGAGCAGCGCGATGGAACCGGCCGCGATGTGGATGACCAGTAGAGTCAGAGCGAGCATGGCTGACCATATGTACATCAGCCGCACCCTGCTGACAAGCAACCAGATGGGATCCACAGGGTCGTTCGGTTCTCCTTCTCCAGGCTTTCACCCTCACCCCCGTATCAAGTACGGGGCAAGCTCTCACCCTTTCCCATCAAGGGAGAGGGGATTTTCTGAACACGTGAATTTTATGGCGGTTCTTCCCTCTTGCGCCGGCGCATTGTCCGGCATTGAGACGTCGCGGTCGAAGACCCGGACGGGAGTATTGCCGGCCACGTCTTCGAGGCGGGGCTCGACCATTAACTGGTACTCTCCGGAATGCCAAGGGGTAGATGGCGTGAACCGCCAGCCGCGTTCCTCCGCGCAGGGTTCAGCCTCCCCGGACAGCGGATGGCCCGCCCGGTCGGATACCCACAGGCTGTTTTGGAGCAGGGCGTTATCCAGCGTCCGGTCGAAATCGACGACCAACGGCGTCCGCGAGCCGGCGTGTGGCTCGGTGAGTTGCCACGCGGTCGGGTCGATGCGGGAGCGCAGGGCCGGGCCGATCCGGTAGCGGCGCTCGGCGGCAGCATGGAGCGGCTGCCCTTTCGCGTCCCGAAAATCCGAGTCAACGGTTATCCTGACCGTCATGCCGGCTGCCAGGGGATAGCCAAGCTCGCGGTTGGGAACCAGTCCGCGCTTGATGCGGCCCGGGTCCAGCAGCAGGGTCAAGCGCCGGCGCTGCGGGTCCCACAACTCCGGCTCGGGAGGGAGGAAAACACCCTCCAGGGGTTCGCCGGTGTCCGCGTCGCAGACTTTGATCGCCTGCGCCGCCCAACCTTCGCTCATGGGCGCGGAAAAATGCACGTACATCCGGAGCAGGTTGTACGGCAGTGTCGAGGCCGCCGGGTGGATACGCAGGACTTGAGCAGTTGGAATCGAGGACTCGGAAGGTCGGGGGATTACCCAAACCTCGGTTCCCTGGGCGCTGCCGGCGGAATCGACCCTTAGCGAGTAGCTCATCCCATCCACGAACGGGAAGCGGGGAACAAAGCGCACTGCTTCATCCCGCAAGGCGAATGCGCCGGCCACGGATGGCAGGGCAGGAGGATCTGCCTCGCGCCCCAGGGCTTCGGAAGGAAAGAGGGCCAGACGCCGGTTCAGTTCGCCGGCGTCCAGCTTACGCAGTTCGCGTAGTTCGATTTCAGTCCAGCCACTGATCCGTAGGGCACTGCGGCCGTTGCAATCCACCCATTCCAGCAGCAGTTGACGATGCTCGCTCACAGCGTGGCCGTGGCGTAGGTGTGCAGGTGAGCGCCGTCGTCGTCCTGATGGAGCATCACCACGCCGCTGCCGTTGAGGTTCACCATGCGCTTGACGCCGGGGTGAGGCAGCAACTCGCGAGGCACGCCCACGCCCGGAGTGACCGGATCGGCCGGCGAGGCGTCCAGTGAGTCGTCGGGCACCGTCAGCGGCCCCTGCCCGTCGATGTCCTTGCAGGCGATCTTGAACACGGGATGACGGTCGTTGCAGACGAGCAGGTATTCGCCGCCGTCGTGTTCGTAGGAAATCAGGTCCAGGGGATGGTTGTGGGAACCCAGTTCGGCGACGGTCTTGCCCATGACGTGCTTGCCGGCGTCCAAATCGGCCAGCGAGAACTGCACCACCGGAGTGCAGGTGTAGCTGGCGAGGATGCTGGTGTTGCCCTGGTAGGGCACGAAAGCGCGGATAGGCGCCGCCGTCTCGTACTTGCCGTGGGAAACGTGGAAGATCTCCAGCGAGTTGGACTGCGCCGCGCCGTTGAAGGGGAACGGGATGCGCCGGAAGGTGGATGTGAACTCTTCGTTGGAGGTTCCGGCCACCATCAGCAGGCCGTCCACGTAGGACATATCGGTGACGGTAACGGTGCGCAATTGCATGCGCGTAACCACGCGGGGGTCGTCCGCGTCGGCGGCGTCCGCGATGGCGTATTGGGAAAAGGCTACGTTTTCCAGAGGCACGTCGGCGATGGAGCCGTCGCCCGCGATTTTGAATATCACGGGGATTGCGGAGTCGCCGGCGCCGCGCATCACGGAAAGGTACAGGTTGTTGGACGTGGGATGGACGGCCATGTCGCGTATGGACACGTCATCCCGCGCACAGCCCAGGTATGACGCCAGGGCGGCGTCGATGTTGTCCAAGTTGACATCCTGGGGCGGGCCGTCGTTTGAGTCGGCCACGTCCATGGCGAAAATGTTCGCGCCGACGTTGTCCGCAATGAACAGGACGCCCGCCGGGCCGAACGTCAGCGGCCCCGCCGACGCGATGTCGGGCGTGCCTACGGACAGACCGAGGTCTTCGAGATTTGTTACGGTTCCGAGCTCAACCATGGCAACCTCCATACGTTAACCGTCGTGCATTTGCAGTGAGTGTAGCATTACGGCGACGCTGGGGCTACCGGGGGTTGGATTCTAGCGGGGGTTGGTCGGTGCGGTGTTTCGGGGGCTTGCTCCTTTGGGTTTTGGTTGGTGGGCGAGAGGCAGGACTTCGCATCGTTGTCAGCGCACGGCCGGGTTGGGCACGCAACTATTTGACCTACTTTTTCGTGTACTCGGCGCGCTGTAGTGCGCGCTTGCGCGCGGGCACGGACAAACCCGGTGATTCCAGTGGGGCATCGATGGTGAGGCGTTAGGTCGTTAAGCAACGGTTGCCACCTGGATCGGTTGCGATTTTGGTACTGACGGGGTTGGCCGTCGATGCTGGGAATCCTGCCTCTACTGGTATTGGGATTGAATCCGCCCCAGGCGGATTTGCCTAGACAGGGATAGATTATACGTTCTGGCAGCGGTTGTCAAGCGGCCGAATCGTCAGAGGAGAATCCCTTCTACCCGGGGCCAATGTACTTCTGTTTGCCAATGAAGGACCAGTTGTACCGCGAACCGGCGGCCCGGGCCTCCAGGTTCACCGTGCCCCAGCCCAGTTTGAGCATCTCGGGCAGCAGGTTGAAGTCAGGATAGTCCGGCCCGGCCTCCAGCAGTAGCACCGACCGCTCCGGGTCCTCCGACAGCCGCGCCGCCACAATGCACCCGGCCGTCCCGCCCCAACAACAATATGGTCATACTTCATGGGTATCGCTCCCTAAGTGGGTTGGATTGCGCCATTGTACACAGCGCCATCGTATATGACCAAAATATCCCCGTCATTCCCGCGAAAGCGGGAATCCAGTGAAACAACCGGTCTCGCCGCCATGGCCTGAACGGCACCGGCTTGGGCCTCGCCATCACCCAGGCCATCATCGAAGCCCACGGAGGCAAAATCACCATAACCAGCAAAGGCCCAAACCAGGGCGCCACCACAACAATCCCCTCCCCTCGCGAACTGGCAGTGGTGGAGGCTAGCGCATGCCGAACGGGAACTTCTCGGTGGGGCTAGTGATATGAAGGAACTGTGGGCCCACTTAGAGCGGGCCTAAAATATCTCTACCATCAGCTAGGCCGGAGCTAAGGTATCCATGCGGGATTGACATTCGCTTTGCCAAACCAACGATACGTAAGAGGAGTCAAATGCTTGGCGGCGCTTAGGCGTCTTTATGGTATCTCGGAGTGTCCCACATCTCATAGGCCTCTACCTGCCAATGCTCTTGCACATAGCGCTGCGAAGGAAGCGCGTCTAATACGACTGCACTCCTTATGCAGCAAGTCCAAGTACTCGAATGTCCAAGCATCCGAGAGATCTCTATCACTGAGAGCTTCGAGCAATACATTGGAGCTTGGCCGTCTGTACTTGAGACGCTCGGCTGGAACCACTATCCAGCGCGGGGCGGGGAAACTGATAGCCAAACCAAAGTACCCGACTGCCCCTGACGAATCAATAAGAGAGGCGAAATCCTCATGTGTCAGTTGTCTCGGCCGGGGTCCGCTTACCTCAGCTTCAATCTCGAAGCGAAACTCTTCCACGCCTCTCGTTGAGACTATGTCTGGGTGCCCATACGGATTGATTTTTTCCACTTGGTGATGAAGCCGCAACAATACATGGGCGGCCAGCGCCTGCACCTTGTATCCAAATTCAGCGGGTTCGGCGGTCAATCGCATTTGCTCAATACATTCGGTAGCCTTCAGCATCTCAAGGTTACTCATACATAATCTTTAGACGTGGCCCACCATGCGGGGACCAACCAGTAGGTTCGATGATAACGTAGTCGCCCTCATCGAAGACCTTCGGGATCATTTCTTGAAAGCGCTCGGTTTCTTGGGAGGCAACGATAAGTTGTACGTTTCTCCCAAGTTCTCGTAAGCGCTCCAACAGAATGTTGATGTGTTCCGTGTCCAGGGCCCGCGTGGGATCGTCCAACATAACCAGATAAACTTCGGTTGGAGTATCGTCTGTTTGGCTGAACGCAAAATGCGGGACGACAACCAAAGCGCTCTCGGCTTGGCCATTCAATACACCTGTTGGGTCTTCCCTGCCAGTGAGGTCTTGACTGCTCGCGACCCGAAGCTGTAGTTTCGGGAGGGTAGAGCTCGAGATTATTAGCCGGTCGTACCAAGGATGTTGAGTTAAAGCACTGAAGGCCTTTGAGAGGACCTCCGATACACGAGGGATGTCCTGTGCGAGTTGTTCGCTGAGATGGGAATTCACTGCTTCCTTTATGGTTCGGACCGATTCCCCAAATGCAACCAAAGAATTGTAGGAGTCTATAACTCGGGCAATCTCACTTCCTTTTGTCTGCAAGTCAGTGAGACGCCTTTGAATCCGGTGGTACCGGCTCTCTTCTTTGAGTCTGTTTAGTTCAGCCCGTTTCGAATCAAACCATGCATCTTGGTCGTCTAGCTGAGATTCGAGGACAGACTCTCTTGCTAAATAGCTATCAATCAACTTGGTAATATCATCAGTATTGGACACCTTGTTCTTGTCCTCGTCGTCAAGATGGTCAAACGCCTCTTCCGCGTCTTCGATCAATGACTGCAAACGAGTTTCCTGCACCCGCAGCAGAGTTTCCAACCTGCCAGCTTCTTGAACCCGGGCCTCAAGCTCACGCACGATCGAACTTGTGGCGTCATCGCAATCGGTTGCAGAACTCTGTAGTACTGTTTCCAATTCCTGCCGGTCGTGATGCGAATCACAGATAGGGCAAAGGATTTCTTCGGATTCATTTCGGGCAATGAGGTCTATCGCATCCTGGACAATCCTCTCCCTTATGGACTCTGTGCTGGCTTCAAATTTCGCATCTTCTAACTTCTCCCGCAGTTCATCAGATGTAAGTCCATCGTAAACCGTTTCCAATTGGGATCTAGTGATTCCGACTGAGGCTTTTTGAATTTCTACCTGACCCTGAGTGCTGCGCAGTTCTTCCAGTAATTCTCGAGGCTCGGATAAGTTCTCCAATTCCTTCTCTAGATGCCCGTGGTCTGCGGTACGCTTTGCACCGAGGGATCCTTCAGCGGTATCTATTAGTGCTTCAAGGGACAAGCCTTCCAAGTCATCCCCGGGAGGCTTTCCGGTAACTTCTTCGATGAAGCGGCGAGCCTTTTGCTCGGAGGCAGGTCTCGATGGTGCCGGTCCAGTGCCCCAAGGTGGGGCGTTTAGGATGTTGCTTCGGCGCGCCTGCTCCTCTGCGATCTGGCTGTCGATGTTTTTTCGAGCATCCGTAAGTTGCTCGCCCAACTCGTGCTCGGCCTCAGTCTGATCCTCCAAGAAATCTTCTAGGTTGCTTAGAAGTACCCTAGGGTGGGTAAGACCGAGATAGTTGAATACGGTTCTTTCAAATGGGTCAAGGTCTTCTGGCTGTCGGCGCAAAGGGGCCGACTGAGGTGCGAAGATAATGTGAGTACCCTCACCTGCATCAACAGAGTCTAGTTGAGGCATTACCTCTCTTAGCGGATGTCTATTTCCGTGCCGGTCGATGAGGATGGGCTCACTACTGCTACCAGTGCCGAGATTCAACGTTCGACGAAGGGTCCATAGTTCCCCGTCGCGCGTCAACTTGACTATGACGCGACAATCTCCGGAATAGTGCTGATTCTTTATAACCTCGTTGGGACGGTACGCAGAACCAAACAGGCCCCAACGAACAGCCTCTACTATGCTGGACTTTCCGTTGCCATTGCTACCAAGTAAGAACACATGACGATTACCAAAGTCAATGGTCTGGGAGGATGCGAACCCCTTGAATCCTTCAATTTCGACACTCTGAACGCTGAATCCGCTCGCCATCGACCTTACCTCTCTTTGAACTGTTCAAGTTGGCTTCTTACGTTACTTTCAAGTCGTTCTCTTTCAGCATCCAAGTAAGTCTTGACCGATTCGGGACCTTCTCTTTCGAAATGGTCGGCCATTGGTGCCCACAACTCCCGGGTCTCAGGAGTCAAACGCTGGGCGACCAGCTCACTGAAAGATAGACTGGAGCTTTCCTCAGGCATTTCTTCATCCCTGTAGAAGTTTTGGTGACGGAAATTGCTATGGCCTTGTCAATTCAATTGCGGCGTATTCTTACAATACTCCAACCCATCCTGTCAACCTAGTTGAACGTCACGGCCTCGCTTCGTTACCAAACTAACTATGAGCCGTGTTCACCGTCCCCGGACCCCCTGCTACCTCACACCGTCTCGAACTGCAACTCGGAGAGATTCAGAGTCGAAGAACGCTTCGAAAGGTGGAGCATCTCCACCCCAACCACTTCGTTCGCTTCGTTGTAGTCGAGCACCACGCCCGGCGAAACCTCCTCAGACTCGACAATGGGAGAGTCGTCGACGCGCAGATAGAGGGCGTCCGCTTCCTTGTCCACGTTCAGCTTTATAGCACACCACTCACTTTCTACACCCGGTCGAATTCCTGCCTAGTGATGCCTAGGTCTCTGCGGATTCCGTGGACGGTTCCTGTGGCCAGGTCCCGGTTGGCGTGTTTTGGAATAGTGGTTTCCTGATTGTTGGACAGGTTGACCCAGATTTCGTGCGAGCCTCCCGCCTGGCGTTCGAAGGCGCATCCCAGCCTGCGGAGCTTCCTCGTCAGCTCCCGGTAAGTCATACGGCTACGGAAATCCTGCACTGACCGCTCACGGAGCGGGCTATCCCCGCCGGCAGAGGCTTGCCCCGCTCCTGGTAGGAAAGAATGAATTGCTCGGCCACCGCGGACAGTTCGGCCAGGGCCTCGCTGCCGGTCTCTCCCCACGCCCGGCACCCGGGCAGTTCCGGAGTCTCGGCCATGTAAAGCCATCCCTGGTCCTCGGAGGGTTCGTGAAGGACGCATTCCAACTGGTAAAGTTCCATTTCGTCCCCTCGTGTGGATGCCTCTAATCCATTGCTCCCCTGCGAGGTTTCGCTTGGCGTCGGATTGGGCAACTTGGGGCTTCGAGCATGGATGGTGGAGGCTAGGGGATTCGAACCCCTGACCTCCTGCTTGCAAAGCAGGCGCTCTCCCGACTGAGCTAAGCCCCCATGGCGGTGGATCGCCGGGTTTGATTGTAGCACAGGGGCCGCGCGCATTCCGCCGGGTTTTCGTGCTATACCGCAGCGTCGTTCGCCAGCCGCGCGCTGACCAGCCGGTTCAGGCTGACGCCTTCCTCCGCGGCCCTTATCACCAGGGCACGGTGGGTTTCCGGCGGCACCCGCACTACGAACCTTCCGCTGTAGTTGCGGTCGGCCAACGGTTCCGGCAGCGGTTCGCCCTCGGCCTCCATATCCGCTACGCAGTCGGACACCAGGGCGCGAATACCCGCAAAGGCTTCGTCCGGCGTGGCGGCCAGCCAACTCAAAAGAGAAAACTCGGCGCACCGACCGACGAATTCTTCATCCTCAGCAGACCAGGTAACCCGGTACGTGTAATGGTCATGTAGCATCATTCAGCCTGTCTTTCAGCATCTCAAGGGCTTTGATAACCTGGCGCACTTGATACGCCTTCGCCATGCCCCTGTCGCTTTGTATATTCACCCTGGGATCGCCCGGCCACGACGTGCGGTACACCCGATGGCTGCTCCCGCTCCGGCGCGGCGTTCCAAAGAACAGATCGCATATCGCTACTAACGCACTGAACCTAATCCCCCTGGGATTGCTTCGCAGCGAACGGATGGCGTCCTCGATACTCATACTGGCCTCATCATGGTATCACTATTGACACTCTACATCAACCAGTACGATAGGCCAAAACATTCCTGCGCCCTTACCCTCATTCTCGCTCCACCACCATCATTCTCGCGCCGGCTGGAATCCCGTAAATCCCCAAATCCGGCGAATCCCGATTCTGACTAACTCGTTTTACAGCGGGACGGGCAGCGGGTATGATACCGGCACAATTTTTCTGCTGAATTGAGCGTCCGCGTCCGGCGGACAAGGAGTGTCATTATGCGAGGAGTAGCCATTGTTGCGCCGGTCCGCACTGCCGTGGGCAATTTCGGCGGCGCGCTGCGGGACGTGCCGGCCGCCGAGCTGGCGTCCACCGTGATTCAGGCCGCCCTGGAACGCAGCGGCGTTGACCCGTCCCGGGTGGACGACGTCATCCTGGGGCACGGGTATCCATCGGGCGAGAACCCGGCCATCGGCCGGTTGGCCAGCCTCAAAGCCGGCCTGCCCATCGAGGTGCCCGGCTACCAGCTGGACCGCCGCTGCTCCTCCGGCCTCCAGGCTATCCTGAACGCCTCCATGTTAGTGCAGACCGACAACGCCGACGTGGTGATCGCCGGCGGCGCGGAGAGCATGAGCAGCGCCGAGTTCTACAGCAACGAGTCCCGCTGGGGCGCCCGCTTCGGCTCGGTCACCTTCCACGACCGCCTCGCCCGCGCCCGCGTGACCATCGCGCCGGACGAACGCTTCGGCCCGATCCCCGGCGGCATGGTCGAGACCGCCGAGAACCTGGCTCGCGAGTACGAAATCCCCCGCGAGGAGCAGGACGAGTACGCCCTGCGCAGCCACCAACGCGCCGTCGCCGCCCGCGACTCCGGCAAGTTCGCCGACGAGATAGTGCCGGTGAGCATCCCCCAGCGTCGCGGCGACCCCAAGATTTTCGACGCTGACGAAGGGCCGCGCGCCGACACCACCATGGAAGTGCTGGGCCGGCTGCGTCCCGTGATGCGCGACGGCGTCGTCACCGCCGGCAACGCCAGCAGCCAGAACGACGCGGCATCAGTGTGCCTGGTCGTCGCCGAGGACAAGCTGGATGAGCTGGGCTTGACTCCCATGGCCTACCTGCGCGGCTGGGCGGTCACCGGCTGCCATCCCGCCACCATGGGCATCGGCCCCGTGCCGGCCGTCAACAAGGTGATGGACAAGATCGGCATGACGCTGGGCGACATGGACCTGATCGAGCTGAACGAGGCGTTCGCCGCCCAGGTGCTGGCGGTGCTGCGCGAGTGGCAGTTGCCCCACGAGGACAACCTGAACGTCAACGGCTCCGGCATCTCGCTGGGCCACCCCATCGCGGCTACCGGCGCCCGCATCCTGACCACCATGCTGCACGAGATGGAACGCCAGGACGCCCAGTGGGGCCTGGAGACCATGTGCGTCGGCGGCGGCCAGGGCGTGGCGGCGGTGTTTGAGCGGAAGTAGGCATATTCGCTGACTCATTGCCACGCGAGGCGGGTGATGGCAACGAAACGCATCCTCACATCAAAAACGGGCGATGCCACTACGGTATCGCCCAAAGTTCCGTTGCCCGATCCGCCCAAAAAACAGGACATGAACCAGAACATCCACTTCGAGCGGGCCGGAGTCAGCAATACCCTGTATCGCCATTTTTCCCACCGTCCGGACGTTCTGGTTGCAGGTGAGGGCTACCTGTGCTTTGACCGCAGTCAGCCCCAAACCCTATGGCGATATCCCGATCTGGTGGTTGCGTTTGGCGTCGACCCGGACGCAATCTCTGAGAACAACGGGTATGAAATAAACGACGTCGGCAAGCCACCGGACTTTGTAATGGAAGCGGCTTCGCGACATACGGGGCGGGCCGATTACACTACTAAGCGGGATGACTACGCCGCGCTCGGAATAAGTGAATACTGGCGGTTCGACTACACCGGCGGCCGGTATCACGACGCCCCCTTGGCCGGCGATCGGCTGGTTGACGGGCGGTATGAACCCATGCTACTGGCCGACGACCGCCTCGGCAAGATGAACGGGATGCTGTCGGGTTACAGCGAGGCTCTGGGCCTCTATCTGTGTTGGGACGTCGGCAACCTGCGATTTTACGATCCGGAGACGGACGCGTTCCTGATGAGTCCCGCAGAATTGGAGGCGGCGTTGGCAGATGCGCAGGAGCGAATTCGCCAACTCGAGACGGAGCTGGGGCGGTAGCCAGCAATACACAGGAGCAAACATTCATGGGCAGCAAACACGATATTGCCGACGTTCTGGTCATCGGGGCCGGCGCTTCCGGCGGAGCCTTTACCTGGAGTTTGACGCAGGCCGGGGTCAAGGTGGTATGCCTGGAGCAGGGCGGCTGGGTGCCGCTCAACGCCTTTCCGGTGAGCGAGCCGCAGGCGCAACTGCACTGGCAGACCGACTTCCACCCCAACCCCAACTTCCGCGGGCTGCCGGAGGACTATCCGGTCAACGAGGATGACACCCCCATCGCGCCGTACATGTACAACGCCGTGGGCGGCAGCACCATCCACTGGGGTTCTCACTTCCCCCGGTTCCATCCCTCGGACTTCCGCCTCAAGTCCCTGGACGGCGTCGCCGACGACTGGCCCATGGACTACTTCGAGCTGGAACCCTACTACGACCAGAACGACCGCGCCCACGGCGTCAGCGGTTTGCAGGGCGATACCGCCTACCCGCCCAAGCCGGCCCGTCCGACACCGCCGCTCCCCATCGGGCCGGGCGGCGAGATGCTGGCCCGCGCCTTCAACAAGCTGGGCTGGCACTGGTGGTCCTCGGACAACGCCGTGGCATCCGCTCAGTACGATGGGCGGCCGGCCGACGTGGGCGAATACCTGCGCTCCCCGTCCAGCAGCGACATCATCTTCTGGCCCGGCGCGCTCAAGCAGGGCGCGCGTCTGATCACTCACGCCCGCGTCCGCGAGATCCTGGTAGATGAGACGGGACGGGCCACCGGCGCGGCCTACTACGACCACAACGGTGACCTACAGGCGCAGTACGCCAAGGTTGTGGTGCTGGCCTGCAATGGAATCGGTACCTCGCGGCTGCTGCTCAACTCCAAGTCGGCGCTGTTCCCCGACGGCCTCGCCAACAGCAGCGGGCAGGTGGGGCGCAACCTGATGCACCACCCCTGCGGCTACGTGCTGGGACTGTTCGACGAAGACCTGGGGCCCGACGACGGCCCGCGCGGGTCGTCCATGCTGAGCCAGGAATTCTACGAGACCGACGTGCGCCGGGGCTTCGTGCGGGGCTACGACATGCAGATCTCCAACGTCGGCGGCGCGCCTCTCCAACTCGCCCTGGGCGGTCTGGTCGGCCAACAGGTCCAGTGGGGAGAGGGACACCACCGTGATTTCGCCGAGCGGTTCCGCCACCAGATGGGCATTGTCATCATGACCGAGGACCTGCCCGAGGAACACAACCGCGTGACGCTGGACCCGACCCTCACCGACGGCGATGGCATCCCCGCGCCCAAGATCGACTACACCGTGAGCGATAACACCTGGGCCATTCTGGACCACGGCATCGCCCGCGCCACCGAGGTGCTGGAAGCCGCCGGAGCCAAGCGGGTCATCTCGTCGCGGCTGCGGCGCAACGCCGGCTGGCACCTGCTGGGCACAGCGCGCATGGGCACCGACCCCGACCGCTCGGTGGTGGACCGCTGGGGCCGCGCCCATGACGTGCCCAACCTGTTCATCATCGACGGCAGCATCTTCACCACCGGCGCGTGCATCAACCCCACCACCACCATCCAGGCGCTGGCCTTGCGGACGGCGGATTACCTGAAGGGCGAGGGTTCATCGGTCATTGCATAGCAGAGCCGGCCGTGCAGATTACCACCGAGCGACTCCGCCTGCGCGAGTTTGCTCAAGACGACTGGAGGGCCGTGCTGGATTACCAGCGCGACCCTCGTTATCTGCGTTACTACCCGTGGAGCGACCGCACGGAAGACGATGCTCGCGCCTTTGTCCGGATGTTCTTGGATTGGCAGCATGAACAACCACGCCGTCGGTTCCAACTGGCGATCATCCGCCGCGCTGACGGCCGGCTCATCGGCAACTGCGGCATCCGCTGCGCTCCGGACAACGACACTGAGGCCGAGATTGGCTACGAACTGAACCCTGACTGTTGGGGGCAAGGCTACGCCACCGAAGCTGCCGCCGGCGTCGTGCAATTCGGTTTCGGTGTGTTGGGCCTGCAACGCATCACGTCCTGGTGCATCGCGGACAATCAAGCGTCAGCGCGGGTGCTGGAGCGGCTGAGGTTTCGGCTTGAGCGACGGCTACACCAACAAGAATACTTCAAGGGCCGGTGGTGGGATACTCTGACCTTTGCTTTGTCGGCTGATGAGTGGCAGGATTGCTCCGGCATCGTCTATATTGAAACGGGTTCGACAACTGATTAGAGACTTACGGAGGAACAATGCCCAAGGTTGTACATTTTGAACTGCCTTTTGACGACGCCGAGCGCGCCAACAAGTTTTACGCCGACGTGTTCGGCTGGCAGTCCAGCAAGTGGGACGGGCCGGAGGAATACTACCTGCAGAATACCGGCGGTGACGATGAACCCTACGGCATCGGCGGCGCGCTTATCTCCCGAGGGGCGGCGGTCAATTTCGGGGGAACCCTGGTGGTGATCAACGTGGACGATCTGGACGCCTACGTTGCTAAAGTAACCGCCGCCGGCTGCGAGATCGTCACCCCCAGAACGCCCATCCCCGGCGTGGGGCACTTCGCCAACTTCCGGGACACCGAGGGCAACGTGGTGGGCATGTTCATGGACGACAGCAACGCGGCGTGAGCATAGGGACGAAAACCTGCCGCCGAAACAGTAGGAGAGAAACATCATGGGCCGAATGGACGGCAAGGTAGCCATCATCAGCGGCGGCGCTCGCGGCATGGGCGCCGAGGAGGTCAACCTGTTCGCCAAAGAGGGCGCGAGGGTGGTCTTCGGCGACATTCTCGACGACCTGGGGCAACAGGTAGAAGCGGACTGTCGCGCCGATGGCCTGGACGTAGCCTACACGCATTTGGACGTCACCAGCGAATCCGACTGGGAGGCCATCGTAGCGCTGGCCGAGGAACGCTACGGCCGGCTGGACGCGCTGGTCAACAATGCCGGCATCAGCATCTCCGTCGAAGGCGGCGCGCGCAACATCTCGCTGGAAGACACCAGCGAAGAGCAATGGGATCGCGTGATGGACATCAACTCCAAGGGCGTGTTCCTCGGCACCAAAGCGGCGATTCCGGCCATGCGACGAGCCGGTGGCGGCTCCATCGTCAACATATCGTCCATCGCCGGCCTGTCGGGAGCGTGGTCGCGTTCGCATCCCTACAACGCATCCAAGGGCGCGGTGCGCCTGTTCACCAAGGCCACGGCCATCCAGTACGCCCGCGAGGGCATCCGCTGCAACTCGGTGCATCCCGGGCCGATCATGACGCCCATGAGCGCGTCCACCTACGACGATCCAGAGGTGGCGGCGCAACGGCTGGCGCTGGTGCCGCTGGGCCGTCGCGCCCATCCCATCGAGGTGGCCTACGGGGTGCTGTACCTGGCCTCCGACGAGGCGTCGTTTGTGACCGGCGCCGAGTTGGTCATCGACGGCGGGTGTGTTGCGCAGTGAAATAACCCTCGTCGTTCCGGCCCTTACTTCGTCATTCCGGCTTGCGCCGGAATCCGGTATTATATGACGCGAGTGCGGCCTGGATTCCCGCTTTCGCGGGAATGACGGTTGTGATTAATTCAACATACATCGGAAAAGGAGAAGCATCATGCCTGAAACGTATGGGCAGGGAGATTTTCAGTACACCTTCGTCGATAACTGGCTGAAGCTGCCGGACGGGATGCGGCTGCTGGAGTGCCCCGGCGTGGCCGTGGACGGCAACGACCGCGTGTTCATCCTGACCCGCGGCGAGCATCCCATCATGGTCTTTGACAAGGACGGCAACTTTGAGCGTTCCTTCGGGCAGGGCCATTTCAGCGAGAACCGCACCCACGGCCTGTACTACAGCGAAGCCGACGACACTCTGCTGGCCGCTGACGATGGCATCCACACCATCCAGAAGTTCAGTGTGACCGGCGAAAAGCTAATGGAAATCGGCGAGAAGAACCATCCGGCACCCCGCTGGAGCGGCCAGCCCTTCAACCGGCCCACGTCGGCCGCCATCCGTCCCAGCAACGGCGACATCTACATCTCCGACGGCTACGGCAACTCGCGCATCCACGTGTACACCGCCGAGGGCGAGTACAAGTTCTCCTGGGGCGAGCCGGGCATTGACGCCGGCCAGTTCATACGCCCGCACAACATCGCCTTTGACGAGGACGAGCGGGTGTACGTGGTTGACCGCGAATGCCACCGCATCCAGCTCTTCGACACCGACGGCAACTTTCTGACCATGTGGAGCAACATCCACCGTCCCGACGCCATGGTGTACTGGGGTGGCCACATCTATGTCGGCGAACTCAACGGCATGGGCGGCGTGGATGACGCCCCCGGCCTCGGCCACCGCGTCACCATCTACGACACCGACGGCAACCGCGTCTGCGTGTTTGGCGATAAGGACGAGGGAGAAGGTCCCGGTCAGTTCATCGCGCCCCACGGCATCGCCGTGGACAGCACTGGCGCGGTGTACGTTTCCGAAGTCTCCTACACCATCCGCGGCAGCCACATGGACCCGCCGCGCGAGCTGCGCAGCTTCTCCAAGTACGCCAAGGCGTAGTCGCCGATCGTCATAGCCATCACGTAGGGGCGAATGATTATTCGCCCCTACTCGTCAGCAGGGTGTTAGAATCGTAGCGTTCGATGCGAACCGGCGACTTTTCCAGGAGCGTGTGTTATGACTGCCGCCGAAACCAGTGAGACCGTAAAAATCAACCGTCAGGTCAAGGCGCATCTGGATGCCGCCGACCGGGAGTTGATGGTGGCTGACACCGTGAAAAGCTCCGCAGAGCTGTGGGCCGCCGTGCGGTTGGCTGCCGTGCTGACGCTGAAACGGCGCGGGCTGCCCCATGAGACGGACGACGAAATCATGGAATCTATCGGCGTCCTGGACGAACAGGAAAAAGCTGCCGGCAAAATCAAGTTGAAGTACGGCGCGGCCGGCATCTTCCGTGACAACGCCAGCCACGACTTTATGGACTTGGAGGAGTTCCTGTTCTGCCGGCCATCTGCTACCGAGTTTGCCGACTATATGCAAGCATTGCTGGAATAGGGTATGTCATGCTAACAGCTGTAGAGCACACCAGTGAAGCATTGGACTGCATCCAGATCAGCCACCAACTGATAGCGCGCGGACGGCGCAGGCCCGCATCTGATGTCCTATGGCTGGCCGTAAAGCACGCCATCAGCGTTATCGGCATCGCAACCGACCAAGATTATGGCAAATACCAGCACAAGCGCGCTGTGATACGCAGGTTAGCCGACGAAACCAATAATGCTGAATTGAATGACGCTCTGAAAGTAGCTATGCGGATTCACGCCGACGCTGACCAGGGGTTTCTATCCGTTTTGGAATTGATTGTGCGGCAGCAACAAACCCTCGACTTTACAGAGCAACTTCTCGCCATCGCCAGTAGAACGAACACCACTCCGAGGCAAGCAAATTGACCACTTCTTTCACTGACACCACTACCGCTTCCTGGGACGACGCTCTCTCTGCCATCGAGAAGGGCTACGAGCTGGGCTGGAGTGACGGCCTGCCCGTCGTGCCGCCCACCACGGCGCGCGTCGCCGAGTTCATCGGCTATGCCGGCCGGCCACCCGATGAGGAACTGGGCGAACTGCCCGAACGCCGCCGCGTCATCACCGTGGAGAAGGCCGCCGCCAACGCCGTCATGGCCGGTTGTTTGCCCGAGTATTTTCCCGTCGTGCTGGCCGCCACCGAGGCGATGCTGGACCCGGTATTCAACCTGGTCGGACCGTCCTCCAGCATGGGCGGCGCAGCAATCCTCTGCATCGTCAACGGGCCGGTGCGGGAGCAGATCGGCCTGAACAGCCGCAACAACCTGTTCGGCCCCGGCAACCGCGCCAACGGAACCATCGGCCGCTCCATTCGCCTGATCCTGATGAACGCCTGCGCCGCCATTCCCGGACTTTTCGACCGCAGCGTCATCGGACATCCCGGCAAGTACACATACTGCATCGCCGAAGCGGAGGGCGAAACCCACTGGTCGCCGCTGCACGTGGAGCGCGGTTTCGACGCGGGAGACAGCACGGTTACGGTTTTCGCCGGCGAGAGCCCTCGACAGATACGCGCCGTCGGCCGGCCCGAGGCCATTCTGTACGCAATGGCCGATGTCGCCTCGTCGCTGGGCACGTCGATGTCCACCTCCGGCTCCGTCGGCGACGTTTCCGTGGGCATTCGTCAGGGGCAGATTGTGGTGACATTCGCCGGCAACAGCAACCTGTGGAGCGACTGGACGAAGGATCGGATACGCGAGTACCTGCACGCCCACATCCAGCGCTCCGTGGCCGACCTCAAGCGCGGCCTGGTGTTGCGCGGCGACGTTGAAGCCGGCGACGAAGCCACGATGGTCTCGTTGATTCCGGACCCGCAGGACATCCTGGTGGTATTCGCTGGCGGCGAGGAGTCCAACATGGCATCGGTCATACCCAGCTGGGGGCCGAAAGTCGGCTCCACCGCCGTAACGAAAAAGGTACAATTGCCTTAGCGCGCAGCCAACTGGCCGAGAAAACCCATCCTCACCGTGCGTACGTTGTGTTGTACGCTATAATTGGCTCGAACCGGCACTGGTGGCACGCCCTGACGCCATGACCGGAAACGACGAACCGCAGCAGGGAACCGACGACAGCAGCGGAGGAGTAATCTACAAAATCGGGCGCGGCGCGAAGTGGGTTGTACCATTGACCGCCATCAGCGCCGCAATCGTATCCGTCACCAGGCTGGCCATAACCCCGACCGGGTGGCTGCGCGAGGCCTCGGAAACCGCCGGAACGATTGTGCCGTTGGACCCCGACCCAATCGTATGCCTGACGCTGAGCGCGGTAACTCTGACCTACTGGCTGTCACGAGACGGTTGGGAATCCATATTGAGGTTGTTCGCTATGTTCAAATATGCCGTTGCAGACCGTGAGGAGCGAAATCGGATCGCGAGGAGAAGCCACGCCAGAGGGCGGAGCGAAGGGCGCAACGAAGCGCAGGTCCTGATCCGCGATTGGTGGGAGAAGGCAACCAAGGGCGGCACTCAGCCTCCCGACTTGGACAACCCGCCACCCCTTATAGACACTGACAACAACGACGACGATGGCAGCGCCGCATAGCGATAGCGCTGCAAGTCAATCCAACAAATTACGACTCTGGGAGGTGCAAAGCATGGCAACCCAACAATATACCCTGGTGAACCCGGTTACTGAGCCGATCATCGCGCCTTTTGACGGCGCGCCCCGCCTGCCCTCGCTGGCCGGCACCCGCGTCGGCCTGATTGACGACAGCAAGCGCAACGCCGACGTGCTGCTGGAAGAGTTGGCCGAAGTGCTGCGCAACCGCTACGAAATCCGCGAGGTACGCTGGCTCCGCAAGCCCAGCGCATCCCGTCCCGCCGACCCTGATGAATTGCAGGAGTTGGTCGCCAACGTTGATTCGGTGGTGGTCGCCATCGGCGATTGAGGGAGTTGCAGCGCGTGCAGTGTGCACGACGGAATCCATGTTGAGCAGGCCGGCCTCCCTTCCGCCACCATTTGCACTGACCGGTTCATTCCCACCGCCAGGGGCATGGCCAAGATGTGGGGCGCCGAAGACTACCCGACCATCTTCACCCAGCATCCCATTGAGAACCTGGACCGACCCGCCCTGCGTGAACGCGCCGAGGGGTTGGCAACCGAGGTGGCCGCCATCCTCACCGGCGGCTGATACGCGGAACATATCGACACTTTGTAGGGGCGGGTTTGAAACCCGCCCCTACGAATTAACATTGATCCTGAGGAGAGCGCCTTGACTGAACAACAATCCGCCGCTGCCACCGCCAGCACCGGCCGTTATGATCTCCAACGCACCAGGACCATCGCGGCAATTGTGTTGCTCGGTTTTATTACTGTCGGTGTCATCGTCCTGATCGTGCTGATGGTGTCCGTCTTCCCGTCGCTGCTGGCCACAGCGCAGAACCTGGAACGAGTCAGCGAGGCGATGGCCGTTTCAGCGGAAAATCTGGCGGTCGTATCCGATGAAGCCGCGCTGAACCTAGCTGAAACGTCTGCCAATCTCAACGAAGCCGCCATGAACATCAACAGCGCTACTGCGCACTTCGAGAGAAACTCTCTGGACGATGGCATCGCCGAAACCATCATCCGGCTGCTGGAACAGAGCGAGCAGCGCAACAGCCGCTAACGCCCCGCCGCGATCTCCGCATCCCGCAGGTCCGGCGGCAGCAGGTTGGGGATGCCGCCGGTGATGGGGTACCGCTCGTCGCAGGGCGCGCAGGTCAGTGTCCCCGTTAACACCTCGCCGGCGTCAGCAACCCCCTCCGGCGCGATTTCGTCGGCCTGCAAATCCAGCGGGCCTTTGCAAACCGGGCAGGCGATGATGTCCAGCAAGTCGGTTTTCATTTGAAGTCTCCCTGGTAATTTCATCCCACCAACCCGCGCTCGAACAGCCACGTGAGCACGTCGGCCAGCCCGATGACGATCACTCCGATGATGGTCAGCGTGACCGGCCCCAGCAGCGCGCCGCGTATGCCGCCAGCCCATTGTTCCCGGCGTCGCGGCAGCAGCCATGCGATGCCGAAAGCGTACACCGCCAGCACGATCTTGGCGATAAGCACGGCGGTGTAGGCGATGCCGGCGGCTTCCGACGTGAGCCGGTCCACCGTCAGGATTACCCCGCTCACGATCAGCACGGCGATGGCGGTGGCGACGATGGGCCGGAACTCCACCGCCAGCGCGCGGCCCACCAGCCCACTGCTATCGCCGATCTCGTTGCGGAGCGAACGCAACGCCGGCCGGCCCGCCAGCAGCAGGAACAGGCTGCCGCCGATCCAGACCACCGCCGCCAGCGCGTGCGCCCAGCGGATGATCAGCAGGATGATGTCCAGCGCATCCATCAGCCCAGCAGGTCGTCCAGGATTTCCGTCAAGCGGTCTATGTCCATCCGGCTGATTTCCATGAGATGCACGCGGCCGGCCTGGTCGATGAAATAGGTGGTGGGAAAGTACACCACAGCGTATTCCTGGGCCACCCGCGCGCGCACGTCGGTGGCGAAATCGAAGGTCAGCCCCAGCTCATCGACAAACTGCCGCGCCTCAACCTCCGTATCGAACCCCTGGGGCACGAACAGGCCGATGAACCGCACGTTGCGGCCCTGATATTGTTCCCACGCCTCCTGGAAGGCCGGCATTTCGTCGCGGCACGGTGGGCACGACGGATACCAGAAGTTGATCACCACCACCTTGCCTCGCTGTTCCGACAGCCGGAATTGCTCCTGGTCAAAAGTAGTCAGCGCAAAATCGGCTGCGGGTGGATTGGATGAGCAGGCGGTCGCCATCAGGAGCACCAGCAGCGCAACGCCGCGCCAGAGCCTCGGTTTCACCAGCATTTCCATTACTTCCTGCTTCCGCTTCTTACCGGGGCGGGCTGGCCTGGCCAAACTGATTGTCGCCCCAGCACACTGCTCGCCCATCGGGGCGAATCCCGCAAGTGTGATTGCGGCCAGCGCCGGCAGCTATGAACGCGCCGTCTGGAGTGACCGAGTTCACACAGTGTAAGGCGTGGCCCCTTGGCAACGCGCAGGTATATTCATCTCCGGATATGAGGGCAACCGCCACGCCGGCCGGCAGTTGTCCGGCAGTAATTTCCTCATGTTCACCCAGTAGTTCCGTGTCATCGTACCAACACACGGTATCGCCGGTGGAGGGTTCATAACAAACCAACTCATACTCTCCGCTTAGTTCGCCCCAGCACACCAGATTACCGTCCGGCCTTAGCCCACAGGTATGCAAGCTGCCGGCGCTGACGGCATGAAAAATACCCTCCGGCGGCGTTGCCTGACCCAGCGGGCCGGTATCCCATCCTTCATTCGCGCCCCAGCAGGCCACCGTGCCGTCCGTCCTCAATCCGCAAGCGTGAAAATTGCCTACGCTGACGCTGACATATTTCCCGGCCGGCGGCGTCCACGTATCGCCGTCAGCGAAGAGTTTTAACAGACCCCAGCACTCAACGCTGCGGTCCGTCCGCACCCCGCAAGAGCTTAAAAACCCGGCGCTGAGGTCGATGAACGTGCCAACGGGCGCATCTACCGCACCGTAAGCAGGAGCTGCCCCGCCCGATGAGTCGGACGGCATCGAGATGCCGCCCCAGCACGCTACCGTGCCATCATCGCGGAGAGCGCAAGTGTGGGCCAGGCCGGCGCTTACCGCTGTAAACGTGCCGTCCGGCGGTATGGCCTGGCCGGTGAACTCAAACTCAGACAGATTGCTACCCCAGCACTCTAGCCTGCCGTCCGCGCGGATTCCACAGGTGTGGGAATCCCCGACACCAACGGCTTTAAAAGCGATTTCAGGCGGGCCCGTGGCTGGCGTCTTCCCAGGTGGATTGCCCTGCCCCCAATCATTGTCTCCCCAGCATAATATGCTGCTATCCTCCTTAACCCCGCAGGCGTGATTATTGCCGGCGCTTATAGATACGAAAACCCCGGCCGGCGGCGTCGCCTGTCCCAAGAATCTGCGGTAATCATTAGTATTCCGCCCCCAACATTCTACAGTCCCGCTCTCCGCCCGTATGCCACAAGTAAAACGATTTCCGGCGCTCACAGCTCGGAACGCGCCGCTCGGCGGTATAGCATAGTCATGGTTGAGATGGTCATCATAGTTCCCCCAGCAAGTAACGCTACCGTCAGATTGCAATATGCCGCAAGTATGATTAAAGCCGACGCTGACTGCCTCGAATGCCTCGCCCGGTGGCGGGGTACTGGCCGGGCTTCTCTTTTCCCAACAGGTCAGAGTGTAGTCAATGCGTAGTCCACAGCTTTGCCAGACACCAACGCTGACCGAGCCGTATTCTCCCGGCGGCGTCTCACCGTTCGTGTATTCGCCGGCGCATTTCACTTCCCCACGGGACGTCACCCCACAAACGTGGCTACCGACGCTTACGGATACGAAAACTCCACCCGGCAGTGAAAACAGACCGTCTATGTACGCACCCCAGCAAACCGCGCTCCCGTCCGTCCGTACCCCGCATGTCTTGTTGCCACCCGAATCCAGCGCAATAAAAGACCCTTCCGGCGCAGTTGCCTGACCATACCGATTATCGCCCCAGCATACAATGCTCCCGTCCGCGCGCAAGCCGCAAGTATTCGCATAGCCGGCGGCCACGGAGACGAACCCATAGTTATTGCCCTGGGCAAGAGAAACGGCCCCCGGCGGGTGTGCAGGCGGCGATGTCGGCCAAGGCGCTGGTGTTGACGTCGGAAACGGCGCTGGCCGGTCCCCGGTCGCCCCCGTCTGACCGGGCGCAACCGGCGTACCTGTGGTTGATGTCGGTGTCGGAGTGGTTACGCTCTGGGGCGTCGGCCCGGCGGCCAACAGTGTCGGTGTACCGGCCGGTAGCAAAGAAGGCGGTATTTCGCCGCCGGAAAGCGTCGTATTGGGCGCATCGCTAATGCAGGCAACAGCGCCGGCCAGCAGGAGCAGCGTCAGCATCAGGAAGAACCCGGCAGTAGCGCGAAATCTCGCAAGCATCAGCGTATTATACTTCTGCACGGCCCGCAGACTCCGCGAACTGGCGGCCGAAGAAACCTGTCAACAGCGCGCTGGTTATCGTTACCGTCAGGCACATATAGCCAACCCCCAAGTAGCCGACGCTCGCCAGCAGCGCTCCTGCGATCCCGGCGCCCAGCGCGCCGCCGGCCTGGTTGCTGAAACCCATGAGGCCCACTCCCGTGGCCTTGGACTCGCCCGAATACTCGGTGCTGGCGGCTACCAGGATCGGAAACGTCGTGCTGAGCAAGCCCGTTCCAACCGTTGCAACGGCCACCGAAGGCCAGAGTCCCAGATTCGCGGTGAAAAACACCAACCCGCAAACTCCGCCGGCCGCCGTGGTCGCTGCGATGAAGTATGCCCGGTATCTCCGGTTTGCCACCAACCCGGCGCCGTAGCTGCCGACGGTCTGGCCCAGGGCGGATACCGCCAACGGCAGAGCTACGAATCCTATGCTTAAGTCAAAGGTCTTGATCAGGTAGGCGGCGAAGTAGCTGATGGTTCCCCAAAAGGCGATGCGCTGGGTGATGTTCACGGCGACGGCCACGCGGAAAAACCGCATGGATACCAGCGACCGGTACCGGGAAAAGAACGCCCAATTGCGGACTCGCTCGCCATTGCTTTTCGGAAGCCACATCCAGTTTGCCAGCAGCGCCGCCACCAGCACCCCGCCGTACACGATGAACGGAAACCGCCAGCCGCCAAGGTCGGCCAGAACCGCCACCAACGGCACGCTGATTGCCGAAGCCAGGCCCTGGATCGCCAGCAGCGCGCCCACCGCCTGGGCCCGCCGGGCCGGGGATATAACGTCGGCCACCGCGCCGATGATGTTGGGAGGCAGCGCTCCCCCGCTGAGCCCCGTCAGCACCCGCAGCGCCAGCAGCGTTTGCAGGTTCGGCGCGAAGGCAACGGCCAGGATCGACGCCGACAGGGCCGCCAGGCAGGCCAGGGCAACCGGACGCCGGCCGAATGAGTCAGACAGGGGGCCGCCGGATACCCCCATGACTGCCCAGGACGCAAAGGTCGCAGTGGCCAACTGGCCCGCGACGGCTACCGATATTTCCAGGTCAGTCGCGATTTCCACCAGGAGCGGCGGAACAATCAGAATCGCGCTGATGGTTGCAAAAACGGTGAGTGCAAGCACGGCCATGAACCACGCTTTGTTCACCTCTCTCTGCTGTGCTCGCGCCGTTTGCGTCTCGATGTTTTGGGTTCCTTCAATAATATCGGGCGGTCAGTATAGCCTTATCGCAGGACGCTGCCCAGAGTATCTTGCGCTTGTAACCATTCAGGTTTGAGCAGGAAATCCGACACCAACATTGCCGATCCAGGGGCGGTCTGGATTCCCGCTTTCGCGGGAATGACGATGGTTAAACTGTATTGACGCTCTCTCCCGCGCGGTTACAATCGTGCCAATCGGAGGTATGTATCATGCGTTTGGAAAACAAGGTTGCCCTGATCAGCGGCGGTTCCCGGGGTCAGGGCGCCGCCGAAGCCCGCCTTTTCGCCCGCGAAGGCTGCAAGGTTGTCATCGCTGACGTTCTTGAAGACGAGGGCCAGCAACTGGAGGCCGAAATCAACGAGACCGGCGGCGAATGCGTTTTCGTCCGCCTGGACGTTACCAGCGAGGACGACTGGAACGCCGCCGTCAACACCGCCGTTGAGCGGTTCGGCAATCTGGATATCCTGGTGAACAACGCCGGCATCTACCGGCAGGTGGGCATCGAGGACACCAGCGAAGAGCTTTGGGACAACATCTTCGACATCAACGCCAAGGGCGTGTTCCTGGGCACCAAGGCCGCCATTCCCGAGATGCGGAAGGCCGGCGGCGGCTCCATCATCAACATCTCCAGCGTGGCCGGACTCATCGGCAGTTGGCGCGCTCCGGCCTACGGAGCCACCAAAGGCGCGGTACGCCTGTTCACCAAGTCCACTGCCATACAGTACGCCGCCGAGGGGATTCGCTGCAACTCCGTCCACCCCGGCATCATCGAGACGCCCATGACCACGCCCACGCTATTGCGCGACGACGAATCCCGCCAGGCGTCGCTGGACCGCACCCCCATCGGGCGCGTGGGTCAGGCCGAGGACGTAGCCTGGGGTGTGCTGTTCCTGGCGTCGGACGAGTCGTCGTTTATGACGGGCAGCGAGTTGGTGATCGACGGCGGGTTGTTCGCGCAGTAACGAGGCCCGTTATTGCGAGTCCGCCTGAGGCAAACGGCAATCTCGTAACCGCGACGTGGTTGGTCGCGCACGACTTCGCCGCGGTGGGGTTGCTGGCCGGTGTTGACATCTTGGGCGCGCGGCGCAAACGTCGCTTATAATATCCAGGCCACCCGGCATAGGGACGGCCCGTTATTCGGGTAATTGCCGCTGGGGATCACGGAGCAAGCCATGGTCAGCAAAACTGCAAGGCCGCAGATTCACTATGACGGGGATGAGGTTGATGACCTTACCATCGAATACCCATCCTCCGACGGTGAACCTATGGCCGAAAACGATTGGCAGTACACCGCCCTCACCGATACCGTCTCTACTCTGAGGGTCAGGTATCAGGGTCGTGACGATGTGTATGTCGCCGGGGATATGCTGATCTATTACCGCATGAACCGCAACGATATCAGTGTCGCACCCGATGTTTATGTCGTGTTCGGCACAACGGGGAACCATCCCCGGGATTCGTGGCTGGTGTGGCGAGAAGGGAAGGCTCCGGACTTCGTTATGGAGATCGCGTCTCCGTCCACGTGGCGGCGGGATGCTACCGAAAAGCGTCGCATCTATGCCGATATGGGCGTTACTGAGTACGTGCGCTTCGACCCCACCGGCGACCATTTCACGCCGCCGCTGATAATGGAAATCTTGGACGGCGCGGAATACCGGGAGCAGCCGCTGACGACCGACGCAGACGGCAACCTGCGGGCCCACAGCGCCGTGCTGAATCTGGACTTCTGCGTATCGCCGGACCAGCAATTGCGGCTCTATGACCCCACGGCCGGCGAATGGCTACGCACCCACCAAGAGACTGAAGATGCCCGGCGTGAGAGCGAAGAGGCCCGGCTCGCCGCCGAATCTGAGATCGAGCGGTTGCGGGCAGAATTGAGCCGGTTGCAACAACAATAAAACGAGGTGCTTACAATATGCGTCTGGAAAATAAAGTGGCATTCATCAGCGGAGGCGCGCGCGGCATGGGCGCCACCGAGGCCAGGATGTTCTCCCGCGAGGGCTGCAAGGTCGTCATCGGCGACCTGCGGGACGACCTGGGGCGACAGGTCGAGGCCGAAATCAACGAGCTCGGCGGCGAATGCCTCTACGTCCACCTGGACGTGACCGACGAACAGTCCTGGAAAGACGGCATCGCCGCCGCCGTGGAGCGTTTCGGCAAGCTGGACATCCTGGTCAACAACGCCGGCGTCTATATGCCCGAAACGGTGGAGAACACCACCAACGAAAACTGGGACGTCACCATGTCTGTCAACGCCAAGGGCGTGTTCCTGGGCACCAAGGCGGCCATCCCCGAAATGCGGCGCAACGGCGGCGGGTCCATCGTCAACATCTCCAGCGTGGCCGGTCTGGTGGGCAACCACATCTCTTCCGCCTACACCGCATCCAAAGGCGCGGTGCGTCTGTTCACCAAGTCCACCGCCATCCAGCACGCCGCCGACGGCATCCGCTGCAATAGCGTGCATCCCGGCACCATCGAGACCGACATGACCGCCGACCTCCTGGCCGCCGGCGGCCGAGAGGATCGACTCAACCGTACCCCCATCGGCCGGCTGGGACAAGCGGAGGACATTGCCTACGGCGTCCTGTTCCTCGCCTCCGACGAAGCGTCCTTCATGACCGGCAGCGAACTCGTCATTGACGGCGGGCGGACGGCGATGTAGCTCCTTCACCATGGGCGCTATTTCCGGCAGGTTCAATCCGCTGCCGCAGCAATGCCGGCTGCCGGACCGGAATGCTTACGTGCGTCTCCAGCACGCCGTGTTTCACGTGCTGGAGGCCGACAATGGCGGCCCGGCCCGGGTGGTGGACTTCACCATTTTCGGGCTGGTGCTGATCAGCGCGGTTAACCTGGCCATCGGCAACACCAAACTGGAGTTCTTCTTCATCAGCGTGTTCGCCGTGGAGTACCTGATCCGGCTCTGGTGCATGGTCTGGCATCGAGACTACAGCCGGGGCGGCTGGAGAGCCAGGCTGAGGTACGCCACCACCAACGCAGCGGCCATCATCGACTTCATCGCCATCTGGCCCACGCTGGTGGTCATGATCATATTCGGCGAAGTTGAGATCCTGCCGATTTTCCGCCTCATCTCTCGATTGATAATGACCGGTCGTCGTTTCCCGGCCATGCGCCTGATGGGACGGGTAATGCTTCGTTCGGCGACCCAGTTGATCAGCGTGCTGGTGACGCTGGGCGTGTTCTGGCTGGCCGCCGGCTATCTCATGCACGCCGCGGAAACCAACCTGCCCGGCGGCAACCACGAACAGTTCGGCAGCATCGGCGAATCCCTGTGGGCGTCGGTGGTGATCCTGACCACGCTGCCCTCGCTGGAGGTGGTGCCGGGAACGTTGGCCGGACGGGTGATCGCAGGATTCATCGCCCTGTTGGGGATCGGCCTGTTCGCGCTGCCGGCCGGCATCCTCACCTCCAACTTTATGGAGGCGTACCAGCACGCCAGAGCCACTGCCGGCCAGATGGAATTGAGCACCTGCCGAGTCCAGTACGCCAACCAGCGCCGGCGTTCACGCTGGCCGATGGCCTAGCGCAGCGACACCGCAGCGTGGAATAACGCGACGCTCAATAGACGGCGAGATTCGCTTTTGCTACACTCGCATCAAAGATCGCTTGCATATCGTGGAGAGGGCACCGATGAAGAAAGTAGTCAGTGAGATCAGCGGGGTGGTTTTCAGCCTGCCCTGGCTGGTCGCCAAAGACGAGGGGCTGTTCGAGGCCGAAGGCATTGACATGGAATTCGTCCGTGCCCTCAACAGCGGTCGGGTTGCGCCTACGGAGAACCCCGACGAGGTGAACCCGATCCTGGGCCACGTGGCGTTCGAGGAGGCGCAGGTCGCCATCTACCGCGCTTGAGAGGAAGGTCAGGTCCGTCGGGCCTATGAAAGCAAACAAGGCGCGCGCATCATTGCGCTCCGTTCCGCCGTCGCCAGCCAGGCCATCCTGGTGCGTCCGGATTCACCCCACTACTATCCTGGCACCCTGGGTAACAAACCGGTGGCGGTGCAGTTCCACGCCGGCTCCCACTATGTCGCGCTGCGCCTGCTGTCGGGCTACCTCCCCGAGGAAAAGATCAAGCTGGTCCATCACGGTTCTCCCCAATTCCGGTTCGAGGCCATGATGAGCGGCGAGGTGGAAGCCGCCGCCCTGATGGAACCCTGGATCACGCTGGCGGAGAAACTGGGTTGCCGCCCCGTCTGCGAGGGCCACTACCTCGGCGCCGAGAACGCCAGCGACAACATGGATGAGGATACGTTCTCCGCCATCAACCGGGCGATCGTCAAGGCGGTGGACCGGATCAACGCCGACAAGCGCAAGTACCTGCACTACCTGATAGATGAACCCAGGTTTGCCGCCGTCGCAGCGCAGTATGGCGGCATCACTCCCGAGGACTTCCACCTCCCCCGCGTCCGCTACTCGTACAACACTCCGTACACCGACGAGATAGTCGAGGACACCTATCACTGGATGGTTCGTTGGGGGCTGTTGGATGGAGCGGCGTGCAGCGGGGAGTTGGTGGACAACCGCCTGGCCGAGCCGGTAGCCGCCGACTGATCCGATTACCATCCACCAGTTTCGGATCACGCCGGAGCCGGACCCCAGTGGAGTCCGGCTCCGTTATTTTGTTTGACGGTTTTACAGCGTCGTGGTACGCTTGGCCTACTAGGGTCTAACCAGCCGGGGCGATCCTGCTCTGGCGCGAACCGTATCAGGAGCGAGTACGATGAACGTCACCTCTCTGGCCATCGAGAAACTTAAGGAAGTTATGGAGGGCGAGAACGAAGCCGATTCTGCCCTCCGCGTAGTGGCGATGCCCGCCGGACAAGGTCTGCAGTACATGCTGACCATGGAAAAGGAACACCAGCCGGATGACACCGTGCTCAGGATGGAAGGCGTGGAGTTCCTCATGGACTCCGACAGCGCTCCTTTCCTTGAAGAGGCCACCATCGACTACGTTGAAGAGTTCGGCGGTCGCGTCGGCTTCGTAATCAACAACCCCATGTACGCCGGCGGGGGCGGATGTGGTGGCGGTGGCTGCGGATGTGGCGGAGGCGGCTGCGGTTGCGGCGGCGGCGGTTGTGGCTGCGGCGGCCACTAAGGGACGGCAATACGATTTGGCGGGGGCGGAAGCATTTCGCCCCCGTTTCGTTTTGCGGCGCCGGTCAAGCGCAATTTCGCGTTAACCCGCTTCCGTTGGCTCACGCCTGACTTGGAATGAAGCAGTGTAGAATAACCATGGTTGTACGAATCTCGTTTCTGGAGTGCGGTCATGGACTTTTGGCGTAAGTTAACAAAACGGCCTCGTTTGGATCTGCTGCGCGCCGACGTGGTGGCCTGGAATGAGTTGCGGGCTACCAAGGACGCCACGGGGATGGCCTTCCAAAACTCCCAGTTGCAACAGGCCAAATTGTCATGGGCCAACCTGGGAGAACTGGATTTCTCCGGATCCGACTTCAGCGGGGCCGACCTGCGCGGCGCGGACCTCCATTTCTGCAACCTGGTTGGGAGCAATTTTCAGGACGCCGACCTGCGCGGCGCCAGCCTCCAGGGGGCGCAGCTGGGTCAGAGCAACCTTACGCGGGCAAATCTCCAGGGAGCCAACCTGCAACGCGCCGACTTAAACCAGGTAAATCTACGCTACGCCGATCTGAGCTGGTCTATTCTCCGGGAAACCTACTGCTACTACACCGACTTCTCCGAGGCTACGCTGAGCTGGGCCGACCTCAAATCCGCCAACCTGTCCAACGCCACCTTTTACCGAACCCTGCTCTCCGAAGCCAACTTTGCCCAGACGAACCTGTCTCACACCAACTTCAATCTGGCCACGATGGACAGCACCAACTTCGCTCAGGCGGTGATGTACGACACCATCCTGGCCGCCATTGACCTTTGCGGCGCGCTCAACCTGGAATCGGTGGTGCATGAACCGCCTTCCCAGTTGAGCATCGGCACCGACACCCTGCATACTACCCGGCAGAGCGCCGGCGGCGAGTTCACCGAGGAGCAGGTTGCGTTTTTCACGAACAGCGGCGTGGCGTCCGAAATTCTGGCCTCCACGCGCCCCGTGGTCAGCTCGAGTCCGGTACAGTAGCCCAGTTATCGAGGAGTCCCCGTCATGTCCAACACACCCCACGGCATTCGATTTACCGCGCATCGTCCTGTCGTCATGGGCCGCAACGGTATGGTGTGCGCTGGCCATCCCCTGGCCGCGCAAGCCGGCGTGAGCATCCTGCAAAGGGGCGGCAACGCCTTCGACGCCGCCATTGCCACCGCTGCCGCATTGGGTGTCGTGGAGCCGCTGATGTCCGGCATCGGTGGCGACGGCTTCATCATGGCCTACAGCGCTGAGGATGACAGCCTGCGCGTATGCAACGGTACCGGCGCCGCGCCCTATGCCGCCACCCTGGAACGCTACCGGCAGGGCATCCCCATGAAGGGCATCCTCAGCGTCTCGGTGCCCGGCATCCTGAATGCCTGGCTCGACACCCACGAGGCATACGGGAGCCTGCCCCTCGGCGACGTGCTCGCTCCGGCCATTGCGCTGGCCGAGGACGGGTTTCCGGTAACGCACTACCTGTCCGGCGCCATCGCCGGAGATTCCTTGCTCTGCGAGTTTCCCACCAGCCGCGCCATATTCACCCGCAGCGATACCGGTGAAGCCCTCAGGCCCGGCGACATCCTCCGCCAGTCGGACCTTGCCCGAACCCTGTACACCATCGCCCAGCAGGGCCGCGACGCCTTCTACCGGGGCAGCGTCGGCGAGGCCATCGTCCGTTTCAGCGAAGAGCAGGGTGGCCTGCTGACCATGGCCGACCTCAACGACTGTTCCGCGCGCTGGCAGGATCCCATCTCCACCGACTACGGCGACTACACGGTGTACGAAGCGCCGCCCAACTCCAGCGGACACATCCTGCTGCAAGAGCTGAACGTCATACGGCAGTACGATATGGCCGCCCTGGGGTTTGGCTCGCCGGAGTCGATACACCTGATGGTGGAAGCCAAGAAAATGGCCTTTGCCGACCGGGAAGCCTACGTCGCCGACCCCGACTACATCGACGTCCCCCTGGCCGGGATGCTGTCCGAAGATTACGCCCGAGAAAGAGCCCGCCTCATCAGTCGCGGCCAAGCGTCGGCTCGCATGGAGGCCGGCGACCCCTGGCGCTTCCAGCCCGAGCGTCGGCCAGCCGCTCCCGCCGGAGCCGGCCGTCGTGGCCCTCGCAGCGAGGAGGAGGACACCACCTGCTTCGTTGTTGCGGACCGGAACGGCAACGCCGTATGCCAGTTGCAGAGCATCCAGAGCGGTTGGGGTTCGTCCCTGGTCGCCGGCAACACCGGAGTCCTGCTCAACAACCGCATGACCTACTGGCACCTTGATCCCGACCACGTTGACTGCCTGCAACCCGGCAAGCGCGTGCGCCATACCATGAATCCCGTCATGGTGTTCCGGCGCGGCGCATCCGCCGCTAACGGCAGCAGCAACGGGACCGGCGGCCGGCATCTCACTTACGTGCTGGGCACGCCGGGAGCGGACTGCCAGGTGCAGAGCAACATGCAGATCATTACCGACCTCATCGACTACGGCATGACCGTCCAGGAAGCGGTCGAAGCACCCCGGTGGAAGCACGTGGGCGACGGCACTGAGTCAACCGTGCCCCACACTGCCGAAGACCGTCTGCTTATGGAAAGCCGTTTTGATGCCGCCGCCATGCGCCAACTCCGCGCCATGGGCCATCCGGTGCATGAACTAGACGCCTGGGACGGCGTAACCGGCCGCGAGATGGCCCTGTACATCGACGCCGAGACGGGAGCGCTGCACGGTGCGGCGGATCCGCGGTATGACGGGTACGCTATCGGATACTGAGGCGACGTCAAGAGCGTTGACGGGGTGTATGAGATAGGTGTACCCTGAAAGTGCGGTTGGGAGGGCTGCCCACAGCGGTCCGTTGAGGCATGGATCTCACCCGGCTGCCTTTTTATACGGTCGGGAGGGCCGGCGTGTAATCCGGTCCGTCAAGACGTGGTTCTTGCCCGTCCGTCTCTTTCATCATGTACATGCTCTACCTGGACGACGCCGGCTCAGTCAAGAATCCAGACGAAAAGTATTTCGTTCTCGCTGGGATAGCAGTATTCGAGCGTCAAGTCTATTGGCTACAAGATGGCTTGGAGCGATTAGTTGCCAGCCTTGGGCACCCCACGCCATCCACGTTAGAACTCCATGGCAATCCCGTCAGGGCCGGTCGCGGTTGGTGGCGTTCGTTGTCCAAAGAACGTCGCCGTACCGTTATCATTGATGGCCTGGAGGTTGCTCACTCGCTAGTTCACGATCAATGGCGGTTGTTTGGCGTGGCAGTAGATAAAGACGCGCGTGCGCCGGAAGACGCCGTTGAATATGCATTTGAGCAGATTTGTAACCGCTTTGACCGATTTCTAAACCGCTTGTATCACCGCGGATTCCGTCAACAAGGCTTGATAGTTCTGGACAAATCGGCTCAGGAGACTCGGTTACAATCGCTGGCGACAGAGTTCCGCACCTTTGGACATCGCTGGGGTGCGATGCGTAACTTGGTGGACGTTCCGTTTTTCGTAGATTCCAAAGCGACGCGCGGCATACAGTATGCCGACTTGGTGACATACGCACTGTGGCGAAAATACGAGAAAGGCGATGATGCCTTTTTCGATGTAATTTCCAGTTCATTTGACAGCGAAGGCGGAATCGTTCACGGGTTGCATCATTTCCGAAATCTGGATGACCCTTGCGACTGCCCGGGATGCGTCCCCCGTTTCTAAGCATCAGTTCTCATCTTGGTCAACGGAAAGCCCCTCGCCGGGTCTGGTGAGGGGCTTTCCATTTACGCAATATACGTGGAGACGCGACGCCTAGTGCTGCACCAGCCCCTCGTCCATCATGGCGGCGATTGCGCCGTCGAAAGCTTCGATGGTGAAGTCGATGTCGGCTTCCGTGTGGGTGCCGGAGAGGACTCCGCTGGTGCGGGACATGAGGTCAACTCCGCGCACCTGCAACGCCTGGCGCAGGGTTCGCTGGATTTCCGCCGGTTGGTTCTTCAGGCGGGAAGCGTCCAGTCCATCGATGCTGCGCTCGCCGAAGAAGAGGTGGAAGGTTGACGCCTCGCCGTACACGGTGGCATTGACCTCGCGGCGTTCCACCACCTCGCGCAGTCCCACGCGCAGCCGCTGGGCCATCAGGTCGGCCTGGGCGTTGTACTCGCCGGTGGCCACCAGGCGCAGGGCGGCGTTGCCCGACGCGGCGGCGTAGGGGTTGGCGTTGAAAGTTCCCCCGTGGAGCACTCGCTCGTAGCGGTCGTGGTGGCTGTCGCCGGTCTGGTGCATCACCGCCATGAACTCGTCGCGTCCGCCTACGGCGCCACCGGGCAGCCCGCCGGTGATGATCTTGGCCATGGTGCAGATGTCGGGGTCAACGCCCAGCCGCTCCTGCGCGCCGCCCGGCGCCCAACGGAAGCCGGTGATGACTTCGTCCAGGATCATCACGACGCCGTGCTCGCGGGTCAGCCGTCGCACGCCGTCCAGGAACCCGTCGGGCAGCGGCACGGTACCGTAGGACGCGCCCGACGCCTCGGTGATCACGCCGGCGATGTTGTCGTCGCTGTTGAGAGCGTTCTCCAGCGCGGCCAGGTCGGTGGGCAGCACGATGATGGAGTCGAGGGTACCCTGGGGGATGCCGATGGATGCCGGCACATCAAAGGGCGGCAGGTTGCCGGGCATTACGTAGTCGTGCCAGCCGTGGTAGTGTGACTCCCAGCGGATGATATTCTCTTTGCCGGTATAGGCCCGCGCCACGCGCATGGCCAGCATGGTGGCCTCGGCGCCGGAACCGACGAAACGCACCTTGTCCACGCAGGGCATCAGCGTGCAGATCCGTTCACCCCACTCCAGCATGGACTCGGTGGGCGCGCCGAAGTGCGATCCGGCTTCCAACACTCCCGACAATGCGGCCACCACCTCGGGGTGCGCGTGCCCTAGCAGCAGGGACGCCGAGCCCATGCCATAGTCCACGTACTCGTTGCCGTCGATGTCCCATTTGCGCGGCCCGCTGCCCCGGGCGATCACCACCGGGAACGGGTCCGACGTGTAGCCGTCATGCCCCGGGCTGCCCGACGGGAACCGGGCCTGATAGTTGGGTTGCAGTTCCCGCGAACGGGGATTCATCCGTATGTATTGTTCCTGGATGGTTTCAGCCATGTTGGTCGCTCCTTCGAGTAAAGCGTTGGCGGCGAAGAGATTTCCACTTCGCCGCCATGATACCACCTGCTACAGACCTTAGGTTAGTATCTTCAGTTGTCCGCTGCTTCAACGGCCTCCGGCTGTTCCAGCACTGCGCCGAACGCCTCGCGCAGGCTGGCGCAGGCCGCGTCGATGGCCTGTCGTCCCTTGTCGATCACGTGGGGCAGTCCGAAGAACCCGTGGATCACGCCGTCGTACCGGATCAAGGTGGTGGGTACGCCGACCTCTTCCAGTGCCGCGTGGTAGGCCTCGCCTTCGTCCCGCAGCGGGTCGAACTCTGCCGTTATCACCAGGGCCGGCGGCAGGTCGTTGGACAGCCGGGCACGCAGCGGCGATGCGAAGATGTTGTAGCCCGACAAGTCGCCGGCAGTTAGATAGTGGTCCCAGAACCAGCGCATGCTGGCCGTTTCCAGGAACATTCCCTGCCCGTTCACCTGATACGAGCGGGTGTCATACTCGGCGTCGGTAGCCGGATACACCAGTAGCTGGAACGCCAGGTCATTGGGGAAGTCGTCCTGGGCCAGCGATACGGCAGCGGCCAGGTTGCCACCCGCGCTGTCGCCGCCCACCGCGATGGCCTCCGGACGCCCGCCCAGCGCCCTCGCGTTGGCCATGGCCCACAACGTAGCGGTCAGGCAGTCCTCGAACGGCGTGGGGAACTTATACTCCGGCGCCAGCCGGTAATCGACGGACACCACCACGCAGTTGGCGCCCACGCACAGCTCGCGGGCCGTGGCGTCAGCCGTCTCCACGTTGCCGATCACCCAGCCACCACCGTGATACCACACCAGGATTCCCCACGGGCCGGCTGTCGCCGGAGTGTAGATGCGTATCGGCACCTCGCCCGGTTCCTTGCCGTGGACGTTCTGCAGGATGCGGTCCTCCACGTTGCCCACCGCCGGCCCATCGGGACGGGGCCGGTTGTTCATAATCTCACGGCACTCGTCGACATCCATGTCCTGGAACGCCTTGATGCCCAGTTCCTCGAACACCTCCAGCACGTGCGCGGCCTGCGGGTCCAGCATCTTGCGCATCGCGGCGGTGTCGCCTTCGTGCTGGTTGAAATATTCTTCCATCATGTCGTCAACGGCGCCGCGCAGAAACTCGCAGGCGTCGTCCATGGCGTCCCGCGCCGTGTCCATGACACCCGCCATGCTGAAAAACCCGTGGATCATCCCGTCGTAGCGGTTGGTGGTGACGGGCACGCCGTACTCGGTCAGCAGTCGCCCGTAGGCTTCGCCCTCATCGCGCAGCGGGTCGTATTCCGCCGTTATCACCAGAGCCTGCGCCAGACTCTCCATCCCCTCGAAGTCCGCGGGCAACCGCATCGGGGCGCACTGCGGGTCGTTCGCCTGCGATGGGTCGGCCAGGAAATGATCCCAGTACCAGATCATGCCGTCGCGCTCCAGTCCGTAGCCGGAACCGTTGTCGGTGTAGGAGCCGGTGTCGAATTTCGCGTCCGTAACGGGATAGACCAGCAGTTGGTGGCTCACCCGCACGTCGCCGGTTTCGGCGGCCCGGATGCTCACGGCAGCGGCCAAGTTTCCGCCGGCGCTGTCGCCACCCACCGACACCACGCCGCTGACGCCACCAAGCTCCTCGGCGTGCTCGCTGGCCCACAGGGTGGCCGCGTAGCAGTCGTCCAGCGGCTCAGGATACTTGGCCTCCGGCGACAGGCGGTAGTCCACCGACACCACGATGTTGCGCGAGCCGACGCACAGGTGCCGCGCCGTGCCGTCCGCCGATTCCAGGTCGCCCACGACCCAACCGCCGCCGTGGTACCACACCAGGATGGGGAACGGCCCGTCGCCTTCCGGTGTGTAGATGCGCACCGGCACGTCGCTGCCCGGCCCGAGAATCGCGCGGTCTTCAACCTTGCCCACTTCAGGGCCGGGACCGCGTGGCCGTTTGGCAGCGTTGGCGCGTGCCTCAGCAGGAGAAACGGTGTGATTGGGCGGCAGGCCCAGGGCGCGGGTCGCCTCGATTACCTGTTGTGCTTGGGGATGCAGTGGCATTTTGGGGGCCTCCGATTTGCCGAAGTGTTCGTAGAACAGTGGGTAACTCTTGGATATTCAATAGATTGTCGTTACGTAGCTATAATCACGCATCTTGCCGCCGCTGGTAACCAGCGGACAGTTGTTGACCATCGCGGTGGCGACGATAATCTGATCGGCAGGATCACGAATTTGCTCGTCCCAGGGATGTAGCACAGATTCCAATTACGCCGCCGGCGGCGTTTTCTTGCGCCAAAATAGCAGCGATCTGCGACGGGCGGAGTGTCGTAACTGCTTGTACTCGCCAGACCCAAGTGTGGGTGTCAAGAATAATCATCGAACTGTTTCCGGATCCTCGAGGCTAATCGGATAGACAGGGTCATAGGGACGCTCATATTTCAGCGGTAGCCCCTGTAGTGGATATGGAGAGCCGGCAGCTTTGGCGCGGGCGATTTGTGCATACGTGCGCGCGCGCCGGCGTTCCGCGTCCTGGGCTTCTTCGTTGTCGTCCTGGTCAACTACCAACTGAAACTCACCCGGCCCAACCCGCCAAGCCCTGGCTTCCTGACCGTTCTTGACGTAGTTACCAATTTGTTTGCCATCGCGCGTCATACTGCCATTGGAAGGGATGGTGTTTATGGAGTTGGTCGTATAGGGCCCAAGCAAATAGGGACGCAGACAGTCGCGCGTCCACACGCGCGGAATCGTTCCCTGTTTCCGCAGAGAGTAGATATCATCCCAGAAACCCATGGTGTGCCTCGCATTTACGCAATGGCCGCCGGAAAGCCATGAGGCGTATTCCGGCGGCCAGTCTCTCCAATCGCGTTATCTTTAGGCGTTCCGGCCCACGTAGTCCTCCCGCGCCCGGTCCAGCGCGCGCGTGCGGCCGGCTTGCAGCGTTTCGTGACGCTCGTAGGCCCACTGGTTTGACGCGATGAGCGCGTCCGCCGAACCCTGGAAGTGGGGCATCACGTGGCGGGCCATCAGCTCGTAGCTGTGCAGCATGTGTTCTCGGGCTGCCCAGTCCACCGTCTGCACCATGAACGCGCCGAACCCGCCGCTCATTTCCTCCAGCCGCTTGATGCCTTCAATGCAGTCGTCGGGTGTGCCGATGATCCACGCGCCGCGTTCGGCCATCACGTCAATGATCTTATCCGGCGGGCCGTCCACCACCTGGGGGCGACCCATGGTGTGCTCAAAGTATTCGCGCTGGTAGCGTCCCGCGCCGATACGAGCCTGCTCGAAGGCTTCCTTGCGCGTGTCCGCCAGATGCACCGGCAGCACCAGCCGCCACTCGAAACGGTCAACCACCTGGTTGTGCTCCGCAGCCGATTCTTCGCAGATGTCCCACAACTCATGCAGGGCTGCGCCCTGGGGCACCTTAGGGTCGCGCGGCGTGGTGATGGTCAGCACCGACGCGCCGTGCTTGCCGGCCAGCGCGACGCCCGACGGCGTCTGCACCGACGCCACCGAGATGGGCATGTGCGGCGTCTGGTAGGGCCGCAACTGAAGCATCGCCTCGTTCAGTTCAAACCAGTCGCTATGGTGCGTGATCGGTTCCTTTTCTTTGAACAGACGCATGATAACGCCCAGCGACTCATCCATCCGCAGGCGCTGCTTGGTGGGATCGATGCCCATCATGTAGGCATCGCCGGGCAGCGCGCCCGGCCCAACGCCCAGCATCACGCGGCCGCGGGTCATGTGGTCGAGCTGCGTCATCCAGTTGGCGACCATGAAGGGATGGTGATAGGGCAGGCTGACGACGCCGGTGCCCAGCTTGATGTGCTTGGTGCGGTCCGCTGCCACGCCGATGAAAATTTCCGGCGACGAGATGATTTCCCAACCCGCGCTGTGGTGCTCACCGATCCACGCCTCGTCAAAGCCCAGGTAGTCCAGCCACTGCACCAGTTCCAGATCCCGCTCCAGCGCCAGCGTGGGGTTCTCGCCGGCGCGGTGGAACGGCCCCATAAAGATGCCAAACTTCATACGATCGGGTAATGCCATCGGGAAATCCTCCTGCTGGTCCGCCGTTGGCGGTTTAGCGTCGTCGGGTTGGACACTGTCGCAACGGCCACCGTCGCATGAACGTGTCCGCAACTTGACGGCCACACGGAAACATAGATAGCCGCATTATATGGGCCATCCCCAACTGCGGCAAGCGAGCCAACATTTGAGGCGCCGGCGGTTATAATCAAGGCTCCGTGCAATCTGATGAAGCAGAGGCAGCCCAATGACCAACATAATCCAGAATGCCGTCGTATTGAATAGTCAAAGCCGGTTGCGCTCTGCGGATAGCCTCGCCCGCGAGTGGGCAATCTCCCACGCCGGGCCCCACCAGGGGCAGGCCCGCAACCAGTTGCGCGGATCAGACCCTTTCCGGGAATGGAGCAACGATAACCTGACCATCCGTATCTCAAAACTGGCAACCGGAACGTTCAAGCAGGTGCAGCTATATGGCGTCAGTTATGACTTCGCAGATGATTCGGAACCTTATACCGCCTACATTCTGACCTATACATCCACCGAGACGGAGCAGGCTGGCGGATACTTCGTAGCGGTCGCGTCCTTGCCCGATGTGCTGCCCACAGTCCACCTTCCATGGGGCGACAACGCTGGACCGGCGGGCCTCGAAAAGCTGATTGAAGCCATCAAAACCGACCGTTCAGCCCCTGGCAATGCCGGACGTGGTTCCAATCCGCTCACCGTCATCGACGACCTGTTCGGCATACACGATACGGTGGTGGCGCTCACCGAGGACGGCAAAGCGGACCCCGATTTTGAAGAACTCGCCGGCCTCCAGGCCGATTGGGCTGGCATCGTCAGCATCGATGCGTCAGAGCAGATTGTTCTGGGTCGTGCGCTGCCCGATGATCAGCTTCCCGCGTGGGTACGGGCGAAAATCGCTCTGTTTTCGCGGTACGCTGACTCGCTTGGCCGACGCCTTCACATGGCCGAATCAGACCTGGAACGGGCGATGACGTTCGTGGATGAAGAACGGGAGCGCATCGCCAAAGACGTTGCTGGCCGCAATGCCATCTCCGTGATGAAGGTGCTGGAATCCCTCGCCACCTTGCCGCCCACACCGCCCGATGACCGGCAGGACGCTGACGCATCATCCGAATCCGATGCCTCTGCCGGTTCCGATGCCGGAGCCATGCAGCAACGCATCTACACTCTCGAAGACCAGTTGGAGGAGGCGGAAACCACCATCGCCGACCTGCGTGAACGACTCGCCCAGTACGAGGCTTTTGAGCCTGAAAGCCAACCAGTGGAGCACAACGAGCATGAGCCGAGCCCGGAATCGGTCGTAGATGGCAACCGGCATATCACCGTCCTCGAAGCCATCACCAACCCGGAACGGTTCCCGCGCCTGCGCTTCCTCAACAACTGCGAGAAAGCGTTGTCCGACTACGGCAAACCCAGACCCAACGGCGTGGAAATCGTGGCCGCCCTGGATAACATCAACAAGCTCGCCCAGGCTTGGTACAACACCCCCAGCGGCGCCATCGGGTCCTGGCACAATTATTTCATGAGTCTGCCCGGGTGGAAGTACGCCGACGACGAGTCCGATACCACCATGGCCCGTTTCGGCGTAAAACGCTCATTCAGCGACCAGGAAAAAGAACGCCATGTGGAGATCACCAGGCACCTGACGTACCAGGGTTCCAGCGGCGGCCTGCAAATCTACTTCGACCGGGACGACATCACCGACTCGTTCATCGTCGGATACATCGGCGAGCACCTGCCCTACGCCACCAGCCCATCTTGACCGGAACGTCCGGGGAAATGCAACGTCCGGCGACAGCGTCGGTCGGTCATGCGTCCGATGCTCCGTTGCTCTGCGCTTCAAGTCGCTTGATCAAAGACTCGGTGACAGCTTCGTACCGATCCATCAGGCGTTCCGCTCTGGCCTCGGCAGCGGCAGCCCGTTCCCGCTCCAGTTCGAGTTGGGAGGCGGCTCGTTCCCTCTCCAGTTCCAACTCGGACGCGGCTCGTTCTCGCTCCGATTCCAGTTGCGCTATCGCTACGGCTGCTTTGACTGCCGCCTCCCGTGCTTTGGCTTCCGCTTCTGCGGTCCGTTTGCGTTCCTCCTCGACCCTGCCGTCCCGGATGAATCCCAGTACCATGATCAGACCTCCAATCGACATACCGGACAGGTTGGCGGACACCGTGCTTATGGGATGCCCCACCGTGAACTGGTCGCCGACGATCTGAAATATCGACGACAGAAGGGCGCCCGCCACCATTATGGCATAGGCCAGGACGTAAAGCTTAATATTTTGCCACATTACCCGCCCCGCATCATTGCAGACCTAGCCGGAAACCAGCGGCAACCCCTCGTCGGCGCGCACCTCGTTGATGATTTCCAGCACCCGCTGTTGCAGCGGCGCGTAGGTCAGCTCGAACTCAGACAGCAGCCGGCTGTTGTCCACCAGGTAGTTGCCGGAGTGCTCTCGGCCGCCAGGGTTGTCGAAATTGATCTGCGCGTCCGGCAGGTAGCCGCGTACCATCTCGGCCAGGTCGCCCAGGCTGATGGGCGTGCCGCCCGAGTTGTACACCGGATACTCACTTGAATCCACCAGCGACACCCGCACGAACGCCTCAGCAATGTCCTCCACGTGGATCGGCAGGCGCATCATGTCTTGGTAGGGGAAACTCACCGGCTCGCCCCGCGCCGGCAGCGTGACGCAGCGCACGTGGTCGGTGGAGCCGCGCACTTTGTCCGGTCCCGTCACGTTGGCCGGCCGGATGCCCGTAATGCTCATGCCGTAGTTTTCGTTGAACATCTTGGCCTGAAACTCGTTGAAAATCTTGTGGGTGGCGTACTGGCTGTCGCCAAAGGTCGCCTCGTCCTCGTTGATCTCACGGTCGCCGAAGTTGGACTGCTGACCGCTCACCGCCACCGAACTGGCGTACACGATCCGGTTCACTCCCAGCAGACGCCCTGCCTCGAAGCAGTTGTCCATTCCCAAGATGTTCAGGCGCATCTGGTGGTGCGGGTTGCCCTCGCCGCCGCCCAGCAGGTAGGCCAGGTTGATGATGCGGTCGGGCTGCGAGTCCACAATGACCCGCGTAACCTGCTCAAAGTCGGTGATGTCCACCCGCGCGCTGCGGATAGCATCCGGCTCAACGCCGGGAATGTCCGGCAACGGGTTGATGTCCGTCGCGTAAACGTCCTCGCCCCGCTCAACCAGCTTGCGAATTACCCGCGGGCCGATGAAGCCCGCGCCGCCCAGTACCAGAACCGTCATAGTTGCACCTCATGTAGGGTAAGTTTTGGCATGGATGCACAGGATATACGGGATTTTATTAAATATTCCTGTTCATCATGTGTATCCATGCAAGTTGATTTACTTACGGACGGCTACGAAAAAGAGCCGCCGGAACGGATACAGCGTAACGCCGTCTGCTCGTTTGGGATACTCTGCGTTCAGCCGGCGCCGGTATTCCTCCAGGTAAATCTCCCGCTCGCCGTCGTCCAGGCCGTTGAGGATTGGCCGCAGTCCCGTGCCCGTCACCCACTCCAGCACCGCGTCGTCGCCGGTCAGGACGTGCTGGTATTCCGTCGTCCAAACGTCCAGGTGCGCCGCCTGGGGAGCCAGCAGGTCGTAGTAGAAATCGGGGTCCTGAACCCAGCGGTTGCCCACCGCCTGCCGCAACCCCTCGGAGCCGAAAGACTTCCCGCCAGCGGCCCCATCGGCCAGCGTCTCCCGCATCAGGTGGTGTGAGCGCATATCCCAGCTCAACGGAACCTGCACCGCAAGGCAAGCGCCGGCAGGCAACATCCCCCACAGTCTGGGAACCAACTCAGAGTGGTCAGGCACCCACTGCAAAACGGCATTGGAGTAAAAGACCGACGGCATCCGGTCAGGTTGCCAGTCCGCCAGATCACCAGTTTGCCAGCGCACATTCCCGCCGTATCCGTCAGCGTCTCTCGCGGCCCGCTCCAGCATCTCCGGCGAGTTGTCCATCCCCACCACGTCGGCGTGCGGCCAGCGGTCTGCCAGCAGCCGGGTGACGTTGCCGCTGCCACATCCCAGGTCGTAGATCACCTGCGGGTCCTCCAGCGGAATCCGGCCCATCAGGTCCAGGGCCGGCCGCAGCCGGTGGTCGGCAAACTTGAGATACTGCCCCGGGTTCCAGGATTCTCCCGCCAGATCCCGCTGGTGTGGCGTTGCCTGTGTCATGCGAAAGCCTCTATCACTGCAAAATCGCTGCTTTACTGCAACTTGGGCGAGTATAGGCGCCGCAAAATCCGAGCGTCAACCAACTCCGACTCAGGCCCCGCCGGCATAGATTGCCAGCATATCGTCAATAAATGACTGTGCCAGCAACTGGGCTTTCTGAAAATCTGCCTCCGACAGGTGTCCTCGGTCGGCGTGAATGTGCAGCCGCATGGCCGCTTCCCAACCGACGGCCAAGTTGAACCCATCGCCGGGAGGCTGAGCGGCGACGGTTTCCAAGTAGCGCGTTTTGCTCGCGGTGGCGCCGGGATTTTGGCCGTTCCAGTTGGATAGAGCGTTGATGCACTGCTTGGCCGCTTCATAAAGCAGTGCCCCGGCGGAATCCGGCTTATTGTACTGTGCCAGCAGCAGATTGGCGTCATCCCGGTAACTGACGGCCCTGGCCCGATGGCGTTCCGCTCTTTGACGGTGTCTGCTATCGGCTTGTGTCATCGTTTCCGAACTTTCGGTAGCATTCCCTGATGAAACTCATCAACCGGCGGCTGGGCCAGTCCAGTTCATATTCTTCCAACGCCTCCATTTCGGCGTGGTCTCGCATCAACCCGCACGTAATCAGGTAACCGCTGTAATAGCGTTTGCCACTGCGATTATTCCCGCCGTACTTCCTGTCCAAGGCGTCCGCTACCTGATGCGGGTCGCTGGTGTGCAGGCCGTGCGCCTCGGCCATCATCGCGTAGGTGGCTTCCGTGGCCTTCCACAGGATGCGCGACGAATTCACGTAATTGCCGGCGGCGAATTCCCGTTCCACCAGTTCCAACGCTTCCAGGGGATGCATCTCGGTTTCCTGCGCGCTCATCTTCCACCTACCCCCGTTCGGTTCATTCAATTCCGATTATACCCGACGGCACGCATCTCCACCGTCAGCGCTACTCCCCGCGCAGGGCCACCAGACGCCCGTCCGCCATGGGCAGGTACAGCGTCCCCTCCGATGCTACTGGCGCCGCCGACAATCCGCCGCCGTCCAGCGCATACTCCCACGCCACTGCGCCGGATGCTACGTCCAGGGCTACCAGCCGCCGGGTAGCCGTCGCTATCAGCAGCACGTCTCCCGCCGCCACCGGCTCCGCAGATATTTCCGCCTCCAGCGCGCGCTCCCATAACTCCGCGCCGGTAGCGCCGTCCAGCGCCCTGACTACGCCCTTCTCGTTCACCACCATCAGGATGCCGTCCGCATACACCGGGCTGTACTTCACCCGCCCCCGCGCCGAACCAACCCACAGGCTGCCCGTCTGTTGCGGAGCGTCCTGGAGCAGACGCCAGTAGAAGAAGTTGAACTTGGCGACGTAGGCGAACCGGCTGAACGGGCGACTCACCGCCGACGGGTCCACGGCCCAAACGCCGCCCCGGTTGGTGACGAAGTAGGCTCGTCCATCGGCAATGACCGGCCCGCCCACCACCGGCGTTCCGGAATAGAACACCAGCCGCCGCCGTCCGGTGTCAGGGTCAACGGTGATGAACCGTTCACCCAGCGATGCCGCCGCCACGACCGAACCATCCGACGCAGGATGTCCAACGACCCAGCCTTTGATCCGCGCCGACCATCGCGGCTCGCCCGTGGCCGCGTCCAGCGCCTCCAGCCTGCTGTTGGTGGACCCGATGTACACCGTGCCGTCTACTACTATGGCTGATCCCAGGACGATGTTGCCCAGGTTCCGTTCCCACCGGAGTTGCCCGCTCTCCCGGTCCACCGCCAGCAAGCGGTGATTCCTGGCTCCCACATAGATAGCGCTGTCGGACACCGCCGGCGCGCTGTCCGAAGGAGAACCGATCTCGTAGCTCCAGACCGTTTCCCCGGCGCCGGCGTCCAACGCCGCCACGACTCCGTCCTCCGTGGTGATGTACGCCCGCCCGTCAACGACCGACGGCGGCGCCAGCATCACGCCGGGAGTATCGCGCTCCCAGAGAACCGCAAACGGCGGCGCGGGAGCAGCAGCGGAAGCCCAACCCGTTCCGCCAATATCGCGTCGAATCGACGGCCACGCGGCCTCCGATACCGCCATCCCCTGGCCAGTCGTCGCCTCTGGCGGCGGGAACAGCAGCGGGCCGACCTGGAACGCGCGAAAGGCCCAGAACGCTACCAGTCCGACGATTATCGCGCCTACCACCAGCCACAGCCGGATATTGCGCAGCCACCGGCGGTTGACGCCGATGGCTCTGACGACGGGAGTGGTGCGACGCAACGGCTTTACTACGGACCGGCGTAGGCGAACGGGCGCAGTGGCCGCGCCTTATGTCCGCCCACGCAGCTTGGGATCCAGCGCGTCGCGGATGGAGTCGCCGAACAGGTTGAACGCCAGCACCGTTATGGTGATGGCCAACCCCGGGAATATCACCATCCACCAGCGCGGAATCAGTCCCGCCGCCACTGGGCCGCCCAGCATGTTGCCCCACGTCGCCGTTGGCAGCGGCACGCCTACTCCCAGGAACCCGAGGGACGCCTCAAGGATGATCACCGAGCCCAGGTGCGCCGTCGCCAGCACCAGCCAGGGCGCGACGCACTGCGGCGCGATGTGCTTGATCATCACCCGGCTGCTACTGGCGCCGATGGCCTGGGCCGCGTCCACGTAGGCGTATTCCTTCACGCTCAGCGTTACCGACCGGATCACCCGTACCGCTATCGGTATGCGCGTGATGCCAATGGCGACGATCACCGTCCAGACGCCGGCGCCCATGGCCAGCACCAGGATCATCGCCAGGATCAGCGTCGGGAACGACATCATCAGTTCCAGGAATCGCTGGCTGTAGATGTCGAATCGACCGCCGATGTAGCCGGCTGCCACACCCCAGGCCGCGCCCAGAAAGTCGCCCACTATCACGGCAACCAGGGCCACGAACAACGATACTCTTGCGCCGTGGATTACCCTGCTGTACAGGTCCCGGCCGATGTCGTCCGTGCCCATCCAATGCGCGCGGCTGGGTTCTTCTCTCAACGCGCGGAAGTCTGCCTCCTGCGTAGGATGATGCGTCGCCACCCAGGGAGCAAAGACGGCGATGGCTACGATCGCAATGATCATAAACCCGCTGACCGCTCCCATGGGGTTGCGCTGGCAAAAATGGATGATGACCCACCACCAGCCCTGTTCGGGACGCCTCTCCCCTTGGACCAGAACTTCGCCCTCGGCTTCGGTGGTTGTCGCAGGATTTACCTGTGCCACGAGAATACTCCTGTTGACATTGGCCCCTCCCCCTGGACGGGGGAGGGTTGGGTGAGGGTGAAAATCTCTGCGCTCATCAGCTATACCGAATCCGTGGGTCGATCCAGGCGTAGGATATGTCCACCAGCAGGTTGGTCATCACGAAGACGATGCCGTACAGCAACACCAGGTTCTGGATCACCACGTAGTCCCGTTCAAAGAACGCCGCTACCAGCGTGCGCCCCAGTCCGGGAACGCCAAAAGCCTGCTCCACCGCCACCGAGCCGCCGATCAGGAAACCCAGCAGCACGCCGGACAGCGTGATCACGGGCATGATGGCGTTGCGCAGCGCGTGGCGCATGATCACCAGACGTTCCGCCAAGCCCTTGGCCCGCGCCGTCCGAATGTAGTCCTCGTGGATCGTTTCCAGCAGGGCGGAGCGCGACATCCGGCATACGTATGCCGCCTGGCCTAGACCCAGCACCAACGCCGGGCCCCACACAATTTGCAGGTTCTGCCAGGGGTCTTCCCAGATGTTGATGACCCCCAGCGGCGCTTTCCATTCCAGCGTTAGCACCAGCGTCAGCACGATGACGGTGCCTAACCAGAAGTTTGGTATCGCCAGGAAGAGGATGGAGAAGAACCTCCCCGCGTAGTCCATCGCGCTGTTGCGTTTCATGGCCGCCAGTATCCCCACCGGCAGCCCGATCACCCACGAGAGGATCACCGACAGGATAGCGATTTCCAGCGTGATGGGGCCGCGATTGAGGATCAGGTCCATCACGGTGTGGGAACGCCAGAAGGACTGGCCCAGCTTCAGGGTCACGATGTCCTTCAGCCAGTCAACGTATTGCAGGTAGATAGGCTTGTCGAGCCCCAGGCTGGCGATGATACGCTGGCGGTCCTCCTCGCTCAGTTGCAGGGTGCCCTCCTCGCCGAACATGACGGTGAGCACGTCGCCCGGCAATATGCGCATCACCAGGAATATGATGATGGTCAACCCGATTAGAGCCGGAATCGCCAGCAGCACGCGGCGCAGTATGTACTTTTGCATCACGCCTCTCCCCGGGTTTTTAGGCCCTGCCTGGTCCGGCGAACCGGACTGATCGGGGCGGGTTTGAAACCCGCCCCATCAATTTGCTACTGCCGGCACTCGTCGTCCATCCAGACCGTATCCATACGGTCGAGGTTGTGGACCAGCGCGCCGTGCTTGCCCTCGATGCCGTGTACGCAGGTGCGCCAGGCCCCCAGCGTCCGGTTGTACCAGTATTCCACCGTGGGCGGATCCGCGTCCAATATCTTGGCCGCTTCCTGAACCAGCGCGTACCGCTTGTCGAAGTCAGGCTCGGTGTCCACCTTTTCCATGATGGCGTCGAACTCCGGGTTGCAGTAGTTGGAGTGGTTCTCACCACCGCCGCAGCGATAGAAGCTGTTCATGTACGCCGACGGGTCGATGAACGGCGAGGCGATCCCGCCGACGGTCAGGTCGAAGTTCCGGTTGGCCAACTCTTCAAACCATACTGCCGAGGCCACGGGCCGAATCTCCGACTCGATACCCAGGATGCGCTGGAACTCAAGCTGCGCCACCTGCGCCGCCGCCGTCCAGTGCGCGCTGTTGGGGTCGCGCTGCATCAGGTCAACGTTCTTGATCCCGTCGGCATAGCCGGCCTCGGCCATCAGGCGCTTGGCCTCGGCTTCCGCCGCCGGCCGGTCGAACACCATCCGGGCGTCAATCTCGGCCTGCGGCAGCTGGAACGCCTGGTCCTGGAACGTCCAGCCCGTGCCTCCCCTATAGCCGTACAGCCACTCGCCGACCACCTCGTGGATGGCGTCGCGGTCCAGGGCCAGCCATAGAGCCTTACGTACTCGCGGGTCGTTCCACGGCTCCCGGTCGGTGTTGATCCACACCGCCAGGTAGGAGTAGGACGAGAACGGCTGGGCTTCGTAGCGGTCATCGTTCGACAGGATCTCAAACGCCGCCGGGTCAATCGTCTGCGAGTATTCCACGTTCCCAGCCAGCAGGGCGGCGGAGCGGGTCGTGCTGTTTCCCAGCGGATAGGTCCATACTTCGTCCAGGTACGGCAGTCCCTCGTTCCAGTAGTCCGGGAACCGCTCGTTCTTCCAAACCTCGCCTTCCTGGTGCTCCAGGAACCGGAACGCGCCGGTGCTGGGCGCATCAGCGCCGTTGAGCTTCAGGTCATAGTTGTTCTCTTCCAGGAAGCCCTTCTCGAAGACTCCGTGCCACTCCAGAGCGAACAGGTTCAGCCCGTAGTTCAGCGGCGGCGCCTTCTCAAAATTGAACTGCACCGTCAACGGGTCGATCACCTCTATTGAAGGACCGAAGGGCGTGTACAGGCCCTTGCGCGCGCTGACCACGCCGGCCGGCGGGTCAATCACCCGCGACCACGAGGCTGCCACATCGTCGGAATCCATAATCTCGCCGGTGTGGAACATTACGTTTTCCCGCAGCGGGAACGTCCACGTCTTGCCGTCCTCCGAAACTTCCCAGTTGGTTGCGATGTCCGGGATGATGGTCTTGCCACCGTCCAACGGGTTGTACCGCAACAGGTTGTTCAGCACCATCATCTGCTTGAACGAGTTGGATACGCTGGAGACCTGCATCAGGTCATAGTGCGCGGGGTCGAAGTAACCCCCACGCCGGAGAATGCCTCCCCACTGAGCGTCGGGGTAGGCGTCCTTGGTCACCGGATTCGCTATAACCTCGGTTGGCAGCGCCGCCGGCAATGGAGTCGGCGTAGCGTCGGGGGCGACGGTCGGTCGTGGGGTCGGCGGAACCCGGGTGGCCGCGGGCTGCGCTGCTGCGCCGCCGCTGCCCGAACCGGAACCGGAACCGGACCCTGCGCTCGTGGTTCCAGAGTCACCCCCGGAACTGCCGGTGGTCGCGGCCGTGCCGGAACCGCCGGCGCCGGAATCGCTGGGCGCGGCCGGCTCGGCGGGCGCGGTACCGCCGCAGGCCACTGCCGCAAGGAAGGTTATCGCAAGTGCGATGCTAAGCGCCGCAACTGGAGTCTTAAGGAAGCGTTGCAATCTCAATGGTACCTCCCCATTGGCTGGCAGCCTGTGAGTTCAAAGCTCAGCCGCTGTGATTATCCTCAATTCAGGTCATCGAAATACGTAATTCGCCGCGTTTGTATTGCATGTAGCGAATATATTTGCGCTGGCAATATATGCGTAGATAATAAGCCTTGTTATGCGTTATATGCAGCGAATTCGGTTTTCGGCGACTGTCGGGATTCTATGGAGTACCATCGCTCTTGTCAATATCTGATATTTGCATTTTACGAGGGGCGGGCACACGGCCCGCCCACTGTTTCGACCACGGCTCGCCGTCCGTCCTCGCCTACTGTTGGCACTCAGCGTCCATCCACACGGTATCCATCCGGTCCAGGTTATGCACCAGGGCCCCATGCTTCCCCTCAAGCCCGTGGACGCAGGAACGCCAGGCGGCCAGCGTGCGGTTGTACCACCACGTAACGACGGGCGGATCCTCGTCCAGAATCCCTGCCGCCTTTTGCACCAGTTCGTACCGTTTGTCGAAATCGCCCTCCGTGTCCACCATGGACATCACCGCGTCGAACTCCTCATTGCAGTAGTTCGAGTGGTTCTCGCCCCCGCCGCACCGATAGAAGCTGTTCATGTATGCGGACGGGTCGATGAAAGGCGACGCAATGGCGCCCACCGTGATGTCAAAGTTGCGGTTGGCCAGTTCCTCGAACCATACGGCGGATGGCACGGCCCGTATCGTAGATTCGATGCCCAGGATGCGCTGAAATTCCAGATCCGCCATCTGGGCCATTGCCGAGTACCACGGGCTGTTGGGCTGCCGCTGCATCAGGTCAACGTTCTTGATGCCGTCGGCGTAGCCCGCTTCCGCCATCAACCGTTGGGCTTCGGCTTCCGCCGCCGGTCGGTCGAACACCATCCTGGCGTCGATTTCCGCCTGCGGCAATTGATATGCCTGGTCGGGCAGCGTCCAGCCGCCGCCGCCCGGGTAGCCGAACAGCCACTCGCTCACGATCTCATGCGCGGCAAGACGGTCGAAGGCCAGCCACATCGCCTTGCGAACCCTGGGATCGTTCCACGGCTCCTTGTCCATGTTGAACCAGATGCCGCCGTAGGAGTAGGACGAGAACGGCTCGGCCACGAAACGGTCGTCGTCCAGCATCCGGTTGAACGCCTCGGGATCAATGGTCTGGGCGTAATCAACGTTGCCGGCCAGCAGCGCCGCCGAGCGGTTGGTGCTGTTTTCCAGCGGATACGTCCAAACTTCATCCAGGTAGGGCAGCCCCTCGTTCCAGTAGTTCTCGTAACGCTCGTTCTTCCAGACCTCGCCTTCCTGGTGTTCCAGGTACTTGAACGCGCCGGTGCTGGGCGCGAACTGGCCGGCCTGTTTCAGGTCATAGCCGTGCTCTTCCAGGAACGACTTCTGGAAAACTCCGTGCCATTCCAGCGCAAAGGCGTTCAGGCCGTAATTCAGCGGCGGCGCTTTCTCAAAGGTGAATTGCACCGTAAGCGGGTCGATCACTTCAATCGACGGACCAAAGGGCGTGTACAGACCCTTCCGCGCGCTGACCACGCCGGACGGCGGATCAATAACCCTGGACCACGACGCCGAGACGTCATCCGCGGTCAGGATGGTCCCATCGTGGAACGTAACTCCCTCGCGCAGCGGGAACGTCCAGGTGTGCCCGTCTTCCGAAACTTCCCAGCTGGTCGCCAGGTCGGGGATGATGGTCTTGCCCGCGTCCAGGGGGTTGTAGCGCAGAATGTTGTTGTACAGCATCATCTGCTTGAACGAGTTGGTCACGCTGGACACCTGGAGCAGGTCGTAGTGGGCCGGGTCGTAGTAGCCGCCGCGCCGCAGAATGCCTCCATATTCGGCATCTGCATACACGTCCTTGGTGATGGGGTTGGCCACCACCTCGGAGGGCAACGCCGCCGGAACCCGGGTTGCGAAGGGCACGGGTTGCGCCGGCTGGGGCGCTTCGGTCGCGGCGGGTTGCGGCGCGGTCTGAGCCTGGGGTTCGGCGGTTGGTTGAGCCGGTTGCTGCGGCTGCGCCTGGGTTTGGCTCTGAGGTTGAGATTGCGGCTGCGCCGGCTGCTGCGGTTGGGATTGAGGTTGCGTTTGACTGGCTGCGGTCGTGTCGCCTGTGGTTGCGCCTGTTGACTCGGTATCCTGGGTTACTTCGGCCCCGGCGCATGCCACTGCCGCCGCGAGCAACAGGGACAATAGGGCGAGCATCAGTATGGCCGGGTACGAAAATCGTCGGATTGGCATGGTCGCTCCTCCTCAACTGCTTCTGAAACGGTTCGGTAGCGTCACCTCCATCTTTCCGGGCGTTGGTCGTTGTATGTAACGTGCATAATTATGCAAAATTATTACGTGATATGGAGATAAAATCTCCTATTGATGATGTTTAGATACTAAAAAACGGTAGAAATGGTTGTTATTCGTTTCGAGCATTATAGCCGATTTTATGGCGTTCAATCGCTGGTGTCAATAATCAATATCACCGTTGACGGAGCCTCCATCGCTGCTTTAGCGATGTATCCAGGACTTTCACTGCTTCGGCATCAGTCCCGTTCATTCGATGGCCTTGTGCTATACTGCCGCCGACTCCCAAATCAACTGAACCGACACGGAGCCGCCTCATGGTTTCTCCCCTTGCTGCGACGCCCAATCCCTTCCGCGGCGTCGTGGTCAATTCCGATCACTTGCCTCCCGATCCCGACGATTTCGCCGCAGCGCTGGACGCATCCATAGCCGAATGGCGCCAGGCCGGCTACGAGGTTGCCTGGGTGGATATTCCCATCGAACTGGCAACCCACGTTCCCGTCGCCACCCAGCGCGGCTTCACCTACCACCACGCCGACGACCACAGCATCACCGCCACGCTGATGCTGATTCCCGACTCGTTCATCCCGCCCTACGCCACTCACTATGTCGGCGCCGGCGGTGTCGTCCTCAACGACAAGCAGGAGTTGCTGGTGGTCTGCGAGCGTTACCGCATCGACAACCGACCGCCCTTCTACAAGCTTCCCGGCGGCGCGCTGGAACCGGGCGAGCACATCGTGGACTCAATAGTCCGCGAGGTGCTGGAGGAAACTGGCGTGCAGGCCAAATTCGAGGCACTGGCCTGCTTCCGCCACTGGCACGGCTACCGCTACGGCAAGTCCGACATCTACTTCGTCTGCCGTCTCCGCGCCCTCACCCACGAGATCAAGATGAGCGAGCAGGAAATCGAGGAATGCCTCTGGATGCCCGTCCACGACTTCATGACGGACGACGACATCAGCCCCTTCAACAAGGGCATCGTCCGCTCCGCCATCGAAAGCGCCGGCGTCGTCCCCGCCGACATGCCCGGAATGCCGCCCGACCCGACGCGGGAGTATTTCCTGCCCGAATTCGTAAAATAAACTCCAACGCCTTTCCCCGCCGCTCCAAATCCCAGGAGGAACCCATGACCACCACCGCTCAGCCCGAACAGCAATACCGCGTCATCGGCACCCGACCCGTGCGTCACGACGGCGTGGACAAGGTAACCGGCGCCGCCCGCTACGGCGCGGACATCAACCTGCCGGGAATGCTCCACGCCCGCATCCTGCGCAGTCCGCACAGCCACGCGCGCATCCGCAGCATCGACACCAGCAAGGCCGAAGCCGTGCCCGGCGTCGTCGCAGTTGCCACGGCGGCCGATTTTCCCATCATTGAGAACCGGATGATCGACTTCGCCGAAGTCCAGGGCAACGCCCGCATGATCGCCGAGAACCTGCTGGCCAAGGACAAAGTCCTGTACGTCGGCCACGCCGTCGCCGCCATCTGCGCCACCAGCCCCCATATCGCCATGGAGGCCATGAAACTGGTGGAGGTGGACTACGAGGTCCTGCCCACCGTCCTCACCTGGCGCGAGGCCATGGCCGATGACGCGCCCCTGCTCCACGACGATATGACCACCTACTTCCGCATGGAGCGGTTCGCTCGTGGCGACGATACCGGCGTCAAGAGCAACGTGGCCGGACATATCCAGCACAAGGTGGGCGACGTCGAACAGGGTTTCGCCGAGGCCGACATCGTCATCGAGCGGGAATTTGAAACTCAGACCGTGCATCAGGGCTACATTGAGCCTCACGTGTCCACCGCCATGTGGTCCGCCGACGGTCGCGTAACCGTCTGGACCAGCACCCAGGGCATCTTCAACGTTCGCGCTCAGACCGCCGCCATCATCGGCGTGCCCGAGGGTCAGGTGAAGATTGTGCCTATGGAAATCGGCGGCGGGTTCGGCGCGAAGGGCATCACCTACACCGACCCGGTGGCTGCCGTCCTGTCCAAGAAGACGGGCAAACCGGTCAAGGTCGCCATGGATCGCACCGACGTCTTCATCGGCAGCGGCCCTGCATCTGCAACCTTCATGCGCTGCAAGATGGGCGTCAAGAACGATGGCACGATGGTCGCCGGCCAACTCTACATGGTCTATGAAGCCGGCGCGTACCCCGGCTCTCCCGTGGGCGGCGGCGCGCTAACCGGCTTCGGTCCCTACAAGATGGACCACATGCTGGTGGACGGTTACGACGTAGTCTGCAACAAGCAGAAGGTGCAAGCCTACCGTGCCCCCGGCCAGCCGCAGGTCGCTTTCGCCGTGGAAGCCGTGGTTGACGAACTGGCCGAGATCCTGGGCCGCGACCCCATGGAACTCCGCATCCAGAACGCCGTCCAGGAGGGCGACCGTATGCCCAACGGCGTGCCTCACCGCGTCTTCGGTTGCCGTGAACTGGAAGAGGCGATGCTCAACAGCGACCACAACCGGACGCCGTTGGAAGGCCCCAATCGCGGCCGCGGCATCGCCGTCGGATTCCGTTGGCAGGCGGGCCAGGCGTCATCGGCCACCATCAACGTCAACTCCAACGGCACCCTCAACCTCATCACCGGCTCCGTTGACATCGGCGGCACGCGCACGGCCGTCGCCATGCAGGTCGCGGAAACCCTGGGCATCGACGTTGACCAAATCGCCCCCACCGTGGTGGACACCGACACCGTTGGCTGGACCGCCTCGACCGGCGGCAGCCGCATCGCCTTCGACACCGGCCTCGCCGCCATCGCAGCGGCGGAGGACCTGCGCGACCAGATGGCCCGGCGTTGCGCCTTGGTGTGGGAGGTCGAAGCCGACCAGGTCGAATTCGCCGACGGCGTGTTCACCTGCACCGCCAACGAGGAGCGCATGACCATCGCCGACGCCGCCAGCCGCATGATGCGTACCGGCGGCCCGCTCACCGCGTCCGCCTCTGCCACTTCCACCGGCGTTGGGCCAATCTTCGCCGGCAACATCATCGACGTTGAGGTTGACCCCGAAACCGGCAAGGTGGACGTCCTGCGTTGCACGGCGTTCATCGACTCCGGCACGTCAGTCCACCCCAGCTACGTCGAGGGCCAGATGCAGGGAGGGACGATGCAGGGCATCGGCTGGGCGCTGTCCGAGGATTACACCTACAGCCCCGATGGGCAGATGCTCAACTCGACCTTCCTGGACTACCGTATGCCCACCGCGCTCGATATGCCCATGATCGACACGGTGGTCATCGAAGTCCCCAATCCGCGCCATCCCTACGGTTTGCGCGGTGTCGGCGAGGCTCCCATCATCCCGCCGTTGGCCGCGCTGCACAACGCCGTGTACCACGCCACCGGCGTCCGCGTGAATAGCCTCCCGCTGTCGCCCACCAGCGTCCTGGCGGCTCTGCAAGAGGCTAACGGCGAATAACCTACTGGCGAAACCGAGTTCAAAAGTAGGGGCGGGTTTGAAACCCGCCCCTACTCATATTGACATAAGCCTGCAATCACGCCGCCGTACATTCCGCCCCGTTTGCTGGTATCATTGACTTATGCTGACGGCCATCCCATTCATACGCCGTTTTCATCCACATACTGACTGTAAGTTGCGCTGACGAACGCCCTCCGGCGTCGCGGCGCTCGGAGGTTAGCAATGCCAAGCAAGGGCAAACGAGTAGCAGCGCGGCAGAACAACCTGCGCCGCCGCCGCAACAACACCCGCAGCAACCCGAACGCCGGCGGCAGGCCAACCGCCGTAGCGGAGCCGGAGACCGCTCCGGCCGAGGTTTCGCCCGCAGCGAGCCCGGCGGCGCCCGTCGTTTCCACCGGGGCGAGCCGGCCCATAGGCCGTTCCGACGCGCAGCCCCGTGGCCGACGCTTTGACCGGCCCGCAGCATACAACCACGTTGGCTCGGAGTTGACGCGCATCGGCATCTTCTCGGGGGTGCTGGTCGTCGTGCTGGTGGCCGTGTCCTTCGTGCTATAAGCAACTCCCTCTTCCCTTGCGGGAGAAGGTCGGGGTGAGGGGTACCACATGCTACGGCAGGAATTTGACCATCGCCTCCTGGTGACGCCCGAGCGTCCCGGCGTTTATCTGATGAAAAACGTCCGGGGCGCGGTCATCTACGTGGGCAAGGCTGCGGTGCTTAGGAACCGTCTGCGTTCCTACTTTGGTTCACCAGCCGGCCTGGACCGCAAGACGCGCCGGATGGTCAGCGAACTGGCGGACTTCGAGTACATCGTCACCGACACCGAGGCCGAGGCGCTGATCCTGGAAAACACGCTGATCAAGCGGCACCGTCCCTACTTCAACGTCCGGCTCAAGGACGACAAGACGTACCCGTTCCTGAAAGTTGACCTGGCCGAGGAGTTTCCCCGGGTGTACATCACGCGGGGCGCCCACACCGACGGGGCGCGCTATTTCGGGCCATTCGCCAGCGCCGGCAGCGTCCGGCAATCCATGGACCTGGTGAAAAAACTCTTCCCGTACCGCTCCTGCACCAAGCGCATCACCGGAACCGACCCACGGCCCTGCCTGGAATACTACATTCACCGCTGCGTCGGCCCTTGCGCCGGCCTGGCCACCCGCGAGGATTACGACGAGGTAATCAAGCAGGTCATCCTGTTCCTGGAGGGCAACACCGAAACCGTAACGAGCCAGCTCCGGGACAAGATGGAACAGGCCGCCGAGTCGCTGGAGTTCGAACGCGCCGCCGTGCTGCGGGACCAGATGAGCGCCATCCAGAAGTTCGAGGAAGAACGCACCGTCAAGGTGGACTCCGGGCGCGCTATGGATCTGGACGCTATCGCCGTTGCCGTGGCCGACCCCGATTCGCGCATCCGGGAGGCGTGGGTCGAGGCGTTTTTCATCCGCCGGGGCAAGCTGATCGGGCGCGATCATTTCTTCATGGAAGGGCCAGAGGACGATGAGCCGGGCGCCATCATCGCCCAGTTCGTCCAGCAGTTCTATGCCAACGCGCTGGAGATTCCGGCTACCATCCTGGTCCAGCACGACCCGCCGGAAGAGGACGCCCAACTTTTGCAGGATTTCCTGCGCGACCGGCGCGGCGGCGCGGTTCGCCTCTACCGTCCCCAGCGGGGCGAGAACCGCAAGCTGGTGCAGGTGGTGGCCGACAATGCGGCGGAGGGCTTGGCCCAGCATCGCGCCAAGTGGCTCCATCGCACCGACGCCATCCAGGGGGCGCTCAACGAGCTGGAGGAGGAACTGAGCCTGCCGGCCGCTCCCGTGCGCATGGAGTGTTATGACATCTCCCACATCCAGGGCAGCAACCTGGTGGGCAGCATGGTCGTTTTCGACGACGGCAAGCCGCGCACCCGCGACTACCGGCGTTTCAAGATCAAGGCGGTGGACGGCGTTGACGACTACGCCAGCATGAAAGAGATGCTCACCCGGCGTTTCAAGCGGCTCAGCCAGGCCATCGACAACCCCGACCCCGACGGCAAGGTGGACACCTGGGGCGTCATGCCCGACCTGGTGATAATCGACGGCGGCAAGGGGCATCTTTCGGCAGCGCGGGAAGTGATGCTGCACCTGGGTCTGGAGCAGATTCCCCTGTGCTCATTGGCGAAAGAAAACGAGGAAATCTTCGTGCCGCACACGCCGGAGCCCATCGTGCTGCCCCGGGACTCGCAGGCCCTCTACTTAATGCAGCGCATCAGGGACGAGGCCCACCGCTTCGCCATCACGTTCCACCGGAACCTGCGCTCCAAGGGCAGCCTGAAATCGCCCATTGACATGGTCACCGGCATCGGCCCCAAGCGCAAACGGATGCTGCTGCGCCGCTTCGGTTCCCTGCAAGGCATCAAGGAAGCGACGGTTGAGGACATTGCCGCCGTCCCCGGTCTGACCCGTTCCCTGGCCGTAAGACTCAAACAGACCATATAGGCCGCGCGCCGCCCATGTCCACCAGTCCGGAATCCCTCGGTGAGCAGACTCTGGACGCTCTGGGCCGCGATCAGGCGGGCGTCGCCGTTGCCCTGCTCCGGCGAATGCACGCCGCCGACCAGGGCATCCTGCTGCGACGCGCTTCCAGGGCCGAGCGGCGCGTCCTGATCGCCCTGCTGACGCCGGATGAACTCGCCGACATCCTGGACGATGCCCCAACTCTGGCCGCGGCGGCCGTCACCCGTGAACTGGTCCCTGAGCAGGCCGCCGACCTGCTGGACGAGGTGGATACCTACACCGTCGCCGACATCCTGCAGGAACTTCCCGACGAACACGCCGCCGCTATTCTGGCAGAATTGGACCGGCCCGAGGACGTTACTCCCCTACTCCAGTATCCTCCCGACACTGCCGGCGGCATGATGACGCTGGACTATCCTCAAGTCCGGCGCGAAGTAACGGTCGGCAACGCGCTGGACCGGCTGCGGCTTTTTGGAGAAGACGCCGAGGGCTTTGGCTGGGTATGCGTGGTGGATGACGAAAATCGGTTCGCCGGTTCCGTGGGCATCGCCGAACTGGCGCTGGCGACCCCGGCCCGGTCGGTGGGCGAAATCCTGGACCGCTACGACCGGGCGCTGGTGACCGTTGCGCCCGAAACCGATCAGGAAGAAGTCCACCGGATCATGTCCCGTTACTGGCTCAGCATAGTTCCGGTGGTGAACGACCAAAGCGTTCTCCTCGGCGTCATCCGTGCCGAGGATGCCATGCTCGTAGCCCAGGAAGAAGCCACCGAGGATATGCTGCGCATCGCGTCGGCCCCCGGCGAGCGCGTTTTCGGCCCCCTGCACCTGTCGGTGCGGCACCGTCTGCCCTGGCTGGTGCTGAACCTGGGTACGGTGCTGGTGGCCGCCGCCGTGGTGAACCTGTTTGAATCGACAATCGCCGCAATCGCCATGCTGGCCGTGTTCCTGCCGGTGGTGGCCGGGCAGGGCGGCATCGCCGGCACGCAGACGGTAACGCTGGTGGTGCGCGGCATGGCCGTCGGCGAGGTGCCGCCGCCGGCTGGTCTGCGTCTGTTGGGACGGGAGATGCTGCTGGGCCTGCTGCACGGCATGGCCCTGGCCGCGCTGGCCGGCGCGTTGGGTTGGCTCTGGAAAGGCAGCCTGGGCCTGGGCATTGCGCTGGCTCTCGCCATGGTGGGCAACCTGCTGGTGGCGGCGCTCACCGGCGCGGGGATGCCGTTGCTACTGCGGCGCTTGGGCATCGACCCGGCGGTGTCGTCGGCAGTCTTCGTGACCACGTTCACCGACGTGCTGGGGTTCCTCATTTTCCTGGCCGCCGGAGCGTTCTTCGTAACGTGGTTGGGCTGACGTAATTCCCCAAACCCGCCATCTGTTCGCCTTGCCACAAACCCCGACGGTACATTAACATTGGACGTGCCCCACTGATAGCGTCACCCAACTGCGGACCCAGTTGGGCCGGGCGCGGTTGGCGATGATCTCATTGTGATCGGGTGGTAGGGAATGATCAAACTCAACATTACATTGCCGTCGGGCGCTCAGGTGTCCATTGAGGCCGACGATAAAGACCTGGTGCGCGAGGTGCTCTACTCGGCGATGCCGCACCTGAACGGCGCGGGGCACGAGTCTCACGGCGAGGTGAACGGCAACGCATTCGAGATCCCTGCCCATCCCAACGGGTCCCTGACCAACGGCCACGGCTCTGCTCCGGTGCAGCCGGTGGCGGCGGCCAACGGCGCAGACCCGGCCCGAGACTCCGCCAACGGGAGTACCAACGGCAACTACGCGCCCGTCGCAACTGCCACCACGACGCCCGTTGTCGAACGGGAATCAACCCCGCCCCAGCCTGAACCACCCCGGCCGGCAGCCCCGGCCCCGGCGCCGGTTTTCACCCCGTCAACGCCGGACGAGCACGAATACATCGCCTTCTGCCAGCGCGTCAGCCCGCTGGGTGATATGCGGCGCGTGGTGGTTGCCGCAGAAGCCGCCGACCGCCATCTGAACGTGCAGAGCGTGGATCCCGACGAACTCGAACGCCTTTTCACCCTGGCCGGATGGCCCATTCCGCACAGTTTCGTTCAGACTCTGCGCAATGCCGCCCGCACCAAGTTCCGCTGGCTGGAGCGTATCCCCGGCAAGTCCGGCCACTACCGCGTCACGGACACCGGGCGCAGCATCGTGTTGGGCGAAAACGCTCCCTCCCGGAAGAACCCTTCGGACAACGCCGGCGCAAACCCGTGAGCTGAATATAGGCGACAAATGTAGGGGTGAGGTATGCCTCGCCCCTACGTATGTCTGTTGCACCGTGGAGCGCCCTGCGCTCTGTTAGAATTACGCCGGCCGGACCATGCGCAGGGCCGGCGCATCAGGATTCTGACAGGAGATTATCAGCATGGCAAAAGTAGGATTTATCGGCTTGGGCACCATGGGCGCCAGCATGGCGTACAACTGCCTGAGCGGTGGCAACGACATGGTCGTCCATGACATCCGCCGCGAGGCCGCTACCCAGCACCTGGAGGCCGGCGCAACGTGGGCCGACACGCCCCGCGAAGTTGCTGAGTCCAGCGACGTGGTGTTCACCTCGCTGCCCGGGCCGGTCGAGGTTGAAGCCGTCTCGCTGGGCGAGGACGGCATCATGTCCGGCATGGCGGCCGGCAAGACCTATTTCGACCTCAGCACCAGCTCGCCGACGCTGATCCGCCAGATTCACGACCGGGTCGCTCCCCAGGGCATCAACGTGCTGGACGCGCCGGTGAGCGGCGGACCGGCCGGTGCAGCCAGCGGGAGGCTGGCCATTTGGGTCGGCGGCGACAAGGCCGTGTTCGACCAACACAAGGCGGTGCTGGACTCCATCGGCGACGCCGCCTACTATGTCGGGCCGATCGGCAGTGGCGCCGTCGCCAAGCTGGTGCATAACTGCGCCGGATACATCGTGCAGACCGCCCTGGCCGAGGTGTTCACCATGGGCATCAAGGCCGGCGTGGATCCGCTGGCGCTGTGGCTCGCCGTACGCAAGGGCGCCGGCGGACGCCGGGGCATGTTCGAGGGCCTGGCCCAACACTTCCTGATCGACGACTACGACCCGCCGGACTTCGCGCTGCGCCTGGCCCGCAAGGACGTTGACCTGGCGGTGGCCGTGGGCCGCGAGTTCGACGTGCCGATGAAACTCGCCAACACCACCCTGGCCGAAATGACCGAGGCGCTCAACCGGGGCTGGGCCGGCCGCGACTCCCGCGTCGCCATGCTGCTCCAGTCGGAACGCGCCGGCATCGACGTGCACGTTGACCCCGCCGACCTGCAACGAGCGCTGGAGGAGCAGGGCGGGTAGGGCGGCGCCGTGTCGTCCAAGAGGCTCCATCATGGTCGTTAGAGCAACGGGCATAAACCCGGCAATGCTGCGTTGGGCGCGGGAACGGGCGGGCTACTCCATTGAGGAAGTGGCCCGCCGGCGTCGCGTGCCGCCCGAACGGGTCAAGGAGTGGGAATCTGGCAAGAGTTTCCCAACATGGAAACAGCTAAAGCAGTTGGCTTACCAGGATTACCACCGGGGCACGGTGCTTTTCCTGCTCAACGACCCGCCGGAAGAGAAGACCGTTGCCGAACACTTCCCCGGTCTGCCGGCGGAGACGCTGACCGACCTGTACCCCGATACGTTGTACGCCGTGCGGCAAGCACAGATGCGACAGGATGACTTGGCGGAACTGCTAGGCCCGGACGGCGCGGGCGAGTGGTTTATCCTGCGCGATTTGCGCGGAGAACCGGACGCCGTCAATCCGCACAAACTGGCAGTAGCGGTTAGGGAATACCTCGGCGTTGACTTGAACGATCCGGAAGGATTCTCTGACAGCGCCTATACTTTTGAGGATTTTCGCAGCCGAGTTGAGGACGCCGGCGTCTGGGTGTTCAAACGGTCATTTCGCCAGAAAGACATTACTGGCCTCTGCCTGGGCGACGATGTGTATCCGGTTATCTACGTGGGCAACGGACAGGACAAAGCGCGGGAGATCTTTACCCTGTTCAACGGTCTGGCGCACCTGCTGTTCGGGTTCAACTACCTGGAGCGCGCGGACAAAGGGCATTACTTGCCGAACCTGACCGCGGACTGTCCGGCGATTGAGAATGCCTGCAACCGATTCGCTGACGAATTTCACGATGCCTACGAACGTGCTACAGCCCACACAGTACTTTCTGCGTATGCGGCGAATGACCGCACCGAAAGCGCATACGAAACCTGGGATAGGGAGTTCTACTACACGGTGCAGGGCGCAAATCTGGGACGTAAATACCTGCGTGCAGCTTTCAACGCCTTTGAGGAACATCAAATTGAAGAGTCCGACTTAGCGTCTTTCCTGGGAGTGAGGGGACATCACCTCGACGGGTTGGAAAACTACATATGGAAATGATGCTGGCTCGGCGACGGTGTATATTCTCGACGATAATACTATCAGCCAAATATGGCGGTCTTACCACCAAGATATTTTCCCCAGCTTTTGGGAGAGGTTCGACCTCTTGGTGCGTGAGGAAGGCGCGGTGTCCATTGATGCGGTGAGGGATGAGCTACTGGATAGTCGCCGAGTATCCGGGGCTGTCGCGCATCTTGAACGCTTAAATCCGTCGTTTTTCGCTGAACCGACGGTCCACGAGCAAGCATCGGTTCAGGCAATGAGCAATGATCCAAGGTTGTCTTCAGCAGCCAACCGGTGGCTGTCCAAAAGCAGAGATGACGCCGACCCTTACCTTATCGCAGAAGGTTTGGCATCCTCTGTCCCCGCGGTCGTCGTTACCGAGGAAAGCCAAGACTTGGCCAAAACTGCCAGCATCTTTTACGTGTGCCACTACTATGGAGTCGACTGCATCAATCACCGGCAGATGATGTCCCGACTAGGTTGGGTGTTTTAGCCGCCCGCCAGCCACCCTAATCCGCCGCCGCCGGTTCCCACCGCAGTACCGGCCGGCGGGCCGCTGTGGCCTCGTCCAGGCGTGATACCGGCGTATTATGCGGCGCGTGCTGCACCAGTTCCGGCTCGGACGTCGCCTCGGCGTCGATGGCGCGTAGGGCGTCGATAAAAGCGTCCAGCGTCTCCTTGGTCTCCGACTCGGTGGGCTCGATCATCAGCGCCTCGTGGACGATGAGGGGGAAGTACATCGTGGGCGCGTGGAACCCGTAGTCCAGCAGCCGCTTGGCAACCTCCAGCCCGCTGACGCCTCGTTCACGCTGTAGGTCGGCGGAGAACACCACCTCGTGCATGCAGGTGCGGTCATAGGGCAGCGCGTAGATGTCCTTGAGTTCGTGCATGATGTAGTTGGCGTTCAGCACGGCGTTGCCGCTGATGGACAGCAGGCCTGCCGCCCCCAGCGTTCGGATGTAGGTGTAGGCCCTCACCAGGACGCCGAAGTTGCCGTGGAACCCGCTGATCTTGCCGATGCTCTGCGCCGGCTCGGCCAGGGTGAATTCGCCGGAGTCGCTGCGCTCCACCACCGGCGCCGCCAGGTAGGGTGCCAGGATCTCGCCGCAGCATACGGGCCCGGCGCCCGGCCCGCCGCCGCCGTGGGGCGTGCTGAAGGTCTTGTGCAGGTTCAGATGGCAGACGTCGAAGCCCAACTCGCCCAGCTTGGCCCGTCCCAGCAGGGCGTTCATGTTGGCCCCGTCGCCATAGACCAGACCGCCGCACTCATGCACCACCTGGCACACTTCCAGTATGTTGGTGTCGAACAGGCCCAAAGTGCTGGGCAGGGTGATCATCACGCCGGCCAGGTCGTCGCCGGCGATTTCGCGCAGGGCCGCCAGGTCGGTGTTGCCGTCGGCATCGGAGGGAATCGTAACCACGTCGAAGCCGGCCATCGCTGCCGACGCCGGGTTGGTGCCGTGGGCGCTGTCGGGTATGCCCATCTTGGTACGCCCCGAATCGCCGCGGGCCAGATGATACGCCCGCATCATCAGGACGCCGCCCAGTTCGCCATGAGCGCCGGCCAGCGTGGCCAGGCTGGTGGCGGACATGCCGGTGACTTCGGTGAGGAATTCCTGAAGTCGATACAGCAACTCCAGCGCGCCCTGGGACTGTTCGGCCGGCTGTTGCGGGTGGATTCCCGCGAACCCGGGCAGGAACGCCACCTCGTCGTTGACCTTGGGGTTGTACTTCATGGTGCACGACCCCAGGGGATAGAAGTGGGTGTCGATGCTGAAGTTGAGCTGGCTCAGGGAGGTGAAATACTGCACCACCTCGGGCTCGGAAACCTCGGGCAACGGCAGCGAATCCCGCAGATACGCGGCATCCGGCAGGGGCGCGGCCGGCACGTCCAGTCCCGGCGTGATAACGCCCACGCGGCCGGATACGCTGCGGTCCATGAGCATCCTGGTGGTATCGCGGTTTCCGCCTTTGTTCATCATTGTAAGATCGTCTCCAGTGGGAGGTTAGAGGTGTGGGGAGGAGTAAGGCGATTCAATCAGTTCCGCATCCTGCGCCCAAGGCGACCGAGCAATCTCGACACGTTGGACGAGAAGTAGATTCCGGCGCAGATCAACAGCATTGTGACGAAGGCGGCGCCGGCTAATGCTCCCATGCCACCCCAGGGGAATATCAGCTTGGTGCCGAATATCGGGAAGATTGGAATAATCACCAACAGTATCACGATCCAGCGGCGGGTCATGCGCCGGTTCATCTCCCGTTCCGACTGACGCACGAATTCCTGTACTTCTTCTTCGGTGGCATGGTCGCGCCGGGCCATCCGCGTGTCGATTTCGCGGATTTCCCGGCGGAACATATTGGTGGCCGCCCGAAACATGGTGAACGATATGAAGGACATGACGATAATAAACGCCAGGAACGCGATGTCGAACCGGATGTCTTCAACGGGCAGCCATGGAATCCGGTCGCCGAACTGCCACCGGAGCACAACGAGGGCGACCATGAGCGCCGCGTTACCAAAGCCGACTCCGATGACGGTTCCCACTCTCAGCCGGAGACCAAACCACGATACGCGGTTGTGCAGAGGTGAAGTGTCCTCCAAGTCGTCCGGGTCGTAGTATCGACGGACCAGGTCGAGTTCCTGCTTGTTCCGGTTCACCATATCGCCTACCGTCCGCCTGCTACGCCCCGCAAGCTATCCCAAATGCGGCCGACCCGGCCCGATGCAACGAGCATGACGCAGATTACATATACGGCCATGCCGCACAAGTAAGGGATCGGCCCCGCCCAATCGAAGATAAAGGGACTGCCCAGAAATAACCAAATGGTCACGCCCAAGGCCAAGTACACCACGAGCCGCAAGTACACGTTGCGTCGTATGTAGCGTTCACCTTCCTGTCTGGCTTCCTGGTCGGTGGCCCCGTCCAGCCGGGCCATTTGAATGCGCGACCTGCGGATGGAACCGATCAACGCTCTGATGCTCACCAGGCACACGAAGGTTGTGACCGACATGAACACGATAGCAATTGACCAGAGCGTCCACCGCAGGACTGGAGATTTGGGGAACCAGTCCTGAAGGCTGCCGAAAAACAAGGCCAGGAAGAGCAGCCAGCCGACCGCCGCCACTACCCACGCGATAATAGGATTGATCGAGACGCCGAAAATTCTCGCCCTGGAGCGCTCCTCAATCTCCAGGTCTTCCCAGTCGTCCACGTAGGTGGTGCGCAACCGCCTCATGTCGATTCGCTCCGTCAGGCGATTTCCGAAAGGGCCGAGACCAGGGCGTCGATTTCGTCGCGGGTGTTCATCTCGGTTACGCAGAGCAGCATCCCGTTGTCGAACCGGTCGCTCACATCCAGGCCGCCCAGGATGTTGCGCTTTATGAGTTGCCGGTTGACCTCGGCCGGCGATACGGGACAAGACACCACAAACTCCTGGAAGAATGCGGCTGATTGGGGCAGGGAGTATCCATCCAGTTTGCCGATGGCGTCTGCCGCGTAATGCGCCTTGTGGTAGCACAGTTCCGCCGCCTGGCGCAGTCCGTTCCGGCCCATGGCAGCCAGGTAGATCGAGGAGGCCAGGGCGTACAGGGCCTCGTTAGTGCAAATGTTGGAGGTGGCGCGCTCGCGCCGGATGTGCTGCTCGCGGGTTTGCAGGGTCAGCACGTAGCCGGTGCGCCCTTCGGTGTCAGTGGTGCGTCCCACCAGGCGGCTGGGCATCTGGCGGATGTACTGCTGCTTGCAACTGAACAGGCCCAGATAAGGGCCGCCGAAGGATGGCGGGATGCCCAGGGGTTGGCCTTCACCGGTAACGATGTCGGCTCCGAACTCGCCCGGCGGACGCAGCATCCCCATGGCCAGCGGGTCAGCGGATACCACCAGCAGGGCGCCGTCGGCGTGGGCCGCCTCGCCCAACGCTTGCAGGTCCTCCAGCGACCCGTAGAAGTTGGGGTACTGCGCCACGATGCCGGCGGTGGCTTCGGTGATCGCGCCGGTGACCTGGTCGGCCGGCGTGATGTCGATGGTGATGCCCTGGGCCTGGCAGTAGGTGGCAATGACCTGGCGGTAGGCCGGCGACACGGTGTCGGCGACGATAACCTGCTGACGTCGGGTAACGCGGCAGGCCATGAGCACGGCCTCGGCGACGCTGGTGGCGCCGTCGTACATGCCGGCGTTGGCCACCTCCATGCCGTACAGCGCGCTGATCATGGTCTGAAACTCGAAGATAACCTGCAACGTGCCCTGGGACACTTCCGGCTGGTAGGGCGTGTAGGCCGTAAGGAACTCTCCCCGGGTCATAATCGCCTTGACGATGGACGGGATGAAGTGATGGTAAGACCCTGCGCCCAGGAACGACGGGCCGCTGTCCAGCGGTCGGTTCCGCGACGCCAGCTCACCCAGCTCGCGCTGGATCTCCAACTCTGACAACGGCGCGGGCAATTCCAGAGGAGGGTTGCGGTAGCCGTCCGGAATGTCCGCGAACAACTCGTCGATGTTCCGCAGGCCGATGGCGGCCAGCAGGTCGTCCTGCTCAGCAGGCGTGTTGGGAATGTAGTGGGATTGAAAGTTGGTTACCATTCAGGGTTGCTCCGAGGGGATCAAGTTAATCATCCCAGGTGAATTGCTGGGCTGGGTCGGCGGCGACGGTTTGCACCCGCCAGTTAGCTTTTTCTTTCAGTGCGGCCAAACCTATTCTAACCCGAAAAGCCTCACCACGTGAGGGTGCATTGCGCCCGGCCAGCCAAATTGAATCGTCGGCTGTGGAGTTGTAACGATCTTGCAAAAGGCCATTGGGCAAGCACAGGACCGAAATCGATTCGAGGTGATTCGGAGGATTGTTGGCTGCTCTTTCAGAGTAGTTGTACTTGACGAATATCGTAGTCGTTAGATATTCCTCCCCCCGCACCATTGCAATGGCGTCCATATCACCCGGAATATCAACCGGTCGCCACTGCCTGACCTGGCGAATACGCATTGAGGTTTGCGATGTTTGAATGGTGGCAGTACGGGCTCCCTCGATTTTCTCCACTTTGGAATCTACAAACAGCGCCTGGCGAACCGCGTACTCCGGCTGGAAGAGATAGGCGGCCCGTTTGTAGTCAATCTTGCCAAACAGTCTTACCGGGATGGTTGGCATTCCCTGTCGGTCAAGAGCTTCGCGGGTAATGTCCTCGCCGATGTCGGCTACCAAGTCAGCTTCGTTGGTGAATATCTCGATTGCTTCCTCTCTGAAATCGTAAATTGCCTGTACCACCATTCGCAAGGTTGCCTTTTCCACTTGCTCAATGACGTCAAGGTTATTTCGTATATCGTCTGCGGACAACGTCATGGTGGCAGCATCCTTACGGTTGCCAGAGCGTCCTCAATGCGTTTTTCAGATAGCCGAACGCTGTCGGCATTGATGTCAAACCCCATAAACCGCCGTCCCTGCTCTATCGCTGCCAGCGCCGTCGTGCCACTGCCTATGAAGCAATCCAGCACCAGATCATCCGGTTCGGTGAGCAGTCGAATCACCCGGCGTGGCAACTCAATGGGAAACTGCGATTCGTGAGCGCTGTTGGAACGCACGGAGCGTATCTCCCACACGCTACGGGAACCCCACTCGGCCCACTCGCCGGCGTCCAGCCGCTCCCGGCTCACCACCGTTATGCCCGGCTTCCAGAAAATCAACACGTGCTCCCACTCGTCCACCGAGCGGTACGACAGGCTGTGCCAACGGCTGTTCTCCCAGCAGGGATCCTTAACCCACACACGGCGGTCGTAGAGATAAAAACCAGCGTCGGCAGCCCATTGCTCAACCAGCCCTGCGGTTAGTTTCACCCTGGTTTGAGGCGCGTACTTGCCGCCGCGGACGTTGTTGTTTTTCAGGCGGCGGTCGATGGTCTGCTCGCTGCAACCCAGCAGCGCGGCCAGTTGATACTTGTCAAAGTCGGGGTTGGCCTGTCGTGCGGCCAGCACCTGCTCCCGCGTGATTTTCACCTTCTTGGCGCTGACGTTATCGGCCTGGATGCGAGGCATATCAGGGTCTTCAAAGGCCAGAATGTCGGCGATGTTGACGGCCAGAAAACCGCCGGGCGCGATTGCCAGGAAATGGCCGGCAATCGTCTCCCGCAGCAAATCCGACCAATCGGCGAAGTCCAGATCAGTCTCGTAAGACTTGCCGACGAAATACGGAGGCGACCAAAAACTCAACGCGACCGACTGCGGCTCAACGTTTTGTATTAGCTGTCTGGCGTCTCCCTCATATATTCGGTTTGGAAGCAAGAATCCCGACTCGTTCATCTGGTCCTCCTCACGGGAAACGCGGCGTGTTCGGCTAATCGTCGCCGTTCAGCACGTTTGCCGTCAAGGGGGAATTGTCATCAAATTGATGCGCCGTCACGCCAGCACGCGGTAGCGGTAGCTGGATTCCAGCAGGTCGCCCTCGGCGAACCGGGTGAAACGCAGCGGCGCAAGGTCAACGTCGCGGGCGCGGCCTTCCACCACCAGCTCGGCGACTGATTTGCCGATGGCCGGCGACAGCTTGAACCCGTGGCCGCTGAATCCGATGGCGCAGTAGAGGCCGCCGACGCCGGGCACGGCGTCCAGCACGGGATGCCAGTCGGGCGTGGTGGTGAACAGGCCGGACCATCCGCCCCGGTAGTAGGCGTCGGCCATGCCGGGAACGCGGCGGGCCAGTTTGGCGCGGGCGGTTGCCGCCTCCGACAGTTCCAGGCCCTGCGGATAAACGTCTGGATCTGACTGTTCGTCGTCGTCTCCGAACCCCATGGTCGTGAAATTGGAGCCGTCGGGCCGGAACGAAAAGGACTGGCTGATGTCGCCAACCGTGGGATGGTGCGGCACCGCCTCCACGGGACGGGCCACGGTGGCGACCTGGTGCCGCACTGGAATCAGGGGTACGTCAACTCCCACTCTGGCGAGTACCTGCTTTGACCAGGGGCCGGCGGCGACGATCACGGTCTCGGTGGCGATGCGTTCGCCGTTTGCGGCAACAACGGCCCGCACGCGGTCGCCCGCCGTTTCAATGCCGCGGGCAGGGTTGCGGGTTACGATCCGCGCGCCGGCTTCCTGGGCGCGGGCGGCGTAGGAAACGGTTACCTGGTACGGGTCGGCGTAGCCCGATTCCGGTTCCCAGGCGGCGCGCTCATCATCGTACAGGGTCACCATGGGCGCCAGGCGGGCCAGGTCGTCCCGGGACACCACCGAGGATGGCACCCCCAGCTCCTGCTGCATGGCGACGTTGCGCTCCAGGCCGGCCTCATCCGCTTCATTAACCACCACGAGGTAGCCCGTATTCACGAATCCCGAAGCCCCCCCGATCCGGGCATCAAAGTCGGCAAAAATCTGCAAGCTTTGCCAAGCGAGTTCGGTGGTGATCGGGTTGGAGTAGTGCATCCGGCAGATGGCCTGGGACCTGCCGGTGCTGCCGGAGCCGAGGACGTCCCGTTCCAGAAGGACGGTGTTGGCAACACCCAAGCGCGCCAGGTTGTACTGGATGGCACAGCCGATGACGCCGCCGCCGATGATCACGGCGTCGGCGGTTTGAGGGACGGCGGGTGTAGGATTACTCGGCATCTCCCTTCCAGGAGAGGATGCGCTTGACGTTGATCACGATGGCTACGAGCTTCTGATCGCCCTGGGTCAGTTCGTTGGCGTCTTCTTCGCCGCGCTCGTCCCCCTCGTAGCGTGAGAAAATGCTGCGCACCGCCTCCTTGATGTTGTCGGTGGAGACAGTGGCGTCGCCCTCCAGAATCACATACTGGTAAGGCCACTCGTCGGTGGCTACGGAGAGGGAGACCTTGGGGTTGCGGCGGACGTTGCGGGTCTTGACGGCGGAATCGCCGGATACGACGGTTAACGTGCCGGTTTCGGGTTCGCTGCCGGATTTCCACTGATACCAGACCGGCGAAATATGGGGGCCGCCATTTCGCCGAATGGAGGCGAAATGGGCCACGTGGGCGCCGGCAAGGTAATCGTCAACTTCCTGGGGAGTCAGCCGTGGCATCGTAACCTCTAGCCATCAAGACGCGCCGGGCGTGTCAACCCGGACCTGTGAAATGCTGCAAATATCATACCATACCGGATGCCGGCTGACTGGGTCGGACGTCCGGTTGACGCCTTCGCACTTATGTGGTAAAAGTACATACATGGTTTTCGACGGCCAGACCATCAACCCGAAGCTTCCCCGGAGTTTCATGACCCCGTGGGTGCTGCTGCTGCTGAAACAGTGGAGCCTGCACGGCTACCTGATCATGCAGCACCTCAACAGCATGGGCTTTTCGGAAGTGGACCACCCCACGCTGTACAAGGAACTGCGCCGTCTGGAGAACGAGGGCTTTGTGTCTTCGGAATGGGAGACGGGCGAGAGCGGGCCGGCTCGGCGCGTGTACAGCATCACCGGTGCTGGCGAGGAATTGCTGCAAGGATGGACGGAAGTAGTGTCGGGCTACCAGCGGATGATCAACGGGTTCTTCGACCTGTACGCGCAGACCTTTGGGTTTGCGCCGACCCCCACACCGGAATCACCGGAATCAGATGATGAAACGCAACGCGGGTAATGGACGTACCTTGCCCCGTAATCGTAACTAAACCGAAACAACAGGAGCGTAGTATCATGGAAAAGACCCAGGAACTCTTCAAGGCGTACAACGACGTGATGACCAGCGGCTTTGCCGCCTTCAATACCAGCATGCAGCAGAGCAACGCCCTTATGACCGGCATGATGGAAGCCAACGTAAAGCTGGTGGAATCGAGCCAAGAGTTTACCAAGAGTTCCGTGAAATACGGCGAGGCGTACCTGGAGTGGCTGCTGGACGCCACCAAGTCCATGGCGCCGCAGACCGGAGCCTGAAGCGTCCAGGAGATAGCCCCCGTGTCCCGACCCCTCTCCGTGTTTGGAGAGGGGCAATTGATGGCATAGATGCCCAGGAGGAACGCCGGTGGTCAGCCAGGCAGAGTTTGTTTCCCGGTTCCAGCAAGATATGCAGGAACACCTCCAGCGCGCCCAGACGATGGTTGATTCCTTCGTGATCAACCCGGCCGAGCCGCCCATCGACGTCACCCCCTACGAGGTCGTCTGGAAGCGCGGCAAGGTCCGCCTCCTGCGCTACGGCGAGCGCGACCGGATCAAGTACCGGACGCCTTACCTCATGGTGCCGTGGCTGGGCATCAGCCGTCCCTACGTGCTGGACCTGCTCCCCGGCAACAGCATGATCGAGTACCTGACCAACCAGGGACACGACGTGTACCTGCTGGATTGGGGCGAAATCGCCGCCGAGGATAAGGAACTGGGCTTTGAGGAAGCCGTTTTCAAGCTGATACCCCGTGCCATCGACCGGGCCCTTGAGGCGTCCGACGCCACCGAGATCACCCTCAACGGCATCTGCCTGGGCGGCACGCTGGCGGCAACCTACCTGGCGTCACATCCCGACGCGCCGGTCAAGAACTTCGTGGCCATCGTCGCGCCCATCAACTTTGAGGAAGGCGGGATGTTCCGCGTGTGGCTGGACGAGCGGTACTTCCCCGCCGATCTCATCGTGGAGCACTACGGCGTCCTGCCGGCCAACCTCATGGGCGCCGGTTTCAAGATGCTGCGCCCCACGCTGGATGCCCAAGCGCTCTCGGGCCTGTGGGCCAACGTGAACCGGCCCGGCTACGTTGACAACTACAAGGCCATGAATCGCTGGGCCAGCGACTTCATCGGGATGCCGGGACGGTTCTTCGGACAACTGTCCAAGCAGATGTACGGCAAGAACGAGTTGGTCAACGGCGAGTTCGTGCTGAACGGACGCCGGGTTGACCTGTCCAAAATCCAGCAGCCTCTGCTCTGCGTGGCGGCCAGCCAGGACTTCATCGTGCCGGCTCCGGCGGCCCGCGGCCTGCTGGACGCGGTGTCCTCCGAGGACAAGGAATTCATGGAGTTGCCCGGCGGCCACATCTCGGTATTCTCGGGCCGCCAGGCGAATCAGACCCTGTGGCCCAAGATTGACGAGTGGGTAACGGAGCGGGTGGCATGACGTCGGCCCGCCACCCTTCTATCTCTCGCATCGGCGCACACAACAGCAGGAGCCAACTATGACCAGCGCGCAGAACACGGCCAACCCCTTCGAGGCGTGGCAGGAGATGTTCCGCAAGTCCACCGAAATGTGGCAGCAGGCGGCGTCCGGGACGCCCAACCCGTTCTGGCCCCCCAACAACGGCGCGATGCCGGGGGCCGGGATGCCGGGCATGGGGATGCCCGGGTTCGGCGGGTTCACGCCACCCTTTGGCGGAACCGACATGACCGCCATGTGGCAGCAGTTCTTCAACCAGTGGCTCCAGCAGTGGAGTCAACTGATGTCAGCGTCGTCCAGCGCGCAGACCCTCAGCGATGCCCAGAAGCAGTGGAACGAGCAGCTGGAGGCCATGGCCAAGACCTTCGCCGACACCATGAGCACCGAGGACTTCGCCAAAGCGCTGGGCAAGTACATGGAGCAGGGCCTGCATATTCAGGAGCGCATGGCCGACGCCGTCAATCCGCAGATCGACGCCATGCTGCGAACCTACAATATGCCGTCGCGCAGCCAGATGAATCGCCTGTTCGTTCACGTCCTGGGCATCGAGGAGCGGCTGGACGATTTGGAGGACGAGATCCGCAAGCTGCGCAAGGAGCAGGAAGCGGCGCGCAGCGGCGCGGGCAGTCGCCGCAGAAACGCTCGCAGCAACGCCAGCGCCGAGACGGAAGCGTCAGGAGTTTAGTGATGAACATCGGCTTTTCCCTTTCCAACAACCAGGGGCTTGCCAACGTGCAGGACGTGGTGAGCGTCGCCGCCCGCGCCGAGGAACTGGGCTACGACTCCGTCTGGGCCAGCGACCACGTCTTCAACGTCAGTTACGTGTACGAGCGTCTCGGCAACCGCCCCTACTACGACCCCATGACCATACTGACCTACGCCGCCGCCCAGACCAGCCGCGTCATCCTGGGCACCAGCGTGCTGGTGCTGCCCTATCACAACCCCATGCGTCTGGCGAAGCAGGCGGCGACCCTGGACCAGCTATCGGGCGGCCGCGTCGCGCTGGGCGTCGGCGTCGGCGTGATTGACACCGAAATCGAGGCCATGGGCGTGCCCTTCTCTGAGCGCGGCCCGTACACCGACGAGTCCATCGAGATTATGAAAACCCTGTGGTGCGACGACTATCCACGGTACGACGGGCGCTTTTTCCAGTTCGCGGATATGGCGTTCTCGCCGCGTCCGGTGCGTCCCGAGGGCATCCCCATGATTATCGGCGGCACCAGCCGGGCTGCCATCCGCCGGGCCGCCCGCCACGGCGACGGCTGGCATCCCACGGCCATGCCGCCGGAGGACCTGGCCCAGGGCATCCGCTACCTGCACGAGCGGGCGGAACGCGCCGACCGAGACCCCGCGACCATTCCCGTGTCGGTCAGCGTCCCGTTGCAGGGCGGACGGCCAGGCCGGTTCACCCTGGGCACCGACCCGGCGGAGATGCGCGCCAACGCCCAAGCCTACCGGGACATCGGCGTGTCGCGCATAGTGGTGTCGCCCTACTCCGGCGATCCGGCAGTGGTGTTCCCAGCCATGGCAACCGTGGCGTCCGAGGTAATGCCGGCGGTGGCGTAAGGCAGTGTCATTGCGAAGAGCAACGCGACGCGGCAATCTCGCTGGGTGGACTGCGTTGCCCACGAGATTGCTACGCTACGCTCGCAATGACAGTTGTGATAATTTCGTAATGAAACACCTGCATTTGGAGATCCCGCCTTGACCAACCCCATCATCGCCCCCTACGGTTCCTGGCGTTCGCCCATCACGGCGGACGCCATCGTCGCGGAGTCCATCAGCATCGGGCAGGTCGCCATCGACGGTGACGCCATCCTGTGGACGGAGGGCCGGCCGTCGGAGGGCGGCCGCAACGTCATCATGCGCATGACGCCGGGCGGCGCGGTCTCCGACGTGAATGCGGCGCCGTACAACGCGAGGACGCGGGTACACGAGTACGGCGGCGGCGCGTGGATCGCCGATGGCCGCGTGGTGTGGTTCTCGAACTTCGACGACCAGCGCATCTACCGGCATGACCCACACGGCCAACCGCAGCCCATCACGCCCGACGCGCCCCTGCGCTATGCCGACGCGACGCTGGACCGGCGCCGAAATCGTCTTATCTGCGTCCGGGAAGACCATTCGGATCCCGAGCACATCGTGAACGCCATCGCGTCGGTTCCGGCCGACGGCGTAGGAGAGCAGATCGTCCTGGCCGAAGGCTGGGATTTCGTCTCCTCGCCGCGCCTCAGCCCCGATGGCCGGACGCTGGCGTGGCTGTCCTGGAATCACCCCAACATGCCGTGGGACGGAACCCACCTGTGGACGGCGCCGGTGTTGGACGATGGGACGCTCGGCGACACGACGTTGGTTGCCGGCGGCGAGCATGTATCGGTATTTCAACCGGAATGGTCGCCCGACGGCACACTGCACTACGTGTCCGAGGAATCGGGCTGGTGGAACCTCTACCGCCTGGGCGACAACGGGCCGGAAGCACTCTACCCTGACGACGCCGAATACGCCCGCCCGCAGTGGGTCTTCGCCAGCCGCACCTACGGGTTCGCCGGCAACGGAGATATCATATGCGCGGTGAACCGGCGCGGCGCGTGGTCGCTGAACCGCCTGAATCCCAACAGTGGCGTCATGCAGCCGTTGAACGTGCCAGCCGGCGAGATGGGCCGCGGCGACCTGGCGGTGTCGGGCATCACCGCCGTGGTGGTAGCCGGCGACGCCGAGCGCCCCATGTCGCTGATGCGCGTGAATCTGAGTCCGCCTGCGGCGGACTATTGGGAAACACTGAAAGCAGCATCAACGACCAACGTGGACGCCGGTTACATCTCGCCGGCGCAAACCATCGAGTTTCCATCGAATGAGGGACGACCGGCCTACGCGCTCTACTACGCGCCGAGAAATCCCGAGTACCAGGCGCCGGAGGGCGAATTGCCGCCGCTGCTGACGCTGAGCCACGGCGGGCCGACCGGTGCGGCGTCGGGCGCGCTGGATATGGCGGTGCAGTTCTGGACCAGTCGGGGTTTCGCCGTAGTGGACGTGAACTACGGCGGCAGCGTGGGCTACGGGCGAGCGTACCGGCAACTGCTCAACGGCAACTGGGGCATCGTGGACGTGGACGACTGCGCCAACGCCGCGCTGCACCTGGTCCACCAGGGACTCGCCGACGGCGACCGCCTGGCCATCCGGGGCGGCAGCGCCGGCGGCTACACCACGCTGGCGGCCCTGACCTTCCGCAACGTGTTCGCGGCGGGGGCCAGCTACTACGGCGTGTCCGACCTCAGCGCGCTGGCAGCGGACACGCACAAGTTCGAGTCCCGTTACCTGGACCGTCTGGTCGCGCCCTATCCGGAAGGCAAGGACACCTACGAACGCTGGTCGCCCATCAACCACACCGACGGGCTGTCATGCCCCATCATCCTGCTGCAAGGGCTGGAGGACAGAATAGTCCCGCCCAACCAGGCCGAGATGATGTTCGACGCGGTGCGCGGCAAGGGCATACCGTGCGCGTACCTGCCCTTCGAGGGCGAACAGCACGGGTTCCGCCGCGCCGAAAACATCAAGCGCGCCCTGGAGGCCGAGCTATACTTCTACTCCCGCGTGTTCGGCTTCGAGCTGGCCGACGCAGTGGAGCCAGTGGCGATAGAGAACTTGTGACGTGAGGCCGGCCGTTGGGCGCACCCCCTGGTGATATAATCGCCCCATGACTACCGAATCCACGCAACAGCTTGACCCCGAATCGTTGGTGGCGCGCATACTGGCCGAATTACAGGCCAACCCGGAGGCGCAGCCAGTCCTGCTGCGCGCCATGCTCACCAACGAGTATCTCGGTATGCCGGCTGGCCTGGATCGGATCGAACAGGATGTTGCCGAACTGAAAGGCAAGACGGTTGAATCGAAAAACGCCGAGCAGCTTCTGGACGAAGCGGCAGCGTTATTTGAAATCGGCGACGTGCTGTGCGGTGCGAGGCTCGCTTATGAGGGGGCGATGCAGGCGGTGAAAGCGGCGGCGAAGCGCAAAGGCTTCGCGTGCGACACGCGGGAAGATGTGTGGGAGATGATGTACGCGCTGGACGGCATCAAGAAGCCCGGCCCCGGCCAGTGGCCTGACTTTGACGAGGATCGGCCGCCTCTCCGACACATGGGACACTACGGGGTAGTGGAGTCGTTCCAGAAACACGCAAACACCCCGTTGCGCGTACAGCAAGACGACCCGGAACGCTACTGGCAGCCCGAGGACTATGCGTTGTACTTGGGGCCGGTGCGCGAACTGGTAAAGATGCTCGCCGATGTCAAAGACGTATGACCAGAGACGAGCATCTCCACAAAGCGGAGAGCCTGAGGGAACTGGCGATACACCTGCGCGACGAATTGGCGGCCTATGATGCGGCAGGCGAAATCGTTTGGGGCGCGACGGTACACGCGATGAGCGCCGCCGACCCGGAGCACGGAACCGGCGAACACCGCGCGCCCAACACCGCGAGGCGATTCAACGACGCTGCGCGTCGCATCGCTAATGACAAACTAACTGCGTCAGACTTCTTGGATTGCTTGGAGAATAACCAAGGCGGCTTGCACAACCATTATTATCACGGGAACCTTTCGGAGCAGGCTCTTTATGGTTGCCTAACCATGGGGTTCGACTACTTGACCCGTCTGATACAAGTAGCCGCAATCAACCTTCTTATGGTATCGGAGCCATAAGCGGCATCCCGCACTCCGCTAGTAGGCCGCCCGCAGCACCTCCATAATCGGGCCGGCATCCACCACAGGCTTGGGGTTGGTGCTCAGGCTGCGGTCCTGCAGCGTCGCGGTGGCGATGTATTCCAGGCCGTCCTCCGGCACTCCCACCTCGCGCAGCGTGCGGGGCAGTTCCAGGTCCCGGCACAACTCGTCCACCGCGTCGGCGGCGGCCAGGCCGGCCTCCTCATCGGTCATCGTAGAGTTGGCGACCCCGATGGCCTCGGCAATCATGCGCTGACGGTCGGCGCAGGCGTCCAGGTTGTAGCGCATAGTGTGGGGCAGCAGGATGGCGTTGGCCTCCCCGTGAGGCACGTCGTACAGCCCGCCCACGTGGTGGCAGGTGGCGGTGTTCAATCCCAGCCCACCAAATGACGCCAGGGACGCCATCGCGCACGCCGTCTTGGTGGTCAGCAACGTGTCGATGTCGCCGTCCTTGCACTTGGGCAAGTTCTCGAACAGCAGCCGGATGGCGTGCAGGGCCATGCCGTCGCCGATGGGGTTGCGGCCGGTGGAATAGACGGTCTCGATGGCGATGCGCAGCTGCCCGATGGCGGTGGATACCAGGATCCGCAACGGCGTGGTCGCCAGGGCCTGCCCGTCGATCACGACGGTGCGGTGCGTAACGCCGTCGCCCGCGATGCTCAGCTTGCGTCCCTGCTCGTGGTCGGTGATCCCACCGCCGCCGCGGCTGAACTCGGCGCAGCCCATGGTGGTGGGCACGCTGACGATGGGAACCTTGGGCGATGGCGTGGGCGGAACAATGATCGTGTCGGGCGGCTCAAAGAAGATCGCGTAGTCGCGGATGTCCCCACCCTCGGCCAGCAGGACCGCTATGGCCTTGGTGGTGTCGTGGGTGCTGCCGCCGCCCACGCTGATGAAGATGTCGGGCTGCGTTTCCTGGGCCATGGCGGCGCCGGCCTCCACGGTCTCAACGGGCGAGTGGGGCGCGACGCCCGAGTAGGTGCCAACGTAGCGGGAACCCAACGCCTCCTGCACGCGCGGCACCACATTGCACGCGCTGAGGATGGTAGGGCCGCAGGTAATCATGGCGCGGCTACCACCCAGACTGTCCACCACGCGCGGAAGGTCGTTGATGGCGGCCTCCGAGCAGACAATATCCTGGTGCAGAGGGTCATAGCGGTATTGCAAAGTGCTGGCGGGCATGATTCAATCTCCAGGGCCGGTGTCAGGCCGGGATTTGCTCGTAGGCGAAGTCGGGGATATCAATATGCTGGCTGGCGTGTTCGATGGTGATTGCGCAGAGGCGACCGGTTTCGTCCAGGTCGAGCAGCGTATTCTCATCCCAGTCGCGAGTTTCACACACGGCATCGGGGCACAACTCGATGTACAGGGTATCGGTGTCCTGGAAGTATTGTACTTTCATGGTCTGAATCTCCCGTCAACAAAAGCATTGTGCACCGTCTCGCCATCGGGCAGCAGAATGACGCGCAGATACCTGCCGTCGAGTTCCGCAATCTGTCCCCATCGCCGGATACGTCCGTCCTGTTGCAATTCTTGCCTGACCGGGTCGTCAACCACCTGCTGAATCCAGTCCAAAGAAATAAAGGCACGATCGGGGCGATGTCGGGTGGAATGAAAGTAGTCGGTGAACCTCACGGGACGCGTATGTACAGAAGCAGCGGAATGGCCTAGAACCCCGCAGTCTCCCGAATCCTGTTGACGATCTCGCCGGTGACCACATGAGCGGTGGGCGGTGATGGATGGAGCGAGCGATACAGCGGGTCCTCACACCGCGCTTCATACTCGGCTATGGCAATCTCCAACTCCTCGGGCGTGAGTTTCATGGGGACTATCTCCGGCCACAAAACGACCAGTTCCACCCGCTCGCCCTCAGGAAGGTCTATAGGTTCGTCCAACACTATGGTCTGCCCTTTGACGGTGCCTCTCAGGTCCATCCTCATTTCCTCTTTCTCCCCTTGCAGTTGGCTCTATTCTACATGGTCAGCGTTGCGAGGGTTGGCCTACTACTGCCCCAACCCCCGCTGCATCCCCCGCAGGTAGCCGGCCTGGCCGCCGTGCTGATTGACCTCCCAGATGAGCAGGCGGAACATATCCGCCACCGCCATACTTTCACCCCTCCGGTTCGTCATCTGCGTGTTGACCAGGGATTCGTCGTCGTGCTGGCTGAGGAATTCCAGCAGGTTGTTGCGGGCGGCGTCGGCGTACTCCATCAGCAGAGCCTTGTCGGGACACTTCCAGTTGGTCAGGTCGTCAACGGTGTAGCCGAACCCGACGTTCATTGGTTCCGGCGCGAAGCCCAGACGCTCGGCCCATTCCCGCTCGTACAGCTGGGTATCCTGCTTGGCCAGCGACTGCACCCACATGTCCAGCGCGCGCCCGTAGTGCCAGACGATGAACCCGATGGAATGGCACTGCTCGTTGGGGGTGAACTCAATCTCATCCTGGGTCAGCCCATCCACGTAGCGAAGCAGCCACTCCCAGTTGTTGTCAAAGGATTCCTTTATGAATTCCTGCAGCGCCATGGTTGCCTCCATACCCTGGAATCCCGCGCAGGCGGGAATGACGAAAACTGTCAGGTCGTCCACACAGGCGACCGCTTTTCCAGGAACGCGGTGATGCCCTCATGCGCGTCGTCCTCCAGCAGGTTGTCCACCATCACCTTGCCGGCGAACTCGTAGGCTGATGGCCGGTCCATTTCGATCTGCTTGTAGAACGCCGCCTTGCCCAACGCCAACGTCTGGGCACTGGCCGACGCGATCTGCCTGGCGAGTTCCATCACCTGCTCTTCCAACTCGTCCGCCGGCGCGATGCGGCTGATCAGGCCAAACTCCAACGCTTCCTGCGCCGATATGGGCCGGCCGGTCAGCAGCATTTCCATCGCCTTCTTGGGCATCACCGAGCGCGCGACGGCAACGCCCGGCGTGGTGCAGAACAAGCCGATCTGCACGCCCGGCGTGGCAAACGCGGCGGTGTCCGCTGCGACGGCGATGTCGCAGGTGGCAACCAACTGACACCCGGCGGCAGTGGCCAGGCCCTGCACCTGCGCGATGACCGGCTTGGGCAGCAGGCGTATGCCCTCCATGACGCGGGTACAGGCGTCAAAGACGGCGGTGTAGTCCTCGGCATCCCCGTTGACCAACTCGTTAAGGTCATGCCCCGAACTGAACACCGGCCCCTCAGAGCGTATCACCACCACGCGGGCTTCGGGATCCTTCGCAATCCAGTCCAGCCATTCTTCCAACGCCGCCAGCGTGCGCGAGGACAACACGTTGCGCTTCCTCGGGTTGGTCAGCGTCAGCACAGCGATGCCATCTTGCGCCCAGTTGTACAGCACCGTCAGCGGCTCTATTTCGTCCGGTGCGGCTGGCCTGGCCTGATAGTTCTCTACGGTGGCAACGGCGATAGTGTTGCCGGCCGGGGAGAAAAACTCGACTTCGTAGGCAACGCCCTGCGGGTGTATATGTACGATAGTACCGACATCGCCGGCCTTGAGGCCCTCATCCGGTATGTCGGCAGTAAGCGTAATTTGTTCAAATTCCTGCAACATACTTCATCTCCGCCTTGGGAGAGCCGTAATCAGCCAAGGCTCATCCGAGTCGTGATAGATCATCCAAACTGTCTGGACACGGGGGTTGCGTCCGTCGGGAGTTTGCAGTGCGCCGTCAACGGTGAACTTCGTGCCGTGTTGAGTTTCAATGACGCTGGTGACTTCGTGGCTACCTCCGTGAACCAGCAGAGCGTCCGCAAAGCGCTGCCATTCCTCCTGGTTAAACCCGAATTCCATGAAGAACTTGGCTTTGCTCCTACCGCGCTCACTATCCAACGAAAGCAAGTATCTTGTGATTTTGTCCGGTTCGACGCGGGCACTTTCAGCATTGAGCAGTCTCATGCCTACCCGCGCGGCAGGCCCAACCCCCGGCTGGCGATGATGTTGCGCTGCACTTCGCTGGTGCCTGCCGCGATGGTGTGCGAGAACGCCCGCAGCCAGTGCTCCTGCATATCGGCTTCCATCGGCGTCCACTTCTGGTCGCGCAGGCCGCCGTACATGCCCATAACTTCCAGGCAGGATGCCGTGGTGCGCTGGACGGTCTCGCTGCCGAACACCTTGGACATGGACGCTTCCTTGTTGGGCACCAGGCCCTCCCCCTGCATCCACGCCACGTTGTAGGCGATCAGCCGCGCCACCTCGCACTCGATGTAGCGGTCGGCCAGCACGTTGCGCACCCACGGCTCCTGACTCAGCGGTTTGCCGTTGCGCGAGATGCCGTCGGCCCACTTTCGGGTGTCGTCCAGGTGCCGGAACGCCGCCGCCGAGTAGTCAATGCCGGAACGCTCGAAGTCCAGCAGCGTAACGGCGACATACCAGCCGCGATTCTCCTCGCCCACGATGTTGCGGGCGGGGACGCGAACGTTGTCGAAGATAATCTGGTTGAACTCGTGCCGGTTGCCCATGTTGATGATGGGGCGCACCTCGATACCCGGCGTCTTCATGTCCACCAGGAAGAAGCTGATGCCCCGGTGCTTGGGCGCGTCGGTGTCGGTGCGGGTCAGCAGCATGATCCAGTCGCCCCGGTGTCCCATGGACGTCCAGATCTTGCTGCCGTTGATGACGAACTCATCGCCGTCGCGGATGGCCCGCGTGCTCAACGACGCCAGGTCGGAACCGGATTCGGGTTCGCTGTACCCCTGGCACCACTGGACTTCGCCCTTGGCCACCGGCGGCAGGTGCTCAGCCTTCTGCTCGTCGGTGCCGTGGATCATCAGGGTCGCGCCCATCATGCGGACGCCGAAGTTGTCCCGGCCCGGGGCGCGGTGGTAGGTCATCGCCTCGTTGAAGATGGCGGTGCGCACCGGCGACGCTTTCTGCCCGCCGTATTCCTCCGGCCAGTGCATGGTCAGCCATCCCCGGTCGGCCAGCTTGCGCCGCACGTCCAGCGTGCGCTGCCAGTTCTCTTCGCCGGAACCCCTTTCGCCCAGCTCCCATTCCGGCGCGTATTCTTCGGAGATGAACTGCTGGAGGTCGCTCTGGAAAGTGGCGTCTTCGGTACTGAACTGGAACTCCATGGTAGTACTCTCCTGGTGTTTGGAAGGGTTGCCCTGGGTTGTTGGCGAAATCGGGATTAGTATCTCGTTATGACGCCGCAAGCCACACGCCCGCCGGCGCCGGCGTCTTCGCCATAGGTATCCGGATTTTCGTGGACGATAATGGCTGATCCATCGACGTCAAAGAGGGAATGGTCCGCGTCGGCGTCGAGAGTAACCGCAGCGGTGAAGTAATCGGCGCGCGCTGCGCCGTCGGCGTCGGCGTAAATGTTCGGCAAGTCGCCGGCGTGTACGCCAGCGGGGTTATTGTAGCCATGGCCAACGTCACCCGGATTGAAGTGGTCCCCGGCCGCGGCAAAATCGGGCGAGCAAGTGCCCACAGTATGGATGTGGAAGCCATGCCCGCCGGGAGCCAGCCCGTCCACTTCCGCCGCTATCAGCACGCCGTGATGCGTTTGCGTCAGTGTGACTACACCCATGCCCGAACCGTCCGGCCCGACCAGCGCGGCGACGGCTCGCGCGCCAACGCCCTGTGGCTGGGTTGAAGCCTGTCCGCAGGCCAGCACAGCAAGCATGGCGGCGGCAACAACGATAATTATGATGAGAGTTCGCAACATATCGTTTCAACGTCTCCAGGGAAACTGAACAGGCCAATCTTACCACGCTGGCGCGTTACATTTGGCTGTAGCCGCTGCCGGGACCCCGCGTGTCGTCCACGCCCCAGCCGCGGCCTTCGCTGATCCAGCCGAATTCCATCAGGATCTGCTGGCTGTAGCACACGCGGCCGGTGACTTTATCAACGGGTTCCGAGGCCAGTAAGAGCGTGGCCTGTGCCAGCAGTTCCGGCGGCTCGCCGCGCGGGTCGTCCATACCCTCGACCAGGTGATGGAACACGGTGCCCGGCGTCGGCACCACCAACGAGGGCGCAACCGCCGTTACGGAAATGCCGTACTCGTACACCTCCTGGGCCAGCCCTTGGGAGAACCGCTCCAGGGCAGCCTTCTCCGCGCCGTAGCAGGTGCCGTTGTTGGGCGGCGTGGTGTATGGCCCGCGGCCGGGACCCACGGCGGAGCCGGAGGATATGTTGACGATGCTGCCCGATTTGCGCTCGATCATGTCGGTCAGCGCCAGCTGGCTCAGGATGAACGGCGCGTGGAAGTTCACCGCCCACGAGCGCATCCACCGGTTGATGGGAAAGTCCTTGATGGGCAGGTAGTAGGTGAGTGCCGCGTTGTTCACCAGCACGTCCACCGGGCCGTAGATGCGTCGCGCTTCGGATACCAGCATCTCGCAGTCTTCCGGCAGGGAGATGTTGGCGGCCACGGGCGTCGCCTCGCCGCCGGCCTCCTTGATGTCAGCGATGGTCTTGGCCAGGGAGCCTTCCAGCGGGTGGTCGCCCTCATTGACAGTGCGGGCGGCGCAGATGACGCGGGCGCCCTCGGCGGCAAACAGTCGGCTGATCTCGGCGCCAATACCACGGCTGGCGCCGGTGACAATGGCGGTTTTTCCTTCGAGTCGGGGCATTGTGTGTTGTCCTTATTCCTGTTTAGCGTCCATTCTCGCCGGAGGTTCCACTGCGCGAGGGCGGCAGTTCGGTGAAGGGCCGTCCGTCGCGCTCCGCAGCCTCGCGACGCTCAAGCCAAGCCTCCCAAGCTTGATCTCTTTCCCTACGGGCCTCCTCTCGAACACTGTCCTTGTACAATTTTGCCAGTACCATTGGTATTCCCTCCACGATTCCGAATGCCAGCGGGAATGCGACACCGACGGTTACAGCGGCGGCGACAATTACGATTATAACAATTTCGGGCCAGGCCAGCGGTGGATTCTCCGCAGTCGCTATGCGCGCATAGCTCAAAAGTCCCGCCAAAGCTGTCCAGCAGGAGTAGAACGTTAGCAGGAACCAGCCGTTGCGACGAATCAGAACATCGAAAGCGTTGGCCCTGCCGTCCTGAGTTCGGTCATTTCGAGAATCTGCGCTAGCCATCCTGCAGCAGATCTGACAGCAGGCTTTCGTTCATCGTGAAGCTTTCGGACTCGGCGGGGAAAGCGCCGGCGCGAACGTCATCGGCGTACTGGCGGAAGGCAGCGGCTATGTCGTCGGACAAAGTGGCGTAGCGGCGGGCATGCTTGGGCAGGAAATCGGAGAACAGGCCCAGCATATCGTGAAACACCTGCACCTGCCCGTCGCAATCGGGGCCCGCCCCGATGCCGATGGTGGGTATGGTGAGGCGTTCGGTGATCATCCTGGCCAGAGGGCTGGGCACGCATTCCAACACCACCGAGTACGCTCCGGCGTCCTGCAAAGCCACCGCATCATCCAGCAGGCGCCGGGCCGTCGCGCGAGTGCGACCCTGCACCCGGTAGCCGCCCAGCGCGTTCACCGATTGGGGAGTGAGGCCGATGTGTCCCATGACCGGCGCGCCGGCATCAACGATGCGACGCACCGTGTCAGCGATAGCGACGCCGCCCTCCATCTTCACCGTGTGCGCGCCGCCTTCCTGCATCAACCTGCCGGCGTTGCGCATCGCCTCGTTAGCGTCAACCTGGTAGGCCATAAAGGGCAGGTCGGCGACGATCAGAGCGTCGGACGCGCCGCGGCTCACCATCCGAGTGTGGCGCACCATATCGTCCATGGTGACCGGAATGGTGGAATCGTAGCCCAGCACCACCATGCCCAGGCTGTCCCCCACCAGGATGATGGGAATGCCAGCAGCATCAGCAATGCGAGCGGCGGTGTAGTCGTAAGCGGTGACCATGGGAATCTTCTCCCCGTCCCGCTTCATCTGGGCCAGCTTACGGATAGTAGTCGCCATAGTGAGCGGATTGTATCAGGCCGGGGGTTCCGCTGTCCGCCTCAATCGCGCCAACTCCGCCTCCCCAACCCCCTTCGCCCGCGCCAGCGGTATCGATGCCAACGTCAACTCCCGGTACAGCGTAACCAACTCCGGCGCGTGCTCGGACAGCAGCGACAGATGCGCCGCGATGGTGGCGGCGTCGCCGCGCACTGCCGGGCCGGTTACAGCGTTGACGGGTCCAGAGGAGGCGATGGCCTCGATGGTGGCGCGAGCCAGCGGCGCCACGGCCCGAACGCCGTCCTCCTCGGTGAAACCCATGCGGGCCCACAGGCCGATGGCCGCGTCCAGCAGGGTGCCCAAGTACCCGCAGGCCAGCACCGCGCTGGCGTGGTACAGCGGACGCAATTCGTCGGGGATGGTTATGGCCCGCCCGTCCAGTCGCTCGGCCAGCGACGGCAGGTAATCGGCCAACCATCCGCTTGCGGACACCGCGAAGGTCACGCCGGACAGCCGACGCGCCGCCTCGGTGGGGTCGCTGAGCGCGGCGAAGGTCTGGAACGGGTGCATCGCGCCAACCGACGCGCCAGCGCCGGCCGCGGCGTCCAGCAGTTCGGTGGACGCCGCGCCGCAGCAATGGACCACGCCCTGATCCGCGGGCCACTTGACACCAGCGACTACGCCGGCAATCGCCCCGTCCGGCGTGGTGATAAACACCAGGTCGCAAGCGTCCGCCACGTCCTGCGCCGTATCCATAGCTGCACACCCATCAATCCGCTCCGCCAGCCATTCCGCGCTGGTCCGGGTACGGCTGGACACGGCAACCACGTTGCAGCCCACGCCGTCCAGCGCCAAGGCCAGGCCGCGCCCCAGCGTGCCCGCGCCCACGAAACCGATGCGTACGTTGTCAGCCGATGCCATGATTCAACTCCCTGACCGACCGTATCCCCGCCAGCCCGGTTGCAGACCGCACCGCGTCGATCACCGCCAGCGCGACCACGTGCGTTGCCGCCGCGACGATGGCGGTCATGTTGACGGGCGCGGAGTTGCGGCCTGTCGCCACGCAGAACAGCGTGTCCCCGTCGCTGATGGTGTGGCACGGGCGGATCGTCAGCGCCAGGCCGTCGTGGGCCGACGACGCCACGAAGTTGGCCTGCGCCTTGTCCAGCCCGGCGTCCGTGGCGACGACGCCGATGGTGGTGTTGGTCATCGTCGCATCACTCGGCGGATACTCGCCGGAGAGAATGATCTCCATCGGATCGGCCATCGTCCCGTCGTCACGCTGCGGCCCGGCAATCAGGCCGCCATCCCGGTGGTTGTGGATGCCGCCCCAGGCGTTGACCGCAACGGTCGCGCCCACCGAGATGCCGCTGGGCAATGTGCAGTACGCCGACCCGATGCCCCCCTTGACCACGCCGGCCAGCCCCAACCCCTTGCCCACCGTCGCCCCGGTTCCCGCGCCCACCGAGCCGGACGCCAGCGGCGCATCGCTCGCGGCATCGGCGGCGGTATATCCCGCCATCGCGTCAGGCCGCACATCGGCCCGGCCCACGCCCAGGTCATAAAGGATGGCCGCGGGAACTATGGGTACGCATCCGTGCGGCGTTTCAAAACCGATGCCGCGCTCCTCCAGCCACCGCTGCACGCCATCGGCCGCCGCCAGCCCGAACGCGCTGCCGCCGCTGAGCAGGACGGCGTGAACCCGGTCCACCCGTCGCATGGGATCCAGCAGGTCGGTTTCCCGGGTGCCCGGCGAGCCGCCGCGCACTGCCACGCCACCGACGGCAGTTTCGCCGCACAGGACAACGGTGCAGCCGGTAGCGGCGTCGGCATCCGTCCAATGGCCAGCCGCGATGCCGGGAACGGCGGTGATTGTAACGTTGGTCACCATGATGGCCGCTTACTCGTCCGCCTCCACTGACGACAGCAACTCCTCCGCTCGTTCCAGCAGTATGCGCTGCCGTTCGGCGCTGATTCCCTGGTTTTCCAGGTACATGCGCAAGGCCGTCAAGGGTTGCAGGTCGGTGGGTTCTGCGTCCAGGCGTCGCCGCGCTTCGTCCGTCACATCGCGGGCTATGCTGGCGACGTAGTGGGCCGGCGAAAGCGCGGCCCGCAGGTCGGCGTCCCTCACCCGCCCCGACTGCTCACCCGACAGGCGCAGGCGGAGGCGCACGATCGCGCCGGCCACCGGCCTCCGCTCAATGGCGCGCACCACGAACTCCGTCGGGTTGCCCTCGTTCTCCGGCACGCTGGCGTCCACGGTCACGAACGGACGCGCCGCGATGCGCTCGAAACGAAAGTCGGTCAGCCGCCGGCCCTGGGGCGCGCTCGGGTCGATGTCTATGATGCAGAAGCCCTTCTCATCGGCCTCCTCGGAGAAGTCCACCCGCTGCAGGCTGCCCGAATACGCCACCGCCGGCCCGCCGCCGGCCGACCCGTCCGTCGCCGGCGGACGCAACACCTGGTGCTTGTGGATGTGCCCCAGCGCCACGTATTCCAGCTGCGGCTGCTGCACCGCGCTCACGTTCAGCACGTGGTCGTTGCCCAGCATCATGGAACGCTCGCTGCCCACCGTCGCCCCGTTGACCGTCACGTGGCCGGCCATGATCGCCGGAATGTCCGGGTCCAGCGCCTGGGCGCGCCCCGCGATGGCCGTGGTCATGCGCCGCTCGATTTCCTGCCGGATCTGCTCGATGCCCAGGCCCCGCGACTCGTCCCGCGCCAGCATCGCGCCCCGCGACGGCCAGGGCACCGACAGGATTTGCAGCGGCCCCGCCGGCGTCGGTACCGTCTGGTTGTTCAACGTCGCCCCGACGTGCACGTTGGGAACGTCCAGCGTCGAGAATATCTCCACGGCGTGGGCCCGGCCCGACGCCGCCGGCAGGTCGTGGTTGCCCACCAGCAGGAACGTCGGGATGCCGGCGGCGGACAGGCGACGCAGCCGCCGGGCAAACTCCCGCTGGTGCGTCTGCGACGGATCGCGTCCCTTGTAGGCGTCCCCGGCCAGCAGCACCAGGTCCACCGAGTTGGCCAGGGCGTATTCCGCCAACTCGTCCAGCGCCTCCAGGAAATCGGTGAGCCGCGTGGACAGCCCCGTGCTCGGGTCGGTGCGTCCGTAGTTTTCGACGCCGATGTGCAGGTCTGAAAAATGCAGTATCCGCATGACGCGGCTAACTATACACAGCCCAACGCCCCGGCGCGAACCGCTACGGCAGCGCCCCCGTTTTTTGTAGCAGCGCCTGCGTGCCGGCCAGGTCGCTCAGGTCCGCCAGCGTGATGTCCGGCTGCTCGATCTCGGCCAGCGGGGTCAGCAACACCGATGGCCTGACTCCCTCAACCATGGGGTACTCGAAAGTCTGGCCGGCGAAATACTGCTGTCCCACCGAACTCAGCAGGAACCGGATGAACGCCTCCGCGTTCTCGGGGTTGTCGGCGGTCTCAAGGATGCCGGCCCCGGACACCAGGACGATTGACCCCGGCCCGGCGCCCCGCAGGTGCGCGTTCCGCGCCGCGAAGTCTTCGCCTTCCTCCGCAATAAAGCGGTACAGGTAGTAGTGGTTCACCAGCCCCACGTCAATCTCGCCGGCCGCCGCCGCCGCTACCTGCGGCGTGTTCTTGGGGTAAATCTTGACGTCGTTGGCGATCATCGCCCGCAGCCATTCCTCGGTGCGGTCTTCGCCCCATCCCGCCCGCAGCGCGGTGACCATCGCCTGGAACGACCCGTTGGTCGGCGCCCAGCCAACGCGACCCTTCCACTCCGGTTCGGTGAATCCCCACAGGTCGTCCGGTAAATCCGCTTCGGTGAGCTTGTCTGTTCCATAGACCACGACCCGCGCCCGGCCGGTAATGCCCACCCAACGGCCTTCCGTGGAACGCGCCCATTCCGGCGTCATCCCGATGACGTCGGCGGGCAGTTCCGTCATCATTTCCGATACCGCCGCCAGGCCGCCGGGGTCCTGAGCGTAAAACACGTCCGCCGGAGAGTTTCCGCCTTCTTCCAGCAGCGTCGCCGCCAATGCCCCGGTGCCGGCGTACTTCACCTTCACGTCAATGCCGGTCGTCCCTTTGAACTGCTGGATGATGGGATCAACCAGAGACTCGCTACGCCCTGAATATATGATGAGTTCGCCGGGATCGTCGGTGGCCGGAGATTCCTTCACGACGCGCGTCACCTCAATGGGAACCTCCCGCGTGACTTCAACCTGTACCTCACGGGTGACCTCGGGCCCTGGTTGCTCTACGATTCGGGTGACCGCAGGCCCCGATTGCTCGACAATGCGCGTCACCTCCACCGGGACCGGCTCAGCGGGCGCGCTGCCGGCGCAGGCGATTATCGCAAGAGTCAGCAGGACGACTCCCGATATCAGGAACCAGGACCTGGTGGGGTGGAGCATTTTCAAACGGTTTATCATCGTTTTCCTACCTCGTTACGTTGGTCGATGTCCCATTTGGTCGGCGGGCGGTCGATGCTGTCTTGGCGTACTGTGCGCATTCGTCAGTGGCGCAATATCGTTATCGTCGCTGCCATTTCCGCAAGATATTAGTATGCACGAAAAATTAAGTCAATACTATAATCCCATCAATTTACGTGGCATCACATCGGAGCCTTTGGGCAGATTTACGGGCGCATTGACGGAACACGCCGGTTGCGGGCCGGGGGCCAGCGCGATTGCTGACCGGCGAAGCAGTCTGCCGGCGGTGCCCAACCGCGCTTTGCGGAAGCGCGCCTCGGTCGCCGCTATAAAAACGGCGGCAACCCTGATAGACTGGGTTGCCGGCGGCCACCTTGCCGACTCCATTACTCTGGAGCAGATAACCCCACCATGACTACGCCGCGAGAGCTATACAACCTGCAGGTGATCGATCACCGGATCGACAGCATTGATACTGAACGGAAACGGGTCGAGCAGCGCCTGGCCGCCGGCGTCAATCGCCCCGACCTGACCGACGAAGCCGACCGACACTCATCGCGTGCCCTCGCCATCGCCGACAACGTCCACAACCGGCGGGAAGAAGCTGAACGGTTGCGCGAACGGCTGACGGGACTGGAGTCCCGGCTGTACAGCGGCAACACCTCCCGCAGAGACCTTTCCGCCATCCAGAGGGAAGTTGACTCGGCCCGGTACCAAATCGGCCAACTGGACGACACCATCCTCGAACAGGAAGAAGAGCAACGCACCCACGAGGAGGCCGCCCAGAGCGCCCATACCGAAATGCGCGATGCTGAAGATCAGTGGCAGGGAGCCGTGACGGAACTCAATGATCGCCTGTCGGAACTGGCCAAGGAGCGGGAGGAAGCCGAGAGCGACCGCCAATCGTTGGCGGCAACCTTGCCCGGCGCCGACCTGCAACGCTACGAACGGCTGCGCCGGAACAAGGCCGGCACCGCCATCGCTCTCGTGGACAACGGGCGCGTCTGCGTGTCCTGCCGCATGACCCTGACCACCAACGTGATGCGGCAACTGCGCGATAAGTCCCGGCAGGTCCCCTGTAGCGCGTGCGGGCGGATTCTGTACCAACCGTAAGCGTCGTCATTTCACCATCATTCCCGTTTTCACCTTCAGTCCTGTTTTCACCGTCATTCCCGCGAAAGTCGCAACTGTCCGCCACAGGCGGATGCGGGAATCCAGTGGGAGAATGCGATAACCATGTACTCAAAAGTAATCGTTCCGTTGGATGGTTCTGACCTTTCCGAACAATCTCTGCCCTACGCTCAGTTGATTGCAAGATCGTTGGGTGTGCCAATCGAACTGGTGCAGGCTTACGACATCCTGCCTCCCAGCCTCCTGGGCGGGCAGAGTCGGCCAGGGGTTGCCAGCACCCTGGAAGAGGGATCTCGCGCCAGGGCCCTGGTTTCCATGGAGTCTCAGCGGCGACGACTGGAAGGCGAGGGATATGACGTGAGCGTGGTTGCGCAACGTGGGCCAGCCGGCGACGTGATTGTGGCGATAGCCGGCGCCGATCCCACCGCCCTGGTGGTGATGTCCACCCACGGCCGCAGCGGTATTTCCCGTTGGGTCATGGGCAGCGTCACCGACAAGGTCCTGCACACCACGCCGAACCCTATGCTGATAGTGCGGGCCAACGTCATGGGGCCGGCCTCTCCCGAAACGTCCTTGAAGAACGTCGTGGTGCCGCTGGACGGTTCGCCTCTGTCCGAGCTGGCGATTCCCCACGCCATCAGCGTGGCGGGAGCGCTTTCAGCCGGCATCACGGTGCTGAGGATCACCCCAACGGAGGGACACTACCGGCAACAGATCAACCTGGTCTCGCCGGAGATGGGGACGGTTCCCGACTTCGACCTCGCCAACCCCGACGAGCTGGCCGCTGAGGATGCGGCTGACGCGTCCGCCTATTTGGACGACGTCAGAAACCGTATGCGAATCGACCACGCGCACGGTGTGGCGACGGAACACCAGGTGGGCGACAACATCGCGCAGACGATTATCGAGCGCGCCAGCGGCCAACCGTCGCTGGTGGCGATGACAACCCACGGTCGCAGCGGCGTCGGGCGGATGGTCCTGGGCAGCGTCACCGACCGGGTAATTCGCCACTCCAACCTGCCGGTGCTGGTAATCCGTTAGCGCCTCACTCGTACCCACTTTCCGCAACCTGTCATTGCGAGGAGCGAAGCGACGTGGCAATCTCGCCGGCCGAGCGGTCCCTACTGCATTCCCGCTGCCCCTCCGTCATTCCCGCTGCCCTTCCGTCATTCCCGCGAAAGCGGGAATCCAGTAACCACCAGGGGCGCCCGCCCTCACACCCGGTAAAAACCGCCGCCGCCAGCCCACAGGATGCGCAAGGCCCGACTGCCCACCACCGTGTCGAACCGCAGCCACTCCGCCGTAGGCTCCCCCGGTGGCCCCACCAGGAACCGCGGCGAACCTCCGGAATCGGACGGGTGCGGCGTCAGCGACTCCTCGCCGCCGTTGGGCCAGGCCAGGTACAACCGTCCCCGCCGCAGAATGACGCGGAAGTTCGAGACGTAGGGCGCGTGGCTGCGGTAGTGACCGGGGAAGGCCACCCACTCGGGCGGACTGGGCAACTCCGACTCCAGCGGCGCGCTGCCCTCCCGAACGTACACGGCGGGTCCGTGGTGGACTTCAACCATCGGGGCATCGTCGCCGCCGTCCTCGCGGGAGCGAAACCGCAACGGGAACGGATCAAAATCGTCGTGCGGCGCGCAGAAGGCATTGCCCGAAATATGTTCCAGTACAATGTCCGCGCCACCCTGCCGATTTACCGATAGTCTATCTCCCTCTGCGCTCACGCATAGGGTACTGCCGTTTCGTTCGTTCACGTAAGTCCCGGCGTACCGTTGCGCGTCGGCAACCCGCGTCGGGTCCGGTATCTCGGGCGGTTCGGGCGGAGATTGGCCGCTGCCAATGGCGGCCGCAACTTGGAGTGCATAGCGCGCCGGCGCGTAGGTGTCCACGTCCGAGCCGTTGCACATGATCACAACACCCAGGCCGTCGGTCTGATCGGTGAGCATGATGGCGCGGAACCCCACGGTGCTGCCGCCGTGTCCGATGAAGTGGTGCCCGTCGGCCCGGTGGGAGATGATGCCGAAACCGTAGCCGTAATCGTGCTGGTATGCGTCGCCCCGGGACATTGAGATGGCCGGCGTGGTCATCATCGAATACGTGGCCGGCGACGCCACCGCGCCGGCATCGCCACGCCCTCCGTTGAGCCACACCCGGACGTACCTGGCCATGTCAGCAGCTGTTGCTGCCTGGCTGCCGTCGCCGACGGGATACTCCATCCACGTGGCCGGGATCAGGATGTCGCTCCGGCGGTAGGGGCGGTCGTCGTGCAGGGGCACGTATCCGGTGGCCATGCGGTGGCGCGTCGCGTGGGTGATCACCGGCTCGGTGGTGGTCATGCCCAGGGGTTCCAGCACGCGCCGGCGAATTACGCTGCCGTAGTCCTGCCCGGTGATGTCCTCCAGCAGCCATCCCAGCAGCTTGTAGCCGGTATTGGAATAGTGGAAACGGGAGCCCGGTTCCCACGCCGCCTCGGTTTCCCGCAGGGCGAAACCTTCGTACCGGGCGGCCGGCGTGAAGTCGGTTCCCGCCGGCAGGCCGGCGGTATGGCTCAACATGTGCCGCAGGGTGATGGGGCCGAACCGCGAGGGCATGGCAAACCACGGCAGATGCGTGCTGAACGGAGCGTCAATATCCAGGCGGCCCGACTCAACCAACCGGAGCACGGCCAGCGCAGTCATGGACTTGCCGATGCTGCCAATCTGAAAAGTCGTGTCGGCGGTTACCGGCCTGCGAGACGCCAGCTCCGCGTACCCCAATCCGGCGGCGTACAGCGTCCGCTGGCGGTCCGTTACCGATATGGCCAAGCCGGCAGATGGCGCAGCAGCCAGCCAGCGGCGCAGGTAGTCGGTAAGAATACCGTAGTCAGACATTACGCAAGGAGGTGCCGCAGGGCGAAGCGCAGAGCGTGCCCCAGCCCCCGGTTGGGCGCGACCCGGGCGGTGATGTACACGTGGCCGTTGGCTCCGCCGTCGATCCCGGCATTTCCTTGTCCCCGGAGCCGTAGCCGGCCACCGTCCGCGACGCCGGCGGGAATCGTAGCGTTCAGCGGCAGTGTTCTGCTCAGCCGTTGTTCGCCCCCGCAACGCCAGCAGCGTCCGGCAATGGCAACCTCCTCCGGCTCCAGCCCGGTGCCGCGGCAGCGTGGACAGGCCTCCATGCGATCCACTACGAATGTCTTGCGCACGCCGCGAGCCGCTTCACCCAAGGTGATCAGGATGCAGACTTCCAGGTCTTCCCCGCGCCGAGGAGCGTATTCGCGCGGCGGGGCGGTCCCCCGGCGAGGACCGGATCGAGATGGCCGGCGCTGTGCAGCGGGCATCGATCCTACCGTGCCGTGCAGGTCGTACTGCCGGCGCCGGCCCGGATCGGACAGCGTGGCGTAAGCCTCGTTGATCTGTTGCATCCGCACTTCCGCTTCACTGCCTGAATTCAGGTCGGGATGGTACAGGCGGGCCAGGCGTCGGTAAGCCGCGCGGATTTCGCCCGGGGTAGCCGTCCGTGGGACACCCAGAATGCTGTAGCAGTCCTGTCTCATTTGCGTATCGACCAAATAGGGCTGTTCAAAACTGTCATTGCGAGCGAAGCGCGGCAATCTCGCGTATGTGAAAGGGAGACGATTGCGAAACTCGATTTCCGGGATGATCGAAGTGGTCGCTGGGAGCAATTTTATAAAATAGTGTAGGCATACGTGGCAGTCAGGACAATCCAGCAGAAAAGACTAAATTTGTTCGCATTTATGACAACAAAACGCCTATTTGGAGTAATCTGATGATATAATTAGAGCCAGTAAAATGACTAATTAAGACGGCGCCGGTCGGGGGTGATGACCCTAATCGACGCCTGGCCAAACACAGGACTGTCCTCCTTGTGGTGGTTGCTAATAAGCATACATTTGCGGATGGATTCGGGCAAGCGTTGCCCGCCGGCGGCTACGACGAGATAGCACGCAACTTCGAGGCGGCCGAGTACGAACCACTCCTGTCCAGACTCCAACAATATCGCCACACCGGCCGAAAAGGTTATCCAATTCCGGCAATGTGGCGGGCATATCAGCTCCAGGACCTCATGAGTATCCGTTACGCCAACGCGTTGGTGAAAATACTACGGTCCGACGCCCGTCTCCGTGGTCTGTGTGGATTCGGCGATCAAGCGCCCAGCGAATCAGCTATATCCCGGTTCTTCGCGAGGATCAAACTCCACCAGGATCTGGTCGATGAGGCATTGAACCCCGTCCACGATCAGTTGGCCGACACCATCGATGAAAGTCGCCACAACGGTGAGCTGCCACCTAATAGTCCTCCTCTGGGCCACATCATCGCCATAGACTCCACTGACATCCCAGCGTGGGTCGACACGCAGAAGGAACCGTTCAGCGACCCAGAGGCTAGGTGGGGTCATCGGACCAACCCGAAAGCCCCGGGAGGCGAGGAGTTCTTCTACGGGTACAAGCTCCATCTGATCTGTGATGCCCACTATGGCGTGCCGCTCACCTACGAGGTGTTGCCGGCTAACCGTAATGACTCTCCAACCCTTCCGAGACTGATCGACAAACTCATGAAGGACCATCCCAACATCCGACCTCGCTACCTGTTGGCCGATAAAGGTTATGACGCCCTCAGCAATCACAAGCATCTGGACGACCTGGGCATTATCCCGATCATCCCGCTGCGCGACACCGACAAGGAAGGAATCTATGACAAGAAGGGCCGCCCAACGTGCTTTGGTGGAAAACCAATGGAATACGTCGGCACTGACCCCGCTAAGGGCCATCTGTTCCGGTGCCGCCAGAAGGGATGCCGGCTCAAGGACAAGATCGGCCTGACCACCTACTGCGACATCGAGTACTACGAGGACCTTGAGGGCGACGCTCTACGCAAAGTGGGCCGGTTAGTCAGGACGACCAAGCGATGGAAGAAGCTCTACCGGATGCGGACCGTGATTGAGCGGCTGTTTCGTAGTCTCAAGCAATCGCGGTGGCTCAGCGGGCACCAGTACCGCGGCCTGGAGAAGGTTCGGCTGCACGCTTCGTTTGCGCTATTGACGTGCAGCACCACTATGCTCGTACGGGCGCAGGATGGACATTATGATCGGATCAGGCGGATGAGAATCTACCTGCCGACCACGAAACAAGCGCCAGTGGAGCAGATGTGGTTGGCAGTCTAATCTCCATCAGAATCGTTCATCTCTAAGCGGATTTTGATTTTAGTGTCGGAAATAGTGCGAACCTCGCATAAAAGCTTCTGTACAGCATCCGCCAGAGCCCTTCCGGGTGTTCTTTCATCCCATGCCTTTGTACACGATGGGCAGTTGGCGGGTATGTTTCTGGGGTCTTTATCAGTCGGCCAAACTAGCTCCCAACCGCAGTTTACACATTGCAATCTGACCGCGGTCAGTTCTGATAATTCGAACACGATTTTCGTTTCCTTGACCATGATTGACCTCCTAATGTTGTTGCCCGGAATCTAACAAAAGCCCCCGGACTTGCCAAGCAAAATCGTTCTGGTCGTCCCCGTTGACGCTCCGCCTACGCTCGGCGTACCATAGCGTCGCTACACCCGGAGAGAGCCCACCAGCTCTTCAGCTCCTTCTCCCGGCTACACCAAGCAGCCGGTCCTACGCAAACGTATTGCGCAGTGGCACTTCGTGCCTCCTCGCGGCGTTTGCGTATGGGCTCGGCGGGTGTAGCAACTGCCATCCTGCGGTCGTGAGGAGGTTCCTATGAGGACGATCTGTTTGCTACTGGTCACGTTGATCATATCGATTGGATGCGGGGCTGCGGCTCCCGACAGTCAGAATCTGCCCGCTCAATCAACGCTAACCGCAACCCCGATTCCCGTTCAGTCGTTGACGACTCCCGAAACACCCACGGAAGCGCCAACCACTGAGCCCACTGCGACCCCAGCACCGATAGAAACACCCACCGTCGAACCCACGTCTATGGAACAACCATCGGAAACGCCCGAACAGGTCGCTACTGTCGCGCCTGCTTCACCAACAGAGGTGCCCGGTGACAATGTTGTGGTCGAACCGTCAGCTCTTGCCGATGAAATCACCATGGCCCTGCTGGTGGATTTCAAACACTCTGTACCTGAATACACAAGGGCCGCTCAGAGTGCCCTGATATCCCTTGAGGATCGAGATTTCTGTAGAGCGGCGGAAATATTCCTACTGATCGCCGATGACGCGAAAGCCTATGGAGAGCGCTTGACCAGCGCAACCTACAACGCGGGCGTGATCTACATGGCTTTTGGATGGAATGACAGTCGGCGGCACCAGGAAAACGGATGCATCATCTACAATAGTCAAAGTCCGCGCGGAGTGCTCGTGCAGGCTGGATTGTTGGCTAGGGGCGTGTTGGAGGAGGTACAGCCTCACCTGAACGATGATCAGATGAAATCGGGAGTCCACCTGATGTTGGGAAGGATAGAAGCAAATGCGGCGATCCAGGCTCGAGATCCTCGCAATAGGCAACGGTCCGCTGGCGGCCCTGTCGGATTCGGGCCAGATATTGAGGGAGAAAAGAGGCACACCGCGTTGGCGATTGAGAATCTCTGCTTGTCTTTGGAACTGGATAGCCGATACGAGGAGTTAGTGCGAGATACGCTCGCGTCCATCAACAGCTCCTGTGGCTAATCCGATGAAACGTCGTGATCGATTTGAGCTCGCCCTGATTGGAATCGAAATACTGGAGGATGTGGTGTTGGACATCCTGACGGAGGCGCGGGATTGGGACCCGCCGTTGGGTACGACTGAGGTAGCCTATCGGGCAGGGCTACCGGCACCGCGGGAGCGTCAGATAGCAGACTTCGTACTGCGCCAACTTGAGAAATCGGGACGAGTTCGGGAGATCAAACAAGGCAGGCGGACCGTGGGTTGGCGACTAGCCGGCTAGGTCAGGCTAGTTTCGCAATTTTCTCATGTGAAAGGAATGTGCGTTGCTTATCATCGTGTCCCGTGTTATGCTGGTACTGTCGGGGCGGGGCGTAGCGCAGCCCGGTAGCGCACCTGCATGGGGTGCAGGGGGTCGCCAGTTCAAATCTGGCCGCCCCGACCATTTCCCAATCACAGAATTTCATTGCGTAGGGGCGTCCCTTGTGGGCGCCCTTCCCGTGTTCACATCGCCGTGCGGCCTCCGTCAACGACCACCTCGCTGCCGGTCACGAACGACGCCTCATCCGATGCCAGATAGACTACGGCGTAGGCTATGTCCTCGGGCCGGCCGATTCTCCCCAGGGGCACCCGGCGGCGTTGCTCCTCGTCGCTCAGGCCGCTGCCCCGGTTGGCCCGCGATTCACGCAGCATCGGCGTGTCTATGGGGCCGGGATGCACCGAATTGCAGCGTATGCCCTCGCTGGCGTGCTGGATGGCGGTGGACTTGGTGAACAGGCGCACTGCGCCCTTGGTGCTGCTGTAGCCGGCCAGGTTGTAGTCGTTGCCCACCAGTCCCGCGGTGGACGATATGTTGACGATGCTGCCGCCGGCGGCCTCCCGCAGCGCGGGCAAAGCCGCCTTCGTGCCCAGGAACACGCCTTTCGCGTTCACGTCAAAGAGCCGGTCCCATTCCTCCACGGTCATTTCCTCGATGCTGCGCCCCAGGACGATGCCCGCGTTGTTCACCAGCACGTTGAGCTTGCCATATTCCGATACGGCCGCATTGACGGCATCGGCCCAATCGCTCGCGCTGGTGACGTCCAGATGCACGTAGGTAACCTGCCCGCCCAACTCCCGGATCTCAGCCTCAACCCGGCGCCCCTCGTCGTCCAGGATGTCGCCGAACACGACGCAAGCGCCCTCCGACGCAAACATCCGCGCCTCCACCGCGCCCTGCCCCCGCGCGCCCCCGCTGATCAACGCCACCTTGCCGTCCAGCCTGCCCATGATTCTTGCCTCCTTATTATGCCCCCTCTCCCCCTGGGAGAGGGTTGGGGTGAGGGTGATTACTGCCCAAACATCAGCCGCCCAACTTCAAAAACGAAGCCCGGCAAAACATCCTCTCCGTACACCATCGCCGGGTTCTCCAAAATCTCCAACTCCAGTTCGGGACGGAAAATATAGACGCGCCTCTCGATGGGGTCCAGCAGCCAGCCCAGGCGCGCGCCGCCCTCCATCCACTCCGCCATCTTGGCCAACTGCGGAGCCAGCCGATCGCTCAGGGAGCGTACCTCTACCACAAAGTCAGGCGCTCCATTTATAGCGCCGCGCCGTTCCACTTCCGTGCGGTTGTCGAATCGCTCTTGGGTAATCCAGGCGGCGTCAGGCATTAACAGCGCGCCATTAGGGAGCTGAAACATGGAAGTTTGGGAGAAACACGCGCCGGGGTTTTGGCGGTTCCAGAGACCTAGTTCAAGATTGATGGGATTCTCGGCGAGATTGCTATCTGAACCTGACGGCGCCATTACGATCAGTTCTCCCTGAGCGGAAAATTGGAAGTCGTAGGGTTCGTTGTCCCGGGACAACTGGCACAGGCGCTCGCCGAAATCCGGCGAGCTTCCATCAACTCCCAGGGCCTTCAGGTTCAGCCGCAGTTCACTGCCGGACGCCATGGGCATACCGGGCGCGTAGTGGAGCTCGGCGGCTTCGGTCGGCTCTGTTGGTGCGGTGGTGACCATGTTCAAACCTCACGAAGTCGGCGGTCAGCCGTTGACTACTTCCCGGAACTCGCGAATGGCGTTAATGTGCGCGTCCGGCGTCGCCAGCCCGGCCGACATGGTGTTGATGGAGAAATGCGTCGCGCCCATCCCCCGCCACGTCTCGGCCCGCGCCTGCCAGAACTCCGGGTCCCCGTCGGTGTAGTTGACCCGCGGCTCCATGCCGATGCCGTCCGGATCCCGTCCTGCCGCCTCAGCCGCCGCCCGCACCCTGGCAATCGTAGCCGCCGCCTCCGGATGGTCGGCGTCGAACTGCGGGAACCACCCGTCGGCGCAGCGTCCCACCCGGCTCAGCACCCGTTCCGGCGGAATCGGCCCGCGCGCCCGGCTGCCGGCGCCCATCCACAGCGGTATCGGTCGCTGCACCGGCAGCGGGTTGATCCCGGCGTTGGTCACATTATGGTAACGCCCGTGGAAATCCACCACTTCCTCCGTCCACAGGCGGCGCAGCAGTTCCATCTGCTCCTCGGCCCGCCGGCCTCGCGTGGTGAAGTCCTCGCCCAGCGCCTCGTACTCCACCGGATTCCAGCCGATGCCCACGCCCAGCCGCAGCCGGCCGTTGCTGAGCACGTCCACCTCGGCGGCTTGCTTGGCCACCAGCGCGGTCTGCCGCTGCCCCAGGATGACAATGGCCGACACCAGTTCCACCTTGGTGGTCACCGCCGCCATGTAGCCGAACGCCACGAAAATCTCGTGGAACATACTCTCCTTGGTATAGCTTCCGGTCCAGGGTTGGTGATAATCGGTATCCGCGCCCAGCACGTGGTCATAGGCGATGATGTGAGCGAAGCCCAACTCCTCAGCCGCCTGCACGTAATCGCGCACGGCAACCGGGTCGGAACCGATCTCAGTCTGCGGAAAAACAACGCCAATCTGCATCTGCGCCTCAGGCATAACTGCCCTCCTGTTGTGCTTGCACGGGTGGACGGGATGAGGCGATTTTACTCGCCGCAATTGGGCGGGGCAAATGCCTCACCGCTATTCGCCCGTCGTTCGCGCCGCATACGCCTGCCCGTACATCTCCATCGCCCGCGCCAGCGCGTAGTCCAGGTTGATCAGGTCGTTCACCGAGTTCACCATCATCTCGCCGGCGTCGGCGATTTCCTGGCGGTACTGCGACAGCGCAATCTGCCGGTTGTTCTTGCGTATGTTGTGGTACGGACACATGGGCGCGCGGTTCTGTATCTCGTTGCTGGTGCCCTCTCTCGAACGCGGCGCGATGTGGTCCAAGTGAAAGTTGCGCCTCGTCCTGATGATGCTGCCGTCGGGCATCCGGTTGGCGTAGCCGCAGCACCAGGCCATGTAGCCGCTCAGCTCCAGCAGCATTTCCAGCATTTCCCGCTCCGGTATGATGCTGGCCGGCACCTTGAACCGGCGTTCCGGCAGGGCGAAACCCTGCGGCGCAACGTCAACTTCCGGCGACGTGCGCGTGGGCAGTTCCGTGGGACCGTGCACCGTAGCGATGGGTTCGTTGCCCAGCACCTGCTGGCCGGTGGTTTCATCGTTGCAGCGCAGCAGGGCCAGGCTTGGCTTGTTGAACTGCCGCTTGAAAACCGTCCACGCCCGGGGGTTGAAGTCGCAGGCCACCCATTGCCGGCCCAACCGCTCGGCAGCCACGCCGGCATAAGCGCAGCCGGCAAAACAGTCCAGCACCACGTCGCCGGGGTTCGTGCTGGCCGCGATGATGCGCTCCGCCAGCGCCACCGGCTTCTGCGTCGGATAACCCGTCCGCTCCCGGGCCTGCCCCGATAGGTTATTAATATCGTCCCACAAGTTCGTAGCGTAGCGTCCCTGCGTCAAGTAAGTCTTGCGATACGGACGGCCGGTTTCAGACCAGACCAGCCGACCTTCCCGGTCCAGGGCTTCCAGTCCATCCCGTTCCATGCGCCACCCGTATTGCGGCGTGTAGCCTTCGTATTCGTAGGCCAGGTTCGGCCTCGGCCCCATGGAAGCCGTCCTTATGACTTCATGGAGTCTATACCTTCCCCGCTCATCCTCGTGCCGGTAGAACCTCGACACGTAATCCTCGTCGTGAGGCACTAAAACGTGGTTCCAGACTCGCCGTTCGCTCTTGGCATAGAACAGGATGTAGTCGGTGATGTGCCCGAATCGCCTGGCGTCATTGTGGGAACTGGTACGCTTCCAGACGATTTCGCCCACGTGATTGTCCGCGCCGAACACGGCGTCCAGCATTTGGTGCAGGTACGCTCCGGCAGTTTGGTCGCAGTGCAGAAATATGCTCCCCGTCGCCTTGAGCACCCGGCGAATTTCCAGCAGCCGTATTGCCATGTAGCAGAGATACGCGGCCAGGCTGTCGCTATGCGCCAGTCGCGCCATCTCAATCACGCTATGCACCGCCGGGTAGTCGTCCTCAATACCCGTCAGCCATTCCTCGTGAATGTCGCCCTCCCACGACCAGATGTCCCGGTAGCCGCCCTGCAAGTCGCCGTCCGGCCAGACAATGCCCGCCGCCTCGGCCTCCCGTGCGCTGGTGACGCCCCAGCCGGCCAGCAGTCGGCGCTCAATCTCCCGCTCCTCGGCGCTCAGCGCCGGCCTGATGCGGTCGCCGGTGAACGTATCGTTCTTGGCAAAGGGCGGATCAATGCACACCAGGTCGATGCACTCGTCGTTGAGCGAGCGCAGAAAGCTCAGGTTGTCGGCGATGTACACCCCCCGGTTCACAGCGTTAAAACCATGCGCTCCGCCGGACTCAACCTGCGTCCCCAATTGTGCCGCGCCATCAGTCATAAATCACGCCTCGCTGACCAACAGCGTAGCACCGCCCCGCAAAAACCCGCAACAAACCGCCGTCGCCAAAATACCGCAACCCACTCACAGCTGGCCGCCCCCGCAGTCGAACGCATCCGAAAAATCACGGGATTCCGCCGCTTGAGATTGCCGCACCCACGTTCTATACACTATACTCTGTTGTGCCATCATACGGAGACCGAAACAGTCAGGGCGATAGAAAACGCCGTATCCCAACTCCTAACCGACCAAGCGCAAGCAGCGTTGGCGGCGCGGCAGATGGGGTAATTGTCAGAAGCAGGATTTACGGGATTATGGGGATTTTCAGGATGTCCTCGTGAAACTCCGCAAAGGAATGAACCTACATGAATGCTATTATGAATGCCTTGACGATGATATGGCAGTCGAAAATCATGACGCTGGGTGTGGTTTGTGAAATCCTGGCAGTCATCGCGGCCGCATTGAGCGCGCCCATCATACAAACTCCAGGGTGGCTACCATACGCCGCATTGTTGATGGCAACAATAGGCGCAGCCATCGTTGCCGGTAAGGTCGCCTGGGACTACCACGGTCGCGGGCTGAACGCGACACAAAGAAATGACGTGCAAGACATTTTGGCAGGCGCCAGTCTCAGCGAGAGACAAAAGGAAGACGTGCAAAGTATTCTGGCAAGCACCAGTCTCAACGCGACGCAAATGGAAAAAGTGGCCGAGGCGATTCAATCGAGCGGACTGACCGAGCGTCAGAAATCCGAGTTGGCAGCGGCGCTAATGGCAACAAACGCTGTCACTATAGTCTTTGCTCAAAAGGCTGTAGCCGATGCCATCAACTACTTGAGGGAATCGGGCCATGGCTACGTGGTGGTCATTCATGCGACTGGCTTCAGCCAATGGGACGTCCAATGCGTAGCTCCGCCGTGGGCAGAAATCGGATGCTCACGCCAACACGTGCAGGGACAGGATGGCGGCTTCAATTTCTTTCATATAGCCCAATCTCTCATCCAGTCATATGTCACGACCACTTATTTATGGACACAGCCGGGTAGCCCACAGTGGCACTACACAAACAACTACGATCCGAACTCATTCACCAACCAACTCGTGTTTAATCTCTATGACTGTGTGCCAGAATGGCGTGTCCCAGCAACTGGCGATTACGTGCTTACTCCCACTGCCCCAAACCACTCTGCATGGGTACAAAAGTCGTAACCTGACCAATTGGCAAGAACCCCATGCACCACAGCCTGACGGTTGGAAGTGAGCTAGCCGGCGCAGCAACCTCACGCGCGCCAGCTTTCAACCGCGGTGTCGTCAGAATCAGTGAAGGATAATGCAAGGACCACCGCCAATTGATGCGCCAAATCAACCACGTCTGGAAACTGATCCCCGCCGCATCTGCCGGTCTGGCCATAGCCGCCATCGTCCGACTCAACCCGGCCAATATCGATCTCAAAAGCCCCGACTGGCGTTACACGGTCTCATTTGCCCAGGACCATGCCTTTGAGTACACTGTGCTTGCCACCGCCGTTATGGTGCTGGTCCACTGGTTCAAGGACGATATTCGCGCCGGGGCCGCCGTCATTGCCAATGCCACCGCAAACGCGCTGGGTGTTCCGCCCCTCTCCTACGCCTACGTGTTGCTCCTGGAGACGCTCAAAATGCTGTTGCAAAAAATCAAGCGCGACCTTTTCAACTCGATACGTTCCGACGGCCGCAAAGAGGGCCGCGAAGCCGGAATCAAGCACCTGCTCCGGCAGCAAAACCCCCATGCCGACGAAGCGGAAATCCAGCGCCGCTACGAAGAAGCCATCACCACCATGAGCGACGACCCACGGACCTGACAGTTAGCCCGAAATCACTGACAGCCGCCCCTTGCACCAACCCGCACACCCGTTCTATCCTATACCTGTCAGGTTCCCCGTCGGTTGCTCGAGAACCCAGCGGGGTCAGGCGCACTGCGCAAGCGGCTGCCACCGAAACTACTCATACTAGCGAGGTGTCAAACAGGTTCGGGTCGTGCTAACGGCCTGTCGGTACAATTCAGCAGAATCCGGTTCCCCAGGAGCCTAGAGTCAGTCTATTCCCCGACCAAGCTCCCGGAACCCAGCGGGTGCCACCACCGCCCCGTGCCGCGCTGCCCCGGTTTCATTAGCCGGCTGCCCGCGGGACACGGAAGTCTAGGGCTAATCTCTCTGCGCAAGCAAAAACAGTGTTGGCCGTGCTCCGACACGCGATCCGAACCGCAAACCTGACACCGTACCCGAAAAACCCAAGCCCAGCCATAACGGAGGTCCAGCATAAGACAACCAAAACCCCGACCAACGGAACCGACTCACCCCTACCCCGTCGCCCACCACAGATTCCACAGCAGGAAGAACAGAATGACCGCCACCCAGCCGGTGACCAGCGTGATGCGATAGACACGGGTGAACCAGGGGTGTTCCCAGAAGGGCAGCCGGCGCTCCCGGGCCCAGTAAGCTTCGGCGTGACCGCCGGCCCAGACCCAGCGGCGAAATTTCCTCACCAACGCCATGGCTGCGGTTAGAGAATCTGCGACAGGAAGTGCTTGACCCGTTCGTGGCGCGGGTTATTGAAAAACTCGTCCGGCGGCTGGTCTTCCACGATGATGCCCTCGTCGAACATCACGATGCGGTCGGCCACCTCGCGGGCGAAACCCAGCTCGTGGGATACGGCCAGGATGGTCATCTGGGATTCGGCCAGCTCGCGCATCACTTCCAGCACTTCCTTGATCATCTCCGGGTCCAACGCCGAGGTCGGCTCGTCGAACAGCATGATGTTGGGCTGCATCGCCAGCGCGCGCGCGATGGCCACCCGCTGCTGCTGCCCGCCCGACAACTGCGCCGGGTACTTGTCCGCCTGCTCCGGGATGCCCACCCGCTCCAGCAACTCCATGGCGATACCTTCCGCCTCTTTCGCCGGCAGGTGCCGCACCTTGATCGGCGCCAGGGTGATGTTGCTCATCACCGTCAGGTGCGGAAACAGGTTGAACGACTGGAACACCATGCCCACGTCCCGGCGGATCGCGTCGATGTTGCGCACGTCGTTGGTCAGCTCAATGCCGTCAACCGTGATGTCGCCTCGCTGGTGCTGCTCCAGCCGGTTGATACAGCGGATGAACGTGGACTTGCCGGATCCCGAAGGCCCGATTATCACCACCACCTCGCCCTTCTTGACGGTGGTGCTAACGCCCCGCAGCGCGTGGAAGTTGCCGTACCACTTGTGAACGTCGCGGCAAACGATGATCTCTTCATCAATAACAGTGTGTCCGTTGGTGGCCATTTTGGGCCCTCCGTTGCGGTGAATGCGCGAGCTATTGGCCGTTGTTGCGGAGCCGACGACGATGGTCCATCCTCACGCGGTGGATCAGTCCGCCGGCAGCGCGAGAGTTGGTTCGCCTTCGGCGCCGTGCCGATGATTCATCAGTGCAACCACAATTTCATTCGTCCGACGCACCATATCTTTGATTTCCTCCTGCCCCTGCTTCAGCTCCCCAACGTCGGATTCCAGCCGGATCACCCGTTGCCCTAACCGCGCCAGGTACACGGTCAGCCCCACGGCCATGCTTATCAGGATTGCCAGCGTGCTTATCGCGACCGGGTCGATGTTAATCATCAATTCAACCTCCCGAGGCGGTCAACTGAGGCTGCGTTGCATTTTAGCAGAATGCCGAATCTGACGAGAGGAGCCTATCGCTGCCCCACTCCCAGATGCCGTTCAATACGGCCGCTGACGTATGACATTCCATAGCAGAAAATCCAGAACACCAACGCCAGGAAGATGAACACCTCCGGCACGTCATCCAAATACGGAAGCTTGCCGTTTTCTACGTAAGACGTAGCGAACTTACGGCTGTACTCCACGATGTCCAGCATCCCGATGATATACACCAGGCTGGTATCTTTGAACAGCGCGATGAATTGGCCCACAATGGCCGGAATGACGTTCCGAATGGCCTGGGGCAGCGAAATGAACATTGTAGTCTGCCAGCCGGGCAATCCCAACGCTCGCGCCGCTTCCGCTTGGCCGGGGTTCAGCGCCTGCAACCCGCCGCGAATGTTCTCCGCCATGTAGGCCGCGCTGAACAGGGTGATGATAATGGCCGCCCGCAGCAGCGAATTCAGCGGGAAGTTTTCCGGGAACGCCAACGGCACCAGCACCTGCGACATGAACAGCAGCGTAATCAGGGGGACGCCGCGGAACACCTCAATGAACACCACGCACAGCAACTTGACCACCGGCAGCCGGCTGCGCCGTCCCAGCGCCAGGGCAATACCGATGGGGAAACTGACCACAATGCCGGCGATGGCCAGCAGCAAATTCAACATCAACCCGCCCCAGTACAGTACCGAAACCGGCTGTAGTCCGGGGACTCCGGGAATCCCTCGCAGCAGAACCAGCGTCAGCAGGAACGCGGCCACGCTCGACCCGGCCACCCAGCGCCAGGAACCCAGCGGCGTGTACCGGGCCAAGCACCAACCGGCCAACAGCGACGGCACGTTTGCCAGCAGCAGCAGGCGCACGTCCCACCCCATTCGCTCCAGATCATAAGGAAGGAACGCAAACAGGGAAACCACTACCGCGAGGATGATTGCGATTCGCTTGGTAAGCCCGCCGACGGCCACGGCCCAAGCCATTCCCAGCAACAGCGTCACCAGCATCAGAACCGCTTGGGGACGCCAGAAGCAATTCTGTCCGGGGCACGCCTGCTCCGTATTGTACTGGCCAATGACCAGCAACCCCCCCAAGGTCGAAATCACCGTGAAATCGGCGTCAATCAGCAGCCACTTCAATCCGAACCATACGGCCAGGATTATCAACGCGCCAGCCACGATGGTGAGGGCGCCGTTGTACCACGTACTAAACAGGTTGGCGCGCATCCATCCCACCGCGCCCGTCTCCGAACGCGGGGGCGGCAGCGCCGTTGTAGTTGTGTCGGGTTCTCGAACGGCGGACACGGGTCACCTGCTGGCAATGCGGAGGCGCCGGTTGTAGAGGTTGCCGATCAGCGAGTAGGTCAGGCTCATCGCCAGGTACGCCGCCATGATGAGGATGAAAATGGAGACTGCCGGGGCGGTTTGCGTCATGGTCTTGGCCACGTTCGTCAGGTCCGCGAAACCGATGGCCCCGGCCAGGCTGCTGTTCTTGGTCAGGTTCAGGAACTGGCTGATCAACGGCGGGATGATGACCCGCAGCGCCTGGGGAAACGTAACCTGTCGCAGCGTCCCCATGGGCGAGAGGCCCAGGGCGCGGGCGGCTTCAATTTGTCCCCGGTTTACGGACTGGATGCCGGCGCGAACGATCTCGGCGATGAACGACGAGGTGTACATCACCAGGCCAATCAGCAGCGCCAACAGGCCGCCCGACATCGTGAAACCGCCGGATATTCGCCCAAAAGTACCCTGGGGGGCCGGCAGCGATACGGCGAACGGCGCTCCGGCAACGGCGCTGATCACCAACCATGCCGCCAATCCGATCCCGATGGCCGCGGCATAACCGGTGGCGACCGGGTACGAAGCTCTGCCTGTGGTTATTTCCCGCTCAGTTTGCCTCCGGTGAACCATCGCCCCGACCACGATTCCCGCCACCGCCACCACCAACCATGCCAGCGCTGGCGTCAGTCCCTCGGCGAAGGGAAAGGGTATGGAAATGCCGGCATTGTTCACGAACACCCGGTTGGCGACCACGTACCCCTCTCGCACGGGCGGCAACGCCAGCACGATGTAGAACCAGAAGTACAACTGAATCAGCAGCGGCACGTTCCGGAAAAACTCGATATACGCCATCGACAGCTTGGCAACCAGCCAGTTGCCCGACAGCCGCGCCACTCCAATGAAGATGCCCAGCAGCGTGGCCAGGATTACGCCGACTATGGAAACAACAATGGTGTTAACGGCGGCGACGCCGAAAGCGTATAGAAAAGTGTCCGACGTCTCGTAGGGGAGGAAATGCTGCCCGATGGGCGTCTGGTAAGCGCGTTCCAGGAAGCCGAACCCGTAGGGTATCTCCCGGTCTTCAATGGCGTTGGCGATGTTGAAGAAGAACCAGGCAACCAGGAACACTACCAGAAAGCCCGACGCGATCTGCGCGGCCCACTGAATTACCTGGGCGTGCCGCCAGACGGGGATGCCCTGGTAAGTGAGGATGCGGGGTAATGTCGTGTTGGTATTCAACATTTCTTGCCAACGTTGCGCGACATTCTAACGCATCGCGCGCGCTGCAAACACATAGTAGGGGCGGGTCTGAGACCCGCCCCTACGTGAGTTCCGTGGGCCAAACCCGAGTGTGGAACGGGCCTAGCGCAGGGGAGCGGCGTAAATCTGGCCGCCCTTGGGACAGTCGTCGCAGGGAGCGTCGGCCCACAGTGCGTTGCGTCCGCCTTCCCTGGGCAGGTTAACCCCGTTCGGCCCCAGGTTGCGGTCGTAAATCTCACCGTAGTTGCCCACGGCCTTGATCACGTCCTGAGCGGCGGTGTTGCTGAGCCCTAGGGGCTCCTGCCCGTAGGAGTTTTCAACGTATCCCAGCAGTCGGTCCACCTTGGTGTCGTTGGTGGCGGCAGCCGGAACGCTACCGGAGGTCACTCCGTACGCCTCAGCGTAGATCAGGATGCCCATGACGGTCTTGACGATGTCGAACCACTGGTCATCGCCGTGGGGAACCACCGGGCCCAAGGGCTCTTCGGATATGGTTTCCGGCAGAATGACGTGGGCGTCCCGGTTGGTCAGCGAGGTCCCCAGCGCCGCCAACTGCGAGCGGTCGTTGGTGAAAGCGTCGCACTGGCCGCTCTCGTAAGCTGCGACCACCGCGGCGGTGTCCTCAAAGGTCAGTGCTTCGATGTGCAGATCGTTCTGGGTGGAGAAGTCGGCCAGGTTCAGCTCGGTGGTGGTGCCCTGGGTCACGCAGACCGAGGCATCGTGAAGTTCCAGCGCGCTGCTGATGCCCAACTCTTTGTTAACCATGAAGCCCTGGCCGTCGTAGAACATGGTCTGCGCGTAGTTGCCCCACTGGGCGTCGCGAGAGGTGGTCCAGGTGACGGTCCGCACCAGCATATCCACTTCGCCGGACTGGATGGTCGGGCCACGCTCTGCCGCAGTGATGAGCCTGATTTCGATGGCGTTGGGATCCCCGAGCACGGCAGCGGCGAGGGCGCGGCACAGGTCGATGTCAAAGCCGACGTTGTTGCCGTTGGCGTCCAGGAATCCGTAGCCGGGAACGTCGTTGCGGCTGGCGCAGATGACGTGGCCCCGGGCGCGCACCGCGTCGAGGCGGCTGTCGCCCTGGTTGTCCATGGCAGTGGCTTCAGTTGCAGTGGGCGCGGCGGTGGCTTCCATCGCCATGGGCTCGGTGGGCGCCGCCATGGCAGTGGGTTCAGTGGCGGCGGGCGCGGCCGGAGCCGGCGGCTCGTCCTGCCCGCAGGCCAATGCCGCCACCAGGGCAAGCATTACGGTTGCGCCGGCAATATATTTGATGAATCGTTTCATTTCCTATCGTCCTCCTGAATACTATCGTGGCGTGAACGCCGACCTTCAAACGGCGTAATTGTACCACGCTTGCGCGTACTCACGTGCTTGATACCGGAGCGGGTTCTACGCAATCTGTAACGATGGGATTCAACCTAACGGTTATCGCAACGGCGCGGCGTAAATCTGTCCGCCCTTGGGACAGTCCGTGCAGGGCGCGTTTGCCCACAGCGCGTTCCGGCTGCCCTCCCGTTCCAGACCCAGCGGTATCAGGTGCCGGTCGTAAATCTCGCCGTAGTTGCCCACTCCGCGAATCACGTCCTGGGCAGCTGTGTCCGACAAACCCAGGGTCTCCTGCCCAAAGGAACCCTCCAGCCCGAAGAGCCGGTCAACCTTGGTGTTTCCGGTAGCGGTGGTGGGCACGTTGTCGGACGTTATCCCGTAGGCTTCGGCGTAAATCAGGATGCCCATGACGGTTTTCACGATGTCAAACCACTGGTCGTCGCCGTGAGGGATCAGGGGTGTGAGGGGTTCTTCGGATATAACGTCGGGCAACACCACATGGTCTTCCGGATTCGGAAAAGCGCTCAAGTAGGCATACAGTCCCGAATGATCGGTAGTGAATGCGTCGCACTCGCCATTGAGGTACGTGTCCACGGCGTCCCTGGTTCTCTCAAAGGCGACGGCGTTAAGGTTCAGGTCGTACAGGTCGGAAAAATCCTCCAGGTTGAGCTCGGTGGTGGTGTTCAGCGTGACGCACACTGAGGCGCCAGCCAGTTCCCGAGCGGTGGCGACTCCGAGGCTGCGGCGCACGAAGAATCCCTGGCCGTCGTAATACATGGTATGCGCGAAGTTGCCCCACTGCGCTTCGCGGGTGGTGGTAGCGGTAATTACGCGGGCCGCCATGTCGATTTCCCCGGATTGCATCGCTGCGCCCAATCCGGTGGGAATGCTGGCCCGAACCTCCACTGCGTCAGGATCGCCGAGCGCCGCGGCGGCCACGGCTCGACAGAGGTCAATGTCAAAGCCGGCGTTAGCGCCCTCAGCCAGGTATCCGAAACCGGGAATTGCGTCGCTGCTGGCGCATACCAGCGTGCCCCGGTCCCGCACCGTTTGCAGTCGGCTCACTCCCTGGTTGTCCATAGCGGTGGCTTCGGTTGCCGTCGGCGCCGCCGTCGATTCCATAGCCGTAGGCGCCGGTTGAACGTCAGCGGTAGTGGCAGCCGGCGCCGCTGGTGATGGCGGCTCGCTGTCGCACGCCAAAGCGGCCAGCAGTGCCAGCAGGCATATCACAAGAGTACAGTGTTTAGTCACTGGAACCTCCACAGTTTCAGCGCCGTTCCGCCGAATATCTTGCCTAAATCCTCACGTGGACACCAGTCCTCCATCTGCTGAATCGTGTAACGTAGCGAGTTGCGGTATCCCTCCCGGTTGGTGCAGCGCGGCCAGTCGGAACCCCATACCATGCGGTCCGGGCCAAAGGCGTCGTAGGCCATGCGCACCCATGGCGGCGTGTTGCGATATGGGAACGGCGGGTCGCTGATCTCCCCCATGCCGTGAATCTTGATGACCGTGTTGGGATGCCGCGCCAGCGTCAACGCCTGCCGGTACGTCGATTCCGGCGGCATTTCCGGCGCGCCGATGGCATGAATGCCCATGCCGCACAGGTGCTCCAGGATAAACGTCAGGTTGGGCAACTCGGCCACCAGCGCGTCAAACTCGGCAGATGCGAAACCCTCGGCCGGCCCGCCCACGCTCACCGACATCCCCAGGTTGGCCGCCGCCCGCCAGATCGCCAGCGGATCGTTCCCCGGCGAACGGTGGAAGTTGCGGATACGCAGCGTCTCGGCCCCCGCCGCGCGCAGGCTGTCCAGCGTGTCCGGCGCGGCCGGATCATCAACGTCCACCCGGCACACCACGGAGAAACGCCCCGGGAACCGGCGGATGCACTCCAGCACGTAGGAATTGTCCAGCGTCGCCGTGGACTGCACCAGCACCGTTTTCGCAACGCCGTTCAGTTCCATCTGCGACAGCAGCATCTCCACAGGTTCGTAATGGTCGCGTCCAATATGAACGTGGGTATCTACAATCGGCATAGTCAAGCCACCTCATTCAGCGGGTAAACCGAGATATACCACACAACAACCCCCATCCGCGCCAGCATCCCCCAAACCCCTTTCCACCAGTTTATCCTCGCGGGATAAGCATTTGACAAAATTCCCAGAAAATGCCACATTTTACGAGAGACATTAGGATAGACTGACCGGGCTATTCTCTGCGTAGCGGAGGGTAGCCTCTGGCAACCCCCTCACAACAGGGATTATGCAGACTTTGAACGAGCCCTTCAGCCCGCCATAGTCCTGTTGTTGCCAGCAGTACGGGCCCGTCCCTGCGTAGCGGGGGCCGGCCCTTTTTATGACCGAACAACTAGGCCTGATCCCGCAGTTTCGCCTGCGTTATTCCTGCCCCTGCACGTCATTCCGGACTTAATCCGGAATCCAGGAAAGTGGGGCAAGACGCTACCTCGAACACCCAACCCCGTTTGAGAACCAGACGATACCTATCCCTCGAAATCGCACCCGGCGCCAGCGCAGTCGCTGGCGTAGGCTCATTTACAAGGCAGCAGACGCTCTTCAGCCCTAACAACGCGGCAGTGAATAAAACGCCTTCAATACGTGGTTTGGGCTTTCTACTCCTGCCGCAATGCTTCCAATACTATCCGCTCAGATTAAATTCCACCGTGCCCAAATATCCTCCAAAATCAAAACTACTCCAAAGTAGCTTTTCGTTAACAGCGGTTAGGACTAACCACAAGAGTTCCAGCTCTCTCTCGGAACCATGAATCCAAATCGCCTCGGAAGATACTGGTAAACCTTGTTGTATCACCTGTCCAACATGGCTCTCAAATGGAAGAGAGTCAATTAGCACGAAGCCTCTCCCAAGAACAAAAATGCCATCAAGGAATAGGTGGTTGAAGAATGGACGATCTTCTGGCTTGGCTTTTTTGAGATCGTTTATTCCGAAGTCATCCTCAGACGATACTTCTTTCAACCAACTGAGAACCGTTTCAATCTTAGCAGGCCCATCGTAGGCAAAAATGAAGGAATAGGGACGTGGATTTTTCACCATTCCTGTGGGATTGAAACGCTGTGGCAAGAAGTTAGTCAGGCTCTTGATACGTTTGGCGGCCATGGCAGCGTTAGTCAAATCATGCTTAGTCAACCGAGACTTGACCTCAATCGTAGCTGAAACAGTCTCAATCAGAAAAAGATCTATGCCCACGGACAGCGGGAGTTTTGGATACCGCTTGTTGTGTATGATTACATCAATCTGATTCCTAGTCTCCTGGTCGCTAGCGTCGGCATGGAAGATCTCTCCGGTCCCAACGCCCCAGAAGCCAGAGAGGTTTTCGGTCAGGAACTCCCTTACGAATGCTTCACGAATCAAGCCTCTATTCAATCCATGATGAAGTGAACTCGCTGCCTTGCCCTCAGCCTCGAGGCGTCGCCGGATACGGTCAAAATGTGAGCGGAAAAGTGTCATCAGACATCAACAAGCCAATTATACCAAGCTCGACTGCCGCCCCTGCCCCCGCCTACGCCGCGGCGCCTGCCGGAACGTCGCCGGCGCACCGCCGCGCGGATACGCTACCCCCGCTCCGTCCAGCAACTCGTCAATCGTCAGAATCTGCACCCGCGGATGCTGCTGGTCGGGAAAGTGCTCCGGCGTGTATATGCCCGCCGACAGCGCCTCCTGGCGCATCGGTTCCGTAGGCGGCTGGAGCGTGATGAACACCCCGATTTCCGCTTTCTCCCGCTCCATGTCGCCCTTGAGCGTGGCGATCATCCCCCGGTTCACGTGCCCACTCTTGACCTGCACGATGATCCGCTTGGGCCGGCCGCTGTTGTCGTCAAAGAAGTTGATGTATCCGTCCACGCCAGAGTCCGCGCCGCGCCGACGGTCGTTGGCCGGCCGCGCGTCCACCAGGCCCAGCGCCCACCACTCGAACTGGTAGCGGTCCTGCTCGGCCAGGGCGCCCGCGCTGGCGGTATCCGTCGGCTGTCCGACGATCTCATAGGGCCGCAGCTCATCGCCGAAGCTGTCCCGCAGCCGGTGTCGTACCAGAGTGATGGCCAGGTGCGTGATGTCTATGCCAATCCAGCGCCGGTTGAGCCGTTCGGCGGCGACGGTGGCGGTACCGCACCCGCAGAACGGGTCCAGCACCACGTCCCCCTCATTGCTGCTGGCGTTGATGATCCGCTCCAGCAACGCCTCCGGCTTCTGCGTGGGATAGCCGAGGCGCTCTTTATCATGCGATGAAATCGGTGGAATATCGTCCCATATATTGCCCGCTGGTACTCCCGGCATTTCATCGAGAAATAGTTTGAGGCGGATACGTCCATTTTCATTCTTTGGGAAATGAAGCCTTCCCTCCCGATCAAGTTGTTGCATCCGCTCCAACGAAATCGTCCAGCCATTCGGATGAGGCTTATAACCTTTGTAGTCGTAGGTCAGGTTCGGGCGCGGAGAGGGGTTCCTGATGTTGCTGGTGCTATACCTACGACCGCTCTCATCTACATGCCTAAAATGATTCTCGATATACGCCTCGGAGTAAGGCACGAATTGAGGCTTGAAAATATGGTCACGCCCTTTTGCGTAAAAAAGCACCGAGTCTGACACTGAACTGTAGTTGCGACTCGAGTTACCGTGGGAAGTGGTTCTTTTCCAAGTAATTTCATTCCGAAAATTTCGAGCCCCGAACACCGCATCCAGCAGCAGCTTCAAGTAGTGGCTCGCCGTAAGGTCGCAGTGCAGGTAGATGCTGCCCGTCGGTTTGAGCACCCGGTGCAGCTCAATCATCCGCTGAGCCATCATCGTCAGATAGGCCATCATGTCGTTCTGACCCAGGAACTGGCGCAGCGCGGACAGCAAGTTGCCCACCTTTTCCGGCCCGCGCATCACCACGTCCTGGAACGCCGTCTCCGACTCCCAACCCCAGTGCCACGTGTCCTCGAACGCGGTGATCTGCGCCGCCGACTCCTCGCCCGAGCGTTCGCGGAACAGCACGTTGTACGTCGCGTTGGAGTTGAACGGCGGGTCCAGGTAAATCAGGTCAACCAACTCGTCGGCCACGTGCTCCCGCAGAATGTCCAAATTGTCCCCAAAATAAAGGCGGTTGGGATTGGCGCTTGACTGGTCGGCGGTCATGACGGAACTCCAGAGCAAATGCTCGCGGGCAAAATTGTAGCAGACCCCGCTCAACGAAATCCCCGCCCGCAAGTCACAAGGGTGTGCAAAACTCCGCCAACGAAGCCATTGTCATTGCGAGGAGCGAAGCGACGCGGCAATCTCGTTGGGGCTATGGGCGCCGCCGGTACGAGATTGCCATCCGCCGCAGGCGGACGCTCGCAATGACCGGTTACGCAAAGTGAGCACGCGTGACTGACACTTCCCCCTTGCCCCTACTCTCCATCCATCCGTACCACTTAACTAAACCATCCAATCGCCCCAATTCTGCTAATCCAAAAATCCTGATTCAGACAATCACGAACCATCCCAAGGTAACGTTCCGTTTTAGGTGGTTTTCTCATTCAAAATTCCCTCTCCCCTGGCGGGAGAGGGTTGGGGTGAGGGGGCATCCTTCCTTCAAACCACCTGAATTGCAACACTACCCATCCCAACCACCGCTCCCCCAAATCCTCCCACCAGCCCGCCAAAACCATCATTTTCGTCCTCAAAACCGCCCAATCCGCACCCATTTACCTCCTCCCTCGTCTCGCCTCCCTATCCTGCTCAAACAAACGGAAATGAGCGGAAGTGAGCGGGATTTCGCCAAAATCGCCACATTCAGACCATCAACCCCGAGGTAACCCCATGACCCTCTCCCAACTCCGTCGCCGCATCGACGCCCTCAAGCGCCGGTTCGCCCCCGAACTCGCCATCCTCAAACTCCGCCGCATCGCCGAATCCGTCTCCGACGACTGGGACCCTTCCGAACCTCCCGATCCCCAAGACGTGGTCCAGCGCGTCGCCAAAGCCGGCTTCCGCCTCAATACTTTCGGGAGACTCAGCAACTACCTCAAGGACATCCGAGGCCAGGGCGACGTCCCCGAGCCGGAATCAATCATCCTCCGACTCCTGCCCTGGGCCTGGAAAGACCGCTACCGCAAATTCCTCAGTTGGGACCTGCCCGCCAACGTTTGACGCCGATTGACCACCCGTTACAATGTAAGTGAGCGGGAAAGGAGGCTGTCCATGTCAACTACCGCAAAAAATAGGATACCCGTCCGCAAGATTTCCAGAGCCGAAATGATGGCAGAACTGCAAGCTGAAATCGCCGATTACGAACAGCGCTACGAAATGCCCAGCGAGCGAATGGCGGCGCTGATTGAATGGGGTGAAATGCAGGAAACCGCCGAGGTACTCAAATGGTGTTTCGCTTATCGCGCCTTGGAATCCCTCAAAGAGCGGACCCAAACGGATGGCAGTCATTAGACCGCTACCGGACCATCCAGGACATCCAGTTGGAGCAAAATCCCTTTGCCGTCCGGCATCGGGATACGATCAGTTTTAGCTTTGACGATGCTGCCGGCGACCTCATGATGCGGGGCATGGTGTATTGTCAGAAGGATGTAGTTTTGCGAGTGGACAAGTGGTTTGAATACGATGCCGATCATAGCCCGCTCCGTGTTCGCTGTTTTAGATTCGCCTACATCGGCTGGCAAACCGGCGGCAATAGCTTGCTCAAATATCACAACCTCCACGCCGACCCCGACGATTACATTCACCGCGTGTACCACCCGGATACCGGCACGCAGATACTCTACGAACGCTTGGAACGCTACCAGTTTCCCACCTTCCCTGAAGTCCTGGACGAACTGGAGTACCTGGCCCAAAGTCTCTAGCGCCGCCGCAACGCCTCCCTCCCCCATCCTTGCCGCCTTTCCCCCTGCCTGCTAAACTGCGGCCATCATCGCCATACCTGAAGCACGCGCACCCAAGGAGCCGCCGTTATGCTGATTGGCCATTTCACCGAACAGCCCTGGCAGGATGAAAACTCCGGCCTGATGGGCACCCAGAGCACCGACCTGGGCATCTCCAACTCCCACTACCGCCCCGAGATCGGCGCCCAGCTCTACAACCGCTATCTGGACGAAAAGGTCTATGCCGAGCAGATGGGCTTCGACGCCGTGATGCTCAACGAGCACCACTCCACGCCCTTCTGTATGCAGGGCGTAACCAACGTCGGCGCGTCCATCCTGGCCCGCATCACCGAAAAGGTGAAGATCATTATCCTGGGCAACGTCCTTCCCATCTGGGACGACCCCCTGTGGCTGGCCGAGCAGCTGTCCATGATCGACATGATCTCCCACGGCCGCCTGGTGTCCGGCTTCGTGCGCGGCGGCGGACGCGAAAGCTGGTCCCACAACTCGCCGCCCAACTTCAACCGCGAGCGGTTCGAGGAAGCCCACGACCTCATCATCAAGGCCTGGACCGAGCCCGGCCCCTGGCGCTGGGAGGGCAAGCACTTCCACTACCGCTACGTCAACCCCTGGGCCAAGCCCTTGCAGGAACCCCATCCGCAGATCTGGATTCCGTCCACCGTGTCCGTCGAGACCGTGAAGTGGTGCGCCGAGCATCGCTACCCGCTGGTACTGCTCGCCACCCGGCTGGAGCCAACCCGCGAAGCCTTCCAACTCTACCACGACACCGCCGCCGAGTGCGGCTACGAGTCCGGCACCCAGAACGTCGCCTACCTGTGGAAGGTCCACGTTGACGAGACCGAGGAACTGGCCGAGGAAGTCGGACGCAAGTACCTGTCCGGCGTCAGCAACCCCTTCCTGGCCGGCAACGAGGGCGGCATCAACCCCGCCATCATGAACCTGCCGGGCCACACGTCCCGCACGTCCCGCCGCCTCTCCGCCGCCGCCTTCGGCCCCGCCGGACGCTTCGGCACCAACCGCCGCCCCTTCGAGGACCAGGTCGCCGACAGCACCATCATCACCGGCACCCCCAAGACGGTCATCCCCAAGATCCGCGAGGTGCTGGAATACCTGCGCCCCGGCAGCGTGTTCTTCTGGGATGGCGACGGTGCAATGACCCACGAGGACCAGATGCGCAGCCTGCGCCTCATGGGCGAGGAAGTCATCCCCGCCGTCCGCGAAATGGGCAAAGAGCTGGAACTCTACTCCCCCTTCGAGGTGGACCCCCGCACCAACCAACCCGTCGTGAATTCCACCACCGCCGCAGAAACGGCAGCCAACACGGCGGACTAGCCCCGGTACAACCGGCAACCCACGTAGGGGCGGGTTTTAAACCCGCCCCTACATCTATCTCGCAGCCATACCTGCTGAATCCCGCTCCTACCCTTCTAATTTCCGCTCGTGGTGAGCCTGTCGAACCACCATCCGAACTCCCTCCGCTCATCCCGAGCCTGTCGAAGGATGCGCCGCCGCCACCGCCTCAGCTATCGTAATATCCCCCGTGTACAACGCCCGCCCAATGATCGCCGCCTCCGCCCCCGTGGGCACCAACTTCGCCACATGCGCCGCCGCGCCGACGCCGCCGGCCGAGAGCACGGCCAGGCCACTGTCCCGCACCAGCGCCGCCGTAGCGTCATAGTTCGGTTCCTCCAGCGTCCCGTCCCGCGAGATGTCGGTGTACAGCAGTCGCACCACGCCCAGGTCGGCCATGCGCCGCGCCAGTTCCGTCGCGGTGGTCTCCGACGTTTCCGTCCAGCCGTGGGTCGCCACCAGGCCGTCGCGGGCGTCCAGCGCGACCACTACCCGCTCGCTGCCGAACCGACGGCACAACTCCTCCACCAGTTCGGGATTCGTTACGGCGGCGGTTCCTACGACGACACGGGCCGCCCCTGCGTCGAACAGGCCGGCCGCCGTGTCCGCGCTGCGGATGCCGCCGCCCACCTGCACCGGAATGGTCAGCGTTTGGGTGATGGCGGTGATGGCCGCCAGGTTAGCCGGATTGCCGGAATGCGCGCCGTCCAGGTCAACGATGTGCAGGCGCTGGCCGCCCTCCGCCTGCCAACGTTCGGCGACGCCCAGCGGGTCATCAGAGAACACCGTCTCCTGCTCGTAGTCGCCCTGGTACAGACGGACGCAGTTGCCGCCGCGCAGGTCAATCGCCGGAATGATCTCCATGGGTCTATCCAGATACTCCAGCCGGCAGCGGCCCAATGGTAACCGCGCCGTTGTCGGTCATCTCAGCCGTGAGCAGACTGCCCCACAACAACTCCGTACCGATCAGCGGTACGCCTTCGGACTCGATGATGCGAACCTCACGACGGTGGCCTTGCCAAAGCATGACCCCAAGAAACGTCGGGAACGTTTCCATCTCGCCGTTTGCCATCGTGAGGGCCATCGATTGCGCCGGCTCAAGGCCGAGCAATTTAATGAAATCATGCGGGAGGGTGAACTCGCCATTGAAGCCGGTGTCGATGTGCGCTTCCATGCGGTGAACGTGATCGTTAGCATCAAGTATCCGCATCGGCATCACCAGCTCCCAATTGTCGCTGATCCAACCGCTTGTCATAGCCGGCCCTGCTCCTCTACCGTATTCTGGGAATTTTGTACACAGTCGGATAGCCAATCCTGACGGTGTGAATAATGGCATCGGGCCGCCGTTGCCGCAGTTCCTGGGTGATGTAACCGAGGTCACGTCCGATAACATAATCCTCTGTCGTGATGTCCAGTACCAGGAGTTTGCCCTTCTCCTGAGGGTCCACCAGGGGCTTGATTTTCGTCTCGTAAAGCTCTTTGCCTCGCTCGTAGTCCTTCATCATTTGGTCGTCAATCGGCCGCTTTGACATATCCAACCCTCCTGGCCGTAATCAGCGGTTTGCTCTCACCTGCCCCACGAAGTTGGCGTAAATCCGCAGGCCGTTGTCGCCGCTCTTCTCCGGGTGGAACTGGGTCGCCACCACGTTGTCGCGGGCGTAGATGCTGCAAAACTCAACGCCGTACTCGGTGAGGCCCGCCACGTAGTCCCGCTCCGCCGGGTCGGCGTAGTAGCTGTGCACGAAGTAGAAGTGGCTGTCCTGGGGGATGCCGTCCCACAGCGGATGCTCGCGCTGGAACCGCACCGTGTTCCAGCCCATGTGGGGAACCTTGAGGCCGTCGGGCAGCCGCCGCACGCGACCGGGAGCCAGGCCCAGGCAATCGGCGTCGCCCTCGTCGGTGGCGTCCAGCAGCAGTTGCAGGCCCAGACAGACGCCGAGGTAGGGGCGGCCGCTGGCGATGTAGTCCAGCAGCGGGCGCACCAGTCCGCGGGCTTGCAGGGCGCGCATGGCCGAGGGGCCGGAACCCTGGCCGGGCACGATGAGACCGTCGGCAGCGGCGACCTCGGCGGGGTCGGAGGTCACCCGTGGGGTTACGCCGGCGCGCTCCACGGCGCGGGATACGCTGCGCAGGTTCCCCGATTCATAGTCGATGATGACGATGGCAGGACTTTCGGATGCGGTCATCGCGTGTTCAGACCCGGTCGCCGGTGGCCCGCTCGATGGGGATGTCGCGGTCGTGGTAGCGGGCCAGCACGAAGAGCAGGTCGCCCAGGCGGTTCAGGTAGGCCAGGATCAGCGGATTGGTAAGGCCGCCGACCTCCGAGAGCGCGACCACCCGCCGCTCCGCCGTGCGAATCACGGTGCGCGCCGAGTCCATGGCCGACGATGACGGAGTGCCACCCGGCAGGATGAACACCTGGGGCATCTGGAAGTGGGTTTCCAGCTCGTCGATGGTCTCTTCCAGGTTGTCCACCATCTCCTCGGTCACGGGCTTGAAGTGCTGGTGAAAGAGGTCGTACTTCTCGGGGTCGGTCGCCAGCTCGGCGGCCACGGTGAATAGCTCCCGTTGCAGGTCGCGCAGGATGTTCTTCACCTTGTCGTCGTCGGTGAGGGCGCGGGCCAGCCCCATCAGGCTGACCGCCTCATCCGTGATGCCGTAGGCCTCGGTGTGCGGGCTGGCCTTGGATACCCGCCCGCCGTAGAGCAGGCTGGTCTCGCCCTGGTCTCCGTACTTGGTATAGACGCGCTTGCGACGCGATGCTGATGATGACGACGTACTCATGACAATACACTCCCAACCCGGTTTGCTGCGATTCAACATTCTAGCACCCCCTTACCGGCCCGGCTACGCGGTAGGCGGGCGGGTGCAGGGCTATCGCATATGAACGGTTTTAGCGCCGTCATACCGGCGAAAGCCGGTATCCAGTGACCGAAACAGCTATTTCCTTGTAAATATCAAGCCATTTACAGGCTTTGGACTCCGGCGAAAGCCGGAGTGACGCCATTGTAATTTCATATGCGATAGCCCTGCCGGGCCGGTGGGTTGCCTCGGGGTTGGTTGTTTGAACTGTGATTATGTGATTGGCAGGATTGGGGATGGCGGCGATTTTTGGGAAATCCCGCTCATTTCCGCTCATTTCCAGTCATTTGAGCAGGGCGTTGAGGCGTGATGTGGGGTAAGCTGTTGAGTCCCATTTCAAAAACCATCGCGCGTCTCCTTTTCAGACAAGATCATCGTCCACATCCACGTCCTCAAGGGGCAGCTCTGCTTCGGGAATACCGTACTGCTCGGCCAGGGCGCGCAACTTGGCGTTGCGCTGTTTGCGCGTCTTGTTGAGCCGCTGGCGCCTCTGGCGCTCCTGTTCGATGCCCTGCTGGACGCCTTGCTTGACACCCTGGCGGAAACCTTCCTCCCGCTGATGCATGCTGATTATCTTGGCTAGTACCATTACTCCCTCCACTATCATTGCGATTGCCAGGGCATTGGTTGCGGAACCGATGCCGATGGGCCCCGAGGCTTTGACAATGGACACCGCCGTCCGCGCCATGGCCAGGGTGCCGTCAGCAGGCTGCTGCCACTGCGTGTACGCCTCCAACGCCACGCCCGGGGCGTACTGGAGCAAGAATATCACGAAGTAGGCCTCGATGACGCGGGCCGACAGGGACCAGATGGCGATGCGCGGCTCGGTTTCGGGTTCGGGCACGATTGCGCCGGCGGTGGTTGTCGCGGTGGTCATGCTCAGTATGTTCCGGGGGCGTTGAGTCCGGCGGCATTATGGAACATACGTATCAAATCTGTCAATCCGCGTTGGTGCGGGAGCCGGGTCGTTCGGGTAGAATTGGTTGCAATGCCCACGTACCCCCACATCAACCGCTACCACCGCGAACTCGCCAAGCTGATCGAGTTCGGCGGCGCCGACAACGAGGAAAACATCCGGCCGGCGTTCCAGAACTGCCTGGCCGCCTACTGCGCCGACCACTCGGAGCGGCTGGCGCTGGTGCCGGAACTGCGGGCCGACCGCAGCAACAAGCCCGACGGCACGGTGCGGGACTCCCTGCGCATGACCCGCGGCCTGTGGGAAGCCAAGGACACCCACGACGACCTTGACCGGGAAATCCAGCACAAGCTCGCCCAGGGCTATCCCAGCGACAACATCCTCTTTGAGGACTCGCGCACCGCCGTCCTGTTCCAGGACCGTCGGGAAGCCATGCGGGTGGACATGACCGACCCGGCCGGCCTGGATCGGCTGATCCGCCGGTTCCTGGACTACGAGCTGCCCGAGATCCAGGAGTTCCGCGCGGCCCGGCAACAGTTCCGGGACGACCTGCCCGCCGTGCTGGCGAACCTGCGGGAAACCATCATCGACGCCGAGGCCGGCAACCCGCAGTACCAGGAAGCCGCGCAGCTTTTCCTCCAACTGTGCCACCAGTCCATCAGCCCGTCGGTGACCAACGACAACGTGCGGGAGATGCTGATTCAGCACATCCTCACCAAGGACATTTTCCTGCGGGTTTTCGCCGAAGACCAGTTCCACCGCGAGAACAACGTCGCCCGCCAGCTGGACGCCCTGGAAAGCACCTTCTTCACCGGCAACGTGCGCCGCCAGGCCGTGGACCGGCTGCGCGCCTACTACGGCGCAATTGGCCGCGCCGCTGACGACATCGCCGAGTACGGCGAGAAACAGCAGTTCCTGAAGGGCATCTACGAAGATTTCTACCAGGCTTACAACCCCGGCGCCGCTGACCGCCTGGGCGTGGTCTATACCCCCAACGAGGTCGTCGATTTCATCATTCGCGGCGCCGACCACCTGCTGCAAAAACACTTCGGCAAAACGCTGGCCGACGAGAACGTGAACATCCTGGACCCCGCCACCGGCACGGGCACCTTCATCACCAACCTGCTGAGCCACCTGCCGGCCCACCGGCTGGAGTACAAGTACCGCCACGAAATCCACGCCAACGAAGTGGAAATCCTCCCCTACTACATCGCCAACCTCAACGTTGAGTACACCTACAAGGAACTGACCGGCGAATATCTGGAGTTCCCCAACCTGTGCTTTGTCGATACGCTGGACAACATGGACTGGCAGGGCGCCAGCGGCGCGGCGGTGCAGCGGCAGACGGCGCTCAACCTGGGCGGCGTCTCCGAAGAAAACTGGATTCGCGTGCAAGAGCAGAACGAGCGGCCCATCAGCGTCATCATCGGCAACCCGCCGTACAACGCCAACCAGCAGAACGAAAACGACAACAACAGGAACCGGGAGTATCCCGACATTGACCGCCGCATCCGCGAAACTTACATCGCCGCCAGCACCGCGCAGAAGACCAAGCAGTACGATATGTACAAACGGTTCATCCGCTGGGCCAGCGACCGACTTGCGGATGACGGGATTATCGGTTTCGTCAGCAACAGCGCCTTTCTGGACGCCCGACAGGATGACGGATTCCGTAAAGTGGTAGCCGAGGAGTTCAACGAGTTATGGGCAGTTGACCTGAAGGGCAACGCCCGCACCAGCGGCGAACGCCGGCGGCAAGAGGGCGGCAACGTCTTTGACGACAAAATCCGAGTCGGCGTCGCAATCTACTTTTTGGTGCGGAGGAAGGGTAAGGACGGGTTCAAAGTCTATTACAACGTCGTTGATGACTACGCCAAATCACCCGATAAAGTCGATTACGTCAAGGGTAACGCAATTGACCGCCTTGAATTTGCTGAGATTGTTCCCGACGCCAAATCTTACTGGCTCGAACAGTCCAACAATGACTTTGAGCAATTGATGCCTCTAGCAAACCGGGAAACCAAGCTGGCTAAAACCGCCGCTGATGAGCAGGCAGTATTCGGGCTAAACTCGCTGGGAGTAGTAACAGCCCGCGACGGATGGGTCTACGATTTCGATGAGGATCGGCTTTTGGAAAAGGTTCAGTTCTTTTCCAACGTTTACCAGCAGGAAATGCAAAGGTACTCCAGGGAATCACCTACTGAGCCAATTGGAGCTTGGGTTGATAAGACCATCAAGTGGACGAGCGAGTTGACGAACCACCTAACCCGCGGCGACCAGATCTCCGTGGAATTGGGGAATATCGTAAATAGTCACTATCGTCCGTTCGTAGTCAAAAGTACGTACTACGCTCCTATCATTTCGCATAGACGGTACCAAATGCCAAATGTCTTTCCACATGGTGTCGAGGCAGAAAACGAACTAATTTGCGTTTGCCGCAATGGCAAGGACTTCTACGTATTGGCCACTAGTCTTCTTCCTGATTACCATCTGACCGGAGATTCAGACTGTCTCCCCCTCTACCGCTACACGGCGGACGGCGAGCGGGTCAGCAACATCACCGAGTGGGGCCTCCAACAATTCCGCGAACATTACGGCGACGATGGCATCAGCGCCGAGGACGTGTTCGCCTACACCTACGCCATGCTGCACGACCCGGCCTACCGCCAGCAGTACGAGGTTGACCTGCGCCGCGAGTTCCCCCGCGTCTATTTCCAGGAAGATTTTGCATGGTGGGCCGGCAAGGGGCGGGAGTTGCTGGACTTGCACCTGGGGTTCGAGACGGCGGAGCCGTGGCCGTTGGAGCGGGTGGAGGCGGGTCCTTCGACAGGCTCAGGACGAGCGGGCAAAGTGATTCTGCGAGCGGACAAGGAACGCAACCTGATTATCCTGGACGAGCAAACTACGCTGTCCGGCGTACCCCCCGAAGCGTGGGAGTACCGCCTGGGCAGCCGCTCCGCGCTGGAGTGGGTGCTGGACCAGTACAAGGAGCGCAAGCCCCGGGACCCTACCATCGCCGAGCGGTTCAACACCTACCGCTTTGCCGACCACAAGGAGCGTGTCATCAACCTGCTGGCCCGCGTCTGCGCGGTGAGCGCCCTGACGACGGCCATCGTGAACGAACTGGACACCGGATCCACAGTAGGACACGATCAAAGGTAGAAAACGAGAGTCATGTGCTATGATATGCGCCCATGATGCGAGCCATGCGGCCCGCTCAAGCTACCCGCATCCAGGAGTTCCCGACACAATGACCACCCAGGCGGTTTCCCTCGAACTTGAACCCCGCGAGACGTTGGGCAAAAAGGTGAAAGCCCTGCGTCGCGCCGGCATCGTGCCCGTCCATCTCTACGGGCGAGACATTGAACCACGCGCCCTGCAGTGCGAGGTCCGCGCCGTGTTGCGCGCCATCAGCCAGGCCGGCGGAGAATACGGCCAGCCCCTGAACGTCAGCATCGCCGGCGAATCCGGCGCGTACACCGCCGAGGCGTCGGAAATCCAATGGGACCCTCGCACCGGAGACGTGCTGCACGTGGACTTCCGCACCGTCTCATCCTGACGCTCGGATACTGACTTGCCGGGGCGGGTTTCAAACCCGCCCCTACCATTATCCTGCAACGGCCCCAGGAGGCCCAATATGTACATGGTTTTCCTCAGCGAGTCCGGACTCACCGGCGCCAGCGCCAACGACCCCAACCAACCGCACCATATCCACGCCGGCCTCCTGGTTCAGGAAAATCAGTACATATCGATGTGCGGCGAGTACGACGCGCTGGTCCGCCGGCATTTCGGCAGCCCTCCCGGTTCGGACGGCGTTCCCGCCGAAATCAATCCCCGGCACGTCTATCAAGGCACCGGCCCGTTCCGCGCCTGGCGGCCAGCGCAGCGCGCCGAGCTGATCCAGGATTGTCTGGACATCCTCATCCGTCGGGAAACTCCGCTGATTGTTTCCTACATCAACAAGGGCGAGTACGCCGCTGCCACGTCCACCGAGGGCAACTCCCTCTACGGAGATACCGACCCTTCCCGCCTCGCCTTCAGCCGGTTTCTGCTGGCGCTCACCATGTTCCTGGACGAGAACGTGATGGCGCAGATGAACCCGGACGACATCATGCAATCGGTCTGGGACGTCCGCGACTATGCGATGCTGTTGGCCGGCTCCGAATCGCCGTCCATCGCCGCGGCGTTGACCGAGTTCCTGAGCGAAGAATCGGACACCGTATCGCCGTCCATGTACGACGATCTGATTGTCGCGCCATCGGAAACCTGCGTCGGCGCCCAGTTGGTCAACCTCTGCGCTTACTTTGTCCGGCGTTGGCTCCAGCAGCCCGGCGTAGCGCACAGCTACTTCGAGGCCCTCCGCGACGGCCGCGTCGTCCAGGTGATCTACCCCTACCAGTTCGACTAGGGACTCGTGGGATCATCGCGCCGGCCTTCAATTTGACAGTGTTTCCGACCCCGTGCTAGGTTACAATCAATCCGTCAGCGGGAGGTGCGTCATGGCTACCAGGAAAAGAGTCCCACTGTCGAAAATCCTCACGCCTGAGGAAATGCGCGAGCGCGAGCGCAGAGAAAATGAGTTGCGCGACGCCACAAAGGAACTTAAGCGCGTCATGGTTAAACTTGGAATACCAATAGACGAGAGTGTCTAATTGCAAGCGGCTATTGACGCCATAATCAGATGCCAGCAACTTTCCGAATCCGAAGCCGTCAGGTACGCGGCAGAGCTGTTGGATTTTGACAGCCTGAACGGAACCGGAATGGCCCCACAATTCCGTAAAGACGTTCTTGATAAGGTCCAGCAGCAGGAATACGGGCCGGCATTAATCGGGTTGGACCGGTTCGTCGCTGATTTCTTGGACCTCGATCCATTGATGCGCATTGATTTCAGCGGGCTGACGCAAGTGCTCAGGCCCGCGCTGGCTCTACTGTTCAACGCGCAAGAAAACGGCCTTGACGTATCGGGTTGAGGCCATCGTTAGAGTCAACATCCACCGAATTCCCGTGCTGTCAGGATTGCCGTCGTTCCTGCGCCGCAACCTCCAATCTTGCCAATCCTAAAATCCCCCAAATCCCGATTCTGACGATTTTTACCGCCTCTCCTTTTCAGCGCGCGCAATGCTGCTTTCATCCCGCCGCGTCGTCCTCCTCGCCGCCACCCTCGGCTTAACGGCATTAATTTTGGCCTGCGCCCAGCCGACGCCGGCCGCCCCATCCTCCGCTCCCCTCACCCAGCCCCCGCCGGCCACCAACGCTCTTGCTCTTGCATCCACCCCATCCGGCGCGACCGCAACGCCTGGCATCCAGGCGCCGGCCACTCCCTATTCCCAGCAACCCTACGACCCCAACCGCACCATGTACGGCATCTGGGACGGTCTGGGACACGATACCGGCGATTCCCTGGCCGCGCTGGAAGACACCGTATTCCACAACGACAAGTCCCAGGTTTATGTCATCCTGGAGGCGCTCAAGTTCCTCAACCTGGACGTCGCTCGTGCCGGCCTGGACACCCTCACCGAGCTGACTGGCCAGGACTTCGACTTCGACCGCCGCCGCTGGCGTGAGTTCGTCGGCGCGCGGGAGGAGGAATACGCGCCGCCGTCCGACTACGGACGCTGGAAAGTGAACGCGCTGGCGGTGATCGATCCTGATATGGCCGCCCTGCTGGAACCCGGCATCGCGCATTCCCGCGTCAACCTCACCGAGGTCGTCTGGGGCGGCGTCCAGGTGGATGGCATCCCGCCGCTGGAACACCCCCCGCACGTCCCGCCCGAGCAGGCCACCTACCTCTGGCCCGATGACCGGGTGTTTGGCGTATCCATCAACGGCGAGCATCGCGCCTACCCCCTCCGCGTGATGAACGCCCATGAGTTGGCCAACGACACCCTGGGTGGCGAACCCATCTCGCTGGTGTATTGAACCCTCTGCGGCACCGGAATCGTGTATTCCGGCATCGTCAACGGCGAGCCAACCACCTTCGGCACCTCCGGCCTGCTCTACCGCAGCAACAAGGTGATGTACGACCGGGCCACGCGCTCCCTGTGGAACCAGTTCATCGGCGAGCCGGTGATCGGCCCGTTGGCCGATTCGGGCATCCGCCAGCCCTTCTTCCCCTCGGTGGTCACCACGTGGGGAGAATGGTGGGACGAGCATCCCGACACCACGGTCCTGGCGCAGGACACCGGCGTCTATCCCGCCGAGTTCTACGTCCCCGAGGACAACCCCCTCGCCATCTACTACAACTACTTCACCTCCGATGAGGTGATGTTCCCGGTGTGGCTCCGCGATGAGACCTTCGAGCCGAAAACCGTTGTGGTCGGCCTGTCCATCGGCGAATCCGCCAAAGCCTACACGGTGCAGGACTTGCAGGCGGCCCGCCTGGTCAACGACACGGTGGGCGGGATGAACGTGGTGGTAGTGGCATCCCCCGAATCCCGCGCCGGCCGCATCTACGAGCGCGGAGAACTGACCTTCGCGCCGGCAGACGACGATGATACCGACCTGCCTCCGACCACCCTGCTGGATGACAATGGCGCGCGGTGGATGGTCACTGAGGAGGGACTGATAGCCGACGCCAACCCTGAGCGTCGGTTGCCTCGCATCCCCAGCATCACGTCATTCTGGTTCGGCTGGTTCCAGTACCACCCAGATACCGAGATCTACGGCCAGGACAGGTAACGGCGACCACGGCAGCGTCGCTAGTCCCACCGCACCCGCCGGCGTAGCTGCGCGCTCAGCACATCCACGGCGATCACCAGCAGCAGGTACCACACCAACAGCAGCCCAACGTCGTCGTAGTGGAACCAGGACATGCGCAGCCGGAACTCTCGGCCCAACCCGCCGGCGTTGAGGAATCCCACCACCACCGTGGTGCGGATCACCACCTCCCAGCGGTACATCAGGAAGGTCACGAACATCGGCAGCGCCTGGGGGAAGACGCCGTACAGCAGCACCTTGGGGCTGGACGCGCCCGCCGCCCGCAACGCCCGCGCCGGCGCCGGGTCCAGGTTCTCCACCACCTCAGAAGTCAACCGACCCACGATACCCAAGTTGTGGATGCCCAACGCCAACGCTCCGGGGATGATGCCCGGAGACAGGAAGAACACGATCAGCATCGCCCACACCAGTTCCGGTACGGCTCGCGTCAGCGTGTAGAAAACCCGCACCGCCGCGTACACCACCGCGCCCGTGCGGGACGGCGCGCCGCCCAACGTGCCGTCGCTGACGTTGCGCGCCCCCGGCATCAGCAGCGCCAACGCGCCCACGCCGGCGATACCCATTGCCAGCACCGACATGGCCAGCGTGTTCAACGCCAGTTGGCCCGTTTCGCGCCATCGCGCCGCCTGGACAAACGGCGACGGACCTTCCGATCCCTTTCCAGCCAGGCTGGCCACGAACTGGCCCGCGTTCTGCCAAGTACGCTCCCGGAACAGGTCCCCGAATCCGCTGTTCCCGTCCAGCACGATGAAAGCCCACGACGCTACGGCAAGGACGACCGCCACATACGCCGACCAGCGCAGCACGTTGACGCGCGAGCGCGGTCCGTCCGCAGCGCGAGATTGCTCGAAACCGACCCGTTCCATCAGTACGCCATGCTCCGACGCACGCGGCTGCTCCACCAGTCAACCACCACCACCAGCCCCACCAGGAAAATCAGCAGCGTCCAAACCTGCCGGAACAGCAGGTCGGCCAACGACAGCTCAATCTGAAAACCGATGCCGTCAATGCCGACGAAACTCATGATGGCGGCGGCGCGGATGCCGCATTCCAGCCGGTAGAAGGTATAACTCAGCAGGTCGGGCAGCGCCATCGGGATGTAGCCGTACAGCAATACCCGCACCGGTGACGCTCCGGTGGTGCGCAGCGCGGCTACCGGCTCGGCAGGAACATCCTGCAACTGTTCCGCGTAGATGCGCCCCAGGATTCCGGCGTAGGGGATGGCCATGGCCAGGATCGCCGCCATCGGAGATAACCCGACCGCCGCAACGAACAACAGCGCCCACACCAGCTCATGCACCGACCGCATCGCCGCCAGCAGGAACCGCACCGATACCATCATGGACCAGCGCCGCGCTCCCACTCCGTCCGTCGATGGCGCCAACACTCCCGACGCCAACACGCCCAGGGGCAGCCCAAGCGCCACCGCCAGCGACATTCCCGCCACGGCGTAGGCCAGCGTGTGCCAGCTTGCTACCACGCAGATGCGCAGAAACTCCGGCGACAGCTCCGGCGGGAACAGGGCCAGCAGCACCTTCAACGCCGCCGCGCCGCCTCCGGTATGCGCGATGGGCTGCTGCCAATCCACCCGCGACAGGCTCCAGGCCAGCGCGAACACTATCCCCAGCGTCAGCAGGCGCGGTCCGGTGAGCCAAGTTTGCAGCCGCGTCGGTGGTCGCAAAACACCGCTCCGGTCAAGGCGCGGCGGATAGTTCGGTGATGGTCACGCTGCCGCCGGGAATGGCGTCAATGTTGACGTTACTGCCCTGTAGCAGTCCCATCCCGATGAGGTTGTCAGTCTCCAGGCTCACCACGTCAACCTCACGGAGCCGGCCATGCCAAAAAATGCTCGCCGGTGTCATCATCACCAAGGACGGTAAGAGTTAGCCAGCCTTCCAGGGCATCGTTGACAATGCCATATTGCATTACTCTGCTGCCTTCGCTCGGCGTATGGGACCTCGGAAACGTATGACGTGGGTCTTGTGCCGGTGCATGGTGTGAATCACCGCGTCAGGGCGACGTGTACGCAACTTGCTCCCAGCGGTAGCCTGGTTTTCGTGGATTTCGTAGTCTCCGGTGAGGATGTCGATTTTCACGTACTTGTCCTCGTCCTCTGGCCCAATCAGATGGCGGATTTCCGCTTCGTAGATTTTTTCCGCTTTGCGCTTCTTCTCTTCGTACCAGCGCATCTTCTCTTCTTCGGAGAGGGTATCGTATTGGATTTTATCGTCCGTCGTCATCGCTTTCGCCTCCGTTCGTCCTGCTCCCGGCAATCATAGCACGCAGCGTTGCATTACCCGTCCCGCGCCGCCAACCCCGCCAGCGGTTCGATGTCGTCCGTATCATCCCTCAGGTCGTACAACTCATCCAGCACGGCGTCATTGAGTTCGCTCGCCGGCAGGTCGAATTGCACGCGGCTCTCGCGCAGGCCGATCACCCGCGTGAAATGCCGGCGGATGAGCGACGCGGTATGCAGGCTCGCGACCAGGGCGCGCCGGCTGTCCTCACCATCGCCGTTCCAGGCAACCAGCCCCACCAGCAACTCCATCACTTCCTCGGCCCGCGCCGGATCCAGCGACGCCACGGGTTCGTCAGCGAGAATCACCAGCGGCGACTGCATCATCATGCGTGCGATGGCAACCCGCTGCTGCTCGCCGCCGGAAAGATGTCCTGGCCGCTCGTTGATCTTGTCCGCGATGCCTACCCGCGCCAACGCCTGTTGCGCGGCGCGGCGCTCCATGGGCCAGACCAGCGAAAGTATCGAGCGTGCGAGACTCCAGTGGCCTAACCGTCCGGCCAACACGTTGTGCAGCACCGGCAAATGAGGCACCAAATCAAAACGCTGGCTCACGATGCCCACCAACGAGGCCAGTTCGCTACCGGGTTTCAGGCCGGCGGGAGACTTGCCGTTAATCGATACGGTGTGCGCACCCTCGTCTGGCACCAGGGCGCCGGACAGCAGACGCAGCAGCGTGGTCTTGCCGCTTCCTGAGGGGCCGACCAGCGCCACCCGCTCGCCGGCGTGGATGGCCAGGCTCAGCGGCGCAAGGCCCCGGTTCGTTCCATAAACCTTTGACGCGCTATCAATCGCTACCAGCGGCTTGGCTACACCAAACTGCTCATCGGCCCGCCGCAGGCGGACACCAGTTTCAGTCATTGAATTATGTCCAGTTCCCTGGCCACGCTCTCAATCGCCTGGTAGTTTGCGTTCTCCGTGGGGATGAACTGTTCGGTGCTGAACAGTTCCAGAATCTCGCCGTGCTCTTGCGTATTGAGCGCCAGCAGGGCTGCCTGCACCCGGTCGGTGAATCCGTCGCCGTACACTTCGTCCAAATCCGCCCGCGCCGTCCAGTTGTAGTTGAAATAGTTGGGTGTGGTGTCCAGCTCGCGCACCTGGGCGGGGTCGGCATTGCCCTCCGTCACTGCTCGCTCCCACACGTCCTCGGCCAGCGCGCCCACATCGTAGGAACCGGCCGCCACCAACTGCCAGGTTTTGTCGTGAGAACCGGAAAATCCCGGTGGTGTGCGGAAATCGTCGGCGACGTTAATACCAGCCTCGCCCAGGAAATACCGCGGCATCAGATGGCCGGAGGTAGAGCTCTCACTGCCGAAGGTGATGGTCAGGTCGCCGGTCTTGCCAACCAGATCATCCAGACTGTTCAGGTCAGCGAACTCGTCGCCTCCCCGCACGACGTACTTGGAGTGAAACTCGGCATCGTGGGCCCGCTGGACGATAGCCCGGGCCCCGGGGTTCTGCATCCGGGCCTGCACCCCGGTCAGCGCGCCGAAGAACGCCAGCTGCACGTCGTTCTGGCTGAACGCCGTCACCACTGCCGAATAGGACACGCTCGGAACGTATTCCACCGGAACATCCAGTTCTTTCGACAGGTAATCGGCGAAAATTTCATAGCGCCGCGCCAGGCGTTGGGCGTCCTGGTCGGGTATGCCGCCAACCCGCAGCGTCGGAGTCTCCTCCTGGGTGCACGCCATGGTCAGCAAGGCCACGAAAACCGCCACCATGGAGACCATCAGGAACCGAACGGATATTGACAATGAGCGCATAGACTTTCCTTTTGTATCGCGCAGGGCAAATAAACTGGCAGGATAGTATCAACGCTTCCCTTGCCGGTCAACATCACAAAGTCATCGCAACTGTTCAGATCCCGTAGTACAATTTCTGCTGCATGACGTCGCGGTTACGCGACGTTCCCTCTCCGGTTCGTTCCGGAAACCGCACAAGGAGACCTCACCATGAAGATGTACATTTGCGGCCAGTGGGTTGACCGCGATGCCAAGATGCCCGTCATCAATCCCTTCGACCAGAGCGCCTTCGACACCGTCCCGCGTGGCACTGCCGCCGATGTCGAAGCCGCCATCGCCAGCGCCGTCCGTGGCGCCGCCGTGATGGCCAAGCTACCGGCTCATCGCCGCTATTCCATCCTCAAGCGCGCCGCCGACCTCATGGACGAACGCGCCGATGATCTCGCCGAGACCATTACCCGCGAGGAAGGCAAGGTCATCGCCGAGGGCCGCGGCGAAGTCCAGCGCGCCATCCAGACCATTACCCTCTCCGCCGAGGAAGCCAAGCGGCTCCACGGCGAAACCGTCCCGCTGGACGCCGCCCCCGGCGTCGTCAGCCAGTTCGGTTTCACCATCCGCGTGCCCGTGGGCATCGTCGCCGCCATCGCCCCCTTCAACTTCCCGCTGAACCTCGTCTGCCACAAGGTCGGGCCCGCGCTCGCCGCCGGCAACGCCGTCATCCTCAAGCCCGCCGGCGACACCCCATTGTCCGCCCTCAAACTCACCGAGATCCTGCTCGAAGCCGGCCTGCCGGAAGAGGCCATCCAGACCATCACCGGCTCCGGCGCGGAGATCGGCGACGCCATCACCGGCTCGCCCGACGTGCGCAAGATCACCTTCACCGGCAGCATGGAAGTCGGCGACCAGATCTGCCGCAACGCTGGCATCAAGAAGGTCACCATGGAGCTGGGCTCCAACAGCCCGCTTATCATCATGTCCGACGCCGACATTGAGAAGGTCGCCGCCGCCACTGTCGCCAGCGGCTTCGCCAACGCCGGCCAGGTCTGCATCTCCACTCAGCGCGTCTTCGCCGCCCGCACCATCTACGCCGACCTGCTCGACGCGCTGGTCAAGCCCACCCAGGAATTCAGCGTGGGCAACCCCTTCGACGAGGACGTCAAGATGGGCCCCATGATCCGCCAGACCGACGCCGAGCGCGTCGAAAGCTGGATCGCTGAGGCCGTGGGCCAGGGCGCCCGCGTCATCGCCGGCGGTGGACGCGAAGGCACCATGCACACCGCCACCGTCGTCGCCGACGCTCGCCCCGAGATGCTCATCTCCCGCGAGGAACTCTTCGGCCCCGCCGTCGCCGTCAGCGCCTTCGACGACATCGACGACGCCATCGCCAAGGCCAACGACACCCGCTTCGGCCTCTCCGCCGGCATCTTCACCCAGAACGTCGATTGGGCCATGAAGTTCGCCCAGGAAGTCCACTCGGGCAACCTGCACATCAACTCCTCGCCCCAGTGGCGCGCCGACGTCATGCCCTACGGCGGCCTCAAGGACAGCGGCATGGGCAAGGAAGGCCCCGCCTACGCCATCGAGGAAATGTCCGAACTCAAAATGGTCGTCTTCCACATGGGCGGCTAATCCAGCCTGTCATTGCGAGGAGCGATAGCGACGCGGCAATCTCGTAGCCTTTGCACTCACCGGAATCCAGAACCTAGCGGGGGCGAATAGTCATTCGCCCCTACCCATTGCCCAAACTAACGCTCGCTACGCTCCATCCACGTAGGGGCAACCCTCGTGGTTGCCCTCGCACCCCTTATCATACAACCAACGGAGTTTCACCATGACCAGCCGACCCCATGGCATCGATGGCTGGGGCTACCCCAACCAGGAATACGCTCCCGAACCCTACGTGATGGAACAGGCGCCACGCTGCGCCCTGGTGGTAACGCCCCATCCCGATGACGCCGAGGGCGGCTGCGGCGCGACCATGGCCAAGTGGATCACGCAGTCGGGCACCAAGGTGGTGATCCTGATGTGTACCAACGGCAACAAGGGCACCGGCGACCGTTCCTTCACGCCGGAGGGGCTGGCGGCCACCCGTGAGATTGAGCAGCAGAACGCCGCCAGGGTCCTGGGAGTTTCCGAAGTGGTGTTTCTGCGGTATGGCGACGGTGAGCTGGAGGACACTCACAAGTACCGGGGCGAGGTGGTGCGTCAGATCCGTCGGCACAAGCCGGAGGTCGTGTTCGGAATCGACCCCTATCGCGTAACTTCTCACACCCACCGGGACCACCGCAACAGCGGCCAGGCCGCCCTGGACGCGGCATTCACCTACGCCTGGAGCTGGCTGGACTTCCCCGAGCAGATTGCCGCCGAGGGCCTGGAGCCCCACCAGGTGCGGGAGGCCCTGCTCTGGGGTTCCGAACGGCCCGACACCTTCATCTCCATCAACGAGCAGCACATTCTTATGAAGGCCGCCGCCCTCAGCCAGCACGCGTCGCAGATCAGCGCGCGCACCGCATCCCAGCGCTTGGAGCGAATGACCGAGGGCTGCCGGCTTCAGGGCGAACGCTGCGGGGTCCCCTTCGCCGAGGGCTTCCGCCGCATCCAGTTCAACCTGGGCACCGACGAATGGTGGCTGCTGAACCGTTAGCCTGCCGTCTGGCTCGTAATGGATGAAATGAGAGATTGATGACAATTCCCGACGACGACATACTCGAAAGGGGCCGTCATCCGGTCACCTACCTGCGCTATAGTGCTGCGCGGGAGGAGTTACAAACTTACGCCCTGCGTGTTGCTTCGGACGTTGGCTACGATGAAGCGCGCGCCCTTCGCCTCAGTGAGTTGGCGACGCTGGTTCGTGCCACCGATACAAGCGACTTATCCGAGGAGGATGTGCGCCGGTTCTTGCAGATGGACTTAGCGCTCGAGGTCACCGGCGAGGATGGCTATATCCGCTACGTCGCTGTTGAAATCGCATTCTATGCCGAGCAAAGTGGCGTAGATCGCGCCGTGGCTAATGCTCGGCTCTTGGAGCGGTGCACTGGTCGTCCTACCTACGCTTGCATCGCAGTCGGCCGGGATTACCGGGACCTTCCACCAGCCGCCCTAGCCTACGACTATCCTGTCTTGCTGGATACCGTCTCCGGCGTACAGATCTATTTACACCAATTGAATGAGCGCAATTTAGAAAGAGCTATGGCCGAAAGACGTTATGAGCGGAGGCAATACGGGTATTGAGCCGCGTTGACTGACTTGAAGTACAAACGCAAGGTGTACGGCTATTGAACCTAGAACGCTAACTTGTTACGATCTTGACCACCAAGGCAGCTAGGCATAGCAGTGGCAATCGCAAAGCAATTCACCGAGGTTCCATGACTACGTCACAGCCGTACTCTGTAAGAATTTTCGTACCATCCGGTCAGCCGGACGACTTATTCATCATAGAAAAATCCAACTGGACCGGCATGGGATTTGCATTCCCACGGCCCAATTTTGCTAAAGCTAAATCACGTCCTGAACTCCAGCGGCCCGGGGTTTACGTTCTCTGGGGACACAACGATGATGAATTGTTGCCACAGGTCTATGTCGGTATGTCCGACAGTGTCAGCGACAGAATCCTCAACCACATGAGCAACTCGAATCGAGACTTTTGGGTACATACCGTTGCATTTACCAGCAAGGACGGGAATCTGACCGGAACCCACGCGCGTTACGTCGAATCTCGGCTGGTATCACTGGCCAACCAAGCAGGGCGTTGCGTCCTCCGGAACGACCAAAACCCGAACTCTCCTAATTTGCCGGAAGCAGACAAGGCGGACGCCGAGAGTTTCTTGCAGGACGTATTATTGTGCCTGCCGTTGGTAGGTGCGAACTTTTTCGCCGAGTTGCAATCGCAGCCTACAAAGAAACAGGCTGCGGATGATGGGCCAACCACAGAGACTAATCAGCCAAACCAATTTGGGCAGGACCTGAATCTGTTCTATCTGCGCATTGGCAACGGTGACAGAGCGGCTGACGCGACAGGATACGTCAACGGTTCGGAGTTCGTGGTTCTGGCGAGATCCAAAGCCGCCAAGATCGAAGCTGCCTCGGCGAGCGCAACTATAACCAAACGCCGTGAAGATCTGATCAATAGAGGAATCCTAGAAGATCAGGAAACTCACTATCTAATGACGAAAGACACCCCATTCGACACGCCTTCCGCTGCAAGTAGCACTATGCGAGGCAGTAATAGCAACGGGCGTATCGACTGGAAGAACTCCTCTGGGAAGACGCTTAACGAAGTGGAGCAAGATTCGGTCAGTGACTAATCGTAATCGGTCAGTGATGGGGGTAGTCTGTGCCACCGCCCGCAGCGCGTTGGCCATGATGCCGCTGGTCTTGCGCATGCTCTTGGCCGGCACTGCCACGACCTCACGTGGGCCGTTCCAATAGACCCCATCCATCTCGCAGAACTTCCGCCATCGCTACGCCTCTGGGCGCCATGACGTAGCCGATATTTCTGACGCTCCCGAATCCACTCCATCATTCCTGCTCATTCTGAGCTTTCCGAAGGACCGTCATTCCAGCGAAAGCTGGAATCCAGAAAATCTTTGCGTCTCTGCGCTTTCGTGTTTATAAAGCGGCTCAATCCGACGCTACAGTTCCTGCAAATCCCGCACGATGCGCTGCAACTGCGCCTGCTCAGCGTCGGTGGGCGCATCAAACGAGAAGTGCATCTCGTCCACCAGGTCGCCATACTTCTCCCGGAACTTGCCGGCAATTTCATCGTACTCGCCGATGGTGGCAAATGCGTGGAGCATCTCGTCAGGCACCAGGCCCGGCATCTCGTCCCATTTGCCCTCCCTGGACAGCCGGTGCAGTTCCTTGCCGATGTCCTCGAAACCGTGGCACTCCAGCACGGGGAAATAGGTCCGCGTGGACGAATAGAAGGATATGCGCCGTCGTACCACCTCGGCCTGCTCCCGGATCACATCCTGGTTGGGCCCGGTCACGATGAACCCGCCGCCCACGATGCTCACGTCCTCAGGGTTGCGCCCTGCTCGCCGCGCGCCCTCCGCAACGTTGGGCTGCACCACCTGACGGATGTACTCCGGCGATGTGAGGCTGTGCAGCATCAGCCCGTCGCTGACCTCGCCGGCCACCAGGCAGTTGTAGCCGTTCACGGCGGCGGTGTACACCTCGGGCGGGTTGTACTCGCTGGGGCCGGGGCTGAAGAACGGCGTCATCAACGAGAACTGGTAGAAATCGCCGTCGTATTCCAGGTTGCTGCCGGTGTCCCAGCAGTTCCAGATGGCCCGCAGCGACTGCACGTACTCGCGCAGCCGGGAACCGGCCGAGCCGGTCCAGCGCGTCGAGAACCGCCGCTCGATGTGTCCCTTCACCTGCGTGCCTAGGCCCAGGCGGAACCGTCCGCCGCTGCCGTCCTGCAAGTCGCGGGAGGTGTAGGCCACCACCATGGGCGAGCGCGGAAAGGCGATGGCCACGTGGGTTTCCAGCGTAACCCGGCTGGTGGACGTTGCGGCCACCGCCAACGGCAGAAACGAATCATGGGCCGTCTCGTTGGTAGAAACGCCGTCGTAGCCCATGGACTCCGCCCACGCCGCCTCGGCGGCCACGCCGTCAAAGTCCCGCGATCTCAGCGAATAAACAACTCTCATTTGTGGTGGCTCCTGCTGGGGCTGTAGATCAATGAGTATTCCTATCAAGTTGTGCCTACCGAATGCTTTAGTAAGGTGTGGTTACGCCAGTACTAATCCGGGCTTGAGACGAAGCTTTTCTCGAAATTCTGGCGGGATGGCACCCCAGTGTTCTATCAGTAAGTCCACTAGCTGATGGCCATTGATAAGCCCAATGCGCGGGAAGTTTGGGTCGTAGGCTACATCAGATGCTGCGCTTTGGTATTCGGCTGTAGTGATAAAGGCACCTTGCCCGCCGTGAGGTATAGATTGACGCAGTTGGCGAACAATGTTTGCGCCGACTTTTGTACCAAGAGAGTAACGCTTGACTTGCACAAAAAGCCTAATGGTCGCCAAATTAGATACGTCAAGTTCCCCGGTGACGTCAACGCCACCGTCGCCAGATTGACCAGTGACTTCGGGACCTTGAAACCCAAGTGCAGCAAGCAAGTGGCTTACTAAGATTTCGAACTCCTTACTATCGAGCTGGAGCAACTGCTCCAGCACCATGCCATGGGAGTTATACTGTGGAATGACTGCACTTTGCGACGCTTCGCTCGATCCGATGGCATCCAAGAATTCCTCGCGATGCGAAATAGCGAATACAGTCATGGCTGCCCCCAGTGTGTAACGAAAAGGCATTGAGAACCCGGCTCGGTGTAATGGAATATCCACCCACTCCACAGTGCGTCGGTGGCGGTAAGGGCAACCGTCGGGTACTGACTCTACGTAGTACGGAGCAGACGCCACTTTACCATACCGTAGCGTGGACGTATCCACTGTTGGAGTGATTACATAATCTCCTTCCCCGATGTCCAGCAAAAACCGAGCGATTTGGCCTACTTGTTGCCCTATCACGACATTGCTGGTGTCTTGAGGGTATGTCTTTTGGTAGATGGGATAGAGTTCGCTTCGATCCTTGATGTGACTCAAATCCACGTCAGGGATCCAGCCCAAGCCTATGTAACCGCCTGTTACGAAAGCGTCGGTGTACTTTCCGTACTCGGCTCGGACGCACCAAACATTCGTCATCTCTCCACTCCTTTTTGGTAAATCGTTATCCCGAACGCATCAACCTGCTGCTTCAATGGCTCGTAACCGATGCTTTCGTAAGCCTGTACGTCGCAGGTTTGCGGTATGTTCAAATCTTCCAAATCCAACGCCAGCCGTCCCAGCCGGTAGTGGTCAGTGATGCCGTGGGTGGCCAGGTCGAAGTCCGAGCGCGGCGTTGCCTTGCCGGTCGCCCTGGAGCCGTACAAAGTTACCTCTGTCAGCTCCGGGTAGGAGGCGAAAACCCGATCCATCTTCTCCCAGGTTGCGGCGGGTATGTCAGGAACGGCATCCATCAATTCCTACCCTTCCGCCGGCGCGTGCTCGACGTATAGCTGGTCGGTCTTGGCCGCCATGATGAAGTCGTTGCGGTGCAGGTTGCGGATCTTGTGCGTCCACCAGGTCACGCTGACCCGTCCCCACTCGGTGGTCAGGCGCGGGTGATGCCCCTCCGACTCGGCCAGTTCGCCCAGCGCGTTCGTGAATTCCAGGGCCTGCACGAAGTTGCGGAATTTGAACTGCCGGTCCAGCTTGGGAATCCCCGACTCGTCAATCAACGTCCATTCGATCACCGACGGGTGCAGCACGGCGATTTCTTCATCGGTAACGTGCGGCGAATCCCGCCGGCACGCGGTGCATCGTTCGCTGTACAGTTCGGCCATCTTGCCGCCTCCGGTTTCGGAAATTTGCGCTAATTCTAGCATAGCGCAGTTGAGCGTCCGCTTGGGCTGCGGTATAGTTTCCGCCGACGCTACGCCGCAACAACGGGAGGGCAACCATGATCTACGGCGCGATAACCAACTCCTGGCGCAACCACCTTGACGACAACGAACTGGGCGACCTGATTGCCGAGGCCCAGTCCCGAGGTGCGCGCCACATCGAACTGCGCCAGACCTGTCTGGCATCCGCCGAGTCCGGCGAGGGCGACGCCTGGCGGCCTAACCTGGATGCCCTGGCCGGCGTGGTGGTCCGTTTCCCCGACCTCACCTTCGACCTGGCCGTGGCTTTGCCCTGCATCACCACTGACATTGACCCCCAGGTCGGCTTGTATCAGTCCCAGTTAGAGGCGGCGCGCTTGGTGGGCGGCGGCAATCCGCACCTTCGCACCGTGGATCCCGGCGCGTCCGACACCCCGTGGGAAACCGCCGCCGACGTTGCCGAACCCGCCGGCCGCATCGTTCCGCTGGTGCGCGAGGCAGCCCGGCAGGGCGTCATCTTCTCCATGGAAAACTCCGGCCAGCCCCTGCGTTCCATGGCCCTGCTGGTGCGGGAAGCTCGCGCTCAACTCACCGGCGAGGAAGGCCAGTACCTTGGCCTGTGCCCCGATCCTGCCAACCAGTTGCGCCGTCATCCTGACAGCCACCCACTGGACGAACTGGCGAACCTGCCCACCGACTACATCAAGATCGTCCACTTCAAGCAGGCCCGCGACGGCGTCGCCATCGGCAGCGTTGACGACGGCGATCTGGACTGCCTCGCCATGCGCAAGATCCTGGAGGGCAAAGCCTACGACGGCCCCGCCGTGATGGAAATACCGTCGGCGGACGACGTGTTCGACAACCTGGCCGCCAGCTTCGCCTACCTCGACGCCTGATGTCCCCTCTCCCTTGATGGGAGAGGGCCAGGGTGAGGGTGATAACTCCCAATGACCAGCCACACCGACTACACCGTTTCCATCCACTACGACCGGCGGCTGTACCGCCAGGACATCGCCGGCTCCAAGGCCCACGCCGCCATGCTGGCGCAGCAGGGCATCATCACGCGGGACGACGCCGACCGCATCATCGCCGGCCTGGGCAAGGTGCAGGACGAGATCGAGCGCGGCGATTTCCCGTGGGACCCCAGCCTCGAAGACCTGCACATGAACATCGAGCGGCGGCTTACCGACCTCATCGGTCCGGCGGCCGGTCGCCTGCACACGGGCCGTTCCCGCAACGACCAAGTAGCGCTGGATATGCGCCTGTACACCCGCCAGGCCATCGCCGACGCCGTTGCAGGCCTGCGGAATGTCCAGAGCGCGCTCGCGCAACTGGCCGAGCGACACACCGGCGTGGTGATGCCCGGCTACACCCACCTGCAACGCGCCCAGCCGGTCCTGTTCGCCCATCACATGCTGGCCTACTTCGAGATGTTCCAGCGCGACATCGGGCGCTTCACCGACTGCGCGGCCCGCATGGACGTGTTGCCCCTGGGCAGCGGCGCGCTGGCCGGCGTCCCCTATCCCACCGACCGCCACGCCGTAGCCGAGTCCCTCGGTTTCGGCGAGATCAGCCCCAACAGCATGGACGCCGTGGCCGACCGCGACTTCCTCGCCGAGTTCCACGCGACGGCGGCAATCGCCATGATGCACGTATCGCGCTTGTCCGAGGAAATCGTGATCTGGTCCAGCCGCGAGTTCGACTTCGTGCGCCTGGCCGATGAGTTCACTACCGGCAGCAGCATCATGCCCCAGAAGCGCAACCCCGACTTCGCCGAGATCGCCCGCGGTAAGACCGGCCGCGTGTACGGCAGTCTCATGGCAATCCTGACCGTGCTCAAGGGCCTGCCCCTCACCTACAACCGCGACTTGCAGGAGGACAAGGAGGGGTTCTTCGATACGGTTGACACGTTGCTGTCCACCCTGCACGTCTTCGCCGATATGCTGCCCGGCATGACCCTGAACACCGAGCGAGTGGAATCCCTGGCGAGCGAGAGCTACATGCTGGCGACCGACATGGCCGACTACCTGGTAGGCAAGGGCGTGCCATTCCGCGAGGCCCACGGTGTAATGCGCCGACTGTGCCAGCACTGCGAGGCGGAAGGCAAGTCGCTTTCGGATCTATCCATCGACGAGTACCAGGAGTTCTCGCCCCACTTCGAGGATGACGTGTACGCCATCACCGCCGCCGCATCGGTAGCAGCCCGCGACAACCCCGGCGGCACCGCCCCCAACCGCGTCGCCGAGGGCCTCGCCCGCGCCAAGAAAATCCTGCATGAAAATACCTCCCTCTCCCTCGATGGGAGAGGGCAAGGGTGAGGGTGAGGGTGATTGTTCCCATGACCACCACAGCCGCCCACGTCCAGATCGCCCCGTCAGTGTTGGCAGCGGACTTCGGCCGGCTGGCCCAGCAGGTGCGGGACGCTGATGCCGCCGGCGCCGACCTGATCCACGTGGACATCATGGATGGTCGCTTCGTGCCCAACATCTCATTCGGCGAGGTGGTGGTGGATGCCATCCGCGGCGCCACCGACCTGCCGCTCAACCTGCACCTGATGGTCCACGAACCCGACCGCCTGCTGCCCGGCCTGATGAAATCTGCGACGGACCAGGTGCTGGTGCACGCCGAGGCCTGCGCTCACCTGCACCGCACCGTCGGCTATATCAAGGAGCAGGGCTGCCAGGTTGGCGTCGCCATCAACCCGGCCACGCCCATCGCGGCGGTGGAGGAGGTGCTGTCCGACTTGGACATCGTGCTGGTGATGACAGTGAACCCCGGCTTCGGCGGACAGTCGTTCATACCGTCAGCATTGGGCAAGCTGCGCCGCCTATACCGCATCATCCAGGAAAACGGATACGCCACGCAGTTGGAGGTCGATGGCGGCGTCAAAGCCGACGCCACGGCCCGCGATTCGGTAACCGCCGGCGCCGGCATCCTGGTAGCCGGCACCGCCATCTTCAACCGCGAGCAGTCGGTGGCCGAAGCAATGGCAGCCATGCGGAAAAGCGTGGCAGGGCTGGCGCCCGGGCAAACGTAGGGGCTGGCCTCGTGCCAGCCCGCGCGGGTTCCCGTGAACCCGTAGGGGCGACGCATGCGTCGCCCCTACCATCGTCACGGCCAAAACGTAGGGGCGGGTTTGAAACCCGCCCCTGTCGCAATAAACGGCGTTCCCACGCTAACATGAACCGCTAGTGGTTCATGGAGAAACCCACCGGAGAAGTGTCGCCGATCTCCAGACTGTCGTTGCCGGTGAGCCGCCGCAGCCGTCGCAACTGAGTGTTGCTGGTAATCGTGAAGGGACGCGGCGGCCTGGTCGTGAGCTGAATCAGGTACGGCAGCAGGCCCTCAACCCGGTCAATCATATCGGCCAGTTCTTCCGCTCTGTAATAATTTTCATAGAAGTTCTGGTTGCCGACACGGTAAGCATCCGACAGAGCCAAGCTTTGGTCGTGGTCGAAGCCGTATTCAAGCGCGATTTGACTGGCAACGTCGTAAACGTCCTGGTGCGATTTATGGGGCCATCCCCGCTGTTCAGCGATGACTTTAAACGGCTGCACTACGGTGCCCCACGCCTTTTCACCCGCCTGTAGCCGGCTGCCACGATCCAACTCTTCGCGGGCCTGGGCGATGAAAATCTCGCTGATGCGGCGGCGATCCTCGTCGCCCTGAACGCCGGGCGGCGGCAAGTCGGGAACGGTGGTCATTTCGCCCTCGCCCTATTTGACGGAATGAGTCCCGGTGATTCCGCCGGACTCAACGCGGGCCAGGCTAGGTCGTTGCCGCCGCTCTCGCTCGCGCCTTGGGGCCGCGTGGCGGCTTGTACATCGTGCGCAGGCAGCGGGAGCAGATCTTGACGCGGGTGGGCTTGCCGTTAATAGCCAGGGTCTGCTTGTGGACGTTGGCCTTCCACCGGGTCTTGGTCTTGCGGTTGGAGTGGCTAACGTTGTTGCCGGTCATCCCGGCCTTTCCGCACATTTGGCACTGCATGATTTCTGTCCTGTCCGTTGAGTGTCGGCATTATAGCATACGCGCTTGACTTGCCGTTGCCGCTGCCGTTAAATGGCCGCAGCCAACCCCCAATCCACAGGAGGATTCAGCATGGCTCTCGTGCGTTGCGTTACCGAGATGGGCATGGGCGTGGACGTCCATGGCCTCGACTACACCCTGGCGGCCAAGCGCGCCGTCTTCGATGCCATCCACCACAGCAGCCTCGGCTTCGCCCGTCTGGTCGGTGCAACCGCCGACGATATGACGGTCAACGTTACCATCGGCGCTCCCGAACCCGACAAGGTCAACGCCGACGAGGTGGCGGATTCCCTGCCCCACGGCCGCGCCAACGTGGACGTGGTGGTCGGCGGCCTGCAACTGCTCAACGAGGATGGCAGCGACGGCACCCTCATCGCCAACGCCATCATCACCGTCAGCATCGAAGACGGCAAGTAAATCCCGCTCATCCCGCGGAACGTCCGCCTATGCGGGAGCCTGTCGAAGGATTCTGCATGCTCTGTAGGGGCAGGTTTGAAACCTGCCCTTACGTGTTGACCCTGCGTCGCCCCTACGGGTTTCGCTCTGGACACTGCTATCGGCGTCGGCTATTATGCGCGGGCTTCATACCTCGTCGCCCGGTCCACGGAAGCCTCCGGTTGGCGGCGACGAGGTTTTCGTATGCCTACCCGTCGAATCCCCGCGAATCCGTAGCTGAGCCATGCTGATTGCCGTCGCATTCGTCCTGATGGGCGTGATGTTCTTTGCCGGGATGTACGTGGCCGGCGCGCTGGGATCCCTGGCCTTGATCCTATTGCAGGTGTTCTCCGACAACCCGGTTTGGAACATCATGGGCAACCGGGCCTGGGAGACCAACACCAACGTCAACCTGGTGGCCATCCCCTTGTTCATACTCATGGGCGAGATAGTGCTGCGCGGCGGGTTCGCCGACCTGATGTACCGTGCCCTGTCCCGCTGGGTCGATTTCATACCCGGCGGCCTGATGCACACCAACATCGCCAGCTGCGCGGTGTTCGCGGCCTGCGCCGGCTCCAGCATTGCCACGGCGGCCACGGTGAGCCGGGTGGCGTTGCCGTCATTCCGGGCGCAGGGCTACCAGGAGCGGCTCGTGGTGGGTTCGCTGGCGGCCGGCGGCACCCTGGGCATCCTGATTCCGCCGAGCATCCTGCTGGTGCTGTACGGCCTCACCGTCGGGGAGTCCATCGGGCGGCTGTTTCTGGCCGGGTTCATCCCGGGCATACTGCTGGCCGGCGTGTTCATGCTGATGATCGGCATAGCTTCGGTGATCTGGCCGGCCGTCGCACCGCGACAGTCGGGAGCGCGGTTCTGGAGCTGGGAGGGCTGGGTAGAGCGCCTGTTGTTCACCGTGCTCATGGTGCCGGTGCTGGCGCTGATCTTCATCGTGCTGGGCAGCATCTATTTCGGTTGGGCCACGCCGTCGGAGGCTGCGGGATTCGGCGTGAGCGGCGCGCTGGTGTTGGCTATCATCTATAACTTTGTTCGGCTGTTCGCCGGCAACATCGCGGCCTTTGTCCTGAGCCTGGGCATCGCGGCGCAGCTATCCCCCGAGGTGCGGGGAACCCTGGAAAGCTGGCGACAGGAATACCGGTTCAGCGGTGAGCACTTCCGCAACTATTGCCGGTTCATCGTGGCGATGACCCTGGACGCCTGCGCGTCGGCGGCGCGTTCGTCTGCGATGATCCTGTTCATCCTGATGGCCGCGTTCACGCTGCAATTCGCCTTCGCCTACCTGCGCATCTCCGTAACGATGGCGGAGTGGGTCGCCAGCTTCAACCTGACCGCGGTGCAACTGGTGCTGTTCCTGGTGGTATTCTACCTGCTGCTCGGGACCTTCATGGAAGCGTACTCCATGATGCTGACGACGCTGCCCATCATATCGCCGGTGCTGCGGGCGGCGGAGGTGGACCTGCTGTGGTTCGGCATCATCATGATAATCCTGCTGGAGGCGGCGCAAATCAGCCCGCCCCAAGGTTTGAGCCTCTACGTGCTGCAGGGTGCCCGTCACGACGTGGCGCGCCAGGAGGTCGCCGACACCGGCCAGGCGGTGGAAACAGGCACCATCAACGACGTATACATCGGCGTGCTGCCCTTCATGGCGTGCATGGCCATCGTAATCGGCCTGATCATAGTATTCCCCGACCTGGCCCTGTGGCTACCCGACCAGATCAAGGGGCCGCGCTAACTCCGTTGTACTACGATCTCGCAATCATCGGCGCCGGTTCCGCCGGGCTGACCGCGGCCCGTTTCGCGGCGCGGCTGGGGCGACGGGTCGCGCTGATTGAAGCGAGCCGGGTGGGCGGCGACTGCACTTGGACGGGCTGCATTCCCAGCAAGGCGCTGCTGCACGCTGCCAAAGTGGCCCATACCATACGCAGCGGTGGAGCCTACGGTATCCGCGCCGGTGAGCCGGGGGTGGATTTCCCAGCGGTGATGGCCAGAATTCGGCGTGTCATCGAGGAGATTTACGCCGCCGAATCGCCCGACGCGCTGCGAGCCGAGGGCATCGACGTGATCGAGGGTCGCGCCGAGTTTGAAAACGCACGCACCGTTGATGTGGAAGGACGAAGGATCACCGCCAAATACTTCTTGATCTGCACCGGAACATCGCCGTTCGTTCCGCCGATTCCAGGATTGTCCGAAACGCCGTATTTGACCTACGAGAGCTTCTGGGAACTGGAATCCCTGCCGCAACGTCTGATCGTCGTGGGCGGCGGGCCGATAGGGTGCGAACTGGCGCAAGCCTGCCAGCGGTTGGGTTCACGAGCGACGTTAGTGGAGGCGCTCGACCGCATCCTGCCCAACGACGAGCCCGAGGCGGCGCAGTTGGTTGCCGACGCGCTGCGACGGGATGGCGTTGAGCTACGGTTGGGCGCCCCGGCGGAAATGGCGAGTTCGAGCCGACCGGACAGCATCACCGTGAGGGCCGGCGGCGAGGACGTTGTGGGCGACGGCATCCTGGTGGCCGTGGGCCGAAGGGCGAACGTTGACGGGATGGGTCTGGAAAACGCGGGAGTAGAGTACTCGCGTACCGGCATCACCGTAGACGACTACCTGCGCACCAGCACCCGGAACATCTACGCCGCCGGCGACTGCGTCGGCGGATTCCAGTTCACCCATTACGCCGGTTTCCAGGGAGCGATGGCAGTGCGGAACATGCTGCTGCCCGGGAGATCACGGGCGCGTCCGGCATACCCGCCGTGGGCAACGTTCACCGACCCGGAGGTGGCGCACGTTGGCTACACCGAGGAGCAGGCGCGGCAGCGGTTCGCGGACAAAGTGCGGGTATCGACCCTGCCGATGGCATCGGTGGACCGTGCAGTGACGGACGGCGCGACCGACGGTTTCATCAAGACAGTGTACCAGGACAATGGCGCCATACTGGGCGCAAGCGTAGTAGGAAGAAACGCCGCCGAGGCTCTACAGCCGTGGGCGATGGCCGGCCAAGGTGGGATGAAGATGGGCGACATGGCGCGGGCGATGCAAGCATACCCGTCGCTGGGCACAGGGAATCAACAAGTGGCGTGGGATGCGTACCTGGACGGGCTGACGCGGGGCCTTAAAGGGAAAATAGTGCGCTGGCTTATCCGCTAATTTGTCCAATCTTCAATTCTACGGGGTAGCAAACCGCGTTCCAATGGAATGTCAGTCTGAACATCGGCCGGGAGACTATCGTAGGTATCCCGTACTCTCTGAGCCAACTCTCCCGGTCCCCAGAGACGTATCTCGAAAAACGACCGTTCGTTTTCGTTGCGTACCGACCTTCTGAAATCGCTGAGGCTAACCAGCAAACCGTGGTCAGCGCCAAAGCTGCGCACGTTACCTTGCAGGCGATTATAGTCGGGCAAATCGATCGGCTCGCGCCCTGACTTTACTTGTACGCACAGTCTGGGTTCTCCAAATCCCAGCTTCCCGCTGCCGGCTATTACGTCCACGCCGCCATCCGGCCCCGGGCGAGTTTGCAAGGTCGTGTAACCCTCGGCTTCGAGAATTCTGGCAACTAGATACTCCAGCCGCGTGCCAGAAAATTTCCGCCTTATGCACTGGACGATAAAATCCAGCACATATTCGTCCATATCCACGTCAATAGCGGGTTCAGGTAGATCGTCCGCTGCTGACATCATATCGGCTACCGGAGCACCGGCTAAATGCGTCTGAGCCACTTGTTCAATGCGCGTTTCGGCATCTTCAGCCCGAGGTCTAAAAACTGTCGCCAGTCCGCCCAGCGAGTGCAGGACGTCTTGATCAAAGTTAGCGCGTGGTATATCTGTAACCTGCCATACCACGGGACGTGTATGCGGACCGTGCGCTCCCTCCAAGTCGGGCCGGTACGCATATTCTCCGGCTATTTTACCAACGGCTACAACTTTGGGATGTTTGCGGGGCAGCACAACCGTATCGCCGTCTTTGATTTCGTGGGAGAACCGCCAGAGCTGGGACGCCGCCATGGAGCTTGTCAACTGGTCGCGTAACTCATGCTGGTCGGTAAAATTTGCCAAGCTGCGCCGAAACCCAAAATCAATGCTGGCTATACCTTGCTCAAGGGCAAAATCCTCACCTTGACCTTGTGCTCCGGCCCTGATGACCCATACAGCCATCGTCAATCTCCATTCCTCAATATCTGATGTAGCATCAGTATAGCATTCGGTCGCTACCGCAACTTAAAAGAGCGCTCCTGCGAAGGGAGCGCTCTGCTCTTGCTGGGTTATGTCAGGATCGGTTATGCGTCCGGCATCGCCCCAATGCGGAATTTCTTGGTGCCGCAGACGGTGCAGATCGCCTGAGTGGCGGGCCTGCCGTTCTTCATAGTTACGCCTTGCACATCTGACGAATCGGTCTTCTCCTTACACTTGACACAGAAAATTTGAATTTGCGTGGTCATAAGCGAATCCTCCGATTGATTGCCGGGCCATATCGCAGCCCGCAGTGAGTGTTACCCTAGCGCCAATGCGATGTCAATAACTATCAGCAGGCGGTTCAGGAGAATTTCCTGAAAAGCCGGGACTTGACCTTACATTGGTGGCCTCCGGTCGATGAATCGGGCCGTCTGTTCGTAGGCGTGGGCCACCCGCAAAGCCGTCGCTTCATCGAACGGCCGGCCCACTATTTGCAGTCCCATGGGCAGCCCGGCGTCCGACAAGCCACTCGGCGTTGACACCGCCGGCAAACCGGACACGTTGAACGGCCCGGTGAAGCTCGGCTGGATCAGGGTCGTAGCCCCGGCGTAACCTTCGATTTGCGGCGCGGGTGATGCGTAGGTCGGAGTCACCAGAACGTCGGCCTGGCGCAGGGCCTCGGCCATTTCGTCCTTGATGACCCGGCGCATACGCAGGGCCTGGTTGTAGTCGGATGCTGAGAGCAGGCCGCCCAGCAGGAAACGGTTGCGGACCAGGTTGCCGTAGTCATGTCGTCGCGTCTTCAGATTGGCCTCGTGGAACGAATATGCCTCGGACATCATAATGACCTGGTTGGCAGTCTGTGCGTACCTGATGTGGGGAATCTCCACGTCCCGAATCTCTGCGCCCAATTCGGACAGGGTTTCCAGGCTGCGTTCAGCGGCCTGTATCACTTGGGCGTCCACGCCCGGGGCCTCCTCGTAGAAATACTCCCGGGGCACACCGACGGTGAGGCCGCGTACCCCGTCGCGCAATGCAGCCAGGTAGTCGGGCACCGGAACGTCAGCAGTCGTGGGATCCTTCGGATCATAGCCGGCGATGGTCTGGAGCATGATGGCGCAGTCCTCCACCGTCCACGTCATCGGCCCGCAGTGGTCCTGCGACCATGACAGCGGCACCACGCCGAAGTTGCTGACCCGCCCAAAGGTGGGCTTGATGCCGACGATTCCGCACATCGAGGCCGGTCCCCGGATGCTGCCACCCGTGTCCGATCCCAACGCTCCCATACACAAACCCGCAGCGACCGCCGCCCCTGAGCCGCTGCTGCTGCCGCCAGGCATGTGCGCGGTGTTCCATGGGTTGCGCGCCGGCGGGAACAGGCTGGTGAAGTCCGGGCCGCCCAGAGCAAACTCGTGCATCGCCAGCTTGCCCAGCAGCACCGCGCCGGCCTCATAGAGCTTGGCGACGGTGGTGGCATCCTCCTCAGGCACCCGATCCGGCGTGACGCGGGACATGGCGGTGGTCCTGATCCCGGCGGTGTCGTACAGATCCTTCAGCGCGATGGGAACGCCGTGCAGAGGGCCCCGGTACTTGCCGGCGCGAATTTCGGCTTCCGCTTGCCGAGCCTGGGAGAGGGCGAAATCCGGCGTGAGTGTGACGAAGGAATCAAGTTGCCCATCAACGGCGTCAATGCGGGCCAAGTACGCGCGCGTCAACTCAACCGGAGACAGTTCCCCGGAAGCGATCAGCGGCGCCGCTTCGGCGATGGTCAAATAATGCAACTCGGTTGGCAATGCCATGCCAATCACCTCAAAAGCCGGGTATGAACCCTATCGGCCCCAATCCGCCGGGAAGGTCATGGCCTGACCGCCCAGGGGCAGGTCCGCCTCGTGGAGCATATCAACCCGATTCCTCAGGAACTGGTACAAGGGCAGCAATTCTTCCAACTCTGCGTCGTCCAGGGGCAACCCGGCGATGCGGACCAGGGCCCGGAAGTCGTCCATGGAGACTGTTGATTCGCCGGCTTCTGCCATATCTCTAATCTCCTAGAACACGGCCACCGGATTGACCGGGGAACCAGTGGTGTTCTGCATACGTAGCGGGTTGATGCTGACCATGAAGGTCCAGCGGTTGCGCTCGCGGCAAGCTTCGGCGACGTCTTCCAGGTTGGCGTTGTCCAGAATCCACAGCCCCATGGCGACGATGGAGACTTGGTGGACCGGATTGGTCAACTGGCCGGGATACTGGGGCGGGCTGACGTCGTTGCCGGTGTCGGAACCCAGCACCGCGATGTCCCGTTCCCGGAACAGGGGCAGGCAGGCCGCCTGGCACGCGGTGGACCCGGCCTCCCGTGGCACCGGGCCTTCGACATTGCGGCGGTGCAACTGTCCGGTCCGCACCAGCAGAACATCCCCTGATTCGATACGGAACCCGCAGCGCTCCTCGGCGGCCAGGATGTCTTCGGGCATGACGCCCTCGCCGCGCTCAACCCAGTCGATACCGCGCACGTAGGGGACATCCACCAGCACGCCCCGGGTGATGAAGCCCTTATGAGCCTGCTCGACGGAGCATACGGTGGCGCCCAGGCTGGTGGAAACCATGTGGGCCGGCTTGCCGTTGTAGGTTTTGCCGTCCCAGAAGAAATGGGCCAGGCTGTCCACGTGGGTAACGGTGACGCCGTGGAAGATCATTCCAATGTAGTCCATCGCCACGGCGGACGCCCGGTTGGACACCTTGTCGCCGGAGGCCCAGCCCTCGCCGCTTTCGATCATGTAATGCACGGGCGGCGCCGGCACGTCCACCGAAGGATCCCAGGTGAGTTCGCGGGACAGAGAAACGCAGTGGCCTTCCTGCACGGTGGCCAGGGCGGCGCGGGTTTTCTCAGGGGTGATGAGGTTCGGGGTGCCCAGTTCGTCATCGTCGCCCCAGCGTCCCCAGTTGGACAGGCTGTCGAACCAGCCCAGCACTTCCTGTTCCGATGGAATCCCGGCTTGCGGCATTTGGCGTCCCTCCAGTATCCGCCGGCAGCGGATAGATCTGCTTGCTCCGGTTAGCCGTATTATGGCGCAGGGTTAGGTCAGGCGCAACCGAGCCGCCCCGGCGTCGCCTGCTAAAATTAACCCAAGGCCACCACGAACCTACGCGCCATCAGGCAGAAAAAGGAGGAGAGATGAACACCTATCGTTGGACCAAACGCATCGGACTCGCCGGACTCGCCTTCCTCGCGGCCATCGCCGTATTCGTCACCATCGTGAGCATCCTGGACGTGCGCATAGCCGGCATCTACCCCGAAGCCTTCCGCCTAACCGCCATGATAACCGCCCCCTTCACCCTGGGTCTGGTAGCAGTCACCACACTGGCAACCGCTCTTGTGGAAACGCTCCTCCGCCTCAAACGCCGCCCTGCCGGCGCGTAGATACACACAGCTACGGTCAGTGCAACCGACAGAGCAACTTGCAGGCTCCTATTGGGGACTGTACTTTCTATTGCCTCCTGCGTCAGTTATCCACGCAAACGTCCATTTGGTCAAGCGATCCGCGTTAGTGCACCGCTGTTTTTGCCGCATTAAGGAATTCAGCAGACCAACGCTCAAAGACTGTCGCACCCCCGGGTAGTGTGCTCCTCAACAGCTGTTCAGGAGGGAATCCACGTAGGCCATACATCCTAGTCAATTGAAAATATCTAGCCGCTGTATGTTTGTTCGGATGAACCAGAAAGTTCCTGACCGTGCGAAGTCGACTCGCAGTATCCGAGACAGAGCTTAATCCTAAGTCTATCTCGTTGTAATTCGCTACTCCAAGGGTCTTCGCATGTTGCTTGGCATATTTCGGTTGCTCCCACCTAGTTTTGGGGTTAGCTAGATCCATACCCAGAATCACTGCAATATGACCCGTATTCTTAACAAGACGGACTGCGGGGAGTATCCGTCCTGAATCAGTTTTGCACCTCCCAATAGCGGAACGCACCACCAACTCCCGACAAAATTCACCCCACAGATGTTGCAAACGAATCGCCAAATACGCCAACCCATCACCGTGCACGAGTTCACATTCTCTCAATTGTGCAGCGTCAGCCGGTAGTCGGGCCAAGAACCTAGCCTCCATCGACTTCGTTCGGATTGCGTACCGCTTGTAAATATCTAACAATCCATCCTCGCGCATAATTTTATACCAAATCGGGCATCAGTGCCTTGTAAAATGTCTTAAATCGAACGCGGCGTGTTCGAATCCGTTGGGTTGAACCGGAAGATGCGAGCAAAAAATCGTGAAAGCGTTCTGGCACCTGACTGATATCGTCGTCCAACGCATCGGAAAGAGTAGCTAGGTTTCTGCACGCTGCAGCAACATCACTGAGCGCAGCATCGTTCGACGCAGGCATGTCGTCACCCAAGTCGCCATCGGGGATCCCGAATAGCGCGTGAGCGACTGCGGCAAACAACATTAGCAGGTGCGGTGCCCTAGCCAAATTAGTTTCCATGACGTCGCTCAAATCGTTGGAGATATAGTCTAAAGTGCGGTCAACCAACTGAGGAGCGTTGGCCTGTAATTTAGCGTCATAAGCTCTGTACAGCCTTTCTATGCGCCTTTGTCCACCATCCGTTACACCTTCGATTACAATGCCGAACATTTGGGCCATCAATTCGTCGTCAGCCATTCGGATGCGCGCCCGTTTGGTAATGACATTGTATTTGTCCCACAGGAACGCCCAGTGTCTGGAACTCGTGATAACGGCATCTCGAAACTCACCATGGAATTTCCCGTGGCGCAACTCCTGCGGTGAAAGGTTATAGTTGTACGTGTTCAGTCTTTGAAACACGTCGAAAACGAATGAATCCGAAGCATTCATTAACTGATAAACTGGCACTTCGTACTCTAGGAATTTTTGCTTGAATTCGTCGTTCAGCTCAGAATAACGCTTGCCATTGATTTCTAGCATGTCGTTTGCCTTGATCCTGAGCGGGAATTCATCTTTAGAGTACGATTGCATTGCCATCAACCGTTGTTGGCCGTCAACCACTTCTCGATATGTCCGCATAGTGTTCACATCGGTCCGTGTACGGAGGTAGATCTTCGGCATGGGCATGTCCCGAAGTATGGTGTCTATCAAGTACACTTGGGCAGACGTAGGCCATACGCCACTGTTCCGTTGGAACTCCCTGTTGATTACCAAAGTCTTTTCAGTTAGCCAAGTCAAAAGGTCTGCAACCGTATATTGTTCAAGCATATGGACCTCCCAGATCATATACAAACAACTTGCGAACCACGTAGATTTGCAAGTCATGCATTTTTGCATCAGAAGCCGTGTGTCAATTGTAGCACTCGAATTGAACATGCGAGACTATCATTGACTGTCCAATTTCTCTGCTTCGCTGTCTATTTGTACCACAATAGCGAGTCGCCCAAGTAGTCCGATCCACGGCCTGTACCATGCCGTTCGTCATCTAGGCCAGAACGCGCTGGTGTCATAGACCACCCGCAGCGGCATCAACAGTCCACAGCGCGAACGATGTCGTCCTCGGTAAGACCATTGCTCTGAAACTCAGCCAGCGCATCCTCGAACGACATCGGTTCGGATGGAGTCAGCACTACGCCGTCCGCGTTCCGCCGCACCACCATGAACCCCTCGCTCACCATTTGGGCTTCCATGTCACGCGGCACCGTGAATTGAGTCCCGACCTGCGACGGCAGGGACTTGACGTAGGTGCACACCAGGTACTTCACAAGCTCGTCCACGCCAACCGACCGGTCAGCGCATTGGGCCCGCAACTCATCGTGCGCCCATTCCGGCAGGTCTAAGGCATTGACTTCAAACAGCATGGCGTGTGGTCTCCTGCGGCATCATCAGTCATTGTACCCCAACGCCCACGCTACAGCCCCCGCGTCACCCCAGCCAGTGCGCCGGCAGGCTCGGCTCCGCCATCCCAAAACGACGCGACAGCCATTCCTCACTGAACCGTCCGTCCTTATAGCCCGAGTGTTCCGCCTTATGGACCTCGACCTCGCCCGGCATTGCCTCTATCAACGGGGCCAATGCCGCCGCGTCCAACGCCGATCCGTCCGCTCCGGCCATCAGCAGCGTCGTCGCGTTCACCCGGGATGCGAATCGCCGCAGGTCGAAGTGAGACATCGTGTGCCGCACCGCTTCCTCACGTTCCGGATGAAGGCGCAGGTAGTCGTTGATCTCTTCCAGCGGATACGCGCTGGTGCGTCGGGCCAGGTTGACGGTGTCGTACAGCAGGGCCGGCGTGCATACCAGGTGAGTCACGTGTGCGGACAACGCCGCCGTCGTGTACGCCAGGTCGTTGCCGATGGCCGCGATGCGCGCGCCGTCAACCTCCGGGCGACTCGCCAGGTACTCCACGCCGCGCACGCAGTCGGCCACGATGCCCCGGTACACGTAGCCCGTCGGGTCGTCGATGCCGTCGGTGAGCAGGCCCGGGAACGCGGCGGCGTAGGGTTGGTCCGCCAGCCGCTGCCCCCGCACGCAGATGGCAAAGGTGACGTGCTCCCGGCGTTGGCTGTTCGATGTCCCCTGCGGCACCAGATCCGTCACGCTCCCGTAGCGCGGCAGGTAGTACCGGGCGGGAAACGGCCCCTCTCCCCGGGGGATGCTCAGGTAAGCGTACAACCTGTACGGCCCTATCGACGTGAGCGACACGCCGTAAGCCGTGGCGAAATCGGTCGAGCGCAGCGGGATCTCCTGCACCTCCGGCGCGGCTGGCAGCGCCGCCAGTTCCGCCAGGACATCCTGCCAGTAGCCTTCAAAATTGCCGGATTCTGCGCCGCTCAACGTGGTCATAATGTCAGGTCCTGTCTCATCCTTATGCGTGCCCACTTTCCGCAACCTGTCATTGCGAGCGTAGCGTGGCAATCTCGTCGCTGGGCGGAATCATCGTCCAGTTCAGCGAGATCGCCGCGTCGCTACGCTCTTCGCGATGACTGACTGGGTATGCGTGAGCTGTCTCATCCCTCTGAAGCACGATCATGGTCGCAGATGCCTGGCCAGAAATTCGTCCACAATCGCCCCGTGCTCGTGGTTGTTGGCGTCGTGGCCGTGGCCGTCGTAAGCGTACATCCGCTTGTCCGCGCTGGCGATGGCGTCAAACATCGCAAAGCCGGTTTCCGGCGGGCACGTGCTGTCCTGCAACCCCACGCTCACGATGATCGGGCAGGTGATGCGGTGAGCCAGGTTGATGCCGTCGAAGTAGGCCAGCGTGTTTTCCACTTGCTCCCGGCTGTCCGGGTTCATCCGGAGATAGTCGGCGATCTCCTGGTAGGGATAGGCGTCGGTCAGCTCGATGGCGTCCATGTAGCCGCACAGGTAGGGCGCGCCGGCCGCCGCTGCCTTGATCTCGGGACGCAACGCCGCCGTGGATACGGTCAACCCGCCGCCCTGGCTGTGGCCGGTGACTCCGATCCGCTCGCCATCCACTTCGTCGCGGGATAGCAGAAACTCCACTCCGCGGCAGGCGTCCATGTAGAACCCGCGATAGGAGTAGGTGTTGCGGTCAACCATGCTGTAGGTAAGCAGTCCCGGATAGCCGGGGTTGAACTGCCTGTTGCTCCGCAGCTTGCCCCGCGGGGCCACGCTGAACGCGGCGTAGCCCTTGTTCGCCCACGCCTTGGGCACCGGCGGCTCCATGTTGTAGCCCGGTACCTGCAACAGCCCCGGCAGCTTGCCCTCCCGATCACTCGGCGTTGCGTACCACCCGGCAATCCTGACCCGGTCCAGGCTGGTGAAGAAGACCTCGTACACGTCGATCCGTTCGGTGGACCGCAATGGATCGTGTACCACCTCCGGATCCAACGGAATCTTCGCGGTCTCCGCCAGCGTTTCCTCCCAGAATCCGTCAATATCCTCCGGCATCCTGACCCTGGAAACGTACTGGTCAGCGGCTACCCTGGGCATATTCCCTCCCGGCCCGCGCTGCAAGGGCGGTGCAGCAACCCGCCGAAACTGCCAGCGCCGGCAGATTGGTTCGCTGCAAATGATGCCGTAATCTATCACGCCCCATCCACGCCGGTCTATGCCGCGCCCAATCAGAATTCAAACCCGGTGTGTCTTGCGGCACGTCCACCTCTGGCGGGTTCATCCCCGCAAAAATCCATGAAAAATGATGACACCGCGTCGTTGCCCGTGCCGTCTAAACTCGTCTATCCTAAACCAATCTAGATGAAACACGTGTTTGCAACCCCAAATCAGTAGAGGCAGGATTCCAGCATCGACGGCCAACCCCGTCAGTACCAAATCGCAACCGGCCCACGTGGGCTAACGCCGCTTAACGACCTAACGCCCCACCGGCGCAGCCCTCTGGTGTCCCCGGGACAATCCGAGCCCGCGCGCAAGTGCGCCCTTACCGGCGCGCCGAGTACACGAAAAAGTAGGTCAAATAGTTGCGTACCCAACCCGGCCGTACGCTGACAACGATGCCGCAAGCCCGCCTTTGGAGGGCTGAAAGTCCGCCCTTGGCGGGCCAGAATCCTGCCTCTCACCAACCAACCGCTCATGGTGAGCCTGTCGAACCATCACCCTGAGCCAGTCGAATGACAAAGGAGCAAGCAACCGAAACACCGATTCCACCTACGAACTGTCATTGCGACCCCGTGCTCGACACGGGGGTGGCAATCTCGTTGCGGTAAGGGCCGAGCAAAATCCCGTTCATCCTGTTTATCCATGTAAATGAACGGGCCGCATGCGGCTGCGCGTTGACACCCTCCGGCCCCCTCCGTACACTGCCGGTGCTACCCGAACCTATCCCACCGCAGGAGGACGCCGGCCATGCCAACGCCCGACCTTGCCGACCTCTTCGCCCAGGTTGACGCCGCCCAGGATGACATAATCGCCCTGGAGCAGGATCTCGTCAGGATACCCTCCGTCAACACCGGCTTCATGCCCACCGGCGACGAGACCCCTGTGTGCGAACTCGCCCGCGACTTCCTCGCCCAGGACGGCATTGCGTCCGAGATCCTGGAGTCCGCGCCCAACCGCGGCAACCTCATCGCCCGCGTCGAGGGACGCTCCGGCAACGCCGGCCTCATGTTCATGTCCCACACCGACGTCGTGCCGGTGGAAGACCCCGCCGAGTGGCGGTTCGACCCCTTCAGCGCCACCATCGCCGACGGGCGTATCTTCGGGCGCGGCGCGTCCGACTGCAAGGGCCTGCTCACCGCTCAGCTCATGGCCATCCGCATCCTCCGCCGCAACGACATACCCCTGCGCGACAGCCTGATCCTGGCCGCCGGCGCCGACGAGGAGCACGGCGGACGCTACGGCTTCGGCTGGCTCGCCGACAACTATCCCGACAAGCTGGCCGCACCCTACGCCGTCAACGAGGGCGGCGGCACTCCCATCCCCGCCGCCGGCGCGCTCACCTACATCCTCGGCGTCGGCGAAAAGGGCCGCCTCCAGGTGGAGATAGATGTCAAGGGCGTCAGCGCCCACGCCTCCCTGCCCTGGCAGGGCACGAACGCCCTCTACCGCGTCAATCGCGCGCTCTCCTCCATCGAGCAGTACGAGCCCGACCGCGATACCACCACCGGCATCTTCGACCACCTCTCCACCTTCGCCATCGAGCACAAGCCCTCGGCGCAGAACGTGGACGAAATCATCGCCGAGATCCAGCCCGAAAATCCCCGCTTCGCCTCCATGCTCCGCGCCCTCTCCCGCATGACCCTGACCCCCACCATGATCAGCGGCGGCATCAAGTCCAACAGCGTCCCCGAGTCCATCCGCCTCACCTGCGACGTGCGCACCCTGCCGCACCAGGACGAGGAGTACGTCCGCGCCCAGTTGGACACGGTGCTGGCCGACATCCCCGGCGTCTCCTACGAGATCGACTACATGGCGCGGCCCAACTCGTCGCCCTTCGAGTCGCCCCTGTCCGACAGCATCCGCAGCGTGACGGCCCAGGCCCTCCAGCGGGGCGACATCCAGTGGGTGCCGGCCATCAGCAACGGCTTCACCGACTCGCGGTTCACCCGCCCCCTGGGCACCGTCACCTACGGTTTCTCCGGCTCCCACCCCGACGACGACCCCATGCTCAACTTCACCCACGGCGCCAACGAGTCCGTCGGCATCAAGAGCCTGGTCAGCGGCACCAAAATCATGCTCGGTCTAATCGTAGATATGCTCGCCGAAAAATAACCCACCGCACCAAACTTCAGTCCCCTCTCCCCTTGTGGGAGAGGGTTAGGGTGAGGGGTGCTTTACCAAGCACATCCTGATCCCCCCAACCCCATCCGCTCATCCTGAGCCTGTCGAAGGATCCCGCACCACCGCCATTCCGTTCCACCACCGTCATTCCCGCGAAAGCGGGAATCCAGCGCCCCCATTGAATAACCCCATGCCTTACGAAAGTCTGAACCTCGAACGCGACGGCCAAGTCGCCATCGTAACCCTCAACCGCCCCGAAAAGCTCAACGCCATCGACCGCAGCCTCCACCTGGAGATGATGGCCGCCTGCGCCGAACTGCGCGACGACGATGGCGTTCGCGTGGTCATCTTCACCGGAGCCGGCCGCGGCTTCTGCTCCGGCGCGGACCTCACCGCCGACCGTTCACGGCCCGAAAACCCCAGCCGCGCCGAGCGTCTCGACGAGTACAACTGGGTCGGCGAGCAGGCCCTGATGATCTACCGCGACCTGGACAAGCCCACCATCGCCGCCGTCAACGGCGTGGCCGCCGGCGCTGGCATGGGGTTGGCCCTGGCCTGCGACATGCGCGTCGGCTGCGAGAACACCCGATTCAAGACCGTGTTCATCGAGCGCAGCCTCAGCCCCGACTCCGGCCTCTCCTGGTTCCTGCCCCGCATCGTGGGCGTCAGCCGCGCCATGGACCTGGTGTACACCAGCCGCTACGTGGACTCCGACGAGGCGTACCGTCTTGGCCTGCTCGACCGCATGACCACCGCCGAAAACCTGCTGGCCGACGCGAAAGAACTGGCCCGCCAGATCGCCTTCTGGCCGCCCGTCGCCATGCAGATGTCCCGTCGCGCCATGCACCGCAGCCTCGACGTGGACCTCGACGACCAACTCCGCTACGAAACACACAGCATCGTATTCGCCCGCCGCGCCCCCCACGACGTGGCCGAGGCCGCCGCATCCTTCCGCGAACGCCGCCCGCCCAACTTCACCGGCGAGTAGCGCTGCTAGAATAACCGTATGACCACCCAATTCTCCGACATAGCGCAATCCACCCACGCCGGCGTCGGCCCGGACGCCAGAGCTCTGCACGTCGCTAAGTCCCTGCGCGAGGCCGTGGACGTTGAGTGCGTCATCCTATTCGGCTCGCGCGCCCGTGGCGATTGGACGGAGCGCTCGGACATTGACCTGATGATCATCGAGCAGGATACCTCTGAACTGATACCGCGCATGGGGGAGATTCAGCAAACCGCCGGGGAACTGGCCGACCTGGCCTACCAGCACGTTGTCGAAATCGACTTCGTGTATCTCTCCCGCGCCGAATACGAGCGTAAAAGCCTCCACACCCTGAATCACGTCGCCCGGTTCGCCAGGAGAGACGGCATCCCCGTGCCACGCAACCCTGAAAGCTTCATCAAAGACGACGGAATGAGCTACGAAGTGGATTCCAGCGACGAGCCGGACGAGCGCGCGCTGCGCATCGCCCACGCCAACATGTACTACCGGGCTATGCACGGCATGCTGGACTTGGGTATCACCGACAGAGTCACTGTATCCAACGCGCAGCAGACGTTGGAACACGCGATGAAGGCCCTGATTTCGGCGCAAGGGCATGAATACGCTCACACCCATCGGCTTTACGCGCTGGCCGCTGACATCAACGGGAACGATCCTAATCTCAACTTGCGATACAACAGCGACCTGGGGCAACTCAGCAACTTCGCCGGCGGTAATCGCTACGGCCCGCTGCTCACTCCCGTCTCCGATTACACCGACCTGGCCAACCGCCTCACCGACGACCTGAACCGTATCTACGAAGAAATAACCAGGCTGACCGGCGAAGACCCCTGGACCGTGCCACCCGAAGGCAGCGGCGACCCAATCCAGCCGCGCCACCGCTAGCGATCCTTAAACCGCTCCCTCTCCCCTTGTGGGAGAGGGCTGGGGTGAGGGGTATCTCCTAACCGGATCATTCCGACCTAAAACCGCCCAAAGGAGCCCAACCATGACCACCACCGATTGGGGAAACATCTACAAAGAACTGGGCGCAAAGCCCGTCATCAACGCCACCGGCAGCGTCACCATGCTCGGCGGCTCCACGCCCGTCCCCGAGGTGCGCGAGGCCATGGCCCAGGCCGACGGCGCCTACATCCCCCTCATGGAGTTGCAGGAAGCCGCCGGCAACGCCATCGCCCGCATGGTCAACGTGCCCGCCGCGTATATCACCTCCGGCGCAGGGTCGGCCCTCATGCTCGCCACCGCCGCCGCCATGGCCGGCGATGACGACGACCGCATCCAGCAGTTGCCCAACACCGACGGCATGAAGAACGAAATCCTCCTCCAGACCCGCCAGCGCTACTGGTACGACCGTTGCCTCGAACTCGCCGGCGCGAAACTGGTCATGTTCGGCTCCGAGGAACGCACCACCCGCGAGGATCTGGAGCAGGCCATCGGACCCAACACGGCCGCCGTTCACTACTACGCCGTCGAGCAGGAGTACGACCCCAACGCCCTGTCTCTGGAGGACACCATCGAAATCGCCCACGCCCGCAATGTGCTGGTCACCGTGGACGCCGCCGGTCAGATCTACCCGCTGGAGAACTTCGGAAAGTACGTGCGCATGGGCGCAGACTTCCAGTGCATCGCCGCCAAGTACATGGGCTCGCCCCAGTCCACTGGTTTGGCCCTGGGCTCCGAGGACATGATCCGGAAGATTGGCCTACAGGCCTTTGCCAGCTATGAGGGCCGTCGGATTCGCGGCGTCGGCCGCCCCCAGAAAATCGACCGCCAGGAGATGATCGGTGCCGTCGCCGCCGTCCGCCGCTGGATGACCATGAACCACGAGGACCGCCTCGCCGACTCCGAGCGGCGCACCCGCGCCATCCTCGGCGCCGTCGCCGGCATCCCCGGTCTGCGTGCCGAACTCATCGACAACGTCATCGGCCACCAGCCCTACGGCCTGAAACTCTGGGTCGACCCAGCCGTCGCCGGCTTCGACATCTACGACCTGCGCGACCGCCTCAGGGACGGCGACCCGCCCGTCTGGACCCGCGTCCGCGACGAGGATGACTTCATCGCCATCCACATGTTCGGCCTCAACCCCGGCGAGGAAACCACCGTTGGCGAACGTATCGCTGCCCTGTTCAGGTAGCCGCCCGCCCCCAACGCGTGACTTGTTCCCCGGCCTACCTCCGGAGGTTCATGATGTATATGCCCCCACCTCAACATCCGGACGAGCACCTGATGATCGACAAGGCCCAGCGGCGGATTCAGGACGGTAGAGGACGTCGGCGGATGAGCAAGCTCGGCATGATCCTGGTGTTGGGATTGGTGCTAGCGGTAGTCATCGCGGCGGCGGTCCTGGGATTCGGCTGATTCGGTAGGTTATACAACCCGAAATCTCCCTCTCCCCAAGTGGGAGAGGGCTGGGGTGAGGGGGAGTTACCGCCGCGGCGACGGCCCCAAATGCGATCCCGCGTCCACCAGGATCGTCTCACCTGTCACGTGCTCCGCGCCCTCCAGCAGCCAGATCACCGGATCCGAGACCGTGTCCGTCGTGCCCGCCGACTTCAGCGGCGCGGATTCCGCGTATCGCTCGATGAACGCCTCGTAGCCATCGCCCAGGCCGTCCCGCCACCACCGCGTCTGCATCACGCCCGGGCACACCGCGTTGACCCGGATCTCCGGCGCCAAGGCGCGCGCCAGCGAGAACGTCATCACGTTCAGCGCCGCCTTCGACGCCGCGTACGCTATCGAACTCCCCGACCCGCTGAATCCCGACCCCGACGAGATGTTCACGATCGCGCCCTTGCCGTGCTCCTGCATCGCCGGCGTAACCGCCCTCGCCATCTGGAACGCGCCCACCACGTTCACGTCCAGCACCCGCCGGAAGTCATTCGAGTCCAACCCTTCCAGGTTGTGATGCGGCACGATCACCGACGTCGCCGCGTTGTTCACCAACCCGTCGATCCTGCCCCACTCGTCCAGCGCGGTCTGCGCCATCCGCCTGCAATCCTCATCCACCGACACGTCGGCCTGGCACAGAATCGCCTCGCCGCCCGCCGCGCGGCACGCCTCCGCCGATTCCCTGGCCTCAGCCTCGCTCCGGGTGTAATTGATCACCACCCGGCCGCCCTTGGCCGCCAACTTCTGCGCCACCGTCGCGCCCAACCCCGTCGCCGACCCCGTGATTATGAACACGCCGCCATTGATCTCCATGGTCCTACCCCAATCGTTTTCAGGTTAGGCCGGATTATAGCGGATTGGACGGCTCACCCATTGATCAGGTAGTCAACCGCCAGCCGGTGGCTCACCAACAGTCCCGGCACCCGGTTCGGGTCCGTCCGACCCCAACCGCACTCGGTCGCAACGCCGAACTCCGGCAGGAACCGCTCCGCCGCGTCAATCCGGGCGCAATCCCCATCCTCGTCGTCATAGTGAATCAGGCCAAGCATGATTTCGGTATCGTCCGCCAGCTCCAGCCCCGCCAGCGGCCGGAAGTAGGCCGCATCCGTCCGGTCCTGCGGCGCGGGCATATGGACGAAGTCCAGCCGACGAGTCAGCCCCGATGAAATTCCGTTGGCGATCTCCACCAGTATTCCCATGTCCTTGGGCATCACCAGGTGCTCGTCCCTGGGCGACCCGTAGCACAGGTGGTATCCGAGATCCACACCGTCCGGAACGGCGTTGCCCAGGCGGCCCAACTCGGCGAACACTTGCACCTTGTAGTCGTCGGGCCGGTGCGGGAAATATTCTTCAAAGATCAGTACCTCTTGGCACACGTCCCACTGGATCGACAACTTGCTGTGCGGCACGGAACCCACGATCTCCCCCAACGCGCCGAGCAGCGACCGCTCGTACGCGGCGATGTAGTCCTCCCGCACGCTCGGGCTCACGTACATATAGGCCGTCGCCATCGGCGTGGGCAGCGACACCTGGAACAGCGTATCCGGCCCGATGACTCCATCGGCCTGTAGCTGCGTGTAGAGATCGAACGACTCCAGCGCCGCCTCCGCATAGCCCGTCGGAAACTCCACCGACGCCGGATCAACCCCCGGCTTGAAACGAACATACGGCGTTTCCCGCAGCAGTTGGCCGTCCCATTGGTACAGGGCATACGGAGGTTCGTCCGCATCCACCTCCATATCCGGATGCTCCAGCAGCATCTCCCGCTGAAACCAGATCCACCGGCCCCGTTGCCCGGTCTCGCCGTCGGTGATGCGCCGCAGAAACGGGTTCAACGCGCTGCTCACCGTGCGGAACACGGTCTCGGCGTCGGACAGTGGAACGCTGCCCACCAGGTGAATGCCGCCGCGGGCAGTTGTCATAGTTCCTCCGAATCGCAACCGACGACGGTTCTCAAAAAACAAAAGGGGTGTCCTGGTTCACGGACGCCCCGATATAAGCAGTGGTACCCCTGGAGGGACTCGAACCCCCGACGCGCGACTTAGGACGCCGCCGCTCTGTCCAACTGAGCTACAGGGGCAGGCCAAAGATGATGGTGGAGATAGCGGGGCTCGAACCCGCAACCTCGGCATTGCGAACGCCGCGCTCTCCCAGTTGAGCTATATCCCCACTGTGCCGGCTATCACACCGTCGCCGATGCGAAACCCGTATATTCATCGTAGCCAACAAGGGCCATAACTGTCAAGAAACGCAGCCTCGGCCTCCGCGTCCTGCGTCGGCAATTATTCTACCACTCGCACCCGGTGGTTGTTGCTGTCGGCAACGTAGATCGCGCCGTTGGCGGCGATGCCGCAGCCGTGGGGCCGATCCATCCCCGCACCGGTGGCCGGCCCTCCGTCGCCGTCGCCACCCAGGTGTCCGCCGGCGATGGTGGTCACGATGCCGGTATTGGCATCGATGCGACGGATAGCGTGGTTCTCGGTGTCCACCACGATGATGTTGTCATTGGCGTCGCAGCGCAAGGCCTTGGGCGCGCCCCAGGTAGCCGCCAGCGCCGGCCCGCCGTCGCCGCTGTATCCGCGCTCCGCGTCTGCCCCGGCCACCGTGCCCATAATGCCGCCGGCGGTAACGATACGTACGCCGTTGCCCTCGCGCTCGGCGATGAACGTGTTGCCCCGGCTGTCCATGCAGACGGCCCGCGCGCCCAGGATGCTAGCCTGGTTGGCCGGCATTCCGTCGCCGCCACGCACCTTTTCGCCGTTGCCGGCGAAGGTGTCGATGATCCCTGTGGCCAAGTCAAGGCGGCGGATGCGTTGGTCCTGGATGTCGGCGATGAGCAGGCCGCCCCGTCCATCAAGGAAGCAGTCGTTGGGTTCGCGCAGTTGGGCCTCGCTGCCCGGACCGCCATCGCCCGAGTATCCCTGCTCCCCGGTACCGGCTACGGTGGTGATGATGCCGGTAGCGCCATCTACTCGGCGGATGGCGGCGTTCAGTCGGTCCACGATGTAGACGCTGCCGTCGGCGTCAACCTCCAGCGAGTAGGGTTCGTAGAGAGTCGCGCCGGTGGCCGGGCCGCCATCACCGGAGTAGCCCTGCTCACCCGTACCTGCCACAGTGGTTACAATCCCGCTAGCAGCATCCACCCGGCGCACGATGTGGTTGCGGGCCTCGCAGAAAAACAGGTTGCCCGCGGAATCAAAGGCGCACAGGAACGGCTCGCGCAGGGTGGCGTCCGCGGCCGGTCCGCCGTCGCCGGTGTAGCCGGCCTCCCCGGTTCCAACGACGGTGCGGATGGTGGGAGTGTTGTTGGCTGTGGTCATGTAAGTCTCCAGATCGGGGTCTCGGGTCGTGTCGCCGTACTATAGCAGGGCCGGCCGACGCCATCGGCGCCCCTGTTACTGACTGCATCTCATGTGGCAGAATGTTAAATACTACGCGGTCGCCTATGTTGTCGTCGTTGTCGGGGTCCTGGTAGCAACCGGCTTTCAGTTGCTGGAAGCTTTATTCCCCGAGATACATCCGTTAAATGAGCTGGCAGCAAACCTGTCCGGCATTTCTGTTGGAACTGTGATTATGGTAGTCGGATTAATCAGGGACAAGCGGGTGGACGACGCCCGGAAAGAGACGAACAAGGAGCGCCAGCGCGCAGACAAGGCTGAGGCTGCCATCGCAAAAGCGAACCGGGAGGCTGAGTTATCGCGCCAGCAGGCGGAGCAGGCACGCGAACAAGCCGAACAGGAACGCTTGAGAGCCCGCAAAGCCGAGGCCGAACTGGCCAGGGTCCGCGCCGAATACGAGGCCGAAGTGCTCGCCCGCATCCGCCGCCTGGAAGAATTTACCGGCATGATGCCGGAATCGCCAACCGATTAGATGCGCCTGTCAGGCATAGAGCGTGCCTTTGATACGGTTGACCGAATGCTGAAGGCGCTCGTCGCCGGCGACGGAAGCGCGTATCCGCTCCACCCCGTGAATCACGGTGCTGTGGTTTCGTCCCGACAGAAACCTGCCCACGGCGGTGGGAGGCATACCCAACTCGACCGCGAGCAGATACATGACCACCTGCCGCGCCTGCGCCACCGTGGCGGTGCGTCCGCGCCCTAGGATTTGCTCCGCGCTCAGGCTATAATGCCGCGCCACCGCGTCCAGGACCTGCTCCGGCGTAACGTCGGCGCGGGGGTCTGGTCCGGCGATGCCGTCCAACTGTTCCGCGACCGATTCAGGGGTGAGCGGAGAGTTCATCAACTCCGCCATCGCCATGATTCGGTTGAACGCTCCCCTCAGTTGGCGGATGTTGCGGCTCACCCGCTGAGCGATCAGGTCCAGAACTGCGTCCGGCGCGTTCGCCCGTTGAGCGGCGGCCCACGCGCGCAGAATGGCCAGCCGCATCTCCAGCGACGGCGGTTGAATGTCTGCCAGCAAACCCCACTGGAACCGCGACCTCAACCGTTCCTCAAGAGGGGAAATAGTATGGGGAGTCCGGTCGCTAGTGAGCACAATTTGGGCGCCGGCCTGGTGCAGGTCATTGAACGTGTGAAAGAGGCTTTCCTGCGTCTGCTCCTTGCCGGCCAGGAACTGCACGTCGTCCATGAGCAGCAGGTCCAGGCCACGGTAGCGGTCGCGGAATTCGCGCATCGCCCGGCGGTGGATGGCGGATACGAACTCGTTGGTGAACTGCTCGGAGGTTACATAGAGCGCCGAGTGTCCTTTTTCCAACGCCTGATTACCAATGGCATGGAGGAGGTGCGTTTTCCCCATGCCCGGCCCTGCGTATATGAACAGCGGGTTGTAGCCGTTGGACGATCCACTGTCCGATGAACTCCGTCCCCCGTCAGCGACAGCATTGGCCGCATGGTACGCCAACTGGTTACTCTCGCCCACGACAAAATTATCGAAGGTATAGCGTGGGTTGCAGGTGGCCGCGTTCACGGTATCCCAGTCGTATTCGCCGGCAGTCGAAGTGCTCCGTCCCAGGTCATAGCCATCGGGAACCGGCGCCCGCGTCCGACGCGCCGGCGCCGCGGTGATGGACTGGACGCGAACGCGATCAACCTCCTCCGCTGCATCGTCGCTTGCCGCCACCGATGGCATTGCCCGGTACTGGATTCCGGCTTCCCGGCCCAGCGTCTTGGTCAGGGCTTCCCGGGCCATCGCCAGGTGCAGGGGCAACTCCAGCCACGACACCGCGAATGAACTGGAGGCCGCCACCACCAGGGCCGGCCCCGCGCCTGATGCGAGGTCGCCGTCATACCAACTGTGTCCGACGCACGGGCGCAGGAACGTATTGAAATGCTCCCTGGGCATCTCCATTTGCAGCCGGCCGAGCACGGCCTGCCAGACTGATGCGGGGTCGGAAAAATCGGCCATAATCAGTGAGATCTCCTGTGGTATGGCCGACTATGTTAGAGGCCCGGTTTGCACCGCCGCTAGGCGATTTCCTAGATATCCCGTTCCGCCTTAGTTTATTGAATCGACCAAATTCGCTCACTGTTTGAAAAACAACACAGCGCGCAATCGTACAACGGATTGTTTCGTTGAATGACGCTCGGTTGTTCCAATAGCCAGGGACGAACCATCAGGCAACCCGTCCCGGTCGCCTCACTAACGACGCAACAACATCTGGTAGATAGCCGTTCCGGGATAGTCCGGGTTGCCGTTTGGCGGTAGGTTTCCGGGTATGCGGAGGGTGAGTCAGGGCTTGACCGCGCCGATGATGTATTCGGTGTATTGCCGGAGTTCAATGCCGCTGGCGGTTTCGGCCTGGCCGCCTCGCCGAGCCGGCATCATGCGCCGGTTGCGGTCGAGGTTGCGGGGCGCGACGGCCACCACGTCAAGACCGGCGGAGGCGGCAATGTCGGCGAGGCATTGGTGGGTTGGAATTAGAATGCCCCGCATGGTGGAGGGGCCGACCACGATGATGACCGCCGCGCCAGGCCGCAGTACGCGGGCCATCTCACCGATGGCGGCGGACATATCAACAAAGTACCGGCACAGCACGCGGGACTTGGGAGCATCTTTAACGGCCAGTTGGTCAACGACGGCCTGAACGGGCGCGGGCAATTCGGCGGGAGCGGATCGCTCAGCCCTGTTGCGCGCTGATTCTGAGCCAATGTACTGCGCCCGCAGGTCGGTAAGGCTGGGTATCGGGTCACCCAGCCACGCCAGCGAAAACTTGTGGGCGCGCATATAGTCCAGCGCGTTGGCGTAGGGCGGCGACGTTACGATCAGGTCAACGCTGTCGTCTTGCATGGACAAGGCGCGGGCGTCGCCGGCAACAATGCGTCTTTCGCCCACGGTGTCGGGGTTGACCGCGGCGTAAGCATCAACCGCGCGGCCCAGCAGGTTTGCGAAAACACGGATGGGACGTCGCGGCATTTTGTCGGTGACTCGGTGCGGGCGCGTGTGGGCCAAATCCCGGGCTCGGGAAACGCCGCCGGACTTGGTCACAATGGTGGAGGAAAAGACCACCTCCAGCAGGTTGCGGAGATCGGCATCCGGTTCGGCGCGGATGGCTAGAATGAGGGCCGCCAGCTCTTGCTGAGTATCGGGGAAAAACCAGTAGTCCAGAAACTCCCGGGTGGCGTCGTCCATGCCGTCCCTGACGACGGCGAAGGGGTCGGCAGGATTGCCGATGCCGGCGTACAGTCCGGCGGCCCGTTGCAGTGCGGCGTCACCGGCGGCGCGGACATCGTGGTGGTCCAAGGCGGTGGTGCGGGCGGCGCTCTGGCGTCGGGCCAATGGATCCAGGTCAACGCCGACCACCGAGCGGCCGGCCTGCCAGCCTTCCAGCAAGGTGATGCCGGAGCCGCACATCGGGTCCAGCACCGTATCGCTGGGTTCAGTAAGGTCGTTGATGAAGCGGCCGGCCAACCCATGAGGAAACCGAGCGGCGAAGGGGTGCAGCCCGTGCAGGGGGTGAGCCTCCCGAGCCGGCGTTTGGAAATCCAAGTTGCCGGCGAGGAGGAACGCCAGCCGGCGGCGGGTGGAAACGGCGGTCGTCATGGCGGTGGTTGGCCGGTAATCACTCTTACAAGTTCGGGCAAAGATTGCGATATCGCTATCCAGACCTCCGACGCACTCAGCGGGGTGCTGGCGCTAGGCTGGTGGGCCAACCTGTCGAGGAGATCTACCCAATCAACCCAATTGTAGTCGGGATAGATTATCTCCAGATCTCTGGAATAGGCTGCTACCACGTTGCCGACTCGGATCAATGCATAACTGGCGGCATACAGCGTGATGGCATCCTGATGCAATGATGCTTCAATGAAGCCGCGTATCAACGGCCATTCCTCCAGTGCTTGATCGGCTATCGCGCGCAGCCAGGTTGCATGGGGTTCACCGGCTCTATTCAACATAGACCGACTTCTTCCGGGCCATCATTTCGGTCTGCGACCAACGTAGCGCCGTGTTGTCAGGGTCTGGTAATGCTCCGACGTAGGTTTTTATGCCGATGCGTTGGCTGATGAGAGGACCCATAGACGAGTGGCGCTTACGACCCGGAGCGTCGTCATGATAATCCACCAGCAACGCCAGCTCGACGCCTTCGAAGGGGCCGCTGAGGTACACGCCAGTCAACTCGGGTGGCGTCATATACGCTTCTTTGATGCCCCATTCGCGGCAGAAGTCGGCAATGTCGTCTAAGGGCAGGTCTTCAAGTAGCACTTTCGGGCCAACGTTCGGCCCTGCGCCGGTGATGTGGCGAACCAACTGCGGGGCGTCTTCCGTAACCGCGTGGGCGATATCGTCTGCGCTGATCTGCTCCGGTTGGGTGGCCAGTTTGTCGCGCAGATCAACCCACCAGGCCCAGGCGTAATCGGGGAAATCCTGCTCCAGCTGTGAGCAGCGCTGCTCAATCGCGTTGCCGATCCTGATCAGGCCGTAAGCGGCGGAGTATTGCATCCGCCGTTCCGTTGGCAACGTGCGCGGATCGAGCTCCCTGAGCACGAAGAGGGTTTCCTCGACTGTATCAACTACCGAGTCTAAAGCGGCCTGCTGCGCCTCCGTGGCAATATTCAACATAATATCTCTACGTCCTCATGACAACAGCGAGCGCGCCAAAGTCTGGCTCCGCCGGGAGGGTTATACTGCCTTTCCCAGATGATAACATGGCGCATCGCTGAGGATGGTTTATGACTGACGCACTCGCTTTTCGCCCCTTGACTCCCGAATTGATGGATGACTTCGGAACCATCCTGCGCGGCAACTTCGGCACCGGCTGCTGGTGCATATTCCCTCGCATCACCGAGGCCGAAACCCGCGCGCTGCCGGGTGAAGGTTCCATCAGCCGACGTCGCCGGGCAGTGATGACGGAGCTGGCAGAGCGGGATCCTGCGCCGGGACTCCTGGCATACGATGGCGATGAGCCGGTGGGCTGGGTCGCCGTTGCGCCGCGCTACGAGCTGAACCGCGTGGATCGTTCCCGCGCAACCCCCAGGGTTGACGACATCGCCGTGTGGGTAATCCCGTGCGTGACCGTTAGGAAAGACGCCCGTGGGCGCGGTATCGCGGTAGCATTGATCGAAGCGGCGGTACAATATGCCGCGCAGCACGGCGCGCCCGCCGTTGAGGCGTATCCGCGAGCCGGCGAAGAGCGCACCGGCGACGACAACGCCTATTTCGGCACCGAGCCGATGTTCCGCCGGGCCGGGTTCAGCATAGTGCGCGGGCCATTGGAGAACCGGCCACGCAACTGGATCGCGCGCGTTGCCATGCGCCGAACTATCCAACCTCACCCGGCAGCATCATGACCAGGACGCGCTCCAGGTTATCGGCCAGCAGCAAGGCTTGAACGCGACGCTGGCGTAGTTGTTCGGGAGTCAGGTTGCCGTTGTAAAAGTGGCCGTGCAGACTACCTGCCCAAGACCAAGATTCATAGATGTAGCGTGTGCTCGGGTTCCCCGCGAACAGTCGATGCGCCAAGTTGCGGCGTTCGGAAAGGTTGGTGTCGGCATCGTTCTGCCGCTCGTGTTTCAGAACGGCGCTTGCCAGGTGGTTGACCACGCCCCACAACGCTTCCGCGGCCAAATGAACCCGTCCGCCGTCCCACAGGTCACTACTATCGGCGCGGAGTTGGCGCGCCAGCGCCAAATGCTCATCAGGGTTCATGCTGTTTTTTGCCCGCGCCGGCCATCAGGGCGTCAATCAGTTGTATCACCGAAGGGTAGCACTGCGCCGGCTCTTCGTCGTCCAGCATATGCAGGCGCATATTTTCCTCGAGATACTCAGCCACGCCTAGCTTGATTAGATAGAGGCGCAGGTCGTTGCCGTCTTCCCGGTCAAGGATATCGGCGATCCGCCAGCGGTCTTCCACGGTGTCGGAGGGCAGACCGCGGGCTTTGCCAAAAACCTTCAGCGCCTGCTCAGTGGCGTTCCATAGCAGTTCCGAAATCAGCAGGCCGTTGCCGATTCGCAGCGCCAGCTCGGCTTGGTGCAGGTATTTCTGCACGGCGGCAGCGTGTTGGTCTTGGGTCTTCACGGCGGTCATGCGTGTTGCTCCCGTGGCGTCCGGTTATCTGACTATATTGTAGCGTGCATTTATCAATCGAACCGGTCGGTGCGTATCAGTCAGCCGGCTCCGGGGCGGCGGCCCCGCTGGCCCGCTCCATCCGAGCCTGCCGGGCATTTTCGCGTTCCTGTTGCAGCCGCAACCTTCTTGGGAGCGGCGGACGCGGCAGGAACCAGTATCCGATGGCCGCAGCGATATACAGGAGCACCAGTGGGAAAAGCGCCCAGTAAAAGCTGCCGGTGTAGTCGTAAATTGCCCCCATCCACATGGCGGTCCACATCGAGGCCAACTGATCCGGCAGGTGCTGCCAGCCGCGCAGCGTGGCGTAGGCGCGCCGGCCGAAGAAGTCGCCCATGATCGCCCAGTTCAGCGGATTGGCGCTCTCGGCGAAGGCCAGCAGCAGAACGAATACCACCACCTGCCACATCTCCCCGCTTTGGGTGATCAGCGAACCCAACGCCAGCGCGCCCGACACCATGCACGCCGCGCTCAACTTGCGGCGATCCACCCGGTCCCCCAGCCATCGACGCAGGGGTTGAACACCATGTTCAAGAAGGAAAATCCACTGACGAATGCGGCCGCGATGATGATATGCTGGCGGCCCTGCTCCGACAGAGGATCCTGCGGCACGCCGGCCTCCAGGAACCAGATAATCAACGGAGCCATCAGGAACGACGCGCCGGCGTGGACGATGTTGCGGAAACCTGTGGCCATCACCAGCAGCCAGTACGACGGAGTGCGCATGGCCTCACCGGCCAGAAAATCGGTGTCTCCGACCTGGCCCCCACGCCTCTCCCTGGGCCTGGTCTGGCCGGTATCGGAGGCCGCTGCCGACTCCGGCGGGTCGCCGTCGGGTAGGAGCCCCATATCCTCGGGCGCGCGTCGCAGGAAGTACGACAGCGGAATGACCACGGCGATGATGCAGAATCCCAGGATGGTGCAGGCGTCCCGCCAGCCCACCACGAAAATCAGCAGGCCCACCAGGTACGCGGACGCGCCGCCCAGCCCGTTGCCCATGCTGACCACGGACATTGCCAGCCCGCGCCGGCGTCGGAACCAGTTGTTCACCGCGGCAATGGAAGCGTTGTTGTATCCCGACCGGAACCCCACCGAAAGGAAAATCACAAACACCAACAGGAACCACCAGAAGTTGGTGGTGCGCGCCAGCAGGATGAACCCAAGGCCCGACATCAAACCGCCGAAGGCCAGCATGACGCGCGGCCCGAATCGGTCGGTGCAATAGCCCATCAATGGCCCCTGCACCCCTCCCATGAAACGGCCCAGGCCCTCGGCCAGCCCCAGCATCGTCCGGGATTGAGGACTGAACCCCAGCACGTTCTTCGGGAAGATGATGCCATTTTCAATCGGAACGTAGAGAACAGTGAAGCCCCGGTTGAAGCTGCCGTGCTTCATACCGTCGGCGATCAGGCTGACCAGGACGATATACCAACCGTAGAATATGTTGGGCCGGCGCAGGCGCATCAGTACACCACCTGCTCGTCGGAAAGGCGGCGCACCTTGGCGTCATCCATACCGAGCAATTCGGTTAGCACGTATTCGTTATGCTGACCCAGCAGCGGGGCCGGCGCGCGAACCGACCCCGGCGTTCCGCTGAACAACCAGGGCACTCCGTACAGCATCTCAGCTCCAACGTGAGGATGGTCGATTTCCACGTAGGTCTCACGGGCGTTCAGGTGAGGGTCCGCGAACTGGTCGGCGATGTTCATTACCGGCATGGCGGCGACGCCTGCGCTTTGCAGCAGTCTGGTAGCTTCATCAGGCCTCTTGGCTCGGGTCCATTCGGCCACAATTCCGTCCAGCGCGCGCCGGTTCTGCCAGCGTGATGCTGAGTCGCAGAATCTGGCATCTCTGGTCAACCCTCCGTCTCCCAGAACATCAGTCAGGGCGCGCCACTCGGTATCGGTGCTCACGGCTATGGACACCCAGGCATCCTCGCCGGCGCACGGGTAGTTGTTGTGCGGCGCGAAGTCAGGGTCGTCATTGCCGAGAGGCGTCGGTACATTGCCCGTCATCTGGTATTGCAGCATCGGCACGCCCAGCAGGGCCGCGGTGCCCTCCAGGTGCGTCGCCTCCACGTACTGGCCGCATCCGGTTCGGTTGCGGTGTCGAAGGGCGGCCACAACGCCCAGCGCGGCGCAGAGAGCAGCCACCGTATCGCTCCAGGCCGCCTGCAATTCGCCCACCAGCGGCTCTCCCTCCTCCAGTGGATAACCCACTAAACTCATCATACCCGACATGGCCTGGATTATCGGCGCGTAGGCCACCATATCGCTCAACGGCCCGGTGTCCCCAAAAGCGGGCATGGCCGCCACGATGATGTCCGGCTTAACCCTACTCAAGCTGTCGTAATCCATGCTGAGGCGTTGCAGCACGCCGGGAGAGAAGTTTGATAGCACCACGTCGCTCACCGACGCCAGCCGGTGCAATATCGCCCGGCCCTCGTCAGTACGCAGGTTCAGGGTAACGCTGAGCTTGTTGCGGTTCAGGCCGTGAAAAACCGGCTGTAGTTCCGGCCACAGCCCCCGGTCGCCGCCGGCCAGATCTTCACCGACCATCGGCCGACCCAGGCGCATCCCGTCCATGCGAGCGCGGCTCTCCACCTTGATGACCTCGGCGCCCATATCGGCCAGCAACTGCCCGGCCATCGGCCCGGCCCACGCCGAACCCAAGTCAACGATGCGAACATCCTGCAACGCCATAGGCGGTTTCGCCGTCATCCCCCTCTCCCTTGATGGGAGAGGGTCGGGTGAGAGTGCTGCCAGATCGTCCAACACCTCATCGTTGTGCTGCCCCAACGTGGGCGCGGGGCCGGATACTTTCAGCGGCGATCCGTGCAGTCGCACCGGCGGCCCGGGATACTTCAGTGTCCCAAACCGCGTGTGATCAATCTCCCGGAACCAGCGGCGCGCCAGCAGATGCGGCGATTCCAGCACTTCGTCCATGGTCAGCACCGGCGCGCAGGGGATCCGGTTTTCCAGGCACAACTGCAGGATCTCGTCCTTGTCGTGCTCCATGAACCACGGAGCGATCAGGCTTTCTGCCTCTTCGGGATACCGGTCGCTCATGGCGCGGCGGTCCCGGTACCGCGGGTCTTCCGTCCAGTCCGGATTGCCCAGCAAGTTGAGGAACCGCTGGTACTGCTCCATCTGTGGCGCGTCGATGCACACATAGCCGTCCCGGCAGGGCAGCACACAGTTGGGGAACAGCCCCAGCCGCATCCGGTTACCCGAACGGGAACCGGCAATGCCCCGGTAGATGAACGTGGGCAGGTGGTAGCCGGTGAGCAGCGTAGCGATGATGCCCGAATCCGCCACGTCGATGTATTGTCCGGCATCCCCACGCCCATCCGCTTCGGTATCATCGCGCGCCAACAGCGCTACGATGGCCGCATAAGCGCCGCCCACGCCGGCCAGGAACCCCGCCTGTTGGTCCGGCGTGGTCAACGGCTCCCGATGCGTGTGGCCGGTGCCGAAGCTCATGCCGCTCAAGGCATTGACTTGTAGATCGTAACCCGCGTACTCCCGGTAGTCTCCGGTACGGCCATAGGGTGAGATTGAAACTGTGATCAGATGCGGGTGCCGCTCCGCCAGTTGCTTGTCCGAAACGCCGACTCGGTCCAGTACGCCGTAGGGTTGGTTCTCGACGAAGACATCCGCGGTTTCCAACAGGCGGTGAAGTTGAATGACGCCGGCGTCGCTGGCCGTGTCCAGCGTTATCCCGCGCTTGCCCAGGTTGGCGAACAGGAACAACCCGCTGCGTTCGGGATGGGAAACGCCATCGGGAAACGGACCTCGCCGTCGGGCGGAATCGCCGTCGGGCGGCTCAACCTTGATAACATCGGCGCCGAGTTCGGCCAGCACTTTGGCGCAGAACGGAGCGGAGACCATCTCGCCCCACTCAACGACGCGAATGCCCTCCAATGGCGCAGAGGGCAACGTTGAAATAGTCGGCGCTGATGTACCCGTATCCGGCAATTATCACCCTGATCGGCAAAGGGCCGGCGATTACGCAACGCCGGCAATAATAAGGTTGCCGCAGTATAGGCTTGGGGGCCGCGTGCGCGCAAGACGGCTTGACGAACATAGGCGAATTAGCGTATTATCTCCACTGACTCCCCCACCCTACTTCGCGGGGTGGGCAGCGAACCGCCCGCTTGGGCGGTTACGCATTTAACGATTTCCTATGCCTGAAGCGTTTGCGTACATTGACGGCTTGAACCTTTACTATGGGGCCTTACGCAATCGTCCAGCTTTGAAGTGGGTAAACCCACATAGATTGTTGGAACGGCTTTTGCCCGGATTGAACGTCGAGGGTATTAGTTACTTTTCGACGCTGGCGATACCGTTGCCCGGTGATCCGGAAAGGCAACGACGTCAAGCAGTCTATTTCCGCGCCTTGCGCACCATCCCCTCATTGACGATCCACGAAGGTAGGATGGCCATCAGAACTAAAACGGGCATCGTGCTGCCAAAATCATCTCCCCCACAGGTCGCCACTCTGGAGGTGTTTGAGGAGAAACGTACAGACGTTAACATTGCGTCGCACTTACTGTTGGACGCATTTGAAGGCCGTTATGATACCGCCATCGTGGTGTCCAACGATTCTGACCTGACCACTCCCATCGAGATGGCTGTAAGTCGGCTGGGCAAAAGGGTGATAACGGTCAACCCTTACCGGGCCAGTCGCCAGAGCAGCGAATTGCGCCGCGCCGCGTCGAGAGCCATACCGCAAATCAACGCCTCCGTCCTTCGCGCTTCCCAGTTCCCCAATACCCTCACCGACGCCCGGGGCAGATTCACACGGCCCCGTTCCTGGGCGTGACCGGAAACATGTAGGGGCGAATCCGCCTGAGGCGGATTCGCCCCTACGCCATTGCGACCGCACCGATCCGACTACCCAATCGGCCGGTTGGTCACCTCCCGGTCGATCTTGCGCGGAATCCACTGGCCGCGACCCGCCTGTGCGGTTAATTGGCCGTCTTCTACGGCCACCTGGCCCCGCATGATGGTCATCACCGGCCAACCCTCAATCTCAAACCCTTCCCAGATGCTGTAGTCGCTGATGTGGAAGTCGTCCATGGTCAGCCGCTTCTTGATGGACGGATCAATCAGCGTGATGTCGGCGTCGCTGCCCGGAGCCAGCGCGCCCTTGCGCGGGTACAGCCCCATGATGCGCGCGCAGTTGGCCGAGGTAACATCCACAAACCGCTGTAGCGACATGCCCCGCTTGGATACGCCCTCGCTGTAGGTGATGCCCACCCGCGTCTCCGCGCCGTTGTGTCCACCGGTCACGTCGCGCACCGTCTTGCCCTGAATTTTGAGGTTCCAGTCCGTGCAGTATTCGTCCGTCGCCATGGTGTGCAGGCCGCCCCACGCGATGCCCTTCCACAGCATGGCCGCGTCTTCCGGCGACTTCAGTGACGGGTACGTGTGGTACTTCATCCCGTCCTCTTCCTTGTAGTTGTTGGCGTTGAAGCAGGCGTAGTTGTGCAGCGTCTCGCCGTATGCGGGAACGCCCCGGTTCCGCGCCTCGCCGATGGCGTTGATGCCCTCCCGCGCGCTCACGTGCACGAAATAGACCGGCGCCCCCGTCCACTCGGCAACCCGCAGCACCCGCCGGAAGGATACGTCCTCCGACTCGTTGCTGTGGACTTGCGGCATGTTCCACCACTCGTTGCGCTCCTCGCGTTGCAGCTTCTCGTACATGTACTGCACCATGTCGTCGTCCTCGGAGTGGACCAGCAACATGGCGTCATTGCGCTGGATCACCTCCATCAGGTCGTGCAGGTGCCCCATGCCCACCTTGCGCGGCTCGCCCGACATTTCCGGCGGCCGAATGTTGGTGGTGAAGATCTTTACGCTGGACCAGCCGCCCTCGATGTACTCGTGCAGCGATTCCAGCGTCCTCTGGGGAATCTCGCCCAGCAGCATCAGGTGGTGCGCGTAGTCGGCGTAGGAGTTGCCCCGCCAGGAGTTGGTGCGCTCCTGTATGGCCTCGTCGATGGTGTTGCCGGGGTGGTGGATGGCGAAGTCCAGCAGCGTCGTGGTGCCACCGAACAGCGCGGCGCGGCTCACCTGCTCGGGAGGCGCGGTTCGCAGATTGCCCGGCCCCATGATGGGCGCGTCGATGTGCGCGTGCGGCTCGATGCCGCCGGGCACCACGATCTTGCCCGTGGCGTCGATGACGCGACCTACGTCGTCCGTCATGGTGTTGGGCGCGGTGATGGCGACGATCTTCTCGCCCTGAATACAAACGTCCCAGTCGCCCACGCCCCAGGGCGTGACCACCTGGCCGCCGCGAATGATCAAGTCCAGCATAGTTTCGGTCCCTCCGTAATCGGCTCTGCCGGTGCGCATCGCGCACGCGACGGTTATGCCGGTTGGATGGCCGCAGTATATCGCAAATCCGCAGAAACCATTGGGGCTAACCGCTAACGTAATATCGGTTTACAATGCCGAGTAAGAAACGGGATAACGAACGGAGATGAGACCCATGGCATTCAAGCTGGTAATCTGCCCACCCAACTACCAGGAACACTGGCCCGACCTGCTGCGCCAGGAAATCCCCGACATCGACGTGCAGGTCTGCCCCACCGTGGGCGAGGCAATGGAGGTCATCGGCGACGCCGACGCCGCTTTCGGCGACATCGTGCCCGAACTTCTGGAACGTGCTCACAACCTCAAGTGGATCGCCTGCCCCCAGGCCGGCCCCCGCGCCGGCTACTACCATGACTCCCTGATCGACAGCGAGGTGGTGGTCACCAACACGCGGGAGATCTACAACGACCACATCAGTGCGCACATCATGTCGCTGCTGCTGGCCTTCGCCCGTGGATTGCAGGTGTATATTCCCCAGCAGGTCGCCGGCGTCTGGCGGCAGGGCTACCCGACCATCTATTTGCCGGAGGCCACCGCCGTGGTAGTAGGCGTCGGCGGCATTGGCGGCGAAACGGCCCGCCTCTGCTCCGAGTTCGGCATGACCGTGCTGGGCATCGATCCCAGGCTGCCCGCACCAACCCAAGGCATCGCCGAACTGCACCGGCCCGACGCCTTGCTGGATGTCCTCCCCCGCGCCGATTTCGTCATCGTCACCGTCCCCGAAACCCCTGAAACCCAGGGCATGTTCCGCGCTGAACAGTTCCGGGCGATGAAAAACAGCGCCTTCTTCATCAACATCGGTCGCGGCGCAACGGTGATCCTCGACGACCTGGTGGCCGCGCTACGGGATGGCGAAATCACCGGCGCCGGCCTCGACGTGTTCCAGGTCGAGCCCCTGCCCGCCGGCCATCCGCTGTGGACCATGCCGGGCGTCCTCATCACGCCTCACGTGGCCGGCAACGGCCCCTACCTGGAACAGCGACGCACCGAGTTATTCATCGACAACTGCAAGCGCTTCAACGAAGGCCAAGAGTTGCGCAACGTGGTCGATAAGGCCAACTGGTTCTGAGCCTGCCGCTATTCCTGTGTCCGACGTTGCAATTGCTCTTCCAACTCGCGCACGCGGGCTTCGGCGGCCCGGCGGCCCGCTTCAGCAGCCAGACGCGCCGCCCTTTCGGCATCCCGGTCTTCCGCCAGCTCCGTGGGGTCTTGCAGGAACGCCTGCGTTCGCCAGTCGTAAAAACGCAGCCGGCCATTGTCCCAGCACAGGTAAAGTTCCAGAACCTCACTGTAACCCCGGAGCATCCCATCAGCGTCCGGCGTTACATCAATTCGCTGGTACGATCCATCAACCAGCCGGTCGCCGGCCAGCGCGGCGTCGTGGAACCTGCCGCCGGTATGATCGAAGCGCCAGTACTCTGGGATGCCCAAGCGGGCATAGTCGTCGCGCTTGGTGGTGTAGTCGCGCCGGCCGGTGTGCTCCGAAGCCACTTCCAGCACGAAGTCCGGCGGTTTGCCCACCCGGTCAATCTCATAGCCGTTGTTGTTGATGAGCGCGGCTCGGTCAACGCCAAAAGCGATTACCATATCGGGGTAAGGAGCGTGGGGCAGTTGGCTTCGGGTGGTGCAAACATAACCGCTGCCGGAGACCAGTACGTCGGAATCATCCCGCAGGGCGCCAAAGAAACGCGCTACGGTGTTCATCACAGCGGGCCGCTCGAAGTTCTCGGTTTGCTGCATATCGTTTTTCCGAGGCGGGTCAGGCAACGGTGGGAGCCGGGCGCTATCAAAAACGCCCGGCTCGACTTTGGCTTTGCTTGGGGTAGTCATAGATGACCCTCCCTCACCCGCCTCAATGGACGGACAGTTCTAGTTCGGGAACCACATCACCGATGAGATCTCGCTGAACTCCCGGTCAAACTTGCTCCACGAATTGCCCGCGTCGTCCGACTGGTACAGGTACCCGTACCGGCTACCGGCCAGCAGGAAGTCGGGGTTCTGCGGCTGCGAGTTCACCACCCACATCGCCGTGTTCGGGGCCACCGGCAGGTCCAGGCTGTTCCACGTCGCGCCGGCATCGTCCGACCGCATCACCACGCCGGTTGAGCCGGGGGTAGTATCGCCGAACGTGGTGAATATCGTCTGCGGGTCGTCGGCCTTCACCTTGATGCCGCGGGGATAGCCAAGCGGGAAGTTTTGCCGCACGTCCAGGTTGCGCCACGACCCGCCATCGTCATCGGTTAGGAACACGTCGTCGTTCACCATCACCACCACGCGGTGCGGCGGGCCTTCGGTCACGGTCACGTTGTGTATGTCCATGTTGGGGATGTCCTGGTGCGGCACGGTCTCCCAGGTGTCGCCGCCGTCCGCGCTGTGGCGCAGCCCGTCAACCTCGATGCCGACCCAAATGCTGTTGCCGTTCGTCGGGTCGATGGCAATGCCGGTGACGCGCGGCACACCCACTGCGGGGCACTCGGCGGCCACTTCCACCGGGCGCAGTTCCCAGGTCACGCCGCCGTCCCTGGAGCGGTAGATCTGGCACGGATCCGGCGTCCCGGTTCCTGCAAAGGCGATCTGCGGATTGGACGGGTCGAAAGCGATGGCCCACACCGCTGTGCCGTCCATCGGTGTGCTGACATTGCGCCAGGTGTCGCCGTTGTCGTCGCTGCGAATGATGCCCCGGTCGCAGCCCGCCAGCACGCTGCTTTCTGAGCCGGGCATCGGCGTCAGACAGCGCACTACGGCGTCCGAGTGAATGCCCTGGGTGATGCCAACACGCCGCCAGGACTGGCCGCTGTCGGTGCTGCGCATGACTCCCTGCCCTGCGGTGCCAACCAGAATGGTAATTCCGTCTGCCATGGTAACGCCTCCTCGTGTTGAGAATACGATAAGTTGCCGCCATCATACCGCCGGCGTGGATAGGTGGCTAGGGGCGTAGGTTTTTCGTAACTGCTCAGTCTTGCTGGAGGATGCGCGCAATCAACCCGTCATTCCGGCCTTGAGCCGGAATCCAGGGAGTCTGTGGCTTGATCACGTTCGCCGATGCGCAACTTCCTGGATACCGGCTTTCGCCGGTATGACGAGTCAGATGCGCGTACAACGCAATTCGCAGGTTTTGGCGCCATTGGCAGGGTCAGGAGGCGGCCGTCTATTAGCTAGTCGATGGAGAATGACCTCTTCCTGTGGATCCAAGTGAACCCTGACCGGAATTAGGTTGCGATCCTGAGCAATTCCTTCCAGTGGGTTGCGTATCCAGTCTCTGAGGCCAGTTGAGTCAAAGACCACCACCTGGCCAGGATCCAATAGTTCCTCAACGCGACGGTTAAGGGCTTTGAAAAGACGCCGGTTCTCCGGTCCGTCGTAAAAAAGTGTGCCTTCCACAATGGCGCGACGATTTTGGTCGCTATTCAGGACGACCGCGTTGCATCGTTCCGCGACCAGTTGGGCGAAATACGACTTCCCGCTACCGGGCAGCCCATACAGGATGACCAGGCCGGGCGGCCCTGGTTCACTTGTTGAAGGCGACAGCGACCGGACTATGTCCAGGTCGCGGTGAAATTTCTCTGCGGCCTGTTCTTCGCCCAACTCAAATCAGTTCCCGTCGCCCGTGCTACCGGTGGCCGGTGCCGTGGTGCTGCCCGCCGTTGCCGCAGCAGGCGATGCGTCCGGGCTCACCTCGGTAGGCAGTTCTTTCTCCCATTCGGGCAGTTGGTGCCGGTGCGTCGTGGGCAGGAATATGATGCATATCACCCCAACCAGGCTCATCACGAACGACAGAGCCGCTGTCGCCGCGTACCCGCCGGTCACCGCCAGCAACAGACTCCCCACCAAGGCGCCGCTCGCCATTCCGGCGCCGGCTCCCATCATCTGGAAACCGTACGACGTGCCGATTGGCGCGTTGCCGTAGTATTGCCGGTTGATGATGGGGAACGCGGACATCTCTCCGCCGAACCCGATGCCGAACAACACTGCGAACAGGTAGAACATCCAGATCACCGGATGGAACAGGATCCCGAACAGCAGGATCAACACCGGCGCCACCTGTAGGAAGAAGCAGACCGCCATCACCCATTTGCTGCCCAGCAGGTCGGCGGCAATCGGCACTCCGAACCTCGTAAAGGTGCTCACCAGGCTCATCACTGCGGCAGCCCCACCGCCAATCGCCGATGCCCGCAGCAATGCCGCCGAGCGCGCCGAATCGTCGGTGATGCTTTCCCATCCACCTTCCGGGGCCAGCGAACTGATAATCATCGCCGGCAGGAAGACGATCACGATGCTGTGTCCGGCGCAGCCCCAGTAGTGAATCCCGATCAGGTTCCAGAACGCCGGCGTCTTGCGCACCTGCCGCAGAAATACGCTGGCGCGCACCTTGGCCGTCGCCCCCGTGGCCGGAGCCTGGCGCGGGGGCGAATTGGCGTCGGCGCCCAACTGGCGCAGCCCAATGTCCTCCGGCGTGTTGTAGAAGATGCGGATCAGCAGCAGCAGAATGATTCCGCCGCCGATGCCCGGGATCCAGAAAGCCATCCGGATGCCCAGGATTTCAGGCGTGCCCAGCGGTATCCAGCTCAGCAGCGGCGAACTCAGCGCGCCCCAGTTCAGAAACTGCGCGCCGGTGCCCACCGTGAACCACGCCGCAATTCCCAGCATGATCGGAATGGCGATTACGGGGCCAAGACCCTGCGATCCCTGCAGCAATCCCATGCCCACGCCCAGGTGCCTGCGGAACCACGACGTTACCGACACCGTCAGCGGCACTTGGAAAATACCCATCGACGCGCTGAGAATGATGCCGAAGAACAGGATCAGATGCCACGCTTCGCTCATCGACCCGGTCAGAATCATCCCTACCAGGTAGAGGATCGCTCCGATCGTCATCGTCACCCGTGCGCCGTATCGGTCGCCCAGCCAACCGGCCGCCGGACCAAACGCTCCGGAGACCACCCACTGCAAGGAGAAGGCAAGGGTAACTAGCCACACTTGCCATCCGAACTCCACCGCAATCAGCGGGATCAGCGCTGGGAATCCCATCCGGAACGACGATGACACCAGGCGCATCACCGACGTAATTACCACGATCACCCACGCGTAGTGGATGTGTTTCCCGGCAAGTGCGAACTCGCTGGGGCGAAGATTAATGGCGGCCATGATCCTCTCCCTGAGTTGCCGCAGTATGCGCCCGCCGGGAACGCAATGTCAAGAAAAATCAGGCCATCAATATCATTAATCGTTATAGTCCCAGAGTTTCCTCGCTCCTCGCGTCCGGCGGCTCTACCGATCTGCTGCCACTGGTCGTTGACGTGGCGCGCGGTAGGGTAAACTACGTTCCGCTTACACCGTGTTGTCCTGCCCACAAACCACAGTCGGGAGCACTTACTCGATGACCAAATCAATCGGCCCGGACCTGTTCCGCCACTTGACCAGCGTGGGAGATCCCACCGTTTCGCCGGACGGGAGCAGGTGCGCATACGTGCTGTCCTGGATTGACGAAGCGAGTTCCGAAAGTCGGTCTCGTATCTACCAGGTCAGGCTGGTTGACGACGGCGACGAGTCAAAGCCTCAGCCTTTTACCCGCGGCAACGCCGACACTCACCCGCGCTACTCGCCCGACGGCGCATACCTCGCCTTCCTCCGCGCCGATGACCCACCGGAAACCCGGCGCCAAATCTGGCTGATTCCGGCCGACGGCGGGGAGGCCGCCCGCCTGACTGACCTCACGTCCGGCGTCCGCGAATTTGCCTGGTCTCCCGATTCATCCCGGCTTGTGGTGGTAGCCGACGTTACCCCCAACCACGCAAGCGACGCCAACTCTCCCGATAACCAGCCACCCGATAACCAGCCAAAAGAAAAGTCGGTGCGGCGCATCCGCTACCGGCACGACGCCATCGGCTGGCGCGGCGACAATCATTACCATCTGTTCCTCGTCAACGTCCGCACCGGCGACACTACGCAAGTCACCGATGGCGACTGGGATGACATGGCCCCCGCCTGGTCCCCCGACGGGAACCGCATCGCCTTCATATCCGGGCGTTCCGGTTCCCGCGACGTGACCGCCACCAGCGAGGTGTACGTCCTTGACCTGGACGACGATGATGAACTGGATTATCCCGAACTTTGGTCGCAGGGACTTACCGACGCCGCCGCCGTTTCCTGGTCGCCCGACGGCAAGCGTCTCCTCGCCGTCGGCGGTGAGGGCGAGGGATTGATGGTGCTGTGGCAGGCGTACCTCTACATTCTGGAAGAGAGCCAACCACCCCGCCGCCTGACTGACGACAGCATCCGGCCCTGCCTGGGGTATCCGGGCATCTACCCCCCGTTGGATCTGCGCTGGACGAAGGACAAAGACGGGAGCGGCGACCGGGTCATATTCCTCGCCGACTCCTTCGGAGAAACCCGGTTGTACGCATTGGACGTGCCCGGCGGCGATGACCTGTCCCCGCCGGTTGCCCTCACCCGCGGCGGCGAGTTGTTGTCCGGTATCGCCATGGACTCAAAGGCATCCCACGTTGCCCTGGCGGCGTCCGGCCCCGCCGACCCGTCCGACCTGCATCTGGTGAAACTGGGCGGACACCGCCGGCGCGTCACTGACCATAACGCCCCCTGGCTCAGTGAACATCAGCCGGCCCCCATCGAAAAGTTCAACGTGGAAACCGACGACTACGATGTAGAGTGCCGTCTCTATCACCCGCCCGATTTCGATCCTGCCGTCAAATACCCGTTGGTGCTGGAGATTCACGGCGGCCCCAACGGAGCGTTCTACGACTCTTTCGTGCCCTGGCACCAGGTTCTCGCCGGCGCCGGCTTTTTGACCCTCGCGGTGAATCCTCGCGGGTCGTCCACCTACGGCGAGGAGTTCGTCAACGCCGTCCTGGGCGACTGGGGCGGCGAGGACTACCGCGACCTGATAACGGCCCTGGACGAGGTCTGCCAACGGGACTACGTGGATACGGACCGCCTGGGCATCCACGGCTACAGCTACGGCGGTTACATGACCACCTGGGCCATCGGACACACTACCCGTTTCCGTGCTGCCGTGGCCGGCGCTCCCTGCATCGACCTGTGGAGCATGTACGGCACGTCCGACATCGCCACCAGTTTCGGCGAGACCCAGTGGGCCAACCGCTTGGCCGGCGGCATGTCCATCAGCCGCCCGCTAGTCAACGAACTGGCGGAGGGCGTGGACAGCATGGCCTACCGCCTGTTGCAGCGTTCCCCCATCACCTTCGCGCCCCGGGTGGAAACGCCGGTCCTGCTGCTGCACGGCGAAGCCGACGCCCGCTGCCCCATTGGTCAGAGCGAGCAGTACTTTCAGGTGATGAAACGCTTGGGCAAAGAGGTCGAGATGGTCCGGTTCCCCGGCTGTGCCCACGGCTTCCTGCGCACTGGACACGTCGCCCTGCGCCAGGCCTACCTGGAACGGATGCTGGACTGGTTCAAGCACTGGCTGTAGTCGTCGAATGGCCCTAGCGTGCTGGTTTGACACTGGCTGTAGTCGTCGAATGGCCCTAGCGTGCTGGTTTGACACTGCCGGCGTCAATCCGTATCGTACCTTCAACCAAAAACCACCAACCCCGAAAGGGAGCCTTCCTATGCCCGAACCAAATGCATCGGAGATGCAAGTCAAAATGCTTGCCGATCTGGTAGGCATCCCCATCGACGACGCCGAACTGCCCGAAGTCGCCAACCGTTTCGCCAGCCTGATTCACGAGCTGGACCGCCTCCGCGACCTTGACTTGGAAGGCATTGAGCCGGTTGCCATATTCCCCGATACGGACGGAGACGCCCAATGACCACATCCGCCAATCCCGACGACATCGTCTTCCTCTCCGCGGCAGCCACCGCCACCGCCATCCGCGCCGGTGATTTCACCGCCACCGATGCGGTCAACGCCTACCTGAACCGCATTGACGCCATCGACGGCGACATCAAGGCCTACATCACCGTCACGCGGGAAGAGGCCCTGGGCGCCGCGTCCGACATCGACGATGCCCTGCGTCGAGGCGACGATGCTCTGATCAACGCGCCGCTCTTCGGCGCGCCCGTCGCCATCAAGGACCAGTTCAACACCGCCGGCATCCTGACCAGCAACGGCTCCCGCGCCTATGCGAAAAACGTCCCATCCGACGACGCCACCGTCGTAGCCCGCCTGAAAGCGGCCGGCGCCATCCTGCTGGGCAAGCTCAACCTCAGCGAGCTGGCCATGGGCGGCACCGCCGACCCGCCCTACGGCACTCCAAATAACCCCTGGCGCTTCGGCCACACCCCCGGCGAGTCCAGCAGCGGTTCCGGCGCAGCCCTGGCCGCCCACCTGTGCGCCGCATCCGTCGGCGAGGACACCGGCGGCAGCGGACGTGGCCCCGCGTCCTACTGCAACGCCGTTGGACTGCGCCCCACCTTCACCCGCATCAGTCGCCACGGCATCACCCCAATGTGCTGGTTCCTGGACGCTGCGTCGCCCATGACCAAGACGGTTGAGGACTGCGCCCTGGTCCTGGGCGCAGTCGCCGGCTACGACCCCCTCGACCCCACCACCAGCCGCCGGCCCGTGCCCGACTACTACGGGATGCTCGACGGTGATATTCGCGGTATGCGCATCGGCCGCATGACCGAGCTATGCGACGCCCCCGATATGCACCCCGACGTGCGCCGCGCCGTTGATGATGCGCTGGAAACGCTGGCCGGCCTGGGTGCGGAGGTCACCAACGTATCCCTGCCGCTCACCGAAATCGCCGGCGCAATCTTTGTGGGCATCGCTGACACCGAGGGAGCCGGCGCCCGCGACGGCCTCATGCGGCGCGCCCCCGAACTGCTCGACCGCGCTTCCCGCACTCGCCTCCAGTCCGCCGCGCTGGTGCCGGCCAAGGTGGAGAACCGGGCGATGAAGGCGCGCGTCCTGCTCCGCCGCCAGTTCGAGGATGCGTTCAATCAGGTTGACGTGCTGGTCTGCCCCACGGCTCCCTATCCCGCGCCGCGCCACGACGCTCTCACCGCGCCTTTCGAGTCTGCCGACGACGTGCGCCAGCGGTTCTTCTTCCGCCGCTCCTACACCGGATGCTACCCGCTGGCCGGAATGCCGGCCGTGTCCATCCCCGGCGGTTTCACCGACGACGGCCTGCCCATCGGCCTGCAACTGGGCGGCGGCCCCTTTGCCGAGGCCACCATCCTCCGCGCCGCCTACGCCTACCAGCAGGCTACCGACTGGCACACTCGCCGCGCCCCGGTGTAGCGTCCCGCATCGTGCTCACCATCCGCAACTACGCCGAGGACGACCTCCCGGCGCTGCTGGATTTTGTCGTTCCCCTGCGTCAGCACGACGGCGACGTCAATCCGGACGCCGCCGTCCACCGCAGCGTATTCACGGACATCATGCGGCTGCCGGGGCGCGATCAGCAACGGGACTGTCTGCTGCTGTTCCAGGACGCCGGCGATGGCACATCGGCGCTCCAGGGGTTCTGCCTGGTGTTCCCGGAACCGTCCGGCAACGATTCTCCCGGCGGGCGATCTGTGCTGAACATCCACGTGGCTCAGGGAGACGAGTACGAAACGGGCTGGCGAGCTTTGGTGCAAGCGGGGCTCCTGCGCACCCGGGAAACCGGCGCGGCGGTGGCCCACATCGCGTTGTGGCCACCCTACGACCGGGCCGCAGAATTGGCAGCGGATGGATTCGCGGCGGCACGAGTCTATTGGAATATGACCTGGGAAACGCAGGACATTCCCGATGTTGAAATGCCCGACGCCTATCAGGTGAGGTCTTTCACGGAACATGATGTCGCCGCGCTGACCGCCGCGCACAACTCCGCTTTCGCCGGAACCTGGTGGTTCGCGCCGTACACCGAGCAGCAAACGTCTCATCGCACCGGTATGGCCAACACCTCGCATGATGGCATAAAGCTCCTTTTCCGGGATGAACAACTCGCCGGTTACTGCTGGACACTGCTGATGTCGGATGGTCAACGTCACCAGGGAGTGATCGGTTCCATCGGGCTGGCGCCGGAGTTTCGAGGCGGCGGCATCAGCAAGGTGATCCTCGCCGCGGGGATGCGCTACTTGCGCTCGGCCGGCGCAGACTACATCCGGCTCGAAGTGGACGGCAACAACGCCCCGGCGATCCGACTGTATCAATCCATGGGGTTTCAAAAAACCGGCGAACTCCATTGGTACGAACACAGATTTGAAGCGGACGTTGCATCCGGCGTGTGAGGGTAACCGCTATCTCGCAACTGCCCCGTGCGTCTTCACCCACAGGGATTCGCCGTCGCTGATGTACTCCACCATCCCGTCTCGCGCCGTCAGAAATACCTGCTCAGCGCCGATTGACGATTCCAACCGCCGCAACACATCAGCGTGGGGATGACCGTATCGGTTCTCGCGTCCCGCCGATATAACTGCGCTCCGGGCGTTGACGGCATCCAGAAAGGTTTGCGTCGTCGAAGTCCGGCTCCCGTGATGGCCGACTTTGAGTACGTCGGCCCGCAGTTTGTCTCCGGCGACCGCTGCCAGGTGCCTTTCCGCGTCCGCCTCGATGTCGCCCGTCAGCAGAAAGGACACTTCCCCGTAGTCGAGCCGCAGCGCCAGGCTGCCGTTGTTGGCGTTCTTTTCTATCCCGGCCGGCAAAGTGCCGGGCGGTGGATACAGCGTTTCCAGCGTTACTTTCCGTCCCAGTTGGATGCGATGGCCCGCGTGCAAAACCGCTACCGGATGTTCCCGGTCTCTCAACACTCCCTCCCACTGCGGATGCAACGCGGCGGCTGCCTGTGAGTTTCCACTGTGCGCTACCGCGCCGACACGGTAACGATCCAGCACGCCCAGCAGCCCTCCCACGTGGTCGCTGTCCAGATGCGTCGCGGCCACCACGTCCAGCGAGCGGTCTCCCGGAGGCATCAGCGATGACACGGCCACCAGCGCAGTCTCGGCGTCGGGGCCGCCGTCCACCAGCATTTGTTGTCCCTCCGGCGTAACTATCAGGATTGCGTCGCCCTGTCCAATATCCAGCGCGTACACGTGCAACAAACCGTCGGATTTGGCGCTTGCGAATTGGCCGAACAGCAGCAGAGCCGCGATAACCGCTACTGGAACCGCGCCGGCCAGGAAAGCCGCCAATCCGGCCGGTCTCCATCTGGGGCGTCTCCGCAGGGCAGCAACGGCGCGGCGCGTCCGACCCGACGACGCCAGAACCGCCAACAGCCCGGTGATCCCCAACCAGCCGGCCGCCAACGGCGCCGTCAGCCACGGCGCGGCCAGCAGTACCGGCGGCATGGCGTCTGCCACCCAGATCAGCCAGGATAACGGCGCCCACGCCAGCGTGCCCAGGGCCGATGCCAACACCGGCGCAAACAGCCCCACGATGGACGTAGCCGCCGCGCCCAACAGCGCAGCCGCCATCGCCGGCATGGCCAGGATGGTGGCCGGCACGCTCATCAAGGGGATTTCGCCAAAGTGCCAGGCCACCAACGGCAGCGTCGCCAGGGTGGTTGTGGTTGAAATCACCACCGACGCAATCAGCAGCGACAACCCGTAGCCTCCCCAGCGCGCCGGCCCGGACTGCGAACCGGACAACGGGGCGGACACGGCAGCGGTCAAAGCCGTTATCAGGGGCAAACCCAGGATCACGCCGGCCATGGCCGTGAAACTGAGTTGGAACGACAGGCTGCTGAACAGGTGTGGGTCGATCAGCAGCATCACCGTCGCCGCCAGCAGCAGCGCCGTCAGTCCACGCATCCCTCGCCCCAGCAGCCCTTGAAGCAAAAACAGGCTGCCCATAATCGCGGCCCGCACCACCGGCGGGTCCAACCCGGATAGGACGGCGTAAGCCCATACCACCAGCCCGGCGGTCAAGATCGCCCCCGGATTGTTCCGACCCGCCAATGCCGAGCCCGCCGCCAGCGTCAACGCCATGACGATGCCCACGTGCAAGCCTGAAATCGCCAGCAGGTGCGACATTCCCGCCGTCCGGAAGGATTCCTTGACCGGCTGGGGAAGCTCCGACCGGATGCCCAACAACAACGCCTGCGCCAAACCGGCCTGCGGTTCGGGTATGGAACGCTGCAAAGCCAACGCCAGCGCAGTCCTGATACCATGCAACATCGCCGCCGGCCTGGCCCCGCCGTCCGTTGCCACCAACTCGGCCTGCCGCGCCCACATTACGCCGGCGATGCCCTGGGATTCCAGCCAGGCCGCGTAGTCGAAGTCGCCGATTGGTTCCGGTCGCTCCACGCTCCCGGATACGCGCAGCGTGTCGCCGTAGCGCACGAACGGCCGGCTCCGCTGCGCCACCAGTTCGTCCGGCGGCAACGTGTACACCAGCAGGTTGGCGCCCGTCGGAATGCTGCTCGGCCCACCGTAGGCGTCCGCCACTACCCGGCCCCGGAAGCGGTACCTGCTGCCCGACGTTTCCGGCGTGTCGGCTATCAGCACGGTGGCGGTGATGTTCGACCCCGTGAGCACGGCGGGCAGCGCGGGTTCGGCGGCAGATTCGGCCCGCCAAACCCCGAAGATCAATGCCGCCGCCAACAACATCGGCCCTGCCGGCAATCCGAACAACCTGAAAGCGAGCGCGAATCCCGACGCACCCAGCGCCAGCATAAGCAGCGGCCACGCCGAGGATTGCGGCCAGCCGAACCAAACGCCAACCCCAACGCCGGCGACAAGGGCGGCCAGGATCAGATCGGGTACCAGCCGCATACCCGTTCAAACAAAATCCCGTCCATCCTGTTCATCGATGTGGGTTACCGGCTGTTGACGGTAATCATGTCCGCAACCCGCCCGTAGATTCCGTCGCCGATGCCAGATACGGCGGTTATGCCGTCGGTGGTAACGAACGGCCCCGCTTGCTCCCGGTGGGCAACGATGGACTGCGCCCTAACGCTGCCGATGCCGGGCAGCGTCTCCAGGCATTCGGCGGTGGCCGTGTTGATATTCACGGGAACGGCACAGGCCGTCGCAGCCCCATCGTTGGCGGTTCTGGTTCCATCGGAAACCGCCGCGTCTCCCCCTGCCGTGTTTGCGGCGCCGTCGCTGGTTTCTCCTATGGCGGGTATCCGGTAATGAGCCGCGTCCGACACGTAGGCCGCCAGGTTAATGCGGTCCAGGTCGGCGTTCTCGGTGGCGCCGCCGGCCAACTCTACAACATTTGTCAGCCGCACCCCGGCAGACACCGTATAAACTCCCGGATTGACCACCTCCCCCGTCACGTACACGGCAATGGCAACCGGGGCGGGCGTTTCATCGTGGCGCGCCACGACTGGCGCGTCAGCACCGCCGGAAGTATTCGCGTTTGCGGCGTCCACTGGCGGTATGATCTGCACGTCGGCGGCGGTGTCAGGGCTGTCTCCGCTGTTTCCGGTCAGCATCCATGCGGCTACGCCAAGCACGGCTACGGCGGCCAGAGCCGACACCAGGGTTGCCAGAATTTTCTTGGATCCGATGGATGACAAAGCCGATACCCTGCACTCTGCGAAAACTGAATGGCTCGCTGAAACTATCGAAAAGCCTCCGGTATTGTAGTTATGTTATGTCATTGTAGTAAAGCGATTCGACGGAGCTGAGCGCGGGCCGGGATCGGATTCATTGCTGCCATTCATTGCCGCCTGCTACAATCCCGTCAGCGCCGCGCCTATGCAGCGCGCAGCTTTAGCCACTGACCACGCAAGGAGAACCCCAATATGTCTTGGCGTTTCAGCCTCCTCAACCGCTTTGAAGACCCGCCCGGCGGCATCACCGAAGGCCCCGCCTGGAACGGCGAGGTCGTCCTGTTCACCCACATCCATGCCAGCCGCATCTACGCCTATAACCCAAAGTCCGGCGAGTTCTCGGTGTTCCGCGAAAACACCAACCGCACCAACGGCCTCGCCTTCGACGCCGACGGCCGCCTCTTTGGATGCTGCCAGAATGGCCGCGCCATCGTCCGTTTCGACCCGGACGGCAGCATGGTCACCGTCGCCGACAACCTGGACGGCGTGCCGCTGAACACCCCCAACGACCTGGCCATCGACCGCCAGGGCCGCATCTGGTTCACCAACCCCTGGAACGCCGGCAACATCGACCCCCACGAGGTCGAGCAACTGGACCACCGCTCCATACTCTGCGCCGTTCCCCAGGCCGACGGGTCCTACAACACCGTCCGCTCCACTTACGACACCACCATGCCCAACGGCATCCTGGTATCCCCCGACGGCAACACCCTCTACGTCGCCGAGAGCAACAGCGACGAAATCGACATCGACCGCGAGTTGCGCGCCTATCCCATCACCGGCGACGGTACCGTGGGCCCCTACAAGACCCTGCACACCTTCGGCCGTGACGCCAACGCCGTGCACCGCGGCATCGACGGTATGTGCCTGGACGCCGACGGCAACATCGTAGCCACCGCAGGCTGGCCCACCGGAGGCCCCGGTCCCATGCTCTACGTGTTCTCGCCCACCGGCCGCGTCATCGCGACCCATCCCGTGGCGGCAACCCGACCCACCAACGTCTGTTTCGGCGGTGCCGATAACACCGACGTTTTCGTGACCTCCACCGACGGCCACTTCTTCCACGCCAAAACCAACACCGTCGGCTGGGCCATCTACCCGTAGTACAGGAAGTCCACACCCCGTTCATCCTGAGCTTGTCGAAGGGCAGCCATCTATCCGCCATTCCCACCACCTATCCGTCATTCCCGCCGCTTACTCGTCATTCCCGCGAAAGCGGGAATCCAGAAGGTGTTCTTGTGACGACACTTACCGAATTGCTGGAACAGGAAGCCCGAAAACGCGGCCTGATCGCCTCCAACGAGACGGTCACCATCGAGTCGGCCTTCGCGCTGGTACGGGATATGCCCTACCAGCGCGCCGGTTCCCGCCGGCCCGAATCCAGCAAGGCGCGCGATGATTTCATAGAAGGCATGAGCCGGTGGCTGAGCGAGGCCACACAAGCATAGCGACAGCGCAATCTCAGGTGGTTCCATCATGCAGCACAGACGGTTGAGCAACTACGGCATTGGTCGCGATCAGCTCCGGCAGGGCGGCGGACGCGGCAACGGCAACGACCACTTCGACGAACTGGTGGGCAGCACCGAGTTCTACGTCTATCAAACACCCGGACGGCGCGTCAAAGGGTTCGACAGCCTCAAACTCTACGCCGAGGCTGAGGGCTGCGAACTGCTCTACACCGCCGAAGCGCCGCCCGAGCTGGCCGACCACGAAACCCTGCGCATCACCAGTCCGGGAGGGCCCGGCCGCAGTGCCGAACCCATACCCAACGCCGTGCTCAAGCGCGCCCATTCCTGGGCCCACCGCAACAACTTCCTGCACAGCTTCTTCAAGCCCATGTACCGGTAGTTGAGGGCTTCTACATCCCCATGGGCGACTATACGTCGCCTAGCTCCCGGCTCGCCCACGTTTACCGGCCGGGTTCTTCCTGCTCTCGTTTGCTGGCGTGCCGGCTATTGGGTTGGCGGAGTACCAGGGAAAGCAGTGCTCCCAATGATACCTTGGCAACCCAGTCAAAAGTCTCAAATGCGGACATCGGCAAGTCCAAGTGCGAGTGAAAGGAAATACCTGCGAGACCAATCAAGAATACGAACAGCAACACGCCAACAGCAAAGTAATTGTTCATGCGTTGGTCTCGTCAACGCCCGTATCGCTGGGCTGCCCTAACGCTTTGTTCCGGTGGGTTTGATATGTTTCCCATACCAGTAAAGCAGCCGGCGTAACAATCAGAGCCAGTCCCGAAATGCCTATGATTATGGCGGCGATCAGGAGCACCGGACCTTCGGCCTTGGAGATTATTGCTAGGAACGCCGCCAATACGGTTGCGGATGCTAATCCGAAGAGCATGATCGGGTTGGCAGGTCGTCCTGCCCAAGCAAACACGACAGCCATCAGTGAACCCGCAGCAATGAGAAGGGTTATGATCAATGTGGTCGCCATGTTTGCGGTTCCCATGAAATGCTGGATGGATCGATGGTATTGAAACTGTAATGAACTTACACAACATTCTATGGAGAATTTTTCTATTTGTCATCCCAAAATAAATCGGCGCACTATCACTATTGGGGATGCCCCGATCGCACTGGAAGCGAACTTGGCGAATCATGGCCACAGCACTGACGACGACTAACTTGCCTCCCACCCCGGCGGAACGGGCCATCCGCCGCCGCATCGCCCGCCACGGCCCGATCACCTTTGCCGAGTTCATGGCGGCCGCCCTCTACGACCCGGACGGCTACTATACCCAACCCACCGCCGGCGCTGACTATTACACCAGTCCGTGCATCCATCCTGCCTTCGGCGCCCTGCTCGCAGTCCAGCTCTTCCACCTCTGGACGCTGCTGGAGCGTCCCAACCCGTTCAACGTCCTGGAACCCGGCGGAGGCGACGGCTTGCTCTGCCGCGACATCCTCACCGCCGCTCGTCACCTGCCCGACGGTTTCGGCGATGCCATCCGGTACACCGTTTTCGACCGGCAGCCCGCCGCCGGCTGGGAACACGGTTTCCCCAACGCTGACCGAGTCGTCGGAGACATTCTTGTGTCCGATCAATCATCCGCCCGGTCTCCCATCCACTGCGTCCTCACCAACGAACTGCTCGATGCCCTGCCCGTCCACCGGGTACACATGGAAGGCGGTAACTTGCGCGAACTCTACGTCGGAATCGAATCGGACGTCGCCGACGGTTACGAGGGCGCTCTGGTCGAGCAACCGGGCGAACCTTCAACCCCCGATCTGGAATCTCGTATCGCTGATTTGGGCATTACCCTGGCCGAAGGCCAAACCGCCGAAATCTGCCTGCTTCTGGACGCCTGGGCCGCCGCTACCTCCGCGCTGCTCGATAACGGCTTCGTCCTCACCATCGACTACGGACGCGCCGCCGCCGACCTCTACGATCCCGTGCTGCGGCCCCACGGAACCCTCGTGACCTACCGCGCCCATCGCCAGACCGACGCGCCGCTCCACGACGTCGGACGTCAGGACATCACCGCCCAGGTCGATTTCACCTCCGTCCAACGGATCAGCGAAGCCGCCGGCCTGGCCACCCTCGGCAACATCCCCCAGGGCTGGTTCCTGCAACGCCTCGGCCTCCAGGCCATCCGACGCAACGCGCCGCCGCTCGACGCCGGCGGCCCGCCTTTGGCGGGCTGGATTACCCTGCCCGTCGGCCCCGACGGCCTCCCCCCCGAAACGCTGCCCGATGCGCTCCAACTGGAACCCGATGACAGCCGCGCCTGGCGTACCAACTTGACCCACCTCGCGCAACCCGGCGGCCTCGGCGACTTCCGCGTTCTGCTCCAGTCCAAAGGACTCGCCCCCGAACGCGCCGCCACTGCCCTGTCGTGGCTGGACGGCGAACCCGCCGAACACGGCTACGCCCCGTCATCCCTCGCTGCCATGATCCCGCCGGACACCCTGGCTCTCGGCCCCGAACGCATCCGCCTCGGCGGCTAGTTCCCCTACTCCGTCACTCCCGCCCCTACCCCGTCATTCCCGCGTAGGCGGGAATCCACAGCCACAGTAGTATAATCGCCCCCAAAGCCAGCTTTCCTTCACCGCACCAGCCATCAGGAAATCCCCATGCCCGGCCCCCTCCACGGCATCAACGTCGTCGAGTTCTCCACCATGATCGCCACGCCTACGGCGGGGATGCTCTTGGCCGACATGGGCGCCAGCGTCATCAAGGTCGAACCACCCTGGGGCGACCTCTGGCGCTATGCCCAGGCCGTCCTGCCCACCGACGGCCGCCCCTTCATGGCCTACAACCGCGGCAAACGCTCCATGACCCTGGACCTCACCAGGCCCGAATCCGCCGATGTTGTCCGACGGCTTACGGAGCAGGCCGACGTCGTCCTCGCCAACAACCGGCCCGACGTCGCCGGACGCCTGGGCATCGACTACGAGATCCTGTCCGCCATCAACCCGTCCATCATCTACTGCGAGGGTTCCGCCTTCGGCCACGAGGGCCCCGACGCCTACCGTCCCGGCTACGACATCATCATCCAGGCCATGTCCGGCATCGCCACCGCCGAGGGCAAGGTCGTCAATGGAGTGCCCGAGCAGATCGTCGCCAGCCCCCTCGTCGATTCCGCCTGCGGCCTCGCCCAGGCCTGGGCCGTCTGCGGCGCGCTGTTCGCCAGGGAGCGTAACGGGGGTAAAGGCCAGAAACTTGAAGCATCCCTGCTTGGAACCAGCCTGCTCATGCTCGGCATGCGTTTCGTCCGCATCGACTCCCTTGACCTAGAACCCCACCGCGAGGTCCTCGAGTCCGTGGACGCCATGCGCGCCGCCGGCACGCCCTATCCCGACCTGCTGGAGGTCTATCAAGCCCAGCATTTCCAGTCGCCCGGCAACATCTACTACCGCTTCTTCCAGACCGCCGACGGTATGCTGGTGGTCGGCTGCCTCAACGCTGCCCTGCGCCTCAAGCTGCTGGACGTTATCGGTCTCCACGACATCCGATTCGACGAGGGCTACGACCAGCATTCCCAGGAAGCCGCCGACTTCGGCGCGCAACTGATGACCGACGCCGAAGCCATCTTCCGCGCCAAAACCAACGGCGAATGGCTGGCCCTGCTGGACGCCGCCGGCGTCCCCGCCGGCCCGGTGCGCTTCGTCGAAGAACTGTTCGACCACCCCCAGGTGGAGGCCAACAACTTCGCCGTGGACGTGAACCACCGCGACCTCGGCAACGTCCGCATGGCCGGCCCCCTCGTCGCCTTCAGCGACACGCCCCTCGAAGCCGGCGACCTGCCCGCCCTCGGCGAACACACCGATGAGGTCCTGGCCGAAATGGGCTACTCGCCGGATGCAATTGAACGGTGGCGCACGGACGGCGTGTTATAGCGCGTTTATCCGTATTTCTCTACACGGCATACCCTAGCGAGAAATTCACACGGATGTATCGGGGTCAATTGGGAGGCGATAATGAACGGCGATAGGAATGAAAGGCAGAAACCGCCTCCGCTGACCGACGAGGAATTCGATGCTTGGTGGCTTTCTTTCGACGATAACCACCTTGACGAATTCGAGCGGGAAATCGAGGAGTCCCTCAAGGACTATGCGGTCCTCTCGGATTCCAATTGGGAGGAAAAAAAGCGACGTATCCAGGAAATGGCCCGCCGCGCCCGGGGCAGCGCGTACCCTGCGGAAATGACCGAAGAGCAGAAAAAGAAATTCCCCCCCGGTTTGCTCGCGTACTGGCGTGGCGAGGCGGCAACTCCTTATGATGACCCAACGGCCTGGGACGAATTCGCCAAAACCCTTACCCCAGATAATAGCCCGCAAAGCCAACCCGACCTTGCCTCAACCGCTGATGATGACGCTTAGATGACAACCGGTCGGGCATCACCCAACACACCCCCTTCAGCGATCAAAAGGGCCGGGGATTATCTCCCCGGCCCATGCCATCTGACGTGCTCGATTATGCTGCGCCCGATTGGTTATCCCGTCGGCGTAAAGCTGTAGTAGCGCACCCCGGCCATCGGAATCCCGTAGCCAAAGCTGACCTGCGGCGCATTGGCCGCTTGTTCCGGCTCATGCTCAACGGCCTGGGAACCGAACTCGTCCAGCGCTTCGGCCAAATCCTGCTCCACCCGTTCCGACAGCCGGCCGCCCCTGCGGGCTTCCCCGTATATCGTGCGTTCTTCGACTGTAACCATTCGTTACTCCCTCCCTCTATATCGTAAGCGTTGTATCAAAGTTGATACGTCTTGTATCATACCAGATAATGCTATAACGGTCAATACTGCTGCCCGGCGCAAACCGCGTAACCACCCAAATCCTTCAGTCACAAAACCAAAGTTCAGATATTCTTGACAACTCCTAATCGAACGTGTATTCTACTCGTGTCTAGGCAAAACGTACGTTCCATCCCGATCCAAAGAGAGGCAGATTCCAAGCATCGACGGCCAACCCCGTCAGTTCTAAAATCGCAACCGGCCCATGTGGGCTAACGCCGCTTAACGACCTAACGCCCCACCGGCGCAGCCCTCTGGTGTCCACCGGGTCTGTCCGAGCCCGCGCGCAAGTGCGCCCTTACCGGCGCGCCGAGTACACGAAAAAGTAGGGCAAACTAGTTGCGTACCCAACCCGGCCGTATGCTGACAACGACGCGAAGAATCTGCCTCTCGCCAACCAACCCAACCGCTCATCCTGAGCCTGTCGAAGGACAACCCCCAAAAGGAGCCAGCCAACCAAAACACCAAATCAACCAACCGCCAAAAACCCGGTGTGGCAGCAAAAGAGGGCGACCGATCTGGCCGCCCCCGGGAACCGCGCCGCTTTCCCTGCCGCTAGCTCTCCGGCACGTAGGTGTAGTACCGCACGCCGGCCATCGGGATCCCGTAGGCCAGGCTCGGCGGCGGAATGTGCCGGACTCGCTCCGGCGCGGCGTCTTCCATCCGTGCCCCGAACTCGGTCAGCACGTCGGTCATGTCCTGCTCCACCCATTCGCTAAGCAACCCGGATCGTAGGTCAATCTGTGCGTTGATCGGTCGTTCGTTGACAGTAACCATCGTTGCTTCCCTCCCATTCTGATTTGCCGCTTCATCACTGATTACGATTTTCATTATCATAATTGTGGATGTGCGCCCTGTCAACCCCTCGCTAAAAATCGGTAGCGTTCCGTTTGAGGTGGCTTTATCGTCCAAAACTCCCTCTCCCCTGGTGGGAGAGGGTTGGGGTGAGGGGGTATCCTCCCTTCAAACCACCTAAAACTCGCGCGTTCCAGGTTGCTTGACCGCCCCGTCGGGCTGTGCTATCTTGCGCCCACATCCGAATACGATTCTGGCGGGAGCTTGGTTATGCCAGGCTGAGAGGGCGGCCACAAAGCCGCCGACCGTAGCACCTGATCCGGGTAATGCCGGCGTAGGAATTGGAACGAGCCATTGATTTGCCGCCAGAGTTGAAAAACTGGCGGTTTTTCGTTGCCCACGCGCCGCGTGATCCGCCACGGTAGGAACAACCGGGAGGTCACCCATGCTGGACACCACTCTGGGCATCGCAACCCTGGTAATCGCGTGCGCCGTATTCCTCGTCCTCGGCCTTACCTACGCCTGGCGACGCCGACGCCAGAGCGTCGAGGACTACACCGTCTCCCGCAATCACGCGCCCACCAACGTGGGCATCGCCACCCTGGTCGCCTCCATGTTCGGCACCTGGGTCCTGATGAGCCCCGGCGAGTCGGGCGCCAACTTTGGCATTATCTCCCTGGTCGGTTATGCCCTGGGCATGGCCGGCATCCCCGTCATGTTCATGTTCGTTGGCCCCCGCATCCGGCAGCTGATGCCCAACGGACACTCCATCACCGAGTACGTCAAGCACCGTTTCGGCGTGGTTCCCTTTGTCGCCATTGCGGTGGCCATCATCTTTGTCATCGGCATATTTATCACTGCCGAAATGGTTGCCATCACCAACGCCGTGAGCGTACTGACCGGCTCTCCCAAATGGGCTACCGCCGTGGCCGTGGGGCTGGTGGTAATGGCGTACACCGCTTATGGCGGCCTTCGGGTTTCCATCTACACGGACCGCATTCAGTTCTGGATCCTGATTCCGGTCCTGCTTTTGCTGCTCGTCGTCGCCGCAGTTTTCGTCGGCAACGCCGGAGCCTGGAAAGCGGCCAGCGCGGCGGGCGCGCTATCCGTGTCCAACCCCGGCAGCTATTTCTTCGCCATTGTCCTCATCATCGGCATCGTTGCCTCCAACGCTTTCCATCCCGGCATGTGGCAGCGGGTGTACACCGTGGAGAGCCAGCAGGCGCTGAACCGCAGTCTGTGGGGCGCGGCTGCCCTGGCCATTCCCATTACTTTCCTTATGGGCATGGCCGGCATCGCCGCCGTGGGCAACGGCTCCGTGGCGCCCTTTGGCTATCCAGAGGTCGCCGTGGCCCTCTTTGCGTTGGCTGCCGATGTCTTTCCGTTGTGGATGCACTTCCTGATGCTCATCTGCGCCCTGATGCTGGCGATGAGCACGCTGGACACGATGATGAACGGCCTGGCGAGCAACATCGCCGCCGATATGGCCGGCATGAGCATCGGACGCGACACTCTGATGTGGGTGGCCCGTATCGCGACCATCGTATTGGCTATCCCGGCCATAATCGTGGCGACCAAAGCCAACAGCGTCCTCTACGTTTTCCTCGTTGCCGACCTGATCGGAGCAGCTATCGCCGTCCCCATGCTGATTGGCCTCTACTCCAGTCGTATGCCCGGCTGGGGCGTCCTGCTGTCCGGCGCCGTCGGTATCATCATCGGCGCGCTGTACTACCCCAAGCCCGACCTGCTTTCGCCCTGGGCGCTCACCTCTCCCATCGGCGGGCAGATGTTCTTCGCCTTCGCATCGGCGCTGGTGATCTCGTCGGTAATCGCGTTCGTCATCATCATCGGGCGCCGCATGGTCACGCCATCCCAGGAGTACGACTTCGCCTCCCTCAACTCCAACGTCGGCCTCATCGACGAGCCCGCCGTAGCCGACGATTAGCAATCCGCACACTACGTAGGGGCAACCCTTGTGGTTGCCCCGGATCTTGTCGCAAACAAGCGGAGCGACCACAAGATCGCCCTTACACAGGAAACGCATTTATGGAGGAACCACAAGCATGACCATCATCAACCAGGACTATCTCAGCGAACAGGCCAGCGTCAGCCCGGAGACGGTGCAACCCTTCCCCAACTCGCGCAAGGTGTACGAGACCGGCAGCCGCCCCGACATCCGCGTGCCCATGCGCGAAATCACCGTGTCCGACACCCATTCCAGCGAAGGCGTTGAGCATAACCTGCCGATCTTCGTGTACGACACCTCCGGCCCTTACACCGATCCCGACGTGAGCATCGACGTTCGCCAGGGCCTGCCCGCCCTGCGCGCTCGTTGGATTGAAGAACGCGGCGACACCGACGAGCTACCCTACCTCACGTCCGAGTACGGACGCGAGCGACTCGCCGACACCGCGCTCGACCGCTATCGGTTCAGCCACATTCGCAACCCCCGCCGCGCCAAAGCCGGCAAGAACGTCACCCAGCTCCACTACGCCCGCCAGGGCATCGTGACGCCGGAGATGGAATTCATCGCCATCCGCGAGAACATGCGCCGGCAGGAATACGTCAACTCCGGCCTCATGGGCAGCAAGAAGGCCATGAACTTCGGCGCCAACTTGCCCGACGTGGTCACCCCCGAATTTGTCCGCGACGAGGTCGCCGCCGGCCGCGCCATCATACCCTCCAACATCAACCACCCCGAGTCCGAGCCGATGATCATCGGCCGCAACTTCCTGGTCAAAATTAACGCCAACATCGGCAACTCGGCCGTAACCTCCAGCATCGAGGAGGAGGTCGAAAAGATGACCTGGTCCACCCGCTGGGGCGGCGACACCATCATGGACCTCTCCACCGGCCGCAACATCCACGAAACCCGCGAGTGGATCATCCGCAACAGCCCGGTGCCCGTGGGCAGCGTGCCCATCTACCAGGCCCTGGAAAAGGTTGACGGCAAGGCCGAGGACCTCACCTGGGAAATCTTCCGCGACACTCTCATCGAGCAGGCCGAGCAGGGCGTCGACTACTTCACCATCCACGCCGGCGTCCGCCTCCAATACGTGCCGCTGACCGCCAACCGCGTAACCGGCATCGTGTCCCGCGGCGGCTCCATCATGGCCAAGTGGTGCCTGGCCCACCACCGCGAGAGCTTCCTGTACGAGCATTTCGCCGACATCTGCGAGATTATGAAGCAGTACGACGTGGCCTTCTCCCTGGGCGACGGCCTCCGTCCCGGCTCCATCGCCGATGCCAACGACGAGGCCCAGTTCGGCGAACTGGAAACCCTGGGCGAACTGACCAAGATCGCCTGGGAGCACGACGTCCAGGTGATGATCGAAGGCCCCGGTCACGTTCCCATGCACCTCATCAAGGAGAACATGGACAAGCAGTTGCAGGACTGTTACGAGGCGCCTTTCTACACCCTGGGGCCGTTGGTCACCGACATCGCCCCCGGCTACGACCACTTCACCTCCGGCATCGGCGCCGCCATGATCGGCTGGTTCGGCACCGCCATGCTGTGCTATGTCACCCCCAAGGAACACCTGGGCCTGCCCAACCGCGACGACGTCAAGGAAGGCATCATCACTTACAAGATCGCCGCCCACGCCGCCGACCTGGCCAAGGGACACCCGGCCGCCACCATCCGCGACAACGCCTTGTCCAAGGCCCGCTTCGAGTTCCGTTGGGAGGACCAGTTCAACCTGGGCCTCGACCCCGAAAAAGCCCGGGAATACCACGACGAGACCCTGCCTAAGGAAGCCCAGAAGGTCGCCCACTTCTGCTCCATGTGCGGCCCGCACTTCTGCTCCATGAAGATCACCCAGGACGTCCGCGACTATGCGAAGAGCAAGGGCATCGGCGACAACGCCGCCGCGCTCCTCATGGGCATGCAGGAGAAGTCCGAGGAGTTCAAGGCCTCCGGCAGCGAGGTGTACCTGGACGTTTAGGGAGTGTCGTCAGAATCAGGATTTCCGGGATTAGGGGATTATCAGGATTCGGGTCGTTGGCGTGTCAACGCAATCCTGTAAATCCTCAAATCCGGTCAATCCTGATTCTGACAATCCTGCGCCACAGACGGCCAAGGGTCACCCCCGGCCCTCGCTCAGCATCAACTCAACCACGTCTCCTACCCGCACCGAACCGAGAACCTGGTCGGTTTCTTTGTCCATAACCGGGATGGCCGAGAGCCCTTCCTCCGTCATCCTCTGCAACACGTCCTCGACCGGCTCATCCGGATACGCAACCGGAGTCTCCTTCCGAACCACGTCGCCCAGCGCGGCATCGGACCAGTCGCTTTTCGGCAGGTAACGGAACGTGCCCATGGACACGATGCCTGCCAGCATATCCCCGTCCACAACCACGTAATCATACTGTTGCGGAATCGCCCAGCGTTCGGTGAACTCGCGCACCGAAACCGACACGCTGGGCAATCGGCGCGTGCGGTCCAAGATGTCGTCCACCACCACGTCGTCCAGCGCGAACAGGACGGCGCCGCTGGGAATGTTCCGAAGGCTTGTTCCCGGGGTCGCCCTCCGGCTGGCCCGGCTCACCGCAAGGCTGATTACCGGCGGCATGAGCAGTATGTAGCAGAACATCACCAGGACCAGGAACGAGAAGATCGCCTCGCTGATCGTACCCGACTCTCGCAACACCAGCAGCAGCGCGATTTCGGCCACGCCCTTCCCCATCAACCCCGACGCTACGGCGTAGGGCACGGTCAACCGCGACACGTACGCGCCGATGAACGCCCCCACGAAGTTGCCGAGCAGCGGGATCAAAGCCAACGCCAGCATCGTCCACAAAGGCAGCCCCAGGAACGAGAAAGTGAAGTGCAATCCCGCCGAGGCAAAGAATAGAGGCACGAACAGACCTTCCGCCGTGCTGCGCAACCCCGGCATGATTTCCCGACGCACCTGGTAGGGCAGCCCTGCCAGCGACGCCCCAAAGAGCAGCGCTCCCAACGTACCGTGCAACCCGAATAACTCGGCAGCGTCCACCACCAGGAACAGCACTCCCAGCAGCAAACCCAGCGAGAGCTGCGGCACCTGTATCAGCCGCTGCAGCAGCGCCACCAACGGCGGCAGCACCCGCGACGAAAGCACCCACGAAACTGCCGCGAACCCTATGACTTTGCCCAACAGGATCAGAATCCCGGTGACCGACACCTCGTGGACGTGTTCGCCAATACTGAACCCAATCAGCAGCAGGGTGATCAACTCCGAGATGACCACTACCGTAAATATCTGCAACCCGATTGGATCTCGCAGCCTGCCTTCATCGGACAGTACCTTCGCCACTATTCCCAGGCTGGTCATGGACAGGATGCCGGCCAGCGCCAGCGCCTCTGTCAGCTCCAGGTCGATCCCGAAATCGTAGATCGCCCCGGTGGTAACCACCATCGAGATGCCCAGGGAGAAGAGCACGGACAGCATCGCCGCCAGGAAGTAATGCCCCCTAAGCGACTGCACAAAGCTGGAGATGTCAATCTCGTCCAGCCCAATCAGGAAGAAGAAGATGAAAACGCCCAGGGTCAGCAGTAGTTCAATATGGCCCGTCGCCTGTACGTGCCATATTCCCAGCGACTCCAGCACCGGCCCCAGCAGAATGCCTACTGCCGCATACGCGATTATGGCGTTCAACCGCAGCCGGCGGAACAACCCCTCCGCCAACTTGGCGGCGATAATGAGCACGCCTAACGCCAGAAGCGACTGCTTGATCGCGCCCGACGTGCCGGCCATGGCTCCCATCCACTCAATGGCCGAGAACCACAGCCCTTCCAGGATCATTCTGCATTTCTCCCGTTATTTGGTGTCGGATTGGAGAGTGGACGTCATCAGCAGCCGGGCACCAAGCTCCGCAGCATCGCGATTCCATAAATGCCGAAAAACGCCACCAGCGCCCCAATGGCAATGCCTCCGACTATTCCAACTGCCAGATACCTCATGTTGTCCACCCGCTTCCGTATCGGTATCCAACGGCCAACGCCGCTGCCAGCGCTTGCCGTCAGCTTGATTGTGGCGATTCAGCGTCTCCGCAGGCAGAGCACGGCCCGCGCGGATTTGCCGGCTTTAAGCGACCGGACTCCGGATTCTAAAGTCTGACGGCCCTGCGGACCCGCAGAAGCGCCGGGCCGTTTTACGCCGGTTGTGCCGCCCCGCCGAAATCTTGCGCTTCGCCGGGATTGACCCGTTGCCCAATGGCCGCCGGGGATGGCGTCTGTGACTCTCTGACCACCAGCACGGGAACGTCGGAATGTCGCACGACCCGGTCGGTGACGCTGCCCAGCACCAACCGGTTGATGCCGCTGCGTCCGTGGGTGGTCATCACCAGCATGGCCTGCTCCGAAGCGGCCGCGTCCACAATGGCCTCGGCGACGTTGCTGGATTCCACCGGGAGGCTCACTACGTCGCCGGCGAAACCGAATTCGACGGCCAGTCGTCTCGATGCTCGCTCCAGTGAGATTCTGGCGTCCTCCGCATCCGCGCGCGCCAATTCCTCAGCGGGCGCCCAGTCGGACTCCGGCGCTCCGGGTACTCCACGCTCCGCCGTTCGCAAGTATTGACGGTAAATCTCCGCGTCCTGATTGACTCGCAAGAGGACGATACGGGCTTGCAGCGCAGCCGCCATCGTCGCGGCGTGTTCCAACGACAATTCCGAGAGTAGAGATCCGTCAAGCGGCACCAGGACGGCTTTGGGTTCAACTTCTGTCGGTGCTCTCGCGGCAGTTCCTCGGATCAGGAGCATGGGATTAGGGATCGCGTGGAGCACCTTGTCTGCCACGCTGCCCAGCGCCCAACGCGCGATCCCGCCCCGGCCGTGGGTTGACATCGCCACCAGCGCGTCCGGGTCGTCGCCAACCCAATCAACGATTGCCGACGCCGGCGCGCCCGGCAAGGTCGTCGCTATCGCCGTGTGCCCCTGGCTCCTGAGTTCCGCCTGGACTTGCTCCAGGTATCTGCTCGATTGGTCCTGCGCTTCTTTGAGCATGCGCTGCGTGGCGAACGCCGCGCCCATGATGTGTGCCGCCGCCGGCAGCACGTCAAAGGCTTCCACCAGTTCGATCGGTATCGAAAGCGCGCCGGCGATTCTCCGGGCGTAAGGCAAAGACCGCTCCGAAAGTTCGGAGCCATCCAGCGGAACGATTACTTTCGAGTACATGCTGTCGGTTGTTCGTTGGGATTCCATCGGGGCAGGTTTCAAACCCGCCCCTGCACGTTAGACTCTCAGATTCAGTAGTGGCGCAGCTCCACCACGTTGTTGTCCGGGTCGTAGATGTACAGCGAGATGCCGTCGCCGTGGGAACCCCAGCGCTTGCCCGGCCCTGCCTGGATCTCCACGCCCAGGTCCTCGAAACGCTCCTTGAGCTCGTCCATGTCCGTATAGTCGATGACCATGCAGAAGTGGTCCTGATTCTTGGGGCCGTCCTTGTCCAGGGAATAATTGTCGGACGCGAAGAAGTCGATGATGGTGTCGGCGTTCAGCCGCGCCGACGGAAAGCGCACTTCTCCGGCCCGCCATTGTTCCACTCGCTCGGGCTGCATGCCCAGCACCTCGGTGTAGAAGCGCAGGGACTCCTCAACGTCCCGCGTCCGCAGCACGATGTGGTCCATCTCCGTGATCTTCACCAGCGGTTTCGTCAGTCGCTCAAACTTGGTCGCGGTAGCCATGTTGACCCTCCCGTGTTGTCGTAACTCTCTCGTTGCTCAGTGCCTCCGCATTATATGGCCGCGCCCCATCATTGTCATCCGCGCCGGTTCGTGTATCGAGGGCTTTCAATTCTCCCTCTCCCACAAGGGGAGAGGGTCGGGGTGAGGAGTCAGGGCTATCGCATATGGATGTTGGCGAATTGGGAGAGGATGTTGATGAGGAAGCTGTCGTCCCAGCCGGCCCGTTTCAGTTTGCCTCGCATTGACCCTTTGCTCGGTTCCAGTCGCGCCAGGTTCAGCGCCAGTTTGCGCAGCAGGGCCAGGTTCTCTGCGCAATGTCCCTTCCGGTTTCGCGCCTGGTCTTCGTTGCAGGTTACATCCAACACCCAATGCAATCGGTTCTCAATTCCCCAATGTCCCCGCACAATGTCGTTGCAACGCTCCGGCGGCCAATCCTGGCTCAGCAGGTAATAGCGGGTTTCCTGGCTGGTCTCGCCGTCCCTTTGACGGGTTGCCGTTACCTTGCCCACCGCCTGCAAACCGGGCCAGTCATGGCGTTCTTGCAGCCAGGCGATGTCGGCGCTGACGCTGGCGATGCGCTTCTCAATGCGTCCGTGTCCCTTGCCGACCTGCGTGGCTTGGCCGGCCGGCGTGTCCGGGTCGTCCAGAAACAGTTTCACGGCATCGTGGAGCGTACCTTGATTGCCTTTCAGGGCCAGCGCGTAGTCGCCGCCTTGCTCCACTACCTGCTGGGCCACCTGCCGCTGGCAATGCATAGCGTCGGCAGTAACCACCTTGCCCCGCAGGGTCAGCATCTCCAACAGCTTGGGCACCGCCGTAATCTCGTTGGACTTATCGTCAACGGCCACCTGGCCCAACACCAAGCGCTGCTCGTCGGCCCAGGCGCTGACCAGATGCAGCGGCGAACGTCCTGCGGCCCGGTCGTAAGAACGGCGCAAGGTCTTGCCATCCAACGCCACCACACCCGCAATGCCTTCCGCAAACTGCTCCATGAACCCCAGAAACCACCGCTGGAAAGCTTCGGGGTCCAACATCTTCAGCACTCGGGAAAAGGTGTCATGGCTGGGAATGCCGTTTTCCAGCTTCAAAAAGGATTGCAGCAAGTCCCGTTTGGACTGGCCGTAGAGTTCCATGTCAGTGCAGGTCTGGCCGCCGCTGACCACGGTGCAGAGGGCGATGACCAGGATTTCGTGTAGCGCGTGGCGTCGGGCATTGACGGCCCTCGGATCGTCCAGTTCAGCAAATACGTCGGCTAAATCGTCCATGATGTCCTCCCCTCCGCCACGGTTTGGACAACATCATAACCGGCACCTCAATTTTCATGTGCGATAGCCCTGGGTGAGGAGTATCCCAATGTTGACGAACCATCCAGTTTCTCGGAATATGCGCTTACCCAACATCATCCGCTCTCGATCCGTCCCACACAAGGAGAGAGAAAAATGTCTGCAAGCAAGACAATCTACGTAGGAATGCACAATGGAGTGTGCGCCGTCAGCAGCGCAGACGGCGGCCAGACCTGGCAGCAGGGCCCCGTAACCGATTTGCCCCACGCGGCGGCGCGTCTGGTCGCCGGGCCGGCCAACCCGCAGACCGCATACCTGGCGGCCTATGAGGCCGGCGTGTTCCGCAGCGACGACGGCGGCGCGTCCTGGCGCAAGCTCGACACCTACCCATCGCCCTACGCCCACAGCGTGCTGGCCCATCCCAGCGAACCCGACACTATCTACGTCGGCAGCGAACCCGCCACCGTGTACCGCTCGACGGACGGCGGCGCGTCCTGGCAGGAACTCGACGGGTTCCGCGCCGTGCCGGAGGCCGGCGATTGGGGGTTCCACGCGCCCACCCGCGACTCCCATGTCCGCGACCTCCGCGTCGCGCCCAACGACGCCGGAAGGCTGTACGGCGGCATCGAGGTGGGCGGCATGGTGCGTTCCGACGACGGCGGCGCCAACTGGCAGCAACTCCCCGGCCTCAACGATGACATCCATTGCGTGCATCTCAGTGATGCCCGACCCGAGCGCGTCTATGTCGCCACGGCTCGCGCCCCCTACCGCTCCGACGACAGCGGCAACCATTGGGAGGTGATCAATGCCGGCCTGGATCGCCGCTACACCCTACACATCGCCGCCGCCCCCGATAACGCCGACGTTGTGCTGGTCACAGTGTCCGAAAACGCCCGCCGGCTCAACCCGCAATTCTACCGTTCCACCGACGCCGGCCAAACTTGGACCCTGGTGGACGGTCTCGGCGAAGGTGAAAACCCCGAGGACATGGTTGTCGCCTTCGACTGGGATCCTCAGGAACCCAACCGGGTGTACGCCGGCACCGACGGCGGCGGACTGTTCAGCAGCGCGGATCGAGGCGTAACCTGGCAGCGCCTCCCCGTGCAGTTGCCGACGGTCGCGGTGGGAGCGTTGGCGGTGGCGGCCTAGTGACCGTCGTCCCACGCCTTTCCGATCCCCCGTCACGGCAGATCACCGTAGGGGCGAGGCATGCCTCGCCCCTACTCCGGGACCGGCGGCCCAAACCGGCGCCTACCATCGCATCCCCGGCTCACGCTCCTGCAACACCTCGCCGAACAGCGTCAGCACCTGGTCGATCTGTAACACGACTATCGCGCCCTGGCTGTCCTGTAGGTAGCGTTCGTTGACCAGGCCCGACTCCAGCAGTCGGTCAATCATCTCCTCGAATACCGGCCCATCCCGGTACACGCTGGCGGTGCAGCGGAACTTCCATCCCGCATCCTGCTCCGTGTTGCGGAACAGCACGATCACCTTGGGGTTCTCCTCGATGTGGTCCAGTGGATTGCGCCCGGTGCGGTCCCGGTAAATCAACCGGTCGTCTCCCACGGTCAACACCGTCCCGATGTAGCCGCAGTTCGGTGTGCCGTCGCTCGCCGCCGTGCCCACGATACAAGGATACCCGTCGTCCCGCGCCCGGTTGATCAACCGTGCCATCTCTTCCGTTAGTCGTATCATCTTGCTTCCCCATCAATCTCGCCAAGTGTCTAAAAAACTCCCTCTCCCACAAGGGGAGAGGGTTGGGGTGAGGGGGGCACCTCTCTAAGTTACCCCATCACCCGCCGGAAGTAGTCCAGCGCGTTGCCGCCCACGATTTTCAGCACGTCCTCATCGGAGTGACCCCGGCGGATCAGACCGCGCACGATGTTCTTGCCGTCGGCCGGCGACTCCAGCCCGTTGAGGTACGGCGCCGGCAGTTCATCCGGCGTCCGGCCCATCACCACCCGGTGGAACCCAACGTGGTCGCCCACGGTGGTATCCGTCCCGATGCCCACGTGGTCCACGCCCACCAGGTTCACCATGTAGTCGTAGTGGTCCAGCACGCACTCGATGTCCTGCTCCGGGTCGTCGCTCAGCGAGTTGGGCACCGCGGTGATGCACACCAGCCCGCCCTTCTGCACACACGCCAGCAGTTCCTCGTCCGTGCGCGTCCGCCCGTTGGGACGCAGCGTATAAGAGGCGTTGTGGCTGAACACCGTCGGCGCGCGCGATACCTCGATGGCGTCCATAGCGGTGGGCGTCGATGCGTGGGACAAGTCCACCGCCATGCCCAGGTCGTTCATCCGATGCACCACCTCCACGCCGAACGCGCTCAGCCCGCCGGGGTTCCGTTCCTGCTGCCCGTCGCCGATGTAGTTGCGGCGGTTGTAGGTGATGCCGGCCAAGCGCACGCCCATGCCGAACAGGGCGTTCACCCGCTCGATGTGGTTGCCGATGGGCAGATGCTCCAGCGTCGGCATGAACCCCACCTTGCCCTGCTGCCGCGCCGACAGTATCTCGTCGGCGTTGCCCACCCGCACCACGTCGGCCTGCGACGCCACGTCGGCCAGCATCCCGCCCACTTCGGCGGCGATGTCGTCGTACTCCACGAACGACATATCCGACACCTTGTACAGCGCGGTGAAGAAGTTGGACGTGGTCACCGCGCTCCAACCGCCGGCGATGGCCGCCTGGTAACCCCACTCGAACCGGTTAGCCGCCCGCAGGAATTCGATGAAACGGTCCATGGATTCGGGCAGCACGAACGGGTGCTGGTGAACGTCGATCATCACCGCCTGGTCCATGATGCGCTCGAACCGCGTTTCCTCGGCGTCAGAGAGCGGCACGGTGGATGACGGGACACGCCCGACCTGCTCCGACAGGGGAAAGTTGTGGGTGGTCATTTGGTCTCCCTCCAGCAGTCCGTCAACTCGGTGATTTTTTCCAGCGCGTCAATCCGGCCCGCCGCATCAATCACCCGCTCAATATCCGCGTCGCCCAGCGTCTCCCCAGCCAACGCCCGGAACTTGCCCAGCAGCCGCTCCCGCGATGCCGGGTTGGTCGCGTCGCCCCGCTGCGACACCACGCTGGACTCCAGCGAGCGCCCGTCGCCCAGATGCACCAACAACCGCGCCGACGGGTAATCGTACCGCCGCAGGTTCATCTCGGCATCCGCGGCTACCTCGACCCGTCGCGCCAGTTGCCGCACTTGGCTGTTCGCCACCTTGTCCGGCAGGAACGCGCTCACGTCCGTTGCCCCGTGGCATACGGCCGCGGCTACCGCGTAGGGGATGGAGAACTTGGCGGCCAGCATGTTGTCGGGCTCCGGGTCCGACATGATCTGCGCGATGGGCGGCGCCGTCACCACGATGCGCTCCACGTCGCCGGCCGCGAACGGCGATTCCTGTAGCAGGTTTTCCACCGCGTCCAGCGCCGGGTGGTTGTACAGGCAGCAGGCGTGAAACTTGAAATAGTTCCGCTCGATGCGGTACGCGCCGGATTCCCCAAGTCCCTCCACCACCGCGTCCGCGTCAAACCCCTCGCCCAGGAACGTGCGGTACAGGTCAGCCGGCCCGTCGGCGATGGCGGTATAGCCGCACTTGCTCAGGTGCGCCGCCATGATGCCCTGGAATCCCGAGCGGCCCGGATACAGGTTCCGCACGGTGGCCCCTTCCAGGCACGGCGTCCAGGTGTTGGCGGGACTCATCGACATCGCCAGGTTCATTGCCAATTTGGTCTGCGCCGCGTCGAATCCCAGCAGCCGCGCCGTGGCCGCCGCCGTTCCGATGGTGCCCCAGGTGCCGTGTGAGTGTACCTCCGCCTTGACCTGCGTAGCCGTCCCAACCCGCGAGATTACCTCGTAGCCCAGGATGATGGCGGCGAGAACGTCCCGCCCGCTGCTGCCCAGGTCTTCGCCGACGGCCAACGCGCCGGGAGTTACGTGGATGGACGGGTGCCCGCCGCCCACGCGGTTGCCCTCGTCCATCTCCAGCGCGACGCCGGCGGTGCCATTCACAAACGTCGCCCAAACCGGCTGCACCCGGTACGGATGCCCGATGATGCCCGATTTGCCCGGCCCGCTCATCTCGGCGGCCAGCCGCGCAAAGTTAGCATTTTCGTCCAGGCGGCTGCCGGCTGTGATCGCCCCCAGCGTGTCCAGCACGACATCGCGGGCAGCAGCGATGGTATCCGGCGGCAGATCCTCAAATCGCGTGTCGGCGACGAACTCAGCCAACCGGTCTAAGTAGTTCCCTGGCATCATTTCCTCCCTGTGTCATTGCGAGCGTAGCGTGGCAATCTCGTCGGGGGAGCAGTGCCGTTGCAGGTAGTCTCGGCAACGAAACGGGATTGCCACGTTGCTACTGCTCCTCGCAATGACAGACTCGCTACGGCCTACCGCGTGAAGAACTCATGCAGCAGCCGGTACGCATCGTCGGGCAGCTCCTCGGCGATGTAGTGGCCGGACGGCAATGACTGTCCCTCCACGTTGTTGGAGTAGTTGCGCCACACGCCCAGCACGTCCTGGGTGCGTCCCACAAACCCCCGGTCGCTCCACAGCGCCAGGTGCGGGCAGTTCACCTTGTTGTCGAAGTCCTCCTCGTCGTGAACCAGGTCGATGCTGGCGCCGGCTCGGTAGTCCTCGCACGCGCCGTGGATGGCCCCCGGATTGCTGAAACACCGCACGTACTCCTCGACAGCCTCCAGCGGAAAGACCTCCTCGGCGTTGCGTTCCCGCATGAACCGAGAGCGGATGAAGTAGTCAGGGTCGGCTCCGATCACCCGCTCCGGGAAGTCGTAGGGCTGGATCAGGAAGAACCAGTGGTAGGTGTTGGTCGCAAACTCCTTGTCCACGATGCTGAACATATGGCGCGTCGGCACGATGTCCAGCGTCGCCAGCCGGAGCACCCGCTCCGGATGGTCCTTGGTGAGCCGGTGGGCACAGCGCGCTCCCCTGTCGTGGCTGCCCAGGCGGAACGTCTCAAACCCCAGGCTGGACATGGCGTCCACCAGGTCCTGCGCCATGGCCCGCTTGGAGTGGTTGAAATGGTCGGGGCTGCCCTGGGGTTTGCCGCTGTCGCCGTAGCCGCGCAGGTCGGCGCAGACGACGGTGAAGTCCTCGGCCAGGCGGGGCGCGATCTTATGCCACATGGTATGAGTCTGCGGATACCCGTGCAGCAGCAGCAACGGCGGCCCGCTGCCACCCTTCACCAGGTTCACAATCTCGCCGCTCCCGGCCTCAATCTGCATCCGGTCGAATCCCTCGAACAAAGCCATTGCAATCCCCCTGAATCACGTTGATGAATGGCGCGATTGTAGCCCGATTGGGAGTTGGTGGCTACCGTTTGGCGAACCGGGTCAATTTAGTGCGGCTGTGATATAGTTGCCCCACCCTAGAGTAATACCAAGCGCGTGAGCGAGCATGGATATTGGCGCCATCATAGCCATCGTCGTAGGAGTGGCAACCATAGCTGCCGTAATTGGCTCTGCCTTTTACTGGTCCGGCAAGTTGTCCAGCCGGGTCACGGCGCAGGGAGAACAGATAGCCGGGCTCACGGCGCAAGTGGCAGCACAAGGCGAGCAAATCGCGGCCCTTGCTGTGCAAGTGGCAGTGCAAGGTGAGCAGATCGCGGCTCTCACAGAGCGGGTAGGCGCAGTGGAAGGCGAAGTAGCAAAGTTGGTCCGGCAGTCAGAAAGGAATACCGACCGACTGGACGCCATTTCCGTGCGAATGGACGCGCTAACTGCCGAAGTAGCGAGCACGCGCCGCGAATTGGTAGCGGCGGTTTCCCATCATGTGCATCACACGGATGGCAGCATCAGTTTCCGCGCGCCGTTGCCGGAAACTCCCTGACGTTTAACGCTTGCCCGCTCCCACTCTGTTGGCCAGCGGTGCGTCGGCTGCCGGTATCAGTCACGCCGCGAGCCGGGCGTCTCGCGGCGTGGCGCCCGATATAGCGTGTCTGGCGGTCAATCCGGCATTTGGACGACCCGCCGTTCCTCATGTTCAGACCACGAGGGCTCCCGATTCCTCGTCCATTCCACGCGAATGAACCCCTTTGACACCGCAATTCCGCCCGTGTACCGTAGGCGATAATCAACCCGTATCGAGAGAAAAAGATGACCACCTCCACCCTCGCCGTTTCCCACGATATTGACCACTATCTCGATGCCGCGCCGTATTTCGTCCAGCGGGTGGCCGACGCCGCCGATGAGATCGACGCCGAGCGCCAGATTCCCGCCGCGCTGGCCGCTGATCTCGCCGACGCGGGATTCTTCCGCCTGCTGCTGCCTCGCGCGTTGGGCGGCGCTGAGCTGGCGCACCCCGATTTCCTGCGTATCCTGGAGCTGTTCGCCGCCGCTGACGCCAGCGTGGCCTGGTGCCTCAACCAGAACAACGTTTTTTCCACCAGGTCCACCCGCATGGCCATGTCCACCGCCCGCGAGATCTGGGGCGAGCGCAGAGGGGTGGTTACCAACGGGCCGCCGGCCGCCGGGTCAAAGTCGGTCCCCGTGCCGGGCGGATACCGCCTCAGCGGACACTGGAACTTCAGCAGCGGCAGCGACCACGCCACGTGGATCGCCGCGCTGGCCCCGGTCATGCCGGAAAATGGATCGGGAGCTGATGGCCGGCCACCGCAGATGCGCCTCCACCTCATGCCCATCGACCAGGTACGCATGGTGGACCTGTGGCAGGTTGCCGGATTGCGCGGCACCGGCAGTTTCAGTTTTCAGGTTGACGACCTGTTTGTCCCGGAGGAGCACACTTTCGTCCAGGAGGGCGAATCCTGGTGCGACGGCCCGCTCTACGGAATACCAACCACACTGCTGTTCGCCACCGGGTTCGCCACCGTCGCCCTGGGCGTGGCCCGCAAGAGCCTGGACATCGCCATCGAGGTTGGCAACAGCCGGACCCCGTACCGCTCCGGCGTGCTGCTCCGCGACCACCAGACCACCCAACGGGCCATCGGCGAGGCCCACGCGCTGCAATCGTCGGCCCGCGCTTTCCTACGGGAAAGCCACGCCCGCCTGTGGGAGTCCGCCTGCACTCGCGGCGCCCTGACCATCGACGAGCGGATCCAACTGCGCGTCGCCACCACCCACGCCATCCGCACCTCGGCCCAGGTGGTGGACACGGTGTACACTCTGTGCGGCGCCGGCGGCATCTTCCAGTCCAACCCCATCCAGCGCCGGTTCCAGGACATTCACGTCATCACCCAGCACGTCCAGGCACATCACGTCCACTACGAGACCGCCGGCCAATACCTGCTGGGCCTCGACCCGCAGGGAGTTTTCTAACCACAGGAGGCGCACCATGCCTGCCAACCACGTGGATACCGTCATAGTAGGCGGTCAGATTGTAACCTCGTCCCAAGTGTACGAGAGTTCCATCGCCATCGCTGGCGAGAAGATCGTCGCCATCGGCCCGGAGGCGTACCTGCCGCCGGCCGACAACTACATTGACGCATCGGGCAAGTTCGTCCTCCCCGGCCTCATCGACAGCCACGTCCACCTGGACGGCCACGACGACTACGCCCTCGGCTCGTTGGCCGCCGCCCACGCCGGCCTCACCACGCTCATCCCCTTCGGAACCTACCAACTGGAGGGCGACGAGAGCCTGCCCCAGGCCACGCATCGCACCCGGGAAACCGTCGAGCAGTGCGCCCTCACCGACTTCGCCTTCCATTTCATCTTGCAGAACCGGCCCAGTATCCTGTCCGGCCTGCCCGATGCCATCGATCTGGGCGTCAAGTCGTTCAAGATGTTCATGACCTACAAGAAACGCCCCGGCCGCATGTGCGACGACGACTACATCTGCGAAGCCATGGACCTGGTCGGCCGCGGCGGCGGCGTCCTGCAACTCCATTGCGAAAGCGGCAACATCATCGAGTACCTTGAGAACAAGCTCATCGGCGAGGGACACACCCATCCCACCGACTTCCCCACCGCCTGTCCCGACTGGGCGGAGGAGGAGGCCATCAACCGCGCCGTCAAGATGAGCGCCGCGACCCGCTGCCCCACCTACGTCGTCCACCTCAGCACCCAGTTGGGCCTTGAGCGCATCAAGCAGGCCCAGAGTCTGGGTCAGCGCGTGTGGACGGAAACCTGCCCCCAGTACCTGCTGCTCTCCGACGCGCAGATGGCTGAGTTCGGCCCGTTGGCTAAAATCGGCCCGCCCCTGCGTCCCGAAGACGGCCCCGACCGCGACGCCCTGTGGCAGGGGCTGCGCCAGGGCAACGTGTCCATCGTCGCCAGCGACCACTCGCCGCACCCCCGCGAGCTCAAGCAGCCCGGCTGGGACAACATCTTTGTCGATTCCAACGGTACGTCCATCCCCTTCGGCTCGCCCGGCATCGAGACCATCGTGCCGCTCATGTACAGCGAGGGCGTGGTCAAGCGCGGCCTGCCCATCTGGTGGCTGGCCCGCGTGATGGCCGAGAACCCCGCCCGCATCTTCGGCATCTACCCGCGCAAGGGCGTCATCCAGGTCGGTTCCGACGCCGACTTCCTGATCCTCGACCCCAACGGCGACCGCATCCTCACCTCGCAGAACCACCACAGCAACGCCGGCTACACGCTGTTCGAGGGCTGGCAGGTCAACGGCCGCCCGTGGATCACCATGCTGCGCGGCCAGGTCCTGCTCCAGGACGGCGCAATCCAGCAACAGCCCGGCTACGGCCAGTTCCTGGAAAGCGGCGAACCCCGCGCCCCCTTGGGCGGCCCTGTCGCATGATGGCCCGGTAGCGTAGATGAAAATCACCGACGTCCGCGCCGTCTATCCCCGGTATCAGCATGTCGTCCCGTCCTGGCGCACACACTTCTGGCAGATCGTCGCCCGCGTGGAAACCGACACCGGATCCGTCGGCCTGGGCTACGGCGGTGGCGGCGTCGCCGGCGTAGAGATCGTCAACCGCCACTTCCGGGAGTTGTTGGTTGGTCGGGAAGTCAACACGATTGACGACATCGCCGCCATCTGGGATTACCTCTACGCCCAATCCCTGCCCTACGGACGCAAAGGGCTGGCCATCATGGCCCTCAGCGGCGTCGATCTCGCCCTCTACGACCTGCTGGGCAAGGCTGAGGGAAAGCCGGTTTATGAAATCCTCGGCGGCGCAAAGAAATCCCATGTCATGGCTTACGCCACTGGCCTAAACTCCCAAGCGTACCGAGACTTGGGTTTCCTGAATCACAAATTTCCCCACCGCTTCACCGGCGACCCGGCCGACTACGAGACTGCGGCAACCGCTGCTGCCAACGCCCGCCAACTCTACGGCCCGGACGCCCGCATCATGGTCGATTGCTACATGTCGTGGGATGCGGACGTAACCACGCGTATGGCCGACATCCTGTCCGAGTACAACCTCTACTGGTACGAGGATGTGCTGACCCCCGATAATCTCGCTGGTCAAGCCGACCTGCGCCCGGTCGCTACGCCCACGCTGATCGCCGGCGGCGAGCACGAGTTCACCCACCACGGTTTTGCCGACATCGCCCGCGCCAACGCCCTCGGTCTGTGGCAGCCGGACATTACCTGGTGCGGTGGCATCACCGCCGGACTGCGCATCATCGATCAGGCCCGCGATACCGGCGTCCCGGTATCGCCTCATCGCGGAGCGGAAGTTTGGGGTCTGCACCTCATCGCCGCCAGCGACTGGGCCGACTTCGCCGAAATGCACTCCGACCACCTCAACGCCCAGCGCGATGAGTTGTGGCTCGACGAACCGGCCGCCGTGGACGGATACATCACCCCGCCGGACCACCCCGGGTTCGGCGTAACCCTCAACGAGGCAATGCTGTAACCATGTCTGACCCGCTCAACGCATTCTGCACCGATAGCGACGCTTACCTGGCCGGCGCATCCGACGGCCCTTTGGCCGGCCTCACCTTCGCCACCAAGGACATCTTCGACGTGGCCGGCCACGTCACCGGATGCGGCAACCCCCACTGGAAAGCTACTCACAGCGCTGCTGACGCCACCGCGTGGGTCGTGCAAACGCTGGTGGATGCCGGCGCAACCATGACCGGCAAGACCATCACCGACGAGCTGACCCGTGGTATCTTCGGCGAGAATATGCACTACGGTACGCCGCGCAACCCCCGCGCTCCCGGGCGCGTTCCCGGCGGTTCCTCCAGCGGATCGGCGTCCGCCGTCGCCGGCAAGCTGGTCGATTTCGCCCTCGGCTCCGACACCGGCGGCTCGGTGCGCGTGCCGGCCAGTTTCTGCGGACTCTACGGCTTGCGACCAACCCACGGCCGCATTCCTCTCGAGGGTATGCTACTCCAGGCCCCCAGCTACGACACCATCGGCTGGTTCGCCCGTGATGCCGAAACCTTCGCCCGTATCGGCACGGTGATCCTGCCGCCCGCCGCCGAAACCAACCGCCCGCGCCGCCTGGTTATCGCCGAGGACGCCTTTGAGTTGGCGGAGGCGTCGGTGCGTGCCGCGTTGGAATCCGCTATTGATGTGGTCGCCGCGTCGTTCGACTCAAGGACGACCAAGCGCCTCTCACCAACCAGCCTGGAGGAATGGTCCGGCCACCAGCAGATACTCCAGAGCCGCGAGGCCTGGCTATCCATCCGCGACTGGCTGGATGCGGTGAACCCGACCATGAGTTTCGAGGTATCCGACCGCTACGTGACCGCCCGCGCCGTTACCGACGAGCAGGTTGCGGAGTCCCAAACCGGCCGTGATTCCATCGTCGCCCGGATGAACGAGGTGTTCCAGGATGGGGAAACGGTCGTCTGCCTGCCCACCACCGTCGGGCCCGCACCGCCGTTGGGTCAGGCCGTTTCCGACCGCCACACCCTCCGGCTCCGCAACAGCGCGCTAACGTCGATAGCCGGCAACACCGGCCGCCCACAGCTCAGCCTCCCGCTGGCGGAGATCGACGGCCTCCCCATCGGCCTCTCCCTGCTAGGCGACCATAACGCGGACGAGCAACTGATTGCTCTAGCCGGCGCGATCACAAAGTTGATGTAAAATATCGTGAGTCTAGGGAATGGGGTTACGCTGCCACACAGAGACATTGCCTATTCTCGCCATGCGCGCCGCAGGATGCGGTGGCGTCGGATCACCGAAGCCGAGGTTGAAGAAACGGTCGGCAATCCTGATCGGCTGGAGACGACTAACCGGGGACGGACTAACGCTTTCAAGTGGATAGCAAACCGGCACATCAGAGTGACGTTTGTAGAATCCGAGACCGCTATCGTCGTGATCAGCGTAGTTGACCGGACCGATTGAGCGAAGGAACCAGCATCATGAAGATCGAGTACAGCGCAGACGTTGACGCTCTTTACGTCTATTTCCAGGAGGTCGAGGTAGCTAAAAGTGTGGAACCCGATGATGGCGTCCTGGTTGATCTCGACGACCGGGGTGAAGTGGTAGGTATCGAGTTCCTGGATGCCAGCCAACGGTTTGAGTCCGCTGACGCGGCATTGATGCTGGTGGACAGCGGACCGAATTACACCAGTGCAGACGACAAGAAAATCCGGTCCATTCTGTCCAACCACACCCACATTGCGTCACTTATTCAGGACGACGTCGATTAGCGCGATTCGGCCTTCCTGCACCGCGGCCAGGCCGTTGCGCAGCGCCTGGTGCAGTTGCGCCGGATCCTCGACCCGCTCGCCGTAGCCGCCGAAGGGTTCCACCAGCTTGGCGTAGTCCGGCCCGGGGATGTGTACGCCGTGCCAGATGCCGGATTGCGCGGCGTCGCCGTCGGGATAGTAGGCCAAGTGGTTCCCCCGCATGGCCTCGTAGCCGCCGTTGTTGTACAGCACTGTCAGGAACGGCAGGCCGGCCTCGCAAGCCACGCCGAAGCACTGCGTCACCGGGTTGTACAGGAAACCGCCGTCGCCCATGAGGGCTATCACCGGCTGGTCGCGTTTCGCCAGCTTCACCCCCAGGGCCAGACCCAGGCCCTGACCCAAACCGCCGTTGGTCTTGTAGTAACTCTGCGGCTGGTCCCAGCGCACGTGCCGGCCTACGGATGCCCGGTGCGTGGTCACCTCCTCCGCGTACACTGCGTTGTCCGGCATCACCTCGCTGAGCGCCGCGCCCAGCCACGCCGGATCAATCGGACTGCTGCCGCTGGCCGCCGATTCTGCGGCTCGCGTCGCTTCCGCCAGCCGGTCGTGCTCATCCGACCATCGTTGCCGCCGTTCTTCGATCTTGCCGGCCTGTTTCGCCGCTTCGGGGCGCAGCGCATCGGCCAACAGTCTGAGGCAGAGGGTGAGGTCGCCCTCGACGTACCGGTCGGCGAACAGGTTCTGATAGACCATGTATTCCTTGATGGTAGTCTCGCCCATCGCCACCACAGTCGCGTTCTGCGGCCCGGCCTGCGGGGGATACCACGGCGCCCTGCTGCCGGCCAGGATCACCAGGTCGGCGTCGTTCAGGTAGCGTTCCGACTGCCCTCCCAGGTACAGCGGGTGGCTCTTGGGGAAGTTGGCGTACAGCGCCGCAGACTCCACCACCGGGATGGCGAACAGTTCGGCCAACGCCACCAGGTTGTTGAATCCCGTCACCTCACGGCCCGCCGAGTCGGTGATGATCAGGGGCGATTCGCTCCGCGCCACCAGCTCAGCCAGCGCGGCGATGTCCTCATCCGCCGGACGAGTTTTTGGCGCGCCGGGAACCGTTCGCATCTTGTTGCCTGGCGTCCAGTCGTGGATCATCGTCTCGATGGGAATGTCCATGAAGGTCGGCCCCTGGGGAACGCGCTGCGCCAGTTCGCCCGCCCGCACCAGTTGCTCGTACAGCGTATGCGGGCTGGTCGCTCGTCCGCTCCACTTGGTAAAAGCGTTGGCAAAACGGTCAGGCCCGCCCACCACGCTCAGGTTGCGATACCATTGGGCTTGGGGATCAATCTCAGGATCTTCGCCGTAGCTGATGGCCTCTCCCGAGCAAACGAGCATCGGGACTTCGCCGACAACGGCGCCCTGGATGCCCATGCTCCCTTGCAACAGCCCCACGCCGGCGTGCAGCAGCACCGCCTGCATCTTGCCGGTTACCCGCGTGTAGCCCGACGCCATGTTCACCGCCAGCGTCTCGTGCCAGCAGTTGATGTAACGCGGACCCGGCGTCTCGTTAATCTGCTGCCGCGCCAAGGCTTCCCATACCGGCGCCCACTCCGAGCCGGGCGACGATACGATGTAGTCGATGCCAAGGTTGCGGAATGCTTCAAGGATGGCTTCTCCGCCGTCTTGCGTGGTGGTGGTGGTCGTCATGATCTAATCCTCCTGTGCATGGCTGGCCGGACGCAAAACCGTTTCCGTTGGTGCCGGCGCCGGCCTGGCCTGTTCCTCCCGGTGTGTGGGCAATGCCGACAGGATCAGCGCAACCAGCAGCGAACCCATCATGGCGAAAAACGCGAATTGCAGTCCTTGCGTGAAGGCGGCGCCGACTCCGGTTGCTCCGCCCTGGCGCACCGCGTCCAGGCTCGGCTCATAGCCCATGGACCCCATGGTAGCCGTTACGATTGCCGTGGCAACGGCGATGCTGACCACGTTGCCGGCGTTGCGGATCAGGTTCACCAGGCCGGAGATTACGCCGTGGTTGTCTCGTTCCACCGCGCTCAGGATGGAGCTGGAGTTGGGCGAGTAGAACGTCCCCATGCCGCTGCTAGTGAGCATCAGCGCCGGGATCACGTGGAGCAGCGATGATTCAGCGGTCAGTTGCGACAAGATGGCGATACCCGTGCTCGACAGCATCAGGCCCGCCACGGTGAATTTGCGCCATCCATAACGGTCCGACCACCGCCCGCTCAACGGCCCCAGGATCGCCATACACATCGCGCCGGGCACCACGGCCAGTCCTGCTACCGAGGGCCGGAATCCCAGCACGTTTTGCAGGTAGAACGGCGTCATGAACAGCACCGCCGAACTGCCCATGAACATCAGGTAGTTTGCGGTCACGCCCAGAAAGAAGTTTCGACGGCGGAACAGCCTCAACTCCAGCATGGGGCTGACGTAGCGCAACTCCCACCAGGCAAATCCGGCCAGCAGCACCACGAATACGCAGACGGCCGCCAGTATCGGCGGCGACGTCCAACCGGCGCGGTGCGCGTTCGAAATCCCCAGCAGCAACGCGAGCAGCGCGCTGGATGACAGGAACGCTCCCAGCCAGTCGAACCGCGTCCGTTGGGGGCTGCGCGCGCTCAGCGAATCGTTCCCGCGCGGCAGCACCGCCAGGCTCAGCGCGACGCTGACCAGCACCATGGGCGCCGTGGCGAAAAACACCGACCGCCAGCCAAAGGCGTCCACCAGGAAACCGCCCAGAGCGGGGCCGGCTACCGCTCCCGTGCCGACCATCGTCATAATCAGCCCGATGGCCTTGCCCCGTTCCCCCGGCGGGAACGCGCCAATTATTATGGCCATTCCGGTGCCCTGGGTCATGGCGGCGCCCGTTCCCTGTAGGATGCGCGCCATTATCAGCACCGCCAGGTCGCTGGACGTGCCGGCAGCGAGCGACCCGGTGATAATCACCGCCGATCCAATGATGTACACCCGCTTGGCCCCGATCAGATCGGCCAGGCGTCCCATGGGCAAAAGCAGCGCAATGATCGTCATCGCAAACCCGATCATCAACCACTGCACGCTGGGAATCGGCGCGTGGAAGTGGGTGGCGATTGACGGCAAAGCCACTCCCACGCTGCCGTGGTCCACCACCGACGCGAAGGTGCCCACCGCCATGGCGGCGAAGGCATACCACTTGAATCGCGGGCTGTTTGCTAAAGACGCAATCACGCCTGCACCAACTCAAGCCGGTCCTGCGGAAAATCGTACTCCATCCGCAGCCGGTTCAATATGTCCCGGCCGAGCAGCGAGTCAAGGCCGTTGACCGCTGGGTGCGGTTTAGCGACGGCCAGTTCAAGCCTGAGACCGATTTCCGTTCCACTGTCGTCAAATTCGATAACAGCGGTTTCCCGATAGTAGGTGTGCGTTCCTCCCACACCCTCGAATGCCATCGGAAGGAGGAGATCATCAAAAGGACACCGCAAACGGACGCCGTCGCCCGGGTGCAGCACGGTGGAAACTGCCCCTGTATCAATCAGAAAGTTGACGCTCCCCACGATTCCCAATCGCGGTAGAAGCAAACGGCCTCGAACGCGGGGCCGCCCGTTGGCTTCAAAATAGCCTGCAATCAAAGAATTACCCAGGGATCGCCCATCGTGGTTGCTTATGCATACGCTTTGCCGCAGCAAATTCAGAGCGTTCGCCGCCTTTCTCAATTTTCGCGACCAATTCCGTGATCGTGTCAGCAACAACCTGTTTGTGCGATTCCGTCAACGCCACCCACTGGTCAGGATATTGCTCCGTCAATTCGGCCCGCATTTCCTCTAGGCGCTGGCAGCGCTCACCGAAATCTCGCAAGTCAGCCCGATCTTGCGCCTTTGTTGCTTCCGACCGCTGCTCCCACTGTTCAATAGCCTGCTCAATCGCTCGTTGCTCATACTCCGGCAATTGAGTCATTGTGCTGTCGCCAACTGACTGCGCTTCTTTGGCTTGAATCATCGCTCCGCCTCCTTATTCCCCTGCAAAAAACCGCCGCGGGTTTTCCACCGTGATCTGGTGAATATCCGCATCCGACGCCCCCATCTCTTTTAGACGCGGCAGCACATAGCGCGGTATGAAGTTGTACCCGTCCGGGTTGGCAAGTCGCCGCTGCTCCTGCACCTCCACCCCGTGCCGCGCCTTGGGAACCGAATAGTCGTGGGACAGGAAGATGCGGTGTATGAAGCCGGCGTCCATAAGCGCCTTGGCAACCTCAGTGCGCTGTTCCCAGTCAGGCGTCCCTGCCCGCGTGCCGCCCGGATACCGATCCAGCCCAAGCCACACACCCTTGTTCAGCAAGCCGAAGAGATAGTCCAGGTCGGTGTCGTCGTTGCTGTGGCCGATGTACACCTTGTCCAGGTCAACCCCCTCTTCCTCCAGGATCCGCACCTGCGCCTCGCCGATCCGCTCGGGCGACCACGTGTGCGTCGAGATGGGCATACCCGTCGCCTTTTGCGCTCGAGCGGCGGCGCGCGGCACCATCTCCTGCGGCGAGGTGATGCCGCCCTCGTCGCTGGCTACCTTGATGATGCCGGCCTTGATGCCCGTTCCCTCGATGCCCTCTTCGATCTCCCGCACGTACAGCTCCGCGATCACGTCCGGAGACAAATCGCCGAAAGGCCGGGGCACCGCCAGGTGATTGCCGGTGGCGACGATAATCTGCATCCCGCTGGCCTCTGCAACCTCCCGTATCAATAGCACGTCCCGCCCCAGGTCGAAGGTGCTCACGTCAACGATGGTCCGTACCCCGTCCTCGCGCACCGCCGCCATGGCCGCTACCGACTGTTCCCGTATGCCATCGCGGTCAATGATCTCCGGATAGGTGTGAAGCAAGCCGGCGGCGTTGGTGCCCACGTGCTCGTGGCTTAGAGTGAAGCCGAGGTCGTCGATATCTATCGGCCCCGTCACGCTGTTCACGGTCGCCATCATCGTCCCTCCTGTCCTTCCGCAAGGTGACGTATTTTATTATGATTCCTTTGATTTTGATACTTTACTGTCACGCCGCCGTTCTCGGTTCTCACCATCGTGCAAACGCGAAAAAGCCGCGCTCAAAAGCGCGGCTCAGCTTTGCGCGTACCGATGGTCGTGGTTTACGTTGGGTCGCCTCCCGCGCCGGCGGGAGCGGGTGAAGCGGCAGATTCGCTGCCCGAAGATGAGCTATCGCCGGACTTGGAACTGTCGGACGATGATCCGCTGCCATTGGACGACGATGACGATTCGGTGGAGGATTCCTTGCTTTCGGAACTCTCGGAGGGGCGCTTGGGCCGTCCGTAGTCGGTGGTGTAAAAACCGCTTCCCTTGTAAATCACCGGAACGGCGTGGAAGACTCTCTGGCCGGCGCCGCCGCAGGACGGGCATTCGCCCTGGCCTGCTTCGCTGAATTTTTGAACCAACTCGAATTCGTTAGAGCATTCGGTACAGCGATAATCGTAACGAGGCAAACTAACCCTCCCTGGCGTGCCCGCTTCTAGGAATAACTGTTTGCCGGGATAGCGTCCCGGCAAAGCCGATCTACCGGACGGTACGGCGCGTTGCTTACCGTCGCTGCCGTCGTCGCCGTCGCGCGGCACGCTGGGCGGCCAAACGCTCCTTTTGCGCCTTGGACCGGAAAAACCGGCGGTCTTTCAGTTCACGCAGGATACCGGCGTGCTGGACCGACGCGCGGAACCTGTTGACCAGACTTTCAGGTGGTTCGCCTTCTCTCGGCGTTACGTAAGCCATGCGTTACTCCATGCTTTTTGGCATTTTCGGATACTTTATTATGTGCCCAAATATACCACGCCGCTCTGGATACGGCAAATGCGCGCCGGAACGTTCAGTCATCGCCGGAACGTTCAGCCGTCTATGGACGTAATCCTGCCGTCGGCCATCTGGAGGCGGCGGTCTGCCATGTCGGCCAGCATCAGGTCGTGGGTTGCGGTGACCACCGTTACGCCGCGGCTGGCCCCGATTTCCCGCAGGATGCCCCCAATGCTCTCGGCGGTTACGCTGTCCAGTTCGCCCGTTGGCTCGTCTGCGAACACCACCGACGGACCTGCTACCAACGCCCTGGCGATGGCGACGCGCTGCTGTTCGCCGCCGGACAGTTCATAGGGACGATGGCCGGAACGTCCGAGCAGGCCGACCAGTTCCAGGGACTCATTGGCGAGGCGCCGGCGTTCGCGCCAGGAAACGCCTCCGATATGCAGCGGCAACTCCACGTTTTCAAAGGCCGACAGGAGAGGAATCAGGCCAAAGGACTGGAACACGAACCCGATGCGCTCCCGGCGCAGCCCGACCAATTCCTTTTCGGATAGGTCCGACAACTCCCTGCCTTCGAACCAGACCCTGCCGTTGCTGGGCCGGTCCAAACCGGCCAGCAGGTTCAGCAGGGTGGTTTTCCCCGAACCGGACCGACCCACCAGCGCCACGAACTCGCCGGGGGCGATGTTCACCGTGACGCCGTCCACCGCCCGGACGGCGCTCTCACCGTTGCCAAACTCCCGAACCACCGCCTCGGTAGCCAGGGCCGCCGTTCCGTTCGTCATGGCCGGCCCTACCCTCTGCCGTCGGTCTCGCCGCCGCGCCCGGCCGTTCGTTCACGGCTGCGGTGGGGCGCGGACGCCGGCCTCAACGTGACCTCTGCGCCGTCTTCGGCCATGCCCGTCCTGGCCAGGCCATCCCAAGCTCCGTTGAGGTTCTGGAACCGTTCCATATACTCCCGGGGCAGTTGCAATCGGCCGGCGCGGTCCACCACCAGGTACTCTTCCTCGTTGCCCTGGTCACCCTGGTAGGAGGCTCGCAGGTATGATTCCGAACCGATACGGCCATCGCGGATGCGCACCACGCGATCAACCCACCGGGCGATACCGGCGTAGTGGGTGACGATGATGACCGTTACACCGAACTGCCGGTTGATACGCTGCATCATGCGAAGCACGTCCTCGGCCATGTTGGTGTCCAGTTCCCCCGTTGGCTCGTCGGCCAGCAGCAGAGGTGGGTTGTTGGCCATGGCGACGGCGATGGCGACGCGCTGCTGTTCGCCGCCCGACAGCTCCGAAGGATACCGGGCGGCCTTGTCGGACATCTGCAACGCCTCCAGCAACTCGGAGGCCCGTTCGCGGCGCTGCCTCCGCGCAGTTCCGGCGATGGCCTGGGGCAGTTCGATGTTGTCCCGCACGTTGAGGTATGGCACCAAGTTGCGCCCCGTGGCCTGCCATACGAACCCAACGTCCTGGCGGCGGTAGGCCACCAGTTCCCGGTCGCTGATGTCCAGGAGGTCGCGTTCGCCCACCCGTATGCGGCCGGCCGATGGACGCTCCAACCCGGCGAGGATGTTCAGCAGGGTGGTTTTGCCGGAGCCGCTGGCGCCGACAATACCCACCAACTCGCCGGCCTGGATTTCCAGGTCAACGCCGCGCAACGCCACCACTTCCAGGTCTGCCGGCTTGTAGATTTTGAAAAGGTCGTTGGCCTCCACGTAGGGAATGTCCTGGTCAGAGGGTTCGCGCAACTGGATCGGTTGGGTCGCCGGTAGCGGTTCCGGACGGGGCGGCGCGTCCACCGCTGGCTGCTCCGCCGCGCCGTTGGGTGAATGGACTGCCGAGACCGGTTCCGCTATCGTTGCGACGGTCTCTGTACGCGCCGGCTCTTCGACCAATGGAGCGGGCGGCGCCGGATTTGCGGGTTCGTCAGCGGATTCAGGCGCTGGTTCCGTGGCCTCCAACTGCTGACGCCGCTCGGGCGGCATGAACCGGCGGGCGTAATCGTCGTTGATATTTTGTTGTGATGATTCCGGCATAGGGCGTGGACTCGACAACCTGGGTGTGTGGATGCCGGGCATTATAACGCGCGTTTCGGCGCAGAGTGTAGGGGCGAATGATTATTCGCCCCTACCAGGCCAAGTGTAGCTTACCCCCGGCGATGTCGTTAGTGGCCGTAGGGGCGAGGAATGCCTCGCCCCTACGATAGTCGGAGCTAAGCAGGCTTTTGAGCCGATACCTTGACGCTGGCGACGTTCAGCGGGGCGTCGTCCTCATCGCAACGGATTGATTCGTCGGTGGTTTCGATGTTGGTGAAACCGGCGACGGTCATGCGGGCGAGGTAGGTTTCCCGGTACTCTGCGCCGCCGATGCAGGCTGCCCAGGATTCCGCGTCGGTGAGACGGGGACCGTCCTCGGTGAGGGCGAGCATGTCGGAAACGTGCAGCCGTCCGCCGGGCGTAAGGACGCGGTAGGCTTCCCGGAACACAGCGTCCTTGTCGGGAGAGAGACAGATCACGCAGTTGCTGATGACCACGTTGACGCTGTTATCCGGCAGGGGAATGTCCTCCAAGTGTCCCTCAATGAACTCGACGTTGTTGATGCCCATGCGGTCGCGGTTGGCGTTGGCCAGGGCCAGCATATCGGGAGTCATATCGAGGCCGAAAACACGTCCGGACTCGCCCACCTGCTCGGCGGCGATGAAACAGTCGATGCCGCCACCAGAGCCGAGGTCGAGCACCGTTTCTCCGGGCCGCAGGTCGGCCAGGGCCGTGGGGTTGCCGCAACCGGCGGAGGCGGCCATTGCCTCGACGGGCAATCCCTGGAGCTGGGCCTCGTTGTAGAGGGTCATGGCGCGTTCGGTGTCGGCGGGTCCGCAGCAGGCGGCTGCTTCGGTCGTGCCGCATCCGCAGGCCGTGGTGTCGTGGCCGCAGTCGTCTGCGCCGCAGTTGCCGTGTCCGCAGTTCTCGGCGCCGCAGCCGACGCTGACGGGAGTTACGTCGGTCAATTCGATGACGCTTCTGGCGCGCTGGCCATAGTGTTCCTGGACGGCCTGGCGAATGTCGGCGGTGTTGTCCTGAGTGGTAGTCATCAGCGCCTCCCTTTGAGGTTTTGCATGGATGAGCCGGATAACAGGGTGATTTGGATGATAAGGTTATGCTACGCCGGCAGGGGCATTGCGTCAAACGGGCCGATGCTATAATTCCCGCCATCCCAAAACCCCAACGGAACCGCCATGCGCTTCGGCCATTTCTTTTACCCCATGAAATTTGACGACTCCCAGGACTACCGGGAGATCCAGCACTGCCTGGAGGAAGCGGAGCTGGTGGAGGCGCTGGGCTTTGACGCCATCTGGTTTGCCGAGCACTACTTCACCGGCGAGTGCGTGTACGGCGATCCGCTGGTGTTCGCCAGCGCGGTTGCGGTGAAGACCAGCCGGGTCATGCTGGGCTTTGGCATCATCGAGCTGCCGCTGCACAATCCGGTGCGGGTAGCCATGCAGACCGCGCTGCTGGACAACCTGACCCAAGGCCGCCTGGTAGTAGGCACGGCCAAGGGCTCCAACTACAACGCGTTCGAGTACGTGGGATTCGGAACCGACCCGGCACAGGGCGCGGCGCAGATGGAAGAGGCCGAAGAGTTGATGGTCAAGGCGTGGACGACCGACAACGTGGATTTTCGGGGCGAGTATTACAACGTATCGTTCCCCTCGGTGCGGCCACGGCCGTACCAGAAACCGCACCCGCCGCTGGCCCGGGCCTGCATCAACCGGGAATCGATAACGGAGATGGCGCGGCTCGGCAGGCCCATCCTGTTGCGGGGCCGCTCCGTGAACAGCACGGGCGCTGACATCGCGTTGTACCGGGACACCATGGCCGAATCCGGCTTTGACGAGGAGACCATCGAGCGAAACCTGGACCAGATCTGGGTGTGGCGGGAGATGCATCTGGCCGAGACCGACGACCAGGCGATGGACGAATTTCTCCCGGCCAATCTGCGAGCGTATTCTACTATGCAGGAATACCGGGAACGGTGGAACCCGAAAGAGTTTCCAATGTCGTATCAGGCGCCGCCGGTGCAGCGGGATGGTTACGCGGAGCACCCTGACGCGGACGCCGCCGAGAACCTGATAGGCAGCCCACGGCGGGTGGCCGAGCAATTGGAGCAGATGCGCGCCGCCGGCATCCGCAACCTGATGCTCACCAACCGGGGGCTGGTGGACCGGGAGAAAACTCACCGCTCCCTGAAGCTTCTCGCGGAGCAGGTGATGCCCAAGTTTCGGGATAGTTAGACGCAGCCGGCACACGCTACTGGATGCTGGGCGATCCGCTGCTCGACTGGGTAGTTACGGGAGCGTTGAATTTCGGACGGGCGCATCACTAGGCCCATGGCGTTGCGGGTATAATTGGCCGACCGGACAGGAGGCAGCAACGATGACGACAACCCAGGGAACGCAACAGGACGCCACCGCCGAACGGCTCTGGACTTACGACGCCGTGCGTGTGCGCCAGGCCGGCGCAGAGACGCAGGTTACGCTCACCGGGGAGGACATCGCCGAATATGCGGCGTGTGCGCAGAACCCCGACGCGCGGTATCAAATGCCGGCTCCCGGCGGAGAGCAGTCGCGCATGATGGCCATGCCGACCATGGCGCTGACCTACGCGCCGCTGCTGCGGGACGAAATCGCCGAGGCCAATGGGTTTGTGGCACAGGAACGCTCGGTTACGGCGCGGCGTCAGACGCCCTTCGCCAAGTGCGAAATCCGCTGGTACCGCCCGGTTTATGCCGGCGAGACGCTGACCGGCACGCGGCGGGTGCATGAAAAGTACGAGCGGCGCGGCAGCAAGTTCGTAACGTTTCGGGTTTCGGCGTTCGACGAGGCGGGCGCGGTGGTGGCCAGCTATGACTACACCTGCATTTTCGAGTATTCGGCGGGCCAACGTGCGGTTCCAGACCCTGCGGCAGACGTTCCCATCGAGCCTGACACAGGAGCAGCGCCGGATCCGGCGCAGTTCGTGACTTGGGAGCAGGCCAGCGTGGGGACGGCGTTGCCGCGCACGCTGGCAGTGGGCGAGACCACCGAGAACATCTTGCGCAAAAACGCACACCGGCTGGCTGGCCGGCCCAGCGAAAGCAACATCCACACCGACGAAGAATTTGCGCGACAGAACATCTTCGGCGGCGCCGTGAACGCGGGGCCGGCCACGATGTCCTACGTGGACCGCTTTCTGGGGCTGAATTTCCCGCCGGAAGCACTGTACAACGGCGGCAGCCTGCTCATGCGGGCCATCACCCCGTTCCGCGCCGGCGACGTCGTGACCTTCTCGGGAGAGATCACCGGAGCCGGCGGAAACCTGTACGGACAGCGCAAGGCCCAGGTACGCATACGCGGCGTGAACCAGCGGGACGAGCTGGTGTCGCTTTCGGACGCGACGGTCACGTTCGCCTAGCCACTTCCTCGTCATTCCCGCGAAAGCGGGAATCCAGCACCCCCATCGCAACACTTGCCAACAGATTTTGAGAGCAGCACAGGAAATAATGGAAACATCAGAACAAATTGAAGTGCGAGTACGGACCGCCCTGGACGAACTGGGCATCGCCGGCTGGGAATGGATCGAGATTGACCCACAGTATGGCGACACGGCGGATTTCTGCGAGCAGTACGGGTACGACCTGCCTCATTCTGCAAATACCATCATTGTGGCGAGCAAGCGCGGGCCGGCGACCTACTGCGCCGGCATCGTTCGGGCGTGCGACCGGCTGGACGTCAACAAGCGTGTGCGCGGGCTGATGGGCGTGTCGCGGGCGTCGTTCGCGTCGGCGGATGAGACCCGCGAGGTGACCGGCATGATGATCGGCGGGGTCACGGCGCTGGCGCTACCGGACGGCCTGCCAATCTACGCCGACGCGCGCCTGCTGGAAATGGACTACATCATCCTGGGCGCCGGCAGCCGCTCGGGCAAGGTGAAGCTGGCCCCGCAGGAGCTGGTGAAACTGCCAGGCCTGGAGTTCATCGAGGCCCTCTCGATCTAAGATCCGTCATTCCGGCCTTGAGCCGGAATCCAGGAAGAGAATACGCCCGGTTTGTGAATCAAGTTGTAATGGTGTAGATTACTTTGGCCGGTTGTGGGAAATGATCCAACGCTTCTCGCGCCCCCGGCAACCCCATTAAGGAACGCATCATTCGCCGGAGGGTATGACGAATGGCTAACACCCCGCTTTTTCCCGTAACCGTGGTCGGTAGCTGGCCCCGTTCCGTCGATTTGATCCGCGCTCTGCGCCGCAAAGAAGCCGGGGAAATCACGCTGGCCGAGTTCAACGAAGTGGCCGACGATGAAGTGCTGGCCTGCATCCGCGCCCAGGAAGCGGCCGGCGTGGACATCATCAGCGACGGGGAGCAGCGCAGGGACAACTTCTACTCGTTCGCCGTGGACAAGCTCAACGGCATGCAGCTGATGAAGGTGTCGGAGTTGCTGGATTATTCCTCCGACCGCGCTCGCATGGAGGAAGTGCTGCGCGCCCTGGACGTGCCGTCCTTCGCCATCAAGAGCCCCATCGTGATCGACACCATCAGCAAGCGGCACGGGCTGGCCCTGGATGAGCTGGCGTTCATGCGTGAACACACTGACCGGCAGATCATGGTTCCTATTCCCGGCCCCTATATGCTCACCCGCTCCGGCTGGTTCGAGGGCTTGTCCGATAAAGCCTATCCCTCCCCCGACGACCTGGCCAGGGACGTGGTGGAAATCCTCCGCGAGGAGATCATCGCCCTGCGCGACCACGGCTGCGACTTCGTCCAGTTGGATGAACCCACCCTTTCCCAGGTGGTGTTCGGCGAGGAAACCACCGAGACCTTCATGTGCGCCGCCCTGCCCAACCGCCGCGACCCGACCGACGAGCTGGAAATGGCGGTTCGGCTGATGAACGAGACCCTGGACGGCATCGACGGCATCAAGACCGGCGTACACGTCTGCCGGGGCAACTGGAGCAAGAAGGAAGAAGTGCTGTTGCAGGGCAATTACGGCCCCATGCTGCCCTACCTGACCCAGATGAACATCGACCGGTTGGTGCTGGAGTGCGCCACTCCCCGCGCCGGCGAGATGGCAGTGTTCCAGGAATACGCCAACGAGAAGGAAATCGGCCTCGGAGTGGTCAACCCCCGCACCGACGACGTCGAGCCGGCCGAGCAGATCGTGGCGCGCGTCAAAGAACTTATGCAGTACTTCGACCCCGACAAGATCTACCTCAACCCCGACTGCGGTTTCGGTACCTTCGCGGAACGCAACGTCAACACCCACGACATGGCCGCCAAAAAGATGCAGGTAATCACCGAAGCCGCCGCCATCCTGCGCGCGGAGTATGAGTAGCAGCGACGGGGCGGAGTTGCCCACCACCCTAACGGTCGGAGGAATTGAGAGGGAGATAACCGACCATTTTCAAGAGCAGGCGGAGACGGTACACAACGAAATCACCCTGGAAAGACTAACCGACGTGTTGAACAATTGGGTCATTCGTGGTGTCAGACAGGACCACGACGGACGGCGAAGCATCGCCTTTCTTGGCTGGATTGAACATAGAGGCAGCAGGCGTCTGATGAGAGTTGCCATCTCAATCGACGACCGGAGGATAATATCAGCCTTCCTGGACGGGAAAGCAACAGAGAAGTTGAACAGCAGCGATATGGAATACTTCCAGCGCAATTACGACAGACTGGAGGTGCGAGATGGAATTGAGAAGTCACTATGACCCGGACATCGATGCGGTCAGTTGGTACTACGACCAGCCATCATCCGGTGGCTATGAGGTCGCACAGAATTGGTCGATCATATTGCACGTGCCTGACGATGAAAGCCATTGCGCGGTCGAACTGGAAGTTATCGGCATCAGCCCATGGCTGCCGCTGGGCAAGCGGGGTTACTGCGCGGAAACGGACACGCTCACTATTGGGCGCGGCGTGGAAACCGCAACCGTCGTTGCCGAAAACGGCGACCTGGTTGCGTACTGGGCCCCTGATGAATATGATCCGGATGATTTGTCTCCCATTGCCGTCGACCTCCGCAATGCGTCAAAACATCTGGCCCCAGTGATGGCAGCGATGTCCCAAACGTTGAGCGTCAGCGCGAATTGACCAGCAAGAAGAACACTGAACCGCGCCGTCAAAGCATGAATAAATAGGAGCAAGACATGGCACAACAAGACAACCTCAACGGATTGCCCCGTGAGAAGCTCGCCGAAGTCCTCGATTCCTTCCGCGACCCCGACGTTTTCAACGCCGTCACCGGGCCGTGGAAGTCGCGCGTGGTGTGGCAGGACGGGATGCGCGCCCGCGCGTACATGCGGAACCACCAGGTTGACATGGACGAACCGGGCGACCTGACCGCTACCGACGTTGCCGCCAGCGCCCACGAGCAGTTGCTGTCCGCCGTAGGGAGTTGCATGACCGTGGGCTTCGTGGTCAACGCGACCAAGCAGGGCGTACGGATCCACGACCTTGAAATCGCCGTGGAGGGCTACTTCGACAACATTCGCAAGTGGGCCGGCGTGGAGGACGAGGGCAACCCCGGCTACGGCCAGATTTCGGCCAAGTGCTTTGTGCGGGCGGATGCCGATGAGGACACGCTCAAGGAGATCTGGCGGCTGGCGGTGGAAGGTTCGCCCGTGACGCAGTCGGTGGCCAATCGCACCTCGGTCGAGACCGAATTTGAGATGGTGGGTTAATGGCGACATTCGTTTCCGACGATTGGGTCGCTGAGCGCATCGGCCAGCCGGGATACCTCGTCATCGATCCCCGGTCGGCGATGCGCTACCTGATGGGCCACCTGCGCGGGGCCGTCAGCGTCCCTTTCAAGAAGCTGCAAGCGCCGGACGGCAAGCTGGCCGAACCCGAGCAACTCGGCGCGGCCTTCGCTGACGTGGGCCTGGGGGATGACGTTACCCCCGTCCTCTACGACCACCAGGATGGACGCAACGCCGCCATGGCCGCGTGGGTGCTGGAATACCTGGGGCGCGACGATGTTCACATCATGGACCTGCGGTACGAGTCCTGGCAGGAACAGGGCCGCGAGGTGCTGTACCGGCCAGTGCCCACGGAGGCCATGCCTTTCACCATCACGGTGAATCCGGCGCTTCGGGCTACGCTGGACGACGTGGCGAATCCTGGCGACGCCATATTGCTGGATACACGGACAGCGGAAGAATTCGACGGCCAGGTGGAGATGGACCACCGGCCGGGCCATATCCCCGGCGCAGTCAACTTGCCCCACGCTGAAACCGCCGGAGCAGACGGCAATTTGCTCATTGACGAGTTCGAACTGCGCGAGCGGCTGGGCATCGTCGGTGTCGCCAATAACGATTCCGTTATCGCGTACTGCCGCAGCGGGGTACGGGCGTCGGTGGCGTGGCTGGCGCTGCGTCAAAACGGCTACGACGTGCGCCTGTATGATGGATCCTACGCCGAGTGGATGGACAGCGACCAGCCGGTTGAGTCTTAAACGCCCTCTCCCCCGGTGGGAGAGGGTTGGGGTGAGGGAGTGCCCTCCTCACCACGAGTGCGTATTTCCCCGGCACGGGTCGAGCAAACCCGTTATAATGCGGGCAATTGCCGCATCGCCCCGTCGCGCCTGCTGAGGCCGCTGGCCGGGCCGGAGGATTTATGCCCATCATCCAACGTCCCTACGTGCCGCCGGAAGACAAGCCGCCGCAGGAAGAGAGCTACATCAACCCGGGCGACGTTGCGCCGCTGAACGTGAACACCGCCACTGCTGCCGCTCCGGCCCAGGCAGAAGCGGCCGGGCCGCTGGACGCGATCACGTTCTACAGCGATTCGTTCCATGTTTTCAGCAGCCTGTACTCAGCGGTGCTGTTCTTTGGCGAACAGCTGGAAGAGCGGGAGCCGATACTGCGCGCGCGCATCAAGGTAAGCCCGCAGATGATGAAGGCCATCGCCGTGCTGGCGACCAAGCACGTGCGGGAATACGAAGAGGCGGTCGGTCCCATCACGCTGCCAGACCAGGTTTTCGCGGCCTGGGAGCTGAATCCCGACGGTACGAGCAACGTTGACGGCTAGGGCCACTAACCCCTAAACCGTCATTCCGGCGAAAGAACGACACCCCGTGCCTGACACGGGGCCGGAATCCATAACACCCCAGCATCGGACTGATATGACCATACCCGACCGACCCGGCGAACCGGCCCAGCAACATTACGGCCTGCGCGATCCAAGCGACCAGGGTGGAGAAGGTGCGCCGCTGGCAGAGGACCTATCGTTGCCGGTGAACGTGGTTCCCAACGCCAACTATGCACAGCCGGAGGGATGGAACTGGCACAACACGTCAACCAGCCAGCCCAACGCAGCAACGTTTCACATCAGCCACAGCGACGTTACCAGGGTATTCGCGGATGTGCTGACCCCCGCCGACAGCCCGCCGGAAGCCTACTTCGTAGTGAAGAAAGACATCCCCCTGGTGATCATCGACAGCCTGGACAAGTATTGGGCCGCTGAATCAAAAGCTGCGCTGCCGCTGAACGGCCTGCGGGTGCCAGTTGAGGCTGACACGGTGGCCGAGGCAAAAGGAAAACTGGCGACGGATCTGGCGGCGCAGTTGCGACTTCTGCTGATGCTATCCACCGGCGGGACGACGCTGGCGCCGCAGTTGCAGGAGAATCTCCTGATGCTGAGCGAGGTTCTAGAGCAACGGACCCAGACGTAACGGGATAACCCTTCGACGGGCTCGGAACGAGCGGCTATCTCCCCTCGCGGATAAAGTCGGCGGCGCGTTCGGCCATCATGATGATGGTGGCGTTGGTGTTGGCGCGGACGATGTCGGGCATGACGGCGGCGTCGATTACCCGCAGGTTCCGCAGGCCGTGGACGTTGCAGTACTGGTCAACCACCGCCAGCGGATCTGAGGACGGGCCCATTTTGCAAGTCACCGAGGTATGGCCGGCGATGCCGGCGTTCTGCTGAAGCCAGGCGTCCAGCGAGTCGTCATCGGCCAGGTCGGCGTCGGTGGGCGACAGACGCTCGGCCAGCAGGTCGGCAAAGGCCGGATGCTCGAAGATGGCGCAGGTGCGGCGTACGGCGTCACGGAACCGCTCGGTATCGCGCGGGTCGGTCAGGAACCGAAAGTCCAGGCGAGGCTGCACATCGACGTCAGCCGACGTGAGGGTCAGCAGGCCCTCGCTGTAGGGATATTCCAGGCGGCAGCCGACGCGGATGTTGGGTGCCTCACGGCTCTCGGGGTATGACGTGGTGGGCTGCACCTGGATGTCGTTGCGCTCAGTGGATCCGTTGGCGGTGAAACGCAGGCCGACCTGGTTGCGCGGCGCGTCAGGCGCGAGGTGATGGTCGGGCTGCGAGCGGTACACGATGGACACCGACGGATGGTTCTTCATACTCCGCCCCACACCGGGCAGGTCTTGAACCGGCTCGATGCCTACGGATCGCAAGTGGTCGGTGGGGCCGACGCCGGACAGCATCAGCAACTGCGGCGAGGCGATCGCGCCGGCGCTGAGGATGATCTGGTCGCCATCAATGATGAATGAATCGCCGCCACTTTCGACCTCAACCCCCACCGCTCGTGGTGAGCCTGTGGAACCACCGTCGAATACGACGCGGCGAACCGTTACGTTGGCGCGGATGGTGAGGTTGAGTCGGTGACGGCAGGCGTCCAGGTAGGTAATGGCGGTGCTCATGCGAACGCCGCCGGGGTTGTTCAGGGGCACCTGGCCCACGCCGGTAGCATCAGGATGGTTCATGTCTGGGTCGTCGGGAAAGCCAGCGTCGCGGCAAGCCCGGTAGAAGGCAGCGTGCAGGGGCAGCCAGTCCTCGCGGGCGTGTCGCCAGACGGGTATGGGGCCGTCGGTGCCGTGAAAGTCGTCGTGGATGTCGGCGTCGGATTCCAAGCGGCGAAAGTAGGGCAGGGTTTTCCGGTAGCTCCACTCGTCGTTGCCAGCGGCGGCCCAGGCGTCGAAGTCCTCCGGCGCGCCCCGGATGACAATCTGGTGGTTGATGGCGCTGCTGCCGCCCGTCACCTTGCCACGGGCGACGTGGATGGGTCGGGGATTCTCTGGCGTGGACTGGCCGACGAAAGACCAGTTGTGCGCCGTGCCTTCCTCGGAGGCGGCCTGGTTCATATCGTGCTTGAGCTCGGCGGGCAGTTGATCGAAGGTGTAATCCGGCCCTGCCTCCAGCAGCAGCACGGAGCGGTCAGGGTCCTCCGACAGACGGTTGGCAAGGACGCAGCCGGCGGAACCGGCGCCGATGATGATGAAGTCGTATTTCATTTGGTTACTTCCTATACTACCCTGGCTTGCTGACGGAACCAGCACGTCAATCACTGGGGCAGCAGCGGCTCCAGTTTGTCCAGGAGCGCCTCCACGCGATCCAGACCCTCAGCAACTTCCGCGCTGGCCAATTCGTCCTCGTAGAAGTTTTCGTGGAGGAGGTTGGCTCTTGCGAAATCGTCCGTGATGGCGCCGTCGCCCAGCTCCGCGCGGAGGCGTCCGACCGTGCGAAAGTGATGGCGATGCCGGCCATGCTCCCAACCCCACTCCTCAGCGACGGCCTTTAGCATGAGGGCGGCGGCACCCCAACCCTTCTCCGAAGCCTGCCTCACATCGCCGGCGGCGAGTTCGGCCCGCGCTTGGGCCAGAAGATGGTAGCTTGATTCCCGGTATTTCTGCGTAGACATGGCCGGCTAATTCTAACACCGCGCCCTTGGGGGCGGTCGATGGTTCTGTGTGTGGGCGGTCGGCGAGTAGGCTACGCCGTCCGTATCAGGTTTGGATGCGGTAGGCGCGGACGGCGGTGTCGTGGAGGAGGTTGGCGCGCTCGGTGGGGGTGTAGCCCCGCGACATGCGCTTGAAGGCGTTGTACATGACGTTGTACGAGAAGGAAACCTTGTCGGGCGGGAAGTTGCTCTCGAACATACAGCGGTCAGGGCCGAACTGCTCGATGCAGTAGTTCAGCCACGGTGCCATGGCCTCGGCCAGTTCCTCGGAGCCGATGGGGATGTCGCGGGCGTGCCAGCCGAAGCCCCACCGGGGCATCCCAAGGCCGCCCAGCTTGCAGACTACGTTGGGATTCTGGGCGACGGCGGCGATTCCCTCGCGCCACGCGGGGATGACCTCGTCGTCCTTGCCGGCGTAGCTGCCGGTGCGACTCACGCCGCCGACGTGGTTCAGGATGATGGACACCTCGGGCACGGCGCGGGCGAATTCGGCGACCTCTTTGAGCTGCGGGAAGGACAGCATGATGTCCAGCGACAGGCCCATGCCGGCGAGGACTCTTGCACCGGCGCGGAAGGTCTCGTTAGACAGGATGCCCGGCGTCTCGCGGTCCTCGATGGACGGGTCGGGGCTCCAGGTGACGTTGTGGCGGATGCCCCTGAAACGGTTGGGGCTGGCGGCCTGCAACGCCTCCAGCACGGGCGTGACGTTGTCGCCCAGCTTGAGGTCGGCGTGGCCGACGATGGCGGCGGCGGCACGGGCTTCGCCGTAGGTTCCGCTGGCGCTGGCGGCCGACAGGCCCTGCACGAACTCAACCTCGCCCACAGGCTTCAGCTCCTCCGGCCCGTCGGCGCGGTACATGGAGCGGGCCTCCACGAACACGGTGGAGCGGACGTTGTGGCCGGAGTCCAGGTCGGCCATGAGTTCGTGTAGCAGGTAACGCTGGTAGGGGACGCTGCCCATTCGGCCGTCCCAGAAATGGTGATGCGGGTCGCACAGGGGGATTTCGGGTTCGATGGGATCTTCCTGGGTCAGGGCCAGCCAGTCGTTGTTTCCGAAGGGCATGGTGGTTTCTCCTGTGGTTGGTGAACGTTGGGCCGTCCGCTAGTGATTCGACAGGCTCACCATGAGCGGACTCTGAGCGCAATGATACCACCCAAATCGGGCGCTTCCCCAACGGCGCGGATGGCGGGCGCGGGTGTATCATCCGCCCATCGTGAGGGTTATCGGGAATTGGGCGGCCTCGCTGCGCTTCAGGGATTTTCGCCTGCTCTGGCTATCCACGCTCTTCTACTCCCTGGCCACGGGGATGGAGCAGGTGTCGGTCGGGTGGCTGATCTATGAGCTGACCGGTTCGGAGTTCATGGTGGGCCTGGGCGCGGCGGCCCGGATGCTGCCCTTCTTCGTCCTGGGAATGCTGTCGGGGGCCATTGCCGACCGGTGGGATCGCCGCACGCTGCTGCGAATCGGCACGCTGGGCGCATCGGCGGCGGCGTTCACGATGGCGGTCCTGCTGCTGTGGGGACTGGCCAACGAGTGGGTCATTATCGCGCTGGTGCTGGCGCTGGGCAGCGCGATGGCCTTCACCATTACGGTGCGGCAAACCTTCACCTACGACATCGTGGGGTCGGGATATGCGCTGAACGGGCTGGCGCTGGGCGCGATGGCGATGCAGGGCGGCGGCATCGTGGGGTCGCTGGTATCGGGAGCGGTGATTGAGTTCGTGGGCCCGGGCTGGCAGTTCCTGGCGTCGGCGGGAGCCTACCTGTTGTCCGCCGCCGCGACACTGGCAATCGTCAATCCGGGCCGGTCGCTGCGCACCTCGGCGGAATCGGTGTTGCAGAACCTGGTCGGGTACGCCCGGCTGATGCGCGAGCACCGCCTGATGGTCGTACTGATGGCGCTGACGGCGACGACGGAGGTGCTGGGGTTCACGCACATGACGCTGCTGCCGGTATTCGCAAAGGAGGTGCTGCGCGTGGGTCCCGCCGGGCTGGGCGTGATGACGGCGGGACGGCAGGCCGGCGGGCTGCTGGGCTTGTGGCTGCTGGCCGGGCTGGGGGCAACGCGGCGGAAGGGGATTTTGACGTTCGCCACGGCCATCGGGTTCGGCGTGGGCCTGATGGCGTTCTACCTCACCACTAACATCTACACGTTCCTGATGGTGCTGCTGTTTGTGAACGCCTGCGCCATGGCGGTGGACACGCTGTACAAGGCGCTGATGCAGGACCTGGTGCCGGACGAGGAACGAGGCCGGGCCATGGGCACGTGGGTATTGAGCGTCGGGTTCGCGCCGGTGGGCCACGTTGGGGTCGGCGCGCTGGCCGGAGCAGTGGGCGCGCCGGCGGCCCTATTGATCAACGGGGCGGTACTGGCTGGGTTGAACGTGATTACCGGACTGGGTTTGCCGCGCATCCGGCGGCTGGAGTGAGTTGCGATGCTTTTTTGTAAGATAATGCTCATCATGGCGGCGATGCTTCTGGTTGGTATCGCCTGCGCCGGGCCGCGTCCGGCGCCCCTGACAACGCCGGAGGCCACTACTACCAGCCCGGTCCCGGAACCAACGCCCACCAAACCGCCACTTGCCACCGCCACCACGGTTCCGGAGCCGACCCCCACCAGACTGCCAATTGACGGCGCAACCTGGATCCTGGAGTCCATCGACGGGGAACCGCCCATCAAAGGCACACACCTGACGCTGACGGTGGACGGGCCCCAGTTCGGCGGATACGACGGCTGCAATGATTTCGGTGGCCGGCATGAGTCAGGGCAACCGATCATTGAACGAGATGGAACTATCTCGCTGCCCCCAATAGCTACAACCTTGCAAGGCTGCGTGACTCCACCCGGGATTCTCGATCAGGCAGACCGCTACCTGGATGCTATGAAACAGGACGCCAAGGCTCGCGTCGTCGATGACCGCCTGCATATCCTGGACAGTTCGGGGGAGGTGGCGCTGGTGTTCGCCAAGGAACAGCCATTGCCCGGCAGGCCCATCGATCTGGTTGGCACCAGTTGGCGGCTGGTGGATGACGAGGACATCTACGGCGAAGGGGCTACGACTCTCTTGTTTTTGAACTCCTGGGCGGCCACGGGAACCACCGTCTGCCGTGATTACAGCATTGGGTACACTGCATCCGAGGGACGCATCCGGATACCGTCCAAGGGCATGTCCGGCTCCAGTGAGCCGTGCTCGAGCGAAGTTTCCCGACAGGAGCACCAATTCACCGAGGATTTCGGGTGGGCGGATGAATACTCGATCAACCGAGCCTACGGGTCTGAGCGGTTGGTGGTGCGCACCAGCCGGAGCAAGACGCTGACGTTCGAACCGCTGCCGCAGTCCGCAAGTGCCATATTCGAGGGGCAGTGGCGGCTGATTCGGTTCCTGGAGAGCCGTTCGGATAGATCGGGGATACGGTGGCCGAGCGATACCGACGTTGGCGTCAGCGAGAACATCACCGCAACGTTCGATGAACGGTCCGTAACAGGGTCGCTCGGGCGTGATTCGTGCGCGTACCGCACGGTCGGGCAAGACGGGGCGCGATCGGTGGACGCGGCTGGAACGATCTCCATCGCCGCTGCATCGGTCGCCGAGGATTCGTGCGACGACGGGGCCAGCATCTCGCCAAAACAGCAGCAGTATCTGGGTGCCTTGCCGACCGCGGAACGATACACCGTGTTCGGGGAACGTTTGGTGATCTTCACGTCGGACGACGGTGCGCTGGTTTTTCAATCCGAGCGGGTTACGCCTTCGGCGCCAACAGAAAGCCATCCAGCGGCCAAATAGGGTATGATTCCGGCGGAGGTTGCCGATGGTTGCTGCTGGAAATGAACTGAATTCGCCCCTGGGCCGGGTGCTGATGGTGCAGGGGACTGCGTCGCACGTGGGCAAGAGCGTGCTGGTGTCGGCGCTGTGCCGCATCCTGCGCCAGGACGGGCTGCGCGTCGCGCCGTTCAAAGCGCAGAACATGTCCAACAACTCCTACGTCACGCCTGACGGAGCGGAGATCGGGCGGGCGCAGGCGGTGCAGGCTGAGGCGGCGGGCGTGGAGGCCCGGGTCGAAATGAATCCGGTGCTGCTGAAGCCTGAGGCCGACAGCCACGCGCAGGTGGTGCTAATGGGACGGCCGTGGATGTCGGCGCGCGCGCGCGACTACTTCGAGATGAAGGCCACGCTGTGGGACTCGGTGGCGAAGTCGCTGGACACGCTGCGACGGGAGCACGACGTGGTGGTGATCGAGGGCGCGGGCAGCCCCGCCGAGATCAATCTGAAGGCAACCGAAATCGTCAATATGCGGGTCGCACTGCACGCCGACGCGCCGGTGCTGCTGTGCGGCGACATCGACCGGGGCGGCGTATTCGCGTCGCTGGTGGGGACGCTACAACTGCTGGACGACGCGGAGCGGGCGGCGGTCAAGGGCCTGCTCATCAACAAGTTCCGCGGCGACGTGAGCCTGCTCACCGACGGCCTAACCTGGCTGGAGGACTACACCAACAAGCCCGTGGTGGGAGTGGTTCACCATTACCGCGACATCCATATTCCCGAAGAGGACTCGGTGGCGCTGGACATCACGCCGCCGGCGTCCACGGCGCAAGCGGTGCTGGACGTGGCGGTGGTGCAGGTGCCGCACATCTCCAACTTCGACGACTTCGACCCGCTGGCCCGGGAGCCGGGGGTGAACCTGCGCTACGTGCAGCACGGCGACCGGCTGGGCAGCCCCGACCTGGTGATCCTGCCGGGCAGCAAGACGACGATTCCCGACCTGCTGTGGATGGAGCGGCAGGGGTTGTCGCAGGCGGTGGCATCGGCCCACGAGCGCGGTTCGGCCATCGTGGGTATCTGCGGCGGCTACCAGATGCTGGGCAACACGCTGTACGACCCGGACGGCATCGAATCGACCATCGGGCAGGCCGACGGGCTGGGCTTGCTGCCGCTGTCCACCACGTTTGCGGGCAGCAAGGAGACCCACCGGGTGCAGGCGACGGTACGCTCTGAAGCCAGCGCGAACGGCGGGCTGCTGTCGGGCGCGTCCGGCGAGAGCGTGGTGGGCTACGAGATACACATGGGTCGCACTGTGGGCGAGGGATTCATCCCGGCTTTTGCGGTGAACGACCGGGCCGACGCGCCGGTGACCGCCGCCACTGCGCTGGACGGCGCGCTGGATGCCTCGGGCCGGGTGATGGGGACGTACATCCACGGACTGTTTCACAACGCCGGCGTCCGACGGGCGATGCTGGGCGAGTTGGCGCGGCACAAAGGAGTCACGCTGCCCGACGGCGTGGACGTGGCCCGCGACCGGGAGTACGACCGGCTGGCCGACTGGGTGCGCGGCAGCCTGCGGATGGACATGGTGTACGACATGATTGGCGTATCTCCGTCGCCATGAGCAGCATCCACCTGGTACTGGGCGGCATCCGGTCGGGCAAGAGCGCGTATGGCGAGCGGTTGGCGACGGAGATTGCCAACGGGAGGACCGTAATCTACATCGCCACCGGGACGGTGACCGACGACGAGATGGCGGAGCGAATCCGGAGGCACCGCGAACGCCGGCCAGCGGAATGGCGAACGGTGGAAGCGCCGCTGAATCCCGTGGGGACGCTGCGGGAGGCAGGCGTGAGCGCAACCGTGCTGCTGCTGGACTCGCTGGACGGGTGGGTATCGAACCTGCTGATCGAGCACGAGGGGATGGAGGCGTCGGAATTGGAGGCGCGGACCGTGGGCGCGGCGCGGCGGTTCGCGTCCTACGTGGGTGAGATTGACGCTGATGCTGTGGTCGTCACCAGCGAGGTGGGGCACTCGCTGGTGGCGACGTCATCGCTGGGTCGGCAGTTCCAGGACCTGCTGGGCACGGTGAACCAAGCGATGGCGGCGGACGCGGACGCGGTGACGCTGGTAGTGGCGGGGATTCCGGTACCGATAAAGTAGGGGTGAATGATTATTCGCCCCTGCACGGCCCTTGTGCTAATCTTGCGAAATGTCTGGCGATGTGATCGGAACCGCTACGGCGTCGGCCCCGGGAACCTGCGGCGAACTGGTGCAGGGGATGACGGGCGGCGTGCATTTTCTGGTGACCTGTCCCATCAACCAATTTTCGCGGGCGACGGCGACGCTGCGTATTGGAGCTTCAGGACGGGCGGACGTGGCGGTACGCGGGATTGACCACCTGCCCAAGGCCAGGCAGGCGGTGGCGGCCGCGCTGGAAAAACTCGCTCCGAATCTGGGCATCTCCACCCTGACCGCCGAGGTTGCGATCACCAACCCCATTCCCGCCGGCAAAGGGATGGGCAGCAGCAGCGCAGACATCACGGCGGCAGTGGGCGCTATTGGGCTGGCAGCCGGGCAGCCATTCTCGCCTGAATCTATCGCTGAAATTGCGCTGTCGGTGGAACCGACGGACGGCGTGATGTTTCCTGGCGTTGCCCTGTTCGATCACCGGTGCGGCAGCATCGCCGAGTCGCTGGGTGCGCCGCCGCCGATGGAGGTGATCGTCATCGACACGGGCGGCGCGGTGGACACGCTGGAGTTCAACCGGGTTGACCGGACGGCCTTGTGGGAAAAGGTAGCGTCACGTACCGACGAGGCGCTGGAATTGGTGCGCGAGGGCATCCGCCGGGGCGATCCCGCGCTGGTAGGCAGGGGCGCGACCATCAGCGCGCGGGCCGGGCACCTGCCGGCGATGGCCGAGTGGGTCGATCGGGCGGCGGCGTTCGCCGAATCTGAATCCGCTGCGGGAATCAACGTGGCCCACAGCGGCACGGTGGTAGGCATCCTGCTGGACGCACGGGAACGGCGCAGCAAGCCGGTGTATCGCCGGGCGGTGGAGGCGTTCGCCGACGCGGAGAGCGTGGGGCACTTCAGGGTGATTGGGGGCGGGGTGAGGTAGGCGCTGGCCTAAAACAGCTGGCGTAGGGCCCGATCCGGGGTGATGGCAGGGATTGGCGAATTGGTGAAATCTCCGAGATCCCGGGTTACGATGTACTCGGCGCCGGCAGCGTGGGCTGCAGCGACCTGCATGGCGTCCTCAAAGTCCGTCATAGGCAGGGATAGGGCATAGAGAAGGGATTGGTGGCCGACTGGCGCAACGGTAAGGAGGGCAGTTAGTTGCTCAACGAAAGCTCGGGCGGTTGCTCGATCTATGTCCCGCTCCATGATGTAGTGGCACGTAGCTATGGAGTGCCAAGATACAAACGCAGTTGTTGCGGACCGCCCAATGCGATTGAGCAGTTCCTCAGTTATCAAGGAATCCGGCTTCCGGTCGAGGCCAAGATCGAGCAACACGTTGTTGTCAATCAGCATGATAGGTACTTGGCCCTCAGGTATTCATAACGCAGGTCGTCAAGATATTGGTCATCAAGTTGTCGGCCTTCAGGTGGCGTGATTCGTAATTTCCCTCTCCACCGGGTGGCGAATGGCAGAGGCTCTTCGCCGTATACCCGGCGCCAGTGGAATAGATACTGGCTGGCATAGCCGGCGTATTTGCCGAACACCTGCCTAGCTTGTTCATACGCTTCGCGGAGGTTCTTATCGCTGGGCTTTGTATTTTCCGGGAATCCCCATTCCGGATATGCCTCGGTGATGGCGCGCCAAACCCACAAGTCCACCGGGAATGCATCCAGTTGGTCGAGCGAAAATAAAGCGATGCAATCTGCGACTTTAGGACCGATGCCATTGGGCTCGCTCCTGTGGCGCGTTCCTTCCATCAGCGCGAGCATCACATCTTGATACGACGCGCTCCTGAGTCGGTTCGGATTCAATTCACCGTCTGCAAAGCGACACGCTGCCTTGACGATGTTCTTGTCCCGGTTCAACCCCAATTGCATATTCTTGAGTTTCGTAACATGGTCGGGGTCCGCAAGTATTTGATCTGGCGCTGGGAACGTGGTGTTAGTGTTGATATCGCCAGCCAACTCTAACGGGTGTCCGAACTCACCGGCTATCGTTTCTACAATCGCGCTGATACGCTTGACGTTGTTATTTGCCGAGCATAAGTAGGCTACCGTGCACTCCCACGGGTCTTGCCGCAGGATACGCAGGCCCGGGAACTCCTCCATGATTGTAGCGATCTTGGGGTCGCGGGCGATGCTGTCGTAGATGGCCGAAGCATCGTCTGTATCATCACGAAAGTACCTGCGCAGCATTGCGTCGTCCGCACTGGTGGCGGGCCGTTCCCCATCACTGCCGCCGATACGGTAATCCACGCCATCGTCGGTTTGGCGGATGTGGATGAGGTTGTCGCCGAGCACGCCGGAGAACCATTTGTGGCCGTCGCCGTAGAACTCCGGTGGCAGTTCACGCCAGCGGAACGCCTGGCCCATGGTGAGGCTGAGTTCCAGGTTGAAAGGCTGCTTAATTTCCAGTTGCCGCGTCATTTCGCGCTCCAGGTTGGCGGCGTGATTGCCAACGCAGGTAGGATAGCACGGCTACGCCGGCGGATAGCAGCAACACTGCGCCCAGCACCGACGTTAGGGCGACGCGCATGGTGGCGTCGAACCAGAAGCCGCCGGGGAACAGGATCAGCAGGTAATCGGTGTAGGGGTTGAGTATCCACAGGTCGTTGGCGAAGCTGAGTTGGTGGAACAGCAGGAACAGTTGCTCGAAGGCGGCGATTGATGCCAGTCCGACGCCCACCACGGCCAGCAGGGTAATCGCGCCGCCCCACACCGCGAGCCGCGCCGCTGGGCCGGTGTACTCGCGCCGTTGCATCGTGAACCCCGCGGCCAGTGTCGCCAGTATCCACAGGCCAGACCCTACTGCTACCCAGTAGGTGCCACGCACCAGGCGCTTGACGTCGTACATGTGGGCGATCTCGCGGGCGTTGAACACGTCCTGCTGGATACCGTAGATTGGGGCGCGCACAGCCAGGGGTTCGGTGCGGGTGTTGAAGTAGCGACGCAACTCAGCGCCGATGGCGATGAGGTCAGCGTCGGTGATGCCGGAGCGGGTCGCCGTGTTGTAGCGCTGGAATCCGTTGCGGTACAGGCCAGGGTCGTTGACCGCCCACGCGACGGAGCCGGCCACCAGGAACAGCAGGCAGGCGGGGACACACAGTATGCCGGCGATCTTGAGGAGTCGCGGTGCGATTCCGGCGTATGCGGTTAGTTGTTGCATGAGGGCGGCATGGGCACGGACGGGCGGAGGCGAGAGGTGGCTGCATCAGTATGTTATATTGCGCGGGCCATGAGTACCAACCATGTTTCCCCCATTCCTGAAGAGCGCATCGGCGAATTCCAGTCGCTCATCGACATTGTGGCGCGGCTGCGCGGGCCGGGCGGCTGCCCCTGGGACGCCGAGCAGACCCATGAGTCGCTGAAGCGCAATCTGCTAGAGGAATGTTACGAGACGCTGGAAGCCATCGACGACGGTGAGCCTGCGGAGTTGGCCGATGAGCTGGGTGACATCCTGGTGCAAGTGGCCTTTCACGCTGACATCGCCCGCGCCGCCGGCGACTTTGACATCGCCGACGTGCTGGCGGCCATCAACCGCAAGCTGATCCGCCGGCATCCCCACGTTTTCGCGGACGGCTCTGCGTCGGACGCGCGACAGGTGGAGCGGAACTGGGAGCAACTGAAGGCCGATGAAAGGCGGCAGGCCGGCAAACCGGAGCCATCGGCGATGGACAGTGTGCCCGCCGCGCTGCCCGCGCTCTCCGCGGCCCAGTTGATCCAGGACCGGGCGGCGCGATTCGGGTTTGACTGGGACGATGCCGGCGGGGTGCTGGACAAGCTGGTGGAGGAGATCGGGGAGTTTCGGGACGCCGCCACCGACGAGGAACGCCTGGACGAGTTCGGCGACGTGCTGTTCGCGCTGGTCAACGTGGCCCGCTGGTCGGGCATCCAGGCCGAGGATGCGCTGCGGCAGGCCAACGGCAAGTTCTGCAACCGTTACCGGGTGATGGAACGACTGGCGTCGGAGCGGGGGCAGGATTTTGCCAAGTTGCCCCTAGACGAGAAAGAAGCGCTGTGGCAGGAAGCCAAGGGACTGTAAATACAACGCGCCGGTAGGGGCGAGGCATGCCTCGCCCCTACGTATCACGCGGATGCTCTCCGCCCAGCATCCCGGGTTCCAGGAAGTAGATGCCGCCGGCCATCAGACCGGCATAGTTTTCGAGAACGGGCAGGTACGATGCGCCGGCGCGTCCGGGCAACCCGATGCGGCTGAAGAACGGTCGCTTGGGACGGTAGTGGCGGATCCGGCGGCGGGCCCCGCTGAGTCGCATGGCCTCGGCGATGGCGTCGTCAAAGCCGCCCAGCCGGTCGATGAGTCCCGACTCCTGAGCCTGCCGCGCCGTGTACACCTCGCCGGTGGCGAGCTCGCGCACCTGCTCGTCGGTCATCTTGCGGCTATCCGTGACCACCGACACGAACAGGTCGTACATCTGGCTGATGAGGCCCTGGAATTTGTCGGCCTCCTCGTCGGTGGGCATCCGCCAGAAACCCGACATGTCCTTGAGGCGGCCGGCCTTGAAAACCGAGAACTCGACGCCCAGCTTGCCGAACAGCTGCTGCAGGATGGGGCGCAGGTAGATGACGCCGATGGACCCCACCAGCGCGGCGCGCGAGGCCATGATGGTGCCGGCGCCGCACGCGATGTAGTAGCCGCCGGACGCGCCCAGGCCGCGCACGTAGGCGACCACTGGCTTGCGTCGAGCAACCTCGCGGACGTTTTCGTAGATCAGATCGCTGGCCGTGGCGGAGCCACCCGGCGAGTCGATGTCCAGCACCAGCGCGCCGATTTTCCGATTGTTGCGGACGTTCTCCAGCAGCTTGGAGTACTCAGGTTCCTTGATGGCGGTGCCGATGACGCCGTGCATCTCGATGACGGCGATGCCGGGCTTGCGTTTGAAGAGGGGCATGTTCCTTACCCTGTCGGTAGGTTAGTGGTACGATTATACACGTCGGCTCGTCAGTCTCCGATTTGGGGGTCGATCAAGGCACGCGCCAAGCGTAGGTCGGCAACCGACCGCATAGGGAAGCATCATGGCTTTGACCAAAGTGAAGTTCGAGAATTTCACCGCCTTCAAGAACCTGGAGGTGGAGTTTTCGCCCGGCATCAACGCGCTGATCGGGGCCAATGGTACGGGCAAGACGCACTTGATGAAGGCTTGCTATGCGGCCTGCGATGTTTCCACCACGGGTGGTACCTTTGAAGACAAACTGCTTCGGGTTTTCCTACCTTCGGGAAACCGCTCCAGCCGACTGGTCAAACAAATGCAGGAAGATGCGCGAGGAACAGTGACATTACGCAGCGGTGAGCGGAGTTTGAGCTCGACTTTCTCGACAACTTATGTTCGGGTTGTGACGATATCGATGCCTGGCGTTGACGCTTGGCCCGGCTCACCAATTGCGAGCGTCTATGTCCCGCCTAAGGAAATGCTGGCCAACGCGCCCGGCTTTTTGTCCCTCTACGCAGCCAGGGAGGTCCACTTTGAGGAAGTCTATCGAGACATCTTGCACCGCGCCTACCTCCCGGCCCTTCGCGGTCCGCTACCTGCTCCACAACAGCGGCTGCTCGATAGCCTGCAAGAGTCGATCGGAGGGGAGATAGTCGTCGAGGGCGAGGAGTTCTTTCTCAACGGCGAGCGCGGCAAGATTGAGTTCACCTTGCTGGCTGAGGGATTTCGCAAATTGGGCCTGCTCTGGCTTTTGATACGCAACGGCTCCCTGCCCGAAAGATCGGTTCTATTCTGGGACGAGCCGGAAACTAACCTAAACCCCAAATTGTACGGCATTGTGATAAAGGCGTTGCTCGAATTACAACGTGCCGGCGTGCAAGTTTTCTTTGCCACCCACGACTACGTCATCCTCAAAGAGCTAGACCTGCAAATGACGGAAGAACACGAGGTGGCTTTCCATTCGTTATACCGGGATGAAACCGACGAAATCGCGTGCCACACGGCCAGTCGTTACCTGGATATTCACCCCAACGCCATTAGCGACGCGTTTACCGAGTTGTACGACCGGGAGATTGAGCGGAGTTTTGGAGGCAGACTACGGTGACGGTTCTCGTCGAACGCAATCTGCAAATCACCATCCCAAACGCCGTCAGCGCGTGGAAATTCGATGACCCGGAACACCACAGATTGAGCCACTGCATGAAGGCGGTGGACTTCGTGGTCGAGCTTGATGACAGTTACTTGTTTATTGAGATCAAAGACCCGCAACATCCGGACGCTCCGGCACGCGAGACGAATCGGTTTGCCAGAAGCTTCCTCAGCGGGGAACTCGACGAAGAACTCCGGTTCAAGTATCGCGATTCTTTGCTTTACGAATGGGCGGAGGAGCGCGCGGACAAGCCTGTTGACTATCTGGTACTCATCGCTCTGGACCGACTGGCGCCATCCGATTTGCTGGACCGGCAGGACGAGTTGCAACGGATGCTGCCATTACAAAGGCCGGGACCACAGCCCTGGCCCCGTCCAATAGTGCGGAGTTGCGGCGTATTCAACATAGAATCATGGAATAGAAGCTTTCCCAACCTTACGGTCGAGCGCGTTCCATAGCCCGCATTGCCGCCGAACCCTCCCTGCGTTATTCTGGCGGCATCTCACACCCCCTCGCATCCCTCAAGGAGAACCGCCATGCAATTCGGCCTGTTCATGATGCCGCTGCATCCGCCGCACCGTTCTTACGCCGACTCTTACGACCGTGATATGGACCTCCTCCAAGCCGCCGACAGGCTGGGGTTCCACGAGGCTTGGATCGGCGAGCACCTGACTGAGCGCTGGGAGAACGCGCCCTACCCCGACCTGATGATTGCCAAAGCGTCGGCGCTGACGGAGAACATCCGCCTCGCCACCGGCGTTACGCTGCTGCCCATCCACAACCCCATCGAACTGGCGCACCGCATCGCCATGCTGGACCACATGACCCGCGGGCGGTTGTACTGGGGCATCGGCCACCGGGCGATTCCCACCGACCTGCAACTGTTCGGCATGGATCCCGGCCAGGGCGACGACGTGCGCCGGCGCGCCGCTGAGGTGCTGGACGTGGTGCTGAGCCTGTGGGCATCGGAGGGCAAGTTCGAGTATCACGGCGAGTTCTTCGACATCGAGGCGCCGGAATTGGATCCGGTGCTGGAGCGCGGGCTGCACATGAAGCCATTGCAGCAGCCGCACCCGCCCATCGGTGTGGCTGCCACATCCATCGGCAGCAGTAGCATTCGCGTCGCCGGACGCGAGGGGTACATCCCGATGAGCAGCAGCAACCTGGCTCCCAAGTACCTGGCGGATCACTGGACGACGGTGGAGGACGCGGCGGCGGAGGCCGGCCGGGAGGCGAAACGCTCCGACTGGCGCATCGGGCGGGACGTGTTCGTGGCGGAGACCAGCGAGGAAGCGCGGGAGCGGGCCTACGCCGTGCTGGGGCGCAACTACCTGCAACACCAGTTGCCCAACCGCCTGGGCTCGGGTCTCATCCAGGCCACCAAGATCGACCCCAACATGAGCGACGACGACCTGACCGTTGACTACATGATGGACAACATCTGGATCGTGGGCGATCCGGACGAGTGCGCCCAGCGCATCCGCGAGCTGTATGACGAGACGGGCGGGTTCGGGCACATGCTGTGTATCACCCAGGACCCCGACGACCATCAGTGGGAGATGGACTGCCTGCGGCTGATCGCCGAGGAAGTCGCGCCGCGCGTGAGCGATTTGACGGGGGATGCTACGTAATCAACAGACGCTCAACGGCGAAGCAAGCGGGGCGGGTTTGAAACCCGCCCCTACTTTTACGCGTGCGACTTGGCAGATCACTTGAATGCGGGGAAGACGTGCTTGCCAAACATTTCGATGGACTCCATGACCTTGTCGTGGGCGACGGTTTCGGTGGCCATGAGGAACTGGAGTTGGTCAACGCCGGTGGCCTCGTGGAGCTTGGCCGCCTTGATGCAGCTGTCGGGGTCGCCGGCGACGATGACGCCGCGGTCGGCCAGGGTGTCGGCGTCGAACTCTTCCCAGATCTTCTGGGCCAGGGCGGTGCCGCCGGACAGGTCGACAGAGCCATCGGCTTCGGCAGGGCCGTCGCCCTCAGGGGAATCCGCAGGCACGTCGATATAGCGGGAGAAATTCTGCTGTAGGTGTTCGGGGATGCCGCCCCACTGATCCAGCAGGCGGGCATACACGTCCTTCTGATCCTGGACGTAGGGACGACCCGGGCCAAAGAAGGTCTTGAGCGAGTCGGTACAGAGCTGGCGAGTGGCGGCGTTGTCGGGGCCGCAGAGGCCGAAGATTGAACTGAGCCACTGGTTGTTGACGAACTGACCGACGGGCTTGGCTTTCTTGATGTTCTCACGGTAGGCGGCAATGTGGGGTTCCAGGACGGACGGCGCGCTGACACCCAGCGCCATCACGCCGATGCCGCGCTCGGCGGCCAACTCGTAGGTGGCCGGCTGCAACGCCGCCACCCAAATGGGCGGGTGCGGCTGCTGGTAGGGCTTGGGCAGCACCTGGCGCGGCGGCACGTTCCAGAACCTGCCTTCCCACTCGAAATAGTCGGACTTCCAGATTTCAGGAATCATTTTCAGCGACTCTTCCCACATCTCGCGGGTGTCGCGGGGGTCGATGCCCATGCCGGTCTGCTCGTAGGCGGCGCTGCGTCCCGTGCCCATATCGACGCGGCCGTTAGTGAGGTGGTCCACCATGGCGACGCGCTCGGCGACGCGCACCGGGTGGTGGTAGGGCAGGATGACCACACCGAAGCCCAGGCGGATGTTCTTGGTCAGCTTGCTCAACGCGCCGAAGATTACCTCCGGGCATGGCGACATGCTGAAGGTGGTGAGGAAGTGGTGTTCCACGAACCAGACGTAATCGAAGCCCATCTCGTCGGCCAGGCAGACCTGTTCGATGGTTTCTTCAATGACGGCGTGGTCGTCCAGTTCGGGACGCTGCATTTCGTAGGCCAGGCCGAATTTCATGATTCACTGCTCCCTTTGCGATGGCTGATTGCGAGATTGTACTGCCGTGCGGTAATAGGGGCAATGATAGAATGAACCGCTCATACCAGTGGAACCCGCCCGGAGATAACCCATGACCTTGAATCGAAGTACCGCCCTGGCAACCTTGATCGCCGGCATCCTGCTGGTGGCGTTCCTGGTAGCCTGCGCCGGCGAGCCGGAGGTTCCGACTGCCGCGCCACAACCGACCGCCGAATCCGTACCCGCCACCACTGCGCCGGCTGCTGCCACGACCGCGCCTGAACCCACCGCCACCGCTGCGCCGGCTCCGACCGAAGCGGTGGCTGCAACCGAGGCGATGCCAGCGACGGAGACCCTCACGGAGACTCCGACCGAACCGCCCACTGCTGAGGCTATGCCATCCGGCGCGGCGGCGGTGTTCACGCTGGGCGAGGGATCCATCGCCCGCTACAGGGTGGAAGAGGAGTTGGCCAATACCGGTTTCTTCATTGCAGTGGGCGAAACCCAGGATGTAGCCGGCAGCATCGCTTTTGATGCCGACGGCGGCGTGGTGGCTGAAGAAAGCCGCATTGCGGTTCAGGCGGCAACGTTGACGACCGACAGCGGCCGGCGGGATGGCTACGTGCGCAACCGGACGCTGGAGACGGATACCTACCCAGAGGTGGTGTTTGTGCCAACGTTCATTGAGGGGTTGCCTCCGACGAATATCGCCCCCAGCGGGCCGGTCGATATTGCTATCACCGGCGACCTGACCGTGAAGGATCAGACGCGGGAAGTCACTTGGGACGGTACGGTTGGATTCGCGGGCGACGGGATGGTCAGCGGCTCCGTCGCGGTGGAGTTCACCTTTGAGGATTTCGGCATGACCAAGCCCAGTGTCGCTATCGTCCTCAGCGTGGAGGACACCATACGGCTGGAACTGGACTTCGTGGGTGCGATTACGGCGCAGTAATCAGTACGATGTCCCGCTGCACGGGCGAGGAGGCGTAAGGGCCGTCTTCGCTCATGTAAGCATCGATTTCGGAGCGGACGCCGAACTCGGGCAGGTAGATACCCGGCTCGATGGAGAATCCTACTCCGGGGATGATGCGGCGGGTGTCGTGGGTCTCGAAGTTGTCGAGGTTGACGCCCTCGCCATGGACGGTGTGGTAGATGCTGTGGCCCAGGCGGTGGGTGAAGTAGTCGCCGTAGCCGTGGTCGGTGATGTAACGGCGGGCCGCGTCGTCGGCCTGCCAACCCTGGATCGGGTCGCCGGCGGCGTGGGAATCCTGCATGAAGGCCAGGGCAGCGTCGCGGGCGCCGAGCACTATGTCGAATATTTCCCGGTTCCGTTCCGGCGGGTTGTCACCGACGTAGGCGGTCCAGGTAATGTCGGCGTACACGCTATCGGGTGTGTCCTCCCGCGCCCACAGATCAATCAGCACCCAGTCGCCGGGAGCGAAGACGCTGCTGCCCTCGGCGGCGGGTTCGTAGTGGGGGTCTGAGCAGTGGGCGTTGGCGGACACGATGGGGCCGTCGGCGGTGGTCAGACCCTCTTCGCGGAAGCGCCGGCGGATGAACTCGGCAATCTCGAACTCGGTGACTCCATCGGCAAGACGTTGTCCGATGCGCACGAATGCCTCGTTGACGATGCGGCCCAGGGCGTCGGCGGCGCGCCGGTGGCCGGCCAGTTGCTCCGGCGACCAGCGTTGCGTTGCGTACTGCATCAGGTCTGCGGAGGAAACCACGTCCGGCCCCATGCTGCGCACCAGCTCCACTGTGCCGGCATCCACGCGAGACACGCGGGGTAGGCTATTGCGAGGCGAGTATTCCATCGCCACGATGGAGGCTGCGGCCAATGTGTCCCGCAATGCAGATTCGAGGGTGGCGCGGCTGCTGTACACTACGGTTTCGACGCCGGCATCGGCAAATTTGCCGGCATCCACATGATGGGTCAGCAGGGTGGGCGAGCCGGATGCGGGTACGTAGAGGAAAACGGGCCTGGTTACGTGGCCCGACGCCGGCGCGACCTGGGCGAGCACGGGGTTGCAGCCGAGATAGTCGTAGATGAGCCAGCCCGCAACCGCTGCGTCGGCGAGGTATTCCTGGGCATCGTGAATCATCTGCGCGTTGGCCATGGGGTTCCTCCTGCCGTCCGCCATAGGCGGATCGGGCGGGTTCAGGCGTAGTATTGCCGGTGCCGGCCGCCGTCGAGGATGATGTTGGCGCCGGTCAGGTAGGATGCCCGGGACGAGGCGACCATGGCGACGACGTCGCCGATCTCGTAAGGCTCCGCCATGCGGTGCATCGGGGAATCATCTTCGAGTTTTTTCCGGTGCGCTCCGTTTTCGTCAGGGCCTTCGGAGGATGGAACGTCATTCGAGGCGGCGTCCACGTCATGTTTGCCGTTTTCAGGCTCGTCGGACTCTACGCCGAAATAGATGATGTTGTTGACGGTGATATTCCTGGGCGCAAGTTCGAAGGCCAGGCCCTTGAAGTAGGCCAGCAGGGGCGCCAGACTCAAAGACGACAGGGTGCCGCCGGAGGATACTTCGATGGCGGAGTAGGGGATCAGGTTGATGATGCGGCCCATGCCCAGGCGCTTCATGTGGGGGACGACTTCGCGGGTCAATTGGACGGCGGAGAAGAAGTTGCGCGCCAGGGCCGGCTCGATGTTCTCTTCCTCAAGCTCCAGCGCCGAAGAGGGGTCCAACTCCTGCACCGTGTTGACGAGCACGCCGATGTCATTCTGGCGATGCAGCGTCTCGCGCACCAGGCGGTGAATGTCCCGGGTGCGGTTGAGGTCGGCGATGACGGCGCGGAAACGTTCCTGGGAAATGTTGGAGCGCGCCAACTCGATTTCGACGTGGCGCATGTGGTAGCTATCGGGCGCGGTGAGCGAAAGGATGGCGCCCTCGTTGGCCAGGGACGCCGCGGCCGCGGTGGCAATCCCAAGGTGGGAGTCCACCACCAGGGCGACGGTGTCCTGCAATCCCAGATCCATGATTATCCTCCCTCCCTAATCGCAGCGGCCGCCGTCAGATGACGCCGGAGGCGGCCATTTGCTCCACATCCGAGTCCGAATAACCCAGCCCGGTCAGGATCTGGTGATTGTGTTCGCCGAGGAGCGGCGGGGGTTGGTCCAGGCCGCCGGGGGTGTCGGAGAATTTGATGGGCAGGCCGGTCTGCTTGATGCTGCCCAGAGTGGGATGCGGCATTTCCAGCAGCATTTCCCGGTGCAGCACCTGCTCGTCGTTGAAAACGTCGGCAAGGTCGTTGATGGGGCCGGCGGGCACGCTCACCGCCTGGAGGTCCGCAACCCAGTCGTCAGCGTCCTTCTTGAGAAAATACTCCTGGAGCAGCGGCACCAGCTTGGAGCGGTTATTCACGCGAACGCCGTTGCTGGCATAGTCGGGGTCCTCGTGCAGGTCCATGCGGTCGATACCTTCGCAGAAGCGATCCCACAGGCGGTCGGAACCGACGGCGACGTTGAAATACTTGCCGTCCTTGCCCATGAACGCCTGGTAGGGAACCAGGGTTGGGTGGGCTGCGCCCAGCCGCTTGGGGGCCTCGCCGGTGGCGAAGTAGTAGCCGGCCTGGTAGGTCATCCACGCCACCTGCGCGTCCAGCATGGAGAGGTCAATGTACTGGCCCTTGCCGTTGCCGGGGCCGCTGCGGTGGTGCAGAGCGGCCATGACGGCGAAGGCGGCCCACATACCGGCGCCGATGTCGGAGACAGCGATGCCGACCTTCTGCGGATCGCCGCCCAGGTCGCCGGTGATGCTCATCAGGCCGCTGATACCCTGCATAATCTGGTCGTAGGCAGGGCGATTGCGATAAGGACCCGTGGCCCCGAAGCCGGAGATGGAGCAGTAGATGATCGCCGGGTTGACCTTCTTCACGTCCTCGTAGGCCAGGTTGAAGTTGGGCATGACGTCGGGCGTGAAGTTCTCAACGATGATGTCGGCATCGGCAGCCAGCTTCAGGAAGACCTGCTGCGCCTTTTCGTCGCGCAGGTTCAGGGTCAGGCTGCGCTTGTTGCGGTTCACGTTGAGGAAGTATGCGGACTCTTCCCCGATGAAGGGCGGCCCCCACTTGCGAGTGTCATCGCCGACGCCGGGACGTTCGATCTTGATGACGTCGGCGCCGTAGTCGCCCAGCATGAGCGCGCAGAAGGGACCCGCCAGGGCGCGGGTCAGGTCAAGCACTTTGATGCCTTCCAGTGGTTTCATATCGCAGTATCACCTCCGCCGATAACGCCGCGCGGACCGGCAGGCCGCGCCGGGCGGCGACATTATAGCGCAAGATTACGTAATCCCACACGGAAATTACAGGTTCCGGCGACGGATCGACTCGCCGGTGTCAGCGGGACGGCTGACGGGCGACGGCTACGATGTGGTACATGTGGCGGTAGAGCTGGAACGCGCCGGCCAGCATGGATTTCAGGTCGGTTTCGGCGTCGGGGCGGACGTGGCGGAATATGTCGGTTTCGGTGTAATAGACGGATACGTCGGGCCGCTGTTCTTGCAACGCCTGGACCATGCGGCGGGACTCGCCCACCGGGATTAGCGGGTCGCCCCGGTCGTGCATGACGCGCATGACGGTCTTGGGACTCCACCGGGCGATGTGATGGGACGGCGCTATGGAATCGACCTCGGCGCGGAAGGATTCGGGGAGTTCGGCATAGCGCGCGCGGGCCTCGGCGATGGAGTCCGTTCCCTCCAGGAGGGACTGAGCGGCGGGAGATTCGGACTCGGGGGTGAGCATGTTGTCGTACACCTGGCGGGTGAGACGGTCCACCTCCCACGGGATGCCTTCACCGTCATCAATGGCGCGGCCGGCGGCGATCTGGACCATCAGGTCGGCGGTGTCGTAGTACCCGCCGAAAGCGTTGACGAAGGCGATGCCGTCGGCGATGCGCGGGTCGGCGGCGGCGACCAGGGCGAAGGACGCGCCAACGGAGAAGCCGGCCAGTCCGACGCGGTCGGGATCGACGAACTCCTGTTGGCGCAGGTGCTCGAAGGCGGCGACGATGTTGGCGATTTCGCCGGCGTCCACCTGGGCACGTTCGCCCATGGTGGACGACCAATAGTACATGACGGCGAAACCGGCGCGGGCGAGGGCCTGGCCCAGGTTGATTACGTCGGGGTCGTCGGCGCCGGCGGCGTTGGCGCCCAGGAACACCACCACGCCGGCCCGGCGTTTGCCGTCGGGGATGACGTAGATGTCGCCCCGGCCCATGCTGCCGTCGTAGCGGGGGAACTCGGCGGCGACGTGTTTAGGTTCACCGGCCAGCCAGGGTTGCGGCTTGACCGGCGACGGCAGCACCTGCGCGGCGAAGGCGGCAGTGTGGATGGCGGTCGTTAAGGGGCGAAAGAGCGCCAGAGCCGCCACGATTACCACCGCAACCACCAGGGCGAAGATGTACAGGCGATAGGAGAACCGTCCCAAAAAGCGCAGCATGGTGGGCAGATATTACCATCCGCCGGCCGCGCTCACTGCCCGGGACAGGGGTTTTACCGAGATGAACGAGATTGGGATGATGGGGCGATGGCGATTTCTCCTTTTGGCTGGGTTGTCCTTCGACAGGCTCAGGATGATGGTTCGACTGGCTCACCATGAGCGGTTGGTTGGCGAGAGGCAGGATTTCGCTTCGTTGTCAGCGCACGGCCGGGTTGGGTACGCAACTATTTGCCCTACTTTTTCGTGTACTCGGCGCGCCGGTAAGGGCGCACTTGCGCGCGGGCTCGGACAGACCCGGGGACACCAGAGGGCTGCGCCGGTGGGGCGTTAGGTCGTTAAGCGGCGTTAGCCCACGTGGGCCGGTTGCGATTTTGGAACTGACGGGGTTGGCCGTCGATGCGGGGAATCTGCCTCTCTTTGGATCGGGATTGAATCCGCCCCAGGCGGATTTGCCTAGACGATATTAGGATATAAGTTCGTATAGGGTGTCGTCAAGGGGCGGGTGGCGGTGGCCTGTCGCCGGCAACTACGGCGTGGGCGTAGCCGATGCAGGTGCGGACGTCGTCGCCAGGTATGCGTTGAGCCTACTAATGAGCCGCTTAGTGACTCGCCGGACGTACTTCAAGTCTTTGTCGGTCAACTGGCCCTGGTAAAAATGAATGTGGAGCCGGTTTGCGGCGTTGTAGTCCGACGCGTTGAATGGTTCCGCGCTCAGTTCTTCAACTCGCTCTGCGGCTTCGCGGTACGAGTCGTGTCCTGTGAACTCCAGCGTTGAGTCGGTATCGATTACGGTACGGAGAAGCTGGGCCGTCGCGCCCCAGAGCAACTCGGCAGCGATGTGGGCGTTACCTCCGCTATCGAATTCGTCGTCAGAGCGTTGCAGGAGCGTTTGGGACAGTTGGCTACGGGCCTGGGGAGTCAAGAAACTGTTGCTCCGGTCCGGGAAACCAGCCCGAAGGCGTGGCGGGCCATCTCGGTGGCTTGTTCCGGCGTGTAACCGAAGGCGTGGAAATAGCCGTGACGCGCCGCGTCCAGGACAGCGGCAGTGGCACCGTAAGCGCTGTTGAGGTCAAGTTGATAGTCCGGCATGGCGTCGATGATCTCGTTGAATTCAGGGACGCTGGTCGGCAACTTCCCGGACGCCAGCCCGACGATGGTGTTGATGTCGGCGTCGGCGTCGGCGTGGGGCCAGCCGCGTATGGCGGCCTGACCGATGATCGCGCAGTTGACGGCCCGGAACAGGTTGATGGCACCTGCGGTAATGTCCTGAAGGTCGAAGTCCTGCTGTGCGGCAGCGAAGTAGGTCTCGCCGGCATCCTCGACGGCTTCTAGCAGGGGGGATCGCCAGCTGTTGGGGAGCGCCTCCGGTATGGTGTCCGTTAGGTAGTTGAGGAACGCTTGTAAGACTTCGCCATCCGGCGACTCCGGCTGACTTGCAGCATATATCAATCCGGTTGCGATTGCGTTGACCGGATAGGGATCCCACCCTTTGACGTCGTAGTCGGAGAGCGTCTCGATCATTTCGGCGACCTGTCCCCGCGAGAAGGATCGGGTCAGTTCGGGGAAGATAGAGATGATTGCATTGGCTTCCGGACGTATTTCCATCGGATGTTTTCTCCGTTGATTCTACCGTTCCCGGCGTTCACGGGTGGCCGTAGAGGACGACATTGGTGATCGTTCGTTTGCCGGTTGGGCTCATGGCGTACAGGTTATTCAGGGCCGCTATTGCGCGGTTCAGCCATTGACTGGCCGACACTAAGTTGAAAACGGCGTTTGGGTTGTAGTCGGCCGTTTCTCGCGCGGATTTCAGGTTAAGGAATGCCCGGTTGAAGCGTCGTCCTCCCGGTCGATATAGGCGACCGCGGGTTTGTCGAGGATCTGTTGGCCCATGAGCCTTTCGTGCAGTCCGAGTTCGAACTCCATGATGGCGTCGTCGTCGAGGGGCGGATGGCCCGGTTCCAGGTACACCGTCATGTAGTTCACGTCCCGCTTTTTTCGTCGAATGAAAGTGCTTTCGATGTGGCTGATGTGGAATCCTTCCCCGAGGTGTCAGGGCAACTCCTTGCGGATTATCTCTTCCGTTACCTGGAGGGCGCGGTTTGTTCTAGGCATGGTAACGCTCCGTTGCCAACCGCTCCGCCGGAACGACTTATCAGCCCGGTTGCTCCGGCAGGGTCTTCGGCGTGGTTGGATCCGTTGAGTTTGTTGGGGGCGGTCATGTTGGTCTGATGACTTGCAAGCCGGGAATGCCGTCGAAGTCTCCGTCGTGATATGCCAGCGGGCAACCGAGCATCAGAGCGGTGGCTGCAATCCAGGCGTCGGCGGTGTTCAATCTGCGGCCAGCTTTTTCACGATCAGCGCGCAGTCCGGCGGACAACCGAACCAGTTCCAGATTCGGCCAGACTACTTCGTACAGGCTGAGATGCCGCAGAAGTTCATTACGCCGGCGGGTCCCCCATTTGTTCTTTATTGGCCATATGTACAATTCTTCCAAAGTCTGGAACGAGATTACAAGCCGCATACCGATGAAACGGTCTTCGTAAAATGCGGCTCTGTCGTCTCCGTTGTAGATGAATGACACGACGCCCGTATCAAGTACGACCGGTTGGCTTCCGGGCGTTATCATTCGGCTCCATCGTCGCGCAGGTCGTGAATATAGCGCATGAACTCGTCCACATCGAAGGGTTCACTCGCTCTCACAATCTTGTCAGGGTCAAAAACCGTGGGATTTGGGTTGTTGAGGAATGCTTCCTTATCGAAGGGTTCATTTGTTCCGCCGGCTCTAGCCCCTTTGGCCTTGAGTTCAACCCTATGGCGGTTATTGGCGTTGCCCAACCAAAGCTTCACGTCCTCGGAAAACTGCTCGCGGATTTCGTAAAGTCGGTCCGTAACCGGCAGGGGCAGGGTTGAACCTTCTTCCCCATCCCAGCGGAGCAGCTCGTCAATAGCCGCCGGACCGTATTTGTCTAGATAGAGTTGTTGGCTGGGAGGCGGAGCCAGCTCCAGGTCGAATATCAGAGAGTCGGAGCGCACACCGGGCACTCGCAAGGCGCTTTGCAGAGTGATCCAACCGGGGGGCCGACCATGTTGTGGCTGACGGTCGCCGAGGTGCTCAACCGTGCGCCGCAGCGCATCCTGAACTCCCTTCAATGCATCACCCAGCGCATCCGCCGGCAATCCCCGGTGCGGCGGAAACTCAAACGTAAACGTGAATCCTGCGTTCGCCATGCCACTCTCCGGAGCCGCCGGTTCCCATGGACGAGTTCGTAGATTGTAGTCTAACGTACAGACTCCAATGGTGTCACCCCCAACACCCCCGCCACCCGCCGCGCCGTTTCTGCGAACGCCTGCACTTCCTCCACCGTCAGCGCCCGGCCCAGCACCCGCAGCTCGCGGTAGGAGAGCCACTTTTTTAGGACCTGGTAGCCGCCCAGCTGGTACTCCCACACCCGCGCCGGCACGTTCCGCCAGTAGGCTCGCTCGTTCAGGTACACGTCAAAGGTGGTATCGCCCGGCGCCGTCAACATTTCCCCCAGCGCGGCCCGTTCCTCGGCGGTGTAGTCGCGCTCCACGATTCGGCCCTGGCCAGGCATCACGGCGTCGCCGGAACCGTAGTGGCCCCAGCCGGCCGTTCCCGCGAAGTCGTCGCCGGCCATGTTGTCGCCGTCGGCGCCCGACTTTTGAACGATCGCTGGGACGGCGATGGCCGCCATGGCCGGCGTCAGCGCGCCGGACGTTACGCCGGCCACCGGCGTATCCGAGTCCAGCAGCGCCGCCAACTGCCGGCCCCGAGCCGCCGACTTGGACAGTTCTGCCGCCGCGACGACCGCCGATCCGTCGGGCCAGCCGGGCAGCGGGATGCGCGGCCACTCCATCCGCAATGCCCCGGCGTTGGCGGCGCGGTACTGCGGATTGTGCAGCACGGCGATGACGTGGTGAAACAGCTCGTCCACGCTCAACCCCAGCCGGTCGAGGTAGTTTTGCGCCGCCGGCGACAGGTTGGGGGTGCGCTGTGCGCCGTCGTTGCCGAGTCTGAGGGTGTCGTCGCGCAACCACATGGGAAAGAAATGTATTCCCCAATTGCCTAACTTCCAGTTGCCTAGATGACTTGTTGCAGTACCGTGCGAAAACTGTTCGTCAATTTCGCGCTTGTTTGAACCTAACCACAGATTGCCCTCAAACACATGCGGTACGTACTCGGCGCGCTTTTCGTCAAGCAATTTGGTGTCCGCGTCCCAATACAGCCAGCGGTCATCAAATGGGCGGTAGGAATGGCGGACGAATCCCGATTCCACCGGGCCGCCGCTGGCCAGCAGTTCGTTGCGGACCGCGCGGGCGTCGTAGCGTCGGGTTGACCTCATCACGGACGGATAGCGGCGGGCGATTTCGTCGTGGTTGAGGTCAGCGTTGAAGTAGTCGGCGACGCGGCGTTGCAGGCGGTCAAGGTCAACGTCAACCAGGAAACCGTCGCGGCTGGTCTTGACGCCGGGGAATGACGTCGGAAACAAGTCGGGCAGCGACGGCCAATCCTGCCAGCCGTCGCTCACCGCCGCCGGCTTGAACGGCAGGCCCAGCGCAACGTTGTGCGCCAATGGCGAATAGCCCGAATCAATGCTTGGCGCGTCCAGACTGTCCAGCAAAGCCCGACGCCTTGCGCTGGCCCTGGCCTGGTGAAAATCGCGGTACAGCAGGCGTTGGTTTGGCGGCTTGGTATCGGGCATTTTGGACATCAGGGCAATGCTGGTACCGACTCGTATGCCCGGCGATTGGCCCGCCAGCGCGAATACCGTTTCGCTGGTAGCCCCGTCGGGCGCGTACTCGGAGATAATGCGGTCGCCGTGCAGGTTATCAATGCGGATGGCGTCAAAGGCATCCAGAAAGTGCTCGCGCATTCCGGTGAAGGACAGGCCGTCCAGCCACGAGTAGTTGGAGATGTAGCAGACGACGCCCCGGCCCGTCTTTTCGGCGATGCGCCGTTCCGCCATCCGAAAGAAACGCACGTACAGGTCATTCAGGCCCTGCCCCTCGGGGCGGCGCACCTGGCGGGTGGTTCGGTAAGCTTGGGACAGTTCGCGCTCCTCATCCACGGCGACGCCGGCGAAACCGTTGTAGGGCGGGTTGCCGATGATGACCAGCACGGGGGTGTCCTGCTTGACCCGTTCGGCGCGGTCCCGTTCCTCCTCCAGCTCCGGGAAGGGCAGCGGCTTCTGCACCGTCGGCTCCCATCCGGTCAGCGCGTTGGTGAGGAAGACGCCGGCCCGTTCGCCGCCATCACCGGAGTCCGTGCCATCATCCGACAACGGCGCGCCCAACTCCTGCATGGCCAGGCCAACCTGCAAGTGGGCGACCACGTAGGGGGCGGGCATAATCTCAAAGCCGAACACCCGCTGGGTGGCGGCCTGCTTGACGCGGGCGCCGGCCAGCGCGCCCAGGCCCTTGCCGTCCAGGTTGGCGGCGATGCGGCGCAGCGTTTCGGCCAGATATGCCCCGGTGCCGCAGCAGGGGTCCAGCACGTAAACGTTTTCGGCGGCCAGGCCGTCGGGGATGTCCAGGTCGTCTTTCAGGGCGCGGTCAACGCGAGCCACCATGTAGCGCACCACCTCGGCAGGGGTGTACCAGACGCCAAGCTGCTTGCGGAGTTCGGGGTCGAAAGCCTGCAAGAAGGGTTCGTAGAAGTAGGGCACGGCCTCGCCCTCGCGGAAGCGGGCGAAGAAGTCGGCGCGGTTGACCCGGTTGAGCGCGGCGGCGGCCCAGTCCAGCACTTCCACCAGGCCCAGGGGTTGCAGGCGTCCGGGGTCGGAAAGCTGCTGGAACAGGGCGCGGAGCACCGGGGCGCGCAGATGCCAGACGGCTTCGCGCCAGTTGAAAGGGCCGGACGGCGCCGGCGTCTGCCGCGCCCACAACGCCCACGCCGAAAAGACGCCGTAGAACAGGGTTTGCACCAGGGTGGAGCGGAAGAACGCCGCGCCCCGGTCGCCCTCAAAGCGCACGCCCAGGGATTCCTCCAACGCGGCGCGCACGGCGGCCAGCGACGCGGGGTCGCCGGCCCGTTCCACGCGGGCCAATCCGTCGCGGGCGTAGGACGCCAGCAGCCAGGCCAGGTCTTTCGGTTCCGCCAGCGACGCCGCGTTGGACAGGGCGCGGCACAGGTACTCGGCCAGCCCGACGCCCACCTCGTTGGCGAAAGCGCGGGGATGCTCCAGCCGTTCCTCAAAGTCCGCCGCTGAATCTGCCAGCCGGAACGTTTCCAGGCGGACGGGCCGGCCGTTGGCGTCCTCGCCCACCATCACGAAGTCGTGGGTGTTGGTGACCAGCACCTGGCGGTAACGCTGCCAGTAGCGGCTGACCTGCTCGCCGTCGGCGGTGAGCCAGGCGTCGTCAGCGGCGGGCTTGACCTCCACCACGCCGCGCTCGGGGAGTTGGCCCCGGCGTTGACGCTGGTCGCGGGCGCGTTGGGTCTGGCGCGTGGTGTAGAGTCCAAAGTCGGGATGGCCGGCGCCCTGGTCGGCAAGTTCGGGTACGCAGAAGACTTTGGGGTGCAGGGTGTCGCCCACGGCGTTGAGCAGGTCGGTCAACGCGCCGTAGGCGGAGCGTTCGCCCGTTGCGCCGCCCGACGCCTGAATCCGGCGCAGTTCGGTGAAGTAGGCCGCGACCGCCGTTGCTGCTGTGCTGCCCGCCATGGTCTCCTCGCTATTTGGCCTCTCGGTTCAGGCGAGATTATATGGCATGGCGCTATGGCGAAGGCGGCGGGATGCTAGAATGTGGCATAGGCGCAATTTAGTTTGGGAGTATGTTGCCATGAGCACATCGTCATCGCAATCAACGTCAGCATCGTCGCAGCCTGGCAGGCGGGTTGACGCCAAGCATGGCGGGTCAATGGACATAGAGCCGGCCGACCGCGAACGTTTTGAGGAACTGGCCGACCGGTGGCAAGAAGAGACTTTCTTCCTATCCAGATCGGACCGTGCCATTGCACACACGGCCTACCAGGAAATCATCAACTTGGGGCAACCGATGGTACCGCTTATTCTTGAGCGGATGCGTTCCCAGGGCGGGCACTGGTTTGAAGCGCTAGAACAGATAACAGGAGCAGATCCGGTATCGCCAGCCGATTACGGCAACATTGCAGCGATGCAGAATTCCTGGCTGCAATGGGGCGAACGCAATGGCTACGCCTAGGTGGATAACCTGGCTCAATGTGTCATTCCCCAACATCCGCAGTGAGGGATTCACCGTAATAGGGCCGCCATCAGATCGGTACAATTGCATTGCATATGCCGCCGGGGATACCGGCCGATGGTGGGACTATACACGTCGCGGCTACTGGCCACCCCACACGACGAGGTCGGAGCGAATCGAGAGATTGCAAGAGGCTTTTGCCGGACTGGGATTTGAGGAATGTGAAGACGCCAGCGTCGAGCCAGGCTACCAAAAGATTGCGCTCTACGAGGATCAAGGCGTCTGGGAACACGCCGCAGTACAAATGCCTAACGGAGCGTGGCGCAGCAAAATGGGCCCAGGGCCGTTGATCGAACACCGCAGCCCGGAGTCACTTTCCGGCGGGCCGTATGGCGAAGTCTATTGCTTCATGCGCCGACCGCTTGGCGCGTAAGGGTTATTACCCGAGGCAGGCGCGATGCTAGAATGGCGTATAGCCGCAATTTGGGTCGGGAGTGTAACCCATGAGTACGCCGTCATCATCATCGCAACCAAAGCCAGCATCGCTCCAGACCGGTGAGCGGGTTGACGCCAAGCATGGCGGCTCAATGGACGTAGAGCCGGCCGACCGCGAACGGTTTGAGGCACTGGCCGACCAGTGGGAAGAGGAAACCTTATTCTTGTCGTTCTCGGATCAGGCAGCAGCCCACCCTGCCCACCAGGAAATCGTCAGCATGGGCGAACGGGCCGTGCCCCTGATTCTGGAAAGAATGCGGTCGCAGGGGGGACTCTGGTTCCACGCGCTGCGTGCCCTCACCGGCGCTAACCCGGTTGCCCCCGAAGACCGCGGCAAGACGGACGCAATGCAGGCATCCTGGCTGCAATGGGGCGAACGCAATGGCTATGCCTAGCTGGGTGCAGGGGCTAATCTCAGAGTTTCCGAAGCTAGCCAGCGAGGGATTTGAAATCATAGATGAACCCTCGGAGCGGTACAATTGCATAGCATACGCCACCGGCTACACTGACAGAAGGTGGGATCCCAACGGGGGAGACTACTGGCCGTCATGGGCGACAGAGACTGCCCGGATCGAAAGCCTGATTGAAGTATTCGCCGGCTTGGGATATGAACGATGCGATGACAGCCACTTCGGAGATGGTTATCAAAAAGTCGCCCTGTACGAAATACAAGGCGCAGCGAAGCACGTAGCAATACAAATGCCCAACGGCCTCTGGCGTAGCAAAATGGGAAAAGGACCAGTGATTGAACACCGCAGCCCGGAGTCGCTTTCGGGCGGGATGTACGGCGAGGCGACAGTCTTCATGCGCCGACCGCTTTGAGCGTAAGGGTTATGACCCGAGGCAGGCGCGATGCTAGAATGTCGCACAGCCGCAATCCAGCCTGAGGGTAATCGCCATGAGCACATCGTCATCGCAATCAACGTCAGCATCGTCGGAGCGCGGTGAGCGGGTTGACGCCAAGCATGGCGGCTCAATGGACGTAGAGCCGGCCGAGCGGGAGCGGTTCCGGGAACTGGCCGACGAGTGGGAACGTGACCGTCCGCGCGGCGCCGACGTTGGGCAGATGACGCAACATCCGGCCTATCAGCGCATAATCGCCATGGGCGAACCCGCCGTGCCCTGGCTGCTCCAACGACTGGCCGAGAAGCCCAACCACTGGTTCGTCGCCCTCAACGCGATCACCGGCGCCAGGCCGGTGCCGCCGGAAAGCCGTGGGCGCATCAAGGAAATGGCGCAGGCGTGGCTGGATTGGGGACGCCAAAACGGGTACGAGTTGACCGGCAGCGATGTGGATTGACGAAGAACTGCCACACTTAGCGTCGGAGGGCTACGAGATCACCAGTAGCCCTACCGACGAGTACAATTGCATCGCTTACGCTGTCGGTGAAACCGACCGTTGGTGGAGCCACGTCGCAGATGCCGATTACTACTGGCCGGAGCACGCCAGCAGGACATCCTCTATCGCCAGCCTGATCGAGGTCTTCGTCGGGTTGGGCTACGAGCAGTGCGAGGACGCCGGCGACGAGCCGGGCTTCCGCAAAATTGCCTTGTACGCTGACCAACGGGGCGATTGGACGCACGCCGCCGTGCAACTACCTGGCGGGGAATGGAGCAGCAAGCTGGGGCCGGATGAAGACATCAGCCACCACACGCCCGAGTCCCTCGACCGTAGTGCCTACGGCGAAGTCCACTGCTTCATGCGCCGACCGCTTTGAGGGTTAGACGCGGACGCGGCTGATCATGGCGGCGGAGATCAGGCGAGTGGCGGCCATCACCAGGAAGACGATGGGCCAAGGGCTGCCGGCCATGTCCAGCAGGACGCTGAAGATGAGCGCCTGGGCGCCGGCGTAGAGGTAGCCGTGGGCGTCGAGGACGCCGGCGCCGGTGCCGGCCATCTTGCGGCCCGACAGGTCCACGGAGATGGTGGAGATGAGCGACACGCCCATGCTGATACCGCCCCAGAGCATCAGCGCCGCGCCCAGCCAGGCGTTGGACGGCGGGGCCAGCGCGATGACCACCAGCGCGGCGGCGGACAGGAAGCACGACGCGATGACCAACGGACGCCGCCGGCTGCCCAGCAGCTTGTCGGATATGACGCCCGACACCGGCGGCGCAATCAGGTAGCCCAGGGGCAGCAGGAAGGTGATGAGCACCGTCTGGGTGATGTCCAGGCCGCCGGCCTCGAAGTAGTACAGGGGCACCCAGGTGGTGAGGCCGTAGCGGGCGACGTTCTCCAGGCCCTTGACGTGGCAGGCGAGCTGGAACCGGGAGTTGGTCAGGAGGAGTTTGTAGGGGCCGAAACCCTTGAGTTGCTCTGCGCTCGCGGATTCGGGCGTGGCGGATATCGCGTCCTCCTCGATGTACTCGGGCAGATCAACGTCGCGCGGACGGTCGCGGGTCAGAAAGTAGAAGGCGATTCCCAGCGCCATGATCATCAACGGCGGGTAGCGGAAGGCGGCGCGCCAGCCCCATTCGGCGGCGACCCAGCTACTCAACCACCACATCAGCAGCATCGCTCCTCCGGCAACGGTGCCGACGAAGCCCATGGCGATGCCACGCTCGCGTCGGGGCCACCACTGGCTGATCATGCTGATGGCGGGAGACCAGCAGGCAGCGTTGACGAACCCGGCAAGGCCCCAGGGGATGGCGAAGGTGACGGCGGAAGTACCGAAGGACGCGGCCCAGTTGAAAACGGTGGTGAAAATCGCGCCCAGCATCACCCAGAGCCGCAGCCCGTAAGCCTCGGACATCCGGCCATGCACCAGGTCGCCCAGCATGAAGCCCCAAAGGAGCATGGCGTTGATGACGCCGATCTCGATGTTGGTGAGGGCGAGATCGTCCTTGATCAGGGGCGACGTGGGCCAGAAGTTGAACCGCCCGGTATAGACGAACAGGTAGAAGGCGCAGAACGATATGAGGATCTGCCACTTCCAGCGATGGTAGCGGGGCGGCAGGTCGTCGTAGGCGACGGGTGTGGAGGCGCGTGCTGCGTCGGATTGCTGGGCGGTGGACATTTATGCTGTGAGGTTCTCCCTCACCCCAGCCCTCTCCCACCAGGGGAGAGGGAGTAAATGAGAAGCCGCCGCCGCGGCAGGGGCCGGCGACGGCGGCGCAGGATGACGCTGACGGGCTAACGCTTGGTGTGGAGCAGTTCGCGGGCTTCGTTCAGCAGTTCCTCGTCGCTGCGGCTGAGGTCGAGGGGATCGCCGTGGGGCTGCGGGACGGGGAAGCCGGTCTTGTAGTACAGCTCGATGCGGTTGCCCTCGGGGTCGAAGAAGTACATGCCGAAGGCGTTGCCGTGGCTGACGATGCGATCGATCTTCAAGTTTTCGGCATCAATGCGCTCCTTGTATTCGCGCATGTCCTGGATGGAGGGTACGTGGAAGGAAATTTGCTGGATGACCTGCGCATCGTCGGATGTCACTCGCCCTGCCATAAGCACAAACTCGTGGTGCTCGCCCACGGGGTCGGAGCTGAGGAACACCATGCGGCGCTGCTCCAAGTCTTCGTCGGCGATTTCCAGTCCCATCACACGGGTGTAGAAATCGCGCATTTTCATAAGGTCAGTGGCGTAGATGCCAACGTGGCCGAGTCCACCAATTCGGGCCATGGTATGCCTCCTTGAGAGTGTGGTGATAGGTTCGATTGTAGGCGCAAAGTTAGTGCAGCGCGTGGGCGATGTCAAGAAGACGAGAAATCCGCCGTATCGGTCAGTCGGCCCGTTTGACCCCATTGGGGCGGGATGCCTATAATCTTCCATCGTGGAAAATACGACAGATGACGCAGCGCGGCGACGGCCTCGCATCTTCTACGGATGGTGGGTGGTCGTCGTTTCCTCTTTTGTGGGGATGTTCGGGAACGGCTCCATCTCGCAGGGGTTCCCGCGCTTCTTCACGCCGATACAGACCGACCTGGGGCTGACGTCGGCGCAGATGTCGCTGGTGTTCAGCCTGGCGCGTGCGGAGGGCAGCGCCGGCGGGCCGCTGATCGGTTGGGCGGTGGACCGCTTCGGAGCGCGACCCATGGTGTTGGGAGGCGGGCTGATGGTGGGAATCGGCACCATCCTGCTGTCGCGCGCCGACTCCTACTGGGAACTGATCGTCCTGTTCTCAGGCATCATCTCCCTGGGCAAGAGCGCCGGCTTCGGGCAAACGCTGATGGCCGCGGTGAACCAGTGGTTCATCCGACGGCGCTCGGTGGCGATGTCCACCTTGATGACGGCGTTCGCCGGCGGCGGGGCGTTCGTCGTACTGCTGCTGAACCTGGGCATCCAGCAGATCGGTTGGCGGGATACCATCCTCTGGACCGGGGTTTTTATCCTCGTCATGACCATCCCGGCGTCGTTTTTCATCCGCAGCCGGCCGGAGGATATGGGGTTGCTGCCGGACGGCGACGTGCCGGACGACGCGACCTCGGGCGGTTCCGGCGGACGGAGGCGCAGCGCGGCGAGTGAAGGGTTCACCTTCATGGAAGCCATCAAGACGCGCACCTACTGGCTGATCATGGTGGGCGCGATCCTGCGGGTGTCGGTCACCAACGGAATGCTGGTGCACGTGTTCCCCATCATGGAGTTGCGCGGCGTCTCGGCCAACGAGGCGTCGGCGTGGGTGGCGGCGATGTTCTTCCTGGGGATACCGCTGCGGTTCATCATGGGGGTGACGTCGGACAAGTTCCGGGGCAACGTGCTGCTGGCGGTGGGCATGGCCGTCGGCGCGGTGGGCATGGGCGGTCTGTGGATCGGGCCGGGCATTGTCGGGTTGCTGCTGTTCGTGGTGGGCATTGCCATTGTAGAGGGGATAACATCGGTGAACTGGCTGATGCTCAGTGACTACTACGGGCGGGCGCGCTTCGCCACCCTGATGGGCTTTATGAGCCTGTTCATGAACGTGGGGATGTTCATATCTCCGTTCGTGTCCGGCCTGGTCGTGGACACCTTGGGAGATTACTACTGGGTGCTGGCGGTGTTCACGCCGCTGTACCTGGTGAGCGCCGTGGCGTTCCTGTTCGCCACCCGGCCGAATCCGCCGGCCCGGTCCCAGCGGCGATGGATTGGCACGGAGACACGGGCGCCGCAGCCGGCGGCTAGCGGCGGCGACGGCAATTAGGCGGCTTTGGTATGATTGCCGTGTTGCGGTCGAGGCATCAGCGCACGCTGGAGCGGATATTCGCGAGACCAACGCCGTCGGACATTCGTTGGTCGGAAGTGGTTTCGCTGATGGGGGCGTTGGACGTCGAAATTTCGGAACGGTCGGGGTCGCGGGTGCTATTCAGGAAAGATGCGGCGCGGGCAGTATTGCATCGACCTCATCCAGGACCGAATATTCGCCCAGCATCAGTAACAAAAGCGGGCGAATTCCTCAGAGAGATTGGAGCGACGCCATGATGACGGTGGAATATAAAGGATACGTGGCCGGGTTTGAATACGACAATGAAGCGGAGCTTTACTGCGGGTCGGTCATCAACACCGAACCGTACTCTATAGTCATTTTCGAGTTGCCGGAAGGGTACGACGTGTACCAGGAGTTTCAGATATCCATTGACGTGTACCTGGAATCGTGCATAGAGGACGGCGTGGAACCCCTGCCGCCGCTGCCACTAGCCGACCAAACCGAATCTGAGTCAAGCGCTCCGCAGCCGGCGGCCAGCGGCGGAGACGACAATTAGGTGGCGGACGGCGCGGCGGCGTTTGGTATCATGGGCACGTTGCGGTCGAGGCACCAACGGACGCTGGAAAGGATATTCGCCAGGCCGACGCCGTCGGATATTCGGTGGTCGGAGGTAGTCTCGCTGATGAGAGCGTTGGACGTTGAAATTACTGAAGCCGCCGGTTCCCGGGTCAGGTTCACCAAAGATTCGGTGGGCGCCACGGTACACCGCCCACACCCTCAACCAAACCTCCGACGGGATTCCATACGGAGCATTGCGAGGTTTCTAGAGAGAATGGGAGTCGAGCCATGATGGAAAACATGATGGAATACAAGGGATACATTGCCTCAGTCAGCTATGACGGCTTGGCCGAGGTTTTATGTGGATCCGTTGTCAACGCAGGTTCATATTCGTTCGCCACGTTCGAGGCCACTGACGTAAAACAACTCCGGAAAGAGTTCCAATTTTCGGTTGACGATTATCTGAGTTGGTGCAACGGAGAAGGCATAGAGCCGACAAAGCCCTTTTACGGGAAGTTGCAGAGTTCTGCTGCCGAGCGAAATGAGAACATCATGGATGTCCAACCGGTTGTCCTGGTCGGCGAGCACGTGCGGCTGGAACCCATCGGCCAGCAGCACGCTTGGGACTTGTACGCGGTCGGGAACGACGAGTCTATCTGGCGCTATCTGCCGCGTCCGGCTTTTGCAGACCTGGACGACGCGCGCGGGTGGATTGAAAGCTGCGTTGCGGCGAGGGAATCGGGATCTACCATCCAGTTCGCGGTGATGCACGGAGTGGAGGAACGCGCCATCGGCTCCACCGGCTACTTGGACATCGACCGGCCCAACCGGGCGCTGGAAATCGGGATGACGTGGTACGGGGTGGACTACCAGCGCACTGCCGTCAACACGGAGTGCAAGTACCTTATGCTGCGCCACGCTTTTGATGACCTGGGCGCGCTGCGGGTATGCTTGAAGACCGACCATCGCAACGAGCGGTCGCAGCGGGCCATCGAGCGCATCGGCGCGGTGCGCGACGGCGTACTGCGCAACCATCGCATCGCGTGGGACGGGGCGAACCGTCATTCGGTCTATTACAGCATCATTGACACCGAGTGGCCGGGAGTGAAGGAACGGCTGGAGGGGATGCTGCTGAGGGAATGAGAAACGTCCGCTCACCCCAGCCCTCTCCCGCCAGAGGCGGACGGTCTGCCCAAGAGGGGAGAGGGAGTATTTAGACATTCTCTGACGCCGAGGTGATTTCGATGATGGACCCACAACCCATAATCCTGACCGGCCAGCACGTGCGCCTGGAACCGATTGGGCAGCAGCACGCGGAAAGCCTGTACGAATTCGGGCAGGAAGAAGATATTTGGCGTTACCTGACCGGAGGCCCGTTCATCAGCCTGGAGCACACGCGGGAATGGGTGGACATGTGTATGGGCCGTAACAGGACGGGAGCGCGGTTGCAATTCTCGGTGATTCATCTGGTGGATGACCGGGCGATTGGAACCACCGGGTACTCGGACATCGACCGACCCAACCGGGCGGTGGAGATTGGCATGACGTGGTACGGAGCGCCGTACCGTCGCACCGCCGTCAACACGGAATGCAAGTATCTGCTGATGCGCCACGCCTTCGAGGATCACGATGCGCTCCGGGTGTGCCTGAAAGCCGACCACCGCAACGAGCGGTCGCAGCGGGCGATCCAGCGCGTCGGCGGCGTGCAGGAGGGCGTGCTGCGGAACCACCGCATCGCCAAGGATGGGGTGAACCGCCATTCAGTGTATTTCAGCATCATCGACAGCGAGTGGCCGGACGTGAAGGCACGGCTGGAAGGGATGATGAGGCGGTAGGGCCGGTTGCGCTATACTGCGGGCCATCAATCCCCGTTACATCCGACAACCACGCTGTGCTATGGAGGTCATGCAATGACCACCGCCAAGACACTGCTTACCGCCGATGACCTACTGGCGATGCCTGATGACGGCAAAAACTATGAACTGGTCAAAGGGGAACTGGTAGAAATGCCGCCACCGGGTTTCATGCACGGATTCATCGTCGCCCAATTCATTTCGAGCTTCGACTACTTCGTGCGGCCACGCAACCTAGGCATCATTACCGGAGGCCCCGGCATTTATATTGAGCAGGATCCGGATACTGTCCGCGCGCCCGACTGCGCTTTCGTTTCCCACGAGCGCATCGTTGCGCCGCTGCCAAACCGGGGATACATTTTCGGGCTGATTCCCGACCTGGCGGTGGAAGTGGTTTCGCCGGACTACTCGGTTGCCGAGGCGCGAGTTCGAGCGCAGATGTGGCTGGACGCCGGCGTGCGTCTGTCGCTGGCAGCGCACATTGCCACGCGAGAGATAATCTCATACGGCGACGACGGCGCGGTGCAACGTTTTGGCATGGGCGACACGCTGGCCTGCGAGCCGGTACTGCCCGGTTTTGTTTGCGCAGTGGATGACATATTCAACCATCCGTAGCGTCTCTTGCGCTGGTCCATTTGCGCCCGGTGCGGTATGCGGGTATGATAACCGCCGTTCCGTGAAATGCTGGACGCGGCATAGTATTTGAGGGTGTTGCCGCGCCCTGCTCAGGAACGCCGTCCTGCTGACAGGGCCGCTATTGGTTGCTATAATCTGCGCCGCAGGAGGTGCCCATGCGAGCTATTGACTACCAAGCCCCCACATCCCTGAGTGAAGCCGTGTCCATCATGGCTGCCAACGGCGACCGCGCCCGGCCCCTGGCCGGCGGCACGGACGTGCTGGTCCAGTTGCGCGGCGGCCGCCGCGAGGCCGATGTCGTGGTGGACACGAAGAAGATCCCCGAGCTGAACACGCTCAACCTGGGCGACAACGGATTGCAGCTCGGCGCTGCGGTTCCGTGTTACCAGATTTATCAGAATTCCGCCGTCGCCGCCGCGTATCCCGGCCTGATCGACGCCGCCGGCATGATCGGCAGCATCCAGATCCAGGGTCGTGCCACGGTCGGCGGGAACCTGTGCAACGCCGCGCCCTCGGGCGACACCATCCCGCCGGTGATTACGCTGGGCGGCGAGGCGCACATCAACGGGCCGAACGGCTGGCGTACCCTGCCGGCGGAGAATTTCTGCACCGGCCCGGGCCGCAACGCGCTGGAAAACGGCGAGTTGCTGGTTGCCATCCAGTTGCCCGCGCCGGCCGCGAACTCCGGCACCGCCTACCTGCGGTTCATTCCGCGCAACGAGATGGACATCGCCGTGGCGGGCGTTTCCTCCACGGTGCAACTTGACGCATCCGGCCAGACCATCCAGTCGGCGCGCATCGCGCTGGCGTCCGTTGGGCCGACGCCGATTCTGGCCACCGCCGCCGGCGACAGCCTGGCGGGGAAGGCCGTTTCCGATGAGGCCATCGCCGAAGCCGGCCGTCTGGCCAGCGAAGCCGCCACGCCCATCACCGACATGCGCGGCACCATCCGACAGCGCCATCACCTGGTGGACGTGCTGACCCGCCGCACCCTGAACATTGCCATCCGGCGCGCCCGAGGGGAGGAATAATAATGCCCGGACTTGTCCACGTAACGACTACCATCAACGGCAACCAGACCGACTTTCTCTGCGAGCCGCGACAAAGCCTGCTGGAGTGCCTGCGCGACGTAGTCGGCATGACCGGCTCGAAAGAGGGCTGCAACGACGGCAACTGCGGCGCCTGCACCGTGAACATGGACGGGCGCATCGTCTGTTCGTGCCTGGTGCTGGGCGTTGAGGCCCAGGGCGCCGAGGTCAACACCATCGAGGGCGTGGCCTCCGCCGAGGGCCTGCACCCGATTCAGCAGTCGTTCCTCGAGAACGCCGCCTTGCAGTGCGGCATCTGCACGCCCGGTTTCATCGTGGCCGCCAAGGCGCTGCTGGAAGCCGAACCCGACGCCGACGAGGCGCGGATTCGCCACTGGCTGGCCGGCAACCTGTGCCGCTGCACCGGCTACGACAAAATAGTCCGCGCCGTGCTGGACGCGGGGGAGCGAATGCGGGCGGGCTAGGCTCGTATCGGCAACGCGACAGCGATACCGGATTTATGGGGGCGGCCACAAGGCTGCCCCCATTGTTGTGTGAGTACAGCGAATCTGTATGTTAACCGCGGTGCTGGGCGTGTCCGGTTACCCTGCTACGGCGTCCTCACCCGAAACAGCACGTGCGCGGCGAAAGCCTTGCGCTCCGTAGCGTCAGCCGCCTCAAACGCGATGATTGCGGCCTCGGCCCGGTCGATCAGATTGACCGCATCAGCACGGCTGAATTCAGCATTGGGGTCGTAGTCGGCCCGATGGCGCCAGTTTTGCAGGTAAATGAAGGCTACTCCAAAGTCCCGTATGGCCGGAGCAAACGTGTTCAGACCGCTTTGCATACGGCTTTTCGCAAACCCATGGTCCAGCGCACGATAAGTTTGTGTCCAAGCGGACAGGCGACGAAACCGGGGTGACGCGCCAATCAGCGTGTCCGCATTGCTGGCAGCCAGCGCGTGGAACATCGCGTAGTATGCGGCGCTGATGGCTTTGCGCAGTTGCATCTGTTGTGGCCGGCCCCGGCGCTGGCCATACTCGGGCGCGCCGGCCAGCATCCGCGCGAGCTCAATCAGTTGTTCCCAGTTCATGCCGTGACTTCACCGGAAAAGCCTGGCCCGCTCTTCGTCGGTCCAATCGGCAATTTCGGCCTTGTCGATGTACGAGTCAGCTGGGAAATTGGTCACCCCCAGCTCGATCAATTCCGGCCGCATCTGCCAGTAGAGGCCGTTGAGCCAGTTCGGTTCGAGCAGGTCGCCATCACCGTCGAACACGACCCTGATTTCGAGGTACTCCTCGTCCCACTCGTCCAGGCGAGGGGTAACATGGATCTCGTCGAAGACGAGTTGGTCTCCGAATTTTTTCTCCAGGTGGCTGCGATAGATGTTCGCCACCTGCTCTTTGACGGAATCGTATTTGGCCATGATGCGGTCTCCGATTTCGTAGCGCGGTTTAAAGTGATGCTAAACGGGCGGGCCGGGGCTGTCAAAAGAACGTCATCGTCTGACGGTAATTGCCCGTGCTGTCTCCGCAGGTCAGGGATCGACACTGTCAGCGCTTCACCAGGGCGGCAGTTTGCTATAGCAGCGTTGAGCGCCTCCATCTCGCGCTCAATGCTGAGCCGGTGATTCGTCGTCAATGAGATTACTCGCAGCCCGATGGCCGGCAGGTTGTGTTGGTAGCAGTGTGAACTTCGTGGTCGGTTATCAGGTTGCGCAGGCTTTCCGGTATGTTGTGGTCCAGCAGTATCCTCATGTCGCGGAGACTCTGGGAATATCCAGGTCGCTGGCGGCGTCGGTAAGTCCCGCATATCGTCCCAAGTCAGACGCTTCGTGTTGCAGCACTTGGCGAACTTGTTCCCAGCTTACGATGGGGAAATCGGTCAGGAAGTCCTCTATACTGTCGCCGTTGCTGAGGTGCAGGAACAGGTCTTGCACCGGCATCCTGGTCCCTCTGAACACCCATGCGCCGTTGCAAATTTCGGGGTCTCTCTCCACGGCCGGGCAGGCGAGCCAGTGCCAATCCCGGCGGGCGTATTGCATCAGGATGCTGACTGCCTTGGTGGTGTGGGCAGGGACGGCCTCCAGCAATATTCCGGCCACGGCATCGCATGGGATTTCCGCGTCACCGACCGCGCAGTTGGACCTGCTTCCCTCAGAACCTACACCACAGTCGTAGTAGCGCACGATTTGTCCGGGTTTGGCCTCAGCGCTTCCCAGGTTGCTCACTTCGGCCTGCCAGGTGGCGGGTTGAAAAGATACCGGCTTTTCGCCGCCGCCATACGGCTCCCCCTTTCGGACGGGGTCGTGAGGCTTGTTGACCGTGGGGTTGCGCCTCAGGAACTCGTAGAGTTCGTCGTACGCGAGGATGCCGACGGCGGTTCCCACTCGGCACAGCTGGTTCGGCGCCGGATCCGGAGGGTGGTCAACCGGTACGCGGACGAAGTTCGGATGGTTTGGCCAAGCACTCATCGCCTTCTCCTGCCGGGTTCACAGAATGCGGTGCCTTCATGCTAACAAGTAGCACACCACCGGTCAAAAGCCGGCGTCTGTCCGACGTTCGCGCGATTTGCGCTATAATCCCCGCCAACGAAAACCGTTACGAGGTGAGACAAAGTGACGACGGCGAATCAAGTGCTATCGGAAGTTGAGTACGACGTAGTTGGCAAGCGGCCGGTGCGTCCCGACGGGGTGGACAAGGTTACGGGGCGGGCGCAGTACGGCGCGGACCTGAACCTGACCGGCCTGCTGCACGGGCGGGTGCTGCGCAGCCCCTACGCCCACGCGCGCATTCGGTCGGTGGACACCAGCAAGGCGGAGGCGCTGGACGGCGTGCGCGCCGTGGTCACCGCCGCCGACCTGCCTTTCGCGTCCCTGAGCAAGGATGAATTGGGCAGCGACTACAACCGCTTCAAGTTCCTGAGCGACAACTTCCTGGCCAGCGACAAGGTACTGTATCGTGGACACGCCATCGCCGCCGTTGCCGCCGACAACGCCCACGTCGCCGAGGCCGCGCTGGCGCTGATCGAGGTTGACTACGAAGTGCTGGAACCCGTCATCGACGTGCGGGCGGCGATGCAGGACGGCGCGCCGCTACTGCACGACGACCTGGTCCATACCTCCGCGATGGGCGAAGTCTCCGAGAAGCCCAGCAACGTGGCGTCCTACATGAAGTTCGACAAGGGCGACACCGCCGCCGGCTTCGCGCAGGCCGACGTGATCGTGGAGCGCGAGTTCACCACGGCGTCGGTACACCAGGGCTACATCGAGCCCCACAACGCCACCGCGCACTGGCGGGCTGACGGGCAGATCAACGTGTGGTGCAGCACCCAGGGCGCGTTTGTGGTTCGCAACATCACCGCCGACGCACTGCGGGTGGACGTGTCGGACGTCCGCGTAACGCCCATGGAGATCGGCGGCGGGTTCGGCGGCAAGGTCACATTTTACCTGGAGCCGGTGGCCGCGCTGCTGTCCCGCAAGTCCGGCGCGCCGGTCAAGGTATTGATGAGCCGCACCGAAGTGTTCGAGGGCAGCGGGCCGGCGCCGGGGAGCTGGATGCGCGTCAAGATGGGCGCCAACCGCGCCGGCAAGATCACCGCCGCCGAGATCGAGCTGGCCTTCGAGGCCGGCGCGTATCCTGGCTCGCCGGTGATGCAGGGCGCGACGTGCGCTTTCGCCTGCTACGACCTGGACAACGCGACGGTATCGGGCTACGACGTGGTGGTCAACAAGCCCAAGACCGCCGCCTACCGCGCTCCCGGTTCGCCGCAGGCCGCCTTCGGCGTGGAGCAGGTGGTGGACGAGGTTGCCCAGAAGCTGGGTGTGGACCCGGTGGAGTTCCGCCTCAACAATGCGTCAAAGGAAGGCGTCCGCAAGGTGGAGGGGCCGGTGTTCCAGAAGGTCGGCCTGGTGGAGTGCCTGGAAGCGGCGCGCAACCATGACCACTACAGGACGCCGCTGGAAGGCCCGAACCGGGGACGGGGCATCGCCGCTGGCTACTGGATGAACCGCGGGTTCCACTCCAGCGTCAACATGACGGTGAACCCCGACGGCACGGTGAACCTCATCGAAGGTTCGGTGGACATCGGCGGATCGCGCGCGTCCATCGCGCAGCAGGCCGCCGAGACGCTGGGCATCGGCTACGATGAGATCAAGCCGCAGGTGGTGGACACCGACTCCATCGGTTTCACCATGGTCACGGGCGGCAGCCGCACCACGTTTGCCACCGGCTGGGCCGCCATCCTGGCCGCCGAGGACGTGAAGACGCAAATGGTGGAGCGGGCCGCGTCCATCTGGGAGGTGCCGGCAGAGGAGGTCGAGTACGACTCCGGCGTAATCCGGCACAAGTCTGAGGAGCTGAGTTTCACCTTCCAGGAACTGGCCCGCCAGCTTTACACCACCGGCGGCGGCATCACCGGCACGGCCAGCCTGGACCCCACCGGCGAGGGCAACTCCTTCGGCGTGCACGTGGTGGACGTGGAGGTTGACCCCGATACGGGCAAGACCGAAATCCTGCGCTACACGGCCATCCAGGACGCCGGCAAGGCGGTGCATCCCAGCTACGTGGAGGGGCAGATCCAGGGCGGCGCGGTGCAGGGCATCGGCTGGGCGCTGAACGAGGAATACTACTTCGGCGACAGCGGCCAGATGATGAACTCCAGCTTCCTGGACTACCGGATGCCCACGTCGCTGGACCTGCCGATGATCGACACGGTAATCGTGGAGGTCGCCAACCCCGGGCATCCCTACGGCGTGCGCGGCGTCGGCGAGGTGCCCATCGTGCCCCCGCTGGCCGCCATCGCCAACGCGGTTGAGCAGGCCACGGGCAAACGCATGACCGCGCTGCCCATCACGCCGGGCAGCGTGCTGGAAGCGGAGTGGAACGGCGGGTAAATCCTGACGCTCGCGCCGGAAACTTGTTGGGGGCGATAAGGAATCGCCCCCAACCTCTTTGAGGATTGACGAATGCGGATAGAGTTTGGCGAGTGGCAGATACGGAGCTTTGAGCCGGAGGATGCGCCGGCGTTGGCGAAGTATGCCGACAACCGCAAGGTTTGGTGGAATCTGCGGGACGCCTTTCCGTCGCCTTTAGAGTTGAGCACGCCGAAGCGTGGATTCAACTAGCCATTGGACAAGAACCTGAGACTAATTTCGCGATTGCGTCTGACACTGAAGTTATAGGGGCGATCATCGTCGCGCTGCAAAGTGCCCCACACCATCGTTCTGCGCAGGTAGGCTATTGGTTGGGTGAGCCATTCTGGGGACGGGGTATTGCCACCGCAACTCTACAGGCTATTACCAAGTATGCTTTCCTGGAGTTTGACCTGGTGCGGATATATGCCCACGTGTACGAGTGGAATCCCGCTTCAGCACGGGTGCTGGAGAAAGCAGGGTTCCAATACGAGGGTCGATTGCGCAAGAGCGTCATCAAAGACGGGCAGATAATAGACCAGTGGTTGTACGCCATCGTGCGCGATTAGCATACTCCTTTTGCGCTATCATATAGGCAGACAATTCCAGCGCAGGAGCTGTTCCAATGGCCTACGGCGTCATCGACAAAACCCTTGAGCAGCAAATCACCGACATCGTGCAGCGCACGCTGGACGACCATTACCAGGGTGCTTTGACCTTCGGCCCCATTCGCGTCCAGGAAACGGACGACATGGTCACCGGCGAGTGGTATCTGCACATCTACATCGTGGTCGATGGGGATTACGAGTTGCTGCACCACGACCGCTGGAATGGGCTACTCCCCCGACATATCGAGCCGGACCTCAAAGCTATTGGCGTTGACCAGTTCGTACTCCATTCGTTTGTGGGCAAGTACGAATGGCCATGGTTCAGCAAGGCGAAAGGCTTTGATTGCTGACGACTTGCTGGACATTGCCCGGCGTCTTGCGGCGGGCAGTCCTACTCAAACCGATCTGCGATGCGCTATCAGCAGCATTTATTACGCTGTGTTTCACGCCATTTGCCAGAGCAACGCCGATACTCTGGTGGGGGAGAACCCGCAAGACCGCGACCAGTCGGCATGGCGCCAGGCTTATCGCGCCCTGGAACACGGCTATGCCAGGCGACGCTGCCAATCGGCCCAGAGCGACAGCCGATTCTCCCCGGCAGTTTGCGAATTAGCCGATCTCTTTGTACTGCTCCAAGTCCGCCGCCACCGGGCTGATTATGACCCGGATGATAGTTTCACTCAGCAGGAAGTCTTGGCCGCCGTTACGCAAGTCGAAGACGTAATCTCAGACTTCCGCGCCAGCCCAGCTCGCGAACGCCGCGCCTTCGCCGTGTACCTTCTGATGCGGGAGCGTCAGGACTGAATGGCAAGCCAGCGAGAGGTATCCAGTGCGCATTGACATCGGCGAGTGGCAGGTTCGCAGCTTCTACACCGAGGATGCTGAGGCGCTGGCGAAATATGCCAACAACCGCAACATCTGGCGCAACATCCGCGACGCTTTTCCGCATCCCTACCGGCTGGAGGATGCGGAGGCCTGGATTCGGATGGCGAGCCGGCAGTTCCCTGAAGTCAGTTTCGCTATCGCCGACGCCGACGAGGTCATAGGCACCATCGGTCTGGGGCCGCAAACCGACGTGAACTATCGCTCCGCCGAAATCGGCTACTGGCTGGGCGAGCCTTTCTGGGGACGCGGCATTGCCACTGCTGCCTTGCAAGCCCTCACCGAATACGCTTTCGCCAACTATGACCTGATACGGCTGTTCGCCTACGTGTACGACTGGAACCCGGCCTCGGCGCGGGTTCTGGAAAAGGCGGGCTACGCTTTCGAGGGCCGTCTGCGCAAAAGCGCCACCAAAGACGGCCAAACTGTTGACCAGTTGCTGTACGCAATGGTGCGGGAGTAAAGAGATGTCCATCCCATTTCGATCCCTGTCGGCGCTGGCGATCATTGCCATACTGGGCGCGCTGGCATTTGCCGGATGTTCCGGCGACGCTGCGCCGCAATACGCTACCGTCTCCAGCGATGACGCGGCCCCTCTCACAGTGACAATCCCCGCGCTGTCCGAAAAAGCGCAGGCCGGCGAGACTGCGTTCAACACCAACTGCGCGCTGTGCCACGGGGCGAATGCGGCCGGCACGGGCCTGGGGCCGCCGCTGGTGCATAAGATTTACGAGCCCAACCATCACCAGGACTTTTCGTTCCGCAGCGCGGTGCAGAATGGCGTACAGGCCCACCACTGGCAGTTCGGCAATATGCCGCCGGCGCCACAAGTAGCGGAAGATGACGTTGAGCGGATAATCTGCTACGTCCGCGAGTTGCAACGGGCCAACGGCATTTTCGACGACGAGCGGGGATTGGCGGCGTGCTAACGCCGCCGGCTGATTTTGCCTTATCATATAAGCAGCAAGCCAAAGTGCAGGGAGGCGCCCCATGGCCAAGGTATTTGTTCCCACGATGTTGCAATCCGCCACCGGCGGCGTGAAAGAGGTGGAGGTGGAGGCGCGCAACGTCCGGCAGGCCATTGAGCGGCTCGACGAGATGTTTCCCGGCATCGCCGGCCGGCTGATGGAAGACGACGACATACGCCCCAACCTGGCCGTGGACGTAGATGGCGAAGTGGCCCGTATGGGCCTGATGCAGCGCATCAGCGAGACCTCGGAGATACACTTCGTGCCGGCCATCGGCGGCGGGTAAGGGCCGGCCCCATCACTCACCGCCGCAACACACGACGGAGCGCCGACCATGGTAGCTAAACTGAAACCCAGTCCGCTCAAGCCCGTCCGCCATCCGGACGATGATCCGACGATTCACTACCCCGAAACGGACGGTATGCCCTTGCCAGACGGAGAATACCAGGCCCCGTTGTACCGCGACGTGGTTTCCACGTTGGAAGCTTACCTCAAACTCCATCACCCGAACGTCGCAGTCAATGGCAACACGTTCATATACTACGAAATGAACAACCCGCGCCGTTCCGTTTCGCCCGATTGCTACGTGTCCTTCGGCGTGGACGTGGACGCCATCATGGAACAGAACTCGTACATCATCTGGCGGGTGGGCAAGCCGCCGGACTTTGTGCTGGAAATCGCTTCCGAAAGCACGGGGCGCTACGACGATACCGGAAAGCGCGACCTGTACACCAGCATTGGCGTCGGCGAATACTGGCGCTACGACGCTTCCGGCGGCCGGTTCTACCAACGTCCGCTGGTGGGCGAGCGGCTGGTAGATGGGGAATATCAGGAATTGCCGATACACGAGGAACCCGACGGAATGATCTGGGCACACAGCCCCGCTCTGGGCCTGGATCTGTGCTGGGTCAACGGCCGGCTGCGCTATTATGATCCCGAAACCGGGGAGTGGTTGCAGAATTACTACGAGCAGCGCGAACGGGCCAACGATGCTGAAGCCCGGATCCGTGAGCTGGAGGAACGGCTGCGTCAGGCCGGCATCGACCCGTCCGTTTGACCCGTCCCGGAACGACGGCTACAATGAACGCATCCCGATTGACCCCACTTTTTGACTTATGACAATCCCCACATTGCCGCCCGATGACGACACGGACACCATCAATGCCGGTTTCGGCTATGGCATGGCCGTGGAAACGGCGGGGATGGCTCCGGACGCCTACCGCTCCGGTTCCGGCCACAACGTGAAGGTTGTTTCAGCGGGCGGACTGGTCTTCCGGCAATCCGGCGACTTGATAGAAACGCTGCTGTGCGCCCGCGCCCGTCCCGGTTACCAGGGCGAGGACGCTCCGCTGACGTGGCGTTTGCCCAAGGGGACGCCGGAGCGCGGGGAAACCGTCGAGGAAACGGCGCAGCGCGAAGTTCAGGAAGAAACAGGCGTACACGTAAACGTGCTGGCCCCCATCACCAGTATCCGGTATTTTTTCGTGGGCCATGATGACGGCGTCCGCTATGACAAGACGGTTTATTTCTATCTGATGGAGCCCAGGGGCGGCAACACGGCAGACCACGACGGCGAGTTCGACGTGGTGGAGTGGCGCCGCTACGAGCAGGCGCTGGAACTGCTGGAATACGACAACGAGCGCAGCGTTCTGGAAGCGGCCCGTTCTCTCATTGAGGATTACCGGGAGGGCGGCGGGCCATGAGCAAGCAGGATCTGGTGCTTAGGGGTGTGCGCGTCCTGCTGCGGGGCAAGCGCATGGAGGACGCCGAGAAGGACTACATCTGGCGCAGCGATCCGGAAATAGCGCGGCTGGACGCTGCCTATCCGCTGACGATGAAATACGACCGGTACCTCAAGCTTTTTCAGGATCAGATTCGTTGGCCGACGCCAGGCTCACATCACTTCGGGATCGAGGCGGCCGGCGGAAAGTACATCGGCAACTGCATGTACTACGACCTGGACAGCCAGACCAGAGCCGCCGAATTGGGCATCGTGATCGGCGACAAGGACTACTGGAGCGGCGGATACGGATATGACGCGGTGGTCACCCTGCTCCAATATATGTTTGACGACATGAAACTGAAGCGCGTGTATCTGCACACGCTGGAGTGGAATCACCGGGCTCAGAAGTGTTTTGAACGTTCAGGGTTCAATCCGGTGAGGCACGTTCGCAGGATGTCTCACGATTTCATACTGATGGAAGTGCTGCGGGACGATTGGGATGCTATGGGAACGGAACGACTGGAGCGTCGCCAGCGATACCTTGATGAACGCGGGGGCAATGCCGTAAGCGGCGGCGACGCGGTAGCGGAAGCCGTCTGACCAACGCTACCGCGGGATGCGGGCCGGGTGGTTGAAGACCCGGGACAGCGGAATGCTGAGGGTCGGGAACAATGGAGTGGCGAGGGTGTCGGCTGCGGTGAGGACTGCGCGCTCCTGATACTCGCCATCGTCTCCCAATTCCAGCTGAGTGAGAGTGTCCGCGTCGCCGTCCAGCAGCCAGTACTCAGGGATGCCGGCCGCTGCGTATCGTGCGCGCTTGCGTACCAAGTCTATGTGGCGGTTGGATGACAGCACCTCCACCACTATGTCGGGCGGGCCGCCGTCAATGACAGTCGGCCCGATGATGCTGGTACGGTCGGCACGCACAACTACAATATCCGGCCCCAAAGCGCTGTCGTCCGATACGACGACGCCGGCCACCTGATACACGATGCCCAGCCCCGTTTCCATGATTTGCAGGACCATATGTGTGCTCAATACGGTAGCCAGGAATTGGTGGTCGGGAATCGGGAAAGCGGCCATATACGCCACACCGTCCAGCAGTTCGCAACGCTGTTCCATTCCAGGCAACTCCAGGAACTCCGCCAGGGTCATCCGAGTGCCCGTCCTGATGTCAGTGCCAGCGGTCATTGCAACTCCCCAAGTTCCGGCGTTATCGCAATTTTACCACCATGCCAGGCAGTCTTATGCCACCGCAATGCGCTGGCCCTCGTCGCTGGACTGGCGGATGGCGTCGATGAAGCGGTGGAGGGTGACGGCGTGGTCGAAGTCGGGCAGGGCGTCGCCGTTGGACTGGCCACGGATGGACGCGGCGAACCGGCTGTAGAGCTGGCCGACGTTGTAGGCAGCGCCGCCAGGGATCTCAGGCGCGAGGTGCAGCTCCTCGGCGGGTGTCAGGTCCTGCAATTCGTTGCTGCCCCCGCGGGCGCCGCGGATGCTGACCTGCTGAAGTTGGGGCGAGTCCACGGACACGGCGACCAGCGTGCCCTCCTCGCCGTAGATTTCCATTCGGTAGCCGCTGCCGGCCCACGGGGTGCTGCCAATCTGCACGGACGCTACGCCGCCGCTTTGCAGGTTGCCGCTGACCAGGATGTTGTCCGGCGACGTGACCGGCAGATCTTGACCGGTATCGGTCTCGTGCCAGGTGGCGGCCTGGGTGCTGACGACGGTGGACACGTCGGCGAACTCGCCCACGATGCTGCACAGGGCGTCGATGGTGTGGCCGCAGGCGATGGTGAGGGTGTGAGCGCCGAGCTCGTTGTCACGCTGCCAGGTGCGGCCGGAGTCGCGGGACAGGACGCCCTCGCGCATCAGGCGGACGTGGCAGGTCATGACGCGGCCCACGTAGCCGTCTTCGATGAGGTTCTTCAGATGAGCGACGGCGGGATTGGCGCGAGCCTGTAACCCCACGATGGTCTTGACGCCCCGCTCGCGGGCGAGGTCAGCCATCTCGACGGCCTCCTCGGTAGTGCGGCCCAGGGGCCACTCGGTGAAAGTGTGCTTGCCGGCGCGCAGGGCGGCCATCGTCGGCTCGTAATGGCTGGGGACACGCAGGGATATGGTGGCAGCCTCGACGTCGGCATCCGAGAGCATCCGGTTGTAGTCGTCCCAGGCGCTGCCGGCGTCGAAGGCCGCTTTCGCTTCGTCGGCGGATTCCTGGCGAGTGGTACAAACGGCGGCAAGGTTAAAGTCGGGGTGAGCGGCCAGGGCGGGCAGGTGGGCGCGAGGCGACCAGCCCTGGTGAATGTTGGCGCCGATGAGTCCGATCTTGATGGGCTGCTGGGTGGTCATGGCGGGGCCTCCTGTAGCAAATGAGGGATGGCTGGGTCAAGTGGGGGTAAAGTACGGCCATCGTAACACAGGGACGGGATGCGCTCGCCGTCGGGTGGTACAATCGGACGCACCAATGCACCCTGCCTTCGGATGTCTCCAACTATGACCCTGCCTACAGAAGCACGATTGCAGTTTGTCGATGGCCTGCCCATCTGCCGGGTGCTCAACGGTATGTGGCAGGTGTCTGGAGCGCACGGGCGCATCGATCCCGAGGCGGCGCTGGACGCGATGCTGGCCTATCACGACGCCGGGTTCACCACGTGGGACCTGGCTGACCACTACGGGCCGGCTGAGGATTTTATCGGCGAGTTTCGGCGGCGTTTGTCGGATGTGCGTGGAGTGGACGCGCTGTCGGAAATGCAGGCGTTCACCAAGTGGGTGCCGCGCCCGGGGCCGATGACACGGCAGATCGTCGAAAACAACGTTGATATTTCGTTGCGGCGCATGGGTGTGGAACGGCTTGACCTGCTGCAATTTCATTGGTGGGAGTACGGCGATCGTCGGTACCTGGACGCGCTGGAGCACCTGGCGGCGCTGCGGGATGAGGGCAAGCTGCATCGCGTGGCGTTGACCAACTTCGACACCCAACGGCTGCGTGACATCGCCGACCATGGCGTGCGGGTGGTGTCGAACCAGGTGCAGTATTCGCTGATCGACCGCCGGCCGGAGGTGCAGATGACGGCGGTGTGCGAGGAGCAGCGGGTGTGGCTGCTGCCCTACGGCGTGCTGTGCGGCGGCCTGCTGTCCGACCGCTACCTGGGCCAGCCGGAGCCTGGCGGCGGCGCGCTGAACACCGCCAGCCTGCGCAAGTACAAGCAGATGATTGACGCCTGGGGCGGCTGGGGCCTGTTCCAACGGCTGCTGGCGACGCTCAGAACCATCGCCGACAAGCACGGCGTCAGCATTGCCAGCGTGGCGGCGCGGTACATCCTGGAGAAAAACACCGTGGCCGGCGTGATCATCGGGGCGCGCCTGGGTGTTGCCGAGCACATCGCGGAGAACGCGCGGGTGTTCAGTTTCCAGCTGGACGCGGACGACTACCGGGCGATTGACGAGGTATCGGCCGGCGCCCGCGACCTGTACCGGATGATCGGTGACTGCGGCGACGAGTACCGGCGCTGAAGAGATTGCCACGCTACTCTCGCAATGACATCCACTGATGGGACGAGTGGTTCAGGATTCACCAATGACGCACTGGATTCCGGCTTTCGCCGGAACGACGAAGGGCGGATTTAGAGGAGTTTTCATGCAGATTGGCGCAATTTTTCCGCAGACTGAGATCGGGCCGGACCCTGCGGCCATCCGCGACTACGTGCAGGCTGTGGAGGGGATGGAGTTTGACTACTTGTTCATCGCTGATCACGTGCTGGGCGCCGACCCGGCGCACCACGAGCATGTGCGAGGTAGCTATTACACCCACCATAGCGTAATCCACGAGTCGCTGACGACGCTGGCGTTCATCGCGGCCATCACCACGAACATCCGCCTGATTACGGGCATCCTGATCCTGCCGCAGCGTCAGACGGCGCTGGTGGCCAAGCAGGCGGCGGAGATTGACGTGCTCAGCGGCGGACGGCTGACGCTGGGCATCGGCGTGGGCTGGAACCACGTGGAGTTCGAGGCGCTGGGCGAGGATTTCACCAACCGAGGCATCCGCTCGGAGGAGCAGATCGACCTGATGCGCGCCCTGTGGACTCAGGAAGTGGTGGACTTTAAGGGGCGCTGGCATACGGTGCGGGCGGCCGGCATCAAGCCGCTACCGGTGCAGCGACCGATACCGGTGTGGTTCGGCGCCGGCGGATCCGCAGGTCCGGTGCCGCGGGACGTGGTGCTGCGGCGCATCGCCCGCATGGGCGACGGATGGTTCCCCAGCTTCCCGCCGGGCGATACGGCGCGGGCGGTGCTGGACAAGATGCAGACCTACATCGCCGAGGCGGGCCGGCAGCCCGAGGACGTTGGCCTGGCCGGCCGCATCCGGATGCCGGGCAAGTCGCCGGAGGAATGGCTGGCCGAGGTCGAGGGCTGGCAGTCGCTGGGCGGCACGCATGTCATGGCGGAGGCGCGGCGCGGCCCGTTGAGCGCGGTGGGCCAGCACATCGACGCGATGCGGCAGTTCCGGGAGGTTATTCCGGTAGGCTGGGGGAGGTAGCCCGCCGTGCTGCACTATCCGTACCATCCGGCTGATGGAGTTTCACCATGACTGCGCCCCGTCTCAAGTCAGAAGTTGGTCAGGTTGAACCGGCTGAACCCGTCTTTTACCCGATAGAGGATGACGAACCGTTGGCCGAATCCGAGTATCAACTTACTCCCCTGGTTTACGCTTATTGGGTTTTGACCGCCTGGTTCTCCGACGATCCTACCACCTGGGTAGGATCGGATATGTTCCTCTATTACGAGGAGGGCGATCCCAGCAAGGTTGTCGCGCCGGACCTGTTTGTGGTTACGCAAACGCACAAAGAGGAACGACGCAATACATTCCAGACCTGGGTTGAGGGACGCATACCCGACTTCATCCTGGAAGTGCTGTCGGAAAGCAATTATCGCAACGACCTCGTAACCAAGTTTCCGATCTACCGCCAGTTGGGTGTAAAAGAATACTGGATGTACGATCCGACGCCGACCGGAATCCTGTCGCCTCCGCTGCAAGGCCATCGCCTGGTTGGTGAAGAGTATCAACCGATTCCGGTTGAGGAGATGGCGCAGCCCGGCCGCTATCGTGGCGTGAGCGAAGTACTGCGTCTGGAGCTGCACGCCGAGCGGGACTGGTTCCGGCTCTTCGACCCGGTGGAAGGCATCTACCGGCGCGACATACAGGAATCTGAGCAGGCCCTGGCGACAGAACGGCAGGCCAGAATAGCAGAGCAACAGGCCCTGGCGGCCGAACGTGAAGCCCGGCTGGCCGATCAACAAGCCCTGGCAACCGAGCGGGCTGCCCGCGCCGAACTGGAGCGTCTGCTGCGCGAGCATGGCATAGAGCCGCCGGTGTAATCCGTCACCGGGAGCCGGTGGAGTACGGGGTGTCGCCGAGGGGGTGGTCGGCCCACTTGCCGGCTTCCACCGAGGACAGGAAATCGGATACCAGCTGGTTGAACAGGGCCGGTTCCTCCAGGTTGATGGCGTGGCCGCACTGGGGCAGGACGGCCAAGCCGCTCCTGGGCATGTGCCGCTTAATCATGATAGACGGCTCGACGCACGGGTCGTCCTCGTCACCGATCAAGATGAGCGTGGGCACCTGGCAGGCGTTCATCTGGGGGATCAGCTGGTCTATGGTGGGGCGCTTGAGCTGGACGCCGCGGAAGGTGTAGGCGGAGCCGCGGGCGTTGTGCCCGAACAGCAGACGCATGAATTCCTCGTAGCCGCGCGGGTCCTTGCGCTGCAACTGCACGCGGGTCGGGCCGCTGCCGTAGTCCTTCATCACGGGCGGAGTACCCTCGGCCAGCAGGCGGGCGGCCATGGCTTCGCCGCCGGTGCGGAAGGCCTCGTTGTGGGTGGTGCCGGAGCCGGCCGACGCCACGATAATGGCCTTGCAGCGCTCGGGGTAGCGCAGGGCGAAATTGAGCGCGACGTTGCCACCCATGGACAGGCCGCCGATATAAGCCTGGTCGAGCCCAAGGTGGTCCATCAGGCGGCGCAGGTCCTCGAGGGTGATGTCCTGGGAGTACGCCTCGGGGTCGGTGGGCACCTCGGAGGGCGGATACCCACGGTCGTTATAGGTGATGACGCGGTAGCGGTGGCTGAAGTAGCGCACCTGCTGCTCCCAGCTCTCGTAGGAACCGGCGAACTCGTGGCTCCAGATGAGGGGAAAGCCCTCGCCGGTGGACTGGTAGAAGATTTGCACGCCGTCGGAGTCGAAGGTTGGCATTGATGGGCTCCAGATTGGATAGAGAGGTGATGTTATTGAGGGATGCTAACGGTGGCGTCGGAACAGCCGCCAGACGGGTATGCTGAAACCGGGCAGCAGGTCGCCGCCGTCGAGGATTTCGTCCTCACCGAGGACTTCGGGTTCCGCGTCGGGGCGGTAGCGGGTTACGGTGGTGGTTTCGGGGTCGCCGTACCATACCTCGCGGCTGCCGAAGTCCAGCCACATCTGGGCGCGTTCGGCTACCATGCGGGGCATGTCGCTGGGGGATTTCATTTCCACCACCAGGTCGGGGGCACGCTCCGGGTAGCCGTCAGTGAGTTCGGCAGGATGACCCGGAGCGTACCAGGCCACATCGGGGGCGCGCACGGTGTCGGGGTTGGATTCCAGCCGATAGCCGTGGTGGTCGCCCACCCAGCCATAGTCGTTGGCTGCCGCGTAGTTGTAAAGGGCAGCGTTGAATCCCGACGATACAAGACCATGCCTTTTTCCAGGAGGGGGCATTTCGATCAGTTCTCCTCGCACCAACTCCTGCCGGTTCCCGTTGTCGGGCAGCAGCATCAACTCCTCAGCGGTGATCAATTTGGTCGTTGTCATGTTGCACCAGCCTGCCCGGGTGTGCCTCCCTAATGGCAGCATTGTAGCATCAAAAGCCCCTCTCACCTGACGGGAGAGGGGCCACATGGTTCGACAGGCTCACCATGAGCGGGAGCTGCATGGTTTGCGGTTAGTCGTTGGGGGTGAGCGCCAGGGATCGGATTTCGCCGAACTCCTTCTGGATCTTGTCCCAGTTCTCGCCGCCGTCGGTGCTGACGTACACGTAGCCGTAGATGCTGGCGGCGACCATCACGTCGTCCACGTGGGGGCTGGCGGCGAACCAGTACACCACCGAGTTGGGGGTCTGGGACAGTTCCGGCTCGTCCCACGAGCCGCCAGCGTCCTGGGTGCGACGGATGGTGCCGGTGATGCCGGGGATGGAGTCGCCGTTGCCGACGAACATGGTGCTGGCATCGGTGGGCTTGATGACCATGCCGCGGCAGTAGGAGCGGACGTCGGCCTCGTGGAAGCGGGGGAACTCGTGCAGCTCCCAGCTCTCACCCTCGTCGTTGCTGGTGGAGATGCCGAAGGGCGTGGTGCAGTAGATGGCGGCGTCGGGGCCGGGCTTGAGGGCCATGCCGTGGATGTCGCCGTGGAAGGGGTCGGGCCCCAGGTCGGGCAGGCGGGTCCAGTTGTCGCCGCCGTCCAGGCTGCGGTACACGCCGTCCACCTCGATGCCCGCCCAGACGGTACGGGTGTCGCGCGGGTCAACGATGATGTTGGTGGTGCGCGGAATCCCGATGGGGCAGGGCATGCGGACGCCGAGGTCCAGGGCCTCCCAGGTGTCGCCGCCGTCGCGGGAACGGAAGGCGTTGGGCCGGGTGCCGACGAACACGGTATCGGAGTCGTCGGGGTCCACGCCGACGGACCAGATCTGGTAGTCGTCCATGGGTGACTCGATGTACTGCCAGGTGAAGCCGTTGTCGTTGGAGCGGAAGAGGCCGTTGTCGGAACCGGCGTAGATGCGGTTCTTGTGGTTGGGATCGACGGCAAGGGCGCGGATGTTGCACTCGCTGGGCAGCGGGTCGCGGATGCGGTTCCAGGATTCGCCGCCGTCGGGGCTTACGGAGAGCCCGCCGCCGACGGTGCCGACGCTGATGGTGTAGTTTCCAGCCATGATTACCTCCTCAGATGGATGCAATGCGTAACGCGGAATGCCTGACGCGCGGCGGTATGAGTCGCCGCCGGAGGCATGATAGCACAGGGGCAATCAGGCGAGCACACACTAAGAGCGAGGGGCTTCACCGTTGGGACAACCTTTCGTTGATTTCGCGCTCATTTCCTCTCATTTCCGCTAATTCAAGTATGGCATCAGGCGGGTCGCGGGGCTGCATTGGGGGCCGAGGGAAGGGTTTTGGCGGCGGTTTTAGTAGCATTGGCGGGCAGGTGAGCGGGTTTGGGGGAGCGAGGTTCGCGGGGTTTGGAAGTGGGCATTGGGTCGGCTCTCGCGGGCCCGGGTGGCGGGTTGGATTTGGGGCGCTGGGTTATATGGTACGGATTGGTTAGGGGTTAGAGCAAGGGGGAAGTGTCACCGGGGCGGGGGGTGTCTGAACTGGGGGTTTTGGGGGAATTTGGGTAATATCGGGGGCGGGATGGTACGTCTTTTGCCACAAAAGGCCTGTGATTTACAGAAAGTTGGCCGTTTTGGCACAGACATTCCTGTCTGCGCCATCTGCATTGGGGCGGCGGTTGCCACCTGGGCCGGTTGCGATTTTGAAACTGACGGAGGTTGGCCTCCGATGCCGGAATCCTGCGTCTCTTGATCGGGGTGTGGTCAAACGTGCGTTTTGCCTGGGTGATACCAGGATAGATAGGCCGCGGAGGCGGGGGCAACGGGGCGGTGTCAGTGGTTTTTGATCTGCGTGGATGGACTGCGATCTGCAGTTGTGGACGTTGTTTAAATGACACCTAAACCTGTTGGGTTTGCTTGCGCCATCCTAAGACAGCTGCAGGAATGTCGCCGACATTCTCGGTGGTTGACCATCTATCCCAGAAATCCACCGTGCCGCTATTCGGTCGGGCTGTAGGTTCAGCGATTCGAATCCGGCTAGGAAGTAAACTCGCGTCTCCTACCACCACCGCCTCACCGGTATCCAATATCGGTAAAATGTCACTAAATCCGCCTAGACTGTCAGGCAAAAGCCGCCGAACGACGGATTGATCTTCGGCGTTGGTCAACCGCATCGATACTAAGTTATTGCATTGGCTTAAAACGGTGCGGCTGACCTCCGAAGGCCTTTGACTAATCACAATCAACCCGACACCGTATTTTCGCCCCTCTTTAGCAATACGCTCAAAAATGGATATGGAAACGTCATCCGCGGCATCCCCGCGAGATCGATCAGGGATGTATAGTTGGGCTTCGTCGCAAAATAAAGCTATCGGATGCCTATTTGTCGGAGCCGTCCATTGTTGGAGGGAAAAAACCAACTGCCCCACCAAACTAACGATCAATGGCAGTACGTCTGAGGGCACCTCCGAGAAATCGATAATTTTGACACCGCCCTTTTTGTCGCCTTGGCCCTGCGTACCAGCTAACAATATCTGACAAAGATTGTTGAGCCATTCAAATTCAAGCGTCTCGTTCCCGCCGTTGAACAAAAATCCCAATCTCCGGTCAGTAATTTTGTTTTGGAGACGTGCGATCAGTCGACTGAGCCTATCGTGATAGGGACCTTGCCTTTCCCGATTTCCTGACCCAGGGACCATTTGAGTATTGTAATATTCTAATTGATTCAACACGTAGTCTAAAGTGAACGGAACGGGACTATCAATGGTGAAATTGTCTAGAATGTCTGTGTGATCACCTTCCTTTAGGAATTTTTCCTTGGCTTCTATGATTGTCCTAGATATCAACATCGCTTGGTTCGGCGCATTTTGATCACTTCGCTCGACAAGCATCGAGATCATAGCTTCGTAACTAAGCAACCAATACGGCAAGTATATTACACCGTGTTCCAATCCTGTTTGATCATCTATGTCTCCGGGTCCCGCTATTCGGAAATGACGCACGTTATAACCCTTAAGCGGCGCATACTCTCCGTGCAAATCAAACACCAAAGCGTTCGCGTTAGGAAGCGCGGCAACTTGTTCGATGATACGGGCAGTTGTCCAAGACTTACCCGACCCAGTGCTTCCGACGATCACAGCGTGTCGCTGAAAGAACCTGTTCCCATTCAGGAACGCGTGCGCGTTTTCATCCAGGGTGTACGATCCGAGATCCAAACGTTGACCATCTTGCCCTACGCTGGCGATAACCTGCATAAAAGCGGTCAAACTGTCTCCCTCAATAGCGAAACATTGCGCATCGATCTCGGGGACTGTTTCTAGCGTTCTACGAAACAGGTTCTCTTCGTCTCCTCTCTGATCAATGTGTGTACCTATCAGCGCAATACGGACAACGTTTTCTTCTGGCAGAAGCTCGTCCTCATCGTCATACTCGTCTCCAATCGCCCGCGACTCTCTTGCGGACCGCACGATCTTCTGAACCATGCCAATCAAATGTTCGCCAGGCCTGCTGCTCTGTAGCAAGACCAAGCGGTTGACTTGCAGGCGACGGAGCCTATCGACATCGGTAACCCGTACCACAACCGTGCCCGTGTCAACAGCACTGACCGTGCCCAGTGCATCGTCGTCTTTAAAATCAAAAATTGCCATTCTTTACCTTCCAGTAGTTCGTTGCAGGAATGCAGAAAGTTGCCAAAGGTTAGGGGACTCTAGTACTACGCCTTCGGGATGGAGGTGAGACCACATCTTCGTGCTTAAATTTGGCGCTTCTTCAAGCGCAAGGAATTCTCGCCCATTGGCATTCTGAAGCAAGGTCTTGACAGAGTCGGTCAACTCTTTAGCCAAGACAACCAAGAGGGCGTCGTTTTGCTGCCAGCTTCGCATCAGGTTAGGCTGAATGTGCTGGTCATTGAATCCAAAGCCCACACACAGAAAAGCTTTAGCTCGCGATAATGCTCTATCCGCCTCAGTTATCGTCGAGCGGAACGGCTCTTGATGCGTTCGTTCGTATTTTGCAATCCCGGGCGTAACGATGGCGGGGCGGAATCCTTCCGGAATTGACTTGCATAAGGGAATGGCAATCTCTCGATTGTCCTCTCCAACAAACCAGTCCAAACTACCATGAACTTTCCAAATCTCCACGGTCCGCGGAGCTTGGCCGCCAAGCGTTCGTCGATTTGGCATTGGTTCTTGGCGGTGTTGCATATACCCGCCACTAAAGCCGGTGAAATAACGGTAGTTCGCACAATCGGCCGCATATTCTGCCAGCCGATCATAGTTCGTTGTAACGACCGATATAGTTCGGGCAGTGCTGTTGAATAGGTATCTGAACAATCTGGTCAACGGCAACGAACCCGTAGGCAATACAACATCGTTGAATGCTTTATGATCAGCTTGGTTGATGCATGCCCAAGTCGTCCGAACTATATGATCGTGCAAATCGTCATCGACCTCGGCACCGCTCAATGCGTCTTCCAAGTTGTGCGTTTCCAGCGTCTCGACGAAGTCATTCCAATCTTCTATAGACGAATCATCCATTGGTTGAGGCGGGCAAGAGGCCTTGAGCGCGTTAGCTAAGATTCCCATAGTAGGTAATCCATGTGGCACAGATGCACCGCTACCCAAAACGATCATCGGAGTGTTCTTCAGGCATTGTTGACCGGTCTCAATGGTTAGGGTAATCGGCTCCACCATGGTACGGCTCCTACCCCTCAAACGGCGTTGGCATCATGCTTACCGGGACTTCGATCAAGGCCGGCGCATCCGCGGCAATCGCGTCCTTCAGCGCTGACTCCAACGCCTCCGGCCCTTCAGCTCGGATGCCTTTCATTCCGTAGGCTTCGGCCAGTTTTACGAAGTCGGGGTTGTGGAGTTCGGCGCCCATGACGCGGCCGTCGAAGCGGTTGACCTGGTCGCGCAGGACGTTACCGTAGGCGTTGTCGTTGAACACCACCGCGATGGCGTTGATGCCGTGCTGCACCGCCGTGGCCATCTCCTGGGAATTGAACAGGAACCCGCCGTCGCCGCACAGCGCCACCACCGGCCGGTCAGGCTGGGCGACCTTGGCGCCCAGCGCGGTGGGGTAGGCGTAGCCCAGGTTGCCGGAGTAGCTGGACGTGATGAAGGTGCGCGGCTCGTAGGTGGGCCAGAAGGCGCGGGCATAGTAGCCCAGCTGGGTCATGCCGGACACCAGGATGGTGTCATCGGGCGACGCGGAGCGGACGGCGGCCAGCAGGGACTCCTGCGGCTCAGGCGTCAGCGCGCTTTCCTTGCGGCGACGACGGAGAGCCACCACCTCGTCGGCCATGGACGGGCGGGATCCGGGGGCGATGGACTCGGCGAGTTTGGCGTCCACCTGCTCCATGACGGTGCGGGCGTCGCCCTGCACGCCGTAGGTATTCTCGTAGTTGCGGCCCAGTTCCTCGGGGTCGATGTCGATCTGGACGACGCGCTGGCCGTCCAGCCAGGCGGGGAAGGCCAAGCGGGTGCCGACGGCGAGGATGACGTCGAAGTTGGGCTCGGTCTTGGCCACGGGGTCGTTGCGCAGACGCAGCGCGCCCAGGGCCAGCGGGTGCCGGTCGTCAATGGCGCCCTTGCCCTCGGCGGTCGTGATGACGGGGGCCTGCAACCGCTCGGCGAGGCGCACCAGCGGCTGCGATCCCTCAGAGGATATGACGCCGCCGCCGGCCCAGATCAACAGACGCTGGGCGCCGGCCAGGATGCTGGCGGCCTGGGCGACCTGCTCGTCAGGCGCGGCGGGTCGGGCGTAACCCTCGGATTCGATGAGGGTGACTTCGCCCGGGTCGGCCATGGTCTCCGGCGGCATTTCGACCTCGACGGGGCGCGGGCGGCCGGTCTTGAGCTGGCGGAATGCCTCGTGGACGGCTTCGGGCGCTTCCTCGGTGGCCATGATGCGGCGGACGTACTTGGTGACGGGGCGGATGGCGTCCTGCTGGTCGTTGACCTCGTGGAGCATACCCCGATCCACGCCGATGAGGTCGCGCTCGATCTGGCCGCAGACGACGAGGACGGGCGACGACGCGGAGTAGGCGGTGCTGAGTCCGGCGGATGCGTTGAGCAGGCCGGGTCCCGGCACCATGAGGGCGGTGCCGATTTCGCCGCTGGCGCGGGCGTAGCCGTCGGCCATGTAGGTCGTCGCCTGCTCGTGGCGGGTGGTGATGAACCGGATGCCGGGCACGTCGTTGAGGGCGTCGAGGGCGTGGTAAAGCTGCACGCCGGGGAGTCCGAAAATCACGCGCACGCCTTCGAGGTACAACGAACGCATCAGGGCCTGGCCGCCGGTCATCGTGGGCATAACAACACCTTCCTGGGTAGTTTTTCGTGGTTTGGATTTGCCCCCTCACCCCAGCCCTCTCCCACTGGGGGAGAGGGAGTTTGTCGAGGGCAACCTACGATAGCACACGGGGCGGGGGCTGTCATTGAAAAGGGCGGGTACAAGACCCGCCCCTACAGGTTACGCGTGCCGTTCAGGGAACTAGGCTCCCGGTGGGCGGTAGTTGACGGTTTTGTTGACCGCAGCGTCGATTTCCTCGGGGGTGATCAGCTGGACGGTGCTGATGCTGAGCGCGCCGCCGGCGGTGATGACCAGGGATACGGCCGCCGCCGTGGTGGCGTCGGGCAGGTCGAAGACCATGTATAGGTCGGCGCCGCCGAAGGCGTAGTAGAACGCCTCCAACGCTCCGCCCTGCTCTTTGGCGAGATCGTCAAAGACCTGGCGACGCGCGGTGCCGCCCTCTTTGAGCAGACCCTGCATTCCGGTTGACGTGTAGTTGGCCTGGTAGAGGTATTTGGGCATTATGGGTTCTCCAAATTGTCGTGTTTCCGACGCAAGACTACGGTTGTGGTCAGAGGACGTGGTACATGAGGCGGTGGTCGCGGAGGACGTCGGCGGCGAAGTCGTTTTCGACGTCGCGCCAGACGGAGTGGATGTGGTTGGCCTCGTTCTGGATGTTGTCGAACTCGACGATGAAGTGGCCGCCGTGGATGCGATAGTAGTGGTCGCGCCCACGGTCCAGGCCACCGGCCCAGACCAGGCGGAAATCGTCGATGCCGGACTCGCGGATGGCGGCCATGCGCTGCTCGGCGATGGGAGCCGGCACGCCGTTGACGTACTCGGCGATGAGGGTCATCAGGATTTCCTGCTGGGTGCCGTTCATCTCGCGGGCGGCGAGTCCTTCGTCGTTGTGGACGGGCTGCTTGCTGGTGTTGTAGCCGAGGATGTCCCAGGGGGCCTTGTCGTGGATGACGGCCTTGCCGCGCTGGCCGGCGTCCAGGGATCCCATCAGTTCGACGGCCAGGTCTTCGCGGCGGCCCAGGATGCGGAGGCCCTCCTTGGGTCCTTTGCGTACCTCGGCGGGGTTAGCGCCCAGGAAGAGCGGCGTTACGGCGATTACCTGGTCGCCCCAAACGCTGTAGTGGACGGACAAGTGATGTCCCTCGACGCGCCAGCCCCAGGGGTCGGGACGGCCCGGGTCGCCGAAGACGGTCCAGTAGTAGAGCTCGGGATCGCGCACAAAGGTCACCTGGTTCCATTCCTGTTCCAGGGGGCCGAGGACGAGTTCGTGCTCGATGATGAGGTTGGCCTGGCGGTTGGTCTCATCGGTGAGGCCGGTGGCGAGGAGTTCCAGGGCCAGCGCGCGCTGGTGTTCGGTCATGTCGCGCAGGGGCAGGCCGTGGCGGTTGAGCGGCGGGTAGTACCAGAAGATGCGCTCGCCGTCGAGGTAGTGGTAGGTGGCCTTATCACGCTGTTTGCTGTCCAGGCTGGCAACCCAGCGGCGGGCGGAGTCCACCATGGCAGCGGATACTTTGGCGTGGGGGTGCGTGAGGCGCGCTTCAGTCATCGCGGATGACCTCCTGATGCTTATGTTGGGTTGGAATGGCCGAAGTGTATGGTTGGCAGCGCGGGAGTGTCAAGAAAGGGCGGCCCCTCACCCCAGCCCTCTCCCACCAGGGGAGAGGGGGCCATTCGACTACGCTCTGCGTTCCAGGTTGCGGATGGCTTCCTCGATGCGGCGGACCTGCTCGGTGTCGCCGGAGGAGAGGCGGTAGCAGCGGTCGAGGTAGAGCTGGGCAAGCTGGGCCGCGACGGGGCCGGTGTCGCCGGCGTTGGCGACCAGGGCGCCGATGCTGAATTCGTCGGGCAGGTGGCGTCCCAGGGCGGTCATCTCGGCGGTAATGTCGGCGATGGCCGCGGCGTCGTTGCCCTCCTGGGCGAAGCGCAGACGACCGAGGAGACGGCCCATTTCGGCCAGGCGGTCGCCCTCGCTCATGAAACTCCACAACACTTCGTTGACGCCGAGGCCCTGGGTGTCGCCGTCGTCGGGGTCGGACGCGCCGGCGGGCTGGCCGGGAGCGCCCAGGGCGATGGCAGCGTCATCGGCGGGGATGGACGGGGAAACGCCGGCCGCCTCGTTCCAGGCATCGGAGTATTCCTGCACGGCGCTGGCGACGGATTCCATCATGCGGGGCAGGTCATAGGAGAACATGCTGCCGCCATAAACCAGATCGTCGTTGCGCAGGTTGGCAAGCTGGACCAGCCGGTCGTAGCCGCCCTCGACGAGCTCGGACATGGGCGGCATGGCGAAGGCGGCGAAGTTGGCCAGGGGGCCGGTGTCGCCGCTGCCCAGGTGGGCGGCCAGGAATGGCGGCACGTACTTGGTGAGGTCGGCGGTGATGGGCAGGGTGACGATGTAGGTGCCGTACACGTGGTCGGGTTCGGTGTCCACGCGGAAGTAGAGCAGGGCGTGGCCGCGAGGTCGGGAGGGGTCGCCGATTTCAAACTGTATGTCCATGTATTGAGTATAGATTAGGTTGGCAGGGATGGCAAAGATGGCGGCCCGCATAGATCACTTGTAAGTACCGGCAGCCCCGAATCTGTCAAGTAGCGATACGTATTCTTTAATCTTGTCTGGAGATTTGCGTTACTCGACTGATTCAGCCGACAGGTTGATGCGCCAACTGCGGGCGTAAGCGGCGGTCAGAGGATTGGGTAAGCGCCGGCGAAGTTGTGAGGATTTCGCAATATGTATCTTCGGCCTTCGCGGTAAATATCGCCGTCTATGCTGATTTGGATCCCATCCCGAAAGGCTCGCCATACCTCATCATAATCCGCGCTTTGGAACTGCACCTGTAATGCTACCGGGCGATCGTCAAGTTCGCATACCACTACGGAATGACCATCGAACTCCTCCCGACGTTGGCGATCCAATCCAACAATCTCGCCGACGACATGGGCATCGGTAAATGGGCTGTTTTGGCGCAGCAACTGCGCCCCTTGAGTGAAAACATCCGCTGTGCTCTCAGCAAATTGGAATTCCCCATGGTGAGCATCCGCAGGCCGTACTGCTGCCCATGAAAGGCTGACTCCAATACCGTGGCCCCGGCGAGCCAAATCCGCTACCGCGTCGCAAAAATTGGCGCTGACTCCTTGCGATGGGGCTGCATCAAACACGTCCGCTATGGCTTTTCCGCTAATCACCGCTGCCGCCGTTCGGTCTGCTTCTCGCAATCCGTTGTGCAGGGCGATGGTAGCCTGCCGAGGGAAAGGAGCGCGGAAGGCGTCGCCCAGATCCTCTTGCACCCCGTAGCCGGTCGGCACTTCCGAATGCAGGGTCAGCTCAGGACCGGCTTCATATCCGGGCAGTGGCCGCACGCTCCGCACGTAGTCGGTAACCTGGCCGCTGGCACGTCCGCGATACACCGCCTGCCCCGGATGCTCGGCAGCGCGCGCCGCGGCTGCCATCAGGTCGCGCGCCCTGGTGAGAAATTCCACACTGTCGCCGAGAGTCCAGCCGGATTGCCCGACGCCGTTCAAAGGCCGCAACCGGATGACGTCGGCGCCGGCGCCGACCAAGTCGTAATAGATCTCCAACTGAGAACGTTCCTCAATTTCTGAGAGGAGCGCCACTGCCTCGGAAATCCGCACGGCATAAGCGTCGGATTGCTCGCGCAGCGGTATCAATATCTCGTTGACTTGCTCCCCGCGCGTGGCAGACCACACCATAATTCGATCACGCCAGACATCCTCCTGGACCCAATCGTGAGTTTGGAGGTAAGCGCGCAACCGATCCGGGGACACCCGCCGCAATGCTGCCGCATCCCTGATTTGCACGTCCATCGCAAAACTCCGTTACCCAATCAACTGTCGGAACATGTCATGCAACCCATTTTGGTCAAACACGTTTGTCAAAGGAACTGAAACTCGGACGGTTGACGAGTTGGATGAGACCGGCAAGCCCATTAGCGGAACCCAGTAAGCGCATTTACGCAGGCAAAGTTCGTCCTCACTTTGAGCCAGCCATTCATCTGCATCATCTGGCATGATAAATAATATTAGCACACGCGGTAGGTCATCATCTAAAATCAGCCGATTATAGTCCTCTACACGGAGGTCATAGCGGATGTCGCCGCCGGAAACCGTATAGCGGGTGGTCGATTTGAGTTGAAAATCAATCCGATTTACACCTCTGGAAGGACGACGAATCGTTCCGTCAACTCCATGTTCGTCAACGGTCCAGACAGCCAAGTTGAAGCCTGTGCGGAATATTACAGACCGCACGTAGGACAGGGACAGCTGCTCCTGTACGAAGTTGGGCGACATTGGGCGATCCACTGAAAGGGCGGTAATTAGTATCACGTTTTGGGCAATTGTAACAAACGGAACTTCGGTTCGCAATCTCTCAGCCGCCGCCCCACGCCTGCCCCACTGCCGCCGCGATGCGGGCCTCCATCCGCTGCGCCAGCTCGCGGTTGGCGGAGACCAACGCCTGCTCCGCCTCGATCTCGGCTACGATGGCCTGCTGGGTTGCCAGCGGCGGCAGGGGAATCCGCAACGTTTTCAAGGTCTGCATACTGAGAATATTCATCGTTCCCCCATGCGACACAGCGTGCATCTGGGAGACAGTAAAGTCCTGAGCGAAAAGGTGCGCGAAAAATTCGGGTGTCATCTTCTGCGGATCCAACGTGATCTTGACCAAGCGCGGATTGATGACGCCTGGCTCATGGTCATCCGGAACGATCAAAGTCTTCCCGTACGTTCCGACCAAACTGACCAACACATCACCAGTTTGAACCTTGCAATTCTCCAACTCCCGGTATTTCTCGTCGTCGATGTAGTAATCACCAAAGTAAGCGTCCCCACGTATCACTTGTTCTTGACCATATACCTTGTACCCAACGGGGACGTAACAGTCTTTCTTCAGAGCAGAACCGAACGGACCTGCTTTGAAGCTATACGGGGTGCTCGCAATCAAGTCCGAGATGCCCGCCAGCGGCCACTCCGGGTCAATCGCAATCCGCGGACGCCAGTTGTCAACCACCGCACGCGCGCCGTCTATCACCCGCTGGTAGCCCTCAATCTCGGCGACGATCTCGCGCTGCACTTCCAGCGGCGGCAGGGGGATTTCCAAGTCAGCAAATTTGGTCTTTGTGATCTCTTTGTAAGTCGCACCACTGGCCTTTGCCTGCATTTCGGGCACCAGCGCGGTAACTGCCAAAGCTACGTACTCAGCCATCGCTCGGCTGGTGTCTGCAATTACAATGTTCTTGAAACCCTGGTTGGTGGCCAAGGGGATGCGGTTGACCCCGACACGACCGATGGTCGCCCTGGACGACACCACCACCGAGTTGGGCGGGATGACTTTAGCAGCCGAGTGCGCTAGGCCCGCTTCGGTTATGGTGCGCTCAGTCTCGGTGATCTCCGTGATTAGATCTTCGGGCGGCAAGTCCACCAGTGTTATCCAGCTAATCCCGCCATTCCAATACTCGGGAACATCTGACTTGGGAGTACCACCGCTAACTACGTCAAACAATCCTGGCGTACCCAACTTCACCATTGGATGAATCGTCGAGGTTCCTGTGGTCCGACTGTACCGCTCGCCGCTCAGGTTGTACCCGCTGTCGGCGGCAATTTCACCCTTGGCTACTACACAGCCCAGCGTGGGCTTGTATTCGCTGGGGGCATCGCACTCTCGAAGCCGCCGCAGGTACTCGGCGATATCGTCAGCGACGGCGGGCAGGTCATCCTGGCTGATGGGGCGGCGTTGAGCACCCAGGTCGTAGCCGTCGTTCTCAACTTTGAAGAAGGCTACGTGGTCCGTTTTCGGCGCCAGCACCTTGTCCAGTATCAGGATGGACGTCTTGACGCCGCTGTAGGGGTTGAACACGCCGCCGGGCAGGGAGATTACCGCCACCAGGCTCTCGTCCAGCAGGAAACGCCGCAACTGCCGGTAAGCGTTCTGGCTTTGGAAGATGATGCCCTCCGGCACGATGATGCCGGCCCGCCCGTGCTCGTTCAGATGCGACGCGATGTAATCTACAAACAGCACTTCCGCCCGCCTCGCGGGAACCCGAAACCTGCTGTGGGGCTTGATGCCGCCCTTCGGCGTCATGAACGGCGGGTTGGCAAGCATGACGTCGGCGTACTCGTTCCAGTGGTCCGTACTGGTCAGCGTATCGTAGTTGGAGATGTTGGGGGCCTTGTTCTGCGTGTGCAGGTACATATTGGCCATGGCCAGTTTCGTCATTTCGGGCGAAATGTCGTAACCCTTCAGGTTGTCGGCGAGCCGGGTGAGGTCGGGAGTGGACAGCGTGGTGCCGCCGCCCGGCAACTCGTGCCGGCTTTTGACGTGCTGGTAGGCCGACACCAGGAATCCGGCGGTGCCGCAGGCCGGGTCAATGATTACCTCGTGCTTCTGTGGGTTGATGATGTTCACGATGAAGTCGATGATGTGGCGGGGAGTGCGGAACTGGCCGGCGTCGGCCTGCGCCTCGGCGGTTTTCAGCAGGTACTCGTAAGCGTCGCCCAGCTTCTCGCTGTCGTCGTACACCATGCGGTCCATGGTGTTCAGAAAGAGCGCCAGCGTCCGGTGGTCGCCGTAGGGAACCACGGCGTCCTTGAAGATCTCGCGGAACACGGCCGGCATGGTCTCCGACTCGCGCAGCGCGCTGAGGCCGGCGCGATAGAGTTCGCTGCGTTGGGCGTCGTCCAGCCGGCGGCTCATCACGTTGGTCCAGTCGTACTTTTCCAGGTCGCCGGCGAAGTAGTGGCGTTGGCCGCCCAGCGTCGCGGCCTGCTCATCGTCGTCGCTCATAAACTTGTAGGTCAGGGCCAGGGTAATCTGCTGGCACTGCATCATGGGAACTGGTATCTGGCCGACCAGCGTGTTCCGGGCGTCGTCGATGATTTTCCTGGTGTCGTTGCTCAGCATGGTTGGGGTTCTCCGCGGGGGCTAGGCAGCCCGCCAGTCCAGGTTTCTGACGTAATCCGGTATCGCCTCCCGGTGTTCCGGCGGCACCTGGGCGTACTGCCTGATGGTGATGGCGTTGCCGAGGGCGCTGTATTCACGGCTGTCGATGGCGCGGCGGGTTGCCTCGTCAGTGGCGTACGCTTCGAACAGCCGTTGAGCGTTTTCCCGCTGGTAGGGGTCTGTAATTGGATGCAGCTCCAGGTAGGTCTCAAATGCTTGCGCCAGCGTTGTGTTGTAGGCTTCACGCTGCTCCAGTATGGTGGAGCGGGCAGTGATGGCGCCGTCGGCGGTCATGGACAGCCCGGTGATGGACTCGGTTTGGTCTCTGCCGTGGCGGATGTACGCCAGCCGGGGAGTTGCGGGCCCGGGAGATGCGCCGGTTGTACCGCCCGGTGAGCCTTGCGGAGCTTTCAGCGGTTCGTCGTCGTACAGGCGGCCCTCGCCGAAGTACTCGCATACGCCAAAGTAGTCGATGATGCGGAACTGCTCTTTGGGACGCGCGCCAACCCGGTCCCTGACCAGTTGGTCAGTGAAGTTTTCGCTGTAGTCATACCTTCGAGCGCCGCGGCCTTTCATTTGGATGTAGTCCGTGGGAGATTTGACCGGGCGGCAAAACCCCAGGTTCAGCAGGTCGGGGCAGTCATAACCGGTGGTCATCATGGCGACGGTTACGCACACCCGGGTTTTGTCAGTTTTGTAGCCGGGGTTGGTCGAATCCGAACCGTTCAGGCCGTCCTGATTGGCAAAGGCCCGCCCCATTTCGGTGGCGCGGTCCACGTCGTGAGTGATCTGCACCGCGAAATCTGATCGGTACTTTCCCGGCCACCGTTCTTCGGCGACCTTGTTGAGCTCATTTGTCAACTGCGCGGCTTGCGCACGGTTCACGCAGTAGATGATGCCTTTGCCGATGATGTTGGTCTCCGGCTCGCGCAGGGCCAGGTCGATGTAACGCTCGGCAAATTCGCGGTTGGTGCCTGGCGACAGGAACGTGCGGCCGTAGTCCTTCTCGTGAAATTCGAGGCTGACGTCCTCGCCCGTCTCATAGTCCTCGACCGTCACCTGAAACCCGTCGTCGGACATCAGCTGGGCGGTAACGTCGGTCCTCACGTCAAGGGCGTGGGGCATCACCAAATACCCGTCGGCGGCGGCCCGATCCATGGGGTACTCGAAGGTCGGTTCCCCAGGCGTCAGGCCAAATGCGTAGTAAGTATCTCGCAAACTGCGCGCTTCCCGTCCGGCGGCGGACGCTGCGTCGTCAGGGTCGCCGACCGTGAGGTACTGCCGAGGCGTCGCCGTCAGTCCGACCTTGTCGCAGTTGAAGGCGTCGAACACGTCCCGGTGCCTGGGGCCGCTGATGCTGCGGTGGGCCTCGTCAGAGACGATCAGTTGGAACCATTCCGGCGGGATCGGCTCGCCGTGGCTGGTGGCGGCATTGATGGCCTGAACGGTGGCGACCATGATGGGAGCCGACCAGTCATCATCACGGTCGCGGTACCCAACCACCCGGTATTGGCCTTCGAGCGCCCGATCCAAGTCTGATACGGCTTGCTGGTAAAGTTCGTCGCGGTCCACGAGGAAAAGGATCCGTTCAGCGACGCCAGCTTGGAGGTACAGCCGGCAAATTGCAGCCGCTACCGTAGTCTTGCCGGTTCCGGTCGCCATCTCCAGGAGGAAACCCTGGCGTCCCGCTTTGGCGGATGCCTGCACTGCTCTGACGGCTGCCAGTTGGTAGGGCCGCATGGCTCGCGTCCGCAGGAAGTTTTCGCCCACCGGTGTGTCCCACAGGGGAGAGCGGTCAGCGACTGCCTGCTGCCCGATCTTGTCAAGTTCGTCCAGTCTCGGCAAGGCCATGATGCGGGTCGGGTTGCCCGAGTCGGTCACCCAGTGATAGTGCAGGTCGCCGTTGGACAGAAACACATGCCTGACGCCGATGCTGATGGCGTATTCACGCGCCTGCTCCTTGCCGGACAACGGCGGTATCTCGGCGCGCTTCGCTTCCAGCAACGCGACGGCTTGGCCCCCGCCGTCAAACCCCAGGTAGTCCGCGAAGCCTGTTCCGCTGCGGCGGCCAGTGAGCGCTTCTTCACGGTAATTCCAACCGGCGGCCTCAATCATGCGAGTGATATTTTCTCGCGTTCGACGTTCTGGTGTCATTACACTTGTCTTTCTTTCCGAATGGGCGCTGCCGGTAATCGTAGCCATTGATCCATTCTACGAACGGCGTTTTGGACAATATACCGGAAATCCGGCAATTTGACCCCGCTTGACTCCGCGCCTTGCCTTGCAAGGAGAGCGCTCAAAAATTGAACTATTTTTGCGAGACAGCGCCGCTATTGCGCTCTTACGTTCTGTATGGTATAAATTCGGAAAATTTGTTCGCTATGCGGTTCGCGAGGACGTACAAGGAGTCGATATGTTGGCAACAGCTCAAACTTGCGCGGTGGTCGGGTTGGACGGTCAGATCATACAGGCGGAGACGGATATTTCGCCGGGTCTGCCAGCGTTTCACATTGTGGGGCTGCCGGATACCGCGGTGCAGGAGGCCAAGGAACGGGTGCGGGCTGCCCTGCGCAACAGCGGCTGCGAGTTTCCCATGCGCCGGATCACCGTGAACCTGGCGCCGGCGGATTTGAAGAAGGCAGGGCCGGCCTACGACCTGCCCATCGCGGCGGGAATCCTGTTCAGCACCGGACAAGCGCCGCCCCCCGACGAACCGACGATATTCCTGGGTGAGCTGTCGCTGGACGGCGGGTTGCGGCACACCGCCGGCATCCTGCCCATGGTCTGGGTCGCCCGGGAGCAGGGGATCCGCGCGGTGTACGTGCCGGCGGTGGACGCGGCGGAGGCGGCGCTGGTCGATGGGATGCAGGTCTATCCGGTGGCGACGCTAGCGCAATTGCTGGCCCACTTGCAGGGTGAGACGGCGATAGAGCCGTTCCCGTACAGCGGCGTGTATCTCAACGGGAACCGCAACCCGCCCGACAGTGCCGATCTTTGCCACATCCGAGGACAGGACCACGCCAAGCGCGCGCTGGAAGTCGCCGCCGCCGGGTTCCACAACATCCTGTTCAGCGGACCGCCCGGCTCCGGCAAGACGCTGCTTGCGCGAGCGCTGCCGGGGATCCTGCCGTACCTGACGCCCGACGAAGCGTTGGAGGTAACCAAGATTTACAGCGTGAGCGGGAACTTGCCGCCGGACAGCCCGCTGATCGCCCAGCGACCCTTCCGCGCCCCGCACTACACCATCTCCAACGCCGGCCTGGTCGGCGGCGGCCGGATGCTGCGCCCCGGCGAGATCACGCTGAGCCATCGAGGAGTGCTTTTCCTAGACGAGTTGCCGGAGTTCGGGCACGCGTTGCTAGAATCGCTGCGTCAACCGCTGGAGGACAAGACGGTGACCATCACCAGGGTGAGCGGGACGGCGACGTATCCGGCCAGCTTCATGCTGGTGGCGGCAATGAATCCGTGTCCCTGCGGGTACGCCACGCATCCGCGCAAGCAGTGCGTGTGCAGCCCGTCGGCGGTGGCGCGCTACCAGCGCAGGATCAGCGGGCCGCTGCTGGAACGCATCGATATTTTCGTAGAGGTGCCGCCGGTGGAGTACGACAGCCTGCTGGCGCAGGCAGTGGCCGAACCATCGGAGGCGGTGCGTGAGCGGGTTGCGGCGGCGCGGGTGGTTCAGGAACGACGGTTCAACAAGGATGCTGAAACGGCCGCCCTATCCAATGCGGAGATGGCCGGCTCGAAGATCTGGGAGTACTGCGCTTTGCAGGATGACTCCGAGGCTCTATTGCAGCGGGCGTCGCAAACGCTGGATCTATCGGCGCGGGCATTGCATAGGGTGGTCAAGGTGGCGCAGACGATAGCCGACCTGGCCGGGGCGGAGCAGATTGGTCCGGCGCACCTGGCGGAGGCGTTGCAGTATCGCGCCCGGGGGTTGGGCTGAACGATTACTTGCGGAGAGCATCCGGGGTGAGTAGCATATGAACCAGAGGGAGAGGAGCGGCGACGAACGACAATGGGTGTCTTTCCTGGGCGTGCCTGCGGAACGAGTCAGGCCGCATTTCTGGATGTTCAGCGTCTGTTTCGTTGCCACGTTGATCTTTTACACCTACATCCACGTCTTTGATGGAGACAATCCGAGTTGGCGTCAAGCGCCATCGTTGATAATGGAAGATACGACGCGGGCCGCTGTGTTCTGGGCGCTGGCCAGCCCGATGGTCGTGGAAGGAGTGGTTATGGTTTTCGGCTGGTTGTACATGGAAAGAAAGCGACGGGAAGTTACAGAGAAAGGCCACGCGGCAGGCCACGCGGCAGGCCGCGCGGAGGCCAACGCCGAATGGGAGGAGTGGAACCGGCGCAGGGTAGAGGCCGAGGCCAAGGGTGAGCCATTCATAGAGCCGCCGCCCAGCGCCCGCAGCGGCTCATCCGGCAGCTAGGCGGCCCTTGCCAGCCTGTGGGTTGCCGACTATCATAGCGACATGGCAGAGCGGGAAGCACGTTACAAGCTTGGCGCGGCGCAGTCCGTGACGGCGGAAACCTTCGGTCGGCCCGGACGGCGCACCTTTCGACTGGTTGCCGAGGCCGGACGAGCGCAGTCTTACATCTGGCTGGAAAAGGAACAGCTTTTCCAGTTGGGCCTGTATCTGCAACAGGCAGTGAAGCAACTGGGCGAGGATGCTCAATCCAAGGACAGCGCCCCCGGCGAGGCTCCGTGGAGCGGCGATCCGCTGGAGCAGGACTTCCACGCGCGCCAGATGCAGTTGCAGTATGACCAGGACGCCAACTGCTTCGTTCTCCATGCGTTTGAAGGTGATGAGGACGATCCGGATGCCGGAGCGCAAACCTCGGTCAGTTTCTGGATGACCATGGCCCAGTGTTCCGACCTGGCGAACGAGGCGTTGCGTATCTGCGCCTCTGGCCGTCCTCCGTGTTTCCTATGCGGCGCGCCCATTGACCCGGACGGCCACCAATGCGTCCGCGCCAATGGCCACGCGGTATTTGAAACCGGCTAGCCGGAACGCCGGCGTTGTATGCTCGTGTCCGGAGCCGAACCTTCCGACCTTGATCTGTTGTCCCGCGGCGAGTTCCTCAGTTGGGAGCTGACGCCGCACGGCTCCAATTACACGTTCCTGGCTGAGCTGGAACTGGACGGACGGCAGGGCCACGCTATCTACAAGCCGCGCAAAGGCGAAATCCCCCTGTGGGACTTTCCCAGCGGGACCCTGTTCAAGCGGGAATGCGCGGCGTACCTGCTGAGCCGAATACTGGGCTGGGACTTCATCCCCCTGACCGTGATTCGCGACGGCCCGCATGGCATCGGTTCGGCCCAGCTTTTCGTCGATCACGACCCCAAGGAGAACTACTACACCATCTCCAGGGACAGCCTGGACGAATCCGACGCCGACCAACTCAGGATGATTTGCTGCTTCGACCTGGTCGCCAACAACACCGACCGCAAGGCCAACCACGTGCTGCGGGGCTACGACGGCAAGCTGTGGGGCATCGACCAGGGGCTGACGTTCCACGCCGATACCAAGATCCGCACGGTCATCTGGGACTTCGGCGAGGAACCCATACCGGAACGATTGCTGGAACCCCTGCGCCGGCTCTGCGGCCAACTGCTTGCGCCCACCGGCGAGGTGGCCGAACTGCTGACGTTGCTGGACGCCGAGGAAGCGCGGGCCTTGATGCAGCGGCTGCAATGGGTGTTGCAGGAAGGCGCGTTCCCCGGAATACCGGGGCTGCGCCGGCGGCGACGGGGTTAACGGCCGTCTGCAAGCAGGCTGTAGTCGAATTCCTCCAGGTTTTCGAGGATGACGTGGGCGGCGGACAGGTCCAGGTGGCGGGTTGAGTCGGTGAGGGTGCAGACGGTGTAGGCGCCGGAAGCGGAGGCCGCGGCGAGTCCGATGGGCGAATCCTCGATGGCGATGCACTCGGAGGCTTCCAGGCCGATGAGGCGGGCCGCTTTAATGTAGATGTCGGGCGCCGGTTTGCCGTTCTCGATGTCATCGCCGCCCAGCCGGACGGGGAAAGCGTCGGTCAACCCGATCACGGACAGCTTGAGGTTGACCCACTCTCGGAGCGATGACGACGCCACGGCGACGGGCAGGCTGCGTCGCTGGGCCTCGGCGATCAGGTCGCGCACGCCGGGGCGAGGGATCAGGTCGGAACGCAGCACTTCTTTCACCACCTCGTTGTATCCGGCCAGCAGTTCCGCCGGCGTTTGCGGAACGTCGCGCAGTTCCTTGACCCGAATCCAGGTCTCCTCGACGGTGGTTCCCAGTAGGTAACGGTTGTTTTCTTCCTCGGTGATGGGGGCGGCGCCGCAGCGCTCAACCATAACGTTGACCGCCTTGTGGAACAGAGGCTCGCTGTCCACCAGCACGCCGTCCATGTCAAACAGAATCCCTTTATATCCGGCCATCCGTGATAATCCTCCTCCCGGTTGTTGCAAATATGCCGACTGGTGAGATTGCCACGCTTTTGGCGGTGTGGCAAGGGCTGCTGATTTGAAGGCTCACTCGGTGAGCAGGAAACAGGAGGAGGCTTTGAAGATGGCCCACAGCGGTTGGCCGGCGGCGATGCCCATGGCGTCCAACGATGCGCCGGTGATGTGGCAGCGCAAGACGGTTCCGGCGCAGTCCAGCGCCACCTCGTAACCGGGCGGGCGCAGCTCGACGGCGGACACCACGCCGGCCCAGGTGTTGCGGGCCGACGACTGGGGCAGTGGGCCGGCGGCAAGGATGATGTCGGAGGCGCGGATGCCCACGGTTACGGCATCGCCGACGGCGCAGCCATCGGCCAGCGGTGTTTCCAGGGCGCGTTCGCCGGCCTGGCATACCATGGTGCCGTCCTGAGGCAGGCGGGCGGCGACCCGCATTCGGAGCAGGTTCTCCACGCCCACCAGCCGGGCGACCCGACCCTGGCCCGGCTGCTCCAGCACATGCAGCGGCGGCCCTTCCGCGACAACCCGGCCGGCATCGATGATCTGCACCGCGTCGCCCAGGGCCAGGGCTTCCTCCCGGCTGTGGGTGACCAATATCACCGGGATGTTGAGTTCCCGGACGGTAGCGCGCAGTTCGGATCCGAGAGTGCGGCGCAATTCCATGTCCAGCGAGCTGAACGGCTCGTCCAGCAGCAGCAGGTCGGGCGACGGGGCCAGCGCGCGGGCCAATGCCGTGCGTTGCTGCTGCCCGCCCGAGAGTTGCGAGACCCGCCGGTCCTCCAGCCCTGCCAGTTGCAGACGGTCAATGAGGTGGAATACCCGCCGGCGCGCCGCGTCGCCGCGTCGTTCGGGCAGGCCGTAGGCGATGTTCTCCGCCACCGTCAAGTGCGGAAACAGGTGGTTCTGCTGGGTTACGTAGCCGACGCCGCGACGATGGGGCGGCTCCCAGCAGGGCGGCTCGCCGTCGTTATCGGCGAACACGGCGCGGCCGGCGATTTCGATGCGACCGGATTCGGGCCGAACCAGGCCGGCGATGGTGCGCAGAGCGGTGGTCTTGCCGGCCCCGGACGGGCCGAACAGCACCAGCACCTTGCCGGCATCCACGGCGAAGGTGATCTCGACACTGAAGCCGCCGATGCTGACGCTGAATTGGCCCCTAACCGCAGCGTTGTTCATGGCGACGTCTCCGCCCGACGCCGCAGCAGGAAACTCAGCAGCGCCAGGGACAGGGCCGACATGACCAGCATCAGGGCGGCCAGGGCCAGGGCGGCGCCGAGGCTGGATTCCATGGTGGTCATTATGGCCAGCGGCATCGTTTGGGTGCGTCCGGTCAGGTTGCCGGCGAACATGATGGTTGCGCCAAACTCCGACACGGCCCGGGCCCAGGCCAGCGTCGCCCCTGTCAGCAAAGATGGCCGCGCCATGGGCAGGGTCAACCGCCAGAAGGTTTGCCAGGGCGAGACGCCCAGGGTCTGCGAAACCTCCTCGTATGCCGGGTCCACGCCGGCGAACCCGATGCGGGCGGCCCGGATGTAGAAGGGCGCGGCCACGAAAATCTGGGCGAACATGACGGCCACGGTGGTGAACGGGATCGTGACGCCCACGGATGCCAGGACCGGCCCCAGCAAGCCGTTGCGTCCGAAGGCCATCAGCATGGCGACGCCGGCCACAACGGGCGGCAGCACGATGGGCAACTCCACAAACGTGTCGATGATACGCAGCAGCCGGCTGGTTGGCCCCTGCCGGGCCAGCAGCAGGGCGAAGGGCGTGCCGACCACCACCACGATGACCAGGCTGACGACGCTGGTGACCACCGTGAGGCGCAGGGCTTGCAGCACCAGGGGGCCGGTCAGCCCGGCCAGGAATCCCTCCTCCTGGCCGGCCCGCACCAACAGCGCCAGGATGGGCAGGCCGATGAACAACACGTAGAGGACGGTGGCCGCCACCCCCGCCGGGGCCAGCGCGCCCAACGCCGCGCCGCGATTGCCGTTGCCCGACGACAGGAACATACGTCGAATCTCCCAGGTCAGGCGGGGCATCCTTCGACAGGCTCAAGATGAGCGGGATTCACCCGCGTGGCATGGGCAGGTGATGTTGGCCGGCGGGACGAACCCGTGCTCCCGCAGGATGGCCTGGCCGGAATCGCCTTGAACGAACTTGATGAACTCCAGGGCGGTTTCAATCTCGTCGGTGGTGGACAAGGCGGCGATGGGGTACTGGGCCCCCGGATTGAACTGTAACGGAATCTCCAGCGTTCGGATGGCATGGGCGTACTGCGCCGCCAGCGCGTCGGTCTCGTACACGATGCCGGCGTCCACCTCACCCAGGGCTACCTTTTGCGCCACCCCGCGCACACTGGTCTCGTTGGTCACTACGTTGGACAGCACGGCGGATGCGTAATCGCCGGGAAAAGCGTCGGATGCGGCCAGTAGATCCAGCGACTCGCGGGTGTACGCGCCGGCCGGCACCTCCTCGGCGGCAATGGCGATGCTGACGCCGGGACGGGCGAGGTCGGCCAGGGCTTGCACCGCGTCGGATTCCACGGGCACGGCGACGGCCAGGCGGTTGGCGGCGAAATACTCCGGCACGTTGACCAGCAGGCCGGACTCATTGACCTGGGCCATGTGCTGCCAGTTGGCGGAGGCGAACACGTCGGCCTCCGCGCCGTGTTCCAGCTGTGTCCGCAAAGTCTGGCTGCCAGCGAAGTTGAAAGCGACCCGGACGTCGGGATGGTCGTCCTCAAAGGCAGTAGCCAGGGCCTGGAACGACTCGGCCAGCGACGCGGCGGCGAATACGGTCAGAGTGCTTTCCGCGTCGTCGGAACGCTGGCCGGCAGGGGCGCAGGCGAGAAGAATCAGGCAGGCGGAGAGGGCCGCAACGATAAGGGAAACGATGCCAGAGGGAGTTCTGGGATACCGTCTAGCGGACATGGCTGCCGAGGAATCGGATGGTCAGATCAGGGGTTTTGCCGGCGGAGTTGCGCTTCCAGCTGGCGGATGCGGGCTTCGGCGGCGTTGGCGCGGGCCTCGGCCCTTTCGGCACGGGCTTCGGCCGTTTCGGCGCGGACCTGCAAGTCGTCATAGGTTACTATGTGCCGCTCCGTCGCCGGGTCATAAAACGCCAGCGCCCCGTGCTCCCAGCGCAGCAGCAGGTTCAACGCCGGACTGTATCCCTGCATTACATCATCCGGCAACTCGTCTATAGGCATCGGCTCGTACACGTTATCCACCAAACGATCCCCGGCCAGCCGCGCCCCGTGATGCTCCCCAGTCTCGTCAAACCGCCAGTACTCCGGTATCAGCATCCTGGCGTAGTCCTCCCGCTTCGCCCCGGTGTCGGTGTCCGCCGTGCTCCGCGAGGCCACCTCCAGCACAAAGTCCGGCGGCTTGCCCTGCTCCGAGATGATGTAACCGTTGCTGGCCTCGTACAACTCCGGGTCCACGTCAAAAGCAATGAGCAGGTCGGGATAACGGGCCAGGTCCCGGAAAGAGCCCGGTTCGACGATAATCCAGCGGTCGGCCGTCACCAGAGTAGTTTCGAGATTGCCCAGGTGCTGGATGAGGTGGTGGGCGTGGCCGGTCTTGGCCAGTTGGTTGAACTGGGTCACTTCGTCGGGCTCACGTTGGGGAATGTCGGGCAGGCGGAAGGAGACCGGCGGTTGGGGTTTTCCGGCGATGGTTTTAGCGGAGGTCATGGAGTACCTCGTGGGTCGGGCGAGCGCGCCGGCGTGGGATTGGGTACATCATACCAGAGTGGCGTCGGGTGGCGGTGGCGGTTGGGGCGGCGGCCTGCTATGATGGCACGATGCGCGGCGGTTGCCGACGATTTAGTGCGGAACCGGCGCAGCAAGGGGGCTTATGACTACCAAATCCGCAGCCCAGGTGGGCGGCTCGCTGTACTTCGGCTGGTACATCGTCGCCACCTGCTTTTTTGTGGCGTTCCTGTCCATACCGGGACGGCAGGGGTTCGGCCTGTTCGTAACGGAGATGGAGCCGACCTTCGGCTGGAACCGCGCCGACATCTCCTGGGTGGGTTCGGTCGGATTCCTCATCAACGGGGCGATGCAGCCGATCATGGGGGCGCTGTTCGACAAGTACGGGCCGCGCAAAGTGTTCGGGTTCGGCCTGGTAATCATGGGCCTGGCCATCATGAGCCTGGCGTTCATTCGGGACCTTGACGCCACACTGCCCCTGGGATTCGTGAACATACCCCTGGACCTGCTGTGGTTCATCGCGGTGTTCTCAATAATAGTGAACACGTGCCTCAGCGCGGCGTCGATCACAAACATGCTGGCGCTGGTGGTGCGATGGTTCCAGCGCAAGCGCAGCAAGGCCGCGGCGCTGGCGTCGTGCGGCACGTCCATCGGCGGCTTGCTCACCATACCCTTCGCCGCGTACCTGATGGGCGTCATCGACTCGTCCGGCATCGCGTGGGGCGACTCGGTGCTGGTGGGCTGGCGGACGGTGTGGTTCCTGCTGGGCATGGTGGTCGTGTTCGCGGCCGCGCCGCTGGCGGTGTTCTTCCTGCGGCCGAGCCCGGCGGAGATGGGCCTTAACCCCGACGGCGACCCCAACCCCGAGGACACTCCGGCGGGGTCCGCGCCGGCTCCTCGTGCGACGGGAGCCTACGAGGTGGATAGCTGGCGCAAGTGCTTCAAGACGGCCCCGATGTGGCAACTGTCGGGCGCGTACGTGGTGTGCGGCATAACCACCGGGCTGCTCAGCATCCACTTCATCCCGTATGCCGAGGACGTGCTGCCGGCCCAAGTAAACTTCCTGGGCGGCGTTTGGGACGAGAAGGTTTTCGCCGGCCTGATCTTCGGCATCATGACGGGGCTGAACGCGGCCGGCGTCATCATCACCGGATTCTTGGGCGACCGGATCCGGCGCAAGAACGTGCTGGCGGTGGTGTACGCCACGCGCGGAGTGGCGTTCATGTGCCTGGTGTTCCTGCCGCTGTTCGGCTACGGAATGCTGGGGCTGATCATGTTCGCGCTGCTGTCGGGCATGTCGTGGGTGGCCAGCGTGCCGCTGACCTCCACGCTGACGGCGGACGTGTACGGGTTCCGGGCGCTGGGGACCATCAGCGGATGGGTGTTCTTCGCACATCAGATCGGCTCGTTCTTCAGCATCCAGTTCGCCGGTTATGCCTACGTCTGGTTCAACGAGAGCTACTTCTGGCCGTTCCTGATTGCCGGCTTGACGCTGATTCCGGCGACGATCATGGCCTTCAGCATCAACGAGTACCAGTATTCGGGGCGGTACAACAGCCTGCCCGCCGATGGCAGTCCCCAACTGGCAACGGCGGGGGCCGGCCCGCGCGCGTACTAGCCCCGCCGAAAATACCGTCATTCCCGCGCCGGCGGGAATCCAGAAGTCTTTGTTGAGCACGGCGCTGGATTCCTGCTTTCGCAGGAATGACGGATTAACTCCGCAAATGCCCGGTTTGTTAACGGTGGCAGCATGATAGACGCCGTTTTGAGTATCATTCTGGCAGCGGGCCTCCACCACGGGGAGGCGGACCCGACGCTGCTGGGATGGATCATGACCGCCCTGAGCCACATCCTGCTGGGGACGCTGGGGTTCACCGAGCTTACGGTGGTCATCATCATCGGGATCATCATACTGGCGATGCCGGCGCTGATCGTGGTAGCGTACTGGGCGAACACGCGGGGCAGCAGACGAACTTCCGGCGACACCCATACCCGCTCATCCTGAGAACGAAATTGCCATCCGCCTATGGCGGACGCTCGCAGTGACAAACTGGGTACGTGTAGGATTCGCAAATGCTTGCCGGCGGCGTTGAATGGGAGTAAGATAGCGTGCGCTGCCATAGTCGTTACTGGCTGGCCGTCCGCACACTGGAGAGGCCCGCGATCCGGGCGGTCGGCACGATTATCGTCGGCGGTGGCAGGGGAACCGCAAGGCCGCTGACAAACCGGAGGAGGTAACAAACCGATATGTTCGACAAGAATTCGCTGGATGCGCTGTTTGAAGAGCTGAGAGACGAGTTCGAGCTGGAGACCGACTGGGAAGACATCCAACGTGACGCGCATCTGGCGGTGGCATACGCCGACGCCGGCGTCCTGGATGACCAGAAGGGCGGCCTGGATTCGCGTATCGTAGAGTTCGTGGAGCGGCACAATCCGGGCTAGTCGGCCGGAACATCGCCAATGGAAAACCCCGCAGGTGTATGCCGGCGGGGTTCTTTCGTCTTAGGGGTGCTTGCGCTACCGGGATTCCAGGGCTTCAGCCAACTTCGTCAAAGTTTCATCAACGTTTAAGACGGAACTGCGGACTAGGTCATACAGATGCTGTAGTTGCTGAGCCTGCTCTTGGGTTATGCGTCGGCCAGCCGGCACCGTATCAGAAGAGTTCTCTGATTCCAAGACTGCTACCGTAGCGCCTTCTTCCCGGTCTTGTATCTCGAGGCGATAGGATTCGAATGTGCGCCCGTGGAGTTGACGCAACACCACCGAGATTGCATCTACCGACGTGATGAAGCTATCCGGTCGTATGGAAGCGCTCCATGTCAGTTTGCCCTCAGCTGTTCGCTGAATCAGTCCATCCAGGATTCTATCTAATTCGTTCATTTTAATGAAATTATGACGCCGGTTATGCTGACCAAACCGCCCCAGTTGGCTGCAACGAAGTCAATCATACACCCCGATTATAGCCTCTTTCCCTGCTTCTGGTTTGGTTTTGCCAGATTATGCTTATGAGATTCAAGGAACTCGCCAGCAGCGCCGGCGGGTTCTTGTCGATTTAGGGCGTTGAACCAAGCGCCTCCGGGTTAGCGCACGCCTCCATTGGTTCCCCCTGCAAGCCGGCGACGAGGTTGCGGGCGGCGAGTTTCATGGTGTTGAGGCGGGTGGGAAGCGCCGCGCTGCCGATGTGCGGCGTGATGACCAGATTGTCCAGCGTGAGCAGCGGGTCGTCGGGGGCGATGGGTTCGGGCGAGGTGACGTCCAGGGCGGCCCGTGCGATCTGTCGGTCGCGCAGGGCCTCGTAGAGCGCCGCCGGGTCCACTACGGGGCCGCGCGAGACGTTGATGAGGATGCCGGTGGGTTTCATCATGACCAGCTGCGGGCCGCTGATCAGGTGGTGCGTCTCCGGCGTGAGCGGTACGCTGAGGATGACGAAATCGGCCTGGGCCAGCAGGTCGGAGAACTCGGCGTAGCGGATGCCGTACTCGGCCTCAGCGTCGGGATACCGGGTGCGGGAGTGGTACACGATGTCCATGTCGAACCCGCGGGCGCGGCGGGCGATTTCCCGGCCAATCTGACCCAGGCCGACGATGCCCAGGCAGGCTTCATGGACGTCCTGCCCCAGCCAGTGGGTTGGATGGAACTGGATTTGCCAGCCGCCACCGCGCAGCCAACGCTCGCTCTCCGACGTCCGGCGGGCCGCGCCCAGGAGCAGCGCGAAGGCCAGGTCGGCGGTGGACTTGGCGAGCACGCCCGGAGTGTACCCAACGGGTATGCCGCGTCGGGTGGCCTCGGCTACGTCAACGTTATCCAGGCCGACGGCCAGTTGGCTGATGACACGCAGGTTGGGCGCAGCGTCGAGCAGGGCAGCGTCCACCCGGTCCATGATGGTGGTAAGGATGCCGTCGGCGTCGGTCACGAGGCCGTGGAGTTCCGACACCGACGGGGGAGTCTCCTCAGGCCACACCTCAACATCGGCCGCCACGCGGATGATGTCGATAGCGTCGGGCAAGAGAGCGCGGGTTACCAGTGCTTTGGGACGAGTCATAGCAATTCACCGTTGGATGATATGGTGCTATGTACATTGTAACCGGGGAAGGCGGATGAAAAACAACAGGCCCCGCGAAAGTGCGGGGCCTGTTGTTACATCCGAATGCGCTGGGTTTAGACGTGGGGGCCGCGGACGCGGACGTAACCGTTGTGCTCGGCGATGTCGCGACGTAGCCGTTCCTGATCGGTCATGCCGGGGCCGGTAAGAGCATCCCAGATGCGAGCCAGCGTGGCGGCGATCATCGTGTGGAGCAACGGGCGCCGGGGCGCATCCCACTGCTTGAGCAACTCAGCCGGGGTTTCCGGGACGGCGGAGACGTCCATCGGAGCGGAGGCGGGAGCGGCCGCGGCGGGCTCAACGACCGGAGCGGCCACAACGGCGCTGGATTCGGTTTCTCGGTTCAGGGTAGTGACCATTATTTTTCCTCCTGTTCGGATAATGTCAATCCTTGTTTATCTATATTAATGATATGCTTCGATTGGTATTGCGTCAACAGATATTTTACTATATTTAGTATCTTATAGTACGATATTACGGGCTGGGAAATCGGGCAGGCGTAATGGCTCTGACTCGGCTCTGCGGTCACGCCGTATTGCCGAAGCGCGGATACGGGAATTGGAAGGCCGCTGATTGACGGCCGCTACAGCGCCAGCTTGCCGGGGTTCATTATGCCGGCGGGGTCCAGGGCGCGCTTGATGTCCCGCATGGCGTCGCGGTTGGCGCCGAGTTCGCGCTCCAGCAAGTGATGCAGCTTGATGCCGACGCCGTGGCAGTACTCCATGACGCCGCCCATGTCCTGGGCCAGGGTGAGCACCTCGTCCACGCCGGCGGCCAGGTTGGCGCGCACATCGGCATCGTAATCGTCGCGACCGTTGACGCGGCGGTCGCCATCCGGCACCACCAGCATGGAGAAGAACTCAGGGCGGCTCCAAAGGCAGTACTCAACCACGTGGATCCTGCGAGCCGCCAGCATTTCATCGGCGCGCTGACGGTATTCCAGCACCTTATTGGTGGGCAGGCTCATGTGGAGATAGTCGAAGGTGCGCCCCCATTGTCGTCGCCAGCGTTCGGTCCGGGGGCGGCCCAAAGCGGTCTCGCGATAGTTGAGGGCGGAATCGTGACGTCGTTTCCAGTAGTCCAGGGTGGGTTCCGGGTCAATTTCCCAGCCGCCGACCGCTGCGCAAACCGATTTGGTCCTCTCCAAGGCGGCGTCAACGCCCTCGCGGTAGCCCTCGAAGAGCAGGTGCAGCAAGATGCCCTCATCGTCTTCGGTCAGGTCCAGCAGGGCCGGTCGGATGCCCAGCGCCATCATTTCCGAGACGGCGGCGAAGCCATCGGCGAAATCGGCGAACTCCCAAGTGGCGAAGGCGTTGGCCTCGGGCTGGCGGAATACCTTGACGGTGGCGCGGGTGATGACGCCGAAGACGCCTTCCGCGCCGATGAACAGATGGTTGAGATTGGGGCCGGTGGACTGCTTGGGCACGGGTCGGGTCTCGATAACTCGGCCGTCGGGCAGCACGACTTCCAGCGCGACCACTTGGTCACCCATGGGGCCGAATGCGGAGGCGCGGTAGCCGACGCCATTGGTGGAGATGGTTCCGGCGACGGTGGCAATGGGGACGCTGTAGGGGTCGTGGCCGGGCATCAGGCCGTAGGGTTTCAGGCCATCGTAAAGGTCCTGCAGGACCATGCCGGCCTCTACCTCGGCAGTGAGCGACGACGGGTCAACCTTCAGCAGGCGGTTGAGCCGGCCAACGTCCAGGATGATGCCGCCCTGGACGGGGAGAATGCCGCCCATGACGCCGGTGCCGCCGCCGTAGGGGATGACCGGGATGCCGCGTTGTTGGGCAAGAGCAACAACCTGTGAGACCTGCCGAGTGTCGGCGGGTCGGACGATAATGTCCGCCAGACGGTCAAAAGCGGCGTCGGCGTAGTAGGCGCGGTAGGGGGTGAGAGCGTCGGCAGAATAGCGGTCGATGGAATCGGGGTCGGCGAGCACGTACTCCTCGCCGACGATTTGGGCGAGTTGGTCGCCAACGTCACGCCAGTCGATAGGATGGGCAGGGTTGGGGCTTTCGGACACGGTGAGTGGGTGGGGAACGGTCACAGCGGATTGCGGAACGTGGCCTGGCCGGTTTCGTCGTGGCTGTGGGCAGTCAGGGCCGTCAACACCTGCTCATGGTTGCGTCGCATTTCTTCTCGCATATCGCGCATTTCTTCTCGCATCGCCTGCATATCCGCGCGCGTTTGTTCTCTGAATTCGCGCATATCGGCGCGCATTTCCTCCCGGAAGCTGTTCATATCGGCGCGCATTTCCTCCCGGAAGCTGTTCATATCGGCGCGCATTTCCTCCCGGAAGTTACTCATATCGGCGCGCATTTCCTCTCGAACGTTATGTACCTCTTGCGCGACCTGTTCAATACGTCCATCAAGTCGCTCAACCCGCTTGTCGATCTGGTCAACCTGGGATGTAAGTCGGCCCAAGCGGAACAAACCGCCTCCGACTACGATAAGAATGGAAAGCAGCAGCGCACCTGCTGCGATTGTCGTTGCATCAGTCATGGTGTCAGAGCGACTCCGAATTAGCGTTGACTATATGCCGTGTATCAGCTCTGGCTCTGGTATTCCCACTGGGTGCCCTGGGGACCGTCTTCCAGGGTTACGCCCTGCTCCGCCAGACTGTCGCGGATTTGGTCGGCCAGGGCGAACTGGCGGGCAGCGCGGAGGTCGGAACGGACGGATACCAGCAGGTCGATGAACGGCGCGGCGGCCAGTTCGTTGGCGCTGCTGGCGCGTTCGGCGAAGGTGAGGCCGAGGACACCGCCCAACTCGCGCAGGGTCGCTTGCCCCTCATCAACGCTTTGGTCGGCGTCCCGGCCCCGGTTGATGTCGCGGGCCAGGTCGAAAAGGGCGGCCACGGCCTGCGGGGTGTTGAGGTCGTCGTCCATGGCAGTGGTGAACCGGGCGGCGTGCGACGATGGATCGACCTGCGGGCCGGAGCCGTTGCCGGGCGTCAGGGCGTGGCGGACGCGGTCGAGGCTGCGTTCGATGGCGGCGGCTCCTTCGTCGCTGTAGGCCAGGGGGCTGCGGTAGTGGCTGCTCAGGAAGTAGAGCCGCATGGCGTCGGGGCTGTAGCGTTCCAGGGCTTCGACCACCGAAACCAGGTTGCCCAGCGATTTGCTCATCTTGTCGGAGCCTAGCTGGAGCAGGCCGTTGTGCATCCAGTAGCGCGAGAAGGGCTTGGCGCCGGTGTAGCATTCGCTCTGGGCGATTTCGTTTTCGTGGTGGGGGAACACCAGGTCCTGCCCGCCGCCGTGGATGTCCAACTGCTCGCCCAGATACTCCAGCGACATGGCGGTGCATTCGATGTGCCAACCGGGCCGGCCGGGTCCCCAGGGGCTTTCCCAGGACGGTTCGCCTGGCTTGGCTCCCTTCCACAGCACGAAGTCCATGGGGTGCTCTTTGTTTTCGTCCACTTGGATGCGCGCGCCGGCGATCATGCTGTCCAGGGTGCGGTGGCTGAGTTTGCCGTAGTCGTCCTTGCTGGTGACGCGGAAATAGACGTCGCCGGCGGCGGGATAGGCGTGGCCGCGGTCAATGAGGCCGGCGATGGCATCAAGGATGCGAGGAATTTCGCGGGTGGCGCGAGGGTATTCGGTGGCGCGCTGGATGTTGAGGGCGTCCATGGTGCTGAAGTAGTCGCCGATGAACTCCTCGACCAGTTCGTCCTCGGATACGCCGCTCTCCTGGGCCCGCTGGATGATCTTGTCGTCAACGTCGGTGAAGTTCTGCACGTGGCGCACATTGTAGCCCTTGTGCTCAAGGTAGCGACGCAGCGTGTCGAACACGACGTAGCTGAGAGCGTGGCCGACGTGGGTTGCAGAGTACGGGGTTACGCCGCAGACGTACATTTTGACTTCGTTGGCGTCGGCGGGGACAAATTCTTCGACCCGTCCGCTCAGAGTGTTGTAGAGTTTCATAGATAATCAGAGGCGAGAGAGGAGGGCCACCGCAGTGGCTGCGATGCCTTCTTCCCGTCCGGTGAAGCCCAGGTAGTCGGTGGTGGTGGCTTTGACGCTGATTTGCGGCGGTTCGACGGACAGGGCGGCGGCGATTTTATCGCGCATTTCCGCCACGTGCGGGGACAGCCGAGGCCGCTGCGCCAGCATTGTAGCATCAACGTTGACGATGCACCAACCGTCGGCGGCGATGACGCCGGCAGTCCGCTCCAACAATATCAGGCTGCTGATACCGGCCAGGAACGGCTCGCCGGGCGGGAAGTGCATGCCGATGTCGCCGGCGCCGGCCGCGCCCAACAGCGCGTCGATAATGGCGTGGCTGAGCACGTCGCCGTCGCTGTGACCGGCAAGGCCGCTGGAGTGGGGAACGGTGACGCCACCCAGGATGAGCGCGCGATCATCGACCAGGGCGTGGGCGTCCACTCCGGTTCCGACGCGGTAGTCCACGGTGCTTCCGCCGTTAGCTTTGAGCGTTATTGCTTTTCGACCGCTTTCAGGGCCCGGTGGGCGTATTCCAGGTCGCCGATGGCGTCGGCATTAGCGACAATGGGCGCAAATGCTACGGCTACCGCGATGGGAAACATTATCGCCGACGCGATGACCGCCATCACCGCCAGAGCGCTTTCCAGCGTAACGAACTGGAAATGCAGAGCCTCAGCGCGGACGGCAACGGACGAGGGCAGGGGCAAGCCGAATTCCACGGCAGCCAACATCAGCATCGGAAACAGGGTAACCAGCGCGATCAGGCTCCAGACAATTTCCCAGATGAGGAACTTGTTCCGCTCCACGCTTACCTGTGAGCGCAAACGTTGCAGGCGGCCGGGCGCTACGGACAAGTTAAGGTTCCCCGCGCTGACGCGCAGGTAATGTGCGTATTCCCGATACCGCTCACGGTTAACGCTGCTGCTGGCAGCCATCTGAACAACCTCCCACCTACACGGGCACAGTCTGACACGTCGCTGTGATCTGTCTCCGGCGAGGATAGATTATGACAACGTAGCGCATAATAGCGACATCACGGCTATAGCGCTAGTAAAACGGCGTGTCGATTATCGGCTTTTCGCGTCATCGTCGTTCGCGTCACTGTCGTCGGAATGGGCGAGCAGTTGACTGACGAAGACGAGATCCTCCGGAGTGGTGACCTTCAGGTTTTCATAGCTGCCCATGAAAACCCTCACTGAATTCCCCAGCGCCTCAACCATCGCCGCGTCGTCGGTATAGTCCGCAGAGGCGGAACGGTGCGCCCGCATCAAGAGGCCGTAGTCGAACACCTGCGGAGTTTGGGCTGCCCAGAGGGAGGAACGCTCCGGCGTGCTGGCCACCACGTCATCATCACCCACCACTTTGATGGTATCCTTCACAGGGACGGCAGCCACCGCCGCCGACCAGCGTTGTGCTGCGTCCAGGCCGCGTTCCAGAACGTCACTGGTGACGCAGGGGCGCGCGCCGTCATGGACGGCTACCCATCGGCACTCTCCCAGGGCCAGCAGGCCGGCATATACCGAGTCTTGCCGGCGTTCCCCTCCCGCGCAGACCGTGACGACCTTTCCGATTCGGTGCTCCGCAATCATGGCCCTGGCGCGCTCCACCGCATCGTCCGCGACGACCAACGCGATTCGTGTCACGGCACCGGATCCGGCCACCCGGCGCAGGGTGTGGATCACCAGGGGCGCGCCGTGGACATCGGCAAAGGTTTTATCCGTCCCGCCCATGCGGGTGCTGCGGCCGGCGGCGACTACCACCACGCCGAGACCCACTCCGGGCGATCCGGACTCTGAAATGTTGGACGTTGCCATGCTGGAGGGTTTCTAAAAAACCACGCTAGTATCAGGCACAGCCCATTGGCGATAATGGGCCTGTGGTTTATGATTTAGATATTCTATCAGGCTTCACCCGGAGAGCGACATTTCCAACGAGTAATCAACGTCAAGAAGAACCGCCACATCAATAAGGAGGAAAGCCATGGCTACACTGGAAAGGGCCTACCTGGTGCATACGGTCAGTTCGGGTACGCACGGCAGAGCGATCTGCAACGCGCGCACACACCACTGGGTGGCCGATGACAGTAGCGGAGACTTCGTAGGAGCCGGCGAGTATTTCCTGTCGGGAATCACGGCCTGCGCGGTCAACATGGTGGAGCGCATCGCCTTGACCGACGACGCGCCGGTGGACTTCATGGAAGTTTCCGCGGAAGCCTACCGGGACCCGGACGCCGTTCCGGGCGACCTGAGCCTTTACGCCGACGTGCGCATCCACTTCAAGATCTGGGGTGTGGACGACGACCAGGGCAACTACCTGGTGGACACCTGGAAGAAGCGTTGACCGCTTTACGGTTCGGTCGCCGTGGCGACCCCAAGCACTTCCGTTACCTCTGAGTTCGTCGCCGGGCCTCGCCCCAAGCACGGAGGATAACGCCAGCACAGCGGCGCGGCGGTATAGGGGCGAATCATCATTCGCCCTTATGCTTTCAAAACGCCGTTAGTTATGACCGCTCCGTTCCGAGGATCGGAGCCGACCGGTCGGGAGAATACCCATAGACATACTGCTGTCCATATTCGGAGCCGGCCTTTCGGAGGAAGCGGCGCTGCACTTGCAGGATTTCGCCATCGTGATGGCTATTGCCGCTGCGGGGCTGGCTTTCGCCCGGCTGGTGTGGCAGCCGCCGGTGCTGGGTTACCTGGCGGCCGGCCTGCTGATCGGTCCTTTCACGCTGCCCACTCCGATCATCGGCAACCTGGACACCATCGAGCTGATGGCCGAGTTGGGTCTCATCCTGCTGCTGTTCGGCATCGGGCTGGAACTGGGCTGGAGTCGCATCAGGCAGATTGGCCTCCTGGTGCTGGTGATCGGAATCGTGGAGATCACCACCCTGACCTTGCTGGGCGTGCTGATCGCCAACAAGGTGCTGGGCATACCGGGCATCAGCGGCCTGTACCTGGGCGGCGCGATGGCGATCAGCAGCTCGGCCATCCTGCTCAAGGGGCTGCGCGACAGCGGAAACCTGCGCTCGGGCTGGGGGCAGACCATCGTCGGCATCCTGCTGGTGGAAGACTTTGCGGCGGTGATCCTGCTGACGCTGCTTTCGGGTATCGCGACCACGGGGTCCGCCAACCTGGGCGACGTGAGCTGGCTGGTGGGCAAGCTGGCGATATTCTCCATAGCGGCGCTGGCATTCGGCACGTTGCTGGCCCCCCGCCTGATGCGCCTGCTATCCCGCACCCGGTCGGACGAAACCCTGCTCCTGGCGTCCCTGGGCTGCTGCTTTGGGTTGGCAATTGGCGCGGAGTTTCTGGGATTGTCGGCAGCAGCCGGGGCGTTCCTGATCGGCATGGTGATCGGCGACACCGACGCGGCGGGACGGGTAACGCGCCTGATCAGTCCGGTTCGGGATATGTTTGGCGCGCTGTTCTTCATGTCCATCGGGATGCTGATCGACTATCGCCTGCTGGACGATTTCATTCTGCCGGCGTTGATCGTCGTGGGCGTGTTCATGGCTGGCAAGATTATTGCCAATACCATCGGCTCGGTGTTGTCGGGGCGGAACTCCCGCCAGGCGGTGCGGGTCGGGATGTCGATGCCGCAGATGGGCGAATTTTCGCTGGCTATCGGCCGGCTGAGCGTGGCGGACGCGGTTGCGGGGCCGATTGTCGGGCCCATCCTCGCCATCGTCACCGCCATCACGTCGATCCTGGCGCCGCTGACCTCCCGGTTGGCCCAGCCGATTTGCGACTGGGCGAGACGTCGGGCGCCGCCCACATTGGTGGAGATGAATCTGGCAGTTCACCTGGGCATCACGACTTTCTGGTCGGCATTTTCACTACCGGGAAGAACCGGTCGCGCGTTGAAGACCCTGGTCAGGCAGATCACGATCAATATCCTGATCATTACAATCCTGACGGCAATCGGAACGATAGCAGTGTACACGTTGCCGGATTTTCTGGCCGAGATTTTGCCGGTGTCCAAAGACCTGTTGGGCCTGATCTTCGGGGGAGCGACAATAGGGTTGAGTATTCCGCCGGCCATCGCCATCTGGCGGGAACTGCGCATTTTGGCCCGCTTGACGGTTGGGGCCACGCGGTGGGCCAGATCGGGAGAGCCGGCGGGTTTCACCCTGCGGACACTGGTGCAGGACGGATTGGCCACCGCGCTGCTGCTGGTGGCGATCATGCTGTTGCTGCCGTTGCTCATCCGCCTGTTCGCGCTGGGCTCTCTATCGGCTCCTTTGCCCATCATTATGCTGGCGGGGTCGGCGGGGATACTGGTATTGGTCGGCTTTCACATTCACCGCGTCCTTGAAACGGCGTTTCATGACGTTTTCGTAAGGCCCATGACGCCGCTGGTCAGGCCGACGCCGACGGCCAACGACCAGGACGACGTGTTCACGCCGGTGGATGTCGAAACTCCGGCGCTGCGGGACGGACAACATGAGCCGGTGGGCCGGCAGCCCACCAGGACATCGGCGCCAACCGGCGCTGCCGGGGCGGGGGCGGAAGCCGATGAAACGGTAGAAAGTCTCTGGCGCATTCTGGAAGACCGCGTCGCCAATCTGCGAAACCCCGGCCAGACAAGAAACGACGAGCAACGACCGCAGCGGTCGGAAAGCGATTAGCGGCGCCGAGCAGTCGGCCCCGTTCGTCAACCCCCACTTTCACCCCAAACGCCGGCGCAGCCGTTCATACACATCGCCGCGTTGACCTACTATTAAAACCAGCACGATTAGCCGGTCGGCCTCTACGGTGTAACAAATGCGCCAGTTGCCGACTCGGATACGCCACACTTCACCGGCCCCTTGCAACTTTTGAGCTGGGGCCGAGCGTGGGTTTTCCGCCAGCGACTCGATGGCAGCGATCATCCGCCGACCAACTTCCCGGTCGCGGATGCTGCGGAGGTCCCTCTGCGCCGCTCTGGACAGGACTATCCGGTACGTCAAATCCCCAAGTCAGCCTTGAAGTCCGCCCAATCAACGCCGCCGTGCACCCGGTAGTCGGCCAGCGCGTCCAGGGCATCCAGCAAGTCAAGGCGGTCTTCAAGAGCCTCCAACGCAGCCAGGTCTGCTACCGGAACCAGCGCTGCCACAGTCATTCCGTCCTTCTCGACCGGAATACGCTCGCCCTTGTTCTGAATGCGCGCCGTCACGTCGGATACGTCTTGCGGAATGCGCAGCGCCAGGCTCTCGCCGAAAATTTTTCGTACCGCCATCGCTCCAGTCTCCTGAATACACGCCTGACTGCACGATGGCAGTCTCCATTGCGCCGCTTCATTATATCTTATGACCCATTAGCAATGCTAAAATGCCGGCAAAACCGAACCGCACGCCAGAAAGGTGCATGATGCGTATTTGCTCTTTTTTGCCCTCTGCCACCGAGATTGTGTACTCCCTTGGGTTGGAGGACCAGCTCTACGGCGTTACCCACGAATGCGATTATCCGGCTGCGGCCCGCGACAAACCTTGGGTGGTGCGCAGCGTTTTTGAGGGCACCAACCCCAGCAGCGGCGAAATCAGCCGGGTTATTTCCGAGCGCCTGGCTGAAGGATTGGGCATATACCACATCGATCAGGACATCCTGGATGCGGCCAACCCCGACCTGCTGCTGACGCAGGCAATCTGCGAGGTTTGAGCGGTGTCGTCTCGGCAGGTTGCCGAGTCCACCGCGAACATGACCAAGCAGCCGGAGGTGCTGTCCCTGGATCCGCAGTACCTGGGCGACGTGCTGGAGGACGTGCGGCGCGTGGGCCACGCCACGGGAGCCGAGGCAGTGGCCGAGGACGTGACGGCGCGGATGCAGGAACGCATCGACGCGGTTACGGAACGCTCTCAAATGGCTGGAGGGCATCCGCGCGTGCTTCATCTTGAATGGACCGATCCGCTGATGTGCGGGGGCCACTGGGTTCCCGAAATGGTGGAAATGGCCGGCGGCGAAAACTGCTTCGGCGACAAGGAGATGGGATCATTCCCGCTGGAATGGGACGCAGTGCTGGAGAGCCAACCGGAAGTTATCGTGCTGATGCCCTGCGGGTTTGAGGTCCCCAGGGCGTTGGAGGACGTGCCCCTGCTGACCGAAAAGGACGGTTGGGGATCGCTGCCGGCGGTGCAGAACAACCGGGTGTTCGCCATCGACGCCAGCAACTACACCAGCCGGTCGGGGCCGCGCCTGGTGACGGGCCTGGAAATCCTGGCGGAGATGATCCATCCGGAGCTGTTCTCGGGGATGGTGCCGGAAATGGGCGCGCGACGGATTTACGCATCCGGGTAAGGAGGTTCGATATGACCACAGTCAACCGGCTCGCGAAACCGCCGGAAGGTTCGCCGCGGGTTATGCTGCCCGACCCCGACCCATGGGACCTTGATGTGACTACTTTCGAGCACGTTCTGATACACGGCTATCCCGCCGCCCTGATCCACCACCTGGCCAGCCCGGAAACCACCATCGTCATCAGCGAAATCGGCGCCAGCCTGCGGCCCACCACGCGCTACGCCGACGTTCGCTTCCCGGACTTGCTCATCGCCTTTGACGTTGATCCCGAGGCGCGCCGGGCCAGCAACGGCTACATCGTGTCCGAGCAGGGCAAGCCGCCGGACTTCGTGCTGGAGGTGGCGTCGTCCAGAACCGGGCGAAACGACGAAACGGTGAAACGGGACTACTACCTCAATATGAGAGTAGGCGAATACTGGCGCTTTGACTCATCGGGCGGTCAATGGCATTCAGCGCCGCTGTCCGGCGACCGGCTGGTGGACGGGCAGTACCAACCCATTCCAGTTGAGCAGGGAGCGGACGGCGTATTTCGCGGCTACAGCCCCGCGCTGAGGTTGGAACTGCATTGGGAAGACGGCAACCTGCGCTGGTGGGATCCGGCGGGCAACCGTTACCTGGAAACGCACTTTGAGGTAATCGCAGCGCGCTCAGCAGCAGAAGCGCGGGCCGACGCCGCCGAGGAACGGGTGCGTCAACTGGAAGAACAGTTACAGCAACGCCCCGATCAGAGCTGAACGGCTGTCCGTCTAGTTCAGGCGCGCGCCCTTGAAAGGGGTGTTTTGCTCGACCTGCTCGGCGACGATGCGGTTGGCCTGGCGCATCATGGTCAGCAGCTTCTCCAGTTGCTCGCCGGCAGTGCGGGTTTCCAGCAGGTCCTGGCGCACGTCGGGCGGCAAGGGCAGGCTGACCGCCAGGGATACCGCCGACCTTCGCGCCAGATCTGCGGGTTCGTCGGGAACCGAGACCTCGCGGTCCCAACCGCCGGCCATGGCCGTGAGATGGCGCTGCAACTGTATGTATTGTTCCCGCACTCCGGCTACGGTGGTGGTGGAAACGGTACCCTCTTCGTCTTCTATGTAGCGCACCAGGCCCACCAGGTGGGGAACAGTCTGGACGGTTTCCAACAACTCGAAGCGTTGCTCGCCGCGAGTGAGGATATTCATTCGGCCCTCTTCCAGCCGCTGCACCTGCATGATGCGGGCGGTGGTGCCCACCACGTGGGGAGAGGCCGGTTCTCCCACCTCGTTGCCCTCTCTAATCAACAGGACGCCGAAAGGCTCCTCGCGCTGGGCGCAATCGCCGATCATCGCCTTGTATCGTTCCTCGAAAATATGCAGCGGCAGCGGCATACCTGGGAACAGCACCACGTTGTTCAACGGGAACAGCGGCAACTCCGTGTAGGAGCCTGGAGGAAAGTCGTCGGGGTTGATGGCCATGATGCCGCAGTATAACCGTGGGACCGCACACTCAGCAACTTTGCCAATGAAAAACCCCCGCCGGATTGAGCGGGGGCGTGGTTGCACTATGGTGCGACCGGGGATCAGTGGTGGGCGCCATCGGCATCCGGCGGGCGGTTGTGGATGGCCTTGGTGCCCTTCTTGAAGATGCACTTGCGGATGTTGTTCTCCAACTCGGTGGGATCTTCAACACCTGGATAGCGCTCCTTGGCTGCCGGGCTGCTCAGATATTCAAACATCTTCTGCAGCACGTCGTCCTCCGAGTCCCCGGTGATGACGGTGCGGTCGCGGGGATCGGAAAGGAAGTTGCTGGGCCGGGCATAGTAAACGTCAGGCATGGTTTCCTCCTCCTTGGCAAGGCGCCGATCCTAGAATCGGCCGTCTCTTTCAGTAGCAGATTGATACACCAAAAGACCGCACGTTGTCAATGGCGGGGCTTACTCGTCCCGGGGCGGCCGGCGGCGGTGGTGGAATATATCGGCCAGCGGTATGGACAGGCCGGGCAGCAACGGCGTAGTCAGCGCGTCGGCGGCGGTGAGCACAGCCCGCTCCACGTATGCGCCGTCTCGTAGCTCCAGTTGGGTCACCGTGTCGTTGCGCGGGTCTATGGGCCAGTATTCCAGGACGCCGGCCTCGGCGTAGATTTGTCGCTTGCGGACCAGGTCCCGGTTACGGTCGGTGGACAGGATTTCCACCACGATGTCGGGCGGAGCCTCGACGCGGGCGCGGCCCACGATGTCCCGGCGCTCATTGAGAATGATAACTATGTCCGGTTCGGGAGCGCGTTGTAGTTCGTGGGACAAGATGGTGGTTATCGCGTGATAGAGCTGCGCCGGAGGCTTAACGAAGCCATCCATATAGTCGTCGAGATGCCGGCAGAACTCTAGCATTAGAAATTGGTGGTCAGGGTTGCCATGCGTCGTGATATGCAGCACTCCATCGTCGAGTTCCAACTTGCCGTCGGTTTCGCCCAGGGCCAGAAACTCGTCCAGGGACATCCGGGTTCCCGTGCGCAGTTTTGCGGTGGTGGTCATGGCTATTCGTCCCGCGGCGGCCGCAAGGGGTGTTGGAATACGTTCGCCAGCGGTATCTCCAGGCCGGGTAGCAGCGGCGTGGTCAGCGTGTCGCCGACGCCAAGCGCGGCCCGCTCCATGTATGCGCCATCGCGCAGCTCCAGCGGAATAACGGTATCGCTACGTGGGTCCATCAGCCAGTACTCCAGGATGCCGGCTTCGGCGTAGATTTGCCGCTTGCGTACCAAGTCCCGGTTGCGATCTGTGGACAAGATTTCCACCACAATGTCCGGCGCGCCTTCCACACGGGCGCGGCTTACTATGTTCAGCCGCTCGTTGAGGACGATTACTATATCCGGCTCGGGAGCGCGTTGCGCTTCTCGCGACAGAATGGTGGTCATGTCATGTAGCAGGCGGGCCGGCGGTTGATCAAATTGGAGAAAATAATCCTCAATGGGCCGGCAAAGCCAGCGTTGCAAAAATTGATGGTCCTCGCTGGCAGACGCCATGATATACAACACTCCATCGTCGAGTTCCCACTTGCCGTCGGTCTCTCCCAAGGCCAGAAACTCGTCGAGGGACATCCGGGTTCCCGTGCGCAGTTTTTCAGTGGTGGTCATGGTCAACCCCTCTTGCCGGCAGCGATGGATCCGCCTAGTCTGCGGCCGCGCTGACCGCCGGCGTCGGCTGGTAGCGGACGGAGTAGCGGCGCTCTCGGATGGTGAACGCGCTCACGGCGGCAGGGTACAGCAGCACGGCAGCGATGGTGAACGCCAGGATGTAGTTGCCGGTCATCTCGCGCAGGTAGCCGGCCAGCAGCACGCTGCTGAATCCGCCCAGTTGGTGGAAAAGGAACGCCACGCCGGATATGGTCGCCAGCGATTTCAGGCCGTACACCTCGGCGGTGAGCGACGTGGTCAACGGCGCGGTGGCGATCCACGACAAGCCGGCGACGAAGGCGAATATGATCAGGCCGGCCATCACCGGAATCTCCGGCACCAGCAGCGACGCCACCAGGATCACGTAGCCGGTGCCCCGGCAGAAATACACCGCCGCCAGCCAGTTCTTGCGTCCCCCGATGCGGTCGGAAATCCAGCCCGCGCCGGTGGCGCCCAGCGCGTTCAGGCCGGACATCAGGCCGAAAATCAGCGCCGCCGTCTGCGGGTTGATGCCCTCTTCCACCGCCATGGGCACGAAGTGCACCGCCAGCATGAAGGTGGTGGAGCCGCAGATAAAGTACGAGAAGCTCATCTGCCAGATGGGGAAGGACTTGAACGCCTGCCGCCAGTTTTCGGCGAACAGCGGCTGCGGGGGCGGCGCAGCGACGCCGGGAGAGCCCGCGGGTCCGGGCGCAGGTTCAGGGTCGCCGTCGGGAGTCAGGCCCTTCTTGGCCGGATCGTCGTGCAGGAATACGAAGGCCAGCGGAATACCCAGGCACAGGATCATCAAGCCCAGCACGATCCAGGACAGGCGCCAGTCGATGAGGCTGATCAGGTAGGCGGCAAAGGGCACCAGGATCAGGCCGCCCAGGGACATGCCCGAAGCGTTGAGGCCGATGACCAACCCGCGCCGGCGGCGGAACCACTTGCTCAGCATCGCGCCGGTGTTGGTGAGAGAGGTGCCGCTCTGTCCCACCGCGGACACCACGCCGAACACCGCGATGAGAAACCAGATGCTGCCGGTGGCGGCCATCAGCAACGTGGACGCTCCCACGACGACGATGCCGGCGATGACCACGATGCGGACGCCCACCCGGTCGAACAGGTAGCCCATGAAGGGCTGAGTTACGCCGTTGAGCAGCGCCCCCAGCGCGGCGGCCCAGGACACCACGGTGCGGTTCCACTCGAACTCGGCTTCCATGGGCACCACGAACGCGCCGAAAGCGTTGCGCGTCCCCATGGTGAGGAACGCGATAAACATGCAGGTGGCCACAACGAACCACCCATAAAACATGCCGGAACGCGCCGGATTGCTGGCCGCCATAGTGTCTATCCCCCGTACCCGGAACCGCGCCGGAACCCCGAATAGGCCCGATTGTATGCCCGGCGGTGGCGGCGGCGCAAGGCTAGGCGTTAGGGGGCGGCATGAATTCGCGGAGTTGCAGCACGAGGTCGGGAAACGCCTGCGGACTGATTGCGCCGTCGGCGGGAATAGTGCGAATGGTAGTGTATTCCGTCCCTACCGGGTCGGTGCGGGCCTCCACTTCGCCGGTACGCAGGTTGGCTATCCAGAATTCGGGGATGCCGGCGGCAGCGTAAAACTCCGACTTGGGGCCATAGTCGAACTCAAGCGAACTGTCGGCTACTTCGATCAGCAGCAGCACATCCTCCGGCTTGGCCGTCTCGGCGTGATAGCCGGGACGGGGGCGCAGCAGGACGATGTCCGGTTCCGGCATTCCATAATCATCCAACTGTATGGAACCCTGCACGCGCACGATGGCCCGGCCCACCAGAGGCGGAACCAGCAACGTAGTCAGCCCGTCGGTGCAGAAAAGGTGCCGGTTCCCAATTGCCGCCATCTGAATAATCTCCCCGGCCAGCAGTTCAACGTGTTCATCTTCATGCAGAATTCCCGCCTCGCCCATGGCCATATACTCGGCCACCGTGAACAGACGGCGGGCAATTTCGGTTTTGGGGCGTGCTGCGGTGGTAATCATGGAGTGGCCTCAACTTTGGTGAAGACCTTGGTTTCCCGGTCTTGGACAACATTGCCGCGTGCCATCAGGCCACCGAGCACCGAGTAGGTCAAGTAGTTGCGCTGCCCGTCTCGGATTGACGAACGGAGGCCCAGCGCATCGGCAATCTGTGAGTTGCGCAAACCCTGTGGGTTAGCTTCCAGTAGCATCAGAATGGCTTGCTCAATGTGGCGCAGACCTTCTTGCGCCAAGACGCGGGGAGCGGCGGAGTCACTCATTTTCAGATCGCCTCTCTCGGCTGCTCCCTATACCGCCCATGGATGGTTGCTCCTCAGGTGTAGGTCCACACAACTGTTGCAAGTTATGATGTCACAATCGTCTTCCTGGCACGCTTGGCAACAGTTATCGCAAGTTTCCCGAGTGCAACTGATACAGGAATAGTCAGTCGCTGGACACAGTGCTCGGCCGCAATAGTAGCAACCTCCTACCGGGTCCTCGTCGCTGTCGATGTGCCATGCTCCGCATATATCGCAGTGCAAGCCGAACGTTGCCCAGTCTTGGATAGTGTCGGCGTGGGAATTCATTACGAGCCTTCAAACTTGTGGGTAATTTGTTGACCAACGTGCTGCTCGCACGGAACGACGTTCCCGCGGTCGGTGAAATATGTAGCGAGAACTATATGTAACGTGCATACGCCTGCCGAGCGGCTAATTTCATCGGCAATGATTGCCAGCGGTTCACCAAACTGGCTACCTCAGGAACGCTGTGGAGAATTACTGTCGCCGTTGCTACATGTCATTCAACGCAGCGTGCGTTTTCGCCGGTGCTGTTGCCATTGATTTGAACGGACTTAATCCGGGTCATCGTCCTCATCTAGTTGATACCAAAGTATCTGTCCGGAATCGATGGCAAGTTGAATTTCCCGATCATGGCGATACGCCGCCACTACGGCGTGGGCAGGCCGGCCAGTGAAGCGAGTCAAGTAGGCCGCGTTGCGTATGGCCCAGCGGGTATCGCGCTCATCGGCGGTGAAGGATACCTCTACGGCGATGTAATGCAGTTCACCGGAGGCATCGGTGGCTTCCATAATCAAGTCGGCACGCTGGAAACTTGTCAAGTCGCCCGTGCTGATGTCGGCCGTGTCCTGGCGCCGGGCCAGGTCAATAACTTCGTTGCCGTGCAGATAGAATTGCCGGCGTAGGCCAAGGACCGACGCGATTACGTGCGTCTGCTCCTTGGTAGAGGCCATGGCGTCGCGCTCTTTGAGGCGAGCGATGTCATTGGCAACTTGGTCAAAACGGCGGTCCATCCGCTCGGTCAGTTGGTCAACACGCTCCGTCAGTTGCGCCAACTGTTCCGCGATCTGGTCCACCCGTTCGGTGAGGCGATCAACACGCTCCGTCAGCTGCGCCAACTGCTCGGCGATTTGGTCCACCCTTTCGGTGAGTTGTGCGTGCTGCTCGGGCAACTCCAACAATTGCCGCGTCAGGATGCGGGAGCGCACCGCTTCCATCAGATGCGGATTCTCGTCCAGCGTCTGCATCAGGCGCTCTACCGCGCGTATGTCGTCGATAGTAGCCACTGTTGCGCTCCCGGTCTGGATGCTAGGTAGAGGACTTAATTAAATCGTAGCAGTGTGTTGTGCCGCTAACGCCCCTACACGTCCTTCAACGCCAGCGCGTCCTCCCCGGCGCTGTTGCCGGCCAGCCTCCCAAACACCATGCCCGCGCTCAGGCCGCTGCCGCCGGGGTAGTTGTGGTAGAACAGCCCGCCCACCATCTCGCCGGCGGCGTACAGGCCGGGGATGGGATCCTGGGCGTTGGTCACCACCTGGCCCCGGTTGTTGACCTTGACGCCGCCGAAGGTGAAGGTGATGCCCGTGGTCACGGCCCAGCCCCGGTAGGGCGGCGTGTCGATGGTCTCGGCCCAGTTGGTCTTGTCCACCGCCAGGCCCTCGGTGCGCCGGCCGTCCTTCACGGTGGCGTTGTAGGGGATGTCCTTGCGGACGGCGGCGTTGTACTCCTCGACCGTGCGCGCCAACCCGACAGGGTCGATGTCCAGCATCCGCGCCAGTTCCTCGATGGAGTTGGCCTCGGCAGTGGTGGCCTGGGGAATCCAGTACTCATCGCGGAGCAGGTGCTTCACCTTCTCGTCGAAGACCTGGAAGCACAGGCCCTGGGGCTGGTCCATCAGGGCGCGGCCATAGGTCACGTAGGTGTAGTTGCGGAAGTCCGCGCCCTCGTCCAGGAACCGCTCGCCGTTGATGTTGACCATGATGCCGAAGGGATACGAGTGCTTCTGGAACAGCTCGGTTACGGTGCGGTCGCCAAATGTCGGGGCGTTCATGTCCCAGGCCACGGCGTGGCAGGACGACCAGTGCCCGTAGCTCTGCGCGCCCACGTCCAGCGCCATCTTGATGCCGTCGCCGGTGTTGTAGGGGATGCCGCGCACCTTGACGGTTTCCCAGCCGGGGCCCAGGTAGCGGCAGCGCATCTCGGCGTTGGCCTCGAAGCCGCCGGCGGCCAGCACCACGGCCCGGGCCGCGATGTCCTCGAACCCGTCGGGTCCCTTGACCCGCAGGCCGGCGACGTGACCACGCTGGTCCTGGATCAGCGAAACGCCCTCGGTGGAGTAGCGTATTTCCACGCCCAACTGCTCGCAGACGTCAAACTGCTGGTCGGACAGGCCCTTGCCGGCACCGACTGCTTCCACCACGAGGCCGCCCCAGAAGCGGAACTTGTCGCCGTCGCGGAACGCCTGCCGCCCGAAGGACAGTACGAACCGGACGCCATGTTCCTGGAGCCACTTCATCGTCGGGTACGACTGGCTGACCAGGATCTCGGCTAGTTCCGGGTCGGAAAGGCCGTGGGTGACACGCATCATGTCGTCGTAGAACTGGTTCTCGGTGTACTGGCCCACCTCGATGGAGTTGGCCTCGGTCTCCGACATGTCGGGAATGAGGCCCTTGATGTCGTCCAGGCCGTTGTAGGCGAAGCGGATGATTCCGCCGGTGAAGTAGGTGTTGCCGCCCCGGAAATAATCGGGGGCCTTCTCCACCACGAGCACCGATTGGGTCTGCTCGCGGGCGGCGATGGCGGCGGACAGGGCGGCGTTGCCGGCCCCAACTACGATAACGTCATAAACGGTGTCATTAGCAGGCACAGTGGCACCTCGAATAGCGGCCGGCGTGCGGCCGGCCAGGGAATTTGCAGCGATGATGATAACACAGCGTCTCAGAACAACCCGGGCCCGCGCAGCCGCAGCATGAGCGCACGCACCAGGGGGATGCTGATGTTGACGGCTGAATCTTCGTCATCATCGTCGTCGCCCATGGAGACGTACACCAGGTTGCGGTCGCGGCGCACCCGGGCGTCAAGCTCCTTGTACTCCATGTACTCGTTCATCAGCCGTTCCAGCAGCACCGCCAGCAGGTCAGGGTCGGCGGCATCGATGGCCAGGTGGTACATGGGCGATTCCTTGAACCGGGGCGCCATCCAGTCGGCCATTTCCTCGATGCCGTCCTCGTCAAATGGATTGGACCATCGGATTTCGTCAGTCATGTTTCACTCACCGGGCGGAACGCCGCTCTCGGTGGATGATACCACCGCCGGCTGCCAGCCATGCGCCGCTACAGCGGCTCCGTGCCCTCGCTGAGGATGGAGAGGTATTCGTCATAGGCAAAAAGGCGGTTGCGACGGCGATCAGTGAATTCACGCGCTATTCCCATATCGACCAGCATATCCATACCCGAGGAAGCACCGGAGAAAGAAAGGCCAGATCTCCGGCGCACTTCAGCCAACGATGCAATGGGGCGCGCCATCAGTGCTTCCTGCACACGCAGCGCGGCATTTGCCCTACGGCGGTTCTGCTGTATCAGGCTCCGGTGAGCAGAGAATAGTTGTGTCAGGCGTTGGGACGTAACCCATGCGCCTTCAGCGGTTTCCTGCACACCGTCCAGGAAAAACGCCAGCCAGCGTTCCCAATCCCCGGTGTTCCGCACCCAATCCAGTCTCTGGTAATAAACCGAGCGATGCTGCTTCAGGTAGAGGCTCAGGTACAGCAATGGCTCCCGCAGTAGGCCCGCATAGCAGAGCATCAGTGTAATAATCAGGCGTCCTATTCTTCCGTTGCCGTCCAAAAAAGGGTGGATGGTTTCAAACTGCAAATGGACAAGTCCGGCCCGTACCAGCGTCGGTATCCCATCGTCAGTGGTTGTGGCGTCCAAGAAATTGACCAGTTCCGACATGCAAGCGGGAACTTCAGTATGAGGCGGAGGAACGAAACCGGCATTGTTGGGATGAGTCCCGTCAATCCAGTTCTGCTGTTCACGGAATGCGCCCGGATGGAAATTGCTGCCGCGTCCCTTGGCAAGCAATCTACCGTGTATCTCGCGGATTAATTGACTGGATAGCGAGCGGCCTTGCGTAATCTGCTCCAGCCCGTACTCAAGAGCATCCACGTAAGTGGAAACCTCCACGACGTCGTCAACAGGAGAACCTGGGGCTTCATCCGCCTCGAACATCAGCAAATCGGACAAGGATGACCTCGTTCCTTCGATTTGGGAGGATAGAACGGCCTCCTTGCGCAGGTAGGCATAGATGAAAAGATCTTTATCAGGCAGTAGGGTGGATATAGCGTCGAGACGGCCCAATGCCAGCATGGCCTTTTCCAGCTTGTAGAGGAGGCCATCCAGAAGTTCCAGAGGTGGGTCCGGGGGTAGTGAATGGGGTATGAACGCCCGGACCGGCTCGCCGCGGTAATCAGCGAATCCGTAATAGCCTATCGCTCCTCGTTCCATCGCTGATTGTGCTCCCTGCTTATTACGCAAATCATAATAACAGCTGATGTTATTACGTCTTGTACAGCAAATCATAATAAGAACCAGTATAGCCGTCAATCCCCTTGCCGCTTATTACGCAAAGTATAATAACGAAAGCTACTATTAAGATTTGGAGCGTAAAACGCAATAACGCTCGCAGGCGCGGCCAACTCGCGCTCTAAACCCCCGTCAGCCACCACCGCGCCTGCCCCTCCCCGGCGCCGCTCACGTCCACCTCCACACCCTCCAGCAGCCACGCGCCGGCGATGCCCTGGGTTGGAGCCTGCAACTCCACCACGTCGGACAGGCTGCCTTGTGCGACGGCGGGTAGATTCGCGGCAATGAGCAACGGCAACTCGACCTCAACCTGGGGCCGCTGCCTGGAACGCTCCGCCAACCGAGCCTTTGCTGCGCCCTCCGCGGCCGCGTAGTTGTCGGCATACCGGCATCGGATGACCTGCCCGCGTTTGGTGTCCAGCGACAGCCGCGAGGCTGTTGATTCGGCGCGAACAGCGCTGGAACTCTGCGCCCGCCAGCAATGCTCGGCGGACAGGTTGAGGGTCTGGAGGTACGCGGCGGCGGTTCCGTTGTTGCGGATGCGCAATGCGTGGCCCCTGCCGGCGACGCCCGACTCCGCCTCGGTGAGAATCGTCACGGTGATGTCGCCGGTAACGTCCGTCCCGGAGCCGGCTGCATCGTCCGTCGCGGTGTAATCCGTGCCGGCCACGGGAGCAACTATGCCGTCGATCACGTCCCAGGCGTCGGGGGCGGCCAACAATAGCTGCTCGCCCCCGGCGGGTATTTCCAATGCCTCGTTCAGCGTCCACACCTGCTGCCGGCCCACGTCTGACGAGCGGCGGTAGCGAAACGTTACCGAATCCTCCACGCCGTTCGCTCCGTCGTCTCGACGCAGAACGGTGGCGTAAGGCCCGGTTCCGGCAGCGGTATCGCCAATCGAGAACCGCGCCATCGACACCGGATTGGTGTGGCTGCGCACACCAGCCCGCCGCGTTGCCGCTTCCAGCCGGACCCGTCCCAGGCCGTCGGCGTAGATCAGCCCGTGCTCCTCCCGCTGCAAACGCCGCAACGCCCGGCCCGCCGACACGTCCCAAACCGAGCGCGGCCCTCCCGTCAGCAGCGTCCGCCCATCGTCCAGCGCGTAGTCACCGGGCAGCAGGCCGACCCAACCCAGGATCGCCGCCGCCACGTTGCCGGAGCGCATCAGTCCGCCGGCCAATGTGCGATGCAGGGGTACAGCCTCCAACCGCTGCATTACGTCAGCCGCCGTGACGCGACACACCCCGGTGTCGTGGTCGGGATTGATGGCCGTAACGTGTCCGCTGAACAGGCTGCGCCCCACCCCAAATTCGCTCCAACGGTCCTGCGCGTTGCGGAATCCGTGCCATAGCCCGTGCCGCCCCGATTCCGGCGCGCCTGTGATGCCGGTAGCCGCCAGGATTTCGCGCCGCGTCGCGCCGGCTTGCTCCAGCTCAATGGCATGAACACGGACGCTGCCGGCGGTCTGCTCAATCTCCAGGTCGTACCATTGCCCAACGTCCAGCTCAGCGCCGTCAGACAGCCGCGTAACCCTTCGTCCCGATACCCGCTCCAGGATGGTGGCATCACTGGCAAAACGCAGGCGCAGGCAGTCGTCCCGGGCGGCGCACCGCAGCGCGAACCCGCCCAGGCCGTTGCTGCCTCGTTGGTAGCGCGCCGTGAGCGTCGCCAGCGGATCGCCGGTATCCAGCACAGCCACCGCATCCGACGGCGGCCAGCCGCCGCCTTGACCCATGGCGTTCCCGCCTGATGCGGAAAAACCGTTGCCGGCCACCGCTAACACTGCCCAGGACGTTCCGCCCACAGGTGCTGCGCGCCCGTTCAAATCCGCCGACGCTCCGCTTGCCGTTGCGAAATCGTCATGGATCCGGCTGGCGCGCAGCCATACCGGACGGCCCGGCTGCACGTTGGCGCCCAAAGGGCCGCCGGAATTCTCCGGCGTATAGCGATGGTCGTGGTTGCGCAGCGTCAGCTCCAACGTCGCCGGCGGCGTGAACTCCGGCACGGGCAGCCCGCGCCGCCCCCACCGCCAGCGCAGCGCCAGTACGTCGGCGGAAATGTCCGAGCCGTCCGTATCCCACGAACCGTTTCCTTCCCAATCGATCCAAACCTGCCAGCGCAGTGCCGGCGGCGCCATATTGTTTGCCACTTTTCCCTCCGCCAATTGCAACTACGCATCGCCCATGCCATAATCGTGCCGTCCATCAAACGAGGAGACACGTGAATGACTCCCAATGAGCTCTACATCCTCTACGGCTTCCTGGCGTTCATCTGTCTGCTGCTGGTTACGATTGTTGGTATCCTGATACGACAGTCGTTCGACATCGGTAAAATCCAAGGCCAACTCACCGCCTTGACCGAACGTGTCAACGGTCTCGATAGTCGCGTTGAGAGACTTGAACAACAAATGGCCAATTTCCGTGAGCAACTCGGCGAGGCCAGAGGACTGATGCGTTCCCTGCATGAACGCATGGACCAGCTCATGCGCCACCACCACAACGACGCCGGCCAGGTGGTCATTGTCCCCGCAGAGGAAGTCGCCGCAGCGGACGACTGATCCTCCACCGTCACCAAACCCCCAACTCCACCGGCCCATCCTGCCGGAACGTTCCCTCGAAGCGCACGGGTTCCCCGGCCCTGCTGCTGATGCGGTAGGACAGGCATACGAACCTCCCCGACACCCGACGCTGCCCCGGCGCGTTGCCCACCGGCCCGTACTCCACCGTAACGGAGCGTCCTACGATACCCGACAGCACGGCGTCCGGCCCGATTGCAGGCGCATCATCCCATCGACCCGACAGCGTGAACTCCTGCGCTGCCGCCGGGCCGGCAGCCGTTCGCGCCGCCGTGTCGTTCACGCCGGTAACGTCCCGCCCGGCGAGCGCCTGACCCACCGGGCCAACGCGCTCCACCCACGCCGACAGATCCCGCAGCGTGCCGGCGGCGTCCGCCACGGCCACGTAGCTGCGGCCCGCGCTGGCATATCCGGTCATGCTCACACCCCCAGCACGGCGTTGCGACGACGATATGGGGCCAGCAGCGTCCGGGCCGTAGGCGAGACGCCATCAACGTCTCCGCCATCGCCCTCCGGCAGCGCGAAAGGTCCGCCCAACCGCTCGCGCCACCAGACGGCGGCCTGTAGCAGACACGCCTCCGCCACTCCTTTGGGGTAGCGGTACACCGACACGGGCGCGCCGGTAGCGTGAGCGGCCGCCTCCGTACCGTTGACGCCGCGATTCACGGTCAGCGTCAACGTACCCTGCCCATCGTCAGCTACGCCAACGACGTACAACTGCTCGTCGTCGATGCGGATGGTGTGTCCGGCAGACAGTTTGATCGCGCCATCGCCGGAGGCAACCGTTAGCACGCTATCGCCGATGGCTACCGCCTGGTTGCCGCTCACCCGCAGTCCGGTATCCTCGCGCACGTCGCAGTACCCCCAAACCCCGCTCACCGCCACGCCGGCCCGGCTCAGCGGAAACCGGCGATGCTTCCCGGCCAGCATGATGCGCGTATAAGGCCGGCCGCCCGGCTCCGTGGGCGCGGCGTTGAGCGGGTACAGCAGCCAGTCGCCGGACGACCAGGAGACCCACTCGCCCGACGCCTCCCGCACGCGCACTTCGCTCGCCGCAACCAGGTCGGGCACCGTCAGCGACGCCTTGCCCGTGCCGTCGAATCGACGCTCTCCGCGGCTTGCGCCGAACTGCCGGCCGCAGTAGCCGTCGATCCAGCGCGATACCGCCTCCAGCATCCCGAGCAGGCGCGCGTCGTGCGTGTCGTCCGGCACGTTCAAAACCGACGCCGATTTCAGCGTCGCCAAATCCGCGTAAGCATTTGCCATTCCGTTCTCCTTTTTGATCATTTGTCATTGCGAGTCCGCCGCAGGCGGGCGTGGCAATCCCGATCCGTAGGTGAAGGCTCTTCGCACCAATGAGATTGCCGCGCTGCGCTCGCAATGACAGTAGCGTAGGCAAGTAGGGGCGACGCATGCCTCGCCCCTACACCGCAACATCCGCTAAATCGTAATGTTGTACTGCAACGCCGTGTGCGTCGCCGACGCCCGTGCGCCGGTGCGTTCCATAAACGCCAGCCGCATGGAGACCACCATGATGTTCTGACGCTTCTGGATGTCCCGCGCCGTCTCGATCATCAACTCCCGGCGGAACCCGAGACGCCACTGGGTCCGGTTGACCACCAGCAGCCGGCCCTTGGTGTTGGTGTTGCCGCCGTCGGTCACCTTGCCGTCGGCGTCCGATTTCGCCATCTGCTCGGATACGATGACGGGGATGCCGTCCACCTGAGCCAGTTGGCCGTTGAGCAGCGTGGCCTGCGGCCCCAGCTTGTCCAGCGTGCGGAACTCGTCGATGCCCAGCGACTTGATGTAAGTGCCCACGTCGGCGACGTAGGCCAGCTCCGACGGGCGCACGCCGTACTTGCCCAGCAGTCCTCGCGCCTCGTTGAACATATCGGCGCTGGGCGCAGCGGCGTGGTTGTTGGCCTGCCCGTCGTTGTCCACCAGCGGCAGGTGCAGCAGGCCGTCGAACCCCAGCAGCCAATGTGCCTTGCCCGCCGTGGACGCGGCGATGGTCGCGCCGTCGGCGTTGATGTTGTTGGTCGTGGTGGTATCGGCGTTGAGCAGCACGTCGTCAATCACTTCCACGGCGTTGCGAACCAGCGTGCTCCGCACCTCGGCGGCCATTGCGATGACCGCGTCCTCGTCCAGGGTCAGCGACCACGGCACTTCGGCCACCAGCTCGTAGGCCGTCAGCGTCTGCCGCGCCGTGGTCAGCGCCGTCTCCGTGGTGGCGGTGTTCTCCACGCCCGGATACCACGCGACGTTGCCCAGTTGCAGCGGAATCTCAAAGGGGTTAGTGGGCATATCCACCCGCGTGAACAGCGACGCGACGTGCGTGTCCACGTTGATGTCTGCCCACAATGCGGCGGCTTCGCCGGTGGGGACCAGTTCGTCGCCGGCGCCGGCGGTAGTGCTGTCCATGGCGGCCTTCAGGTTCGCCTGCCAGTCGGCCAGGAGGCGAGGGTTGGCATCGCCCGGCTCGCGTTGCTGCGACGCCAGCACGCTGCGGACGCAGGCCAGGTCCAGCGCGTCCATCCCCTGATACTTGCCGAACGGCACCCGAGGCCGCTCGCTCGCGCTGCCATACCGGGCCAGCATCGCCTGCCGCTCACCGGCCCGCTGCTTCTCGGTGAGATCGCCCACCGTGCGGCTCAGGCGGTCCATTTCCTCGCGCAGCGGCGGAATATCCGCATCCAGCCGCTGCCGGTAAAAGTCCCGCACCTCAGCAACTTCATTCTTGATGGTTTCCAATTCCCACGTTGAAAGGGTCATAAATTTGCAAACTCCTTGAATTTCATGCGTACAATTTTTAGTACCGTCAGAACCAGGATTCTCAGGATTTGAGGATTTACAAGATTGGAGCCGTCCGGCGTAAGAAGACACCCAATCCTGTAAATCCTTCAATCCCGCAAATCCTGATTCTGACGACAATTTCACCCCCGCAACCCACGCAACAACCCCACCACCTCCGTCGCCACGTCCACCCGCCGCTCCAGCAACGCCCCCCGGTTGGCCGGCACCGGAACCGCGCTGATCTCCAGCAGTTCCTGCTCCAGGAACCGGATGCCCAGGAAAGCGCCGCTGCGGGCATCCCGTCGTTCCTCGAAACGCAGCGGACGGAACCCTACGGACACGCCCTGCTGGTAGCCCTGCCGGTACAGGCCCTCAACCTCACGGGCGAACTCAGTGGGAGCGAACTCCAGGCGAGCCAATAGTGCGCCGCCGTCCCGCCACACCGACTGCGCCCGTCCGATGGCCGGACGGCGGTAGTCGTGGGCCCACAGCACCACCGGATTCTCCCGGTAGGCGTCCAAACGCCAGCCCTCGGGCGCGACGGTATCGCCATGCCGGTCCACCGCGCCCGTGGACGCCACGAACGTCAACGCGCCTTCCGTGCCGACGTTCTTGTCATTGCGAGCGAAGCGCGGCAATCCCGTACCTTGTGGATCCGTCGGGGCCGCCTCCCGCTCATGGTGAGCCTGTCGAACCACGCCATCCGCCAGCGTCCCCCACTTGCACACCATCGGCGCGTCGCCCACTCCGCGGCCATAGGCGGCCAAAGCGCGAAGCAGCGCGGCGCGGCTGCCGTTGCCAGTGCCGGCAAGTTCGAGCCACCGGCCGTCATTCATCATCGCAACCTCCCTGCGTACCGGCGCGATGACGAATCAGGTCTCCATAGCCAGCAAAAAACCGGCGGAACCGACCCGGCATCAGGTCAGTCCCACCGGCAGTTGTTTCGTGTGATTTAGTTCAGGCTAACGCGGGAATTGCAGGGGTGTCAACGGGCGGGTGTCACTGCCCGGATGATTACAGGCCGCTCTTTTTGTGGGCGCGAACTAACTTTGTTCGCGGACCTGGACGGCGCGATTTATGATGAATTCCACGTCATCGACCGTTTTCGACGTATATTCTTCCTGCTCGGTCAGCAGCGGATTCGTCCGCGCCAGGCGGTACCCCTGTCTGCCGGCGTATTCGGTGTATATGTCGGGCGAAATCGCGAGGCTGTATTCACTCAACTCCGGGTCGCAGTGGCGCGCGTTGCCCAACAGTTCCCCGATGTCGTGGGTGTTGCGGTACAGCGCATCGTGAGCCTCCAGCAGAGCTTTCAGCGCGTGTTCCAGGGCGTTCTGGGCCTGCTGACCGATGACCAGGTCGTCGGCGTTGTTCTCGGCCAGCAGGGTAAAACTGTACAAGTGGGCATTGGCGTGCCGGAGCCTTTCGTCGTAGGTAGTCCAGTCGTATTCGTACTCGGTTTGCTCGTCCTCGTAACGGGATGATCCCTGCCGATCCGGGTCTTTTGGCATTATCACTCCGTCGCGCACGGCGCGGGTTTCTAAACTGTTGACGTAGCGGCGGTTGTGACGGAACTCGTCCAGAGTACGCCATACCAACTGGACCGGAACCTCGCGCCCGTAAGCTTTTTTGGACGCTGTCGCCGCCGCAGTCGTCGCCGCTTCCCGGTCGGCTTCACCAGGCGCGACGGCCTGCACCAGCATGATGTCAATGTCGGACCGCGTTTCATGGTGGTCGCCGCGGGCGCGCGAGCCGAAAAGGATGACCAGTTCGGGCCGCTCGCGTTGCTGCACCAGTTGCGCCACTTGCAACGCTTTAGCGTCACGGGCATTCACCTGCGCATCCATGCAAAATTCCCCCTTGACACCAGCGAATCGAACGTATATCCTAATCATGTCTAGGCAAATCGTACGTTCCATCCCGATCCAAAGAGAGGCAGATTCCCAGCATCGACGGCCAACCCCGTCAGTTCTAAAATCGCAACCGATCCAGGTGGCAACCGTTGCTTAACGACCTAACGCCCCACCATCGATGCCCCACTGGAATCACCGGGTCTGTCCGAGCCCGCGCGCAAGTGCGTCTTACGGCGCGCCGAGTACACGAAAAAGTAGGGCAAATCGTTGCGTACCCAACCCGGCCGTATGCTGACAACGATGCGCCGCAAGGTCCGCCTCTGGCGGAAGAACCTGCCTCTCGCCAACCAACCGCCAACCCCCAAAGGAGCAAGCCCAGCAAGCGCCAAATCAACCAACCAAAACCTCGCCACCCGCCGCCATTCTTCGCGATGGCCCCGGGCAGTCCTACCGGCAAAAACCGTCGCGCTCCTCAAGTGGCAGCGTCGGGGTTGCCGCCGTTGGTGGGCGGGCGTCGAGTGGACGTCATTAGCGTGGCCGCGCGCTCCAGGGCCACACGGTGAATTTCGGACGCGGCCCGCAGTTCCAGAATACTTTGCTGCATTAGCGTGCGGCTTTCGAGAACTGTAGCCTGTATCTGCTCCGATATTACAGTGGCCCGGCCTATCAAAGCGTCGGCCTGCCGTCGTAGTCCGTTCGCCTGCTCGATTTGTTCATCCGCCCCTCGTTCCAGACCGCGGGCTTCCTCCCGCAAATCCCATGCCTGTTGCGACAATAAGCGTGACTCCCGCATCATATCCGGCGTGTTCACCGTCAATTCGATGGCGCGGTCCATTACCAACAGCGCGTCAAAGCCTCTTTCGTTGGCCAGACGTATCCCCCGGCTGGCCTCCATCAAGGCAGCAGCCAATGACTGGTAAATGTCAGGTTCATCCTGTGGCGGTACCGGCGTGCTCATTACGTTTTCTACATCCTCGTAGGGGCGACCCATGCGTCGCCCCTACGATGGTCAACGGGTGTGGCGGACGGGGTTTAGTCGTCGTCGCCCACTGCCGCCGGCTCCAGCTCTTCGATGGGGTCCAGCTGCCAGGGGAAGTTGCCCTCGAACAGGAAGCCGTCCTTGTTGCCCCATTCCGACTCGGGCGATTCGTAGTAAATCTCGATCTCGTTGTCGTCCGGGTCGTAGATGTACACGCCCATGGAAATGCCGTGGTCGCCCAGCCTCTTGAACTTGACGCCGTGCTCCTTGCAACGCTGGTACAGCTCCTTCAGGTCGCGGAACGAGTTCATCTGCCAGGCCATGTGCGCCATGCCAACCCGACGGTCCTCGGGGCCGGGCGCGTCCATGCCCAGCGGAATCAGCGCCAGCTCGTGGGACATGGTGGTGTCGGCGGACAGGAACGTCATCCCGCCCGGCCGCCCCGTCATCACGGTGAGGCCCAGGACGTTGGTGTAGAAGTCAACGCTGCGCTCGATGTCGCGCACCTTGATGACCAGATGGCCCAACTGCTTCGGTGTGTAAGCCATGACAGTACCTCCCTGAATTCGATTGCGTGTGTCTGTCTTGCCGGCATTATATCGCAACAATGATAAACCGCGCATTGCGACTTTTGTGGCAAAACCGCTGCCATGTTATGTATTGTAGTCCCGACGGGGTTAGTATAATGGGCGTTACCGGCAGTTGGAGTTTCCGGGCCAATCTCAGCTATCGATCCCAGGCGAATCGCTGATGACGGAAATTACACGAAATACACCTACCCCCGGCCCTCCCGCCTTCGATACCGCATACCGCGATCTTTCGCTGTCTGCCGAACGGATTGGCGACGAATCCGGCGCGAACGGTTCCGGCCTGGTCTTCAAACGGGCCACCGAACCCTGGGAATTTGAAGAAATTTACCAGCTGAACTACGCCTCCTTCGTGGAGGAAGTGCCCCAGCATCCGGCCAACGACGACCGCCTTCTGGTGGACCAGTTCCACGAGGAGAACACTTACTTCATCTGCCGTCGTGGATCGGACTTGCTGGGTATGATCTGCGCCCGCGACCGTCGCCCATTCTCCCTGGACCAGAAGCTCGGTCGTCTGGAGGACTATCTGCCCCAGGCTGAAGGCGCGCGCATCTGCGAAATTCGCCTCCTCGCGGTCCGCCCGAACCTGCGCCGTACCCGCGTCTTGCCCGGTCTGCTGACCATGATGGCCCGCTACTGCCAGGAGGGCGGCTACGACTACGTGGTGATGTCGGGCCGCGTATCTCAGCAACCCCTCTACCGCCACATCGGGTTCATCCCGTTCGGCCCCGTGGTGGGCGACGATGCCGCGCCGTACCAGCCCATGTACCGGCCTGTGGGCAACGTGGGCGTCGAGTTCGCCGGCAAATTCCATGAGGAAGTTTCCGCGCCACCTGATGACCCGGTCATTCTCACCCCCGGCCCGGTGGCGATGCCGGCGGAAGTGGTCGAGTCATTCCGGCGGCCGCCGCTGTCCCATCGTTCTCCTGCATTTTGTGAGCTGATGCTTGGCGTCCGCCGACGCCTGTGCGACTTGACCGGCGCAAACCACTGCGCCGTGATGGTCGGATCGGGCACCCTGGCCAACGACGTAGTGGCGGCGCAGTTATCCCGACTCGACGCGCCCGGCACAATCGTCACCGCCGGCGAATTCGGCGAGCGGCTGCTGGACCACGCCGACCGCACGGGCCTGGAATATATCGCGGTGCCGCACTCGTGGGGCGAGCCGCTGGACTACCGCTGCATTGAGCGCGCGTTGGCGTCTAACCCTGGCGGCTGGCTCTGGGCGGTACACTGCGAAACCTCCACCGGCGCGTTGGCCGATCTGTCCCGTCTGAAAGCATTCTGCCGGAAGCACGACGCCAAACTCGCGCTGGACTGCATCAGCAGCATCGGGGCCACGCCGGTTGACCTGCGCGGCGTCTGGCTCGCCAGCGGGGCCAGCGGCAAGGGCCTGGCCGCCTACCCCGGCCTGGGCCTCGTGTTCTGCGAGGAGCGCCCCGCGCCTGATCCCGCGTTGCCTCGCTACCTGGACCTGGGGTTGCACTGCGGAAATGATAACGGAGGCGCCGTTCCCTTCACCCTGTCATCCAACCTCCTGGCCGCGCTGGATGCCGGGTTGCAGCGTCAGACGCCCGAATTGTTGACTCAGATCGACGAGACTGGCGGCTGGCTCCGCGCCCAACTGCGTAACTCGGGCTTCACCCTGGTGGCTTCGGAGCGCGAAAGCGCCGGCGCGGTAATCACCATAGCGTTGCCCAAAAAGTCGATAGACTCCGCGCGCATGGGAACCGCCCTGGAATCGCTGGGCTTCTACACTTCCTACGCCAGCGGCTACCTGAGAGAACGCAACTGGCTCCAAATCTGCCTGATGGGAGAAGTAAGCCGCCCCCAGCTGGAGCGGCTCATCCCGGTGCTGGCGGCCCAACTGGACGCACAAACGCGCAAGCAATAGATAGAAACTTGCAATGCTGCTCCTGCCGGCGTCCGTCGTATGCCTGCTGCTGGCGAACGCTGTGCTGTTCCTCGTGAAGTAGGGGCGGGTTTGAAACCCGCCCCCACGCATAACGTCGCGCCCACAGTGTGGGCGTATCCCTATGCCCCTTCCAGGTTCTTCATGTAGTTCATCGCGCTGCCGGCTTTGAACCATTCAATCTGGGTCTGGTTGAGGGTGTGGCGTAGATTGAGGGTTTCCTCGCTGCCGTCGGCGTGCTTCAGCACCGCCTGCACCGGCACGTCCGGGGCCAGGTTGTTCAACCCCACCAGGCTCATGCGGTCGTCCTCCAGCACGCGATCCCAGTCCGCCGGGTCCTCGAAGGTGAGAGCCAGCAGGCCCTGCTTCTTCAGGTTGGACTCGTGGATGCGCGCGAAACTGCGGACAATGATGGCGGCCGCGCCCAGCGCTCGAGGAGACAGCGCGGCGTGCTCCCGGCTGGAACCCTCGCCGTAGTTCTCATCGCCAATGGCGACCCACCGCAGGTTCTCCGCTTTGTAGGCGCGGGCGATCTCCGGAATGGGCATGATCTCCTCGCCGGAGAGCTGGTTCTTGCCGGTGCCGGTGTCGTCCGTGTAGGCGTTGTTCGCGCCCAGGAACATATTGTCGCTCAGGTTGTTCAGGTGCCCACGGAAGCGCAGCCAGGGGCCGGCCGGCGAAATGGAGTCCGTGGTCGTCTTGCCCTCGGTCTTGACCAGGACAGGGATGTCCTCAAAGTCGTTGCCGTCCCAGGCTTCCCACGGTTCGAGGACCTGCAAGCGGTTGCTGGCCGGGTCAACCCGCACCTCCACGTCGCTGCCGTCTTCCGGCGGCTCCACGTACATATCGGTGCCGGGATCAAATCCGGTGGGCGGGACCTCCGGCGCTTCCGACGGCGGCTGTAGCATGAATTCGTTGCCGTCGGCGTCCACCAGCGGGTCCGTCAGCGGGTTGAAGGACAGGCGCCCGCCCAGGCCCATGGCGATGGCCAACTCGGGGCTGGCGATGAAGTTCATGGTGCCCGCGTTGCCGTCGTTGCGGCTGGGGAAGTTGCGGTTGTAAGAGGTAACGATGCTGTTGTCCGTGCCCCGCGCCTCGGGCCGGTTCCACTGGCCGATGCACGGGCCGCAGGCGTTGGCCAGCACCGTCGCGCCGATGGACTCCAGCGCTTCCTGCTGCCCATCGCGCTCGATGGTGGCGCGCACCTGCTCGGATCCGGGGGTGACCAGCAGGCCGGACGCCGCGGTGACGCCGCGGGCCGCCGCCTGGCGGGCCACGTCGGCGCAGCGTTCCATGTCCTCATAGGACGAGTTGGTGCAGCTACCCACCAGCGCCACGGCTACGGTTTCGGGGAAACCTTCCTGCTCCGCCTCTGCCTTCAGCGCGGAAATCGGTCGCGCCCGGTCGGGCGAGTGAGGCCCGGTGACGTGGGGTTCCAGCGTGGACAGGTCGATCTCAACGATGTGGTCGTAGAACTGCTCGGGCTGCTCTTCAACCTCGGGATCGGATTGCAGCAGGTGGACGTACTCTTCGGCGAGCGCAACCAGGTCGCCCCGGCCGGTGGCGCGCAGGTAGGTTGCCATTCGCTCGTCATAGGGGAACACGTCGCCGGTTGCGCCCAACTCCGCGCCCATGTTGCAGATGGTTCCCTTGCCGGTAGCGGAAATCGACGCAGCGCCGGGGCCGAAGTACTCGATGATGGCGTTGGTGCCGCCCGACACGGTGAGCTCGTAGGCCAGCTTGATGATCACGTCCTTGGGAGCCGTCCAGCCGCTCATGGAGCCGGTCAGCTTGACGCCGATGATGCGCGGGTAGCGCACCTCCCAGGGCAGGCCGGCCATCACGTCCGCCGCGTCCGCCCCACCCACGCCGATGGCCAGGGAGCCCAGCCCACCGCCGTTCACGGTGTGCGAGTCAGTGCCGATGATCAGCGCGCCGGGGTAGGCATACTTCTCCAGCACCACCTGGTGGATGATGCCCGAACCGGGCCGCCAGAATCCCATGCCGAAGCGTCGGCTCGCCGATTCCAGGAACTGGTACACTTCGTTGCTCTCGTTGAGGGCGTCCTGCAAGTCCGAGGAAGCGCCGACGCGGGCCTGGATCAGGTGGTCGCAGTGGACAGTGGTGGGAACGGCCACGCGGTCCCGCCCCGACTGCATGAACTGCAAAATTGCCATCTGGCCGGTGACGTCCTGGTGGGCCACGCGGTCGGGCCGCAGGTTGATGTAGCTGTCGCCGGGGCGCAGATCCGCATCGTCCACGTCATCCAGGTGGGAGAGCAGCAGCTTTTCCGACATAGTCAGCGGGCGGTTGAGACGGGCTCGAACTTGCGCCAGCTTTTCGTCCATCTTGCGGTAAGTTTCCCGCACGAATTCCGGCGTGGAATCAATGTTGCTCATCTTATTTCACTCCTCCTCAGAAGGTAACTTTGCTTCCGTACTTGTCCATCAGCGCCAAAAAGAGAGCGTGCCGCAACGGATTGTTGGCGGCGTTTTCAGAGCGGCGCAGGTAGATGCGATAGACCGTTTCCAGCTGATCGTCCCCCATCCAGACGGCGTAGCTGGGCATCCCGTTCCCCAGGCTGCGATGGATAAACTCCAGCCGGCGGATGCGACTGAGTTGCAGGGCTACACGACCATCGCCGTCAGTCGTGAGTACGGCGATACCGCCGTTCGGGTCGGGATTCCCGCTGCCGTCCACGAATTGCAGATCGTCCAGCGTGGCGGGAATGGACACCGTGGCGGCCGTGTTGTGTACCATCACCACCGCCTCGCCTAGTCCGATGGAAATGTCCCCCATGCCTCCGCTGCAATCGAGCAGCACGCTGCGCAGCAAGTCTATGTTCGCCGGCTGTGTGGGGGTGTGCAGCGTTGCCAGGGGCGCCGCGCTCTCCGGCAAATGGTCCTCGATGACCCGGCCCAGACCATCGGGAATGGGCGCGAAGCTCACCTGCCCGCGCCGGGTTACGGTCGCGGCCCCGGCGATGGAGCCGTACAGCGCCTTTTCGCCGGACCAGCGCCGCGCCACGTCGAACCGCGGCCCATACGTGCAGCCCATGATGCAGCCGGCGGTGGTGACTTGTACCCGCCCGTCGCTCGCTCCGGCGGCCTCGCGCAACTCACTCAACACCGCATCGGCGTTTCGGCCCCGGTGATACCATCGCCCGCAACCGTACTCATCGGTGCAGACGACGATGTTAACGTCCGGGCGTGCGGCGGGTCTCGAAGGTGTTGTGCTCATGTCGTTGCGGTCGTCGGCGTACCGGTTGGGTGCGACAAAACGTCCGCCCGGCTGCGATGCGCCGGGCGGAGAGATTTTGAACTGTCACTGCGACTGCGTTCGGCCCGGTTGACGGGCCGGACGGCGCAAGGCCGGCGCGGAACTACTTGTCGAAGTAGTCGTAGTTGATCTTGATGTATTCCTCGTACATCGCCGGCACCGCTTCTTCAGCGAATATGGCGGTCACCGGGCATACCGGCTCGCAGGCGGCGCAGTCGATGCACTCATCGGGACTGATGAAGTACATGTCGTCGTCATCGGTGGTGTAGATGCAGTCTACCGGGCAAACATCGACGCAGGCGGCGTCTTTCACGCCGACACATGGCTCGGTAATGATGTAGGTCATAGCGGCTTTCCCCTCGGTTGATTTGGTGTGGGTCGGTACGACGGTTCACGTTCAAAGTGGCAAGTCAACTTGCGGCTACTCACCACGGATGCGAAATTATAGCACGGCGGGAAGTCTATGCAACCGGAAAGGCTCTAGTACAAGATCAGGTGAGTAGGAACCAGTCGCTGTTCTACCGGGTCCACCGCCAAGGCCAAGCCTTCCAGGGTGTAGGCGCCCAGCAACGGCGGAGCGTTGTCTTCGCCAAAGATCACCAGGGTTGCCACACTCTCGCCATCAACGGTGGCACGAGCCTCGCCGTAGTCCATGAACACCCGCCGACCATCGGCCAGCAGGAACTGACGCTGACCGGCGGGTTCGACTCCCAGCTCGCGCAGCATCCGGCCGGGCAGGGTGGTATAAGCCGCGCCGGTATCCACCGTGGCTTCCAAATCCCGGGATAGTTGACCGTCCATGCTGGAAATCCGCAACGGCCAGCTGAATGTTCCCATAATGAACTCGCTATTCCTCGCTCGGTGTTTCCCAGTCCATTCTAACGTATGGATCACGCTTTTTCGGACGATCTGGCGCACCTGGCCGTTACACCCGCGTGAACCGCTTTTTGGTGGAAAGTGTGACAAAGGTCTGCGTCTTCTGGACGCCGTCGATCACGCCGATCTGAGTGCGCAGAAAATCTCCCAGGCTTTCCGCAGACTCTAGGGCAGTCCAGACGAAAACGTCGTAAGGCCCCGTGGCTACGACGACATAGTGCGCTTCGTCCAGATCGGCGATGCGCTCGGCGACGGCATCGGATTTGCCGGGGCCGGTCTCCAATCCGATCAGGGCGGTAGTGCCGTAGCCCATCTTCTCCAGGTTCGGCACTGCCACCACGTGGACTATGTCATCCTTGATCAGGCGGCGCAACCGGCGACGCACGGTGCCCTCACTCACGCCGACGGCGCGTGCGATTTTGGCATTCGACGCGCGCCCGTCGGCCTGTAGTATCCCGATAATCTTGAGGTCAAGTTCATCCATTGTCTGGTTGACTCCATACGAAATTCGCCGGGCACGTTATGCTTTCCGTATTCCGGCGAAAATAATTGCCGAACGATAATAGTCTTTCTTTTGCCGATTGTCAACCATCAACGGCTATCAATTGTCTCTATTCGTCTATACAATGACGATTTTTTGGTTTATTTGAGCATACGCACGTATCATATACGTAACATTATCTTCCCGCTAACCCAAACTCAGAGCGCCCACGCCCACCACAATCATGATGATTGACGCGCCTTTTACCGCCAGAGACTGCGGCGACAGCGACTCGTCCAGCAATTGCCAGCGCACTCGCGACAGAACCGTCGATGCGACGAACACGAACAGCGGGCGGGTCGCCAAAACCGCTGCCACCAGCGACGCCGGCCCCAGGCTGTAGGCGTACACCGACAGCAGGATGGAAATGGCCGGCATCAACGCTTCGCCGGTAATCAGCATCCCCAGCGCCGTCGGTTGCTTCACGGCTGCTAACAAACGCCGGGCCGCCTCCCGTCCACCACTCAGTCCTACAATGAAGAAAACCGCTCCCACCGTAGCCTGCTGTATTCCGAAAACCGTCAACACGGGCAGGTCGGCGTTCAGCGACGCCTTGGTGACCACGAAACTGCCTGCCGCGCACAACGCGCTCAACAGCAACACCGCGGGTCCATATACCGCAGACTGGTCGCCGAGGGTGAAGACCGCCGTGGTGGGCAGGCTCATCCCCGGCCCGATCCGTCCGTAGGGCCTCTCCTGGAACAGTCGCACGGAAATCAGCGCCGCTCCGACCACCACCAGGCCGATGCCTCCCCACTGGCCTATCGAGATATGCTCGTCCAGGAACAGCAGCGCCATGATGGCCACGTAGATGGGGTTGGTCTGCGCGATGGCCACCGCGCGCGACGCCTCCATCATCCGCATCCCGCAAAACAGCAGCGCCACCGAACATCCCATCAGCAGGCCCGCTACCACCGGCGACATCGCCACCGGCCAGGACGTACCGTCGGGAATCCCCACCAAGAGGGTAACAACGCCCCCGTACACCATCCCGCAGATGCCGCACCACAGGCACAGGGGTGGCACCCCCTGGAAGTGGAAGGACAGCAACCGCTTGTCGCAAACGCTGACAAAGCAGAAGGCCACCGAACTGCCCAGCGCCAGTATTGCCCACATTGCGCTAGGTTTCGCTCCGGAGTTTTGCCTCTCGTGTGCTCAACCGATTCAGACCTTGCAATGATCGCCGCAATCCTCGCGCCGGCCCAGTGCCCTGCTGATGCTCATGCGGTTGCGGGCGAACCAACGGTAGAATCCGTCGCACGCCGGGCGCGCCGGCCACCATCCCGTCCACCCAATCAGCCAGCCCAGGCCGGCCAGGCGATACGCTTCCCGCAAACTGGACATGCCAACCGTAACGGTGCCGTCGGGCTTGATGCCGTACAGCGCAGCCCTTACCTGCTCGGCACTGAGGCCATAGGTGGCCGCGTCAAAGTCCGCCGCCATGATGTCCACTGCCTCGATGGCATCGGGATTCCGCCGGTACAGACCCAGGACCTCCCGGCTGCACATTGGACATGCGCCGTCGTAGAGCAGTCGGTAGCGATCATTCTCTCCCATAACGCCTCCTTTTCACCCTCTCCCAGGGGGAGAGGGCAGGGTGAGGGCGTACCCCGCTAGTCGTCCGCCGGAACCAGCGCGGCGTCGGCGGCCATCTGCTCAGCCTGGGCGGCGGCCAGGGATGCCACGTCCGTGCCTACGTCCTGCACGCCGTACTTTTTCTCCAACTCGTAGATGGCGTCCAGGCCCAGCACCGAAGCCACGTCCCAACGAGTGCCGTAGCGGTCGGGGTTGACCATGCCGTCGCTCATCAGCTCCTCGTAGGCGGCGCGCACTTGCTTATAGATGAGCCAGATGGTGCTGCCGCAGATCATGATCTTGTAGCCCAGCTCGTCCATGGTCTGCGTGGTCGCCAGGTCGCCGTTGTACATGCGCGGCACGTCGGCTAGGTCGCGGGCGTAGCGCTGGATGTCATCCTGGGACTTGATGCCGTCCACGAACACCAGGTCCGCGCCGGCGTCCATGTAAGCGCGACAGCGGGCGACCGTGTCTTCCCAGCCGTTGACCGCGTAGGCGTCGCAGCGGGCGATGATGACGAAATCGGGATCCCTTCGGGCGTCCAGGGCAGCGTGAATCTTCTGGACGTGTTCCTCCACGGGAACCACCTGCTTGCCGGCGAAGAAGCCGCACTTCTTGGGAAAAACTTGGTCCTCCAGGTGAATAGCGGCAACACCGGCGGCCTCATACTCGCGCACGGTGCGCCCCACGTTCAGCGGGTTGCCGTAGCCGGTATCGGCATCGCAAATCACCGGGATGTTGATGGCCTCAGCGATGTATTTGGCGTTGGCGACCATCTCGGTCATGGTGAGCAGCCCAACGTCGGGGAACCCCTTTTCGGCGGCGGTGCCGGCGCCGGTCATGTACACGGCCTGGTGTCCCACGTCCTCAGCGATGCGAGCGTGCAGCGCGTTCAAAACGAACGGCGCGACGACCATCTGGTCCGACGCCAGCATCTGGCGCAACTTGGCGGTAGCTTTCATGATAATAACCCTCTCCTAGAAGACGCGGTCGGTTTCGGGCACCAGCGGCGGCAGGATGGCTTCCACCCAGGGCACCATGTCCCGCAGCACTTCCACCGGAATCTCGTGGCCCATGTTGTACTCGTGATATGACAGGTTGTAATTCTCTGCGTCCAGGAACTCGCGAGTGCGCCTGGCGCTGTCCATGGACACCATCTGGTCATGTAGGCCGTGGGCGACGAATACCGGCTGACTGCGATGGTCCGGCAGGCGGGGCCGCAGCACTTCGGGGTCGGGCAGCGACGCGCTCAGGGCGACCAGCGCCGCGAAGCGGTCCGGACGGCCCAGGCCCATGCGGTAGGTCATCCCGCCGCCCTGGGAAAATCCCAGCAACACGGCCTGGCCCTCGCCGGCGCGAAACTCGGTCAACACCTCATCGAAAAAGGCGTCCAGAAATGCCTCCGCCTGCTCGAAATGATCGTCGGTGGCCTGGCCGCGCGGCGGGTGCCAGCCGTAGCCGACCATACCCGGGGCCAACTCAAACGGAATGGGCGCGTTGGGGCACACGTACACGTAGCCCTTGCGGTTGATGGACGGAGCCAGCCCGGCCAAGTCCTGCATATTTGCGCCGAAACCGTGCAGCATCACTACCAGCGGATAGCTCGCCTCGGCGTCGTAGTCGTCGGGGAAAATCGCCAAGTAATGGAGGCCGTCGTCGGCTACCCTGCGCTGTTCGGCGTGCATCTGCCCTGCTCCTGTGGGTGGGTTCGGCGGTGGATGGATAGCCTAATGCTAACACAATGCTCTGATCCCAAATTTGCCACAGATGCTGGGCTGGGTGCCGGACACGCCGGCGCGGACCTACCGCCGTCAACACCCCGGCTGGCCCAAGTTGCCGCAACAATTCCGGCGCGTGGCGATCTTGATCCAGAAGTTGGACGCGACCTGCCTGATCACCTGCCCCCAGGACAGGCCGGTGCCACGCAAGTTCCCTATTGAAGCCCGCAGGTTCGGACGCTCATCATGGTGGTGGCTGTGCGAGCCCTCGGGCTGCGGATTATGCTCGGCCATGGCCGCCGCCGTTTCGGTTTCAGGCCCGGTTAACCGAGGTCCCCGCCGGCGCTGATCCAAACACGCCGAAGGGGTTGAGGGACCTCGGCGCGTCGTACACGTCCATTCGCTCGGTGCGCTTCAGCCACCCCACCACCAGGTAGGTCAACGGCGTGGCGATGATTTCGTACACCGACTTGGCGATCCAGGCGCACACCGCCGCGTTGAACACCGGCAGCCAGGAACCATCCGGGCCGATCCAAAGCCCGGAGACTCCGAAGGCGATGGTAAAAAACAGTATCGAGTCTATGCCCTGTCCCACCACCGTGGACGATATGGTGCGCAGCCACAGCATCCGGCCCTGGGTGCGGTTTTTCAGCACCACCATGACCACCGCGTTGGTGAACTCACCCACAATGTACGCGACGAACGAGCCCAACAGGATCCAGCCCGTCGCGCCCAGGATCGCCTCGAAAGCGTGCTCGCTGGGCAGGTTCGCCACCACGTTGCCGGCATCATCGGTTATCGTGACCGGATCGTGGGACCAGAACACCGCGCCGGGGATCAGATCGCCGGCCCAGAACAGGAACACCATTAGCAAGTTGCACAGGAAACCCAGCCAGATCACCCCACGCGCCACGCGGAAACCGTACACCTCGGTCAGGATGTCGCTGATGATATAGCCGATGGGGAAGCAGATGATGGCGGCGGATACCACGAACAAGTTGCTGCCGATGAAGTTGAACGGCAACTCGAAAAGCGATACCGGCTTGACGGCAATGATGTTGCTGATCAGCAGGACCGTCACCGCCAGGGCGGCGATGATCACCAGCTTTCCTGAGAATTGCATGGTTTGTTGCACCTCATCCGGTTGTGGCCAAACTCTGGACTCAGAGCAGCGGGAGGTAGCGGGAGATTTCGTAGTCGGTCACCGCAGAGCTGTAGTCTTCCCATTCCTTCTTCTTGTTGCGTATCAAGGTTTCGTGTACGAAATCACCCAGGGTTTCGCGCAATAGACTGCTTCCTTCAGCCAGCGATATGGCTTCGCCCAGGTTGGTAGGCAGCCGCGAAATACCGCGCGCCTCACGTTCCTCCGGCGCCATCCGCGATACATCGGACGTCACCGGCGACGGCAGCGGGTACTCTTCCTCAATGCCCTTCAATCCCGCCGCCAGCAGCGCGCTGAACGCCAAGTAAGGATTGCACGCCGGATCCGGCGCGCGGTACTCCACCCTCAGCGAGGTCTCGTAGCCGGTCTTGTACGAGGGCACCCGGATCAGGTCCAGCCGGTTCGACATGGTCCACGATACATGAACCGGCGCCTCGTAGCCCGGCACCAGCCGCTTGTATGAATTTACCCACTGGTTGGTAACCAGCGTTATCTCCGGGGAATGCCGCAACAAGCCGGCGATGAAGCGCTTGCCCGTTACCGACAGGTGCAGGTCGTCGTCCGTGTCGTAAAAGGCGTTGGCGTTGCCGCGAAACAGGGATTGATGGGTGTGCATCCCGCTCCCGTTCTTGGTCCGGAACGGCTTGGGCATAAAGGAAGCGTACACGCCCTGCTGTTGAGCCAGTTCCTTAATGACCATGCGGGCCGTCATCACGTTGTCGGCCATCGTTAGCGCGTCGGTGTATTGCAGGTCTATCTCGTGCTGGCTGTGCGCGCCCTCGTGGTGCGAATACTTGACGGGGATTCCCATATCCGCCAGGTTCAGCACCGTGTCCCGGCGCAGGTCGGACGCAGGGTTGCTGGAAAGCTGGTCGTAATAGCCATAAGTGTCCAGCGGTTCCAGGGATTCGGCATCCCTCAGGTAGAAATACTCCAGCTCCGGCCCCACGTAATAAATGTAGCCCAGGCTCGCCAGCCTTTCCAGGTTGCGCTTCAGGACGTGGCGAGGGTCTCCAATGAACGGCTCGCCCCGGGGCGTGCGGATGTCGCAAAAGATGCGCGCCACTGAGTTCTGTCGTGGCCGCCAAGGTAGCAGCGAGAACGTGGTCGGGTCAGGGAAAGCGCGCAGGTCGCTCTCCTCATCCGTGGTGAAACCGTCGATGGCCGCGCCGTCGAATCCCACTCCCAACTCAAGCGCGTCCTCCAGGTCGTCCACCGTGATGGCAAACCCTTTCAGGTTCCCCAGTATATCCGTGAACCAGAGGCGAATGAACTTGACGTCAAAGTCGCGCGCGCTGCGCAGCACGTACTCGCGCTCCGCCGCGTGGTGGTCAGTCAACATTAAGAATCTCCTGCTGCTATTGAACCCCTCTGGAGTTACCTGAATTACTAACCTATCTGAACTGTTCTGGATCTATGAGAGCCTCTTCCACTGCCTTCTGTCCGGAAGCCAAGCCGTAGGAAAGCGGACACCACTTCCGCCGCACTCAAGTTGCGAAAATTCGGGGTATTTGACCAACACCACTTCGTACTGTGCCATGGTAGTTGACCTCCGGGTGGTCGTGCCAGCAGTCCAAGGGCCTATGTCGCGCGTAGGGGCGAATGATTATTCGCCCCTACGCATTCATTATCTGCCGGCAATTGTATCACCGGGCCCAGGCGTCAAAGTAATTGTCCCCACTCTTGGCGAGATTGTCGAACCGGTCTTAAGAGAGTTTCTTACTGGCTCATGCCCTCACCGTGTTGGGCGAGGTCGATGCCCACTTCCTCTTCGGTTTCGTTGACGCGCAGTCCGATGGTGAACTTCAACGCCAGCAGGATGATGCTGGACACCACGAAGGACCAGCCGAACGCTGCGCCGATGCCGATCAACTGGTACAGCACCTGTTCAATCCGGGAAACGTCGGCGTCCAGCGCGCCGAAACCGATGCCCACGAACAGGCCCGTTGCCAGCGCGCCCCACATTCCGCCGATGCCGTGGATGCCAAACACGTCCAGCGAGTCGTCGATGCGGAGCTTGTGAATCAGCTCGACGGCGAAGAAGCACGCCGCGCCCGCTCCGGCTCCGATGATGATGGCCGGCATCACGCCCACGAATCCCGCCGCCGGCGTAATCGCCACCAGGCCCGCAACGGCTCCCGCCGCCGCGCCGCTGGCCGACGGGCGATGCGAGAAGAACCACGACACGAAGGACCAGGACGACATCGCAGTGGCCGCCGCCACGTTGGTAACCACAAATGCGTTGGCGGCGTCATAGGTGGACAGGTTGAAACTGCTGCCGGCGTTGAATCCGAACCAGCCGAACCACAGCAGCCCGGCGCCCAGCAGCACCAGGGGCACGTTGTGCGGCACTATCGGGATTGCGCCGAAACCGACGCGACGGCCCACGATAAAAGCCGCCGCCAGTGCGGCCGAGCCCGACGCGATATGCACCACCGTGCCGCCGGCGAAGTCCAGCGCAAAGCCCGCCTCGCTCATCCCCAGCAGGCTGCCCAGGTTCCCGAGCCAACCGCCGCCCCAGACCCAGTGGCACAGCGGCGCGTACACGATGGTCACCCACAGAGCCGCGAATATGATGTAAGACGAAAACTTGAACCGCTCAGCGAAGCCGCCGGCGATCAGCGCCACGGTGATGATGGCGAACATACCCTGGAACACCATGAACGCCTGCTCGTCGGGAAGTACGCCGATCATGCCGAATTTCGTCAGGTCGCCGACAAATCCCAACGCGCCCACGCTGTTGCCGAAGGCCAGGCTGTAGCCCCACAGCACCCAGACGACGCTCACCACTCCGATGGCCGCGACCGAGTGCATCATCGTTCCGATGACGTTCTTGTGCCGTACCAGGCCTCCGTAAAACAGCGCCAGGCCGGGCACCATGATGAATACCAGCGCTGACGATATCAGGAAGGTCAGCACTTCCAGTTCCGTGAACTCCATCTGTTAGCTCCTCACTGCCGTTGATTGTCAATGCGCCCTTTCCTGCCTCACCGCCGCGCAGTCCGCCGAGAGCGGATGGCCGTGCCGCCGGCAAAGTGTTTGATCGTCAGTCAAAGACGCCGAAATTTATCCTCAAAGCGTATTTTTGCGGTGTTACGTATGAATGACGTAAATGTTACAAAGTTATTACGGCGAGCCGTTGCCGGTGGGAGTGATAGAATGGCCCCGGTTCAGCGCTTGCCGCATCGGCGACGCCGCAGCGCGGGGGAGACTTAGCTCATGGTGGCCGGACTGCCGCAACAACGCCGGGGGATGCTTCTCCACACGTCCAAGCCTTACGACCTTCAGAAGCCGGGCGGCGCCGCTCCTCCGCCAGGATACCCCTATAAGGATGGACCATTGCCCGACGCACAAATCCGGGAACCGTTGTTCAGCGAGCTCCTGCACGTACTCCACACCAACCTTGACGGGCGTTCCGACGCCCTGGTCTCCGGCGACACGTTCATCTACTTTCGCGATGAGAACGACGCGCGCCGCGCCATGGTGCCCGACTGCTTCGTCGCCTTTGGCCCCGACATCGCCCAATATCGCAACCGCTACGGCTACTCCGTCGGCGAAGTCGGCAAGGCGCCCGATTTTGTGATGGAAGTAGCGTCGCCCAGCACCCGGCGCGCCGACCTGGGATACAAGCGTGACGGCTATCACTGGATTGGCGTCGGTGAATACTGGCTCTATGACCCCGAGGGCGGGAACTTGTACGGTCAAACCCTGGCTTGGGAGCGTGGTGGACGGGGAATACGTCTGGATGCCGGTGAGCGAGGAAGACGATGGGACGATTTGGGCGTTCAGCCCGGCCCTGGGATTGAGCGTCTGCGTGGAAGGAGACAGGATACGCCTTTATGACCCGGAAACGGGCGAATACTGGCGCAGCCTCGCCGAGTCGGAAGCCGAGCGCCTTGACGCCGAAAGTCGGGCCGCCGCCGCGGAAGCCGAAGCCGAGCGTCTGCGTGAACTGGTACAGCGTTTGAAAGATACGCCGCCCGCAGGCGCGTAAGGGCAGGGACAACCGCCCACCAAAAACGGGAGCCGAGGGTGGCCACTACCCCCGACTCCCGTAGTGAGGAGAGGAAAATTTTCGTTTGCGGATTTAGCTGGTGGCCGCCGATTCGGGGTACGTCTGGATGCCGTGCTCGGATACGTCCAGACCCTCAATCTCTTCGGCCTCGCTGACCCGGACGCCCATGGTGAACTTCAGCAGGTAGAAGAGGGCGAAGCCGGTTACCAGGGACCAGACCACCACCGCGACGATGCTGACGATCTGCGGGACGAAGAGCGACGCGCTGCCGCCCACCAGGCCGCCGTCATTGGCGAAGATTGCAATGGCCAGCAGGCCCCACAGTCCGGTTACGCCGTGCACGCTGATCGCGCCCACCGGGTCGTCGATCTTCAGCACCCGCTCCATGAACATCACCGAGCCGTACATGATGGGCGCGGCGATTGCGCCGATGACCACTGCGGCCCAGGGGTCCACGAAGTTCACGGGCGCGGTGATGCCCACCAATCCGGCCAGCGCGCCGTTGCACGCCATCAGGATGTCGGCCTTGCCCTTGATAATCAACGAGATGTACATGGCGACCACCGCGCCGGTCGCGCCGGACAGCAGCGTGTTGACCGCGTTCAGGCCGATGTCGTCGCCCCACCCGATGTTGAAGCCAAACCAGCCAAAGAACAGGATGAACGTGCCCGCCACCACGAAAGGCGTGCTGTGGGCCGGCAGTTCCTGCGCCACTCCGTTGACGAACTTGCCCATGCGAGGGCCAACCACCGCGGCGCCGGCCAGCGCTACGAATCCGCCCACCGCGTGTACCACGCCGGAACCGGCATAGTCCAGCGCGCCCATGGCGCCCAGCCAGCCGTCGCCCCATACCCAGTGTCCGTAGATGGGATAAATCAGCGCGGAAACGATGAAGCTGTACGCCAGGTAGGTCTGCAACTTGGTGCGCTCGGCCATGGCGCCGGCCACGATGGTGGCGGCGGTGGCAGCGAACACCATCTGGAAGATCCAGCCCACGTAGTCGCCGCCGGTGAGGAACCACCCGGTCAGGCCGATGAATCCGCCGGCGGTCTCGCCCAGCATGAACGCGAACCCGAAGGCCCAAAAGCCCAGGGACGCGATGGCAAAGTCCATGAAGGACTTGGTGAGGTAGTTCGTCGTGTTCTTGGAACGAATCAGGCCCGCGCCCAGAAACGCGAAACCGGCCTGCATGAAGAAGACCAGCGCCGCCGCAACCACGGTGACGATGTTGTCGGAGTAGCCGTTGAGCCACTCGGTGGTAGGCCCGTCATCCTGGGCGAACGCGATGTTGAAGGACGCCAGCACTCCGATTGCCAGCAGCCCCACGGCCAACGCCAGCAGCGTCCGCCGCAACGAAAACGGGTACTCTTTCACCGCGGCGACGCCGTGGCCGAATACCTGACTACTGAATAATGATTTGGTGGCCGAAAGCATTTGTGATCTGTGCCTCCCGATGAATTTTGAGGCGTCGTCGCGTCCGCCGATGGCGAACTGTGGGCGGCGTCCCGATTTGAATGTGACCACCAAGATCGTAGATTCAGCGTGTTAACCGACGATTGCGCCACGATTAACAAACTGTTGCCTATCGGTTACTTTTTTGTTTCATTAAAAGCCGAGACGAGCGTCTCGAAACGAGACCGTCATACAGGCGAAAGCCGGAATGACGAGTCAGTGGGTCGGCAAAGCGACCTCTCGCCAGACCACCGGGCGTAGGTGCTGGACATCATCCGCCGGCGGCTGCCCGCCGCTCTCATCTGGGTGTACGGCTACCGCGCCAGGGGCCGCGCCCGCCGCTATTCGGACCTGGACTAGATTAACGTGCGTAGGTCAAAACGATGTGGGCGCGTCAAGGAACGGTCTCTTCCCACTGCGGTCATTCCGCTAATCGCTCAATATCTGAGATAGCGTCGGCGCTCCTGACCGTGAATTCCAGTATGCCGTCGGTGCGGTCATACACCATGCGCCAGCGGTCGATGATGTCGCGGCCCAACAGGGAGTATATTGTGTTTATAGGATCGCTGGCCCTTGTGCCGGGTTTAGCGATGTTCACGGTTACTCCGCAACTGTGAATTTTCCGCTCGTCGGCGTCAACGAACTCCAGGACAGCGGGCTCCCGAAAGTACGCCGCTTGGCCGCCAACGCCTCGCGATGCAATACTGTCCTGTAGCAGGTCGAAAGGGATTCCCGCGGGCCATCCGTCCCGCGGGTGAATGCACGTCGCGTCCGCCCCGGTATCCACCAGGAAGTTTATATGTCTCGTTACGCCGAACCGAGGCAGTGTCAGTGAGCCTTCAACGAAAGGTCGTCCGGCTGCGCCAAATTCGCCAAGAATCATAGTATTAACGGCGCCGGATTGGAGTCCAGAAACTCAATGGCGACGTTCCCGTCTCGCAGGTTGTTTTCATCCAGAACAGCCAAGAGTTCCTCCATGGTGTTGGCGATGAACAATTCATCGCCAGAGGTCAGGGCCACCCACTGGTCGGGGTATTGTTCCGTCAAGGATGCAACTCGCCGCCGCATCTGCGACGCCAGCTGCCGATACTCCAGCATATCTTCAATTTTAGCCTGGGCGTCATCGTCATTGACCATGATGGTTTCAGCTGGGACAGGGTTGCGCGGCGGAACTAACGACTCACCGGCCCATCGATCATAAACGTAGTCAAAGAAACCTTCCACTGGGGTTGAGCCGCAAATGAGAGCCAATTCCCGTCCAGACTGCGTAAGCAAGGTGGTCCCAATGGATAATTTTTCCACACCATCTGGAAATTTCAGATCTACAGGATTTCCATAGTAGAATACAGTGAAATGTTTCGGCAGATTGATACGACCAAAAGGCGCCGAATCGTAACGGATTAGACCAAGAGTTTCCAACTGTGCTAGTGAATCGAATGTAATACCGTTACGTCTATAGATATCCGCATTAGTATCAAACACAAGCACTTCTGCGAATCCAATCATCCATGCAAATCCGCAAAGGTTACTGAACAATCGTGCATCGCGCTTATCCAAGTCTGCAACCAAGTTGACCGTTCTGCGTGAGAACGATCCAGGATTGTTTCCTTCCCCTGCTAGGATACGCGCCCAAATCTGCTGCATATCGTCGTCAGATACCATCCGACCTTTGTCAAAGAAGTTCATAATCCAGTCGTTTTCCATCTCCTCAGGGTTAGCGTCGTCATTGAGGTGAGGAATAGCCTTTTCGGTTATGCTCTCCATGTTGAGTTGCTTGGTCATCTCCTCGTTGGCAAAGCGAGTAGCAGCACGTTCTCTCAACTCGGCAACTTCGATGTCGATCTCAGCAGATCCCACTTTGCGGATGCGATCCGCCTGGACCTCCGCTTCAGCCATGCGGACTTTCTGGCGCGGGTCAAAGTGCCGGCCAAAAGCGTTGGAGATTTTGGTCACCAGCGTATCTGCGGGTTTTGAAAGCCCGCTGGCGTTAACCAGTGAAAAGCCTGGCATATTGCCTCCCGGTTCAAACGTTGCAGTGCGCAGTTACAGCACAATTGTACCGTATCACAACTAGGGCTAAATGGGCTACTACCCCGCCCGCTCCAAGTTCAGCGTTAGCAGCCGTTCCAGTATCTCCGCGTCCGCCAAGTCTGCCGGCCAGTTGTAGGCGTTGGCTACTGCTGCGTCCAGGGCGGCGTGGGCGTTGTGGAGCCAGGTGGGGCTCTGGTTGTAGAGGTTGGTGAGGGTGCGGCGGCGCAGATCGGACGCGCCGATGCCCTCCGGATTCAGCCAGCCGTCGCGCAGGCGGTCTAGCTCGGCGGCGGCAGCGGCGATGGCATCCCGTTGCGCGTCGGTGGGATGGGGGAATGGGAAGGTTTCAAAGCAGGTTGTTGGCGTGTACGTACCACCGCTGTCTGTTTCCCTCAACTGACTTCCCACTTGACGCACCCATAATTCGTGAATGGATGATGACAACAGGCCAAACACGTAATCATCATCACTGGCAACTGCGATCACCAAATTAGAGGGCAACATATTGGCCGTGAGCCATACGAAAAACCGATGTTTCGCAACTTTCGGCGTGGCGATATATCTCGCCAACGGTGCGATCGCTTTTCTCATACCAGGACGTGCTTCGGCATGTAACCACCACAATTCTGTGTATCGACGCCGATTATTCCGCATCCTCTGTGGCTTGACGTTTGACACTAAATGTTCGAATGGGGCTTCATATAAAGCAGCCTCATATTCTGGCATGTCCGTACCAAAGTCTATAACCCACATATGGCGCGGTCGTTGAGTAATATCCACGCCTGCTATCCAGGGTCTAATCACCTCGGCGTTTGGACGACCATGTGGGTTGTGCTGCTCCATCATGGCGGAAGCGACGGGTTCAGGGATGTCGAAATCGCCAACTTTGCTGACGCCTTGAAAAGCTATGCCCATGTTTGCCGCTAATCTCTGAGCTTGTGTCAAATCTGTACCGGCAGTCAGGTCGCCATTGATGCTGGAGACCGAAACGCCGTCCAATGAACGGTCGGTCTCTGTACCATCGTCAAAGCAAATGATGGAGATGTGTACTGCCGCTCCCTCAAGCACCCAGTCGCTGTCGGATACGGCTGCAAAAATATCACCAGTTTTCTTGATCCGTGCTAGCACAGGTCGGCTTGACTGGGAGCGTATCGTCTGCGTCGCCAGCAACCCAGCCCGCTTAGTAGCGCCGCTCTCAATCTGCGCCCGCGCCTTCTCAAACCAGTAGCAGCATAGATCACTGGAATTAGGTATTCGACTGCCGTAAAGCCCGTAAACCATTCCTACGTAGTCGTCGCCCAATGTCTCCCGAAAAGGGACGTGTCCCAAAAACGGGGGGTTGCCGATGATGAACTCGGCCGGCGGCCATTCGGGTTCGGTTGGGTGGTCGGGGTCGGACAGGTCGAGGATGGCGTCGGTCTGGCGGATGGTGTCCAGCGGGGTCAGGATGGGGCGCTGGGTGTAGGGGAACCCGTTGGCCTGGTGCCACTGGATGTAGCCGATCCACAGGGCGGTGCGGGCCAGTTCCGCCGCGTAGTGGTTGATTTCCAGGCCGAGCAGTTGGTTGGGCTGGATGATTGGTAAAGAGTCTTGTGGTAAAGAGTCCGGGAGCGTCGGGCCGGACCAGCCCCGGGCGGCGGCGAAGTCAATGACCTCCTTCTCGAAGTCCAGCAGGGAGCGCAGGGCGATGTAGAGGAAGTTGCCGCTGCCGCACGCGGGATCCAGCACAGTTACGGAGGCGAGGCGTTTGCGGAAGGCTTGGAGGCGGGCGCGGGCCGGGGAATCGTCAGAATCAGGATTCACCGGATTAGTCGGATTGTCAGGATTGGGGGAATCTTCGCCGTCTGACGGCTCCAATCCTGATAATCCGCGCAATCCCGAAAATCCTGCTTCTGACGATGACAGCAGCGCCTCAATCTCCTCCCGCGCCGCTGCCCACTCCTGGCGCAGCGGGGTCATCACCACGGGCTCCACCACCAGCTCGATGTCGGCCGCGCCGGTGTAGTGCGCTCCGGTCTGCGCCCGTTTGGATGCGTCCAAAGCCCGCTCGAAGAGCGTGCCGAAAATCGACGGCTCGATGTCGCGCCAGTTTTTTTCGCACGCCTCGCCCAGCCGTTGCAGGGCAACCGCGCTCAGCTCCACGGTGTCGATTACGTTGAACAGGTCGCCGTTGAAGTGGGCGATTTCGTCCGGGCCGGAAAAGCCGCCGGTGGCCATCTGGGCGAACAGGCTGCGGATGGCCCGGTCGAAGGTCGCCGGGTCGCGGTAGTGCTGGGCGACGATGCGGGTGAACAGGCCGTCGGGCAGCAGGCCGGCGTCCTCGGAGTAGAGGCAGAACACCAACTGGTTGAGGTAGCGGGCCAGGCGTTCGGCGTCCTGTTGTCCGCCGTAGGCGGATTCCATGTCCTCCACGATGGACTGGAACAGGGCGGCGGTTTCGCGGGTTACGGCGTCCACCGAGCGCAGGCGTTCACGGAAGCGGAGGGGCGCGAAGAAGGCATCGCCGACCAGTTGTAGTTGGTCCGGTTGATCCAGGTTGACGACGGCGATGTCGTGCCGCGCCGTCTCCATGCCGGGGAAGTTGGTCTGGATGCGTATGGTGTCAAAGGACGACACGATGAGCAGGGGCGGGGTTTTCAGATGCACCTGGTAGCGCAGCAGTTGGTCGAAGGCCCCGTCCAGCTGCGCGTCCCGCCCCTTGAACTCCCAGCCGAAATGCTCCTCAAAGTAAGCGTCGGCGAACCCGCCGGGGACGGCTTTCTCAAAAGTGAACGCCTCCGGGTTCCCAAAGCTGGCCGGCGTGGGATGCCCGACCAGGCCGCAAAGGTCGTTGAAAAAGGACTGCGCGCCCTGCCGCTCGCCGAACCCGGCATTGCTCCACCGCTGGATGAACTCTTGCGGCGTAATGGTGGGCATCAAAGGCGTCATGCGATTCTCCGCCGGCAAATTACCACCCGCCGATGGGGGAGGCAACCGAGGGCCTTTAGGTTATCTGTCCAAAATGACGGATGGCTGGGCGGAATGACGGGTTGAGGGCATGGCTAGCGCGCCGGGGCGGGCAGGTCCCAGTTGAGAAGTTCCCGGTAGCGGCCTTCACAGGCCCAGGGGAGGAGGTAGATGACGATTGATTCAGGCTCGGGGACGTCGCCCTGGCGTCGGACGCCATCGAGGTAGTGGCGGAGTTTGGCGAAGGTGTTGAGCCGGAAGCCGGCATCGGCGATGCGCACAATGACGTCGGCGGGTTCGGGAGGTTCAGAAGGGTCCCACTCGTCGGCGACAGCTTCGGCGATGCGGCGGAGTTTGATGATGGCGAGTGCGGGGGCGAACCGGCGCTTGAGGGCGTCGATGCGGCGGCGGATTTGGGAGATGGTCATGGAGTTACTTCCTTTCGGCGACGGGATTGCCACGCTGCGCTCGCAATGACAAGGTGGGGGCGCTCGCAATGATGGGGGGTGCGGGATGGTGGGGACTTTTGGGAAATCCCGCTCGTTTCCGCTCATTTCCGTTTATTTGAGTAGGGCGTTGGGGTGGGATTTTGGGGTAAATGGGTGGTGATTGGGCAGTTTTGAGGGTGATATTGGTGGTTTTGGCGGGCCGGTGAGAGGATTGGTGGGTTCCGGCTCATGCGTACCGACTTTGTCATTGCGAGCGCAGCGCGGCAATCTCGTTGGTGTAGCCCGCCCGCGTTGCGACGAGATTGCCACGTCGCTACGCTCCTCGCAATGACAGGTTGCGCATATTGGGTACGCGTGAGGGGTTTCGGATCATTTGGATTGGGGCGATTGGATAGTTAAATGGTAGGGACAGGGGGAGAGTAGGGGCAAGGGGGGAAGTGTCAGTGGATGGCCCGTGTATAATGCTCGCAGCCAACCCGTTGCATCCCCCAGAATACTCGTGAGGTGAAATCATGGCCGACTACGCGCATCCCGAATCCCTTGTTTCCACCCAATGGGTGGCCGACCACGGCGGCGACGCCAACGTCCGCCTAGTTGAGGTTGACGTCGATACCTCCGCCTATGAACAGGGCCACATCGCCGGCGCCGTCAGTTTCAACTGGCAATCGCAGCTCCAGGACAACGTGGTCCGCGACATCGTGTCCCGCAGCGAAATGGAAGCCCTGCTGAGCGCAGCCGGGATCTCGCCCGACACCACCGTCATCCTGTACGGCGACAACAACAACTGGTTCGCGGCCTGGGCCTTCTGGCAGTTGCGCTACTACGGACACGCCGACGTGCGCCTGATGAACGGCGGACGCGCCCTGTGGCTCGCCGAGGACCGGCCCGTGACCACCGACGCGCCCAGCCATGCCGCCACCGGCTACAGTATCACCGCCGAGAACACCGACCTGCGCGCCCTGCGCGACTACGTGCTGCAAGCGGTGAACAGCGGCAGCCACGCCCTGGTGGACGTGCGCTCGCCCGACGAATTTTCCGGCGCGCTCAACGCGCCGCCCAACGTGCCACAGGAGGGTTCCCAGCGCAACGGCCACATCCCCGGCGCGGCCAACGTCCCCTGGGGCCAGGCGGTCAACGAGGATGGCACGTTCAAGTCCGCCGACGAACTCAGCGCGCTCTACGGCGGCAAAGGGGTAGATGGCTCCCGCGAGACCATCGCCTACTGCCGGATCGGGGAGCGTTCATCGCATACGTGGTTCGTGCTGAGCCAACTGCTGGGCTACGACAACGTGCGCAACTACGACGGCTCCTGGACCGAGTGGGGCAGCATAGTGGGCGCGCCGATTGAGCGGGACGTGTAGCGTCCGCCGACGATTATTGACGTACATGGGGGCGGGTACAAGACCCGCCCCTACGTGCTGTGCCGTATCTGGATTGTCCAGACGCCCGGCGGCCAGTCGTTCCAAGCCTTGACGCTGTCGATGACGAATTGGGATTCCACTTCTGGCGGGACATCTCTGTGGATACGAAACAAGAGGACTCCGTATGGAGCAGGGACTCCGTGGAAGCGCACCAACTCTCCGTAGTCGGTGTCGTAGGTGATCAGGGTTCGACGGTCTCGTGTCGCCAACATCAGCAGGTCGCGGTCTTCATCGCTTGGGTTGGTATCGCGTACCCAACGCACGTCGTGCCGAGCAGCCCGCAGCCCGTTTACTACCAAACTCGACATATTTTCATCGGCCAATATCCTCACGATTCAGCCAACTCGTCGGCATCCATCAAAGCGTTCAAATCCGCCCACGTGAAGTAGGATAATTTCGCTCCCGTTGCCTTGTACTTCACGCAGGCATCAACGTCTTCTGCCCTTATGTGGGGATAACTTTCAAGAATATCTGACACCGTCCATGCTCCTCTCAACCGGTCGGTCACCAGCTCAACCGAGATGCGCGTGTTCACGATCACCGGCTTGCCGCCGCATCTCCCCGGAACACATTCGATCCGCTCCCGCCAATCCGCCACCTTTTCCGGTGTGGCTTTCTTGATTTTCCGGTTCATTTCCTCAATGCGTTGCTTTTCTAGTATCTTCCCATAGCGCCGACAAGCCTCAACATCCTCTTCCGTGATGTGCAGGTATTTGCCTACGATAGCGGCGGACGTGATGCCATTATTCAATAGCCGGTTCACCGCAGCCACGGAAATACCCGTGCCTCTGATGGTAGGCTCGCCATCCAGCACCGCCGGATCGCACACGATCCGGTCTTGCCAGTCGGTTCCTTCGTTGTGTTGCGCAGCAGTCATGGCGGTTGCCTCCGTGGGTAGCGGATGCGGTGGCTCTCATTGTAACCGATGCGATAGACAGCCCCGCGTTTCCCGGTGTAGATTGCCTGCCGTAGCAACCAGCAACCACCTGGATTCCCGCTTTCGCGGGAATGACGGGAAATGTCAAGGAGAGCGCAGACATGCCCGAATACAGTCTGGCCGTCATCGCCGGCGACGGCATCGGCCCCGAGGTCATCGCAGAGGGACGCAAGGCGCTGGACGCCGTGGCGATTCAGTCCGACGGCCTCTTCTTCCGCGTAACCGAATTTCCCTGGGGCAGCGACTACTACCGCGAAACCGGACGCATGATGCCCGAGGACGGCCTGGAACGCCTCTCCGACTACGACGCCGTGCTGTTCGGCGCCGTGGGCGATCCCGACATCCCCGACCACGTGACTCTGCAAGGGCTGTTGCTGCCCATGCGCCGCGCCTTCGACCAGGCCATCTGCATCCGGCCCGCCGTGCTGTATCCGGGCGTTGAGTCGCCCATCGCGGGCAAGTCGGCCGGCGACGTGGACATGGTGATCTTCCGCGAGAACACCGAGGGCGAGTACGCTCCCGTGGGCGGCCGGCTGTATCCCGGCACGCCCCACGAAACGGTCATCCAGAGCGGCGTCTTCACCCGGCGGGGCACCGAGCGCATCATCCGCGCCGCCTTCGAGTACAGCATCCGGCGCGGCGGCAAGAACAAGGTAACGTCGGTCACCAAGTCCAACGCCCAGGCGTTCAGCATGGTGTTCTGGGACGAGGTGTTCGACGAGGTGTCCGCCGATTATCCCCAGGTGCAGACCGAATCGCTGCTGGTGGACCGGGCCGCCATGGACCTGGTGCGCTGGCCCGAGGACTTCGACGTCATCGTGGCATCCAACCTGTTCGCCGACATCCTTTCCGACATCGCCGCCGTGGTGACCGGCAGCATGGGCCTGGCCCCCAGCGCCAACATCAACCCCGAGCGGCGGTTCCCGTCCATGTTCGAGCCGGTGCACGGCGCGGCCTTTGACATCACCGGCCAGAGCAAGGCGAACCCGCTGGCGACCATCTTCGCCGTCGCCATGATGCTCGACCATTTCGGCGAAACCGACGCCGCCGACCGCGTCAACGCCGCCGCGCTGCGCGTCCTCAACGACGGCGAGATACTAACCGCCGACCTGGGCGGCGACGCCAGCACCCAGCAGGTGGGGGATGCGGTGGTTCAGTTGTTGCAGAGTTGATGACCAACCTAGATCACAATGCAAGCGGCCGGCGGCCCTCATCTGCCGACCGTCTTCTGGAGCAACTAGACTCGGAACGGCTGGTAGTTTCCGATAGGCTTGCTTCTGATCAGCGGCGCAGGGCGGCCTTGGGACAGTTCATAACCCCAGCGGCCGTGGCTGAATTTATGGCTTCCATGCTGGATGTTGCCGTGCCTCCGATTGAGCTGCGGTTACTGGATGCCGGTAGCGGAACTGGCATGCTGACTGCTGCCGCAGTAGCAGAATTTTGTTCCCGTACCGAAAGCAAACGCCCATCAGCCATTCATGTAACCGCTTGGGAGATTGACGATTTTTTTGAACCTCTATTACATCAGACGCTTCAAGGTTGCAGAGAAGTTTGTCAAGAACGCGATGTTCAGTTCACTTGGGATCTGCGGTGCGAAGACTTCATCTCAAGCGCGGCGGACATCATAGGAAATAACGCTCTGCCTACCGGCTCCACGATCGCTCCCTTCCACGTCGCTATCTTGAATCCACCCTATCGTAAGTTGAACGGGAGCAGTGCGGAGCGGACCCGTCTGAACGGGTTGGGTATGGGAACCAGCAATATGTACTCGGCGTTTGTTTGGCTCGCCTTAGAACTCTTGCAGGTTGGCGGCGAGATGGTGGCGATTACCCCGCGCAGTTTTATGAACGGTACGTATTTCCGGGATTTTCGTCAGGCGTTGATCCGGCAGCTTTCTTTCCGGCGAATCCACATTTACGATGCTCGTGACGCAGCTTTCTCAACTGACAGCGTGTTGCAAGAGAATGTAGTGTTCCATGGGGTTCGGGGCGTTAGTCCCGGTTCCGTTCGCGTAACCACGTCTTACGGACCGCATGACACGGGTCTGACCGAAAGGGTTATTGAACGTTCTGAATTGGTTTTCCCGGATGATAAGCAGTTTCTGATCAGGGTTGTCCCTGACGAGAACGCGGCCAGGATAACTCGCGGCATGGGAGAGCTTAATTACCGCATATCAGACCTGGGAATTTCGGTTTCAACTGGCCGTGTAGTCGGCTTTCGCGCCAAAGAGCGGCTCCGCACTAATGCCGAAGCTGGGGATGCTCCCATGATTTTGCCACGGCACTGCCGAAACGGTTTCGTAGTCTGGCCCCAACAGAATGAAAATATCCCCAATGCGTTGTCTGTGTCCGGTCCTGATGATGATCTTGTTTTACCATCCGGCTGGTATGTATTGGTGAACCGATTCAGCGCCAAAGAAGACCGCCGTCGTATCGTGGCGTCTCTTTTCGACCCTGGCAATGTGGATGCTCCCTACGTTGCTTTCGACAATAAACTCAACGTCCTGCATAACCGTAATGCCGGACTACCCGAAATGTTGGCCAAAGGACTGGCAGCTTTTTTGAACAGCGCCGTAGTGGACTCATACTTTCGGCAATTCAGCGGGCACACCCAAGTCAATGCCGGGGACTTGCGAACATTGCGATTTCCTGATGCCGACGCATTAGTGGGGTTGGGGCAGAAAGCCGATGGAGAATTGCTAGTTCCATACGCAATTGACAGTCTTTTGAGCCAGGAGATTCCTGCAATGACCGATAGCGTGCAAGCAACGGCAAGCGAAAAACGAATTGAAGAAACGATATCAATGCTCAAGAGCTTTGGTGTCCAGACCGGTCAACTCAATGAACGCTCTGCGCTGACATTTCTGGCCTTGCTTGATCTTGGCCCTGATCAGCCTTGGCAAAATGCTGACTCCCCTCTCAGAGGCGTCACTGAGATGATGGGCTGGATGCGCGAACAATACGGTAAATCATACGCGCCCAACACACGTGAAACCATACGGCGATTCACGTTACACCAATTTATCGGAATGGGCTTGGTGAGTCTGAATCCTGACGATCCCACTAGACCCGTTAATAGCCCCAACAATGCATATCAGGTCCACCACTCGGTGTTAGGCGTGGCCCGGCACTACGGATCAGAGCAGTGGGAGGCTCGCCTCGCCGCCTTTCTAGACGGACTGGAAACTCGGGATCAACTCAGCCAGCGAGAGCGGGACATGGAGATGATACCGGTGACGTTGCCTCATGGCGTAGAGTTATCCCTCACGGCTGGAGGACAGAACGTTCTGGTTAAGGAGATCATCGAGCAGTTCGCTCCGCGTTACGTCCCCGGCGGGCACGTAACCTATGTTGGGGACGCCGGAGCCAGCGGCCGTTACTTCGACTCGGAGTATTTGGCTTCTCTTGGCGTAATCACTGATGAAGCCGGGCCAATGCCGGATGTAGTGATCCACCATGTCGAAAAGGATTGGCTGGTAATCATAGAAGCGGTTACTTCCCATGGGCCGGTGAACCCGCTGCGTCGCAATCAACTCAGGGAATTGTTCCAGGGTTGCTCATCCGGGTTGGTGTATGTGACGGCATTTTTGAACCGCAGTGAGATGAGGCGTTTCTTGACTGAAATTGCTTGGGAGACCGAAGTTTGGGTCGCCGATTCGCCGACACACCTGATTCACTTTGATGGCGAAAGATTTCTCGGACCTTACGATGACGATATAGAGTAGCGAGATTCAGAAGAAGTGCCTCTGGCATCGCGTGTTGCTGGAGCATCCAAGCAAAACCCATACTGTCGTTATTCACCATCTACCGACGCCAAACCATCCCCATCCGCCGAGCCTGCAATACGCCGGCGTTCGGCTTCCAGCAACGCCTCAATATCAGGCAGCTCTTCGCCCGGTTCGTATTTCCTGAGCACCATAATGCCCGGCCTGTCTTCCGTCGGTGGCTGGTAGGGTGGAAACGTCTGCTGCCGCTCGCCGCTGGGAGTCGGGTGCGGTTCGCCACCGTGGTAGTCGGGCATCCGCTCGCACTGAGCATCCAGACCCCGCAGCCAGTGGGTCAGCTCGGCGTGCCAGAACTCGTGCTTGGACCAACCTTCTGACGATTCGACGCGGCTCTGCTCGCAGCTCAGCAACCCGCCCAAGCTCAGGTGGACGGCGTCCCAGTCCGCGGACGCCGCGCCCCAGTCAGGCACCAGCCGGCCGTCATCAGAATCATGTGCCGGATACGCGACGCATAAGCGATGCCAGTCCTCCGGCCCGTGAATCTCGTAGATTTTCACGTCCGCCGGCATACGCATCAACCAACACTGCATGGGCCAGCTCTCCGGCCAAATATCCCCGGTATGGTTTTCGTAGGCAATCAGCAGCGACGTATAACCATCGTAAGACGTGGAGGTGTATTGCAGGCTGTCGGGCTTCTGCGCGTAGCATTCCCAGTGGGACGGTGGAGATTCAGGCCGGTTCCATTGCGTTGGATCCGGAGTTTCGCCTTTGTGTGCAATCCACACCTGCCGTTCCAGATCCGGCGGTTCGTACCACCACGCCGTCCTTCCGTGATCAAGCGTAGCCTCTACCAGCGGACGTATCACCGGCGCCAATCCCAGCATCTCCGCCACGACCTCCTCGTGGTCACCCATCCATCTATTCACCATGTCCACCGCCTCCGACGCCAGCCACAGACTTACCGCCGGATTCGCCAGATTCTCGGGCAAGTATCCCCGCTCGCGTGCATCGGCGAAAAACGCGCAGCCCATCGGCGACGCCAGTATCTCTTCAACTCGCTTTTCCAGTTCGGCCATAACAACAACCTTACTCGATTTGTCCGTGTTGACCCTCGGTTGCTCGTTTGGGTAACCTGCCCAAAATATCACAGCGGTCCTCACCGACAGGATGCGCAGGAACCATATCAATGAAAACCGCCATAATTGCCCTTTTCGCTCTTGCCTTCATCACCACCACCGCCATCGCTGCCAATACCGCCCACGCCCAAGCCCCGCCATTCTCTCCGCCGACCAATCTTGCCGCCGCCAACGGCGCTGAGCCGGGGACCGTTCAGTTGACCTGGGATCCCGTTGCTGGAGCGCCTTTCTACCGCATTGGATGGGTCGCAATGCCCAACGTGCGCGCCGCGATTGCCGCCGACCGGCCCTGGCACGAAGCGCTCAGAACCGTCGCCATCGAAAACACCGGACAGTCCGGCCACACCATTTCCCATCTCGTTCCCGGCGTGGAGTACCGGTTCGTCGTCGGTATCGCCCAGGACCGCTTCCGGCATCCGCAAGAATGGTCGAGATGGACCGAAGCATTGACCCTCAACCCCGGCCCGCCGGTATGCCCCACGGGCCAAATCACCCCCGCCGACCGGGCCGCTACCCTCTCCCGATTGATGCAGAACGCCGAGGAGTTCGAGTACGCCGTCGGCAAGCACGGCGGCGCGCTGACGGTCGCGACAACTTCCGGTCCACTCACATTCAACCTGGCCCTTTCCAACGACGCATCCTCGAACGCCGTCCTGGGCTATCTTTTTGAGGGCCTGACCCAAACTTCCTGGCTGACCGACCGTGTGGAGCCGTCCCTGGCAGAGTCCTGGGAACATTCTGACGACGGGCTGACCTGGACCTTCCATCTGCGCGACGCTGTTCGCTGGCACGATGGAACGCCTTTCACCGCCCACGACGTGGATTTCACCTTCAACCGGATTATCTACAACGATGACTTCCGTGCTTACGCCCGCGACACGTTCACCAGTGCGTGGCAAGAAAGACGCATGACCGTGACCGCTCTGGACGATCATACCGTGCAATTTGTCCTTCCCACGCCGTTCGCGCCCTTTCTGCGCGCCATGGGAACGCCAATCTACCCCAAGCACATCCTGGAACCCCGCGTGAACGACGGCACGTTCGCCGACACATGGAGCATTACCGCCGACCCCACCACAGTCATTGGCACTGGCCCCTTCACCATCGCCAGTTACCAGCCCGGTCAGCGCGTTGTGCTGAACCGCAATCCCGATTACTGGCTCAAAGACGCTGCCGGCAACTCTCTGCCTTACCTGGACCAAATCGTCCGGGTCATTGTCCACAATGCGGACGACGCGCTTACGCTCTTTCGTAGCGGGCAAACTGACATATACGGAGTGCGGGGCCAGGAGTTTGAAGAGTTGGCAGCGCTCCGGCAGGATGAAAATTTCTCCATCCACCGCCAGGGACCCGGTTTCGGAACGACCTTCCTGACCTTCAACATGAACCCCGGCGTAAATCCCGGCACCGGCGAACCCTACGTTGCGCCCGAAAAGCTCAACTGGTTCCAGAACCGCGAATTCCGCCGGGCCGTGGCCCACGTTATCGACAAGGAAACCATCATCAGCGAGGTGCAGCACGGTCTCGGCTATCCCCAGTGGTCTTCCATCAGCCCGGCCGCCGGCGACTTCCACAACCCCAACGTCCGCCGTTACGAGTACAGCGTTGACCGAGCGAATTCCATCCTGGACGATCTGGGCTGGGTTGATACGGATGGCGACGGCATCCGGGAAGACGGCGCGGGCAACCCGATCGAGTTCACACTGGCAACCGCGCGGGAGGGTACTCAGGGTCAAAAGATAGGCGCGATAATCCACCGGGGGTTGAGCGACGCCGGCATCGGGGCCACCTACGAATTCCAAGGGTTCAGGGCGCTGGTCGGTCGCCTGACCGGTTCTTATGATTGGGAAGCCATAACCATCGGGTTTTCCGGTGAATCTGACCCATACAGTGGCATCACTCTCTGGCACAGCAGCGCGAACCTGCACCTATGGCATCCCAACCAGGCGCAACCGGCCACGGACTGGGAAGCCGAAATCGACGAGCTGTACGTCAAAGCCAGTCAGGAGCTGGATCACAACCGGCGTGTTGAGCTTTATCATCAGGCTCAAGCAATCGCTGCCGAGAACGTGCCGCTCATCTACACCACCCTGGGCGAGCGGCTTGCCGCAGTCCGCAACGTGTTCGGCAACACCACTGCCACCCTGTACGGCCTCTACGACACCCGCTACCTCTACCGCACCGACCGGTAGCAACCCGGGGCGACCCAAGCCCCTCTCCCATTCGCGCACCCACCGGGGCAGGCAACTCCCGCGATGTCCCCTCTCTTGACGGGAGAGGATTAGAGCCTGCCCCGTACTTGATGCAAGGATTACGGACTCAGTTCACCCTGATCTATCAAAGTAACGATATTCGTCCTTATCATAATTACTAACTACGAAAATCATAAATAAATCTCTATACATACCACCTTTATCGTGATAACGTAAGCGAACGAAGCCGAAATCCACTGTAGGAACGGGACTGAATGTACCCACCACCCGGAGGTGACGGTTATGTTTCGCTATCACGCTTTCAAGGGAAACCTCGCGGCGATGGCGCTGGCAGCATTAGCGCTGGCAGTCATAGTCGGCTGCGGAGGCGCCGCCCCCGCAGCGGAAGAGCAAGAACAAGCAGCGCCGGTGGCTCCCCAGGCATCTACCACCCAGCAGCAATCTCCCACTGAGCCCGCCCAGCAGGCCATGGCAGCAACTACAGCGCCGGCGCAGCAGGCACAGCCCCAAGTCGCGCCCACGGCCATGCCAGCTGCGACTGAGGCCGCTCCACAGGCAACTGTCATGGAACCGGCGGGCAAGATAACCATGGGCCAGGAGGAGATCAACATCTTCAGTGGCCACCCGGCACACTCGGTCAACCCGCAGCTGTTCGTCATATCCACCGCTCCCGTGGTGGAGGGCCTGATGCAGTGGAACAGCAACCTGGAAGCCGAACCCCTGCTGCTCGACTCCTGGAGCATCTCAGACGACTTCGCGACCTGGACTTTCAATCTTCGCAAGGGTGTGCAGTTCCACAAGGGATACGGCGAAATGACCGCGGAGGACGTGGTGTATTCCTATTCCCATTGGATCACCAATACCAAGCACGCCCGCGCCAGCGCCCTCCAGCGATTCTGGGACCACCCGGAGGGCCACGTGGAGATCCTGGACAGCCATACCCTCATGGTCAACACCGGCGAGCCCATGCCCGACGTGATCATGTCCGAGTTCCACCGTGTCCCATCGGGAATCGCCAGCTGGATCGTCAGCAAGAAGCAGTCGGACGAAATTGGGATCGAAGCTGCCGACAAAGACATCGCTGCCACCGGTCCCTGGGAAATCGTGGAGCATCGTCCGGCCCAGTACTGGCGGATGAAGGCGGTCCAGGACCACTGGCGACAGACCCCCTTCTTCGCCGAGCTGGAATTCCAGGAAATCCCCGAGCAATCCACCCGGCTGGCCGGATTCCAGACCGGGCACCTCGACACCTTCGTAATGGCCTTCGACTCCATCCCCCTGGTCCAGGCGATGGAAGGGGCCAAGCTGATGATAGTGCCCGACCAGGCCGCCGGCGAGATGCTGCTGCACTTCCACGGGGGGTTGTACTTCAACGTGGGCACTCCCGACCAGGAAGCCGCCTATGACCCGGACCTGCCCTGGGTATCCGCCAATACGGAAATCGGCTCGCCGGAGTGGGAGCAGGCCAAGAAAGTGCGCCAGGCAATGGTCAAGGCCATCGACACGCAGACCATTGTGGAAACCCTGTTGCAGGGCTATGCCCAGCGATCGCCGGTAGGCGTAGGCGGCTACAGCTACTCGGCCCATCGGTTCCCGGACATCCCCATGCTGGAATACGACCTGGAGGCTGCCAAGGCTCTGATGGCCGAAACCGGCTATGCGGAAGAAGGGTTCAGCATCACGCTGGTCCCGGCCCTGCGCGGCGCGCCCGCTGAGGTCGAAGTCGCCGAGGCCATCGCCGTCATGTGGGAAGACATTGGAATCGACGTGAAGTTGCAGAATTTGCCCTACGGCACCTACCGGCCCACGGTCATCGGGCGCACTTTCAACGGCGCCACCAACCACGCCACTTCCCCGTCCAACACTCCCGCCCGACTGTACAACGCATTGCAGAACCGGGGCAGTTTCATCCGGCACACCCACCCTTACCTGGACGACATCACTATCCGGGCCCAGAGCGCCGTTACCCTGGAAGAGCGCACCAAGCTGGAGACCGAGACGGGCAAGTTCATGTACGATGAATCCATCTACGCCTCCCTGTACATGTGGAACGCGGTGTGGGCGGTAGGTCCCCGGATCGATGACAAATCGTGGAGCGAGAACCTGTTCTACGGCGATATCCGCAACATCAACGGCTACGAATGGATCGAACCGCGCCAGTAGGCAAATCCCCTCTCTCAAAACTGATCTGATACCTCCGTACCGGACGATTAGGAACCACAGGCCAGGATAGCCTCCGAGCGTTTTACCGCCCATTGCGCCCCTTCACCACGCTGGGTATGATGCTGCCCAGCGTGCGCCGCCCTACGTAAATCACCTCGGCGGCGGTCCTGGAGGTTCTTCAATGTCCGTGATGGTCACCGGCGGCACCGGATTCATCGGCAACCGCATTATCCGCAAGCTCGTCGAGCGTGGCGAAGACGTCGTCTGCTTCGACCTGGCGCCGCCCCGCGCCAACCTGCAACCCTTGATGGACCGTATCTCCATCTACCGCGGCGATGTGACCCGCCTGGACCACCTGCTGGAAGCCGTCAACCGCCACAGCGTTGACCGCATCATCCACATGGCCGCCCTGCTCCCGCCGGACACCGAGGACCGTCCCGCCACCGGCATGGCCGTCAACATTGACGGCTGCAACAACGTCTTCGAAGCCGCCCGCTGGGGCAACATCAAACGTGTCATCTACGCCAGCAGCATCGCCGTGTACGGCGTCCAGGACACCTTCGGCGACCGACCCCTGATCGAGGACGACCTGCCCGCGCCCATTAACGTGTACGGCATGACCAAGGCCGTCAACGACTTCGCCGCCGCCCGTTACCGCACGCTGCACGGCCTCGACATCCGCGGCATCCGCATCTGCACCGTGTTCGGACACGGCCGCGTAACCGGCATGACGGGCATGATCGGCGGCCTGATGATGTCCCTGCCCGCTATCGGCCAGCCCATCAGCATGGACTTCGACCCCATGGAAGCCTCGCCCATGATCCACGCCGAAGACGCCGCCGAGATCTTCGTCCGCGCCGCCCTCGCCGACAATCTGAACCACAACATCTACATCAGCGGCGGCGAGCTGGCCACCATCGCCGACGTGGCCGACATGGTGCGCTCCTATATCCCCGACGCCAGCATCACCACCGGCGACCGGCCCGTGCCCCACGTGTACCTCGTGGATAACAGCCGCATGATGGCCGACCTCGGCTACGAACTGCCGCCCCTGCGCATGCGCGTCCTCGACCACATCAACGACGCCCGCGCCGAGGCGGGCCTGGAACCCATATCAGGATAAGAGCGTGAATTGATTGTCAGAATCAAGATTTACCAGATTGTGGGATTTTCTGGATAACGACTCCAATCCCGGTAATCCTCTGATCTTGAAAAGTCTGATTCCGACTGCCCCTTTGCTACAATACCGCCAGACCGCTTTATTGATCTGACCAACCATATGCACCCATTCCACCCAGGAGGACAACCATCATGAGCGTTGCCATCGGCTACGTCCCCGGCGCATTCGGACAGGGAGGCGACGACCCCAACTTCCTCCGCACTCTGGTGGAACTGGGCGACAAATACGAGTACGACTCCATCTGGCTCAGCGATCGCATTTGCAGCGACCGGTTCAGCCTGGAGCCCATGGTCGCCCTTTCGCTGGTGGCCGGCTACTCTGACCGCCTCAAGTTCGGCACCAGCGTGCTGGCGCTGCCGTTACGCAACCCCGTGGTCCTTGCCAAGCAGGTGGCCACGCTGGACTGGCTCTCCCAGGGTCGCTTCTTCCCCGCCGTCGGCCTCGGCCAGGAAGACCCCGACGAGTACGAAGCCTGCGGGGTGCCCAAGGCCGACCGCGCCCGCCGCACCGACGAGGCCATTACCCTCATGCGCCGCCTCTGGGAAGAGGAAGAGGTCACCCACGAGGGCGAGTTCTTCACCACCCACAACGTATCGGTGACGCCGCGCACCTTCCTCAAGCCCTCGCCGCCGGTGTGGATCGGTGGTCGCAGTCCGGCTGCGGCCCGTCGCGTGGGGCGCGTCGGCGACGGATGGCTGGTATCCAGCGCCACGCCGGAGGAGGTACGATCGGGACGCGAGATCGTTTTCGAGACGGCCCAGCAATACGACCGCGATATTGAGGAGGACCACGTCGGCGTGCTGATCGGCTACTACATCTGCGACGACCAGAAGGCGGGTGAGGAGAAGTCGGAGCAGTTTGTGACCCGGCAGCGGCCCGACGCCCACTTCACCGAGTACTCCGCCGTCGGCACCTCCGAGCAGATCGGCGACTTCATCCAGGACTACATCGACGCCGGCGGGTTCAAGTTCGTCATCCGCCCCCTGTGCGCCGGCACCGAGTCCATGGAGCAGTTGGAGCAGGCCGGCGAGGAAATCCTGCCCCGGTTCCACGGCCCACTGGGCAGCAAGTAGGCATACCGGAGGCCGAGCCATGACCACCGCCAAACCCAAGCTCCGCACCGGGACCCGCATGTCCCTGGACGAGTTCCTTGCCCTCGGCGAAACCGACGAGAGGCTGGAACTGTTTGACGGGGCCCTTTACCTTATGAGCACACCGACCAAAGACCACCAGTTTTTGATGAGGCATATCGGGATACATTTCGAGGCATTTCTGGACGACTTCGACATACCACCTTATGAGGTGCATCACGATATAACCACCATTTTGTCTGAAGAATTACAGCGGGCGGTCGAACCGGATCTGGTGATCATCCTTGCCGGACGAGATGACGTCGGCGGAAGAATATATGTAGAAGGTGTGCCCGACATTGTGGTGGAAATCCTGTCCACCGACCGCAACCATGATCTGGTGTTCAAACGGCGGATTTACGCCGAAGCAGGCGTCCAGGAGTATTGGATTTTCGACCCGCGCAACAACACCGTGCTGCCGCTGGAGCTGCGCGGAAACGAGTACATAGAGCGTCCCACACTCACCGCCGCCGATACCCTCACCACGCCGCTGCTGCCCGGCCTGGCAATCCCGCTGGCCAGCATCTTCCACCACCGTCGCCGCCCGCCCCGGGACGAGTAGATGCGCCGGAGGCCGAGCCATGACCACCGCCAAACCCAAGCTCCGCACCGGGACCCGCATGTCCGTCGATGAGTATCTCGCCTTGCCGGAGATCGACGAATACCGCTGGCTGGAACTCGACGACGGAGAACTCTACTTTATGCCCAGACCCAGGCGCGCCCACCAATTCGTGAAAGATGAACTGGTGGCGCATTTCAAAACCCTCCTGAACAACTCCACCACGCCATTGGCCGAAGTGTATAGCGAACTGGTCATCATCATATCGCGGGAATCCGGCCGCATTTTGGTACCAGACTTGTCCATTTTCCTGCGTGCTCCCGGCGATACATCGGATATCAGCGCTCCGGGCAGGATCCCCGACATCGTGATCGAAATACTTTCCACCGACCGTAATCGCGACCTCGTGCGTAAGCGCCGACTCTACGCTGAAGCCGGCGTCCAGGAGTATTGGATTTTCGATCCGGTTAGCGACACCGTCTTTCCGCTGGAATTACGTGGCGATACATATGTCGAACATCCCACACTTACCGTCGGAGACACGCTCACCACTCCCCGCCTGCCGGGCCTGGCGATACCGCTAGCCGATCTGTTCCACCACCGCCAGCGTCCTGGGGACGGATAACCCGCCGGGTTGCCCGAAGTACCCCGACATACTATGATTGCCCGGTCGCTAAATCTCAAAACGCCATCCTGTTGAAAGGAGCAGCCCGCACATGAAAGCAGCCCAGCTAGTCGCCCCCAAGCGTTGGGAGTTCACCGAAGTTGACACGCCGGCCCCGGTTGATGGCCAGGTTCTCGTAAAAATGGAATCCGTCAGCGTCTGCGGTTCCGACATCCGCCACACCTACGGCCCCGTGCTTGACGAGTCCGAGTACCCCATGGCTCCCTGCAAGGGCGCTCACGAGTTGGCCGGCGTCATCGTGGACAGCAAGACCGACGAGTTCCAGGAAGGCCAGCGCGTCATCGTAATCCCCTACCCCGGCACCGGCGGCCTCTGCGACTACGTGCTGTCGGAACCGGGCCGCATGGCGCTGCTCCCCGAATACGGCGGCCTGGACGAATGGGTGATGTGCCAGCCTCCCGGCACCGTGCTCTACTCCTGCCGGCAGATGGGCAGCCCCCTACAGCAGAACATCCTCATCTTCGGCCAGGGCAGCATCGGACTCAGCTTCACCATGATTCTCTCCCGCATGGGCGCCCGCAACGTGATTGTCGTTGACCCGCTGGACTACCGCCTCGAAAAGTCCAAGCAGATGGGTTCCACCCACCGGATCAACCCCGACAAGCAGGACGTTCACGAAGCGGTGATGGAGATCACCAAGGGCGCCGGCCCTGACGTCTGCGTTGAGGCCGCCGGTTATCCCGACGCGCTGAACGAGTGCTTCCGCCACGTCCGCCAGTTTGGCCAAGTCATCATCTTCGGCATACAGACTGACCACATGGTGCCCATCGAACACAACCTCTGGATGGACAAGCAGCCGCGCATCATCCCCACCACCGGCGCGCGCAGCGGCGATCCCATCAGCCAGATCCAGGACATGGTGGACCTCCGCGATCGCGGCTGGGCTGACCCCGCCGAACTGATCACCCACCGCGTCGGCTTCTCGTCTATCCAGAATGCCTACGACATGTACGAGCAGCGCGACGACAACGTCATCAAGGTGGTCATGGATATCAACACCTAGACCACTCTTGCCGCGGCACATGCCGCATCATCGTAGGGGCGAGGCATGCCTCGCCCCTACCGCATTGCCAATTCCCCAACCGTGTCAACGCCTCCGGAAACTGCGGCCCTCACGCCAGGCGGACGGGTCCGTTTGGCCCGAGAGAACCTGTGCTTGGCGATGGCCTTGTACGCAGCGTCCCACCGGGGTCTGATCACCGCCACTCTCGTGCCCAACCGCGCGGAACTCAACCTCGAAAGCGGGCAGACATTCGACTCCAGCGTCCCGCTCCAGGTGACGGACCATCGATCCCTGCTGCGCACCACCGGAAACCAGGTCAGGGGCGCTTTCGCCCTGCTGGCGATGCAAACACAGCGCGAGGCCGAAACCGTGTTCGGCCCCGTTTCACACGTTCCCCCATTCGCCATTGACCAGCCGGACATCGATCTCTGGAATGCCCGTGCGGCCACATATTTGATCGCCCAGAGCGTGGCCCTGGACCTGATGGCCCCCACCTGGCGCATACCTCCCGAATTCCGCCAAAGCTACGCCATTCCAGATATGGACTTTGCGCTGGACGCCGCCAGCCTGCACGGGGAGGAAATTCGCTGGGGACACTTCGGCAGTTTGGCGCGCTACCTCGACCTTTCCCTGTTCGTTTCGTACTGTCTCGACGACATCGACATCTCGGTCGCATTGCAGGCGTCATCTGGAAATTATGGGTTGCTGGGACTGCTGGCGGAACATTTCTCACGGGAAATACCGTCTGCGAGTCCCATCAGCGACGTCGGCGGCTACGGCAGCGGGTCCGGCCGGCTGCGCCCCTCTGGATCAGTGGCAGCAGACGTTGGCAGCGACGCCCCCGCTGGCTGGATCGCCCCGGACGGCCCGCTCGAACCGCGCATTACAGTGGCATCCCAGGCCACCGAAATGGGGCCCGTCGATGAATTCGTAGCCGACGCCTGCTCAACCGGGTCCAGGGCTATGAACCTCGCCGGCGACCTCTACACTTCCTACGCCAACTGGTGCCTTGACCACGGATACCTCGCCCACAGCCAGCGCAAATTCGGCCTCGAACTCCGGGCACGAGGCTACCAACGTAAGCGTCGCGGCAAGGGGCGCCACTGGTGGATCGGCGTGGAATCCCGCATTTGACGGCGCTCAGTTTGGTTACACAAACGTAACATTGGCGCAAAACCCGCGTAACACCCCCTCTTCATAATCTGCTCCATCGAAACGGGCGCTCTCGCCCAATCACCATTGGAGACAGATTGAAATGCTTGCCATAGCCGCCGGCGCCGCCTTTGTCGGATTGTTCGCTCTCTGGGTTATCGTCCCCCGGTTCATCCTGCGCCGCAACCGAAACGAACCCAACCTTATGGCAATCGTGCCCCAGGAAGAATTCGCTCCGCAGGCCGCTGATTAGCAGCCAATCCCCTGCTACCTGCCAACTAACCATCCAATTACAACGGAGAAACGCCAATCATGCTTCCCATCGCCGCCGCTGCCGCTTTCGTAGGACTCTTCGCGCTCTGGGTACTCGTGCCCCGGTTCTTCATCCGTCGCAAGCAGGATGAAAACACCGCCGCAGCGCCGATGCGCCACGAGGACGCGACCGCCCAGCCGGCGCCGTCCCCCGCAGACTAAGCGCAGCCGGCCCCGCGCCGGCAGACATCGAACCGGACGATCCGGGGAGAATGAACTCCCCGGATTTTTCATGTCGCCTTCCGCCTTGTGCTCGCCCCTTGATTGATATAATGAACGCTACTTACGCGAGCAAAGCGAGGTGCTGAACTTACTCCTATGCCACGCACCATTGTCGGTATCGACGTCGGTGGAACCTTCACCGACATTGCCATCCTGGAGGACGGACGACTTTCCGTTCACAAACTTCCCTCAACTCCTGCCGACCCTTCCCAGGGCATCACCGCCGGCATCAGCGAAACCAGCGTTGACATCGCCGCCACCGATTTCATCCACGGGAGCACCGTCGCCACCAACGCCCTCCTAGAGGGCAAGGGCGGCCGCACCGCTCTCGTCACCACCCTCGGATTCGAGGACGTGTTGGAAATCGGACGCCAGAACCGCGCCGATCTCTACGACCTGTCCATGGAACGGCCCACGCCGCTGTCTCCCTGGCAACTGCGCTTCGGCCTCCCCGAGCGCATCGACTACACCGGCGCCATCCTCGACGATCTCACCGCCGAATCCGTCGATGCCCTGCTGTCGCTCTTGCGGGAGGCAGAGGTCGATGGCATCGCCGTGTCGTTCCTTTTTTCCTTCCTCAACCCCATCCACGAGGAAACCCTGGCCCAACGGCTCGCTGAGCTTCCCAACAGCCCGTTCATCTCCATCTCCTCGAAAATCCTGCCCGAGTTCCGCGAGTATGAGCGCACCAGCACCGTCGTCGTCAACTCCTACGTCGGCCCGGTGATGGCCCGCTACCTCACGCAGCTGGAATCGGTGCTGGGACGCGGCCTGCGCATCATGCAGTCTTCCGGCGGCAGCATCACCGCCAGCCTGGCCGCCGAGCAGCCCGTCCGCACCATCCTCAGCGGCCCGGCCGGCGGGGTCGTCGGCGCGTTCTACACCGGCGTCCAGGCCGGCTATCCCGACATCATCACCCTGGACATGGGCGGCACCTCCACCGACGTCTCACTGTGTCCGGGGCGCATCAAGGAGACCACCGCCGCCAACCTCGGCGGCTATCCTGTCAGCGTCCCCATGATCGAGATCCACACCGTCGGCGCCGGCGGCGGCTCCATCGCCCGCGTTGATGCCGGCGGCGCCCTCGTGGTCGGCCCGCAGTCCGCTGGCGCAGACCCCGGGCCGGCCTGCTATGGTCGCGGCGACCGCATCACCGTCACCGACGCCAACCTGACCCTGGGACGCCTGCGGCCCGACGGTTTCCTCGGTGGCCGCATGACGCTGGACCTGGAACGCTCCCAGAATCTGCTGGCCGATCTCGCCGGCGGCATCGGCGCGTCCGCCACCGATACTGCCCTCGGCATCATCCGCGTCGTCAACTCCAACATGGAGCGCGCCATCCGCGCCATCTCTCTGGAGCGCGGTTACGATCCCCGCGAGTTCACGCTGATTCCCTTCGGAGGCGCTGGCCCCATGCACGCCTGCGAGTTGGCCGCCGAGTTGGGCATCCCCCGCGTGCTGGTGCCCGGACACCCCGGCATCCTGTCCGCCCTGGGCGTCGCAATCGCCGACGTGGTCAAGGATTACTCGCGCACCGTCATGCTGCGCGGCGACGACCTGGACCAGGCCCGGCTCGACACCGAGTTTCGCGGCATGGAGCAACTGGCCCGCGCCGAACTGCTGGACGAGTCCCTGCCCGCCGACGACATGACGCCCCGGCGTTTTCTCGACGTGCGCTACGTGGGCCAGTCCTTCGAGCTGACGGTGGATTGCCCGTCCCTGGACGCTCCCGGCAACCTCACCGACTCCATCTCGGGAGATTTCTACGAGGCCCACCTGCAAAGGTTCGGTTACGCTGACCGCGACCTGCCCATCGAGGTGGTCAACCTCCGCCTCAAGCTGGAACTGTCGGTGGAAAAGCCGGCACTGGAACCAGCGGATTCGCAGGGCACGGATTCGTCCGCCGCCGCCATCGGTTCCGCCGAGGTCGTCTTCGCCGGCGGCCCGGTCAACACCACGCTCTACGACCGCGATCAGCTGCAAACGGGCAATCGCATCGCCGGCCCCGCCCTGCTGCTGCAACTCGACACCACCATAGTCGTACCGCCCGGCTGGAACGGTGAAATCGACCCCTACGGCAACCTGATTCTGGAGCCGGCCCCGTGACCACAACGGACATATCCCGCCTTTCCGTCCTGGCTTGCTTCGCCCACCCCGACGACGAGGGCTTTGCGTCCGGCGGCCTGCTGGCGATGCTGGCGGCCGGCGGCGCCCGCGTTACGCTGGTCTGCGCCACCAACGGCGACCTCGGCGAGATCAGCGACCCGTCCCTGGCAACTCCCGAGAACCTCTGGCAGGTGCGCAAGCAGGAACTCCGCAACGCCATGTCCATCACCGGCATCAGCGATCTGCGCTTCTTCGACTACCGCGACAGCGGGATGGCTGGCTGGGATGACAACAACCATCCCAACGCCTACTGCAACGCCGACGATGACCATGTGATCGGCCTGCTGGCCGGCATCATCGCCGAAATCAACCCCCACGTCGTGCTGACCCACGACCCCAGCGGCGGCTACGGCCATCCCGACCACAAGACCATGTGCGCCCACGCCACCGCCGCCGTGCAACGCGCCTCCGACCCCGACGGGTTCACTCCCCTGCTCTACTACGTCTGCTTCCCTCGTGGCGTGTTCCAACGCTGGTGGCAGGAGATGCTCGACCGGGGCATCGAACCGCCCTTCGCCGTGGACGCCATAGATTCGCTGGGCACGCCCGACGACGAAGTCACCACCACCGTGGACGTGTCGCCCTACGTCGATACCAAGATCGCGTCCCTGAAGTGCCACCGCACCCAGATCAGCGACGACGGCCCTTTCTTCCAACTGCCCCCGGACATCATGGCCGGCCTCATGGGCGCCGAATACTACCAACTGGCAGCGCCGCCGGGAGCGGTGGACCTGCTATCCACTCTATGACCACAAACCTTGCGAGTTAGCCACCATGCCCGTTGACGCCATCAGCCTCGAAGTCTTCAAAAACATGTTCATCTCCGTATCCGAGGAGATGGGCGTGGCGCTACAGCGCACCAGCTACTCCACCAACATGAAAGAGCGGCAGGACTTCTCCTGCGCGCTGTTCAATCCCGCCGCCGAAATGGTCGCCCAGGCCGCGCACCAGCCGGTCCACCTGGGCGCGATGCCGGCGTCCGTCCAGGCCGCCCTCAGCACCTTCCCCGACGGCCTCCAATCCGGCGACATCATCATCCTCAACGACCCCTACCTCGGCGGCTCGCACCTGCCCGACATCACCCTCGTCGCCCCGGCCTATATCGATACCGACGACGGCCAGGAACTCATCGGCTACGTCAGCAACCGGGGCCATCACTCCGACGTCGGTGGCATGGCCCCCGGCTCCATGCCCCTGTCCACCGAGCTTTACCAGGAGGGCATGATCATCCCGCCCCTCAAACTCTCCGACGCCGGCCGCATCAACCAGGAACTCATTGCCCTCATCTGCCGCAACTCCCGTACCCCCGACGACCGCCAGGGCGACCTCGCCGCCCAGATCGCGTCCATCCGCGTCGGAGACATCCGACTCACCGAAATCGCCCAGCGTTACGGTCTCGCCGAAACCCACGAGCACATGGCCGCCCTGCTCGATTACTCCGAGCGTCTCACACGCCGGCGCATCACCGAGATCCCCGACGGCACCTACCGCGTCACCGATTACATGGACGACGACGGCCAGACCGACGAGCCGGTGGCCATCAGCGTCGCCGTAACCGTTGCCGGCGACCGCCTCACCATCGACTTCACCGGCACCGCCGACCACCGACCCGGCTGCATCAACGCGCCCCGCGCCGTCACCGTCTCCGCCAGCCTCTACGTCGTCCGCTGCGTCGTGGGCGACGAGGCGCCGGCCAACCAGGGCTGCTTGCGTCCTGTCGAAGTCATCACCCCACGCGGCAGCCTCGTTGACCCGCTGCCCCAGCGCGGCGTCGCCGGCGGCAACGTCGAGACTTCCCAGCGCATCACCGACGTGCTGCTCGCCGCCATGAGCCAGGCCCTGCCCGACAAGATTCCGGCGTCGTCCCAGGGCACCATGAACAACATGATCGTCGGCGGACACGACATCTCCCGCGACAAGCCCTACGTCTATTACGAGACCATCGGCGGCGGCATGGGCGCCCGCCCCGACAAGGACGGCGTGTCCGGCATCCACACCCACATGACCAACACCATGAACACCCCCGTCGAGGCCCTGGAGTTCGCCTTCCCCCTGCGCCTGCGCCGCTACGCTCTGCGCCGAGGCTCAGGCGGCGACGGCCTGCACCGTGGCGGCGACGGCCTGATCCGCGACGTCGAGTTCCTCAGCCCCGCCCGCGTCACCGTGCTGTCCGAGCGCCGTCGCTACGCGCCTCCCGGCTACCACGGCGGCCACCACGGCCACCACGGCGAGAACGTCCTGCTCAAGGGCGGCTACGAGGAGGTCCACCTGGCCGGCAAGGAGACCCTGGACGTGGAGGCCGGCGACATCCTCAGCATCCGCACCCCGGGCGGCGGCGGGTGGGGCGCGCCCGCCAACGACGACCACAGCCACCACACATAGCAAACCCTAGTCCCTGGGCGCGCCCCAGCGGTCGTAGGAACAGACCTCGTTCAGCGGCAGCCGCGTAACCGGCCCGAAGTTGCCGCGCGGATAGCCGAAGGGCATGCAGTACACGATCTGCGCGGTATCGGGGATGTTGAACAGCGCGTGTACCCGCTCCTCGACTACAGCGTGCAACGTGGCGATGGTGCCGCCGATCCCGAAGGCCCGCGCCGCCAGCAGCATGTTCTGCGCCGCCGGTATCACCGAGCCGGCCGCCTGCGCGCCTTTCGACGTGGCGCAGATCAGCACCATCACCGGCGCGTCGCCGATCTCGTTGGCCAGACGCATCGCCGAGCGCATGGAACTCGGCCCGGGCGGTATGTCCTGTGGCCCCATGATGCCGGCGTCGGCCCGCTTGGCCCACCATGCTTCATGGTAAAGATCGCCAAGCTTGCGCCGCATCTCCTCGTTCTGCACCACGATGAAGTGCCAGCCCTGGTTGTTGCCGCCGTTGGGCGCGCGGATGGCGGACTGCATGATGTCCTCCATCACGTCGGCGGGAATCGGGTCGGGCCTGAAGCGGCGGATCGCCCGCTGGGTGAACATTGCCTCTCCCAACGGAATTACGTTCAGACGGTCGGCGGTGGTCACAGTGCTACCTCCATGTAGTGGTCTTGGCAAGTTTGAACAGCGCGAGAATCTTACCATAGTGAAATGCCATCCCTTGCTATAATGGCGTGGCCGGCAACCTGCCAGCAGACCCGCGCCGCGAGGGATTGATATGAGCGAGACCAACTGCGACCCCCGCGCTCTCAAGGTAGCCCAAGCCCTGCACGAGCGGGAGCAACCCCAGGCCACCATCTTGTTCGGTTCTCGGGCCCGGGGCGACTACAATGACCGTCGCTCCGACATTGACATCATGCAAGTCAATCCCTACGAGCCGGACCCGGCGTACAAGAACCGCGCCACCGAGTGGATTGAGGAAGTTGCCCAAGCTATCTACGGCCGGCCGGTTCCCGTCCAACTGGTCTGGTTCGCCCAGGACGAGTTCCGGGAGAACAGCCGCTACGTCAACCACGTAACCACCCAGGCCATGCTGGACGGAGTAGTAATGTCCCAAAACCCCGAGGACTACCGCAGCCGCTATGAAGACGATTGTGAGGAAACCGAGTACGAGTACCAGTGGACGGACTATGAGAACCGCGTATTCCACGCCGAGTCGCACCTCAGAGTATTCCAAGCTTTATGCGACTTGGGAGAAAACGATTTGATGATAGGCCAACGGGCTCACTCAACGTTGGAACACGGCATGAAAGCCGTCATCGCCGCCTACGGCGGAACCCATCCCACTACCCACAACTTGGGGCAACTGCTGGGAAGCGTCCGAAGGGTGGAACGCGGCGCCGACTTGGCCGACTTTGCCCTCAGCATCTCCCCCGACATTTACTCCGAATATGCCGGCGACCAGGAGTACAAATTACAGCGGGACTTCCCGCCGCTCACCGAGCAGCCCGACTACCGAGAGCGTACCGTAGCCAACGCGCAGAGCCTGATTGACCGCGCCCGCGCAATTCGTCAAAGCCACGACTGACCGGAGGCCCCTTTGACCCAGCAGAACATCACCGACGCCGAACAGGCTTACCGCAGCCTCGGCGTCACCCCCATCATCAACGCCTCCGGCTCAGTAACCCGGCTCGGCGGCACTCGCACCCGCCCGGAGGTGCTGGAGCAGATGGCCGGCGCATCCCGCGTCATGGTCAACATCGACGAGCTGAACCGCAGGGCCGGCGAGGAGATTGCCCGACTGGTCGGCGCCGAGGCCGCCATGGTGTCCAGCGGAGCGGCCGGCGGACTGCTCTTACAGGCCGCGGCCTGCATCGCCGGCAGCGACCCCGCCCAGATGCACCGCCTGCCCGACACCAACGGCATGAAGAACGAGATCATCATCCAGACCATGCACCGGTTCCCCTACGACCATGCCTACCGCGCCGCCGGCGCAAAAATCGTCGAGGTCGGCAACTACCTGTACAGCCATCCGTGGGAAATGGAAGGGGCCATCAACGAGCGCACCGCCGCCGTCGCCTACTTGTGCGCGCCTTACACCAGCCGCCGTATGCTGCCACTGGACCAGGTGTGCGAGATCGCCCACGCTCACGACGTGCCGGTCATCGTGGACGCCGCGTCCATGCTGCCGCCCCGCGCCAACCTGCACCGCTATCTCAACGACGGCGCGGACATGGTGATATTCAGCGGAGGCAAGGGGGTGCGCGGACCCCAGGGCACCGGCATCCTGTGCGGCCGCGCCGACCTCATCGACGCCGCCCTGGCCAACGCCAGCCCTGCCCAGTTCCTCGGACGCCCCATGAAAGTTGCCAAGGAGGAGATCCTGGGTCTCGTCACCGCCCTGTCCACGTTCGTGGAGGAGGACGAGGCAGCTGAAATGGCGTTCTACCGCACCCTGGCGCAGCGGGTGGTGGACAGCCTGGTCGAGGTGCCGGGGCTGCGCGTCACCCTGGAGCACGACGGGTTCAACCACCTGATCCCTACCGCAGTGCTCAACTTTGGCGGCAACGACTGGTCGGGCCCATCGCCCCGGGAGGTCAGCGCCGCCCTCCAGCAGGGCGACCCGCCCATATTCCTGCAACAACTCGGCCCGCCCGACGAGTTGATGGTCGATCCCCTGAACCTCACCGAGGACGAGACCGACATCGTAATCCGCCGCCTCCGCGAAATCCTCACCGCGTAGGGGCGACGCGCACCCTTCAGGCTCTATCGCGTACTCACTTTGTCATTGCGAGCGCAGCGTGGCAATCTCGTTGCAGCGAGTACCGTCGCTGCGCCAACGAGATTGCTACGTCGCTACGCTCCTCGCAATGACAAGTTTGTGGAAACTGGGTAAGTTTGAGAGCCTAGGCTGAAGCGGCAGCACCCACCGTCTCGATGATCAGCCGGGTCACAGTGTAGGGGTCGCAGTTGGCGTTGGGCCGGCGGTCTTCGATGTAGCCCTTGCCGTCCCGCGCCACCTGCCACGGAATCCGCACCGAGGCGCCCCGGTCGGACACACCGTAGCGGAATTCGCGGTAGGAGCAAGTCTCGTGCAGGCCGGTCAGCCGCTCCTCAATCCGGTCGCCGTAGTTGGCGATGTGCAGGTCGTGGCGGGTCTGGAGCGCCTCGGCGGCGGCCACGCAGGCGTCGTAGTCTTCCCGCATCCGGTTGGTGGAGAAGTTGGTGTGCGCCCCGGCGCCGTTCCAGTCGCCCTTGACGGGTTTGGGGTCCAGCGTGGCGCTGATGCCCCGGCGACCGTCAACGGTTAAAACGTCCTCGCCGATGCGGTACAGCAGCCAGCGGGCCAGCCAGAGGTGGTCGCCCACCGCCGGCGCGCCGATGGGCCCGATCTGGAATTCCCACTGGGCCGGCATGACCTCGCCGTTGATTCCGGAGAACTCCAATCCGGCGTACAGGCAGGCGTCCATGTGCTGCTCCACCACCGGCCGACCGAACACTTCGTCGGAACCCACGCCGCAGTAGTATCCGCCCTGGGGCGCGGGGAAACCGTTGTCCGGCCAGCCCAGCGGCTTGATGCCGTCAAAGAAGGTGTATTCCTGCTCGATGCCGAACCAGAAGTCGAGGGAGGCGTGCTGTTCAGCCGCCGCTGCGCAGGCCGCCCGGGTGTTGGAGGGGTGCGGCGTCATGTCGGTGAGCAGCACTTCGCACATGACCAGCTTGTGGTTGCCGCCGCGAATCGGGTCGGGAACCGTAAGCACCGGGCTCAGCACGCAGTCCGAGTTTTCGCCGGGCGCCTGGTTGGTGCTGGAGCCGTCGAAGCCCCAGATGGGCGGCGCCTCGCCGTCAGGCACAATCTTCGCCTTGGACCGCATCTTCGCCGTCGGCTGCTGTCCGTCAATCCAAATGTATTCCGCCTTGTAACTCATGGATCAAACCTCGAAATCCAGATTTATTTAAGATTGTACCCCAACTTCCCTGCTAAAAGGTTTCATATTTATTTCAAACCGCGCCAAGACTCCCACGAAGCACGCAACTGCCGCGTGTCAATCATACCGCAGCGGAAGATACGGCGTCCACCAAAGCACCATCGCGCAGCAGCGCTTCTCCCTTGCCGATTTTCCGCACGGTGGGCTATACTGATTCGCAGTTTTTTAGGCGGGCGTGAGCGTAATGGCCGACATTTTCGATAAGTTGCAGCCCATTGTGGAGCGGTATCGCGCCATCGAAACCGAGATGGCCCAACCCGAGGTTGCCGCCGATTACGCTCGTTTGGGCGAACTGAATCGCGAACGCTCCGGCCTCGAAGACCTGGTTGGCATCGACGTGGAGCATCGCAAGCTGGCCGAGGAGCAGGCCGACCTGCGCGCGCTCATCACCGAGGGCGGCGACCCCGAACTGGTCGAAATGGCCCAGCTCGAACTGGAGGATGTGGAAACCCGTCTCTCCGACCTCGCCCAGCGGCTGCGCATCGCCCTCCTGCCTAAGGACCCCAACGACGAGCGCGACGTAATCGTCGAGATCCACGCCGCCGCCGGCGGTCAGGAAGCTTCACTGTTCGCCTCCGATCTCTACCGCATGTACCAGCGCTATGCTCAGGAGCAGGGCTGGAGCGTCGATATCCTGGATTCCAACCCGTCCGACCTGGGCGGGTTCAGCCGCATCGCGTTCTCCGTCGATGGCCGCAACGCCTTCAGCAAGCTCAAGTTCGAGGCCGGCGTCCATCGCGTCCAGCGCGTCCCCGAAACCGAGGCGCAGGGCCGCATCCACACCTCAACCGCCACGGTGGCCGTACTGCCCCAGGCCGATGAAGTCGAGGTCAACATCAAAGAAGACGACCTCCGCATCGACATCTTCCACGCCGGCGGACACGGCGGGCAAAACGTCAACAAGGTCGCCACCGCCGTGCGCATCGTCCACGAGCCTACCGGCATCATGGTCGTCTGTCAGGACGAACGCTCGCAGTACAAGAACAAGTCCAAGGCCATGACCATCCTGCGCAGCCGGCTCTACTCCGCCGAGCAGGAGCGCCACCAGGCCGAGATCTCCAGCAACCGCAAAGCCCAGATCGGCAGCGGCGACCGCAGCGAGAAAATCCGCACCTACAACTACCCCCAGGATCGCATCACCGACCACCGCATCAGCCAGTCCATCCACGGGATGCAGCGCCTCATGGACGGTGGCCTCAACGATATTATCGACCGCCTCATCGCCGACGACCAGGAGCGTGGTCTGGCCGCCATCTCATCGTGACCTGTCCCCTCTCCCTTGATGGGAGAGGGCTAGGGTGAGGGTGATCCCAGACCTCTGCCGCTTCCCCATCCTTCATGCCCAGCCTACGCGACGTAATCCAGGCCACCCACCGCACACTGGAATCGGCCGGCATCCCCGATGCCCGGCTGGAGGCCGAAGTCATGGTGATGGACGTCATGCGGATGCCCCGCCAGGCCATCTTCGCCGAGCAGGAATCCCAGGTCGGACCCCAGCAGGAGGCCCAACTCGCTGCCATCGTGGAGCGACGCCTTGCCCGCGAGCCTCTGGCCTACATCCTCAACTACCGCGAGTTCTACGGCGTCAACCTGCTGGTCAACCCGGACGTGCTCATCCCGCGCCCGGAAACCGAAACCCTGGTAGAACACGCCCTGTTCATGGCGCTCATGGGCATGGAGAGCCGCGAGTTGGTCATCGCCGATGTTGGCACCGGCACCGGCGCCATCGCCGTCAACCTCGCCATCCACCTGCCCGCCGCCCGCATCTACGCCAGCGACGCCTTTGATCCCACGCTGGACGTGGCCGCCTACAACGTGCGGATGCACAACGTCGCCGACCGCGTCACCCTCCTCAAGGGCGACCTGCTGGAATCCCTGCCGGAACCCGTGGACGTGATCGCCGCCAACCTGCCCTACCTGCCCACCGACCGCATACCCACGCTACAGCCGGAAATCCAGTGGGAGCCGGTGGTGGCCCTGGACGGCGGCCCCGACGGTCTCGACCACGTCCGCCGCCTGATCGCCCAGGCCGCCGAGCCGGACCGACTCAAACCCCACGGCGTCATCCTGCTGGAAATGGACCCGGAGCAGATGGACGAAGCCCGACGCCTGGCATCGGAAACGTTCCCCAACGCCGAAATCACCGTGGAGCCTGATCTATCCGGCCGCGACCGAGTGCTATCCGTCAGCCTCGCCGGCGGGTACGACTGAATCACCCAATGGCCCGGTTGCTCTGGAGCAGCCAGTTGGCATCCAGTTCCAGGTCATCGCGGCAGATCTTGATGAAGTCGCCCACGTCGCCGATGTAAGGAGCCTCTCCGCGGCAGCGCCGCAGATACTCCACCACCACCGCCAGGTTCATCGCGCCGTTGGCGTCCACGAACGGCGATTCCTGCGCCTCGGCCGCCTCGGTCAACTCCCATCGGCCCGGGCCGGTTCCCTGGTTGTTGAACCAGTCCCGTTTCAGCACTCCGTCAACGTCTGGTTTCCGGTCTCCCATCGCCAGTTCCACCGCCTGCCACAGTTGGGCGCGCCGTATTGGCTCACCGCGGGTGACCAGCACGTCGCGAATGATCTTGCTCGCCATCAGCGTGATGTTGTCGTCGAAGCGGACGGCATAGTCTGAATCGGCATTAGTATCAACGGTAGGGGTTGCCATGTGTTCTCCTGGGGTTGGGGTGAAGCCTTCATAGTGATGCGCACTGCCGTTGCGCATCACTATCATCAATTATGTTGCCCGATGGCGCGGGCGCCGTCAAGACAACCCCGTGATCTCCAGCGTCCGTACCTCATCGGCCTCAAAATCCGCCACGCGGATGGCGTGGTTGTTAGTGTCCGCGATGTAGAGCAGCGGCTGCCGGCCATTCTCGAAAACGGCGAAACTCAGGCCGCTGGGTTCGCTGAACGTCGCCAGCCTGCCCGCGCCGTCGTGGAGGCCCATCGCGCCGGAACCCAACACCGTCTGCACCGAGCGCATGATCGGCAGCACCTTCTTGATCTTGTGGTTGTAGGTATCGGCGATGAACAGCTCGCCTTCGTGCCACTCGATACCGATGGGATGCTGCAACCGGACGTTGTGCTCCACACCGTCCCGGTCGCCGAACGCAAACAGGTCGATACCCACCAGCGTCGCCACGCGGCCGGTCACCGGGTCAATGCCGGCGCTGCGCACGCTGCTGGTCTCGGAGTCCGCGAAGTACAGGATCGGACTGCCGCCCCGGTCGCTGCCCACCACGATGCCGCTGGGCTGGGCCAGCGTCGCCTGGGCCAACGGCCCGTTGTCGATGTTCTCGCCGCCGGTGCCGGCATGGGGGCATACCATCCCGTCGGACAGCGACAGCCGCCATAGCTGGTGAGTGCCGGCCATGGCGATGTACAGCACGCCCTCATGATGCGTCAGGTCCCACGGGCTGCTCAGCGCGATCTGCGTTCCCGGGCCGGACGCCCGGCGGTCGTGTCCCTGCTGCCCCGTGCCGGCAATGGTATCCACCGTGCCGGCGGCAAGGTTCACACGGCGGATGGCGTGGTTCTCGGTGTCGGCCACGTACAGCGTATCCCCCACCAACTCCATACCCTGCGGATGGTTGAACGCGGCGTTGGCATAGTCGCCGTCCGCGAAGTCCTCAGCTCCCGACCCGATCACGGCCTGCGTCTGGCCGTCTAGGTCCGTTACCACAATCCGGTTGTGATTGGTGTCCGCAATGAACAGACGGTTGCCCGGCCCGTCGGCGAGCACCTTGCCGGGAAAAGCCAGCGCGGTTTCCTCAACGGCCTCCGGCGTAAGGCCCAGATCACGGCGGTCGATCAGCCCCTGCCCGTCAAACTCGGCGACCATCCGCCCGATCAGATCATCAAAGGCTTCGTAGGGCAGCTCGCCCTCGTGCTTGCCGATTACCTTGCCCTCGGGGTCAACGAACATCAGCGTGGGCCAGGCGCGACAGGCGTACTGCCGCCACACCTCGAACTCGGCATCGTTGACGATGGGATGTTTCAGCTCGTAGCGTTGGGCGGCCAGCAGCACGTTGTCGGCGTACTTCTCGTTGGGGAACTTGGCGGAGTGGACCCCGATGACCACCAGCTCGTCCGCGTACTTCTCTTCCATTTTCCGCAACTGCGGAAACACATGGACGCAGTTGATTCAACAGTAGGTCCAGAAGTCCAGGATCACCACCTTGCCGCGCAGGTCGGCCATGCTCAGGGGCCGGTCGGTGTTGATCCATTCGACGCTGTCAGGGAAATCCGGCGCGTTCACCGTGCCGGCGAAAGACTGGGTGGCCATGGGTTAAGCCTCCATTTTCAAATTAGACCCGTCATTCCGGCGAAAGTCGCAGATGCGCTTATGGCGTGCCGGAATCCAGGACGCAGCGGGCGCCGGCCAGTGTACACGATGACGCTAATCGCCGCGTTGTTGGCGCACTTCGCGGGCGCGGTCGATGATGCGTTGCGCGTCGGCAACGGTTCGCGCCCGGTAGTCGGGCAAGTCGGTTAACCGGGGATGTCGGGGTGGTCCATACACCTGCTCACCGGCGTATTGGGTGTAGACGTCGGGCGACACGCCGAGGGCATATTCCCGCAGTTCCGAGTCGATTCGCCTGATGTGTCCCAGCAGGTGCCCGATATTGTGGGTGCGTCGGTAGCTCGCCCTGTGGGCTTCCAACAAGGCTTTCATGGCGTGTTCTAACGTGTTCTGCGCCTGTTGACCAATCGCTAAATCGGCTGCGTTGTTTTCCGCGCCTAATTCGAACATATACAGGTGCGCTTCAGCATGGCGCAGCCGTTCGTCGTAAGGACTCCAATCGTACTCACACTCGGTTGCCCCATCTTCGTAGCACGAGGAATCGCGCTGATTAGGGTCTTGCGACATGAACACGCCATCCTTCACAGCATTGGTTTCCAGGCTGTTGACGTAGCGACGGTTGTGCCGGAACTCGTCCAGAGTGCGCCAGACCAACTGCACTGGCACTTCTCGACCGTAAGCCGAGCGAACTACGCTCTCGACCCACTCGTTAACCGGCCCTTGGGATTCGTCGTCCGGGGCCGTATCACCAAGCAGCATGATGTCGATGTCCGACCGGTACTCTTCGTAGTCTCCCCGCGCGCGGGAACCGAACAGGATTGTGGCCAACGGTCGTTCCCGTTCGTGCACGGCTTGCGCCACGCTCAGCGCGCGCGGGTCGCAAGTAGCGGCAGTCATAGCGCCACCCTTATACCTACTGCGGAGGCTGCGACTCGAAGGCCAGGTAGGCGTAGCGCATGAAGATGGAGCCTACCGGCTCGCCCAGCGGCGCGTTGGCGACCAGCACCGCGATGACGTGCTCCTCGCCCGGCTCGCCTGGCTCTTCCACCAGCACGCGCTTGGCCGTGTTGTTGCCCGTCACCACGCCGATGTTGCGGTCAATCTTGCCGTCTATGAACACCTCGCCGTAGTTGTCAACGTTGGTCTCAAACCACACGCGGCAGGTGTTCACGTCCTGGCCCTTGACGGTCTCCGGCATGGTGAACCGCAGCCGGTACCAGGCGAACGTGAATCCGACGGAATAGCGTTTCTGAAAGTCCGCGCCGCTCTCCCAGCCGGAGTCGTCGTAGTCGGGCAGGCGGGCGTCGCTGCCGCGCTTCTCGGCAACCAGGCCCTGGTTGGGCTCGCCGGGTTCCAGACCCTGCGCCACGCGCCAGCCGTCGGACTTTATAACGGCCAGGTCCTCTTTCTGTTCAAGGTCAAGTGCTACTCGGGGCATGGAGAACTCCTTATCGGATTAGGTGTCGATTGCGGTGAAAGTAGCAAGTTTCAAACCTGCTCCACATGGCTGGGTTTTGCGCGGTACTTCGCTACGATGGCGTCCACAAACGGTTTGAGTACATGCTCGGCGAGTTCGATACGCACGCCTTCGGCCACGGAACCGTCTTCTTTGTTGTAAAAGACGACCACACCCTTTGCGATTGTTTCGCCCTCCCCGAGCTGTTTTCCGCTGTCGATCCATAGTGATTGAGTTTCGGGGAAATACTTTACCACCGGTTCAGGTTCAGAAAACTCCTCTGGATTCATTGCTCGTTTTGCCATGGCCTTCCTCCGTATCTTTGCGCCAACCTGCGGTCCATGTAAGCGGTGTGAAACAGCCCTGCTTCCGGATCTCCCACGAATACCAACCTTATCCACTGCGAGGCTGGCTGGACACGACCTACCAGAATCGTCATCCGTGTCCCTCCCCTGTATTCCTCGAATCGTTCGTAAGGTTCGAATATGATTTGCATAACCCATTCAGGAAGAATATCAGGATGCCTTTCCGTAGCGGAAACCCCGTGCATTTCCGTTTTGGGCAAATCTTCATAGGCTTGACACAATCGACGATATTCTTCTGCCTGATTGTACGACATGGCGACAACCGATCTCAGGCTGACAATCAGACGTAGGAGCGAATGATTATTCGCCCCTACACTGTTTACGCCTTCAAATGCTACGCAAAGAACTCCAGAGTCCGCGGCCAGCGGCGGTGTTCACCCACGCCGTGGTGGCAAGCGCATCGCTGGTGAGAGCGCGCCTACCTGCCTACGCCATCGGTTCCAGCAAGCCGACGAACCGCTCTACTACATCCAATGCATCGGCGACATCCGCAGCTGAGTCAACGTTCTCGTAAAAGTTGTAATGCAGGTGATTGGCGGCCCGTAAAAGCCGGGTCAGGCCCATGCTGGGATTTTCGTCGGTCAAACGCCGCACCACCACCCAGATATGCCGGTGGGTCTTGTGTTCCCAGCCTCTGCGGTCGGCGATGGCCTTGACTATCTGGGCAGTGGCACCCCAGCCTTTTTCGGAAGCCTGCCTGAGGTCGCCCGCCGCCAGTTCCGCCCTGGCCTGCGCCAGCAACTGCCGGCTTGCCGCTTGGTAAGTCTGCGTCGTCACGTGTCCTCCGTAACCGTCTGGCAGACAAACATTCCGCGTTGGTATGCCATTGATAGGATTGTAGCACACCGCCCCATCAGCCCACGGCCCAATGACACTTCCACCCTTGCCCACACCCTCCATCCATCCTTACCATTTAACTAGCCAACCACCCAACTCACGCTCATGGTGCGGTATGTCCGCCTCTGGCGAGTCGAACCACTAGCCTGTCCAATGTCCAACTCCAATCACCGCTCCCCCAAACCCTCCCACTGGCCCGCCAAAACCGTCAATATCACCCTCAAAACTGCCCGCGCCACCCCCATTTACCCCCGCGTCGCACCCTGCCGCCCTACTCAAATGACCAGAAATGAGCGGAAATGAGCGGGATTTCGCCAAAATCGCCACATTCAGACCATCAACCCCGAGGCATTCCCATGACCATCTCCCAAATCCGCAGCCGGATCGACGCCCTCAAGCGCAAGTTCGCCCCCGAACTCGCCATCCTCAAGCTCCGCCGCATCGCCGATGCCGTCTCCGACGACTGGGACCCTTCCGAGCCTCCCGAACCCGCCGACGTCATCGGGCGCATCGCCGATGCCGGCTTCCGACTCCCTAGATTTATGTGGCTCCGCCGCTACCTCGATGACATCCGACGCCAGGAGGACGTCCCCGAGCCTGAATCAATCGTCCTCCAGTTACTCCCCTGGGCCGACCACAAACGCTACCGCGCCTTCCTCCTCCGGGACCTGCCCGCCACCACACCCTAGCCATGCCATCAAACCGCCTGAAACGGAACGCCACCGTGACCGAACCCATACATTGCCGGGCGCTGGGCACATGTATAGAATGATCCAACGTTGTCATATTGCCCCGATTCTGTAATTATCAACGACAAAACCAATTTGGAGAGTACATCGATGGCGCTCTGGAGACCGGACCCCACGTTTTACCCATCGGCAAGGTTGGCCATGGAGGCTCCGCAGGAGCGCCTGGCCTACGTTGCCACACTCAACCCCAACTCGGGTGAGCCTGACGCCATGACCGTGGTGGACTGCGACCCCAACTCGGCGTCGTACTCGCAGGTGGTCCATTCGGTACCCATGCCCTACCTCGACGACGAGTTGCATCACTTCAACTGGAACGCTTGCAGCGCCGCGCTGTGTCCCTCATCGGCGCACCCGCACCTGGAACGGCGATACCTGGTGGTGCCATCGCTGGCTAACAGCCGCATCTATATCTTGGACACCCAGCCCGACCCGGCCCGTCCGCGCATCGTCAAGACCATCGAGGCGGAGGAAGTGCAGCGGGCCGGCTACTCCCGCCCCCACACCGTACACTGTGGCCCCGATGCCATCTACGTCAGCGCATTGGGTTCCGCCGAGGGCGACCGGCCGGGCGGTATCATGCTCCTGGATCATTACACCTTTGAACCCATCGGCCCGTGGGAACTGGACCGGGGGCCGCAGGAATTGGCCTATGATTTCTGGTGGCACATCGGCCTGGACACCATGATGACCAGCGAATGGGGCACTCCCGAAATGTTCGAGCACGGCGTCCGGCTTGAGGACGTGGTCGGGCAGAAGTTCGGCCACATGCTCCATTTCTGGGACATGCGCCGGCGCTCTCACCGCCAGGCCGTTGACCTGGGCGCCCAGCACCAAATGGCGTTGGAGCTGCGACCGGCCCACAATCCCACCCGTCACTACGGCTTCTGCGGCGTCGTGGTCAGCACCGAAGACCTGTCCGGCTCCATTTTCCTGTGGTACCGGGACGGCGATGACTGGGCGGCCCGCAAGATCATCTCCATCCCCGCCGAACCGGCCGAAGCCTCCGAACTGCCGCCGGCCCTGCAACCGCTGGTAGCAGTGCCCCCGCTGGTCACCGACATCGACCTCTCCGTGGACGACAGGTTCCTCTACGTGTCCTGCTGGGGCACCGGCAAGTTGCTCCAGTACGACGTGTCCGACCCGTTCAACCCGGTGCAGACCGGCGAGCTGGAAATGGGCGGCGTGGTCCGCAAGGCGGGCCATCCCAACGGCGCAGCCCTCACCGGCGGCCCGCAGATGGTGGAAATCAGCCGCGACGGACGCCGGGTCTATCTGACCAACTCGCTGTACTCGTCTTGGGACGACCAGTTCTATCCCGACGGACTGAACGGCTGGCTCTGCCGCATCGACGCCGACCCCAACGGCGGCATGTCGGTGAACAAGGACTTCTTCGTCGATTACGGCAAGACCCGCAGCCACCAGGTGCGTCTCCAGGGCGGCGACGCATCATCCGACACCTTCTGTTTCCCGTAGCATTGCCAACAATACAAACTCGGGCCGTCGGTTTCGGCAGTGTTGCTGCATGCCCTCATCCCAGACCCGGCGGCCCTGGCCTCGCTGGGGCCGTGGCTGGGATTGGCGGCGTTGGGAGTGTTCCACGGGTTGAACCCGGGGATGGGCTGGCTGTTCGCGGTGGCCCTGGCCCTGCAACGGCAACGGCCGTCGCAACTCTGCACGGCCACGGGATACATCGCCGTGGGACACCTGGCGTCGGTGACGGTGGTGCTGGTCGCGCTGGCGCTAGTGGGGGCGTTCCTGCCGTTGCGATGGGTCCGCATTGCCGCCGGCGCGATCCTGCTGGGGTTCGGCCTGTTTCGACTCGCGCTCTACTACCGCCATCCCAGGTGGGTTGGGATGAACGTGGGCGGGCGGGACCTGATCGCGTGGTCGTTCCTGATGGCAACGGCGCACGGGGCCGGGTTGATGCTGGCGCCGGTGGTGCTGTTGCTGACGGGTCCGGACGCTGCTGCCGGACTGGCCGGCGACCTGGGCGAGCACGGGGGGTTCCTGTCGCTTTCGGACGCGCCAATCTGGTGGCTGGTCGGCCTGCTGATGCACACGGTTGTCATGCTGGCGACCATGCTGGCTACGGCAGCAATCGTGTACTACCGGGTCGGGCTGGCGTTCCTCCGCAGGGGTTGGATCAACCTGGACCTGCTATGGGCCGGGTCGCTCGTGGCGGCGGGAGTGATCACGCTGGCCTGGGCAATACTGGGCGGCTGAACCGACCGACGACCAGGGTTGACTCACCAGTGCCGTGGGCATCCACTGAGGCCACCCCTCGGAGCCGTTGGCTCCGAGGCGGCACTTGAAAACGAGGTAGGGGCGGGTTTGAAACCCGCCCCTACAATACCACTACGCTTTCAAATGTTCGGCGAAGAACTCCAGCGTCCGCGGCCACGACCGGTCGGCGGCTTCCTTCTGGTAGCGCGGCCCGGTGAAGTCCATGAAGGCATGGTCGGCGTCGCGGTACACGTAGAACTGGTGCTGCTTGCCCAGGCGGTTCAACTCTTCGTCGAACTTCCGCATATCGTCCTGAGACGGGTTCTCGTCAACCTCTCCGAAGTGGAACAGCATGGGGCAGTTGATGTTGGCGGCCAGCTCGAAGGGCGGCGTTTCGCCCGCGCCCCAGGTCACCAGCAGGTTCCCGCCATAGTACGGAGCGACCGCGTTGATGTGCGGGTTGCTCGCCGCGCCCAGCCATGCAACCCGACCGCCCATGCAGAAACCGGTGATGCCGATGCGGTCGGACACCGCATCGTGGTTGCGCAGCCACTCCACGGTGGCATTGATGTCGGCGACGATGTCGGGGTCGCTGAGCACGTCCCAGGGCCGGGGGCGCGGGTCGGCGTTCATCACCTCGTCCGAGTTGCGGTGGTACAGGTTGGGTGCGACGGCGGCGTACCCCTCGCCGGCCAGCCGGTCGCAGATGGTGCGGATGAACTCATCCACGCCGCCGCCGTGCTGCGATACGATTACTGCCGGGTAGGGGGCAGTGAATCCTGCGCTGCTGCTGGGTACGCTGGCGTACATATCCATTTCGCTGCCGTCAACGGTTAGCTTTTCCCAGAAACTGGCCATGGTGATACCTCCTGATTGGTTAATACCAGTTATAAGTTGCGTTGGGTCTCTGTGACCAGCCACGCTGTCCCGTGCTCCGCATTGCCGGGCCGAGGGCTGTCATCTGGCGAGTCCACTCCGTAGTGCCGGCATGATGCCACATACCATGTCCAGGGAACACCCATTCCACGTTGAGGGTAGCGAGCATAGCCATGGTATCCGCTAAAACCTCCCAGGAGTGCATGGTCTGGTCGGGGAAAACGTCAAGCTCGGCGCGACGCTGGTTCCAATGCAACGCGTCGCCGGTGAACAACAGGCGGTCGTCGATGTGATATGCCACGTGGCCGCTGGTGTGTCCGGGAGCGGGAATGGACAGTACGCCGGGGGCGATAAGGGTAGTCTCGTGGCCGGCGGTCAAATCCGTAGCCATAGGAGCGGCGTCGGCGTCAGACTCTCCAATCCAGACCCGCGCGCCGTAACGTTCGGCCCAGCGATCATAGTCGGCAACGTCGTCGCGGTGGGTGAGCAGGACGTGAGCGACGCCGCCCAGGTCGTCAACGCTGGCGGCCAACCGGCGGGTGAACCGGGGAGAGTCAATCAGCAAGTTGCCTTCGGGGCGAGTCACCAGGAAAGAATGCGCGGCGAATGATGCGAGGGCGTTATTGCCCAGCGCGAACACGCTCTCGGTGATGAGATGCGGAAAAACGCCGGCCGGCCCGGCGGGTTGTACACGATTGCCTATTGACCTGGTGGGGCAGGCGAAGGCAGCGCGCCACATGGCGGCTTCCTGTTCCATATCATCGGGTTGACTGATGACAACGGAACGGCCCGAGGCATCCATACCAATCAGGCCGGGAGCCCAGTTACGAGCAGCGTCGCAACGTATGCAACGGGTGTCCACGAACCACGGGCCGTCAACATTGTCTGGGTGAGATTGATCTATGCGCGGCATCATCAAACTCCATCAATGTCGGGAAACATGTTCTAGTCCTTCAGATACTGGGCAAAGAATTCCAGCGTGCGGGGCCAGGACGCGACTGCGGCTGCTTCGTTGTAACGCCCGCCGGCTGGATTCATAAAGGCATGGTCGGCGCCCTGATAGGTGTGGAAGGTGTGCTCCTTCTCCAGGCGGGACAGCTCAGCGTCCAGCTTTTTCATGTCTTCCTGCGACGGGTTTGCGTCGATTTCGCCGAAGTGGAACAGCATCGGACAGTTGATGTTGCCGGCCAGGTCGAAGGGCGGTGTTTGGCCGGCGCCCCAGGTGGTCATCAGGTTGCCGCCGTAGTAGGGCACGACCGCCTTGAAGTTAGGGTTGCTGGCGGCGGCCAGCCAGGCCACGCGCCCGCCCATACAGAAGCCGGTTACGCCGATGCGCTCGCTCTGCACCGCATCGTGATTGAGCAGCCAGTCCACCGTAGCGTTGACGTCGGCGACGATATCAGGATCGCTGAGCAACGTGGCGGGGGCCGGACGCGACCCGCCGGCAGCAGACGCGGCGATGGCCTCCTCGCTGTGCCGGTGGTACAGGTTGGGCGCGACGGCGGCGTAGCCCTCGCCGGCCAGCCGGTCGCATATCTCCTGGATGAAAGCGTCAACGCCGGTGGCGTGCTGCGCCACCAGCACCGCGGGAAACGGCGCGCTGAAGCCGGCGCTGCTCGACGGCACGCTGGCGTACATATCCATCTCAGCGCCATTGACGGTAATCTTTTCCCAAAAACTTGCCATGATTTACGCCTCCAATTCAGTTGTCCTAGGAGCTATTACGGTTGCCGCGTTCTTCCCACGCGATCTTGAAAATCCAGTTCAGGATAGAACTGGAACCCAACAGGATCAAAGCTCCGCCTATCACGCTGAGCGCCGGTACGCCCCGGAATTCAAACAATGGGAGAAAGACCGCATCCATGGCAAGAAACACGATACCCAACAGGTACGTCATCCCCCAAGCAATGCAAAGGTTGTTCATTTCCCCATATCGACGAACAACTTGGCGGCCAGAACCGTGATCGCAAAACCGCATAGCCCCAATAGGAGTCCACCGGAAACGGCGCGCAGAATCCCATCTTCCTGGATTGCCGCATAGGTCAATCCAAATATCGAGAAGGCAACCATGCCACCGATGACCAGCGTCAAGATTCTGACTAACGTCACATTCATAGGGAAACCTCGTGGACTGGGTTTGCCCCGGCGGTAGCGGCTACACCAGCCCCTCCGCTCGTACCTCCGCCAGCGTTGCCTCGAAGGCGGCTAGGGTGGCGTCGATGTCGGCCTCGTTGTGGGTGGCGGACACCAGGAAGGCGTCGCGGCCCATGATGTCGATGCCGTGGTTCTGCAAGGCGCGCTTGATGCCGGTGACCGCAGCGGACCCAGCGGCAGCCTTGATGCGGCGGTTGACGTCGGGGCCGAACTCGTGGTCAAAGTCGCCATCGGCCAGCGTGAAGTGGATCATGGACGCGATGCCATAGGCGTGGCCGCTGACCTCCATGCGCGTGAACACCTCGTTGAGGCCGGCCTTGAGCCGGGCGGCCATGGCATCGGCATGCTCGTTGATCGGCTCGGCGGCGATCATTTCCAGGCAGGTTGCGCCGGCCACGGCGGACAGCGGGTTGCCGTTGAAGGTGCCGGGATGATAGACGCGCTCGGTGTTGTCCCACTCAGGGTCGCCACGCTGGGCGATCATATCGACAATGTCGGCCTTGCCGCCGACCGCGCCGCCGGGCAGCGCGCCGGCCACGATCTTGGCCATGGTGGTCAGGTCGGGCGTGATGCCGTAGCGCACCTGCGCCCCGCCGGATGAGGCGCGGAACCCGGTAACCACCTCGTCAAAGATCAGCACCACGCCGTGCTGGTCGCACAACACCCGCAGACCGGCCAGATAGGTCGGCACGTCAAAGGGAAGCTGGCCGTAGTGGGCGCCCGTGGGTTCCAGGATGATAGCTGCGATGTCGGAATCGCGCGCCATGGCTTGCTCCACGGCGTTCAGGTCGCCGGCGGGGACGATGACCATGCTGCCCCAGGACTCGGCGGGTATGCCGGGAGCCGGACGGTCGGAGCCGGCCATGGCGTAGTCGTGCCAGCCGTGGAAGTGGTCCTGCAACTTGATGACCTTGTTGCGCCCGGTGTAAGCACGGGCCAACCGCATCGCCATCAGGGTGGCCTCGGTGCCGCTGCTGTGGAAACGGACGCGCTCGACGGCAGGCATAAGGTTCATTATCGCCCTGGCCCAGCGCACCTCCTCATCAGTACATGCGCCCAGGTGGGTACCGCGACGGATCTGATCGGCGACGGCATCGGCGATGGCGGGATGCGAGTGCCCCAGGATCAGCGCGCCGTGGCCGGAAACGTAGTCGATGTACTCGTGGCCGTCCACGTCCCACTTGCGCGGCCCCTGTCCGTGCGTGATGTACAGGGGGAAAGGCTCGGCGTAGCGGTTGTCGTGGGTCACGCCGCCGGGGAAGATGCCCACGGCTTCCCGGTAGCGCTCTGCCGAACCGGGGTGAGTGTCGATGTACTGTTCCAGAATAGTGGGCATTTTCTTGCTCCCTTGTGCAGGTTTCTTAGAATGTGCAGGCGAATTGTGCTGGATAGAAGCTGCCGCCGCCTTGATCTGTTCGACTTGCTCAACAGCAACCAGCATACGGACAACTATTTCGCACAGCCTGTTTTCGCTGGCAGCTACCTCGTCTCCACGGAGATAAGCTTCGATTATGCTCCGCTCTTCATCGTCAAGGCACTGAATCGCATCCGCAGTATCCGCGGGCAGTTCTGCGATGAGTTCAGCCAAAGATAAGGGGCGTCGTTGCGGAGGTATCTGCGGATTTTCTTCTCGCGGCAAACCAAGAGTATTCCGTGCTGCTTCCTTCAGCATGGCAACGATTCGTACATATTCCTCATTGCTCACCGGAGACCATTCACCGCGTTTGAGCGATTCAATGATCTCGCGTTCCTCATCATCAATGTAAGGATAGTCAATGTGTACCATGGCTCCTCCTTGACAATCCATACTGGCGCATTCGTCCACCGTCAGGATAGACTGTCACGAACCGAACCGTGTCATCGTCAATTTGATAAAACGGAACAACGTAAAGATATTCTCGCACCATCACCAGAAATAAGTGCTGTCCGGGATAGCGCTCCGGGTTATGATTATGAATGGTGGCAATCAGATTGTTCCGATCAATTTCGATGACAATATCCTCAAACGCTATCATCCGCTGCCGACGTATCAAGTAATTCTTGTCATCCGACCATGTAAAAATCATCGACGCACCACACTCACTAACTATGGGTTATCCACACCAGCGCACAGTGATTCTAGCACAGCACAGGCCCCGCGATTAATCAGACTCCGCCATCAGCTCAGGCGGCTTTTTGATGAACAGGAAGCACGCCCCCGCCGCGAAAGCGCAGATGGCGCCGGGCACGATGGCGTAGTCGTAGTTTCCGAATCGGTCGGCGACCCACCCGGCGTACACCGGCGACGCCACCAGCGCCCAGGCGTAGGCGAAGGTGATGTAGCCGCGCAGCGTGGCGAAACGATCGCGCCCGAAGTATTCGCCCAAGGCCGCCCAGACGATGACACCCGCGCCGTCCATCATGCCCTCGCACAGGATGAAGGCCAGCACCAGCGTGATGCCCACCGCCGTTTGCCAGTCTCCCAGCCACAGAAACAGGTATCCGATCCCCTCAACCGTCAGGCTAAAGAACATGATGCCTTTCTTGGATATGCGGTCGCCCAGGTATCCCAACGCCAGGCGGGACACGAAGTTGATGAAGGACATGACGCCGATGAGGTTGGCTGCCATCTGGGTGCTCATGCCCTTGTCGTCAACCAGGATGGGGAACAGGCTCACCAGGATGCCCAGCGTGGCCGTCTGACGCAGGCCGGCTCCCAGCAGCAGCAGCCAATAAGCCTGCGTCCGCAGCGCTTCCCGCGTCGTGTAGTCGCGGGTCTCTCGCGGCGCGGCAGAGCCCCGGCCGCTCCGTGTCGTCGGCGGTCGGGTTGCCCCGTCGGGCAGCAGGCCCATGTCCTCGGGCTTGTTGCGGAACCAGATGCACAGGGGCAGCAGGAAAACCGCGTAAAACCCGCCCGACGCGATCAAGCCCCACCGCAAGCTCGACTTGTCGATCAGCAGGTTCATGGTGGGGATCAGGGCTAACCCGCCCAGGGACGACACCGCCGCCAGGATGGAGATTGCCAGGGAGCGGCGGCGCTGGAACCACTGGTTCAGTCCCGCGAAGCAGGCGTGCTGGAAAGCCATGCTGTTGCCCAGTGACACCAGGCCCAGGTAGATGAGCGCGAACCCCCAGAAGCCGGGTAGCCAGAAAGCCATGATCGCGTATCCGACCACGGCGATGAGCAACGAGGGCACCAGCACGGCGCGGTTGCCCCACTTGTCGATAAGCCAGCCGGCGACCGGGCCTTCCAGCCCGCCCTCGGCGCGGGCGATGGAGAAGATCAGGTTGGTCTGGGCCTGGGTTATGCCCAACTGGTCCCGGATGGGAATGACCAACACGCCGAACCCGCGAAAGAAAATGCCGCTGGCGAAGAAGGACATCACCGAAGTGATGGCCACCATCCACCAGCCGTAGTAGATCCCACCGCCCGGCGCCTGTTGCCGCGTCGCGGCGCCTGTGTTGTCTGATACGGCCACTGATCAGCCTGGCAGTCGCGCAAAAATTCAACCCGCCAGAGGCGGGTCAGCGCATAACGGCAATCAGTGTACCCGTTGGCCGGAATCGGGGCAAACGGTGGACTGGCCGGTCAGGGCAGTTGGGCTTCCTCGTCCGCTTTAGCGCTCCGTGTGGCCGTTCCGTCTGGCCAGGCCCGCGCCGCCGGCGAAGCCGACTATCGCCCCTACTGCCGTCTTGACCGTCCAGTCTGCTACCTGAACCAGCGAGTTCTGAGCCGGTGTCAACTGCTCACCTGAGACCGACGCTACCCACACCAAGATACCGCCACCCATCAGCACCAGAGCAAACAAAATGGCCAGTACCGAAACGGAGATAGCTATGCCGGTCACTACGGCGCGGCCTCCGATTGGCCTTCCCCAGAAGGATCAGTCCGAGCCGCCCGTCGAGAAGGTTCCACGACCCAACGCATCCATAAGGCCCAGAACAGTAAACCGATCCCGCCCAATAGCAAAATCACGCCGGCAGCCATCATAATAGCCGCGATGATTAGCGGAAAAGATACCATCGCTATTACCTCCTGCGGCCAGCCGTCCTGCCACCATACTATCGTGATTCTAACACATTCAGGTTACAAGACCGCCCAGCACCCACCTTTGGTAGATCCTCCCGGTTGATAATCCGATGGAAATACGTAGGGCGGTAGCCGAAGGTGCTTGCCCAAGCGTAGATCCGCAGCATCTCCTCGTGGAATTCAATTCCAAGTCCGTTTATGACCTCATCGGCCTTTCCCGCACCCGACTACACCCGCAGCAGTTGGCAAGAAGCGTAAATCCAGTGCCATAGGGGCAGGTTCCAACATCTGGATTGCCTGAACGCTGATTTTTGCGATTAGAGGATTTACATGATTACCGGGCGCTGCCTGTGGCGGGCGGCCTGCTAGACAGCGGGGGCGTTTTATCGGGATGGGCAGGGTTTTGTTTGATGGCGTTGCTCCTTTGATCGGTGGGGGTTTGGTGGATGCTTGATTCGGATGATCGGTAAAGGGTCGGGAGGTTCAGGATCGTCGGCGCTACGGCCAGAGCGTGGTATGCGATATTGCGTCCTAGACTTCCGCGTGCTGACCGTATTGGTCGATGAGGGATTTCCCCCTCACCCTAACCCTCTCCCGCCAGGGGAGAGGGGACTTGCGGCCCTCGCGGAGCGGTGGTGACACCCGCCGTACCGGTCTCGGCCATGACGATGAATAGGTCGTCCTCAGGCGCGAGCCGGCGTTGCATGTAAATCCGACTTGGTTTGACCGTGGTGTTGCGCCGGGGCGCAACGTGAATCCTGAACCTCTGCTGACCCGATTTTGGATTTGGCCGGTGTCGGGCGTTGGGCCGTGGCCATGGGCCTTTTGCCTGACGTAGAGTATAGTGTAGAGAACGTGTGTACGGTATTGCAAGGGGCGGGTGTCAGTGGTTTGGCGAGGTGGACTTATCGGTCAGGCCGGTTGGGCTTCTTCAATGATTACATCGCCGCCGTCCCAGGCATCCATTGCAATCCGGCTGCCTTCCAGCAGTTCCATCCCCAGCAAAGGCTGGTCAATGGACTCAAAGACCTCAACGGCGAGAGTGCGACCGTGCCATCTCACCGACGTTCGGTAGTGTTCGAAATTTTCTTCGCTGCCGCTGGTGACGATGGCTTGATGCTGGCCCACATGGGTCAGTCCCAGTCCGCTGATGTCCGTTGCTGGAAGCACCAACCATCCGGTAAATCCAGTGTCAAGGATGACATCGTGCTCCCGATAATCTCCGTTAGCGTCCATCACCGGCAGGGTGATCCATGCTTCCAAGCCTCCCTGTTCGTTGCGCTCGACCCGACCACTAATCACGTCGCACCGGCTTGATCATGGGGTGCATCTTGTACGTCACCGGCACATCCACCCATTCGTCCCACGTGTAAGCATCCGGACGCCGCTCACGCAACTTCCGAACGGCCTCCAGGTGCCCCTTTAGAGGCCCGTCGGCAATCTCGTAGTCGCCGCTTTTGACGTCGATGACCACGATTTTGCCCTTGTGCTCCGGCCCCAGGGTAGGGCGGATCTTTTCGTTGTAGATTGCGCGGCCGATAGCCGGCACATCCGCTTTGTTGAACGCCATGATTATCGCTCCGTCCAACATTCTAGCATGGGGAGACGTCAGCATTGGGGTTGTAACCCGCACAGCAACAGGCGTAGGATGTACCCATGACGCCCGAACATTTCATCGCAACTTGGGACAATACCACTCTGAACGAGGAGCAGGGCGCGCAGTCCTGGTTCAACGACCTTTGCGACCTCATCGGCCATCCCAAGCCCCTGGGCGATCTTAACGGCCTGACCTATGCCTTTGAACATCGCGTCGAAACGGGCAAGGCCGACGCCTACTACGAAAATCATTTCGGCTGGGAGTTCAAGACCCACGAGGGGCAGTTGGACGAGGCCATGCGCCAGGTGCTTGGCTATTCCATGTACCTGAAAACGCCGCCCCTGCTGGTGGTGTCCGCCTTCAACGTCATCCGCATCCGCACCAACTTTCCCGGCATGGAAAGCGTACAGCGGGAAATCCGCATCGCCGACCTCGCGGAACCGGACACCCTGGCCGTCGTCCAGCGGATTTTCACCGATCCGGACTGGTTCAACACCGGCAGGAGCCGCGACGACGTCACCAGGGAAACCGCCGCCCTGTTCCAGGCGGTGAGCAACGACATGGCCCGTTCGGGCTACGGCACTGATCCGTCAAGAATCCGAGAACTGGCGCAGTACCTCAACCAGATCATATTCTGCCTGTACGCCGAGGACGCCGGGCTGCTGCCCGACGGCGCGTTCACCGGCCTGGTGGTGAACCAGCGGCGGGAACCGGATCGATTCCGGCAGGGCGCGCGGACACTGTTCGCCGAAATGGATCACGGCGGCCTGTTCGGCCCACAGACCATTGAGCATTTCAACGGCGAACTGTTCGCCCACGTTCCCGACGTGACGCTGAACACCGCCGCGCTGGAAAGGCTGGCGGAAGCCGCGACCAAGAACTGGAGCAACATCGAGCCGTCCATATTCGGCACACTGTTTGAGCGCGCGCTGGGTCTCACCGAGGAACGCGCACCGCTGGGCGCGCACTACACCGGCGAGGCCGACATCCGTCGCGTGGTTCAGCCGGTCATCATGGACGAACTGCGCCGGGAGTGGGCGGCGGTCAGGGCGGAGGTTGAGGGGGTGGGGCATCTGGAGTCATTCCGCCGTCGCCTCGCCTCCGTAACCGTCCTCGACCCCGCCTGCGGCAGCGGCAACTTCCTCTACGTGGCCTTGCGCTCCCTGCTGGATTTGGAGCGGGAAGTGATTGACTTCGCCGCCGCCCGGGGCTGGGCCGACGTCGGCAGGACGCCGCTGGTGAACCCGGCCCAAATGATGGGCCTAGAGGTCAACGAGTACGCGGCGCAACTGGCGAAAACCGCCCTGTGGATTGGCTATATCCAGTGGCATCAGGCCAACGGTTTTGCCTACACCAACCGCCCGATACTGGACAACATCGACGGCGTTGAATGTCGGGACGCCGCCATTGTTCTCAACGACGCCGGCGAAACTACACGCAAAGCGCAATGGCCCGATGCCGATTACATCATCGGCAACCCGCCGTTTCTGGGCGCAAAGGATATGCTCACCGAGTTGGGCAACGACTACACCGCTCGTCTGCGCCGGACCTACGCCGCCGAACTGGACGGCGCGGTTGACCTGTGCTGCTACTGGTTTGAGCAGGCCCGAGCGCAGATTGCCGCGGGCAAGGCCAGGCGCGCCGGCCTGCTGGCGACGCAGGCGATACGGTTCAGCAGCAACCGCCGCACCCTGGAGCGCATCAAGGAAACCGGCGACATTTTCGCCGCCTACGACGACCTGGAATGGAAACCGGAGGAACCCGGCTCCGCCGCCGTCCACGTGTCCATCGTCTGCTTTGACGACGGCAGCGAAACCGCAAAAACGCTGAACGGCGGGCCGGCATCCGACATCGACACCCGCCTCACCGACGCTGTGCATCTGGACCGAGCGCAGCCATTGCCACAGAACAACGGCATTTGCTTCAGGGGTATCGAGAAAGGCGGCCCACTCGACTTGACGCCGGAACAGGCGTCAATAATGCTGGCCGACAGCAACCCCAATGGCAAGCCCAACAGCGATGTCCTCAAACGCTACGTCATCGGCAGAGACCTTAACGGCAAGCCACAAGAACGTTGGCTGGTTGACTTTGGCGCTATGCCCGAATCAGATGCGAAACTATACAACTTGCCATACCAGCATTGTCTAAACTACGTAAAACCAGTTCGAGATAAGAATAAGCGCGAACATCGGAGATTGAATTGGTGGTTACTTAACGATGCGACGCCAGCATTGGATGCGGCCCTTGCACCGTTAACGCGGTACATTGGCACCTGTCAGGTGTCCAAGCATCGCTGCTTCCAGTACATAGATGCCGACAATGCGCCGGATGTAACTATCGTCGCTTTTTGCCGCGAGGATGACTACTTTCTAGGGGTACTGGAAAGCCGTTTCCACAAGGCTTGGACTGCCGCCATTGGCACACAGTTGCGGGAAAAGGAATCGGGCCGGCGCTACATCATCAGCGAGTGCTTTGAGAAGTTCCCGTTTCCGAGTCCGACGGAATCGCAGCGTCAGGCCGTAGCGCAGGCGGCGCGAACCCTGGACGAGCAGCGGCGCAACGTCTGCCAACCCAACGGCAGCTACCGCCGCTCGATGACCAGCCTGTACAACGAAAACCCGCCGTGGCTGCAAACCGCCCACGCCGAGCTTGATGCCGCCGTAGCCGACGCCTACGGCTGGCCGGCCGACCTGGCGGACGACGAAATACTGCGCCGTTTGGTGCGGCTGAACGTGAGCGGCGGGGCGGGGCGGCCGTAGCCGGGTATAATGGTTGAAAGCAGTCGCAAATGATGCCGATGAAATGCGAGATGACGCTATGGCTAATTCCGAAGTGACCGTTGCCGAGTTTTTTGACGACCTGAAGCGTCAACGCCGTGCCGACCCGCCGCAAATGCCGTCCGCATCAGCGATGATTGAACAGGCAAAAAAAGCCCTGCGCCGGGAGCGGAAGAACGGCCCGGCCCTGCTGTTGGCTGCGGTCAACTACCGCATCGGCGAGATTGCCCCTGGCGCCAACCCCTGGACGGTCATCAACCGAGTCGCCAAAGCTCGCCAACACGCTGGTATTGCATCGTCATATTCTGCCGTGGTGGAGTTGAAAGCACAGGCCGATCAACACGGGAGCTACGACCGCGAAGACGCAGAGTTGTGCTACGAGTTGGGCGAAATAGTGCTCTCTCTGCTTGACGAGCACTATGGCTGACCTAGCGGCGGCAGATTACCTCGAATATGCGGAATCGCGGTTGCGCGAAGCAGGCGAACGTGGCGAGAAGGCAATGTCAAACGGCTACGGCCACAACCTGGGAGAATTGGCGAAAGTCGCATCGCTGATCTGGGACGGCGTTATGGACGTGCTCTCGGCGCTGACAGCGCTGGACGGCGACACCCCCAACGGACGCTCATCAGACTTGCGACAGTACGCGCGGCAGATCCTGACCAGGGACGAATACAGCCTATGGCGGGATTTGGCCCGGCTGCATAACTTTCAGCACAAACCGAACCATCCCGAAACCGTGTTCAGCGCTTCCTGCCGAGGGACAGCTTCCCTGCTGGAATTGTTCAACCAACGGCTGCCGACGCAGCTGCAACTGCCGTCAGAGTGTTGGGAATGGTTGGCGGGGGTTTAGGGAGTCAAGACGATTTGGCAGGCCGCTCTTGCCAGATGAAAGCGTTGGGTTGGCGCGCGAGTACGATAGACGGACGTAACCGACGGTACGGGTTTCTCATTTTGAGGAGTTGGTGATGGTTAGCAATAAGAAATTCCGAGAGAAATTGCAGAAACGGCTGGCCGAAGTACAATCGGATCCCACAGAACGCAAGTCCGGCGCGCTGGCCATGCTGGACGCCGCGGAGCAGGCCCATCAACAGGGGCAGCAGAACGCGCCCCGGCTGCTGCTGGACGCGCTGGAGTATCGCATCCGGGAGATTGACCCCGACCCCGACTCTTGGGCGGCAGCAAAACGCATCGCTATCGAGAAGAATGCCTCCGGTATAAAGTCCGGCTACTGGGGAGCGATGCTGTTCGAGGAAGACGCTCGGCGTGACGGTTGCTACCACGAGGACGACTGGCGAATGTCCTGGGACATCGCCGAAATCGTCATCTGCCACCTAGACTTGGAATATGCTTAGCCTCGCGCCGGCGGATTATGCCGGCTATGCCGAATCGCGCCTGACCGTAGCGTGGCGCCGGTTCGACGCCACGGAGTCACAACCCTACGCGGAACGACGGGGCGAACTGGCGCAAGTCGCGTCGCTGATTTGGGACGCTACGATAGATCTGGTGTCAGCGTTGGCTTTGTCGAACGGCGTAAGACTGACTGGCCGGTCGAGCGACATGAGCGATTATGCAAAGCACCAATTGCCGGACATCTACGAGGAGTGGCAAGGCCCGGCCAGGCTGCACAACTTCCAGCACAAACCCGATCACCCGGAGTCTGGATTTCGGCAATCTTGCCAGTCCGCCGGCGCGCTGCTGCCTATGCTCAACGCAGAGCTGCCGCCGCATCTACAACTGCCGGCGGACTGCTGGGAATGGCTGGCGGGGGTCTAACTCGCCAAGACATTCACCCGGCTGGACGTCTGCGCGACTCAGTCAAATGGTTCGCTATATCATCCACGCCGACCTGGACGCTTTCTACGCCGCCGTGGAGCAGCTTGACAATCCCGAGCTGCGCGGCAAGGCGGTGCTGGTCGGCGGCCGGCCCGAGGGCCGCGGCGTCGTCGCCACCGCATCCTACGAAGCCCGCAAGTTCGGCGTCCACTCGGCCATGCCCATGGCCACGGCGGTGCGGCAGTGTCCCGAGGGCATCATCGTGCGGCCCCGTTTCGACCGCTACCGCGAGATGTCCGCGCGAATCATGGACATCTTCCGCGACGTTACGCCAATCATCCAGCCGGTCTCGCTGGACGAAGCCTACCTGGACATCACCGAGGCGTCGGCGCAAACCTCGCCCATCGCCATCGCAATAGACATCAAGAATCGCGTCCGCCACGAAGTCGGGTTGACCGTCTCCGTAGGGCTGGGAACCGGCAAGTGCGTTGCCAAGATCGCCTCCGATTTCCAGAAGCCCGACGGGTTGGTGGTGGTGCCGGAGGGAGAGGAAGCGGAGTTCCTCGCCTCACTGCCGGTAAACACGCTGATGGGAGTGGGCCCCAAATCGGCGGCGCGGTTGCGGGACGACGGTATCCACACCATCGGGCAACTGGCGGCGATGCCCGACAGCTGGTTCACCCGGCGGTTCGGCAAACGCGGCGCGAGCATCAGGGACCGCGCTCGCGGTATCGACGACGAGCCCGTGCAAACCTCGCGGGAGGCCAAGTCCATCAGCAGCGAGACGACTTTCCCGCAGGATCTGAGCGCAGTCGAGGACATTCGCCCCGTCGTGGAGCGACTGTCGGGCAGCGTGGCCGATTCGCTCAATCGCAAGGGGCTCACCGGCCGCACCGTTACGGTCAAGATGCGCCTTTCCGATTTCACCACCTTCACCAGGCAGACCACCCTTGCGGAACCTACCAACGACAACACTGCCATCCTCGCCACCGCCTGGACCCTGCTGGAACGGGAGATGACGCCCGGCCGGGCCTTCCGGCTGCTGGGCGTCGGCGTATCCGGCTTTGCGGACGCGGCAGAAAATGATGATCGGGACGCCGCCATCAGGATTACCACGCCTCCGCAACCGCAGTTGCGTTTGTAGGGGCGGCGAGATGCACAGTACAATGCACTCCATCAACGCCGTCGCTGCCACGATTCGGGAGAATCGCTTATGACCACTGTGAAACGTGAAATCCCGCCAGCTTCCGAAGAGCGATGGACGCCTTATCCCGAATTGCCGCGGGAGCGCAAGGATATGATGCAACTACGGCCCGCCAACTACATTCAGGAGATGTTGCTAAGCATCCTGACACCGGGCTTCTCATACCACGACCATCCAACCATCTACATCGCCAGCGAAACGCCGATTTACTACGGCGAAAGGGCACCCGGAACGAGCGGCGCCCTACCCCACGTGATTCCCGACTGCCTGGTGGCCTTTGACGTGGATACTGCGGCCATCTGGGAACGAATCGGCTACGACCCCATACAGAACGGCAAGCCGCCCGATTTTGTCGTGGAGGTCGCATCCCGGCGAACCTGGCGAAACGACTCCGGGCACAAGCGGAACGTGTACGAGATGGTGGGCGTACCGGAATACTGGCGGTTTGACCCCACCGGGGGACGGTTCTACGGGCAGGCCATCATCGGCGAGCGGCTGGTCAACGGCCAGTACGAACGGCTACCGATGGTTGAGTACGACGACGGCAGCGAAGGGGCCACCAGCGCCGTACTGAACCTGAACTTCCGCTGGCGGGAGCGACGGTTCTGGATTCACAACCCCGCTACCGGGGAGGAGTATGAACATCCACAAGAAATGGCTGCCCGGCTGGAAGCAGGGAAGGAACGCTTGCAAGCGGAGATCGCTCGACTGGAGGAGGAAAACCGCCGTTTGCGGGGCGAGGGATAACCGCCGATTACCGGAACAGGTCCTTGTCCGGGTCTCGCACGATGGCGCGGCTGTCGGCGTCCTCCATTCGCTCGTATGGGTAGCCTTTGATCAGCGCCACCGGCACTCCCAGCAGCTTGCCCGTCACCAGTTCCGCCGTCGCCGCCAACTCGTCGGCCACCGCGATGGTGGTGGTGTGCAGCTCATTGCCGTGAGGGTCGAACTCGCCCACGTAGCTGATCACCGGGTTGAATCCGGCCACGCCGATGGACACGTTGATCGCCCCGTTGCGCCAGGGCCGGCCGAAAGTATCCGAAACCAGCACGGCGGCATCCACGCCCAGGCGTTCGCGGATGGCGTCGCGGATGCGGCGGGCGGATGCGTCCGGGTCAACAGGCAGCAGGCAGATGGCGTTGTCGCCGGGGATGTTGGAGGCGTCGATGCCGGCGTTGGCGCAGATGTAGCCGTGGTAGGTCTCGCTGATTATCACGCCGCGATCCATCCGCACGACACGGCGGCTCTCGCGCAGGATCATCTCGGTGTGGCGAGGATCCCGGCGGTGTCCCTCGGTGATCGCCACCGCTAACGGTGACGCTTCCACCTCGTCAATGGTCATCACGCGCCCCTCAGCCTTTGAGACGATCTTCTGTGTCACCACCACCACGTCGCCGTCCCCGATGGGCGTGCCCTGGGCAGCGGCGGCGTCAATGATCTGAACGGCCAGGTCGTCCCCGGCCTGCACTTCGGGCAGTCCTTCGATTCCAACGGCGCGAATCTCCGGCGGCATGGCGCACCTCTCCAGCACGAATGAATGGCTTGCTCAGCAGTATGGATACCCTGTTGCTACCAGTGTACCATCCGCGCCGCTGTGACTGTCATTGCGAGCGTTCGCCAAGCGGGTACGCAAGAGTGACGATTACCTCTTGCCTCTGTGCCGGCCAGCAGTTTATCATCCTGCCATCATCACAGCTCAACGATTTCTGGATCTCTGGTACATCCATGACGAATCCTATAACAGAGGTCATGCCTATGTCTGACCTTTTCGCCCAAATTGATGCAACTCAAGAAGACGTCGCCACGGATGGGACGCCCAAAAGACGCAAGTCGCCGGCAGGACAAGCCACCACCCGGTTGGTGCTCTCCGCCCATGTCGGTAACAACGCCGACGTTTTCCCTCAAATACTGAAGCTCCACGTCCCCATGGGATCGAGAATCGCCGACGTTACCTACGGAAAAGGGTCATTCTGGCGGCAGGTAAGGACAACGGATTACATCCTGCACACGTCTGACATAGCGGATGGCATCGACTGTCGTGAACTCCCATACGACGACAATTCGTTAGATTGCGTTGTGCTGGATCCCCCCTACATGGAAGGATTTTATCGGAAGAACGACTCAGAGAAAGCGGGCGGCGGCACTCACCAAGCTTTTAGAGACCATTACTCAAACGGGAGCGAGGAACCTGTTTCCAACGGCGCAAAATGGCACGGAGCTGTGCTTGATATGTACAAGCAAGCTGGTGCCGAATCTCATCGTGTGTTGCGAAACAAGGGCATACTGATCGTCAAGTGCCAAGACGAAGTGAGCGCCAACCGGCAGCATCTAACGCACGTTGAGATAATCAACGAATACGTCCAGATGGGGTTTTATTGCAAGGACCTGTTTATCGTGGTCCGGCCCAACAAACCGGGTGTCAGTCGCATCAAGAAACAGAACCATGCGCGGAAGAACCATTCCTACTTCCTGGTCTTTGAGAAAGCATCCCTTCGATCCCGCTGAACCGGACTATGCCTAACTTGTCATCTCATCCAGCAACTCAAAGAGGTCAGCCCGGAACGGAGGTTGGGGCGGCCATGACACATCCACCATAGTAGCCAGCAAATGCTGCCTTTGGTATTCCGTGTACCGAGAGTATCTGGACCCAGGCAGATCAGAGTTCTTGGCGAACGAAAAGCGCCATTCATCGCCGAAGGCGAACAAGTTAACCGCCAGAATGTCGAACTCTCCACGCAGCAGGCAAGTGGTACTCACGGTACTCCCGTCAGGCAACGTTACCTCCCGCCGGTCACTAGCGTCAACTTGGGCTCTGCCAACCCAGCCTTCCGGGGTTCTGCGAACTGTAGCAGTCTGGAGAGATTTCGACTCTAGGGTGAACTCTCTTCCTTTGTAAACGGCCACGCGGTCATTGTGGTGAACACGGTCATGGTCATCGTGTTTGGACACTTCGGAGAACCTTGGGTTCGATAACCAAAGACGTTCCAGCTTCAGCTCGGCCATGTAACCGAGCACCATTCCCCTTAAACTTGGGTTGCTGTCTATCAGTTGGGTCAGCTCTTCGTCGGTGAAATTCCATCGGGTCAGTATAGAGCGGATCACGTTCGGCCTATTTCCGCCGATACCGTTGAAAAGACTTCCCGGTGCAACCCCCAACGCCGATGCCAGCCGCAAAATCGCAGTCAGAGCCGGATTGCGCTCCCCACGCTCAATGCCGCCAATGTACGATCTGTCCAACCCCGCCGCCTCGGCAAGATTTTCTTGCGTCATTCCAAGAGCCTCGCGCCGATGGCGGACGTTGCACCCAAATATGGGTTTGCCAGAATCGCCCATAATCGGGTATTCTGTTCACGGAAAATGATGATGTCTAGCGACTAATCGTACCATTGGAGGGACACCGCCATGCCTACTTACGACTTGCTCATCAAAGGCGGCACTGTCATTGACCCGACTGAGGGGCTGCACGGCGCTCTTGATGTTGGCATTGCTGACGGCAAAATCTCGGCCGTCGCCGCCGACCTGCCCGCCGAAGACGCCGCCCGTGTCGTGGAAGTCGCCGGCAGATACGTGATCCCTGGCCTCATTGACCTCCACACCCACGTGTACGAAGGCGTCAACGGCAACGGCGTGAATGCCGACATCGGCGGCGTCCGCGCCGGCGTAACCACCATGGTCGATGCTGGCAGCAGCGGCTGCGATACCTACGGCGGCTTCCCGGCTCACATCATCCCCAACAACCATACCGAGATCATCCCATTCCTCCACATCTGCCGCACCGGGCTGGCCACCACGCCTGACATCTTCGCGCCCAGCAGCATAGACCTGGAGCGCACCGTGCAGGTCGTGGAGGAGAGCAACGGAACGATTCGCGGCATCAAGGCCCGCATGGTCTCCCCGGCCCTGGAGATCATGGGCATGGAGATGCCCCGCCAAGCCAAGCGCGCGGCACGCGAAGCCGGCGTCCGCCTCATGGTGCATATCGGCGACACCGAAAAGCGCTACCCCGCTGAGGTCATCCGTGAACTGCTCCCCATCATGGAACCGGGCGACATCGTGACGCACTTCTTTACCGCCAACCCCGGCGGGGTATTGGACAGCGACGGCAAGCTGGTGCCCGAGGCCCGGGAGGCCCATGAACGCGGTGTCTGGCTGGACACCGCCCACGGGCGCGCCAACTTCAGCTTCGACATCGGCGAGCGCGTCCTGGATCAGGGCGTAGAACCTCACTGCATCAGCACCGACCTCACTGTCCCCGGACGCATCCGCACCGTCCACAGCATGACCGAGATGATGACCCGTTTCCTCGCCATGGGCTTCACGCTGGACCGGGTGGTGGAAATGTGTACCATCAACCCGGCCCGCGCCATCGGCGAACAAGATCGCCTGGGCAGCCTGGCCATAGGCAAGCAGGCCGATGTATCCGTGCTGGACATCGAAGACGGCGACTGGGTGGTGTACGATGTCCTCGGCAACGGCCGGAAATCCGAGCGCGCCGTCATTCCGGTAATGTCGGTCAAGCGCGGCGAGGTGTTCGAGGCCGGTTGGGGTCCGCGCCCCTGGGGTTGGACTCCCGACAGCGCGTAAGGCGCTGGATTCCCGCCTTCGCGGGAATGACGGTAAAGACGGGGAATGACGGAACGGGATTTGTCAGCAGGCACTAACAGGATTGCACTGAATGAGTTTTGAAATGCTCTCAAGCTTGAGTGGCACTTACGTAGCGAAAGAGGATATCAAGATGGTTGAAGTAATCCTCAGTTCCCCTCGCGGATTCTGCGCCGGCGTCGTCCGCGCCATCGACGTGGTCGAGGAATGCCTAGAACGGTTCGGCCCTCCCGTGTACGTCAAGCATCAGATCGTCCACAACCCCTACGTGGTCGCCGAGCTGGAACGCAAGGGCGCTATCACCGTCGAGGAAGTTGACGAAGTGCCGGAAGGCTCTCTCGTGGTCTTTTCCGCCCACGGCTCGCCGCCCGAGGATTTCGAGCGCGCCAACGAACGCAACCTTCGCGTCATCGACGCCGTCTGTCCCCTCGTCACCCGCGTCCACAACGAGGCCAAGAAGTACCACAGGGAGGGCAAACGAGTGCTGTTAGTCGGACACCAGGGCCACCAAGAAGTCCGCGGGACTATGGGGCAAGCGCCCATGACGCTGATCAACGACGCTTCGCCCCTTTCCGAGCAGGCCGTCAGCGCCGACCTCGAGTTGCCCGCCGATACCGAGGTCGCCGTCATCACCCAGACCACCCTGTCCGTCGGCGACACCGCCAGCGCCATTGGCGCAATCCAGGAGCGTTTCCCGGCCGCAGTCGTGCGCAACGACATCTGCTACGCCACCACCAACCGCCAGGACGCCGTAACCCAGATGGCCGGCCTGGTTGACGTCGTGCTGGTCATCGGCGCGCAGAACTCGTCGAACTGCAACCGCCTGCGCGAAGTCGCCGAAGCCAACGGCACACCCGCCTACCTCATCAACGGCCCCGATGAAATCGATCCCGACTGGCTCGTTGGATGCCAGCGCGCTGGAATCACGTCGGGCGCATCCACGCCGGAGGTACTGGTCGAAGCCGTGATCAAAGCCCTCCGCCCCGAGCGCGTAACCCTGCTGGAAGGCGCCGAGGAAGACATCACCTTCACGTTGCCGCGGGAGTTGCGCTAGTTAGCAGGTTATGGATTCCCGCCTACGCGGGAATGACGAGATTGGGCATTACCACTCCGGACGCGGCGGCCGTTCCATCAGCGCGGGTATGCACTCCTCCGCCGGCAGCCCCTCGAACAGCACCCGCGACATCAGCCGCGTGATCGGCATATCCACATCCAGCTTTTCCGCCATTTCCAGCGCCGCCACCGTGGTGTTCACGCCTTCCGCCACCGCGTCCATGCCGGCCAGGATTTCGTCCAGCGTCCTACCCTTCGCCAGTTCTTCCCCAACCCGCCGGTTGCGACTCAATGGGCTGCTGCACGTCGCCATCACGTCGCCCAAGCCCGCCAAGCCCGCAAAGGTCATCAGCTGCGCGCCGGCCGCTATCCCCAACCGTCCGATTTCGCTCAGCCCTCGCGTCACCAGCGCCGCCTTGGCGTTGTCGCCAACGTCCAACCCGTCGGCCATTCCAGCGGCCAGCGCGATGATGTTCTTGAACGATCCGCACAACTCCACGCCCACCACGTCGTCGCTGGTGTACACCCGAAACGCCGGCGACATCAGCGTATCCTGCACCATCTCGCGCGACGATTCATCGGATGCTGCCACCACTGTCAGCGCTGGCTTGCCGGCTATGACTTCACCGGCCAGGTTGGGACCGGACAGCACAGCAAACCGCTCCGGCGGATGATTGGGCAACTCCTCGGACAACACCTCGCTCATCCTCAGACCGGCAGGGAGCTCCAGCCCCTTCGTAACGCTGAGCACCACCGCATCTGCGGGTACCTGATGTGCAATGCGCCGGAGATTCTCCCGAAACCGATCGGAAGGCACGGCAATGATCACGAGGCGGGCATCGCGCAGCGTAGTCTTCGGGTCATGCTCAGGGGAAAGGCTGGCCGGAAAGGACACGCCGGGCAAGCGACGGGTGAGCTCGCCGGCTTGCCGCAGCTCATCGGCCTCGTCTTTGGTGCGACACAACAGGCGGACGGGCACGCCGGCACGAGCCGTCAGGATGGCCAAGGTGGCGCCCCAAGTGGTGGCGCCGACGACGATCGAGGGTAGATGGCTGGAGGGCAACGGCGGAGACATGCAGAATATATGAATCAATATCTTGACGTATCGGTCATAGCAATGTACGCTAACAGCGTCGGGTGCTCCCTAGAGGAGCTTGAAATGGTCAGCCCAGCCCGACATCAAACGCTTTAGCCCTCTCAACGGAGGGCATTTTGTTTGTACTCGTCCCACCAAGTGCGCACTGTACCAACGAGCGGAGATTGATCTGGCCACACTGCGAGGCCATGCAAATCAGTCCCATCTCTGCTTCGGTAGAAATAGCGGAACATATCCTCAAAATATGGGTATGACGCATCACGATCACGGGAAGCACGATAGACGTTATACGCGAGTTGGTCTGCCAGCTGGATGCCGTTTGATAATTCACTCCGCGTGAAGAAGGGGTATTCAACAATATTTTGAAAGGTCGGGTTCATGGTAAGTTGAACACCGCCCGGCAGATCGTTGGCCGCTGGACGATGGAACTCTTGAATACTTTGGATCGAAGTGAGCCATTTGCCGTCGCGCAATAGAGACGCGTGTTGCAACGCAACAATCTGGTTGAGGTTTTTGTCGGTGTCATCCACTATAATTAGTGCTTGATGCCTATTATGATACGTCCTCATATAGCTTTGGATTCGCTGGAGCACTAGCTCGTATGCTTGCTGATGCAACGTTTTAATCGTTGTTCCGACCGGCAGAGATCGTTTGTCGATAACTGATGCTATCACCACGGCCTTACGCTTCGCTATTTGCGCGAAATAAACTTCAGCGATGTTTCGCAACTCATCCGAGGATAGCGCATTCAGGAAGAGACTGTCTTTTTCACGCGCTCTAGGATTACGTAGCCAGTTCGACTTGACCTCGCACTGGGCAAGGTCAAAGGTTCCTGCGCCGCTTCGCCTCAAACGTTCAGCTAGGGCAAGCTTCAGCCCCGATACTTCCCGTTCAAACGGTTGCCACTGCCGTTCGTACATACCGACCGCGAGCAGAACATAGATGTGATCCTTCGGTTTTTCAGGCGTGCCGACCGAAGGATCACGCGAACCAGATTCGTCCAGATAGAAAAAGTACATGATTGAACTGCGGGCCGGAGACTCAAAGCCGCCGGCCCGCATTGCGCTGTAGATTGCGGTCTAGTTATCCGCGCCCTGCTTGGTGTTGAAGTGCGGCATTACGTCGCTGGCGAACCATTCCAGCTGGTCCATGGAGGCGCTGGTCGGCATACCCATGTTCGTTACGCCGATGTTGATCTCCTGGAGACCCGGGTACTTCTCCTGCACTTCCATCAACTGCTCGGTGATCCGGTCCGGCGGCCCGACCAGGTACTGACCGGCCGCCACCGACTCTTCGATGGTGGGCATCTTGAGGCCCTGGGGCACCGGGCGGCCAAACGCATTCAGCGCGTCCAGTTGCTCCTGGGTCAGACCCGCGATGAACCCCAGCGGCCCGAACATCTTGACCCGTTCTTCCATCCACAGGCGCGCCTGGTCCATGGCCTCTTGTTCAGAGTTGGCAATCTGCACGGAATAGCCGACGGCCAGGCCCTCGCCCAGCTCCCATTCCTTGCCGTGCTCGGCGTGAATCGCCTGCCAGCGGTGGATCACGTCGTCGCTGGCGCCGCCGGTGGCCGCGCCGCCGCCGATGATTCCCTTGATGCCCCACTTCGCCATGAAGTTGATGGCCCGGTCGCTGGCCGACACCACCGGCTGCCACCATTCGACCTCGTACTTCGGACGCGGCACCAGGGTGATTTCCTCCAGGTCATATCCGCGATACGGCACGTTCGGCGGAATGTTGTAGTGCTTGCCGTGATGCGAGAAACTGCGCTGGTTGAACGCTTTCCAGATGACCTCAACCTGTTCCTCGAACAGCTCCCGGTTGGCGTTCTGGTCCATGATGGGCGCTCCGAACGCTTCGACCTCGCGGGTGTGATAGCCCCGGCCCACGCCGAACCGCACCCGTCCATCCGTCAGCCAGTCGGCAGTGGCGTAATCCTCGGCCAGGCGCAGCGGGTTCCACATCGGGTTGATGTTGAAACCGCACCCGAAGCGCAGGTTCTCGGTCAGGTGCGCCAGATGCACCCACAGCATCAGCAGGTTGGGAATCACCTCGTATCCTTCCCGCTGGAAGTGGTGCTCCGCCGCCCAGAAGGTGTCGTAGCCCAGGCGATCCATGGCAATGGCGATCTTTTCGGCCTTCTCAATGCCGCCGCCGGCCAGTTCCTCGTCCGAGAGCCAACGGTCGTTGGCCGGGGTGCCCTGGTAGCCGGGGTTATCCATATCGACGTTGCCGGCCCAAAGGCTGCCAAACTTAGTAATCATCTAACGGATTCCTCCTTGTGGGGGGGTGTGGCAAGTGGTTTGGGTAATGGTAGCGGGTTTTGCGGGTGATGTCAGCCCGGTCGCCGATTACCGCAAGCCGCGGAAGAACTCCCTCATGTCGGCTACCAACTCGGCCGGCTTTTCCAGCGCAGCGAAGTGGCCGCCGCTGTCCATCTCGGTCCAACGTTGCACGTTGTAGGTGCGCTCGGCCCACGACCTCGGCGGCGTGGAAAGCTCCCTGGGGAACACCGCGATGGCGCAGGGCACGTTGATGCGATCATCCGGGCCGAAATACCACGGCGTCCGGCCGTTCTCGTAGTACAGGCGGGTGCTGGAGTTGATAGTTTGCGTGACCCAGTAGATCATCACCGTGGTCAGCAGGTCGTCTTTGGTGTACACGCTCTCCACGTCGCCGTTGCAGTCGCTCCAGGTGCGGTACTTCTCCACGATCCACGCGCACAGTCCCACCGGAGAGTCGTTCAGCCCGTAGGCCAGCGTCTGCGGCTTGGTGCCCTGGATGTGCGCGTAACCGCCTTCGGCTGCCGCCCATGAAACCCGCTGGTCGATCATCGCCAGTTCTTCGTCGGACAGGCCGGCCGCGAAGTCCCGGCGGTAGCCGCCCTGCGGCGTGCCGATCACCTGCTCCAGCCGCTCGCGCATACTGAGCCCTTGCAGACTCGCGCCCTGGTAAGGGATCGCCTGCGTAACCGACGTGGTGTGAATCCCCAGCACGTGGTCGGAGTGATGAAACCCCAGCCGCGCCGTAACGCCGGCGCCCCAGTCGCCGCCCTGCGCCGCGTAGCGCGAGTAGCCCAACTCATCGGCCATAAGCCTGTCCCACAACTCGGCGATCCTCCGCGTGTTCATCCCACGCTCCCGAGTCTGCGCGCTGAATCCGTACCCCGGCATCGACGGAACGACCACGTCAAACGAGTCTGCCGGATCCCCGCCGTGGCTGGCCGGGTCCGTCAGCATCGGGATGATCTTGTGCATCTCGTAGATCGATCCCGGCCACCCGTGGGTGACAACGATGGGCATGGGATTGGGCCCTTTGCCCTTTTCGTGGATGAAATGGATACCCTGGCCCTCAATGGTGGTGTAAAAGTTGGCAAAAGCGTTCAGGCCGGCCTCGGCTTTGCGCCAGTCGAAACCGTCGCGCCAGTAGGCGACCAGTTCCTTAATGTAGTCCAGGTTGGACCCGTAATCCCATTCGGCCCCGGGAATCTCATCCGGCCACCGCACGTGCATCAGCCGGTGCCTCAAGTCCTCCAAAACGTCATCCGAAACCGATATCGTGTAAGGCTGCGCCGCCATATCTAGCCTCCGCATCAAATCTGCAATCAAAGCGTCTGTGTTCCGCCCAAACGGACACGTCCGGCAGTTTAGCACAGCCAGAAAAACGCGGGCCGACCGGCTTGCCGTGTTTATCAGCAGTCCATCCATGCTGGGTGGAATGATGACAAATTTCTGCGACATTTCACCACTATCGTGAGTAGCAACAAAAAGAACTTCACGAAAGGAGGAGTGAAAAATGATTCGCAAGAGCAACAAAATGATGAAGCGGACGTTCCTGATCGGGTCGGTCCTGGCGCTCCTGCTCGCCGCGGGGGTACTGATCGGCTGTTCGGGAGAATCACAGCACAACGAGGCCGGGAATGCCGCTGTAGCCGCCGCATCCGAGCAGGCTAGCGGCGAATCCTCCGGCGAACACGGCCCCGGCGGGGAAAGCAGCGGTGGCGAAGGCGGCGGCGAGTCCGGCGGCTCCGGCAGAGAAGAGGCCAGCGGCGCGACCCTAGCCCCGGATGCAACCTTCGACTCCGTGCGCGCCGGCGCTCGCCTGATCCTCAACTACGACGCTGCCGGCAACGCCTTCCAGGGCACCGTGGAGAACACCACTAGCGGCGTTCTGACCAACGTCAGGATCGAAGTGCACCTGTCCAACGGCACGGAACTCGGCCCCACCACCCCAGTGGATCTGGCCCCCGGCGAGGTGATGAACGTCAACCTGCCCTCGACTCCGGCATCCTTCACCGGATGGATCGCCCACGCCGAAGTGGGCAGCGGCGGCGAGGGGAGCGGGTCGGGCGGTGAAAGCGGCGGCAGCGAGAGCGGGCCGGATGGTCCTGAAGGCCCCGAGAGCGGCGGAGCCGGTAGTGAAGCTGCCAGGGAGGCCGCAATGTCCAGCCCCATCACCCCTCTCAATCAGACGTGGAACGGCGTGCTCGGTGGACTGGCGGTTTCCGCGTGGTACGACGCGACCACCCAGACCGTCCACTCAACCGTCCAAAACACGCTCTCGCAGACGCAATGCTACGTGCAGTCCGAACCTCACCTGAAGTCGGGGAACAACACCGTCGGAGAACTGGGACCCGACCAGTTGGGAGACTTGAACCCTGGACAACAGGCGACCTCCAGCATCTCGGTCTCCAGTGAATCGAATCTCGCGGGAGTTTCCTTCGACGGATACGTCATTCACCTGGAAGTGTTCGACTGCGGCGGCCCCGGCCCGGTACCGCACACGGGAGGACAAGGCGCAGAAGGCAGCGGTAGCGAGGGAGCCGGTGGCGAGGGGCACGGTCCCGGCGGCGAGGGCGGCAGTGAAAGCGGCGGTGAGTCCGGCGGCTCTGGCAGCGAAGAGGGTAGCGGCGCAACCCTGGCCCCCGATGCAACCTTCGACGCCGTTCGCGGCGGCGCACGGCTCATCCTGAACTACGAAGCTGCCAGCAACACCTTCCAGGGCACCGTGGCAAACACCACCGGCGACGTCCTGACCAACGTCAGAATCGAAGTGCATCTGTCCAACGGGACGGAACTCGGTCCCACCACCCCGGTGGACATGGCCCCCGGCCAGGTGCTGACGGTGAACCTGCCATCGACCGCAACATCCTTCACCGGATGGATCGCCCATGCTGAGGTGGGCAGCGGAGCCGAGGGCGGCGGTGAGCATGGCAGCGGCGGCAGCGAATCCGGTGGCGAGCACGGCTCTCGCGGCGAAGGCAGCGGCGGCGGCTAGGCCAAAGTCGGAGTTGTCCTTGAGAAGGTATTGAACTTTCAAGGGATATAATCTGACCACTACGAGAATCCTGCAAATGGACGCGGTGTCTCATAGAGGCGCCGCGTCCGAGATGGTTCCCGGAGGACTGCTGATGGGCGGCACGGTATTGATAATCGAAGACGACACCAGGATCGCCAACTGGGTCAAGGTGTATTTCGAGCGCGCCGGATTCTCTGCTGAAGTCACTCACGACGGCGAATCCGGCCTGGCCCTGGCCCGCGATCTGGATCCCGACCTGATAATCCTCGACCTCATGCTGCCCCGCCTGGATGGCGTGGAACTGTGCAGAATCCTGCGCCGGGAGTCGGACGTTCCGATAATCATGCTGACGGCCAGAGAAGCCACTCCTGAGCGAATCATTGGACTGGATAGCGGAGCGGACGACTATATCGTCAAGCCTTTTGACCCGGACGAAGTTATCGCGCGGGCTGAGGCCGTGCTTCGTCGCGTCAAGGGCCGAGTCCAGCAGGTTATGACCGCCGGCAACATCACGCTGAACGAGACTACCGGAATCGTAACCGTCGATGACGAACCCATTTCCCTGAGCCAGGCACAAATTGCCCTGCTATCGACGTTCATGCGTCATCCCAACCAGGTGCTCACCCGCGACCAGCTGATAGCGTTGACCTTTAACGACGAATTCGACGGGTTCGACCGGGCCATCGACAACCAGGTCGCCCGCATGAGAAAGCAGATTAATCGGGACGGCAAACAGCCGATTCAAACCGTTTACGGGGCCGGCTACCGGTTCGTAGTGGAGGACGAATGATGTCGCTACGCTGGCGAATCATGGGGGCGACCGTCCTGGTCGTCATTCTCACCGTCCTGACCAGCGTCGGTGTGGGCTACTACGCTACACAGGCGCGCCTGGGCGTGTTCGTGGACCAGATCGGCGATGACCAGGCAGTCCAGCTAGCCCGAAACCTGAGCCGGGAATACACCGCCGCCGGTGGCTGGGCAACCGTGGACCGGGCACTTTCCGAGGCCGGATATATTTACGAGGGAATTTCGCGGCGGGAAGGGTCGGAAGAAAGCGAAAGAGGGCATACCGAGGCATTTCACCGGGACCCGGTGCGAGTCGTCATCGCTGACGCCGACGGAAGTGTGGTGAAAGACAATTTGTCCGTGCTGCCGCCGGGAGCCACCGCGCCCGACCTAGCCGGGCACCGCGAGACGGTGCTTGATTCAGGTACGAATCAGGCGGTAGGCCACGTTTATGTGGACGTGAACCGGGAGTTCCTTTCCAGCGAGTCCCACGGGTTCCTGAACACGCTGCTGTACATCACCCTGATTGGAGGCGTGTTGACCATCGGCATCGCCATACTGCTGGCCGCCTGGCTTTCCAAGCGTATCACAGCGCCGGTGACGGCCCTGACGGAAGCAACCCAGGCCATCGCCCAGGGGGATACAACCCGGCTGCCGGTAACATCCTCAGACGAATTGGGACAGATGAGCACGGCTTTCAATCGGATGACCACCGCTTTAGAGACGCAACGAGAACTCCGCCGGCGGTTGATCAACGACGTTTCTCATGAGCTGAACACGCCCCTCAGCGTCATCCAGCTGGAAGCGAAAGCGCTGCGCGACGGACTCCAGACGCCTGAAAGCGCGTCCGACCACATCATCCAGGAAGTGGAGAAACTGCACGGCCTCGTAACCGATCTGAACTGGCTTGCAGAAACCGACCATGGCGAGTTGCGGCTCACCCTGGAATCAACTTCGGTTCACGATCTGCTGTCGGAGGAGGTGGCGCGCTGGCAGCCGCAATCCCAGGCTCGCCAAATTGAGTTGTCGCTGGAAGTATCCGGCGACCTGCCGGATTTGCCCCTGGACCGGATGCGCATGAGCCAGGCGCTGGGCAATGTCGTGGGGAACGCCATCCATTGCACCGAGGCCGGCGGAAATATCCTGATTCGGGCAGATGTGGACAACTATGAGACGTTATCCGTCTCGGTAATCGATGACGGGATCGGCATTGACGCCGCAGACCTTCCCCACGTCTTTGATCGCTTCTACCGCACGGACCGGTCCCGCAGTCATGGAATAGCCGGCACGGGCCTGGGGTTAGCCATCACCAGGGCCATAGTCGAAGCGCATGGGGGCGCTATTGCGATAGCCAGCGACGGACTCGGACAAGGCGCCACCGTGACCATTCGCCTTCCCTCGAACGAGCCAGCGTCATCGCTCTCGACCACGAACTCCGCCGCAAGAACAACGAACACAGCAGCGAATGGGTAGGATGACGTTACTCCCGGCGTTCCGCCCGCAGAGCGTAGGGCTTGGGCGAGATTGCCAAGCCGAACACTTCAGCCTCGGACAGTGGCTTGCCCTCCGGCGTATCGAAGCGGAGGCGGCGCAACATCCGGGTCAGGTGGAGCCAGACGGTGGTCTCGGCGAAGCGTCGCCCCGGGCAGCGCCGGTGGCCCGTGCCAAAGGGTATGAAAAAGTTGCCGGTCAGCGCGGCGGCCGGTGAGCCGTCAGGCTGGGGCAGGAACCGCTCCGGGATGAATTCATCGGGCGAGTCCCAGAAGCGCGGATCATGGTGGATGGAATAGATATTCCCCAACACCTGCGCTCCCGCCGGCACCAGGTAGCCGCCGACCTCGGTGTCTCTCGTGGCCTGGTGTGGCACCGCCAGGGGGCCGATGGTGCGGTAGCGCATGGACTCGGCCAAGCAAGCGAAGGTGTAGGGCAGCCGCGTCCGGTCATCCACCGTGGGCAGGGCGTCAGGACCGAGAACCCGGTCCAATTCCTCGTGAACTTTGGCCTGAACCTCCGGGCGGTTGGCCAGCAGCAGCAGCGTCCAACTAACAGTCTGCGCCGACGTGTCGGTGCCGGCCAGCAGCAGATCCATGCACAGGTCATTGATCATGTCGCTCTCTATTTCGCCGGTTTCCTCCTCGGCCAGCATCACCTCCACCAGGCAGGTGGGCGCCGACAGGTCGAGGCCGGGGCGGTTGCGGGCGCTTTCCACCAGGGAATCCATGATGGCCGTCCCGATTTCCGACTGCCTGACGGCTTCCTTGAGGGCATTGCTGGGCAGGAACCTCATCAAGGGGATGTAGTCGGCCAGGTTGGTGGCAGTGGCGTTAGCGAAGATCCAGTTGACGTGTTGGAGCAGCGCGCCCCGCAGTCGCGCAAAATCTCCGGCGCTGTCTTCGTCTCGTCCAAAGACGGCGCGGAACATCAACTCGGAATTGCTGCGGGCCACCATCACCGGCGGCGAAACCAACTCGCCGGCCTTCCCCATTGCGACCATCTCGTCCACCAGCCCATCGACTATGCCCTCAATGTAACGCTCGCGGACGTTGTCCAGATTGCGCGCGCTGAGCAACTCGCGGTTGGCGAAGCGCTGCATCTGCCGCCAGCGGTCGCCATAGGGGGCCAGCACCAGGTCTCTCTGGCTGCTGAGAATATCCATGATCTCGCTGACCCAGCGGTCAGCCAGTTCGGGTCTGCCAAAAGCTTCCTGCAGAAGGTCCGGGTGGCTGATTATCACCGTCGGCACGTTGCCGAAGCGCAGCAGGCAGACGTCGCCGTAGCGGCGGGCCAGCCGGTCGATGGCCAGATGAGTATCATGCCGCAGTTCCAGCAGCGAGCCGAATACCGGCAACCCGCGCGGACCCGGAGGCAACTGGTTTGGCAGGGTGGAAGTAACGGCGCTCATTTGGACTACCTCTTCATGGCGGAGGGATGAACCCTTGAAACTACGGGCCTACCCTTTACACTTTACCAGAGACAACGGCAGGCCAGCAGGATCAATCAATTGAGAAAATTCCGCTACTTGAGAAATTCCGCCCGGCTCCTGTCACCAATGCTGCGGCGGGTCGTCAGCACACTGCGGGACCTGGCTCCCATCGTCATCGTCATCGCGGTCTTCCAGTTGGCGGTGCTGCAACAGCCCTTCCCTAACCTGGGCAACGTAATCGTCGGGCTGGTGTGCGTGTGCGTTGGGCTTGGGCTTTTCATTCAGGGTTTGGAGAGCGGACTGTTCCCCCTGGGCGAGGTGCTGGCGCGGGGATTCGCCAACAAGGGCAGCCTGTGGGCGCTCCTGGCCTTCGCCTTCTGCCTGGGATTCGGCGCAACCGTCGCCGAGCCGGCCCTGATCGCCGTCGCCGCCGAAGCCGCCGAGGTGGCGTCGGAAACCGGAGCAATCTCCGATAACGATGCGTCCCGCAATTCCTACGCCCTCGAACTGCGCCTGGTGGTGGCCATATCGGTGGGGCTGGCCATCGTGCTGGGCGTGACCCGCATCCTGAAGGGTTGGCCCATCCATTACTTGATCATCGGCGGCTACGTCCTCGTGACCGTGATGACCGTTTTCGCCCCCGCGGAGATCATCGGCGTCGCCTACGATTCCGGCGGCGTCACCACCAGCACGATCACCGTTCCGCTGGTCACGGCGTTGGGCGTGGGCCTCGCCACGTCGATCCGGGGGCGCAATCCCATGGTGGACGGTTTCGGCCTGATCGCCTTCGCCAGCCTCACCCCCATGATCTGCGTCATGGCCTACGGCATGGTTGCCCGATGATAGAATTTCTGCACACCCTGCCACCGGCCATTCTGTCCACGGTGTTCGACGTGGCGCCCATCGTGGCCGTCCTGACCCTGTTCCAGGTCTTCGTGCTGCGTCGCCGGCTGCCCAACCTGCGCCGGACCCTGGCCGGCCTGGTGTGCGTCCTGTTGGGGCTGGCCCTGTTCCTGGTCGGTCTGGAAAACGCGCTTTTCCCCATCGGGGAGACCATGGCCTTCCAGCTCACCGCTCATGCCGCGAACGGAGCGCAGGGCGCAACTGGCGCGGTGGACTGGAGGGACTACCTGCTGGTGTACATCTTTGGCGCAGCCATCGGCTTTGCAACCACGGTCGCGGAACCTTCGCTCATCGCCGTGGCCATCAAGGCCCAGGAGGTTTCCGGCGGCACGGTCCGCGCCTGGGGCTTGCGGATTGCGGTGGCCGTGGGGGTGGCCATCGGCGTGTCCCTGGGCTGCTTCCGCATCGTCACCGGCACTCCCCTGCCCTGGTACATCATCGTCGCCTACGCCATCGTCATCGTGCAGACTTTCCGGTCCAGCCGCACCATCATACCCCTCGCCTACGATAGCGGCGGCGTCACCACGTCAACCGTCACGGTGCCGGTGGTCGCCGCCCTGGGCCTGGGACTTGCCGCCAGCATCCCGGGACGCAACCCGCTGATTGACGGATTCGGGCTGATAGCTTTCGCCAGCGTATTTCCCATAATGACCGTCCTGGGTTACGCTATAGTGGCGTCCTGGTGGGGCCGGAGGAAAACCGCCGACGGTCGGGAGGAGGCAGAGCCATGAGGCTGAAACTGATTGTAGCACTGGTCAACGACGATAAAACCGACGTCGTCGTGGATGCCGCGCGAGCCGGCGGCGCCACCGGCGCTACCATAATCAGCAGTGTGCGGGGCGAGGGATTGCGGCCGGGGAAAACATTCCTCGGTTTGCGCCTGGAGGAGATGCGGGACATGGCGTTGTTCCTGGTCCTCGAAACCCGCGCCCGAGACATCCTGGAGCGCATCCAGAACGCCGCAGGTCTCGATACCGAGCCCGGAGCCGGCATCGCATTCCAACTGGACATTGAAGACGCGGTTGGCCTCCTCACCCAACTGCCCACCATTCAGGAAGAACTGGAACACGACCTATGAACGCGCAAAATCCGGTCCGGGTCGGGGACGTAATGGCCCCGGAACTCCACAGCATCGACGGGCTGGCGACGGTAGCCGACGCCATGGCGCTGATGAAGCAGCACGGCGTTGAGGCGCTGGTCGTCAACCGGCGCGATGAAACCGACGAAGTTGGCTTGCTGCTGGTCTCCGATGTGGCCCGCGAAATAATTGCTCGCAACCGTTCGCCCGAACGGGTCAACGTGTACGAGATCATGTCAAAACCGATATTGACCCTGCCCCCGGACATGCTCACGCGCTACGCGGTGCGTCTGCTGGTGCGGTTCCAGGTCTCGCGCTCCATCGTCGTTGACCGCGACCGCAGCCCCATTGGGTTCGTGACGTTGCACGACCTGGTGATTGGACGATAGCGGCGGGGAAACGACTGAATTTACTCCCTCAATTGACTGGTTCGCAGTTTATCCATAACATTAGTCAAGTTAGTTGACTGAGGAGAAGCAGATGCTGACGGTAAACGTCCATGAGGCAAAGACCCACCTCTCGCGCCTGCTGGCGCAGGTTGAGGCCGGCGAGGAGGTGGTCATCGCCCGCAACGGCAAACCGGTGGCCCGCCTGGTGAACGTCCCAAAGAGTGGCAAACGGCAGTTCGGTTCCATGAAAGGCCTGATCAAGTTTGACGATAGCTTCTTTGATCCCCTGCCGGAGGAAGAATTGAAAGCTTGGGAAGGCGGGTAATCCGTGCGGTTACTGCCCGACACCCATACGCTCATCTGGTGGTTTGAAGGCAGCAGACGGTTATCCCTGCAGGCCCGCCGAGCGATGGAGGACGATACCAATGTTATCCTCATCAGCGCGGCGTCCGCCTGGGAAATCACCACCAAGTATTGGCTCGGCAAACTACCGACCGCGGAAGCTCTGGCCCGGGACGTACCCGGGGCAATAGCCTCCCAGGGCTTCACAGAACTGTCGATAACCGTGGCCGACGCGGTGCGCGCCGGAGCCCTGCCCGGCCCACACCGCGACCCCTTTGACCGTATGCTCATCGCGCAGGCCCAGGCGCGCGACCTCGTCCTCGTATCCAACGAGGCACTCTTTGACCGGTACGGAGTTCGCCGCTTGTGGTGAACGCCGTACACGTCTGGACCTCGATTTCCCCCGAGTGGCGGATTATCAGCCAAACCGCCTACAACGGAACGTAAGGAGCCAGGCCAATGACCAATCCGCAGCGCGCCGGACTCAAAACCGAGCGGATTATTCTGACGCACAACTCGATGCCGCAATACGCTGGCCCAATCCGCAAGGGGGAGAGTTGTGCCGCTGCTTGTCCTGTGGCGGTCATTTGACAGAAGATCGCTCGCCGCACCATCGTCCTGGACAGCAACGTCATACTCGCCAAGAACCTGAGCGTCTTCTTCTAGCACAGCGCCGTCTGCTGGGGCAGAAACGATTTAGCCCTTCATTCCGGCGGACGGAGGCGGCCTCGCACCTGGCGGATCAGGCTGGCCAGGAATAGCCCTACCAGCAGGGCCGCCGCCGCTACGACTCCCGGCAGCAGCCAGGGGTAACGCTCAGTGAAAGGCACGACTTCGGACGGGGGCTCAGGAATACCGAACGCGGGGTTGACTTCGGGGCTGCCCAGCCGGGCCACTGGCAGGTTTTCGGTGACCAGATAGGGGAACAACTTTTCCAGCTCGTACGACGGCGTGGATGCCGCCAGGTTGCCGTAGTAGAGGCGATGAGTCTCGCCGGCGCCGGCGGTGAAGACGACCTTGCGGGCGAAACCGCTGGCCATGGGCTTCTCCACGGGGAGGGGCGGATTGTCCTCGTTGAAGATGGTGACCCGGTAGTAGCGGTATCTGGATTCTCCAAACCGCAGTTCCCGATCATCACCCACGAACCTCGGCGTGTCGAAGTCGTAGAGAATTTCACGGGATTGCAGGGGTATCCAGTAGATCGAGTCGTAGCTCCCTTCAAGCGCGACCTCGCGATAGAAGTTTCGGTGTGGAATATCGACGCGGATGCTATCGACCGGAAACCCTGCGTGGGATGCCTGCAACACCAGAATCGTCTGCTTGCGTTCGGCGTCTTCGGTTCGTTCTACGATGTTCAGAGGCAGATGGTGGCGGTGCGGCTCCAGCGTTTCGGCGAAAAGAACTACCGCTCCCTGGACGACCAACGGCTCCTGATCCCCGTCGAAGATTTGAACCCTGAGGAACCTGGCGGAACTGGACGGGTAAGGCACGCTGGTATCGCTGGCCGAGAAGCCACGCTCGGGTATGGTCACGTTGAAAATCGTTCCGTTCTCCTCCAGGATGCGCCAGTCTTCGCCATCATCGCTGGCGGACACGGCAACGCGGCGCTGGAAGTTGGCAGACGAGGTCTGAATCTCCACCTCGCTGTGCAGGTCGCCCTCGGATTGCACGCGCAGGACAAACGACGTGTGGTCGTTGGGGATGTGCCCCAGGTCCTGCATTTTGACCGGAACCGCAGCGCGTCGTTGGTCCCCCGCTTCAATCAGCAGCTTGTAAGGGATCTCGCGCTCACCGTCGGTATCGGTTGCGGTGAGGCGGACGTCGCCCAGGCCGGGTTGAGCGTGGGCGTAAACCTCCGGGTCCAGCTCTACCTCCACCAACTGGCTGTCCGGCAGGTCACCCGGCAGGATGATCGTCTTGAAGAACTGCCATTGTCCATCCGGTGCGTCGGCCCAGGCGTTCGGGACAGCCAACAGGGCGCCGGCCAGCAGCAGGACGGCAGCGGCGACGGAATACAGCCCGCGCCGGATGTCAGGCCCGCTGCCCAAACAGGAACCCCCTGACAGCCTGGCTGTACCGCTGGTAGGCTAATCCCGTACCCAGCATCAGGACGCCCAGCGTGACGAACGCGGCGACGCGGTATTCCCGTTCCAGCAGGAAAACGTCGAACCCGAACAACTTGACCAGCGGCACCGCCAACAAAGCCATGCCGGCCAGGCGGATGCGGCTGGACTGGCGCACGATGCCCACGCCAATCACCCCGACGGCGTACACTGCCCACAGCACGGTCAACGAGAGTTGCTGGGCGCTGAAGGTGTCTGTGCCCAAGTCCTCAGCCCTGGCCTCGAAGTAGTGGACGGCCTCCAGGGTCAGGCCCCACAACGCGACGACGTTGGCCGCAATCAGCAGTCCGGGGATGACGTAGGTTTCAAAGCGGTTCGGTTCCAGTTGTGCGCGACGGTGCCACCAGGCGAACCCCAGCATCAGCGCGATTGCCAGCGCGAACGCCAGGAAATGCAGGTTCAGGAACGGTATGAATCCCTTGGAAACCAGTTCGGTCATGAAGGTATCGAACGCCATCAGCTTGAGGGAGGCCAGCGCCAGGATCGCCAGGCCGGCCCACCGGACGATCGGCAGGCGTCGCCACAGGCCGATGGCGATAACCGCGGCGCCGTAGATCGCCCACAGGTAGGTCATGGACAGGTATTTGGCGTTGGTTGCGGCCCGTATCTGATCCCACAGGATAGGAGTGGCCCGTTCAAGCGCGGCGGCCTGACGGTCGAAGTAGTTGATGATCTCCTGGTTCAGGGTCCATAGGGCGACCAAGTTGGCCGCCACCACCAGCGCCACGAAAGCGGAGGACTCATAGCCGATGAGGCTCTGCGCCTGCCGGCGGAACCGCCAGGAGAGGACAGACAGCACGACCACGACCAGCGCGCAGGTCAGGAACTGGAAGTTCAGCACGGGCGGGTATCCCAACTGGGCCAGTCGCACCCCGATGGTGTCGATGGTGATCAGCTTCAGAATCGTGAGGCCCAGCAGGAGCAGGCCGGCCCACCGCGCCGGCGGCCAACGGCGCCACAGTCCAACCGCCGCCAGGATGAAACCGTACACTGCCCACAATGCGGTCAGGGACAGAAGCTTGGCGTCCATGGTGCGTTGATGGATCGGTAGGTATTGCCCGAAGGAATCGGCCGCCAGCGCTCGGCTGTCGAAGTAGCTAACCAGTTCCAGGCTCAGCGCGGTGACGGTCAGCGCGTTGGCGATGCCCAGCAGCGGCCAGAAGACAAACTCCTCCCACCTTTCCCGTTGCTCGCGGTAGTAGTGGTAGAGGAACGCGGCGGCGTACAGGGCCACCACCGCGGCCGCCATGATGGGGAACCGCTCGTTTACGATGGGAACGAAGGTATACACGTCGATGCGGCCGCAGTGCACCAGCAGGTCAATCACCACCAGGTGCCCCAGCCCTACGGCCAGCACGACCAGGCCGAAGGCCCGCATCTGCCACCGCCCCAGCAGGAACGCGGTGCCCACCAGCGCCGCGCCCTCGGCCACCCACGCCACCGTGATCCAAACCCCGCTCAGTTGCAGGGGCACGGCGATGGTGAGGAAGACGATGGCGATGGGCAGGGCGAAGAGCGCCATTTCGGCCGGCGTGGACGGCCTGCGTATAGCGACGAAGGCGACCAGCGCGTAGAACAGGGACAGGCCCACGGCGATGAGGCCGAACCACTCCCGGTAGTCATCCCACAGGACATGGTAGGTTAGGGCGAAGAACGCCACGGCGTTGAGCGTCATCAGCGCCAAGTCGGGAATGCCTGGCGTGCGCCGCCAGAGCAGATGAAACAGGCTGGTGGCTGCGGCCAGGATGAGGAACATCCCGGTGAGTCCGATCTGCGCCATCACCGGGTCGTAATCGGAGAACCGGCTGGTCCAGAAGAAGAACACTCCGTAGGTGCCGGCCCATCCCACCAGGTTGAACCACCGCCAGTTGCGGAAGGTGGAAATCGCCAGTATGCCCGCGTCCACCACCAGGATGTAGGCCAGGGCCAGCCGGACGTCGGGCAGGTCCGCGCCGAGCAGGGCCGGCGCGAGAAACGCTCCGATGATGCCCAGCAGCGCGATGACGATGGACTCGTACCGCAGCGCCAGCAGGGAGGCCAGGGCCACCACCAGGGCCAGGAACAGCAGGGCCACGTCGGGACGTATCAGTTCATACAGCCCGAACGCGGCGTAGATGGACAAGTACAGGATGACCGCGCCGGCCGCCGTTACGGGCTGCGCCCAGATGGGGATCCGGCGTTGGGCATACTCGCCCACGCCCAAAAGGGCCAAACCCAGAACTACGCCCAGGACGACGCGCCCGGTATCGCCGATCCAGTTGTTATCAAACGCCAGCTTCAGGAAGAAGCCGATACCCACTACCAGGGCGATGGCCCCGATGATGGCGAACCAGTTGCGTCCCAGCAACCGCTCCCAATCGAAGGACGGGGTGAATGCGGGCCAACCGCGGCCATGGTCCGGCGTGTCCCGTTCGATCTCGAACTCTGGAACGGTTTGTGGCGCAGGGTCAACCGGCGCAACCGATTGCGGGGGACCTGGCGCCACGACTGCCGCAGTCTGTTCTTCTGCGCCAGTCGGCTCCGTTCGGGTTTGAGAAGGCTCAGCGGCGGGCGCCGGGTCCTGCTGCGTCGCTGTTTCCGCTTCAGCATCCAGCCGATTCACGCGGCTCTGGAGGTAGAGCAGGCGGCCGGAGGCGTCCCGCAGGATGGTGCGCAACTCGTTGATCTCGTCCTGGAGGTCCTGGCGGGATACTGGGCCCGCTTGCTCTCCGGTCTGCTCACGATCCGCGCGGCCGGGCATGGGCAATGCGCTGCCACAGTTGGTGCAGAACGGCGCGACTCGGGAGTTCGTTGTCGCGCAGAACGGGCAGTTGATTTCAGACAAGCTCACCGCTCCGGATCAGGTTACTAGATAACCCTTGCCGCCCGCAGCAGCCCCAACTCCCGGACCGTTAGGCCCAACTCGCCACACAGGATTTCGACGTTGTGCTCGCCCAGGCGGGGCGCCGGTAGGGCCGATGCCATGGCGTTTTCCCCGTCGATAAAGAATCCCGAGCCAGGGTATTTCAATGGGCCGGCCTCGGCATGGTCCATCTCTACGAAGAACCCTCGCTCTTCCAGGTGCGGCGATTCCACCACCTGCTGCGGCGTTTGAACCAGTCCTACGACCAGGCCACGGGCCATGGTCTCCCGCATCAAGTCCAGGTTGGTCCACTGGGCCAGCTTGGGAGCCACCAGGTCGTGAAGCTCCTCCCAGTGTTCCATCCGGCCGGTGCGGGACGCGAACTTGGAGTCCAGCAGCCCCGGTTCCTCCAGAAACTCGGCCCACGCCTCCATGGGCCGGCCGCCGGTGCCGGCCGTGGTGAGCGTTACTTCCCCGTCCAGCGTGGGCAGGTGCATCCCGTCCATTACGTTGCCGTCACTGCCGCCCCGGTGGGGGTTACGTCCGGTGTAGGTGTAGGGGTGAATCAGCCCGGAGGGGGTGCTGACGGCGGCTTCCATGGTGGAGACGTCGATGTGGGCGCCATTTCCCGACTGTTCCCGCCGCAACAGCGCTGCCATCACTGCCACCGCTCCGTTGCGGGCCGCGGTAATCTCCATCTGCTCCAGTGCCGTGCCCATGGGCGGCTTACTGGCCGAGCCGGTCACCGCGTACAGGTAGCCACCCATGGCCTGGGCCACCAGATCATCGCCCTGGTAACTGGCATAGGGCCCGTCCTGACCAAAGTAGGTGATGGAAACCAGGATCAGGCCGGGGTTGGAATGGGACAAATGCTCGTAGCCCAACCCCAATTCCGCCAGCTTACCCGGTTGATAGCTCTCCAGAATAATATCGGCAGTGGCAGCCAGTCGCTCGAAAAGCTCCTGACCGTCCGCCTGCTCCACGTCCAGCGTGATACCCCGCTTGTTGGTGTTGAAAGCAAGGAAGGAGGTGCCCCTATCGGGATCGGGAATGTCGTCAATAAACGGCGGCTCGTGGCGGGACTGGTCGCCCCAGCCGGGCGGCTCGATCTTGATAGTGTCCGCGCCCTGGTCGGCCAGCAGCTTGGCGCAATAGGCGCCCGAGGGCCGGTGGGTCAGTTCCAGTACGCGCAATTCAGAAAGTATTCCCGGCATCGTCTCTCCAACTCAATTACGGCCTTGGTTCGTCAGGCCGAGGCGCGCCAAAGACCACGCCTTCGGATTCCAGTTCGCCTATTTCCGCCGGCGACAACCCGGCCAGCTCTGCCAGTATCGTCGCGTTGTCCTGTCCCAATCCCGCGACCTTCGCAATTGACATGGGATTGCCGGGATCTCTGAAAGGGCGCCCGGCGAAAACACGAGACCCAACGGCCGGGGCCTGAGGGTTGGAGAACTCCCACATATACCCGCGTTCCCGCAGGTGAGAGTCGTTTGCCAGGTCTTGGGCAGTCATCGCCGAACCGGCGGCGATGCCCAGTTCCTGCAACCTCCGCGCCAACTCCAGGTCGTCGTGCTGGGAGGTCCAGTTGCCGATTAACTCGTCCAGTTCGTGGCGGTGACGCCAGCGGGCTAAAGCGGTACCGAATTTGGCTCCCTCGGCCCACTGGGGCCTGCCCATTGCTCCCTTCAGCGTTTCCCATTCCGTATCCGATGACACGACAATAACTATCCAACGGTCCTCGCCCCTGGCCGGATACACATTGTGCGGAGCCTTCCACCAGTGGGCGCAGCCTAGACGATCGCGGGTTATGCCTCGTTGCGCCTCCAGGATGGCCGGGCCCACAGCCGAAACGCCCGTTTCCAACATCGTCAGGTCAACCCGCATACCCTTGCCCGTCCTGTTGCGCTGGTACAGGGCCAGCAGCAGGGCGTAGGCCACGTTGTTGCCCACGGAATGGTCCATGTAGTTGGGGCTGGCCCGCTGGGAGGGTCCGCCCTCGTAGCCGGTCAGGTAGGACAACCCGCACGCGGCGTCAACCGTGCGGGCCCGTGAGCCGGCCCGCCGCCAGGGTCCGGTGTACCCGTAAGCGGTGCTGCTGAGGGTAATGATGCGCGGGTTGATTGCGGAGAGGCTGTCATGGTCGAACCCGAACCGCTGCATGGTGCCGGGACGGAAGTTGTCGGTCACGATGTCGGCCTTCTCCACCAGCTTGAGAAAGACTTCCTTGCCCCTCGGGTCGGTCACGACCATGCACAGGCTGCGCTTGTTGCGGGCGCCGTAATAGACCATGTTGCCGGCTTCGTTCCACCACACTTCGCCCGGAGTCCCTTCGGGAAAGGGGCCGGCTTTGCGGTCCTGAAGGTGGTCGGGGCTTTCGACGCGGATGACATCGGCGCCCAGATCCGCAAGGAATCCGGTCCCCCACGGTAGCGCGTGTACCTGCTCCAGCGTAAGGACTCTAACCCCGTCGAGAATTCCCTGCTCCGCCATTGCCCCAGGACCTCCATTCGCCGCTGCTGCGCCGAAGCGTTTGATCGGCCCAATGATAGTGCAGAGCAGGGACCAAGTCCACTTGGTCCGTCGTCGTCATAAGCGAGTAATCTTCGCGCCAACCGGCTTGCAGTCGTTTGCCCTGACCTGCCGCTTGGTGGACTTTCCACCTTCGCACCGTACTACGGTAGATCCGCTGCGTTTCGGTGATTTCTCAACAAGGTCTTGATCCGCCCTTGACATCGCTTTCGCTTTCTGATTCTATTGGCAGCCACATAGGTCGGTTATTGGCCGAAACGCCATTTTTCGGACGTATATCGTTGAGAGGAGGCCCAAAAATGACGTATATCAGCACTCAGAATCTTAAGGCGTTGGCAATATCATCTCTGACCCTGGTGGTCCTGTTGGTGATTGCTTGCGGCACTGCCGGGCAACCCGCGCAACCCGTCCAACAGGCGGAACCGCAGGTCATTGAGAGGGAGGTCGTAAAAGAGGTAGAAGTTACCCGGGAAGTCCAGGTGGAAGTGGAGACGGAAAAAATAGTTGAGGTTGAGAAAGTAGTAGAAAAAGAGGTCCCGATAGAGAAGGTGGTGTTCGCCACCCCGGTAGCCGGCGTTCACGAGACGGCGAGACCCGACTGGGTGAGCATTGGCGCCGACCACCACTACAATGGGGACTTCGTCTTTGTGCACCGGGCCAACCCCGGGTTCCTGGACTTGCACTATGGGGCCAGTTCCACCACTACCCTTATGCCCTCCGGCCCTCGGTTCAACCAACTCCTGATGTACAACCCCAGGGAGCCGAAGGAGATCGTCGGCGACCTGGCCCAGAGTTGGGAGATCAAGGATGGCGGCAAGAACTACGTGTTTCACCTGCACGATGCCAACTGGCACGATGGCACCCCCGTGACTGCCGATGACATCGTTTGGAGCCTAAACCGAATGGCGCAACCCGACGTCACACGGGGCCGGGTCACCGCCATCCGTACCTTTTACGAGCACGGTTCCGCAGTGGCAGTGGACGACAAAACGGTGGTGATGCCCCTGAAATTCCCCTCATCGACGGCTCTGGGCTGGCTGGCAGTTGACTACTACAAGATGTATCCCAAGGCCCTGGAGAGCGTGAGCCAGGACGACTTCAACTGCTGTTTCAAGAACACCTTCGGCTCCGGCCCCTGGAAGTTCAGGTCCTGGAAGAAAGGCGACTCCTACGAGTTCGACCGCAACAACGATTACTTCAAGGACCCCATGCCCTATGCTGATGGCATGCAAGTGTTCATCATCACCGACTACGCCCGGCGCCTTGCCACCCTCAAGACCCAGCAGGTCATGGGACGGTACGCCATGGGCGGCATCCTGCTGGCGGACGTGGAGCAGGTGCAGAAGGAGACCGGGGGCAAGATGCGCGTGCTGAAGGGCGGCGCCGCCGGTGTTTACGGTTTCTGGTTCCACTGGAACCGGCCGCCGCTGGATGATCCCAAGGTGCGCAAGGCCATTTACCTAGCCCTGGACCGCCACGAAATCGCTGAGATTGCCCAGGGTGGCGCAGCTTTGACCGGCAATTTCTTCCCGCCTGGCTATGCCCTCAGCGAGGAAGAGGTCATGGCGTTGCCAGGCTTTCGCGTCAACGCTGAAGGCCTGAAGCACCCCGATGACTTGATCGAGGCCAAACGGCTGCTGGCCGAAGCGGGCTATCCCGATGGGTTCAAATTGACCTACAACGTGGACCAGAGCAAGTTTTCACGGACCGGCAGCGAGTTGATGGCGGACCAGTTGAGGGAGAAGCTCAACATCGACGTGGAACTACAGGTGGCCGACCGGGCTACTTTCTACGCCCAGTTGCGGGATGGCACCCACGACTTCAGCCAAATCGGCACCGGCCTTTACTTTAAGGAGCCGGAAACGGTGCTGGCCCAATGGTTCTTTCAGGACACGCTCCGCAACCCTCATAACTGGTCCCATCCCCGCTTTACCGAGTTGATGGATATGCAGGGGAAGGAACTGGACTCGGAGGTCCGACGGGAACTGTTCCGCGAGATGGCGGAAATCCTCAACGAGGGGGAGGGCCACTGGGTTCCCCTCTATTGGACCGCCACCAGCGGCATCGTCGACTACCGGATGCAGAATGTGCGGCCGCCCTACCACCCGCATACCATCTGGACCTGGGAGCACGCTTGGTGGGACCCGGACGCAGAGTTGCTCGGGCCAGACGCTCCGCCCATCGAGTAACGGGCTTTCCTTCCGTCTGATTTAGACGCCGCACCCGGCTATCCTGGGGCGCCGTGTTAGCGCCCCAGGATAGCGGGAAAGTTGTCCAACCCAGACGAGTGAGAACTGCCAAGCATAGACAGTGACCTCTGACTCCCAGTTACAGGATGGAGAGGTCACCGAGCCGTCGGGAGGAGTGATGAAAGGCTACGTGGTGAGGAGGATCGGCCTCTTCATTCCCACCATGCTTCTGACTACCGTAATCGTATTTGGCCTCTTCTTCCTGGTCCCCGGTGATGCTGCGCTGTTCATCCTCACCGGCGAGGAAGGGGCGGGAGCGGTTACGGATGAGGACCTGGAAAAGCTGCGCCGGGAACTGGGCCTGGACCGTCCCATTCATATCCAGTACTTCGACTGGCTGTGGGATATCCTGCGCGGTGATTTGGGAATCTCCATCTGGTACCGGGAGCCGGTCACCGACGAAATCCGGGACAAGTTTGCCGTTACCCTACAATTATCCATAATGGGCATCCTCATGGCTTTTGTCGTGGCCGTGCCGATGGGCATGATTTCCGCCGTGCGGCAGGACACCTGGCCCGACTACATCTGCCGGTCATTCACCCTCGTTGGGATAGCCCTGCCGACGTTCTGGTTGGCGATCCTCATAATCTACTTCCTGGCCTACGTCTTCAACTGGTTGCCTCCGTTAGGTTACGCTACCCTGTGGGAGGACCCGATTCTCAACCTGAAGCAACTTTTCTTCCCGGCTCTGGCCATCGCCATCCACGACCTGGCTTTCACCGCCAGGGTAACCCGCTCGTCCATGCTGGAAGTGCTGCGGGAAGACTACGTGAGGACGGCCCGGTCCAAGGGGCTGCACGAAACCAGGGTGCTGGGCAGACACGCACTGAAGAACGCCATCCTGCCCGTCATCACGGTGTCGGGTTACCAGTTCGCCCGTCTGCTGGGCGGCACCATCATCATTGAAACCATATTTGCCGTACCGGGCCTGGGGGCTTTCCTGATCGAGAGCATCATCCACCGGGACTTCGTCGTAATCCAGGCGGTGGTTCTGCTCACTGCGGCAGTGGTGCTGACCTTGAACCTGATCATCGACCTGATCTACGGCATTCTGGATCCCAGGATACGGTACCAGTGAGGCCGTAGCCGGGGACCTCGGCCAAATTGCCCGCGGCGATTCGAGCCACGGGGCCATCCCGACAACTTGAAAGCAGGACGAATATGTTAGAGCAACAGAGATCCGAAGGGTCATCATCGACCCGAGCGGGAGCCAGCGTCGCAGCTTGGGGTCAGGATGTTAGAACCGGCCTAGTGCGCTTCTGCCGGAGCAAGCCCCTGGGGGCTGCCGGGGGCATAATCACCATTCTGCTCATCATAATGGCCATACTGGCCAACGTCATTGCCCCGTATCAACCTAAGGAGAGCCTGGGCCGGGAGAATGTCCACCTGCCACCGCAGCAAGGCCACATAATGGGTACCGACCACGCCGGCCGGGACGTGCTGAGCCGGGTAATCCACGGGGCACGCATTTCATTGTACGTAGGCTTCGGCAGCGTGGTGGTGGGGATTGCGCTGGGGTTCATCCTGGCGGTGCTCACTACCTACGCGGGCGGCTTCATTGATCTCGCCTTCCAGAGGTTGGTTGACTCGTTGATGGCCTTGCCGGGCCTCATAATCGCCCTGGCAATCGTGGCGGTGCTGGGATCATCCCTGCAAAACGTCATTATCGCCATCGTAGTTGGGATGTTGGCGCCGGTCATACGAACCGTACGCTCCCAGGTGCTGACCACCAAGGAGCTGGACTACATACTGGCGGCCCGGGCCATCGGGGCTTCGCCCTTGCGCCTGGTATTCCGGCACATCACTCCCAATTGCATGGCGATAGCCCTGGTGATAGCCACCTACTACCTGGGGCTGGCGATAACCATCGAGGCATCCCTCAGCTTCCTGGGGGTGGGCGTTCCCCCGGACGTCCCCAGTTGGGGCGGGATGTTGAAGCGGGCCGCCGAGGAGCATGTGAGGACGGCCCCCTGGGTCGCCATGTTCCCGGGACTCGCCATCTTCGTCGTGGTGTTCGGCTTCAACCTCCTGGGCGATGCCCTGCGGGACGCGTGGGACCCGAAGTTGAGGGGGAGATAAGATTTATACCTCTGCCGAGACTGCCGATCCCCGCCAGGATGCTTGAGCGATCGGCTCGGTCACGTTCAGTCCCATTGACCACACCGGCCGATGGCTGGCCCCATGTTCCGCCACCATCGTAGCCGATTCCGGGGGCCTGGACGTGGACCACAAAGAAAGCTGACATTGCCGGACAGTTTCTCCTACGGAGTGCGCGGGGTCAGAGATCCGGCAACTTCGTGGGCGACCCTGGTATTTGAATCGGAGCTTCCTGGCGTACAATGGGGCCGGGAGGCTCACCTTTTTTTGGGACCTTGCAAGGCTATTCCGTGAATAAAGCGGAAGGTTTACTGGAGCCAGCAGTAGGACAATTTTCGGTCGAGGGGTTGCCATGGAACAAGTCCGAGTGTGCCGTTTCTGTGGTCACATTGAGGCGGCGCCGGGTTCGGAGAGATGCGATAATTGTGAAGCCTTTTCAGGCATGATATCCATTCCCCGGGCCGAGGCGCAGCGGTTGTCGCGCAGCCGTAGATTCGGTTTTCTCCGCAGCCGCCTGCTCATGCCGGGGATTGCCCTGGCAGTTACCGCGCTCCTGGCTTTCTGGGTATCCTGGAACTACCTGGGACTGGCCCCCAACCCTCCTGCTGCCTCCACAGATGCCGCGCCGACCGTGGACCCCGGGGACTGGCCGCAGACGAGACGCACAGGGGAAGGCACTGGGTTCACCCCCAACCCTGTGCCATATCCCCATGAGATCAAGTGGTCCTATAATTCAGGCGGCCCGCTGCTCAACGCACCGGCCGTGGCTGGCGACCTGGTTTACCTCACTACGGAGACGGGCAAGCTCGTTGCGCTGGACCGGACAACGGGCTTACCGGCCTGGGAACATATTACAGGCTTTCCTTCTAGCTCTACCCCCGCCGTGGCAGGCGGGCTGGTGGTTTACGCCGTTCGGCCGGGCCGGGTTCTGGCCTTGGATGCGATGACGGGAGCTGTGCAGTGGGACAGGGACATGGGGAGCCCCATCCTGGCCTCCCCTGTTGTCCGAGATGGGACCGTGTACATCGGAGTGGGAGACAACAATCTTTACGCCCTGGATATATCCAGCGGAGTTGTGCTGTGGAGCTTCACCACCGATGACTGGGTTATAGCAGCAGTCTGCCTCACCGACAACGCTGTGGTAGTGGTCTCCAAGGACAATTTGCTCCATGTGGTGGATACTAATACCGGGCGGCGGAGCCTGGTGTATGACACCGGCAGGGCCAGGCAAATCCTGGGCGGACCGGCTACCCAGGCTGACCGGGTGTACGTCGGGTCCCAGAAGGGCCGCGTGTGGGCCATAGACTGGCGGGAACGGTCCCTACCCTGGGACCGCTTCAACCTCTTTTGGAAGACCACCTTTCACGTTTGGGGCTGGCTGCCCGATCCGCCGTCGCAGCGGGGAAGTGTTTGGGGGGCCCAGGTCGAAGGTGACGTGGCCCAATCGCCGGCTGTCGCGGGGGGTAGAGTTTACGTTGCCAGCGTCTCGGGCGTGGTCTCAGCTTTGGAGGCATCCTCGGGAGAGGCGCTGTGGGAAACGGACATGGGGAGTCCGGTGACCGCTGCCCCCACCGTGGCGGGACCCACCGTCCTGGTTGGCACGGAATCAGGTACGGTTGCCGGTTTGGACGCCCTCAACGGAGAGTTGTCGTGGGGATTCGAGACAGGCGGCAAGATAACCGGCAGTCCTGTGGTGGCTGCGACAACCCTGTATGTCGTCTCCCATGACGGCAACCTCTACGCATTGGAGGCTGCCCCCTGATATTACGTTGTTCTCTGCGGCGTTTCCTACTCAAATCAAGTAGGAAACGCCGCTTTCTGGGTATTAGTTGAGGGGGAAGTGGTGGAGCTGGCGGGAATCGAACCCGCTACCTCTTCAATGCCATTGAAGCGCTCTCCCAAATGAGCTACAGCCCCACAATCGGCGCGCCACCTTGGGGGAACGGCGACGCGCCTTTATTCTAGCAAACCGGCGGCGAAATCCGCAACCGCGCCGGATGGGTTTCGTTGGATTCCCGCTTTCGCGGGAATGACGGGTTGTTGGTTAGCCCTTGCGAGTGTACTTCACCACCGTGCGGCCGGTGCTGCCCTCGTAGGGTTCCACCACGTACAGGTCCTTCTGGCTGTCCACCCAAACGCCGTGGCAACTGCGGTGCGTTAGATCGCCCCACTGGGCCAGCCGCCCGCCGTTGGCGTCCAGGATGCTCAGCATACCGCCGTTGTGCTCGGCCACGTATGCCACGTCATCGTCATCGATGCAGATGACCGCCGGGCCGATGAGCTTGCTCGGCCAGTCGGTGACGTGGGTTCCGTCCTGATTGAACACCTGCACCCGGTCGTTTTCCCGGTCCGCGATCAGCAGGTTACCCTCACGGTTGATCCATGCGCCGTGGGGCAGGTTGAACTGGCCCGGGCCAGGGCCCGGCTCACCCCACGAGAAGATATGCTCGCCCGTCGGCGTGAACTTGTGCACCCGCGCGTTGGCGTACCCGTCGGCAATGTAGATCTCACCCGCGTCGTTCAGCGCGATTCCCGCCGGCATGTTGAAGGGCTCGGCGCCGCGCACCACCTGGTGCCACGAGTTGGAGTCGAAGCTGCTATTGTCCGCGCCGGTGTCGGAGCGATAGCCGCGCTCGCCGATGGTCATCACGACCTCGCCGTCCTTGGTCAGCTTGAAAATCTGGCCCATGTTGCGGTCCACCAGCCAAACATAACCCCACTGGTCAATGATGATGGCATGGGGGAACTCGAACATTCCCGCGCCCCAGGACTTGATGAACTTGCCCTCGCGGTCAAAAATCATGATCGGGTGGTCGGGATTCCGGTTGAAGCAGTAAATTCGGTCCTCGTCATCGCCGAACACCGCCGCGGCCGGCATTGGGATGCCATCGGGCAACTGTGCCCAGTTGCGGTCAAACTCATAAGTGTGCGCGCCGTTGCCGACGACGTTGGTGGCAGTAGTCATCAGAGCCTCCTCTTACTATCAACATGCACTACTTTTACCACAAATCAGACGAACTTACCGCCGCGCCACCGATTTCGCCAGGAAAATGTCCGGCTTACCCGAACCGTTGGCGTCCGGCAGCACGCCGGCAATTGAAAACCCCACCTTCCGGTAAAACTCATAGGGATGACCCTTGTAGTTGCGGATGGCCGCCAGGTGCGCCAGGGGATCGGGGTACAGGTCAACGCCGGCCAGCGAGGTCATGTCGTCCTCATCGTCCGAACCCAGCCAGATGGTCAACCCGCCCCGTTCGCGTACCCGCTCCTCCATATCCTCAATCAACGCCCGCCCGATGCCTTGCCGTTGCAACGAGGGCTGAACCACCAGCACCGTCAATTCCCACACGTTGCCGTTGTACAACGGTTCCGCCGCCGCCCACCCCAAGACATCCCCATTATCGCCAATAGCAACGCGGGCAATGCGGTCGGGTAACAAGGATTCGCGCACCGTAAGTCGAGCGGCGTCCAGATTCGGCCAGGCGTCGGGCCAATGCTCGGCGAAACCGGCTACCAGCAATTCGGCGGCCTGGTGTAGGGCGACCGGTGCAATTGTGACCAATGCTGCTATACGCATCCGTTCAGGTATGATATATCCGCCGTATGAATCGGAGGAACCGTAACCATGGCGCTACTTACGAAAGGCTATGAGCTGTATCGGGAAATGCTCGGTAGGAATGAACAGCTCAGAGCAGAGGGCCGTGCGGAGGCCCGCGCCGAAATAATCGAACAACTCAGGGACAAAGGCATCAACGTGGACGACCTGCTGCCTCCTGACGAATCCGATACGGAACCGCCGGCGACTCCATAGCCGACCGGCGGTTTCTCCATACCGTCAGAACGCCGCAATCCCCGGCGTCGTCACCCGGATGCTGTAGAGCGACGCCCCCGACGTCAGAAACAGCGTCCGCATATCATCACCGCCGAAGCAGATGTTCCGCGTCACTTCCGGCGTTTCCAGCACACCCAGTTGCTCGCCACCCGGCGATACGATCCACACGCCGCCCGAGCCGGTACACCAGACGTTGCCCGCCGTGTCCACCTTCATCCCGTCCGGCACTCCCGGCGCCGTCGATCCCATCTCGATCAGAATCCGGTTGCCGCTGAGCGTTCCGTCGGCGGCCACATCGAATGCGCGGATGCGCCGGTTGGGGCAGAACTCGCCGCTTTCCTCCCGATCAAAGTCTGCCATCTCAGCCCGGCTGATGGCGACGTACATCACAGATTCGTCCGGCGATAGCGCCAATCCGTTGGCGTACTCGCACTCGTCCGTCGCCAGGTGTACGTTGCCGGACGTGTCGAGCCGGTAGATGCCGGCGAACGGAATCTCCCGCAACTCCTCAGGAAAACGCAGGTGCGGGTCAGTGAAATATATGACGCCGTCCGTCCGACAGATCACATCGTTGGGTTTGTTGAACCGCTTGCCGTCCCAGCGGTCCGCAATCGTCGTGATGTTGCCGTTTGCATCCATGCTGGTGACGCACCGGTGATCTGCGCCCTCGCACATCAGCAGGTTGCCCTGCCGGTCGAAAGTACAGCCGTTGCCCTCGCCGGTATTTTCTCGAACCACCGTCGTCTCGCCCGTATTCGGGTCCCACTTCAGCAACTGTTCCCGCGCCAGGTCAACAAACGTCAGGTAGCCGCCGGGATGCCAAAGCGGGCCCTCGGTGCGCTCCAACGATCCATCAAGCAGCGTCAATTCGGTTTCCGCCAGCAGTCCGCCCAGGTTGTCAGCCATCTCCACGCCTCCTGTGTTCTTGGTTATCCTGATCACCAGCGATTATAGCAATCATTCCCGTCCCCACCTACACAATCAGCCTAATTCCAAACGCGCCTCTTGCTCCATGCCGCCCACACGTTCTATCCTGTAGAGGAATCCTACCGGCACCACCTCACCATTTGCGTGGAAAACCGCCACGCTTTGCCGCAACCGCGGCTGGAGTATGCCTGATGTCCATCCGCTACGGCGTGAGCCTGCTCACCGACCCCGACTTCACCGCCCGCGCCTACCGGGCGCGCCAGCTGATCTGCGGCCAGTACGCTTGCTGGGCCGCCGAGATGCACATGCTCCACATGCCCATGTCCGACTACTTCCCCCTGGATGCCGACGGTGCGGGCGCGAACGAAGCGCAACTGGCCGGTGATCTGGAGCGGCTGGCGGATCGTTACCGTCGGGTGTCCCCGCGTTTCCCCATCTTCAACCGGGGCATAACCACCACCCGCACGTCTGAGTCCGACGGCAACATCTGGATCGACTTCTCGCCCGAGGTGGTCAACGAGTCCCTCTACCGCCTCCAGTCCATGGTGGCCGACCTGCTGGAGCGCAACCCCGCCGTCGGCGGCAGCCGTCATGTCTTCAGCCCCGACTTCCCACCTCAGATTCCCCTGATGTCCCACGCCGACCTGCCCGATTCGGTATTCGACGGCGCGTTGGATTTCGCCCGCGCCATCACCGACGACCTGAAGGTCTCCCAGATCACCCGCGCCTGGCGCCTGGCCCTTACGCGCTTCGAGTCCAACGCCGCCGGCGACGACTGGTCCGGCGGACGCTGGGCCACCGACCTCTCGTGGCGCGCCATCGGCAGCTACAGCCTCTGAACCGATGCGCTATAATGCCGGCACAGTTTAGCTATCCCCGTCATTCCAGATCAATTATTCTTGCCATAGCTCGCAGATAGCTCATCATGGAAACTCTATCCCTCATCGGAACTATCGTCGGCATCGCTACTTTCATAGTGCTGGTCGGCGGCGGCTTCTTCTGGTGGGGCCGTATGTCATATCGGGTTGACTACCTGGCTCGTGACGTGCAGTCCCTACAAGATGACGTTCAGACCCTGCGGGGTGAGGTGAAAGCGGCGCGGGAAGAACAGAAAGCTGCCATGACCGCGTTGCGGGAAGAACAGAAGGCCGACATGACCGCGTTGCGGGAAGAACAGAAGGCCAATATGGCTACCCTGCGTAACGAAATCCTACGCAGCGAGCAACGGATACTCACGGCCCTGGCGAATCACTCTCACGTTGCGCCCGACGCCGGCCAGCCGGTGTTCCGGTTCCCGACGGGAATGGAAGCGCCCGAACCGGCCGCCGCTGACGGAGCCCCAGTAGAAGTATAGTCGGAATACGCACTAGGCGGGAAACGCCCGGTCCAACCTCTGCCGTTGCTCCGGCGTCAGATGCCAGCCCGACGCCGCGCAGTTTTCCTCGGTACGCGCCACACTGTTGGACTTTGGAATGGCGATCATCCCGTCCTGGTCCGCTACCCAGTTCAGCGCCACCTGCGCCGCCGTTTTGCCCGTCTCATCAGCAATATCGGCCAATGCCTGCTGGTCGCGGCTCAACCCCAGCGCCCTACGTAGTCGTCCGCCTCCGTTGCCCACCAACGCGCCCTCGTGCAGCGGCGAGTACGCGATGATCGCTACGTCGTTCTGAAGGCAGTACGGAATGACATCGCGTTCAGCCCGGCGCCGGCGCAGGTTGTAGAGAATCTGGTTGGATACGATGGGGTTGTTCTGCATCGCCGCCTGGGCATCCCGCATATCATCCACCGAGAAATTGCTGACTCCGATGTAGTCCACCAGCCCGTCGGCAACCAACTGCGCCATGGCCCGCATGGTTTCCGCTATGGGCACCCGCGGGTTGGGCCAGTGGATCTGGTACAGGTCGATCTTGTCCACGCCCAGCAGGCGCAGGCTCTGGTCAGCCGCCCGCAGCACCGCGTCGTAGCGCAGGTTGCCGCCCAGCACTTTAGTGGCGATGAACACCCGCTCACGCATCCCGGCGATGGCCTCGCCCACCTGGTCCTCGGTGCGGTACATCTCCGCCGTGTCGATGAAATTCGCCCCCAGCTCAATCCCCCGGCGCAGCGGCTCCGGCCCGCCCGTATAACGCCACGTCCCCAACCCGATCTCAGGAACCATCACGCCCGATGCTCCCAACCGTTTCAATTCCATGATATTTCCTCCCGTTCTCTCGCGCTCGCCCGCATCAATATCGCCGGCACGATGGCTGCCAGCGCAATCACCCCTGCCGCCCGGTAGAAGCTCTGGAACAGGTCCAGGCTGGCCGTCTGCAATGTTTCCCGGTATTCCACCAGGGCCTGCGCCCGGGCTACGGCGTCCAGACCCGGCATCATCAGCGGTGAGGGCGTTTCGACCAGGATGGCCAGGAATTCGTTGACGCCCCACGCCGACAGTGCAGCCATCCCCAGCGTCATGCCCAGCATCCGCGACACCACCACCATAGACGCCACCAGCGCCCGGTAGTCCGACGGCGCGGCGGCGATGGCCCGGTGCATCAGCGGCGCGATGACCAGCCCGAACCCGACGCCGGCCACCACCATGTCCAGCGTCAGCCTTGGCTCCGCGATGTCCAGCGGCCAGCCGCTCAGCCGGAACATGCCCGCCGCGATCAGCGCCAGCCCGACCACGGCCATCCACCGGGCATCCACCCAGCGCAGCAGCCACCCTCCCACAATGGCGAACACCGGTATCGTTGCCGTCATACGTAGCAGCCACAGCGCGGCGGTGGTTACATCCACCGGACGCTCGGGCCGGTTCATCACCGTGTTGGCCATGATTACCGTCGTGGCCATGGCGATGATCAGCGCGACGCCTACGAGAAGCTGGCAGGCGTTGGCGGTTACGAACGCCCACGCCCGGAACAGCACTGCCGACAGCAACGGCTGCGCCGTCCGCCGCTGCGACCACACCAGAGCCGTCACGCACACCGCGAATCCGGCCAGCAGCAGGTAGGGCGTCCACGACGACAGCCGGAACAGCCCCTCGTGGGCGAAGGCCAGCGACAGCAGCACCAGCGCCCCGGTCAGGATCGCCGCGCCCCGGTAGTCCATGCGCGTTTCGGATGCGGCCTGTTTCGGCACCCAGAGCAGCACCGCCGCGATTACTGCCGCCTGCGGCACGTTGAGCCAGAAGATGGCCCGCCAGCCCCAGAGCTCGATGACTGCGCCGCCGTAGGCCGGCCCCAGCATGCTGCCCGCCTCCGCCGCGCCGGCCACGATGCCCAGCGCCAAGCCCCGTTGCTGTGGCGTCGTCAGGCCGGCGGCGATGGCCAGGCTGATGGGCACCGCGCCGCCGCCGCCGATGGCCTGGATTACCCGCGCGACGATAATCTGGTCCAACGGTTCCAGCAACCCGTTCAGCCACTCCGACTCGCCGGACAACGCCACCAGCGTCGTCCCGATGCTGAATACCGCGAGCGATGCCCAGTAGATGCGGACGTATCCGTGCACGTCGGCCAGCCGTCCCAGCAGCGGCATCGCCACCGTGTAGCCCAGCAGGTAGGCCGTCACCACCCAGATCACCGACTCCAGCCGGATGATGGGCACCTTCAGGTCGGCCATCACCGCCGGCAGGGCGGTCACCACCACCGTCTGGTCGAGGGCGGTGATGAACGCGCCGCACGCCACCACGGCGACCAGCGCCCATTGACGGCGGGACGAGATTGACGCTTGGTTCGACAGGCTCACCATGAGCGGGGCCGCTGTTCCCCTGTGACGGAAGAGAATCAGCCGCCGGTGAGATCAGTGAAATCGGTGGGCGGTTGGATGTTGATGTCTCCATCAATGTTCGTCAGCAGGATCTCGCGCACGGTATCCGGCTGGTCGAAGGGGCCCACGGGGCCGGCGAGGCGCAGTTTCCGCAGCAGCTTCCGTTCCGTGTCGGTCCAGACGTCTATCTGCACAACCTGGCTGGCATCCGGATTCAGCGGCAGCCAGTCCAGCAGCGTCGCCGGAGCCTCCCCGGATATTCTGTACGCGGCCTGCCCATCCAGGCTTTCCTGGCCGGCCAGGACCGGGTCGGTGACCCCGGCAACCACATCGGCAACCAGGATATTCAGCCGGTCTACCGGTATCGGCGACATCGCGGGGGGTTGCTTCATCCACGCGCCCGACAGTGGGTCCGTCGCGTAGTAGGCGTCCCCGGTGATCACCGCCAGCATCTGGATGTAAATGCCCGATTCCGGGTCGGTCTGAGCATCCGGCACCAGGTAGGCGTCAATCGAAAGGTCCGCGCCCTGCTGGCTTTCCCAGGCCCCGCTGGCCTCGGTCATCTTTGCGCTGAAACCCGGGATGAAAATGGCGCCCGTTTCGTGCCGCACCACGAACTCGGTGGATTTCAGGGCGCGCAGGTTCGCCGCCGTCTCTTCAATCAGCAGCGCCGGGTCCGGCGGCGGAGTGGGTGTCGGCGGAACCGGCGTAGATGTCGGCGCGGCAGTGGGGGCGGGCGGCCCGGCGCAGGCCACGGTTAAAATAGTCAGCGCCAGAACGATGATGGCCCAGGGTCTTTTCAAAATAGTCATTGTCCGCTCAAAACGCCACTGTCCTCCGCTCATGGTGAGATTGTCGAACCATGAGAGTGTCCTTCGACAGGCTCAGGACGAGCGGAAATGCCAACATCAGCGGCGACTTTGGGTCTCTTACCGGGGCGACCACACGGCGATGCCGCCGGCCGCGATGTCTCGCAGGCCGCCCGGTTCTCCCACTTCCGTCACGTACACGTGCGGCCCGGCAGCTCCGCTGCCATTCCGCCGCTGCGAGAGGTATTGCTGGTTGCCGGCCACCACCAGCGCCGACCCGTCGGGCGCCCACGGCGAATGGCTGCGCGCGTATTGGTCGAAGAACGCCAACATCAAAAAGGTTTCCCCACTGGGTGAAAACCGCAGCCCGCCCACGGCGTCGTCCGATTCGGCAGATTCCGGCTGTCTCGTGTCGCCGTGGGCGATCCGCCATTCCATGGTCCGCTCTTCGCTGTTCAGGGCCACCCATGCCAGCCGATTACCGTCCGGTTCCCAGAAAAAGCCCAGCACCCAATCGTCTTCCCGGATGGTGCGTTCCGCGCTGCCATCGGCGGCCACCATGCGCAGCCGGCGGTATGCCGGCGAGCCTTCGTCCTGGCGGTCGGCTACGGCCAGGACACGGCCATCCGACGACCAAAGGAAAGCGCAGGCTCCCTCCACCTCGGCCAGACGCATCGGTGGATAGTTGGCTTCATAGGGCTTGCCCAACCACAGGGCTTCGCTGTCGCCGCCGGGAGCCGACCAGGCCAACGTGGCTCCGTCGGGCGACCACGCCGGGGTGCGAAACGAGCGCGACCGAGCGATGGGCCGCACCGAGAACGAGGTGCCAGCGTCGTTCAGGGTCAGCACCATCAACTCCTGGCCGCTGTGCACCGCCACGGCCCGGCTGTCCGGCGACCAGTCGAAGTACAATGGCGCTCCCCGTACTATCGGCATCCCAGACGATGTAACCGCTTCGCCATCCGCCGGGTTAGCCTCAATCACGTACAGTGACAGTCCTTCCGGCGTGGCAGCGGTGATGCCCAGCATCTGGCCGTTGGGCGACCATTGCACGTAGTGGGGCGTGCCTTCGGCGATGGTTAGCGGCGCCGAATTGACGAACACCGCGCCGCCCACGCCGCTGGAGGATTCCAGCGTCTGCACGCTCATCTCGGCCTCGGACGGACGGCTGCCACTGATCAGCGACACTGCGATTCGACTCCCGTCCGGCGACCAGACGGGCCAGCCGTAGAGTCGGGTTTCCCGCGCGGGTTGAGCCACGATGCCGCCCATGCGTCCCGTCGCGTCGGCAATCGCCCCGGTGGTGAGCGTGCTGCGGTCGCTGCCGTCGGGGTTGATGGTTACCAACTGCCCGTCGGAGGCTATGTAGGCGATGCGGTTTATGGTCATGGGATCGTGTGGTGCGCTGACTTTGCTGTCCGGGGCGCACGCCAGCGTGGTTGCCAGTACGAAAACTCCGATGGCAGCGAATGCCAGCAAGCAGTTGGTTAGCGTGGGCATCGCGGGTACGGTAACACCCGGCCCCCGGTTTGGCAAACGCGAGCCGATGTTATGATTACGCGGCCGCTAGCCTGTTTCCAAGCGTAGATCTTGGCTAGGCAGCATTGGATTTACCACCGCCCAAATCGCAGCAGCAACATCATCAATGGAATGATTGGCATCTATTCGCTTCCAAGTATCCAGATTGCGTTCTGCTTGCCGCAAAAAGCCGCGTCGCACACGTTCGTGAAATGCCATAGTCTCTTCTTCAAAACGGTCGGGGGCATCGCCGATAGGCAACGCCAATTGGAAAAGGCGATTGTTGACCCGCTCCAAACCGATCACAGGATCAATATCAAGCAAGATAGTCATATCAGGATAAAGGCCATCAGTTGCCAGGTTGTTCAGCAAATGTATTTTCTCTAAATCCAATCCGCGCCCATATCCTTGGTAAGCAACCGTAGAACCGGCGAAACGGTCGCAAACGACGACGGCTCCCGTTTCCAATTCTGGCCGAATCCGTTCGGCGACTAATTCGGCCCTTGACGCTTCAAACATCAAAAGCTCCGCGATGTCCGAAACAGGTAAATCGCCGATCAAATAATTGCGCAGGTAATCGCCCAGAAGCGTTGAACCGGGCTCGTGGAGAGGGACGACTCGATAGTCTTGTCTCAGCAACGCGTCTGCGAGAAGGGTGGATTGAGTCGATTTGCCGGCGCCTTCGCCGCCCTCAAACGCTATGAAAAGACCGGACATCGCTGTAGTTCCCTTATGTTGATTTCTACGACGCACTTGTAGGGGCGACGCATGCGTCGCCCCTACATCCTCGTTTGACGTCAACGACTAGGGGCGGTAGATGAGCACGGCGCGCTGCGGGTCCCGGCCCCGGCTGGTGGACGCCAGGTTGAATTCCTCGGCCAGCATGTGTTGCAGGCGCCGGATGTACGGACGCTGGGGTTCCAGCTGCACGCTGAACTCGCCGGACAGTACCCGGCGCGCCGCATCCTCCGCCTCGGCGCGGGCGGCGGCCTCAGCCTCAGCGTTCGCCTCTTCCTTGTGGCGTCCGGATGGCGGCGGCAATTGGATGCCCTGATCCCGCGCTATCGACGTCAGGAAATCGCTCACCTGCGGGACGGTGTTCTTACGCAGGACGTACACCGGCACGCTATTGTCTTCGGCAACGCGCACCAACTGACTGCCCCGGCGGTAGTGGTTCTTGGTGGTGAGCAGCACGTTGGCCCTACGCAGTTCGCTCACGATCTCAGCCGTCGCGCCCCGTTCGGCCAGCGCCGCCTCAACCTTGTCCCGGCTGACACCGAACAGGAAGATCCGCGCGTCCAAGCGAGGGCCCGCCGATCCGCTAGCGTCCGGTTCGTCCTGGAAGCGTTCCGGTGGATACTGCTCGTAGGTGTCCTGCCCGCGTCCGTTTCGGTTTCTGCCTCGCCGACCACGGATTTCGTTCGCGGCCCAGGGCGTCGGCGCGGCCTCGTTCTGGCGAGTGGCGGCGGTTCGCGTGATGTTGCCGTCTTCGTTCAGCTGGCGAACCTCCGGCTCCACGGGATAGCCGCGCAACCACTGGTCAACCACCTGGGCCACGTCGTCGTGCACCGCGACCTCGTTCCAGTCCTGAATTTCCACCACCACGTCGAAGGTTGGCGGGGCCTTGCGCTCCAGCACGGTTTTCTGCGTGCCCCGGAACCGCGCTTCCTGGTCGCCCAATGTTACGGTCTGCACGCCGCCGATGAGGTCCGACAGCGTCGGGTTCATGATGAGGTTGTCCAGCGTATTGCCGTGGGCGGTGGCCACCAACTGGACGCCGCGCTCGGCGATGGTGCGCGCGGCCGCCGCCTCCTGCGTGGTGCCCATCTCGTCGATGATGATGACCTGGGGCATGTGGTTTTCCACAGCCTCGATCATCACACCGTGCTGTTCGGTGGGCGCGGGCACCTGCATCCGGCGGGCGTGTCCGATGGCCGGGTGCGGGATATCCCCGTCGCCGGCGATTTCGTTGGACGTATCGACGATGATCACGCGCTTGCGGGCCTCGTCGGCCAGCACTCGGGCAACCTCGCGCAGCATTGTGGTCTTGCCAACGCCGGGGCGGCCCAGCAGCAGTATGTTCTTACCGCCGTAGGCCAGGTCTTCGATTATCTTGATAGTGCCGAATACCGCCCGCCCCACCCGGCAGGTAATGCCAACCACGCTGCCGTTGCGGTTGCGGATGGCCGAAATGCGGTGCAGCGTGCGCTCCATTCCCGCCCGGTTGTCTCCGCCGAAATCGCCGACGCCGGACACCACGTGTTGCAGGTCTTCCCGCCCGACGGGTTCCTCATCCAGTATCACGTCGCCGGACGAAAAACGCGCTTCCGGAGGCCGGCCCAGGTCAAGGACGATCTCCAACAGGTCATCAAGGTCGTCCTGCTGTTGCAGGCCGGCCAGTACCCGTGGCGGCAGCACGCTCAGAAGTTGCCGTAGCTCATCGTGGGCCAGTTGCTCGACCGTTACCAACTATGCCCTCCTTTATGATTCCTGCGCCATACGCCCCCGCACCCGGGGAGCTTCAATTGGGGGCGCGTTCTCGTCGTAGGCGGGTCCGCCGGCCATGGCGACAAAGTACCGGTGCATTCGCGCGTCGGCGGTAAGTTCGGGGTGGAACGCCGTCGCCAGCAGGTTTTTCTGCTGGACCGCCACTGGCCGGCCATCGGGCAACGCCGACAAAACGTCCACCTCTTTGCCAACTCGCAGAATCACCGGCGCCCTGATGAAAATGGCGTGGTACGGGTCGGGGCCAAGCCCCTTGATGGTCAGGTCCTGCTCGAACGAATCGACCTGGCGGCCGAACGCATTGCGCTGCACCCCCACGTCCATCACCGCCAGCGGAACCGGGTCTTCCTCGGTGATCTCCGACGCCAGCATGATCATGCCGGCACAGGTGCCCCAAACGGCCTTGCCCGACGCGGCCATGTCGGCCACCGGTTCGCGCAGGTTGTAAAGGGACATCAGGCGGCTGAGCGTGGTGCTCTCGCCGCCGGGGATGACGAGGCCGTCCAGCCCCTCCAGGTGATCCGGCAGTCGCACTTCGGTCGCGTCAGCACCGATGCTGCGGAGCACGTGACAATGCTCCGCAAAATCCCCTTGTACTGCCAAAACGCCGATGTTCAACTGATTAACCAGCCGATATGTCCCATTCCTGTAAATCCAATAATCCGGCGAATCCTGGTTCTGACGAAAACCGTGCGGGCCTAGATGCTGCGGGTCGCCAGCAGTTCAGCTTCCGACAGTTCTCGGACGCTGCGCCCCACCATGGGCTCGCCCAAGTCTCTGGATACGTCGGCCAGGATCTGCGGGTCGTTGTAGTGCGTAACCGCCTGCACGATGGCGTGGCCGCGGCTGGCCGGGTCGCCGGACTTGAAGATGCCGGAACCGACAAACACGCCGTCAGCGCCCAGCTGCATCATGAGCGCGGCGTCCGCGGGAGTAGCCACGCCGCCCGCGGCGAAGTTGACTACCGGCATACGTCCCTCTTCGCGGGTCTGCTGAAGCAGGTCGAGGCTGACGCGCAGGTCCCGGGCCTCAACCACCAACTCGTCGTCGGGCATGGTGCGGAGCTTGCGGATGGCGTCCTGAACCGCGCGCATGTGGCGCACTGCCTCCACCACGTCGCCGGTGCCGGCTTCGCCCTTGGTGCGAATCATGGCCGCGCCTTCGGAGATGCGGCGCAGGGCTTCACCCAAATCGCGGCAACCGCAGACGAAGGGGACGGTAAAGTCGTGCTTCCAAACGTGGTGCATCTCATCGGCCGGCGTCAGCACTTCGGACTCGTCAACATAGTCAACGCCGAGAGCTTCCAGTATCTGCGCTTCAACAAAGTGCCCGATGCGGCACTTTGCCATGACCGGAATGGACACGGCCTCGATGATATCGCAAATCATGGAGGGATCGCTCATGCGAGCCACGCCGCCGTCCGCCCGGATGTCGGCCGGTACGCGTTCCAACGCCATCACCGCGACTGCCCCCGCTTCCTGGGCGATGCGCGCCTGCTCAGGGGTCACCACGTCCATAATCACTCCGCCTTTGAGCATTTGGGCGTGGCCGGACTTGACGGTGAAGGTACCGGTCAGAATTTCAGCAACCATTGAAAGCGCCTCCTCTATTGCATTAGGGATGCTGCACTCAATTATAGCCGTCGCCGTCGGGGTTATCAATCAAACGGCCCGGCTTCAGCGCCTAGCAGTCTGTCTGAAGATTAGGTTTTGTTGTTGATGGGACCGTGTTTTGGCGAGGGTTCACGCCGGTTGGGGGATGGGTGACGGTGGACTGACCGACAGACGAGAGTGGCGGAAGAGCTTGAGCAGGTTGTGGCCGGTGCAGATCAGCGACCACTCGCCCGCAACCTTGTCCAATCCCCGCAGCAGGAACTGCCGGAAGCCTCGGCCCTGCTTGATCTGGCCGAACACCGGCTCCACCGTCTGCATGCGTAGCGCGTATCTCTTGCGACCCCGTTTGGTCTGCAACTTGCGGCGCATCCGGTCCCTGGGAGAGAGAGCTTTGGGGATGCGTCCTTTGGGTGCGGGCGGTGGTTTGTACCCGTGGCGGGTCTTCTCCGGCGCGACGAACGGGTCGGTGCCCAGGGCGTGTAAATCGGCAACGGCCTTTGCCGAGTAGTAACCGGCGTCGGCGGACACCTCCCGGGGCGCCACTCCCACATTGGCGATGGTCTCCTCGATCATCACCACCGCCTGCTGCTTGTCCGAGGCCTGAGTGGTGGCTCGGGCCGCAATGATCACCTGATGCTCATGGTCCACCACCGCCTGACAGTTGTAAGCCTGCAGGAAGTCCCGTCCCCCAGGACCGGGCATGATGCGGGACTCCGGGTCAGTGAAGTTGCGCTGGGCCTGGTCATCGGGCACCCCAGGATGATCCTTGCCCTCCTCTGCGGCGCGCTCCGCCTCGGCCATGGCCTCGGCTTCCAGCGCCGCCATGGCCTCCCGGATCTTCTCCAACCGACCCTCCCGAAAGGACAACTCCTCCGGCAACTCATCACCGCGCTTGTCCCTGCCATACCGGCGATCCTCCTCCTCATCCACCTCCTGGGCGCGGCGCAGCAACTCATCCACCTCACCCTGCAACTGCGCTTCCTTCTCTTGCATACGCTGGTAACTCATCGCCTTGTGCTTCGATGCGTTGGCCCGGACCTTGGTGCCGTCCAGCGCCACGTGGCCCAACTTCACCAGTCCCGCCCGCTGGCACAGCAACAACACCTGCAGGAACAATCCCGACAGCGCCGCCAGGTGGTCCTTGCGGAAGTCCGAGATGGTGCGAAAGTCCGGCGTGTTGTTGGCCGCCAGCACCCGGAAGGCGATGCCTTCATGCAGTCTGGTGGCGATGCGCCGCGATGACGGCACCCCGACGCAATAGGCGTACAGCAGCACCTTCACCATCATCTTGGGATTGTAGGGCGGGCCACCGCGCCGCTCCTGCTCGTAGCGGGCCGTGATCTCCGACAGGTCCAACTGGTCCACCACGTCTGAGATGAAATAGGCCAGGTGACCCTCGGGCAACCACTCCTGCAGCGCCGCCGGCATCAGCAACTGCTGGTCAGGATCGTAAGGCAGATAGGTCTTGCTCATCACCGGCTCCCAACGACTGGACTGCCCCCATCATACGCTCTCCACCTCGCTGGCCCTGTTTCTCAGACAGGCTGCTAGGGTTCGTAAGTTACCGTGATCGACTCAGTTGCGACGTTTCTTTCGTGGGCGGCCCATACGTTGATTTCGTTTATTCCGCGCTTGAGAACAATCTCGGCTGACCACTTGCCGTCCGAATCGGGGTTGGCCGGGATGATTTCGTTCACCACCACCTGAGCGGCCGGCAACGTTTCGCCCGAGAGCCGCAGCACTCGGTTCGCCACGGACACGCCGTCTTCCGGTTGCGTGATGGTCAGGAACAGCACTAATGGAGAGCTGTCGTAGGTCAATTGCAACAACTGGCGTTTCGGTTCCGGCGAAGCGCTGTTGTGGCTGATCACCTCTATGACGTTGAACCCTTCAGCCAGGGGGATGGTTGCGAGGAAGTTTCCTTCAACATCGGCCCGCAGAGTCACGTCCTCTTTGGTACCGTCCGTGTTGCCGTAAGTCACCTCGATTATGGATCCCGGCAGGGTCGTACCGAACAGGTCAATCTCGGGCTCGCCCCGAACCACGCTGAGATTGGTCGGGTGGTGCACCACCACGAAGTGCCTGGGCGGTACCGGAGTAGGTCGCACCGGCGTAGGCGTGGGCGCCGGCGTTGGGGTAGGGGTCGGTGTTGGCGTGGGGGCAGGTGTTGGGGTGGGTACCGGCGTGGGCGTCGGTTGTACCGGAGTTGGTACAAGGGTGGGCGTGGGAGCGGGTGTGGGAGCGGGCACGGTGGGCCGTATCGGTTCCGGCGTGGGTGTCGGGCGCACCCGGACGCTCCCAGGAGCATCCGGCAACCCGGGCAGCGCGAAAACCCATGCGGCCAGGAACACGGCAATCAGGATGAATGCCAGGCTCGCTACCAGGATACGTTGCTGCACAACTCGGCCCGTGGGGTATAACCGGAAACTTGCTCAGACGGACGGGCCGCCAGCCCGTCGCGGTCAGGCTCCGGGTGAGCCTATCGGGAGGGTCAGGGTGAACATAGTGTGGTGGCCGGGCCGGGGCGCGGCCACGGACGCTACCGACAAATCCCCGCCATAACGGTGGGCCAGCGTTCTGCTGATGTACAGCCCCAGACCCGATGACGTCTTTTCCTCGCTACGTCCCATCTCCGGCGTCCAGCCGCGAGTGAACAGATGGGCGCGGTAGTGATCGGGGATGCCGGGGCCGTTGTCGGTTACGCATACCCTGAACTCATCAGAGTCCCGCGTCACGTTAATCTCGATATAGTCCCCTCCGTAGCGAAGGGCATTGTCAACCAGATTGGCGATCATGTGCTCCAGGGCAGCGGCCTCCGAATATACCAGGCCAAAATCCTCCGGCTCGGACCACCAGACGATGTCTTTGCCCTGTTCCGCGGCCTGGCCGGTGTAGCGTTCTACGATACGACTGACTACGGCGGTCGGTTCCACAGGGTATCGCTCCGCCGGAGCGTCCGGAGTTTCCAGGTTGATCATGACCTGCATATTGCCCATCATCAGCCGGAACGACGGGGCCTGCTCTTCAATCTCATCAAGCAACTCATGGACCACGATGGACACATCTTCCCCCGTAGCCGCCAATACGCCGCGCGCTTCCCGGCACTTGCCCAGAATGCGACGCATCGGCCGACCCAGATCGTGCTGAAACGTCTCAAACTGCTGCTCGGTCAACCGGCTCCAGTCGTCCACGCCGTTGAGACCGTTGCCGTTGCCTCGCCTGCCGCCGGCGCCCACGTAGGCTGCCACCGCAACCGCGAGGCCGACTACCACCCCCGCGATGCCCACGTAGGATAGCGGCTCCACCGACCAGGGATTCGGAAACAGCCAGGTCAGCGGGAGGAACAGCGAAACCACCATCGCTGCCAGGCCGAGTGCTGCCAGGGCAATTCCGGCGTAGGCTAGTGCGGGGTGTCCTCCTGCTCGTCGGGATGGTAGCGTCGCCATAAATCAAAACCAATCAACGCGGCGGCAGCAGCCGGTAGCCCCGGTCTCGAACGCTGACGATAAAGTCGTTAGCGCCCAACGAGTTGCCCAAAGCTCGGCCCATGGATACCTTGATCTCTCGAATGCGAACCCGCAGCGACGCCCGGGTATCATCGCCTTCCAGGTAGCGTTCCAGCCGGTCAAAAGGCACCACGTTGCCGGGGCTACGATACCAGGCTTGCGCCAGTTCACGGAGTATGTCAAAGCGCCGTCCGCTGACTTCCGGCACCGGCGCGGTATTTCCGTCGTCCTTGATCACCAGCACCGTTCTTGCGTCGCTGTCCATCAGTATGCGGCTGCCGATGGCGATGGAACCGGGCTCGGCTCCGACCAATCGGCGCATTCGCAACGCCACTTCTTCGGGGGAGGCCAGTTTATCAATGAACTCAACCGGCGCTTCCACCTGCAACGCGCTGCGCGCCACCGTATCGCGCTCCACGCCCTGGCTGTACTGCGTGAACATCAGCACGGGGAGACGCGGCCGCTCTGCGACGATGCGTTTCAACAGGTCCAAACCCTTGAACTGGTCATCGCGATAATCCCCCAGACGCACGTCCAGGATCACGCCATCGGGCGCCGTGTCGTCAATTGCCGTCATGGCCGCCCACAGCATATCGTCGGCCGAGCCGTGAGCCTCCTTGCTGACGACCTGCGTGCTCCAGCCTTCATCCTCCAGCCGCCGGCGCACTGCCCGCACAATGGCCGAAGTGGCTTCGTCATCGACGATCAGGATATTTCCGGAGCGCGGCGGCATCGGATGTTACTCACTAACGGGTCGCGGGCGACGACGATGGCGGAGTATGCGGCTCAGAGGTAATTCTAAACCGGGCAGCATTGGCGTGGTCAGCGTGTCCTCGGCGGTAAGAACGCCGCGCTCAACGTACACGCCGTCGCGCAACTCCAGAGGAATCACCGTTTCGTTGATTTCGTCGAAAATCCAGTATTCAGGGATGCCGGCTTCAGCGTACACCTGCCGCTTGCGCACCAGGTCGCGGTTGCGGTCCGAGGACAGAACCTCCGCCACGATGTCGGGTGCGCCTTCAATCATCCGCTCGCCCACAATGGCATCGTTGCTTCTCAAGATCACCGCCAAGTCAGGTGCGAAAAGCCGGGGCAACTCTGAAGGGAGAGCAATTATCACGTCAGCGTATACCTCGAAGGGAGGGTCATCCAAGGCATCATAGTAATTGAGGAAGTATTGAACCAACCTGCTCTGCGTACTTTGGTGTGCAATCCTCGGCCTCGGCATGATGTACAGAACTCCGTCGTCCAACTCCATCTTGAGCTTGTGGTCCGGTTCCGGAAGCTCAAGCTCCAGGAACTCGGCGACGGAGAACCGCATACCCGTGCGTGGCTCGATTGTCGTGGTCATGGTCAATCGCTCCTCAACCTGAGGCCATTATAAGGGTATTCGCTCGACCCTGTCGTTGCCGGCGCGGGCAAGGTATAACACAAAGGGGCGACCGTTGGCCGCCCCGCGCAGTGGCCGAGTTTCGACTCCCCTATGAGTCCTTAGTCAGGTTGGTAAGGAACTCGGAGTTGGTGCGGGTACGGGCCAGACGCTCCAGGACCCGCTTGGTGGCGTCGCCCATGTTGGCCTGGTCGCCGCCGGACGCCAGCGTGACCATCCGGCGCAGCAGCCAGATCTGCGGCACCTGCTCGGAGTCGTAAAGCAATTCCTCCCGCCTGGTGCCGCTGCGCACCACGTCGATGGCCGGGAAGTAGCGTTGGTCCGCGAGGCGACGGTCAAGGTGCAGTTCCATGTTGCCGGTGCCCTTGAACTCTTCGTAGATTACCTCGTCCATCCGGCTGCCCGTGTCCAGCAGACAGGTGGCGATGATGGTCAGCGAGCCGCCTTCCTCAAGGTTGCGGGCCGCGCCGATGAACCGCTTGGCCGGATAGAGCGCCGCCGGGTCGATACCGCCCGACAGCGTGCGGCCCGAGGTGGGCAGCGCCAGGTTGTAGGCGCGGGTCAGGCGGGTGATGCTGTCCAGCAGGATGACCACGTCGCACCCGGTTTCGGTCATTCGCTTGGCCCGCTCCACCGCCAGTTCGGCCACGCGGCACTGTTCCTCCACCGACTCGTCAAAGGTGGACGCGAACACGTCGCCCTTGACGGCGCGGCGCATCTCGGTGACTTCCTCCGGCCGTTCCCCGATGAGGACCACCATCAGGATCACTTCCGGGCGGTTCTGGGAAATGGCGGCGGCAATCTGTCGCAGCACAGTGGTTTTGCCGGCTTTGGGCGGAGAAACGACCAGTCCGCGCTGACCCAAGCCGATGGGGGCGAACAGGTCAATCATACGGGATGGCAAACCACCCTGCGGGTTCTCCAGGACGATGTGGTCATTGGGGAAAATGGGAGTGAGCGACTCGAAAATCCGACGGTTAGCCGGCGTCTGCTGCTCCGGGTCCAGCAGGTTGATGCTGGTGACCCGCGTAAGGCCGTAGTGCCGCTCTCCGTCCTTGGGCGGACGCACGGTTCCCGTCACCGTGTCGCCGGTCTTCAGGTTGGAGCGCCGGAGTTGCGACTGCCCGACGAAAACATCGCCGGCCACCGGGGGGTAGTGCATCGAACGCAACAGGCCGTGCCCGGCGTCCATCACCTCCAGCACGCCGGAGGCCACCAGCTGATTTCGGCCAGCGGCGGCCTGTCGCACGCGATGGAACAGGGCATCCCGGGCCAGCTCGGCCAACGCGCCGTCGTCGCGCAGTCCAACCTCGGGCGCCAGCTGGAGCAGATCCGGTTGCGACATGGTCGCAAGGTCTGCGATGTCGATCTGTTTCGTTGCTTTGGCGCCGTTTTCGTGCGCAGGCAGGTCGTCGATGTCTTCGACGTGGCCGCCATCCATGACGAGATTTGTGTCGTCGTCAACGGGTGGTGGACGGCGGCGGCGGCGGGGGGCGGCGGTGGCCCCGGTGCGGGCGCGAACCATATCGTCAGCCTCCGGATGCTTGTTGCCAGTCTTGCAGGAAGCGCGACAGACCGGCGTCGGTTAATGGGTGTTTGATCATCTGCGTCAATACGTTGTAGGGCACGGTGGAAATGTCCGCGCCGGCGGCCGCGGCTGTCGTGCAGTGCCGCGCGCCGCGAATGCTGGCCGCCATCACCAGGGTTTCCACATTCTGCTGGCGATAAACCGCTACTATGTCTCGCACCAGTTCCATGCCGTCCTGGCCAATATCGTCCAATCGGCCCACGAAGGGGCTGACTACCGTGCTGCCGGCGTTGGCTCCCAGCAGCGCCTGGTTCACGGTGAATACCAAGGTCTGGTTGATCTGGATGCCGTCGCGGGCCAGGACGCTGATGGCTTTGAAGCCCTCTTCGGTGCTCGGTATTTTCACCCAGGGGTTGGGGATCCACTCGGCGATGTCCCGGCCTTCGGCGATCATGCCCGCGGCGTCGGTGCTCACCACTTCGACGGAAATCGGGCCGTCGATGATGTCGGCGATCTCCTGCACTGCGGCGCGGTAACCCGTCGCGCCTCCGATGCCCTCTTTGGCCGCCAGCGATGGGTTCGTGGTAACGCCGGAGATGACGCCCAACTCGGCGCCCTGGCGTATTTCATCAATGTTGGCGGTGTCCAAGAACAGTTTCACTGCTTGTCCTCCCTGGCCATCCGGCCCTTTGCCGTAACTATTGCGTTGAGAATGACCACCATCCCGGGCGGTTGAATGGCAGCTGCTTGCCCTCTCGCACGATGTTGCTCGCCTGTCCCATCAGCGCCCGAAACAGGGGATGCGGACGGTTGGGGCGCGACTGGAATTCGGGATGGAACTGCACGCCCACCATGAATGGATGGTCCGGCACCTCGGCGGCTTCGACCAGTTCGCCATCGGGAGAAAGGCCGCTCATCACCATGCCGGATGATTCCAGCGACTCCCGGTAGCGGTTGTTCACCTCGTAGCGGTGGCGATGGCGTTCGTTGATTTCCGGCAGGCCGCTGCCGTACGCCTGCGCCATCTGGGTGTTGGTCTGAGGCCGGCAGGGATACTGCCCCAGCCGCATCGTCCCACCGAGGTCCGTGATGCCGCGCTGCCCGTGCATTATGTCGATCACCGGATGCTCACAGTCCGGGTCCAACTCGGATGAATTGGCCCAGCGCAGCCCGGCCACGTCCCTGGCCCAGTCGATCACCATCACCTGCATACCCAGGCAGAGGCCCAGGTAGGGAACCTCTTTGTCCCTGGCGTACCGGCTGGTCTCCACCATGCCCTCCACGCCGCGCGGTCCGAACCCGCCGGGAACCACGATTCCGCAAACGTCCTTCAGGTACTCGTCCGGCCCGTCACGTTCCACGGCTTCGGAGTGGACCCAGCGCACTTCGGCGCGCAGGCCGCAGGATGCCGCCGCGTGGCGCAGGGCCTCGCGCACCGACATATACGAGTCCGGGTATTCCACGTACTTGCCCACGATGGCGATGGGGACGGCCCGTTCCGCCGCATTCATACGGTTCACCAGGTCGTACCACTCGCGCAGTTCCAGTTTGCCGTCCAAGTTCAGGGATTGGGAAAGGAAGCTGCCCAACCCGAACTCCTCCATGATGAGCGGGACTTCATAGACGTTGCCCACGGTGGGCATGGGGAATACCGCTTCCGTTTCCACGTCGCAGAACAGGGAAAGTTTCTCCTGGATGCTCCGCGTGATCTCCGTATCGCTGCGGCAGATCAGCGCGTCGGGCTGGATGCCGATGCTGCGCAGTTCCTTGACGCTGTGCTGGGTCGGCTTGGTTTTCAATTCCTCGGACGCCGAGATATACGGGAGCAGGGTCAGATGCATGTAGAAGACGTTATTGCGTCCGACGGTGTTGCGCATCTGGCGGATGGCTTCCAGGAAGGGCAGGCCCTCGATGTCGCCAACGGTGCCGCCCACTTCCACGATCACCACGTCGGCTTCGGATTTCTCGGCCAGGCTGATCAATCGATCTTTAATCTCGTTGGTCAGGTGGGGAACCGTCTGGATGGTTCCGCCCAGGAAGTCTCCGCGCCGTTCTCGGGTTATCAACTCCAAGTACGCTTGACCGGCGGTTACGTTGCTGTCCCTGGTCAACTCAACGTCGATGAACCTTTCGTAGTGGCCCAGATCGAGATCGGTTTCGCCGCCGTCCTTGGTGACGAACACCTCGCCGTGCTGGTAAGGGGACATGGTTCCCGGATCCACGTTGAGATACGGGTCCAGTTTCGCCACGGTTACGGACAGGCCCTGGCTCTTGAGGATGCGTCCGATTGACGCAACGCAGATGCCCTTTCCGATGGAGCTGACCACTCCTCCGGTGACGAAAATGTATTTAGTAGGCATGGGTGCCTGATGAAATCAACGCCCGGTTCCTTATCCCGCAGGAAGCACAATCCGCCAGCAACGGATGGCATCAACCATATAATCGGGGCGTCTTCGCGCTGGAAAGACGTAGAGCGTCCGAGTGGCATCCTAGCCGGAGCGCTCAACAATGAATAACGATACGCAGATAACCGGAAACAGAGGCGTATCGCCGTGACCGTTTCCATAATACAACGCGCGCCGTCAGCAGTCAAGGATACCGTTTTCAGCGGCAGTGAGATTGTCACCCTCACCCCAGCCCTCTCCCATCAAGGGAGAGGGGGCTTTGGGTCGATGTGGTGTTGCGGTTGGCTGGCTCCTTTGTCCTTCGACAGGCTCAGGATGAGCGGTGGGTTGGTTGGTTGGCGAGAGGCAGGACTTGGCATCGTTGTCAGCGTACGGCCGGGTTGGGTACGCAACTATTTCAACGGTCGTTCCGTGGTCGCAGGACGATTTGGTTGCGTCCCTCCACGCGGGTCCGAAGGGTCCCGGTGATTCCAGTGCGGCATCGATGGTGAGGCGTTAGGTCGTTAAGCAACGGTTGCCACCTGGATCGGTTGCGATTTTAGAACTGACGGGGTTGACCGTCGATGCTGGAATCCTGCCTCTCTTTTTCGGGGTGTGATGGATCCGCCCGGGGCGGGTTTGCCTAGACAGTGATAGATTATATGTTCGCAGCGGGGTTGCCAAGGGGTAGTTGGCGGGGATTTTCACCCCCGTATCAAGTACGGGGCGGGCTCTCACCCCAGCCCTCTCCCATCAAGAGAGAGGGGGCAATTGGAATCGATCTACGCTTGCCCGCCCGCCAGGGGAGAGGGAGTTTTTGGGCACTCGCTACGGCAGCACCTGGTACTCGGCTTCGGCGATCTTCTCCCCATCCTCGTTGTAGATGTACACCCAGTGGTGGCCGGGCGCGCGGCGGGGCGGGTCGCCGAGGTACACGTAGAACCATGCCGACGAACCGGATGCAGGTTGATACACCGGCCATTCCTGCCAGAAAGAGTAATAGGGATACCGCTCCTCGTGGTACTGACGCACCACGACTCTGACGGTTTCCGGCGGGTTGGTAGCATCGCTGAAATACAGCTGGAGCCAGCGGCGCTGGTCCGGGCTGTTGGCGGATACCTCGGGTATCCCGTATTGTCTGCTGTTGCTGCCGTAGCCATGGACTGATACGCCGGGCGAACTGCCGAGTCTGGCGATGGTTCCGGTGGCCGCGCTGCTGTCGGTAAGTATCTTCTCGCCGTACCGGCGGGCAAGGGTGTAGCCGGCCGCGCCCATATTCGTATCGACCGATAGGCACGATGAGCAGAATGAGTTCATCAGGCTGATGCCCTGGTCAATCGGGTCATCTTCATAGGTGGACAGCCGCTGGTGCAGGTTACGGAAGCCGGCGGTGAATTCAGTATGGCCCATATTGCGGTCCAGGTTGATGAACAGCCGCTCTCCCAGTGAGTAGTTGCAGAGGCTGCCCTGGGAGACGCCGTAGTGTGGGTTGTCGGCACGCAGGTGCTCGATGGTGCGGTAGTAGGGACAGGGGTAGTAATTGGTGGATAAATCATTGTCGTTGAACTGAATCGCCTCGGAATAGGCGCCGATGTATTCGGCTGCTCCTTCGCTAATCCAGTCTTCGTGGAGGTAGCCAATCCCGGTACCCCACCAGTAGTGACCGATTTCATGGGCGACGGTGCGCTGCCGATACCGGTCGCTGTAATAATTCCCGTCGAAACCGCTGTCAACCCAAAGGTGGTAGCTGTTGTTTGCCGCCGTCGCTCCCGGTATCAGGCTGCTGGAGACCAGTACGCCTACGAAATCGGTGGGCAACGCTTGTGCCATCAGGGTCTCGGCGTGTTCGGTAGCGGAATCGAGAGACTGCATCAATGCGCTGCTTTGGCTGGACGCAGTCGGAATAAAGGGTTCCTTTTGGGGTTCTTTGGGCCCTAGCGATGAGCCGCCGCCCGACGTCGCCGAATTGAAAGGCATGGGCCGCACGATGGCGAACATGAGCGAGTTGTCATGCTGTCCCTGGACGCTCAGTTCTTCAACGCTTCCCTGACTTGCCAATAAATCGATAAGAGCGTCCGCGCCTTGAAAATAAGGCATGGTTGCGACGGCGATGATCCTGGCCTCGGTGTTGTCGATTCCGCCGCCGTCGGCAAACCCGGCATGATTGGCTAGCGCTGTCGCGTATTGCGGATTAGGATCAATTGAGAGCGTACCTGCCGAGATCAGCGTGAGGGTCTGGATGGCCTGCAAGTCGCCGGGGGTGTGGTCTTGTAGGAAGGGCATTCCGACCAGAGAAGTGACCAGCGATGGATTGTGTTCCTGAAGCAGGCCCAGCCAACCGATGGTCAACAATTCGGCGTCGGTTGGATTGCTGGTAACCCACGGCAATCCCACTATATCGGAAGTGATGGCATAGCTGACATCGCCGCCGGGCCCCTTGGGTTCACTATCCGCTTCTTTCGACGCGTCGCCGGAACCGGCCAGGCTGGCCGACACCTGTTGGCTGAGACGGGCTACGCTCTTCAGGTTTTCGTGGTAGTCATAGTCGCCGGCGTCAATGTGGAGCGACTCAGCGTGAGGATCGCCTGATTGGAACGGGTTGACCGAATACAACGGCGGCGCGGCGGTTTCGCAAGCGTCGTCGTGCCAATAAGTGCAGGGCGGTTCGGGCATCTCCGATTCCGAGACCCTCATGCCGATGGGCTGGTGCGCCTCCGCATCGGCGGCGGGACTGAAAAACGCGCCCCAGAACGAGGCGGCGGTCAGGATGCCAGCGACAGCCCAAATTAACGTGCGACGGTAGGTTATTGACGGCATATTCTTATTTCTCTCAATGATTACTGCTCCAGATTATCCAATGAGATGCCGTAAGCATTGTAGTGAGTTGTAATGATTTCGCAAAATACGATAGCGCGGTAGTAGCATTGCAATTCAGGTGGGTTGAAGGAAGGATGCTCCCCCTCACCCCAACCCTCTCCCGCCAGGGGAGAGGGAGTTTTGAATGAGAAACCACCTAAAACGGAACGCTACCTAGCGCGGCCCTTATCCGCAGCCCCGACCGGCGGCCGGACGCTGGTATAATGCGGGCTACAGCCAGCCTTGCCACTCCGCCGGAGGCGGACGCTATGACTACGCCTACTGCCAAGCCTGCCGCCCAAACGCCCCCACCCACGGGCCGCTTCCGCCTGCCCGACATCCCCGAACGGGAGCCTGACGAAGTGACCCAGTTCGACCGCCTGTTCAAGACCGGCAACGCTCATTACCTGGCCCTGCACCTGGGCAGTCCCGAAACCACCCTGGTGGAGGCTGACCGCTGGATTGTGCCTGATGAGAGCTTTAACAAGACCCGGGGCCGGTATCCCGACCTGCTGGTGGCATTCGACGTGAGTCCGCAAGACTACCAGGCCAGCAACGGTTACATCGTGTCGGAGCAGGGCAAGCCGCCGGACTTTGTATTGGAAGTCGCCTCGGCGAGCACGGCGCAGAGGGACCTGAACGAGAAGCGGGAGTTCTACGAATCCTTAGGCGTCCTGGAATACTGGCTCTTTGACGGAACGGGGGAATATTACGGGACGCAGCTGGCCGGTTTTCGCCTGGTGGACGGGGCGTACGTTCCGATAGACATTGCCGAACTGCCCGGCGGAGATTTGCAGGGCTATAGCGCGGCGCTGGGCCTGAACCTGCGGAGTGAAGGGGTAGAGTTGGGGTTTTGCGATCCGGAGACGGGCCGACGGATCACCACCATTGAAGATGAGCGGGCCCGCGCCGACGCCGCCGAAGCCCGCGTGCGTGAATTGGAAGCTGAACTGCGCAGCCGGCGCAACCCGTCGGCGTAACTCAACCTGCCCCTGCCCTATGTGCCCATCGGAGTTGTAATCAGCGGCCCGCGCTGACATTTGCCAGCGGCGGCCCGTGAATCTACAATCGTGGGCACCATAACGGAGGGATACGATTATGAAGCTATTGGTAGTGTCGGGTGGGCGCCACCCCTACGAGGAATCGACGCCGATTTTGGAGTCTTTCCTGAAAGGCGCGGGGCATGACGTGACCGTGACGGAAGACGCAACGGCGCTGGCCGACGCATCGGCCATGAGCGGGTACGACGTGCTGGTGTTCAACACGCGACGGGAGAACGTGCCGGACTTCGGCGACTGGACCCTGACCGCCGACCAGATGGACGGCATGAAGGACTTCATCAACGGCGGCAAGGGGTTCGTGTGCATCCACATCGCCACGTGCGTGGCGGCGGCGTGGCCGGAGTACCACGACATCACCGGGGGCGGCTGGATCTCCGGGACCAGCTACCACCCGCCCTACGGCCACTTCACCGTCAACGTCAGCGACGCCGGACATCCCGGCTGCAGCGGCATCGGCGACTTTGACACCAACGACGAGCTGTACATGAACCTGGCCATCAAGGATGGCAACAACGTCTTTCTGACCGGCACCGCCGAGGATGGCACCTGGCCCTGGGGTCCCGACCACAGCCCGACCCACATGCCCGGCGGCACCTATCCCCTGGGCTGGACGCGGCAGTACGGCGACGGCAACGTGTTCGTGCTGCTGCTGGGGCACGACGGGAGGAGCTTCGAGACGCCGGAGTTCCAGCGCATTGTGCTCAACGGCGTCGAGTGGGCTTCCGCAAAAGCGCCGGCCTAGCGCGGAAACGGTCGCACACCCATGGGGGCGAGGCATGCCTCGCCCCTACGTCTGGGAAAACTTCCCCGATGCAAATTACGCAGGGGCGGGTTTGAAACCCGCCCCTGTATTCCACCAGATATGGGGCCGCGTTCAGTCGGCGGCGGCCGCGGCTACTTCGGCGTACCACTCCGGGCCTTCCTGGCCGGGTTCGGGCAGGACGAAGCCGCCCTCCATGGTCCAGGATGCAGGGTTCTCCCTGATGCGGCCGGGGATCCGCTCCGCCGGCACGCCGGAGATGTCGCTGAAGGCTTGGGTCAGATCGGCCAGGAGTTGCTGCTTGACTTCCTCGGAGCGTCCGGCGCGGTTGCCGCCGTCCAGGTAGTACTCGGAGCCGAATTCGGACTGCTCGCCCGGCGGAGTCTCAAAGAACGCGACAGAGACAAAGCTGCGGGGCGCACCGGTGCTGTCGCAGTGGATGTCGGTGAAGGCGCGGGCGATGTCCTGACGCTGGTCAAAGGATAGGGCGTCCCTGGGGATGATGCAGCGGTAGTACGGCATGGTGTTCGCTCCTGTTGGGTTGGTTAATCTTCTCTGCGGTCGCGGGCGGATACCACGAGTTCGGCGGTGGTGCAGCCGGTCAATTCCATCCAACGGTCCTGGATAGCCTGCATCAACCGGACGCGGGTTTCCTGGTCGCAGCCGGGCGGGATTTCGCCGCGCACGGCGGAGGTCGTGGAGAGCTCGCCACCTCGGAAACCGAAGCCGTGGGGAACCGCGATCCACTGAACGGATACCTCGGCGGGATCGCCGCCCAGAATCCCGGTACTGATGCGCGCCAGCTCGGAAGCCAGGGTGGGCCGCATATCGTCGGGAATGATGCCTTCCTGGATGGTGCAGTTGAAAGTGATCATGTATGCCTGTCGGTTAGCGTCGGTGTCTGACCGGAGCGGAGCGTATCACAGCGGAGGGCGCGGGGCAATTGCGGGGAGCGGTGGGGACAGGGCTATCGCATATGGATGTTGGCGAATTGGGAGAGGATGTTGATGAGGAAGCTGTCGTCCCAGCCGGCCCGTTTCAGTTTGCCTCGCATTGACCCTTTGCTCGGTTCCAGTCGCGCCAGGTTCAGCGCCAGTTTGCGCAGCAGGGCCAGGTTCTCTGCGCAATGTCCCTTCCGGTTTCGCGCCTGGTCTTCGTTGCAGGTTACATCCAACACCCAATGCAATCGGTTCTCAATTCCCCAATGTCCCCGCACAATGTCGTTGCAACGCTCCGGCGGCCAATCCTGGCTCAGCAGGTAATAGCGGGTTTCCTGGCTGGTCTCGCCGTCCCTTTGACGGGTTGCCGTTACCTTGCCCACCGCCTGCAAACCGGGCCAGTCATGGCGTTCTTGCAGCCAGGCGATGTCGGCGCTGACGCTGGCGATGCGCTTCTCAATGCGTCCGTGTCCCTTGCCGACCTGCGTGGCTTGGCCGGCCGGCGTGTCCGGGTCGTCCAGAAACAGTTTCACGGCATCGTGGAGCGTACCTTGATTGCCTTTCAGGGCCAGCGCGTAGTCGCCGCCTTGCTCCACTACCTGCTGGGCCACCTGCCGCTGGCAATGCATAGCGTCGGCAGTAACCACCTTGCCCCGCAGGGTCAGCATCTCCAACAGCTTGGGCACCGCCGTAATCTCGTTGGACTTATCGTCAACGGCCACCTGGCCCAACACCAAGCGCTGCTCGTCGGCCCAGGCGCTGACCAGATGCAGCGGCGAACGTCCTGCGGCCCGGTCGTAAGAACGGCGCAAGGTCTTGCCATCCAACGCCACCACACCCGCAATGCCTTCCGCAAACTGCTCCATGAACCCCAGAAACCACCGCTGGAAAGCTTCGGGGTCCAACATCTTCAGCACTCGGGAAAAGGTGTCATGGCTGGGAATGCCGTTTTCCAGCTTCAAAAAGGATTGCAGCAAGTCCCGTTTGGACTGGCCGTAGAGTTCCATGTCAGTGCAGGTCTGGCCGCCGCTGACCACGGTGCAGAGGGCGATGACCAGGATTTCGTGTAGCGCGTGGCGTCGGGCATTGACGGCCCTCGGATCGTCCAGTTCAGCAAATACGTCGGCTAAATCGTCCATGATGTCCTCCCCTCCGCCACGGTTTGGACAACATCATAACCGGCACCTCAATTTTCATGTGCGATAGCCCTGGCGGTGGGGACCTCTGAACGCCTCACCGTCGAGCATACGCTGGCACACCGCTTGCATCAACTCGCGCTCGCCGTCCTTTTGCAGCAAGACGTACTCGTGGGGCCACGTTTCGCGGTAGGTGACGGCTTCGCGCCAGGGGCGGCGGCGATGATGTCGGTGAGTTTCATCTAACCCCAGAGATTGCGATCCTATATAATATGACAAGCACGTTTTACCCACGATACAACTCATCGCCGATGTAGGAGCTGATCATGCCCAATACAGAGAAACGTCAGTGGTCCCCAGAGGATTTGATAGTCATCAAATACTTGGATCAAAGGCTTGCATTTGATTTGCTTGCGACGATTGAAGATGGCTTCTCATTCTTGACCACCACCGAATACCATTCACAGGGTGCCAACTCTACAACAACAGCCGGCGAAGCAGGGATCTCGTTAGGTGGCCTCTCTTCGCTCTTCGGGATTTCTCTCGGAGCGAAAGCTTCTCGGGGGACTTCGGATACTAATCTCAATTCTTCGACGGAATCAGCCCAACGGACGCACACTTGGGGTTCATTGTTTGTTCGTCTCCGGAGGGAGCTTCGAAATGCCGATTTGGTCGCTAGCGTATCTAGTTCTAAGGACATCACGCTATTGTCAGAAGGGCAATTTGTTGAGTTCGAAGGGACCTTGCATCGACATCAGTTGACGGAACTATTGGAAATGGTAGAAGCCATAGCTCCGATGATGAACGAATCGTCTCAACCCCGTAACAAGGGGGGAAAGAACACAAACAGGAATCAACAACAGAACCAATCTATCGGTGCCAAACAAATCGCGGCGATGAAGAGCATCGTATCAGGCGGCGGAGCACAAGATTTAATCGCCAAAGTTGGCGAAATGCATATCGTGGTGACGGTGGATGTGAATTCTTTCTTCGACCCAAAGATGAATGATGTCCTCGACGGCAAGTTCAAGGTCTTCGGGAAGGTGACGAGAGTGGTATCAGATCCGTCCGATTCCATAAACCTGATGAGGCGATCAATGCTCGGAAAGATCAAGGGTGGTACTCAAATCGCGACTAGTTTGGCCGACTTGGATACCGTTGAGTTCGAACCCGGAACTACCGAGGCAGACATCACAGGTCCCACCTTCCAGGTCATTCCTATAGCCATCTATGTTTAGCTTGTAGCCGGCGCGAAAACCGACGGTGCCAAAAGGGCAATAGATGGCTAACCCGCTACGCGTATGGGCGCAAAACAATGCGCCCATACTTTGATTCCCGTATTTCCGAGAGGGAACCACCGGCCGTTCTGCTCCCACAGCACTTCCAATAGTTCATCTTGCGATGTTAGCGTTCTTCGGCAAGCATGGCTTGTAAGCGCGGGTGTAACGTGCTGACCAGGCGATTCAGATGTTCACGCATCCAAGTGACCGCATCCTGAAAGTCGGCGCTGTCATTGCTTTCAGACAGGAACCCCAGATTACTGCGCCGGCTAAAACCGATGCGCGGTCGGCCAGCAGGGTTATTCCACTGCTCCAGGTCGCTGCCTATTTCCTGACGGAGCTCGTCAAGTGAGGAACTCAACTCATCGAAGATGCGAACGGCACGGGGTTGGTCTCTTCGCGCCATCAGGAAACAGCCCATTGCGCCCTGGCTGCGCGCCAAGAATCCGTCAAAGCACAAGGCCCAATCGCCATAGCCGGAGTTTTTTACTGGCACATACAGGGTTGCGTCTTTGGTAGGAATCGGAACTGATACAGTAACGTCTGCAAAACTGTAATCTTGCATCACCACAGACCAGAATCTCAGGTTCTGCTCGTCCTGCTCAGAAAGAGTATCCTGCCGCTCATCAAAATCATCCACGCCAACATCCATCACGGAACCGCCCTCAACCACGAAGCGCTGCACAATTTCAGTCCGCGCCAAAACGCGGGGCTGCACGATAAGGCTATCCGCAGTGTCTCGGTAAAGCGCAGCCTCCACCATCGCCAGGTTGAAATGCAGGCCGCTGTACCGCTGTACGAAGTCAACTATATTAGCGGCGCCTTCATGTATTCCATCGCCGATGATCAGCAGCAGAAATTCGCCGCGCCGCAAATGGCGCGTTACGTTGTCAACGAACTCCGCTTCGTTCAGATCCGGAAATTGCCGTCGCACCAAGTCGTAAACCGTGTTGCCACTTTGTCCGAGAGCCAACGAAACCTGCCGCTGTAAGTCTTCGTAGCCCCAGGATGCCAAGTCTTTAGCGTAGTCAAGGATCTGACCAATCACTTCACGCCGGGCTTGTGGATTGCGCCACAACTTGAACTCGGCCAACGTGAGCCGGCCCAAGTGATTAACGTACAGCGCATCAGCGTAGCCGGCTGGCAAGGCTAATTCCCTACAAATCGGGACTGCCGGAGCGTAGGCTGGGTCGATGGCTGCGATTGGCAACGCCTGGGGAAACTGGAACAACAGTTCCTGTAGAGTCGCTTCGTCAACGCCCCCGGACGACGCGCCGGAGCCCAAGGGTACACGCCGCAAGACCTCGGGAGTAGCGCCGTTGCCAGTATCAACCCGTATCAAATCCCCGTAGGTCGGTGTCGTCATTTTTGGCTACTCCGCAGTAGTCGAGCGGGATCACTCTGTCATCGCCAGCAGGTCGATTATGAACGAAAACACCACTGGCTGGTAAAACACCACGTCCTCCAGATCCAGCAGATCACCGTCGCCGTTCCTCTGGTACTCGAGAGTAATCAGGTAAGCCGCCATGAGCCCAACTCCGGGAGGGAGCTGCTGGTCCAGGCTGTCGATGAAGGGTTCCACATCGTCGTAATCCAGAGAACGCAGCTTGCGGCCATGAGAATGTGCAGCGTGGTGGATAGCCGCTTCGGTGGCCTTCCAGAGCAGGGTTGACGCCTCGCCGTGCTTACCGCGCAGCAGGCTCAGGTCGGCTCGGTCGAGCAGCGACTGGATGTTATCGGGGATGATGTTTTTGGTGGTCATGGTCATCCTGCACGTTCTGCCAATGCGCGGTATGCTCGTATTACGATTATACGGTCATCTGGGCGTTTCATAGTATGAGCGGATGGTCTTTACGAATTGGTGGACGTCCGGGACGGAGTAGCGCATCTCCTCCCAGTCCTCGTAATGCCAGGTGGCGTTGCTTTGGAAGGACCGGGCGGCGAATAAGGCGACCACGTGCCAGTTGTCGATGTCGCGCTTGTGCTTCACGTCCAGCCACTTGGCGAAGCGTATCAAATCGTCTTCGTCGTCGTGGGGCTGACCGTAGTGGTCGGCCAGGTCGCGTAGGGCGGCCTCGGTGGCGCGCCAGAGCAGAATTGAGCCGCCGTCGTGGTCGCCGAGGGAGATGGCCTGGTCGGCCAGGTCGAGGAGTTGCAGGGGATGGTAGGTCATGGCGGCCTCTCGAAGTTATAACAGCGTAGGGGCGATTCCGCCTCCGGCGGATCGCCCCTACATCGTAGCATGGTGGTGTCAGGAGGGGCTTAGCCGCCGTTCTGCTCCCACAGGGCTTCCAGCACCGCGCCTGGGTTCATGGGGAGGTTGGTCAGGCGGACGCCGGTGGCGTCGTGGATGGCGTTGGCGATGGCGGCCATCGGCGGCACGATGGGCACCTCGCCCACGCCGCGCACGCCGTAGGGATGCCCGGGGTTGGGCACCTCCACCACCACGGTGTCGATCATCGGCAGGTCCAGCGCGGTGGGCATGCGGTAGTCCAGGAAGCTGGAATTCTGCATGTGTTCATCGGCGTTGAAGAAGTACTCCTCGTTTAGTGCCCAGCCGATGCCCTGCACCGCGCCGCCCTGGATCTGACCCTCCACGTAGGACGGGTGGATCGCCGTGCCGGCGTCCTGGATGGCGGTGTAGCGCAGGATGTCCACCTTGCCGGTGTCCACGTCCACGGCCACGTCGGCGATGTGCAGCGCGTAGGCTCCGCCGACGCCCGTGGGCGACACGTTGGCGCGCCCGACGATGGGGCCGCCGGTGCCGTTGAGCCGGCCGGCCAACTGCCGGAAGGTGAAGCGCAGCTCCGGCTCCGACTTGTGCTGGATGACGCCGGCGTCGTATTCCACGTTCTCGGGGTCGATGTCCCAGATGCGGGCGGCGCGATTGATCATCTGCTGCTTGACGTCCTGGGCCGCCTCGTAGGATGCCCAGCCCGTCTTGAAGGCCACGCCGCTGCCGCCGGTCATGGAGGTCCAGCCGATGGAGTTGGTGTCGCCCACGGCGGGGGACACGTCCTCGGCGGCCAGGCCCAGCACCTCGGCGACGTGCATGGCGGCCACGGCGCGGCTGCCTCCGATGTCGGGCGAACCTTCGACGAGGCTCACGGTGCCGTCGGCCAGCACACTGACGATGGCGCTGGCGGGGCCGGTGCCGTTGAACCAGAAACCGCCGGCGACGCCGCGACCGACCTTCTTGCCCTCGGCTTCGGGCGAGCGGTCGATGGGCGCGTTCCAGTGGTCATGCTCGCGGCCGGCCTGCACGGTTTCCAGCCAGCCGATGCTGCCGAACTGCGGGCCGGTGACGCGGCGGTCACCCTGCTTGGCGCCGTTCTGGGTGCGGAAGTCCATCTTGTCCATGCCGATCCGCTCGCAGATCTCGTCCACGACCGATTCCACGGCGAAGGCCGCGGCCGGCGAGCCGGGAGCGCGGTAGGCCGCCGTCTTGGGGTGGTTCAGCACCACGTCGGCCGCCTCGACTTTGCCGTTCTCGATGTTGTAGCAGGACAGTGCGCACTGTGCGCCGGGGTTCACCGGCGAGCCGGGGAACGCGCCGGCCTCGTAGTACAGCGAAACGTCGGCGGCGGTGATCTTGCCGTCGTTGGTCGCGCCCATCTTCACGCGCAGGTAGCCGCCGGAGGTGGGGCCGGTGCCCTCGAACACCTCGGTGCGGGACATCTGGATTTTCACGGGCCGGCCAGTCTTCTTCGACAGCACGGCGGCCACGGGTTCCAGGTACACCAGCGTCTTGCCGCCGAACCCACCGCCGATTTCCAGTTGGGTCACCAGCACCTTGGATACCGGTATGCCCAGGATGGTGGAAGTCTGGTCGCGGACGTTGAAGTGGCCCTGGCTGCTGCACCAGAGATGCAGCGAGTCGTCGGCGTTCCACAGCGCGGTGGCGGCGTGGGGCTCGATGTATCCCTGATGGACGGCCTTGGTGCGGAACTCGCGCTCGATGACCACGTCGGCCGCGGCGAATCCGGCTTCCAGGTCACCAATCTCATAGAAGTAGCGGTTGGGCACGTTGCCCACCTTGCCGTCGTCGCCCTCGCCCAGCAAACCGCCGGGGCGCACGCTGGGGTCATTCAGGTTGGCGAGACGCTCGTGGACCAGCGGGGCGTCGTCGCGCATGGCCTCCAGCACGTCCTGTACCGGCGTGAGCACCTCGTACTCCACGTCGATGAGGGCCAGGGCCAGTTCGGCCTCGTGGGCGCTGTCGGCGGCGACGGCGGCGATTGCGTGGCCCTTGTACAGAGCTTTCTCAGCGGCCAGGCAGTTGTTACTCAGGAACTTGGGGTTGATCATCGCGCCCTCGCCCAGGTCCAGGACGCGCCCGCCGGCTTGCGGCAGGTCGGCGGCGGTGGCGACGGCGTGGACGCCGGGCATGGCCTCGGCCTTGCTGGTGTCGATGCTCTTGATGCGGGCGTGAGCGTGAGGGCTGCGCAGGACTTTGCCATAGAGCATTCCGGGCAGGCTGATGTCCGCCCCGTACTGCGCGCGGCCGGTCACCTTGTCGGTGCCGTCGTGGCGGACGGGCCGGCTGCCAATGACGCTATAGCCCTCGGTAGCGGCGGATCGTTGAGTGGTGGTCATTGGTTCACCTCGCAATGGTGTCAATGGGTGTGCATGATGGCGGCATATTACCATAGCGACGGGCCGCATCGTCTCGGTTAGTTCCGGTTTTTGAGCCGCTCCAGTTGCTGGACGGTTCCGGGCAGCTTCCAGTCCACGTACAGCAGCACGTGCTCCTTGATGGCCTCCTCGTGAACGCGGCACGAGAAGCAGGCCCGGTCGATGCAGAGGCCGTGGCGGGGACGCAGCGCTTCGCGCAGGTTGGTCAGCTGGTCGGCCAACTCGGCGTCGATGGGCTGGCCGTCCTGCGCCAGCGCCAGCAGGTCGTCCATCTGCCCGGCCAGCCGTTCCAGCAGTTCGTTGTAGCGTTGCAGCCCTTGCTCCACGAAATTACGCGGCTCGGTAGCCTTCAGGTAGGGAATCATCTGCATATCGGGAACGTCGGCCATGCTGCACCTGCGCGTAGTGGATGGTGTCGTGGTTCGCTCGTCGGCGCTACTGTACCACAGACGGCTGGGCAGGCACGGCCTCGCTGTCCGCCGCCACCGCCGCCTCCATCGCCGCAATTGCCACCTCAATCTGGTCTGCGTCCGGCTGCCGCGTGGTGATCTGCTGCAACCACAGGCCCGGCGCGGATAGTATCTTGCCGAACCACGCGGTCCGGTGCGCGCCGGCGAACCGGATAATCTCGTAGCTGACCGCCGCGACTACGGGGATGGGCACGATGCGCGACAGCACCCGCCAGTACAGTTCGGACCCCAAAAGCGCGTCCAGGATGGCGAACGCCACCACCGACACGATGGCCACGGTGATCAGGAACGCCGTGCCGCAGCGCGGGTGCGGCGTGGGATGCTGGCGCACGTTGTCCACCGTCAGCGGTTGGCCGGCCTCGTAGGTATGCACCGCCATGTGCTCCGCGCCGTGGTAGGCGTACACGCGCCGGATGTCCCGCATCAGCGAGATGCCGGCGACATAGGCCACCAGGATCACCAGCCGGATGACGCCCTCAATCAGGTTGCTCACCAGCAGCGACCCGATGAACGGCTCGATCAAGCGCACCGCCAGCAGGGGCAGCACCAGGAAGATGCCGATGCCCAGCGCCAGCGCGATCACCATGGTCAGGCCCATGGTCCAGTTGCTGACGGCGGAACTGCCATCCTCGCCGTCGCCATCCCCGTCGGCGTTGGGTTCCTCGGCAGCGATGATCGCCGAGCGTTGCAAGGACTTCATGCCCAGCCACAGCGTTTCGGCCAGGATCAGCACGCCCCGTAGCAGGGGAATGCGACGCATCCGCCCGGAGAACCGGCTGCTCACCGGCTCGGTGGTGCAGAAAATATCGCCGTCGGGCCGGCGCACCGCCAGGCTGTAGTGCCGCACGCCGCGAATCATCACCCCCTCGATGACCGCCTGGCCGCCGTAGAGGGGGCGCGGCGATTCGGTATGTCCGGCCTGGGGCTGGCTACTCATCCAGCTTGTACCACGCTTCCCGGAAATCCGCGTCCGTGAAAACTTCCGGCTGCAACCACAGCGCGCCGCCAAATTCGTCGTCCATGCGGCCGTCAACGCTCACGTCGGCGCGGGACAGCAGGTAGGTGACCGGGGTTTCCTCCAGGATGCAGGTAGTAATCACCAGGTATTCCCAGTCCCAGTCCAGCGTGTCGAAATCGTAGAACCGGATCGCCTGGCTGCTTTCCTGGGAGTGGAACTTGAGCCGCACTTCGATGTCCTGCTCCGGCCGCCCGGCGATTACCTCGTCCTCGTTGGGGCTGCGGCGCGCGATGAAACACTGCCAGCCGTGCGCGGCCAGCCGCTCGGCCAGGTGGATGCGCCCGTACTCACGGACGGTCTTGGGAACGTAACGTGCCATAACCTGGCTCCCTGTCTCCTCAGCCGTCCGAACTTTGCCACACTGTCATTGCGAGAAAGCCATCAGGCTTTCGCGGCAATCCCGTCCCGCTGCTGGACCGTCTTGCCTAAACGACTCTGCTGTGACGACGAGATTGCCACGCTGCGCTCGCAATGACAGAACAGGAATCTGGGTCAATCTCAACACGTAGGGGCGACCCATGGGTCGCCCCTGCCAAACGCGATGTCGGGATCGACTCTAGCCGTCCAGGTTGAACCGCCGGCTGAACCGCTCGATGCGTCCCTGAGTGTCAACGATGCGCTGCTCGCCGGTGTAGAAGGGATGGCACTTGCCGCACACTTCCACGCGCATGGCGGGCCTGGTGGCGCCGGTCTGGAACACGTTGCCGCACGAGCAGGTGACGGTGGCGTTGAAATACTGCGGATGAATCTCTGCTTTCATGGTGATTACCTTTGCGCTATGCGGCTACGGCCTGCGCTTCAACCCGAGGATACACGCTGACCCGACGCTTGCCCCTGGCGGCCCACTCGAAGGTGACCTCGCCGTCGATCATGGCGAACAGGGTATAGTCGCGGCCCATGCCCACGTTGGTTCCGGGGCGGATGCGGGTCCCGCGCTGGCGCACGATGATGGAGCCGCCGGTGACGCGCTCACCGCCGTAGCGTTTCACGCCCAGTCGTTTTGCATTGCTGTCGCGGCCGTTGTTGGTACTGCCGCCGGCTTTCTTGTGGGCCATGTCTAGCCTCCGGTCTCGATGCTCTGAATCTGGATGCGGGTGTAGTTCTGGCGGTGGCCCTTCTTCCGGCGGTACCGGGTCTTGGCCTTGTACTTATAGACGATGATCTTGCGGTCCTTGTAGTGCGACTGCACCTCGGCGACCACTTTGGCGCCGGGCACGTTGGGCGCGCCGAAGCGCATCTGCCCGTCGCGCGACACGGCGAGCACGTCGTCAATCTCGGTGGTAGCGCCGGCTTCAACGTCGAGCAACTCAACGTCGAGCACGTCGCCGGGCGAAACGCGGTACTGCTTGCCGCCCGTTTTTACGATGGCATAATCCATAATCCCAATCTCCCAAACGGCCTACTATTGTAGGTTTGGGGGTGCGGGCCTGTCAAGGCAAAACGTCCCACTCAAGAATCGCTGTATTTACTTGCGATCGGGTGCTTTGACGCCGGTTATCAGCGCGGTTAAACTGGCGGCTCCGAAACGGGCCATATTAGATGCCATACCATGAACAGCTACCGCCGGATTGCCCTCCGCACGATGCGGTAGAAATCACCGAGCCGATCAAATTGTACAGGTTGGTAAAGAACTTGCCGCCGACAGCTGAAGACTTCGTGTCGTATCGGACTCTCAGGCCGAATGACGATTTCAGCGAGGACGAATGCAAGGCAAGCGGATTATCGGTTAGTGGTGGCGCACACAGGACATGGTGGCCTTACGCGGGATACACAGTGAACACAGATTTGGGGACGGTCCAGCTATGAAAACGGTCACCCCCAACACCGTTTTGGATTACTACGACGGTATCCAGATTTTCACGGCCAACGATGAAATCGGAGGCCAGTATATCGCAACTATGGTTGGGACCGAAGGCGATCATGGTCGGTATCTAGTCACGGGGGTTTCACCATCCAACCTCCATCTGTTTCGCTGCGGCGAAATGGACTTGCGAGCATTGTTACTGACGTCGCCATCACACGAGAGGTTCGTAACGATAGCCTCGGGAAAATTCTCAGACCCGTTGAGTCTCACATTGGTCGAGGAACCGCTTGAACAAAGCTCCCTCTTGCCCGAGGATGGTTTTTTCCTTGAAGACGAACCCATACAAGACCCGCTGGTGTCACAAGCCAAGGCGCGAAATAACCTGGTGCTGGAGCTCATTACAACACCGCCTGAGTCCGTTGCAGGCCACCGAATGCGGGCAAACGCGCTCGGAAAACTCATACTACAAATGCAAAGCTTCATACGTTTGGCGCACCAAGCCGAATTGAGGGCGGCCCGGCAGGTATCTCGACGCATTAGAAGCATTTCTAACGCTCACCTGATGGATGTGACGGTGCCCGCTGCTATCGGCTCGTATCGAATTGTCATGGAGCCGGCAAATCCGCCAGATATGTTCGGCCATAGCGAATTGAGTGGAGCTATGGAGCGTATTGATCGGGTATTCGCCAGCGGCAATGACCTTGCGACTGCTCGCAAAAATCTGGAAGAGCATAAAGGACACTTGGCTGGATCGTACATAAAACTCATGCGTTTGCTGGCAGACGGTGGAACCGGCTTGCAATACCGCTGGGCGACTGCCGATTCGGTCGAGAGCAGATATGCTGGAGTATCCAGAGTACAGGCCAGCCAGTTGGCTGATGCCTTAGAAATGGCGATCGAGTTGAGCACTGAGACCGTCAACGTCAGAGGTCGATTGGAACATGCTAATGACCGACTCGGAACTTGGTGCGTAGTTGATGACGACGGTAGTCGGAATTATGGCAGGGTCGAAAACCCTAACGAATTAGATGGGCTCACCATAGGAGCGTCCTACGAATTCTCGTGTACGGAAGAAATAAACATCGACGCTACGGGCAAGGAAAGCACGACGCTGACATTACAGGCTGCAAGTCCGCTGCTTACTCCCGATAACCCGTAAGACCTCTGACCGCAATTGACCTTCGGCGTTGCCTGCGGTATGGTGTTTTGCGATTTACCCCACCGTTTTCGGAGTGTCCCGCTATGGCCGCACAAGACCTCCCTCTGTTCAATTACGACGACGTTGCAATCGGCGAAGAACTCGGCTCCTATGAGTACACGCTGACGCAGGATATGATCGACCTCTACCGCAAGGCCGTGGACGATCCCGACGCCGTTTTCCCCACCATCGCCGTGAAGCACGACGCCACCTCGCTGGCCCTGGCCTACGACGACCAGACCGGCAGCATCAACGCCGGCAACGAGATCGACCTGCACAACCCGCCGGTCCCCGGCAAGAAAATCCGCGTCACCGGCCGCATCCACGACAAGTTCGTCCGCAGGGACAAGCCCTACCTGGTCATCGAGGCCACTGCCACCGACGAGGACGGCCGGCTCATCGAGAGAATGCGCACCTACCAGATCAAGAAACCCGAGGAGTTGGGCAAGAAATGGCATCCGCAAGGCTAGACAGCGAAACGCTGCCCGTTATCACCAAGACCATCACCCAGGACGTCATCAACACGTTCGAGGCGTGCGGCATCCTCAACCGCGCCAACATCCACAACGACCCGGAGTTGGCGTCCAAGCGGCTGGGCACCACCTACGCCATCGCCTCCGGCCGCATGAGCATCGCCTTCTGCACCGAGGCCATGCGCAAGTTCATCGGCGCCGAGGACTTCCACCGCAGCGGCAACGTCAACCTCAAGTTCCTGCGCCCGGTCAAGCACGGCGACACCGTCAGCGTCCACGGGCAGGTCAACAGCCGTCAGCCCCAGGATGACGGCAGCACCATGGTGGTCGTGGACGTGTACTGCGAAAACCAGAACGGCGACAAGACCGCCGTCGGCCAGGCCAGCGCCGTGGTGAAAGGCTAATCGAGGGCGATACCCCTCTCCCGCAAGGGGAGAGGGGCGCAACCATGCGAAAGCGCATCCCCCTGCTCAACGACCGAATAACAGGAGAATCCCGAATGACGATGACTAGGTCAGAGTTCGGCAAAGTTGAAGTGGACATCGTTTACTGCGTGCCTTGAGGCTACCACGGCCTCGCCACGTGGCTGGCGACCGAATTCTGGCGTTCCCAAAACGCCGGCGATATTGCCATCAAACTCACACCCGCCGACAAGGGCCGACTGGAAATCTACCTGGACGGCAGCAAGATCTTCGACCGCTTTGACGAGGACGGCGACGAGTATCCCGGCTACACCAAGGTCAACGAGCTCAAGATGGTTATTGCCGAGCGCGTCTTCGACGTCGAAGACGAAATGATGGCGGCGCGCGGCTGATGGCTAATAACGAACACGTCGAAATCGTGCGCGCCGGCGGGGATGCCCTGGCGGTTTGGCGCGCCGACAACCCCGACCACCAACTGGACCTCCGCGTCGCCGACCTGCACGGCATGGACCTTGCCGGCGTGGACCTGCGCGGTTCCGACCTGCGGGGCGCGAATCTCGCCGACGCCCGGCTGACCAGGGCCAACCTGTCGCGCTGCGACCTGCGGGCGGCGGACTTCACCGGCTCGGACATGTACGGCGCGACCCTGGCGTCCTCGCAGATGGCCATGACCATCCTGCGCAACGTCAACCTCTTCTGGGCCGACCTGAAGCAGTCCGACATGTCGGAGTGCATCCTGCAGTGGTCCCGCTTGAACCGCGCGTCGTTCCTCAGCACCAACCTGACCGCCGCAGATTGCAGCCAGACCACGGCCATCGAGGTTGACCTGCGTTCCGCCAACCTGACCAACTCCGATTGGCAGGGCGCCAACCTGAACGGCGCCGACGTGAGCCGGGCGGTGATGCAGGGAGCCAACTTCACCAACGCCAAGATCCGCGATTCCATGTGGATTATGACCGATATGCGGGGGGCGAACTTTGACCGCGCCAGCCTGCACCGCTGCGACATGACCATGGGCAAGTGGGACGATACCACCAACTTCCCGCCCGGCTTCGACCCCACGCACATCGAAAACCGGGTGGATGATTACTGACAATCGCTGGGCCATCCGTAAGGAGCCTCCGATGATCACTTTTGATTTGAACGTGCTGGAAGCAATCTCGCTTATAGTCAATATCGTGAACCTGCTGGTTGTGATCGCCCTTATTTCCTATGGTCTAGGTTGGGAAAAAGGGAGTCGGAGACGGAGCCGAAGAACGTAAATACTCCACAGCATCAATATGTCCACCATCCTGGTAGCATCCCACGGCCCCGGCGCGGGCAAAACGTCCGTTGCCGCCGGCCTGGCCACCCTCATCGCGCGGAGCGGCGCCAGCGTGTCGGCCTGCAAGCCACTGTCGCCGGCCGGACGCACCGACCCCGACGCCATCTACTTCGCGCAGAACTTCCGCGGCGGCGTTGCGGTGCCCGCCGGCGATGATTCCGATTCCCTGGACGCTGCCGCCAGCGCGGTGCGATCCCTGGCCGGCATCAGCGAACACACGCTGGTCGAGGTGGCTAATCCGGCCAGCGGATCGGGTATTTCATCCGCCATTACCGCCGGGCTGGTTGAACGGCTGTCGGCGCGGGTTGTCGCCGTGTTCGGATACGACGCCGCGCTGTCGGCGGTGTCGGTATCCGGCAGCGTCGCGCCTCTGGGTAGCTCCCTGGCCGGCGTGATTGTGAACGAGACGCCGCGTTACCGCGCTGCCGCAACCAACCGGATGCTGGATGAAGTATCCGCAGCCGGCGTCACCGTCGTTGCCGCGCTCCCAGAAGACCGTCCGTTGCTCTCCTTGACCATGAATCAGCTGGAGCAGCAGCTTGGTGGGCATTGGGAACTGGAGCCTTCCAATGGCGATGAGTGGATCGACCGTTTCCTGATTGGCGGCAACATCATGGACTCGGGAGCCGGCTACTTTGGCCGCTATTCCCACCAGGCCGTCATCACTCGCGCCGAACGCCCCGACATCCAGATGGCCAGCCTGATGCAGGACACACGCTGCCTGGTGCTGACCGGCGGCTCCCGGCCCACCGAATACATCCGCGTGGAGGCGTCCAAGCGGGACGTTCCCGTCCTGCTCGTTGACGGCGGCACCGTCGCCACCGCCGACGCCGTGGGCGACCTGCTGGGCGCGGTGATTCCCCATCACGCTCACAAAGCCGAGCGGATGGCGGACCTGCTGGCGGAGCGAATAGATCTGAGCGAACTACTGCGGTAGGGTGGGGTTTGAAACCCGTTCTGCGCGTTGCTAATTAATCTGTCATTGCGAGCGCGAGCGTGGCAATCTCGCTGCGGCAACAGTCGTTACTGCGACAGCGAGATTGCCACGTCGCTGCGCTCCTCGCAATGACAAAGTCAAAAAGTGCAGGCTCAGTCCTGCATCTCGAACCGCTCGGATTCCGGCGGTCGGGACCACAGTTCCTCCGCGCCGGCCATGGCTACGGCCCGCTCCGGGCTGGCGCGCCAGGCATCGTAAATCTCGTTGCTGTCCCATGTCACCAGCGTGGAGATCTTGGTGGAATCCGCCAGCGAGATGAACGTCTGCCGCGCCCCAAATCCGGGCGCTTTGCTCTGCGCCAGGCCGTTGCCCTCCAGCAGCGCCTTTGCCTCCGCGATCTTGTCCTCTTTAGCCCAGTGGTGGGTCAACACGCCGATCAGTGCCATGGTCACGTTCTCCTTATCCTGGTTGTCATCTCAAGTCCACCCCGGCGGACGGCAACTTCGCTGGTGCAGCAACGCTATTGATTCCAAGTATCGGTAATTTCAGTTTCGGCTCCATGGCATCTGGAGTCGAAACGAGAGTCCTTCTTGCCGCACGTGCAGCACCTTGCCCAGCACGTAGGCCACCAGAGCCGCCACGATGCTGAACACCGCGCCCATCTTGCCCGGTTCCTGGAAGGGCGAGTCGCCGGGGAAGGCTTTGCCGGCCACGAACAGCGCCACCGTCAACCCCAACCCGGCAATCACTCCCGTCACCACCAGGTGGCGGACTCCCATCCCGTCGGGCAGCGGGAACCCGACCTTCGACGCCAGCCACGAGAAGAGCGCGACGCCGATGCCCTTGCCCACGATGAGCGACACCAGCACCATCATCGTCACCAGGCCGATGCTGGAGAACGCCACGCCGGCGTTGGCGAACGCGAAGAAGAACAGCCCGAAATCGACAAACATCTTCAGGTGGTGCTCGAACTGCTCCAGCACGCTGTGTCCCTCGTGCTCCGCGGCCGTGGCGTGGGGATGCGGCGCCGACATCGTTTCGTGCGCGTGGTCGTGCTCTGCTTCCGTCGTAGTGTGATGGGGCGCGCTGGGCATGAAGGGCACGATGGGCGCCAGCGCCAGGGCCGGCTCCACTCCCGCGCCGGCCAGGCCAACCCATGACAGGGAGCCGCCGGTCAGGATGTACACCGGCCACCAGCGGACGCGCAGCTTGCGCAGGATGAATACCACCGCCATGCCGCCCACAGTAGCCAGCAGCCAGATGGGTTCCACGGGATGGTGCGGGTCCGGGTAGAACACCGCGATGATAACCAAGCCGATGGCGTCGTCCACCACGGCGAGCAGCAGCAGGAAGTTCACCGCCGGATGCAGCGGCCCGAACACCACGCGCGCCACCAGCCACGCCAGCGCGATGTCGGTGGCCGTGGGAATCGCCCAGCCGTTGGCCACCGCGCTGAAATCATCGCTGCCGCCGTAGAAGACGTAGGCCAACGCGAAGTACAGCCCCACCGGGCCGGCAACGCCGCCCAATGTGCCGACCAGCGGGTTGATGGCCCGACGCAGCGGATTCAGCACCCCGCCGGGCAGCGTCGATTCCGTGATCTCCTTGGCCGCGATGCCAAAGAAGAGGCACATGAACATCCCGTTGATGATGAAATGCAGCGTCAGCGCGTGTCCGAAAACGTAAACGCCATGCCCGAGGGGGTGAAAATCGACCACCACTTCGTACCAGTGCTGGTTGACGTTGGCCGCCACCAGTCCCAAGATCACGCCGGCGATCAAAGGCAAGGAGAACTCCTGCAAGAAGTTGATCGCTCTCAGTATGGGGTGCGGCGGGGCGGCTGTTTGAACGTGCATCGGTTATGGGCTCGCTGAAAAGGGGGCGAATTTACCGGCGGCAATTTTACCACCATCCGCCGATGGTGGGCGCAGACGCGGGGATGCCTGAATCCATCCGGTTAGACGCTCTGCTGCCAGCAGTCGAACGCCACCGACACCGGCCCGTCGTACACCGACCGCGCCTCAGCCACCAGCGGTTCGGTGTCCAAGTGGTATGCGTTGTCGATGTGCGTCAGCGTCAACGCCTGCACGCCGGCCAGTTGCGCGATGCGCGCGGCCTCGGCCGCCGTGGAGTGCGCCGTCTGTTCCGCCCGGTGGCGTTCCGCCTCGACGCACAGGGCCTCGTGGATCAGCAGCGTCGCTCCCTCCGCCAACTCCGCCAGCGATGGACACCACCGCGTGTCTCCGGAAAACACCACAGCGTGTTCGCCCGACTCGATGCGCCACGCCATCGCGCCGCCGATGTGGTCAACGGGAGCGCACTTGGCCCGCACGGTCGGCGTCAACTGCACCCAGTCGCCCGGCTCGGTGGGCTCCAGCATGAACACCAGCCTGCCGTCGCGCCGTCGCACGCCGTCAGCCTCCACGGTCAAGCCACGCTGCGGGTAGGCCATCAGAGTCGAAAGATCCGACATTGCCCGCTCCGACCCGTACACCCTCATCGGCGACTCCGCCGGATTCCGTCGGCTGCGCTGCATCTCGATGTGGGGCAGCCCCTCGCAGTGGTCGGGATGGCTGTGGCTCAGCAGGCAGTGGTCATAGTCAGTGGGCGCTATGCCCAGTTGCTCACCATGGCGCAAAACGGTATTGCCGGACGCCGCGTCCAGCAGGATGCGCTCACCATCGGGGCAGTCCAGCACCATCGCCGTGTGGTTCCGCAGGGTGCTGCCGCCGGAGCCGGTGCCCAGGTAACTGATAGTAAAGCCTGCTGTAGCCAAATCATCCTCCTGTTGTCATTGCGAGGGTAGCGTGGCAATCTCGTTGAAGCAAGGATCAGTGGTACTTTGACGGGATTGCCACGGCGCTGTGCTTCTCGCAATGACAGCCATTATCTTACGCCAGAGCGATTCGCGAGTGCGGCAACACCGCTGGGTTCACCAGGAACTCCGGCATCCGGCCCTGCAACACGTCCACCGTGGCCTTGGCCGTCCGCACCTCCAGCTCCAGCACCGACTGCTGCGACAGGAATGCTACGTGGGGCGTGACGATCACGTTGTCCAGCGCAAACATGGGATGGTCTGCCGGCGGCGACGCAGATTCCATCACGTCCAGGCCGGCGCCGGCGATGCTGCCGTCCCGCAGGGCGGCATACAGCGCCGGCTCATCTACAATGGGTCCGCGGGCGCAGTTGATCAGGTACGCCGACGAGCGCATCAGGCCGAACGCCCGCTCATCGATCAGACCGCGCGTCTCATCGTTCAGCGGCGTATGCACCGTCACGTAGTCGGACGCGGCCAGCAGGTCGTCCAGCGATGCCGCCGTTACGCCTCCCGGCAGGCTGGCGTCCGCCGCGAGGTAGGGGTCGTAAGCCAATACCGACAGCCCGAAGGCCCGGGCCTTGTCCGCCACCATCCGCCCGATGCGTCCGAATCCGACGACGCCGATGATCTGGCCGCGCAGCCGGGTCAACGGGTGTGGCGACGGCGTGCCTTCCCAGCGGCCGGCTTTGGCGATGCCGTCGTAGAAGCCGACCTGTCGGTTCCACGTCAGCAGCAGCGCCATCACATGGTCGCTGACCTCATCCACGCAGTAGTCAGGCACGTAGGTTACGGGGATGCCCAGCTCGGTAGCCACGTCCACTGCGATGTTGTCCACACCCACGCCATACCTACTGATGCAACGGCACTGTTCGGCGGCCCGCACCACCGCCGGCGTAACCTGCGCGAAGCACGTCATGATGGCGTCGCAATCAACGGCCAGCGTCGCCAACGTCGTCTCCGACCCATCCGGCGCCTCTACCACCTCTACGCTATCGCCCAACCCAGCCGCCAGCGCCTCCCGCTCGGGCGCGGTGGAAGGCCAAACGAAGTCGGTGATTAGGATGCGGGTGGTCATGGCATAGTACGGGGCATGCTGTCAGGCCGCAGAGAGTATAGCCGATAGCGCAACACCGCGAAACCGACAAATGACACCCGCCCCTTGCCATCCTCAAACCCATGTTCCATAATAATCATGTGCACAACAAAACCCGGTCAATAGCCAGCCAGAGGTGATACCAGCCAACCGTCCGGTCGTTCACGGCCAACCCCGTCAGACTAAAAATCGCAACCGGCCCAGGTGGCCAACGCCGCTCAAAGACCTAACTCCTAACCGGCGCGTGCCCCACTGGTGTCACCGGGACAGTCCGAGCCCGCGCGCAAGCGCGCCACCCAGCGCGCCGAGTACACGAAAAAGTAAGTCAAATAGTTGCGTGCCCATCCGGCCGTATGCTGACAGCGACCGAATCCTGGCAACCCTCACCTCTGGCAGACCGGCAACCTCAAACCCAACCAGCCACCGACCACCTCAAAGGAGCAACCACCTGTGAACCTTCCCGCCAGATCACCGCCACTCGTGTATCCAGCCTGCCCAAACCGCCATTCCAGTAATTCGCCGTCGTAAATCGGCAGCGTTGCAATCGGGGCGTTGACAAGCCGTCGTTACGCTTGACATTATCGTAGTCTCGCTGATGTCGTTAGCATAATTTGAATCGCAGCGACATTCTGGAAGGTGTTTGATGTCAACTCAAATCACCGTGCGTTTGCCGGAAGAACAAGCTGTAGCCCTTGATGCGGCAGCAGCAGCGCTTAAACGCAGTCGGGCCGAAATAGTCCGCCAAGCGGTGGAGCAGTACCTTGAGGATTTTGACCATCTGTCCGTGGCGGTGGAGCGATTGATGGACCCCTCCGACCCGGTTCTGGATTGGGACGAGGTCCGCAATGAGCTACTCGGTCCGCATTAAAGACAGCGCGGCCAAAAAGCTGACGCGCCTACCGAAAGACGCTAGGGAACGGATCGTCGAAGCCTACGGCCCGCCTGCCGACACCGGCTTCACCATTGTGTAGGACGGGCGCGGCGACTCCTACCTACAATTATGCGTTTCCCGTGGGCTAACGTTGCGCTGATTGTCCTGGTGGCGGCGGAGTTGGTCACCGGATACCTGGGGCTGACTCACAACAACCCGGAGTGGATTGCGGCGATGCACCTGCACCGGGTTTTCGGGTTTGCGATTCTCGCCCTGTTTGTCTGGAAATCCCGCAACATCCTCGGCTCGCTGAAGTCGGGTTACAACTGGCGGCGTTCGGGGCGGGAAATGCTCTGGTCGTTGATCCTGTTGGCGGGATTGCTGGTCGTGCTGGGGCTGGGCCTGGCCTGGAGTCACTTCGGCAGCTACTCCTGGCTGGGTTTCTCCGGCACTACCATCCACATGAACCTGGCGTGGATGCTGATACCGCTGCTGGTCTGGCATTCTCTCCGCCACCGGATCAGCTTTCGGACGCGCTACCTGGCCGACCGTCGCAACCTGCTGCGCGCCGGCGGCCTCGCTCTGGCCGGCCTGATGCTCTGGCGCACCGCCGAACTGGCCGGCATCCTGTCCGACGGACCGGGCGCGCGACGCCGCTACACCGGCTCATTCCCGGAGGACGGCGCGGACTTCCCGGTCACCATGTGGCTCAACGACAAGGTTCCCTACGTTGACGCCGCAAGCTGGCGCCTGCGGGTGGACGGCTACGTTGACCATCCTTTTGAGATGGACATCGCCGAGCTTCAGGAATGGCAAAACGCCTTGACCGCCACCCTGGACTGCACGGGCGGCTGGCATACCACGCGGCAGTGGGAGGGAATCCCGGTGAGTGAGTTGCTGGCCCGCGCTCAACCCAGACCTGGCGCGTCCAGTATTACCATCCGCTCCCGCACCGGCTACTTCCGCCGCTATTCGCTGGACGAGTCGGCGCGGGCGATGCTGGCCAGCCGGGTTGACGGCGCGCCGTTGTCGCCGGGGCACGGCTTCCCGGCCCGCATGGTGGAACCTCACAAGCGCGGCTACGACTGGGTCAAGTGGGTGGACTCCATCACGGTGAACGACACGGGCAAGTGGTGGCAACCGCCGTTGCCGTTGACGTGAATCACACTGGAGCGCGTTGGCATTTACCCGTCATTCCGGCCTTGAGCCGGAATCCGGAGGCGTTTCCGAACTGCAACGTTCCCTGACCATAGGAGTTTCTGGATTCCTGCTTTCGCAGGAATGACGAATGTGAATCAATTGAAGTGCTATTGCAATGGTTGGGGCATGGCGTGGGCTATGCTAAAATCAGCCGAGACAAACACTAGCAACGAGGTGCCGCATGGCGAATATCGTCCTTTCCAATACCAACTACAATGTCGTCGGTACGCGGCCGATCCGCCACGACGGAGCCGACAAGGTTACCGGCCGGGCCAAGTACGGCGCCGACTTTGAGATGTCCGGGATGCTGTTCGGCAAGGTGCTGCGCAGCCCCCACGCCCACGCACGGATCAAGTCCATCGACACTTCCGCGGCCGAGGCACTGCCCGGCGTCCGCGCCGTGGTGACGGGCGCCGACCTGCCCATCGCCGGCAAGGACAACCCTCCGATGTCGGCACGCGCCGCCAGCAATAACGTCCTGGCCGCAGACAAGGCCCTGTTCCGCGGCCACCCCATAGCGGGCGTCGCCGCCGATTCAGCCCACATCGCCGAGGAAGCTGCCGCGCTCATCAAGGTGGAGTATGAAGTCCTGAAAGCCAGCACCAACGTGCTGGACGCCATGAAGGACGACGCCGAGTTGCTGCACGAGGACCTGACCACCACCGAGTTGGGCGAAGAAACCGACAAGCACAGCAACGTCTCCAATCGCTTCGTACACGAGCAGGGCGACGTCGAAAAGGCGTTCGCGGAAGCGGACTACGTCGTGGAGCGCGAGTTCGATACCCGCACGGTACACCAGGGATACATCGAGCCGCAGAACGCATCAGCTCTATGGAACGCGGACGGGCACCTGACGGTATGGACGAGCACGCAGGGCGCTTTCGTGGCCCGCGACGCCCTGGCCGGCGTGCTGGAAGTGCCCGTATCCCAGATCAAAGTCGTGCCCATGGAAATCGGCGGCGGATTCGGCGGAAAGATTCCGATCTACCTGGAGCCGATTGCCGCGCTGCTCTCAAAGAAGACGGGCCGCCCGGTCAAGATGCAGATGAGCCGCACCGAAACCTTTGAGGCCACCGGACCCACCGCCGGCGCCCACGTCAAGATCAAGATGGGCGCCAAGAAGGACGGCACCCTGGTGGCGGCAGACGCGGTGCTGATCTACGAGGCGGGGGCATTCCCGGGCGCTTCTCCTGTGTCCGCCGGAGCGCAGTGCGTGTTCGCACCCTACGATCTGGAAAATCAGCGCGTCGAAGGCTACGACGTGGTCACCAACAAGCCACGATCCTTCGCCTACCGCGCTCCGGGAGCGCCGATCTCCGCCTTCGGCGGCGAGCAGGTCGTGGATGAGTTGGCGGCCAAGTGCGGCATGGACCCGCTGGAATTTCGCCTCAAGAACGCCAGCAAGGAAGGCAGCCGACGGGTGGACGGCCCGCAGTTCCGCGTGATCGGCAACGTCGAAACCCTTGAAGCGGCCAAGGACTCCGACCACTACAAATCCGAGTTGTCCGGCCCCAACCGCGGCCGAGGCGTCGCCAGCGGATACTGGATGAATATCGGTTTGGCCTCCAGCGCCAGCATCAGCGTCAACGCCGACGGGACCATCGGCCTGGTGGAGGGCTCAACCGACATCGGCGGTTCCCGCGCGTCCATCGCCATGCAGGCCGCCGAGGTCCTCGGCATCCCGGCCGAAGACGTGCGCCCGCAGGTAGGCGACACCGACTCGGTGGGATACACCTTCCTGACCGGCGGCAGCCGCACTACCTTCGCCACCGGCTGGGCCGCCTACGAGTGCGCCCAGGAAATCAAGACCAAGATGATCAACCGCGCCGGCCAGATCTGGGAAAAAGACCCTTCGGAAATTGACCTGGCCGACGGCATCTTCAAGCACAACTCCGACGAAGACTTGCAGATGTCCTTCAAGGAACTGGCCTCGCAGTTGGGTCGCACCGGCGGCCCCATATCCGCCCAGGTCAGCGTCAGCCCCGGCGGAGAAGGCGGCGCGTTCGGCACTCACCTGGTGGACGTGGAAGTTGACCCCGATACCGGCAAGGTTGACGTCCTCCGCTACACAGTGGTTCAGGACGCCGGCAAGGCCATCCATCCCAGCTACGTGGAGGGCCAGATGCAGGGCGGCGCCGTGCAGGGCATCGGCTGGGCGCTCAACGAGGAATACTTCATGAGCGACTCGGGCGACATGGTGAACTCCAGCTTCCTGGACTACCGGATGCCCACCAGCCTGGACCTGCCGATGATCGACACCATCATCGTGGAAAAGGCCAACCCCGGCCACCCCTACGGAGTGCGGGGCGTCGGGGAGGTGCCAATAGTTCCTCCCATGGCCGCCGTCGCCAACGCCATCCACGCCGCCATCGGCGTCCGCATGGAGCAACTCCCCATGTCCCCCGGCGCCATCCTGGAAGAGCTGTGGGAAAAGAACGGCGGCTAACCCTTTGACGGCATAGATGCCAATTGCCGGCGGCGATGTTAAATCGTCGCCGGTATCAATATCACCCGGATACGCACACACCCGCAAGGAGCCAAAGCATCATGGCCCGAGTACCCTTCGCCACCAGAGACAACATGGACGCCGCCGGACAGGCGGTTTGGGACGAGATTGAAACTTCACGCGGCGGCGTGCAGCGCAACTACGCCGCCATCCTCAACAACCCCCAGGCGGCCAGCAACTTCGCGCACCTGGGCGGCTACGTCCGCTTCGAGACGCCGCTCCCTCCCCGGGTGAAAGCCGTTGCGGTCCTGACGGCGGCGCGGGAAGCGTGCGGCCACTACGTATGGACGGTGAACCAGCCCGCCGCGCGCAACGCCGGCCTCACCGACGCCGACATCGCCGCCATCCACGAGTACCGCGCGCCCAACGGCTTGTCGGGGGATGACGCCGCAATATCCGGTTTCGTGATCGAGCTGCTGCGCCAGCACCGCGTCTCCGACGCCACGTTCGAGGCAGTGCGCGGCATCCTGGGCGACGCCGGGATTGTGGACATGCTGGTGGTGGTTTCCTACTACCACGGCCTAGCCCACGCATTGCAGGCGTTGGCGGTGGAGCTACCCGAAGGCACGGCGGACGCGCTGACTTATTAGCCGCCGTTCTGCTCTGCCTCGTACTCTTCGAGGCATTTTACGATTACGTCGTTCATCGCCGGGAACTCGTTCTCGGCGAAGTTTTTTACCCATGCCTCGATTTTGGCGCGGGTGGCTTCTTCGTCCATCCAGTTGTCAACCGCTGAATCGTCCAATATCGGACCCTTTACGTCCAGCCGCGTAAATGAATCTCTCAACTCTCCACGAACACGGTTGGCCGACCGGTGGATTTTCTCTCTGACGTGTTCGTCTGACCCCGGGCCTAGCGTGAATATCAAGGTAGGGCAGTTCTCTCTGAGGTCGAATCCAAAGGTCACCAACGACCCCGGATTCCCCCAACCCGTTCCCGTTTTGAATACTTCGAAGCTGTCCCAATCAGCAGAGCGAAAGAAAACGATTTCCCGCACTCCTTCCCAATCAAGTTTCCATTTCGGCTGCTGCTTGATTGTTGCTCGAAACATTTCTTTCATTTCAGCGATATAGTCAGGTTTGTACTGGACGATCAGGTCAATCGCTTCCTTGTGCTCCGAGTAAATCGTCCGGACCATTTCCCTGATGTTCGTGTTCGTATCGGGCACTATGTTCCTCCTCAGCGTAGTTGCGTATTGCGACAAAAAAGCGCGGACATCCTCTTTGGCTGGATTGTCTTTGTCCTCTACTATCTGTTGGACGATCTTTAGAACCGTAGCGTAAGAGGCCGGCACCCAGTATTTCTGCTCCTCTTCTCGGTAAGGACGCACCCCTCTGGGTGACAAGAATATGTAATGCCTCTTCTTGTAGCCGCAGTAACGCTCTTCCAGTGCCTTGCGATAGCGGGTAAGTTGCTCACTATGCTCGCTGGAAAACACTTTGTTCTCGATAGCGCAAAGGGACCGCGCACGTTCATTCACAATCAGGATGTCTAGGTATCCCCATTGCCCATCTACCTCGTTGCACCATTCTTGTTGCACGCTCGCCGTTGACCAGTCTGCGGAGTGGTCTATAGATTGCATTCCAACGCACGTTAGAAAACCGCTGAGGAACCTGTCGCCCATCCCGTGGTTCTGCTTGGGGTCCAAAAGCCAGGCCAGGACACCAGAATGGAATTCTTCCCATCCCCACAGCGCACGGCCTGATTCCAATCTCAACCGGCCGATGAAATCGAGGGCATCAAATTCGGAACGCTGTTCTTCATAGAGCCAGCCCAATTCTTTCAGGCGTACGTCGCCAGAGAAATTTTCCAAAGTTTTGACTTGTGCAATCCGTTCCACGTCGTTCATCTCTTCCAATTTCTCCAACTTCGGTACTACCATGTCCAGCGCCGCAATCTGCTCTGCCGTTTCAGCGTCATTCGTTTGCATGATGGTTGGCAACCTGCAAGAATAATGGCGGGACATACGGCGGTGCGTCATTGTGGCCAGGCTGCGCGAGATCATACCATGCCAAAACGAACCGCCAGGGGGAACCGTTATGGCTACGATTACGAAAGACATCACCGACCAGGTCGCCACCATCATCGGTGATACCCTCAACGGCTGGTTTCAGCCCCATCTCAACTTCGACCCCGTCATCGTCCGGCAACGGTACGACGACTGGTATGGGGAGGACTACCTGGAGGCGTGGATTGTGTGGGAGGGGGACTACGCCTATATGGACCATTCCCGCACCAGTGGCCTACCATTAGACATTGAGCCGGAGTTGGATGAGCTAGGCGTCAATCTGAGCGTTCATCAGCACTACGTCGCCAAGTGGGAATGGGATCTCATGCATGAGAAATTGCTCAAATGAATCCGCTCGAACTAATCGCCCTGGCCCGCGTCCTGGTTGGCGGTGTCATTGCAGGTGAGCGTGATTCAGCTACTCAAACCGAGCTGCGTCGCGCCGTCAGTTGCGCCTACTATGCCATGTTCCATACTCTAGCGCTGAGCAACGCCAACACCCTGATTGGAGCATCACCGGCTGATCAACAGCGTTGGGCCTGGCAACAAACTTACCGCGCCGCCGACCATCGCCCTACCCGTAACAAACTAAGCAGCGCCAGCCAGGGCGGCAGGTTTCCAGGAGCAATTCGCCGATTCGGAGTAGCTTTTGCCGACGTTCAGCGTGCGCGCCATTCCGCCGACTACGATCCCCACAGCGAATTCTCCGCCACAGACGTGACCGACTTAATCGACCGGGCTGAAACCACGATTGCAAACTTCAACCAAACCCCGGACGACATCCGTCGCGACCTTGCCATCCATATCCTCACCAACGTCCGCAGTGACTGACTACCAACCCCATGGAGGTCCACCATGCCCGACTACGCATATCTCGTCCAGATGGACATTCCCGCCGAGCACGAAGCCGACTTCAACCGCGTTTATGACACCGAGCACGCCAAGTACATCTGCAACGCTCCGGGCGTTCATTCCTGCGATCGCTTCCTGCTAGAGTCCACCGACGCGCCCAAGTTTGCCCGCTACGCCGCGCTCTATGGCATCGACGATCCCGGCGTGCCAACCTCCGCCGGCTGGCAGGTCGAGAGCGAGAAGGGCGACTGGGCCAGCAAGATCCGGCCTCACGCCAGCAACCGCACGCATACCATCCTCAGGCGCATTGCCGACGCCGGCGACGACTCCGCTGATGCAGGCTATCTATTCATCGTGCAGACCGACATTTCCGCCGACGCCGAGGACGAGTTCAACCACCTGTACGATACCGTCCACTTGCCCGGCCTGTGCGAAGTTGACGGGGTGGTCAGCGCGCGGCGCTATCGGGTGGAGACCACCAACCTGGACGGCCTCCAGAAGTACGCCGCCATGTACCGCATCACCGGCCCGTCGGTGATCGACTCGGAGCCGTGGAAGGCCGCGGTGCAGGACGAATGGACCGTGAAAGTCCGGGACAAGTGCGTCGGCCTGACCCGCACTATAATGGAGTGCGTGGCTCGCCATCCCAGCGCATAGCGGCTATTGGAGCAAGCAACATGACCACCTCAACCACACCCCAGGTTGACCAGCGGCAGGTGATCGCCGAGCGGATCAAAAAGTTCATCCAAGACGGGCTGAACCGTCCACTCTCTGAGGACGACCCCGACATCTTTTATCCCAGCTCGGACGGTGAACCTTTGGCTGAATCAAAATTGCAATTCACTCCGTTGACCGAAACGGTTCACGTACTGGAGTATCGCTACCGCGACCGGGCTGACGTGTTCGTAGCCGGCAACCTGCTACTGTACTACCGGATGAACGACTGCGAAGTTCGCGTGGCTCCCGACGTGATGGTGGTCTTTGGCGTGGAGGATTATCCGCGAGACTCCTACATCGTCTGGCGGGAAGACGGCAGGACGCCCGACTTTGTGATGGAGATTGCTTCGCCAAGCACTTACTCGCGAGACGTGACTGAGAAGCGGGACGTTTACGCTGGCCTGGGGGTCACGGAATACTGGCGTTTTGACCCCACCGGCAAGCTTTTCACTCCCGCTTTGGAGGGGGATCGATTAGTTGACGGCAAGTATCAGGCCATCCAGGTTGGAGAGGACGACGCCGGCGTTTTGCGTGGCCACAGCGAAGTCTTGGAGTTGGATGTTTGCGTCCGGTCAGAGCTGGAGCTGAAACTGTACGACCCGGCAACTGGAACCTGGTTGCTTAACCTGGACGAGACCTCCGAGGCTCTGGCAGAAACCCAGGACGCCCTGGCAGAATCTGAGCAGCAGAACGCCGCCCAGGCCGAACGCATCCGCGAACTCGAAGCCCTGTTGAGTCAGCAGGGCATCGAACCGCCCGGCGCGTCGGCATGAGCGATTCGCCTGCCGTAATCATACACACCGACGGGGCCTGCCTGGGCAATCCCGGCCCGGGCGGTTACGGCGTCATACTGGACTACCAGGGGCGCAGAAAGGAACTATCCGGCGGCTATGCGCTGACCACCAACAACCGCATGGAGTTGCTTGCCGTGATTGTTGGCCTGGAGGCACTGACCCGTCCGTGCGACGTCACTGTATTCTCCGATTCCAACTACGTGGTCGAAGCTGTCAGTAAGGGCTGGGCCGCACGATGGCGTAGCAACGGCTGGATGCGCAACAAGCGCGAGGCGGCGGTGAACCCCGACCTGTGGGAGCGGCTGCTCAACCTGCTGGAGCAGCACAACACCGAATTTCGGTGGGTGCGGGGGCACAGCGGCAACCCGGACAACGAACGCTGCGATGCGCTGGCCGGCGCGGCGGCCCGACAGACCGACCTGCCGCAGGATCCCGGTTATCAGCGCCACTGACTGCCCCGCTCATGGTGAGCTTGTCGAACCATAAGCGCGTCCTTCGACAAGCTCAGGACGAGCGGAGGGCTTGGGAACGCATCTGACGCCCGCCGCACAGGCATAAAAGGAGCGGCCGGTCCCGAGGGGGAGTCGCTGAAGGAGCGGCTCGCTGCCGGTCGCTGGCCTATGATTGTACCTGCCGGGCTGCTCAGTTGCAACCGATAGTGCGGATTCGCTACAATCGGGAAATCACATCCCAACGAACCGGAAGAGGTAGTCACCATGGCTGTATCCGCCAGTACCATCAGAAACGTCGCGCTGCTCTCTCACAGCGGCGCGGGCAAGACCTCCCTTGCCGAAAACATCCTGTTCAACGCCAAGGTGATCAACCGCATTGGCCGAGTGGAAGATGGCAACACCGTCTCCGACTACGAGCCGGAAGAAGCCAAGCGCGCCGCCAGCGTCCAGACCAGCCTGCTCCGGTTCACCGAAGGCGACGATAAGATCAACCTGCTGGACACCCCCGGTTACGACGAGTTCCTGGGCGAAGCGGTCGCTGCCGTGCGCGTTGTGGAATCGGCCATGATCCTGGTGGCCGCGCCCACCGGCGTGGACGTTGGAACCGAAAGGGCCTGGGACCTGGCGCGCGGTCGAGACCTGCCCGTCGCCATCGTGCTCAACAAGATGGACCGGGAGAACGCCAACTTTGAGCGCAACGTACAGGAAATCCAGAGCGTGTTCGGCAACCAGTGCGTGCCGTTCCAGCTCCCCATTGGGGAAGCGCAGGATTTCACCGGCCTGGTGAGCGTGATCGATCCGCCGGCCGACATTCCCGCCGGCGTGGTCGGCGATTTTGACGCCGCCCGTGAGCGCCTGATTGAAGCCGTCGCCGAATCCGACGACGCGCTGGCCGACAAGTACCTGGAAGGTGAGGAGATCACCGCCGCCGAGGTGACCGCCGGCGCGCGCGAAGCCATCCGCAACGGCGACCTGACGCCCATCCTGGTGTCGGCGGCGACACAGAATATCGGCGTCGAAGAGCTGGTCCAGGTGATACGCGACTTCCTGCCCTCGCCGGCCGACCTGCCCGCCACCTCCGGCGACGACGACATTGACGCCGACGCTGCCGGCCCGCTGGCCGCGCTGGTGTTCAAGACCACCTCCGACCCCTTCGTGGGCAAGCTGTCCATGTTCCGCGTGTTCCGCGGCACGGCCAATTCCAACGGCGAGGTCTATAACAACAATAAGGGCGAGTCCGAGCGGCTCGGTCAGCTGTACCTGCCACAGGGCAAGAACCAGGACAACGTGGCGGAAGTGGTTGCCGGCGACATTGGCGCCATCGGCAAGCTGAACGCCACCCTGACCGGTGACACGCTGTGCGCCAACGACAGCCGGGTGACGCTGCCCGGCGTAGAGTTCCCCAAGGGTTTTTACTCGCTGGCGGTGATGCCGGCAACCCAGGCCGACCTGGACAAGATGTCCACGTCGCTGGCCCGTATCGTCGAGGACGACCCCAGCCTCCAGTTCACCCGCAACCCGGAGACCAGCGAGAGCCTGCTGACCGGCCTGGGCGAAGTGCAGATCGAAGTTGCCCTGGATCGCATCTCCCGCAAGTTCGGGGCCAACCTGAACGTCAAGCTGCCCGTGGTGCCCTACCGCGAGACCATCACCCAGGTGACCAACTCCGAGTACCGCCACAAGAAGCAGACCGGCGGCAGCGGGCAGTACGGCCACGTGCTGCTGCGTATTGAGCCGATGACCCGCGACGAGGGGTTTGAGTTCGGCAACGAGGTTGTGGGCGGGCGCGTGCCGCGGGAGTTGATCCCGGCGGTGGAGAAGGGCGTGGTCAACACCCTGAAAGAGGGCGTGCTGGCCGGCTTCCCGGTGGTGGACCTGAAAGCCGTCATCTACGACGGCAGCACCCACCCCGTGGACGGCAAGCCCATCGCCTTTGAGATCGCCGGCAGCCAGGCGCTGCGCCAGGGTATGCAGAAGGCGTCTCCCGTGCTGCTGGAACCCATCTTGCGGCTGTACGTCACCGTGCCGGAGAACTACACCGGCGACATCATCAGCGACATGAACAGTAAGCGGGGCCGCATCCTGGGCATGAGTCCCGAAACTCGCTACACGGTCATCGAGGCCGAGGTTCCCCAAGCCGAAGTGCAGCGTTACTCACAGGACCTGCGCTCCATGACCGGCGGCCGCGGCTCCTATCGCTTCGAGTTCGACCACTACGAGCAGGTCCCGCAGAACATCGAGCAGCGCGTAATCGACACCGCGAAGCAGGCGAAGGAGGGGGCGACGGCGTAGTCCCTTTTCCGTCATTCCGGCGAAAGCAGGAATCCAGTAGGGGCGGGTTTGAAACCCGCCCCTACACTTTCTCATCGGCCTCCTTACGGTTACCACGGTTCGGCGAAAATATCCGCCACCGCAATTTCCAAGCCAGGAAACGCGACGATGGTAAGGGTCTCACCGGGGCGATACAGCCTTTCCAAACCGTAAGACCCCTGGCCCTCCCTAACTTCCGGTTCCGCCAGGGCAAGCACGGTCTCCTCATACGGCTCCAGAATCAGATACTCAGGCACACCGTGCCGGGCATACAGCTCCCGCTTGCGTTCCAAATCATGGCGAGGATTGGACGGCGACAGGACTTCCACGACCAAATCGGGCGGCCCTTCACAACCGCGTGGTGTGATAATGCGCCGCCGGGCCGCGCTCACAAACATCAGGTCAGGTTCCACTGCTGTCTCGCCCGGCAAAATCAGGTCAAAGCGAGGTCGGTAAAGACGGCCCAGCCGGCGCCGGCGAGTGTGATCTCCGATCAGATCTCCCAAATTTTCGGACACTTCCTGATGCCGCGCGCTGGCTCCTGCCGCCATCTGGTACAAAACTCCATCAATCAGTTCCCACTTTTCATCGTCGGGCTTGGCGGCATAGTCCTCGTAGGTGTACTTGCCTTTCGGTTTTGCGGTGACCATGGCAGCCTCTTATACAGTCGGGCCGGCGCAGATGGCGGCTACTCGGGTAATGGTAGGAACCATTCAGTTTTGCTCCATTGAGCAATGCGATTCAGCCGGCATCAGAATAGCCGGCCAATCTCTCGGCGTCGTTGATGTAGTCGGCAGTTTGACGGATGAGGCAATTCACCTCATCAATCGGCTCGCATACACCCAGGGAGAAACAGGCTCCATACAAGTAGCTCAGCGTGATGTGATAGCGCTTGCGCAGCGGACGAAACGCATAGTCGTCGGTGGCCAGCCTCGCCATCCCTTCGGATATATCGGAAGATATTAACGGCTCGACTCCCGTTCGCGCCAGAATCAACGCATCGGTAGCCCGCTTGGTGGCGCACCATGCCTTCTCCGCAGCGTCGCGGATGTCGCCGGCCTCCAGCATCCGCAGCGCGTCAGCGTGGACGTTGCGGGCGTCGGCGAAGATGGCGGGTACGCGGTGGGTGCTGGCTACCATGGGGGTTTTGTTGTTCCCGTTTGTTCAACCAGTTGTTCCATAGTGCTCAGAAAGCCGGCATCATAAGTTTCGTCAACGTGGTTAGAGTTCCAAAGGCCGGATTTCCTGACCCGTTCCCGGGCACTGTATTGTCCCAGCCAGCCCCACGATGGCGAGTCAACCGGGGTTTTCCCATAGTTGCTGAGTAGCCCGATGGAATTGCGTTCGATGTAGCCGCACAGATTATCCAGTCCCGGCTCGTCGTACACGGCCAGCCACAGGAAGGGCATAGCACCGATGACGGCACTGACTTCCTCCTCCAAGGGACGCTCAATTTCTCTGACTTCCATGGAAGCCAGACTGCGTTGCCCCCAAGTCGGGTAGTTATACTCATGCTTTGAGATCAGTGCTGTACCTACAATCTCTCGGAAAATGGACTCCCGGTGACTGCCTCCCGGAGGGTTCACGGTGCCTTTGTGAAATTGAAGGCGTCCCCAAAGCTTGGTTGACTGCCCTACGCGAACGATGCGCGGGCCATGTCCAGTATCACTCCGGTTTTCGTCCGTTTCACTAAAGAAATAGACGCCGCGCCGGGGCCAGTCCATGCGCCCGTGGCACTCCGACAGCAGGCCGTGCGCCGCCGAGGTTACGCTCCAGTTGGGCCAGTAGTTTGTAAAACTGGGTCAGGTGACACGTGCGCTGGCCGCTCAATTGATTCGCTCTGCACTGGGTCGGTGTAGTGGCCGTCATTCCAGCAAAAGTAGGTTTCCGGTCGCGTTTCTAGATTCCCGCTTTCGCGGGAATGACGGTAGTGGGTGGGGTGTGGGCGATCAGTGCATGGGGGAGAAGCTGGCCGGGACCATGATTTTGTTTTCCTGTTTCACGCGGCCGGGGGCGCCGGAGGGCCACTGGGGGATCTTGCTGGCGGCGGCGCGGACCTCGGCGCGGTGGTTCAGGTCCTTGTAGGGCCAGACGTGCATCCACTTGTTGAGGTCGCCGAACTCGGTGAACATGCCGGCGGCCAGCGGGGAGAACTCCTCGCGGTAGGGCAGCGACTCTTCCCAGCGGCGCAGCAGTTCGGACATGGCTCCGTTCTCGTAGGTATAGACGCGCATTTCGTAGATGTTGCCCAGGGCCTGGTCGCCGCCCATGGGCCGCATGAAGGACGCGGGGTTCCAGATTTCCGAGTTCATGTTGAGGATGTTGCCTGGGGTGATCTTGGGCGGCCAGTTGGGGTCCTTGCCGGCCTCGGCGCGGATGCGGTTGCGCTCCTCCATGTCCTCGTAGCCCCAGACGTGGATGATCTGGTTCAACGGGCCGATTTCGGTGTGCCAGAAAGCGGCGATGGGCGAGTACTTCTCGCGGTGCGGCAGCGCCTCGGCGAAGGCTTCCTCGGCCTGGGGCACGGCGCCGGGTTTGAGGTCGTAGGTGCGGACTTCGTAAATCATGTTTCACTCCTGAAGAAGCGTGACGACGGTTGGGTATTCATCCGATAGGACGCAGCCAGTGTAGCAACGGCGCAGGGTAGGGGCAACCGGCGGCGCTGCTATAATGCGCGGCAGGCGAAGCACACGATCATGGAGATTCGCGAGGGATGAGATGAGCGCGCCGAAAATGGAAATGACGCCCCTGGAATACGTGGACGCCTCCAAGCGTGAGCAGGCGGCCGGCAATCACATCAAGGCCGCGGCGCTGATGTGGCAGGCGACCCAGGCCACCTTCGCCGCGCTGGCCGACGCGCACGGCGTGGAGCTCAAGAGCCTGGATGAAGACGATCTGATTATGCTGGCCAGAGCGTTGGAAGCGGACGGCTCCGTGCCCAAGTGGCGCTACAGAGGGGGCCTCTCTCCGGGTTCTCTGCTGAAAGACCACGCCGAGATGGAAGTGTTGGAGAGTTATCAACTGGACTTGGCTTACGAAACGGCTGAGCAGTTCATCCGGGGGTGCTTTGACAACCGATCATCCCCCTGAACAGTACCGGCAAAGAGCCGTCCGCCATGAATCCCGAGCGCGCAACTATCGCCGTCAGGCCGATTTACTATTGGAACGGGATAATGACACCGACTGCGCCGGCGCGCTCCTGTATGAAGCGGCCAAACAGTGCATCAATGCAGTTGCCAACCAACGTGGCGAAAATCCCGGCACAACCGGCAGCAAGGTCAATGTAGTGCGAGAAGTTGCGGCGGAGGAGCTAGGCGATACGTCTTTGTTCACAAACTGGCAGAGCGCCGACAAACTCCATATCCACGCTGACCGGGAGCATCTTACCGCCGTCCAGTATGATGAAGCCTGGCAACAAGCTCAAGCCTTCATCACTGCCATGCTCAACATATATTCTCGTAACACCTGAAAGGGAGGAAACTAATGGAATACAGGATCAATCACGTACACATCCGCGCCGCCGACCCCCACGCCACGGCGGCCTGGTACGAGAAGCACTTCAACGCACGCATCGTGTCCGAGCGCACGGTGATGCCCAACACCATCACCATCGGCATGGAGATGGGCGGCGCCTGCCGGCTCAACGTGTCGTCCAAGCCGCCGGGATCGTCCGACGAGCGCGCCGTGGCCGAGCTGAACCGGCTGGGCCTGGAGCATTTCGGATTCGACGTGGAGGACATCGAGGCGGAGATGGAGCGGCTCACCGCGGCCGGCATCCGCACGGTGTTGCCCATCACCGACACGCCCACCGGATCCCGGCTGTCCTACATCGAGGGGCCGGACGACGTGCTGATCGAACTGGTGCAGCCGGCGCCGTAAATTCATGGAAGATTCCCCCTCACCCCAACCCTCTCCCTCTAGGGGAGAGGGGGCTTTAGACACGCTGCCAAGAAGGACGTGACGACATGGCGGATACGCCTCTGCACTACCAGACCATTACCGAGGTGGCGGGCCGGCTGGCGTCGCGCGAGATTTCGCCGGTGGAACTGACCCGCGCCATCCTGGACCGCATCGCCGCTCTGGACGGCGACCTGAAGAGCTACGCCACCGTGATGGCGGAGCCGGCCATGGAATCGGCGCGGGCTGCCGAAGCCGAAATCGCCGCCGGACGCTACCGGGGCGGACTGCACGGCGTGCCCATCGCCGTCAAGGATCTGTGTTTCACCACCGGCGTGGCGACCATGGGCGGCGCGAAGGTTCTGCGCGATTTCGTCCCAGACTTCGACGGCACGGTGGTGCGCAAGTTGAATGACGCCGGCGCGGTCATCCTGGGCAAGCTGAACCTCACCGAGGGCGCGATGGCCGGGTACAACCCCGAGTTCGACATTCCCATCAACCCATGGGGCGCCGACCGCTGGGCCGGCGCGTCGTCCAGCGGTTCCGGCGTGGCCACGGCGGCCGGCCTGTGCTACGGCTCGCTGGGCAGCGACACTGGCGGGTCGATACGCTTTCCGGCGGCGGCCTGCGGCACCGCCGGCATCAAGCCGACGTGGGGGCGCGTCAGTCGCTACGGCGTGCTGGCGCTCGGCGAGTCGCTGGACCACGTGGGGCCGATGACCCGCAGCGCCGCCGACGCCGGCATCATGTTGCAGGCCCTGGCCGGCCACGATCCCAACGACCCCACGTCACTGCGCGCGCCCGTGCCCGACCTGCTGGCCGGGTTGGGGCAAGGCGTCGCCGGCGTCCGCATCGGCGTGGACGAGGAATACATCGGCGGCGACGACGTGGATTCGGAGGTCGCCGAGGCGGTGCTGGCCGGCGCCCGCCTGCTGGAGAGCCAGGGCGCAACGCTGGTTCCCGTCCAAATGCCGGACACCCTGCCGTACTCCCGCGCGTGGGGCGTGTTGTGCTCGGCGGAGGCTGCCACCGCGCACCGGGACACCTTCCCGTCCCGCGCCGACGATTACGGCCCATGGTTCCGCGGCTGGCTGGAAAAGGGGCGCGGATACACGGCGGTGGATTACGCCGCCGCCAACCTGGTGCGGCTGGAGTGCAACGGAGCGCTGGCCGGCATCTTCGCGGACATCGACGTGCTGGTGTGTCCGTCCATGACCGGGGTGGCGCATCGGGTGACGCCGGAGGAACTGTACGGGCCGATGGGTGAGGACGAATGGACGTGGGGACGGTTCACCATCCCCTACGACTTCAACGGCGCGCCGACAATCTCGCTGCCGGCCGGCCTGAACAGCGAGGGCCTGCCGCTGAGCATCCAGTTCATCGGCAAGCACCTCACCGAGCCGTTATTGGTGCAGGTGGGAGATGCCTACGAGCGGGCGACGCAACACGACCTGTGTCCGCCCGTATAGGTTGGGAATGTATGACTAACGGCCATTGGCGCGAAAAACGCCAATGGCCGTTAGGAAACGTATGCCGGCATTCGTAGTCGGAATGCCGTTAGTCTAATCGTTGCTGGTCGGCACGGTGAATACGGTATTGCCATCGACATCATGCCGGTGATTCGCGAGGGCGATTACGATCTCGTTAGTCCGTCGAACTTCGGCCGACAGTTGCCGAACGTCCGCCGATAGCTGACTGACCTCCGTTGCTATTCGGCTGAGTTCGGCGGCTTGCGTTTCCACACGCTGGAACAACTTGCCCAGCGCAAAAGCGCCGCCCAGCAGAAAAAGCGTAATCGTAATGGCAGCGCCAATCAGCGCGTAGGTTTGTGGTTCCATGGCTACCTTCCAGCGTGGGCCCGCATTCTAGCACGGACGCTACGACCCTACGATCCAGTCGGCTACGCGCTCGCCGATCATGATGGCGGTGGCGTTGGTGTTGGCGCGGGTTACCTGAGGCATGATTGACGAGTCGGCGACCCAGAGGCCCTGCACGCCGCGCACCCGGCACTGCTGGTCGGTTACGGCCATGGCGTCGCCGTCGGGGCCGATGCGGCAGGTGCCGGAGACGTGGCGCGATGTGCCAACGGTCTGGCGGATCCAGGCATCCAACGTGTCATTGTCGGTCAGCACGTCGTCGGTGGGCGCAGTGCGGTGGTCGATGACGTCCTGGTATGCGTCAGATTCGAGCATGTCGGCGGCCAGACGCACGGCGTCGCGCATCCGGCGCATATCGTTCTCGTTGTGGAAGTAGCGGTAGCTGATGGCGGGCTGCACGGTGGGGTCGGATGATTGCAGCCGAACCCAGCCGGAGCCGTCGGGCAGTTCCAGGGCACAGGCGATGCGGGCGGTACGGTCGGGCAAATGCTCGCCGGTCATCACGTTGAAGATGCCCAGAGTGTGCAGCATCACGTCACTGGGATAGGAAGGCGGCTCGGACGTTACGCGCAGGCCCCAACGCAATGCGCCGGCGTTGGCGGTGAGTTGAACGTGGTCCTTGACGCGGAAGGTGACATTGCCCATGGGGTGGTTAAAGAGGTTCTGGCCGACACCGGGCGACTCGTGGATGACCGGGATGCCGAACTCGTCGAGTTGGTCGCGGGGTCCGATGCCCGAGAGCATGAGCATGTGAGGGGACTTCAGCGCGCCGGCGCTGAGGACGACCTGATCGGCCTCGACGGTGAATATCTCGCCGCCGCTCTCGACCTCCACACCAACCGTTCGTGGCGAGCCGGTCGAACCACTGTCGAACAGGACGCGGCGGACGAACACGTTGCCCTTGACGGTCAGGTTGAGGCGGTGGCGCACCGGGTTCAGGTGGGTGATGGCCGTGCTCATGCGCACGCCGTCCCGGTTGTTCATAGGAATCGCGCCGATGCCGGCGGAGTCGGGGCCGTTCAGGTCGGGGTTGTAGGCATACCCGCGCTCCATGGCGGCCGCGTGGAAAGCCTTTTGCACGTCGGGCCACGGCTGGTTCTCGCGGCGCACGATGGGGATAGGGCCGTCGCTGCCGTGGAAGTCGTCCTGGATGTCCAGGTCGGTTTCGGCCTTGCGGAAGAAGGGCAGCACCCTGGTGTAGGACCACTCCTCATTGCCGAAGGACTCCCAGCGCTCGAAGTCCTCGGGCAGGCCGCGCAGGTACACCTGTCCGTTGATGGAACCGGAGCCGCCGATGACCTTGCCCTGGGCGATGTTGATCTCGCCCTGCTGGTCGTTGATTACGCCGCGCAGGTTCCAGGACACGGGGGAGCCGATGGCTTCGCCCTCGCTGGAATAGCCGTCGCGCACTGCGTCGGGCAGGTGCTCGGCGTTGGGGTAGTCCTGTCCTGCCTCCAGCAGCAGGACGGAGCGGTTGGGGTCCTCTGACAGGCGGCTGGCGACCACGGAACCGGCGGAGCCGCTGCCGACCACGATAACGTCGTACTTCATGGGGATGCCTCTTGTTGCGATTCGAGATGCCCGATTTTACATCACATCGGTGCGAGAGAATCGTCCGAACCAGGATTTGCCGGATTTGTGGATTATCGGGATTGGGGTGTTATGGCGATGGTACAATTCGCTTGACTGGAGGCTTCTGATGGCTACGCCCAAATCGCCCAAGGCCGCCCCGATGCTGCCCTACCGCCGTGGTGGGGAGATTGACTATGCCAGTCTGGAATTTGATCCCGACGTAAAGAACATAACGGAAGACGGAATGGAACAGAACCTGGAACTTGTGGAAATCCTTGGCCTTTTCCGCGCGAGGTTCACCGATTTCAACGAGCGTCCCGACGTGTTCCTGGATAATGAAACCTTCATCTGCTACGACCCAAGCAATCTGAACGTTCGGATTGCGCCGGACATCTATCTGGCCTTTGGTGTAGATGCCCGCGCCATCCGACCGCGCAAAATCTACTTGCCCTGGGAAGTGGGCAAGCCGCCGGACTTCGCCTTGGAAATCGCATCCGAAAGCACCTCGCAGGTTGACGTCAACCGCAAGCCGGGCATCTATGCTGCCATCGGCGTCCCTGAGTTCTGGCGCTTTGACCCTTCCGGCGGGCAATATCATGGGCAGCCGTTATGGGGCGGCGAGTTGGTCAACGGAAGGTATCGAGAGTTGCCGCAGACGCGCGATCCCGACGGCGTTCTGAAAGTGTACAGCCCGCTGCTGGAAATCAGCCTGTGCTGGGATGACGGCTGGCCGCGGGTGTACGACCCTGCCACCGAAACCTACGACCGGAATTGGCGGGCGGAACAGGCGTATGCAATCGCGGTGCGCGACCAGCGGGATGCGGCGCGTGCGGAGCGCGATGCTGCGGTCGCCGAGAACGAACGGCTGCAAGAAATCCTGCGCCGGCGCAACGGCGACAATAACGGAACTCAAGGAGACACGCCGCCATGCTGACCGACCCGCAGGAGTTCCTGCGCTTCTTCGACTCCATACACCGCCGCACCCTGCGGGACATCCAGGCCCTGCCGCCGGAGGCGCAGAACTGGACGCCGCCGGTGGGCGAGGGCGAAAAGTCGTGGAGCATCAACCAGATCGTGCATCACATCTGCGAATCGCGGATGTACTTCTCGCGGGCGTACCGCAACGAGGGCTGGCTGTACGACTGGGAGGTGCCCAGTACCGAACAGCAATCGGAGTGGACGCCTGCGCTGAACGAATCCCACGCCGAGTTTCATCGGCGTCTGGACGGAACGCCGGCGGAGTGGCTGAACCGGCGCATCAAGATGATCGACACGGACGGTACACTGAGCGGGTGGCGCATCCTGATGATGCTGATTGAGCACGAGGTACACCACCGCTCGCAGATCGACACCTACTCCGGCCTAAACGGCTGGGACGTGCCACAGATCTACGGGCGCACGCGCGAACAGATTGACGAGTTGCAGGAAGGGCAGCGGGCCGCCGGCGGTTCGGTAGCCGCACCATGATCGGCGCGGGGCTCCGGTGATTCAGCCCGCCCTCAGTTGCGCAGCCTGACTCCGGACAACCCCGGCCCGCCGTAGAACGGCACCCCGCGTTCGATGCCAAGCAGAGCGCTCAGGGCGCCGCCCCGGGCTCGCGTAACCGCCCGCGACACACGGTTCGAATCGTCGCTGGCCAGGTAGAAAACGGAAGCCGGGATTCCAAAAGCGATCACCAGCCCACCCAGGCCAACGCCGAGCAGGACGAGCGCCACCGTGCCGAAGCCGTCCACCAGGGGCGGCATTTCCAGGCGCGCCATGACCAGCATCAGCAGTTTCATGGCTGCGCCCCACGCCGTGATGGTGAGGAGCAGGCAGACGGCCAAGGCGTAGAGCAGCCCGATGGCCCTGCGATTGGGCGCGGGAGTCTCGTGTGTGTCGCGGTCAATTCCCCGCTGCTGCAGTACGCGGCGGCCGTACCGGTTCAATCGCCTGGCAACAAACGAAGCGGAGCATTGCAGCACGGTTGCCGCACCGAAAAGGCAGATTATCAGCACGCCTGCGATGAAGGGCCATTCGTCCGGCGGATAGTCCGTAACCCACAGGAACGTCGCGGAAACTACGGCCAGGGGAAAACCCACCACAAAAGCTCTGACCGGAAGCAGGAGTGTCCTTTTGATGGAATCGTAGCCCATTTCATGGTTGTTCATTTCTACCATTCCTGCCCAATAGTTCGTACCAAACGAGTAGAGCCAGGTCCCTTACGCTGACCAGGAGCGCAACGATCGTCACCCCCACCAAAACTACTATTCCCGCCTGGGCAAGCCGAATTTGAACCATGTCGTTGATCGGCAATTGTTTCGCCGACTGTTCGGTCAACCAACTCCATGCCATGTTCAGCAACAACATGCCCGCCAATGTGGCAATCAGCATGCTTGCCCTGGCCAACAGGTTGAAGTAGCGTCGCCCGGTCCTGACCGTACTCTGATCCAGTGTGAAAATTTCCCGGAGGCTGTGCAACAAAACGGCGGCGCCGACCTTTCTTATTTAAATTATGCAGTTCTTTTGTAGATTGTACAATAGACCGCCGGCGCATTATAGCATTGATTCTGAAGTTTTCGTGGCATCGTCGCGGATTGCGAAACCGCCTTTGCCGCCGCCGAATTGAACGCCAGGGAGGGACATCAACCCCGGGCGCTAAGGGTTGATAACGCCGCTGCGGTTCTGCACGATGAAGGTTTCGCGGCGCTCCAGGTAGTCGGATACGAGGTTGACGAGGGCCTGGGGCCGGTCGCCGGCGATGTCGTGGCCGGCGGCGTACACGAAGGCGACGTTGCAGTTGGGGATGCGCTCGCGGTAGATGCTGGCCGCGTCAGGCCGCACCGACCGATCTTCCTGTCCGAACACCACCAGGGTGGGACACGGAACGTCGGGCAGGCGGGCTTCTATTTCCGACGCAGCGTCGTTGGCACCGCCGGTGGCGGGACGGATGGCGGTGGGCGACACCAGCACCAGCACATCGACGGTTTCGGGATTCGCCAGGGCGTGCTGCAACGCGGCGTTGGCGCCATCGGATATGCCAACCAAACCGTACCGTTGGGAGCCTGCCGTGGCGATTGACTCTGCCACTTGCCAGAGATCGGACAGTCCATCCCGCAGCGGCTGGGATTGACCGGCCGCGCCGTCGATGATGACCACCGTGCTGGTGGATTCTACAGTTGCCACGGGTCACAGCTCCTTGAGGCGGGGCAGGACTTCGCGTCCGAACAGGTCGATTTCCTGCATCACGTCGGCGTGGGTGAGGCTGGGCTGCTGGAAGAACAGGTCGATGACGCCCATGCCGCAGCGGTCGTGGTACGCCTTGATCTCGTTGAACACCTTGTCGGGGCCGCCGACGAAAGTGAGGCCGGGCGCGCCGCCCACGATGTCGCCGCTGGCGCTGCCGGCGAACACGTTGCGGTAGTCCACCTCCTCGCCGGCCCGCGTGGCCTGGATCACCTGGGACACCGACGAGCGCAGCGCCATGCCGGGGGCGCGCCCCTGGTCAACCTGGCGGTCGAACCACTCCTGGGCCTGCGCGTCGGTTTCGGCCAGGTAGATGCTGCCGCGAAACACCATCTGGTCGGGCCGGGGCTGCCACCCGTTTTCATCGCACCAGGCGTGATACTTGTCGGTGATGCTGCCGGTTTCCTCGACGGGTATGAAGGACACGCCGAGGCCGAGTTGATGCTCGGCGGCGTACAGGACGGCGTCGTCGCTGCGGGTGGCGACCAGCGCAGCCGGGAAGGGCTGCTGCACCGGGCGGGGCCAGACGGCCACCGTGCGGTACTGGTAATACTGACCCTCCCACGAGAACGGCTCCGGTTCAGTCATGGCCTTGAGGATCAGGTCCATGCCCTCCAGCATCCGGCCCCGACCCTCGGCGGGATTGACGCCGTACACCTGGTCCTCGTTGGGAGTGCCGCGCAGGAAGCCCATGACCAGCCGGCCGTTGGTCAGGTTGTCCAGCAGGGTGAGCTCCTCGGCGGCGCGGACCGGGTTGTTCAGCGGCATCAGGGGGCCGAGCATGGCGATCTTGACCGTCTTGCAGCGCTCGGCGACGGCGGCGGCCATCACCGCCGGCGTACCGGTGGCGATGCGTCCCGAGTAGTGGTGCTCGGAGAAGCTGACCCACTCGAAGCCCATCTCCTCGGCGAACTCGCACTCTTCCATGCCGTCCTGGTAGCTCTGCACCGAGGTTGCGGGGTCGTTGTAGCTGGGCGGCGTGGGCCAGGCCCGCGGGAAGTCGCGGCGGCGAGCGTAACCCATCGCGCCCAGGTAGGATGCTTTCATGGTCTCGATGCTCCTGCTGACCTGTCGCTATCGTCCGAACAATTGCCCGCGCACTTCCGCCGTTGTCATCCCAAGATAATCAGCAACATACGATAGTATCGAGTTTAACGTGCCTACTCTTGATAAATCGCGCGGCAACGTCATACAGCGATCACTTCGTCTCTAACCAGGTGCAACCGGATTATTTTCGGAGCTGTTCCTTCGTCAAAATAACAGAGTACTGCGTCTTTCACCATTGCCTTGAGGTCTGTCCAGTCATCCCCTTGCGTGAAAATACCATACCCCAGCGCCCGGGCATCGTAACCGCCTTCGATAGCTTCGGTTACTTCAAAGATTATTTCGCTGGAAGCCATTGTAATCACTCCCTAACGTGACAGTTGAGGCGATGGTAAGGGGGTCATCCGGCAGTGTCAACAAAGAAATAAGCGCCCCTCAAGCCGGAAGGGCGCTCTTGTGTCGCACACGGTTACCAGCCGCAACCGCGTGGTGGGTATTAGCGGTCCATCACTACCATAGTGCCCTCTTCAGGGTTGTACTGGTAGCGGGTGATGCGGTCGAGCTTCTGGGACTCCAGGCGCACCACCACGGCGCGGTCGCCGGTGACGTTCAGGGTGTTGTGGATCTCGCCGGGCAGGAAGAAGGCAACCTTGCCGTCCTTCTGGGTGAAGTCGCCAGTCTCCTGGAGCTGGATGGAGTCCACGCCCTCGCCGGGGTAGAACCAGCGCCACTTGGTCTGCTTGATGGCGCCGTCGTACACGCCGTACACCACCCAGGCGTTGCCGTGGTCGTGGGGCAGGTTGTCCTGGTCGGGCCGCTGCACCGAGGCCATCAGCCAGAAGCCGCCGCCGGGGTGTCCGTATTCCTCGTCCAGGTGCAGGTCATAACGACCGAATCCGCCCTCGTCGGGGAGTTCGAGGCGCTCCTCCAGCCAGCCGGGGGTCTTCAGCAGGAGCTCCATGCGTTCCGCCACGCCCGAGGCCTGAGCCAGCGGGTCCTGCGTGGCGTCGAAGATGTCGCGCACATCGTCGATGAATGCGTCAACATTGTAGGCTGTGGTTTGGGTCATGTGAATCCTCCGAGGTAATCCAAATTTCTTATTTTCTTTATTGTGATGGGGAATAAGGAACGTGTCAACCGGCCGACTTACCCCCGGATAGTGGCTCCGAGAGCCGAGCGCGGCGCCTGTGCTATGATTTGCGCGTTTCTTACCAATGTCGTCCAACCTCGTGCTCAGGAGGTGCGATTATGCCCAGTGGCAACGAATGGCTGGCCCTGACCGCCGAACCCACCCTGGAACCCGATCTGCCAATCTGCGACCCGCACCATCACTTCTGGGTGCAGCGACCCGAACCCGTTGACTACCAGCAGTACCTGCTGCCCGACCTGGTGGCCGACATCACCAGCGGCCACAACGTGCGCTCCACCGTGTTCATCGAGGCGCGTTCCGAGTACCGCACCGACGGGCCGGAGGAGCTGCGCTCCGTGGGCGAGATTGAATTCGTGCAGTCCATCGCCGACGAGAGTGCCAGCGGACGCCACGGCGATGCCCGCGCCGCCGCCGCAATCATCGGACGTGCCGACCTGAAACTCGGCGACGGCGTGCGGCCCGTGCTGGAGGCGTTGCAGGCAGCCAGTCCCAACCGCTTCCGCGGCATCCGCCACTCGGTCGGCTGGGACCCACATCCGGAGGTTGAAAACCGGGAGGTGGAGGGCTGTTTGCAGCGGGACGACTACATGGCCGGCGCGCGCGTCCTGCGGGATATGGGTCTGATCCTGGAAACCACCGTGTTCTTCCCGCAGCTGCCCGACCTGGCGGAGTTCGCCCGGCGCATCCCCGACCTGACCATCGTGCTGAACCACATCGGCGGAATGATGCGCACCGGCCCCTACGCGAACCGGGACGCCGAGGTGATTCCCCAGTGGCGCAGCGGGATTGAGGCCGTGGGCGCCTGTCCCAACGTGATCATGAAGCTGGGCGGCATCGGAATGCCCCGCATCGGCTACGACTGGCACGAGCGGGAGACGCCCATCGGCTCGGAGGAACTGGCCGACTCGGTGGGAGACTGGATGCGGCACTGCCTGGACTCGTTCGGGCCGGACCGCTGCATGTTCGAGAGCAACTTCCCGGTGGACAAGGTGTCGTTCTCGTACAATGTTATGTACAACGCCTTCAAGCGGATGTCGGAGGGATATTCGGCGTCCGAGCGGGCGGCGGCGTTCCACGACACGGCGGTGCGCGTGTACCGGATTGAGGCGTAACGACCGTTGGCCAAACCGTAGGGGCGAGATTGCCACGCTGCGCTCGCAATGACAACTAACGACCAAATGACGGAGGAGCGATGGAGCCCTTTGAGATAGCAATCAGCGACGAGGTGTTGGACGACTTGCGCCAGCGTCTCAGCCTGACCCGCTGGCCCGACGAAATGCCCGGCGTGGGCTGGGACTACGGGTCGAACTTGGACTACATCAAGGAGCTGTGCGAGTACTGGCGCACCGGTTTCGACTGGCGGGCGCAAGAGAAGAAGCTCAACGCCTTCAATCACTACAAGTCGGAGGTTGACGGGCTGAGCATCCATTTCATCAAGGAGAGTGGCACGGGGCCGAACCCGATGCCGCTGGTGATCACCCACGGCTGGCCCAGCACGTTCTTCGAGATGACCAAGATCATCCCGCTGCTGGCGGATCCCGGCAGCCACGGCGGGGATCCGGCCGACTCTTTCGACGTGGTGGCCCCGTCGCTGCCCGGCTTCGGGTTCTCGCAGGCTTCGCAGGAGCCGGGGATGCAGGTGCAGAAGGTGGCAGACTTGTGGGCCAAGCTGATGACCGAGAACCTGGGCTATCCCAAGTTCGCGGCCCAGGGCGGCGACATCGGCGCGGGTGTAACGTCGCGTCTTGGCTACGCCCACTCGGACAAGATGATCGGCGTGCACCTGACGTCCATCACGCGGCCGACGCCCTACCTGGGGGCCGGGTCGAGTCCGCTGACCGAGGCGGAGCAGGCGCACTCGGACCAGCGGGAACGCTGGCAGCAGTCCGAGGGCGGTTACAGCCACATCCAGGGCACCAAGCCTCAGACGCTATCCTACGGGCTGAACGACTCGCCGGCCGGCTTGGCCGCGTGGATTGTGGAAAAATATCGTACCTGGAGCGACTGTAACGGCGACGTTGAAAGCACCTACACCAAGGACGAACTGCTGACCACCGTCACGATCTACTGGGTCACGCAGACCATCGGCTCGTCGGTGCGGATGTACAAGGAGAACCAGAGCAGCATATGGGAGATGGCGGAAGGCGAAAAGGTCCCGACGCCGGCTGGAATGGCCATGTTCCCTCAGGAGATCGCCAAGCCGCCGCGCGAGTGGGCGGAACGGTCATGGGACGTGCGCCGCTGGCAGCAGATGCCCCGGGGTGGCCACTTCGCCGCGCTGGAGGAGCCGGAGCTATTGGCCCACGAGGTGCGCGAGTTCTTCCGTCCGTTCCGCACGTAAACGGTTTGCGGTTTGTTCAACGATGTAGGGGAGGGTTTGAAACCCGCCCCTACGCGATCCCGGAGTATGGCCGGTCGTTTACTTGAACACCGCCAGGCACTTGGTGGAGTTGAAGATGTAGGTTTCGTACCAGTCCACGATGTCCGCTTTGTAGCCCAGCTCGTCCACTGCGCCGACGAGGCAGGCCCAGTTCAGCAGTTCCTGCTGGCCGGCGTCCTCGATCTGAGGGGTGGATATGCGTGCCCAGGCCTGGTAGTCGCCGTCCTTCATCTCGGCGAACCGGGCACGGTCGGACTCGATGTCGGGGTAGAGCCAGTGGTGCTTCTCCGTCAGGAAAGCGTGAGACCATGAGGACGACGCGATCAGCGCCACCCGGTACGGCGACTCCTTGATGGCTTGGGCCGCTGCCTTGCCGATCTCCATGCACCGCTTGGGCGACGGGCCGGGCGGGTCCGGGTCCGGCGAGTGCTCGACGCTGCCGCCCCGGTTGCGGATGACGCGGCTGCCGTAGCAGTTCACCAGCATGGGCACCACGGGGTAGTCGAAGCCCTTGCGGTCGTAGTCCAGGTAGAGGATGGTGTTCAGGATGGCGTGGCCCAGTCCCGGCTCGTGCAGCGGTTGGTAGGCGTAGGCCATGTCCACGCCCCGGTCAATCATGCCGGACACCAGCGACCGCGCGCCGTCCTTGTGTCCCTTGTACTTGAAGGTGGTGCCTGCCGGCTCGTCCCAAACGTTGCGACGGGTGGCGTGGCCCTCCACACCGAAGGGCTGGCACTCAAACTCGTCGTAGGCCAGCACGCAGAAGGGCGGGATGATGTCCTCGCGGAAGTTCTCGTACTGGTCGTCGCCCCAGATGACCACGAAGTCGGGGTTGAATTCGTCCAGTTCCTTGCGCAGCTTGCGGAAGCCGGCCACCATCCGCTCCCGCAGGCGCACCGCGGAGGCGTAGCCCTCGTCCTCGCCGTACTCGATGCGCATGGGCTCCGGCCAGTTGGACGGGTTTTTCATTTCGGCCGGCACGTTGTCGTTGGTGCGCAGGGTGCGCTTGAGCGATGATTCGCCGTCCTCGTCGGGCCGGATGAACGACGGCGAGTGCGTCAGTCCCAATCCCAGGATTTCCGCCATGGTGGACCTCCTTATCTATATCAATACAACCGTCATTCCGGCGAAAGCCGGAATCCAAAGGTGTGGGCGGGTTTGAAACCCGCCCCTACGCGGGCAACCACAAGGGTTGCCCCTACTTGAAAATCGCCAGGCACTTGTTGGAGTTGAACACGTAGGTTTCCACGTAGTCCAGGATCTCCGGCTTGTAGTCCAGCGTGTCCATGGCCCCAGCCAGGCACATCCAGTTGAGCATTTCCTGCTGGCCGGCGTCCTCCACCTGGTCGGTGGAGAGGCGGCTCCACGCCTGGTAATCGCCAGCCTTGAGTTCCTCGAAGCGCGCCCGGTCGGACTCGACGTCGGGCCACAGCCAGTGGTTCTTCTCCACCAGGAAGGCGTGGGACCAGGACGACGACGCGATGAGCGCGACGCGATACGGCGAGTCCTTGAGCATCTTCGCGGTGGCCGCGCCGACCTGCATGCAGCGCTTGGGGGACGGCCCGGGCGGGTCGGGATCGGGCAGGTACTCGATGGCGCCGCCCCGGTTGCGGATGACGCGGCTGCCGTAGCAGTTCACCAGCATGGGCACCACGGGGTAGTCGAATCCCTTGCGGTCGTAATCCAGGTACAGCAGGGTGTTCAGGATGGCGTGGCCCAGGCCCGGCTGGTGCAGCGGCTGGTAGGCGTAGGCCATGTCCACTCCCCGGTCGATCAACCCTGACACCAGGTCGCGCGCAGCCTGCTTGTTTCCCTTGTACGTGAAGGTGGTGCCCGCCGGCTCGTTCCACACGTTGCGCCGGCCGGCGTGGCCCTCGACGCCAAAGGGCTGGCACTCGAACTCGTCATAGGCCAGCACGCAGAAGGGCGGGATGATGTCCTCGCGGAAGTTCTCGTACTGGTCGTCGCCCCAGATGACCACGAAGTCGGGGTTGAAGGCGTCCAGCTCCTCGCGGATGCGGCGGAAGCCGGCGACCAGGCGGGCGCGGTGTTCCAGCGACGACGCGTAGCCCTCGTCCTCGCCGTACTCGATGCGCATGGGTTCGGGCCACGCGCTGGGGTTCTTCATCTCCTCGGGCACGTTCTTGTTGTTATTCAACGTGCGCTTGAGGGGGATGTTCTTATCCTCGTCCGGCCCGATCAGGGGAGGGTAGTGCGTAAGGCCAAGGCCCAGGATTTCTGCCATTTCGTCACCTTCCGGTATAAGTGCGGCGCAGGCGGCCCATGATGGCGTCATTTTGCGTGGGGATTGGGGCGGTGTCAACCGGGGGTGATGACGTCAACTACTGCCTGCTAAAATAACGGCAGCCGGCGCGGAGCAACCGGATACGGAGCCAATCATCATGACGACGATGCCCGACGCCAAGCGTCTCGAACTCAGCGTATCCAACTTCGGCCCCATCGCGGAGGGTCGTGTTGAACTGCGGCCGTTCACGGTGTTCGTAGGGCCGAGCAACACGGGGAAGTCGTATTTGGCAACGCTAATTTACGCGCTGCATCGGTTTTTCGCATCCTATTCTCAAGAAAGCAGAACTACGAGCGCTCTCGGCGGATTTGCTATGCCACGTGCCCACGGGATCGGTTTGTCAAACGAGGATATTTCCGAACTCTATGAGTGGCAAAATTCATTACACGTGCGCTTAGCGCAGGCCGGCCCCGATCGAGTTTCGTTAGACCAATCAGCGTTGCCTGATTCGATAGCACAGATAGCGCGCCGCGTTATCCGCAACTCAAGCGGCGAAAGTATGGTCCTGGGCTATGAGCTTGTAAGGTGCTTTTTTGTCGATAATTCCGAGCAGCTGGTTCATCTTCCGGGCGGCGCCGATGCTAGGATTTCTCTTTGCAGAGGTCCTCAACACGAGCCCGGCGGCATCAGTCTATTCCGATACGAAGCTATCATGGCTGAGCAAGGGGTCAGCATTCACGCATCTATCTCGGATGATATGCCAGTGTACGTGCCCGAGGAAGTTCAATTCGTGCAGTACTTCCTGTCGCCCGATGATACCGAAGACAGGAAGGCGAACAAAGCGCAAATTTTCCTGGGTATTCTGGTTGGAGCAGCATTGGCTCGCAGTGTGGGATCGTTGGGGAAATTGGCTCATTATCTCCCTGCCGACCGCGCTGGCGCGGTACGTTCGCACTCAGCTCTGACGGAGGCTTTGATATCGCGAGCGTCTCGTCCTGCCTCTGCGAGCCAACGTCCGACATTTTCTGGGATGTATGGCGATTTCCTGGAACGGCTTGTCGGCTTGGGAAACACACGCACCAAGCCCGTGGCATCAGTTGAACATCTGTCGGAAAAGATGGAACGGAATATATTGGACGGTGAGATCTGGATCGATACCAATCCGGTTGGCTACCCCTCGTTCTTCTATCGTCCGAAAAAATGGGACCACGATCTGCCGTTGATGAACGCATCGTCGATGGTGTCGGAATTGGCGCCGGTGGTGCTGTATCTGCGCCACGTGGTCCAGCCGGGCGAAACGCTAATCATCGAGGAACCCGAGTCGGCCCTTCACCCTGCCATGCAGGTGGAGTTCACTCGTCTGCTGGCGGCGGCGGTGAAGGCTGGCATCCGCATCATCATCACCACACATAGCGAGTGGGTGCTGGAGGAATTGGCTAACCTACTGCTGATGTCGGAGTTGCCTGAAGACCAGCGACACGGTTTTGAGGGCGCTGACCTGGCGCTCGGCCCCGAAGAACTAGGTATCTGGTCTTTTCAGCCCACCGAAGAGGGTTCGGTGGTAGAGGAGTTGTGCTTCGACGAAGAGGTGGGCAAGTTCCCATCCGATGCCGGTTTGATCACTACTGAACTCTACAATCGTTACGCGAGAATTTCTAACCGGATAGAACGTCTAAAGGAGGGGTGATGCCGTCAACCGCAGTTGATGCAGTTATAGCGCACACCAACCCACAATCCCACGCTAGTACCTGTAACGATAGCGGTTGTTCATTGTCCCTTTCGGACGTCCCAACGCCCAACGTGCTCGTCAGCATGGAGCATCCCGCATCCCCTGTTGCCACGGGCCAACCACACTGTGACTACCTGTTCGTCGGTGGGGACGATGATGTTGACGGTGGCCCTTGGGTGGCGCCCATTGAGTTGACCACCGGAAAGAAACGTGCCAGTGAACTCCTGGCGCAGATACGCAGCGTTACCTCCATCGCTGATAGGTTGCTGCCTCATGGAATAAAGTTCCGGTACAATCCCGTAGCGGCACACGACCGAAGCCTGCATCGTGATGATATTGCTGATCTGCGCAAACCTGCCAATAGGGTTCGCTTTCGCGGTAAGCCCCCGAGCGTCCAAATCGTTCGGTGCGGCTCTCAACTGGCTAACGCACTGACTAATTGAATAGTTTGCCCCAAGCTCTCGCCCCATCGTTTTATGGTATCCTTTCCCCCGCGCCGGTACGTTGCCGGCGCGTACCCTGTTAGCAAAACCCAGGAGGCCCGGCTTTGTACCAGACCGTCAGCGACGCCACCCTGCAAGCCCTTGCCAAGATCGACTCTCCCAGCATCTGCAACGCCATCGAGGGGTTCAACTTCCGGCCCAAGAACGCCGGCTTCATGCTGCCGGAAATCAAGACCGTGTTTCAGGACTTCCCGCCCATCGTCGGCTATGCCGTAACCGGCGTGATCTCCGCCAACCGTCCCGAGGGACGCAGCGTGCCCCGCGAGGACTGGTGGGACCTGATCGTGTCGGTGCCGGAACCGCGCTTCATCGTGCTGCACGACATCGACAACCCGCCGCTGGGCGCCTACTGGGGCGAGGTGCAATCCAACATCCACAAGGCGCTGGGCGCTCTGGCCGTCGCCACCGACGGCACCGTGCGCGACCTTGACGAAGTGCGGGAGTTGGGTTTCCAGTTCTTCGCCAAAGAGGTGTCGGTTTCCCACGCCTACGTACACATGGTTGACATGGGCATCCCCATCGACGTGGGCGGACTGACGGTATCCACCGGCGACCTGCTGCACGGCGACAAGCACGGCGTGACCAACATTCCCTTTGAGCTGGCCGACCGCATCCCCGACATGGTGGCGACCATTGCCGACTACGAACAGAAGACCATCGGCCTGTGCCAGTCCCCCGACTTCACGCTGGAAGCCCTCAAAGAAGTCGCCAAGATCACCCGCCCCTACTGACGATAGAGCCTCTTCACATGACTGTACGCAGAATACTTGCCCTTTGCATCGTAACGAGCATCGCCGCGCTGGTGGTGGCCGGTTGCGGTTTCATTCCCAATCCCACGCTCGGCGAACCCACCGCGCCTGCTCCGACGACCGTCGCTCCGGTCGCGGCGACCTCGGTTCCCCAGGCAACCCAAATCGCCGACACCGGCTCAGCATCCTCTGAGTCGGGCGCGTCAACGCCGGAGGTCGTGGTGAACCAGGGCCGTTCCGTCAAGCAGTGGTCGTCGCCGCCGCCGCTGACCATCGACCAGGCATCGTCCTACACCGCCGTGCTGAACACGTCGGCCGGGACGATCACTGTGGAGTTGCTGGCCAGCGAAGCGCCCAACACCGTGAACAACTTCGTTTTCCTCGCGCGGCAGGGCTTTTACGACAACGTAATCTTCCACCGCACCATCGAGGGGTTCATGATCCAGGGCGGCGACCCCACCGGCACGGGCGGGGGCGGTCCCGGTTATAGCTTCGCCGACGAGCCGGTGCAGCGTCCGTACTCTCGTGGCGTGCTGGCGATGGCCAACGCCGGGCCCAACACCAATGGCAGCCAGTTCTTCATCATGCACGCCGACTACCCGTTGCCCCCCAACTACACCATCTTCGGGCAGGCGGTGGCGGGTCTGGAGACCATCGACGCCATCGCATCCGCTCCCACGCAGCCGGGAGGCGAGGGCTCCACCCCGGTGAACCCGGTGGTCATCCAGTCCGTGGAAATAGTTGGCCCGTAGTCCCGGATACCTCTGACGTCATTGCGAGCGCAGCGTGGCAATCTCGTTATGGCGGGAACGAACCCCGGCGAGATTGCCACGTCGCTGCGCTCCTCGCAATGACGAAAGAACGCGCCGCTGGAGGGCGTTATGGCTTTTGAAACGTTGTTGTATGAGGAACGGGACGGCATTGGCTACCTGACCCTGAACCGGCCCGAGAAGTTGAATGCCCTCAGCCCGACGCTGATATCCGAGTTCCGCGAGGCGATGGAGGCCATCGAGGCGGACCCGGACGTGCGGGTGGTGATCCTGACCGGAGCGGGCCGCGCGTTCTCGGCCGGGTTCGACATCGAGAGCGAGGCCAGCGGGCCAAGTGGAGAGCCGCTGTCGGTGGATGGGCGACGCTCCCGGCTCAAAGCCAACATCGATACCTTCCTGATGGTGTGGAACCTGAGCAAGCCGGTGATCGCAGCCGTCAATGGCTATGCCCTGGGCGGCGCGTGCGAGTTGGTGCAGGTGTGCGACGTGAAGATCGCGTCGGACCGGGCCATGCTGGGCGAGCCGGAGATCCGCTTGGGCTACGGCGCGCCGTTCCTGATCACGCCCTACTCGCTGAACCTGGCGCTGGCCAAGGAGATGATGCTCACCGGCGACATCATCGACGCGCACGAGGCGGCGCGCATCGGTATGGTGAACCGGGTAGTGCCCCACGACAACCTGATGGCGGAATGCGAGCGAGTGGCGCAGAAGATGCGCGGCGTTTCGGCCATCGGCATCAAGACCACCAAGCTATCGGTGAATCGGGCATTGGAATCGGCGGGGTTCCTATCGGCGCTCAATCACAACCTGGAGTTGATGACGCAGTTCGACACGGCGGAGACGCCGGAGCACGCCGAGTTCGCGCGCATCCGCGAGGAGAGCGGCTTGCGGGCCGCGCTGGAGTGGAGCCGCTCGCGGTTTCCCGATTAAGCGTCGGAGTTCTCCGAGCGCCCGTTGCCGTTCCGCTGCGCTAGTTGTAGGATAGCGTCCAGCAGGGCTTGTTGAATGGCGGCGTTTTGCTGGCGCTCTTCAGCTACTTCTCGCCGTTCTGCACGAAATTCGTTGATGATCTCGGCGAACATACGAACGGCTTCTTCCCGTTCTGCATTAGCTTGTCGCAACGCTTCCTCACGTAGCTCAATTAATCGAGCTGTGCTTTCCTCGTTGCGCTTGCGTGCCTCTATCAACTCCAGTTCCGCTTGTTGCCGCGCCTCTCGTTCCTCGTTGAGTTTTCTGCGCATGATAGCTCTGTCGTAACCTCCCTTGAGCGCGCCTACGGCCAGCGCGGCGCCCCCGGATTGCAGCAAGATTTCGACGGTTATGTAACGGGCAACGATGCCCGGGTTGCATAGTCCGTTGGCCGCGGCGACAGCCGTACAGGGCGCCTTGGTGATATACCATATCGTCCATACAACCGCCGCCGTGGTCAAGCCCAGCAGAATCGGGGCACCCCAATCCAGCGCAAAATCGCCCACTTGCTGCCGGGCCCGCGCCAGCATATCAGCCGCCCCGGTTCACCTCCACGCCGGCCAGTTTCTCGATGAAGTGCAGGATGGCCGCGTGATCGGCTTCCTGCTCGCCGTCGTTGATGAGCGAGCCGAGCATCTGCTGGACGAGGGCTGTCACGGGCAGCGGCACGTTGAGCTCGCCGGCGGTCTGCAGCACGTTGCGCAGGTCCTTTTGGTGCAGGCGGATGCGGAACCCCGCTCGGAAGTTTCGGTCCAGCATCATGGGCGCTTTGGCTTCCATCACCGCGCTGCCGGCCAGGCCGCCGCGAATGGCGTTGAACACCCGCTCAGGATCGACGCCGGCTTTCTGGGCCAGCACCATTGCTTCGCTGAGGGCTTCGATGTTGGCGGCCACGATGATCTGGTTGGCCAGCTTGGTGATGTTGCCGGCTCCAACGTCGCCGGTGAGCACTACGTTGCCGCCCACCACGTCCAATACGACCTTGCAGTCGTCGAACACCGCCTCGTCGCCGCCCACCATGACGGCCAGGGTGCCGGCGATGGCTCCGGGCTCACCGCCACTGACCGGCGCGTCCAGGAACTTCACGCCTTTCTCGTCGCACGCCGCGCCTATCTTCTGGGACATGGACGGGGCAATGCTGCTCATGTCGATGATTACCGAACCCTGCTCGGCGCCTTCAAGCACGCCGTCGGGACCCAGGATCGCCCGCTCGGAATCTGCCGAGTCGGGCAGCATGGTGATGGTGCGCACGTTGCCCGCCGCCGCGCTCGCGGGCGAGGATGCCGCGGTCGCGCCCTCGGTAGCCAATTCTTCCATCGGCTCACCGACGATGTCATAGACCGTCAACTCGTAGCCGGCGGCCATCAGGTTGCGGGCCATGGGCTTGCCCATGATACCCAGCCCGACGAATCCAATCCGCTCTGCCATTATGTTTCCTCCATTCGTTGGTTGCCGTTCCGCGCGCGGCGGCACGACCGTATTTTCGTATCTCAGCAGCATTATACCCGCAATGCGACTATAATCGGCCTGTCCGAAATGACTACCGCCCGCGAACACGAACAAACCTTGAATGTCTGGCTGGCCGGGCTGCTGCGAGAGCGGGGATTGAACGCACGACCGGAGGTTACACACGCCGGCATCGGGCGTGTGGACGTGGAGGTACGCATCGGGCCGGCGGTGATTGCGGTGGAGTGCGAGCATGGCCAGTCGGCAGCGAAGCAGACCGAGGCCATCGGCGACGCTGACCGGCGCCTGGAACAGGGGTTGGCCCACGGCGCGGTGGCCGTCTGCTATCCCGACGCCACCAGTGAGCAATCTCTGCCCGACGCCCAGTTCGTATGGACGGTGCGCGATAGCGCCGATGCTCCGCCCAACTGGACAGAAGGCAATCTGGACCAACTGGTCTCAGTGATAAGGTTGACGCCGGCGCAGCTGGGCAATCCCGACTACGCCGCCGCCGCGCTGTCCAACAGCCTGGACGAGGCCGTGCGCCGCCTCAGCGAAACGCAGAAACGGCTGCTGGCGCAGACGCTGGACCTGCCGGCGGCCAATGGAACCAGGCTACCAAGCGCGCCCTGCTGGTATTGGCAACCGCCGTGATGTTTCACTCTCGGCTGGACAGCCACTTACCGGAGATGCGACCCGAACTGGATAGCAGATCAAACCCGCCGGAACCTTTCACCGGCCCCTGGCCGCCGCAGATGGCGCACCAATGCCTGGACGCTGATGACCCCATCGGGGCGTTTCGGGACGCCTGGAATCTGATACTGGCGCTGGACTACAAGCCGATTTTTGAGACGGGACGGGCAGCGGTGCAGGCGTGTCCGCCCGACCCTGCCTTTGCCGACGCCATCCGTGATACAGCCCGGGCCGCCCTGGCGGTGGCGCAAAATATCGCCGGACTGCGCCACGACCTGCTGGGTCGCATCTTTCACACCGTGCTGGATACGGCCCGCTACGACGGTTCCTTTTACACTACTACTGCCGCAGCGACATTGCTGGCCGGGCTGGCCCTGCGGGAGGATACCTGCGATTGGCGGGACGCGGACGCCGTCGCCAGGCTACGCATCACCGACCCGGCGTGTGGCACCGGCACGCTGCTGATGGCCGCCGCCGAGCGCATCCGCGATCTGGCGCCGCAGACCGACGTGGACGAAGGCATCGCCCGCGCGCTGATTGAGCAGGTGTTCACCGGCTACGACGTGAACCTGACGGCAACGCACATGGCCGCGACCACCCTGGGCTTGCTGTCGCCCACCACGCAGTTCCGCAACATGAAAATCGGGCGCACTTTCCTGGGTGTAGATGACGCCGGCGACGCCTACCTGGGATCGCTGGAGTTTCTGGACCGGCAGCCGATGCTGATGCCCTGGCCCAACGCGGCACAGTCGGTGACTCAGGTGGACAGCGGCGAGACCATGGCCGCCGCCGAGCCGGCCGACCTGGTGATTATGAACCCGCCGTTTACTCGCGACAGTCTGCGCCACGACCAGTTCAGCCGTGAGGACGAGCGCAAGATCAAAGACCGGGAAAAGGCGCTGTTCGCTAATAAGCCCGTGCATCTGTCCAATAACGGCGGCCCTTTCCTGTACCTGGGCGAGTATCTGGCCAAACTCGACACCGGGACGATGGCGGTGGTTCTGCCCATGGTGGGTGCGACAAACTATGCAACTGCGGGTATGCGCCAACATCTTGCCCAGAGATTCCACGTCGAAACTGTCGTAACGTCGCACGACCCGGCGCGCATCTACTTTTCCGAAAACACCGATATCGGCGAAATGCTGGTAATCTGCCGGCGGTGGCCAGCCGGCAAGGGAGCTAAACCGCCGACGCGGGTAGTCAATCTGGCGGTGAACCCGGCAACGCCGGCGGAGGCAATCAGCGTGGCGTGGGCTGTTGAGAACGGCACGGTGTCGAATCAAGGCTACGGCACCTTGCAGGAATGGCCGGAGTCCAGGATTGCCGCCGGTGATTGGGGTGCGGTGCAATTTCTCTCCCAGTACCTGTGCGAAAAGTTCGTTGCGTTGCGGGATGGCGGACTGTCCCAGTCGGTCGCTCTGGGCAACATTGCCAACGTTGGGCCGGCAGGTCAACGTATCAGGGACGCCTTCACCCGGTCGGCGATGCCGGACGCTCAAGGCCGGGTTGCACTGTGGCAGCATGATACGGAAGTAACGCAGTCAATGGCGGCCAAGTGGGATACCCACATCGTCGCCAAGCCGCCGAAAGCGCACTTGGCAGATAGTTACTGGCGGCAGCGCGGTACTTTGATGCTGCCGCAAAGGATGCGTCTCAACACGGTTCGGACGCTTTGCGCCAAACTGGACACGCCGGCGTTGGGTTCGTTGTGGGCGCCTTGCCGATTTACTATCGTGGAGCCCAGTAAAGAGGTTTTGGAAAAAGCGTTATGCGTGTATCTGAACTCGTCCATAGGCATACTCGCATTGTTGGGCAACCGCACCAACAAGATACCGTCGTATCCGGCCTTGCCCGTAAAATCGTACTTGCCCGAAAAGTCAGAATTCTGCCCGAAAAGTCCAAACTCTGCCCGAAAAGTAGGGCAAATCTAGGAAAGCAGACCTTGCCTGTAAAATCAGAGATTTTGTGGACTTTACAGGCAAGCGGGTGATGTTTCGGGCAAAGTGCTTCAACACGGCCTTGCCGATCAGATGGAATATGGCGCCGGGGTTGCGCATCACTCGTCGCCGTCCGCGTGAGGCCGGCCATCGGACATGTGCAGAACGCCAGCCTTGCTGTCGTAAGTCGTTTTCATTTTGTTTGCTCCACTAGGTCCCTCTTTGAGGGGACTATTCACGGCTTTAACCGTTCTTGGAAGACTAGAGCAGATTAAAGAGCAAACAAATCCCTTTACCCGGCCACTGAGAATAGATGCCGTACGCATCGCATTGAATCCGTACGATGCCAGTGCTTGAAGGACTGCACGCTATAGCGGTCACGGCTGTAAACGCCAATCCGGGAAGCGTTTTTCTTAGCAATTTCATGTGGCACCAACGACCATGTATACGTACGCATTGACATGTTTGTTGGGATGGTGACTTGTCCATCCATCCGACATCGGCATCTACGAAACTTTCTGCTTATAACTGGAACTACGAGATGGCCTTCCAACTTTGGTGAAGGGGTCGGCTATGACTTTACCACAGGTCGATGCGCGGTGGGCCATCTATGCGAACGAGGCGAGGGCCCGCAGCATGGCGACTCGGGCCGTTCGCTAGGTCAGATGGACAATGGTCCAGAAACCGGCGGATGTTGCTCCAACAAGCCTTGCCGCTTCGCTTCCTCCATAGTTGCGCGAGCGGTGTCTGCCAGAGATATTGCGCCGCCAGTTGCCTTGTCCAGCAGTGTTGCGACCCAAAAATTCGGTGTGCCGTCCTTTCTGATGTAACCGGGAAAGGGAGTCAAATCCGTTACTCGGGCGTATCCCCTACGGCGTCTCCCGCCGATGGGTCTCCCGCGCATGTCGTATTGCTGTTTCTCCTCCATGACCAGGGCGGGTATTGCCCCATCAGTTTCGAGGTAGATTTCATATTTCCTGTCGGGACATACGTATCGGGTTCCGGACTTGCGCCAGACTTCGGCGGTGTTGAACTGAATCAAGGTGGATATTGTTCCGCTGTCTATCATCATTGTGTCATCTCCAACTGACCTTGAGGATAAGCCCAGTCGTGGCAGTTTTGGCGTCGCTCATCGTCGTACAGAAATGTCTGCCATACCGCCTGTCGCCGTCATTAGACAGAAAAATGACGGAGCTTATTTGGGAAACTCGGCGGTCAGATCATCAATGAACTGCCAAACGTCCGTGTGCTCATCTGGTTTTGCGAAGTAGCCGTCCGGCAGGTTGGCCAGTTTTTCCACATCCTCTCTGTTGAAAGGGAGAGCGGCGTCCAGTTGAGATCGTTCGATGATGTTGTTGGCATCCAAGGCTTCGAAAACTCTCTTGACCAAGCGAGGTTCCTCAAACGGCTCGACGTCGTCGAATGGCTCCATGGTATTCCAGCCGCGTCGGTTGTAGCCGATATAGAGCCGCCTAGCTTCGTCCTTGTCGATGATGTTCAGGTCCTGAGCTCGGTGGACCATCATCTTGACTGACACGCGCCACTTGGTCTTCAGTGTGCGGAAGACTTCGAGGGTAGGTCTGGTGAAATCAGCAGAGAAAGTAGTCGCCGGCGTCAAGAATGCTGAAGCAAACCGGTCAGATTGGGCTTCGATGAGGTTGAAGTACGTCTTGGAATTGAATTCGGCGGTTGATACGTCTCGATGCAGTATCAGGTGTCCAAGTTCGTGTCCAACGTTGAATCTGGAGCGAAAGGCCGATTGACCATCATCGCCCAAAACGATGTAGGAGCGCCCACTCTGTTCGTCCCAAGTCGAGAAAGCATCCAACTTGGCGGTGCCCATCTCCATCTTCACGACGACAATTCCGTGATTTTCAGCCAGCAATGTCATGTTGCTGATAGGTCCATCACCCAGATTCCACGACCTGCGGGCCATACCTGCTATATCCTCAATGTCTTGGTCGGTGATTGACCGCCAATCCCCGATGTCTTTGACATTAAGGATATTGACATCGGGCAGACACACATACTGGCCGAGATGTTGGAGCGTTTCCTGCAACCAAGCGAGTCGGTGTCGGGCCCGAGTCCTCGCCGACTTGGTCGTAGCAACCCGAGAACGCTCAAACACCGTCATTTCGCGTCCCGAATCCTGGAGAGGCCGGAAGAAAAAAGCAGGTTTGAAGTTCAGAACATTGCAGAGCTTGTCAAACACCGCTGGGCTAGGAGTGGAGTGTCCTTTCTCATAAGATGAAATCGTCGATACGGCGACTCCTGACAAGTCTGCGAGAGTGACCGCAGTTAGCTGCCGAGATTCTCTGCCTTCTCTGAGCCGCTGCCCAACGAAACCTGGACTACCAGAACGCAATTTGATTCACCCCCTCCGGGACCAACACAGTAACTTGGAAATCCTCAGTCACATGTTCAATGTTGGTCTGAGTCCCCGCGACCAATGCGAGGTGTTCACCTAAATCAATGATGTTAGGTAGGTACTTATCGTCGATATCGAGCACCCGGACCACGGTGAACCCGTGCGTCGATGGCTCCCCAGGCTGAGGACCGTGCAGCACGTGGATATAGAGTGAGTGCTCGTCGTCGTAAGGGTTTGGAACCGGCACAATCTCCAAGCCGGACTCTCCCATACGGAAATAGGTTTGGCAGATGGCAAACCGACTCCTGTGGAGGGCGAGCCTGGGTGTACGATCGGGTGCTGGAACGGCTGACACTCTCATGAGCACGTTTTCCACAGATACAATGACATGGTGGTGTGATCGTCGCCGGTTCGGTGGGAGATCAGTCACCAGACCGGGATACATGCCGCCAACGTCGCAAATCTGCTGATTGATGTTGTGGTGCAGTTGCTGGGGACGCCACGTTTTCTCAATGCGGCGGTCTAAACGCTTTGATTGAAGATCAGCACGAGTTAGGTCGTACGCCTGTGTGATCGCACCGTCTACGGCTGCTAAAGCATCGACAACCGCCGGCGATCTCAATGTTGCAATATTTGGCATGATTTAGCTCCAATACTGGAAACGCTGATCATTTCCAGTATTGTACACATTGAACGCAAATATTACAACTTTCGCGCCCGCGGCCCTTTCTGCTTATAACTGGAACTACGAGATGGCCTTCCACCTCTGGTGACGGGGCTGGTTTACGACTTTAGCACGGGTCGAGCGTCCAGGCTCCCTATGAGAACCAGCGGTGGGCCCACTGCGCGCCGGACAGCGTCATTTGCCATACCGTATTGGCGATTATCCAGAGGCCATAGCTCGCGAAAAACACCGCGATTCCGATGGCTGTGAACTGAGCCCATACGGGAGTGGGTGTAAAAGTTTGATTGGCTATGAGACAGACCGCGGCGCTGGCTCCGATGAGCAGCCTCAGCGTGTAAGGCACAGTCTCGCCCCGTCGCGGCCAGGATCGCACGGCAGCCCAGCGCGAAGTGATGCCGGCGTGGCAGCGGTGCCAGAGGGTGAGGGCATGGTGATTGATGGTTGAGTCCAGTCGCGTCAATGGACGCCTGACTTTCCATATTAGAGCCGTTCCAACGATGCTGCCAACCACGCTGATGATGAAGGCAATGATGATGGTGATGAGGTCCATGAAAGCCTCCGTCGGATGATCCGAGACGGAGGCTTTGGGACTTGCAGTCGTGCGATTGGCTGCAGTAAGATGCCGGCCGTCCCGGAAATGATGTCACTCGTAGTGTGTGAAAAAGCCGGGAAACCCGGGCTTACCTTTTGGTGGTCCGACCCCGGCCCCGCTATTCGCGTAGCGGGGCCGATTTCCTGACTGATCGTATGTTACTACCCATCTGCAGCTCTGGGCAATGGTTCGATTTGGAACTCACTGAATCCTGGGGATGTGACCAGGTCAAAACGACGGTGGCGTGGTCTCGACCGGGCTATGCCCGATATCACTGGCCGTCCAACCCCGGCAATTATTTGGGATTGTGAACCTATTTTACTCACGTGCGTAGAAGTGCGAAAAACAATTACCAGTTCCGCAATCACTTTCGCGCACTTTAGATTAGGCAGTGTCGTCTGACATGCCTACAGATTGACGGGCAGCGTTCAGGTGGAAACTAACGGAATCAGCCGTCTGCCAGTGCGTATTTGGTGCTGCGGCCGCCAGCAGGACTGCGCTCCAACACCCCGAACTCGACCAGCCCGTTGATGTCTCGCAACGCCGTATCTTGGGAGCATTTGGCGAGCTTCGCCCACTTGGCGGTGGTGAAGTTCCCTTCAAAGCCGTCCAGCAATCGGTTCACGATGTCGCGTTGCCGGCGGTTGAGGTCCAAGGCTCCCCACGTCTGCCACCGCTGCGCCTTGCGGCGAACCGTATCCAACTGCTCCTCAGCGCTGGCAACGGCCAAAGTCAGGCGCCTCACAAACCAGAGCAGCCATTCCGTGACGTCAAGGTCGCCGCTTTGGGTCGTTGCCAGCTGGTCGTAATACGATTGCCGGTCCCGCATGATCTGACCGGACATGCTGTAGTAACGCTCGCGGGAACCGTCGCCCTGGGCCAGCGCCAACTCCGATAAGGCGCGGGCCATCCGGCCGTTGCCGTCCTCAAAAGGATGGATGGTGACGAACCACAGGTGCGCCAGACCGGCGCGCAGTACTGGGTCCAGGGACGATGGCGCGTTGAACCAGTCCAGAAACGCCGTCATCTCGGCGGCCACTCGCTCCGGGGCCGGAGCGACAAAAAGCACTTGTTCCCGCCCCCACCGTCCACGAGACACCACGCGCATGTCGCCCGACCCGGATGGCCGCCACGCGCCGACCACAGTCGGACGGTCATCAACGCCGTGCGGAAACAGGCCCTGATGCCAACGTCGGAGCCTCACTGCGTCAATGGGTTCGTCGTAACCACGGGTGGCATCCAGCATCATGGCCGTAATGCCTCCACACGACAGTCAACCACCGGCACGCCAGCGTACTCCAGACCCAAGCGCTGCGCCAATGACGAACGTACTTCGCCAGCATCAAGCGTTTCGCCTTCGATGGCGCTGGTGCTCACAGCCTCGTTCACCAGCGTCTCCAACGCCAGACGCTCCAGCATCGGGAAACCCATGGCCGACAGGCCCCCAGCAGCAGCCCCTGACGGTAGCAACACTCGGTCAACGGGACAAGCAACGCTTCAGAGTCCCAGCGGAATTCCGGCCAGTCCGTCTGTTGGTGGATGTACTTACGCCGCATCATCTGCGGCTATAATAATACCAAAAGCCGCATGGCATCCGGCTTTGACCATTCGGTCGCGTCTGTTAGGTTTCCGTTGAGTTAGCATACAAGGCGGAATGCTGGCCGGGAATAGGTCACACAGAAACATCCCATGATCTGTACTCTGGCGGCACGAGGCTGGTCGGCGAGAACCCACGCGCATCCCCACTCTGCACGTTAAAGAACATTACTATGCCTTGGTGCTGCTCGATGGGGCTGGTTGGCAGGGTGATGCGCAGCTCTATCTCAGCCACGGAATTATTCTCGGAAAGTTCCTGTTCGGACCGTTTCTTTGCGTGTTTGTCATAGGCTTGCCAAGTACGCCAATGGGCCAACACGCCATCTGATCTGATTTCCAAATCCGCTTTGGCAGTGCCAACCTGTTCGAGATAAACAGCAAGCACTGCGTTTTTCGTTTGGCGACGGATTACGTCCGCCACACCTGCCAATCTGTCCAAAGCGATAACAACGCGCATCACTGCGGCTGATTGGCCGGACAAGGGTTCAAGCGCTGGCGGCGGTGGTAAGGACTTCTTACGAAATGGCCACATTGGGAACCTCCTCTAATTAATTGTGCCAACTCTGTTGGTCATGGCCTCGTGTGTTGAATGGGCCGAACGGCCGGTCAATCTCTGTTCGGATAGCACCGTTGCCCTTTACGGCGGCGTGGCCCTTCCGTACTCGTTATCCCCCCAGCAAACGACTCTGCCGTCAGTTGTCACTCCGCAGGTGTGATGGGATCCGGCGCTGATCTGCCGAAAAGTATCGGCAGGGGGTCTCCAATATCCCCCCGCGTCATAGCCCCAACAAACCACCTTGTCGTCGGTTCTCAGTCCACAAGTGTGTTGACCTCCTGTACTTACTTGCTGAAAGGTCCCCGACGGCGGCGAGGCCTCTCCGTCAAAATTGTTCCCCCAACAAATCACTTGACCATCGGTTTTCACTCCGCAAGTGTGATAGGAACTAGCACTGACTTGCCGAAAAGTTCCTGTCGGCGGCGAGGCTTGTCCGTGAGCATCATTACCCCAGCAAGCAACCCGACCGTCACTCTTCACTCCGCAAGTATGGTAATTCCCGGCACTGACCTGCTGAAAAGTTGCCGCCGGTGTGTCTGCCTGTCGGGGCGACATACCCCAGCAAGTAACGTAACCATTGCCGGTCCTCACGCCGCAAGTAATGAACTCCCCAGCGCTGATCCGCTGAAAGGTACCCTGTGGCGGCGTGGATAATCCACTCCAACTATCAAAGCCCCAGCAAACCACCCGACCGTCGGTTTTCAGTCCGCAAGTGTGGATACGCCCAGCACTGACCTGCTGGAACATTCCCTGCGGTGGCGTAGATTGCCCGCTGTACCGGGTAGGATTAGTTGCGGATTCGCTGGTATTATCGCCCCAGCAAACAACTCGTCCGTTGGTCTTCAAACCGCAAGTGTGGGTGGTTCCGGCGCTAACTTGTAGGAAATCGCCCACCGCCGGTGCATTGGTAGGTGCTGGTCGGTATGTTGGTGTTGGCCTCGGCGTAGCAGCGGATGCGGACCCGGACACAGATGCCAATGGAGTTGCGGCGGGTGTCGGCCTCGGCGTAGCGGTTGGCCGTGGCCGAGGTGTTGCAGCGGGTCCGGCCGAAGCTGCTAGTGGAGTTGCGGTGGGTGTGGGCCAGGCCGCGGCTACCGCTGCCGTGATGGTGGCGCCCAGGTCAGGGGTTGGCGGGACAGGGGGTTCCGGCGAGATGGTGGGTGGCAACAACAGATAGACTACACCCAAGATGCCGGCGGCTAATGCCCCGAGCCCAGCCACTGAGAATGCAATAACTACAACCGAGAACCAAGGTTTTCGCGCGGATATCGGAGGTGCAGAATCTGGCGGATTCTGCGTAACGACGAGCGCTGTCGTGACAACTTCAGCGTCTTCTTCCGGCCTAGATCCTTCAGGTGGTTCAGCCGCGCCAGGTTGATCAGCTGCTGCCCGCAGGCGTTCTTCGGCCTGGCGCCGGTGGCGCTCTTCCGCTGCCCGGCGTACTCTTTCCTCCCGTTGTCTCCGATCCTCTTCTCGTCGCCGTTGTTCGGCTTCCTCGCGTCGCAAGCGTTCAGATTCGGCTTGCCTCCGGCGGCGCTCCTCCGCAGCCAGGCGGTCTTTCTCCTCTCGCTCTCTGCGCTCCTCTGTTTCACGCTGCCGCCGTTCAGCTTCCTGTTGTTCAATGCGTTGGTCGTAATCAATCCGCGCACTTTCGTCACTGAGAACCTGATACGCCTCGTTGATTTCTTGGAACCGCTCCTCAGCGTCAGGGGCATCACTGCGGTCCGGATGAAATTGCAGCGCCAGCCTGCGATACGACCGGCGGATGTCATCGGCGGTGGCGTCTCGGTCCAGTCCGAGGATTTCGTAGTAGTTGGCTGACATGGCTACATTAGATGATGCGGAATGGAACCGATATTTCAATCAGATCAGGGCTGCTTCACCCGCACGCAGTCCAACAGGTCCCTCTCACCATCAGACTTTCCGCTCCACAGACACAACTCCAGTCCTGGGTGGGTTACAGCGGCGAGGTCCACTTGCACACGAACGCGTAGCGTGTTGGCCAAGTAGTCGAACTTTTCTGCGACCCAGAGGCCGGGTTGGGGATCCCAATGACCTTGCCCAAAAAGTCCGGCAGTTGCATGAAAAGTTAAAGATCTGCCCAAAAACTCACTGAAATTGCGGATTTTACGGGCAAGGCCCGTCGTATCCTCATTTCTCTCTGGATGACTTACGCAAGTTAGTCGTGCCAAACTTTGCGGCATTGGACGATGACGCGGTAGCGCGGCTGGCGGCCGCTTATGATGCACACGCGGAAGATGTGTTGCTGCCCCTGCCTAAGCTGGATGCCGACCCGACCCGCCGCGCGCTGGACGACGCGGTAGTATCCACGCTGGGGCTGGACGGAGAGACGGTAGCCGCCATCCGCCGCAGCCTGGCGATGGAGCCGTCGGTAACGGGGCGGCGGTACGGTGGTTAACGTGTGGCAGTGGCGCAATGTTATAATGGCGCAGATGGCAACGTTTTCCATTGGCGTTGAATTTGGAGCTTATTATGGCCGGGCAGGATATTCAGGGTAGCAGGGCGGTGCAGAGCGAATCGGTGCCTGTGGAATCCGTCCCGTCTCGGAGGGTTGAAGGGCGGTTCGAGGAATTTTCCAGGGTTGCCTTTGACCTGTCTATGACCCTGAACCGCACAGTAATTTTTACCAGCATTATCGCCATAGGCGCCATCGCCCTGATCTATTGGGGCGCGTACACCGAACACTACTTCATTATGGCCGGGGCGATGATGGTATTTGCGCCGGCTATATTGGTTTGGGCTGGTGCTGTCGTCTATACTGCGTGGGCTGTTCTCAGTGGGAGCGTTAAATGGTGGGCGACCCACCGACGCGGGGTTTCAGGTCAGAAAGACAGCGCATAGCGAACCACGATAGACGCCAGCCAAAGCACGATGGCGCAGGGCAAACCGACGTTAAAGACCGCCCTGAGGTACCTCGCTATCTTCGGAAACGGAAAGTCGGTGTCCAGCGACGACGATACTATTGGCGCCAGGTGCCGTATCACGAGCGCGGCGATGACCAACAGGAGCAATTCAGCCGTCAGCGGGCCGGGCGGCAGCAGTTCGAGCAAAATTTGCGCGGCTTGGGTCATACCACAATAGTAACCCACAACATCGCGCGCCTTTACGTTACTTGGAGATTGCCGTCAGATTCCACTTCCTGATCGGCTTTATTTGTGCTACGGACTTATCACCAGCGCCGTGTCAACGGACACGGCGGTATCTCCCAGCGGCGTGTCAATCAGTTCGGTCAGGGACGCCGCGGCGGTGGCGCACTCGGCGGACATATTGGTTAGCAGAGCGGCCGGAGTATCGGCGGGGATGCCGGCCTGCTGCAAACTGCCCGCCGCATCCCGCCAGGTTCCAGCATCGTCCGCTCCTAATATGACGACGGCCCTGCCGGACGCTGCCACAATCTCCGCGACGTCGCCGATCCGCTCCACCGAACCGAAAACGGATTCCAGCGGCGAAAGCCCCGACCGCTCCAGCGCAAGCCGGTAGAACCCTGGCGCCGGTATTAACGAAACGATCCCTACAGATTCCTCAAGGTCCGACAATAGCGACGGCATGGACTCGGCAGGATCGCCCAGCGTAACGACTACGGACCAGAGACCGGCACGGATGTCTCGCACGGTACGATTGACCAACTCGGCGCGATTGTCCGCTCGCAGGGGCAGTTCCACCGAGCGGATCCAGCGTCGGGCCACCGACAGGGCAGCCGGCGACCCGATAACGTAGTCGGCGTTGGCGAGCATTTCCCGCGCCGGCATCGGGACCAGCGCAGGGTCGCCCGTGCCCAGGCCGGCCACAGTCACCACACGTTCCGCAGAGCGAAAGGCCGCTACGAATCTGCGGGTTTCAACCACCTGGCGGGCGTGGTTCCCCTCGTGTCCCGAGGTGCGTTCGATCAGGTCCAGCAGCGACAGGGCAGGATAGTTGTTCTCCGGGTTGTAGGGGGTGGCCGGCAGGTCCAGCTGCGCCGGCGACAGGCCGACGATGAGACTACGGAACCGCTGGTAGTTGGCCTCCAGGCGGGCCACATCGGCGGCGATGCGATCCTCGCGGGCGTCGAACGGCGGCAGCATCTCGCGCTCGCCCGACGCGATCTCCTCCAGCGCCTGCACGAAATTCTCCGTCAGCAGGTGCTGCATCACCTCCCAGACCGACCAGCGGGAACCCAGGAACGCCTCGGCCTGGCCTACGCCGTCCAGCGCTTCCAGCAGCGCGGCGTGGCCATCGTCGAGCCGGCGCAGCGCGCGTTGTTGTCGCTCAGTTGAGGAGAGATCGCCGTCGTTGGAGGGTGGGTCGTGAGAAACCATGTTAATCACCTGCGGTTATTTATACTCTTGAGGCAGGAACATTATTGCACATGGCAGTTGGGCGCTGAGGTCAACACAATGGGTTATCATTCGATATGCGCGCAATAGACGACCCTTCCATGCCAAGCGTGCGGCCCGGGCAAACCCTGTCCGCGCGCCGAACACAACGCGAGCTGGACAGGCTCCGCGAATCAGCGGAGTCTGGGGCAGCGGCAACCCTGCACCTGCCTGCCACCATCGCGGCAGACAGCGCGGCCATCGCGGCGTTGTTGAGACAAGCAGGCGGCCCAGCCTGGATAGACGCATTGGAACGCGCCGGCAACCAGTTGCTCCGTTCATCAACGGGCCTGGTGGCGTTTCGCGTCGGCGACGCGGGCCTAGCGATACTGCCGCCGTTTCCGATGGATGCGACAGCCCTGGACGAGGGCATCAACGACCAGCCGTTGCGGGCGCTGCTGGAGTCCCGCTTCACCGTGGGCGTCGCGCTGGTGCGGCTGGGCCGATACGCCATCGCCGTGTACGAGGGGCAGCAATTGGCGGTGTCCAATACGGATACCCGCTACGTGAAAAGCCGGCACCACGCCGGCGGCACGTCGCAACAGAGGTTCCGACGGGTTCGGGAAAACCAGATCCACCGGTTGTACGTCGAGGCATCGGGCGTGCTGGAACGGCAGTGGCGGCCGTGGCTCGACCGACTGGACTACGTGGCGCTGGGCGGCGAGGCCGCCACCGTCAACGGGTTCGTCAAAGAGTGCCCCATGCTCGCCCGCCTGGCGTCCATAACGCTGCAACGCCGGCTGGACGTGCGCGAACCCAACCGCGCCGCGCTGGATCAAGTGGGCGCGATGCTGTACCAGTGCCGGGCCTACCCACTGCGGTGGGACAACTGACGAACAGCCGCCAAATCTGCCGGTCTCCCAATGCTATAATTTCGCCTATGACTACGACTGCGGCGGACGAACAGCCCATCCCTACCGATAGCAGCTTCCAACCCGCGTTGGGGCTGCTGGAATTCGACGAAATACGCCGGCAACTGGCCGCCGCGACCCGCACCGCCGTCGGCGCGGAAGCCGCCGCTGAGCTCACTCCCTCCGCCGACCCGCGCGACGTGGCCGTGCGGCAGCAGGAAACCGCCGAGGCGCGCCGCCTGCTCGACACCGCCGCCGCCCTGGAACTTGGTCCCGCTGACGACCTGCGCCCCGCCGTCCATCGCGCGATGCTGGGCGGCGTCCTGTCCGGCGAGGAACTGCGCAACATCGGGGCATTGGCCGCCGCCGCCCGCTGGAATCGCAACGCGCTGTCCCACCGGGAGGATCTGCCGCTGCTGGCTACGGTTACGCAGAACCTGCCCGACTTGCCCGACCTGGAAAGCGCAGTCAACCGGGCCATCGGTCCCACCGGCGAGGTACTGGATGACGCATCGCCCGAACTGTCCCGCCTGCGCCGGGAATCTCGCTCATCATACTCCGCGCTCAACGACGTGATGCAACGTATGCTGCGTCGCTACCAGCGGTCGGGGGTCGCGCAGGAAAACATCGTCACCGAACGCAACGGGCGCATGGTGCTGCTGGTAAAGAACGACCTCAAGGGGCAGGCCCCCGGCATCGTTCACGACGTGTCGGACAGCGGCGCCACGGTGTTCGTCGAGCCGATGCCCGCTATCGATCTGGGCAACCGCTGGCGCGAGACTCGGCTGGCCGAACAGCGCGAGGAGGAACGGGTGCTGCGGCAGTTGTCGTCCCTGGTGGGGCGCTACGCCGAGGACATCAACCTGATGACCCACCTGCTGAGCCGGCTCGACCTGGCGGTGGCCAAGGGTCGCTACGCCGCCAGCCTGCGCGCCGTTTCTCCCAACCTGCTTGACGCGAATGAACCGCGGAGGCTCCATCTGGGCGGCGCGCGCCATCCGCTGCTGACCGGGGACGTGGTGCCCACCACCATCAGCATCGACGCCGACCATCCGGTGCTGCTCATCACCGGCCCCAACGCCGGCGGCAAGACCGTTGCCCTGAAGACCGTCGGGTTGCTGGCGATGATGGCCCACGCCGGACTCCAGGTGCCGGCCAACGAGGCCGACCTGCCGCTGTTCGACGGCATCTACGCCGACATCGGCGACCAGCAGAGCATCTTTGAGTCGCTGTCCACCTTCAGCAGCCACATCCGCAACATCCAACGAATCCTCGACGTAGTAAGTCCCCGGTCACTGGTGCTCATCGACGAGCTAGGTTCCGCCACGGACCCGGAGGAGGGTTCGGCCCTGGCCATCGCGTTACTGTCTCACCTCCGGGACTGTGGCGCTACGGTAGTGGCGACGACGCACCACCGCAACGTGGCCCGCCTGGCCCAGGAAGAGCCCGGCATGGTCAACGCCAGCGTTGACCTGAACCCGCGCACCCTGGAGCCGACGTACCGCCTCACTCACGGCATCCCGGGTCGCAGCTACGCCCTGACCATAGCGTCGCGGCTGGGCTTGCCCGAGACCGTGATCGCCGGCGCGCAAACGCATCTGGAGCCGTCCCACGTGGAAACCGACCGCCTGTTGCAGGAACTACAGGAAGAACGGCTCACGGTGTCGGAACTGCGGCAGCAGGCCGAGCAGGCCCTAGCCGATGCCCGCCGGCAGGAACAGGAAATCGCGGAACGGCTGGAGGCGGTGGAGGAAACCAAAGCCCAACTGGTGGAGGATGCCCGCCGCGATCTTGCCGAGGAAATCTCCGAGGTCGCCGGACGCATCCGCCAGGCCGAGCGTTCGCTGAGGCGAGAACAGGATCGGCAGGCCGCTGCCAGCCGGGAGGCCCAACGCTCGGACGTCGATTTACAGGCGGAGCGTGAACGGCTGATTGAAGCCCAGCGCGAAGTGGTGTCGCCGGAGTGGGCGCCGATTCCCGTGGAGCGTCCGCCCTGGTATCACGACCTGCACGTGGGAGACCGGGTGTACATCCGCGGGGTGTCGCGTCCGGTGGAAGTGGTCACGCCGCCCAACGAACAACAGGAGATCGAGGTCGTCATCGGCAGTATGCGCGCTCGGCTCCCCGTGTACCAGCTGGACCGGGCAGCGGATCGCGTGCATCCCGCCGCCGAGCAGGCCGGCGTCGTCTATCGGCGCCCGGAAGCCAAGCGCACGCTGAGTCCGGAGGTGAACCTGCACGGCTACCGGGTGGACGAAGCCCTCAACATCATCGACTCGCTGCTGGACGACGCGGCGCTGGAGGGCATGACATCGCTGAAAATCGTCCACGGCAAGGGGACGGGAGCATTACGCCGCGCCATCCGCGAATACCTGACCGGCCATCCGCTGGTGGCAACCACCGAGCCGGGGGAGGGCGGCTCAGCGGCGGGGGTGACGGTGGTGCAACTGCGTTGAGGCGTTTGCAACGAACCATAACGATTGGTCATTATGAAGATTCTTGCCTAACGGAATATTTGCTGTGATGAATTGAGAGTGTAGAATCTTTTCTCGAATGAAGTATCATTACACAAGCGGGCAGCCGGTGTTGAGAGGCTACACCATGAGAGAGATTAATTACGACCAGCGTAAGTTTGAGGAGCTGGTTCTGCATTTGTGTCAGCGTTCTGAAGACGACCCGCGTTTCGGCGCTACCAAACTCAACAAATTGCTGTTCTACATTGACTTCGGCAGTTACGTGCGGTTAGGGATGCCGGTAACCGGAGCCACCTACCGACGCCTCCCCGCCGGCCCCGCCCCGAGAGAAATGCTATCGGTGCGAGAGAAACTGCTCGACACTGGCGACGCGAATATCGAACAACGCCCATACCTTTGGCGTCTTCAAGATAGGCTGGTGGCCCGCCGAGAGCCTGACTTGTCGGTTTTCAGCGCGGACGAACTCAGTCTCGTCGATGAGGTGGTCGGTGAGTTTTGGCACCATAACGCAAGGGCCATCAGCGAGGAATCGCACCGCGAATGGGGCTGGCTCACGTCCGAAGAATATGCCGACATACCTTATCAGACGGCTTGGGTGTCCTCGCAACCCCTTAACGATGAGCAGATCGAACATGGGCAGCAACTAGCCGAGGAGTTAGGGCTCCGACGATAGCCTATGTATGAGCTGTTTTCGAGCGATGGGTTCGACCTGCTGATACAACACTGGATGGGAAGGGTCCAGTACTGGGATGAAGTCTGGTTTAATTTCGACTACCGACTGGCCTTGAACCCGCGGCTCGGCTTTCAGGTGCCAGACACTGACCTGTGGGCCCTGCCGCTGAACACCCGCCCACCGTTGACCGTTTTCTACGAGATCGACGACGACTCGACGCGGGTGATACTGCACAACATAGCTGCAATGTGAGGCACCCGCTGGTGGCAACCACCGAGCCGGGCGAGGGCGGGAGTGCAGCCGGCGTAACGGTAGTGCAACTGCGCTGAAAGCCACTGGCAACGTTGCAGCGTGCAGGGGCGAATAATTATTCGCCCCGACCTCGTTCCGTATAATCGTCGTCGTCATCCAAAACGTACTCGTCGTCGTAGTACCAGTCATACTCCTCGTCATCGCGCCGCCGCAGTTTGCCCCAGACCAGTTTGCCTAGCACGACGACCACCGCCAGCAGGACCAGGCCGCTGATGATCCAGATATCCAGGTAGGCCAGGAAGGTCAGGTCGGCAGGCAGGCCGGCGGTTTGTGCGGCAAGGGAAAGGATGCAGGGCAGGTTCATTGACCCTCCGGGGCGCAAAATCGCCGAATCTCGCAGGGCCCCAAGTATGCCTCGATCATAATGATTTACAATAATAGCATTCGTTCCCCCGCATTGCCGGAATAGCAGATTGCCGGATCATCGGAATCTCCTCGCTGTCCAGAGGCGATCCAAAGCAGGCTGATGGTGAAGATTATGAAAGAGACCGTAAATGCCTTCCTTCAGCATCTAGTCGTCGAACGTGGCTTTTCCCAGAACACGCTGGACGCTTACAGCAACGACCTGAACCAGTTCCGCGAGTTCGTCGCCGGTTACCTGAAAGCCTCCGATGACGACGCTGAAGTATGGCGGTCGGTGGACCTGGACCTGCTGAACGCATACATCAGTGAGCTTCGGGACAAAAAGAAATACCGGGATTCGACCACCGCGCGCAAAGTAGCGGCCGTTCGCTCTTTCTTCGGCTACCTCAGCGCCAACGAGCTAATCAGCGAAGACCCCACCGAAAATCTCGGTTCCCCCCGCGTCGGGCGTTCGGTGCCCAAGTTCATTTCCGAAGATGACGTCAAGCTACTGCTCAGCACCGCCGCCGATACCGGCACCCCGGAAGGCCGCCGCGACGCCAGCATCCTGGAATTGCTCTACGCCACCGGCGTGCGGGTCAGCGAGTTGGTCGCCCTGAACGTGCAGGACATCGACTTTGAGGAGGGCTTCATCCGGGCTTGGGGCAAGGGTTCCAAGGAACGCATCGTATATCTGTATCCCGAAGCCCTGTCCAACCTGCGCGAGTACATCGGCGGCGCCCGTGCCGAACTCGTTACCAACAAGAAAGGCGAAACCGCCCTCTACATCAACAACCGGGGCGAGCGACTCACCCGTCAATGGGTTTGGAACATCCTGAAAACCGCCGCGAAAAAATCGGGCGTGGACCCCAAAATCACGCCCCACACGCTGCGCCACAGCTTTGCCACCCATCTGCTCCAGAACGGCGCTTCGCTGCGACACGTCCAGGAACTGCTGGGACACTCCAACATCTCGACCACCCAGGTGTACACCCACCTCACCGATTCCCACGTGCGCGAGCAATACCGGCGCAGCCACCCCCGGTCGTGATCCGCCTGAGGCAGACGGGGACCTAACCGAATCCTCCCGATCCCGGGTTGAATTTCGTATTTTTGTTCCGTACAATTATCCTGTATAGAACAGGAGGTCGTACGATGATTGACAACGATGCAACTCTCGCCGCTTCCGCGGCGCCGGCCCTACCGTCCGATGCCGGGCGGATGATCGCCCGCTGGCGTGCCTTGGGCTGTCCTTATATTGAGCTGGACGCGGGCGTGGTGGTCAGCAACCTGGAGCGCTGGCTGTACAACAACGCGCCGCACTCCGGCGTCTGGCTGGCGCGGGTGCGGGAATATCTCTACATCGACACCTATGGCGTCGGCGCGATGGCAGCATGACCGGCAAATGACCCTCCGGCTGTACAACGACCTGGCGCACCTCTGGCCCATCATCAGCCCGCCGGAGGAATACCTGGTGGAGGCGCAGGAATGGCTGGACGTGATCCGCCCACGGCTGGATGCCATCAACGCGGCCGGCCAAGCGCTGCCCACGCTGCTGGAATTGGGCTGCGGCGGAGGACACCTACTATCGCACCTGACGGCGCATTTCATCACCGAGGCGGTGGACATATCGCCGCAGATGCTGGAGATTTCCCGGCAGCTCAACCCGCAGACGCTGCACCACGTGGGCGACATGCGCGACGTGCGGTTGGGTCGCGCGTTTGACGTGGTGGCCATCCACGACGCTATCAACTACATGACCACCGAGGAAGACCTGCGGGCCGCCATCGCCACGGCGGAAACTCACCTCAATCCCGGCGGAGTCCTGTTGCTGGCGCCCGACTGCGTGCAGGAAACCTTTGAAGGCCCCCGGGTGGTCGAATGGACCAAAGAGGCCGAGGACCGCTCGGTGACCTTCATCGAGTACATGGGCAAGCCGCGTCCCGAATCAACCACCGTAGAGTCGGTGTTCGTATTCGTGATCGACGAGGGCGGCGAACTCCGTGTCGAGGTGGACCGGCACACCGGCGGCCTGTTCCCAACCGAAACCTGGTTGAGCCTCCTGGAATCAACGGGTTTGGACGCCGAATACATCCAAACCAACGCCTACGAAGGCGGCTTCGGCGGCAACCTGTTCGTCGGCAAGAAGCCCCCTCCCCACTGACGGGAGGGGTGAGGGTGAGGGTGATGAAGTTCCCTCTCCCTTGATGGGAGAGGGCTAGGGTGAGGGTGACATGAACACTACAGCGAAAGCGCGTCAACTACGCCGACAATCCACCGATGCCGAGCGTAAACTCTGGGCAATTCTACGCAACCGGCAACTGACCGGCTATAAATTCCGCAGGCAGGTTCCCATGGGGAGCTACATAGTGGATTTCGTGTGTTTTGAAAAGAACATTGTCGTAGAGCTTGACGGAGGACAGCATCAGGCTCAACGTGGCTATGATGGAAACCGTACTCAGTGGCTACAATCCGCCGGTTTTCGCGTGATTCGATTCTGGAACAACCAAGTCTTGAGCGAAACTGACGGAGTTGTGCAGGCGATTCTGGCAGCGCTTGAGGTGAAGATTCCACCCTCACCCTAACCCTCTCCCATCGAGGGAGAGGGGATCTGTTACTCCTCGTCCAGCCCTGGCACCGGGAACTTGTTGCTCAAGTGCCGAACCTCGTCCCGAATCGCGGACATCGCGCCATCGTCGCCGATGCTGCCCAAGGTGCGGACGATGAGCCTGGCAACCTCCCGCGTGTCCTCCTCACCCATGCCCCGGCTGGTGATGGCCGGGGTGCCCAGGCGCAGACCGGACGCGGTGCGCGGCGGCAACTGGTCGTAGGGGATGGCGTTCTTGTTGGCCACAATGTCCACGGACTCCAGGGCGCGCTCGGCCTGCCGTCCGGTGATGCCCAGGGGAGTCAGGTCCACCAGCATCAGGTGATTGTCCGTGCCGCCGGCGACCAGGCGCACGCCGGACTCGGAAAGCTCCTGGGCCATGACCTGGGCGTTGGCGACCACCTGGTGAGCGTAACGGGCAAAGTCGGGTTGCAGAGCCTCGCCGAAGCACACCGCCTTGGCCGCGATCACGTGCATGAACGGCCCGCCTTGCATGTAGGGAAACACGGCGAAGTCAACCTTGCGACCCAGTTCCTCCTCGGTGAGGACCATGCCGCCGCGCGGACCGCGCAGGGTCTTCTGCGTGGTTGACGTCACGATCTGGGCGTGGGGGAACGGCGACGGGTGCGCACCGCCGGCGATAAGGCCGGAGATGTGCGCCATGTCCACCATGAGCAGCGCGCCGACGGAATCGGCGATGGCGCGGAACCGGGGAAAATCCAGCACCCGCGAGTAGCTGCTGCATCCGGCGACGATGAGCTTGGGATTGTGTTCCTTGGCCAGCCGCTCAACCTGATCGTAGTCGATGGTCTCGGTTTCCTGATCGACACCGTAGGGCACGAACTTGTAGAGGTTGCCGGAGAAGTTGACGCTGGCCCCGTGGGTGAGGTGGCCGCCCATGTCCAACTGCATTCCTAGCACGGTATCGCCCTGCTCCAACACGGCAAAGTAGGCGGCCATGTTGGCCTGGGCGCCGCTGTGGGCTTGGACGTTGGCGTGCTCGGCGCCGAAGAGTTCCTTCGCGCGGTCGATGGCCAGCGTTTCGACCACGTCCACGAACTCACAGCCGCCGTAGTATCGCCTCCCCGGATAGCCTTCGGCGTACTTGTTGTTCATCAACTGCGCCTGGGCTTCCAGCACCGCCTTGCTGGCGTAGTTTTCCGATGCGATCAGCACGATGGAATCGCGCTGGCGGCGGTTCTCGTTCTCAATGGCGGCGGCAACGGCGGGGTCTATGCGGTCGAGTATGGTCGTCATATCTGGTGGCTCCTGCTATGGGTCATTTTTGGAATGCGCAACTATATGATAACAAATCGACGCAAATTGACCCTTGCCGTTCAGTATTTGTAGAAGTGGTGGCGGATTTCAAAGTCCGCGTCGTGCTGGGAAAACAGTTCCCAAGCGGCTTTCCGCACGGTCAGGTATGAGTCCGTCAGCAGAGGGCCCATGGCGTCGCTGAGCACGGTGTCCGCCTCCAGCGCATGGATGGCCTCCAGCAGGGTTGCTGGGAGCCGTTTGATGCTGCGGGCCGCCAATTCATCGGGCGTCAGGCGAGCCGGGTCCTCATCGATGCGCAGGCCGGCGGCGGGCATCAGGCCACGCCGAATGCCGTCGAGTCCGGCCGCAATGATGCCGCCCAGGGCGATATAGGGGTTGGAGCTGGAATCTGCCGGACGGAACTCCAGGTTGGTGGATGCCATCTCGGAACCCCAGAACCGGGACGGTATGCGCAACGCAGCCTCCCGATTGTCGGGTCCGTAGCAGATGTAAGCAGTGCTCCACGAACCGGGGGAGATGCGGCGGTAGCTGTTCATGCTGGGAGCCGTGAGCAGAGTGAGGGCCGGCAGATGCTCCATGATGCCGGTGATGAAATGGTACGCCATTTCGCTGAGCTGGAGAGCGTCGTCGGAGTCGTAGAACAGGTTGCGGTCGCCGGCGGCGTCCCAGGCGCTGATATGGGTATGGTTGCCGTTGCCCGCCTGGTCGGGGAACGGTTTGGGCGCGAAGGACGCCAGCCAGCCGTGCTGCCACGCGACGTTGCGCACCGTTTCGCGGTAGATGATGTGGTTGTCGGCGGCGCGCAGGGCGTCGGCGTGGGTGATGCTCAACTCCTGCTGGCCGTGTCCGACCTCCGTATGGTACTGCTCGATTTCCAACCCCTGGGCTTCCAGCGCCTCCACCACGTCGTCAACGACCTCGCGGGCGATGGCCGCGCCCAGGGTGGAGTTGTCCAGGCTATCGTCCATTGGGACGAACGAGTCGCCGTCCCGGCGGGCCAGGTACCACTCCGGCTCAAAAGCGGCCTGGAAGGTTATGCCCATGGACTCTGCGTGCGCCAGCATCCGCTTGAGAAAACCGCGCGGGCAGGCCGCCCAGGGTTCCCGGTCCATGGTGAGCATGTCCGCCAGGACCAGGGCGCGCCCGGGAGCGTAGGGCAGGATGGTGAATGTATCAGGGTCGGGCACCATGCGAAACTCGCCCACAGGCCCCATGCCTTCCACCACCTGTAATTGATCCATGTCGCCCATGACCTGCATCGCCGTGGTGACGCCGATACCTGATGCCAGCCGCCGTTCGAGTCCGGAGACATGGGTGGCCTTGCCCCGGATAATCCCGCTGTTATCGCAGTAGGCGAACGTAATCAGCCGAACGCCGGCGTCGCGGGCTTGCTGGACAATTTCGTGGGCTTCCATGATGACCCCTGCACAGAGTTATGGCAAACATTATCGCAAAACGAGAGGAGAGCGGCGTAAATCCGCTCCCCCAGGATAGTGTCATATTTGCGATGGGAACCTGACAGGGTTCAGGATGAGGCAGGCGCGGGCGCCGGCGTGAGGGCCCTGCGGATGCTGTCCACATCCACCTCGGGGGCTATGGCGAGCGTGGTTGACGCGCCGGACGTGGTGGTGACGGTAACTGTGCGGTTGGCGTCCTTTTCACTGAATGCGACCATCGCGATTTCGGCCACACCCCTGGAGCGGGCGATGCAGTCCAGGAAATAAGGCGTGACACCCGGATCATATTCCTCATGAGCAATTACTTTGAGATAGACGAGGACATCCTCGCCGTCCACGATATGATCCGCCGGATCCCAGGGGTGGGTTTTGATTTTCGACATACCCTATTCTCCGGTCACATTTGACGCGCCAGTCGCCGCGCACGGATTATGTCGCGCTCCTGGCTATCTTTGTCGCCACCGGCCAGCAGGATGATGACCCTGCGCCCGCGTTGCACATAATACACTCGGTACCCAGGACCGTAGTCAATACGGAGCTCCGAAACACCTTCACCGACTGGGCGCACATCACCAGGATTGCCGGTTGCAAACCTGACTATCCGCGCGTCTATTATCCTTTTCGCCTCCCGGTCGCGCAAGCGTTGGAACCAGCGGGAGTAAGTGTCAGTGGCAAGGATTTCCATTGGCAATCGGAGCATCGATATGGGGAGCGGCTCACAACCGCTCCCCCGTAACGCGTGTTGGCGTTGATCCTGCCGGGCCTACAGGACGTGGTACATGAGGAGGTGGTCGCGCATTACATCGGCGGCAAAGTCGTTGTTGACGTCGCGGAGGACGGAGTGGATGTGGTTTGCGCCGTTCTGCCGGTTGTCGTACTCGACGACGAAATCGCCGCCGTGCAACCGGTAATAGTGGGGCCGCGCGCGATCAACCGGGCCGCCCCAGGCCAGGTGGATCTTCTCCAGGCCGCCCTCCCGCAGAGCGACGAGCTTCTCCTCGGCCAGGTCGGAGCGGATGCGGGTGACGTACTCGCTGGCGAGGGTCATCAGCATTTCGCGCTGCGTGCCGGACATGGCGGTGGCCGGGAGACCCTCCTCCTTGGGCAGAGAGGCGCGGGACGAGTTGAAGGTGATGATGTCGGAGGGCGCTTCGTCGTAGATGATGGCGCGGCTCTGCTGGCCGGCGTCGAGGCTGTCCATCAGCTCCAGCGCGATGTCCTGGCTGTCGCCCAGGATGCGGAGGCCCTGCTTGGGTCCCTTGGGCACCTCGGCGGGGTTTGCGCCAAAGAAGAAGGGAGTCATCGATAGCACGCGGTCGGCCCAGACGCTGTAGTGGAGGGAAACGTGATGCCCTTCCACGCGCCAGCCCCACGGCTCGGCGTCGTTGCCCGGGTCGCCGAAGATGGTCCAGGCATACAGCAGCGGGTCCCGAACGAAGGTAATCAGGCCCCGTTCCTGCTCCAGCGGGCCGAGGACCGATTCATGGTCGATGATGAGTTGTGCCTTGCGGTTGGAGTCATCGGTGAGACCGCTGGCCATCAGTGCGTAAGCCAGCTTGCGCTGCTCTTCGTTCATGTCGCGCAGTTGCAGGCCGTGGCGATTCATGGGCGGGTAGTACCAGAAGATCCGCTCCCCATCGTAGTAGCTGAAGCTGATGGCCGACTTCTGGTTGGCGTCCAGGCTGTTCAGCAGCGCCAGCGCCGCGCACCGCATCTCGGACGCGGCCTGTGGGTGGGTATGGGGATGGTCGTGGTCGTGGGTGTGGGCAGTGGTCATGTGGCCGTCCTCCGTTGGGAATACAGAAAGGGTATGCGTAACACGGGCGACAGTGTAGGCAACGCCGTTTGAGGGTGTCAAACCGGGTTGGTGACTCATGTGTACCCATTTTGTCATTGCGAGGAGCGGAGCGACGCGGCAATCTCGCCAGACAGAACGACGGCTCCTCCGGCAACGAGATTGCCACGCTGCGCTCGCAATGACAGGTTGAGCAAAGTGGGTACGCGAGGGGTTGGTGATAGAATCGGAACATGGATACGCACCTGGACGTCAATGATCCGGCTTACCGGGACGCGGCGGCGGCCATTCTGCGCCGCCACGACAACTTTGAGGCCGAGGCCAACATCACCACCGGGGTCCGCGATTTCCTCATCCTGACCGGATTGGCCGACGGCGATGAAATAATCGAGGAGAACCCACCGGCCGATTCGCCGTCGGCCAGCCGCCGCGCCGTTGATCTTACCGCCCTGGACACGTTCATCGAGTTCAAGCGTCGCGTCGGCACCACCGGCGGTTTCAACCCCGATCCGGCCCACGTTCAACAGTTGGACGACTACCTGGAGCTTTCCAAAACCGCCGGCAAAGGCGTGCGCACGGGCATCCTGACCGACGGCCGGTATTGGCTGCTGCGCTGGCCGGAGGCCGGGCCGGCGCGGACCATGCCGCCCTACGGGTTCGCGCTGGAATCGGCGGAGCAGTGGTATCCACTGTACGAGTGGCTGCGGGATAGCGCGCTGCTCTCTCTGGATAGCATATCGGCCGACCGGGCCAACGTGGAGCAGTACCTGGGGCCGGGCAGTCCGGCCTACCAGCGGGATGTTGACGCACTGGCCCGGCTATACGCCAACGCCGCCGAATACGAAACCATCAAGGTGAAACGCCGGCTGTGGGAGAACCTGCTGCGGGCCGCCCTGGGCGAAATCGCGCGGGAGCCGGCGGAGTTGGACGATCTCTTCATACGCCACACCTACCTCAGCCTGGTCATCGGCATGGCGGTGCAGGCATCCTTCGGCATCGACCTGCGGCAGGTGGCGGAAGCCGACCCCTCCGACCTGCTACAGGGCCGGCGGTTCCGCGACGCCACCGGACTGAGCGGCATCATCGAGTCGGACTTTTTCGCCTGGCCGGACGAGGTGGGCGGCCACGACCTGCTGCGGACGCTGGCCCGTCGGGTAGCGCGGTTTGACTGGACCAACGCCCCGCCGGACATCGCCGCCATCCTCTACGAAACGGTCATCCCGCCCGAAGAACGCCGCACCCTGGGCGAATACTACACCCCGGCCTGGCTGGCCCGGGCCATGGTGCGCGAACTCATTGACGACCCACTGGAGCAGCGCGTCCTGGACCCGGCCTGCGGCTCCGGCACCTTCATCGCCGAGGCGGTGGGGCATTTCCTGGAAGCGGCAAATCCGATCCTGTCATTGCGAGGAGCGCAGCGACGCGGCAATCTTGATGGTGAAGCGCAGCGCGGCAATCCCGATGGTGAAGCGCAGCGCGCCGCCAACACGCCGTCGACGCCGGAACGAGATTGCCGCGCTGCGCTCGCAATGACAGATGCCAACCCTCCCTCTCCCTCGATGGGACAGGGTCAGGGTGAGGGTGAAAGGCTCGACCCCAAAGAACTCCTTGACCGCCTCCGCGTCGCCGTTACCGGCATCGACGTGCATCCCGTAGCCGTCCACCTGGCGCGGGCAGCGTGGGCGCTGGCGGCGCGGCCGGCCATTGAGGCCGCGGTGCGGGCCGGCTACGATGCCTCCGGTTCGGTGCCCGTGTATCTGGGCGACGCGCTGCAACTGCGCTTTCGCGCCGGCGATTTGTTCGCCGGCCAGCAGGTTACCATCCAGGTGGACGAGGCTCCTGTAGGGGCAACCCTTGTGGTTGCCCCGGATGCGCCCAGGGCTACCCCCACGGAGTTGGTATTCCCCATATCGCTGGTGGACCGGGCCGATACCTTCGACTCGCTGATGAGCCAGGTCGCTGCCGACATTGAGGCCGGCTACGACCCGCTCATCGCCCTGGACGACCACGGCATCACCGAGCCGGGCGAGCGCCAAACCCTCGCCGACACCATCGCCACGCTGCAACGGCTGCACGATGAGGGACGCGATCACATCTGGGCCTACTACACGCGCAACCTGGTGCGTCCGGTGGCGTTGAGCCGCACCAAGGTGGACGTGGTAATCGGCAACCCGCCGTGGCTGAGTTATCGCAATACGTCTAGCATATTGCGGGATGAACTGGAGGGGCAGAGCCGGAACCTTTATGGCATCTGGCAAGGCGGACGATACGCTAATCGTCAAGATGTGGCCGGCCTATTCTTTGCCCGCAGTGTTGACCTGTACCTGAAGGACGGCGGCAGAATCGGCATGGTGCTGCCCCACAGCGCGTTGCAATCGGGGCAGTACGCCAAGTGGCGCACGGGTGCTTGGGAGTCGTCGGCGAGGGGACGAGGGCGGAACCGTATCGCTGGCCGTACATTGTCGGTGAACTTTGGGCGTAAGACGGCGTGGGATTTGGAAAAGCTGGACCCCAACACCTTTTTCCCGGTAGCGTCGTGCGTAGTGTTCGCCGATCGTGTGAGCGAGAACGCCGAAGGGACGGCATTGGCTGGATCAGTGGAGCAGTGGCTTGGTCAGGCTGGCTCCGACGATGTGCGGCGAGTATCTAGCGCGATAACGGATACTTCCGTCAGCGGTGATTCGCCCTATGCAGGCTACACCCGACAAGGTGCTACTATCGTGCCGCGTTGTCTGTTCTTTGTTGAGGAAACAGAAAACACCGCTATTGTCCAGGCCGGACAGACCGTCACGGTCAACCCACGCCGCGGCGCGCAGGACAAAGCGCCATGGCGCGATTTGGACTTGACCACCATCACCGAGCAGACCATTGAAAGCAGCCATCTATACGATGTGCATTTAGGCGAAACGGTGGTTCCATACGCTACGCTGAAACCGCTCAAAGCATTGCTGCCAATAAAACACGGGGAATACGAAATACCAACCGACAGCAACGGACCTGGCGGGGTTCGGTTGGCCGGGCTGGAACGGATGATGCGTGGTCGATGGCAAACCATCAGCCGGCTTTGGGATGAGAGTAAAGCACGAGCTAATCGTCTAAATTTGCTGGGACGGGTGGACTATCACCGCGAATTGTCAGAACAGCTAGTGTGGCAGAAAGACTCGGAAGGAAGGCCAGTCAAAATTGTTTATACACAAAATGGAGTACCTACGGCAGCATTGATTGCAGACAGTGCCATAGTTGACACCAAATTGTACTGGGTCACCTGCAATGACACACAAGAAGCCAACTATCTGCTGGCAATCATCAACAGCGATGCGCTGGCAATAGCAGTAAATCCGCTGACGACCCCGAATTGGGCGGGTAAAACCCGGGACCTGCACAAGCACCTATGGAAGTTGCCGATACCGGAGTTTGACGCCGCCAACTCGCTGCATCGTGAGATAGCCGAGTCCGGCGCGGCGGCGGCATCGGGAGCGTCGGCAAGGTTGGCGGACCTGCGGGCGCAGCGCGGCAACCGTCTGACGGTGACCATCGCCCGCCGCGAACTGCGGGCGTGGCTACGCGAGAGCGCGGAGGGTGCAGCGGTGGAGGGGGCGGTACAGGAACTACTGGGAAGCAGGTAGGCTAAGCAGACTAGGTTGCGTCGTGTATGGCTCGCAGACGGTGAAACCCACAATATCCGCGTACTTTTTCAGACTGCCGTCGTAGGTATGAAATTCGTCCACTCGAAATCCTGCCTGTACTAACCACATCGCCGTTGCCAGATGGACGGCATCCAGAGTTTTCAGTTTCCAACCGCGCGTGATGGCATCACGCATCAAGGCGCGAGCTTGCCGGCCGATGCCGTCGTGGTATTCGACCAGAGAAACAGCGTCTGGATCGTTCCATAGGGCGTCGATTTTTTGCTCTTCCTGTGGGTCAAGTGCCCGGCGCTTTTGCTCAGAGGCAGCGAAGGCAACTTCAACTTGGGAAAGCGCCGACGTGTAGATGGTGACGCTACCGCTGGCACTCTCGGCCAGCAAGGCGTCAAGCGTGGGCATACGGTCGGGATGCCCGTTGACATACGAGAGAAAGTTGCAGGCATCCCAATAGGTGAACGTATCCGGCATCAGGCGTCCCTCAATTTACGTATGACATCCTCAGGCATAGGGTCGCCCGGTTGCCATGGCACGGCTCCCCTAGCCTGCCGGTATGAGCCAGGCGGCGCATCGCTGATAGTTTTCACGTCAACTATTTGCCGGATGGCAATCGGACGCCCGGTTGAAGTCTCACGGGAGATCTTACCCGTAACCGTCGCCCGGCGGCCCCAAGCTTCCCGCATGAGTTCTTCCTGTCCGGGTGCAAGGTAGCAGGCGACTGCTTTATCGTGCAGGGTGTCGTAAAGGTTGAACCGCAAGCCTCCCCGGTTGGTCAAAGTCTGTATCGTTCCGGTAATCGCGCCGATGGACACGGACGGGACCGGCCGGCCTGGAGTGCGACCGTTACGATATATCGTGTAATCAATATCCGGCGTTTCAAACCGCACGTAATCAGCGGTTCCAGTCAGGCTCATGATTGAGTCAGAGGCAGCTATTGCTCGCTGATTAAATTGCGACAAATCTTCGTGCTGCGACAGCGCGGCACCGATTCTCTCGTAGTCGTCGACTATCCGCTCTACCACGACAGGATCCTCAGATTCGCCGCGCAGGGTCACCACAGCGCTTCCTGGCTGCAAATCCTCCACAACCCAAGCCACTCCGGCGTTTCGGGGTGTCAGGGCCGTGACCAGACGCCGGAGAGCAGCCACGCCACTCTCAAAATTAGCAATTTCGACGCGCCCGCCGAGTTCAAATGTGAGCGTATCTTTGGCCATGTCTCGCCCTCCGAATGGGCTGTTTTCAGCCTTCGGATTGCCGCTCTTTATACCAGAATAGCAGCCAATCTGACAGAGCCTACAATCATCTCGGCCATCTTGCTCACGATGCCAACGCACACTACGACAGTCCTGGCAATGGGATTTTACGGTATTATTTACGCAATGTATGCTCACGCTGCGGGGTGAACCATGGCCAATCTTGAAATAAACGTTCCCGATGACCTCCACGAACGCCTGCGCCAGGTTGCCGGAGCGGGTGATAGCGCAGTCAGCGAGTTCGCGCTGGCAGCTATTCGGCGGGAACTGGAACTGCTGGAATGGACAGAGCAATGGGCCAACCGTCCACTGCGCGAGGACACGGTGGGCGCGGTGGCGCTTGAGGAAGCGCAGTCAGGGGGTGCCAAAAGCGCCGGTAAGGAACCGCGAAAGTTGACTATTGCGGAGTGGCAGGAGCGGCGCAAAAACCGCCTGGTGCTCCACCTCAACTTTGACGCGGCGGAGGCCATCCGCGAAGAACGGCAGCGACGGGAACAGGAATGGGACAGCTACATGGGATCTCGGCCCAAGAGTGCGTCATAGACGCCTCGGCAGCGTTTGAATACCTGCTGAATACGCCGAAAGGACAGCGGGTTGCCGAGTTCATTGAGGACGTCCCGCCGATTGCGCCTGAGATGCTGGACGCCGAGGTGTTGTCGGCGTTGCGCAGTGCCGTGATGCGCGGCGAGATTGACGAGTCGCAAGCTCTGACAGCGTTGGAAGACTTGGCCGACTGGCCCATTGAGCGGGTTTCGCATCGCTACCTGGCCCGGTCGGCGTGGCGTTTCCGACACAACGTGAGTCCCTATGATGCGCTTTACATCGCATTAGCGTGGCAGCGTGGTATGACAGTGTTGACGACGGACGAAGCGCTGGCTGGCACTCCCGCATCGGTGCTCGGTGTGGCGGTGCGGAACGTGGGCGCAGAGTAGTAGATAAGGCAGCCAGCGACGCAATTGAGGAACAATTTGACGCTAAAGTAGGGCTTTGCCGAGGGTGGCTACCTCGCCCCTACCCACTACACAAGTTACGTACTATACTGCCGACGGCGACGGTGGAACGAGTTATGTAACCGCCGGGCCGTATGAATCCCACATCAGCAAAACAAGGAGGCGTTATGACGCAGCCCGCAGCCCGAACCGTTATGCAGGAAATTTCCCCCAAGCTGGCCGAACTCTCAGCCGACGTGCTTTTCGGAGACGTTTGGGAGCGCCCCGAACTGTCCAAGCGCGACCGCAGCCTGATCACCGTGGCGACCCTCACCGCGCTGTATCGCACCGACCAGTTGCGCGGACACATCGGGCGCGCCCTGGACAACGGCGTGACCCGCGAGGAAATCTCCGAGGTCATCGCGCACATGGCGTTCTACGCCGGCTGGCCGGTAGCCGCCAACGCCGTCCGCGTGGCCAAGGAAGTATTCGACGAACGCGGCGTTTAACCGCATTGGAGTTGTCATTGCGAGCGCAGCGCGGCAATCCCGTTGCCTGCCATCATCTCCACATACCTCCATCTCCACATACCTCGCCATTCCCGTACCTACCCCGTCATTCCCGCGTAGGCGGGAATCCAGTCCGCCTGAGTTGCTGGATTCCGGCCCCGTATCAAGTACGGGGTGACGTTCTTTCGCCGGAATGACGATACCTTTTCTATCAGGAGGCTCCCATGCCCAGAATGACCGGCGCCCGATTCCTCGCCGAAACGCTGCGCGAGTACGGCGTTACCCACGTTTTCTTTGTCCCCGCGATCATCCGCCGCGCCCTCGTCGAGATGGAGGATGTTGGCATCAAGCGCGTCATCTCCCACGGCGAGAAATCGGCGGCGTACATGGCCGACGCCTACGCGCGCGTCACCGGCAAGCCCGGCCTGTGCTTCGCCCAGTCGGTGGGCGCGGCCAACCTTGCCGCCGGCCTACAGGACGCCTACCTGGGCGTCTCGCCGGTGATCGCCATCACCGGCCATCGCCCGCCGATGCACCGCCACCGCAATTCCTACCAGGAGATTGAGCACTCGCGCCCGTTCGCGTCGGTGACCAAGTACAGTGTCGAGGTGGAGACGGTGGACCAATTGCCCCACCTGCTGCGGCAGGCGTTCCGCGAGGTGACCACGGGACAGACCCTGCCGGCGCACCTGGACTTCTCCGGCATATCCGGCGACGTGATTACCGACGGCGAACTGGACATCGACGTGATCGTTGAGGAGCCGTTCACGCAGCGGCCCGCGTTCCGTCCCGAGCCGGAGCCGGAGCGAGTCCGTGAGGCGGCACGTATCCTGTCGCAGGCAGAGCGGCCCATGATCGTGGCCGGCGGCGGCGTGACGGCATCGGGCGCGGAGGCCGAGGTGGTGCGCCTGGCCGAGATGCTGAACATCCCCGTGGCGACGGCGCTGAACGCCAAGGGCTGCATCCCCGAGAATCACCCGCTGTCCGTCGGCGTGGTGGGCAGCTACTCCCGCTGGTCGGCCAACCGCGTCGTGTCCGAGGCTGACCTGGTGCTGTTCATCGGGAGCCACACCGGCAGCCAGGTGACGCTGGACTGGCGGCTGCCGGCGGAGGGCACGCCCACCATCCAGATTGACATTGACGCCAGTGAGTTGGGGCGGTCGTACCAGGGCGCTTACGGGCTGCTGGGCGACGCCAAGCGCACGCTGGAGCGGCTCATCGACGTACTTGAGCCCACCGGCGGCAACGCCGGCTGGGTGTCCCGCGCCCAGGAACACGTGCAGAACTGGCGCGATGAACACCAGGACGTGCTCAACTCCGACGCCGTGCCGATTCGCCCCGAGCGGCTGTGCCAGGAATTGACCGACTTCCTGCCCTCCGACGCCGTTCTGATCGCCGACACGGGACACGCCGGCATCTGGACCGGCAGCATGGTTGAACTGCATCACCCCGATCAATCGTACCTGCGGGCCGCAGGATCCCTGGGTTGGGGTCTGCCGGCCGCGCTGGGCGCGAAATGTGGCGTGCCGGATCGTCCGGTAGTGTGCTGGACCGGCGACGGCGGGATGTGGTACCACATCGGCGAGCTGGAGACCGCCGTGCGCTACGGCATCAATGCCGTGATCGTGGTGCATAACAACGGCGGACTGAACCAAGACCGCCGGGGCGACGAGGCGGCCTACATCGGGCGCGAGGGCGGCAATCCCGACGAACTGTGGCGGTTCACCGACACGAACTTCGCGCAGATCGCCGAGTCCATGGGCGCGCTGGGCATCCGCGTCACCGACCCCAACCAGATCAACTCTGCGCTGGACCAGGCGGTGAGCGCCAACCGTCCGGCGGTGGTGGACATCGTCAGCGACGGCGACGTAGCCGCCGCGCCGCCGTGGGGGCCGTAGGGTTGTTGCGTGACGCGAACGCAAATAACCAACCGGAATGAACGCCGTTGGCATTGGCGGTTTTTCGAGGGCACTGTATCAATCAGTGCAAGTATGTGGCTGGCGGTTGCGCTCAACCAATGCTCAACCTGTGCAGGGTGGCCGCTGCTCGGTTTCCTCAGCCGGCTGGCCACCAACGAAACTGGTATAATCATCGTGGCAACCGCGCTGCTGTTTCCGACGGCGGGGCTGTTGTATGGAGGTGTGCTTATGTTCTTCGCTGCCAAAGATACCGTTGAGAGATGGTCACGCGCCAAAGATGAGAAGGCCAGGGCCAAAGGCATGGAGAAGGGTCGGGAAGAGGGCCGCAAAGAAGGTCGGGAAGAAGGCAAGGAGGAAGCCCGTCGGGAAATTGCTGCCCTGCTGAAGGAGCACAATGTGGAGTTGCCGCCGGACGTGCTCCACAGGCTGAACGGCGACCGCGATTCGGATTGATCCGGCCGGATTTATACCGACAGCAACCAAACCCTCCGCAAGCTAATTGCCGGCCGCCCGTTCGATGAATTCGCGGGCGGCCGCGTAGTTTCTGGCACCACTGCGCCGGATGGGAGGCACCACGTAGCAATCCCCGACGCCCGCTGACTGCAACGCTGACCACACTTCCAGCGCTATATCGACACCGGAGCGTCCGTTGGCCAGATCGTCCGTAACCCACTGCGGCACGCTGGCAAAGGAAACGCCGTCCGGTTCCATGAGCCCCACGCCGTAGAACACCGGTATGGCCAACTCCCCGCCGGATGCGTGAACGCAGGCGTCTGCAAACCGGCCCACGTCGTCGGAGTCGAAAACCGGCTGAGTGATGAGAAAATGCGCTCCCGCGTCCACTTTGCGCACGGCCAAACGCGCCTCCGCCTCAATTCCCTTGCCCAGGTCAACCACTGCTCCGATGCAGAAATCCGTCGGCGCGCGCAGGCTGCGTCCCCGGTGATCAACGCCGTTGTTCAGGTTGGCGACGGCAGCTATGAGTTCAGTGGCGCGATAGTCGTTGACCGGGATTGCCACATCGCGCGGGCCGAACGGGTCGCCGGCTACTGCGATGACGTTCTCCAAGCCGAGGGCCTGCGCCCCCAGCAGCAGGGACTCCAGTGCCAGGCGGTTCATATCCCGCGTGGCCAGGGTGAAAATCGGGGCGACGTCGCGCTGGTCGCGTAGAACCGCAGCCATCGCCACCGAGTTGACCCGTACCGCGCGGCCGGGATTATAGGCTACGGATACGAAATCAGCGTTTTCGGGCGGGACTGGAATATCTTCGAGACGGCCGGACCGGGGCGGCGAATAGTCGCAAATGAACGCGGCCCGGCCCGTAACCGCACTACACAACTCAGTGACTTTGGTCACAGTCCTAACTCTTCCAGGTACTCCCGGAAGCGGGCGATGGCCTGCTGCTCCGACCGGCCCACGTAATAACGGATACCCTGGACGTACTCCACCACGTCACGGGGCAGCATCAGCAGCTCGTCGCGGGGCTCGTTGAGGTGGTACAGGCCGTCCACACCTTCCTCCAGGCCCACATACAGCGTATCTTCGAGGATCGCCTTTTCCCGGTCATCCATGTCCTTTCGCATCACCCACCGGCTGAACACGAAAGGCAGGTTGGTCCACTGAGTCCACTCGGAGCCCAGATCGAAGCGATGGGCGAAACCGCGAGCGCCCCGGCGACGACGCAGGGCGCGGTTGCCGATCAGCAGGAAAGCGTCAAAGGATTCGTCGGGTCGTATCACGTCGCCGGGCCTGACGGCGAACTCGCCCGGTTCCAGGCCGTACTTCCGGCGCAGCAACACTTCCAGGAGCTTGGCTGCGGTCACGTCCTCGTCGGAAATGCCAATAGTGACTCCGCCCAGCTCTTCCATCGGGTGTTGCGAGTATAGGGAAACACTGACCGCTCGGCTCTGCGTGGAAAAGCAGAAGCCACTGACCGGCTCAAAGCGGTCCTCCAAGCGAAACACGTCAGTGATATGAGCCGGGCCTGCATCCAGTTCGCCATTGGCCAGGGCGTCGCCGAGCTCGCGGGGCGTGGTCTGCCGCAGCTCAATCCCCCGTCGCTCCATGTCAAAGTAGAAAGGTTCGGCTTCCAGGTACGGCACACGGCCGACTCTTGTGGGCATGGTACAGCCACCGCGGTTCTTGGAGTAATCGGCAACGACCTGCATCCTGACAACACTACACACCGGGACGTTGCGACGGTAAGATTGTAGGGCGGGCCGCATCGCCGGTCAAGAACGGTATCGATATGACCGGAGACCAAAATGCCGCCTGGACGGTAGAAACCCTGAATGAAACAGTGGATGCCGAAATTGACGCGCTGCCGGATGATATGCGAAACAATTTCGTCCGCATCAGCAGAATGATTGAGGCCCGTGGTCTGCCAGATATGCGGATGCCATACGTGAGACACTTGCAAGGTCAGCTCTGGGAAATGCGCTTGCGCGGAAGAGACGGCATATCACGAGCCATCTACGTAACAGTACAGTACCGGCGGGTTGTAGTAGTTCGAGTGTTCGTCAAGAAAACCGAGGAAACGCCTCGCCGTGAAATCAGATTAGCTTTGCAAAGGGCTAGGGAGGTATTCCAATGACGAAAGTAAGTGAACTCCACGAGAAGTGGTATCGTGAGAGCGCCAGTTACCGGGCGGAGTACGACGCAACGGAGCCGCAGTACGAACTCATCAACGCTTTGCTGGACGCTCGTGGCTATGCGGGTATTGACCAGGACGAGCTGGCGGAGCGCATGGGCATCCATGTGACGGCCATCATGCGGCTGGAGGGCTGGAACAGCAACCCGTCGGTTAAAACCCTGCGCCGCGTGGCGGAAGCCACCGGCACCAGGCTCAAAATCAGTTTTGTGCCCGACGATAAAATCTTGAATCCCTCGGCGGACGTATCAACAGCAAAGAACCAACACAAGGAACTATCAGCTTGAAAACGTCACTGCTTATCCCGGTCGCTCTCGTGGCAATCCTGGCCGCGTGTTTCTACTTGGCGCTGCCGTCGCAATCCGAAGCGCAAGATACCGTCACGGTGAACCGGCAGGGGGTTGAAAACCAGTTTCCCGACGGCCTGCGATTCTATATTGAGGCCGAAAGCGCCAGCGACATCGAAGAAATTCGAGTGTACGTGCGCAAGCTGGGACAGTCCAGCCGCACAACGTACCGCACGGTGGAGTTTGAGCCGGGCGGCGCCATATCCGGGGAGGCGTTGTTTCAGAGCAAAACCTCCAACGAGTACATTCCAACAGGCACTCGGCTGGAATACTACTTCGACATTCGCACCGTGGACGGCGAGCAGTTTGAGACTGAGCCGGAAACCCTGGTATATCTCAACACCGGCCTGGATTGGGACGTGAAATCATCTGGGCTGATCAACGTCTATTACTATCAATACGACCAGCTGTCTGAGGTGCGGGCCGAGGCGGTGCTCATGGTAGCCGACGAGACCTACCAGCACATGGGCCCGATTCTTGGCGTGGAACTCACCGAGCCCATGAGCATCGTCGTCTATTCAAACTACGCCCACATGCGGGAAGCGCTGAGACCCTCGTCCCGGGTCGCCGCCCGCCATCTACGAACATTGGGGCAAGCCTTCTCCAACGAAAGAACCCTGCTGGTGGACGGATCAAGCGATCCGTTCGTGGGCGACAACACCCTTACGACCACCGCCCACGAATTCACCCATCTGCTGGTGGCCGACGCCGCCGGCAGCGCATACTCGCAGGTTCACCTGTGGCTGAACGAGGGGTTGGCCGTGTATTCGGAGCGCCAGCCCAGCAACGAGTACGAGCGTTACATGGAATTCGCCATCGAAAACGATCAAGTGCCGCCCCTGGCGGGTCTGCGCACCTTCGCCGGCACTCCGCAGGAAACCCTGCGCGCCTATGGCCAGGGCCACGCCGTAGCGTCCTATATGCTGGCGAACTACGATCAAAGCTTGATGGCGGAGATCTTCGCTGCCATCCGAACCACGCACAATTTCGAGAAAGCGCTGATCGCCGTATACGGCGTCACTGTCCCCGAGCTGGACAACGAATGGCGTGAGAGCGTGGGCCTGACGCCGCGCGACCTATCGACCCCACCGCCACCGCCGTTGCAGGTCCTGCCCACCCGCCGGCCCACACCAACCTCCACGGGAGCGCACCCTGTAGCGCAAGCCCCAACCGTGTCGGCGCCCCAACCAACATCGCCGACCACACCACCAGAACCTACCTACACGCCCAAGCCACCACCGACACAGTCTGCTCCAGCGATGCAGTCCGGCGGCGGTTGCGGCGCGGCGCCAATACAATCCGGCGGCGTTTCGGCAGAGTTGGCATCGTTAGCGTTGCTGGCCGCGCCGGCGGGGTTGGTAGCATTGGCGGCAGTCCGACGCCGGAAGGGAAGGGGCGAATAATCATTCGCCCCTTCAATGACAAACGCTTATTCGCACAGTGTTATCACAAATGGAGGAACGTTCATGCGCGCAGTCTGGTATGAGGAAAACGGGGATGCTTCGGTGTTGCAATTCGGTGAAATGGCCGATCCCGAGCCGGGCCCGGGCGAAGTGCGCGTCCGCGTCGTAACGTCGGGAGTGAACCCGTCAGACTGGAAACGCCGGCAGAACGCCGGTCCCGGTACGGCTTTCCCTCGCGTAATTCCCAACCAGGACGGAGCCGGCATCATCGATCAAGTGGGCGGAGGCGTACCGGAATTACGGATTGGTGAGCGGGTGTGGCTGTACCAGTCGCAGTTCGGCCGGCCCTTCGGCACCGCTGCCGAGTACACCGTGCAGCCGTCTGACCGGGCGGTGCGGATGCCCGACAACGTGGACTTTGTCTTGGCCGCCGGGCTGGGCGTGCCGGCGCTAACGGCGCACCGCTGCGTATTCGCCGACGGGTCGGTGAGCGGCAAGACCGTGCTGGTGCCCGGCGGCGCGGGAGCCGTGGGCAACATGGCGTTGCAGATGGCTCGAATCGGCGGCGCGACCAACATCATCAGCACCGTCAGCGGCGACTCCAAGGCCGAAATCGCCCGACAAGCCGGCGCCCACCACACCGTGAACTACCGCACCGAGGACACCGCCGCGCGTGTTTTGGAACTCACGGGCGGCGAGGGAGTTGACCTGATCGTGGAGGTGGACTACTCGGGCAACTTTGCCGTGAGCCAGCGGATCATCAAGCGGAGCGGCAGCATCACGATTTACGCGGCCGGCGACGGACCGCCGCCGCCGTTCCAGTTCCCGGTCAGCAACGTCAACGTGCGTCACGTGTTGGTGTACGACATGCCGGAAGAAGCCAAGACTGCCGGCGTCGAGGACACCAACCGCTGGTTGGCGTCGGGCGAACTGGTGGGCATGGACGGCCCCCATTTCCCGCTGGAAGACACGGCCGGCGCGCACGAGGCGGTGCGGGCAGCCACGGTAGGCAAGGTCGTCATCGACGTCCGCCAAGCCTAGGCCGCGTCAACCAATCTGGTCCATCCCGTAAATCGACGCGAAATATCCCTTGACATCGCCTGCAAGAACGGATAATCTAATATCAGCCAAGGCATAAACGCGCGTTTCATCAATTTTAAGAGAGGCAGAACTTCCCTTCGACGGCCAACCCCGTCAGTTTTCAAAATCGCAACCGATCCAGGTGGCAACCGTTGCTTAACGACCTAACGCCCCACCATCGATGCCGCACTGGAATCACCGGGACCCTTCGGACCCGCGTGGAGGGATGCAACCAAATCGTCCTGCGACCACGGAACGACCGTTGAAATAGTTGCGTACCCCCCGGCCGTACGCTGACAACGAAGGGAACAACTGCCTCTCGCCAATATCAACCCAAAGGAGAACGCCAGAACATCCAGAGTATTATGACGCTACCGCCCTTCGTAGCGGGAAGGGCGTTCAATCATCGCCCGTTCCAGCGCCACCTTCAGCCGCTCGCTGAAAAAGCGGCTGGTGGAGGAAACGATGCGGTGCTCCTGCCGATCTTCCCGGTTGGTGGGCAGCGTCACGATGACGTGATAGACCTTGAACTTGTTGGAGCGAATGCGGTTGCTCCACCAGGTAACGGCCACGGCCACCAGCACCACGAAGATGCCCATAGTGAGCCACGCGCCGGCGAAACCACCCACCGCCGCCACTGCGATTCCGATAATCCCGCCGCCCCCCACGGTGCGCCACCAGCGGATGGGCGGCCGGTCGGATTCCTCCTCCACGACCTCCATTTCCACGGACAAGATGTCCTCAATGCGGTATTCCTTGCCCTGGGGCTCGATGAACCGCTCGTAAGTCACCAGCGCGCCGTGCTCTTTGAACAGCACCCGTTCCTTGGATACGGCCATGATGCGCTCCCGGTTACTGCGCCGTGGTGCCACCGTCGATGACCAGTTCGGAACCGGTCATAAAGGACGATTCATCGGAGGCCAGGAACACGATGCCGTAGGCGATGTCGTCCGCGTTGCCCACCCGCCCGATGGGAATGCGCTCGTTGATCCACGCGAAATGCCGTTCGTTCTGGTAACTGCCGTGGGTCAATGGCGTCCGGCAGTAGCCGGGATGTATGGAGTTGACGCGGATGTTGTCGCCAGCGTACTGCATCGCGGCGGACTTGGTGAGCAGGCGAATCGCGCCTTTCGCGGCGTGGTACGCGGTGGAAGTTGGGCTGCCCACGAGGCCGTAGATTGAGGATATGTTGACGATGGAACCGCCGCCGGCTTTCAGCATCTCCGGCACGCCGTGCTTGATGCCCAGGAATGTCCCCTTGGCGTGGACGTCGATCTGGCCGTCCCAGGCCTCTTCGGTGGTTTCCTCAACGGTGTAGCGCGCGCCGGTGCCGGCGTTGTTGACCAGCACGTTTAGGGTTCCGTAGGCCGATACAGTGGCGGCAACGGCGTCGATCCAGTCCTGCTCGTTCGTGACGTCGAGCTTGACGAACGTGGCGTCGCCACCCGCGGCGCGAATATGCTCGGCGGTGCGCTCTCCGTTCTCGGTGTTGATGTCGCCCAGCACGACCTTTGCGCCTTCCTGGCAGAACATCCGGGCCGCCGCGCCGCCGAAGCCCATCAGCTCGCCCTCGACGCCGCTGGCCGCCCCGCTGATCAACGCAACCTTGCCTTCCAACCGCATCGCAAAACCTCCTGTACTGACGCTGGACGGATCCTGTTGGGCGGCATTATAGCAGGCGCCGACAAGAATCAGTTCTCAGACCGTTGGCCCCCCAGTTGTTCTTCCAACTGCCGTATCCGGGCTTGCAGCGCAACGCGTTCTGCTTCATGTGCGGCGCGTTCCGCTTCGAGGGCCTCCCGTTTCGCTCTGAGGGCCGCCCGTTCCTGACGCCAGTTTTCCAGGTACATTCCTGTAGCCGGGTCGTAGAATCGCGGCCAGCCTGCATCCCAGCACAGGGACAGCCCCATAACTTCGCTGTACCCTTTGAGCGCTCCGTCGGGTTCGGTAGTCAGCTCTATGGGAGCATAAGCTCCGCTGACCAGACGCCAGCCGGACATGGGCGCCCCGTGATGATCGCCGCCGCTGGGGTCGAACCGCCAGTATTCGTCAATACCGATGGCGGCGTACACGCGAGGTTTGACAATGGTATCCGACGGGCCGGTGCTCAGTGAACCGACTTCCAGGGCCAGGTCCGGCGGCTTGCCAGCTTCCCAGGGCAGGTAGATGCGACGCCGGCGAATGGCGGCCTGGTCAACTCCGAAGGACAGATAGATGTCGGGCTGCCTCCGGACGTTGAGATTCGACGGGTCGTAGCAGAGGATGGTGTTGCTGCTCAGGAAAACGTCCGGGCGATGACCGAAGTCGGTGAACCGGCTGCCCATTATGCCGAGGATTTCCTGGATCACGGGTTCCTGTTCCATGGCGTCGGGCATCGACTCCGGTTCGTCGGGGTTGTAGTCCAGGCTGGCGTAGTCGATTTCGCCCCGCTTGACGTAGGGCAGCATTGTGGTTCCGGTTGCAGTCATTCGATACCCTCCGCGCAGTTGGAAGCGTGCCGGGCCGGATGGTGAACGCAATTCTACCATCCGGCCCGCCGCCGGCGATTACCGAGTATAATGCTGTCGCGGAATCTCCCGACATATATGCGGGATTCCAGAGGAGGAACGTCCAGATGCCCGACTACTTCACGGAGGTGGATGTCCTCCGCAACGGCGATTCGGCCGGCAACGGCATGACGCTGCGCCTGACCGACCCCCATGGCCGAACGATTCACACCGTGGCGGTGCCTCAGGAAGGACATTCGCACACCGGGCCGACCTGGGCGTACATTTTCGAGAACGAGGGGCTGACCCTCATCGATCCGGGAGCAGAGGTATCCTTTGACCTGCTGAAGTCGGGCATGGCGCTGGGCGGCCTGGAAGTCGGCGACATCGAGCGGGTGATCATCACCCACGGCCATGCCGACCATGACGGCGGCGTGGCGCGGGTGATCGAAGCCTCGGGCGCAGAACTGTGGGCGCACGACATCTACCAGCCACTGCTGCCCTTTGATCCGCGAGATTTACAATTCATGGCGTCGTCGCCCATCCACCAGGCGATGTGGGAAACGGCCCGGGCCAACGGATTCAGCCCGTCGAACTCCGAGGAACGCGAACGCTACATGGCGTCGCGGCGCACTCACCAGGTGGGGCATCACATTGGGCACGGAGAGCAGCAGGGCGAGTTGAAGTACATGCACGCGCCGGGTCATTCGCCGGACGAGATCTGCGCCGTGATCGACAACGGTCCCGGCAGCGGGATGGTGTTCACCGGCGACCACGTGCTGCCGGAGATCAGCCCACACCCCACGATGAAAACGGCGTTCAACCGGGCGGTGCTCAGCAGCCTGCCCGTCCACTACCAGGACCCGGACGAGTCCTTCGGACTGCTGACCTACCTGCGCTCGCTACAGCGGGTGGCCGACCTGGGGGCGGAGGTGGCCGTCCTGCCGGCCCACCGCCTGTACAACAACCACAAGTTCAACTTCCAGACCACGCAGCGGGCGGCGGACCTCATCCGGTTCCACGCGCGCCGTCTGGGTCGCATCCTGGTAACGGCGGGGCCGGAGCCGCAGCCTCTGGAGGACGTGACCCGGCAAACGTTCGAGCGGCGCAAGCTGGAGGGCGGCAACTTCTTCGCCGCGCTCACCGAGGTGGTGGCCCACATCGAGTTGCTGGAAGACTCCGGCGACATGGAGGTCACCGACGACCACCGGCTGCGTCGCACGGGCCGCGAAAACTACCAGGACCTGCTGCGGGCGCTGTGACAGAGGTCATCTTCTTTTGCCTATGCCGATGTTCCACGGCCCGTCGGAGTTCAATATCAGTCAAGGCTAACTGCTATACTGGCGCACCATTCACTTGGAGCAGTAACCATGACGCAAATGACGCCGATGCAACCGTTTGACGAACTCGGCGAGACTATCGAAGATTACCGGCTTCAATCACGTTATTTTTTGGAGCGCAGCCACCAATACCTGGCCGAGGATGACCTGCATCAAGCCTCGGAAAAAGGCTGGGGCGCAGCGGCATGGATGGCGAAAGCCGTTGCTACTGCCCAGGGCTGGCAGTATGACCGGCATGAGCACTTTACCGAGGTGGTGTATCAGGCCGGCCAACTGACTGGTGATGACCGGCTCCGAACGCTGCGAGCTATTGCCAATGGATTGCACGGTAATTTCTACCAGCGAAAGAGGTTTTTGCATGCCGACGACATCGCCGGCTCGCTGGACGAGGTGGCCACACTCCTGGACATTTTGGAACCGCTAACGGAACGAAGTTGACCCGCGCACATGGAATAGGAAGGTATCGCTATGTCTCTGGAAGGTAAAGTTGCTCTGGTAACCGGCGCGGGGCGCGGCATGGGTCGGGCCACGGCATTGGCGCTGGCGAATGACGGTGCCAACGTTGCGGTTACGGACATCATGGCCGACAACGTGGAGGAAACGGCGACCGACGTGCGCGCCACCGGGCAGCAGAGCGTGGCCATCGCCGCCGACATCGGCGACGGCGACGACATCGACCGGGTAATCGCCGAGGTGGTGAGTTCGCTGGGCCGCGTTGACATCCTGGTGAACAACGCCGGGGTCACGCGGTACCTGGACATCATGGACATCACCGAGGCGGACTGGGACCGCATCCACCGGGTGAACGCGCGAGGAGCGTTCTTCGTAATGCAGCGGACGGCGCGGCAGATGATCGACCAGGGCAACGGCGGGCGCATCGTGAATATCGCGTCCATCGCCGGCAAGGGCTACCGGGGCACCTCCAACGCGGCCTACGCCGCCAGCAAGGGCGCGGTTATCTCGATGACTCTGATCGCGGCGCACCAGTTGGCGCGCTACGACATCAACGTGAACGCCATCTGCCCGGGCTCCACCATCACCGCCATGTCCACGACGACGATGGAGCAGAGAGCGGCGGAGGCCGGCATCTCGGTGGACGAGTTGCAGGCGCAACGAGCATCCAACATCCCCATAGGGCGCGCCAACGAACCGGAGGACATCGCGGCCATGGCCGCGTTCCTGGCCAGCCCCGGAGCGCGCAACATCACGGGCCAGACCATCAACGTGGACGGCGGGCTGGTGATGCACTAGACCGCGGCGATTTAGATGATTCAATCTTTTGCGGACGGCGATACGGAAGAACTGTTTTACACGGAGCGCAACCGCCGTTTCACCGCCATCTCACGAGTCGCGTTGCGAAAACTGATTCAAATGAACCAAGCGAGTGCGCTCGATGATCTGGCGGTGCCTCCGGGCAATCGGCTAGAAAGGCTCCAAGGCAGGTTGGCAGGGTTCCACTCCATTCGGGTCAACGACCAGTGGCGTATCATGTTTCGGTGGACTGATTCAGGGCCGGAGCAAGTAGCCATTGTGGATTACCACTGACGCCAGCCCTCCTTCAAGGTTGGACATCATGGGTATGGAAAATCCGATTACACCCGGCGAAATCCTTTTGGAAGAATACCTGAAGCCTATGGGCATTTCGCAAAATGCCATGGCCCGCGCGATTGGCGTAGCCCCGCGCGCCATCAATGAAATCGTCCGTGGCAGGCGCTCTATCACGCCGGAGATGTCGATTCGGTTCGGCGCGTTTTTCGGCCAGTCCGAGCAATTCTGGCATGGGCTGCAATCCGAATGCGATTTCCGCGAGCTGAACCGGGAAAAGCAAAGCCTCACTGCCGGAATACAACCGGCTTCAACTCTGCGGCAAGCGTCATAACGGTGAACTGCTCCGGCGTTCTCACTCACGCTTGCGCCGCCACAGCGCCCTGTATATTATGGCGGCTGAATCCATTGCCGTCGCCCGATGTCTGTGCCGGGGTACGGCGGAGCAAGGAGCGCATCCGCATGAAATACGATTACATCGTGATTGGAGCCGGGTCGGCGGGGTCGATTATCGCCAGCCGGTTGACCGAGGACCACAGCAAACACGTGCTGCTGATCGAGGCGGGGCCGGACTACCCCGAGTTTGAGCACCTGCCGGAAGAGGTCAAGTTCGGCTACAACACCGAAATTGACATCATGGTCAGCGACCACAACTGGCAGTTCGTCGGGAAGGGCACCGACACTTCTCACGAGATCATGGTGCCGCGCGGCAAGGTGACCGGAGGGTCCAGTGCCATCAACGGGCAGGTGTTCCTGCGCGGCGTGCCGGAGGACTACGACGGCTGGGCGTCCGAGGGCAACGACGAATGGTCGTACACCAAGCTGCTGCCCATCTTCCGACGCATCGAGACCGACACCGACTACGGCAACGACGACTTCCACGGCGGTGAGGGTCCCATCGTGATGCACCGCTTCGCACGGGAGACGTGGCTGCCGGCGCAGAACGCATTCAGCGCGGCGTGCGTGGCCGCCGGGTTCCCTGAAACCTGGGACCATAACCACCCCGATTCCTACGGCGTGGGGCCGACCCCGTTCAACAACCCCAACGGCATCCGCATGAGCACCAACCTGGGCTACCTGTCGGAGTCGAGGCACCGGTTGAATTTGACCATCAAGGCCAACTGCCACGTGCATCGGATTATTTTTGACGGGAACCAGGCCACCGGCGTGCAACTGGAATCCGGCGGCGAGGTGTTCACCGCCGAGGCCGACGAGATCATCCTAAGCAGCGGTGCCATCGGATCGCCGCACATCCTGATGCTGTCGGGCATCGGGCCGGCCGACCACCTGCGGGAGATGGGCATTCCGGTGATTCACGACGCGCCGGGCGTAGGCCAGAACCTGCGCGACCATCCCACCGTGTGGTGCACCTGGCGCACCAAGCCGGAGGTTGAGCTGGACGGGTTCGCGCCGCGCTCGCAGTTGTGCCTCCGCTACACTGCCGACGGCTCAGACCTGCGCAACGACATGAAGATCAGCATGCAGTCCTTCGCCACCGAACGGATTAACCGGGGCGGCGACCGCATGGTGCCGCTGGGCATCCGCATGAGCACGGGCATCCAACTGGCGGCCGGCGCGGGACACATGCGCTTGCAGTCCACAGATCCCTACCAGCAGCCCTTCCTGGACTACAACTACCTACAGGAGGAGTCGGACCGGGTGCGGTTGCGGGATTCGGTGCGCCTGTGCATGCAACTCGCGGACCATCCCGAGTTCCAGACCCTGATCCAGGAGTGCATTGAGCCGCCGGCCGATGCGCTGGAGAACGATGAAGCGCTGGACGCCTGGGTGGCTCGCGAAGTAACGACGTCGCAGCACATCTCCGGCACCTGCAAGATGGGGCCGGACAGCGACCCTATGGCGGTGGTGGACCAGTTCGGGCACGTGAAAGGCGTTACCAACCTGCGCGTCGCCGACGCCAGCGTGATGCCCGACTGCATCCGCGCCAACACCAACGTAACGTCCATGACCATCGGCGAGCGCGTCGCCGAGTTCATCAAGGAAGGCCGGTAGAGTCCACGTAGGAGCGGGTTTGAAACCCGCCCCTACCCATTGGTACGTACATCATGCCTCCCGCACGCAAATGGGAACGGACTGAAGACCTGGCGGTGCTGCACCTGTACCGGGGCAAGGTAGCGCGCGACAGCCGTGAGGTAGCGGCGCTGGCCGCCGCGTTGGAGCGCAGTACGCAGTCCATCGGCGCGCGGATGCAAGCGTTCGCGGGGCTGGATCCGGCCAACCCCTACAAACCGTCCGCGAAGGCCACCGCGCTCACGCAGTCGGTTTGGGCCGAGTACCTCGCCGACCGGACGGCGATTGCCGTAGAGGGCCAGCGGGCGTATCTGGGGATACTGAACCGCTATTCGATGGGGCGGCCGTAAAGACGCACTGGACCATCGAGAGATGAAAACGTAGAGGCGACGCATGCGTCGCCTCTACACATTTCTGCGTACTACTGTGGTTTAGACGAGGACGCCGAAGCCGGACTTGGTGCAGATTTCCAGGCGGTTGTGGTCCGGGTCGTGGAAGTAGAAGGCCTGCTGGCCGTCGTGGCGGGTCTGGATATCGGTGCACTCGACGCCGATGTTCTGCAACTCGTCGCGAGCGGCGGCGATGTCGTCCACCTCAAAGGCGGTGTGGTGGGACGGCGCAGAGGGGGCATCGGGGTTCTCAATGATGTGGACCATTGCGCCGCTGGGCAACTGGAGCCAATAAAGGTTGTCGCTATCGACCATCTTCGGAATCTGCTTGACGCCCAGGACTTCCTGGTACCACTTGAGGGCGATGTCCTTGTCACGGACGTTGTAAGTGATGTGGTTGATGGCCTTGAGGCGGATGTTATCAGCGATGAGTCCCATGGGGTTTCCCTCCAAATGTAGGTAGGTTTGAGGTTTGCTGGATTCCCGCTTTCGCGGGAATGACGAGTACGTTAGAAGTTGAGCAGGCGTTCGAGGTTGGCGAAGAGGATGGAATCCTTTTCCTCGCGGGAGAGACTTTCGAGGCCCAACAGCCAGGAGACGGGCCAGTCGGTACACATGTCGAAAGGCCAGTCGGTGCCGAAGACTACCTGCTCGATGCCTACCATGTCGATGAGCATACGCAGGCCCTCTTCGCTGTGGGTGAGGCAGTCGTAGTAGAAGCGGCTGAGGTACGCGCTGGGGGGTTGGTCGATATTGGCGCGGGCCTCGGGGCGAACCTGCCAGCCCCGGTCCATCCGTCCGATGCCGTAGCAGGCGTAGCCGCCGCCGTGGCAAAGGCAGATCCTGAGGTTGGGGTAGCGATCCATGACGCCGCCGAAGACGAACGACGCGAAGGTAACGGCGCGATCGGCAAGGTTGCCGATGGTATTGGGCAGGTGGTATCGATCCAGACGCGGGGAAACCACTGTATCGCCGCCCTGGTGGATGAGGAACATGGCCCCCAGGCGTTCGGCGGTGGCCCACAGCGGATTGAAATAGGGATCGTCAAAGGTGCGCCCGTTGACGTGATCGCCGATCATCGCGCCCTTGAGTCCCAACTGTTCCACGGAGCGGGTGAGTTCCTCGATGGCGGCGCCGACGTCCTGCATCGGCAAATGGGCGAGGCCGGCGAACCGGTCGGGGTATTCCACGGAGAGCTGAGCGACGTAGTCGTTGCACTCCCGGTGCATGGCCATAGTCTGGTCGGTATCCAGGTCGTAAAAGTATAAACTGGCGTTGCTGGACAGGACGTGCACATCCACGCCGAGGGATTGCATATCGGCGATGCGCTGCTCAGGAGTCCAGAAGGTGCGGGGGTTATAGCGATGCTGATTGTAGAGAGCAGGCGCGCTGATACCGAACCAGTTGTCGCCGCTCTGCATCGCCCGCAGCGCACTGCCAGGGGTGATGTGAGTATGAACGTCCAGGACTCTTACTGCCATAATTACGCTGTCTCCTGATACTGAGGGCGGCCTGTGTAGCTCGTTTGTTGGCGTAACCCCTCTGCCCGCGTTCGCATGGATTATAGACGGTTTCGGGGAATCCGTCAGGTTGGGGGAACGCGCTCATCAGAATGTAAAACATCCGGCTACGTGATTTTATCCATAGGACAGTATCTACAAATCGCATTTGACATTCACCCTCGGCATAAGTAGCATCGGGGGCCGCTGGCAGCCTCGCACTGCCGCGAATTATTTTCTTATTCGGCACGACGCCGTTTCAGTACAAGAGTGCCATTCCGGGAGGTTTCACTCAATGGATTTGCGAAGATTCTGGCATCCAAGAACCTTGCTCGCCCTCGGGGCGTTGGCTCTCACGGTGGTAATCGTCGCTTGCGGCGGCGCGGCCACCACGCCGGCGACGACCACCGGCGATTCTTCGACCGGCGGGGGCGCGCAGCAGCAGGCTGCGGAGGCAACCCCCACGCTGAACCCCTTTGCCGGCGTGGTGGAGCCGACACCGACCGCTCCGCTGAACGTGGCCCCAACAGCAGTGCCGGTGCCTACCGCCGTCGTGGCGGTTGACCAGCGACCGGACTGGTGGCAGGAGGGCGAAGCCCAACACTATCGTGGAGACTTCCCGTTGGTGGCCACCAGCAACCCCGGCTTCTGGGACGTTCACTACGGCGGTTCCATGAACACCGTACTGATTCCCTCCGGCCCGCGGTTCAACCAGATTCTGGAATACAACCCGGTCAACCCTAACGAGATCATCGGCGACCTAGCGGTGAGCTGGGAGTTCTACGATGATGGCAGCGAGGTGGGTTACGTATTCAACCTGCACCCGGACGCCACCTTCTCCGACGGCCACCCGGTTGAAGCGGAAGACATCGCGTTCTCCATCGACCGCATCACCCTGGGACAGGTCGAAGAAGGCGTGCTGCGCGCTCGAACCGGCTTCCTGAATAACTTCGTGGTCCACGGGACCGCCGAGGCCATTGACGCCAAGACGGTCAAAATTCCGCTGCGGTTCCCGGCCGCCGGCTTCCTGCCCAACCTGGCCTCCGACTACATGAAGGTCTATCCCAAGCATGTGGCCGAGAACCTGAGCCAGGAGCAGGCCAACACCGGCAAGACCCAGGCTGAAGCTCTGTCCGCCATCAACGCCGGTTCCCCGGACAGTCTCATCGGTTCCGGCCCGTGGATGCTCCGCGAATGGGAAAAGGACTCGGGCTATTCCTACGACCGCAACCCCAATTACTTCAAGACCGGTCGGCCTTTCTTTGATGGCCTGAAGATATTCCTGATTCGGGACACCGCCCGCCGCTTGTCGGCGTTGCAGGCCGGACAGGTTTACGGTTCCTACCAGCCGGTGACCGGCAGCAACCGCCCCGAAGACATGGCTCGCCTGGAAGAAGACACCAACGGCCGCGTCCGCGCCGTCATCCTGGAAGCCTCCGGCGTCCAGGCTTTCTTCCTGAATCACCAGAAGCCCCCGTTTGACGACCCACGGGTTCGGCGCGCAATGTACCTGGGCATTGACCGGGACAACGCGGTTGAAAAGGCTATCCTGGGCTTTGGACAGCCCGGCACCTTCTTTGCGCCCGGCGTAGTGGAAGACCTGGAAGACCTGCGCGCCAACAACGTGGCCTACGGCGACCGTGAGGCCGCATTGGCCGAGGCCAGGCAGTTGCTCACCGAGGCTGGCTATCCCGACGGTTTCGAGATTACGCACAACGTGGTGAATTCCAATCCGTCGCTGTCCACCGCTGAGACGGTGGCCCCTCAGTTGAGGGAAGACCTCAACATTGAAATCGTGATTCAACCCACCGACCTGGCTACGATGTACGTCGGTTTGCGTGACGGCGTGGCGAACTTTGACGGTGTTGGAACGGGCGTCATCCTGCGCGACCCGGGCGACATCATCAACCAGTTCTACCTGCAGGACGTGCTGCGCAACCCGCACAACTGGCAGAACGATCAGGTTGACGAGTTGATTGACCTGCAAAACCAAGAGGTTGACCCGGCGGTTCGGCAGGGGCACCTGGAAGCGTTGGCCGATATCCTGCACCAGGGGGAAAGCCACTGGCTGCCGGTTCTGTGGTACTCCAGCGGCGGCGCATTTGACTGCCGCATCCGCAACTACCACTACCCGCCCACGGTCCAGCTCATCAAGAAGTGGGACCACGTTTGGTGGTCCGGCGGCGAATCGTCGGCCTGTGACCACAGCGCCAACGCTGACCGCGGTTACCGGCCGTAAGCCGATCTGCGCCTGGCGCAACCAGCCAAGAAAAAGTTGGCCGGCTCCCATCCGTAGAGGGCCGGCCAACTGTGTATAATGACGATAATCGTTTTGCTGGTAACGCCGGCAGGAGTTGAGGAATGTCTCAGTACCTGATTAGAAGATTTCTCCTCTTCATTCCCACTATGCTGCTGGCCACCATTCTGGTGTTCGGGCTGTTTTCCATAGTGCCGGGGGACGCCGCCGTTTTCCTGCTCACCGGCGAGGACGCCAGCGGGACGGTCACAGCCGAAGACTTCGAGCGTTTACGCGAGGACCTGGGCCTGAACCGTCCAATCTACGTGCAGTACGCCGATTGGCTCTGGGGTGTTGTCCGGGGCGACCTGGGCATATCCCTCTACTATGGCCAGCCTTTCGGCCTGGAACTGGTGGAGCGCTTTGCCAGGACCTTCGAACTCGCGGTGCTGGCCATCGTGATGGCCTTCGCCACCGCCGTGCCGTTGGGAATCCTGTCGGCGATGAAGCAGGACTCCGGCCTGGACTACGCCAGCAGGGTCATCGCGCTGCTGGGCATCGCCATGCCTACCTTCTGGATAGGGGTGCTGGTCATTTACGCGCTGGTGTATGGGACGGGCTGGCTGCCACCACTGGAATACGCCCATTTATGGGAAGACCCGATACAGAACCTGAAGTTGATGGTGCTGCCGGCGGCAGTGATCGGGTTCCATGACATGGCGTTCACCGCCCGGGTCACGAGATCGGCGATGCTGGAAGTGATGCGCGAAGACTACATGAGGACGGCGCGTTCCAAGGGCTTGCGCGAATGGGTCGTGGTGGGTCGCCACGCGCTGAAAAACGCCCTGCTTCCGGTGGTCACAGTGTCCGGCTACCAGTTCGGGCGCTTGTTGGGCGGCGTCATCATCGTTGAGCAGATCTTCGTCGTCCCCGGCGTTGGCAATTTCCTGATCGACGCCATCAACCACCGGGACTTCCCGGTGATCCAGGGCGTTATCCTGATGACCGCGGCGATAGTCCTGTTGCTCAACCTGATCATCGATATGCTCTACGGCATCCTGGACCCGCGGATCCGCTACTCGTAGCCGAAGGTCCACAACGCAAACGACAGCTAGTTCTCATCGGCAGGTGTTGCCATGATTGATCAAACCACGGAACAGGCGACTCTAACTCGTGATGGCCTGCCAGCCCCGGGGCTGGCAGCGCGTTCATGGACTGGGATCAAGCGTTTCGTTCGCACGAAGCCACTGGGCGCAATCGGCGGTCTGATTGTTCTGCTGCTCGTCGTAGTGGCGGCGCTGGCGCCGGTGCTGGCTCCCTACGATCCCAGATCCACACCCGCGTTGCCGTGGGAGGCGCCCAACGCCAACTACCTGCTCGGCGCCGACTACGTGGGTCGGGACGTATTGAGCCGGCTGATCTACGGCGCGCGCATTTCGTTGTACGTTGGCTTGGGCAGCGTGGTCGTGGGCATCACCGGCAGCTTCATTATCGGAGTGGCGCTCACTTACATCGGCGGCATAGTGGACACCGTCTCACAGCGCATCGTGGACGCCCTGATGTCGCTGCCGGGCCTCCTGATTGCCCTGGCGATTATGGCGGTAGTAACGCCGTCGCTGAACACCGTGATTCTGGCCATAGTAATTGGCATGATCGCGCCCGTGATCAGAACGGTGCGCTCACAAGTGCTGTCGTTGCGGGAGCTGGACTACGTGACGGCGGCGACGGCAATCGGCGCTCCGCCCTGGCGGATTATCATGCGGCACATCGTGCCCAACTGCTTTGCCACGTACCTGGTGCTGGCGACGTACTACCTCGGTTTCGCGATCATCATCGAATCTTCGCTCTCCTTCCTGGGTGTGGGCACGCCTCCCGACCAGCCGAGTTGGGGCGGCATGCTGGTGCGCGCGGCTTCGGCCCACGTCAAAGCCGGCCCGTGGCTAGCCATATCCCCCGGCCTGGCCATCTTCATGGTGGTGATGGGATTCAACCTGCTGGGCGATGCCCTGCGCGACGTGTTCGACCCGCGCCTGCGCGGCCGGTAATGCCCGGTACAGCGGGCAAAGATTACTGGGAGGGATGGCCGCTTGGCCTAATCTCCCAGTCGCGTTTCACGGGCAACACTTGCCTACGAATATCACTGTGCAGAAGGCTATACCCATGATGAGGCCGGAACCTATGCTGTTAGGGCCTAAAGGTACTTCGCAATGGCAATACCAATGCCCATCAAGGCAATTGCGATGCCGGTGAACCTTATGAGCATTTTGTTTCCCACGGTGTCAATCTTAGCGTCCAGCCGCTCGTTCATAGCATCCACCTTGCCTTCCAGACGAGCGATGTCGATTTTCGTCTCTGCGATGTCGGCTTTCACCTCTGCGATGTCGGCTTTGGTGGCCAGGGTAGGCAGGACGGTTTCGAGGCGGGTCTCCAGTATGGTTACACGCTCTTCCAGGGTTATGGGGGTGGCGGGAGTGGTCATGGTGATTGGTTCCTCCGTGGGGCATCGCCGCGCGATTCGGGGGCGCTACCGCGCTCAATATACTACACCATTACGGCATAACCATTGATAGTCGTGTCACGTAGATCGACAAGCCGGCGCGGTCTAGCCGGCACGTTCCTCGTTGCATTGGTCTTGATGGCTCTGTTCGCCTGCACCCCGATGGAGGAACCGCCGGCCGGAGGCCTTCTGCTGACTCCAGCCGCTTCTACCGCCGGAGCGGTTCCAACCCTGGCGGCGGCTACCCCTGTCTCCACTGCGGAGTTGTCGGACAGGGCGACGCCGCTGCCCACTGCGCCAATGGAATCGGCGGCCACCATGCTGCCAACGGCCACGTCGATTCCGGTTGCCGCGGAGGGCGGCGTGATGACGGTGGACGCGCAACAAGCTGAACGAACCCGCTCCAAGTACGAGAACCTGTTGCGAGCGTCCTGGGCCACCGACTTCACACGAACCACCATCTCGTTCGACGAGATTATGACCGGCGGCCCGCCCAAGGACGGTATTCCGTCTATCGACGATCCACAGTTTGAATCGGTGACCGATGCCAACGAATGGCTCGACGACCTGGAGGCGGTGCAGGTAGTGGATCTGAACGGCGATGCCCGCGCATATCCCGTGCAGGTGATGGTGTGGCACGAGCTGGTCAACGACAACGTGGGCGGCGAACCGGTGGTCATCACGTATTGACCGCTCTGCAATACCGCCTTCGTGTTCAGGCGGACGGTTGACGGCGAGACCCTGGACTTCGGGACGACGGGCGCGCTACGGGACAGCAACCTGTTGATGTACGACCGTCAGACCGAATCGTGGTGGCAGGAATTCGGCGGCGAGGGGGTCATCGGACACTACGCGGGGCATAAGCTGGAGCAGCTATACCTGTCGATAGCATCGTGGGGCGATTTCAAGGCCATGTTCCCGGATGGGCAGGTACTCTCTCGGCCGGATTCTGGCCGACCCTACGGCAGCAACCCCTACGCTGGCTACGACCGGCCCGGCAGTACGCCGTTTTTGTTCAGAGGAGAGGAAGACCCCCGTCTGCCGGCGGTGGAGCGCGTCGTGGCCATTGAGCGGGGCAGCGATGCGTGGGCGGTGTCGTTCACGACGCTGGCCGAAGAGCGAGTGGTGGCTGCATCCGTTGGCGGCCAGGACGTAGTGGTGTTCTGGACCCCGGGCACGGCCTCAGCGCTGGACGCCGGCACCGTGTCACGGGGGAGAGACGTCGGGACGGCCGGTGTCTTTTCGCCGGTGACGCCGGATGGAGAAAAGCTGACGTTCACCGCCGATGCTGAGGGAAGCATCACCGACGAGCAAACGGGCAGCGCTTGGAACATCTTCGGGCACGCTACCGGCGGGCCGTTGGCGGGGACGCAGTTGATGCCGGTTCCCGGGCGCATCGGGCAATTGTGGTTCTCATGGGCGGTGTACCGGCCGGATACGGTGGTATATTAATTACAAAAGGGTATGGCAAGAAATCAACCGCTACTGTTGCAATTGCAGAGGAATCGCCCATCATGACAACGCCTTTCGAAATACACGAAGAACGCAATCACAATTCGATCAGTTGGTTCGTGCTTGAATCCGAACCAAACAAGGTACCAAACCATATTGAACTTCAGTTCAGCGCCAACGTAATTACTGGACTTAGAGAAGCGCGAATAGTTGATGTCCGCGTGAATGATCAGTCACAAAACCACGGGATAGGTACGGAGTTCGTCTCATTAGCGATCGCTGAGAGCCGGCGAGCAGGCTGCCATGCCATCACAGGAGATCTCGTACCGCCTGATAATGTTTTGAAATTGGTAGGATTCTATCGAAGATTCGGGTTCCAGGTATCGCTTCACTGTAACAATGCGGGCGAGATCGCGGGCAAGATAGAGAAAAAACTATAGCGGGCCGCTGGAGGGCACGCAGTTGACGCCGGTTCCCGGGCGCATCGGGCAGCTGTGGTTCTCGTGGGCGGTGTACCGACCGGATACGGTGGTGTACCAAGGGCAATAATGGGGGCGGGCACAAGGCCCGCCCCTACTGGATTCCCGCCTACGCGGGAATGACTGGGTATTTTAGCCGCGCCAGACTTGGCGGACGCCGCGGACGGAGGCGAGGCGCTTTTCCGCGAGTAGGTCGGCTGCCCGCGCTGTGGAGATTTCCTTTTTGCTGGAGGTGGTGAGGACGGCAGCCATCTGCTCGTAGATGCGCTCGGTCTGCTGGCGGGAACGGTCGGGGTTGTACGGCTGGCCGATCTCGGCGGCGGCGTTGATGATGCCTCCCGCGTTGATGAGGAAATCGGGGGCGTAGATGATGCCGCGGCGGTGCAGTTCCTCGCCATCCTCGGGGGTTGCCAGTTGGTTGTTGGCGCCACCGGCGACGATGCGGCAACTCAGGCGGTCGATAGTTTCGGCGTTGATGACGCCACCCAGGGCGCAGGGCGCGAATATGTCGCACTCCACGTCATAGATTTCGTCGGGGCCAACCACGTTGACGCCCATCTGTCGGGCATTGTCCAGCGCGACCTCGCTGATGTCGGTGGCGAAGATCTGCGCGTCATCCTCCAGCAGGTGCCGGGCAGTGTGGGTAGCGACCTTGCCGAACCCCTGCATGGCAATCCTGCGGCCACGCAGTGAGTCGGAGCCCCAGGCGTGGGCGGCGCAGGCGCGCATGCCCATGTAGATACCGAGGCCGGTCATGATGGAGGTGTCGCCGCTGCCGCCGAGGGTAACGTCCAGACCGACGACGTGCTGCGTTTCCTGGTGGACGGATTCAAGGTCGCGGCCGGTGGTGCCGACGTCGGTGGTGGTGAGGTAGCGTCCGCCGAGGGTATCGACGAAGCGGCCCCAGGCGCGCAGCAGGCCCTCGGTCTTGTCGGCGCGGGGGTCGCCGATGATGACGCCTTTGCCGCCGCCGAGGTTCAGGCCGGCCGCCGCCGACTTGTAGGTCATGGCCTGGGAGAGACGCAGAGCATCGGCCAGAGCGTCGGCCTCGGATGCGTAGGGCCACATTCGGGTGCCGCCGCAGGACGGGCCGAGGGTCGTGTCGTGGATGGCGATTATGCCGCGCAGTCCCGATTCGGGGTCGCTGTACATGGCGACTTGTTCATGGCCGTATTTGACCATCTTATTGAGGATTTCCATAGCATCGCCTCCTGTATTCCAGGGGTGCGTCAGAGATCAGCGCGGCTCGCTTCCGAGGGATAGCGGTGGGGTTGCCGCACTTAGAGACGCTCGCCTCTACTACTATTATAAAACACGATACCGGCCACGCTGGGCGTCGTGGGGTATAATCCCCGCAGATTTATCCGCCGTATCAACATCAGGAGAACAAATCAATGCCTCCAAAGCAGTACGAAAACCCGCCCGGCCTCGTGATCGAAGGGACCAAGCGCTACCACGCCGTCATCAAAACCGACAAGGGCGACATGACCATCATGCTTCTTTCGGAGGTCGCGCCTCTGACGGTCAACAACTTCGTCTTCCTGGCCCGCGACGGCTTCTACGAAGACAACCAGTTTCACCGGGTGATCAACGGGTTCATGATCCAGGGCGGATGCCCGCGTGGCGACGGCACGGGCGGGCCCGGCTACCGATTCCGAGACGAGGAAGTGACGCGCTCCTATACGCGGGGAACGCTGGCGATGGCCAACGCCGGCCCAAACACTAACGGCAGCCAGTGGTTCATAGTGCACGGGGCCGACGTGGGACTGCCGCCCAACTATACGATTTTCGGTACGCTGACGGACGGCGACCACGTGCTGGATGCGCTGGCGACGTCGCCCGTGCGCCAGAGTCGCGGCGGCGAGAACAGCCAGCCGACCGAACGGCTGGCCATCCACAATATCGAGATCACCGAGACCGATTTGGGTTAGCATCTGGCTTTCGGAACCGGAATGCAGGGGTGGGCCGGATGCCCACCCCTTTGGGTTTTATACGCGACCATAATGCTGGATATACCGCGTATGGGCCAACGTCAGCTGAGCAAGGATTTCCTGGATTCCGGCTCAAGGCCGGAATGACGGGTCTGATTCACCGAAGCTCGGCGAACGAGATTGCCGCGTCGCTACGCTCCTCGCAATGACACATTGGGTAGGTATGAGACTCTGGCCGAGATCGCTGTACTACGGGTGGGTGGTTGCCGGCGCGTCGGGGAGCATTGGGTTCGCCAACGCGGCGTCCGCCATATCCATCCTGACCATTTTTGTGGTGCCCATGTCCGACGAGTTCGGCTGGGGGCGCACGGAGATCGCCGGCGCAACGACGCTGGGAGCGATCCTGGGCGCCGCGCTGGCGCCGTTTATCGGGCGGCTGGTGGACCGATTCGGGTCGCGGCTGACGCTGGTAATCAGCGGGGCCGTAATCGGGCTGGGCTGCGTGTACCTGTCGCTGATGCAGACGCTGGTGGGGTTCTACCTGGCCTTCACGGTGTCGCGGATTGCCGACCAGGGCGGAGTCAAGATTGGCACGTCGGTGGCCGCCGGCAAGTGGTTCGAGCGGTACCGGGGACGAGCCACCGGCCTGGTGTTCCTGGTAGAGACGGTGGGCGTCATCGTGCTGGCGCCGCTAACGCAACTGGTGATCGGCCAGTGGGGATGGCGTTCGGCGTGGCTGATGCTGGCGGCGGTGATGTTTCTGCTGGGCGTGATTCCGTGCACGCTGTGGGTGCGGCGGCAGCCGGAGGACATGGGGCTGGCCGTGGATGGCGACAGTCCGCTCGTGGTTCGACAGGCTCACCATGAGCGGACTGTAAGCGACCATGAGCGGGCTGTAAGCTACGATGGACGGACCGTAGCCGACGGGGAGACTACGGAGACTGCGTCTGCGGAAATCACGGTGGAGGCACGGTCGCTGACGCTGCGGGAGGCGGCGCGGACGCCGGCGTTCTGGATCGCGTTGGCGTCGCTGTTCCTGGGCAGCAATGCGATGTCAGGGCCGGGGCTGCACATGGTGCCGTACCTGACGGAGCGAGGGTTGAACGCGACGGCGGCGGTGGGAGCCATCAGCGTGATGGCCACGGCCGGCGCGGCCGGCGCCATAGTCTCAGGCATCGCCGCCGACCGGGTGTCGCCCCGGTGGTTGATGGTGGGGTTGTACCTGTCGGGAACGGCGGCGCTGCTGCTGCTGGTGGGAACGGACACGCTGGCGGAGACGTATGCGGTAGTAATCCTGATGGGCTTGATTGGCACGGGCATCAACACGCTGGCGCCGCTGATGTGGGCGGCCAACTACGGGCGCGGGTCGCTGGGCGCGATACACGGCGTGGGCCGCGCATCGCAGGTGCTGGGGTTCGCCGTGGGGCCGCTGGTGTCGGGGATGGCCTACGACAGCACGGGCACGTACCGGGAGGTGTTCCTGGCGTTCGCGGGCGTGGTGCTGGTGGCGGCAGGGTTGATGGCGGCGGCGCGGACGTGGGGGGCGCATCCTTCGACAGGCTCAGGATGAGCGGATGGGAAAAGTGTGCAAGGTTCACTCTCACCCCCGTATCGAGTACGGGGCAGGCCCTAGCCCTCTCCCTATGACGGGAGAGGGGATGCGGAGGTTATTCCGACGGTATTATGCCCAGGCGCATGGCGACCATGACGGCCTCCAGCCTGGTGGACGCGCCCAACTTGCCCCGCAGGTTCTCGATATGGTTTCGGGCGGTGTACCAGCTCACGCCCATTTCCTCGGCGATGTATTTGGTTTCCCAGCCCAGGGCCAGATAGGACAACGCTTCCCGCTCCCGCTCGGTTAGATGCACCTCGCGGGGCTCGGGTTTAGGGTGGAGTTCCTCGCCTGACTGATCTGCTTCGGACGGCACGGGGCCGGGGCTTCCGCGAGGCATTTCACGAAAGTCCGTCTCATGGCCGTTCCCATTCTGACCTGATTCAAGATCCTGGCGGATTCGGAGTGACGGTTCATCATCGCGCAGCAGGGTGGCCGTCGCGTGGGGGTCGGGCAAGAAACTGTCGGGGCGTGCATGGCGGCCTTCACCAGATAGGCGACCGGCCCCGCAGCCCAACTCGATGAGACGCTGGACGTCCGCCGATTCCGCGGCTTCGCCTGAATCGCCGAACAGGTACACGAGCAACGGGCCGCCGTCCTCCATACCCGATACGACCATGGGCGTGACCACCAGCCATTTCCACGCGCCTGAGGAGCAGCGCATTCGCAGCCTGGCGCGGCCGGGGACGAGGCCGGCGCGAAGGCTGCGGACCATCAGGCAGCCGTCCTCGCAGTCGTCGGTCAGGGCTGCGCCGTCCGCGGCGCGGGCGAGGCCGGAACAGCGGCGACCTACTACCAAGTCCGGGGTGTAACCGAGGATCTCCCGAGCCCGGCGGTTCCAGAAGACCACCGTCTGGTCAGTGGCCAGTGCGAATGCGCCGCAGGACACCGATTGCAAGAGACCAAAAAGTCCGTTCGGCGTCACTTCAAGTGTCTCCTAAATGCTGACCGAGCCGGCCAACGCAATGCTGCTTGGGCGGTCCTTCGAGTGTAAATTCGCATGGAGAGCAACTCTGTTGCTCTTCCGAGAGCAGCAATTGCTGCTCTCGCCTGTCAGCGTAATCGCCATTGCTATCGCAGTCTATGGGTAATTCGCCCTGTACCCGACTGAATGTAATTGGTGCTTTGCTACTGGTGCATAGCGATATTTCCCGAACGATGGCTCTCATTACTAGTGATTTCACATCAGACCAGGCTTGACGATACTAGGTAATCAGCACTATCATCGGGCGAACCTGAAAATGGTCGATTAGGCCGTCCAACGCCGATAGAGACAGCTTGGGTTACGTAGATGACAACAAGGAGAAGCGTCATGACGGGAGCTAACTACGCGATTGCAATCGTGATGGGAATTTCCTGCTTCTTGGTGGTGACAGGAGCGGCTATGCCCTGGGTCACGGCCGACACGGGTTTTGGAACCGTGGCGGTGAGCGGCCTGTCGGGAGAAATCAAAAGCGTAGGCACATGGTCGCTGATACCTGGCCTGATCGTGGCTGCCCTTTTGGTGTTGACCCTCATCATGAAACGCTGGCACCTACTGGTGAAGATCGCTCTCATCCTGTTCAGCCTCATCGTGGCCTTGGTAGGCATAACCTTCACTTTCGCCCTTGCCGCGGAAGGAGAAGGCGGCGTCGGCATGGGGCTGTGGATGACGATGTGGGGTGGCCTCGGAATGCTAGTGGCTTCCATTTGGGGAAGTGTGAAGTGGAACTCAGCCATTGACAACAGCCCGTAGCAATAGCCTTTCCCAATCTCAGGCCGGCGCACTGACGGTTGTGGCCGCCGTTGGCGCGCCGGCCATCCAAAAACAAAACGGCATCAAGTCAATCCCACTACCGGAGGACACATCATGGCAAGCAACGGAACCCCGGAACAATCCAACGACGCGCCGCAGAGAGGACCTACAGGCGGCGGGGGCTTCACCATATCGGGGAAAATGCTCGCGATTGGCGGCGGCGGTATCGGCGCTGTGGCCCTGGTGGTGGTCATCGTGGTCGTCCTGCTGACGACCGGGGTCTTTGGCGGTGGGGGAGGCGGAGCCTCGGGGGGCAGCGACATATTGGCGTATGTTCCGGGCGACGCCGGGGGGGTCGTTATCGCTGACAATCGCGCGGTGTTGAACGGCAACGTTCCGGAAGACCTGGTTGAGTATTGGGAAGACGACGAATCGGGCGGAGCGTTAGATGGTTTCCCGGACTCTTACGATGACCTTGACATCGACGATGATGACGTTGCGAGTTTTGCTTTCGTTTTCGACGAAGACGGCAACGACAGTTTGGCAATTGTGCAGGGCGACTTTGAATTCGACGTCATCCGCGAGGATTTGGAAGACGGGGCGGATTGCGAGGACGACGATTACCGGGGGTTCGAGTTGTGGGAATGTCCCGACGGCGGAGCGGTGGCGCTTTTTGAGAAGGACGGCTACCTAGTTTTCGCCGCCGAACAGCGGCAGGACGACTTGGAGCAGCTGTTGACAGACAAGAGCCGCTCGCCGGAGAAACTGGCGGACGCCGACGACAGCGACATCAAGGAAATTCTGTCTCGCACCGACGGAGGATGGTTGCAGTTTGCCTTTATTCAGGAAGATTGCGTCATAGAACGCTGTGAAGGTCTTGCAATCGCGGTGGGTGAAAGCAACGACAGCGACGCCATACCGGCGTCTTACGCTGTGATGTTCAGTTCGGAACGGGCCGCTGCTGCTGCTGAGGGGGACGTCGAGATTGACGACTTCCTTGAAGAGTTTTTTGCCGGTTTCGACCTCGAGCTGGACATCGGTGAGGTGAGAGCCGAGGGCGAGTTTGTGGTCGGCAGCGGCACGGCGGAATTCGTGGAACCTGCCGACACCAGCTCCCGCTCCTCAAACCCAAATAGCGGCGGTGCCAGCAGCAGTGTGGCGCAAGTAGGGGCGACGGCCACTCCGCTGCCAATGTATTCAGGGGCGTCGCAGCGGGCCGCGCCGTCTGCTACTGAGCCGCCTGCTGCTGCGCTGTCGCCATTGCGGCGTAGTGATTGGTTAGAAGACTGCGCGAATATCACACTGGAAGAGGCCAATCGGAACCTTCCCCGACACCAACAAATGGAATGGGGCGATGCGCACCAATATTGTGAATGTTTGTACGATTATTTCGAGGAATGGGACGGAACGCCGACGGCAACTTTAAATGAAATCCTTTACTCTAAGACTGATCTTTACTCTGATGCAGGTTGGTATTGTGCCGGATATTAAACCCGACCCGTTAGCCGCGTTATCGCAACTGACTGTCGGAACCAACAACACAGGATATGCAATGAGAAACACAGCGCAAGGGTTGGCCCTACCTGTTTTCCTACTCACGCTGGCGTCGCTGCTGGCGTGGTTCCCCTACGCCACAGCGTCAGCGCAGGCGCCCAACGTGCCACCGGCGGTTTTGGCCGGCACGGCCTGGCTGGATGGCGCGCTGGCGCCTCCTGGCGCGACGATAATGGCGATGCAGGGCGACCGGGAACTGGCGCGTATCAGCGTCGGAGCCGATGGCAGGTTTGGGCCGCTGCAAATCAGCTCGCCGCCATCCGCGGGCAGTGTCTATTTTCTGGTGGACGGCAGGCGGGCGGATTACGAACTGACCTGGCGCAGCGGGTTTCTGAAAGCGGACGTGGAGTTGCGAGCGCCTGCCGGCGCGCAGCCGCTGCCCATGGCGACGCCGCTGCCGGCTGCCACAGCGCGTCCCACCAACACGCCGGCGCCGACCGCGGCTCCAGTTATGGTTACCGGGCCTGCTGGCCCCCCGGGTCCGGCGGGTGAACCGGGTCCAGCCGGCCCTCCGGGTCCGGTCGGGCCTCAAGGAGAATCGGGAGCAGCCGGGCCGCCCGGACCACAGGGACCGGCGGGCCCTGAAGGACCGGAAGGCGAGGAGGGGCCGCGGGGCCGCACGGCTGAGTCCGAGTCTGACGGCTATGGCTTTTACGCGCTGGGGGCGGCCGGCGTTGCGGCGTTGTTGTCGGTTGCGGCGCTGGCGGTTGGGGTGATGGCGTTGGCGCGGGGTCGGTCGGTACGGCCAGCGGCTGCGGGTCCGGCGACGGAAGAAACGGCGTAGGGCGGGGAGTTCACCTTCACTCACCCCCGTATCGAGTACGGGGCGGGCCCTAGCCCTCTCCCTTGATGGGAGAGGGGATTTTGGGCTGCGTGGGATTAGCGCCCGTTATGAGTCGTCGCCGGCGGCGGGGGCTGGGGCCGTGGCGGGGACGTTGGGGGTGGCTTCGGGGGTGGTGGGAATTTGGGGGCGCTTGGCGAAGAGGAAGCAGACGCCGCCGGCGTAGTTGAAGCCGGCCAGCACCAGGAAGGCTACGGTGTAGGTGCCGGTCCAGTCGTACATGTAGCCGGCGAAGGGGCTGGAAATGAGCAGCAGGGCGTTCATGGGGATGGTGCTGATGCCCAGAATCTTGCCGAAGTTGCCGCGGCCGAAATACTCGCCACGGATGGACGTGGTGAGCGGGTTGCGGCCGCCAAAGCCAATGCCGAAGATGACGGCGAAGGCGTAGAACATCCATAGCTCGGCGCTGAAAGTGAGCAGCACCACTGCGCTGGCCTGGATGGTGGTGAACACGAAGAGGCCGATGCGCTTGGGGAAGTGGTCGCCGACGTAGCCGCCCAGGGGCTGGGAGAACATGGAGATGACGGTGTAGAGGATGACCACGGTGCCGGCGTATTCCTGGAGTCCCTCGTCCTTGAGGAGGAGGCCCAGGTGAGTGAAGATGGCGAGGATGATCATGCTGGTCATGCCGTGTCCGACGGCGATGAGCCAGAAGGCGGGGGTACGTACCGCCTGCTGGGCGGTGAGTCCCTGGGGTTGCGCCGCGGCTGAGGCGCCGCGACGGGCCTGTTGCGCCGTGGTTCCCTCGACCTGGAGTCCCATATCCTCGGGGCGGTTGCGGATTAGGTAGGCCAGCGGCCCGGCGACGGCCAGGATGACTAGGGCCAGGATCAGGGCGACGTTTTCCCATCCGATGGTGCGGCCAATGTTCAGGGTGTAGTTGGTGAAGGGAACGCCGACGCTGCCGTTGATGCCAAGGTCGATAAGGGGGATGACGATGAGGGCGCCGCCGCGGCTCATGAAGTTGGCCCAGCCCATGGCGGTGGCCATGCGGCGGGAGAACCAGTTGTTGATGGTGGTCATCATGGGCACCCAACTGCCCATACCCTGGCCGGCGGCCATGACCATGTAGGCCACGTAGAACATGTAGAGGGGCGCGACGGGCCAGAAGCCGGCGTCGATTTGCCAGAAGATCAGAAAGCCGACGCCCAGGATGAGGAAGCCGATGAGGACCATCTTGCGGCCACCGAGCTTGTCGGTGAGGTAGCCCTCCAGAGGCCCCATGAGTCCGCCCTCGATGCGGGTGAGGGTGAGGGCCAGGGACAGTTGGCCGCGGGGCCAGCCGAACTGGTTTTCCAGCGCGACGGCCCACAGGGTCATGGCGTGGAACAGCGGCACGGTCGCAATCGTCATCACGAAGCCGGTGGCGACGACGATGTACCAGCCGTAGTAGATGCTGGGCCGGCGGAATCCGAAACGCGAGCCGCCGTCCGGCGGCGCTTGGGAGGTCATGACAAAGGGTAGAAAGAGCGTCCGCACTGAGCGGATCCGCCGGAGGCGGGCCGGAGAGACGGACAGGTTCGGTGGCGGCGCTTATTCTACGCCTTTTGCGAATATGGGCGCAAGGCATAATGCGTGATGACGAGTATCACGGATTATGCCGGGGATGTTGCCTTCTGCCACTTTCGGCGCTCCGTGAACGAGATTGCCGCGCTGCGCTCGCAATGACAGTTAGTTTCGGTTGGCTTTCTCCTTGGGGTTGGCGGTTGGTTGGCGAGAGGCAGGATTTTGGCATCGTTGTCAGCGCACGGCCGGGTTGGGTACGCAACTATTTGACCTACTTTTTCGTGTACTCGGCGCGCCGTAAGACGCACTTGCGCGCGGGCTCGGACAGACCCGGTGATTCCAGTGGGGCATCGATGGTGGGGCGTTAGGTCGTTAAGCAACGGTTGCCACCTGGATCGGTTGCGATTTTGGTACTGACGGGGTTCGCCGTCGATGTGGGGAATCCTGCCTCTCTTTTTCGGGTTGCAAACAGCTGTTTTATCTAGATGAATCCAGGATAGACGGGTTGGCGGGGTTGGGGCAACGGGGCGGGTGTCAGCAGTTTGGTTTCTATTTTTCATGGATAAGGGTCGGATGGCAGATTATGCAATGGGCGCATGAGGCGTTCATCGGAAGATACCCAGAAACTGCGGCGCTCCTGTCTCCAACCCAACGATTCGAACTCTCTGGGGATGACCTCGCCGTTATCGACATAGTTCCGACCTGCCAGCATAGAGGCCAACAACTCCGCAGGGCCAGACGGACAAAGCGCTGCGTTAGCGGGCGCGACTTCGGGTTCGAACTGGAGTTACATAGTTGTTGTCATACCGGCCTCTGATCCGGCGGTGGGAGCAACTCGGCCAGGGGGATACCCTTCTCCGCAGCAACCCGCGCCAACTGCTTGTCGAATTCCTGCTTGGCGGCGGCGTAGCCCGTAGCCACTCCTTCCGAGAAACCCTCGGTGTAACTTTCCGATGGGGGCAGCAACTCGGTAAGCGGGATGCCTTTATCCCGCGCTACCTTTTCGAGCCATGCTTCATAGCGCCGCTCGGTTTCGGCTTTGCCTTTGGCCAAACCTTCGGCTCGACCTATGGTCAGCCATTTCTCTCGCCATTGCTCGAAGGCCCAGAACACTATTCCGTTTCCTCACTTTTAAAGCCAGTTTAGCACAAACGTTAGCGGCTGGCGGCGGGGTGGTACAATCGCAAGCACTCTATCCCTGAGATTTCAACGAGGTTTTTTGACGATGAGTATTGATGTTGCTACTTCTATTGCGCGGATTTTGAAGGCGGAGGGGGTTGAGTGGGTTTCGACCTTTCCCGTCTGCCGCGTGAACAATGCGCTGGGGCGCGAGGGCGTGCCCATGATCATGATGCGGGACGACCGCTACGCCGTGGCCCTGGCCGACGCGTACTCGCGGGTTACCGGCGGCGACCGCATCGGCGTGTGCACGGTGCAGGGCGGCGTGAACGGCGCGGGGTTGCAGTACTCGTACCCCGGGCTGGCGCAGGCGTTTGAGGACAACTCGCCGATGCTGTGCATCACCGACGGCGTGCCGGCCGGCAGCACCGAGAACACGCAGTTCGACGTGACCACCAGCCTCAAGACCGTGACCAAGTGGTTCGGCTACATCGACCGTCCCGAGCGGACGCCGGAGTTCATGCGGCGGGCGTTCTCGATGCTGCGCAGTGGGCGGCCCGGTCCGGTGGTGCTGGCGGTGCCCAACGCGGCGGGCATCTACGACGAGACCGTGGACCCGTACCATCCGGTGCGCGGGTACAGGTCGGCGCCGGACCCGTCGGACGTCGTACAGGCCATCGACCTGCTGATGGGAGCGTCCAACCCGCTGATCTACGCCGGCGAGGGCGTGATCTACGCGGGGGCGTCGGCCGAGTTGGTGGCGCTGGCGGAGTTGCTGAACGCGCCGGTGATCACCACGCTGAAGGCCAAGGGCGCGTTTCCGGAGAACCACCCGCTGTTCGTGGGCGTGCGCGGCGAGCATCCCATCGCGTACCTGAACAAGAGCGACGTGATCCTGACGGTGGGCAGCAGCCTGTCGCCGGGGCGGTTCACCCACGGCATCCCCAACGCGCCGAGCAAGACGATCATCCAGTGCAACCTGGACGAGTTCCACCTGAACCGCATCTTCCCGACGCATCATGCGGTGCTGGGCGATGCGAGGTTCGTCTTGCAGGCGCTGGCCGACGAGGTGTCGGGCCGCACCGACGGAGCAGGCCGGCCCGCCGGCAACGTGGTCGCCGAGGTGCGGGAGACGCGTGACGCCGGCCTGGCCGAGTACCGGGAGGCGATGGCGTCCAACGAGGCGCCGATCAACCCGTACCGCGTGTTCGGCGACATGATGAAGGTGCTGGACCCGTACAAGTCGTTCGTGACCCATGACTCCGGCAACACGCGGGACCAGCTGAGCACGGTCTATGACACGCTGATCCCGCGGGGTTTCCTGGGCTGGGGCAACATCTCGACGCTGGGGTTCGGGCTGGCCGGCGCCATGGCGGCCAAGCTGGCGTATCCCGACCGGCAGGCGGTGGCCGTCACCGGCGACGCGGGGGTCGGCTACATGCTGGGCAACCTGGAGGTGCCGGTGCGCCAGAACCTGGGCATCACGGTGGCGCACGTGGCAAACGGCGGGTTCGCGGGCTACGGCCCCGGGTTCTGGGGCGACGGGCACGACCCGTACACGCACCGGGTGCTGGGTCCCGAGGACGTGAACATGTCGCGGGCGGTGGCGGAGCTGGGGCTGTACACGGAGCGGATCACCGAGCCGTCGGACGTGATACCGGCGTTCCAGCGGGCGATGGCGGCCAACGAGCAGGGCCAGCCGTCGTACCTGGAGTTCATCTGCTCGCAGTACCCGAGGTATGGGGGGTTCGCGCCGAGCACGATTGCGCATTAGGGGTAGGGCGTGCAGGGGCGCGGGGGTATAATGAGTGGTGGGCAGGCGTACGTGTCTCTTGCCCACCACGCAGGAGAGCAACATGGGAACGTTCAGCACAACTATTGAAATCGGCAACCTCAACGGCGAGCGCTATGAGACGATGGAAGCGTTGGCCGACACGGGGGCCACTACCACCGTTGTCCCTCGCAGCGTTCTGGATGGCCTGGGTATCATTCCCACCCGGCAAGAGACCTTCGAGTACGCCGGCGGTGAGCGTGTGGAACTGGATATGGCGCAGGCGTGGGCAAGAGTGGAAGGCAGGGACACCTATACCTGGGTCATCTTTGGCGAGGACGGTGTTGCTCCAATACTCGGCGCTTACACGCTGGAGGGCGTGTTTCTGGCCGTTGACCCGTATAACCAACGGCTGATACCGGTGGTGGGTTCGTTGAAGTAGAGGGCGGCGAGGCACCGATTGGCGAGGCGCCGATTATTGATGTCGCGGCGTGGTTAGAGCTACCGCGTTGTGTTAGACTATCTTGCGATTACAGGATCGGTCCCACAAAGCCTTGCAAATGCATAGGGTACGACTCGCTATCACAATTGCCACTGGCAATAGTCGCCCGAGCATCGATTAACCGGTAAAGCGTAGGTTGCAAGAGACACTCACGGTGGGGTAGGCTTGAGATGGCAGACCGCAACGTAAAGTGGATCTTCTACACCGTCTTAGTTGGCCTGATTCCAGTTTTTGCTCGGCTGATCGTGTGGATAGTCGACGAAAGCCGCAGCGTACCAGCGTTTGACGCGACTGATTTCATCATCTTTGGGTTGGTACTGCATATATCCATCATTAACGAGATCGAGCACTTGCACCAAGGCAATCAATCCTGGAAAACCGCCCACAACGGTACTTCGCTGTTGTTCATCGTAATACTCGCTGTCTTATTTGCGTGCCAGATCCTTGATCAAGCGAAACCAGAATTATTCAATGACGCCGCAATTCTGAGCATCGCTTGTGCGATGGGTGCTGTCTCGTTCTTACTCAGCTTAACCGTGTTGTATAGGCTCTCCAGACTGAGGTCATGATGTGGACAATAATCATTGTCGTCGTAGCCTCCATCATCGTGGGGGTAGGCGTCGGCGTTGCCGTGTGGTCTATCTGGGATACTAGACGGCGGTATGTGCGCCAATTCATCACGGACAGGAGTCAACGTGTCAACGATTAAGAACCTCCTTTATTTGGACGAATACAAAATGTATTCGATTTCGTCCCAGCTATTCGGAGGGTTGACAGCATCCCTGACCAACCGGGATCAACATTCAGAGGACCGGGAAGATCGCCAGTCTGGGCCGTTCGGGAGCGGCCGAGTAATGGCAGATATTTTGGGATCACGCACAACCACGGAAGAGCGAAAGTTCCTCCACGACTACTCTTACACGCTGTTCGAGGAGGCATTGCAGGAACAGGGGAAGATATTGCGCGCATCGGCGACAGACGTCGAAGAAATCGAATCTGGCATAACCGAAGCCAGTTTTGTAGCTATACGAGCCAGAACGGTTTTCAACGACATGCGCGCGATTGAGTACATCATGTCTAATTTCAACGCGATAGGCGAAGCTTTGACTTACGTCTCGGCGTTCAGCAGCGGGTTGTTATCAGACGACACCACCGGATTAAGCAAGCGTGATGCACAAATCCAAGAAGCTAACCGCAACAGGGAACTTCGAGATACAGCGCAAGCAACCGGGCTCTTCATGGATCCCGACTACCTAAAGCAGTTGCGCGTCATCATGGAGTATGGATATGGCGACAATTTTGAAATCCAACAGGAAATAGGCGGGTACACGTTTTCTGCGATTCTGCAACGCGAGTACTTCCGGGAACCCGCCGATATGATTGTGAAAAAATACTCAAGATTCTCAGGGCAGGACCTGATCCTTTTGGGTACTGTAGCCCAAGGTCCGCAACGTGATACGCAGGATCCTGTTGCTAGGGCGGATGATAGCTTGAAAGCGATCCAAACCGCAGCTAGCGAAAGTGATCGAGAATTAGGGATGAAAGAGGTCCTCATGGTGATCTTAGAGCATTTGCATGCCGTGGAGACGTTGATGGCCGGCACCAAAAGCAACGAAGTAATAATCGACCCGATCGCTTTGTATCGTGAACTGTAGCTTTGTGTCCCAATTGCCAACATGCTAACTCATACCCTATCTTCCTACGGTACGGTCGCTAGGTCCATCTGGGGTGGCATCCCAAGACTTGCAAGGTACGGATCATTTCGGGTAGCAATTAGGGTTGTCAACCTCATGACTGCCGCACCAGTCTTAGCCTAGGGGTGTGCGGACGGTGGACTAGGCTAGGAAGGCATCCACCAGTTCGTCGAATTGGTCGTTGGTTTCAGTTCGGGGCGGTGGCCGCTTTCCTTCAGGTTGCGAATCCCAGGTTGGCGGCTACGGCGCGTTGTCTGTTGTCCAAAGTGACGAATGTCATCTCACCGACAACGGTATCTTTCACGTATAGGGCTGTGGCAATGTGCCACAAGTCCGCGCCACGCAGGTAAGCGACACTCAGCGCGTCCTCAATCTCTTTCGTCAGGGGGCGGTCGGGGAAAATCCACTCGATATCGGACAACAGGCCATCGTCAAATTCCAGCCTCAGACGTCCGAAAGCCGCGCGCATTTCCGCTTCCAAAAGGTTTGACGCGACCAAGCGGGGAAATTGCGCAAGCCGTTGGGCGGTAACAGCTCCGGTCGGTTCCTCAAGAACAACAGCGAGTAAAGCGGACGTGTCTGCGTATGCTGTCGGCAGCTGGGACGACAACATGATCGATCAGGCTGTGCGGTGTTCACGCGCCTGAACCGGCAAGTCGGCGTTTGCGCCGTCCGGCGACGCAACGTCAGCTTGCGCATCGGCCCAGCATTCGCGCAGTGTCTCCAAGGCCGCCATCTCGTAGTCTTTGAGGGCAGGTTCCGAAACCGGCTGCACCAAGTAGCGCCGCAGCCACTCGGTAAATTCGCGCTTGATGCGAGGATGCCACGGGTCCATCATCCAGCCGGCACAGTAGGTGTGCTCGCTGAAGCAAGAGTAGAGTTGCACCAGGAGCGCGTCATCCGGCTGGTCTTGCGGGGTCATTTTGTCTCCTTCCTGACCGTTAGTGCCTGAACGTGGAGCCGCCTTTATTTTACCCCAGGAAGTCCTGCACCAGGCTTACGAATTGGTCGGTGGCTTCGAGTTCGGGGTGGTGGCCGCAGTTTTCGATTACTTCGAGGCGGCTGTTGGGGATGCGGCGGTGGTATTCCTCGGCGGCGGCTACGGGGACGATATTGTCCTGTGCGCCCCAGATTAGCAGGGTGGGCAGGCGCTCCAGGCGGTAGATTTGGTTCACGAGGCCGGGGTCGTGCATGTAGGGACGCCAGGCGACGCGGCAGGTGGCCTCCATGCCCAACTCCCAGCGCTCCAGGATGTCTTCCTCCGGCTCGGCGGGACAGACGGTGCGGTACTCGGGCGTACCGTCGGGGTCCAGCAGGGAATCGGCGATGTACATGGGCGGCGTGACCTCGAAGATGTCGTAGATCTCGCCGCCGGGCGGGCGGATGCCGCCGGCGCCCACCAGGACCAGGTGGCCGAACTGCTGCGGGCACATGGTGGCCAGCTCGGCGGCGATCCAGCCACCGAGGGAGAATCCCATCAGGTCGGCGCCCTCCAGGCCCAACTTGTCCAGCGCGCCCAGGTACCAGATGGCGAGGTCGTGGATGCTCATGGACCAGTCCAGCACGTCGGAGCCGCCGACGCCGGGCAGCGACGGGATGTGCAGGGTGTGGTTCTGCGCGAGGGCCTGGTGGTAGCGCAGCCAGCCGGGGTGTCCCAACTCGTCGGGCAGGATGACGAGGGGGGAACCGGAACCGCCGGTGACCACCTCCAGGTTGGTGCCGGCCACGTCGGTGATGCTGGAGGTCCAGGGCTGCGTTGCAGTAGTCATAGCGTCAAAAGTCCTTCGTAGGGGGTGATATTGTGGGACGGAAGTCATCATAGCCGGCGGTATGCGATGGCGCAAGCCGATCATCTGGTATCATCCTGATTCAGACCAGAGAACGACTGCAAGGAGAATGACGATGGCGCTGACGATTGATTGCCAGGTGCATGCTTACCGGCGGAACACGCCGGAGCACCCGTGGGTCGGGTTTTTGACCGGGCCGGAGGAGGTTACGGGGGACGACATGGTGGCGGCGATGGACGCGGTGGGCGTGGATGGCGCGATACTGATCTCGCCGTTTGCGATTTACGGGTACGACGCCAGCTACGCGCTGGAGGTGTACGCGCAGCATCCCACCAAGTTCGGGCTGGTGCGGCCGTTTGATCCCAACTCGGACACGATTGACGCGGACGTGGCGACGTGGACATCGACGCCGGGCGTGGTGGGCTGCCGCATCATGCTGGCGAACAACGACTACGAGGCGGACCACCTCGGGCTGAACGCGATCCTGGCGGCTGGCGGTCGGGCCGGCGTTCCCGTAAACATCATGGCGGCGGGGAAGCTGCCCCTGCTGCGCCAGCTGGCCCAGCAGAATCCCGACACGCAGATCATCATCGACCACCTGGGGCTGGCGCAGCCCTTTGATCCGCCGCCGCCGGACGAGCCCTTCGCCGACCTGACCAACGTGCTGTCGTGCGCGGAACTGGACAACGTGGCGATCAAGATCTCGGGGGCCGGCACACTGTCCCACGCGGGGTTTCCGTACCCCGATATCTGGGAGCCGGTGCATCGCATCTTCGACGCCTACGGGCTGGAGCGGTGCCTGTGGGGCACGGACTGGACGCGGGCGGTGAACCTGCTGACCTACGAGCAGGGGGTGGAGGCGTTCCGGCTGACGGATACGCTGTCGGACTCGGACCGGGAGGTTCTGATGGGCGGGTCGCTGGCGAACATCTACAAGTGGACGCCGGGGGGCTAATCCGGGAACAGCCAATCCCAATAGAAGGCGGCGATTATAACCCCTCCTAGTATGGGAAACCCGATAACGAAATAATCCACAATGCCACCGAGGGTTGATGGTTCAGCCGCCGGCGCCGAACACCGGCTGCGTTGTTTCCGTGGTGGGTTTGCTGACCCCATCGGCGAGGATTGCCAGAATCCGGTTGCTGAGGTTTTCCAGCGATAGCCGCAGTTCTGCATCGCCGGCGCGGATTTCTTCGCGCAGTTGGGCGTCGCTGGCGGTCATTTTGGCGTCCAGGTGTCGAATATCCTCGCGGAGTTGGGCATCGATGACGGTGAGACGGGCGTCCACGGCGCGGATTTCGGTCCGCAAATCGGCGTCCACGGCACGGATTTCGGTCCGCAGCTCGTCCTCAACGGCGCGGATTTCGCCCACGACGTACGCCGCGCTGCCGAGCACCGACCCGATAATGGCCATCAAGGCCAGTATCGCGCCGGAGTTTTTCTGAAACCAGTCCAGTATCAAGCTCATGGTTCAATCGGCAGGGAGGGTGGAGGTTGGCGCGCCTTCCTCTCTGTCGTAATGCCATTGTACATTATTGCCTGACCACTGGAAATGAAAGGCCCCCTCCGGCACAAACCGGAGGGGGCTTTTTGAGCCGTAGGCTCGGGCTGCTTTGCCGTTGGGCTAGCTGGCTGCGGGGCGTCGCGCCATCACTACCGCCACCACTGCGATGACCGCAGCGACGATGGCGACGATGAGGGCGATGATGCCCATGCTGCTGGGCGCGCCAGCGGGGCCGACTGCGCCAGCGGGGCCGGAAGGACCCGGAGGGCCGGGAGGCCCAGCCACGCCCTGTTGACCCTGCGCGCCGTCAGCGCCAGCGGCGCCGGCGGGACCGGCAGGACCCTGGGGGCCCTGAGAACCGGCGGGGCCGGGGGCTCCGTCCCTACCGGCGGGGCCAGGGACGCCCGGAGGACCGGGAGGCCCGTCCGCGCCGTCGGCCGGCTCGATCATCATGGCTTCCAGGTTGGCGTCCAGCATGACGATCTCACGGCCGCCGGACATCCACTCGTACATGTACTCGGACGTGCGGTCGCCGACCATGAAACTGACCATGTTCTCGCCGCCGGTGGGCTGCATGAGCTCCAGCGGGCCGAACTTGCCGTTGTCCATCACCATGGTGGAGCCGATCTTCTGGTCGCCAGCCATGGCAACGATCATGGTGCCTTTGCTGATCGGCAGGCCGTCGGCCATGGCGGTGCCAAAGAGGAATGCTGGCGGCAGGTTGGCGCTGGGCGCTCCGTCCTGGGCCCAAACCAGGCCCAGGGGCAACGCCAGCAGCAGGGCGATGAGCCCCGCAGCCGCCAATGCTCCTAATCTCTTCATATCATTTGCTCCTGCTTTTGGGTGTTCCTCATCCGCCGTCGGCTATGGCTCAGGCGGATGAGGGCCTTTTCTCGCTGTTGGCTGCTATTGCCTTTCAACCTTGATACGCCGGAAAGGGCTTACCAGATTTCCAGGTTCCAGCAGTCGTCGGCGGCGCAGGTGAAGTTGACCAGACGACCGTTCCAGTCCACGTCTTCCTGGCTGTCCTTGACCAGGACCCAGTAGGGCTGGCCACCGTTGAGCTCGGTCAACGTGTTGAGATCGGCGAACTCAGGACGCGGGTCGTAGAAGGTCCACTCCTTGCTGGTGTTGTTGAAGTGGAAGATGGCTTCCAGGTTGTCGCCCAGGCCGGCGGTAGCGGTGGGGATGTCGGCGGCTACGCCGGGAACCAACGCTTCGGCCAGGACTTCAAACTGGGCCACGCGGGTCTCGTTGCCAACGCGCACTTCCACCGGGTAGAAGCCCGGATCCAGGAAGGGAACCAGGATGTTGTCCACGATGGCGTCACCTTCGCGGTCGGTGTTGACGTTGCGGCCGCCGAGGCGGTTGGCGCCGTCAATCCTGACGTGGTCCACCAGCGTGTAGGGAGGCATTCCCTGGATTTCGACGGAGATGATCTGACCGGGGCCAGCCGCCGCCGGGACGACATTCAGCTCGGCCTGAACGACGCTGAAGCTGGTGTCCTCTTCAATGTCGTCGCGTCCGTCGTCGTAAGTCACCGTGACGTCGTGCTCGTCGCCGATCTTGATGGTGCTACGGAGTTGGTACTCGTAGCGGAAGCGGCCCGTGCTGCCGATGTCGGCGTTGCGGGTGCGACCGTCCACCTCGATGATCACGGAGTTGTCCTGGTCGGCGGTGCTGATGGGCCAGTTTTCGCCGCTGATTACGATGTAGTCGCGGGGGCTGGCCTCTTCCGGCGTCACCTTGACCGTGGGCTCCAGGATGGTGATGTCAACCTCGCCCTCAAAGCCGCCTTGGTCAACGACCTTGATGGTGTAGTCGTCATCGTCCAGGGTCGGGTTGTTGCTGGAGCTGGAAGCAGTCCAGACCCGAACCGTGGCGGAGAACTCGCCGGAGCTGGTCACCCGGACGTGGCGGGCCGCGCCGGTGCCTTCGGTGCCGGCGTCGTCAACCACCAGAGGCTCGTCGTCAATGGTGATGTTGCTGACGAGGATGCTGGAGTTTTCGGTAAAGCCGCTGCCGGAGATGATGATGCTCGCGTTGGGAGCAACTTCGCTCTGGCTCAGCTCCAGGGTGGAAGCGACCACGCCCATGTAGATGCGCTTGGTCTGATCGCCGTCGGTGACCGCGATCTGGATCCGCTCGTCGAGGCCGCCGGGCAGGTCGAACACGAAGTTGCCGTCCTTGTCCCTGGCCGTATCGAAGCAGTTGTTGGCGCCGCCCGGGCTCCAGGCGCAGGTCGGGCCGAGGGTGATGCTGGAAATCGGGTCAACGAAGTCCCGGGGCTTGACCGTAACTTCGTCGCCGAAGTTGGCCGAGGCCGGGTCAACAGTGACCGAGGCTTCCAGGTCGAAGGTGTCGATGTCGCTGGAGAAGCGGGGGTTGCCGGCTTCGGAGTCAGCGGCGCAGATGTGGTTGACCGGGCCAGCGTCGAACTCGTCCTGGTGGACGGTGTAGGTGACCACGAACTTGTCGTCGCTGCCTACCTCGGCGGTGCCCAGGGACTCGGCGTCGTCGTGCGTGACCAGGGCCATGCAGCTTTCCGGCTTGGTGTCGGCGACCAGCACGAAGACCTCGGCGCCGGTGCCGTTGTTGAAGCCGGTTCCGGTGATGGTGATTTCCTTGCCGCGACCGGCGTCCTCATCGCTGAGGGCGATCTTGGCCAGGGTCGCCACGGTGCCCAGCTGGATGATGCCGTCGGTTTCATTGGGCTCGTCGTTGGGGCCCAGAACCTTGTAGCCAACGCTGTGGGTGCCCGCTTCGGTGGGGTTCTTGACGCCGGCGCCCTTGGTGATGACCAGGTTCACGGTCTGGCCCGCTACGGGGCCGTTGTAACCGCTGTTCTCGGCGTTGTTCATGTCGGGGATGAAGACGCGGATGGACCAGTCGTCATCGCCGCCGTAGTGGTCGTCGTCGTCGATTTCAACGGCGTAGTCGGCGCGGACGCGCCCGCCGTCGTTCTGGTCCTCGTCACCGCCAGGGACCGTGAAGTACACGTCGTTGCGGTCGATGGAGTCGGGAACCTGGAAGTCGTCTTCCAGGAACAGCTCCACGGAGGTGCCGTCCACGGCGTTCATGGCCAGGCTGTCGATGGTCAGGATCAGCTCCACGCCAGCGCCGCCGGAGGTGCTGCTGTTGCTGATCATGTCGCCTTCGCTGCCGCCGCCGTTGCCGCCGGTGCCAGGAGCGGCGTTAGTCGTCGCCGAGGCTTCGTTGGATGGTGACGAATCGCCGTCGGAGTTGAAGCCGATCACCCGGTAGGTGTACTCGGTGTTGGCGTTGAGACCCGTGTCGCTGTAGCTGGTCTCGGTAACCGAGGCAGCAACCGTGGCGAAGGTGGCACCAGCAAAGGGATTATCGCTGGCCCCCTTGCGCTCCACCCGGTAGGCGGTCTGGCCCACACCCGGATTCCAGGACAGGCTGATTTCGCTGTCGCTGGCCGCGCTCGCCGTCAAGCTAGACGGCCCGAGGAACGGAGCCTGCGCCCGGGCTGCGCCCGGGGACCAGGCCATGACCGCGACAACCGCCAGCATCGCGACAACGCCGATTGCTGTCGCCAGCGACACCGGCCAGATGCGCTTTCTGGTTTTGTTACTCATTTGACTGAATCTCCTTTGAGATTGTCGGTTGGAGTCGCCGGAACGCTCGATTGAGCTTTGTTTGCCTGTTCCAAACGTTCCGGCAATTTGGCCGATTACCTATCGCTTCCGGGCAAACTTACGGCTGGTAGTCCAGCTCGCTGCGCGCCCAGGCAGTCCAGGTCTTCGATCCGTCATCGTTGTTCTGGCCTGCTGCCACTCCAACCAGGTACCTTCCGGGGAGGTTATTCCCCATGGTAATCGGGTGCGGACTGGTAACATCCCGGTCAAAGATGGTGTTGAAGACATCAGGCGTGCCGTCGTCGTTCATTCGCAACAATACGACCGTGAACGTGTCGGCGTGGTCGCCGCCTTCCCAGGTGATGGTGACTTCGGTTCCGACATGGCTAGCCATGACGTTACTCGGGTCCATCAGTGTTCCCTGAGTCACCGTAACCATGAAGGTCTGCATCGCGGACTCGCCGTGCATGTCGGTGGCGGTCACCGTGATGGTGGCCGTGCCGACCGCAACGCCGGTGATGTCTGCGTGGTCACCGTGCGCATAGACGGTCGCAACAGATTCGTCGCTGGACATTGCCGAGAAGGTCAGCGTGTCGCCCGTGTCGGCGTCGGTGAAGTTCTGGTCGAAGTGAACAGACACACCCTGGCCAACCGTTACCGACTGAGCGGCAATACTGCCGACCGCCATGGGGGCCGTGTTGGTGTCGCAGTCGGCCAGCAAGGCCATCACTTCGTCATTGCCGGTCTGACACACGATGTGGCTGCGTGTCGGGGCTCCAGCGGTCAGAGTGCTAGGCGCAGCGTCGGCGTTGTTAATCCAGTTCACCTCGGCGGTTACCGCGTCGGCGGTGTACTGGTCATTCACGCCGTGAGCGACCACTATGAGGTGGTAACGCCAACCGTCGTTGAGTTCGCGTCCGAGCGCGGCGCTGAACTGCACCGTCTCCGGCGCGTCGGAAATTGACGCCACGATGGTGCGGCTGTGAGCATCAACCAACAGCACGGTGTGCTCATCGGCGTTCAGGGCGTGCCGATAGGTCAGCTCGCCTTCGCCAACTTCCTGGCTATCGACCGTAAACTCCAGTCCAGTCGGACCCGGCCGCGGCGAATCTACGCAGACGACCTTTTCCGTGGTCTGAAGGTACTTCCCGCTGGCTTCGTACACTTCCACGTAGAAGTGGTGTCCCACCGCCGGGCAGGGGCTGAAGAACCGGAAGGCGCCCTGGTTGTAGGTGCCAGCCGCGCCGGTCAGGTACGAATTGTCTGCACGCTGGCCGGGAACGACGCCGGGAGTGACGATGTTGTACTGGTCATAGGCCAAAGCCAGCGACCTGGACAACTCTTCTTCGTTGTTCAGCTCCAAGCGGCCCTCGTCCAGACCAACCACGCTGGCGCCCTGCCACGCGGGATCTTCGTCCACGTCGGTGCTGAAGGGCTCCATGTTGGAGTCCAGGAACCGAATGTAGGCCGGGCCTGATTGCATGGAAGTGACGGTAAGCTGCACGTGGGGCTCGCCCGCCAGCACCTCGATGGTGCGTTGTCCCTCTTCCACGTAGGCGTTCTTTTCCTGCCGGGTCAACTCGTTGTCGGGATCGTCCTTGGGACGCCGCGGCATCCCGTCGGCCAGGTCCCGCAACATCTCCCGGTCGCTCACGCCCAGGGTGTACATGTCATGCACCACCGGCTCGTCGCGGCTAAGCAGGCCGGTTTCGTTATGGTGGGCGTTGACCCGGTGCGTGTTGCCGTTGTCGACATCCAGAACGAAGCCGTCGGTGACGTCATCGAATTCCCAGTCGCCGTAGCTGGCTACGGTGAAGGCGTCGGACACGTCGGTCCGGTCCGGTCCGGGTTCGGGTTCGGGCGGCTCTTCGCACAGAATGTAGCCTGTAGCCACCGTGTCCAGGTCGTCGTCCTCGACCGTGATGGTGACCTTGGCGCCCGGCGTCTCACAGGCGCCCTCGATTTCAAAGGCGCGAGAATCGTCATCGTCCTCGCTCTTGATGGTCAGCGAGCCTTCCAGGTCGTCTTCCTGGTTGAACCCGGCGCCGAGCAGTCCGTTGGAGTCCGTGACGGTAATGCCGCCGGCCTCAGGTACCTGAGCGGTGATGGTGACGGTGACGTCATCATTGGAACCGCCCACCATAACGCTGAATTTGGCGGTGTATTCTCCCAACTCCTCAACCAAGTAGGTGGAGGGGTTTTCCGAGTCTTGCATTGGAACGGCGGTAAGGGTGTACCCTTCCGACACCCTCACTGTGAAGGTGATCGACACGCTGGCGCCATCGCCGTCGGTGGCGGTAACGGTGATTGTCGCTTGACCGCGGACCGTGCCGGTGCTGACGACCATCATGCCGCTGTTCTCATCAATGCTGACGGTAGCGACGCCGGTGTTGTTGGACTCTGCGGAGTAGGTCAATACATCGTCCTCATCCGGGTCGCTGAACGCCACCGAAGCGTCAATGGAGTCTGACTGTGCGGGAATGCGCAGCGACACGTCGGCCAACGGGGTGCCCGTCAGCTCCGGGTCCTGGTTGGGCGGCGCTTGTGCGTGCTCGTGGTTGGGGTCGTTGGGGTCGAGGCCCTCAGCGACGTGTTCGGCGATGCACGCTGCATTCTCCTGCGGGGTTGCGGCGTCATCACAACCGTGCGCCTGGGCCGTCTGCGCTGGCAACGCGTACAGCGCTACCGCAGCAGCCAGCAACCCAAACACCGCCAGCGACACCACAGCCACCGGCCAGATGCGCTTTCTGGTTTTGTAAGTCATTTGCTGTAATCTCCTTTGAGATTGTCTTCCTGACAGATCCCGGGCCGGTCGACGGCCAAGGCCGTCGACAGCCCCGAGATTTTCATCCTTGCGGATACCAGAGCCTTACTCGGCAATGACCCTGACGTAGTCGGATCCCTGGAACTCCGTGGAACTCTTGAACGAGTACACGATGATCAGATATTCCGAACCTACCGTCAGGTCATTAACCGCGCCGGCCGTGGCCGACGGATTGTTGATCACTGCCGTCTGCTGGTCGGTGACGTCGGCAAGACTGGTGGCAATGATGTAGAAACCAGCAGCGTCGGCCACTGGATCCCAATCGACCAGGACTATACCGCTGCCCGACGCGTTAACGCGCAGGTTAGTCGGCGCCATCAACTCCGGCGGCGTCGCCTCCGTCCTGGCCATGGCCATGCCGTCGCTCCACGCACCGTAGCCTTCCGCGTTCGCCGCACGCACCCGGTAGTAGTACGTCGTCTCCGCCATCAGGCCCATGTCCATGTAGGACATGCCGGTGATGGTTCCGTAGTTCGCCATGAAGGTAGCGTCAACAACGTCCTTCTGCGCGGTGGCCAGTTCAGCGGCTCCGCCCATCACTGCGGGAGAACCCGGGTAGTGGGCGCAGTAGGGGTTGTCCATGTTGGCCATGCCCGTGTTGCCTACGGCATCAGCCGGCACCGCTGCCACCATTCCGGGGCAGTCCAACGTTTCCCACCAAGTGGAAGCGTCAGTGGCTGCGATGGTCATAAAGTCGCCGGTTCCGCTCTTGCGCTGCAGCACGTAGCCGGTGACGGCGCTTCCGCCTTGGTTGGCCGGAGCTCCCCAGGTCACCGTGATCGCGGTGTCGCTGGTAGCGCTGGCCGTCACGCTCATCGGCACGCCCGGAACCGTCAACATGCCGGTCGTCGCGCTGGCGTCGGTGGAGGGGGCGCCGGTACCGCCGGCATTGATCGCCGATACGCGGTAGGTGTACTTGGTCTCGGCCATCCGTCCGGTGTGGGACGCCATGGTTGCCCGTGACATCGTGTCGGCAATGGCATCCTTCCAAGTAGTCCCGTCGTCTTCCGAGTATTCAACTCGGTAGCCGGTGATGGGGGCGTCCTCCGAGTCGCCGGGGGTGAGCCAGTACAGGTCGATCTGGGAGCTTCCCCTGGCGATGGCCACCAAGCCCGAAGGTATGCCCAGGGCCGGCGCGGTAGTCGCGGCAGCCGTGGTAATGGTCACGACAGGAATAGACGCGTTTCCGGTGCCGGCCGCATTCATCGCGCGAACCCGGTAGTGGTACTCGGTTGCAGGGGTCAGCCCTTTGTCTTTATATTCGTCACCGGTGCTTCCGACTTCTTCGGATTCCCCAACCACCTCCCAATCGATTAGGTCCTCGGACCGCTCGATCTTGTAGCCGGTAACGCTAGTCCCGATATCATCGGTAGGCGCTGTCCAAGTCAGGTTAACCTGAGTCGATGCATCCTCCGTAGCAGCCGTAGGAGCCGCAGCTACCAGGGCAGTGGGGGCTCCGGGTGCCTGTGTATCCCTGGTAGTGGTGGACACTGGCTCAGACCACACGAAGGAATTCGTCCCGTCACTTGGGGTGACCCGGTAGTACCACGTCTCGCCGGGTTTCAGACCGGTGTGATCAAAGGGTGATGCCGTAGGATCGGTGTCCGAGACATCTTGCCACACAATCTGGTCTTTGGAGCCAACGACGTCGTACGAAGTGGGAGTACCGTTGTTAGGAACCTCCCAAGACAGCCTGACTGCCGTCCCGCTACGCGGGACTGCCTTCAAGCCCCGGACCTTGCTGTTAGCTGCCGGATCTGGAGGGCTGGCGCCGGTCAACTCAGTCGAGGCAGTAGTGCCATCGCCGACGCTGTTGATTGAGTATATGCGGAAGTCCCAACTTACATCCGCGAGCGGGCTACCAGCCTTGAAGCCGGTAGTGCTTGAGCCGACGTTGCGGAAGGTAGCCTTACCTGTTCTGGCGAACTCTGCCCATTGGGCAACAGCCGATTCGTCAACGTCGGCAGTAGCAGGGTTGTCTGCGTTGGCCTTGCGCTGAATTATGTATCCGGTGACCGGCGCTCCCACCGGGTCAGTGGGAGGCTTCCAACGCAGTATCATGCTGCTCTTGGTCCCCTGCACCGACGGGTCAGTGGGCGCACCGGGAAGTACTCCGTCTGCGGTCATGGTGCTAAGCGGGTCGGAGGCCAGACCGGTGCCGGCCTTGCTGATCGACGAAACACGATAGCGCCACGGCGTGCCGGCGGTCAGCTTGTCATGTGTGTACTGAACGCCAGTTTCGGTATCGCTAGCGTCTTCGGTGTAATTTGCATTCAGGGTCTGCCAGGGGCCGCCGTCCTTTGACGCTTCGACCTTGTAACCGGTGATTTCCAATCCTCCGGTTGCGGTACCGGTTGGCGCTATCCAAGTCAGCGTTATCGTGTCCGCAGTAGGCACCGTCGTGGTTGACGCAATCAATCCCGTGGGAGGCGCCGGCGCTTTGGCGGGAAGGGTGGTCGCCGTGACGGCAACGGTCGGCCCGCTTGTGACACCGGATAGATAATTGGCAAACACCCGGTAGTGGTACGTGGTACTGGGATCCAGCGCTCCGACATTGCCGGCCGCAGAGCCATGCACGTATTTACCGGTGCCCCCCTGCAAACTAACTACGCTGGTGGTTAGGGATCCGGAAGGTCCTACCTGGGGTCCGTTACCGTCGGTCACCAGCTTTTCCCACACCTCGGCGTCTTCGTCCTTGGCGACGTCGATGCGGTAGCTGCTCACCACGGTGGAGACGGGCTCGGTCCACTCCAACGTGATCTGAGTTGGGCTGTTAACGGTCGCCTTCAGCCCGGTTGGCGGGTCCATCGTCGCGCTCTGGGCCAGGACCCCGCCGGGGGAAAGCGTCGCAAAAGCGGTCAGTGCGCCGACGACGGCTAACACCGCCACCAGTGGCGCTGACCATATCAGCTTTCTTGTTTTTCTGCTCATTTGACAAAATCTCCTTGTGAGATTGCCATTTGCGTTTTGGTTGTGCAATTAGCGCGCCCTCGGCCCGTTGATTTGCGGGGCCTTTCAGAAGAGTTGCCCGGCAGCGGGCGGGGGGCGACTTTAGACAGGTATGGGCGGTATCACCTCCTTGTGGAGTGGCCGTCGGGGTGGTGGTTCGACACAGACCGGATGATGGTTCGACAAGCTCAGGATGAGCGGGTGTTTCACCAGCGGGAGTGTCGGGCCGGCCGTGACCGACGGCAGGGTAGATTTCAAGACTTGCTGAATAATACTACACGATGGAGTATTACGGGAGTATTACGGAAGTGGGCGGATTTTTGAGGAATTTTTGGTTTTGGGGAGAGATTGCCGCGCTGCGCTCGCAATGACAGGGGGTGAGCGCTCGCAATGACAGGGGGCGGGGCGGATTGCCACGGCCTGCGGCCTCGCAATGACAGGGGGCTAGGCTCGCTGGGACAAGGGGTGACACCGGCCCGTTGACGCGCTGCTTTGCGCTCCGATAGCCTGTACATACGTTCGCCGGTTGGCGGATGAATTTTTGTCTTTGCGCCGGAATGGAATGGACGGCGCACCAGGAAGGTTTACGTGTTGAATTGCAGACGTTGCGGATCGCAGGAGTTGCTGGAGCTGGCGAGGCTGGCGGGGGAGGACCATACGGTGTTCCGGTGCCGGATCTGCGGGTTCCTGTTCAGTCCGCCGGAGGGGTCGGCGCGGACGCCGGGGGTTGAGCCGTCGCCGCTGCGCGGGCGGGGCGGACACCCGCACCCCCGCATCGAGCGCGGGGCCGGCTCCAGCCCTCTCCCATCGAGGGAGAGGGAGCCGTTGAGCCGGGGAGGTTAGGCTGGGCCGGGCGGGGACGGACGGGGGACGACGAGTTTATGGGGATGATGGGGATATTCGGGCTGGTAGGGGCGACCCTTGTGGTCGCCCTGCCGCGTCGGGCGCGGGCGGGCACAAGGCCCGCCCCTACGGGGAGGAAAGGTCACCCTCACCCCAACCCTCTCCCATCGAGGGAGAGGGGGCCGGTTCCGTCGAGGGGGCGGGGGCGGACGACGGCGGCGGGTGTAGGGGCGACCCTTGTGGTCGCCCCGCCGCGTCGGGCGCGGGCGGGCACGAGGCCCGCCCCTACGGGGAAGGAGAGAGGGCGTTGGGCCCGGTGCGGTTTGCGGGGGAGGTTTTGGGGGTGTCGTTGTGGTCGAAGCAGCGGGAGGTTCTGGAGGCGCTGGCGCGGGAGCGTCGGGTGGCGGTGAAGTCCGGCAACGGTTTGGGCAAGGACTTCACGGCGGCGGTGGCGGTGCTGTGGTACCTGCACTGCCACAACCCGGGCATCGTGCTGAGCACCGCGCCGACGTTTCGGCAGGTGCGGCACGTGCTGTGGCGTCAGATCCGGCGGCTGCATCGCGGCGCGTTGGATGATCTGGGCGGCACGTTGCTGGACACGCGGTGGGAGCTGGCGGAGGACCGCTACGCGCTGGGGCTGTCGGCGGACGGCGCGGACCAGTTCCAGGGGTTCCACTGCGAGAACGTGCTGGTGGTGGTGGACGAGGCCGAGGGCGTGGATGAGGAGATCTACGAGGCGGTGGAGGCGGTGATGACGTCGCAGAATCCCCGGCTGCTGCTGATCGGCAACCCGACGCGGACGGACGGGTCGTTTCACCGTGCGTTCCACGAGGAGGCGGGCATCTACCGAAGGTTCACCATATCGGCGCTGGAATCGCCCAACGTGGTGAAAGGCAAGGTGGATATACCGGGACTGGTGACGGCGGAGTGGGTGGAGGAACGGCGGTCGGTATGGAAGGAGAACAGCGACCGGTTCCGGTCGCGGGTGCTGGGGGAGTTCCCCCGGCGAGGAGAGGACAACTTGATTGCGATAGAGGACATTGAGGCGGCGGTTTATGAGGATGCCCCCTCTCCCCTGGCGGGAGAGGGCTGGGGTGTAGGGGCGAATAATTATTCGCCCCTACGGGATGACACCTTTGGGATGTTTTTGGGAGGGGCCGGTTCACCCTCACCCCGACCCTCTCCCATCGAGGGAGAGGGAGCTTTGGGGCGGGTGGTGATTGGGGTGGACGTGGCGCGGTTCGGGAGCGACCGGACGGTGGTGTTGATGCGTCGGGGCGATACCGTGGTGTCGATACGGGCGTTTTCGCGCATCGACACGATGGCGGCGGCGGGGCAGGTGATGGTGGCGGTGCGGGAACACCGTCCGGATCTGGTGAACGTGGACGCCATCGGCGTGGGCGCGGGCCTGGCGGACCGGCTGCGCGAGCAGGGCGTTCCGGCCAGGGGCGTCAACGTGGCCGAGAAGCCGCGACGGGATAAGACGTGCGCGAACCTGCGGGCCGAGGGGTACCAGTCGCTGGCCCAGCGGTTCCGCGACCGTCGCATCCGCATACCCCGGGACGCCGAGCTGATTTCGGAGCTGGCGGCGCTGCGGTACGAGTACGACAGCCGGGGCCGGCTGCTGATAGAGAGCAAAGCGAACATGAAGAAACGCGGGGTCGGATCGCCCGACAAGGCGGACGCGCTGATGCTGGCGTTCCTGGACGAGCGGGGGGAATCGCCCTTCGACGGGTTCTTCATGGATGCACACAATACCCCGTAGGGGCAACCCTTGTGGCTGCCCCGGTTCGTGGTTGTTCCGGCACATCCAGGGCGACCACAAGGGTCGCCCCTACACCGCACACACATATATTAAGGAGAACAGAGACAGTGGCACAGATCAGGAAAATGTTGCAGGCATCCTTCGACCGGCTCAGGATGAGCGGCGCGGGAGCGTCCCCCTCACCCCAACCCTCTCCCACCAGGGGAGAGGGGGCCGTGGTGCAGCGAGGGAATCGCGCGGCGGCGGCGTCCTTCGACCGGCTGGGGTCGTTGGACACGCTCAGGATGAGCGGGGGAGTTGGGGCCGGCGGCGAGGGCTGGGCGCGTCCCGAGTACGGGCGGTACATGGCGACGTCGCCGTCGGTGTACGCGGCGGTGCGGCTGCGTGCGGAGGCGGTGACGCGGCCGCCGCTGCGGGTGTACCGGGTGGAGGGGTCTTCACCCTCACCCCAGCCCTCTCCCATCAAGGGAGAGGGGGTTAATCGGCGGGTTCCGGTGGAGGCGTCGCATCCGGCGGCGCGGCTGCTGGAGCGGGTGAATCCGTGGTACACGCGGGCGGACCTGTGGCGGGCGACGGAGATTTACCTGTGCCTGTGGGGTTCGGCGTTCTGGGCCATCGAGCGGGGCGAGGACGGCGAGCCGGAGCTGTGGCCGCTGCGTCCCGACCGGATGGCGGTGATCCCCGACCGTCAGCGGTACGTGCGGGGGTTCGTGTATCGGGGCGAGGTGGAGCAGGTGGCGTACACGCCCGATGAAATCGTGTGGCTGCGCTATTTCAACCCGCTGGAAGAGTTGGCCGGCCTGTCGCCGCTGGCGCCGGCGCGGCTGTCGGCGGACATGGGCCACGAGGGACTGCGCTTCAACCGGCACCTGCTGCGCAACTCGGCGCGTCCCGACTTCCTGCTGCTCACCAACCACGAGCTGAACGACGCCGAGCTGGAGGACTTCTACGCGCGGTGGGAGCAGCGGTACCAGGGTCCCGGCAACGCGCACCGTCCGGCGGTGGCGTCCGCCGTGCGCGACGTGAAGACGCTGGGGCTGTCGCACCGGGACATCGACTTCATCCAGGGGCTGCGCTGGAGCCTGGAGGAGGTGAGCCGGACGTATGGCGTCCCCAAGCTGCTGCTGGGCGACTTCGAGCGGGCCACGTATGCCAACGTGCAGGCATCGGAGCGGCTGTTCTGGCGCAACACGGTGGTGCCGGAGATCAGGTTCCTGGAGGACCAGATGAACCGCGCGCTGCTGCCCAAGCTGGGCTATCCCAACCTGGCGGTGGAGTTCGACCTCTCGGTAATCGAAGCGTTGCAGGAGGACGAGGCCAGCCGCGTGCAGCGTGAGACGGCCCTGCTGGATCGCGGCGTCCTCACCATCAACGAGGTGCGCCGGGAACGCAACCTGCCGGAGGTGCCGTGGGGGGATGGGGCGGCTGATGCGAGGTAGTGAGGACCGCGATTGCTGATATAATCGGGCCGGCATCAACCACAAGGTCGGCAGCTATGAGCATGATGGATAGCCTTATTGACAACCCTGCTCTGTTGGACCGCTGGATTTCTCCCGGTTCTGCGCTACCGGATTTGAGGTCCAGCTTGGACCTCCCAGCTTTGGCCGAACGTCGGGCAACCATAGCCAGGCATCTGCAAGCGATGGACTCGCTGAGTTCAGACCACCGCATCCGGTATCTGGCGGAACACGGTCTTGCCGACGCCCAGATACGGCAACTGCTGAACGCAATATACTGGGTCATCAGCAAGAACTATGGCGAAACCATCCGGCAAATGGCGACCAAGCATGCCCAGCGGGGTAGCGGTTTGGCTGACTTGGTAGCGGACATCTCCGCTACCAATATAATCCACGAACTCGCTGACGTTTGTTATCGGAACGCGGGTGAACACGCCGTAATTGCGGCTGCCTACGCCAATCACGAGTTCTACTACACCGCCAACGCCGCCCTGAACGTCGCAATGCTGACCGGAGCGCAGGCCGATGCCGAGTCGGATTGCGATCCTCAATGCGTTGAGCTCGACCGAATGCTCGCTGATGTGGGTCTAACCGAGGATGCCAAGTTATGGCCCGAATCCTGACCGGCGACATACGCCACGTCAGCCTGGAGCCTCCAATGGGTCATGAATTGGCCGACAACCACCCGGCGCTGGTCGTGGGAAATCAGCAAATCATCGACGGCACCCGTACCGCCATTGTCATACCGTTGACTAGTACAAGCCCTTATTATCCGGTTTTCTGGAGCGTTCCAATAGCTAACACTGGCTCCTGGGCGTCTATCCGCCATTTGCGAACACTGCCAGTCGGTCGGCTACGGCGAACATTAGGCAGAGCGACTGAAGAGGAGCTGAGGGAAATTAAGACGGCGTTGTACCGCGAACTCATCGACGAACCGCCCGAACCAGCGCCCGTGATTAGTCAACGAAAGCTGGAAGCCGAACCCGGCACTGTTTGGACGGCTGAGGTTGCAAACCAGTTTGGCCGTGGCTTTCAAACTCGCGTGCTGATATTGACTTCCAACGCGCAGAACGGCATGGCTACGGTACTTCAAGTGGATCAAGAGGCCAGACACTTGGTACCATCCATTCTTATAACCATTGGAGAGCCGCCGGAGACCGGGCATATTGTTACCTACCAGGTACGCTCCATATCGGCGTCAGACCGATTGGGAGAGTACTGCGGGGCTGTCAGCACTGACTTACTCCTCGAGGCCAAACTAAAACTTATTGAGCATATCGGGTAGCCGCCAATCGTATGCCAAGGACTTATACCTCCAATTACACAAACGAAGGCAGAGAGAATCAAACTATGTGCGATGAAATCACAACCAGCGACGGTAAAGTGCTATTTAAAATAGATGAGGAGTACCAGACACTGGCTGTCTTCATGCGCTCCAATGACTCCGCAGAATGGGACATTCCTGTGCTTTTCGATGCGGACGATCTCTGGGCGATTGTGATGCCTGATACGATGGTACTTCGCGGTGCGACAGAATCGCCTCCATACTGCTGACATTCCGACTTCACCGCCCCTTGGCGGAAACGGGACTAGGGGAGTGACGGATGGTTGAAGTGCTGGGCGGCATCCTGGGCGGCGTTGGGCTGCTCTTCTTCGGGATGTGGCTGCTTTCCGAGAACCTGAAGGCCGTGGTGGGGCCGCGGCTGCGGATGCTGGCCAGCCGGCTGGCAGACAACCGCTTCTCCGGCTTTGCCTGGGGTACCCTGGCCGGCGCCATCACCCAGAGCTCGCCTGCCGTTACATTTATCACCATCAGTATGCTGCGGTCGGGGCTGATCTCGGCGCGGCAGGGTTATCCCATCGCGCTGGGGGCGCAGCTGGGCGTCGGGCTGATCCTGTTCATCGTGACGGTGGACATCCGGCTGGCGGCGCTGTTCGGCATCGGCGTGGGCGGCGTGGTCATCACGCGGTTCAGCCGGGGCAACTACCGCGAGGCGGGGGCGATGCTGTTCGGCGTGGCCGCGCTGCTGTTCGGGCTGGTGCTGATCAAGGAGTCGGCGGCGCCCCTGGCGGAACAGCCCTGGTTCCGCGCCGGGCTGGACCTGTCGGCCGGTTCCATCCTGCTGTCCTTCATCATCGGCGCGCTGCTGACGTTCATCGTGCAGGCGCTGGTTCCGGTGGTCGCTTTCGGCATCGGGCTGGCCGCCGCCGGCGTGGTGGGAGCCGAGCAGGTGTTGATGTACATGTACGGCTCGTACGTGGGCCTAGCCATCAGCGTAACGGTGGTGTCCTACGGGCTGAGCGGCACAGCGCGGCAGCTGGGGATGTTCTGGGCATGCCAGGTGTTCTTCTCGGCGGCGATCATGGTGGCCCTCCTATATGTAGAGGTGTACGCCAACGTCCCGTTGGTGCTGGCGTTCCTCCAGATGCTGGACATCGGTTTGGGCCCCAAACTGGCGGTGTCCGTCATCATCTTCGGGATGCCGTCGCGCATCATCGTGCTGGCCGCGCCGGATTGGACGATGCGTCTCTTCTCCCGCTTCTGGCCGGCCAGCGAGGCGGAAATTCAGTCGCGGCCCTGGTACATCCACGACCAGGCCATGGACGACGTGGAGACGGCCCTGGACCTGACGCACCTGGAGCAGCGGCGCGTGCTGGGTATGTTCTCCGGCTACCTGGAGCAGGCGCGGGAGGGTCAGCCCGCCGGCGCCATCCGCGAGTGGGCGCGGGATGTCAGCGCCCGCATCGACGAGTTTCTCGACGAGTTGGGACGCCAGCGGCCGGGGCAATCCAGCGAGCGACGCAACCAGGTGCTCAGCCGGCAGAAGCTCATCACCTGGCTGGAAGAGCAGTTCTCGACCATCCCCGAGGCGCTGGGCGGGTTGCCGGAAGACGACCTGACGCTGGACACCTTCCGCATGAGCGTGGTGGAAGGAACCGACGCCGCCTTTCTCATTTTCCTGGACGCGCTGGAGGAGGACGACCCCGACGGCTGGGCCTTCGTGGAGCAGCTGATGGGCGACCGCCGCGTCATGATGCAGGACGTGCGCGCGCGCTACCTGGCGTTGACGCCGGAGGACGCCGGCGCGCAGCAGCGCATCATCGAGGAAGCCACGAATGCCGTGGAGAATATCTTCTTCCTGCTGGCCCAGCTGACGCGAGACTATCAGGAATCGAGTCGGGCGGCAGCAACGGCGGAAGCGTGAGCGCAGAACGACAGAATCAGGATTCGCCGGATTCGGGGATTTGCAGGATTAAGTCGGCTGTGGCAAACTGCTTACGCGGCCTACCTCATGTGGCCTACTCTGGGCGGGCGTAACTCAGTGGTAGAGTGTTTGCTTCCCAAGCAAAAAGTCGTGGGTTCGAATCCCATCGCCCGCTCCAGCTTCCTGATCTAGAGGCGCCATGTTCTTGAGGGGTCGAGTCCACTACGCCTGGTTCATCGTGGGCATTGCCGCGATGATGGGGTTCATCACCTCTTCGGTGCGGTTCGCGGCCGCCGCCCTGGTGCCGCATCTGAGCGATCCCGCCGCCGGATTCGGTTGGAGCTACGGCGCGATCAGTCTCGCTTTCAGCCTCCAGTGGATAATCTTCGGGCTGGCGAGTCCCTACGTGGGCTGGCTTGGGGACCGCTACGGAGTTCGCTGGTTCCTGCTGGTTGGCTCCGTACTGTTCATCATCGGTATGTTGCTGACCGGCATAATGGGCAGCTTGTGGCAGTTCTACCTCTACTTCGGCGTCATCCTGGGCATCTCTTCAACCATTTTCACCGTGCTGCCGGTGTCCGGCATCACCCTGTGGTTCAGGCGACACCTGGGCGCTGCCATGGGAGTCGTTTGGTCGTTCCAGGGAATTGGCGTGGTCGCGTTCCTGTTCCTGATTGGCGCGGCCTTCAGCCAGTTGGGTATCCAGTGGATCTTCTGGCTGCCGGGCATGGCGGGCGGCGCGCTGCTGCTGGTATTGGTCAAGTTCTTCTACAACGGCCCCGCCGACATCGGCCTGCGTCCCTTCGGTGATCTCGGAGACGAACCGATACAGAGGCCCCGGAGGGATGAGATCTCAAAGGTGCGGGCCAGGGTATTCATCCAGCAGGCCAGGCGCACAGTCACCTTCTGGAACCTCATCGGCATCCACTACTGGGGCTGCATGGGACACCAGATTATCAACGTGCTGGTGGTGGCCATCGCCGTGGACCGGGGCCTGTCCCTGGGCGCAGCCACCGGCGTGCTGGCGGCCCAGCAGGTTGTGGGAGTGGTCGCCCGCGCCGCCGTGCCCGTGGTGGCGGAGCGCCTGGGTTGCCGAATCGTCTGGGTGGTGGGGATGGCCCTGCAAGTCTTCCCGCTGCTGCTGATTCTCTTCTTCAACGACATTTGGGCCTATTACCTTTTCGCAGTCCTCTTTGGCATCGGCCAGAGCACCGAGGTGCCCACATTCCCCATCGCCAACCGCCAGTATTACGGAAACGTCCCGCAGGGCAGCCTTTACGGATGGCAGAGCCTGGGCAGCGGCCTGGGCATGGGGCTGGCTCCGGTAGCCGGCGGGCTGCTGTGGGATTTCACAGGAACCTACGTGGCGCCGTTGCTCCTGTCCCTCGGGTTCAGCACGCTGGCGCTGGTTCAGTCCTGGCTGCTGCCCTCGCCGCGGGTGAGGCAAATCCCCGACTGGGAAACCCACCTGCCGGCCAACCTGCGGCCGGCCGGTTAGCCCCCAATCAATCTTGGATCGGTGCAGTGTGCGCTACTGACGCCAGGAACCTTCATTATGACTATGATTCCCTCTCGCCCGCTCCGCCTGCCCACCTACTCCGAAGTTCGCCAGGCATTTGACGCTCCGCGAGAGTTGCCAGCTGAAGTGCGGAAATTTATGGCGACTATCGCGCCCATGCTGGGCCGGGACTCGCTTGCGGCTTCAACCGCATCCTTGGTGGCTATGCTCGCCTCCGAGCAGCCTGACCGTAAAGTCAAGAGCTTGGACAAGCTACTGAGCGAAATCAATTTCCCCCGCGAGGTGGTTCGGGAAATCAACGCTTTCGTCGATCGCGTTTCGGCTCCACCGGAGTATCACCGGATAGCCGAACGCATCGTGCCTCCGCTGGAAAACCTTACCGGGGCGATGTTGGAAACCGAGCCTCCTTTTCCTGTTTTCAAATTCACCGAACCGATGTCGGCCCTCCAAAGCCTGACGTACGACGAAGCCATGGCCTCCTTTGCCACCCTCCGCGAGGATCACGTTCATGCCTTCACTTACTTTTTGTTCTGCAATGATATGTCGCCTGATTTCTTAAGACGCAAAGATTCGCCTAAACTCATCAACCACATCATCAGGCGCATCGAATACCTGGATCTTGCCGCCGGCATCTGCGGCGTCACGCTGCATAATCCCTACACCTGGGAGAACGACCAGGTGGACCGGATGAAGGTCGTTGCCACGCTCAACAGTTGCCAGGCCCGCGCCGACGCAATGCAGAAGATGGTGGACCGCAATCTGGACGTAAGCCCGGCCCGTCACGTGCTCGCAATCGTTGACGACCTAATTATTGACTACTGCCAGCGCACGGTTCGTTTGCGCAGCCAAGACTTGCGACCACTAGCCTTTTGGCTGCGCGTGCTGCACAACTCCCCCTTCGTGCTCACTTGAAACGACCGTCCGTCTTTGCCAACCTCCCGTCTAATCACCCTACACCAAGCTAGACTGCCGCCTCTGTCCACCCCGCCGCCACTCTCCGGAGCATCGCATTGCGCTTTTCCCTATTCTTGTATGGTGCCATTGCAACTAAACTCCTGTCAGGGAACCGGCGCGAGATGGGGTGTCCTCGCCGAGTACCCACAGCACACAACCATCCTGCGCGAATAATACGCAAGCAACGGTACTCCAAATAAAGACTCCCTAGTCTTCGTATTTGCGGCTGGCCAAATACGCGCCCCAACTGGGGATCCCAGCGGCGATAACAAAAGCCGCCAAGTAGAACCATGCGCTCTTCATCCGGGCCACCTCCACGCTATCTCGCAGTGCAGTGTACCATCATGTTGATGCTCCGCATGGATTTGTTCTGCAAGCCCCACTCCCTACCCCGGCGGCGGCCCACCCAGCTGCAAGCCGCAGTTGAACGCTGCTTCGAACAGGGCGGCGGGGAATTCGGCGCCGGGGCTTAGCCATACTACCAGACCCTCCTGGCCGCCCGCTGCTTCCAGCACGCACTGGAATCCCTCGTACTCGCCCGGCGCGATGCCCATGGCCTGGCCGGCCATGGCGAACTCGTCCTCGTTCAGGCAGGAGAGTGAGACCATAAACGTCACCATGGTGCGGGCCATCGCTTGCTGCGCCGCCACGTCATTGCCCGGGTCGGAGACCGTGCCTTCCAGCAGGTCGGCCACGTCCACGTCCGCGTAGCTGTCGCGCAGGCAGGCGGAGGACTCGCCGCTGAGCGGGCCGGTGGCGGTCAGCACCGCCGTCAGCAGCAGCCGCAACTCCGTCTCGTGCTCCAGGCAGTCCAGGAACGCTGAGCGCTCCTCGGGCGTCGCCGACTGCGGCGATGCCGTCAACTGTGCCATGCGGTCCGACGACAGGTGAGGACTCGCCGCCAGACAGGCCCGTTCCGCGTCGGAAACTGCCCCCATCAGCGCGCCCACGTCGTCAAGCGGCAGGGGCGCCAACACGCCGGCGCTGCTGGGGCCATCTCCGGCGGCGGACGCGGGGGCCTGGGTCGGCGGCGGCGTGGGCGGTAGGGTTGCGGCGACGGTTGGCGTGGGAGTCGGCGCCGGCGTGTCCGTGGGGGACGGGGTGGCCGTTGGGGTCTCGTTGGCCCTGGCCTCAGCCGTCGCGGTAAGGATCGTTTTCACCGCAGCGGCTACGATGGTGGCGTTCGCGTCCGGCTCTTCGCTCCGAGCATCGTCGCCGCCGCAGCCGAGGCTGAACCAGGCGAGGGAGGCCAATGCGGCGATCAGGGCGCAGTTGGCAAGGATGCGTCTAATATGCAGGGTCATGTTGATTCTCGCTTTGCTATCGTGAGCAACCGTCCATGGGGATCGTGAAATGGGAAGTATGCGATGTTCGACGCGGAGCCTGTGTCAGTTGACGCTTGCGAGCGCATCCACCTGGCGGTACTCCCCGTCCTCGTCTATGACGGTCAGGAACACCTCGTCCGACCCCTGGTTGTCGCCGCGGCCGTATTTGAGGCGAAAGCCGCCGAGGTCGATGACTTCCGAGGTATGCAGGGACTCGATGAAACATTCGCGGCTGAGTTCGCGGCCACAGGTCTCGAGGCCGTAGATGGCGAGGCGACCGGCCAGGTATCCCTCCAGGGAAACGAACCCCGGTTCCGCCTGTGGGTTGTAGGCTGACAGGGCCGCTTGATACCTGGCGACCACCGGGATGCCGGCGTCCCTGGGGAAAGGCACCACCTGGGTAATGTAAACGCCGTGCCCATCTTCTCCCAACGCCCTGGCCAGGGCGGCGCCACCCACGAAGGATACCGTCATGAACACCGGGTCTATGTCTCGACGCGCCAATTCTATCGCCGTGGCAACCGGGTCCTGGGCGCCAATCATGACGACCGCTTCGGGGTTGGCGGCGACGAGGCTGGCCGCCGCCTGTCTCACCGCGCCGGAATTCCGCTGGTAGTGCCATGACCCGACCGGTTCCAACCCACGGCGTTCCAGAGCCCGCCGCACGCCCTCCAGTCCAGTTGTGCCGAAGGAATCATCCTGGTAAAACACGCCGACCCGGGTCACTCCCAAGTCCTCGGTCAGGCGGGTGATCATCTCCTCCGTTTCCTGGTAATACGAGGCGCGGAGGTTGACGACGTTATCCAGGGCCGGGTCGCGCAGGAACTCCGCGCCGGTAAATGGAGCCAGGAAGGGTACGCCGGCATCGTGAGCCACGGGTGATGAGACGCGGGACGTGGGCGTGCCCACCGACCCGATCAGGGCGAAAACCTGCGCTTTCTCAATGAGCCACTTGGTGGTGTGAAACGCATAGTCGGTCTCATAGGAATCATCCATGGCCTTGAGCGCCAACTGCCGACCATGCACGCCGCCCGCCTGGTTGGCTTCATAGAACGCCGCCCTGATGCCCAGGCGCATTTCCCGGCCCAATTCCTGGGAAGGGCCGCTGAAGACTGCCGACTGTCCGAACAGGATTTGGTCGTCGGTGACGCCGGGGGATATTGTGGCGGCCTGGGCGCCAAGACACGCGATGCCGGCAACGGCGACCATCAACGCCGCGCCGATGATTTGGAGCGCTGGCTTCCGGCTCAATGCCTGCCCCGTACTGGATACGGGGGCCGGAATGACGAGATGAGGTTTCAAAATTTCACACTGCCTGGTAATGGGTGGTTCACCGGACGCGGGCCAGCTTTTGCACTCGCTGGGTGGAGGTGTCGGCGCCGTAGATGTTGCCCTGCGAGTCGGTGTACACCTGGTGAGCGTACTCGAAGGTGCGGCCCCGGGCCAGCAGTTCGCCGTCCAGGTTCAGGATGCTGAGGCGCGGCACCTGGTCGGTTACGTACACGGTCTGCTCGGCGTCGATGTGGATGCCCATAGGACACTTGAAATCGGTCCACTGGTCAAGGAACTGCCCTTCGGCGGTGAACACCTGCACCCGGTTGTTCTCCCGGTCGGCCACATAGACCCGACCGTCGGCGGACACGCGGATGGCGTGGGGCACGATGAACTCGCCGGGGCCGCGGCCGGGACTGCCGAAGGACGCGATGAACGTGCCGTCGGGCGCGAATCGGTGGACGCTGGAGTTGCCGTAGCCGTCGGCCACGTAGAGGTCGCCCCACGGCGCGACGCAGACGTCGGCGGGGTGATTGAAGGGCGCCTGTAACGCCGCCCGATCCCGGACGCCGATTGTGGCGAGCAGCGCGCCGGTGGATGCGTACTTCAGGATCTGGTGGGCATCCCGGTCCACCAGGTACACGGAGTCGTCGGGGCCGACGTGGATGTGGTGCGCGTCGGCCGGCACCCCGTCCCGCCGCTCCCAGGCGGCCAGCGGGTTACCGTCGGGGTCGAACACCAGCACCGGCGGGCCCTGCCGCTGGAACACGTACACCCGGTCCCGGCTGTCCACGGCCACGCCGCTGATGCCGCGGAAGCCCTGGCCAACCGGCAGGCGCGGCCATTCCGGTTGATACTCGTACACGTAGTCGCCCATCCCGACGGTAATCGCCATTTCGCTGCCTCCGTTGTTGACCTGGGGCCTTTCTGTTCATCCATTGTACAAAGTAAAATGGGGCCGGCACAAAAGCGCATACAGGTGAGTGAAACGCAATGCTTGATTTCGACCGCTACCAATGGCTGAGCTTCGACTGCTATGGGACGCTGGTGGACTGGGAAACCGGCATCTCCACGGCGGTCGCGGCGGCGCTGGAGCCGCACAGCGTAGCCAGGACTCCGGCGGAGATCCTGGCCCTGTTCGCCGACGCGGAGCCGAGGGCGCAGACAGGGCAGGGATACCTGGAGTACCGGCGCGCCCTGCGCGATGTGATGGCGCTGATGGGCGGCGAGCTGGGCATTGAGTTTGGCGAGTCGGAGTTGGGCTGCCTGGCCGATAGCCTGCCCAATTGGCCGGTTTTCCCGGACGCCTCGGACGCTTTGCGCGCGTTGCAATCCCGCTACAAGCTGGCCATCATATCCAACGTGGACGACGACCTGTTCGCCGGCTCGGCCCGGGCGCTGGGGGTTGAATTTGACGCGGTCATCACATCGCAGCAGGTCCGAGCCTACAAGCCCGACCTGAGCGGGTTCGACGCGGCGTTGGAGCGCATGGGGTGCGCCAGGGAGCGGTGGCTGCACATCGGCGAGAGCCTGTACCACGACATCGGGCCGGCCAACCGCATGGGCATCGCCAGCGTGTGGGTCAACCGACCCGACCGGGGCGGCGGCACCCGCCACACCGACGCCACGCCCGACCTGGTGGTGTCCGATCTCGCGGAGCTGGCGGCTATAATGTGTCCGGCGTAACGACACCGAGGCAGGTAGATGATTGAAGAAATCGGCGCTCACCCCAGCGACGGCCGCCTCATGCTGCTCGTCGAAACTCAGGAGGAGTGGCGCACGTGGCTGGAGCAGCACCATGTGAGTTCTCCCGGCATCTGGCTGGTCTCGTGGAAGCAGGCCACCGGCAAGTCCTTCGTGCCCTACGGCGACACGGTGGATGAGGCGCTCTGCTTCGGGTGGATCGACTCCAGGGTCAACACGCTGGACGACGAACGAGCCATGCGGCTGTTCACCCGCCGGAATCCGAAGAGTCCGTGGTCGCGCATCAACAAGGACAAGGCCACGCGCCTGATGCGGGAGGGCCGGATGGCCGAAGCAGGCGCCAGCGTGATCGCGGCGGCGCAGTCCAACGGCGCGTGGACGATGTACGACGAGGTCGAGGCCCTGGTGATACCGCCCGACCTGGCCTCCGCGCTGGCCGACAACGAGACGGCCCGGGCCTGTTTCGACAACTTCCCGCCGTCGTCCAGAAAGAACATCCTGTGGTGGATCAAGTCGGCCCGCAAACCCGAGACCAGGGCGGCACGCATCGCCAAGACCGCAGAGCTGGCCGCGCAGAACCGCATGGCGAACCATCCGGCGGGACGGGACCGGGGGCGGGCGGGCTAAGAAGTTGCGAGGGTGACCGCCGGACGGTTGACAGCCTGGCGCTCGCCCTTGCTATCATCTTTTCCTATCCGTCGCTGACGGAATGAAGGTCTTGCTTTGCCCACGCTGGCAAGCGGCACATTAGCGCCCGGCGCAGTCATAGGAGGCAGCATTATGAGCGAAGAGAGTAGGGAAGAATTTGACGAAGGCGCAATTGAGCCTACAGAGTCCGACCCTGACGAAACGCGTCGCCTGGAAGAGCGGCTTGAAGAATTACGCGCCGAAGGGATTTTGTCCGGAGCCGCCGGGCCTCGCAAGCCAATGAAGCCGGTCGCATACAGACCCGGCGCGCTGAAAAGATTTCAAGATAGGCGAGGCTAGGGGTGATGACGCCATCAAGCCTGGCAATAGTATACCTGGACCCAACCGCGCTAATCCCCATCGTATTTGGGGAGGAGCCGGTTGGAGCCGTTACGCAGGAGCGTCTCAACCGTTTCCCGATTTTGATGTCCTCGAACCTCATTGAGGCAGAGTTGCGCGTTGAATTCGAGATTGAAGGACAAATCTTCGACCCCAGTTGGTTATCCGGTATCGAGTGGATCCAGCCAAGAGGCAGTCTCGGGGCTGAAATGGACAGAATACAGGCGTTTGCCAGTTTGTCTCCCATTCGTATGTGGCACCTGGTCAACGCAGTGTATTTTGCGGACCGGTTGTCTCTTGCCAACCGACGCGCTGATCTGGCGTTCATTACCCTGAACGAACAGCAGGAAACGGTAGCCTGGGATTTGGGTTTGCTAATTCCATAGGTCATCATGATCATGACTATGATTTGGAGGAACCACGAAATGGTATCGACCTTGGACATCCCGCTAATCGCGGGCGAAACGCAGCGGATACCTCTAACCACCGGCATACCGCTATTCATCATTGGCCCCAACGGCTCGGGGAAATCGGCTCTTATCCAGCACGCGGTAACCTCGCTAGGAGCAACAAACGTCAGGCGTATATCTGCTCATCGTCAAACCTGGCTACAGTCCGGTAGTATCGACCTAACGCCGCAAAACCGTAGGCAATTTGATGAGCAGCTCATAGGACAGGAGCCTAATCCTGAGTATAGGTGGCGAGAATGGAATCCACAAATGCGCCTATCATCCGTCCTTTTCGACCTCACGGCAAAAGAAAATACATTGGCCCGTACCATCATGAAGCACGCTTATGACGGTGACATTGAGACAGTAAAAAACATCACTAACAAGGAAGTTCCTATATTCACGCAAATCAACGAACTACTTGCGATAGGACGCCTTGCAGTGAAAATAGAAAATGCAGATGGCGAGCAAATACTCGCCAGACATAAAGAAGCCGACATACCCTATAGCATAGCTCAGATGTCGGACGGAGAGAGAAATGCTGTGATAATCGCAGCCAACGCGCTTACGGTAGATCCCGGGACAGTGCTTCTTATTGACGAGCCAGAAAGGCATCTCCACAGGTCCATCATAGAGCCGTTCCTATCCGCTCTGTTCAGCCTGCGCGCTGATTGCCCATTCATAGTTTCAACACACGAGATCGAACTACCCATTGCTAACCCGGACGCTCGAGCCATGATGATTCGGTCGTGCCGATGGCATGGCGACAGGGCGACCGCATGGGATATAGAATTGCTTGAAGAGGGATCTAATTTACCTGACGATCTCAAGCGTTCGATTCTTGGTTCGCGCAGAAGGATCCTTTTTGTAGAAGGTGAGCCTCACAAGTTGGATAAGCCGCTTTACGAAGCGTTATTTCCATATGTTTCGGTCATTCCGAAGGGTAGTAGCAACGATGTCATTGCAGCCGTCAAAGGCTTACGGAGTTCATCGGGCCACCACCATGTCGAGGCATTTGGTCTCATAGATAAAGATTTTCGCAGTGCTGGACAAATCGCCAACCTTTCTCATGAAGGTATATTCGCCTTGGATGTGTACTCAGCTGAATCACTGTACTATTGTCTCGATGCTATCGACGCTGTGGCTCGTCATCAAGCTGAGTCCTACGGCTTTGATGCTGGAGAACTCAGAAAGTCGGCGAAGCGTGAGGCACTTCAAGTCTTGAATCAAGATTCATCCTTGGCTGAACGAATGGCCGCTCGTCGGTCTGAGCGGATAGTTCGGGACCATGTCATGGAGCAATTACCCGATTGGAAATCTATCCATGAGGCCGACACGCCAAAGGTAAGGATAGAGATAGATTCGCCATACACTGTCGAGTTGTGGAAATACAACGCTCTTGTTTCTGATGAGAATATTGATGAAATCATCGCCAAATACCCGATCCGTGAAAGCTCGTTGCCGAACGCGATAGTTAGAGCATTAAAAATCAGTAGGGACCAATATGAACGGCTATTGCCGAGATTGGTGAACAATGACACAAGGCTAGCCGAAAAGCTGAAGCAACGGATTAGACCGCTTGCGGATATGTTAGTCCGCGAAAACGCCCAGCTTCTCCCAGAGCAATAGTTCAACGTCATGACTCGACGAACCCACTGGACTCGCCAGCAACTCCTTGTAGCGTTCGCATTGTACTGCCGGATGCCGTTTGGCAAGATTAGCTCGCGGCATCCCGACATTATTCGCGCCGCCGCCGCTATTGGCCGGACGCCGGCGGCCTTGTCCATGAAGATGGGCAACATCGCCAGCCTGGATCCCGCGATAACCTCCACCGGGCGCAGCGGGCTGCGGGCCGCCTCCGCCAACGACCGCGCGATGTGGGATGAAATGACCAGCGATTGGGAACGATTCGCCGTCGAGTGCGAGCAAGCGTTGATGGCTACTGAAGCGGCGCCCGAGCCTGCTGTCGAACAGGCTATGCTGGACTACGACGACCTGCCCGTTGGTGAAGACCGGGTTGTACTCGCCACTACTCGCATTGGGCAGCGGTTCTTCCGAGCGGCAGTTTTGAGCGCATACAACGAGCAATGCTGCATTACCGGGCTTGCGATTCCTACACTCCTCCAAGCCAGCCATATCGTCCCATGGCAGCACGACAGGGCGAACCGTACCAATCCTCGCAACGGGCTTTTGTTATCAGTGTTGCATCACAAGGCATTTGACGCCGGACTGCTTACCATCAAAGACGATATGACCGTGCGTGTGTCTCGCGAGCATACTGCGCCCACCGGCGAGTTTTTCTCATCGGCCATTGCTGCTTATGATGGACGACCGATTAGATTGCCGGAGAAGTTTGCGCCACATCGGGATTTCCTAGCCTACCACCGAGAGCGGATTTTTCAGGAGTGAGTAGCCACACCGATACGAGCGACACCTTCTGCCAGATGCCCTACGAGATGCACCGGAGCGGGTAGCGCGTGATACACTGACAACGTCATGGACAGTTGGTGGCAAAGGCCCTGGGTACGCTTTCATGCAACGATAGCGCCCTTCGGGATCTTTGCGACCACGTTGCTGCTGACGCTGTATCTGGAACGGTGGCAATGGCAGGGGCGGGCCAGTTGGGAACTGTCCGGGGAGATGGCGGAAGTCGGGGCAATGCTATACGCTATGGCGGCGGTACTGGTGGAAAAAGGAGTCAATCTTATGCTGTGGGCCTGGGAAAAGCACAAGGAACGGATGGCGAAGCGACGAGCCGAGGCTTGGGCTGAGGCTTGGGCTGAGGCGCGCGCACAGGCCAGGGCTGAGGACAAGCCAGAGATTGCAGCATGGTTGGAGCGCGCAGCCCAAGAGAAGGGCATCGTCCTAGATGATCCGCCGCCCCGGTAAAGCCCCGCACCATTGCAACGAACGACATCTATCACGCCTGACGCGGCCGGAGTCCACCACCCCCGGCCGTTTTTTGTATAATGCCGGCCATTCGCGTTGAAACGACAATCGCCGGATGCTGATCCGATGTCATCCGAACCGCAGGAGGTATTGCCGCCATGATTTCGCAGGCTGATAACATTGCGCTGACCCAGGTCAGCCCCGGGACCCCCATGGGCGAGCTGATGCGCCGCTACTGGATGCCCGCCCTGCTCTCGTGGGAGCTGGCCGAGCCGGACGGCGAGCCGGTTCGGGTCAAGCTCCTGGGCGAGCAACTGGTCGCCTTCCGCGACACCGACGGACGCATCGGCCTGCTGGAGGAACTGTGTCCCCACCGGCTGGCGTCGCTGTGGCTGGGGCGCAACGAGGAGTGCGGCCTGCGCTGCGTGTATCACGGCTGGAAGTTCGACGTCAACGGCCAGTGTACCGACATGATGAACGAGCCGGCCGACAGCGATTTCCCGTCCAAGATGACCACCACCGCCTACCCAACCATCGAGATGGGCGGCGTCATCTGGGCCTACATGGGGCCGAAAGAGCACACGCCGCCCCCACCCAAGTTCGAGTGGGCCGCCGTGCCGGACACCCACCGCCACGTCACCAAGAACATCCAGGAATGCAACTGGCTCCAGGCGCTGGAGGGCGGCATCGACTCCGCCCACGCCACCATCCTGCACCGCACGCTGCGCACGGACACCAAGCACGCCGGCCTACGCATCGACTCCGCCCACGTGCAGGGCCGGCCGCCGGAACTGGAGGTGGACATCACCGACTACGGCTATCGCTACGCCGGCATCCGCTCGCTGGGAGACGAGGGCAACCACGTGCGCGCCTACCACTTCATCATGCCCTTCCACCAGATTCGCGCCAGCCAGCGCGGGTATCGCGGCCGGCCCGGACCCGTCGGATTCCTGGCGTCCGGCCACATGTGGGTGCCCATGGACGACAACAGCGTGATGGTGTGGAACTGGGACCTGTCCTACGACGACCCCATCGAGTCCGAGGAACGCACCGAGATGGATCGCAGCTACGGCCGCGGCCCCGAGCACATGCTGGACAGCTTCCGAACCAGGGTCAACCGCGATAACAACTGGATGATCGACCGCGCCGTGCAGAAGACCGAGACGTTCAGCGGCATCGACGGCGTGAACGCCCAGGACGTCGCAGTGCAGGAGAGCATGGGCCACGTCGTTGACCGCACCCGCGAGAACCTCAGCCGCACTGACATGGCAATCATCTACGCCCGCCGGCAACTCTTGCAGGCCACGCGCACCGTGGCCGAGGGCGGCGTCCCGCCCGGCGCCGGCGACAACTACTACATGCTGCGCCCGGCCCAGGCCATCCTGCCGGTAGGCGTCGATTGGCGCGATGCGCTGTGGGACGACCTATACCCCGACGGCTCCCAGCAGCGCAACGGGAAGTAGACCCGAAGCGCTTTGGCCGGCGTCTCTCACCTTTGTTTGCGAAATTGCAATCCGCGGCGTGTGGTAGATTAGTAACACACGCCCGGAACTCCGATCATTATGCCTGCCATCAACGACTTTTCCGACATCCTGTCCGCCATGGAGCAAAATCCCGAGCTTCAGGAGGCGATGCGGAATCACGTGCTTGGGGAAGAACTCCTGCAACTGCCGGCGGTCGTACGCCAGCAGGGTGAGTTGCTCGCCCAGATTCAGAACCGGCTGATGGAGTTGGCATCAGCGCTCAGGGATACCACTGAGCAAATCGCAAGCTATGCGCTCGTCAGTAGCCGGGTGATCACGAATACAGTTGAACGCCTAGACCGTGTTGAGTCGGACCTGGCCGAGCTCAAGGCTTCTCAAGCCAGGGTAGAGGCGAGCGTACAGGACATGCGGGCAACCCAAGCCCGCATGGAGAACGATATTTCTGGCCTCAAGACCGGCATGGCGCAGGTGAAGGCAGACGTCTCCGAACTCAAAGACGCCCAGGGGCGCATGCAAGACACTCAGGAACGCATGCAAACCGACCTGGAGCGCATGCAGGCCTCCCAAGACCGTATGCAAGACACTCAGGAACGCATGCAGGGACAGCTCAATAACTTGACGGGAACCGACTATGAACGCAAAGTGGTGAAAAGGGCGCCTCGCGCCGCTCGTCGTTACCTCGGACTACGCAGCGCCAGTGTAGTGCATGGCATCAACGTTTCGGGCATCAATGATATACAGGCCCTGTTGGAGAACGCCACGGAAAGCCGCTCCATAACAGACGAGCAAGCCGATGAACTGGAACGCGCAGACCTGATTTTGAAAGGGGCGCGAACAAGCAACGAAGAGGTTTTCACCATCGCCGAAGTTTCGATAACTATTGACGACACTGATGTCGATCGCGCTCGTAATCGTGCAAATATACTGAGCGCGGCCAGCGGATTGCCCGCGCTGGCCGCCGTGATCGGTACCGCTATATCCGACGCGAACCGGGAGCGCGCCAACTACAGCGGCGTCACCGTCATCATCATGCGCGAGTAGAAACCGGTAGTGCCCGGCTGCAAAACACGAGGGGCGGGTTTGAAACCCGCCCCTACGATTGGTCAGGAAGACCGTTCGGTTAGCCTTCCTTCAGCGCCGGTATCACCTTGGTGCCCAGCAGCTCCACGGAGCGCATCACGTCTTCGTGGGGCATGTGGCCCTCGTTGCCGTAGATGAGGATGTAGCCGGGCTCCAGGTCCCGACGGATGTGGCGCAGCTTCTCGGTTACGGTTTCGGGGCTGCCGACGATGATGTTGTAGGCGTCCTGCAGGTCCTCGTAGGACATGCGCCGGCCCATCGTGCCAGTGCCGATCAGCGGCCGCGACATCTTGATGCGCAGGGCCTCGCGGGACTGGTAGCCAGGCGGGTCGTTGAATTCCATCGGCCCGCGGTTCCGGTGGTTTTCGGTCCACAGGAACGTCCGGCCGATCTCCTGGGCGCGCTCGTCCGTGTCGGCGACCAGGCAGCGGATCAGGTACCCGAAGTGTTCGGGGCCAGCCTCATAGCCTTCCTCGGCGGCGGTCTCGTGGTAGATGCCCTTGAGCTGCTTGGTCAGGTCCAGCAGGGAACCCAGGTTCATGTACGGGTAGCGGTGCTTCGCCGCCCAGATCACGGACTCGGGGCTGCCGGTGCCGGGGAACCATACCGGAGGGTGCGGCTTCTGGATCGGCACGACCCAGGGGTTCACCATGCGGTGCGGCCAGTACTCGCCCTCCCAGCGGAAGGGACCCGGCTCGGTCCAGCACTTGACGATCAGGTCGTGGGCTTCCTCAAAGCGGGGGCGGTTCTCGGTCGGCGGGTAGCCGGCGTGCAGCGTCTCCACCGCCGTGCCGCGCACGAAGCCGGAGATGATGCGGCCGCCGCTGATGCAGTCCAGCATGGCGATCTCTTCGGCCATCTTGACGGGGTCGTTGACCGCGATGACGTTGCCCAGCATGGCGATCTTGGCGCGCCTGGTGCGCTGGGTGATCACGGCGGCGTCAACGTTCACCGAGGGCTTCATACACCAGTAGGAGCTGTGGTGCTCGTTGGACATGATGCCGTCGAAGCCGGCCTCGTCGGCCAGCTGGTACTGGTCATGGTAGTTGGAATACAGGACGTGGGCCTTCTCGGGGTCAAAGTAGGTGTTGGGGAAGTGCATCCGCCCCGATTCGTAGGGCGCCAGGTCATCCTCGGTAACGTGGCCGTAGGGCTGTTCCGAGAACCAGAATACTTCGAGTTCGTGCGCCATGATTTTGCTCCTTGTTCTTTTTCATCCGCTCTGTTCTTTCACATCCGCTCTTGGCGAGCCTGTCGAACCATGAGCCGCTTGCAATGTCATCCTTCGACAGGCTCAGGATGAGCGGGAAAAGGGTCAGAAAGTGGAAATCTGCGGGCTGTTCAGGAACCCTTTGACGGCGGCCACGAATTCGCCCCGCTTTTCCACCGCCGGCGAATGCCCGCAGTTGTCGATGATCCGCAACTGGCTGCCCTGGATCGCTTGTTGGAACAGGTGGCCGCACTCCACCGGAATGATGGCGTCTTCGTTGCCCCATACGATGAGCGTGGGGGTATCGACGCGGGAGAGGGTGTGCGGCAGGCTGGGGTTGTGCAGGTAGGGCTTCCAGCACAGTTGAGAAGCCGTGATGGCGTTTGAGTGGACCACCAACTGCTCTTCGGGCGTCAGCTCGCGGGCGTAGTGTTCGTAGTTCTCAACCTGGCTGGGGTCGTGGAACCGTTGCTTGAGGCGGGTGTCAGCGGAGACCATGAAAATCTCGGCGATCTCGCCCTCGCGGGGCCTGATGCCGGCCGCGTCCACCAGTATGAGCGCGTCGATGTTGTGGTCGTCCATCGCCGCCATCTCAGCGGACACCCAACCGCCCATGGACGAGCCCATCAGCACGATGTCCTCCAGGCCCAGCGCGTCGATGAACATGTGGTTGAAGTGGGCCACGTCGTTGATCGTCTTGATCCAGTCGGGGGCCTCGGTGCCGTTGAAGCCGGGCTGGCTGGGCACGTACACAGTGTAATCGGCGGCCAGGTCTTCGTGATAGGGCTGCCATCCATTGGATCCGCCGGCGCCGTGGAAGAAAACCAGCGGCGGACCGTCGCCGCCAGTGTACATTTCGACGGCAGTCCCGTTGACATTTACGGTAGTTCGCGAACCATTCTGAACTGTTGTCATACTCTCGTTCCTGTGCGGGATAGGGATGGCGATATTCTGTTACAGGGGTAACGGTATGTCAAGGCGACGCAGTTTTCCGGCGCAATCTGCTAAAATTACGCATCTTTTACATTGCCGTCAGTGACGGTGGAGATAATACGATGAAGATGAAACGCATTTTACTTCCGGTCATCGCTGTTATTGCCGCGGCCGCATTGGCCGCCGCCGGCGGATGGCTGGCATTGGACAACAAAGCCCAGGCCCAGACGAATTTACCCCCTCCCGCCAACGTCAAAGTAGCCGACGGCGACGATCTTGGCGAGGTGGTGGTGTCCTGGGACGCAGTGGCCGGCGCTTCCGGTTACAGCGTCCGCTGGGTGAACGTGGACGTGGCCTTAGCGGTATATGATGCCGGCGGAGACTGGGAGCAATTCATTCAATCCGCCGACGTCGAGGGAAGCAACACGACCACATACACCTTGACGGTCAATCCCCCAAGGGCCGGAGCGGAGTTCGCGTTTGCCGTGCGCAGCAGAAGCGGCCCAGATGCAGAGTCGGCATGGTCGGGCTGGGAGAGGTTCGTGCTGCAAGACATCGATGAAGTTCTCGCCGCTGCGCTGGCGATCACCAAGCACGCCAACAGGCTGGTTGACCTGGGTTCTATCCCGACGCAAGGCGGCATGACGGACGCCCAAATCACCAGAATTGGAGCGGGGGTAAATGCCCAAAAAGCCGGCGTGGACGAACAGATGGGAGCCCTCGCCGGCCAAGGCACAGCCGGCCGGGTCCGGTACATCCACGGACTGGTGAACCGGTTGAAGTCCAATTCGGACGGAATCCAGGAAGGACGAACCAAACTGCGTAACGAACTGAGCGACGGCGCTGAGAGAAGGCGGGCATTGACCGCCAGGAACTCCGGCCGGTTGTTCCCTGCGGCCAGCACCAGCATGGACCAGCAGTTCTATCACGTAATGACCAATTTCCCCGAGGTGGGAGACGTGGGGATGGAAAACATCTCCAGGGATGACGTACTCGCTTACGTGCATCTGACCGACCTGGCAGCCAACGCCATACTGGGGCATACCCTGCTGATGATCGCGAACCTGATGCAGGACCCAACGTTTGTGGCACGCATCCAGGAAACCTACGACTCGGTAGCCGGACGCCTGGACAAAGACGTCGAATATCTGTCGGACCCGGATAACAATGTTACGCGAGCCAACGCGGATGCAATTCGGCTTGCGCAACTGATGTTGAACGAATCAAGGGGAGATGACAGTTATTTCGCTGATCTGGAATACCGCCTGGAGTTGGTCCGGACGGAAAACAACCTGCGGAATCAAAACGCGGAAATCCTGACCCAACTGCTGGAGCAACTTGATGCTCTGACCAAGGAGGCGCAGGGAATGGACGCGCCGGCAGTCCCCACAATCCGACCTACGGAAGTTGGAGATCCCGGCATCACCGCCACCGAGATCCACTTCGGGCAATCGGCAGCGTTGATGGGGGGCAACGCCGCCTTGGGCACCGGGATGCGCGACGGGATCATGGCCGCGTTTGAAGAGGCGAACCGCAACGGCGGAGTCGATGGACGTCAGTTGAGACTCACTTCAGAGAACGACTTCTACGAACCGGACCTGGCGTTTGAAAAGACGCTAGGGCTGATCGAAGGAGATGATCCGGTGTTCGCGCTCATCGGCGCGGTGGGGACCCCCACATCACGGGCCGCGTTGCCGTTGGCCAGTTCCCGGGACGTGCCGTTCGTCGGTCCCTTCACCGGCGCCCAGTTCCTTCGGGATGATGACCTGACCAACGTCCTCAACGTGCGCGCTTCGTATCACGAGGAAACTGAGGAAATGGTAGCCCGCCTCGCCGAAGCGGGAGTCACCAAAGTAGCGGTCCTGTATCAGAACGACTCCTACGGCACAGACGGGCTTACTGGCGTAGAAAATGCGCTGCGCTCCCAGGATGATATGGAGTTGGTGGCGTCCTGGTACTACATCCGGAACAGTGATGCCGTGGAGTCCGCGGCGTTTAGGATCGCGGAAGAGCAGCCCGAAGCAGTCATCATAATAGGCACCTCTGCGCCGGCTGCCAAGATCATAAAGAAACTGCGCATGAAGGTGGATACGGACCCGGTTTTCCTGGCGGTGTCGTTTGTGGGCAGCAACGCGCTTGCCACTGCATTGGGCAATGAAGGCGAAGGCGTGTACATGACGCAGGTTGTTCCCTTGCCCAGCGACGAAAGCGTTGCTGTCGCCGCTTATAGGGCCGCCCTGTCCGCCTATGATTCCGACGCTAAGCCAGGGTTCATCTCCCTGGAAGGCTACCTGGCGGGACGACTGGCCATCGCGCGTTTGGAAGCCTGCGGAGCTGACGTGAGTCGGGAGTGCTTCCTCAACGTCGGGAGCGACCCCATCGACATCGATGGGCTTACGCTTCAATACGGGCCTGGCGACAACCAGGGGTCTGACGAAGTGTACCTGACCCGAATCAACTCGGACGGTGAGTACGAACGAGTGGATAGTATCGAGCGTTAAGTCCTGACCCGCCTTAGACCCGGGTCAACTCCCCGCGGCGTCTATAGGTCGCGGGGAGTTTCCTTTTTCCGTAGCGATACCCGATACCAGTGAGCGGGGGGCGCGTCACCCCATCGGCCGAATCAATACTGGACCACCCTCAACGACTTCCACATACAGACTATGGGAGTTCAGCAACGCCATTCCCGCCAGTGGAACGCTGCCCGTCGCAGCGGCTCTGACCTGTCTCGGATGACCATCCCACAGAACCGTAACGTCGTGAATGTCGAACTCCACCTCGTCGTCGTTGGCCAGGAATGCCCGTCCTACGTAAGCAAAAGGTAAACTCAATTCGTCCACCAACGCCGGTGGCAGAGTCAGGAATCCGGTGTAGCCGGTATCCACCACGGCCTCGATTTCCTGAGTCCGTCCTTGAGTCCCCTGCAAGGAAAGGGAACCACCGCCTCATGGGAGGCGTTCACTACCCCTTCAATCACCCGGTCCTCCGCAGGGACCCGGCCCCGAAGCTGTGCAATGCCCGGTACCCGACGCGCTCCATCAGGACATCAACGGCGGCAGGGCGCTGCGACCGCAATCGCTCCAACGCTTCTCCATCGGTGTCGGCAATGGCCCAATCCCCGGTCTCCACGTCAATAGCGACGTACTCACCGGAATGGCCGGCCTCGACCTTTGGCCGAATGTCACGCTCGTAGATATACTTGCCCAGACGGGCAATCTCTGCTTTCGGGCGGGTTGGCGCGTTCACTATGATTACCCTTGTGAAGACGTTATTCCTCGCTGACATTTTACACCGCAGGGCAGATTCGGGACAAATGAAAAGGGCGGCATAAAGAATCTACCCAGGATCCGAACATGCTGTACGCGCTCACGCGCGCCCAGCCGCCTTGCCGTGCCTGCCGGTTTCAATTACGATGTATTATGTAGTAAGCGCGGCGGCAACGCTCGCTGAAAAGACCCCAACCTATGACAGAATCCACCAAAGTCCTGGTCACCGGCGGGGCAGGCTTCATCGGCTCGCACCTGGTGAACGGCCTGCTGGATAACGGTTACTCCGTAGCCGTGGTGGATGATCTCAGTTCCGGCCAACTGCGCAACCTCGATCACCGGGCCACCTTCTACCATGCGCCCATCAACGATCCAAGGGTCAACCAGATTATCCAGCGCGAAGGACCCGAGATAATCTTTCACCTCGCCGCCCAGAGCAGCGTGCGCCAGTCAACCCTGAATCCCGTAGCCGACGCCGATTCCAACGTGCTGGGCACCATCAGGCTGCTGGACGCTGCGGCCTCGGAAGGCGTGGAGAAAATCGTTTTTTCCTCCACCGGCGGCGCCATCTACGGCAATCCCGATACGGTGCCGTGCGACGAGGACACGCCCGTCAATCCCTTGACCCCCTACGCGCTGTCCAAGTACGTAAGCGAGTTGTACCTGGAGCTTTTCTACCGGACCTATGGACTGCAATACACGATCCTGCGCTACGCCAACGTGTATGGGCCGGGCCAGGATCCCAACGGCGAGGCCGGCGTCATCGCCATCTTCGCCGGTCTGATGCTGCGGGGCCGCAGCCCCAACATCTACGGCGATGGCGAACAGGAGCGGGACTTCGTGTACGTGTCCGACATAGTCGAGGCGAACCTGGCGGCGATGTATCGGGGAGACGGGCGCATTTACAACATAGGCTCCGGCGAACCGGTGACCATAAACCGGATTTGCTCGCTGCTCCAGGAGTGTACCGAGTTTAATCAGGAACCCGTGTACCGTCCCAGGCGGGCCGGCGACGTGCTCAAGATCGCCCTTGACCACGGCCGCGCCAGCAGGGAACTGGGCTGGGAACCCAAAATTTCTCTTGAGGAGGGCCTGCGCCACTCCGTTGACTACGTTCGCGAAGCCTCGGTGCGCCGGTCCGCTCGCGCGCGATTCGGCGCCAATCGCTGATATTTCACCCTCATTCCCACAACTCCACCGACAACCCCCGCAACTCCACCGTCATTCCCGCGAAAGCGGGAATCCAGTACAGGGTCGAACCACCACCACCCGACAGGAGGGATCATTTCGATGGCAAAGGATTACGACGTTGTGATTCTGGGCGCCGGGGCCGCCGGCTTGGCCGCCGGACTCTATTCCACCCGCGCCATGCTCAGCACCCTCATGATTGAGAGCATCGGCCCCGGCGGGCAACTGCTGATCACTGACGAGATCGAGAATTACCCGGGGTTCCGGGAAGGCGTCAAGGGTCAGGAACTGGCCGACGAAATGTACCAACAGGCCGACCGCTTCGGCGCCGAAATGGAGTTCGCCGAAGTCGAGTCGGTGGAAAACCTGTACGACGAGCGCAAGCTGGTCCGCACCTCCGAGGGCGACTTCACTGCCCGCGCCCTCATCATCGCCACCGGCGGCGCTCATAACAAGCTCGGCGTCCTCGGCGAGGACGAGTTCAGCGGACGCGGCGTGTCTTACTGCGCCGTCTGCGACGGCAACTTCTTCCGCGGTCAGGACGTGGTGGTTATTGGCGGCGGAGACTCCGCCATGGACGAGAGCTTCTACCTCACCGGCATCTGCAACTCCGTCACCATCATCCACCGCCGCGACGAGCTGCGCGCTACCAAGATGCTCCAGGACCGCGCCTTCGCCAACCCCAAGTACAAGTGGCTGTGGAGCCACGTCGTCGAGGAGTTCGTCGGCAACGACATTCTCGAAGCCGCCCGCGTCAAGGACCTCAAAACCGGCGAGATTTACGACTACCCCACCGCCGCCGCCTTCGTCTATGTCGGCTTCCACCCCAACACCGAAGCCTTCAAAGACCAGCTGGACATGGACGAGCTGGGCCACATCCACGCCGACATCCACATGCGCACCAACATCCCCCGGGTGTACGTGTGCGGCGACGCCCGCGCCGAATCCACCCGGCAGCTGGGCGCAGCCGTTGGCGACGGCATCACCGCCGCCCTGGCCGCGTTCCACGACCTGTCGTCCTGAACACGGTGGCGCGGCACGGAGATATACCATGGCAAAGCATAGCCATCCACCGGACCCAACCGACCCGCACCGTCTGTTGGTCGAAGCCAACGCCGCCTTCATTGGCTGCGACCATGACCGTGGCTCAGCTCTGCTGTGGCAGGCCGCCGAGTGTGCCCTGGTCAATCTGGCCAAGCAAATGGGACGCCCCCATGACACGGAGGGGGATGACTTACTGTTCTTCTGTCAGTGGCTGGACCAACAGACCGGCACGCGAGACTACACCGGCGGATACACCGCTGCCTCGCTCTTCGGAGACAATGCCAAGTATCACTTCATCGAAAAGGAAGAGATGGAGTTCGTGTGGCCCCAAGTTAACAACTTTATCGCAGCTCTGACGTCCTATCCCATTGCCGCCAAATCTTCGTGACTGCCCAAGAACATCTGATGATTGCGCATCAGCTATGGGAGCTTGCCCATGAACTGGCCCAGCGCGGTCAAGCCATCGCTGCCGGCGAAATGCTATGGGGAACAGCCAACCGGATTCTTCTGGCGGTTAACCTTCAATATGGAATCATACCGTCAGACCGCCCTCTGCGTCGGGGCACTGTTGTAAGGCATCTGGATACGTTGCACCGGAGTACGCCTACCTTGCAGCATGGTCTCAACGCCGCGGGCCGGCTGCACGGCCATTTTTACAACAGCAACATGATTCAATCGGACGTTGAACAGCAGACCGAAGATGCCGAAGCGTTTATCGCCGCCCTGTTCAACCTCCCCGAAACCGCTGCCATATCGTCAGCCTGATCCGGCAGCGTTACCAGAATCGCAGCGCCTCTCGCGCCAGCAGCGCCAGGCATCCCCCGATAATCACGAACAGCACGGCGTAGCGGAACACCCGAAGGCTCATCCGTCGGGCCAGCCATCCGCCGGCGATGGCGCCCACTACCACCGCCGGCGTCCCCACGCCGATGTCGTACACCATCTCCTGAGGGATCAGCCCAGTCACCGCGTACAGCGCGAGGCCCAGTACGCCGGCCAACAGGAAGTACACCGCCAGCGTTGCCCGCATCTGTTCTCTCGACCAATCCTGCTCGATGGCGTAGATGCCGGCCAGGAAACCGCCAATGCTCAACGTCGTAGTGAGCAGCGTGGTCGTGAACCCGAACCCCATTGCGGCCCACTGCGACCGAGCCTGCGGAATCCGAATGTTGCATAGATTCGCCACCGCAATCACGAGAATCAACGCAGCGATGGCCGTGCGCAACACGGTCGGCGCGGCAACGTTCAGCAGGAAAACTCCCAGCGCAACCGGCGGTAGTCCGGCCACCACAAACAGCCACGATTGGCGCCACCGGTAATGCCGCCAGGTTTGCGCCAGTATCAGCACGGTTGCCAGCACGATCATCGAGTTGGCCAGCACCACCACCTGCCGCGGCTCCAGTATCAGCAGCAGGATCGGGGCCATCGCCAGCGCCATGCCGAAACCCACGGCGCTGAACACGAACGAGCCCAGCAACAACGCCGCCAGACCAATGACCAACTCCCAGCCGGCGAGCATCAGGCCCGGCCAGTATCAGGCATGGTTGAACAGGCCCAGTTGCGCCGCCCTGAGCAATGCCCGCTGCACCTGCACCACAGGCGGCCCGTCCCGCGCCAATACGATCTCAACCGCATCATCCGGACTCAACACCAACGACCGCTCACCGTCCAGCGCCAGCGTGCAGTAGCGTCGCTCCAGCGCCACGGGCACGCCCTCGTGCAGCAGTCCCCACTCTGCAATTGATGCCGGCTCAACCATGCCTGGGGCCACCGGCGCGATGATGGTGGTATTCGCGTCAGCGTCGTCCCGCCCCGCCAGTCGGTAGCGCAGCCCGCCCACATCCGCCAGCGACAGCGGATGCAGCCGGCCGCCCACGGATGACAGGCCGATGCCGGCCGGTTCGGCCCGCGTCAGGAACACCTCGTAAACGGTGGCAAGGTCCCAGATCGCTCGCGTCGCCACGTAGCGTTCGCGAGAGACTGCCACGTCCACCAGGGCCAGGTCGCGAGGCTCGCCGTTCACGTGGATATGCAGCGTCTTGCTGACAATCGCGGCGTCTGCCGTGCTGAGCCGCTCCGCTGCAATCAGTCCGGCGGTGATGCCGGCCAGCGTTCCCTCCACCATCACGGGAAAGATGTTGTTGGTTCCCGTCGATATGGCAACCAGCGGAATCTGATTCGTTCCCACGGCCACGGCCCGGTTGGTGCCGTCTCCACCCAGGGTTATGAGGCAGCCCACGCCCATCTCGGCCATCATCGCCGCCGCCCGCGTGGTGTCGCCCTCGGTGTACAGCGGTGACATGGGCAGCATCTCCAGGGGGATGCTGATGCTGGAATCGTCGGCGGCCCGCCGGCACAGATTGCCGCTGTCGGGCATCGCCACCACCTTGTCCACCGCGGTGGATTGCAGCCCGATGAGCGCCCGCCGGACGGTGTTCACCTTCTCCCAGTCCGGCACCACACGACCCTGCGCCACCAGCCGGCGAATGTCCTTGCTGGCAGCAGGGTTAGCAATGATTCCAACGGTAGCCATGCTCAAAACTTCCTCTCCCTTGATGGGCGGAACGTCCGCCTATGGCGGGAGAGGGCCAGGGTGAAGGTGAACGGCGCAACGGACGCCTACTATACACGATCCAGCCGACGATCACCGTTCAGATTTGCCCAAAATTGGTGACTCTTGGGCGTACTTAAACGGGGGATGTCAGAGGGCGTGAATGGTAGATTGGCAACCCCGAAAGGGAGACGGCCCACTCAGGATGGTACAATGCGAGATGAAGGCAACCGCCCAACGTGGCGATTTTTTGACGGAGCAGTGTCAATCAGCATAAGTATGCTGCTCGCAGTATTGCTGGGCGATTGTCGAAGCTGCGGCAACCTGCCCTTGTTGAGTTATCTGAAACTGCTGACGGAGCGGGACGACGGGGTCATCATAGCGGCGACGCTGCTGCTGTTCCCCACGTCAATGGCCTTCTACGGAGGAATGATCGTGTTTTTCGCTGCAAGAGAGACCGTAAAAGCATGGGCTGAAAAAAGAGAAATGAAACGCCGCGAGGAAGGCCTACTGGAAGGCCGTCGGGCAGAGCGTGAACGTATCCAAAAGGAATTGGCCGCGCTCGGAGTACCGTTGACGCAGGAGCAGGAGCAAATCCTGTTCAGAGAAACTGACAACGACCAATCAAGGTAGGCTCGCACCGGCCTGATACCCGGCTGCCACCACCAACAGGAGCGTATTGTGGACTCCGAACTCGCCTTCACCCCCGCCACCGAAATCCGCCGTATGATCGCCGCCGGCGAAATCTCGTCAGTAGAGCTCACCGAGCTGTTCTACCGGCGCATCGACGAGTTGAACCCGCAGCTCAGCGCCTATCTCGCCCTCTGCCCCGATCAGGCGCTGGCCGATGCCCGCGCCGCCGATGAGGCCGTCCGGCGCGGCGATACCCTCGGCCCGCTCCACGGCATCCCTATCTCAATCAAGGACCTGGAGTTGACCAAGGGCGTAACCACCACCTTGGGCTCCGCCATATTCCGAGACCGCGTGCCTGAGATCGACTCCATTGTCGTCGAGCGCGTCAAGGCCGCCGGCGCGATCATCCTGGGCAAGACCAACACACCGGAGTTCGGCCAGTCCGGCACCACCGAGAACCTGGTCAGCGAACCCTGCCGCAACCCGTGGAACACCGACTATACGCCCGGCGGCAGCAGCGGCGGAGCGGCGGCGGCGCTGGCCGCCGGCCTCTGCACCCTGGCCACCGGCAGCGATGGCGGCGGCAGCATCCGCATCCCGTCCAGCTTCAGCGGCGTCACCGGCATCAAGCCGTCCCACGGCCGCGTCCCCCGCTACGGCGGATACGGCGGCCCGGCAGTCAACCACTTCTCCCAGTCCGGCCCCATGAGCCGCACCGTCTCCGATACCGCGCTGTTGCTCCAGGTGTTGGCCGGCCCCGATTCCCGCGACCCCAACACCATGACCGACACTCCGCCCGACTATACCGCCGCCTTGGAGGGCGGAGTGGAGGGATGGCGCATCGCGTGGAGCGATGACCTGGGCTACGCCGCCGTCGATCCTGAGGTAGTACAGGTCACCCGCGCCGCCGCCCAGGTGTTCCAGGAAATGGGCGCAATCGTTGAAGAAGCCGCGCCGGAGATTGAGGGCGATCCATTCCCCGCGTTTTCAATCGTTTTCGGCACTGCCTCCTACACCTCCAACATTGACCTCTACCCCGACCGGCGCGACGATCTCACCCACTACGTCCGCGCCACCTACGACGCGGCGTCGCAATATTCCGCTGCCGACTTGTCCCGCGCCCTGGCCTACGTTGACCGCCACAAGCGCCGGTTCGCTGATTTCTTCAACACCTACGACCTGCTGCTGACGCCGGCAATGGCCGTTACCGCCTTCCCCATCGGCCAGCATCCCACCAGCATCGCTGGGCGGTCCGTTGATCCCTGGTGGGGCTATCTACCCTTCACCTTCCCCATCAACATGAGCGGCCAGACGGCGGCCAGCGTACCCTGTGGGTTCTCGGCAGCCGGCCTCCCCATCGGCCTGCACCTGGTCGGCCCGGCGGGATCGGAAGACCGTGTCCTCCGCGCCATGGCCGCGTTTGAGGATGCCCAACCCTGGAGCCAGCACCGCCCGCCAGTCTCGTAAAGTCGGGGCGTGTGCTACGATGCGAATATCGGAACTGCCCCATGCGATCCGAACTGCAATCAGCGATTGGCGCCTGTGGGTAACGCTGTCCCTGACTGCGGCCGTCATCATCCATGAAACCGTCGCCGGCATTCGGGATGGCTTGCCCTTTGCCGACGCGTTAACCCGTTTACCTATCTACAAGGTGTTTTACCTGCTGCTGGTAAGCAGTATCATATCGCAAGCATGCATTGGAGCCGTGCCCTTCATAAGCGGAGGAATTATGACCCTATATGACATCGCCCTGGCCCGCCGCCGCCGCTGGAAAGAGGAAGGGATCGAAGAAGGCCGCAAGGCCACTCAAGGTCAACTTGAACAGGCCCGCGCCGAGGCGAAGCAGGCTCACGCCGAAGGGCAGTCTGCCGCTCGGGAAGCCCTCCTGCGTGAAAAAATCAACGCCATACTCGCCGATGAGACGCTTACGCCGGAAACCAAAAATCACGTCATCGGCATCCTTACCGCCGAAGGTACAGACTGATACTCAGTTCGGCAAAAGAATGCGCACTTCTGCAAAAGGTGTAGGGGCGGGTTTGAAACCCGCCCTTACCGATTGTGATGCGAGGACTTTTCAACAGATGCTGGGAGCGTCCCGCATCAGCATCTCCTCCAACACTTTGGGCAGCTCGGAACAGGCTACGTTGTTCATCACCGGAGTCGGGGGCTTGCCGTCGCGCAGAGCGGCGCCGCCCCGGTAAATGTCCACCGCTTCCAGGATTTCGCCGTCCACTCGGATGCGTTTGCCCACCAGTCCGACGTCGGCCAGCGTGTGGTTCGCGCATCCGTTGGCGCAACCCGACCAGTAAATTGAAACCGGGCCGATGTTGGGGAGACGCTTTTCCAGCGCGCGCGCCGTTTCCATGGCCCGCTCCTTGGTCTCGATCAACGAGAAGTGGCAGTAGTCGATGCCCGTGCAGCTCACGGTCCCCCGCGTGATGTCCGAAGGCCGGTAGGACAGCGTTTGCAAAAGGGGTTCGGCGGTCAACGCTTCCAACCGTTCATCCGGCACGTTGGGGATGATCAGGTTCTGCTCCGGCGTGATGCGAATTTCGCCGTCGCCATATTCATCGGCCAGGTCGGCCACGCCGCGCAGTTGCACCGTGGTGATGCGGCCCACCGGAACGCACAGGCCCACGTAGTTCAGGCCCGTTTGCTGTTGCGGAAACACACCGATGTGGCTGGTATGGGCGTCGGTGGCTGCGTCCTTGCCGGCGCTGAGCAGAAGCCGCCCGGCCCGCGCTTCGATCTCGGCGCGGAACCGTTCGGCTCCCCATTCCGCAATCAGGAAAGCCAGCCGCACCTTGTTGCGGGCTTCCCGCGAACCGTGGTCGCGGAAGATCAGCACGATGTGGTTGCAAATCTCTGCTGCCTCATCCGGGGTGACGAACAGGTCCAGCGGCGTGCTCGGCGTGTACCCACCGGACCCCATCTTGCCGCCCACGGCCACGTTGAACCCGGCGACTTCCTGACCCTCAACGATCTTGACCGCCGGCGTCATGGCGATGTCCTGCGTGGATACATGGGTGCAGTTTTCCAGGCAGCCGGTGATGGTCACGTTGAACTTGCGCGGCAGGTTGGTGTACTCCCGGTTGCCCATGAACATATCGGTGAACTGTCGGGCGATGGGAGAGGCGTCCAGCAGTTCGTGGGGCGTCAGGCCGGCGGCGGGGCAGCCCACGACGGTACGGATGTTGTCCATGCCCGTTTGCAGGGAAATCAGACCCACGGCATCCAGCCGCTGCCAGATGTCCGGCACTTGCTCGATGCTGAACTCCCTCAACTGAACCTGCTGGCGAGTGGTCAGATCGGCGAATCCCTTGCCGTAGTCGTCACTGATGCCGGCGATGGCGCGAAACTGGGCAGAGTTGCTGATGCCGTTGGAAATGCGTATCCGCATCATAAACCGGCCTGGGGTCTGGCGTCGGAAGAAAATACCCGCCCACTTCAGGCGGTCGCGATCATCCGTGGCAATAGACTCCCAACCCTCACGGCTGAACGTGGGAATGTCCTTCAGGATGTCCAGGCCATCCTTTTCCGCCTTGAGTACCTCGATCTTGTTCATAGGGCGCGCTCCCTGTGGCCGGAAATGCCACGTCTATGCGTTTCGCCCTACCAACGTAAACGCCGGGTGTTGCGCCCCTGTTGCCGCAAAATTAATGGATGGTAAAGGTTCCGTAAAATTAATGTGACAACAAAAAGCCCCCTCCGATAATCACCGGAAGGGGCTGTTGAAATCTTCGCGTTGAGCGCTTACTTCAGGTGCTCGTTGAAGAACGCGATGGTGCGGGCCTGCGCGTCGTTGGCGGCGGCTTCGTTGTAGCTGTCGCGGTCGTCGCAGTTGAAGCCGTGGCCGGCGTCGGGGTACGACTTGAAGTCGTGGGCCTTGCCGGCGGCCGTCAGCGCTTCCGAAATCTGCGCCACGTCCGCTGGCGTCGGGTTCCCGTCGGTATCGCCGAAGTTGCCCAGCAGCGGTATGCTGATGTTGGCGGTGCCGTCGATTGGGGTCACCCCGTCGCCGTAGGCGCCCATGATCGCGCCGCCGTAATAGACCACGCCGGCGCTGAGGCCGTCGCACGCGCTGGCAGCCAGATAGACCACGCGACCACCCATGCAGTAGCCGACGATTCCGATCTTCTGCCCACGAGTGCGGGGATAGGTGCGCTGCAGGTAGTCAACAGTGGCATTGATGTCGGCAATGATGCCGGCGCCGGAGAGTTCCGGCATGTAGGTGTTGATAGCGGCGTCAAAATCGTCGGCGGTGTAGCCAAGCATGGGGTTGGGGTTCCGCTCGTTCCTATGGAACATTGCGGGAGCGACGGCTACGTAGCCTTCAGCGGCAAACCGGTCGGCGACGCGCTGGATGTGTTGGTTCACGCCAAATGCTTCTTGGACAACGATTATGGCGGGCAGACTCGTCCCTGCGCTGGGCGCCGGGAAACTAACGTAGGCAGCCATATCGCCGGCCTCGGCGATGTTGGCGCCGGACTCGCGATCTTCCGCTGGGTCTGGCATTCGGATGTTTTCCCAGAACGACGGCATAGTATCTCCTCCTCCATTGGTTACGCAAAAGACGCTGGTGCGGCTAGAGACTGACGAACGCGACGCCTCTAACCGTCCTTGCCATTCGTGCGCCGGAATTGTAACAAAGGTTGCCCGGCCAAACAAGCGGCCCTTTACATAGTCATCCGGCCCCGGCGATCTCGCATAAGGCTCGCCAGTAGAGCCTCGTCCGGCCACGCCCTCACTCCAGCAGAAAATCGGCCACGGCCAGGGACACGTCGGGAAACGCCAGCGGGCTGATCCTGCCGTCTGCCGTCACCACCCGCCGGCTCCGATATACCCCATCAACCGGGTCGCTGTACGCCTCCACCTGCCGCGCCCGCACGTTGACGATCCAGACTTCGGGGATGCCGGCGGCGGCGTAGCGGGCCAGCTTTACGTCCCGGTCAAACACCAGCGAACTAACGGCCACTTCGATCAGCAGCAGCACGTCGTCAGGCGTGGGCCTCTGTTGATGATAATCATCGCGCAACCGCACCACCGCGATGTCCGGTTCAGGCAAACCATAGTCGTCAAGCCGCACCGAGTTCTGTACCCGAACCCAGGCTCGATCATATAGTCGGTAAGACAGTTCGCCTCCCAACCTGGTAGTGCCGTCTTCGTGGGGTTCTCCAATGGGTGGCATTACGATTATCTCTCCATCTATTAGTTCGACCCGTTCGTCTTCCGACAAGATGCCCGCTTCGGCCATGGCGCAGTATTCGTCCACAGTGAACAGGCGTCGGGTTGGCGCAGGTTCCCGTTCGGGCGGAGCCCCTGCCGTCGCCGTTGGGGTGATTGTCGGAGCAATGGTGGTAGTCATTTTGAAACCCCACTCCAGCAGAAAGTCGGCCACCGCCAGGGACACGTCGGGAAACGCCAGCGGGCTGATGCTGCCGTCGGCCGTAACCACGCGCCGGCTGCGATACGTTCCGTCAACCGGGTCAGCATAGGCTTCCACCTGCCGGGCGCGCACGTTGACGATCCAGACTTCAGGGATGCCGGCGGCAGCGTAGCGGGCCAGCTTCACCTCCCGGTCAAAGTCCAATGACGGGTCGGAAACTTCGACCAGCAGCAACACGTCGGCCGGGGTTGGTCGTTCTTGATAATGGTCGGGACGCAACCGTACCACAGCGATGTCCGGTTGGGGCAAACTACCATCATTGAGTCGAATGGACTCCTGCACTCTGACCAGAGCGCGGTCGTACAGCAGGTAATTCAGCTGGCGATTCAACCAGTCAGTACCGTGCTCGTGAGGTTCTCCAATGGGTGGCATTATGATTATCTCTCCATCTATTAGCTCGACCCGTTCGTCTTCCGACAAGATGCCCGCTTCGGCCATGGCGCAGTATTCGTCCACCGTGAACAGGCGTCGGGTTGGCGCAGGTTCCCGTTGGAGTGGAGACGTTTCTGGCTCAGGCGCAGGAGCGAGGACTGTCGTGGTCATGGCGAAACCTCCCAGGCTAGATGCTGCCGTCCAGCCGGTTGATGACCAGGCCGGTGGGCAGCTTGGGGTAGAAGAACGTCGATTTGGGCGGCAATCGGTTGCCCGCGCTCACAATCTGCCGGAAGGGCTCCAGCGGGAACGGCTTGAGCAGAATGGCCATCTGCTGCTCTCCCAGGTTCACCTGCTGCACGATGGCGTCGTGGTCGGGGCTGTAATCGATGCAGCCGGCCAGCGCGTCCTCCAGCGCCGGCGCCAGCACCCGCTCCTGTAGCACCCACGCTTCCGAAACGGCCAGTTGGCCCCAGTCTGCCCAATCCACGCCGGAGCGCAGCGTATGCAGGGTGGGCGGGCCGTCGCTCCAGAACACCGAGAAGCAATGCGCGCTCTCCCCCACTCGCGCCACCTCGCTCACCGCCTCCGCCGGCGTTACGTCGGGATTCAGCGGCCGCGAATCAAACAACCCGTTCAGCAGCGCCCGCACGTCGCCCAGTTGCTCATCGGTCATCCCGCCGGCCACCCGGTGGTACGGCAAGAGCAGCAACCCCGGGTCGTCAAATTCCACCAGCGTCATCATCACGTAGTTGCTCGCCGCCGCCTCATCCGAACGCTGCTCGCCGGCCTGGTTCCGGCTGTAGCGCAGCGCCGCCTCGTAGCGGTGGTGTCCGTCCGCCAGGAACACCGGACGGTTGGCGAACGTTTCCGTGATGGCCCCCTGCGTCTCCGTGTCGGCGATGCGCCACAGTTCCGCGTTCCCGCCGGCCGGAGTCGTCCCGGTGGTGTCCGGCGCGTTTTCCAGCACGCCGCCGAAGATGCGTTGCAGGTCGCCTTGAGCGTCGCGGTACAGCGACATGATCGGGCTGAACTGGGCCTGGCAGGCATCCAGGAGCGCGACCCGATCCAGTACCGCCGGCTCCCGCGTGAACTCATGGGGCAGCACGCCCCCGGCGTCATAGTCCTCCACCAGCACGTCGGCAAACAGGCCGATATGCTGCCGGCGTCGGCCTCCAAAGTCATAAGTGTGACGCATCAGGTAGAAGCATGGCCCGTCGTCCTGGCGCAGCGCGCCGTCCGCCAGCCACTGCCGGAAAAGTTGCGCGGCCTGCTGGTATCCCGCCTGCGGGTCCACCGGGTCCGGCTGCTCGCCGCCCTCCAGATGCACGGCGTTGTACTCGCTGCGCGTTTGCAGATCTGCTTTCAGTTCCGGCCCAATCATGTCGTAGGGCGGGCAGATCACGTCGGAAAGGCTGCCGACAACGGCAGGGTCAAAACGGCAGCCGCGAAAGGGTTTGATAGTGGCCATGGGTGTGATGACTCCGAAACGAAAATCGAATAGCCGCATTATACGATACGGCATCCTCGGTCCCGCCGAAATCTCCCGGAGGCTATGGCAGTGGACGATTAGCCGTTCAGGCGTCCTGGGCGGCAAGGAGCCTGGCCGCCGTTTCCCTCGCCTCGTCCATGGTGCCGACTATCTGGTCCTGTGGGACACGCTTCAGGATGTCCAGGGCAATGAGGTTGCGGGCGGGCAGACCCGAAAGCCCCATCACGATGCATTCAACGTCCTGGAATATGGCGGTGTCGATCAATTGCTCCACCACCAGAGCCGCGCTGTCGTCGATGTGCACGGTGTCGGAGAAGTTGAGGATCACAACCTCGTGGTCACGTATGTCTTCCCCAATGGTTTCAATCAGCTTGCCGGAGGACGCCACGGTAAAAGCTCCCCTGAGCGCCACCATGCCCACCCGCGCGGTGAAGTCGTCCACTTCTTGCTGCTCATCGTTATTGCCAAAGAAAATCTGGTCGAGTATGGGCACCGATATGACGCTGTCCAGCTCCAGGCGCTCGAACTGCCGCGCGCTGGTCACCGCGGCCGCTATCATGCCCACGGCTACGGCGGCGATCAGATCAAGGAATACCGTCAGTCCGAGAGTGAGCAGCATGACCGCCAAGTGTTCACGCTGCACCCGGTGCATCCGGGCCACGAACCGCCAGTCTATGGTGTCCAGCGCGACTTTCACCAGGATGCCGGCCAGGACCGCGTTGGGTATCAGGGCAACGTACTGGCCCAGCAGCAGCACCATGACCGCGAGAATGCCTACGGCAATTACCCCTGAAACGAAGGTCCATCCGCCGGCCCGAACGTTCGCCACCGTGCTCGGAGTGGCGCCGGATCCGGGCAGGCCCCGGATGAATCCGGTGATGACGTTGCCCAATCCCTGAGCCAGCAACTCCCGGTTGGGATCGTGCCGGGTGCGGGTCATCGAGTCCGCCACGAGGCCGGTGAGCAGGGTGTCCACGGAACCCACCAGGGCTATAACCATCGCCGGCTCAATGGCGCGGGCGATCCCGCCGGCGGAAAGGGCCGGCAGCTGGAAGGCCGGCAGATCCGTAGGCACGGTGCCGATGACCGGCGCGTCGGTAAGCCAGAAGACCCCCAAAAGCGTCCCCACCACCAGGGCCACCAGGGTCGAAGGCAGGTACTTGTCGAATCGATCAGGCCAGAACAGTCCAACGGCCAGCGTAACCACGGCTATGCCCAGTGCGCTGATCTGGAAGTGATCGAGTATATCCACCAAGTTCAGGAGGGTAGAGATGGTCCCTCCGGGCACGGCCGGCGCTCCCAGGAAGGGCAGGCTCTGGCCCACTATGATGATCACCCCGACGCCGGTCATGAACCCCGATATGACCGAGTAGGGAGTGTAGGTTACGAAGCGCCCGATTCTCAGCAGGCCGAACATTATCTGGATCAGTCCGGCCAGTATGACGATGGTGAAAGCCTCGCCGATATTTTCGGCGTGGGCGGCGACGATGGCTGCCATGGCCACAGTCATCGAGCCGGTTGGCCCCGATATGAGAGAGCGGGTTCCGCCGAACACGGCGGCAAAGAAACCGACTGCAACGGCCCCATAGATCCCGGCAGCCGGACCCAACCCTGCCGCCAATCCGAAGGCCAACGCCACCGGCAGACCAACCACCGCTGCAGTGACACCCCCGAGGACGTCCCCCCGGAGGGTTCTAAAGTCGTAACGCAGGTCGGAAAAACGATTCAGCAAGAAAAAATGTGTCAGCGAGAGAAAATATGGTGGGGAAGGCGGGACTCGAACCCGCACGCCCAAGGGCACATGATCCTAAGTCATGCTCGTCTGCCAATTCCGACACTTCCCCCGGGACCACCGCCGGCCAGCCAACAGGACAACCGCCTCGACAAGCTAGGGAGATGGTGACCCGCCTCGGGGTCGAACCGAGAACCTGCTGATTAAGAGTCAGCTGCTCTGCCAGTTGAGCTAGCGGGCCACGAAACGGCGCACGAAGCGCATGAGTTAGGCTATCAACATACCGAATGGGTGTCAATAATCAGGCGTGCGGCAGGATGCGGTAGGATTAAGAACATGGCGGCAGTGGCAACGATTTCGATGGCTTTGCTGCTGACGCTCCTACTGGGATGCGTCAGCGGAGCGCCGGCGCCGTTACTCGCGCCGGAGTCGTCGGGATCACCGTCCGCAGCGCAGTTGGGAACCCTCCGACTGAACCCCATGCCGACCGACCGGCGATTTCAGTCGCCCACCAACCTGGTCCAGATGCAGAATGAGCGGATGCTGGTATCCGAGCAGGCCGGTCGAGTCTGGACGCTCAACGAAGCGGAATCCGGCCACGCCGTCGCGCAAGTGATTCTGGACATCACCGACCGCGTGAGCAGCCGTCGTTCCGAAGAAGGGCTTTTGGGATTGGCCATAGACCCGAAGAACGGACGACACCTGTACGTCTATTACTCCGCAGCCGACCCGCGCCGGTCGGTGATCTCCCGTTTCACCGTTCCGCCGGACCATTCCGCCGCCGACCCGGACCGCGAATTGGTGATCCTGGAAGTTGAGCAGCCCTACGCCAATCACAACGGCGGCCAACTGGCCTTCGGCCCGGACGGCTACCTGTACATCGGCCTAGGCGATGGCGGATCGGCCGGAGACCCGCTGGGCAACGGTCAGGATACGTCAACGCTGCTCGGCGCCATCCTCCGCATCGACGTATCCCAGGCAACGCCGGAGCATCCCTACGCCATACCACCGGACAACCCCTTCGCCAATCTGCCTGGAACGGAGGGGCGCGGCGAAATCTGGGCCTATGGTCTGCGCAACCCGTGGCGCTTCAGCTTCGACCGGGCCACCGGCGAGTTATGGGCCGGCGACGTGGGCCAGAACCGCTGGGAGGAGATTGACCTGATTCAACAGGGCGGCAACTACGGCTGGAACGCTCTGGAGGGCAACCACTGCTTCCGCCCCCGCGACGGCTGCGAACGCGAAAGAATGGAGCCGCCGGTTTGGGAATACTCGCTGGACGGCGAACCCTGCTCGGTGATCGGCGGTTACGTCTATCGCGGCCCCGCGATACCGTGGCTGAGCGGCGCTTACGTGTATGGCGACTACTGCTCCGGCAAGGTCTTCGGCTTGCGCTACGTGGACGGCGAGGTGGTCGAACACCGGCAACTCGCCGACACCGGCCTCAGCATAATGTCCTTCGCAGAGGACAACGAAGGCGAGCTGTACCTACTCTCGCAGAAGTCAGGCATCTACCGCCTGGCGGATTAGTAGGGAGTTGCCTTTCTGAATTCCTACGGAAGCAGGAATGACGCCTTGCCTACCGGGGGCCGTCAAATCCGAACCGCCGCCGGCATCTCGTTCAAACCCGCAATCCGCTCGCACCACTGGGCCGCGCCCAGCACCTGGCCCTCCTGCGCCCACGGCCCGCCGAACTGGACGGCCATGGGCATCCCCAGTTCGCTCAGGCCCGTCGAGACCACCACCGTCGGCAGGCCGGCCGCCGTCCAGGGCTGCTGGAACGCCGCGTCGCCGGTGGTGTTCAGGTCCCTGGGCGCGGGGGCCGGCGTCGCCGGGGTCATCACCACGTCCACTTTGGCCGCCAGCTCGCTCATGTCGGCGCGGAACTGCCGGCGCAGCCTCTGCGCCTTCATATACGTGGAGGTCGGAATGATCATGCCCATCTCCATGCCCCCACGGATGCGCGGCCCGTAGTCGGCGGCGCGGATACGATGATTGGCCTGGTGGAACCCGGCGCACTCCACGTTCATCACGATGCGCTGGAAACTGTGCACGCGGGCAAAGCTGTCGGGCAGGGGCAACTCCTCGACCTCGGCGCCGGCCTCCGCCAACTGGTTGGCGATGGCCTCGGTGTGCGCCCAGATTTCCGGCGTAGCATAGTCCTGGTAATACTGCCGCACCAGCCCGATGCGCGGCGGACGGTCGTGCTCGGCCATCTGCGCCACGAAATCCGGCACCGGCTCCCGCAGACTGCCGGGATCGTTATCGTCCGCGCCGCTCAGCACCCCCAGCATCAGCGCGGCGTCGGCCACCGTGCGCGTCAGGATGCCCACGTGGTCCAGCGACCAGCTAACCGGCGCGACACCGTAGCGGCTGATGCGCCCGTAGGTGGGCTTGAGGCCGACGATGCCGTTGTAGGCCGCCGGCCGGCAAGTGGAGCCGCCGGTCTGCGAACCCAGCGCCGCCGGCACCATGCGCGCCGCCACCGCTGCCGACGACCCGCTGCTGGACCCGCCGGGCGTGTGCTCCAGGTTCCAGGGGTTCCGCGTCGGCGATGGGTCGGAGGTTGCGAACTCGGTGGTGACCGCCTTGCCCAGGATGATGCCGCCGGCCTCCTTGATTTTCGCCACCGACGTGCCATCAAATTCCGGTACGAAGTCGGCGTACACCTTGGAGCCGCAGGCGGTGAGCATCCCCGCCGTGTAGAAAATGTCCTTCAGGCCCACGGGCACGCCGTGGATGGGGCCGCGTATTTCGCCGCGTTGAGCTTCCGCTTCCCGCTGCCGGGCCGCTGACAGCACGGCGTCGCGGTCAATGGTCACCCACGCCTGCAAGTCGCCGTCCAGCGCGTCAATCCGCGCCAGCAGCGACTCCGCCAGCGCCACCGGCGATATGGTTCCCTCGCGAATCTGCGCGGCGGCTTCCGCCACCGAAAGCTCATGGAGTTCAGGCATAATCCAACCTCTTGACGGTGTCGCATAGCCCCCTCTCCCCCCGTGGGAGAGGGTTGGGGTGAGGGGGCGTCATTGGTGCTTGCTTATTCCTGGAACAGCGGCTCCAGGTCGGGGTGCACCTCTGCGCTCTCAACGTCGTGAATCTGTTGAGCGGCCGTCCTCAAGTACGATTCCAACTCGCCGGCGCGCTCCTCACCGAACTCCACCACCGCCCGCCGGCGCAGTTCCTCGTAGATTCGCTCCTGGTCATTGCTCTGGCTCATATCATCATCACCTCGTCGCCGTAAAACCCGGTACACCAATCCCTCTCACTCGCCGGATTCTAAACGGGCTACCCCGTAGGGGCAACCCTTGTGGTTGCCCCCTGCCCATATCACCTCACGTAGGGGCGAGGCATGTCCCGTCCCTACACTATCCTAACCGTATCAATGCCCCCGCGCCAGCCGATCCGCCAGCGATTCCGGCAGGCCGGCGGCGCATATCTTGCGCTGAGCGGTAGCGATGTCGTACTCAACCCGATGGTGTTCCAACACGCCGGCGTCGCCGATCTCGCTGTCGTACAGCAGGTAGGACGCCCGCCGGTCGCCATCCCGAGGCTGGCCCACGCTGCCGGGGTTAACGATCACTCGCTGATTGGAGTTGAGCACGAGCGGCGCAGTAACGTCCAGCAACGCCACGTCAGCGCCGCGCTCGTGCTCCGTCCACACGATCGGGTAGTGTGAGTGCCCCACCAGGCAGAAGGGAGTATCCATCAGGGCAAAGGTCGCCAGCGCCGCCGGCTCGCTGATCAGGTACTCCATCACCGGATCGCGCAGGCTGCCGTGGACGTGGGTGAAATCGCCAACGGTTCGCACCTCGGGCAGCCCGGCCAGGTACGCCAACTCGTCGTCCGTCAATACGTCCGCCGTCCACAATGCCGCCGCGCGCGCCGCGCCGTTGAAAAGGTCGGGGTTCAGCTTGCCGGTGACGGCGTGGTCGTGGTTCCCCGCGATGGCGAGATGCGGCAGCCTCCGCAACCGTTCGATGCACGGCCCGGGATCCGCCGCATACCCCACCAGGTCGCCCAGAAACCAGACCGCATCGTAACCGCCGCGCGCGTCAGCATCCGCCAGCACGGCCTCAAAAGCCTCCAGGTTGGAGTGTATGTCCGACACAATCAGGGCGCGCATGGGCGGTATGGTAGCACAGGGGCGGGTTGTTATAATCGCGCTTAACACCTATCGTTGGTAGGGGCAACCACAAGGGTTGCCCTCTCCACGTAGCCGTGGAAGAGTGAATCATGATCCCAATCTACAACCCGGATATTCATCACCGCCGTCCCATCCGCCTGCCCGGATACGATTACCGGCAAACGGGCGCGTATTTCGTAACGATATGCACGCACAGAAGGATTCCACTGTTCGGTGAAATCCAAGGCGATGCGATGCGGTTGAACGAAGCGGGGAGTATGTTAGCCAGGCAGTGGCAGATGTTGCCGCAACGATTCGCCAACGTTCGTTTAGACGTGTTTGTCGTCATGCCGAATCACATCCACGGTATTATCGTGTTGACCGATGGGATAATGGAGCCACCATCCGAGGCAACCACAAGGGTTACTCCCGCGTCGTTGGGAGACGTGGTGGGCGCGTACAAATCATTGACAACGGTTGAATATGTACGTGGGGTAAAGGCATCCAGGTGGACACCGTTTGACGATAAATTGTGGCAACGCAATTACTATGAACACATCATCCGAAACGAATCTGCCCTACACAACATCCGCCATTACATCATCCATAACCCTGCAAAATGGGCCGAGGATACAGAGAACCCGGAGAGATTGTCCCGTCCATAACACGTAGGAGTCTATGACGGACACCCGTCTGGTGAGCCGGCCGATTCCCGCCTGCAAGATGTAGGGGCGCCCCTTGTGGGCGCCCTGGGTTGGCGCACACTATCTTCCGCAGATCCCAGGGCAACCACAAGGGTTGCCCCTACGCGGCAAAAAATTCGCATCTCAGGAGATCCACCCATGACCACAACCTGCCCCACCGTACACATCATCGCCACCGGCGGCAGCATCGCCGGCGTCGGCCCCGACCGCATGGACTACATTCGCTACCCCGAGATCGGCGACCACCTCACCATCGACCAGAACCTGGCGCGGGTGCCGGAGATCGCCGAGAACTTCAACGTCATCGCCGAGGACATGGTCAGCGTAGGCAGCACCGCCATCGGCCCCGCCAACTGGATCGCCCTGGCCGAACGCATCCACGCCATCGACCGCGAGGAACCGGACACTGCCGGCGTCGTCATCACCCACGGCACCGCGACGCTGGAGGAGACGGCCTACTTCCTGCACCTGACCGTCAAGACGCAGCGGCCCGTGGTCATCACCGGCGCGATGCGGCCGCCCACGTCCATCAGCACCGACGCCGACCTGAACCTGCTGGACGCCTGCCGCATCGCCGCCACACCGGAATCCGCCGGCATGGGCGTGCTCACCGTCCTCAACAACCAGATCCAATGCGCCCGAGAGGTGTACAAGCACAACACCCTGCGCGTGGAGACCTTCAAGCCCAACGAGTTGGGCTTCCTGGGCTACGCCGATTCCGACCACCGCGTGGTCTTCTACCGCCGGCCCTATCGCAAGCACACCACCGACACCCCCTTCCGCGTGGACGGCATGACCGACCTCCCCCGCGTGGACATCGTACACGCCTACGCCGGCGCCGACGGTATGCTCATCGACGCCGCGCGCGCCCACGGCTCGGCGGGATTGGTGGTCGCCGGATTCGGCGCCGGCACGTTCCCGCCCACCTTCATCGCCGCCGCCGAGCAGGCCGTGGCCGCCGGGATGCCCGTAGTCCTCGCCAGCCGTTCCGACGCCGGCCGCGTGGTGATGACGCCGCGCAAGGACGAGCAGGGCTTCATAGTATCCGACAACCTGATGCCCCAGAAAGCCCGCCTGCTGCTGATGCTCGGCCTGACCGTCACCAGCGACCGCGACGCCCTCCAGCAAATGTTTTACGAATACTGACTACGGTATAATGCGCCGTGAATCCCGAAAAACGGGAGAATGCCGGTATGGTTCCAGAGCGAGACGCCGAGTACCTGAACGACCTAATTCACAATCTGCGCCAATTGCCCAGCGAAACCGAGTGGGTGGAGTTCAAGGTCAATCAGGCGACTGAACCTCAGTCGATTGGCGAGTATACGTCAGCGTTGGCGAATGGGGCTGCGTTGAACGGGAAAGAAGCTGCCTATATGCTTTGGGGTATTGAGGACGGCAGCTATGCTGTGGTCGGCACGGAGTTTAAGCCGGACACGGTAAAGCAAGGCAATGAGCCCTTGGATAATTGGCTGCGGCGTGGTCTGACACCCCGCATAGATTTTCGTTTCCACGAAGTTGCGATTGACGGAAAACGGATCGTGATCCTAGAAATTGAGCCAACAACGCAACGGCCGGTCGCCATCTACGGAAAAGAGCGCATCCGCGTCGGTGATGTCGTGGCAAATCTCCAGGAACATCACGAAAAAGAACGCGCTCTGTGGCATCTTTCCGGCAGGTCAAGCTTTGAAGACGGTGTCGCATCAGAGCACTTAAGCGGCGATGAAGTACTGGATAAGCTAAATCACGCTGCATATTTCGCACTGCTCGAAAGACCGGTGCCTGAGAGTATCAACTCTATCCTGTACGAACTCGAGCAAGACCGCCTTATCACGCCTTGTGCCGCCGGTGGCTGGAACGTCTCCAACCTGGGCGCCATCTTATTCGCCAAAAGTATTGGCGATTTTCGGCGACTCGAGCGCAAATCCATCAGAGTCATTCAGTACCAGGGAACCGGTCGAACCGAGTCAGTGGGCGAACGTCAGAGTTCGTGGGGTTACGCGGCCGGCTTCGCCAATTTGCTCAAGTACATCAACGGCAGAATATACAGAGAAAACATCCAGCAAGGGTTGCGTCGGACATTGCCGATGGTTCCCGAAGTAGCAGTACGGGAACTAGTAGCCAACGCGTTGATTCACCAGGACTTTTCGGTCACCGGGGCCGGGCCGATGGTTGAGATATTCGACACCCGAATTGAGATTACCAACCCGGGTGCGCCGCTGGTGGACACGCAGCGGTTCCTCGGCAACCCGCCCATCTCTCGCAACGAGACGCTGGCGGCTTTGATGCGCCGCATTGGCATATGCGAGGAGCGGGGCAGTGGCATTGAGAAAGCAGTCTTGGCGGTAGAAGAGGAAATGTTACCCGCGCCGCTGTTTGAGTCATACGCGGGGTTCACGAGGGCCATGTTATTCGCGCACAAGGATTTATCTGAAATGGACCGGTCGGAACGGGTGCGCGCCTGCTACCTGCACGCCTGCTTACGTTACCGGGTGCAACAGCCGATGAACAACGCTTCAATACGTGAGCGCTTCGGTCTTTCCGATGACCGCAATGACAGAGCCTCACGTCTGCTCAGAGAGGCAGTAGATGATGGAGTCATCATAGTACGTGACCCCGACGCTGGAACACGAAGCTGGACTTACTTGCCATTCTGGGCTGCTTGACTTTGCTTGCACGTTGCTTGCAAATCGGAGGTGAATCAGCCAGTTTTACGCCTGCCGGCTCGCTGTACATACTCAAACCGCTGCAAAAATTTGCTTGCACGTTGCTTGCAAAACAGCGGTGCAATCAACCAACATTCCTCTCCAAGAGGAAGCCCAAGCGTTTGACGTTCTTGCAAAGCAGGGCGAAATCAGCCTGTTTTGCTCCTAACCAAAAGCACCGCAAAAATTTGCTTGCACGTTGCTTGCAAAAACGAACGATTTTACCGCTCAAACCGCTCCGTTCCTACTTGAATCGACCTAAAAATTTGCTTGCACGTTGCTTGCAAATCCAGCCCAAATCGGCCCACTTCGCCGGCGTCGCGCCGGAGGTATAGGAATTCTGCATCGGCGGCTACCAGCCCATGGACAAGTGGCTGAAAGACCGTCGCCGGCGCGCCGTCAACCTATCCCGTCATTCCTGCTTTCGCAGGAATCCATAAAATCCCCAAATCCGGCAAATCCCGATTCCGACAACACCCCTTGATACCACCCAACCGAACGTATATACTAATATCGTCTAGGCAAATCCGCCTGGGGCGGATTCATCCCCGATCCAAAGAGAGGCAGATTCCAAGCATCGACGGCCAACCCCGTCAGTTCCAAAATCGCAACCGATCCAGGTGGCAACCGTTGCTTAACGACCTAACGCCCCACCATCGATGCCCCACTGGAATCACCGGGTCTGTCCGAGCCCGCGCGCAAGTGCGTCTTACGGCGCGCCGAGTACACGAAAAAGTAGGGCAAATCGTTGCGTACCCAACCCGGCCGTATGCTGACAACGATGCCGTAAGGCCCGCCTTCGGAGGGCCGTAAGGTCCGCCTCTGGCGGACGGGAATCCTGCCTCTCGCCAACCAACCGCCAACCCCCAAAGGAGCCAGCCAACCGAAACACCAAACCAAACCCACTAACATCCTGTCCATCATTCCATTACGCCATCCAGCGTGTATAATGCGCCGCATTCCGCCCTTGGAGCCACAAAGGAGCGCGACGATGGCACACGCAGCCGGCATCAGTCCTTCACAACCGCACGCCCAGGACGTGGAGCCGCGCACCAAGGGCTCCGTGATGGCCAGTACGCTCATCGGAGCGCACGCCTTCGAGCATCTCTACGCCCACAGCATCCCCCTGCTGGCGACGGTGATCGCCCTCGACCTGGGCCTGGGCGCGCTACAGGTGGGGATGATCGTCGTGGTGCGGTCCATCTTTGGCGGTCTGACCAGCGTTTCCGGCGGCATCCTGGTGGACCTGTTCCACCACCGCGTCGCTTGGGTGCTGTCCATCAGCACCTTTATGATCGGCCTGGGCTACCTGCTCATGTCGCTCGCGCCCACGTTCGGGCTGATAATTTGCGCGCTGGCCCTGGGTTCCATGGGCAGCGCGTTGTGGCATCCGCCGGCGCTGGGCCTGCTGGCGCGGCGTTTCCCGCAGCGTCGGGGACTGTTCATATCCATGCACCGCTCCACGGGCAGCATCGGCGACGTGCTGGGGCCGATGGTCGCCGGCGCGCTGGTGCTGGGCGCCCTGGCGTGGAGCGCCGGCGAGGCGGAAGACATCGTAACCGCCGGTTGCGGAGCGCTGCCCTTCTGCTGGGAACTGCCCTGGCCGGCCATCAGCTGGCGGTGGGTGCTGGGCGTCAGCACGCCGATCATGTTCATCTCCACCGTGCTGATCTTCATCCTGCTGCGCAACGCCGGCGGCGAGCGTCCCGTCGGGGTGGACGTCGGAGCGCGCGTCCGCACCAACTGGGCGGGGATGAAGGACGCATTTAATGGCACGGGCATGTGGGCCATCTTCACCGTATCCGCCGTTCGCGGCATGGCCGACCGGTCGCTGGTCTTCCTGATTCCGCTGTACCTGACCCAGGCACTGGGAGCCAACACTTTCCTGGCATCGGCCCACGTCGCCCTCATGGTCGGCCCCGGGATACTGGCCGGCCCGATGATCGGCGCGCTCTCCGACAAGATCGGACGACGCCCGCTGATCATCTTCATCATGGCGGCCACTACCCTACTGACTTTGGGCATCATATGGGCGGGACAGTCGCACCAGGTGTACACCTTCTGGATCACCCTGTTCGTGGCGATCTACGGCCTGCTGAACTTCTCAGTGAACAACCTGACCCAGGCGGCCGCTGCTGACATCGCCGCCGGCCGCCGGCTGGAGTCCAGCTTCCTGGGCCTGATGTGGGGCAACAACACGCTGTTCGGCGCGATTGCCGCGGTGATGATCTTCGGCCCGGTGGAATGGTTCGACTGGCAATACGGGTTCTACATCGCGGCGGGCATCTACTTCGTAGGTCTGCTGGTGTCGTTGCTGATACCGGGCAAGCCCCGCGAGCCGGAAGCGGTCACAGTCCCCGCCTGATCGCCTGAGTACGCCGGATTACCAACGTCCGTAGGGGCGGGTTTGAAACCCGCCCCTACACCGTCCGCAACGGCCCACAGATGGCACAAGCAGCAGCACCACAGTCAGCGTCTCAGGCTCCGCAGGCGCCGGAACGTCGCACCGGCAACCGGGTGATGGCCTCCACCATCATCGGCGCCCACGCCTTCGAGCACTTCTTCTCCAACGCCATCCCGCTGCTCACCACGTTCATCGCCGCCGACATGGGGTTGGGCGCGCTGCAAGTGGGCGTCATCGTAGCCGTGCGTTCAGCTTGCGGCGGCATCACCAGCGTGGGCGGCGGGTTCCTCTCGGACCTGTTCCATCACCGGGTGGCGTGGGTGCTGTCCATCAGCGCGTTCCTGTCCGGCGTCGGCCTGCTGCTGATGGCGGTGTCGCCGTCGTTCGGGTTGCTGCTGTTCGCGCTGGCCTGCGCGTCCTCCGGCGCGGCGCTGTGGCATCCGCCGGCGCTGGGACTGTTGGCGCAACGGTTTCCCAACCGACGCGCGTTGTTCATATCCATGCACCGCTCCACCGGCAGCATCGGCGACGTACTCGGCCCCATGGCCGCCGGCATCCTGCTGTTGGGGGCGTTGCAGTGGGAGGCATCCGACGGGCTGACCGTGGGCTGGGAACTGGGCTGGGATCCCATCGGCTGGCGAGCGTGGCTGGCCATCAGCGCGCCGGTGATGATCGTTTCGGCGTTCATCATCTACGGACTGCTCCGCCACGCCGGCAACGCCGCCACCATCAACATCGACATCGTGCAGCGGATGCGCCACCAGTGGGACAGCACCCGCGTGGCGTTTCGCGGCACGGGACTGTGGGCAATCTTCGCGGTGTCAGCGGTGCGCGGCATGGCCGACGGCTCGCTGCTGTTCCTGGTGCCCCTCTACATGACGCAGGCGCTGGGGGTCAACTCGTTCCAGGCGGCGGCGCACCTGGCGTTGATGGTTGGGCCGGCCATGGTAACGGCGCCGCTCATTGGCGCGCTGTCGGACAAGGTGGGGCGCAAGTCGCTGATCGTCTTCCTGATGGCGTTCACCACCGTACTCACCGTGGCGATTCCGCTGGGCGGACAGCAATACACCCCGTGGATCACGATATGCGTCGCGCTGTACGGATTGCAACACTTCACCGTGATTAACCTCACGTCGGCGGCAGCGGCGGACGTGGCGGCGCGCTACCGGCTGGAATCGAGCTTTCTGGGCCTGATGTGGGGCAACAACGTGCTGTTCGGCGCAGTGGCCGCCGTGTTCATCTTCGGCCCCATCGAATGGCTGGACTGGCAATACGGCTTCTTCATCGCCGCCGGCATCTACTTCGTCGGCCTGCTGGCGTCGCTGATGATCCCCAGCGACCGGCGCGGCCCCGAACCGGCGTCGGCCTCCGCCTGATCGGGAGCAGAGCAACCGCTATAATGGTTGCAGACCCGTCAGGATCAGGAGAGCCGAAGATGCTTACGCCGGAGCAAATACAGGAAGTCCGCAACAAGGTATGGCTGGCCGACCAGGCCATGGCCCAGCGCGACCACGAGCTGTTCTGCAAGCGCATCTGGGAGGCGACGGCCCACGCCATCAAATGCGTCGCCAAAGAACGGGGCTGGCCTTGCCAAACAGACGACGAGATTTACGACGCTGGCCGACGCATCGCCCAAGGCCATCCAAAGCAGCGTGGGTTTATGTCCGCGTTGGGTTGTGCAGATTTGGCCCGTACCAATGGAATGGGTCTTGTCCTGCCCGAGTATGAAATTGAAGAGGACTGGGACATCTCAACCGGTTTCATTGACCGAATGATCGGCTTCTCGGTACGGGACGTGTCATGACTACAGCAGAGTGTCTTCGAGCGTCCACCGAGTTTTCCATTCTTGCGGAGCAGCATTTCAATAATGGCAATAGCAGGGCAGGCGCCGAGTTGTTGTGGGGTGCCTTGTCGCAAGTCATCATCGCAATCGCTCTGCAACGCGGTCAGCGGTATCAAGAACACCAGCATCGTCGCCACGTGATGCGCCAAATTATCGCTGAGCTCAACGACCCCGCAATTGTCGAAGACTATAAAGACGCTAACCGACTTCACGTCTATTTTTACTTGAACAACTTGACGGACATTAAAGTTCGCGACGCGGCTGACACCACCCGCTCCCTTATCAACCGCCTGCTGCCGCTAGCCGCATAAGCACGAGCATTGGAATGACCACCATCCGCGTATCCGGCCTGCTGCTCCTGCTTACCGCTGTGGTAACGGCGGTGTCGGTGATGACTCGGCTCAACAGCAGCATGGAGCCCTTGGCCGGCAGTCCCATTCAGGTTCCCATCATTCTGGACACCGGCCAGTATGCCATTGCCGGCGCCGCCCGCACCCTGTCCGGCCTGGCGCTGCTGGCGGCGGCGTTGTATCTGTGGATGACACTGAGAAGCAGCCAACCGCAGGCTATAGGCATTGCCGCCGCGCTGCTGGTACTGTCCGGCGCGACCACGGCGATTTCCGGCGCGGCGATGCTGGCCCTGGCCGGCGGCTTACCGCAGGTGGCGGACGGCAGCGCGACGCTGATGGCGTGGGCCGCACCCGGCTGGGTTGAACCGGCGGACGCCGTGCGCTGGATTGCCGGCAAGGTCGGCTTTACGCTGGCCGGCCTGGGCCTCATCGCCCTGGGCCCGGCGCAGTGGCGCACGGGCGGCATCCTCAAAATTTCCGCCGTTGCCGACGTGATTATCGGCGTCGGCATGCTGTTCATCTGGGTTGACGCCGCCACAGTGATGCACCGCGTTTCCGGCATCGCCTTCCTGCTCTGGCTGATTGTCAGCGGGATTTGGCTGGTGGCCGGTCTGCTCAAAATCCCACAGGGAGAAACTCAACATGGCAACCCGTGATGAAAACCTCGCCACCGTCCGCCGCACCCGCGATGAACTGCGGTCCCTCCTGGAAGGGATGGACTACTGTCTGGACTGGAAGGACGGCGACAACTGGAGCGCCCGGGAGGTGCTGTACCATCTGGTGGACACGCCGGAGGGCGGCATCGGCAGCGTGATCGCCGGTGTATTGGATGGAACCCGTGATGAGGTCACCATCCTGCCCGACGCCAACAACATGACGCCCGAGCGCATGGCCGCCGACATCGACGGCGCGCAGGCCGGCCCGCTGGCCATCCTGCAAACCGCCGAGGATGCCATCGCCGTTGCGTCCGACGCCGACTTTGTGGAAAAGACGGCTATGGCCCACCTGCCGCACCGCGACATCCACGAGGTTCGCACGGCGCAGGCGTTCATCGACGGCCTGGAACGCCACTGGGGCGAGCACCTGAACCAGTTGCGGACGATACGGGAAGCCCTGGGGATGTAACTACCATGACGACGCTACTGCGGCGACTTTTCATTGGGGAATTATATCCCTGTGTACACCGCCGTCTGAATAGTGTACACTGATGCTAGAAATGGGAGGTGGATGATGAACCTGATTGAAGCCGTCAATGAGTTCAGCGATGAAGCGAAGGCAGAGGCGTGGTTCGTACAGCGGCGGTGGAAGAACGGCATCCGGTGTCCCTACTGCGACAGCGAGAATATATCCCCTCGCACCAATGGGCGCAAGACGCCGGCCTATCGGTGCAACCCCTGTAAGCGGGACTTCACCGTGAAGACCGGGACCATCATGCACGACTCCAAGCTCTCCCTATCGACCTGGGCGATGGCCTTTTATCTGATGAGCACCCGGCCCAAAGGCGTGTCCAGTATGCAACTGCACCGCGACCTGGGCATCACGCAGAAGTCGGCCTGGCACCTAGCCCACCGGATCCGGGAGACGTGGAACGATGAGGTTCGGAAGTTCGCGGGGCCGGTCGAAGTGGACGAAACCTACGTCGGGGGCAGGGAAACCAACAAGCACGCCGACAAAAAGTTGAAGGCGGGGCGCGGCGCCGTTGGCAAGACCGGCGTTGTGGGACTGCGGGACCGGGCGACGGGGCAGGTCGCCAGCGCGGTCATCCCCGACAGCAAGAAGGCGACGCTCCAGGGGTTCGTGCTGGCCCGCACTACGCCGGAGACGACGGTGTACACCGATGAGTTCGGGTCGTATGTGGGGTTGCCGAGGTCGCATGAAACGATCAGCCACGGCAAGGGCGAGTACGTCAGGGATGACGTGTCAACGAACGGGATCGAGTCGCATTGGGCAACGCTGAAACGCGGGCACTATGGGACGTATCACCAGATGTCGCCGAAGCACCTGCAACGCTACGCCAACGAATTCAGCGGCCGGCACAACCAGCGCGGGCTTGAACCTACGGATCGGATGGGCGGGATGGTTGCGAGTGGACTGGGACGGCAGTTGCCCTACGCTGCTCTGGTACGGTCATAACCCCACGAGCAGTAGGAACAGGATCATTACGAAGCCGAACACGACCCACACGGCCAGCAGCCCCATGATCGCGTTCGCCAGTGGGTTCGTCCCTTCGGGGTAATCATCCTTCGTGATCGCAACTACGATCAACCCCCAAAAGCTGAACACGAATCCCCACCAAAAGGCTTCACTTGATTCACGCCAATCCTGCCTGCGTTGGTATGCTTCCACCGGGCGGCGGCGATAGCGACGATTCCGATGTGTGCTCATCCTGGCACCTCCCTCGCGGCCATCGGAGAGGCCACTTGCTAGGGTTGCCGGTTTCCGTTGCTGAATCCGCGAGAGAGGCATGTTTGCCCCTCTTCCGGTATTATTCAGCGACGGTTTCACGCGCGTAATCGGCGTACAATCCGCAACCCTAGCAAGAGCAGGATAGCAAACTCATTACAAATTGCCAACAAACTTATTACAAGATAGAATCGGGGTACGGAGGGAATGATGGTTACCGTTACACGTTCCGAGTTCGACGCCCTGAACGCTAAAGTCGATCAGGTCCTCGAAATTGTCATCAACATTGCGAGAGAGCACGATGATGACTGGCAGGCGTTCCGCGAGTTCCGGGAGGAAACCCGTCAGCGGTTCGACGAACTGACCGCCAAAGTGGACGCGCTGACCCAGGCCCATGAAGGGTTGCGTGCGGACTTCAAACGCCACGACGAAGATAGCCGATAGGAGGAATCATGCCCAAAGCCAAGAACCCCCGCGGCCGGCCGCCGCGTCCCATGCCGGAGAAGATCGACGCCACGCCCGAGGAGATCGCCGAGGTCGTCCTGGGCGCTAAACCGAAAACCGATTGGGACTACCTGAAAGACGAACGGCCCGCTGATTAGCGGGCCGTTCCACCAATGAACCTGCCGTACTGACGACGGAGGTATCCAGAAATGCTTACGCATCTACGGCTCTCGACCAGGGAGGCTCACCGCCTCCTGAAAGGAATCCGCGCACCCCCTCAATCCAGATTGATCTGGAAAGGATCCTGGACCCCATGAATGAAGACATAGAACGAAACCTACGAATCAGCAACATCCTTGATCTCCCGGGAGCCGCCCATCGCCAGCACGCGATGGGAATAACCGACGCGCCGGTGGCAAGTCCGGCGGTGTACACAGGGATATAATTCCCTTTCATTGCACTTGGCGCTCTCGCTCTGGTCGCCTGCTCCGGCGGCGCAGATACGCTGACCGTAGGATTCTCTCCCTTCTACGACCAGGTCAGCTACAACGCCAGCAGCGACCCTGACGCGGACGGCTACAACACACACCTCGGTTACGAAGCAGACCTGCTGACGGCGCTGGAAAGCATGGACGGATTTGGGTTCTCCTTCGAACGCAGGCCAATCCCGGAGTGGCCGGGCATCTGGTTGAAATCGGCTACCGACGAGTTCGACATAGTGGGCGGCGGCATTACCATACGGGAGGCCCGCACCCGCAACGCCGCCGGCGATACGGTGGTGGCCTTCACCAACGGCCACATCGCGTTCCGGCAGTCGCTGCTGGTGCGTAATGAGGACGCCGAGCGGATGGCAACCCACGAGCAACTGACCGGCGATCTGATAATCGGCGTGTACCGCGACACTACCGGGGAGGGTCGTCTGCTGCAACTGACCGGCCTGGCCGACGCCACCGGAATCCTGGCCGCCGGCGCCCGAGTGGCAACCCCCAACGGCGACGTCGTGGCCGACGGCAGCGACGATTACGCCATCACGCCGGCGTCGGCGTCGGAAATTCTGGCCGACCGGAGTCACCTCTACCCTCCGGACGAAACCATGCCGCAGGTAATGTATTTGCCCGACGACATCGGCCCCGACACGGTGCACGAAATGCTGCTGGCCGGCGTCATTGACGGCAGAGCCGGCGAGGAGATTGAGAATAACAACGCGGTTCACGGATCGGACGGCAATCTGACCATTACAGCCCTGGACGACCTGGTGGAATACGGCGGCTTCACCGTGGCCGCCGGCGATGCCGACCTGCTGGCCCGGCTCAACGAGAGTATTGACTACCTGACCGACAACCGGCGCATCGGGTATGCAGAATGGCGGGCTGACCCGACGGTGTTCATGCAGCGCGCGGCGCTGCGGAAAAGACTATGATTCGTGCCGTTTGACACCCTGCCGCCATTATGTCTATATTCCGCTCAATAATACCTGTCACGCAAAACGGAGGTAATTGGACATGGCGACACCACGAGGACGAGTTAGCGTCGATGCCGGCAACGTAGGATTCATCGTGCAGCACGAGCTGTGGGACGGGAACATCCAGGACCACTCCGACCAGGGCGTTGTGATCCTGGTGCAGGTGGGCGACGAAACGGCGCTGCGGTTCAACTGTTTCGACATCGAAAAGAGCTACGTGTACGCGCCCGACGGCAAGAACGTGCAGTACCGCATGGACCAGACCACCGACGGCAATCCCATCGGCTGGTCGGTTCGCACCATGCGCAGCAACCTGGGCACCATGCTGGAGGCTGCCGGCTACTCAGACGCCGCCGCCGGTCTGGACATGGACGCCGTGAACTCGGCGCTGGACGAGGTGGACAGCACCGCGCGGGTCAAGTTCGCCGCCGACCGCAACACGGTGAAGCACAACCGGGGCACCGACATCATCGAAGCCGGCAACATTCGCTTCGGCCTGGAGATGCGTCGCCAGGCTTCGGGCGACGGCGGGCTGGCCATACACGTGCTCAGCGAGCTGTCCGGCAACACCGGGCGCGTCTTCACCGAGGAGACCGAGCTGCTGGCCTTCGACTGCTTCCGCGACGAGCCCCACTACCACTACGGCCCGCGCAACAAGAACCACCGCATCTTCTGGGACAAGACGCTGGTTCCCGATCCGCTGGGCTGGTGCCTGGATCAGTTCAAGACGGGCAAGCTCAAGGCCATGATCGAGCGGGCCGGCTACCCCGGCGTCGCCGCCGACCTGGACGATGACGTGCTGGCGTCAGCCATCCAGCAGGTGGAGCAGCGCGGCCGCGAGATGGAAGCCACGGGCATCCCGGCCGAGGTAACGCCGAACATAGTGCAGTAGGGCATCTCGCAGAACTTGGAACGGAGTAGGGGCGAATAACCATTCGCCCCTATTTTTTGGCGCATGGGTTGGGGTGGTTATCAAGTGCGATAGACCTCGCTGCGGTGGCGCACTGCGCGGACAACTATAGTGCGGTTCTCGCGGTCCAAGGTGTACAGCAACCGGTAGTCTCCGATGCGCAACCGGAAAAGACCGCGCAGTCTCCCGGATAACATGCGATGCCGCATCGTTTCAGCGTTTTCGGCAAGGCCGTCAAGCCTGTTTCGGACCTGCCGAACGATCGCCGTGTCCAGGCGGCCCAGATCGTCAATGGCATCGGCCTGGAACTCGACCGCATACGGCATTAATCCAGACCCAGCCGCGCGGATGCCTCTGCCAATGGAACGGTCGGGGCATCGGATTGCAACCTACGCTCCATTTCTTCCACGAATTCCTCGCGCAGTTCCAGCCCCTCATCCGGGTCCTCGATCAATTCGGAGACTACCTCGAGCACCGTTTCGCGGATCAGCGTCCGCAACTCCGCCACGGTGAGATCGGCGGCCATTTTTTCTGTTGCTTGGGTTGTCATTTGGTCCTCCGACCTGTGGTCACAGCAGTCGGCCCATGTTTACAGGCAACTCCGCAGCCCGCAGTTCCCGAGCCAATCGCCATTTCCAGCCTTCGGCGTCGTCCATTAGGATGTACACGACGCCATCGTAGTCAGATGGTGTCTCGATGTCTCCCTTGACCAGAGCGCACACTCTTTTTCGGCCAATCTTTCCCGCTAAATAGCCCAACTCCAGAATTACATTCTGGCGCATGCGTGGCCTCAAGTTGTCGGGTTCAGTGGCAAGTGCGCCTACGTCATCAGGGGTACAAATCGCCACGGCGAAACCAACGGTTTCAGCTTCATCCTCGAATTTCTCGATTATCGTGCGGCCTTCGTTGGGTTGCTCCTGCAATATGATGGGTTCTAACTTCAAACTTTCGAGAAACCTGGCTACCATTTCGCGCGTGCCGTCGTCTCTTCCGTGAACGACAAACACTTGGTTTGTCGTAACCGGGCCAGGCGGCATCGATTCTTCAATCGTTGTTGACGCATGTGTCTGGTCTCCCCAATACTCCTCGATCTCGTGGATCATAGATTTGAGCAGTGCTGAAGCCCTTTCTATGCCGCGGTGATAATAGCTGCGAGGGTATCCAGAGTCAGGGGGAAACCACGAAATACTCGTGAATTCTTTAACTTGATTGGACCTGCCGAACACGTAGCCGATGGCTTTGGCCGTGTCGCGTCTCCACACCATAAACTCCTGAGAATCAGTATTCTTGGACTGCAACGACGGGATTTCGCTCAGTGCCTTTTGCAATCGCTCTATCGCTTGCTCTTTTGTTGGCCTTGGCATCTATCTGAGTCTCCGATAGGCGATCGCCTCACACCGTGGCCGGCATGAGGATGTTGAGCGTGGCTTCGCGGCGAGGGCGCGCATCCCGCGGTAATCTAAATCGGGCCTCCCCAGCCCAAACGCAACCACTCTGCCGGAACCAGCCGCTCACTGTGAGGGTCAGCCAGCAGATTGAATGTCTCCAGCGCCGTTGCGCCGAGCAGATAGTTGCCGTCCGGTCCGAAAATCACCGGGCATTGACGCTCTTTATCGTAGATGCGGAAGAGCGCCATGCCAAAGTCGTATCGGACCCGACTACCGTCGGCCAGAATGAAACCCAGTTCTTCCAGCGCCGGAACATTCAAGCCTGCTAATAGGGATGCCGGCAACATGGAGTGCGCGGCCCCGGTGTCCACCACGGCATCGAGCGGGTACAAATCTCCGCCATTGGGATGGCCTACACTGATCGGCACAGAGAAAATCGACATTGCGGACTACCCCTCTTCCCCTATCTTCAGCAGGCTCAGGAATGCCTCCTGCGGCACCTCCACGCGGCCTACGCGCTTCATGCGTTTTTTGCCTTCTTTTTGCTTTTCGAGGAGCTTGCGCTTGCGGGTGATGTCGCCGCCGTAGCACTTGGAGAGGACGTCCTTGCGCATGGCGCGGACGGTTTCGCGGGCCACGATGCGGCTGCCGATGGCGGCCTGGATGGGCACCTCGAACATCTGGCGCGGTATCGTGCTGCGCAGTTTCTCGACGATGCTGCGGCCCTGCACCACCGCGTTGTCCCGGTGGCTGATCATGCTCAGCGCTTCCACCGGCGTCTGGTTCACCAGGATGTCAATGCGCACCAGCGGCGCGGCGCGGTAGCCCTCGAAGGTATAGTCCAGCGAGGCATACCCCTGGGTGCGCGATTTCAACTGGTTGTAGAAGTCGGCCAGCATCTCGGCCAGCGGCATGGTGTATTCCATGACCACGCGGGTCTGCTCGCTGTCCGCGCCGGCGTCGGCCTGGCTGCCGCCGATGCCCTGGATGTACTCCATACGCCGGAACTCGGAGCGGCGGGCGTGCATCAGCTCCATCACCGCGCCGACGGAGCGGCTGGGCGCGACGATGGTCACTCCCAGGATCGGCTCCCGCACCTCGGAGATGGCGTTGGGCTGAGGCAGCAGCGATGGGTTGTCCACGCGGATCACGTCGCCGCTGGTCAGCAGAACCTCGTAGGCCACGCTGGGGGCGGTAACGATGAGATCCAAGTCGTACTCCCGCTCCAGCCGCTCCTGCACGATTTCCAGATGCACCAGGCCCAGGAAACCGCAGCGGAACCCGAATCCCAGCGCGCCGCTGTTCTCCGGCTCGATGGATAGGGAGGCGTCGTTGAGCTTGAGCTTTTCCAGCGCGGCCCGCAGCCGGGTGTAGTCTTCGCCGTCCGCGGGATACAGGCCGGCGAACACCATGGATTTCAGTTCCACGTAGCCGGGCAGAGGTTCCTCGGCAGGATGGGCGTTGTTGGTGAGGGTGTCGCCGACGGCGCACTCCTGCACGTCCTTGAAGCCGGTGGCGACGTAGCCCACCTGGCCGGCCTGGAGTATGCCGGTAGCCGTGGGTTCGGGCGCGAACACGCCCACTTCCATGATCTCAACCGTCCGGCCTGACGACATCACCCGCAGCCGGTCGCTGGTGGAGATGTCGCCGTCGGCCACACGGACGTAGGCGATAATGCCCTTGTAGGTGTCGTAGGTGGAGTCGAACACGAGGGCGCGGAATGGGTCGTCATCGCCGCCCGATGGATGCGGCACGCGCTCCACGATGCCGTCCAGCAATTCCGTGCAGCCCAGGCCGGACTTGGCGGACACGAACATCACCTCGTCGCGTCGGAAGCCGAAGATCTGCTCCATCTCGGCGGCCACCCGCTCCGGTTCCGCCGAGGGCAGGTCCACCTTGTTGATGACGGGGATCATCTCCAGGTCGTACTCCATGGCCAGCAGGGTGTTGGCGATGGTCTGGGCCTCCACGCCCTGGGTGGCGTCCACCACCAGAAGCGCGCCCTCGCAGGCGGCCAGCGCCCGCGACACCTCGTAGGAAAAGTCCACGTGGCCGGGCGTATCGATCAGGTTCAGCTGGTACTCGCCGGCGTGGTCGCCATCCTTGACGCGGTGGGACATGGTCACCGCCTTGCCCTTGATGGTGATGCCGCGCTCCCGTTCGAGTTCCATCTGATCGAGGAACTGGGCCTTCATGTCCTGGGGCCGCACCGTTCCGGTGATCTCCAGCAAGCGGTCCGCCAGCGTGGATTTGCCGTGATCGATGTGGGCGATGATGCAGAAATTGCGGATACGCTGCTGATTCATAATGCCGTCCTTTCAACGTACATCATGGTAGCACGGGGCGATTCGCTGCGCCAATTGGGACCGCTTTGCGGGATGATCCTTCGTCCTCCATAGGCGGACCTATGGCGAGGTGATCCTTCGACAAGCTCAGGATGAGCGGTTGGTTGGTTTTACAGTTTGGCTCCTTTACAGGCGATGGTGGAGGGGTGGTTGGTTTCAGGTAGGTTGCTGGTCAGGCGATGGTCTGGAGGTTGGTTGGGTGTTGTTGCGGTTGGACTCCTTTACAGGCGATGGGAGTTTCGGTTGGTTTGATTTCCGTTTGCCAGGGTTTCGGGCCGGTGTCAGTGTGCGGCCGGTTTGGTACGCATGGTAGTTTGCCCGGTATTTCCCGTGGCCCACCGGGGCGGAGGTTTCACCCCCGTATCAAGTACGGGGCAGGCTCTCACCCTGAACCCTCTCCCATCAAGGGAGAAGGAAATTGGCAGCACGGCGCGCTGTGGCTGACGCTGGGGTTGTAACGGCCATATCCGTGAAGCAACGGCGGACATCGGCAGTCCTGTAACCCTGGGTATGCGATTTTTACTGACGGGTGGCCGCGAGGCCCGAAACCCTGGCAGGGGAATGTGATGTGTGATGCGGATAGATGTTCTTTCGCCTGATGGAACCAGTATAGGGATTGGGGAAGTCGGGGCGCAATGGGCGGATGTCACTGTCAGAAGCAGGATTTGGAGGATTATTTGGATTTACGGGATTGGGGGCGCTGGTGGTAGATGACGCTGCGATTGGAGTGAGTTTCTGGATTCCCGCCTACGCGGGAATGACGGAGAAGGGAGGAATGACGGTAGGGGCGGAATGACGGAGGCGGGGGCAGGATGACGGTAAAGGTGAGGTGGGATGACGGAGGCGGGGGTGGGATGACGGTAAAGGTGAGGCGGGATGAGGGTAAGGGTGTGCCGGGATGACGGGAGTAATTGAAAAGCCTTGGGTTGTGCGGGGCCCGGTGCGGTCAGGGCCGGGGCGTTGTATCCTGTTACCGTAATGACATGCTAATTTTTGTGGAGCTGAGGAGTCATGTCACCCAATTCAGACAGGCCGATGGCGTCTAAAGAGAGTGCGATATGATCTTTCTGACCCGGTTGGCTTTGCGCAGCAGGGCCGTCACCGTCATGGCATTGGTTCTCATCCTGGTGGGCGGCGTGTATGCCTACCAGCAGTTGCAGCAGGAGCTTTTCCCCGAAATCAGTTTGGGGGTGATTAACGTCTCGACCTCCTTCCAGCAGGGCACTCCGTACCAGGTCTCGCGGGAAGTGACCGAGCCTATCGAGGACGTGATCATCGGGATGGAGGACCTGAAAGAGGTGACCTCAACGTCCCGGGGCAGCCGCTCCACGGTGCGGGCCAGCTTTGAAACCAACGCCGACCTGGAAGCAGCCGAGACGGAGATCAACAGCCGCGTGTCCGCCCTGCGCTTGCCCGACGCCGCCGGCGACCCGCGAGTGTTCGCGCTTTCGCCCAACCAGCGGCCCGTGATGGAGTTGAGCATATCGGGGCAGCGGGACGTGCCGGAACTGCTGCGCATCGTGGAGCGTCAGATCGCGCCGCCCATTCAGGCCATCCCCGGCGTATTCGAGGTGGACATCGAGGGTGGTGTCTCCGAGCAGGTTTTCGTCACCGTTGACCCCGCGCTGCTGGAGACCTACGGCCTCACCATCCAGAACGTCATCGGGGCGTTGCAGGGCAACTCGGTGGACGTTAACGCCGGCAGCATGTCGTCGCAGGACGGCATCGTCACCGTCCGGGCGTTCCACGGGTATGCCAACCTGGAATCCATACGCAACCTGCCCGTGGGGTTCGCCCGACCCGACGGGCCGGCGGCCGGCGCGAACCGCAACGCCGACGCCACCGCAACGCCCATCCGCATGGTTGACGTGGCCGACGTGCGCGTGGCCACGCCGGAGGCCAGCACCGTTTCCCGCACCAACGGGCAACCCAGCGTGAGCCTCAACGTGCTCAAAACCCCCGACGGCAACACCATCGACATCGCCCACGAGATCGATGACCTGCTGCTGGAACTGGAGAACGTACTGCCACCCGACCTGGACATTGCGATTATGGACAGCCAGGCGCCCCGGCTGGAAGAAGAGCTGAGCAAGGTGGTATCGCAAGGCTTGCAGGGCTTTGTCTTCGCCGTAATCGCGGTGTTTGTGTTCCTGTTGCAGATTCGACCCACCCTTTTCTCAGGGGTGATCAACACGATCCGGCCCACCGCAATCATCGCGTTGTCGATTCCGCTGAGCGTGATGGTGACCATACTGGTCATGGCGGTGTTTGACTGGAACATGAACTTCATGAGCCTGGCCGGCCTGGCCATCGCCGTCGGGCGCATCGTAGATGACAGCATCGTGGTACTGGAGAACATCTACCGGCATATCCAAGGCGGCAGCCCCCGGGCCGTGGCGGTGATTGAAGCCACCCAGGAGGTCAGCCCGGCCATCGTGGCGTCCACGCTGACCACCGTGGCGGTGTTCATACCGTTGGGGTTCCTGCCGGGCGTGGTGGGCCAGTTCTTCCTGCCCTTCGCGCAGACCGTGTGCGTATCGCTGGTGGCATCTACTCTGGTGGCGCTGACCGCGGTTCCCGTGCTGGCATCGTGGTTCCTGCGGCAGGGCGACATGGCGATCAACCCCGACACGCAGCCGGAGGATACGCTGCTACAGAAACTGTACACCCCCGTGCTGCGGCTGGCCCTGCGCTTTCGATTGCCGACCGCGATCCTGAGCATACTGGTGGTGTTGGCCAGCCTGACCCTGATCCGTCAACTCCCCATCGAGCTGTTCTCCCAGGGCCGCACCGAGGGAATCCGCATCGACCTGCGCCTGAGAAACAACCCCTCAACCGGGCTGCTGTTCCAAGAGGTGCGCAGTGTCGAAGGCATACTTGACGATTTCGTGGCCCAGGGCGCGGTGGAGAGCTACCAGGTTACGCTGGGTTCCAGCAGCCGGAACTTTGGCGGCGGCGCGGATGACTCCTTCGACCGGGCCGGCTTCTCCGTGACGCTGACCGATGACGCTCCTCCCGACCTGGACGAGCAGATCCGCAACGCCCTTCCCGAAAAACCGGGCGTTACCGCGCAGGTGTTCGCCGATTCCGGCGGGCCGCCGGGACGCGGCGGCGTAAGGCTGACCCTCACCGGCACCAACTACGAGGATGTCCGCGCCGCCACCGACATCCTGGAGGTTGCCATTGAGCGCGACCCCGGCGTCCGCAACGTCAACACCAACATCGTAGATGGCGCCGAGGAGTTCACCATCGCCATCGACCCCAACGAGGCGGGGCGCTACGGTCTGTCCACGGCCAACGTCGCCAGCCAGGTCCGCACCTGGCTGCGGGGCAACGAGGTGACGGAAGTCGATCTGGGCGAGGAGACGCTGGACGTGGTGGTTCGCGGCGCGCCCGATTCGGTGGACGACACCGCGGATATTCCGCTGCTGCCCATCTCGGGCAGCGGAGGCGTCATCCCGCTGGGGGCCATATCCGATGCCGGCTACACCGTCGGCCCCAGCGCGGTCACTCACTACAACGGCAACCGTTCGGCCACCATCTCAGGCAGACTGGCCGGCCGCGACGCCGGCGCCATCGGCGAGCGCGTGGATGCCATCGTGGCGTCCACCCCGCTGCCGCCGGGGGTCAGCGTGCGCTCCGGCGGGACGTTCAGCGACATCCGCGAGGAATTCAACAACGTCTATGTGGCCATGGCCATCGGGGTATCCCTAGTCTATCTGGTGATGGTGGCGACGCTGGGTTCGCTGAAAATCCCGTTCATTATCGTGTTGAGCATGCCGCTGGCGGTGGTGGGGGCGCTGATCGCGCTGGTAATCACCGACCGCTCGCTGAGCCTGCCGGCGCTGATGGGATTCCTGCTGCTGGTGGGCATCGTGGTGACCAACGCGATAGTGTTGCTCACATTTGTGCAGCAGTTGCGGCAACGGGGCGCTCCGCCCTATGAGGCCGTGATGTCGGCCAGCCGCATCCGCCTGCGCCCCATCCTGATGACCGCCTTCACCACCATCCTGGCGCTGATCCCGCTGTCGCTGAGCGATTCGGCCGGACTGGTGGGCGCGGAACTGGCTACGGTGGTAATCGGCGGCCTGATCAGCTCCACCTTCCTGACGCTGGTGGCGGTGCCGGTGGTGTACCTGCTGTTCGAGGAGTCAGTTCCCAACCTGTATTACCGCGTGCGCGGATTGGTTTGGCGGCAGGCCGGCCGGACAGCGGAAGGGGAACTCGCCGGCGAGGGCGTGGGAGATGGCGACAGTTAGCGGGATGGCGAACCGCGCGCGGCATACGCTTGGCCGTATAGATCCATCGCCCGCGCCAGCGCGTAGTCCAGGTTAATCAGGTCGTTCACCGAGTTCACCATCATCTCGCCGGCGTCGGCGATTTCCTGACGGTACTGCGACAGCGCAATCTGCCGATTGTTCTTGCGGATGTTGTGGTAGGGGCACATGGGAGCGCGGTTTTGAATTTCGTTGCTGGTGCCCTCTCTCGAACGCGGCGCGATGTGGTCCAGGTGGAAGTTGCGCGTGGTGCGGATGACGCTGCCATCGGGCCGGCGGTTGGCGAACCCGCAGCACCAAGCCGTGTAGTCCGACAGTTCCAGCAACATTTCCATCATCTGAGCATCCGGTATCAGGCTGGATGGCACTTTGAACTTGAGCTCCGGCAGAGTGAACGCCCGGGGCTGGTTATCGCTGACCGGAGACTCGCGCTCCGGCAGTTGCGTCGGGCCGTGCACCGTGGCCACGGGTTCGCTGCCCAACACCTGCTGCCCGGTGGTTTCTTCATGGCAGCGCAGCAAGGCCAGGTTAGGCTTGTTGAACTGCCGCTTGAACACCGTCCAGGCGCGTGGGTTAATGTCGCACGCGACCCACTGCCGGCCCAGCCGTTCGGCGGCCACGCCAACGTAGGCGCAGCCGGCGAAGCAGTCCAGCACCACGTCGCCGGGGTTGGTGCTGGCGGCGATGATGCGCTCGGCCAGCGCCACCGGCTTTTGCGTCGGGTAGCCGGTGCGCTCCCGGGCCTGCGAATTGAGCGGCGGAACGTCACTCCAGTTGCTGTCAACGATTCGACCCGGCATTTCACTCAAATACCGTTTCAGCCGAGGCCGCCGGGATTTGGAATCGGGATACCAGATGCGTCCCTCGCTGTCCAATTGGGCCATGGTTTCCCGTGAATAGCGCCAACCTTTGGGCGGCGATTCGTAGCCTTTCCATTCGTACATCATATTGGGCCGCGGGTTTGGACTGGTCATGTTGTCGAGTGTGTAGCGGCCTCTGCCGTCGTTATCGTCATAACGATACTTGTCGTCAACGTATTCGCGGTTGTGTTCGCCGTGCTGGGGGTTCCAAACGTAATCGTCGCTCTTGGTGTAGTAAAAGATGGTGTCCAGCACGTTGGCGTAATTCTTGGCGTCGCTGTGGGTGCTGGTGCGTTTCCAGGCAATCGCGCTGCGGAAGTTGTCCACGCCGAAGATGGCGGTCAACAACTCGCCCAGGCAGGTGTTGACGTTGTTGTCGCAATGCAGGTACAGGCTGCCAGTGGGTTTGAGCGCTCGGTGGATTTCCAGCAGGCGTATGGACATATAGCACAGATAGGCCGCGATACCGTCGCCGTGAGTGTAGCGTGCAACGTCGATTATGCCGGCGATGGTGGGATAGTCTTCGGTCAATTCCCGCAGCCAGTCCTCGTGAATGTCCGCCTCCCACGACCAGATGTCGCGGTAGCGGGTTTCGGGCCAGACGATGCCGGCGGCCTCAGCGTCCCGCTGGTTATCGATGCCCCAACCGCGGAGCAGGCGCAACTCGATTTCCCGCTCGGCGTCGGTCAGCGGCGGACGCAAGGGGTCGCGGTCGGTGTCCCGCCGCTTGCCGAAAGTTTCGTTCTTGGCAAAGGGCGGGTCGATGCAAACCAGGTCGATGCACTCATCGTTGAGCGACCGCAGAAACGGCAGGTTGTCGGCAATGTACACTCCCCGGTTCACGGCATTAAAGCCGTGCGCCTCGGTGGCCTCGCTCTGCATTGCCGGTCGTGCCGCGGCGTCAGTCATAATTCGTTCATTCCTCGCTGTGAGCCAGCGTAGCACCGCCCCGCAAAATCCCGCAACGGGCCGGCGTCACCGAATTTTACCGACCTCCGGCGACTGCTCTGTTATATTAACTTTGCAGTGCATACGGCTACGGGAGCGTCATCATGCTTACATCTCTCCGCCTGGTCAACTTCAAGAACTTCGCAGACGAGACGCTGAAGCTCGGCCCGTTCACGGTGATTGTGGGGGCGAACGCCAGCGGCAAGAGCAACATTCGGGACGCTTTTCGGTTCCTGCATGGGATTGGGCGGGGGTACACGCTGGCGGAGGCCATAGGAGGCAAGTTAGGGGTAGGCGGCCACGTCGAGTGGGAGCCAATTCGGGGTGTGCCCAACGAGATTGTGCGATTCGGGCAAAGCGATTCCCCCGGCATGGGCGAATTTACTTTGAGCATCGGGATGCGCCGGAGCGAAGAAGATACAGTTTTTTCTGCAAAGATCGGATTCAACCCGGACGATCCGGACGGATTTCGCTGGTTATCGGATGACATATCTGTTGATAGGCAGCCGGTCATGGGATCGCTGAATATGGGAAATCGCTGGCACTTGATCTCCGAATCGCCCCGACCCTATTTGACGCGAAACTTTGGCGATGAGTCTCCGCATGATGACGTGCGGCTCCAGATCCGTTCCATCTTGGATAATATGCGCTTCTTGGACCCGTCGCCGGCGCAGATGCGCGAGCCATCCATTCCCGGCGCTGACACGCTGGGCGATTATGGGCAGAACCTGCCTACCGTCCTGGAATCAATCTGCGCCGACGCCGACCGCAAGCAAACGCTGCTCTCGTGGTTTGAGGAACTGACGCCCATGGATGTAGCCGGCTTCGAGTTTCCCCGGGATCCCAGCGGCCGGGTGCATCTGCAAATCCTCGAGCGCAACGGGCGCAAGGTGTCAGCCTACAGCGCGTCGGACGGCACGCTGCGCTTTCTGGGCATACTGGCGATGCTGCTGAATGAGGATGCCGGCGGCATTTATTTTTTTGAGGAGATTGACACCGGCATCCATCCCAACCGGCTGTGGTTGTTGCTGGACTTGATTGAACGGCAGACGGCCAAGGGCAAGGTACAGATCATCACCACCACGCACAATCCGGCGCTGCTGGCCTGGATGAACGACGAAACCTTTGAGCATACGTCCGTGGTCTATCGTGACCAATACTGGTCGGACAGCGTGATTCGCCCCATCGCCGACCTGTATAACCTGCGCGAGTTGAGAAAGTCCTACGGACTGGCGCGCCTGCTCACCAACGGCTGGCTGGAAGATGCGATGAAAGCGTCCGAAGGAGACGCCGACACCGACCATCTGCCCGATGACGACGAAGATGACTGGGGGATGGAGGAGGAAGAATGAACGTATTCATCATCCCCGAGGACTTCCGTAAAGACCAGCACATCCTCAGGCCGTTGTTCACCAAGCTTTTCCAACGCCTCGGCTCGCCTTCGGCAGAGATTGCCATTTGCAGGGACCCACTGCTTGGCGGAATTGGCGAAGCCTTGAAATTGGAACGCATTGCGGAAATAGTCGATCAGCAAGCGGCTATGCGCGACATACTGATACTTTGCGTTGACCGGGATGGCGAAGTAGGGCGACGGCAAAGACTCGATGACATTGAAGCTGGAATACAAGCCCAATTTGGCGACAGAGCACTTTTCTTCGCTGTGAACGCTTGGGAAGAGCTGGAAACCTGGGTCTTGGCCGGCCTGGACTTGCCCGGCAACTGGCGATGGACGGACGTGCGCGCGGAGGTTCACGTCAAGGAGCAATACTTTGAGCCGTTGGCGGCCCAACGGGGTTTGGCTGGCTCAACGGGAGGCGGACGCAAGGCGCTGGCTGAGGAGGCGTCCCGGCGCGTCCGCGCCATCCGGCAGAAGTGCTCCGAGGATTTCGACTCGCTAGCGCAACGTCTGCAATCTATCGCGGGTTCGTCATAAGGCATACCTGTTCCGCTCGTTTTGAGCCCGTCGAAGGACGCCCGCCGCCATGTTCCCATTGATGTTACAATGCTCGGCAGACTTTTTTGCCGCTATCCGATTCTGATTGCAACAGAGGAGCTATCCGTGCCTACCTACGTCGATCCTTCCGCCTGCAACGCCTGCTCCGGCGTCCACGGCGGCCCCCAGTGCGTCTATATCTGTCCCAACGACCTGATGGTCCTGGACGATATAGTCAACAAGGGCAGCAACCAGGAACCCGATATGTGTTCCGAGTGTTACGCCTGTGTCAAACTCTGCCCCGAAAATGCCATTCACGTCCGCGGTTACGCGGACTTTGTTCCTTTAGGGGCGGAGGTGCAGCCCCACTATGAGGGCCAGGACATAGTCTGGAACGTGACCTTCCGCGACGGGCGCACCGAGCACTTCCGGTTCGCGTCCCGCTCCACACCCTGGGGCAGTATCGATCCCTACGCCGGCATCAACCCAGCCGACCGGGACGCCCTGCGCACGACGGCCCTTTTCGGCGAACCCGAGTACCTGATGCTCCCCGATTCCGCCTAGCGAGATGACCACCGCAGCCGACACCATCGCCTACCACCGGGAGCGCAGTTGGCATTTCCTCGCTCTGGTGGACGACGAACTGGCCCGGGGCGAGTTGGAAGAGGCCAGCAACAAGTTGTGGGGCGCCGCTGCTCACGCCATCAAAGCCGTCGCCGAAAGCCGCGGCTGGCCTCACCATGTCCACGCTTTGCTTGAAAGCGCCGTCCTGCGATTGGTCAGGGAAGAAGGTGCGCCGCCACACATCGAGGGACAATATTACATCGCCTCGCACTACCACCAACGATTCTATGGCGGCCCGCCGGATGCGAGTAGCATACGGTACGGCAAGACGGTAATCGCCGAGTTCATCCAAACCCTGGAAGCTTTACCGCCTCCTCCCCACACCACCACCTGCTGACACCCACGTTCCATCTGCCACACTGCCGCGCTCCGCTTTCAGCCCTGGCCGGCCAATTACACAGGAGTACCTCCAAGATGTCTCAACCCGAAACCCGTATCGTTGAATCCGACGTCCTCATCATCGGCGGCGGAATGTCCGGCTGCGGCGCGGCCATCGAAGCCCGTTACTGGGGCGGCGACGACCTGCGCATCGTCATGGTGGACAAGGCCGCCACCGACCGCAGCGGCGCCGTTGGCGAAGGGCTGTCCGCCATCAACATGTACATGGGGATGCGGCACGGCTGGAACCAGCCGGAGGACTACGTGGAGTACGTCCGCAACGACATGATGGGCGTCTCCCGCGAGGACCTGGTGTACGACGTGGCCCGCCACGTGGACAGCAGCGTCCACATGTTTGAAGAGTGGGGCCTGCCCTTCTGGTACGACGACGAAGGGCTGTACGTCCGCGAAGGCCGCTGGCAGGTGATGATCCACGGCGAAGCCTACAAGCCCATCGTCTCCGAGGCCACCAAAAAAGCCATCGGGCCGGACAACCACTTCGAGCGCGTGTTCGTCTCCCACCTGTTCACCGACGCCGACGACCCCAACCGCATCGCCGGCGCGGTCGGTTTCAGCGTCCGCGAGGACGTGATCTACATCTTCAAGGCGCGTTCCGTGATCAGCGCGGCCGGCGGCGCCACCGCCATCTTCCGGCCCCGCAGCGTGGGCGAGGGCATGGGACGCACCTGGTACTCGATCTTCGACACCGGCTCGGTGTATGGCCTCATCATCCCCGTAGGCGGCGAGATGACGCAGATGGAACACCGCTTCGTACCCAGCCGGTTCAAGGACTCCTACGGGCCGGTGGGGGCATGGTCGCAACTGTTCCGGGCGGACCTGACCAACGCGGCCGGCGAGAACTACTTCGTCAACCGGCTGCCCGAACTCAAGAAGTACGACCCTTACGGTTCAGCCTTCCCGACACCGACACCCCTGCGCAACCACCTGCTGTGGACTGAGATCCAGGCCGGCAACGGGCCTATCATGCTGAAGACGCCCGAAGCCATCGACGCCCTGGCCGCCGGCGACGAGGACCGCAAGCGCGACATCATCGCCGAGGCGTGGGAAGACTTCCTGGACATGACCATCTCCCAGGCCATCCTGTGGGCGGCCCACAATATCGCGCCCGAGGAACGGCCTTCGGAAGTCGTCCTGGCCGAGCCGTACATCATGGGCAGCCACAGCGGCGAGGCCGGCGCGTGGGTGAGCGGCCCCGAGGACGTGGCGCCCGACGGCTACCACTGGGGTTACAGCAAGATGACCACGGTGAACGGACTGTTCGCCGCCGGCGACGGTGTGGGCGCGTGTCCGCACAAGTTCTCGTCCGGTTCTTTTACCGAAGGCCGCCTGGCCGGCAAGTCCGCCGTAGCCTACGCCCTGGACAACACCACGCCGCCCAAGGTGGACGACCGCAAGATTGACGAACTGAAGCGGCAGGCGTGGGCGCCCATGGTCACCTTCGAGGAAAACCAGTACGCTTCCACCAACCCCGAGGTCAACCCCAACTACCTGCTGCCGCGCCAGGGCTTGTTCCGCCTGCAAAAGCTGATGGACGAGTACGTCGCCGGCGTGTCGGCCGGCTTCACCACCAACGAATCCACGATGCTGCGCGGCCTGGAACTGATGGGGATGCTGCGCGAAGACCTGGAAAAACTGGCCGCCCGCAACCGCCACGAACTGCTCCGGTGCCACGAGTTGATCCACCGCGCCTGGGTCGCTGAGGCGCACCTCCGCCACATGCTGCACCGCAAGGAAACCCGCTGGCCCGGGTTCTACTACCGGAGCGACTATCCGGAGATGGACGAGCCCAACTGGCGGGTGTTTGTGAACTCGCGCTACGATCCTGAAAAGGGCGATTGGAACGTGTTCACGCGGGATTGCCCGCAGGTGTTTTGACGATTGGTGACACTTGCCCGTTACGAGCTGTCCCTTGCGGTCGCTACAATATGGGTCATCCCTGTATTCATGGAGGCCCAAAGATGAGCGACGAAGCGACGATGCCTGATCCGGTGGAGATGTTTCGCAAAACTACGCTCCGAGTGAAGGAAGTAGTAGCCAGCGTGGAGCAATCCCAGGCCCAGTACCCCACCCCATGCTCCGAGTGGGACGTGCGCGGTCTGCTGAACCACCTGATTGGCGGTCTTGAATTCACCGCCGGCTGCATTGCCGGCAGCCCGCCCAACATTCGGCCTTCCGAAGCCGACAGCAGCTATCTCGACGAGCCGGACGTCGCCGTGCTGATTGAGGCGTACCACACCTTGCTTGACCGGGTATTGCAGTCCGGCAGCGAACCGGGCGCGCTGGACGGAATCGTCAGCACTCCCTACTTTGGCGAGATGCCCGTCAGCCAAATCTTCGTTGGTACGACCATGGACCAGTTCATCCACGGCTGGGACCTGGCGAAAGCGACGGGCCAGGACACAACCCTGGATGCCGGACTGGTGGAATTTGCCTACGGGATGCTGTCCTCCGGCTTTGCGGAGATGGGCCGGCAGGCCGGTTTCATCGGCCCGGAGATTGCCATACCCGAGGACGCCAGCCCCCAGGACGAACTGATTGCCTACATGGGCCGCCAGCCGTAGAGAATCACGCGATGGCCTACGACTGGATCTAACCAGCCGCCCAAGTAGGCGGCGCTTTTAGTCAGCGGCAGGGGAGGGCGCAGCCGGCGGCGCCACTATGTTGGCGCCGTCCATGGGGATTATAACGCGTCCATTCTCGTCATGCGTGTGCTGATAAAGTAGGCCAATCGTCCTTAGCAACTCCTGATGTCGGCGTTCATTTTCTTCGTTATATCGCTGGAACATCTGCGCCATTTCCGTTCGCACTTCGGCAATTTCATTCCGGACTTTGTCGAATTCGTCCTTAGTTTCCGCTCGTACTTGGGCGATTTCATTCCGGACTTTATCGAACTCTTCCTTGGTTTCCCTGCGCGCGTTATCGAACTCTTCCTTGGTTTCCCTGCGTACTTTGTGGAATTCTTCCGCTGTGTCTTTCCGGAGGTCGTCAGCCGACTCCCTTGTTTCGTTGTGCCAGCGTCCGTTCGTCTTGTCTTGGCGGTTGATCGCCCAGATGAAGACGCTCACCAACAGGGTGAGCAATGCAAACATCGCTCCGATGGTGATTCCGATTATCTGCGTGAGTTCCGCAATCGATATCATAATCCCACATTCTCCCTATCGCCGGCAGAATGCCTTTGCCGGACGCCCGGGTTTTGCCTATTGTAGCATCGGGCAAACCAACCCACCAACACTCACCCCTATGGAGAGCAACACCCCATGCAAGCTATTGACATGCACATCCACGTACCCCGCGAACCCGGCCTGCCCGAAATCGAGATTGAGGCCGAGTTGCTGCGCTACTTCCGCGCGCCGCCGCCACCTACGGATCCCGCGGAGATGGCGGACAAGTTCCGCGAACTGGACCTGTTCGGCGTGATTTTCTCGGTGGATACCACCACCAACACCGGCGAAAAACCCGACAGCAACGACTGGGTGGCGAGCATCGTCAACGACCACCCGGAGCAGTTCATGGGTTTCGCGTCGGTGGACCCGTGGCTGGGCAAGGCGGCTTGCTACGAGCTGGAGCGGTCGGTGAAGGAACTGGGTCTAAAGGGCCTCAAACTGCACCCCATCCACCAAGCATTCTTTCCCAATGACACCCGCTTTTACCCTCTCTATGAGGTGGCCGACGGTCTCGGCATTCCAGTGTTGTTCCACTCCGGTTTCGCCGGCGCCGGCTCCGGTACGCCGGGCGGCAGCGGGCTGAAGCTAAAGTACAGCAAGCCGGTACCGTGCTTTGATGACGTGGCCGCCGACTTCCCCAACATGACCATCATCATGGCGCATCCGGCGTGGCCGTGGATCGACGAGCAGATCGCCGTCGCGCTGCACAAGTCCAACGTGTTTCTGGACCTGTCGGGCTGGATGCCGCGGTTCATACCGGAGACGCTGATCCGCGAGACCAACACGCGGCTACAAGACAAAGTGATGTTCGGCTCCGATTACCCGTTCATTCAACCCGACAACTGGCTGGCCGACTTCCAGAACCTGCAAATGCGCGACCATGTGATCCCAAAGGTGCTGCTGGAGAACGCGCGCCGGGCACTGAACATCGCGGCGTAGCCTTGCCGGGCACACCAGCAAAATCCTGCGGGCCGGGCGTTTCCGTCTATGGATTGCCCACTCGCAATGCTGTCAACGTTCCGTCGGCGGTGGGCGCCAGCAGCAGGTCACCGGCGACGACGGGGGCGGCGGTTATCGCGCCGTCCAGGGACGCTACCCATCGTTGCGAGCCGTCCGCTACGGACAATGCGGTGATGCGTCCGTGCTCGTCGCCCACCAGTGCCACCGGGCCGGCGATGGTGGCGGCGGTGGTGATGTCAACGGCGAGGTCGGTTTCCCACAGGATTGCGCCGTTGGAAACGTCCAGGCCGGTGACCAGGCCGGCGGCATCGGACACCACGGCGGTTTGACCGGACACGGCCGGCTGGTAGGGTTGCTTGCCGGCGGTCCGCGTGGACCAGACGGTGCCCTGCTGCACCGGCGGCTGCTTGGCGAAACCCCAAACGGCAAGCTGCGTTCGCACGTAGTAGATGGGCCGTTCCAGGGGGTAGCGGTGTCCCCGGTAGTCGATGCCCCACACCCGGGCCCGGTTGCCGTCCCGTCGGACACCGTTGCTGCTGACGTGGAGCAGGTCGTCCGTCACCACGGGGCCGCCGCGCGTCCAGCGACCCTCGCCGGCGTTGTAAATCATGCGGAGTTTGCCGGTGTTGACGTTGAGGACGTGAATCCTGGCGGCGTTGGAGGTGGCGATGAGCAGGCCGTCGTTGATGGCCGGCGGCGCGATTACCCAGTCATCGAGACGGTAATCCCACAGGGTTTCGCCGGTAGCGGCGTCCAGGGCCAGCAGGCGGTTGCGGTCGGTTTCGGCCACGAAGAGGCGGCCGTCGGCAACGGTCGGCGACGGCAGGGAGGCCACCGGCAGCCGCTTTGACCAGACCACATCCCCTGAGTCCTCATCCAGAGCAGAGATAACGCCGGGTTTGAAAACCACGAACACCAGGCCGTCGGACACGGCGGGAGTGATGGCGGCGGTGAGCTCGGAGTCATAACGCCAGATCACCGCGCCCGTATCGCGATCCAGCGCGACTACGCTGCCATCCTCGGCGGTGAGATACACCCGGTCTCCGGAGACGGCGGGCGGGGCAACGATGGGCGCGCCGGCGGTGTACTCCCAAAGGATCTGAGGCGAGTCGCCAATGGGCCCGAACGACCCGCTGGCGGCGGATGCGTTAGCCACGCCGCCGCCGGCCTGGGGCCAGTCGCCGGGGGCCGGCGCGACGGAAGTGTCGCCGATGGCGGTGGTCGGCTGTGGCGGATCGGGCGGCAGTCCGGTGTAGGCCCAGAGGACGTACATCAACACGCCGAGCAGCGGCAGAACGATGACGGCGACGCGAACCAGCCGGTTGCGGAGAAAATCGAGGCGCACCCGGCGGGAACGCTGTTGCGCCTCGTCAACATCCAGCGCTTCCAGGCCGGAGAACGCGCCGCATTGGGCGCACCGGACGCCCGGCTCCGACGGGTCGTTGACATGGCCGCAGAAACGGCAGAGGAGGACGGTGTCTTGCATATTGTTCACGTTTGCGCGAACACCGTCCAGTATGCACAGAATTGCAGGAACAACGGGATTGCCACGCTATGCTCGCAATGACACAAGGCAGGGCTAGAAGGCCGGGCGTTGCAGCACTGCGGGATCGATGCGGCGGCGCACGCGCTGGCCGTCGGTGGGTTCGCCGAGGAGCTGGCCGTTATCGACCATAACCTTGCCGCGCAGGATGACGGTGGTGGGCCAGCCGAAAATCTCCCAACCTTCCCATGGGCTGTAGTCCCGCAGGTGCAGGTCGTCCATAGTCAGCCGCTTGTGGATAGTGGGGTCGATGATGGCGAAGTCGGCGTCGCTACCGGGGGCGATGACGCCCTTCTGCGGGTACATCCCAAGCAGGCGGGCCGCGTTGGTGGCGGTGATGTTGGCGAACTGGGTAAGGGACATTCCGCGGCGGACGACGGCCTCGGTGTAGTTGACGCCCATGCGGATTTCGATGCCGATGTTGCCGCCGCGCATGTCCTGCACGTTGAGGCCGGCGGTCTTGTCGATGTAGGTGGTGAAGCTGCTGTCGGTGGCGGTGAAAGTGAGGTTGTTGCCCAGCAGACCGCTCCACAAGTCGCTGCCGTCCTCGGGGTACTTGAGGGACGGGTAGGTGTGGTACTTCATGCCGTCGGGTTCGCGGTACTGCCAGGCGTTGAAGGACAGGGCTAGGGTGAGCACCTCGCCGTACACGGCCTGGCCCCGGCTGCGGGCGGCGGCCACGGCGTTGACACCGTCGGATCCGGTGACGTGGACGAAGTACATGCCGGCGTTGTTCTGCTCCGCAATGCGTATCACGTCGCGGAAGGCCACGTCTTCGACCTCCTTGGAGTGGATGAGGTGGGCGTTCCACCAATCCCACATACCCCGCTGGTGGGCCAGCAGGTAGTTGTACATTACGATCTCGTCGTCCTCCGCGTGGACGGCTAGGACGCCATCGTGTCGGGACAACTGGGCGGTGAGGTCGGTGAGGCGTCCGTTGTCGATGCGGCCGACGGGGGTGAGACTCAGGGGCGGGTCCGCCGGCGGGCGGATGTTGGTGGTGAATATCTTGACGCTGGGAAAGTCGTTGTTGATAAGTTCACCGACGCGGGCGATGCTGTCGGCGGTGTTGCTGCTCCGATAGATGACGTGGGCGGAATAGTCGGCGTAGGTGTTGCCCTCCCACACCTTCATAAAGTCAAGAATGCCGCCAACCAGTTCGCCCTCGTTGGGCGCCGGCGCGAAGTCAACGACGGTGGTGGTGCCGCCCCAGATCGCGCCCAGGGAATGTTCCAATGGGCCGGCGTTGGGCACGCCGGCGACCTGCTGGTGCGCGCCGGGCTGCACGTTGGCGGCGGCATGGACGTGAGGCTCGATGCCTCCAGGAGTCACGATGCGGCCGGTGGCGTCCACGGTCTGCACGGCCTCGTCAATGAGCGTGCCGGGCGCGCCGATGGCGACGATGCGGCCGTCCTGGACGCCGATGTCCACGGCGGCGGCCTCGGTGGGCATGACGACGGTTCCGCCAGTGATCAGCAGGTCAAACATGGTAAGCCTCCCTACGTCAGGGTACGGGCATCAGGGTTCCGGCTCGCCCAATCGTTCCCGGAGCCGGCGGATGGTTTCTTCAGCAGCCTGTCGGGCGGCGCGCTCGGATTCCAATTGTGACTGTGTAGCCGTCAATTGATGTTGCGTCTCGGCGAGGGCGTCCTCGGCGGCCTGGCGGTCGTCATCGGCGGCGTCGATGTTGCGGAGGAAGCTCCGGGTTTGCGGATTCCAGAACAGCAAGTAACCGCTGTCCCAAACCAGCCAGAGTTCCAGGATGGCAGAGTATCCCCAGATGGCGCCATCGGCCTCGGTTTGCGTCGGTATCGGTTCGTACTCGCCGTCAACGAGGCGGTCGCCGCCCAGGGGCGCGTCGTGGTATTCGCCGCCGGTGGCATCGAAACGCCAGTATTCCCCGATGCCGATTCGGGCGTAGTCGCGCCGCTTGATTACCATGTCGCGCTGTCCAGTGGACTCGGAGGCAATCTCCAGAGCGAAGTCGGGAGGCTTGCCGGCAGACCAGACCATGTAGCCGTTACGGGGCCAGATGGTATCTATGTCCACATTGAAGGCGACGTAGCAGTCCGGCGAATAACGGTTGTTGAGATCGTCGCGGTCGTAGTATAGGAAACTGTTGCCGGAGATCAGCGTGGTATCCCAGTCCAGCCGGCCGCGCAGATGGCGGCGCAGGGTGGTCATAACGTCGGAGATACTGGGTTCCTGGTGCATTGCGTCGGGAAACGGCGGCGTGTCGGGGGAGATGAAAGTGTCGGGGTCGGCCCACTCGGGGATGCGCCCGCCACGAGGCAGGCCCAAGTCCTGAAGTTTGATGGTCTCTGTGGTCATGGTTTGCCTCGGATGCCAGCCGGCGTACCGCCATGATAGTACCACATACGCTTGGCGGTAATGCCGCGCATCACCCCAGCGCCTGGGCCAAATCGGCGATGAGGTCGTCGGCATTCTCCAGGCCGACGGACACCCGCAACAGATCATCCGGTGTTTTGCTGTCCGGCCCCTCGATGGAGGCGCGGTGCTCGATGAGGCTCTGGGTTCCGCCCAGGCTGGTGGCCCTCACGAACAGGCGGACGTTGGCGGCGACGCGCATGGCAGACTCTCGACCGCCGGCAACCTGGAAGGACAGCATACCGCCGAAATCGGCCATCTGGCCGGCGGCAACGGCATGGCCCGGATGCTCCGGCAGGCCGGGGTAGTGAACGGCGGCGACGTTGGGATGGTCGTTCAGAAAGCGGGCGATCTTGCCGGCGTTGGCGCAGTGGGCGGGCATACGGACGTGGAGGGTGCGGATGCCGCGCAGGGTCAGCCAGCAGTCGAACGGCGACGGCACGGCGCCGTACACGTTCTGGATGAGGCGGACGCGCTGGAAGAAGTCGGTGTCGGACGCGCTGACCACCGCGCCGCCCGTTACGTCCTCATGCCCTCCCAGGTACTTGGTGGTGGAGTGGACGACCAGGTCTGCGCCGAGTGACAGAGGCCGTTGCAGCATAGGGCTGGCCCAGGTGTTATCGCAGACGCAGAGCGCGCCGGTGGATTGCGCGATGGATGCCATCTCCGCGATGTCGGTGATCTTGAGCAACGGGTTGGATGGCGTTTCCACCCAGATGAGGCGGGTGTTGGGTTGCACGGCGCGGCGCACGTTGCCGGCGTCGGTCATGTCAACGAAAGTGCTCTGCAAACCCCACGGCGCGAACACCTCGCGGAGCAGGCGCGCCGTCCCGTGATAGCAGTCGTCGGGCGCAATGACGTGATCACCGGGGGCCAAAGCCTGAAACACCGTGGCCGTAGCCGCCGAACCGGACCCAAAGGCAGCGGCCACCGCCTCGCCGGAATCACCGTCCTCCAGCAGGGCTAGCAGATGCTCCAGCGAGCGCCGGTTGGGGTTGTCCGAGCGGGAATAGACGAAGCCCCGGGGGTATTCGCCGTCCGGGTCGCGCTCGAAGGTGGTGGACAGGTAGATGGGCGGAGCTACGGCGCCGGTGGCGGAGTCGGGGTGGTGGGCCGCCTGGGCGGCGACGGTTTCGGGTTGTATGGACATGGCACGATTGACCGGGCTTTACGCAAGAGACGCGGAGGTTCGCGGGGCTGGCAGTGTTAGAATGGGGCTGCGCGCCAAGATTATAACGCGGGACAGGAGGCAAGTTATGGTTGAGCCGAGTGAGTGGGAACAGGTACAGACGGCGACCAGCAAACTACTGTCCGACGACGACGAGCTGATTGTGAGCCTTGGCGGTGGGGACTTCCTTCGCAAGCAGCTTAAGGAGCACCGAGAACGGCGCGAACGGTTGGCGGCCATGGTGCCGGAGTTGATAAAGCAATATCCTGACCAGTGGGTGGCCCTGACAGAAAGCGGCGAGCTGTTGATTGTGCCAACTTTGGCGGACTTGAGAGCAAAATTCGAGGAACTGGACACGCCTCCGGGCAGCAACGCGATTGAGTTTCTGGACACCGACCCGACGCCCTGGATTTTATGATTATCGGCTACTTTGACGAAAGAGGCCGGCCTTACGTAGAAGGGTGGGTGCGGGTTCCCCGGCTGAACGCTAGCGGGTGGATAGACTTTCTGGTTGACACTGGCGCCACCGCCACATCGCTGTCTCCGAACGATGGAGATAGCCTGCTTGTTCCTATCCCGGAGTTGGTCAACCCGGTGCAGCATCGTGGCATCGCCGGGACACGCACTTATTACCGTGAGCCGGCCGTGATTCTGTTTCCTGATGGAGTGGAATGGCGACAGTTTGACATTGATCTATACATTGCCCCGCCGAGTCCCGGCTCGGATTACTTGCCGTCGCTGCTGGGGCGAGACATGCTGAACAGAGTACGAATGGATTACGACTATCCGGCGCGTCGTATAGAGTTCGACGCAGGAGCATAAGAAAAGATGCGGGGGCGAATAATTATTCGCCCCTACTGTACGGTGCGGGCGAGGGTCACACGCCGGCTTTGATGAACTCGGCGACGCGCTCGCCGATCATAATCGTCGTGGCGTTGGTGTTGGCGCGGATTACGTCGGGCATTACGGAGGCGTCGGCGACGCGGAGGCCCTGGATGCCATGGACCTGGCCGTGCTGGTTGACCACGGCCATGGGGTCGCTGTCGGGGCCCATCTTGCAGGTGCCGGCGATGTGGTGCTGCGTGTAGGCGTTGCGCAGGATCCAGGCGTCCAGCGCGTCGTCGCTGACCAGGTCGGCGTCGGTGGGGTTGAGACGCTCGACGATGAAGTCGCTGAAGGGCGGTTTTTCGGCGATTTCCAGAGCCTTGCGGACGGCCTGGCGCATGCGCTGGCGGTCGTAGGGATCGCTGAACAACTGGTAGTCCAGGTCGGGCTGGACGGCGGGGTCGGTGGACTGGAGCGACAGGCGACCGAAGCCGACGGCGTTCTGGAGGCCGACGCTGAGACCGAAGTGGAAGCCCGCGCCGTCGTAGGACACGCTGGCGGGGCGGTGCTCGCTGGTCATCAGGGTAGGCGTGATCTGGAAGTCGGATTTGGTGGGCGAGTCGTCGGCGCTCCAGCGCAGGCCGACCTGGATGTTGGGGGCGAAGGTGTCGGGTTCCTCGCCGTCGCCGCGGAACAGGATGTAGGCGGCGGGATGGTCGCGGAAGTTCCTGCCCACGCCGGGCAGTTCGTGGTTCACCGGAATGCCCACCTCGCGCAGGTGGTCGGCCGGGCCGATGCCCGACAGCAGCAGGATCTGGGCGGAGCCGATGGTGCCGCTGCACAGGATGATCTCGTTGCCCTCCACCGTGAAGACCTCGCCGCCGCTCTGCACCTCCACTCCAACCGCTCGTGGTGAGCCGGTCAAACCATCGCCATCGAGAACCACGCGGCGGGCGTGGATGTTGCCGCGCACGGTGAGGTTGAGGCGATGGCGGGCGGTGCTGAGGAAGGTGAGCGACGTGCTCATGCGCACGCCGTCGATGTTGTTCATGGGGCGCGGCGAGATGGCGGTGTAGCAGTCGGGCGCGTTCTGGTCGGCGTGCTCGGGGATGCCCAGGGCGACGCAGGCATCGTAGAAGGCGGCGTTGAAGGGCAGCCAGTCCTCGCGTTTGGGACGGCGCACCGGCAGCGGCCCCTCGGAGCCGTGGAAGTCGTCGCCGCCGTAATCCCAGTCGTTCTCCAGCTTGCGGAAGAAGGGCAGGCAGTCGGTGAACTTCCACTCGTCGTTGCCCCACTCGGCCCAGAGGTCGTAGTCCTCGGGGATGCCGCGAAAGACCACCTGGCCGTTGATGGACGACGAGCCGCCCATGGCCCAGCCCCGGGGGATGACCATCGGCTCGCTCTGCGAGGAGTTGGCGCGGCCGCGCAGGTCCCAGCTGTGGGGGCCGTAGGCGGAGAGCCAGGTGTTGTTGCCCTGCTTGAGGTCCTGGGGCAGATGCTCGAAGTCGGGGTAGTCGGGGCCGGCCTCCAGCAGGATGACGGTTTTGTCGGTCTGCTCGGAGAGACGGGTGGCCATGACACAACCGGCGGAACCGCCGCCGACCACGATGTAGTCATACTTCATAACGGGGAGTCGCTCCTTGATGAGGTTGCGGTGCCGGGGATTTTAGCATGTAAGACGTGGGGACACGCTCATGGTGAGCCTGTCGAACCATGCTCCCATTGAGAAGTCATCCTTCGACGTGCTCAGGATAAGCGGAAGCCATGAGGCCAACTACTTTGTGCAGCACAGGACGACATAGCTGAGGCGGCTCTTTGGGCTGGATGGGGAGCGGTCTTCGGCGGAGTCGTTATGATTCGTATTCGTAATTGACGAAAACCGGCAAAGACGCTATCCTAACTTTGACAGAACCCTCCCACGCCTCTCGTAAGATCGGCGCACCAGGGGGGGACATTTTTGTCTTAACATGACAGGCCAACTCGCATACGTCCCGACATCCATCGCGGACCAGATAAAGAGTCTGGTTGACCGCGGCATGGCAGTGCCCGACGTCGATTTTGCGGCCCGATGCCTGGCTCACATCGGGTACCATCGGCTAATCTCCTATTGGCTGCCGTTCCAGTCAGACTCCAGCGCTGCCGCCCCGTTTCATTCGGGCACGTCATTCAACCGGGTGATGACACGGTATATGTTTGACCAGCGCCTACGCTCTCTGCTGCTGGAGGCCCTGAGTTACGTTGAAATCTCGGTGCGCAACCAGTGGTCGCTTCATGTGGAACAGAGATCAAGCAAGGGAGAGTTCGCGCATTCGGACGCAAGTCTATTTGACCCGAGGTACTACAACGACAACCTGCAAGAACTCAGGAGGAACTACGACCAGGCTCGAGGGCAAGGCGGTACGGGTTTCCAAAGAGCCAGGATTTGGGATATTGCGCCGACAATGCCCTTCGGTAATCTATCGAGGTGGTATGCCAGCCTGGTCGATAAAAATATCCGGCAATCCATATCAAGCAAGTACGGACTAGATGAAGCGACCCTCACGAGCATCCTGAGGCACCTGACCTCACTACGGAACACGTGCGCGCATCATGAGCCCATATGGAATGAGAAGATACGGACCGGTTTGAGAATACCGCGCAGGTTGGGCGGTTCCAGGGAATTTGCCACTGCGTTCAACAAAAGCGCTGACCGGAAAGTTTATAACGCCTTGGTCATCATCGTACATCTGATAGAGATTATCACTCCAAACGGAGATTGGCCGGCGCGTCTGCTCGCTTTACTCGCAGCGTATAGTTCCGTGCCGCAACACAGTATGGGATTCCCGACCGGATGGCGCGAATTCGCCATATGGCAAAAGTACCAGTTGACGCAGAACGATACTTAACCCCGGACACCCACTGCCGCCCGCGCCCTCGCAAACACGGAGTCCAGCATCTCCACCGTCAGCCGCCCCGTCTGGGTGTTTTGCTGGCTGGGGTGGTAGGAGGCGATGAGGATGGGGCCGCCTTCGGGGAGTTGGGTGGCTACGTTGTGGCCGAAGGGCGGTTTGCGTTGCGGCGGCGTGCGTCCGGCGGCGGCATACGCTCTCAGGAAGGCGTCGAAGGCGATGCGGCCCAGGGCGACGACGGCGCGGAGATCCGCCAGCAACTCGATCTCGCGGGTGATGTAGGGGCGGCAGGCGGTCAGCTCGTCTGGGCGGAGCTTGTTCTGCGGCGGCGCGCAGCGGGCCGCGGCGGTGATCAGCGCGCCGGTGAGTTCCAGCCCGTCGCCGATCCGGATGGACTCGGGCTGGTTGGCGAAGCCGGCCCGGTGCAGCGCGCCAAACAGCCAGTCGCCGCTGCGGTCTCCGGTGAACATGCGGCCGGTGCGGTTGCCTCCGTGCGCGGCAGGAGCCAGACCCACCACCAGCAGGCGCGCGTCGGGGTCGCCGAACGCGGCCAGGGGACGACCCCAGTAGTCCTCATCGCGGTACATGCGACGCTTGACGCGGGCGGTTTCCTCGCGCCATTCGACGAGCCGAGGACATTTGCGGCAGGCGACGACCTGCTGCTGGACCTCGGCGATGGTGTCGGGCATTTCATTTCGCATGGATCCACAGGATGAACGGGATTTTTGATTTATCAGGTGTAGGGGCGAATAATCATTCGCCCCTACGTTGGCGGGGTTTAGCGTTGGAGGAATTTGAGGATTTTGGGGTTGACCTCTGCGGGGCGTTCCTGGTGCATGAAGTGTCCCGTGCCGGGGATGATTACTTTTTCCAGTCCTCCCTTGAAGTATTCGTACATGCCGGAACTGAGGAAGGACTCCAGCCGCCTGGGGCGATCCCGCGTGCCGTGCAGCGCCAGGGTCGGCACGGTGACGGGGCCGGCGCTGATGACGGCCTGGTCGGCGCGCACCTGGTCATCGACCTGGGAGGCGTCGTAGCGGGCGCGGTAGTAGCCGAGGGCGGCCTGGACCACGCCGGGCTTGCGGAAGGTGGAGCGGATGCTCTCCAGCGCCTCGGCGGGTATGTCCCACTCGGGCGAGGCCCAGCGCCACCAGCCTTCGACGAAGGCGTAGTCGTTGTGGGCGACGATCTCGTCGGCTTCGGGCCGCTGGAAAAAGAAGCCGTGCCACGTGCCGCGCAGGTACTCGAATTCCATGCTCAGCTCGCGGTCAACGCGTCCGGACGCGATGGTCACCAGCTTGATGACCTTTTCCGGCGCCAGGGCGGTTGCGCCGACGACGGCTCCGGCGCCCCAGTCGTTGCCGATCAGATACGCCCGCTCCGCTCCCAGCGCGCCGATGAGTTCCACAGCGTCGCGGGCCATGAGCGCGGAGTGGTAACGCCCGTCGGCCGGCGCGGAAGTCGGCGCGTAGCCGCGCATGAACGGCGCGACGGCGCGGTATCCGGCGGCGGCCAGGTCGGGCAGCAGGTGGCGGAACGAATAGGCGTGGTCGGGGAACCCGTGCAGGCAGATGGCCAGCGGGCCGTCGCCCATTTCCAGGTAGTGAAACTCGATGCCGTTGGCATGTACCGAGCCGGTGTTGAAATCAGTCATAGCGCCTCGCGAGTAATTTAGAATTCCTTGATTTGGGGGAGCACTGCTTTGCCAAACAGTTGGATTTCGGCCATGACGTCCTTGTGGTTGAGGCCGGGTTGCTGGAAGGCCAGATCGACCACGCCGACGCCGCATTTGTCGTGGTATTCGCGCAGTTGCTCCGCCACGGTGTCGGGGCTGCCGACGAAGTTCAGCATGCGGATGGTTCCGCCGGTGCGGGCGCGTGGGGGCGACGCCGGGGGTTGACCGCTGGGTTGGCCGGCGGCGCGGGCTGCCTGTACCGCCTGGGACAGCGAACGTCCGATGAACGTGCCACTGCCTCCGCCGGCGGCTTCGACGCGATTTCTGAGCCGGTGCGCTTCCGCATCGGTTTCGCCGAGGCAGATGCCGCCGCGGTACACGATGTCGTCGGGAGCGGGCTGCCAGCCGGCCTCGTGGCACCAGTCCCGGTACTGTTCCACCGTTACGGCCATGTCGTCGGGATGGTCGTAGGAGATGCCCAAGCCCAGGCGGTTGGCGGCGGCATATTTCACCGTGTCGCGGCTGCGGGTGGCGACGATGAGCGGCGGCAGGGGACGCTGCACCGGCTGGGGCCAGACACACACGGTGCGGTACTGGTAGTGCCGTCCTTCCCATGAGAAGGGTTGCGGCTCGGTGAGCGCCTTGAGCACCAGGTCCATGGCCTCAATGAGACGCTCGCGTCCCTCGGACGGGTTCAGGTCGTACACCTGGTCCTCGCCGGGGGTACCGCGCATGAAGGCGGCGACGAGCCGGCCGCCGGTGAGGTTGTCCAGCATCCCGATTTCCTCGGCGGCGCGGACGGGATTGCTCAGCGGCAGCAGTTGGCCCAGCAGGGCGATGCGAGCCGTCTTGCAGCGCTCGGCGACGGCGGCGGCCATCACCGCCGGGTTGGGCGTGGTACGGTTGCCCGAGTAATGGTGTTCCGAGAGGCTGATCCAGTCGAAGCCCAGGGACTCGGCCAATTCACACTCGGCCATGCCCTCCCGGTAGGATCGTTGAGAGACCTCGGGGTCGTGAAACGCCGGCGGCACGGGCCAGCCGGCGGGAAACTTGTCCCGGTCCGCGTAGCTCATGCAACCGAAATAGGATGCCTTCATGGCCAGACCTGCCGTATCGAGTGCGTGAGGGCGATAGTAGGCAGGGCGCAGAGAGTTGTCAACGAAGGGCGCCGTTGCCTTGACAGATGCGCCGGCAAGGGGCATCGTTGAGGTATGCGCGCTCTGCTGGCCGGCATCTCCGGCGTCAATAAAGACATCGTCGTCGCCAACCTGCTGGATCGCCTGTGCGCCAACGGCGACATCAGCGCATCCCCCGGCGCCGACGGGTACCTGGACCCGCTGATTGGACCGAACCCGCGGGAATTCTTCGCCGCCAGCGTGGAGGACGTGTTCGAGCAGCAGGGCGATGATCTAGCCAGCACCCTGGCCGCGTTCCGGCCGCGCTATCAGCTGGGAGCCTGGCAACGCGCCGGCCTGGCCATCGCCGAGCAGATGGAGGACCTGGACCCGCGCCACAGCCTGCTGGCGACGCACCTGACCTACTACACCAGCGGTCGGCAGTTTTCGCTGATCGACATTCCCACCATCCGGCGGTGGCGTCCTGACTGCATCATCACGCTGGTGGACGATATGCTGGACATCCGGGCGGCGCTGGCGCGTCGGGATGCGGAGCGGCATACCAACTTCCAGTTGCGCCTCCGCGAGATTCTGGCCTGGAGGTCGGCGGAGATCGCCATGGCAGACCTGCTGGCGCGCAACCTGTACGAGCGGCGGATGATTCCCCACTACGTTGTCAGCGTCAAGCATCCTGCCGAGATGCTGTACCGGCTCATATTTCACCGCCGGAGGTATCCGGTAGTGTATTCCAGCTTCCCCATCACCGCGATTCGATACGAGGCTGACCGTCGAGACAGTGTTGACGGCATCCGGCGGGAACTGCACCGGCGCTTCATCGTGTTTGATCCCCTGACGCTGGACGAGGGAACGCCCCAGGTGTTCGACAAGGCGCAGGCCGCGTATGCCGACGGCGTGCGCGAAATCACCATCACCGCTGACGAAGCCCGCTGGCCGCTGGACAACGCCGGCACCCTCAAGGACGGTCTGTCGTCCGCGTTTCCAATGACGATGGACCCGCGCGAGGCGCTGGAGGTGTGGGACGACATGGAGAACCAGGTACGGCACCGGGACCTGACCATGGTGGAACAGGCACAGTGCGTCGCCGCCTACCGCATCACCATGGGCGGCCGGCTGTCCACCGGCATGTACTCGGAGTTGATGTACGCCACGCACACCGCAGAGCCGGCACGGCCGGTGCTGATGTACGCCGACCCCGAGGACGGCGGCCTGGACCACCCGTTCCTGCGCAACTTCAATCACAGGACGTATCAGAGCATCGAGGGTTGGTTCGACGCCATCGCCAACGTGGTGCCGGTGGATCGGGACAATCCGCAACGGCCTTTGTTTTAGGGCGGTAGCCATCGCCCGTTGTGCTAAAATGGCCCAATTGACCGCGCCGTCAAGGACTCGATCATGTCAACCCAGAATGAACCTACTATTCAGAGCCTGGCCGAAGGGCAGCAACGGCTGAGCGAAGGGCTGGAAAACCTTTCGGGTTTGGTTAAGGAGTTCATTGAAGAACAGCGCCAGGTCAACGAGGAGCAGCGCCAGTTCAATGAGCGCGTTGACCGACGCCTCGAGGACGTTGACCGCCACTTCGAGCGAGTTGACCGACGCCTCAACACGATACAAGGCGACATCGCGGAGGTAAAGGGCGGCCACGCTCGCACGGAAACCATCCGCCGCGCCGACGTCATCGCCTCGGGGTTGGACTTGATCTACGAGCGGACGCTCTCCGCCGGCGAGTTGCTGGACATGGTTCGTGAAAATGCGGACACCGGCGTCGCCAGAAACGAACTGGAAAGCTTTGCGAAAGCCGACCTGGTGATAAAGGCAAAAGACAGTTCGTTCCTCACCAACTACATCGCAGTCGAAATATCCTACACTGCCGACCGACGCGATACGGACCGAGCGGCCAGGAACGCAAGCCTCTTGAACAAGTTCACCCGCCGCCCATCGCGTCCCGTAATCGCCAGCGTCAGAAATGATTTCGATGTACAGGGTTTGATTGCGAACGGGGCTGTCCACTGGTACGAAATTCCACTGCGGGCCTTGCAGACTGATTAGTTCCGCGTACTTGATTGACGCCCGCGACGCAAATTGCGTAAAATCAACATATCAAGCAGACTCCCGAGAGGAGGTTCCTTTCCCATGCCTATCACCCAGAACGGCGTCGAGCTCACCGTAGAGATTTCCGAGAAGGCCGCCGAAAAGATCAAGTATTTCGCCAACAAAGAAGGCATCACCGACAACGTCGGACTCCGTGTCGCCGTCAAGGGTGGCGGCTGTTCTGGCCTCACCTACGACCTCAACATCACCGACCAGGAACGTGAGTCGGACAAGATCGTCGAGCAATATGGCGTCAAGGTGATGGTGGACAAGAAGTCCTACATCTACCTGGTGGGCACGCAGCTCGACTTCTCCGACGGGCTGAACGGCAAGGGCTTCGTGTTCGAGAACCCCAACGCTAAGAAAGCCTGCGGTTGCGGCACCTCGTTTGCCGTCTGACGCACACGGCCTACTCTACATACAGGCAACGGCGTAGGGGCGGGTTTGAAACCCGCCCCTACCAATTATGAGGTCCACGATGACTACCACCGCTACGATAGATACCAAGACCACCGAGGAGTTACGGGCCGAGGAATTCCGCGCCGCCACAGAGCGGGCGGCAGTCTTTCCCAGCAATGCCGGCCGGCTCCGGCTTACCGGCGAGGATGCCCGCGACCTGCTCAACCGCCTGTCCACCAACCTGGTTGACCCGGACGGCGCAGCCGGCGAGGTGGCCGTAACCGTGCTGACCAGCGACCGGGGACGCATCGTTGACCTGGCGTACGTCATCCATTGCGGTGATCATCAGCTAATGCTCACCAGCCCGGGCCAGGAGCAGAACGTTATCGACTTCCTGGATAAGTACACCATCATGGAGGACCTGGAGGTTGAGGACGTAACCAGCGACACCGTGATGCTGACGTTGGCGGGGCCGGAGGCCGGCGAAATTCTCGACCGCGCTCAGCCGGTTGCCGATCTGCGGGTGACGCTGCCCACAGATCCGGACGATATTCAGCATCCGCCCATTCATCAACTGCTTTTTTCAGACCCGGACGCCGCAGACCGCGCCACAGCGTCCCTGCAATCCGCCGGCGCGGTGAGCATCAGCGCGGAGACCGCCGAAACCCTGCGCATTGCCAGCGGTCAGCCGGCCTACGGTTCCGAGATGAGCGACACTTACAACCCGCTGGAGGCCGGCCTGATCGGCGCCATCGACTTCCACAAGGGCTGCTACATCGGGCAGGAAGTAATCGCGCGGCTGGACACCTACCACAAGGTGCAGAAGTATCTGGTGACGCTGCGGTTTGAATCGGACGGCGGCGATGTGTCAGAAGCTGCGTCCACTCTGCCGGGCGCGCGTCTCACCGACGAAGCGGGCGACGCGATGGGACTGGTGACCTCAGCGACAGTGGTTCCGACGGAGGAGGGTGCGGACTTGATCGGCCTGGGGTACGTGCGCACCCGCGCCGTTGAGATCGGCGGGCGGCTCAGCGTAGAATCGGAGGGTGTCGGCGAAGTGAGCGCAGAAATCACGGCTCAGCCGCTGCTGTTTGGCGGCGAAAAGCCGGGGCGCTAATCGCAGAAGGACCAAAAATGCGTACAACGATAAAAGCGAAGTTCACCGATGGCGTGCTGGTGCCGCTGGAGCCGGTCGCGTTCGAAGAAGGAGATGAAATCCTGCTCACCTTTGACGACGTGTACAACCTCTCACCCGAGGAACAGCGAAAAATATCCATGGCATCTGCCGGCGGCTGGGCAGGCAGCATTGACGCTGACCAGCTGATCCGGGATATCTACACCTCTCGCCATAGAGGCTTCGACTGTGATTGCATATACTGCGCGCCCGAGGGGTGAATCGTTACGGTATTTGCTGGATACCGACTGGGCCATAAGCTACCTGAACCAGCATTCTGGAACAGTACAGCAGCTGGATACGTTGCGTCCGGAAGGCATAACTATCAGCATCGTATCGTTAGCCGAACTCTACGAAGGACCGACGAACAGCTACGATCCCGAGCATGGCGACAGGGCATTGACCGATTTCTGAGGCCATTCCCCGTCATTAATCTGGATATTGCCGTCTGCCGGATATTCGGCACCGAGCGCGCCCGGCTGCGCGCGTTGGGAACCCTTATCCCTGACATGGATCTGTTGATCGGCGCCACTGCGTTGCGGCATAACCTGACGCTGCTGAGCAACAACCGCCGGCACTTCGGGCGGCTGCCGGGACTCAACATCGTTTCTGTGTAAGGAGGCCGCTACGCGGGGCGTATCTGCCCATCATCCCCGGCGGTGAGCAGGGACGAGAAGGGGTAGCCCCGCTCGCGGATGGCGTCGCTGCCGCCCTCGTTGCGGTCCAGGGCGGCCAGCACCAAGCCAACTTTGTAGCCGGCCGCTTCCGCCGCGTCGATGGCGTGAAACAGCGACCCGCCGGTGGTGCAGGCGTCATCGACGATGGCCACGGATGCGCCGGCCGGCGGCAGCGGCCCCTCGATCATGCGGGCCATACCGTAGTCTTTGGCCTCCTTGCGCACGATGAACGCCGGCAGAGGATTGCCCTGCTGCCAGGATGCGGTAGCCACCGCGGTCACGATGGGGTCTGCGCCCAGGGTCGGGCCACCCACCGCCTCCACGCCGGCGTCGGTGAGCAGGGGCAACAGCGAGTGGCCCAGCAGGTACGCGCCCTCCGGGTCGAGGCTCAGCAAGCGCCCATCAAAGTAGTACGTGCTCTTGCGGCCCGACGACAGGGTGAAGTCGCCGTAGCGGATGGCCCCGCGTTCCAGCGCCAACTCCAGCAGCCGATTCACCATTTTCCCCTGGTCGGTTGTCATCTATTTCGCTCCGGTAATCTTCAGTTCCGATAAAGCTCGTGCTGCTTGATGTACTCCGCCACGGCGTCGGGCACCTGGTAGCGCACCGACCGGCCCTCCGCCAGGATGCGACGCAACTCCGACGCGCTGAAATCGACGCGTGGGCCGGCCACCGATATTACCGATCCCGATGCCACTGCATCCGGGAATCTATCGGCCAGAATGGATACGTTATCAGCCGACGCTCCGGGACGCTCAATCACCGCCAGCCGGCACAGCTCCAGGATGCTTTCCGGTTCCTTCCAGCGGTAGAACTGGGCCAGCACGTCGGAACCCACGATGAAGTAGAACTCAGTATCTTGGGGGTAGGCAGACCGCAGCTCTCGCAAAGTGTCCGCGGTGTAGGAGGCCCCGCTGCGCCGTACCTCGCAGTCGCACACGCAGAAGTCAGGGTTGTCGGACACTGCCAACTGCACCATGCGCAGGCGATGATTCGCCGGGGTGATGCGCTGCCCCGACTTGAGCCAGGGTTCGCCGGCCGGGATGAACAGCACAGACTCCAACCCCAGCGCGACACGGGCGGTTTCGGCGATCAGCAGGTGGCCGAGGTGCGGCGGGTCGAAGGTACCGCCCAGGATGCCGATACGTCGGCTGGAATTGCCATCCACCACTAGAACCACTCCAACTCGGCGTTGCCGATGCGGATGGTGTCGCCGGCCTCGATGCCCGCCTCTTCCAGTTGCCTTGCGATGCCCAAGCGGGTCATTTCGCGCCAGAGCTGGAGCATGACGCGGTAGTCCCGCATATCGGCGCGACCGGTGAGGCTCTCCAGACGCTCGGATTCAACCACGTACACGTCGCCATCGAGATAGAAGCCCAGAGGTGGCCGTTCCCGTCGGGCGGTATCGCCTATTGCAACTACTGGTTCATCCTCCCACTCCGCCTCGTCCAGTCCGGTGCGCGGTGCCTCAGAGAGGATATGGGCCAGTTGACCCAGGAGCCCTTCGATGCCATCGCCGGACACCGCAGATATGAAGTGGATGGGCGTATCTTCGGGACTCGAGGGGTATTCGTCCATGCCGGCGATGGCCTTGCGCAGCTCTTCGTCGATAACGTCGCGGAGTTCGTAAGTTTCAGTCGTGTCGAGCTTGCTGACGGCCACGACCTGGGGCTTCGCGGCCAGCATCGGACTGAATTCGCGCAACTCGCGGTTAAGCATCACGAAGTCGCCGGCAGGGTCGTCGGACTGGCCGTCGATGAGATGCACGTACACGCGGGCGCGCTCAGCGTGCCGCAGGAATTGATGGCCCAAACCGATACCGCGGTGCGCGCCCTCCAGCAGGCCGGGAATCTCCATCATCACGAAGTCCTGGCCGCCGTGCGTGACGACGCCCAGCACCGGTTCCACGGTGGTGAAGGGGTAGTCAGCAACTTTGGGCTTGGCAGCAGAGCAGCGAGAGATCAGCGTGGACTTGCCGGCATTGGGCTTGGCCAGCAGGCCCACGTCGGCGAGCAACTTCAACTCCAGCCACAGCACTGAATAATCGCCCTTCTTGCCGGACTCGGAGAGCATCGGTTCCTGGTTGGTGGACGACACGAACCGGGCGTTGCCCCAACCACCCTTGCCTCCCTCGGCTATGAGGACCGGCTGGTCAGAGGTGATGTCGGCGAGAAAGTCCTTGCTACCGTCGGGATTCATGCGCCAGATCACGGTGCCCATGGGCACGGGTATGTGCCGGTCCTTGCCGTTCCCGCCGCGCTGGTTCTTACCCTTGCCGTGAGTGCCCCGCTCCAGGTAGAAGGTGCTGTTGAACTTGAGGTGCAGCAGCGTGTTGATGGAGTTGTCACCTACAATATAGGCGCTGCCGCCATCGCCACCATCACCACCGTCCGGTCCACCACGGGGCTGGTACTTGAGACGTAGAAAGCTGATGCAGCCATCGCCGCCGTTTCCAGCTTTTACGTTAATTCTTACGGTATCAATCATATTCCGGGCCTTTAAATATAGTCGTAATAATCACAATAAGCACGTTGATATTGTTGGTAACTCTCTGGATGCAGCGGGCGGTGTTGTTGATAACTCGTTGATGGATACGTGAACGTCTGGGAGTCGGGTGTTGATAACGCGGCGCCGCGGGATTTCCCTATCCGACCAGTTTGAGGGCGGCAACAGTTATCAACGGTCAAGCAGCAGTTATAGACGCAGCTTTCAACCCAATACTCTTGGTAGTCAACCACTTGTGAACGTGTTATCAACGGATCTGAGGCAGTTGGCGAGCGTGCAGAGCGCTCGTTAGTCGGTTTGACGCACCTGTCCATTGTACCAGTCCAGTATCTGGCTGCCCGTCCAGAAGGTTACGCCTTCCTGCTGCGTGATGTATTCGACGAGGCGGCGGAAGTGGCCGATGCGGTGGGCCGCGCCCGTGATGTAGGGGTGCATTGAGATGCACAGGACGCGCGCGTTTTCCTCGCCCTCCTCCAGCATGATTTCCAGGGAGTCCTTGGCGCGGCGGAATAGCTCGGGCGCGGAGTGGTGCTGCACCAGGTAGATGGGTATGTCGTTGAGCTCTACGGTGTAGGGCAGGGCCACAAGCCGGCCAGACTTGACTTTCAACTCGTAGGGCTGGTCGTCGTTGACCCAATCGGCCACGTACTCGATGCCCTCCTCGGCCAGGATGTCGGGAGTGTCGTAGGTCTCGGCCAGGCCGGGGCCCATCCATCCGCGTGGGGCGCTGCCGCTGAACTCGCGGATCACATCGATGGTCTTGCGGATGGTGGCGCGCTCGTCCGGTTCCCGGTGCAGCACCTGCTGGATGTAGCCATGGCCCAGCAGCTCCCAGCCGCTGTCCAGGCAGGACTGGACCATTTGCGGGTATTCCTCGCACACGGCGGCGTTCAGGCTGATGGTGCAGGGCAAGTGGAAGTCGTTCAGGATGCGCTTCATGCGCCAGAATCCCACGCGCATCCCGTAGTCGTACCAGGAGTAGTTGGGGATGTCGGGCGACACCGCCGCGCCCTGGGGCGAGGGCAGCACCGTGCGCGCCATGGGCTGCCCGATGTCCCACTCCTCCACGTTGATGATGAACCAGACGGCGACCTTCGCACCGTCGGGCAGCGTCAGCTTTGGCCGGTCGAAGATGGGGGAGTATTCGGCGCGCGGGTTGGGCATGGGTGGGGCCTCCGGGAGTGTTTTGACTTGTCGCGGCACTATGGATTATAGCCCGCGCAGGTAGTCCATGAGTTGGCCGGCGTGGGGGCAGGCTTCTGCGACGCGCTGCGGGTCAATCTGCCCCAAGAGCTCAAAAGAAACCCTGCCTTTCCGGTACGGTTTCTGGCAATTTGATGTGGCCCGTTCTAGAGCGTTTAGAGCAGAGTCTTTGTGAACCTCTTCCAAGTCTGGCCATTCCCTGAAATGATTTTCGTTCAACTGCGGGCCAAAGAAACCGCGCAGCGCTTCCCGGTCAGCGAGAAACCACGTCTCCATAATTTGTACCATGAGATAGGCGCTGTCGTTGTCAGCGCCTTGTGGTCGTTCCCAATTGTCCCAATTGCGTAAATGGTGCCATGGGGAGTGTCCGGCAGCAACCGGTCCTTCGCTGTCCACGAGCAGGATCGGCAATTCGTCAGGACGCCGGCGTTGCAGTGCGGTTTTGAACTTGTCAAAGGTTTGTTCGCGTCCTTCCCCGCGCACAACTCGTGGCATTTGGCCCAACAGGCCGGCGGCGACAAAAAACTTTCTCCATCCTTCCGTGAAAACTTCGTCCGATGCTGTGCCGCCGCCTTCAATGAAAATCCGGACTCTCACCATGGATTGCCACCCAGGTCGCCGGCGCTCCACAGTTTGCCAAGGCTGTATTGTTCCAGCCATTCCTTCAGCCAGGTGGGATCAAGCCGCTCGAACACGGATTCACCATCGTGCTTGTCACAAACTACCACGCTGGACGGGCAGTCATCCAGTGCGTCTATCAGGCCGTGCGAGTGTGTGGTAACCACCAATTGCATCCGACGGGATGCTTCGACCAGCATCCTCCCAATGCTCAGGACGACGTCCGGGTGCAATCCCAGCTCCGGTTCCTCGATGACCACCAGCGGCGGTGGCTCAGGGTCGAGCAGGATGGCGGCCAGCGCCATGTAGCGCAGCGTGCCGTCGGACAGGCGTGACGCCGGGATGTAGCGTTCGCGTCCGCCCGCGCCACGCTCGACGACGAACAGTTCGGCGCGTCCGCCACGGACCTCCACCTGGAAATTGTCTATGCCGTCGTAGAGTTGTTGCAGCGATTTGACGAATGCCTGGCGTTGGTCGCCACGCAGCGTGGACAACACCAGCGGCAAATTCTCACCGCGTTCGGCTAGGAAAGTGCTGGGTTCATCCGCCTGGGGCGACCGGCGCAGTCCCGCGTCCGGTCCGAACTCCCAATTCCGGTACAGGCGGATTTGGCGATATTGCTGTTGCAACCACCACAGTTCCGGGTAGCGATCCGGGTCTTCTCTCTGCGAAAGGATAGATGCGTCAGGAAGCACCGTTTCACGACGGAGGTTTCGATCCCTGCGTTGGCCACCTGGCTCGCCTATTAATTCATTGATAATCGGGTATGCCATTCCATCGGAAGACCGTGTATCCAATGCTGAAACGTAATAGACAACGGCGCGTTCCGCACTGGCGCTCGGGCGTTCATTCTCAATGCTCTCGTATCTAACCTCGAACCGTTCGCCCTGCTGGCCGATGAGCAAGAGATGACGCAGCGGCATGAGGCCAGCAGGGTAGCTAACTACTACATTGACGTTGGGAGGCTCCTGGGGATTTTCGCCTTTCCACAGCCACTCGGAAATGCCGCCTCTGCGGCGTACCGGGGTGGACAGGTCGTGCGGAGCCGCTTGCAGCAATGCCAGCGCCTCAATGAAGTTGGACTTGCCGGAGCCGTTGGGGCCGATGAGCACGTTCAACGGTTCCATGGGCAGGTCAATGCCCTGCGGCCCGAAGGATAGCATCCCGCTGACTTTCAGCCGGCGTATAAGCAGATTGCCGGAATCCTGCGACTGGGCCGATTGTTCAATCTCGCTGACAGCGGCATTTACGGCGGTCATGGCTTGGCCTCATGCGTGGTTCGCAGCATGCCGTAACAAGCCTACAGGCCCATCGCCTGCATTCCCAGGCGGGCCAGGTCTTCGTCCTCCTGGGCGGTGAGGCCGCTGACGCCGATGGCGCCCAGCACCAGGTCTGTTTCGGGGTCGCGGACGACGACGGCGCCCTGGACGGCTACCAACTGCGGGTCGCCGAAGTCGGCGATGTTGCGCCCCTCGTTCTTCAGGCGCTGGGCGTAGGCGTCGGAGTCGGAGCCGGACATGGCCGACGTGTACGCCTTGCTGACGGCCATGCGCTGGGGCAGGGCGCGGCAGTTGTCCATGCGGGCGTAGCTGAGCAGCTTGGCGTCGGCGTCAACGATGGCGATGGCCAGCGGACGGTCGGGTTCCTGCTGGGCCTGGTCCAGCATGGCGTTCATGGCGCTGCGGACCTGGGACAGGCTGAGGGTGGGCCGTTGGTACATGGGGCACCTCCGTGGGATGAGACTGGGCGGCAGGGGTGATTGACGCATTGTACACAGGGGCAATGCTGGGCGGCAAACGCCGATTGCCGCTCCCGGCCCGGTGCGCTATACTCGCTGCGCTTTCACAACCTTTTGCTTCGCCCGGCTGACCGGTTCCTGTTGCGCCGCGGCGGGAGGCTTTTCCCTATGGATATGGGACTCAGCGAGATTCAGCAGATGCTGAAGAACTCGGCCCGCGAATTTTTGGCCCAGGAATGCCCGCTCACGCTGGTGCGCGAACTGGAAGACGACCCGCAGGGCTACAGCGAAGACCTGTGGCGGCAGGTGGCCAACCTGGGCTGGACCGGCATACCTTTCCCCGAACAGTATGGCGGCACCGGCGGCTCTTTCCTGGACCTGGCGGTGCTCGTCGAGGAGATGGGACGCGCCCTGCTGCCCGCGCCGTTCTTCGCCACCGTCGTGCTGGGCGGCCTGACCGTGCTGGACGCCGGCAGCGACGCGCAGAAGCAGGACATCCTGACCGGCGTTTGCGCCGGCACCGTGCGCCTCACCCTGGCGCTCACCGAGCCGTCGGCGACCACCGAGGCATGGGGCGTAGAGACCCAGGCCAGTGCATCCGGCGACGGCTATGTCATCAACGGCACCAAGCTGTTCGTCCCCGATGCCCACGCCGCCGATACCATCATCGTCGCCGCCCGCACCATGCCGGCCGGCAACGACCCGGCGCAAGGCATTACCCTCTTCCTCGTCCCGTCCGGCGCGTCGGGAGTGGCGATTGAACAGGTCAGCACCATCGGCAACGAGCGGCTGTGCGAGATCCGGCTGGAGAACGTGTCGGTATCCGCGGACGCCGTGCTGGGCGAGGTCGGCGAGGGCTGGCCGGTCATCGAGCGGGCGTTGGCACGGGCCACCGCGGCACACTGCGTCCAGATGGTGGGCGGCGCTGATGCAGTGGTGGATATGACCGTCGAATACGTGAAGCAGCGCACCCAGTTCGGCCGGCCGGTGGGCAGTTTCCAGGCCGTGCAGCATCACTGCGCCAACATGGCCACCGACGTTGAGGGCGCGCGGCACGTGGCATACCAGGCGGCGTGGGCCATCGCCGAGGGTCAGCCGGCCCGCCGTGAAGTCGCCGTCGCCAAGGCGTGGTGCAGCGGAGCCTATCAGCGGGTATGCTCGCTTGGCCACCAGTGCCACGGCGCCATCGGTTTCACCATGGAGCACAACCTGCAACTGTACACCCGCCGCGCCAAGGTGCAGGAGCTATCCTACGGTAGCGTCCACGACCACAAGGAAATCGCGCTACAGGAAATCGAGGCGGCGTAAGGGTAAAATCCGACTTACCAAACCCTGATGAGCCTAGCATTTCAAAGACACCGGGGAGAATTATTGTGACTAGCATCCCTATTGAGTCACCACCGGCTATAACATTAGAGACCACCGCCGGCATCGTCCAGAGGCATAGCGAACATACGGATTCCTTCTCCAAAGCCGACTGGGCAACTCAGGCGGAGGCTCATTGTCGTCTCATGGCGTGCATGAGTAACGACAGAAGGATTCAGTACCTTGAAACGGCTGGATGCGATGATGATACGGTCCGACTCGTAACTCGATCCATTGCAGAGATCATCGAGAAAGCCGCCAAACCGGCTCTCCGTTCTGCCGCTCGCGAGTGCGTCCTATCCAACAATGATATCGAAAGCCTCTTGAAAAGGTGGCCTGAACCTGAACATTTCCGGCTTTTGAGCTCGAAGATTGCCGGCCTGAACGAGGAACAAATCAGCCTCGGCAACGCCTACGCCGCCTGCCAGATATACGATACGGCGGCCAGCGCACTCTATCTGGCCATAGTGGACAGTCTGGCGCCGGTCGTTACTGAGGATCCATCCGACTTAGACACCATGACAAGGGATCAGGCCATCGCGGATGCAGGATACACCGACGAGGTTGCTCGATGGCCCAAGTGACTACCGGGTGCATCTACAACTGCGAAGGCCACAGCCAAGAAGGACACGAACTATCCGGAGAACACCCCGTACTTGTCGTGGGAAGGCAAGGCCTGATTGACAACCAACGCATCGCAATAGTAGTCCCCCTAACCAGCACACCTCCCAACCACCCGGTGCATTGGGCCGTGGAAATTGAAGACACGAACTCACACGCCTACGTACGACATATCAAGTCAGTTCACATCACTAAAATCGGAGATTACATCGGTGCCGCTAGGCCCGACGAAATGGACAGCATCAAAGAGGGGTTAGCGCGAGACCTGCATTACGACAACCACGAGTACGTCACAGCCTCGGGACATGTAATATGTCCGGGCAGTCTATGGTCCGCATCTATACCGAACGCCCGCGGGCTGAGTTACGAGGGCGATCTCCTGATCCTTACGTCCAACCGGGGCACAGAAATGGTAACCGCCCTAGCCGTAGATCAGCTACCACGTAGCAACCCGAGGCAAATCATACCCGTAAGACTTGATGCTCCTGAACAGATGGCGTTCGCTATTGCATACCAAGTCAGATCAGTTTCCGCCCAGGAACGTCTCACCGGATACAGAGGAAAGATCTCAGACGAATATTTGGCATTCGCAAAGTCGGCGCTAATCAGGTGCATAGATCCCTGATGATTCGAGTGTACAACGAGAAGACCGGGTAGCGGATTTCCTAGCTATGGATGATGAGAAAGGATACAGCCCATGAAGATACCGGTATGGAACGGCATTAAGAAGACGATCGACGCCAACAAGCGTGTCAAAGAAGCGCAATCTGATTATCAGTACAAACATGCACAATACGTGGCATTCGCGGACTTGGTACAGCAGGACGTGCATGAACTGGGGCAGGCTCGTATCACGGCGGTCCAGTCATTGGAAAAGGCGGTCGAAATTATCGGCAAAGCCAGAATGGGCGCACACGAGATCATTACACACGAAATTGCGCTCCATGAACTCGCCAAGATAGAGCAGCAAAATGCCCAATTGACCGCTATGGCTGGCGGGAGCTTGGCAACCGGCCTAACCGTGGGCGCGGTGTCCGCGATTGGCGCGTATGGTATTACGGGCGCAGTTGGCGCCGCATCCACAGGGACCGCTATAGCTTCGCTCTCTGGCGCAGCAGCCACCAATGCCACACTGGCTGCATTAGGCGGGGGCGCATTGGCCGCCGGCGGGCTGGGGATGGCAGGCGGGGCTGCGGTACTTACCGGCATCTTTGCGTTGCCCGTACTTGCCGGAATAGCCGTTGGCGCCGAAGTTGTGGGTTCTAAGGCGGAAAGGCGGGCTGATGGCGTTGTTGCGGATATAGCTGTGGAGACCGCCAAGATTGATCGTGAGATGGCCCAGCTGAAGGCTATACAGCTGAGGGTCTGCGAGTTAGTGACAACGACCACAAAACTTACGCAAGATTTGAATAACGCTATACGGGAAGAGCAGGTTGGCTGGCTCAAAAGATTCTTCGCGGTGGTCAAACGACTCTTTACACGCCGACAGGTACCGGACCGGCGGATTTACCAATTAGCTCTGATTGCTAAATCTCTCAGCGCGATTGTTGACGAACCCGTAGGATCGCAGGAGCATTACGCATGACGTCTCGAATCATCGCAGCCGTTGGTGCCAAGAGCGCAGCAGTGTTGATCCAAAGCGTTGCGGACTATATGTCCACTTTGGAATCCGAAAAAACCAAGCGGCAGGAAATTTGGGCACACCGCGACACCATTGTTCATGCGCTCAATCAGGAGAGGGATGTAATACTAGCGTACTTCGACCATGTCTTCTCAGAACGGCACTTGGTGATCGAACAATGCTTTAATGTGATTGACAAATCCATCAGCGCAAACGACCACGAAGGTTTGAGCATGGCTTTGAGCACAATATTGGGTGTCATTCACGATAATCCGCTCAAAGACTTCGATACATTCAAGCGACGAATGTCGGAACCTGGATTTGAGATCGTCTTGTGATGATTTATTCACTATGTTTGAACAAGAAGGAGTTTTCCCCATGACCATGACCCCCGCCCGCAGTTCGCCCTTCGCCGCCATGGCCCGCGACCCGCTGCATCCCGACGTAATTTACCGTGATGAGCGGTGTTTCGTGGTGCGCGACATCAATCCCAAGGCGCCGGTGCACCTGCTGATCATCCCCAACATGCCCATCAACGGCCTGGACTATATCAGCCCGGCGATGGAGGGCATCATGGGCCACCTGTTCGTCGTCGCGGCGGAGATGGCCCGGCGTGAGGGCGTTACCATCAGCGGTTACCGGCTGGTTATGAACAACGGCGAGGATGCCGGCCAGACCATCGCCTGGCCCCACATGCACCTGCTCGGCGGCCGCACTCTGGGCGACATGGGCTGAAAAATCGATGGGAGATTTCTCGGTCGATATCCACATCGGAAACATCACCGGGGGCGATACGCGCCCGGTGGCTGCTCTTGTGGATACGGGCGCCACCGAATCCGCCTTTCCTGCGGACCTGCTGGAGCAACTCCATATCCCGGCCACGGAACGGCCGATGGACTACGTCCTGGCCGATGGAACCACCCTGCGATGCCCCCGCGGCCTCGCTCGGATTTCTATCACGGTCCGTTCCGGTGAGACTTTCAGCAGCATCTGTCCCGTAGCTTTCTGGCCGGACGAAAGCGGCCAGTGTATCGGCGCGACCACGCTACAGATCCTGACGCTGGCGGTTGATCCTGTCAACGAAGAATTGGCGCCTGTTTCGGCGCTTAGACGCGGTTGGCCCGGAGACATTCCGATGCAGCAATGAGGGAGTCCATTCCATGACCACCATTGAAATTCCCGGCCGCGTGTATGACCGCATCCATCGGCGGATGCGCCGACTGCCACCCGCGCTCTGCGAGCACTGCCAACGCGTTGAGCAGATTGCCCGCGGCCTCTGCGAAAAGCATGGGCAGGATGCCGACGCTGTGGGGCTGGCCGCGCTGGCCCACGACGCCACCAAGCACTTCTCCGGAGCGGAGAACCTGCTACGGATGGAGGACTACGACCTGCCGCCCGTTACCGACTACGAGCGGCGCAACCCGGCGATCCTGCACGGCATGGTGGGCGCGGAACTGCTCAAGCGCGAGGACGGCCTGAACCATCCTCAGCTCTATGACGCCATCTATTGGCATACCACCGGCAACCCCACGGGCGGCGACACCATCGGACACATCATCTTCCTGGCCGACAAGCTGGACCCCGTAAAGCTCAAGCGCTACCCGTGGCAGCCGGAAATGGGAGAACTGGCCGAAACCGACCTGCCGGCCGCGATGATAATGTTCCTCACCAACAACATCGCCCGGCTGCTGGACAAGGGAGTCCCGGTGCATCCGGCGGCCATCGAGGCCCGGAACGCGCTGCTGCTAACGGCTGACGGGACGCCAAACGTATAATATTTGCTACTGAGGAGGCGCCGCCATGGAATGCGAAGTTGTGGTCTGGCAAGATGAACTGTCCAACGGTTCTACTTGCTATGCTGCGGTTTTCCCCGCTCTGAACCACGCCAACGGTCAGGGGGATACGGAAGAGGACGCGCTGGTTGAAGTTGCGGACAGCATCGCCTGCTTCCTGGAGCATATACCGGAAAGGCTCAAGGCGGGCCAGGCAGCTCAGGATGAAATGGCAGAACTGGTGGCCGAGCTGACCGCCGACGGTGTGGAGCATTGGTTCCGTCAGGTTACGCCTCGTCGGATTGCTGTGGTTGCCGGTGCCCAGAATAGCTAACGTAAAAACCCGTGAGCTAATTCGCCTACTGCGTCGTATGAGGTTCATCCAGAGCAACCGGGATCATGTCTATTTCTATCACGAATGGCTGAACTTATCGACAATGGTCTCGCACGGTGATAGGAACGTTGGCGCCGCTTTGATGGGCGACATCGCCATCAAGCAGCTCAAATTCAACAGCGCCGATGAATTTCGCGCGGCGTTGCGGGGTGATATTCCCCGCAGGTATCTAGACCCTGACGCTCCCTGGGACGGGCAACCGCTGGATTAGAAGGCAACGACATGACCGCTCAGTTGGAAATAACGCCTGAGGCCGCCCAAATGATTCGCAACCGGGGCGGGCAGGCCGTGATCGACCTGATCTGCTGGAAGGGTTGAAGCGGCGAATCCGTTGAGGTATCGGTCGATACCAACGTGCGGCGTCGTCGTAACCTCGACGCCTACGAACGTGCTGAGCAGGGCGACATCGAACTGCTGCTGGCGCCGGGCATTGCAGACTACGCCGAGCGCGTGGATTTGTCGGTGAGCAAGTTCCTGCTGTTCCGCAACCTGAAGGCGACCATCGCGCTGCCCGACGGGATTACGCTGGGTCGGAGGGCGTCGCTGGTCTAGGCTTGGCCGGTTTGTGAGGCGATGGCCGGCAGCAGGTCGGCGACAGGGCAGGAGAAGCCGGGGAGGTAGTCTCCGCCGTCCAAGGTGTCGGCGTCGGTCAGGACGAGCGGCGGCGCGTCGGGGGTATGCACGGTAAGGGTGCGGGCGTCGATGTCGATGACCCAAACGGCCTTGCCGCCGGCGTTGAGGTATTCGTCAATCTTCTGCGCTATTTGTGATAGGGTATTGCTGTCGGAGAGTATCTCAACGGCCAGGTCGGGCGCGCCGTCGTAGAGCATTCCAGCGAGTTCCGGCTGGTTCAAGCGGGCGTTGGACACAAAGGAAACGTCGGGCATCCGGGAGGTGGCTGGAGAGTCCGGGCCGGTCACGTAGCCGCGGTTGCTGGTGTACACTCGTCCCAAGCCGTTGGGGAAAATGTGATCAGACAAGCGCCAGTTGACCAGCGAGCTGGTATGTTCGTGTCCTTCTGAAGCAGTCATCAGTTTAATCAGCGTTCCTTTCACTAGTTCATAGCGTGGATGCTTGGGCAGCGCAGCGTACTCTTCCAGCGTCACCGGCCGGACAGCGGTAACGTTCTGAGTACTCATTTCAAGCCTCCTTGTCTAGGTGTTGACGCTGACTGTGCTCTACCGGGCGTAGCGGTAGCCGCCAGCCGGGGTACGGGCGCAGTTGAGGCGGCGGTTGAGGTGTAGTCCTTCGAGCACGAATTCGACCGCCGACGCTACCACCTCGGGCCGTTGGTCGTCGCCGGTGAGGCGGGAAACGATGGATGCGAGGCCATCGACATTTTGAAGGGCCGAGGCGTAAGCGGTAGCAGGGACGTCGCTGCCGGTTTCCACGGCGTTGCCGAGATCGAAGGACGTTACGATGTCGTCCAGATCGTCCACGTTGCAGTAGCGGGTGAAGATGGCCAGCGTGGCGCGCTTGGTGAGGTCTTCGACCAGCCGGTCCTCGCGGCCCTCGCCGAAGGTTTCCAGCTCGATCTTGCCGCCCAGGGATGCGATGAGATAAGGCAGGTCGCTGACGCGCGGGCAGGCGATGGCTTCGCCCTGGCGGATGCTGCGGCGCAGCGCATTGCTGATGAGGGTCTCATAGTTGGAGATGGACACGCGCACGCTCACGCCGGAGCGCTGGTTGATCTCGTTGCTGTTGCGCGCCCGCGCCGTTACCTCGGCCACGATCTCGGTCATAAAGGACGGTACGTACACCTTGTCCTCGTCGGGGAACAGGTTGCGTTCCTGTTCCATGATGTCGATCTCTTCCTCGATGGCGCGGGGGTAGTGGGTGTGAATCTGTGCGCCGTAGCGGTCCTTGAGGGGAGTTACGATGCGTCCGCGGTTGGTGTAGTCCTCGGGGTTGGCGGTGGCCACGACGAACACGTCCAGCGGCATGCGGATGCGGTAGCCCTTGATCTGGACGTCGCGCTCCTCCATGAGGTTGAACAGACCCACCTGTATGCGTTCGGCCAGGTCGGGCAACTCATTGATGCAGAAGATGCCCCGGTTGGTGCGCGGTACTAGGCCGTAGTGGATGGCGGTCTCGTCGGACAGGTGACGTCCCTCGGCGATCTTGATGGGGTCGATCTCGCCGATGAGGTCGGCGATGGATATGTCGGGGGTCGCCAGCTTTTCAGAGTAGCGGCGGTCGCGTTCCATCCAGGCGATGGGCGCGGCGTCGCCCAGCTCGGCGACGATACGCTGCCCGTCGGGACTGATGGGATTGAACGGGTCGTCGTTGAGTTCGCTGCCCTCGATGGTGGGGATTTGCTCGTCCAGCAGGTTCACCATCTCGCGGATGAGGCGGGTCTTGGCCTGCCCACGCTCGCCCAGCAGGATGATGTCCTGGCCGGCCAGGATGGCGTTCTCCAGTTGCGGGATCACCGTCTGGTCGAAACCGATGATGCCGGGGAACACCGGCTCCTCGGCGCGGATCTTGGCGATCAGGTTGCGGCGGATTTCCTGGCGCACGGAGACGGTCTGGTAGCCGCTGTCGCGCAGTTCGCCGAGAGTTGCGGGCAGTGAGTTGGTGGTCATTGAGACACGTCCTTTTGGGTTCCGGACGCCATGGCGTCCGGCTATGGTGTGCCGGCAGTATAGCAAACGGGGCGGGGTTCAACCCCGCCCGTGCTGTGCCACGAATCCCCGCAGAATGGCCACCGCGGCGGCCGAATCAACGTCGCCCCGGCTGGGCGGCGTGCCAGGTCCGGCCTGCCGCAGCTCGGACTCGGCGGTTTGGGAGGTGTATGACTCGTCAACCGTCAGCACGGGTATGCCGGCCGCGCGTTCCAGCGCGCGGACCAGCGACTGGATTTTGCGGGCCTGCTCGCCGGCGCGTCCGCGGGCATCGTAGGGAATTCCGACGATGATGGCGACGGCATCGCGGCTGTTGGCGGCATCCAGGATGGCGACGATGTCGGCGCGGCGGTTGCGTCGCTGGATGTATCCGGCCGGTAGGATCAGCGAGCCGGGCGGGATGCTAACGGCCAAACCGATGCGCCGGTCGCCGACGTCGAGGGCCAGGAGGCGGCCGGCGTGGGGGAGGTGCGATGATTCGCTTGATGTCGTCAAGTCAGCCGATTTGCATTTCGGGAAAGTAGGTTGCATAGAAACCGCGATCTCGGCTCAGAAGCGTGTCGGCAGTGGCAATGGCGTGTGCGCCAATCAGAAAATCGGGAAGGATGCGGGTTCTGGGGCCGCCGGCGCGCCGGTATTGCCCCCAGCGTAGTCCCGCGTCGAATGCGATGTCAGTGGTTATCGGTGAGAGCGCGGCTCCGATGGTGCGCAAAGCAGCGTCCAAGTTGGCGCGGTTTGCGAAAGCAGGAACCAGTTCCGCGTACACGACGTCGCAGACGAAAATGGGGCCGCGTTGGCGAGCTAAGCGCAGCGATTCGCCGGATTCAAGGGTGTATTCACTATTCGGTGTGAACACGTCCAGCAGGATGTTGGTGTCAGCCGCCGTGGTCATCGGTTGTATCGTTGTATCTGCGAAGTTCTGCGGCGTAGTCATAGCCGCGGATTGCCGACATATACGCGTCGACGCTCTCGAATTCCTTGATTGCCCAGCCATCGGCGATGCCGCGAACGGCTTCTATGGGATCCGGCTCCGACGACTGTTTTCGGATGAGCATTCCTTCTTCGGTCAGAATTAGCTCAAGCTCCACGTCGGCCGCGAAGCCGCAATACTCTCGCAGACTTTTGGGGATGGTTATTTGCCCTTCCTCGGACATGGTGATGCGCATGGTGTCCTCCTGCCGGCGAGTGTGTCTATCAGTTTAGCCCATCCCGCACCAGCCCGCTCACCGCGTCCAGGGCGGCGCCCAGGCGGTCTGGTTGGCGGCCGCCGGCCTGCGCGGTTTCGGGGCGTCCGCCGCCACCGCCACCCATGAGCTTGGCGGCGTCGCGGGCGATGTTGCCGGCGTGCAGGCCGCGACCCACCAGGTCGGGTGTGACCATGGTTATGATCATGGGTGAGCCATCGATAACCGCGCCCAGCGCCACCACCACGCTGTCCAGCTTCTGCTTCAGGTAGTCGCCCATCTCCCGCATTGATTCCACGTTGTTGGCGGAGGTTACGGAGGCCACCAGCATCACGCCGTCCACGTCGCGGACGCGGCCCAGCAGCGACTCAGCTTCGGCGCGCAGGCCGACCCGCTCCGTCTCGGCGAGGCGACGGCGCAGGGCATCGGTGTCGGCCATGTAGGCGTCCAGCCGCGCCTCCAGCTCGTGGACGGGAGCTTGTAGCTTCTGGGATATGGCCTGCAAGGTGGCCGACTGCTGGACTACCAGTTCTTCGGCAGCGCGTCCCGTCACGGCCTCGATGCGCCGCATCCCGCCGCCGATGCTGGACTCGCCCAACACCACCAGCGTGCCCACCTGCCCGGTGGCGTGGACGTGGGTACCGCCGCAGACCTCGAAACTGAAAGGGTCGGCGTGGTCGTGGCCGCCGGGATTGGAGTCGGAGTTGGAGCCGGCCATCCTCACCACGCGCACCACGTCGCCGTAGCGGTCGCCGAAAAAGGCCAACGCGCCCTCGCGCACGGCATCGGCGTAGGTGGTCTCGTGGGCGGTTACGGCCAGGTTCTCGCGGATCTTGCTGTTGGCGAGGCTCTGGACGGATAGCTGCTCATCGGGGGTCATCGCGCCGACGTGGTTGAAGTCGAAGCGCAGGCGTCCGGTGTCGCACAGGGAGCCGGCCTGCCGGACGTGGGGGCCGAGTATGGAGCGCAGCGCGGCGTGGAGCAGGTGGGTGCCGCTGTGGTTGCGCGATGCGTCCAGCCGACGCTCGGCCTCAACCTGCCCGGTTACGGCGTCGCCCAACGCAATGTCGCCCTCGGCCACCTTGCCGCGATGGACGATGAGGCCGGCCACGGGGCTCTGCGTGTCTTCCACCTGCACTCGCCCGTTTGGTCCGGTGATGATTCCGGCATCTCCGACCTGTCCGCCGCCCTCCGCGTAGAAGCAGGTTTCGGCCAGCACGACCTCGACCTGCTGCCCACGGGTGGCCTGTCCCACCGCCTCGCCGTCGCGCAGGATGCCGAGGATGCGCGACTCGATGGACGTCTGGTAGTAGCCGTCGAAGGCAGTATGGCCGGCGCCCAGGTTCTCGTAGGCGGTGACGATCTCCATACTGCCGGTGACCTGGTGGCCGGCCCGGTCACGCTCCCGCTTGGCCTCCATCTCGGCGTTGAACCCGTCCATGTCCACCGACAGCCCATACTCCCGTCGCCCAATCTCGTCCACCAATTCCGGCGGGAACCCGTAGGTGTCGTACAGGACGAAGGCATCGTTGCCGGAAATGTATTGCAGTTGTTCCGCCGGAGTGGTGGTCAATATATTCCGTAGAATGTTGTTGCCGCGCTCGAAAGTCTCTGCAAACCGTTCCTCTTCGATTCCAACAACGCGGCGGATGAAGTCGCGGTTCTCGTCCAGCGCGGGGTATGCGACGGCGAAGCGGTCGATGACGGCACCGGCCACGTCCGTCATAAAGGCGTGGTCGAGGCCAAGCTGCCGGCCGTAGCGGATGGCGCGCCGGATGATGCGGCGCAGCACGTAGCCGCGCTCGCTGTTGGACGGCACCACGCCGTCGCTGATGAGGACGGATGCGGCGCGGGCGTGCTCGGCGACCACGCGGATGGCGTAGTCGGTATCGGCCCCAACGTCGGAGTTGACGCCATATTCCCGGCCGGTGAGCCGGCACACGGCGTCGATGATGGGACGGAACAGGTCGGTCTCATAGACGTTGGGCTTGCCCTGCAACACGGCGGCGGCCCGCTCCAGACCCATGCCGGTATCGACGCTGGGCGCGGGCAGCGGCGTGCGGACGCCGTCCAGGTCCTGGTAGAACTGCATGAACACCAGATTCCACAGCTCCACGAACCGCTCGCAGTCGCAGTTGGGATGGCAGCCGCCGGGTTCGGCGGGGATGCCCTCGTCGGCCTCGCGGCGCAGCATGGTGGTGAGGTCGTCGGGGGTCATCATCTCGTCGGTTTCGGGATGCTGGCCGATGCCCTTCTCCGCGCCACCATCGTAGTGCAGTTCCGAGCAGGGGCCGGTGGGGCCCTCCAGGCCGGCCGGCCCCCACCAGTTGTCGCTGTTGCCGTAGCGGTAGATGCGCTCGGGCGGGATGCCGATTTCATTGTGCCAGATATCGTAAGCCTCGTCGTCGTCCAGGTGGACTGTCACGTACATGCGGTCCGGCTCCAGACCGAACAGCCCGGTGCAGAGGTCCCACGCGAAGGCCACGGCGTCCTGCTTGAAGTAATCGCCGATACTGAAGTTGCCCAGCATCTCAAAGAAGGTGAGGTGCTTGTGGTCGCCCACCTCGTCAATGTCGGTAGTGCGGAAGGACTTCTGGCAACTGGTGAGGCGGCGACGCGGTGGGGTCTGCTCGCCCATGAAGAAGGGCTTGAAGGGCACCATGCCGGCGGAGGTGAAAAGCAGCGTGGGATCGCCGGCGGGAATCAAGGAAGCGGAAGGCATGTGCAGATGCTCCCGCTCCTCAAAAAATCGGATAAAAGAACTTCGGATGCTGTCGCCGGCGGTGTCCATAGAGGTTACGACTCCCGTGCATAGGGTTACGAATCAGGGCAGGTTACGATTGTAGGCACGCCGGTGGAGAGGGTCAACAACCGCTGCGGGCATTCCATCAAGCCGCGGCGTATTCGCGCAGGTGGTCGATAAGAAGGGCGAAGTTGGGGCAGGCGTTGTACACAGTATTGGGGTTGAGTTGATTCAGCAGACCTACGTCGTCCCGGCCTTTCGAGTACCGTTGCTTTGCGCATTCCCGGGTGGCGTTGCGTAGTGCGTTGTCAATGTCCTGTATTGAAACTTCCTCGACGTTCCGGTTCCGAGGCAACGCGCTTTCGCGAAATCCAGCGCCGAAATGATTGCGCAGAGCATTTCGGTCAGCAATGAACCACGCTTCCATCTTCCGAACCATGAAGAATGCGCGGTTAGCTGCGCCGATTTGAGACGCCACACGTTGGGTCAACTGCGGCAGATCTTCACCTTCGCTGTCTATGAGCAGTAACCCGTTCCTATGCTCATCATTGGCACATTCCTGAATAGCATTGTCGCTTGATCCGCAGGGTTGGATTTTGAGGTCGATTGGGCCGGTGGCGCGCCGGATGAATTGCGCCATTGGTGGGCGAAGATGGTTGCCGCCTTCCAGGTACAGTATCACGAAGTTACCACCTCACCCCGCCGAGGGCGCCGCTCAGCCACATTTCGCTCAATCCATACACTACCAGTTCCTTGCCCGTCTGCTGGTAGATGTCCTGCCACTCGCGCAGTTCCTTATACGACGGCCGGTGAAAACGGGTGCCTTCCGCGGCGTCTCGCTCGCACACTACTACGAACTCTGCTTTTGGTTCCGGTGGGAGCAGACTGACCAACTCGGGTGAGTGAGTAGTGACGATAATCTGGGTCCGCTCAGCGGCTTTGCGCAGCAGTTCAGCTATGAGGCCGAGGGAATCGGGGTGCATGGCGATTTCCGGCTCCTCGATGCAGATAAGCGGCGGCGGTTCCGGGTGACACAGGATGGCCAGCAGAGCGATGAACCGGATGGTGCCGTCGGACAATCGGGAGGCCGGCAGCGCGCCGGACATGCCCGCTTCGTTGACGATCAGCTCGATGGTGTTCCCGAAAATGCGCGGGTGCAGGCTTTCGTATGACTCGTAGAACCGGCTGAGATAGTCGTTCAACGATGGTTCCAGCCTGCGACTGAGCAGGTCGTTGACCACTAAGGCCAGGTTGCTGAAATCCTCCGCCAGAAAGTTGGGGTCGCCGTCGGTGCGCTGCGGATGGCGAACCGGGCTGTCGCGGCCGACGTGCCAGCTACGATATATCTTTACTGCGGAGAGCATATGAGAGGTTTCGGTGATTACGGGATAATCGGCGTAACTACGTACTTCACTCAATACCGATTTGCCGGGGGAAACTGCCACATGCACCGGATTGACGCTATGGTCGGCGGGGGTTCCATCGGACCGAATTTGCCAGAGTCGAGCTTGCCCGTTATCTGCTCGAAAAAAGGTAGCGTGTTCGTCATCTCCTACCATCAGGTCCAGTCGTTCGTCTAAGGAATGAACACGACTGTTATGGACGAAAAGTCCCAGTTCGTAGCTAAAAGGATTCCTCGGATCGTCAAACCTCACCGCCATCTCGGCGAGCTGGGAAGGAATTTCTTCACGTCTTGGTCCTTTCCAAGCCCAATCCCCGGTCGGCCCGTTGCTCCGCAGAAACCCGGCTATGTCGTTCGGCACCGCCTGCAGCAAGCCGATCACGTCGATCAGGTTTGACTTGCCGGAGCCGTTGGGGCCGATGAGGACGTTCAACGGCTGGAGCTCCAGCTCGGTGTCCTTGAACGACAGGATGTTTTTCAGGTGCAGCGATTTGATGAACATGGCGGCCTCCGTTGTGAAGGCGCGGCGGTTGCCGGTCAGTATTCAAAGTCCGTCTCGGCAGCCCACGCCTGCACACCTCGTCGGAACGCCAGCGCGCCCATGGGGGCGATTACGGCCTGCATGGCTTCCAGGATTTCGCGGGGCGTTGCGCCTTCGGCGAGGGCGACGCGCATGTGGGCCTGGATCTGCTCCTGGTCGGCGCGCAGGGCGACCTCCACGACGATTTGCAGCAGCTCCTTGGTCTTGCGGTCCAGCAGACGCTGGCCGGTGTAGGTGGCCTCGATGAACTCGCCGTACTTCTGCGTCCATTCGGGGTCCGCCAGGGCGTTGATGCGGTGCATCTCCAGGGTGTAGCCGCGGGTCTGGGCGGCCTCGTCGATCAGGCGTTGGGCGTCTTCGTTGGTGGACATGGTTGAGTCTCCTATTGATTGTGATAGGCGGGGATTTCACCCTCACCCCAGCCCTCTCCCATCAAGGGAGAGGGAGTCATTACAGGTCGTAGTGGACGCGGGCGGCGGCCTGGCCGGGCACGTCCTGCTGGAACAGGTCGGGGTGCGTCCCCCGCGCCAGGGCCAGGTGATAGGTGAACAGTTGCAGCGGCACGACGCTGGCGATGGGCGTCAGATACGCTGGCGTTTCGGGCAACGGGAATACGCGCGCGCCGGCCTCCGCAAGAACAGCATCGGGGCGGTCGCTCAATGCCCAAACCGGAGCACCTAGCGCGGCGGCGGCGTTGGTGAGGTCCAGAGCGCGGCCCCGGTCATCGCCCGGCGTGGCGATCAGGGTCAGCAGGCAGTCGGGGTCCAGCGAGCAGAACGGCCCGTGCAGCAGTTGCTCGATCTGGAAACCCTCGCAGTCGGCACGGCTGGTCTCCTTGATCTTGAGCGCCACCTCGTAGGCGTTGGCGGTGTTCTCTCCCCAGCCGGCGGAGATGAATCGACGCTTGTCCTGATGGTCGCCGACCACGGATTTCACGTCGTCCTCGGCGGCGAGAATCTGCGCGACCTGTTGGGGCAGGTCGGCCAGCCCGTTGTCAGAGTCGTTGAGATTCCCCGCCATCGCCAGGTTGAGCATGGCCAGCGCGGTTAGCGCGGTCGTGTAGCTCACGGTGAAAGCGGCGGACGTCTCCTGCGCCACGGTGCGGATACCGGAGTCGGCCACCTGGATGCGTGGGCCGGGGTCGGTGGACGTGATGGCGACGGTGTACGCGCCTTTGGCTACCGCCACGTCCAGCGCATCGTAGGACGACCGCTTGGTTCCCCGGTGGCTGATGACGATAACGCCGTCGTCGGCGCTCACCGACGGGGTCGCGGTGCAGAACTCAAAGGAGTTGTGGGCAAACGCCTCGGGGCCGGCGGTCAGGATGGACGCGCCGACCAACGCGGCGTGCCACGACGTGCCGATGCCGACGACGTGGATGCGGCGCTTGCCGGCCAGCGTCCGCCCCACCTCGGCGCACAGCTCTCGCTGCGAGTCAATCACCGAGGCGATGGCGTCGGGCTGGGACACGATAGCGTCGTACATCCGAAAGGGGTGCGCGGTGCGCGGCGTGGGTGTGGTCATGGGGTTTGCTCTCGCGGGGTGATGGTGAGGGTCTCACAAGCCTGGAAACAGGATCATGCTATCATAACCTCGCTGACCACCACGGAGGCGCATCGTGGCGAGTATAACGGTGTCTGGCTTGACTGATGAATTTATGGAGCGTTTGGGGCGAAAAGCTGCTGCCAACGACCGCTCTGCGGAGGACGAAGTGCGCTACATTCTGAAGCAAGCTGTGGGCCCTGACCAAGCGGAGCGGGCCGCCAGGATGAAGGAAGCTGTGGAGGAACTGGCGCGCCTTCGGAAGAAGGTATCGGAGCAGCAGCAAGAGCGTGGCGTCAAAGTGGATGACAAGCCGGGCTGGTTGATAATTCGAGAAGACCGCGACAGCGATCACGGGCGGCTGTACGACCCATGTGGGCTGGATGATCCTGGTAAGTGACGCCAGCGTAGCGGTTAAGTGGGCGGTAGTTGACGGGACGTTGGTAACGGAGGGTACGCGGTTCGTAAACACATTCGCCGGAACCGAGCACGCCGGCCGCGTCGTACTGCTGTCAGATTTCGCGCCAGCATAGGGATGAGGTTTTCAACATGACTACGCAGATAGCAGCGCCGCCCGCAGAGGTGGCGCAAACCCGCCAGCGCCGTCGGTTCAACGTGGGCGAATACTACGCCATGGCCGAGGCAGGCATCCTTGGGCCCGACGAGCGGGTTGAATTGCTGGACGGGGAGATAGTGGTAATGGCGCCGATAGGTAATCGTCACGCCTTTTGCGTTGATTGGCTCACTCGATTTTGGATTCTGGCCCTGGCTGAACTTGCGATAGTCAGGATTCAGAACCCGGTGCGATTGAACGACAGCAGCGAACCCGAACCAGACATCACACTGCTGGCATGGAGAGACGACTTCTACGCATCGGCCCACCCGGGTCCGCAAGACGTTCTGCTATTGATTGAGGTGGCCGACAGCACCGCGGACTCGGACCGCAATGAAAAATTGCCGCTTTACGCACGCGCCGGTATCCCCGAGGTATGGATCGTGAACCTGCGGGACCGGCGGGTTGAAGTCTATACGGAGCCGGATGGCGTTGGATACAACATCGTGAGGTACTACGGCCCTGGTGACAGCGTGGCTCCCCTACACTTCCCGGACATCGCGCTGGAGGTTGAGCGGATCATTCCGGCATAAGGGAATGCCCTGCCCCTGTGTTATGATTCCGGCGTCGGTGGTCGGTCGGTTTTCCGATGCTGCCGGCGCCATCTTACTGAACACGAGCACCGAACACAGGAGGCCCGAATATGCCATTCGGAGGCAATGACTGGCACGCGCTCCGGCAAGAGGAAGCGCTGGAACCCGAAATCCCCATCTGCGACCCGCACCATCACTTCTGGGACTACCGCACCGAGCGGATTCCCTACCAGCGTTACCTGCTCCACGAACTCGCCGCCGACATGAACAGCGGACACAACGTGACGTCCACCGTATTCGTAGAGGCGCGTTCCATGTACCGCACCACCGGACCCGAGGAGATGCGGCCGGTGGGCGAGGTGGAGTTCGTGCAGGGCCTGGCTGCCGCGTCGGCCAGCGGGCTGTATGGCTCGGGACGCGCGGCGGCGTCCATCGTCGGACACGCCAACCTTAACCTGGGCGACGGCGTTAAGCCGGTGCTGGAGGCGTTGCAGGCCGCCAGCCCCAACCGGTTCCGCGGCATTCGCCACTCTGTCACCTGGGACCCGCACCCTGAGGTTGAGAACACGGCGGCCCACAATATGCCGAACCAGATGTCCAGCGACAACTTCCGCGCCGGCGCCCGCGTGCTCGCCAGCATGGGCCTGACGCTCGAAGGCTGGATGTACTTCCCGCAGATGTTGGAGCTGGCCGAGTTCGCCAAAGCCGTCCCCGATCTCACCATCATCCTGAACCACATCGGCGGCCTGCTGCGCGTCGGCCCCTACTCCAACAGTGAGGAGACGCTGGCAACCTGGCGGCAGGGCATCGCGGCGGCGGCCGAGTGCCCCAACGTGGTCATCAAGCTGGGCGGCATCGGTATGCCCCGCACCGGCTTCGACTGGCACCTGCGCGACGTTCCCGCGAGTTCCGAGGAGCTTGCCAACGACATGGCGCCGCTGGTCCACTACTGCATCGAGCAGTTCGGACCCGACCGCTGCATGTTCGAGAGCAACTTCCCGGTGGACAAGGTGTCCTACTCCTACAACGTGATGTACAACGCCTTCAAGCGCCTGTCCACCGGCTACTCGGCCTCCGAGCGCGCGGCCATGTTCCACGACACGGCGGTGCGCGTGTACTCGGTGGACGAGAGTTAGGCGCTACGACGTCTCAAGGAGGTCGTAAATGGCTGCTCCCATCAATGACTGGCTGGCCAAAACCGTTGAACCGGCGCTGGAGCCGGACCTGCCCATTTGCGACCCCCACCATCACCTGTGGGATGGGCGCACCGACCGCGTGGAGCCGCGCTACTTCCTCGACGAGCTGGAGGCCGACACCGGCAGCGGGCACAACATCGTGTCCACCGTGTTCATCGAGGCGCGGGCGATGTACCGCGCCGACCCGCCCATGGAACTGCGCCCCGTGGGCGAGGTGGAGTTCGTGCAGGGCATCGCCGCCCAGTCGGCCAGCGGCATTTACAGCCGCACCAGGGCGGCCCACGGCATCGTCGGCCACGCCAACCTGCACCTGGGAACCGAGGTGCGCCGCGTGCTGGAGGCGTTGCAGGCCGCCAGCCCCAACCGTTTCAAGGGCATCCGTCACGGCGTCAGCTGGGACCCGCACCCGGAGATCCCCATCGTCGGCGCGTATCCCATGCCGGACCAGTTGCTGAGCGACGACTACCGTGCCGGCGCCAGGGTGCTGGCCGACATGGGCCTGTCGCTGGACGTGTCGCTGCTGCACCCTCAGTTGCCGCAGCTTGTGGACTTCGCCAACGCCGTGCCCGACCTCACCATCGTGCTCAACCACGTGGGCGGCCTGATGCGCACGGGCCCCTACGCCGCCAACCCCGACGAGGTGATGGCAAACTGGCGCGGCGGCATCGCGGCGGCGTCCCAGTGCCCCAACGTGGTGATCAAGCTGGGCGGCGTCGGGATGCCCCGGCTGGGCTACGACTTCCACCAGCGGGAAACGCCCGTGGGATCAGAAGAGCTGGCGGCGGCCATCGACCCGGTGATGCGCCACTGCATCGAGCAGTTCGGCCCCGGCCGCTGCATGTTCGAGAGCAACTTCCCCGTGGACAAGGAATCGTTCTCGTACTGCGTCATGTGGAACGCCTTCAAGCGTATGTCGGCAGACTTCTCGGCCGACGAGCGGGCGGACATGTTCCACGGCTGCGCGGCACGGGCCTACCGGGTGGGGTAGGGTCGAATCATCATTCGTCCATTGCAGGGCCGGATTGGCCTGATCAGGAGGTTGGGTTTGACGATGGATCCGCAGCGTTTTCCGCCGGAGTTCTTCCAGCGGGAGGACGACAGCAACGACGCTCAGTTTTACACCATGCCCCGTCTCGTCGTGCACATTGACGACGGGGCGATCACCGCCGTCGGCCGGCTGTTTCAGCAGCTGATCCCGGAGCACGCCGAGGTGCTGGACCTGATGAGCAGCTGGCGGACCCACTGGCCGGAGGCCCACCCCCGCCAGCGCATCGTCGGCCTGGGCATGAACGCCACCGAGATGGCCGACAACCCGCAACTGAACGAGTACCTGCTGCAGGACATCAACGCCGACCCCGGGCTGCCCTTTGACGACGAGTCCTTCGACGCCGTGGTGATCACGGTGTCGGTGCAGTACCTGACCCGGCCGGTGGACGTGTTCGCCGAGGTGTCGCGGATACTGCGGCCCGGCGGCGTGTTCATCGTCACCTTCTCCAACCGTTGCTTCCCCACCAAGGCGGTGCGCGTCTGGCGCTCCACCAACGACGAGGACCACATCGAGCTGGTAGGGCAGTATATGCTCCACGCCGGCGGGTTCAACGGAGTGCGCGGGGGCCTGGCCAATCCCGATATGGCGCCGCCGGGCGACCCCCTGTTCGCGGTGTACGCCTACAAGGAGAGCGGCGGGGAGCCAGAGGGAACGTGATACACTGCTCGGTGTATTGGAGGCGCTGCAATGACTACGGTGAAACCCAAGCTGCTGACTGCTGACGACCTGTTGCGCCTGTATAGCCAGGGTGTAAAGGGCGAGTTGATACGCGGGGTGCTGCACGAAACGATGGCATCAGGAGTGAGACACGGCAAGATAGCAATGCGGCTCGGGGGGCGGTTTGATGCCCACGTTGCGCCGGCGGGACTGGGCCATGTTTTCGGCTCCGATGCCGGTGTGTTGCTGGAGACCGACCCGGACACGGTGCGGGAGCCGGATATAGCCTATGTCTCCGCGGAGCGCCTGCCCCTGGATGCCGACATTGACGGTTACTGCCCCGTTCCGCCCGACCTCGTTGTGGAGATCAAGTCGCCTACCGACTCCGAACGGGAAGTTGATGACAAGGCTACCATGTGGCTGGACTTCGGTGTCCGGATGGCGCTGGTGATAAACCCGGAAACCGGAACGATACGGGTGCGGCAGCCGGACCTGCCCACGGCCACACTCACCATGGACGACACGCTGGACGGAGGCGAAGTTCTGCCGGGGTTCAGCTGCCCGGTGCGGGAGATACTGGGGAGCTAGGGCGTCTGGCGGTAGCGGTTGACGATGGGCAGCCGTCGGTCCTTGCCAAAGGCGCGCGGCGTGATCTTGACGCCCGGCGGGGCTTGGCGACGCTTGTACTCGTTGCGGTCCACGTAGGAAATGACCTGGCTGACCCACTCGGGCCGGTGGCCCATGGCCACTATGTCGGCGTAGCCGTAATCGTCCTCCACGTAAGCCTTGATGATGGGGTCAAGGTCGTCGTAGGGCGGCAGCGTGTCCTGGTCGGTCTGGTCGGGCCGCAACTCGGCGCTGGGCGGTTTGTCCAGCACCGCCTGGGGTATCAGTGGCCGGCCATTAGCGGAGCCCGCGTTGCGCCAGCGACACAGCCGGTACACCAGGGTCTTGGGCACGTCCTTCAGCACCGCGAACCCGCCGACCATGTCGCCGTACAGCGTGGCGTAGCCCATGGCCATCTCGCTCTTGTTGCCGGTGGTCAGCACCAGCCAGCTGAACTTGTTGGAAATGGTCATCAGCACGTTGCCCCGGATGCGGGCCTGCACGTTCTCCTCGGCGGTGTTGGCCTCCGTGCCGGCGAAACGCTCGGCCAGCATGTCGGTGAACGCCAGATGCGCCGGCTCGATGGGGATGCGCCAGAGCTGGATGCCCAGGTTGTCGGCCAGTTCTTGGGAGTCGCCGACGCTGCCCTCGGACGAATAGCGGGAGGGCATGGTGACGCCGACCACGTTATCCGCGCCCAGGGCGTCCACGGCGACGGTGGCGGTGAGGGCCGAGTCGATGCCGCCGGACAGCCCGACCAGCGTCTTTCGGAAGCCGGACTTGCGGACGTAATCGCGGGTGCCTACGACCAGGGCCTGGTACACCTCCTCCACCTCGTCCAGGGGCCGACACCTAGCCGCCTCGACGGAATTGCTGCGACCGGTGCGGTGGTAGTCGGAGATGCGAACGACGGCGGCCTGGCCCACCTCGCGGAGGATGTTGGGGTTTTCCTTGCGCGACCTGGGATCGCGGAGCCGCTGGCGAAACACGGAATCAACGTCCAGGTCGGCGACGATGAGACGGTCCTCGAATGACGGGCCCCGGGCGATGACCGCGCCGTCGGGCGCGCAGACCACGCTGGCCCCGTCGAATACCAACTCGTCCTGCCCGCCCACGGTGTTGAGATAGGCGACGAACACGCCGTTGTCGGCGGCGCGGGTGGCGATCATCCGCTCCCGCTGAGCGGCCTTGCCGGCGTGGAACGGCGAGGCGTTGATGTTGACGATGACCTCGGCGCCGGCGTCGCGCTGCACCGCGATGGGGCCGACGGGGTACCAGATGTCCTCGCAGATGTTCACGCCGACGGGACAGCCGTTGATGACGTACACGGGACAGAGGTCGCCTTTGCGGAAGTAACGGTCCTCGTCGAACACGCCGTAGTTGGGCAGGTACATCTTGCGGTACCAACCCAGGACGCGGCCATCGTTGATGACGGCGGCGGCGTTGGCGATGTCGTCGCCCACCTCCACGCAGCCCACGATCACGGCAATGCCCCGGGACGCGGCGGCGATACGCTGGACGGCGGCGGAGTTGTCGGCCAGGAAAGACGGCTTGAAGAGCAGGTCCTCGGGCGGATAGCCGGTTACGGCAAGCTCGGGAAAGGCCACCAGGTCGGCGTGGGACGCCCGAGCCTCGTCGATCAACTCGATAATGCGAGCGGTGTTGCCGGCAATGTCGCCGACGGTGGGGTTGAACTGGCCCAGTGCCAGCCGGAGGGTGCGCTGCATTGGAGCATTATAGCGCAGGCGGCAAGGCGGCTATGCTACCATGCCTCCAGGAGACCTATCTGCCATGTCCATCGCAAATGCCAACCGCCACACTGACCTCAGCCGTCGCCTGTTGGAGCAGGCCAATTACGAGTTGCATACCATGGCCGACCGGGTGCAAGCTTCGGACAAAGCCTCCGGCGCCGTGGCCCAGGCCGTGAAAGCAATCGCCGAAGACCGCAATTGGCGACACCGCTCGCACAACCTACGCCGGGACATTATTGGCTTGCTGGCCGCTGAGTACCGGCAACAGCAAATACTATATTTGCAAGCCATCGCTGACCAGCTGCACGACAACTACTACGAGGACTGGCTGAGCGATAACTTGGTGACGGATTTGCTGGCCGAGGTTAATTCGCTGATACCCCTGCTGTGGGAAGCCCGGGAACGGGGACCTAACCGGGACTTTATGCCCACTCCCTCGCAGCAGAGGATCATCGACCGCCTGCTACTCTCGGAAGCAGAAGCCCTTGCCGACGAAGGCATCGACCTGCCCCCGCCCATGCCACCCTTCAATCCCCCGACCGGCTGAACGACCAACAGCCCGGCAGCCTGGCATCTATGAAGCCGTTGCAAAGGACGGTGGCCGGAGGATTTGAGGCTAGAAGGCGATGGCCAACATAGCGCCAATGATGCCGCCGCCAACTACGACGAAGGTGGCGCCGGCACCCACCACGGGCTAGAATACCCTTTCAATGCGGCCATTGGTCTCTTGCCGCATATTGTCCAAGCGGGCGTTGGTCTGTTGCTGCATACGCTCCAAGCGGGCGCTAAAGTTGGCCTGTATCTGGAACAGGCTGTCCCGCATTTGCCGAAAGTCGGCCCGCATTTCCGACATATTGGTCTCTATGGCAGTCAGGCGACCTTCCATGTTGGCGACGCGCTCAGACACGGTGGTAAGTCGGGTTTCCACAACGGTAAGGCGGCCGTTGGTTTCCCGCTGCTCGTCCTGTATCTCGTGGACTGCGCTCTCTAAGGCGGCCAAGCGGGAGGCAAGGTCGTCGGGGGCGGTGGCAGCCGGAGTCGTCATAGGATTGCAGTCTCCGCATTCCGTGTTGGCCGCAGTATATCATGTCCGAAGATAATTCCACCCCTTGCCATTATAATAAGGCTGATCGAACCGAACGGAGCGCCGAGAGTTGTTAGAGATGATAGCGAAGATACCATTGCTCCTGGAACCGCAGCTCGAAGGAGGGTACACCGTTACCTCACCGCTGCTCCCGGAGCTGATAACCGAGGGCGACACCATCGCGGAGTGCATGGTTAACATGGAGGACTCCTTTGCAGTAGTGTTGGAAATCTACGAAGACCGAGGCCGTCCACTGCCCGACGGCATTTACGCGGACGACGCCAACGGCCCAGTGTCTATCGAAGCGGTCGTTTCAATTCCATGAGATACCGGAAGCTGCTTGCGCTGCCATATCGCTGGTAATACAAATGAAAAGCCCGCCTAGTGACGCTGGCGGACTGTACATATCGCCAGACTTTACTGTATAAAGCCAACTATGACTACACAAAGCAACTTCCCCGATATGCCGTCTGGCCCCGCCGGCTTGATGCACGAGCAGACTTTCAACGAAGCGTTGGCGGACGCTCTGCGCGCCAGACGCCGCGCTTGGCGTGATGACGTGCGCCACATAATCGCAGAGCGGCAACAGGTGTTTGACGATGCAGGCCGGGAACGTCCGGATATACTTGTTACGCCTCCCGATATTTATCCTGTAGTGGTTGAAGTGGAATGGGGCGAACCGGCATTCGGGGACGCTCGACGCAAGCTAGGCCGATTGGTAAGCGGAACACCGTTTCCGGTTCGTTCCGCCATCGCCGTAGGCGCACCGCCAGAAATACGTAATTGGTCAAACGATGAATTGCGGGAGCAGTTAGCGCAGCCGGGAGGTTTGAACCTAAGGTACGCTATCCTGTCCGCCAACATACGGGGGGATGAAACCGAGGTTGATCTTTCCGATGCTGATGTGAGCTTTTGGCCAGCTGTAGGCTACGTAACCGGCACGGTAGATGACTTGGCAGTTATGTGCGAGTATGCTGCGGCTCCCTCGGCACTGGTGTCCCTAACCGCCAATCAAGTCGCAACCAGTATCCACAGCCTCGCCGATTATCTATACCGTAGTATGCCGCCAGGCGTCGCTGGAGCCATCGCCGGCATATTGGGCCAGCGTCAGGAGATGCAGGGGTTGCGCATGGCCTGCTGCATCTGGCTTACTTCGCTGAGGCTACACAAGTTACTGGAAGACGGCTCGCCGACCTTGCGCCAGAGTGGCTTGAACTCGCTTAACTGGTTGAGAAACGTCGGTTCCGCCGGCCTCGGCGGCGGCGTTATTTCCGTAGGGGACTTGCGAGAGGAGTGGGACAAAATACTCGCCGTCAACTATGGAGCGATTTTCAACGCCGCGCGCAACGCGCTGGACGACCGCATACCGGATACAGTTGGAGCCAGCGTATTATCTCAGCTTGCCGCCACGGCGGAACGCATCACTGCGCTGATGCTGGGCAACCGGGTTGACTTTGCCGGAGAGCTCTTTCCCCTCCTGCTGGACGACCGGGAAGAGACGGCAGCGCACTATACCCTACCCGAAACGGCGGAACTGCTGGCGCAACTGGCCGTAGCGCGAATGACGCCGGATGACTGGGCGTCCGAAGCGACGGTAGCCAACCTGCGCGTGGCGGATTTGGCCTGTGGCACGGGAGCGTTGTTGCGGGCTGCTTATCACGGCATCCGCCGCCGGCACGAATCAGCCGGTGGCAATGCGGAGAATCTGCATCGTGCGATGATGGAGGAGTCAATCACCGGCCTGGACATCAACGCGTTGGCGTCCCACATGACCGCCGCTGGCCTGTCCACCGCCGAGATTGCCACGGAGTACCACACCGCCCGCATCGCCGCCGTCGCCGTCCTGGGCGGCAGTACCGGCTCGCTGGAGTTGTTGGAATCCGACCAGATTACCGACATAACCGGCCAGTTGGCCCGCACCGCCACCACCAACTTGGAGCAGCCTACCGTCATCCCCGTTCTACACCACAGTCAGGACCTGGTAATTCAGAATCCGCCCTACTCCCGGGCCCGGGGCGACCGCCGGATGTTCGACGTAACCGGAATTGACGAAAAGCAACGCCGACGCAGCATGAAACGACTGACGCATCTCCGCAACAACCTGCGCGACGCCGGCGACGAAATGACCGATGGGCAGGCCGGCCTGGGGGCGGATTTTTCCGCTCTGGCCGGCAAGAAACTCAAACCCGACGGTGTTTTCGCCACTGTCCTACCCCTCACCGCTGCTCACTCCGAATCTTGGGAAGGTTTCCGCCGCACGATTGAGCGCGAGTACCGGGAGATTGTCGCCATCGCCTTCACTACCCACGAAGGTACGATGATGTCCGCAGACACTTATATGAACGAAATGCTGCTGGTGGCGACGCGGCGTACAAAAGACGATGTGGAAGAACCCGCTCGGATCGTCTGTGTGAACATCAGCGCTGTCCCTCAATCGGTGACCGAGTCCTACTGGTACGCTAAATGGATTGACGACCTTCGCCGGTCGAACGCCAACAATGGCGTGCTCTACGAAGGCGGCCAGCGCATTGGCAGCTGGACGGCTATAACGCCACCATCAGCTGGTTTCCCGTGGTTTGCGGCGGGAATACAAAACCATGAACAAGCCACGATTGTCGGCGAACTTTTGGCTGGCCGGCTGTACTCCTTAGAAAACCGGCAGTGGTGGGAGTTCAGCCTCCCTATGACCACTCTTGAGAGAGTTGCAACCATTGGGCCAACCCACCACCTGGTCGGTCACATCAGGGGAGCCAGAGAGGTCATCGGCGCGTTCACTTTTGACCTCATAACGCCAGACTTTCTGCCGACTTACCCTGCACTATGGAGAGCGAACTCGGAGACGCAAACGCGAATGCTCGTATCTCCAACTCACGATGGTCAACCTGCTACGGATGATGAGGATGAACTGCGGCGGATGCTCGACCAGCGGAGTGATTTGTTCATTTCCCGTACTCTACGCTTGACTTCACAGGCGTTGGCAGCGGCTCGATCTGACCGGCCTGTCATGGGTGGCCGGGCTTGGACTACTCTGCTGTCCGATGATGATATCAAGTCTGCGCTGGCTATCTGGCTCAATTCCACGTTCAGCCTGATAGTGCGAACCTCTTACGCCCAGACCACTCAACAGGGTCGGGCTACGATGCAAGTACGTGCACTGGCAGGGTTTCCAGTTCCCAATTTCACCGCCGACAGCGAAGCCGGCGAACATGCCCGGTCAGTCGCCCGTCAGCATATCGGCGAGTTGACAACGCTGGAGCTACAGCCGATTTCCTACGCTTTCCGAGATACCAACCGCCACCGTATAGACCAGATCGCTCTGGAAATGTTGGGCCTGGACGAAGACCAACAGATTATTGCCACCGTGAACTCTTTGCGTAACCGGTGGTGCAGAGAACCCTCGGTACACGGCGGCAATCGCGCCATCATGATGGCGTTAGGTCTCGCGCTGCCGTAGCGGTAATGGCTTTGGACATCTCAGGTACGCTGGAGGCAACTCTGGCGCGGGTCGAGAGTCTGTCGGAGGTGGTCAAGGTATTTCGATTATTTCCGTCTTCCGGACCCAGTATCAAGTACGGGGCAGGCTTTGATCCGGAATCCAGGAGCGTTCCCAAACTGCAACGTTGCTTGACCGCAGGAGTTTCTGGATTCCCCCGAAAGCGGAAATGACGGAGGTTTTGAAAGACCCTGAAGGCACTCCACATCCGGCGCATGGCAATCCGCTGACACTTTCCCCCTTGCCCCTACCCTCTACCCATCCTTACCATTTAACCATCCAAATCTCCCAATCCATCCCGTTCATCCCGTTTATCCATGTAAATTTCCCCCGTTCCCCCAAATCCTCCCAACTGCCCGCCAAAACCATCAACATCGCCACCAAAACCCGCCCGATCCACCCCCATTCGCCGCCATAACCTGCCCTGCGCCCTACTCAAATGAACGGAAATGAGAGGAAATGAGCGGGAAATCATGAAAATCCCCTAATCCCGAAAATCACAGTTCCGACAACCCCGAGGCAACCCCATGACCATCTCCCAAATCCGCAGCCGCGTCAACGCCCTCAAGCGCAAGTTCGCCCCCGAACTCGCGATCCTCAAGCTCCGCCGCATCGCCGATGCCGTCTCCGACGAATGGGATCCCTCGGAACCTCCCGAACCCGCCGACGTCATCGGACGCATCGCTGACGCCGGCTTCCGCCTTCCTAGATTTATGTGGCTCCGTCGCTACCTTGATGACATCCAACGCCAGGAGGACGTCCCCGAGCCTGAATCAATCGTCCTTAGCCTGCTCCCTTGGGCCGACCACAAACGCTACCGCGCCTTCCTCCTCCGGGACCTGCCCGCCCCAACGCGGTAGCCATGCCCTCAACCCGGTTGACCGATAATCGAAAGCCCCAGGGAGAAGGTTATCTCGGCCAGGAACGGGCGGCGGCGGGTGCTATAATCAGCCGCCATGCGCGCGCTACAGACCCGGACGGCCCGGGCGACGCCCTTCTACTACGGCTGGATCATACTGGGCCTGTCGGGCGTTGCATCGTACTCGGCGCGTCCGTTGATGTCGGTGGCGGTGCTCACGGTGTTCGTGGTGCCGATGTCGGAGCAGTTCGGCTGGACGCGAGCAGAGGTGGCCGGCGCGGTGAGCCTGGGCGGAGTGTTCGCGGCGGTGATCTCGCCACTGGTGGGTCCGGTGCTGGACCGCTACGGTTCCGGCATGGTGGTGGGCATATCGTCGGGCATCGCCGGACTCTGCGCGGTGGCGATGGGCGCGGTGAGCCAGATCTGGATGTTCTATCTGGTGTACGTGCCTGGGCGCACCATGTTCTCCAGTCCGCTGGAGTTGGGCACATCGGTGGCGGTGAGCAACTGGTTTGTGCGGCGGCGCCCCTTCGCGCTGGCGTTGAACCACGTCTCCCAGGGTTCGGGCCTGTCGATCATGCCGCTGGTGGCGCAGGCCGTCATCGGCGCATGGGGCTGGGACGTGGCTTGGTACGCCCTGGGCATCTGGACGGTGGCGGTGGGAGTGATCCCGGCCATGCTGCTGATGGCGAGGCGACCGGAGGATCTGGGACTGGAGCCGGACGGCGGCGTGGGTTCAGAGCGGTCCGCCTCCGGCGGATCGGGCCGGCGTCCGCAAAGCGCGCAAGAGGAGATCAACTTCACGCTGCGGCAGGCGATGCGGACGCGAGCCTTCTGGCTGATGATGGTGTTCGCCTTCGCGGGATTCATCGTGCAGGCGGGGGTGTCGCTGCACCAGGTGCCGCACTTCGTGGACCAGGGAGTGCCGGCGTCGGTGGCCGTGTGGACGGCGAGCACGTTCGCCATATCCCAGGTGCCGGCGAGCGTGTTCTTTTCGGCGATGGCGCAGAAGACGCAGGCGCGGTTCGTGATGACGGCGTCGGGTCTGGTGGTCGCCACCGGCGCCATCACCACGGCCTTTGCCAGCGAGATCGCTGTGGGCGTCCTGGGGGCGTTCTTCCTGGGGTTCGGCGTGGGCGGCCTGCACATCATGGCGCGGCTGGCGGGAGCGGACTACTTCGGGCGGCTGCACCTGGGAGCGATACGGGCGTGGAGCCTGGCGGCGCAGGTGGGCGGCCAGGCGCTGGGTCCCACGGCGGCCGGCCTCGCGGTGGACCGGTTCGGAACCTACGAGGGAGCGTTCCTGGCCTTCGGCGTCAACCTGGCAGTAGTGTCGCTGCTGATGCTGACGGCGACGCGGCCGGGACGGGAGGCGGCCGGGGGCGGGGAACGGATTGAGAGCGGCGGCTAGCGAAATAAGCGGGAGAGCCAGTCGAGAAACCGCTGGGAGAGGGGATTGGCAACGTCAAGGTCGCGGGTTCTGATGGCAAGGCCCATCTGCCGTGGATCCTCCCGGGCCGCCAGCCAGGCGTGAATCTGGGCGCGCAGAGTTTTGTTTTCGGCAAACCTTCTGTCCACCGGCGGTATCCCGTCAATGTACTGCTGCGCCAGCGGCCAAACCGAATCGCCGGCGGGAATCATCTGCTCGACGAAGTTCTCCAGTTCGCCTTCAGTGGTATTGTCTGGCATTAGCCAAACGCCAATGCGAGGACTGCCGATACTAGGGTCTCTGGCGATAACGGTGCCGTTAGGATCGGGCAAATCCGGTAGAGAGATAGGTCGTGCCGCTCTCGAAAACTCGCCACGCACTCGGAGCCAAGTTTGGTGTGGATCGTCGTCTGAGTCGACGATGAATCCCACAGCAGGCCGACCGGGAGTGTCGATGTGTCCGTGGATGCTGCCGAGTACGTTGTCGATACCTTCGTAGTCCAGTATGCCGAATGTCAGCAATGGGTCGCTGCGTTCGGCCAGATGCCTTATGACGTGCAGGTCATCTTTGCCCTCCACCACCAGCAGCGGGTCGGACACGCCAGGGCGAGGAATGATCACTGTCAGCGCGCCTCTATCCCGTATTTAACTATCGAGTCCAAACGCGACTCGTCGTAAGTGATGGCGCGAAGGCCGATGGGGACACGTTCAATACGGACCAACAAACCCTCCACATCCTCCAACTCATTAGCGGCCTGAGCGAACCCGGTTACGCAGTCCCAACTGTGGGTGGTGGCGATGACCTGCACGTTGTTGCGCTGGGCGGTCTGGAGCACCATGTTCCAGAACTTGGGTTGGACAGAATGGTGAATGCCGTTCTCCGCCTCGTCGATGAGGAGGAAACCGCCGCTGCTCTTGGCGAGGGCAAGCGCGATTGCGAATGAGCGAATTGCGCCGTCCCCAAGGCTGCGCAAGGGGACAGGGCGTTTATCGCTCTTCAACTTGGTTATGACCTTTTGACCACCTCCAACTGTTGCGACGCGTTGTACCTCAAAGTCTGAGATCAAGTTCAATGCGTCTATAGCACGCTCTTCATGATCCGTCAGTGCGACCTCATCTAGGTATCCAGCTAATGCACGATTATCTAGGACGTTGGGGCCAAGAGCTTCACAGTTCAATTCAGGCGGGAGGTCCGTACTTTCAATCATGCGCCTAATCTGTGCAGTAACCCGGTTGTGGCGGTGTCCGTAAGCGCCCGTGTCCATAATGGCTGAGCTTGGGACAATGTGCTGATAGCCATGGACGTCTATCTTTAGGAAAAATATTTCCTCATCGTCGAGAGTGTCAACTTCATACTGAGCATACTGACGCAGCAGGTCTTCAGAATGAGGAACGACGTCGATTGACAGAGAATTTTCGCCTGATATTGAGCCTATGGAGAGGCGGAGGCCCACAAGGATTTGTCGACCATAAAATAGCGCTGCCCAATCGAGAGTGTTGATGTCAAAGCCGTTTCTGTTCAGTGCTCCGATGCGCTCATCTCTGTTGTGTAACGTTTCAAAGAGCGCCCGCATGCGGCCTTTGGCGGCATAAATCCGCACCGCATCCAGCACCGTCGTCTTCCCCACGCCGTTTTTGCCGGCCAGCAGCGTTACGCGACCCAGCCGCGGTATCGTCAGCTCGTCGATGCCGCGGAAGTTTTTGATGACCAGGCTGGGCAGGTGCAGGGTCGGGTCGGGCGATGGCGCTGCGTCGGGCATGGTGTTCACCTGGCGGGCGGGTCGCTCAGTCGGCGGTGGCGGCTAGTTCGGTTTGTTGGAGGGTTTGGCGGAGGTAGCGTCCGGTGTGGGATGCTTCGATCTGGGCGAGCATTTCGGGGGTGCCGCAGGCGATGAGGTTTCCACCCTGGTCGCCGGCGCCGGGGCCGAGATCGATGATCCAGTCGGAGTTCTTGATCAGGTCCAGGTTGTGCTCGATGAGCAGCACCGAGTTGCCCTGGTCAACCAGGCGGTGCAGCACGCGCAGCAGGGCGGCGCAGTCCTCAAATGACAGGCCGGTGGTGGGTTCGTCCAACAGGTACAGGGTACGCCCGGTGGCGCGGCGGGACAACTCCGTGGCCAGCTTGACCCGCTGGGCCTCGCCGCCGGACAGGGTCGTAGCCGGCTGGCCCAGGCGGATGTAGCCCAAACCAACATCGCGCAATGTCTGTAGCCGGTTGCGGATGCGTGAGTAGTTCCAGAAGAAGTCCAGCGCCGTTTCCACGGTCATGGCCAGCACGTCGGCGATGGACTGGTCGCGCAGGGTGACCTCCAGCGCCTCCCGGTTGTAGCGCCGGCCCTGGCACACCTCGCAGGGCACGGTAACGTCAGGCAGGAACTGCATCTCGATCTGGTTGTAGCCCTCGCCCTGGCAGGCCTCGCAGCGCCCGCCCTTGACGTTAAAGGAGAACCGTCCGGGTTTGTAGCCCCGGATGCGCGCCTCGGGCAGGCCGGCGAACACCTCGCGGATGGGGGTAAACGCGCCGGTGTAGGTGGCGGGGTTGCTGCGCGGCGTGCGCCCAATGGGCGACTGATCGATGTTCACCACCTTGTCGATGTGCTCGATGCCGGTGATCTCGTCGTGTTCGCCGGGGCGGTCCCGGCCCTGGGCGACGGCCTGGGCCAGCCGCTTGTACAGGATGTCGTACATCAGCGTGCTCTTGCCGCTGCCGGACACGCCGGTTACGCAGCCCAGCAGGCCCAGGGGAAACTCGACGTCGATGCCTTGCAGGTTGTTCTCCCGCGCGCCCTTGATGGTGATGACGTTGCCATTGCCGGGCCGCCGTTCCTCCGGCGTGGGGATGCGCTTGCGCCCGCTGAGGTACGCGCCGGTCAGGGAATCCTCGTTGGCCATGACCTCCGACACGTCGCCGGTGGCTACGATGTGCCCGCCGTGCTCGCCGGCGCCGGGGCCGAGGTCAACGATGTGGTCGGCGGCGCGCATCATGGCGTCGTCGTGCTCCACGACGATGACGGTGTTGCCCATGTCGCGCAGACGGGTCAGCGTCCCGATGAGGCGATGGTCGTCGTGGGGGTGCAGGCCGACGGTGGGTTCGTCGCACACGTACAGCACGCCGGTGAGTCCGCTGCCGATCTGCGTGGCCAGGCGGACGCGCTGGGCCTCGCCGCCGGACAGCGTGCGCGCCGTGCGGTTCATGGTCACGTAGTCCAGGCCGATGCCATCGAGGAACTGCAACCGGCCCTCGATCTCCTTGAGGATCTGGTCGGCGATGAACATCTCGCGCTCGGTGAGGGTGGTGGGATGTTCGGCCACGGCAGCGGCGCGCTTTCCATTTCGACGGGTGCGGCGGGTTTTGGGCTTGGCGCCGTTGGTGTCCGCCGCGCTCTCGGATGCCAGTGGCTCATCCGGATGGTGTCCGTTGGTGGGATGATGGCCGTTGGAGCCGTTGAGGGACGCATCTGCGCCGGGCTTGATGCTGCGGACCCATTGCAACCCGGTTCCGATGGTCAGGCCGGCTACGTCCATGATGTTGCGGCCGCAAACGAGGACGCCCAAAGCCTCGGGCCGCAGGCGCGCGCCGGTGCAGGATCGGCAGGCGCGCTGCGCCATGTAGCGCTCGATTTCGCTGCGGGTGTGGTCGGATTCGGTGTCGCGGTAGCGTCGCTGGAGGTTGGGGATGACCCCCTCGTAGGTGGTTTTCCACGAGTAGGTGCGGCCCCGCCCGGTGCGGTGACGCACCGAAACCTGCTGCTTGCCGGCGCCGTAGAGGATGATGTTGAGCTGCTCGTCGGTCAGCTCGCGGATGGGCGCGTGCGGCGAGAAGTCGAACTGGCGGGCCACCGCCTCCATCATGCTGGCGTACCAGGAGTTGGCCGCCCCGGAGCGCGCCCACGGCACGATCGCGCCCTCCAGCAGGGACAGGGAGCGGTTGTGGATGACCAGCGACGGGTCCACTTCAAGCTGGTAGCCCAGGCCGGTGCAGGTGGAACAGGCCCCGTGGGGGCTGTTGAAGCTGAAGGTGCGCGGCTCGATTTCCGGCAGGCTGATGCCGCACGCGACGCACGCGAACTGCTCGCTGAACGTCAGGTCATCCTCGCCTTCGCGCCCCACCGTCAGCACGCCTTCGCCCTCGCGCAGGGCCGTCTCCACCGACTCGGTAACCCGGTTCGCTTCGGTATCGCTGCGGATGATGAGGCGGTCGATTACGATGTCGATGTAGTGCCACTTCTGCTTGTCCAGGTTCAGGGTGTCGGTGTCCTCCACCAGCATGATCTCGCCGTTGACGCGCAGGCGGACGAACCCGCCCCGCTTGGCGGCCTCAAAAACCTCGCGGTGTTCGCCCTTCTTGCGGCGAATCTTGGGGGCCAGCAGGGTGATGCGGGAGGATTCGGGCAGGCTCAGGATGGCGTCCACAATCTGCTGGACGGTCTGGCGGGCGACGGGATTGCCGCACTTGGGGCAGTGGGGCCGGCCCACGCGGGCGAACAGCAGGCGCAGGTAGTCGTAGATTTCGGTTACGGTGCCGACGGTGGAGCGTGGGTTGTTGGAAACTCCCTTCTGGTCGATGGAGATGGCCGGGGATAATCCCTCGATGTAGTCCACGTCGGGCTTGTCCATGCGCCCCAAAAACTGGCGGGCATAGGCGGACAGTGACTCGACGTAGCGGCGCTGGCCCTCGGCGTAGATGGTGTCGAAGGCCAGGCTGCTCTTCCCGGAGCCGGACACGCCGGTGATGACGACGAGCTGGTCCCGGGGAATGGTGACGTCAATGTTCTTGAGGTTGTGCTCGCGGGCGCCCTTGATGTAGATAGTTTCCTGGGGCATTAGAGTGCCTTCTTACATTGGTATGACGGTTAAAGGGTTCGGATTGGTTAGCTACTCCAATTCTACCAGCGGGTCGTTGGCGTTGACAGAATCCAGGGGCTGTACGAACACGGTCTTGACGACGCCGTCCCGGTGGGCCAGGATGCTCTGCTCCATCTTCATGGCCTCGACGACGCACACCTCGTCGCCGGCGGATACCGCATCGCCGGGCCGTACCAAGATGGACATGACGCGGCCGGGCATGGGCGAGCGGAGAATGTCATCATTGATTGGGACGCTGGACGGGGGAGCCGCAGAGCCGGACGGCGCCGGCGTCGGAGCATCAGGTACGGCCAAGCCGCCGGCAGGCCGGCCCCGGCGCGGGGGAGTTGGCCCGGAATCGGTCTCTATTTCAACCTCGAACGTCTCACCGTCAACGGTGACCTGAACCGGGGATTGGGTCAGGTCACCGACCTCGACGGTGTACCACTGTTCACCGATGCGTACTCTGATGGTGGCCAATTTACCAGGACGCGCTCCCCAGCCGCGAGCGGAACAGATCACGGCGACCCTGCATGCGCCAGCGGGACGCGGACTCGCCAGCGCCATTCTGACGAGACGCCTGCTCGGCGGCAACGGCCGCAGCGCCGATGGCAGCGGCCAGCGCGCGGGGATCCAGTTCGGTGGTCCGCCCCTGGCGGATGCCGGAGGTTCCGTTGGGATGCATGGTCGTCGTGTTGCTCTTGGCTTGTAGTCGTCGCTCGAGGATGGCGTTCAGGCTGCCGGTGTGGTATTGGCCTGATGTGAACTCGGGGCTGGCCAGCACGTCGCGCAGTAGGGGAATGTTGGTGTTCACGCCGGCCACGTGGAAGTCGGCGAGAGCGGTATCCAGCGTGGTGATGGCGGCCGCGCGGTCATTACCCCAGGCCATTACCTTGGCGAGCAACGGTTCGTAGTGTAGCGAAACCTCGTAGCCGACGCAAAGCGCGGTATCCACGCGAACGCCCTCACCTTGAGGAAGTTGCAGCTCGGTTACGGTTCCTACGTTGGGCAGGAGGGTGTCGGGGTCTTCGGGATAGACTCGGGCTTCAATGGCGTGGCCATTGGCCCGGATGTCGCGTTGGCGGTTGGAGAAGGGAACGTCGGAGGATGCCAACAGCTGGAGTTCGACGATATCCTGTCCGGTGAGGAGCTCGGAAACGCCATGTTCGACCTGGAGGCGGGGGTTCATCTCCATGAAGTAGAAATGACCGTCGTCGGTCACCAGGAACTCCACGGTGCCGGCGTTGGTGTAGCCGGCCTCGCGGCCCAGCTGCCGGGACAGGCGCCCCAACTGTCCGCGCGCCTCGGCGGGGAGCTTGGCCGAGGCTGGCGTCTCTTCGATGAGCTTCTGGTTCCGGCGCTGTATGGAGCAGTCGCGCTCGAATAGATGGAGCACGTTGCCGTACTGGTCCGCGATGAGTTGCACCTCGATGTGGGACGCGCCTTCGAGATAACGCTCGTAGAAGAGGCTGGAATCAGCGAAGGCGGCCTGGGCGACCTTGCGGGTGCGCTCGATGACCGGCTCCAGCTCCGCCATGCTGTGTACGACGTAGATGCCGATGCCGCCGCCACCGGCGGCCGCCTTGACCATCATGGGGAAGCCCAACTCCCAAGCTTTGCTGATGGCCTCTTCATCGCTGACCGGCTCTTCCGTGCCCGGCATCACCGGGAGGCCGGACTTGCGGGCTACGCGACGGGCGGATAGCTTGTCGCCCATCTGGTTCAGAACTTCTTCGGTGGGGCCGATGAACACGACGCCGGCGGACTTGCACCGATTGACCAACTGACTGTTCTCGGATAGAAACCCGTAGCCGGGATGGATGGCCTCAGCTCCGGTGGTGTGGCAGGCGTCCATCACGGCGTCGATGTTGAGGTAGGAATCAACGACAGGAGCGGGGCCGATACAGACGGACTCGTCGGCCAGCTGCGTGTGCATGGTACCGGCGTCGGCCTCGGAATAGACCGCCACGGTGGAGACGCCGAGGCGTTGGCAGGTGCGGATGATGCGGGCGGCAATTTCGCCCCGGTTGGCGATTAGTATCTTGCTGAACATTGATGTACCTCTGTAACGTAGGCGAATAATTATTCACCCCTACACCGCGGCCAAATACGGAGAAGGCGGATGCAATGACAGACTTTTACGCCTTTACGGGCCGGCGGTTCAACAGCAGACTACACGGATTCAGGCCAATTTGGTTGCGTTGAGAAAGGCTTGGGAGCGGAGTTGACGATCCAGCCAGTATTGCAGGGTTTCGTTCAAAACGCCGTTGACTTCCCGATGTACCGCAGCCGGCATCTCCAGTCGGGGCAGTTGAGCCACCGACTCGGTGCGGTGCAACAGGCGCAGCACTTTCAGCGCCGGCAGGGACAGGGGCCGGACGATGACATCGGGGGGCACGCAGTCGGGACACAGCGCCCCGCCGGCGCCGGACGCGAAACGGTGGCGCTCCGGCTCCAGCTCGTTGCCGCACTCGACGCACTGGTAAAGCTCGGGCAGGAAGCCGGAGAGTTGCAGCAGTTGCAGATCGAAGTAGCGCAGCGGCAGATCCTGGGGATGGTCATCGTCGGAGACGTGGGGCTGCTTGCCAATGGCGTCCAGCGTCTGCAAGGCCAGGTCCAGCACCCGGGGATTGGACGCCGAGGATGCGCTGAAGCCGTCGATCAGTTCGGCGACGTGGAGGCCACGGGCGATGTTGGCGTAGTCGGCTTTAACGTCAGGGAAGGCATTGACGACCTCAGCCTCGGCGACAATGTCGAGGGTACGGCCCCGGGCGATGGACAGGCGGACGAGGGTCAACGGCTCGAAGTGTCCCATGAGCTTGCTGGTGAGCCGGCGGGCACCGCGGGCCAGCACGTCCAGCTTGCCGTGGTCACGGGTGTAGAGCGCTGAGACAAGATCAGCCTCACCGGCCGGAGACTTGCGAAGGGTGAGGCCGACGGCGCGGTAAGTTCGAGGTTGGGTCATTCAAGCTGGTTCCGGCCGGCCAGGGCGCGGCTGAGGGTGGTTTCGTCGGCGAATTCCAGGGAGCCGCCGACGGGGAGGCCGAGGGCCAGGCGGGTGACGCGGATGCCCGTGCCGGCCAGCCGGCGGTGGATGAAATCGGCGGTGGCGTCGCCTTCCAACGTAGGGTTGGTGGCGACGATGAGTTCCTGCAGGGGGTTGTCCTGACCCTGGAGGCGGGCGAATAGCTGGGGCAGGTGGATGTCCTCCGGGCCGATGCCGTTGAGGGGCGACAGCGCGCCGTGCAAGACGTGGTACATACCGCGATAGACGCGGGTGCGCTCCAAAGCCACCAGGTCGCGGGACTCCTCGACAACGCAGATCTGGTCGCGGTTGCGCTGGGGATTGGCGCAGATGGCGCACGGCGAGGCGTCGGTGAGGTTCCGGCACTCATCGCAAAACAGTAGCATATCCTTGACGGCGACGATGGCGTCGGCCAGGGCGCGGGCCTCATCGTCCGGGATGTGGGCGATGTGATAGGCGATGCGCTGGGCACTCTTGGGGCCAATGCCGGGCAACTGGTGTAGCCGTTCGATCAGCTGGCCCAGCGAGCGGGTGGTACCCGGAGTAGGATCGGAGGTCATGATGTTTATGCTGCTGCGCCGACGGTTATCCGCTGCTGACTTGCGCCGGCTGCGGCAAGGCAGCAAGAACCGGCGCCAGATGCACCGACGCTTGACGCAAGTCCACCGCCACAACGTCCCATTCACTCCCATCGTCAAACCATTGCCGGTAGCTCACGAAGTCGCCATTGTCCACCACTCGATAATCGTCAGTCGGCTTTTCGCCCATCGTTAGCGTATCGGTCGAAGCGTTATATCCCCGCTCTGCGTCGAGCGGAAGAAATCGTGTTGCGCCGTGAACGTCAACCCTTGTGACGTTCTCGTCACCTTCATCCTCGCCATCTATAGCGAAGATGACTCCAAAATCGCCTCGTAAAGTGCCACCGCCACCACCTTTTGGCGATGCTATGAGTATGAGCACATCGTCTTCGGGGTAATAACTAACTTGCATCTCTCACCTCCAGGTTTTGGCAATGGCGTTGAAACCAGGGGCGACCTTCTTGATTGATCCTTCGGGCGGCTCCGCTGTCAAAAGTGGCCGTTATGATCTCGGCGTCGTCCAGCGAAACCGGAACCCTCAACATGACTCGCCTACCAGGAACGAATCCCCAGTACGTTATGGTTGTACTTCCCTCGCTGTTCGTGCAGATGCCGCGCACAACCCAATTTTCAAGAGCGTATTGGATTCTGGGGGCAGTAACCCCGTCGTGAGGGTTATCGCGCAGGTGTCTGGTCAGCCATCTGGTGACGCCGCCGGCGGTGATGGTTTCCGGTAGTCTGCGACGTTCCGGCGAGGGTCCCTCGCTCTGCTGGCCGGTCATTCAGCCGGGCTAGAACAGGCCGGGGATGTTCATGCCGCCGGTTACTGCGCCCATTTTCTCGGCGGCCAGTTCCTGGGTGCGGGTGAAGGCGTCGTTGACGGCGGCGGCGACCAAGTCCTGGAGCAGGTCGATGTCCTCGGCGGCCTCGGGTTCGATGACGACCTCGGTGACTTCCTGCTTGCCGGTCATGGTGACGCGGACCACGCCGCCACCGGCGGAACCCTCGACGCTCATGGATTCGAGTTCTTCCTGAGCCTTGGCGAGGCGGTTCTGAAGTTGTTGGGCCTGTCGCATCATGCGCTTGTTCATCATAATGGGTTTCGGAGCCTCCTATTGTTCGTCCAGGATGCGGGCCCCCAGGCCCATAGCGGTGCGGACCAGTGGGCTGTCTTGGACGGGGCTGCGGTTCGGGCTCGCGCCGTCTCCGTTGGCGCCGGCCAGAGTTACCTGGAAGGGATGCCGTGTGCCAAAAGACCGTTCGATTGCTTGCTCAATAGTATCACGAACTCCCGGGACGTTCAGTTCTTCCTGCATCCAATCGAGGGTGGAAGGGTTGTTGAAGGGCAACACGAGGGTGGAATTGTCGTCGGAGAAATGAACATTATCGACCCGACAGTCTCGCAGCAAGGCCCCGAGATTGTACTTGCTGCCTTTATCCCGCCTCAGTTGGCGGACGGTCTCCAGCCACCGCCCTTGCAAACTGTCAGGATCCACCGCATTGGAACGGGCCGGCGCGGGTCGGTTGTCCGGCGGAGGCGGAGGTGGCGATTGTCGGGGCGGTGGTTGTGGCGGCGGGCTCGCCCCTGGCGAATTGCCCTGACGCGGCTGGCCCCGACCCGATTGTTGAGGTGGCTGGGCGGGGGAGCGCTGGGGCTGGCGTCCGCCGGTGGCCCGTTGCGGCGGCATGGGGGGAGCCTCCGGCGCTTCCGGGACAACGTCCTGGCGGCAGATTTCGGCGGCGGCGATTTCCAATGCCAGGGCTGACGGCGCATCGTAGCGGAGGCCGGCGCTGGCCTCGCCCCAGATGCGGACGGCGCGCAGGATGTGATGGGAGTCGGTCTTCTGGATGGTGGCGCGCAGGCCGGCCAGGGTGTCGTCGGGCAGGTCGAGGGTTTGGCCGGCGTCCCAGGAGAGAAGGAGCATGGAGCGGAGCAGGTCCAGGGTCTGGCGGTGCAACTGGCGAGGTTCGCCGCCCTCCCAGACCACATCGTTGATGGTTTCCAACGCCCCGGTGGTGTCGCCGGCCAGGAGTTTCTGCGCCAGGGCAAGGTAGGCGTCGCTGCGGACGAGGCCGAGGGATTCCTCCACGTCACGCAGGGTGATGTCGCCATCGGAGGAGACGGCCAGCTGTTCGAGGATGTTGAGAGCGTCGCGCATGGATCCGCCGGCGTTGCGGGCGATCATGCGGAGGGCATCGGGATGGATGGCGATGGCTTCCTGGTCGGTAATGTAGGCCAGGCGGTCGTAGATGGTCTGGCCGGGCAGCCGGCGGAAGTCGTAGCGCTGGCAACGGGACAGGATGGTTGGCAGCAGGCGGTCGGCCTCGGTGGTGCAGAGGATGAAGATGACGTGCTCGGGAGGTTCCTCCAGGGTCTTGAGGAAAGCGTTGGAAGCCTCGCGCGTGAGCATATGGGCTTCATCGATTATGTACACCTTGCGCCGGTTCTGGGCGGGCTGGAAGTTGACCTTTTCGCGGATCTCTCGGATTTCCTCCACGCCCCGGTTGCTGGCGGCGTCCAGTTCGATGATGTCCAGGTTGCGGCCCTCGTTGATGGAGACGCAGATGGCGCACTCGTCGCAGGGGTCACCCTGCTGCGGGTTGAGGCAGTTGACGGCCTTGGCCAGTACGCGGGCGGTGGTGGTCTTGCCGCTGCCCCGGGTGCCGCAGAACAGGTAGCTGTGGCTGACGCGGCCCTGCGTCACAGCCTGGCGGAGGGTGTTGCCCACGTGCTCCTGGCCGGCCAGGTCGCTGAAGGTGCCGGGCCGCCACTTGCGATAATAGACTTGCGCCGAGGTGGTCATCAGTTGCCGAATCGGGGCGTTTCGGTGATTTCGCGCAGCGTCCCTTCCGTAACGTACAACCGGAAGTTGCCGGAACTCATGACATCCTCGCTGCAAGCCGTGTCGTACACGGTTCCCGGACACCGTTTCGTGGATTCGTCGGTCTGGTAGGTTATGGGACCTACATAGTAGCATTCGCCGGGAATGACTTCCCGCAGTTCTTCCCTGGGGATGGTCTTCTGAAACTCCAGCAGAATCGGGCTTTGCGCGTTCTCCAGGGTCTTGCTGGGCCGGTCGGCCAGGTACAGCCAATGCTTTTGCCTGGTCTCGGACCCTACATAGCACCCAGAGACATACTGCTGAACTCCGGGCGCGCGGGACAGGTGGCTGGGCGGCGGGCCCCGTTGCGCCAGCAATGCCGGGTCCGGGTAAGGCGGCGGTGTCGGGGTGGGCGGGATGGCGACCACCGCCAGTTGGCCGGCGACGGCGGACATGCTGCCTACGGTGGCCCAGATGTCGTAGATGCCGGCGTCCATGATGGACGGAACCACTATATTGTCAACCAGGGCGTCGCCGTTCGCATCGGTGTTGATGGTCCGGTTCATCAACAAAGGTAAGCCGTGGATGCTGACGTCATGCACCAACGTGTACGGCGGAAATCCGGTTAAGCGCACGGTAACAGTTTCTCCGGGATTTGCCGTGCCCGGCAGTACGCTTAAAACGGGTAAAACGGGAACCGGAGTGGGCGGCGCAACGACGGGAACGGATGTCGGGATAGGAGTAGCCGTTGGCGGGGGTGTCGGCGTCGGCGGAGTTGTGGCCGTAGGCGCTGGGGTATCCGTTGGCGGCGGCAACGGCGTATCGGTGGGCGCGGGCGTGTCCGTTGGAGGTAGAGGCGTGTTGGTAGGTTCGACCACAGCGGCGATGGGGATGGCGGTGGGCGCGGGGACTGCCCCGCCGCCGGCGTTTGCCTCAACCGCGCCCCCGGCGGCGCTGGCCGCATTGGCCGCCTGTAAACTTCTTTCAAAGCGCCAATCCTGCCATTCCCGATAGCCCGCTGCGCCCATGCCGCCCAGGATAAAGAGGCCCACCAACGATGCCGCGCCAATAGCGACGTAGCGTCGCGTGGCATTGGAACTGCTGAACTGACTTCTGGCCGGAACCGCGAAAATGAACGCTGCCCCTATGCCTAACCCCAGCCACAGCCACCACGGCCAAACGGATATGGCCGCTCCGATCAATCCCAGCAAGAACCAGATGCTGATCAGCAACGCGATGCCAATCAGTATCCAGCGCTGTCTGGTGATCGGTTGTTGGAACAACCTACGGGCCGGAAAGTAGAGGAGCAATCCCGACACCAGCATCAGCGACAGCCACCACCAGGGCCGAAACTGGCTGAAGACGGTGAGGGGGACCAACGCTCCGTAGCCGGCCACAGCCGACAGCCACAAGGGCCATTCGGCGGCCGGGGAACCGGAGGGACGGTAATAACGACGCGGCGCTGGCGCTGGGGCCGGCGCCGGTATTGGCCGCCCTGGCGACGGTGAAGGAGCGGGAGCTGGGGCCGGTGAAGGAGCGGGTGCGCGTCCTCCCGGCGAGGGAGCCGGCGCAGGAGCGGGCGCACGTCCGCGTGGAGTGGGAGCCGGCGCGGGAGCTGGGGATGGTGATGACCTGGGCGCCGGGACGGATGGTATTTCCAGCAGGGCTTCCACCCATTCTTCCGGCGTGGGCCGGGGATCATCCTTGTGCGCCCGGTCGAAGCAGCGCAGGAACAATTCCTTCTGCTTGTCGGTCAGCGTGTCCCAGGCGTCAACGTATGGCTGGGGGGCTGTCACCGACGAGTTCGCCGCGGGGAACAGCCAGGCGCTGATCCGGTCGCCGGGCTGGGGATAGTTCGGCTGGTCGGTGACGGTGTAAGGATGGTAGCCGGTCAGCAGGTGAAAGATGACTACGGCCAGGCCGAAGCGGTCGTGGTTCTGGGTCCGGTTGGCGTAGTTTCCCTGGGCTTCCGGGGCCTGGAACTCGGGACGCCCCATCTCGTTGGAGAAGGTGCGCCCAGTGGCGGCGTCGGTGAAACCGTAGGAATCGCAGTCCACCATGGCGATGTCGTTCTGCCGGTTAACCTCAACGTTCTTCTCGTTGACGTCGCCGATGACGTAGCCGGCGTCATGGACGGCGTGGAAGCCCAAGGCAAGGTTGCGTGCCATGCGCACCCGGTCGTCAATCTGGATCGTGCGGTATTGGGCTGTCCCGGTGCTCTGCGCCGCCCGGCGGTTGTAATACTCAACGATGGGTTCCCAGGATTCGCTGCGGTTAAGAGTGGGCATCGTATAGCCGACGATGATTCCGCTCTCCCTGACCTCGTGCTGAGGCCAGGTGATGTGCCAGGTGACGCCCAGCCCGGGCTCTACCGGGTTGCTGACCAGGTGGCTGATTTTCGCGGCGGCATCCTGGGGCGTCCGACCCGGATGCCAGATTTTCACCACCGAACCGGGATTGCCGTCCACCAGATGCACCACGCCCTCGCCGCCCTCGCCGAGCTTCTGGCCCGGCACGACAGGGTTGCCGCTTTCGTCCTCGAAGCGGCGGCCGGCCAGGGGATTGGATGAGGTTGTCATAGCAATGACCAGATAATACAGGAAGACAACGAGCGCCACCACCGACGCGCTGCTGCCGCTTCACCCACCATGCGCGATCCCAGCCCAATCACCCGGAACGGGTACCGGAGCAGCCGCCACGGCCACAAGAGCAGCCGACCCGGGTTCACGATCTCTGCAACCGTGTGTCCCAAATGGAACCGCCGGACGTAGAAATAGCAAAAGCAAAAGATGATGGACACCCACGCCTATAAATCCAGGAAATCCTGCTGGGGCAGGCGGATGCTTTCGCCCGGCTGGGACTGGGATACGGCGTTTACCGACCGGGAAAGCCACTGTATGGAACCCTCCAGTTGCCCCATGTTGGTCAGCACCACCGGCTCTCTTGGCGATAGTCTCCGCAATTCGTCCATGGCTTCCGAGTTCCAACGCCCGTTCATCGCGTTCAGGTCATCCAGGTAGTTGGGATTGTAAGCGGCCAGCCCGTCGAGATAGTCCGGGTCGTACTCGTCCACAGCGAAAGAGGAACCGACCACGAAAGGAAAGAATGCCACACTGCGGTTGTTCTCTGCTTCGTGGAGGCGTTGGGACACGGCGCGCAAGTCTGCACTATGGTCTTTCGGCGCGCCGCCGGCCAGGAAAAATATCAGGCCGCGGTAATAAGCAATGCCGTTGTCGCTATAAAACCGCTTGCGTGCCTCAATCATGTCCAACGACATATTGATGGCTCCCGCGTAATACGCGAAACAGTAGCCCCTGACCCCCGGAGGTTCAAAGTCTCTCCCGTTGGTGAAATCCTGGACGATTCGGAAATCGTCGTCGAAGGTCACCACCGCCAGATCCGCCCGCAACGAGGTGACCGGGTCTTCCCGAATACTGTCCCGAAACTGCGTCAGCGCCCGATGCAAAGTTGTGGCGCTGGGGCCGCCCATATACATGGAAGTGTCCAACACCAGGACAATGGGACATCGTGCTTCCGGGTTTTCGGCAAATTCGGCGCTGTCGTACATGCCGATGCTGTCTTGTATGCTCATTGTTGACCCCCATCCGTTCTAAAATTCCAGGTAGTCAGGCTCGGGCAGGCGGATGCTTTCGCCGGGCTGGGACTGCGACACGGCGGCCACGGAGCGGGACAGCCACTGAATGGAACCGTCCAGTTGTTCCATGTTGGTCAGTTCCACGGGTGTTCTTGGGAAAAGTTTGGCGAGCATCGATGTACCTTCCCGTCCGATGCAGAAAGGGAAAAATGCGACGCTGCGGTTCTCCGCCACTTCGACCAGACGAGCGGCAGTCCGGTTCAATTCTTCGCCCCGGTCTGATCCTTCGCCGTCGGTTAGGAAATAGGCGAGGCTGCGGTAGTAGGCGATGCCGCCGTCGCGGTAGCTCTGTTTGCGGGCCTCGATGATGTCCAAGGCCAAGTTGACCGCTTTAGAGAAATTCGTCCCGCCTCTGGTGGAAAGGACGGGAGGCTCGAAGTCGACGCCGTTGATGAAATCCTGGACTACCCGGGCTGAACCAGAAAACGAAATGACCGCCACATCAGCCCGCAACGCAGTCACCGAATCTTCCCGTATGATGTCGCTGAACTTGATCAAAGCCTGGTTCACTGTCTCGATAGGGCGGCCGCGCATGGAACCGGATACGTCCAGAACCAGGACAATGGAACACCTAGCTTCAGGGTTGTCGGCGAACTCCGCAGTGTCGTACACGCCAACCGAATCTCGTATGCTCATCGTTGGCCTCCATCCATCCTAAAAGTCCAGGTAGTCAGGCTCCGGCAGGCGGATGCTTTCGCCTGGTTGGGACTGGGACACGGCGGCCACGGAACGGGACAGCCATTGGATGGAACCCTCCAGCTGTTCCATGTTGGTTAACTCGATGGCCGCCCGGGGCGCCAATTCGTTGAGCGCCGACATCTCGACCGGCAGGTCCGGCGAACCGATGCCGAAACAGAAGAAGGCGATGCCACGGCCCTCTTCCGCTTCTTTCAGGCGGTTCGCGGCTCTGCTCAGTTCACCGGGATTGTCGTGCTCCGGGTAGCCGTCGCTGAGGAAGTAAGCCAGGCTGCGGTAGTAAGCGATACCGCCGTCGCGGTAGCTCTGCTTGCGGGCCTCGGTAATGTCCAGGGCCATATTGACGGCCTTGGAGTAATTGGTGCCGCCTTTGACGGACAGCGTCGGCGGCTCGAAGTCGGTGCCGTTGGTGAAGTCCTGCACCACCCGGGCGTCATGGTCGAACTCAATGATGGCCACGTCAGCCCGCAACGCGGTGACCGAGTCTTCCTTGATGATCTCACCGAACTTGACCAGGGCCTGGTTCACGGTCTGAATTTTGACGCCGCCCATGGAGCCGGACACGTCCAGAATCAGGACGATGGAACACCGCGCCTCCGGGTTGTCGGCGAATTCCGCGGTATCGTACACGCCTACGGTGTCTTGTATGCTCATTGCTGGTCCTCCTTAGCCTGGAAATGCAGGGCCTAGAAATTCAGGTAGTCGGGCTGGGGCAGGCGGATGCTGTCGCCGGGCTGGGATTGGGACACGGCGGCCACCGACCGGGAAAGCCACTGAATGGAACCTTCCAACTGCGCCATGTTGGTCAATTCCACCGGCGGGCGGGGCGCCAGACCGGTGAGTTCGCCCACCGCGGTTCGCATGACGCCCGCGCTGACGCACCGTTGGATAAGCTCCGTTACGCTGGTATCGGTAAGTTCGGCGACCCGGACTATGTTGAGGCCCGCCCCGCCCTCCGTACCGTCCCCAATAGCGCCGGCCGCAATGAGATCTTCGTAGCTGAAGCCGATCAGTCTCAGGAAATCATCAACTTTATCGGCATCGATCAAAAACTCAGGGATGCCGTAGTCATTCCCGATTATGAAGGAGAAGAAAGCGACGCCGCGATTTTCCTCTACTTGGGTTAGGCGGCGAGCCGTCTGCGCCAACTGATCGGGATCGTCATGTGTCGGAATGCCGTCGGTGAGAAAGTAGGCCAGGCTGCGGTAGTAGGCGATGCCGCCGTCGCGGTAGCTCTGTTTACGGGTCTCAATGAGGTCCAGCGCCAGGTTGACGGCTTTGGAGTAATTCGTGCCGCCGTACACAGAGAGAACCGGGGCCTCGAAATCCGTGCCGTTGGTAAAATCCTGCGCCACGCCGGCTTCATCGCTAAAGGCAATGATCGCTACGTCGGCCCGCAGGGCGGTAACGGAGTCTTCCCGGATGATGTCGCGGAACTTGACCAGGGCCTGATTCACGGTGTCAATCTTGACGCCCTGCATGGATTCGGACACGTCCAGGATCAACACGATGGAACACCGCGCCTCCGGGTTGTCGGCGAATTCCATCTGGTCGTACACGCCAATGGTGTCGCGAATGCTCATCGCCGTTCCTCCTCCGGTTTCAGCCAGCGCGGACGGCGATGGCGATGGTTACGTCGTCGCTGGTGCGGGACTGCACCCGCTCGCCGCTGATGAAGGCGTGGAGCCTTTCCGGAACCGCTTCGGGTTCGTCGGTGTGCGCCAGGTCGTTCAGCATCGGGTTCCAAAAGCCCAGGAACGCCTCACGCTCCGGCATCTTCAGGGCCAGGTTCTGCAAGCCGTCGGTAATCAGCGCCAGGGCGTCATACTCGTAACCGGAAGCGTGGCCCACGGAGGCCAACTCGTGAGGCCGGGAGCGCGAGGTGATGAATGTGGTCTCGTTGGCGTACTCGCCGCTGTGGGCTTCGCACAGGGTTATCGCGTCGGCGCTGCCGATATTGAAGGCAACGACGGCCCCGTCGCCGACCTGCGCGGCCGTCATCAGCGAGTCGCTGGCGAAGGCGACGATGAGGGTGGAAGCCAGTTCCCGGGCCGGGACATTATGGCGCAGCCCGTAGCGCTCCACCTCGATTTTGGCCTGCATGATTGCGCTGCGCAGCAAGACTTCGGCGTGGCTTTCGACAAAAACCGCCGCCGGTTGTCGGTTGATGCCGTCAACAATCGCCGTCACGGCGGCGTCCACGGCAATCCGGGAGCCTTCGTGGGAGCGTGGGGCCGAGCCGGCTCCGTCGGCGACGGCGATCACCACTACTTCGCCGTCGCCGACTTCAATCGGTCGATATGCCACCGCATCCTGGTTGGGGGTATCGTCCCTCAAGTGTGAACTACCCGGAGCAGTGGCCGTTGCTATGCGCCAGTGTCGTTTGCCAGGCATTTCGCCTCTTGGTTATAGAAATTGTACGTAACTACGGGCTAACGCCCGTATTATAAGCCCCGTGTCCATAGCAATTTAGTATAAGTCGGCGCGGCGGGCCTAATGCCCACAAATACACTTTCTTGCCCCCACTCGGCTGGCGTGATAGATTCCCCTCGTTGACTGAGGAGGAATAACTGATGAGTTCGGTGAGATTGATAATACTGTGTGCCTTGATTATGGCGTTGTTTGCGCTGTTGGGTTGTGCCCCGGAGGTAGTGCGGGAGGAAGTGGTTAGAGAGGTGGAGGTAGTGGTGACGGCTACACCGGATCCCAATGCGCCCGCTCAGACGAGCCAAACCGGCCAAGCGCCTGCTGCAACACCCGCTGGATCATCCGCCGCAGCAACGCCCCAACCGGAAGCCCCCTCGCCAACATCGCCGCCCGTGGCGCAAGCTCCCGCGAGCGCTACCGATGTGTCCGAAAATGTGTACCAGTTGGGCATATCGGCGGACCTGACTACCACCAACTATTGGGCATACCTGGGGCCTGACGGGACGATCTGGAATCTGTACGTGCTGGGCGGCGACAAGCCGAGCCTGTACACCTACTCGGCGCAACGGTACGACTGGGTGCCGTCGCTGGCCGCCGACTTCCCGACGGCTCTGGCGGAGGAAACCGTGGGCGGTCAGACCTTCTGGACCACCGAGGTCGCGCTGAAGCAGGGCATGAAGTGGAGCGACGGCAACGACGTTACCGCCGAGGATTTCATCTTCACGGCGCACACGGTTGCCGACCTGGAGCTTTCCGGCAACTGGCCGTCCATAGTTGATCCAGAGTTCTTCGACCATGCGGAAGCGCCGGACCCCTACCGGCTCAAGCTATTCTTCAAGCAGAAGCCGGGCCTGGCGCGCTGGCAGTTCGGAATGGCGTTTATGCCCATCATCTCCAAGGCGTACTGGGAGCCGGTGGTGGCCGAGGCGAAACGGGCCGGCGACGTCATCGAGCAGCAGAAAGTCCTGTACGCCCACGTTCCCGAGAACGAGCCTACCGCCGGTGGCTTCGGGTTCAGCAGGTGGGAGCGCGGCGCGTTCGCGGAAAAGGAAAGAAACCCCGACTACTACTTCACCGACAGCGTGGTGGCCCAGTACGCGAGCGGCGCCTACGCCGAATCCAAGCCGGGCAGCTACGACTTTGAGGCATACGGCGAACCGGGCGGCGACAAGACGCTGGAGTACACGACGGGTCCCTACGCCGACAGCGCCATCTACTCGATCTATGGCAGCCAGGACGCCACGGTGCTGGCGTTGAAGAAGGGTGATATTGACTTCATGCTGAATCCGTTGGGATTGTCGCGGGGCTTGCAGGAACAGTTGCAGGGTGAGGACGGACTGACCGTGATCGAAAACCCGTCCACCGGCGTACGTTACCTGGGGTTCAACTTTCGCCGGGCGCCCATGGACAACAAGGCATTCCGCCAGGCGGTGGCAACGCTCATCGACAAGGAATTTCTGACCAGCACCGTACTACAGGGCGTAGCCATCCCCATGTACACCATGGTGCCCGAGGGCAACCGGGCCTGGTACAACGCGGACGTGCCGTTGATCGGACAGGGGTTGAGCCGAGGCGAGCGCATTGCCCAGGCGGTGCAGATGCTCAAGGACGCCGGGTTCACGTGGGAAACGGAGCCCAGGATCAGCGAGGACGGCAGGTTTGTGGAGCAGCCGGGCGAGGGGTTGAAAATGCCCAACGGCGAACCGGTTCCCGCCATGGACATACTGGCGCCCAGCCCCGGCTACGATCCGCTGCGTTCCACCTTCGCCATCTGGATCGAGCGGTGGCTGAACGAGGTGGGCATCCCCGTGCGGGCCGACCTGACCGGATTCAACCTGATCGTGGAAAAGGTGTTTGACCAGCAGGACTTCGATATGTGGATACTCGGTTGGCGACTCACCCTCTATCCCGATTACCTGGAGTCGTTCTTCCACAGCCGGCATTCGGAACTGGAGGGACACAACGCCGGGGGTTACAACAATCCCGAGTACGACCGGCTGGCCGATCAACTGCTGGCGGAGACGGACGTGGAAACGGCGCGCCAGCAGGTATTCGAGATGCAGGCGTTCCTGGCGGATGACCTGCCCTACGTGGTGTTGTTCGACACTCCATTGGTGGAAGCCTACCGCAGCGACCGGATTGCATACCCGTACACCGATTCGCTGGGCGGGTTGCAGAACGCCTCGGGACTGACGACGCTGGTGCAGTTCAAGTAGCCGCGGCTTGGATCACGTTAACGGCGTCAGGCCTCTGCTCAGGTAGCAACGTGTTGCGATGACGAACTACCTGATCCGGCGGGCGGGGCAGATGGCCCTGACTCTTTTCCTGATCGTCACGCTGACGTTCTTCCTGGTGCAGGCGCAACCCGGCGATTACGCTACCTTCTACGCATTGAACCCCGACCTGCCGGCAGACGCGCGGGAGCAGATCAAGGCGTCGTTTGGTCTGGACAAACCGCTGTGGCAGCAGTACCTAGTCCACATGAAGAACACCTTCACCGGGAACTTCGGCGTATCCTTCGGACATTATCCGCGTCCGGTGATGGAGGTGCTGGCGGAGCGGCTGCCGCGCACGGTGGTGCTGTTCCTCTCTGCGACCGCCGTATCCTTCTACGTCGGTTTCTTCCTGGGCAAAGCCATCGCGTGGCGCAGGGGCGGAGCGCTGGAATACGCCGCGACCATCTCGGGGGCAACGCTGTTCACGGCGTTCACGCCGGCTTTTGCGCTGATGATGATCTGGATCTTCGCGTTCAAGCTGGGTTGGTTGCCGGTGGGCAAGTTCCTGGACCCGCTGATCTGGCGAGGCGCTGAAGTGAGCGCCAATCATGTATTCAGCTACATGCTGCTCACGGCCGGCGCGTTCATAGCGTTCGCTTTCCTCACGCTGTTCATCGCCGGCAAGTCGGGCCGTTTCAGGACGGGTCGGATTCCGGTTGTGCTCATCGGGTTGGGGGCGGTGGCCATACCCGTGGCCTGGGCGTTCACGGGTGTGGGCTACCTGGCTTTGGACATCCTGAGGCACATGATCCTGCCCATCGCCACGCTGACGCTCATATCCTTCGCGGGAACCATGCTGCTGACGCGCAACAGTATGCTGGAAACGATGCGGGAGGACTACGTGATGGCGGCGAGGGCAAAGGGTCTGCCCGAGAAAGTGGTGCGAGACCGGCACGCCGCGCGCAACGCCCTGCTGCCGGTAATCACCAGCCTGGTGTACAGCCTGATTTTCGCGATAGACGGCAGCGTGATCATCGAGGCGGTGTTTTCCTGGCCGGGAACCGGGATGACGCTGCTGGAAGCGGTGAAAACCGAGGACCTGCCCCTGGTGATGGGAGCGATGGTGTTCATCGGGCTGTTCTCGCTGCTGGCGCACGTGATTGTGGACATCCTGTACGTGTACCTTGACCCGAGGATTCGCTACCAATGATCGAGCGGCGGCTCCTTTGACGACGAGATTGCCGCGCTTTGCTCGCAATGACAGTTAGGACGAGATTGCCGCGCTTCGCTCGCAATGACAATTCGCTTTGCTCGCAATGACAGTTAGATTGATATGAGCACGCACAGGCCAAATCAGCCGCCGGCGGCAGACGAGGGATCATTCCTGTTCGGAGACGCGCCGGAGATTGACCTGAGCCGTGGACGGCTGGACCTGGCGCTGGTGCGGCTGCGGTTGGCGTGGCGGACCTTGCGCGACGGCTGGGCGGTATTCGTGGAGAGCCGCATCGGTGTGCTGTCGCTGGCGATCATCGGCCTGTTCGCGCTGATGGCGTTCTCGCATCCGATACTGATGGCGACGGTGTGGACGCCCGACGTGTACGACCCGGTGACGGGGTATGCCTTCGACACCGTCTCGCATCCCGCCGCGCCTTCCTGGAGGCATCCGCTGGGCACGGATTCGCTGGGCCGGGACATTCTGAGCCAGCTTTTATTCAGCGCGAAGTCGGAGTTCATCCTGGGCATCACCGCCGCGCTGGTTACGGTGGGCATCGCCACCACCGTGGGCGCGGTGGCGGCGTACTACGGCGGGCTGGTGGACTCGCTGTTGATGCGGCTGGCCGACTTGATCATTGCGTTGCCGGGCATCTCGCTGCTCATCGTGCTGAGCGCGCTGTTCAACCTCAACCTGTTCTACCTGGCGCTGGTCATCGGCGTGCTGGGCGGCTTCGGCGGCACGGCCATCATCCTGAAATCCCAGGCTTTGAGCATCAGGGTCAAGCCGTATATCGAGGCGGCGCGGGCCGCCGGCGGGAGCCATTTCCACGTCATCTTTGTGCATATCATTCCCAACCTGTTGCCGCTGTCGCTGCTGTACATGATGTTCACGGTGACCGGCGCCATCTTCGCGGAGGCGGTGCTGTCCTTCCTGGGGTTGCTGGACATCAGGATGAGCTGGGGCATTATGATTCATACGGCCAACGTCGGTGGCTACCTGCTGGCCGGCGCCAACTACTGGTGGCTGATCATACCGGCCGGCGCGTCCATCACGCTGTTGTGCAGCGCGTTCTACCTGGTGGGCCGCGCGCTGGACGAGGTGGTGAATCCCAGGCTGCGGCGGCACGACGGGTGACGTCGATGACCACCGCAGACAGCCAACCTGTCCTCAAGGTCGTTGACCTTTCGCTGGATTATCTCACGCGGCAGGGGCCGCTGACGGCAGTTCAGTCGGTAAGCTTTGAGCTGGGGCGCGGGCAGTCGTTGGGGCTGGTGGGCGAGTCGGGCTGTGGCAAGACGTCCATTGCCAACTGCCTGATGCGGCTGCTGCCCGACAACGGGCGGTTGACCTCTGGGAAGATTCTGTTGGACGGAGAGGACCTGCTGTTGCTGTCCATCGAAGAGATGCGCCACTTCCGCTGGCGGCGCATGGCCATGGTGTTCCAGGCGGCGATGAACGCGCTGGACCCGGTGTATCGAGTGGGGCAGCAGGTGGTTGAGGCGATTGAGGCGCACGGCGTGGAAGAAACTGCCGCCGCCGCACGGGAACGAGTGTCCCGCTTATTCCACCTGGTGGGGCTGGACCCGCAGCTGATGGACCGGTATCCCCACGAGTTCAGCGGCGGGATGCGTCAAAGGGCGGTGATCGCCATGGCGCTGGCGTGCGACCCTGCGGTCATCATTGCGGATGAACCGACCACCGCGCTGGACGTGATCGTGCAGGACCGCATCCTCAGAGAGCTGAAGGCGGTGCAGCGGGAACTCAGCATGGGCATGATCTACATCAGTCACGACATCGGCGTGGTGGCGGAGGTGACCGACCGCATCGGCGTGATGTACGCCGGCCGCCTGGTGGAGCTGGGCGACACCGCCGACGTGTTCGGCGCGCCCATGCACCCCTACACGGCGGCGCTGCTGTCGTCCTTTCCCAGCATCAGCGGCGAAAAAGCTACGCTGGAAACGCTGCCGGGAGAGCCGCCCAACCTGGCAAACCTGCCGGCGGGGTGTCCCTTTCATCCCCGTTGTGCCTACGCCACCGAGGAATGCCGGCGGGAGTTTCCGCCCCGGGCAGAGCGGGGGAGTCAATGGGCGGCGTGCTGGCATCCGTTGACCGGTATGGCGGGGGTAGGGAAGTGAGCAATCGAGATAGCGAGCCGTTGGTTGCGGTGGATGGGCTGACCAAGCGGTTTCCCATCGCGGCCGGACTGTTTCGCAAGCCGACCAGCTTCATCCATGCCGTGGATGACGTGTCTTTCCGGCTGGGACGCGGCGAGAGCCTGGGGCTGGTGGGCGAGTCGGGCTGCGGCAAGACCACCGTGGGCAAGTTGCTGGTCAAGCTACTGGAACCCACGGAAGGGAGCGTCACTTACAGATTCCCCGCGCCGGCGGTGGGCGGACACCTGGCCGGCTCGGTGGAGGCGTCGAACATCCGGGGACGGCAGCTGCGGGTGTTCCGGCGTCAGGCGCAGATAATCTTCCAGGATCCGTATGAATCCATGAACCCCCGGCGCACCGTGTACGACACCATCGCGGAGCCGCTGGTAGTGCAGGGGGTTGGCGACGCGCTGGGACGGCTGGAGCGGGTTTCCGAGATACTGAATCTGGTGGGGCTGACGCCGGCCGGCGCGTTTCTGTTCCGGCGTCCCCATGAGCTATCGGGCGGACAGCGCCAGCGGGTGGCCATTGCGCGGGCGCTGGTCATCGGACCGTCGTTCGTGGTGGCGGACGAGCCGACCTCCATGCTGGACGTTTCCAGCCGCACGGGGATCATGTCGCTGATGCAGGAGTTGGCGGACCGGCTGGGGATCGCGTATCTGTACATCACCCACGACCTGGCCGTGGCGCGGTACATGTGCCATCGCATCGCTGTGATGTACCTGGGTAAGATCGTCGAGATGGCGGAAACGGAGGAACTGCTGCGCAATCCGCTGCATCCGTACACCAGGGCGCTGCTTTCGGCGGTGCCCAGTCCCGACCCCATGCGCCGGCGCGCGCCGCCGGACATCCTGGGTGACTTGTCCCTGCCGGTGGACCCGCCGGAGCGGTGTCGCTTCTACGACCGCTGCCCGGTGGCTACCGACCGATGCCGGGAGGCTCATCATCCGCCGATGGAGGAAAAGGGACCGGATCACTGGGTCGCCTGCTACGAGGCGTGAGGAGTTTTGGCATCGATGCGCAGGATAGACGGGATTGCCGCGCTACGCTCGCAATGACAGTTCGTAGGTGGATCGGTGTTTCGATTGGCTGGCTCCTTTGGGGGTTGGCGGTTGGTTGGCGAGAGGCAGGATTCCCGTCCGCCAGAGGCGGACCTTGCGGCGCATCGTTGTCAGCATACGGCCGGGTTGGGTACGCAACGATTTGCCCTACTTTTTCGTGTACTCGGCGCGCCGTAAGACGCACTTGCGCGCGGGCTCGGACAGACCCGGTGATTCCAGTGGGGCATCGATGGTGGGGCGTTAGGTCGTTAAGCAACGGTTGCCACCTGGATCGGTTGCGATTTTTACTGACGGGGTTGGCCGTCGATGCGGGGAATCCTGCCTCTCTTTGGGTCGGGATGGAACTTACGTTTTGCCTAGACAATGATAGATTATACGTTCGTAACGATGTTGTCAAGAGGCAATCTTCGGATGGCGTCGTTTGCCTCGGCTGGATAATACCTGCGCTGCGTGGGGATGACCGGCGCTATTTCGGGGTTTATCCAGCGCGGGAACCCGGAAGGTATTTGCAGTAGAGGACTCTGGATTCCGGCCCCGTATCAAGTACGGGGTGACGTTCTTTCGCCGGAATGACGGAAATGAGGAAGAACTGAACCGGAGCGGCGTCGCTTCTATGACCGCTGCCCGGTGGCTACCGAGCGGTGCCGGCCGGCTCATCATCCGCCGATGGAGGGAAAGGGGCCGGATCACCGGGTCGCTTGCTGTGAGGCGTGAAGAGGGCGGATAGGGCTTATTCTCCTCACTGAGTCTATGAATCTGCGGAACATTGCTCCACGATGACCGTAGCCGCCCCGTGGTTGATACTAGCACTTCTGCGGGGAAAATTTCGTAATTTCACGCAAATATCACAATGTTTCACAAACTTGCGTAAGTGTCACTCGATGCGTCGCCCGCAGGCTCACCATACGCCGATGGACGAAAGGGGACCGGATCACTGGGTCGCCGGCTACGGGGCTTGAATATCGCGCAGGCGGTGGAGTTCGTCTTCCAACTCGCGGACGCGGGCTTCGGCGGCGTTGGCGCGGGCCAACTGGTCTGCATAGGTGAGGATGGGCCGGTTGGTGGCAGGGTCGTAGAACGCCAGCACGCCATCCTCCCACCGGAGGTGCAGGTTCAGGATGGGGCTGTAGCCCTGCAAGCTGCCGTCCGCGAACTCGTCAATCTGCATCGGCTGGTATGCGTCACCCACCAGCCGGTCGCCGGCCAGCCGGGCCCCGTGATACTCGCCCGTCTCGTCAAACCGCCAGTATTCCGGTATGCCCATCCGGGCGTAGTCGTTCCGTTTCACCCCGGTGTCGTTGTCTCCGGTGCTCGCCGAGGCCACTTCCAGGACGAAATCCGGCGGCTTGCCCTGCTCGGAGATGATGTAGCCGTTGGTGTCGCGGTACAACTGCGGGTCCACGTCGAAGGCAATCATTAGGTCAGGATAGCGCGCCAAGTCGCGGAAAGTGCCGGGTTCGACGATAATCCAGCGGTCGGCGGTTACCAGGGTGGTTGGCAAGTTGCCCAAGTGCTGGATTAGGTGGTGGGCGTGGCCGGGATCAAACAGTTGGTCGTATTGGGTCACTTCGTCGGGCTCGCGTTCGGGTATGTCGGGCAGCAGGAAGCGGCCCGGAGTCTGGCGGGTTTTGGCGATGGTATTGGGTTTGGCGGTAGTCATATCGCACCTGGCGGCTGGGGACTGGCAGCGCGGGCGAAGAACGCTTCCTCGGCGGCGGCCCAGATTGACGATGCCAGCGTGGTGAATCCGATGGGGTCGTTGACCTGCTACGGGGCTTGAAGATCGCGCAGGCGGTGGAGTTCGTCTTCCAACTCGCGGACGCGGGCTTCGGCCAGAAGTCGCCCCGCGCGTTCATCTTCAAACGTTGCGATGTGCCGCCCGGTGGCCGGATCGTACCAGGCCAGTTGCCCTTGCTCCCACCGCAGGTACAGGTTCAATACCTGGCTGTATCCCTGTGAAACGTCCGCCGCTAACTGGTCAATCGGTATCGGCTCGTACCTGCCGTCAACCAGGCGGTCGCCGGCCAGACGCGCCCGGTGATAGCGGCCCGTCTCGTCAAACCGCCAGTATTCCGGTATCTGCAACTCGGCGTACCGTTCACGCTTCACCACGGTGTCAACCCGCCCGGATGACCGCGACGCGATTTCCAGCACGAAGTCCGGCGGCTTGTCCTGCTCGGAGATCACGTAAGCGTTGCTCTCATAGTAGGCTGCCGGATCAACGCCGAAGGCAATCAGCAGGTCAGGGTAAGGCACGCCAGTGAGATCCTGGGTAGGCACAGGGCTAATGTAGAGCTCGCCGGAAACCAGTGTGGTTTCAGGGTTGCCGAGGTGTTGGACCAGATGATGAGCGTTGCCGTTGGGAGCCAGTTGCTTGAAGGAGGTCATCTTGTCGTCGGGGCTCTCCGGCGGATCAGGAAACCGGAGACGGCGCTGCGTTTGCAATGCACCGGCGGCGGGTTTGGATTTGGCGGCGTGGGTACTCATGTTGCACCTGGCGGTCAGCCTGTGGGACGCATTATACCAAGCGTCCGGCTATTTTGTTCGCCTCTCCTCGCGCATGGTAATCAGGGCCAACGGCACGGATGAGACCACCACCAGCAACAGGGCGGGCGCGGCGGCGCGGGCGAAGAACGCCTCCTCGGCGGCGGCCCATATTGACGACGCCAGCGTGGTGAACCCGATGGGGCTGAGGATCAGGGTTGCCGGCAGCTCTTTCATGGTGAGCAGGAACACGAGCGCCGCGCCGGTGAGAAGGCCCGGACGTACCAGGGGCAGGGTGATGGTGAGCAGCACGGTCAACGGAGTCTTGCCCAAGCTGCGGGCAGCGTCCTCGAACTCCGGGCGTACCTGCACCAGGGAGGCGCGCAAGGATCCCACGGCAGCCGGCAGGAACAGCGTTACGTAGGCCACGGCCAGCATCGCCAATGACTGGTAGAGCCAGGGCGCGTAGTTGGCGCCGAAATACACCAGGCCCAGGGCGATGACAATGCCGGGCAACGCGAATCCGATAAAGCCCAGGCGTTCGAGCCAACGGCTGAATTGGCCGGGGTAGCGCACCGCCAGCACCGCGATGGGCATGGCGCAGAGCACCGTCAGCGCGGCGGCCAGCGCCGAAACCCCCACCGAGTTAGCCGCCGCCCGCCAGAGCAGTTCCAGCGGTTCGCCGGCCGCGACGCCTCGGATGGTCCAGTAGATGAGCACCGCCACGGGCAAGCCCAGCGCCACCAGCGCTACCAGGCCGCAGTAGGCCAGGGCGGGCCAACGCCAGGGTCCCAATGGAATCGGCTCGGGCAGGCGGGCCGCGCCGCCTCCGCTGAGGTAGTAGCGGCCGCCGCCGGCGTTGCGGGCGGCGTGCTCTCCCCACACCACGGCCAGCGCGAGGACGATCAGCCCAAGAGACCAGGCGGCGGCCAGCGTGCGGTTGAGCGCGGCTCCGTACTGGATGAAGATGCTCCAGGTGAACGTCTCGTAACGCATGATGGCCACCGCGCCGAAGTCGCTGAGGGCGTACAGCGCGGTGAGCAACCCACCGGCCAGAATGGCCGGGCGCAGCATGGGGAGGGTTACGCTGCGGAAGGTCTGCCAACGGGTGTGTCCCAACGCGCGGGCGGACTCTTCGAGGGAGGTGTCCATGTTCCACAGGGCGGCGCGGATGGGCAGCAGCGCGTAGGGGAAGCTGATGATGATCAGCGTGAAGGCGGCGCCGGGGAAGCCGTAGATGCTGGGGATGCGGTCGATTGTTATGGAGAGCGGGCCGAAAGCCGCTTCCAGCCAGCCCTGGAGGATGCCGCGCGGCCCCAGGCCCACGGCGATGGCGAATGCCACGATGTAGGACGGCAGCGCCAGCGGCAGCATGGTGACCACGCGCCAGAATCCGCGGGCGGGCAGGTCGGTGCGCACGGTGAGCCAGGCGAGGGGCGCGGCGATGACGATGCAACCCAGCATCACGGCGGCCATCAACGCCACGGTGCGGGCGACGACCTCCAGCGTCCGGGCGCGGAATATCAGGTCGATGGCCTCTGAGCCGGCCCCCAGGGTGCGCAGGACGAGGTACACCGGAGCGGTCAGCAGCAGGGCGGCGATTACGAGGGCCGGAACCCAGATGACGGCGGGCGGGCGGGCTAGTCCCTCAAAAAGCCAGCCCGATGGGGAGCGAGGGATGGAAGCGACCAGGTTGGCGACTGCGGTCATTTCGTGCGAACAGACTGAATATGATTGCTGGTACGTATGACCTTTTGCGGTCAGACGTCGGTGAAAATTAGCCTTGCCAAGTATCGCGTAACGCCGGCGCGTTGGCAACTGCTCAGAGGACAGGGCCGCAGCGAAACGCGTTCATCAGAACTGAACTGTTGCTACGATGGTTCCTCTGCCTCGGCCGGGCGAACCATGATCTGCTGGGCTACGTTGTAGCCGATGGAGATGCTATCGACCTCGGTTTCGACCTGCATGACGCCCAAGTAGGGCATGGCTTCGAGCAGAGTCATGCGGCGGCCTGGCACCAGGCGCGCTCCGTCGAGGAATTGCAGCAGTTGCGCGTCCTCTTCCGGCACGCGGTCAACGACGTAGGATGCGCCGCTGGCGGCGTTGTCCAGCGTTACGGCTCCCGGCGTTGGGCCGGGCGAGCCGTTGCCGGGTATGGGCCAGCCGAAGGGCGAGTGAGTCGGATTGCCCAAGCGCTCCATCAACTTGGCCTCCAGGGCCGGCGACATGCCGTGCTCCAGTTGGTGGGCTTCGATGTGGGCTTCGTGGAGATCCATGCCCAGGAGCCGCACGACCAGCCACTCGGCGAGACGGTGGCGGCGGGCGATGCTCTCGCCCTCGGTCTTGCCCCGGTCGGTGAGGCGGATCCGCTTGTCGCTTCCGATGTCCACGAGGCCCTGCTTTTCCATCCGGCGCAGCATACCGGCGACCGACGGCACCGAGGTTCCCAGCCCTTCGGTGGGCGGCAGTTGGCGCAGCGCTTCGGTCAGCCGGGTCAGCGTGGGGGTTTCGGAGTCCTCCCACATCTTGTAGATCGACAGGAGGTAGTTCTCCGTTACCGGGGAAAGGCGTTCGGACGTGCTGGACGCCTGGGTTTGAGCGTTGGCGTCAGCCCTGGATTTGCGGGGACGTGCCACGTTTGTTCTCAGCACAATTGGAGGATCGTGCTGCGATTATACCCCAAAGAGCGGTGAATGTCCGCCTTACGGATATTTGCCGACCCGGCGCGATGGCAAAACCGATTTCGGCGTCAATGCGCCGTGGATTCCAACTCTGCCATGTACTCCGGGGCGTTGAAAAAAGCACGGCCGCCAATAAAAGGCAGCAACCGGTGTCCTTCCCGCGGAGACACGCGCACTCGTGTCCCGGTGTCGATGCGGGCGATGTGCGACATCATTACGCGCACCCGGCTGCCGGAAGCCAACTCAACCGAGTAGATGTTGAAGGCTCCGAGGAACTCCTTGCCGACCACCAGGCCGCCGCCGTTCTCGTCCGGCGCGATGTCCACGCAGTCGGGACGCACCATCACTTGCAGTTCGCGGTCGCCAGGCCATGGATCAGGCCAGAATGAAGGCCAGGGGGTTTGCCCGACTTCGCTGGTCAGGTAATCCCCGTCCTGCCAAGCGGGTAGAAAGTCCGCAGCGCCGAAAAATTCGGCCGCGAAGCGCGTATCCGGGTTGTGGAACACTTCCTCGGGAGACCCCAGCTGTTCAATCCGACCCTGATTCATCACCGCCACGCGGTCGCCGAGTTGCAGCGCCTCTTCCTGGTCGTGGGTGACACAGATGGCGGTGGCGTTCCGCTCTTTGAGTATCGCGCGCACTTCCGCGCGCAGCTGTTCCCGGAGGCCACGGTCGAGGCTGGAGAACGGCTCGTCCATGAGGATCAGGTCGGGGGACGGCGCCAGGGCCCGGGCCAGGGCGACGCGCTGCTGTTGCCCGCCGGAGAGTTGATGCGGGTAGCGTTTGTCGTAGCCTTCCAGATTCACCAGGCGCAGGGCGTCGGCGACAATCTCCTTGCGGTCGGCGTTTTTGGGCAGGCCAAACGCAACGTTCTGCGCGACGGTAAGGTGGGGGAACAGGGCGCCTTCCTGGAACACCATGCCGACGCGACGCTTCTCAGGGCTTTCGTTCACCCCCGGCCCGTACACCGTGCGCCCGCCGATGCGGACGCTGCCGGTATCCGGCCTGTCAAAGCCGGCGATGAGGCGGAGCGTGGTGGTCTTGCCGCATCCGCTGGGTCCGAGGAGGCAGAGAATCTCGCCGGGTTCCAGGAACAGGTCAACATCGTTGACCGCCACGGTATCCCGAAAGGATTTGGACAGTCCCGACAGGGCCAGGGCGTAGCGCTCAGACATTGAGTCGCCATCGGCCCGTTGGGTTGACGCTTTAGAATGTGCGAACAGCATTTAACGTGCGCATGCTTATTCGTTTTGAATGCCCATAGAAAACGTAGGTCAGTCTATCTAGCCGATACGAGGTTGTCAACGCTTTGAGGATGCGCTCTTCAGGGTCTTTGCATAGTCTATCGGCTATTTGTCGATAACGGCGTCGGCTTGTACCCTGTCAGCGTTATTACGTAATATGGCTACAAGTAGGTGAGTTATGCTGAAAAACGCGGTCGGAAGCGCCACGCTGGTACGGTTAGTGCAGGATCATCGACGGCCGGCTGCACTTATGACGGGGGTACTGGTGGCGGTAGTGGCCGCGCTGCTGGCTTTTGGCGTCGCGGAACGTTCGGCCGCCGCGCAGTCGGAGCCGGAAACCGTTGGGGCAGTCACCGGCCTGTCTGCCACCGCAGAAGGCAAGGCGGATGGCACGGTTGGTCTCACCTGGAACGCAGCCGAGAACGCGCAGGTCTATTTTGTCCTCTTCGTCAAGGCAGATGACTTGGCGTCGGGAAACTATGCAGGCATCCAAATGCGCGCTTTCAACGGGACAGAGGCAACGATAGATGGGTTGGAGGCCGGCGCGTCGTACCATTTCATCGCCAGAGGAATGCGTTACAACATCAGTACCTTTGAGGACTTTTGGGGTGATTGGTCAGGTATGGCGACAGTTGCCGCGGCAGGCGTTGCCGACGGGACGGCGACGCCGCCGGATGAATCACAACCCATGCCGGCTGAGCCTCAAACGGTTGGGGTGGTCACCGGCCTGACCATCACCGCGGAAGGTCAGCCGCCCGGTTCGGTCCACCTTATCTGGAACGCTGCCGAAAATGCGCAGGTCTATTTCGTCCTCTTTGTTAAGGCAGATGACTTGGCGGCAGGAAACTATACGGGCGTCCAGATGCGCGTGTTCAACGATACGGAGGCAACGATAGACGGGCTGGAGGGTGGCGCATCGTACCACTTTATCGCTAGAGGAATGCGTTACAACATCAGTACCTTTGAGGAGGTATGGGGTGATAATTGGTCAAGTATGACTACGGCCACGCCGACTGCTGAGCCGACCATCGCTTTCGCTGACCTGCCACGCGCCGACCGGCTGGAACCGGCGCAGGCCAATCAACTGAAAGCGCTGCCCTGGATCGCCGACGGCATTGTGGATAGCGAGCGCGATGCCGCCCAGATGCTGATCGACGCCGCCCGCAATTATCCTGACACGTTCAGCACTTTGCTGCAAAAGACCTGGGTTCTAGACCACGATATGACCGCTGCCGAAACCAGGGCCATTCATGGAATACGCTGGTCGGCCAAGTATGCCCCGGCATTGGCTGCGCAGATGTTAGAAAAGCCCTGGACGGAAGATGACATCACCCGCGATGAAGCCAGCGCGCTTTATTATTTGTACCGTACCACCCATACAGAGGATGAATCGCTTCGTGAGGAAGTCATTCAGCAGGCTATCAACATTCTGGCAATGCCGTTCCTGGACAGCGTGGAGAGCCCCGACGCCTTGGCGGTGTGGGACTTATCCAAGATAGCGCGCACAAACTCTAGTGATTTTCTGGACGTTATGGCGTCTGACAAGGTGAGCGACGGCATAACCAATCAAGAGGCGAAAGTGGTTACCGTATTGAGCAGCGCACACAAGTTCAAACCGGAATCGCTGCCGGTGCTGCTAGACGGGCTGGACGGTACGAATGGTGTTTATCTTGAAGAACGCACCATCGAGTTGACTCACTCCGGAGAAGTGCTGCTGGTTGTCTTACGCCTGCGCGACCAGATTACGCTCAGCATGGACTATCTGGAATCCGCCGTCCGTAACGTTGAAGAATTCATGGGAGAGCCGCTGCCCACTAACTACGTCGCTTTGTACTTTGACGATGCTACTCCCGCGGGTGGCGGTTATCATGCCGATACGCATATAACTTCCTTACTGAACCACGACGACGTGAACCACCCTTATTGGCAAGACACACCCAAACACATTGCCCACGAGGTCGGTCATTACTATTGGAAGGGCAATAGCAACCGGTGGTGGCTCAGTGAAGGGGCAGCAGATCTGGTCAGTTTTATCTCGGAGAACGTTCGGGTTGAACGACCCCTTGAACCCGACAGAGGACCGTGCCCGTATTTCGAAACCATTAGCCAATTGGAATCGGCGGACTATGCTTTAGGTTCTCCCGAGAATTCATGCAACTACTCCCTGGGACAGCGCCTTTTCCTGGATCTGTATCACACGCTGGGAGATACGGATTTCCGTCGAGGATTCCGCAACCTCTACCTGAGCGCGGAAAGGGGCCGCCCAGCGGACGGCTGCGAAGACGACCGGCAGAGCATCTGTCACCTGGAAGTGGCGTTCAAGGCCAATGCTTCCGATGACGTAGCCGCCAAAGTGGATGGGGTTATTGACCGCTGGTATTACGGCATCGGTGCCGAGGAGCCGCAGATTCCGGGCCGAGAAGACCTTTATCATCCCATACAGCCGCCTGAGCATATGGCATACATCTGGTGGGAGTGGGAACCCGACCAGGACCATTTCAGGGAGTTGGTAACTGACTTCACCATCCACAATGATGTTGGCGATTGGTCGGACGAACACGGACTATACTTGATTCTGGGCATAAGCTACATATCGGGCACACAGTTTTATTTTGGTGTGCAGACCGATGCGAACAGACGGGGGAAAGCGGTAGTTTTCTCCCGGTGGGGAACACGCGACCTCGCCAACGCCAGATGGGACGAGACGTACGGCTGGACAGAATCCGCGGGGCACGAGGGCGATTTCATCGGTGTACGACGGTCTTATGCCTGGGGCGCGGGTGACTATCGAATCCGAATTGCCCCCGACGGTCTGGACTCTGACGGCGAATGGTTCGGCCTTTGGATTACGGACCTGGACGCCGGGGAAACGACCTGGATCGGGTCGCTTAAGTTTCCCTTGTCGGACGGCGCGGCGAGGATAAAGCCAAACTCATACTCAACGCTTGAGATCTACGGCAATGATCCGATTCGGCCTATCGATATTCCGCAGTGGCACGTCAGCATCAAGAGGCCGTTGGGAGATAACGTGCCGTCAGTCCGAGGACTGCCTGGCTACGGGCTCACTACCGACAGCGCGGTTCAGAACTCCGAGGTCAGGTACGATCCTCCTGAAGATGCCGTACACCTCCAAGTGGGCGGCACCACGGAGCGCAAGACCCCTGCCACGGGGCATATAGACTTCAAAACGCTCGCCACTCTCAACGACTTGGAACACGCCGACCGGCTGGAACCGGCGCAGGCCAACCAACTAGAAGCGTTGCCCTGGATCGCCGATGGCATTGATGATTCGGAGCGCGACTCTGCGGAGAAATTGGTCGAGGCGGCAATATGGTGGCCGGACACGTTCAACGCATTGCTGCAAAAGTCGTGGATTCAGGACGCGATTACCCGAGACGAAGCCACGGTGATCGAGTACATCTATTGGCTCACACGGTCATATAGCGATGAGGAGACAAAGTTGCGGGTTTCTGAGGCGGTCGTTGCGCTGCTGGATATGCCTTTCCTGGACAGTGTTGAGCCCTTCGATGCTGCGGTCGTGATCTTCCTACGGCGGCTCGCAAGCAATGACCTGGATACGTTCGATGCCCTGCTGCGAAAGCCGTGGATTCAGGATGCGATTACCGGGGATGAGGCGACGGTGATCGAGCACATCTATCGGTTAACACTGTCATATAGCGACGAGGCAACGCGGTTGAGGATTTCTGAGGAGGTAGTCGCGCTACTTGATATGCCGTTCCTGGACAGGGTGGAGAGCCCTGACGCACTAGCCGTATGGTCCCTACAGCGAATTGCGGGCACGGACACGTCCGCTTTCCTAGACATCATGTCCCACTCCAAGATCAGCGACGGCATCACCGATGAAGAAGCCAAAATCGTAGTCTTGCTGTGGGAAGCGAACGAGCGGAATCAGGCGTCGCTTCAAGCGCTGCTGGACGGACTGGATGGAACGGGCGGCGTGTATAAAGAGGAACGCACCACCAACTTGCCGCACTCCGGCGAAGTGCTGCTGGCAATCATCAGATTCCGCGATAATAGTAATGCCAGCATGGACTATTTTGAGCACGCCGCGCGCAACGTTGAAGAGTTCATGGGCGAGCCGCTGGGCAGTAACTACGTTGCCTGGTACTTTGGCGACGCAATCGGAGGGCATCACGCCGGTACGCACATAACCTCGGAGCCTAGCCACGACGACGTGAACCACCCCTATTGGCAAGATACGCCGGCGCATATTGCCCACGAGGTGGGTCATTACTATTGGACAAGCGCCCGAGGTACAAGATGGATAAGTGAAGGCGGCGCAGAATTGGTGTCGGCAATCTCAGAACATGAGCGTATTGGCCGTCCCCTTGAACCTTTTAGAACTCATTGCGCTGAGTTCCAAGCCATCAAGGACATAGTGCCGACAGGAGGTCTTCCGCACGCTAGTTGCGATTATTACTTGGGAAGTCAACTGTTCCTGAATCTCTACCACACGCTCGGCGAAGAAACCTTCCGCCAGAGGTTCCATAGTCTGTACTTGAAATCCCAGAGTGATGACCCGACGGACGACTGCGAAGGGACCTACTTGGACATCTGCCACGTGGAAGCAGCGTTTAAAGCCGGCGCGTCCGACGACGTAGCCGCCAAAGTGGATGGGGTTATTGACCGCTGGTACTACGGGGTTGTAACCCGCGAATTGGAATACAGCTACAGCATCAGCGTTTCGGACGATTGGACTGAAGAAGACGAAGGGCGATATAACCGTGCCTCTCCGTGGAGTCAACTTCGCATCACGTCGTTAGATTTAGGAAATAGCGCCACTTTGGCGCAATACGCCGCATGGGTGCGGGACGGTTTACAAGAGGAATGGTGGGATAATTTCGCACTGTTTGAGATAACCTCGCTCCACGAAGAACAGATCGATGGACACGATTTCTATTCCATAACGTACCGTGTGCAGGAAAGCGCCACCCACTGCGTCGTTGACGTTGCCGAATTGATTACTGTGTCCAGTGCTCTGCCGGGCAGCCAACACGGATACCGAGTGCGTATGTGGATGTGCGAGGGCGACGTAGCAGACTATGGCCAAGATAGGCTACAGACACTGCATAGCTTCCGCGTCACCACTGAGCCGTCCAAGTATTACAGACAATTTCTTTCCGTCAAAGACGTCGTTATCAAAGCAAAGGACACAGTGGACCCCGATGCGCTGTACGCAGCGGGCGACATCGTTGGCGCCATGCTATCCGGGAGGCAGGACATTGCCGACTGCATGGCAAACGTTGGCGCGGGCCTGGCGATCATCCCCAAGGACGATTATGTGACTACGCTCCCTGAATTTTCTTACTTGAAAGGCACGAGTGACTTCACGGGGAGACCTCGCGATTCGTTCGCAATACGTGGACTTGGCGCAGTTAAGGGACAGCCCGTTTCCTCAACCTCCGAAGAGCAACTCCTGGGCCTTCCCAGAGATCAATACCCGCATAACCGGTTCCCGCACATAGGGCTTATTACCGTGCATGAATTCGCTCACGGGATTCAAAACCTGTGCTTCACTCAAAGCGATTGGGAACTGTGGGAAGGGTTCTATGACACTGAGTTGCAGGCCGGTATTTTCCCAGGGACGCACATGATGCACGACGTGTATGAATTTTTCGCGGTGTTGAGCACAGCTTACTTCGAAGTAACCGATGAGATTGGCCGGGACGCCGGCCGAAGCACGGTTGCTTCGGATTTCCCTGACGTTTACGAATCGTTGGAAGAAATCTATGGAGGCGCCATTCTGGCGTCAGAATATCGAGAGCGAAGATTCTGACAATGGTTATTCGCCGCGCAGTTGCCGGAGCCGGTCTTCCAACTCCCTGACCCTTGCCTCGGCCTGGACGCGGGCCTGCGTTCCTGGGCCCTATCAGGTGTACGACGGCGACCGCAAGGTGGCGGAGGTTACGTACGAGGTTACGCCCTGACCCGGCTTTTCCCGGTAGTTCGGGGTAACGCTGCCCAAATACGATGATAGACTTTACCAGTCGGTCATCGACAGGAGACCTGCTATGACAGTCAATACTGACGACATCGCCGCTGTTGGGCGAGCGATTTACAACGAAAAGATACGCAACTTGGTTGAGCCGGCGAGAAAGCCTACTATGGTGCTCATCGACGTGAACAGCGGCGACTATGAGATTAGCGGCGACGACGCGACCGCCCTTGCCACGCTGAAGGAGCGCCATCCCGACGCCGTCGTCTGGGCGGAGTTGGTCGGCTACCCGGAGACCCCGCCTATAGACTTCAAACGCCCTCGCTACGTTGACCCCGACACCCTTGCTGAGTTGGTCGAAATCATCAAGCGGGAGTATCCTCAGTATGATCAGGGGTAACGTTCGACCCCAGGGCCAGGAACCGGTCACCGGATGGCCCGAAATTGCACTATCGGTTGCCAGCGTTGCCGTACCGACTTACGCGCGCACCATCGAATTTTTTCGGAAAGTCAACCTCTCTTGGGTATGGCAATGCTCTGGGGCAGCCGCGTCACAATAGACGCCTGGGCTGACGGAGACGTAACCGTTAGCTGACCGCAGACGCGGCGGCGCGGTTGCAGGGAAATAGCTATTCGCCGCGCAGTTGCCGGAGTCGGTCTTCCAGCTCCCTGACCCTCGCCTCGGCCTGGACGCGGGCCTGGCGTTCCTGGGTAAGAGCGCGGCGTTCCTGGTCAAGATCCCGGCGGACGGACTCCAGGCTGGCGATGGGTTCGCCGGTTGCGGGGTCGCACCAGATCAGATTTCGGTCGGTCCAGCGGAGGTACAGGTTCAGGACGGCGCTGTAACCCTGTAGGCTCCCATCGGGGAGATTGTCAATCTGAATTGGCTCGTACACTCCGTCAGTTAGCCGGTCGCCGGCCAGTCGTGCGCCGTGGAATTGGCCGTCCTGGTCGAAATGCCAGTATTCCGGGATGAGCAGGGCAGCATAGGCGACGCGCTTGTCCACGGTATCCCTGCGGCCGGTGGATCGCGAGGCTATTTCCAGCACGAAGTCGGGAGGCTTGCCCTGCTCCGAAATGACGTAGCCGTTGCGGGCGAGACAGGCGGCAGGGTCGGCGTATTCGGTTATGTCAGCGCCGGCGGGCTAGCGCGGTTTCTCGCCGTAGTGCAGCGCGACACCGCCCAGTCCCAGGCGGCGGTAGCCCACGTTGACCAGGCCGGCCTGCCGGTACACTTCGGCCAGGCCCTCGGCGGTGAGGAAATAGTCCACGCTGCTGGGCAGGTAGGTGTAGGCGGTGCGGTCGCCGGCGACGATCTGGCCCATCAGCGGCACGAATCGGTGGAAGTACAGACGGCCCAACGCGGCGCGGATGCCCGGTGGCATGGGCGTCAGTTCCAGCGTGGTGACGCGGCCGCCGGGGGATACCACCCGGGCCATCTCGGCGATGGCCGCGGGCACGTCCGCCATGTTGCGCAGACTGAATCCCGCAGTGGCGCAGACGAAGGCGTCGTCGGGGAAGGGGAGTTGCAGGGCGTCGCCCATCGCGAAAGACGTAGAGGCCGCGCTTTTGTCGCTCGTCGCCGGTTTGTTCGCCGCGATGGTGAGCATCTCCGATAGGAGGTCAACGCCGACGGCGTGGTCGATGCCCGAGCAGCGGGCCAGCGCGAATGCCAGGTCGCCGGTGCCGGTGGCTACGTCCAGGGCGGCGCCGCGCAGTCCGGCGGCGGTGAACCGGGCCGTCTCGCGTTTCCAGCGGTGATGCAGCCCGCCGGTCATCAGGGAGTTCATCAGGTCGTAGCGCGGCGAGATGCGGGCGAACATCTCCGCCACGTAGCGCCGCTTGTCATCCCCGCGCAGGTGGGCCATCGCGTTATCTACTCGCCGGGCGATACTTCAGCATCACCAGGCCGTCGTCGTAGGTCTGAGTCTCGATCAGGTCCAACGCAGTATGCGGAGCGTCGCCGCCGAACAGCGGAACGCCACGGCCCAAGATCACCGGAATGACAAAAACCAGATACTCGTCAATCAGCCCGGCGCGGCGGAACTGATCCGCCAGGTTGCCGCCGCCCACCAGCCAGACAACGCCGGAGTATTGCGCCGCGATTGATTGCGCGAACTCCGTCGGAGCGACGCTGACGAACTCAACTCCATGCGGGTTGTCGTCCGGCGGATTGCCGGTGAAGACATAGGCCGGCTTGCCGGCGTAGGGCCATTCCCCAAACTCCAACACCTGGTCGTAGGTGCGCCGCCCCATCGCCAGCGCATCGACTCCGGCGTAGAAGTCTGCGTAGCCGTAGTCCTGCGCATCGCCCTGTGGCAGCCAGTCCACGCCGCCGTTTGCATCGGCAATGTAACCGTCCACGCTTGCCGCGACGTAGTAGGTGACTATGCCCATGCAGTTTCGCACCACTACCCGGGATGACGGGACACCGTGCGGCTAACCTGCCAATTCAGGATCGGTCGAGGGGTTGTAACCCGACGTCTCCGCGATGAGTCTCAGCAGTTGTTCCACGGCGTCGGGAATTTCCTGGTGGATTCTGGTGCGATTGAGGGGCGGCAGGTCATCGGCGTAGATGGCGCTGCCGGCGTATTCGGTCAGGTAGCTATGTTCTTCGCCCGGAATCGGGAAATCGGGCCCCAGGCTCAACCGCTCACGCACCAGCGCGATGAGTCCGGTGAGGTCATGGCCGCGCCAACCCACGGGATAATCGTGGCCGTTGGCGCCCAGGAGCGCTTTGTAACCGTGTTCAAGGGCCTGCTGGGCGATGTGGCCTAACACTTTCGGGGGCGTCAGGGCAGGGTCAACGGTTTGTTGGATTGCGTAAGAGTTGTCCATTGCGTCCCGCACCCTAGTCCTGACGTTGTTCCAGTCGATAGATTCTGCGCCGTAATCGCTGGAATATCCGATATCCTCTGGGGGCATGATGGGCAGTCCGTCCCTTGCGACATGGTTGGCCAGGTTATTTTTCAAGCAGCGGTTATCGAGGAATTTCTGTAGCGTCCAGCAAATTACGTCAGTCTTATCGGCTTCCGGCAGCAACTCTTTGCGCGCCTGTTCGGCAACGCTTTTCGCATTTTCCCGGTAATCCGGCTCGGTTTCATCTGCGGTAATGACGAGGATATCGATGTCCGAATACCACCGATAGTCCCCACGCGCCCGCGACCCGAACAGGATGGTTTGCACGGGGCTCAGCGAATCGTGGACGGCGCCGGCCACCTGCGCTGCCCGGCTGTCGAAGCTTGTGATGGGTGCGGTATCGACCATGATGATTATCCGCTGGCCTCGTGAGCCAACATGCCAATGGATCAATTATACGCCAAGTGTCTGGCTGGCCACCTACCGTTCGCGGTCGTGGTACTGCATGTCGTCGGGCAGGCGGTCGGCGATTCCCATGGACACCAGCGCGCGCTGCACCACGAACCGCACCACGCCGTCGATGTCCAGCGGTTTCAGGTAGAAGGGTGGCTCCGGCGGCAGGATGGTTGCGCCCATGCGGGAGAGGGTCAGCATGTTTTCCAGGTGGATGGCGTGCAGCGGGGTTTCGCGGGGGATGAGCGTCAGGGGGCGGCGCTCCTTCAGCGTAACGTCGGCGGCCCTCAGCAGCAGGTTGGGCGTCAACCCGTGGGCCAGCGACGCCACCGAGTTCATGCTGGCCGGCGCGATGACCATGCCGGCCGTTGGGAACGTCCCGCTGGCGATGGGCGCGAAAAGGTCACTGATGGCGTGCTGCCGGAAACTAGGATATTCCACCCAGCGGGCCACGGCGTCGTTGTAGGACTCCTCCAGCTCCTCCTGCCACACCATGCGGGCGGCGTTGGACGCTACCGCCACCACCGGCGTTTCGCGCTCCAGTAGCGCATCGATCAACGCACGGGCGATTACGGCCCCGCTGGCGCCGGTGATGCCCACGATGACCGGATGCTGGCGGTAGTCCACATTGTCCGTCATTCCAGTGGGGTCCCTACTGCTGTTCCTTCCGCTGATGCGGCGGAGGGTCGTTGTCATCGGCAACGAAGACGCCGGTGGCGGTGCGTCGGTCGTACCAGGCTTGCCATTCCGCGTTGACTTCCCGTCGAGTTTCGTCGCGGCCCTCGGCTCTGCCCTCAGCGCGGCCCTCGGCTCTGCCGTCGGCGCGAATTTGTTCGTACATCATCCTCTTGATTGTTGCGAACATAACATTCGACTCCATCGCCGGCACCAGCCATTTGGTTCCTTGAGCAGCAGCCTTGATATTCAAGTTAATGTTACAGAAATGGGAAAAAGCCGTCAAAAGGCAGGGCTACGGCCAGGATGGTGAAGCACAGCAGCTGCGTCGAGATGTACTTGTTGAAGGCAAACGCTTTGCCGATTTTGGCCGGCTCTCCCGACCGGACCATATTGTTCTCGTACACCAGCAGGACCACCGCAACGGCCCAGCCGATGAAGTAAAACACGTTCAGGTTGAGCCAGATGCCGACGGCGAGCAGCGCAGCGGCCGACAGGGTGTGCAGGACGCGCGTGGTGCGTATCGCGTTGCGGATGCCGAACCGGGACGCGATGGAGTTGATGTTGTTGGCCCGGTCGAAGTCGTAGTCCAAGGTGCCGTAGATGGTCTCGAACCCGCCTGCCCACATCATCACGGCGAAGGTGATGAGGACGGGCTGCCAGTCCCACTGGCCGGTGACGCCGATCCACGCGCCCGTGGGGGCGATGGACAGCGCAAAGCCCAGCATCAGGCTGCACAACCAGGTGTAATACTTGGCGAAAGAGTACGCTACCACGTAGATGGCGGCTACCGGCGACAGCATCAGCGCCAGCGGGTTGAGTTGCCAGGCCGCGACGAAGAATATGACCGCGCCGCCCAGGGCCATGCCGCCCACTTCCAGCGGCTTCAGGATGCCCGCGGGTATGTGCCGGCTGGCCGTGCGCGGGTTCTTGGCGTCCTCTTTGGCGTTGATGATGCGGTTGGCCGACATGCCCAGGGTCCGCACGCCCAGGAAGGCCAGCGTGATCCAGATGAAGGCGTGCCAGCCGGGCCAACCGCTGCCCAGGAAATGGTAAGACGCCAGCACCATCCCGATGTATCCGAAGGGCATCGCAAACAGCGATTCCGAGATGTTGATGGCGTTCAGGTAGTGTGGAACCTTGACCGCTATCGTACGCAGGGGGCCGGAATGCGCGGGAGCGTTCTGCATGGCGTGATAATGGTAACATAGCGATGCCTGCCGAGAGACGCTTATGGCAAACCATTGCGCGTCGGTTGCGGAGACGCCATGCCCAAAGTGAGAGAGGCCATACGGATTGTGGAAAGGGACGGCTGGCGATACGAACGAAGGGTTGGCAGCCACCGCCAGTTCAAGCACCCGGTGAAACCAGGGAAGGTGACCATCCCGGGACATCCACGCGAAGACCTGCACCCCAAAACGTGGCTAAGCATTCTGAGGCAAGCCGGACTGCGGGAGGGAAACCGATGAAATTGACCTACGTAGTAGTCTTTGAAAAAGGGCCCAACAACTATAGCGCGTACATCCCGGATTTGCCCGGCTGCGTCAGCGTCGGACGCACTTGGGACGAGATGCAGTGGATGATTCGAGAGGCCATCACCGTCCACCTTGAATTTATGCACGATGATGGGGATCCCGTGCCTCCGCCGCAAATGTCGGTGGCGGAGGCACTTGAATACCACCGTTCACAGCCCAACGACTACGGCGGATACTTTCCTGTGCCCGACGACTTGGAAGACGAAGACCCCTGTGCCATCCTCGAAATCGAAGTAGAGGTTAACCTGGAAACGGCGCCGGCGGCAACGGGGGACTGACCCGCTTACCGCAGGTTGGCCGGCGGGATGATGTCGCTGAGGCCGAGTTCGGCCCAGCGGTGCGACACTTTCTCGCGTATCTCGGGGCTCATCTCGATGTCGGGCGGCCATTCCCGGTGGTAGCCCTCCTGCGGGCCCTTGCGGGTGGCGTCGATGCCGACCTTGCTGCCGAATCGGGGCGTTGGCGACGCAACGTCCAGGTCGTCGATAGGCCCTTCAACCAGCACCAGGTCGGTGCTTGGGTTGATGTTGTTGGCGACGCGCCAGGCGACTTCCGACGGGTTCTGCACGTCCACGAAGTCGTCCACCACCACGATAACCTTGGTGAGGCTGAGCAGGCCCAATCCCCACAGGCCGTACATCACCTTGCGGGCATGGCCGGGGTACTCCTTTTTCATGGACACCAGCACCAGGTTGTGGAAGATGCCCTCGGCTGGCATGTTGACGTCCACCACCTCGGGCAGGATCAGCTTGATTAGGGGCAGAAAGACGCGCTCGGTGACCTTGCCCATCCAGTAGTCCTCGGTGGGAGGCCGGCCTACGAACGTCGTGGGGTAGATGGGATTTCGCCGGCGGGTGATGGTTTCCACGTGGAACACCGGGTATGGCTCGGCCAGGGAGTAGTAGCCGGTGTGGTCGCCGAACGGCCCTTCCGTGCGCTCCTCGCCGGGCGTCACATAGCCTTCCAGGACGATTTCGGCGTTGGCGGGCACCATGAGGTCAACGCTCGCTGCCGGCGTCAGTTCTACCCCGGCGTCGCGGATGAACCCGGCGAGGGTCATCTCGTCCACTTCCGGGGGCAACGGCGCGGAGCCGGTCCAGATTGACGCGGGGTCGCCGCCCAGCGCCACCGCCACTTCGAGCTTCTCGCTGCTGGCCCGGTAGTGCCGCGCTCCCACCTTGTGGGTCTGCCAGTGCATCCCGGTGGTGTGGGAGTCGAACACCTGCATCCGGTAGATGCCGTAGTTCTGCGTGCCCGTTTCGGGGTCTTTGGTGATTACCAGGGGCAGGGTGATGTACGGCCCGGCATCCTCGGGCCAGCACTTGATGATGGGCAGGCTGTGCAGGTCAACGTCCTCGCCCGTAAGAATGACCTCCTGGCAGGGAGCGTTGCGGACGGTGCGGGGTTGGTACGCGCCGATGTGCGCCAGTCGCCCGAGGGTTCGCAGCTTGTTCATCAAGCCCTGGGGCGGGCCGCCCAGCGCCATGTCGATCATGGACTCCAGGCGCGCGGCCAGGTCATTGGCGTCGTCAACTTCCAGCGCCCAGTTCATGCGCCGCTCGGCGCAGAAGAGGTTCATGGCCACAGGCATGTCGTGGCCGACGACGTTTTCAAAGAGCAGGGCTGGCCCGTCCGACCGCATCAGTCGGTAGGCGATCTCCGTCATTTCCAGCTCCGGGCTGACCGGAGCGGAAATGCGACGCAAGTCCCCCTTGCTTTCCAGGAGAGCGAGAAACTCGCGCAGGTCTTGGTAAGGCATCTAAAAGCTCCCTCTCCCCTAGCGGGAGAGGGTTGGGGTGAGGGGAGTACCTGAAACGGGACGCCGGCGGCGTTTGGGCCGGCCGGCGTGCAATTCCCTGACGCCGGTCGCGTCAGGAATTGCGCATTTGCGAGAAGCAGTCGCTGCAGTAAACCGGCCGGTCGCCGCGCGGTCGGAAGGGAACCGTGGCGTCAACGCCGCAGTTGCTGCACACGATGGGGAAAGATTCCCGGGGGCCGCCGAAGCCACCGCCTCCACCGCCGCCGTAGTTGTCGCGGGGCTGTCCGCGCCGGGCGTTGCGGCAGGACTGGCACCGCTTGGGGTAGTTGGTGAACCCTCGGGATTGATAGAATTCCTGTTCGCCAACTGTGAAAAGAAACTCTGCGCCGCAGTCGCTGCATTCCAGAGTCATGTCTGATAGAGCCACGATTTCCCTCCAATGGGGTTGGTGATCACGATGCACACTGTTTGGTCGGATTCGTCGGGCACAGTGATTCCCAATACCCAAGGAAGGCGGACCGGCGCAACCGGATTTGTACTTACTATACTGGCAACTGCACTCACAAGCAACGACTTTGGCGCAGGTTTTGGGTGGTTATGCTGGTTCCGCAATGAAGACGGGTATCTTGCGGGTCGTCCGTTCCTGGTATTCCGCATAGGGTGGGAACGCCGCTACCGACAACTCCCACAGCCGCGATCGCTCCGCGTCGTCCTCAACCTCGCGCACGCGCATGGCGTACACTGCGGTCTCGTCGCGGATTTCCACGCTGTTGTCGGCGCGCAGGTTATACACCCAGACCGGGTTCTTCGGCGCGCCGCCCTGGGAGCCGACCAGCACGTAGTTGTCGCCATCCTTGACGCGCATCAGCGGCGTCTTGCGGATGGCCCCGGTCTGGTTCCCCCGGTTGGTGACGATGATGACGGGCAGCCCGGTGTCGCGCAACGTGGTGCCTTCGGCGCCGCCGCTGCCCTCGTAAAGCTCCACCTGTTCCCGTACCCAGTCCCTGGTTGACGGTATGTACTCGGCCATGGTTCGCTCCTTACGGTTGATTGTGGGGTTATATCATAACCCCAACTAACAATGCGTTGTCATCCTCCGCTCATTTGTCAGAATCAGGATTCGCAGGATTGGTCGATTTTCAGGATTAGCGCACTCGTGGCGAAGGCTACCCGATCCTGTAAATCTCATAATCCGGTAAATTCTGATTCTGACAATTCCCGTTATAATGCCTCTGCACTTTTCTGGAGGCCCAACATGGACGGTAAGACCGCATTTGCCACGATCCTGGAACGCGAAGGCGTGGACGTCGTTTTCTGCTTCCCCAACAACATCCTGATTGACGCCTGCGCCGCCGCCGGCATCCGCCCCATCATCTCCCGCATGGAGCGCACCGCGGTCAACATGGCCGACGCCTACAGCCGCGTCAACAACGGCAACAAGAACGGCGTCGTGCTGGTGCAGGGCGGCCCCGGCATTGAGAACGCCTTTTCCGGCGTGGCCCAGGCTTACGCCGACTCGTCGCCCCTGCTCATGGTGCCCAACCATCCCGGCACGCGGCGGCACGGCATGTCTTCGGACTTCAACGCCGCCCGCAACTACGAGGGCGTCACCAAGTGGTCCGACTCCGCCAACCACGCCGACCGCATTCCGGAGATGATGCGCCGCGCCTACACCCAGCTGCGCACCGGCCGGCCCTATCCCGTGCTGGTGGAGATGCCTAACGACGTGCTGGCCGCCGAAATCTCCGAGGAGCAGTTCCACTACCAGCCCCAGCGCAAGCGCCGCTCCGCCGGCGACCCCCGCGACGTGTCCCGCGTCGCCGAACAGCTCATCAATGCCCGCCGGCCTGTGATCTACGCCGGGCAGGGCGTCCTCTACGCCGAGGCCACGCCCGAGCTGGTGGAACTGGCCGAGCTGCTCAACGCGCCCACCATGACCACCACGCTGGGCAAGAGCGGCTTCCCGGAGAATCACCCGCTGGCCCTGGGCGCCGGCGGCAACACCGGCACCAAGATGGTCGGCGATTTCCTGGCGAAAAGCGACGTGGTATTCGGCATCGGCACCAGCTTCCAGAAGACCCTGGCCTCCGCACCCGTGCCGGCCGGCAAGACCGTGATCCAGTCCACTATCGACGAGAAGGATTTGAACGGCGAGTACCCGCTGGAGGAGATCATCGTCGGCGACGCCAGGCTGGTGTTGGCCCAGCTCATCGAGGAGGTCAAGGACCGCCTGGGCGCGGACGGACGCCGGGGCGATGAGTCGGTGGCCGCCGAGATCCGGCAAGTGCGCCAGGAGTGGCTGGCCGAGTGGATGCCGCGCCTGTCCAACAACGACGCGCCGATCAGCCCCTACCGCGTGGTGTACGAGCTCAATGCCCGCCTGGACAAGGCCAACAGCATCGTCACCCACGACTCCGGCAACCCCCGCGACCAGATCGTGCCCTTCTACGCCGCCACCACGCCGCGCGGCTACATCGGCTGGGGCAACTCCACCCAGCTGGGCAGCGGCTTGGGTTACGCCATGGGCGCAAAGGTCGCCTTCCCCGAGAAGACGTGCGTCAACCTGATGGGCGACGTGGCCGTGGGCATGGCCGGAACCGACTTCGAAACGGCGGCCCGCGAGCAGCTGGGCATCATCACCGTCATCGTCAACAACGGCGCCATGGGCGGCTACGAGAAGAACATCCCCATCGCCACCGAGCGGTACCGCACCAAGTACGTCACCGGCGAGTACGCCGCCATGGCCGCATCCCTGGGCGCGCACACCGAGTACGTCACCGACCCCAACGAGGTCGGCCCCGCCATCGAGCGCGCCAAGGAAATCTCCGCCACCGGCCAGCCCTGCGTGCTGGAAATCATCACGCGGGAGGAGCCGGTGTTTTCGCAGTATTACCGGTAGCATTTCAAGCGGTCGCCGTCTCAATACCAGCCCGTGCTATACTTCAACCCGAACCTTCTCAGGAAGGAGTTAACAGAAATGGTCGCCAAGTTTGACTCGCCGGCTGTCGTCGGTCAGAACGATTTTCTCCACCCCGTGGTCAGCGAATTTGCCAGGGGCGTTGATGGCGCGCAGCCCGGCGATGCGGTGATAGCCATGTCGATCCGTATTGTGCAGGCTGCGATTGAATTGACCACAGATCCAGAGTTTTCAGTGGACGATGACGGTGCATTGTCAATCGATCTCAGGCTGACCAGTGGAATGCGGTTGCTGGCCGAGTTGCCTATCGACGGCACCCTTGATGTAGGCGTATATGACGATCGAGGATTGGATCAGCGTGCGCAGGAAGTAAAGTACTTGCCCAGCGCAACCCCTGAAGATTTAATCGCCCTGCTCTGAATCTACCCATGCCAGTACCGCCAGACGACATGGTGTGCCGGTTCATCAGCCCCATGCATTGGAGCAGACGCGAGAACCAGCCCAGGGAAGGTGCATTCAAGCAGGAAGGACTCTCGGTTTGGCATAACGACCGTTTGCTCGAGCGCGATGTTCGTCTCGAAGACCTGTTGATAGAGAACATGGTCGGATTCGGACAGGCCCACCACCGAGCCGGAGACTATACGGATTTGGCCCGAGAAGTGTCCGAAAAATCGGGCGAACCTTTCGAAGTGCAGGTCGAATGGCGTCCGGAGGATGAACACGTAGAACCTCTCTGGCGTCAGTGGCGTTACGCCCACGTGCAGGTTGAGGCAATCGCTGGCCCCGCGCAGTTTTTACGCCGGTTTCGCAAGTTGCTCACGGTCAACTCGCGGGTCGTGATTCCTCCGGATCTGTAAGGTCAACTCGCACCCGTGTCCGAACCACCCATCATCGTCATCGGCGGCGGGCCGGCCGGCTCCTGCGCCGGTACGCTGCTCGCCCGGCAAGGGCTGGACGTCGTCCTGCTGGAGCGCGAGCGGTTCCCCCGGCCCCACGTTGGCGAGTCGTTGCTGCCGGCCAGCATCCCCATCCTGCAAGACCTGGGCGTGCTGGACGAGGTGAAGCGGGCCGGTTTCACCGTCAAGCTCGGCGCGACCATGATCTGGGGTGCCGACCGCCAACCCTGGAGCTGGCACTTCAGCGAGACCAACGCCAGCAACCCCCACTCGTACCAGGTGTGGCGACCCGAATTCGACGCCATCCTGCTCAACAACGCCCGCCGCGCCGGCGTGGACGTGCGCGAGGGCTGCCACGCCACCGGCGTCGTGTTCGATGCTGCCGGGACCGCCGCTGCCGTCCGCTGCCGTTCGACCGGCGGGGCATCCGACGGTTCGGGCGGCGAGACCGAGTTGCCCGCCCGCTACGTGGTGGACGCCAGCGGGCAGGGCGGCCTGCTCTCGCGACAGCTCGGCCTCCGTCAGTGGGACGACTTCTTCCGAAACCTGGCCGTGTACGGTTACTACCAGGGCGGCGAACGCCTGCCCGCACCCGACGACGGCAACATCCTCATCGAGTCGCAGCCCGCCGGCTGGCTGTGGCACATCCCGCTGCGCGACGGCTGGGCCAGCGTCGGCGCGGTGGTGGACGCTGAGACCGGCCAGCAGGGCATCCGCGAACTCGGACCTCAACGGTTTCTCGAATCACAAATTGGCGCCGCCCCGCGCATGTCGGCCATGCTGCAATCCGCCCGCTTCGTGTCCGGTCCCGAGGTTCTGCGCGACTGGTCCTATCGCTGCAAAACCCTGCACGGCCCCGGCTACATCCTCGTCGGTGACGCAGGCTGCTTCATCGATCCGCTGTTTTCGTCCGGCGTCCATCTCGCCCTTACCTCGGCAACCCTGGCCGCCGCCGCCGTAGCATCCGCCCTGGACGACGCATCCATCGCGGAGCCGGCGGGGCAGGTGTACCAGCAGTTGTACTACAAGGAATACGGCCACTTCCGTGAGCTTGCGCGTCTTTTCTACTCCAGCAATCGCACCGCCGACTCCTACTTCTGGGAGGCCCGCCGGTTGCTGGACAACGACCCATCGCTCACGCCGCGCCAGTCATTCATCCAGGCGGTGGCCGGCCAGCCGGCCCGGGGCTACGAGCGGGTGGTGCTGTCTCATGGACTCGCGCCCGCTGCCTTTGGCGACAGCGTGGCCGCCGTGGAATCGGAACGGCAACGCCGTCAGAAACAAGGATTGCCGCCGGATGTGCCGTTGCGCTTGGCCGATGGCGTGCTGCTACAACGTCAGCCCGTGCTGGCCGGCGACCGTTTCGTGTGGGGCGTCGGCCTGGTAACTGACGGCCACCCGGAGGGCCTGCCGTGCAGCGCCCTGGTGGCGCAACTGTTGGCACGTCTGAACGGCCGGCGCACCGCCACCGATGCCATCGCCGACCTCACCAACGGAATGGATGCCGCATCCATCAGGCAGGTCGAGCCCGCCGCGCGCCTGGCGCTGCAAATTCTCTACGTGGACGGCGCGATAACTACGGCTTAACCCACGTCTCCGACCAGGCGCAACACGCTGTGCTGCTCTGCGCCGGGCCGCGCATCTCCAGCGACACCACGCCGGGCAGGGCCTGATGGCCTACGGTGATCTGGGCCTGGCGCGCCGGGAAGAAGCAGCTGTACACCCCGTGAGTGCGGCCCGATGCTTCGCCGGCGGGGTTGTTGAGCATGTACGGCGTCAGGAAGTCGTGCCAGCTCAGCACCACCGTCTCCGTTGATGCCACCACATGCTCGTTGTAGGCGCTTTCTATGCCGCCGGACCTGCTGAACTCTGCGGGGATCACCGGCAGCGAGGTATCGCCAAACTCCGGGAACAGCATGGACTCGATCTCTTCCTGCACGTAGCGGGTCATGGCGATGTTGTCGGAGTACACCCGCGCCCTGCCGCCATCCACCTCATCACTTTTCAGGAACAGGACGTGTCCGGCGCCGGCCGGCGTCCATAGCACGCGCCAGTGACTGGTGCGGGTGGTCTGCGGGCCGCCCTCCTCCGGCGACAGGCGGATGAAAGAGTTTTCGCCGGTGAGGCGTATCTGGACTGGATCAACTGGACTGGTCATAAATCACTTCTCCGGTAGGTTCAGGGCCGCAAGGTGGGCACTCCGTATTTCGGGATATCACCGTCGTTGGTAATGATAATGAGGTCTTCAATCTGTGCCTGCGCTACCAGCATCCGGTCAAACGGGTCGCGGTGCAGCAATGGCAGCCTGCCGGCCAGGTTAGCGTGCTCGATTTTTATATTCAACGGCAACAACTCGCTGTCGCTGATTAAGACATCGGGCTCGTCAGGCAATGGGTCCAACTTGCCCAACCCTACTTTGATACTGATTTCCCAGACGCTGGCCAAGCTCACGAACGATTGGTTTGCCGGGTCCAGGATGATTGCCCGCACCGTGGTGTGTAGCCGCCGGCTGTGCGTGACCAGCCAGATAAAAACTTGGGTGTCGAGCAAATAGTTGGCCATGGCTACTTGTAAAAGTCCTCGATGATGTCTTCCGGCGTATCGCCGAAATCTTCGGGCAGTTCGTACTGGCCGTCCCAAAGCCCTATTTTCACTTGGGGCCGATAGGCGTCGTGCTTGACGATTTTCAGCCACGGCTGACCGTCTTTAAGTATCACGACCTCGTCGAACCAGGCTTTCCTGCCGATTTCAACAATCTCGTTGGGAAGCTCATTCATGTCAATCCGCATTCCAATTTCCTCCCGTCGCCGTCCCGTCGCGGTGACGCTCCGTGACTATTATAGCCCGTCTGCCGCCGCCCGCATCGTTTTGAGGTACTCGTTGCTGGCGCCCTGGATCAGCCGTCCGACGGTGTTGTGGAAGTAGCGGACGCCCAGCTCCAGGTAGTGCGGGACCAGGTTGTCGGGGCAACTGCACCCCGCCGTGATGCCGGCCGCCGCGATCTGCTGCACGCCCTTTTCCACCAGTGCCTGTACTTCGGGATGGGTCTGCTGTCCGGGGTAGCCCATACTCTGTGACAGGTCGCCGGCGCCGATGAAATACACGTCCACGCCCGGCACCTTGACCAACTCGGGGATGTTTTCGATGGCCTCCACCTCTTCCAGCATCAGGCAGACCAGGGTGTTGCGGTTGGCGTCGGCCACGTAGTCCGGCGTGGCCTGGTTGAATCCGTACTCTGCGGGTCGGCCGCCGCTGAACAGGCCGCGATCGCCGTCGGGGTAGTATTTCACCGCCTTGACCGCCGCCCGCGCCTCATCAGCCGTGTTGACGTGGGGCACCTGCACGCCCCAGGCTCCACGATCCAGGAACGGCGCGATGATCTCGGGGCGGTTGCCGACGGGTCGCACGATGGGCGCCGTACCCGAGTATTCGGCGGCCCGGATCATGTCCTCGGCCAAGTCCACGGTGATGCTGCCGTGCTCGTTGTCGATCAGCACCCAGTCGTAACCCAGGAACCCCAGCATCTCCACCACCGCCGCCGAGGGGAAGGTGATCATGGAGCCGAACACCGGCTGGCCGGCGGCGAGCTTCGTCTTCATCGTGTTTTCGCGCATCTTGCAATTGTCTCCTGTGGTTCGGTTCACCGAATCCTATGCCCGCCGCTGCCAACCGTCAACGACCCATGCCGGTCGTTTCATTGGGCCTAATTCCTCAAGTAGCGGTCGTAGAACAGCAGGACGCGGTGCCACATATCCTGGGCGGGAGCGGCGCGGTAACTGGGTCGGTAGTCGGCGAAGAAGGCGTGGCCGGCGTTGTTGTACATCACCCACTCATAGGTCTTGCCGTGCTGATCCAGCAGGGCTTTCATCTGCTCCGCCTGCTCCGGCGTGGGGTTCTCGTCCTCTATGCCGAATAACGCCAGCAGGGGGCAGGACAGGTCGGGCACCATATCCATGGGCTGCACGGGCCGCAGTTCGGTGGGTTCGTGGACGATGTGGCCGCCGGCCGAATCGACCGCCGCGTCGATGTTGCTGCTGAGGCAGGCCATCATCAGGGTGTAGCGTCCGCCGGAGCAGAAGCCGATGATGCCCACCTTGCCGTTGGAATGGGCCTGGGACTTGAGGAACGCCGCCGCGCCTTCCAGGTCATCCATGGCGCGGGAATCGGGCGAGGCGAACAGCGTCGCCAGCACGTTTTCCGGTTCCGGCGTGCCCTCGCGAGTGTAGAGGTCGGGGGCAATGGCGAGGTAACCCTGCCCCGCGAAGCGCACCGCGATGTCCTTGTGGTGGTCCATCAGGCCCATGCCTTCCATCGTAACGATGACGCTGGGGTATGATCCCGGTGCGGCGGGACGACTGTATAAAGCGTCAATCATCGTCCCGTCCCGGCTGGTGTACTGAATCATCCCGGTTTCGAGTTCCTGTCCGACGAGTACCATAGTCAACCTCCGGCGTTAGGTATTTCGGGCCATCGTTTTTGCCGTCGCGTGTAGGGGCGAGACATACCTCGCCCCTACCGAAATTTACGTTGACGCATTGCCCAACTGCGCCAGCTTTTCCTGGAACGCTTCGATGGCCCGTTCTTCCGGTACGCCCATGAAGAAGCGCAGGCCCTGGACGTATTCCAGCACTTCCCTAGACAGCATCAGCACGTCGTTGCGCGGGCCAGTGTCCTTGTACAGGTTGTTCATCCAGTCCTCCTGGCCGACGAAGAGGGCATCCTGGAGGATCAGGAAGTCCTGCCGCTCCATGTCGTTGCGCGACATCCAACGGTTGAAGACAAAAGGCAGGCCGGTCCATTCCTGCCATTCCTCACCCAGGTCGTAACGGTGGGAAAAGCCGCGGACGGCGCGGCGTCCTCGCAACCCCTGGTTCCACGTGAGGAACACGGCGTCATGCTCCGCATCGCGGTCAACGAAGGCGACTCCGCCAATGCCATGCTTCTGGGACAGCAGTACCTGGAGGAGTTTCAGCGCCGTCGAGTCGGGATCGCTGACTGCGATAGCAGCGCCATCCAACTCGCCGATTTCCTTGTTGGACAGCAGCACGCACGAAACGGCGTGATTCACCGAAGCTACGCAGAACCGCTGGATGGGCGACGCGCTCGCCTCAAGGCGGGAAACGTCCAGTAGCGGTATCGGTCCGGCGTCTATCGCACCCTCTTCCAGAGCGTCCGCCACCTGGTTGGGTTGCATATCGACCAGAACAATGCCGCGGCGCTCCATATCGAAGTAAAAGGCTTCGCATTCCAGGTTGGGAACATGACCTACTGTGATGGGCATGGCAAAGATTGACTCCCTACGGGCGCTACAGGCGCAAGTTATGTGTAGGGGCAGGTTTCAAACCTGCCCCTACGGAAATGCCAGACCACCCGAAGCGGGGGCCTTCTTGGGTCAGCGCTTACAGGCGTGGGCCCATGAAGGTCAGGGCCTGCTTCTGGAACACCTGGATGCGGTTGCGCGGGCCTTCGCAGACGAAGACGCGGTTGTTCTCGTCCACCGCGACGCCGGTGGGCGCCCAGAAGTCGCGTTCCCGTTCGAGGCCGGGCGCGCGCTCGCGCTCGTCCCACATCTCGGGGTTGGCGTCCAGCTTGTCCTTGCCCCACTTGGATACGGTGGCTTCGCCGGTCTTTTCGCCACAGAAGTTGCCGTCCGGGTCAAAGAACTGCAAGCGGTCGTTGAGCCAGTCGGCCACATAGATGATGCCGTCCTGGTCCACCGCGACGTCGGCGGGCCGATTGAACTCGCCGTCTCCGGAGCCGGAGGAACCGAACTTCATCAGGAACCGTCCGTCGGCGGAGAACTTCTGGACCCGGTCGTTGCGCCAGTCGGCGATGTAGATGTTGCCATCCCGGTCGATGTCGATGCCCCAGGGGGAATCGAGTTCGCCGTCGCCGTGGCCGAAGCTGCCGAACTTGGCCAGGAACTGGCCGTCGGGCGTGAACTTCTGCACCCGGTGGTTGTTCCCGTCCACGACCCAGACGTTATCGTCCGCGTCGATGGCCAGGCCGGCCGGGCGGTCCAGTTGGCCGTCGCCGCTGCCGATGTTCTCCTCCCACTTGCCGATGTACTCGCCGTCGCGGGTGAACATCGAAATGCGGTGGAGCCACTCGTCGGAAACATAGACGTTGCCGTTGCTGGCAATCGCCACGTTCACGGGCCAAACCAGGGAGCCGTCCTCGAAGTTGTATTCGTGGGGTCCCTGCTGGGGGACGCCGCGAGCGAAGGCGTTGACGTATTCCTCGTCAACGGTGCAGACGGTGACGCGCGTACCCTCGGGCCGGTACTCGGAAGACCGGCACAGGACGTACATCAGGTCGTCCTCGCCCCGGGCCATGTGGATGGGGTAGGTGAACCCCGGCCCGAACTGCTCGCCGCGCCCGATGGTGTGGCTGTACTGGAGTTGTACGTGGGAAATTCTCTGAGCTAAAACCATGGTCGCCTCCTTTGGTCAGCCTACGGGCTAAATGAAGTCCATCTGCTCGAAGGAGCCGTTCACGATGGGCTGGGCGTCCAGGCCCATCCACTTCTCCATGATGGTGGAGTACAGGCCGCGGAAGTCGTTGTTGAAATGCAGGTCGCCCTCCAGCAGCTTGTTCTCCTCCAGGGACGGATACTCGCCGTAGAGGCCGCCCTTGACCTGCTCGCCAACGATGAACGCAACGCCGCCGGAGCCGTGGTCGGTGCCGGAGCCGTTGTCATGGACGCGGCGGCCGAACTCGGTGAAGACCAGCAGGATTACGTTGTCGCCAGCCTCGTGCTCCTTGAGGTCGTCGTAGAAGTCGGCGACGGCGTTGGAGGTCTCGGTCCACAGGCGGGTGTGGTTAGCCAACTCGCCGGCGTGGGTGTCGAAGCTGTTGTACGGAGCGGTGGTGTAGAGCACGCGGGTGCCGAACCCGGCCAGGTGGGTCTGTGCGATGTTGCGCATGTACTGGCCCACGGTGTCGCCGCCGTACTCCACCGAGGAGGAATACATTTGGGGAGCGGTACTCAGGATGTCCGCGCCTTCCAGCGCGTCCAGGCCGGTCTGGGCGAAGTAGTCCAGCACCGGGCCCTGGCCCAGCATCGGGGAATAGACGCGAGAGAACACGTCCAGGGCCTTGGTGCGCTGTTCCTCGATCTCGATGCCGGTCAGCACGCCGTAGGTCTCCAGGTTGCCCACGGAGGCAACGGGGACGCCCGGGGCCACCAGCGACCGGGGCAGGCCGCGGCCGAAGTTGACGCCGGTCAGCACGTTGGTCTTTTCAGGGTCCAGGTCGCGCACGGCGCGGCCCAGCCAGCCTTCGTCTCCAACCTTGTCAGGCTCACAGGTGTGCCAGATGTCCATGGAACGGAAGTGGGAACGGCTGGGGTTGGGATAGCCCACGCCCTGGATGACGGCAACCTTGCCCTCATCGTACAGGCGCTTCATGGGCCCCATGGCCGGGTTGAACCCGATGTAGTCGTTGATCGGCAGAACCTGATCGACAGGTATCCGCACGTTGGGTCGGTTGTCCAGGTACAGGGGGTCGCCGTAGGGGACGATGGTGTTCAGCGCATCGTTGCCCCCGGACAGCTGGAGTACCACCAGCACCGGATCTTTCTTGGTGGATGTCATATCTTTCCCCCTTCTGTTACTCGAACAGGTACTCGGTGGTGGCTACGATGGACTGGAGCATCTGGCCGACGCGCGTGCCGAACTCGTCGCTGCCGGTGCGCAGTTCGCCTTCACTGTCCGCCAGGGCGACCAACTCGTTGCGGGTCACATCGGCCAACTGGTAGTGGCCGAGCAATTGCAGGCAGCCGTCCACCAGCTGCTCGGACGAAATGGTGTCGCCCTGCGAGCCGAGGCGGTTGATGATGGCCTGCACGCCGCGATGGGAGGTGTTGCCCACGGCGTCGGCGGTGAAGTTGATGCGCTCCACCAGGGTGCCGCTGTCGATCCACTCGCGGCCGGTATGCCAGCCTTCCACCGTCGGCGGATTCAGCAGGTCCTGGCCCATGTAGCGGATGGTGAGGGTCATGGCGTTCAGGCCCGGCCTCGGCATGTCGAAGTCGCCAACGAGGCGCATGGTTCCCACCACGGTTTCAGTCGGGCTCTTTACCTTCTCGAACTGCGCGTTCTTGAAGAAGTCCGAGTTGAACAGCACCCGGAGCATGGAGCGGATGTCGTAGTTGGAGCGGAAGTACTCGTCCTCGAGCATCTTGATGGCTTCGGGGTCGCGCGGAGGCGTGTTCTGCCAGGCGGGAACCTGCGGCTCATCGGCCACGAAGAAGTTGTACATGTGGCGCGCTACGAACCGGGCGGCGGCGGGCTGACGGGCGACGATCTTGACGATATCCTCACCGTTGAAGTTCCCGGTCTCGCCGAGGAAGGACTTTTCGCCGTAGTCGTGGTCCGACGGGTCGTAGATGAACGCGGCCTCGTACTTGCCGTAGGGATAACGCGGGATGGAGTTGGTTACGGTCCATCCGGTGAAGGCGCGGGCGGCCTCCTTGACGTCATCCTCGGAGTAGTTGGCGTTGCCGTCCATGCCGACGCCCAGGGAGAACAGCTCCAGCAGCTCGCGGCCCCAGTTCTCGTTGATGGCGTCCTTGTGGCTCATGCAGTTGTCCAGGTAGAACACCATGGCCGGGTCGGTGGACAGGCCCATGAGCAGCTCTTCAAAGTTGCCGAACCCGAGGGTGCGGAACATGTCCAGCTCGATGTTCTGCTGCTTGGGATACTCGCACTTGGCGTGGCCGGTGCAAAAGATGTGGTGCCAGAACAGGGCGATCTTTTCCTCAAGCGGACGCTTGGTGTTGATCATCCGGTAGGTCCACTCTTCCTGCTGGCCCTCGAGCCCGGCCTTGGACACCCACTGGGGCTGGTAGCGCATCAGGATGTCGTCCTGGATGGCGGGCTGGGTTTCCGGGTTCAGCAGTTCTTCGACGGTGGCCTCGTAGCCCTGGGCGGCGCGCGCCTCCAGTTCCTCGTACGTCGCTCCGAACCCGGCGCGGCGCATGAGGTGAGCCATCAAGGCAATGTCTTGTTCAGCCATTATTTACCTCCTGATTCCGTGTCTTTGGCATGGCCCGGCTGCCACGCACAGGGGGTGACGAATTCCGTCCAACTTCCGCGCCTGGAAGACATAAATCGGTAACCGTCCCAAGCGTGTCCTGAGTGTTGGCAGCATTTCGCCGATTTTGCCGCAATGCTATCCCTAATGGCGCAAAACGTCAATGTTTTATCAATTAGTAATCGTTCAAGGTTAGCGGGCATGATTGCCTCCGATTATGGGCGTTCTATTGATACGTATTATATCAACTAATATGATATAATCTTCCAGAACGCCGGCATCCATACCGCAGGTCGACGTCGGCAAGGGGGTAAACAATGAGGTATCAGAATCGAACGATTGGGAGGGTGCTGCCGAGGACGTTGACGCTGCTGGGAGCAGTGCTCTGCTGGTCTTTCTCATGGCTTGTCGGGGAGGCGAACCCGCGGCTACGGCCACGCCCGCATTTTCTCTCCCCACCGCCCAGCCCAGCCCGGAGGCCGTGCCGGCCGGCGGCGCAGCGGAGGCCACGGCGGCTCGAACCTCGGATTACTGGGACGGCCCCACAACCTGGGAACCGGAGGACGTCAGCGGCCTGGAACGGGTAACCCAGGAATTGGTGGCGCCGCCCTTCCTGCCCGAGCATGAGCAAACCTACGACGGGGAACCCAGGGTTGTGGCAGTGAGAATGGTTGTGGAAGAGAAGGAAATCGAGGTCGCGCCCGGCGCGTTTACGTGGGCCTTCACTTTAAACGGCTCCGTTCCCGGCCCCATCATCGTGGCGCATGAGGGCGATTACGTCGAGTTGACGCTGGTCAACCCGTCCAGCAGCGAACTGCTGCACAACATCGACTTCCACGCCTCCATGGGCGCGTTGGGCGGCGGCGGGTTGACCCAGGTAGGACCGGGCCAGGAGGTAGTGCTGCGCTTCCGGGCATTGAAACCCGGCGTGTTCATCTATCACTGCGCTCCCGGCGGCACCATGGTTCCCTGGCACGTTACCCACGGCATGAACGGCGCCATCATGGTGCTGCCCCGCGACGGCCTGAAAGACCCGGCCGGCAATCCCCTGAGCTATGATCGCGCTTACTACATCGGCGAGCAGGACTACTACCTGCCCCGCGCCGCCGATGGCGCATTCAAGCGCTACGACAGCCCCGCCGCGTCGCTGGTGGACGATTTGGAGGCGATGAAGACCCTCATCCCGACGCATATCGTGTTCAACGGCGTCACTGGAGCGTTGCAGGGCGAGGGTCAGCTGACCGCGAACGTGGGCGAGAACGTGCTGATCGTCCACTCCCAGGCCAACCGCCAGTCCTATCCCCACCTGATCGGAGGCCACGGCGATTACGTGTGGGAACGCGGCGGCTTCAACGACCCGCCGGAACTGGACCTTGAAACCTGGGTAATCGCCGCCGGCTCTGCCGGGGCTTCCATCCACACCATCCGCCAGCCCGGAACCTACGTGTACCTGTCCCACAACCTCATCGAGGCATTCGCCTACGACGCCAAGGCCATCCTGGAAGCCGAAGGCGAATGGAACAACGACCTGATGGAACAGGTCAAACCGCCGGGCCCAATCCAGTAGCCGGATCGCCGGGCTTACCCCGCGGGTAGCCTGAAATCGAAGCGCCGGGACAGCGTCATACCTGCCCTGGCGCTTTGTTCGTCACTACCGGAAGTCGGCGTGGGCCGGAAACGCCGCCAGCAGCGGCGACACCGTGTCGATGGTCGCCTCTCCGATGCTCTCTATGTCGGGGCAGCCGCACATGCCCATGGTGGCGTCCAGCTCGTCGCGCAGCATTTCCAGCACGGCCCTGACCCCGGCCTCGCCGTCCACCGCCAGGCCCCAGAACAGCGGGCGTCCCATCAGCACCGCGCGCGCTCCCAGGGCGATGGCCTTGAAGATGTCCGTACCCCGGCGGATGCCGCCGTCCAGGTACACCTCGGCGTTGCCGTCCACCGCGCGCACCACTTCGGGCAGCACCTCGATGGTGGCCGGCGTGGTGTCCAGGTAGCGGCCGCCGTGGTTGGAAACGATGACGCCCTTGGCGCCGTTCTCCGCCGACAGCCGGCCGTCCTCGCCGGCCATGATGCCCTTCACCACCACGGGCAGGTTGACGCTGGACGCGAACCAATCCAGGTCGTCCCACGTCGATGCCACATCCCGGATGTCGCTGGGCCCGGCGGGCGCGTCGGCGGCGAACTTCCAGCTGTGCGTGCCCAGGTCAAGCTGCGCGTAGTTGGGGGACTCGGCGCCCACGTAGTCGTTGCGGATGTTGCGCTCCCGCTTGGGCTTGATCTTGGCGTCCAGCGTCATGCAGATGGCCGAGTACCCGGCCTCCTCGGCCCGTGCCGCCATCTCCAGGGTGAGGCCCCGGTCTTTGAAGAAGTACTGCTGGAACCAGATCGGCCCGCTGGCCGATGCCGCCACATCCTCCAGCGTCCGGGCGGCGTGAGAACTGAGCACCATCAGCGTGCCGGCCGCGCCGGCTGCTTTCACGGATGCAATCTCCGCCTCGGGATGGGCCGCTTCGTGGTTGCCGGCCGGGTCCAGCATCAGGGGCAGCGAGATATCCTGCCCCAGCACGGTGGTGGCCATACTGCGCCGGTCAACGTCCACCATCATGCGGGGCCGCAGCATGATGGAGTCGTACACCGCGCGGGTGCGCCGGATGGTGATTTCGTCCGTTGCGCCCCCGGCGATGAAGTCGTAGTGCCCCTTCTCAATGTTCTGTCTGGCGATCTCTTCGTACTCGAAAATGTTGACTGGTTCTGCAGCCATACGGTTAACCTCTCTCGACTCTTGTCTCTGTTCTAGTTGCCGTCTGGCGCTTTCAGCATGGGCCAGAACGTGGCGGCGGCCCCGCCCATCATCCAGTCCAGGTCTTCCGCCGACAGCCACGGCAGCGCCGTCTTGCCCAGCGTTACCTGTCCTGCGAAACCGCCCGCCCGCGACGACGGGAAGTTGGAACCCCACATCATGCGTCGCGGCGTGAATGCCTCAATGACCCGGCGGAACATGTCCTTGCCGTCCGCGTCCAGGTCGGCGTAGGGGCCGAGGCTGGTGCTGGAATAACGCAGGTGCGCGTTGGGCAGCGTGGCCAGTTCCTCCAGCGCGATGGTCATGCCGGCCTTCTCGTCGGAGCCGCTCCAGCCGGCGAAGTGGTCGGGAGCAAACAGGACGTTGGGATGCCGCGCTCCGATGTTCCGCATCCGGTTCACCCGGTCCGCCGTGCCTCCGCCACCGATGGAAATGGGGACGCCCAGCGACGCGGCGCGTTCCCAAATTGCATCGCATCGTGGATCATCCGGCTCGGCCCGGCTTTGCAGACGCACGCCCCACATGCCGCGCTCGTTGGTCCAGTACGACAGCAGATCCGCCGCGTCCGGCGCCGCCGGGTCCAGGATGCCCACGGCCACGGTGCGCGGGGCGTATTGCAATGCGCTGTCGCACTGGTAGGAATTGTCCAGGCCGTAGGTGCCGTTGGGCTGCACCAGCGTGGCGCACTCCACGCCGGCCGCGTCCATCTCGGCGATCAGGTCCTCCACGTTGTTGCTGACTTCAAGCGACCACCCCGTTGCGTCGGGATGGAGCGGGTGCGCGGTCCTGTCGCTGCTGACCACGTGGGTATGAGTATCGATGATCATGGCGTAACTCCTGCGGTCTGGTGCGTAACTCTCGTTGGATGCGTAACTCCGGTACGGGCCGATGGAACGGACACGCGCCATTCTACGACATCCTGCAACGTATGGTTCGACAGGCTCACCATGAGCGTGCAAAAGGAGGCTCTGGAAAAACCCTGAGCCTGGGTGACAGCAAAAAGCCGGTGCATTTAGAGCGCCGGCGCATCGCTGAAGATTCGATATGCGAGCTGGCTCAGGCCGCGTCGCTACTCCGTCTGAGCGCGGTTGAGGGCAGCGGCGAGGCGGGCCTTGCGGCGCGAGGCGTTGTTCTTGTGGAGCACTCCTTTGCGGGCGGCGATGTCCAACTGTCGCATCGCTTTGTGTACTTCCTCCGCAGACTCGGGCGCTCCGGCGGCGATGGCGCGGCGGGCGCGGCCGATGGCGGTGCGGGTGGCGCGACGCACGCTCAGGTTGCGGGCATAACGCTTTACGGATTGGCGGTGGGCCTTCTGTGCAGGCAAGGGAACGGCTCCTGTAATCTGTTTCTGTGATTTGCAGTACAGGATGTTATCAAAAGTCAAACCAGATGTCATCCGTTGGGCGAAATCTCTGCTTTCCCCGAAATGCCGGTAGCGACCAGCACCAACACCGTATAGAATGGATGAGGAAACCAAAGTAGCGACATGACCATGACTACACCCACGCCCATCGAGACTTTCGAGGACATCCTCGCCGCCATGGAGAACAATCCCAGGCTCCAGGCGGCCATGCGTCAGCACGTCCTGGATCAGGAATTCCTGCAACTGCCTGCCATCGTACGGGAGCTCCAACAGGCCATAGCCCAACTCACCCAACTGGTGCATGACTACATCGCCGCCACCGACGCCCGCCTGGAGCAGATAGAAGCGCGCTTGGACCGTCTCGAAGCCGGGCAGGCCCGGCTGGAAAGCGACGTAACGGAACTGAAGACCGGGCAGGCCCGGCTGGAAAGCGACGTAACGGAACTGAAGACCGGGCAGGCCCGGCTGGAAAGCGACGTAGCGGAACTGAAGACCGGCCAAGCCCGGCTGGAAAGCGACGTAGCGGAACTGAAGACCGGCCAAGCCCGGCTGGAAAGCGACGTAACGGAACTGAAGACCGGCCAAGCCCGGCTGGAAAGCGACGTAACGGAACTGAAAACCGGGCAGGCGCAAATGGCAGCCAGCCAAGCCCGGATGGAAGGGAACATGAACCGACTCATCGGGTCGGACTACGAGCGGAAGGCCGCCCGCCGGGCCAGCCGTCTGGCTAAACGATACCTGGGTATGGAAGATATGCGGGTCATATACGCCATAACCATGCCGGACAGCAACCAGTTCCCCGCGATCCTGAATAACGCCGTCAGGGCCGGACGAATGGACGCGAGCGAAGCCGACGAACTGGAAGAAGTGGACATCGTTATGCGTGGTCCCAGCGAGTATGCTGTGGCGGAGGTATCGATCACCGTGGACGAAAGCGACGTTCAAAGGGCACGAGAGCGGGCCGGGCTGCTGTCCAAAGCGGTAACGGAACCCGTGCGGGCCATAGTGGTCGGAGTACATACCCTCGACTCGGCGTCTCAGTTGGCTGCCACTAACCACGTGGCTGTAATGATACTGCCCGAGTAAGATCACCATCTCGCCAACAAGTCACACCGCAAAGCGGCCCGTACCGTCTGGCTACGGGCCGCTTTGCAATAGCGAAATTTCCTCGTTAGTTGACAATACTCGTCCCGTTGCGGACAATTGAAACGCCAAACTCCGCGCGATCCCATCGCTTCCAATCGAGACATATCGTCACGTGTCGCCGAATCGCGCGCTGCAATTTGCCGAGTCCGGAGGATTCCCGCAATGCCTGAAAAGCAACTGATTTTTGACGAAGACGCCCGACAGAGCCTGATGAGCGGCGTTGACCAACTGGGGCGCGTGGTCGCCCTTACGCTGGGCCCCAGCGGCCGGAACGTGATTCTGGGCCGCGTCTGGACCCTACCGGTGGTCTGTAGCGATGGCGTCACCATCGCCAAAGAGGTCGAATTGCCAGACCCCTACGAAAACATGGGCGCGCAGGTTGTCAAAGAGGCCGCCGCCAAGACCAACGACGTCGTGGGCGACGGAACCACTACATCGGTTGTGCTGGCGCGTTCCATCATCCAGGGCGGCTTTATGAACGTCGCCGCCGGCGCGAATCCGCTGGCGATCAAGTCTGGCATCGACCAGGCCGTTAGCGCGGTCAGCAACGAAATCAGGGCCCAGGCCGTAGCCGTTGAGAGTCGTGAACAGGTGGCGCGCGTCGCCGCCCTTTCCGCCCACGAAGAGGCCATCGCCGAGCTGATCGCCGACGCCATGGACAAAGTGGGCCGCGAGGGTATCATCACCATCGAGGAGAGCCGCGGCCTGACCGACGAACTGGACGTGGTTGAAGGGATGCGGCTGGATCGCGGCTACCTTTCGCCCCACTTCATCACCGACGCCGACCGCATGGAAGTTTCGCTGGACGAGCCGCTCTTCCTGCTCACCGACCAGAAACTTTCCTCGGCCGCCGACGTGGTGCCTACCCTCGAAGCGGTGGCTCAGGCCGGCCGACGACCGCTGATCATAATCGCCGAGGACGTGGAAGGCGAAGCGTTGGCTACCCTGGTGGTCAACAAGCTGCGCGGCACGGTGAGCAGCCTGGCGGTGAAAGCCCCGGGGTTCGGCGAGCGGCGTAAGGCATTGCTGGAAGACTTGGCCATCGTCACCGGCGGCGCGGTCGTCACCAGCGACGCGGGTATGCGTCTGGACGAAGTTTCCCTGGAGAACCTGGGCTCCGCGCGGCGCGTGCTGGCCACCAAGGACGAGACCACCATAGTTGAAGGCCGGGGCCACGAGGACGACATCGCCGGCCGCGTTGCTGAGCTGCGCGTGCAGATCGAGGAAACCACCTCCGATTATGACCGTGAAAAGTTGCAGGAGCGCCTCGCCAACCTGGCGGGCGGCGTCGCCGTCATCCGGGTCGGCGCTGCCACCGAGCCGGAACTGAACGAGCGCAAGAGCCGGACCGAGGATGCTTTGGCCTCCACGCGGGCCGCCGTTGAGGAAGGCGTCATCCCCGGCGGCGGCGTGACGCTGCTGCGCGCCCAGGCTGCGCTGAATGACATCTTGGAGCGGTCCTCCGGCGACGTGGCCGTGGGCATACGCTTGGTGCGTGACGCGCTGGAAGCGCCTCTGACCACCATCGCGCGGAACGCCGGCTATAAGGGCGACGTCATCGTGGAGAACGTTCGCAACGCCGAAGGCGACTACGGATTTGATGCCGAGCGGGGAGAATACACCGACGTGGTGGCCCGGGGCATCATCGACCCGGCGAAGGTTACCCGCTCGGCCCTGCAAAACGCCGGCTCAGTAGCCGGAATGCTCCTGACCACCCAGGCCGTCGTAACCGAAATTCCCAAGTACGAGCCGCTGCCGGCCGACATCCAGGACTTCATGCACGACTAATCCCACTGTAATCTGTGCAGATTGCCAGCGTAGGGGCGGCGTCCGCCATCGGCGGATCGCCCCTTGCCATGCTCCGACAGATCCCGATTCGATTAAGCCAATCGTCTATTGGACAGGTCCAACTCCATCGTTTCGCGGGCCGGGACGGGTTCCTGCCCGAGGCGAGGCGTGTTGGTGTAGGTAATCGCCTCGTAGTAGTCGTCCAGCGGCACAAAGACGCCGTTGTCTTCCACCCATTCGCGCATTCTAGGATTGCACGAATGCTCCCATGAAAGCAGCTCCACCCGCCAGTCTCTTCGGCGCATTCGCTCCAGTGTCCGGTGAAAACCGCGTCCTTCGTTATAGCCGGCGCCGTCTCCGGTCAACAGTACAACGATTCCAGGGTTATCCGCATAATCCCAGCCGTTTTCCAGCATACGCAGTTGCAGCCACTGGTCGGGCGTTTCCTGTTCGCCACGGCTGGGTTCACCTCGATCAAACAGGTGAACTTCTACACCGGTTCGACGCAACTGCTGCCAAAGCATACTCAGTGCCGGCGGTATTGACCCCGCGGCCAGCGCTTTCTCCAGCGGTCGGTCGGCGTGGGCCAAGCGGAGCAGGTTCTCGAACTGAATGCGAACGCGGTGGCGGGCGTAAGGATCGCCGTTGCGTTCCTCCGCCAAGTCCTGCGCCGCGTGAAAAATGTTGGAATTGTCCAGATAGACAAAAACGCCGCTCATCATTATTTCTCCACAAGTGTATTTTCACTATATCATGGCGACGGGTTTATCTATCCGGCTGCCATCGACATGGCTGAAACTGCATGACACATGCTGACGACATCGCTTATCCGGGGGTTTTGAGCCGTGCCGCCATTGCCGACCTAATCGCCGGCGACCCGCCGCTGCTGGACGAATGCCCCGACATCAACGGGCAGCTTCAGACCAACGGCTTCGATGTGTCCGTCCGGGACGTTTCTGCTTATGATGACGTCTCCGCCCCGGGCAGCATAGGTATTTCCGACGGCGACCGGACGCTGCCCGAAAACTCGGAACTGGCCTTCGACTCCGACGGTTGGCTGCATCTCCGGCCCGGTCCCTACCTGATTACGTTCAACGAGATCGTCAATCTGCCGCGCCATATCATGGCCCTGGCCCGTCCCCGTTCCAGCCTGCTCCGCTCGGGCGTCGCCATCCACACCGCCGTCTGGGATGCCGGTTACTCTGGACGCTCCCAGGCGCTGCTGGTCGTCCATCATCCCGCCGGCTTCAGAATCCGGCGCGGCGCTCGGGTCGCTCAGTTGGTGTTCTTTCCCCTGGACGCTGCGGATACGCAGGGATACGCAGGACGATACCAGAACGAGAACCTGTGAGCATGTCAGACCACGATGGCACGAAACCGGCTGAACTTCGCCGATTGGTCAACCGCCTGGCGCATGAAGTCGGTTTTGATCTGGTGGCGGTGACCGACGCCGCCGATTTCGATGCTGATCGTGAATTAGCCATGCGCCGTATCGACGACGGGCTGATGGACGGCTTGCCGTGGTTCACCAAAGGCCGCGTGGCGCGGGGCACGAGTCCCGACGAACTGTTGCCCGGCGCTCAGTCCATCATCTCCCTGGGACTGAATTACTACCCCGGCTCAGCGCCAGCGCCGGCATCCGGTTCGGGATTGGTCGCCCGTTATGCCCAGGGGCGCGATTATCACCGGGTGATGAAGCGGCGGATGCGCCGGCTCGTCATCGCCCTTTCCGAACATCCGGCGTTGCAACAGGCCGATGCAGAGCTGACGGCCCGCTGGTATGTGGACGACGGGCCGATGCTGGACCGGGCCGCCGCCGCGCGCGCCGGCCTGGGCTGGTTCGGCAAAAACGGCAACATCCTGAACCCGACCTACGGGTCATGGCTGCTGCTGGGCCAGATCATCACGAATCTGCAACTGGAACCGGACGCGCCCCTGGCCAAGACCTGCGGCCAATGCGTTCGCTGTATCCCGGCCTGCCCCACCGACGCGATAGTCGCGCCCTACGTGGTGGACAACCGCCGCTGCATCAGCTACCTGACCATTGAGCACAAGGGGGCGATACCCCGCGAGCTGCGCCCGGCCATTGGAACCTGGGTCTTCGGCTGCGACATCTGCCAGGAAGTGTGTCCGGTCAACCGCAAGGCGCAAGCGACGTCGGACCCCAACTTTGGCCGGCGCGACCTGACAGCCCTGGACCTGGTTGAGTTGCTGGATATGGACGAGCAGCAGTTTCGCCAGCGCTTTGCCGGCACGCCGCTGATGCGGGCCAAGCGGGTCGGGATGCAGCGGAACGCCTGCGTGGCGTTGGGCAATCTCGGCGATGCGACGGCAACGCGGGCGTTGGGGCGAGCCCTGGCGTCGGGGGATCCCCTGGTGCGGCAGCACGCGGCATGGGCCTTGGGGCGTATTGGCGGAGCCGAGGTTATCGCCGCCCTGAAATCTGCCAACGGCGTAGAACGTGATGAGGAAGTCCGGGAGGAGATTTGTCTGGCGCTGACGGCGGCGGGCGCAGGCACTGGATTCCGGCTTTCGCCGGAATGACGATATTTACCAATGCGATCTAGCCGTTGTCGAACTGCGTGGTGTTGGGCGCAGTCTGGCGGTTGCGGCCTCTTCCCTGATTCCGCCGGCCGCGCGTGTTTGAGCGTCCTCTGACGGGAGGCGGCTGGTCAGTTGTGGCTGCTGTCGTCTCTTCGTTAATCGCGGGAGTTTCTTCAATCGCGGGAGTTTCTTCGCTTTTGTGTTCTGCGGCTTCGGGCGCGCGACCGTTGCGCGGACGGGGGACGCGAGTGGGATCGCGTTCCGCGTTGCGGCGACGGCGTTCGCGTTGTGCGTTGACTCGTTCCGCTTCCACCGCCAGTTCCTCATCGACGCGACGCAGGGCCGCCTCGCGCCCGTCCCGCAACTTCAGCATCTCGGTTTCCAGCAGGAAAAAATCACCTTTGGAAAGCAGGTGCAAATTGCCCTGGAACGCCATGTGCCAGTCTTCGGGCGGCCACTTCCGCAGATATTCCAAACGATAAGCGATCAAACCGGCGTCGATATACTGTTCCTGGTTCAGCACTACGTCCGGTTCGATGTGGATGAGATAGGGCCAGGGCGTCTTGCCTTCCTTGACCCAGGGAGTGGCTCTGACTTCTTCGTATCCCCTGGTTACGGTGGCGGTGGCGGTGAACACGCGCTGGCCGCTGACGTAATAAATAATGCGGTCGCCGGGTTCAACCCGCTGCACTTTGCGTCGGTATTCGGCTTTCAAACCCTGTTGCGAGAAGCCCAATTCGCTAGTGATGTCGAAATTCTGCTTGTTGCAATTAATCATCCAGAAGTTATGCGGCATATCTAGATCCCGGCAATGGATGGCGCATCCGGAAGTTGGGCGCATTTTAGCACAAACTCCCGGATACCTCCCGGCGCGATTGAGAGGAAATTTCGCTACTCATGATTCAGCCGGATGGTAACTGAAAGCGACCTGCCGTCACGGACCGTATTGGGTCTTCCCCCAACATTCGATCCGGTATTCCAGCGTGATCCCACACGCGTGGCTCGTCCCCGTGTCCACCGACCTAAACTGCCCATCCGGTGGTAACGCCCGACCATCCAAGGTGTCTTTGCCCCAGCATTCCACTGTCCCATCCGGGCGGATGCCACACCCGTACGACCTTTCCACGCTGATGGACGTGAACTTACCCGGCGGATGGTGCATAAACTCCCGGTCCGGGGGGCCCCAGCACTCGATCTCACCGCTGGACCGCAGCCCGCACATTCCGTAGCCAGCGGCGCTGATGGACTGGAATTCGCCAGCGGGCGGGGTTGCCCATTCCTCGGATGCGGCCGCGCCCCAACATGCCAGCTCACGGTCAACTCTGAAGGCGCAGGCATAACCAGCATCCATCGAGAAATCCACGAAAGTCCCGTCGGGGACCTGAGATAGGTCGCTGAGATCGCGCCCCCAGCACCTCATTTGCCCATCCTGCCGCAGTGCACAAACGTCCATGCTCCCCTTTTCGACGGCCGAAAATCTCTGAAATGGCTTGCTGCCGCCGTCCACCCTGCCCCAACACTTCAGACGACCGTCATACCGCAGCGCGCAGTTGCCGTAGTGTCCCGAAGCCACGGCGACGAATGTCCCTTCGTCTGGCGCGTCCAGCATCCCCTTCTCCTCGTTGGCGGCGTCCAGTCCCCAGCACTGCACCGACCCGTCTAGACGCAGACCACACGTGAACGCCGACCCCACGCTCACGGCCTGATAGAGTTCCTCAGGCGGTGGTTTAGGCTCGTCCGGCCCGCAGGCCGCGAGGGAGAGGACGACCGCCGCCAGCGCCAACCCTATAAGCGTGTAAAACCGTTTTGCCATTGTCGTGCTCTCCCTTAGTTGTTGTCGCCGCTGATGTGCTCGGAGACCCCCGGCTTTTCGAGGTTCGCCAGCAGTCCTTCCCGAACCAGAGCATCCACGGTGTCGGGTTCCTCATCGTGCAAACGCCGTAGTTCGGCAGCCCAGGCGGTATCCTGGGCTGCGAACAGCCCTTCTTGCTTGGCGCAGTCCCGCGACGGCTCTGTCAGCCGTTCCCGCAAGTCCTTGTCGGGTCCCGTTAAGGCTTCCTCTTTGGCCAGGTGCGTGTTGGGTCGGTCAAGATTCTGCCACGGGAACAGGAGCTCTCTGTTGATATCCTTAAACCCCTTGTCTTCCAAGCACGTGATGGTGGCTTCCCACGCCTTCACTACTTCTGGGTCGCGGTTGCCCACGGTCTGGACCTTAGGCCAAGCGTCAAATATGCCACCGAACGCCTTGTTGATGTTGTCAGCAGCCTGCTCTGAGCATCCAACGGCTATGTCACCCGTCGTGGTGATGCCAGCACACCGGGCGTACCCGTCGCGGAAGAAAACAGACTGGTACTCCGAGACTATGGCGGTGCCGCACGCTAGCTGTTCCTCCGCGGTTGCTCGCCCCGAACATTGGTCGTGAACGTGACCCGGCAATTGCTGGGAACACCAATCCCGGTCCTGGGAATTGTCGTTGTCGTCGAATAACCCGATCTTCTTGCATCCTTCTAAACCCTGGCCGTGCGGCGTCAACGGCGTCGGTGGCGAGGCCGTACTCGCAACGCCACCATAAACGTGCTGGGTCTGGCGTCCCCCGCCGTCGCCCTCTTCTTCTGGTTCTGGTGTTGATGTTGGCTCCGGCGTTGGCTCCGGCGTTGATGTTAGTTCAGGCGTTGGTTCGGCTGTGGGCTCTTGCTGCTGCCCCACAACTAGTTCCGCAGCGCCGCCGGGGGACTCACCAGATACGGCGTCCGGTGGTGCGGCGGAGGCACAAGCCGCTAGCCCCAGCATGATCGGCAGAAGCACCAAAGCCGCCAAATACGATAGTTTCATGAAATGTTCTCCGTGTTGTTGGGTATGTGGCATCCCACCCTAGTCAGCACTCGTTGCGTGCCGACGCCAAGGGCGTATTAGGAGATTTGCTCCTCCCTTTCCATACCCAGCCGTGCGAAGAAAAGCACCACGTCGTGCTCCTCTCCTAATGAGCGGTGCGGGCGACGCCCGGCGCGCCGGCCCGTTGGGGCCGAGGCGCTGGACGTCGCCGAAGGATGTGGATGGACGGCGTTTTGTTCCATCCGCCGACCCGGTTATTAGCTACCGGGAGCGTCGGCCTCAAAGCTGGCCGCTTGAATCGCCAGGCTGGCGAAGTCGGAGACTTCGTTCATATTCGGGAGCAGCATCTGCACTCGGCGGGCCTCTTCCGCCACTGCCTGGAGGTTGCCCTCGCGGGCCCAGTAGCTGCCGCGCAGGACCTCGGCAAATTCGGCGACCACCGCGGATAGTTGGAAGGTTGGAGGGGTCTCTTCAAACGAGGCAGTCAAATCGCTGTGGTGGAACTCCTGGTTGATTTCGACCACTTCGTTGAGTCCGACGTCCTCGTAGCGCATGTAAACCGTTCCGATGTCGCCCTCGGCGCCTTCGCGGAGTTTCAGCTCGTAGAGGGCAGTGACGCTGTGTCCGGCGCCGATTTCGCCGGCGTCCACCGCGTCGTTGCGGAAGTCATCGTCGTCCACGTCGCGGTTCTCGTAGCCCATGAGTCGGTAGCGGCTGACGGTCTCGGGGTTGAATTCGACCTGCACCTTGGCGTCCTTTGCAATCACCTGGAGGGTTCCGGTGAGGTCCTCGACGAAGATGCGGCGGGCCTCGGAGAGCGTATCGACGTAGTAGTAAGCGCCGTCGCCATCGTTGGCAAGCTGCTCCATGAGGATGTCGTTGTAGTTGCCCATCCCGAAACCGACGGTGGTGAGGGTCACGCCCTGGTCAACATAGTCCTGGACCTGACGCAGTATCGATTCATGGCCGGTGTTGCCCACGTTGCCCACGCCGTCGGAGAGCACCATGACGCGGGTGATGCGGTCGGACTGCACCTCATCCACCGCCAGCGCGTAGGCGACTTTCAGGCCGTCCTCCACGTAGGTGGAACCGCCCGGCTGCAGGGAATCGATGGCCTGTAGTATCTTGCCCCGTTCGCGGCCCTCGGTGGCTTCCAGCAGCACGGAGCCGCGATCGCCGTAGGTCACAATGGCAACCTTGTCGTCGGAGCGCAGTTCGTCCACTAGCAGCCGCAGCGACTGCTTCACGAGTTCCAGCCGGTCCTCGCGAGCCATGGAGCCGGAAATGTCGATGGTGAACACCAGGGTGGCGTCCTGCCTCTGCTCGTCAAGGAGTTCTTTCCCCTGTAGTCCGACGCGCATCAGCCAGTGATTGCCGTTGCCGAACGGGGACGGCGAGCCGTCGATGTGAATAGCGAAGGCGTCATCGGTGGGCGCCTCGTAGCCCTGATCGAAGTAGTTGACGAACTCTTCCACCCGTATGGAGTTCTGGTTGGGCAGGTGCCCGTCGTCGAGGAACTTGCGGGCGATAGTGTACGACGCAGTGTCCACGTCAATGGCGAAAGTGGAGAGCCGGTCGTCCTCCGTGTCGATAAACGGGTTGACGCCATAGTGTTGGAAAAAGGTCAGGTCATAAGGAGCGTCGTTGACAGTGGCCGAGCCACCGACGTTGTTGAATCCCTCTGGCTGGGATGGCCCCGAGGCCGGAATTGGTGCTGACTGCTGCGCGGGTGCGCTCGCTGGGTGCGCGGCGGCTGGAGCAGGCTGCTGGGCGGCCGCCGGGGCTTGGGTAGCGGCCGCAGCGGACTGGGCTTGTTCGGCCACAGCGGGAACGGATTGGGCAGCGGGAGCCGCCGGAGCGGGGGCCTCCGCGCTGCCGCCACAGGCCATTACCGCAAGCAGCACCACGATCAGCAGTGGAACGATTGCCTTTGACATTATCGGGTTCATCTCATCGCCTCCTTTGATTTGGTTTTGGCGATGTCAAGGTTAGGTGTTCATCGGTTGTACACTGAACGACAGATGTGTAACACTCGGTGCGTTTTGTGCGACAGGATTGTATCTTTTGCCAGATTTCGGCGAAATTCTCACTTCCCACATTGACCGGTCGGGGATCAGCGATTCCGACTTGGCCCGGCGCATCGGTGTGAGCCGCGCAACCCTGATCCGTTGGAAGGAGGGCCTCACCGCAAGGCCCCGCTACCGCGAGGATGTCCTTCGTTGCGCTGAGGTGCTGAGGCTCACCCCGGAGGAACGGGACGAGCTGTTGCGGGCGGCGGATTTCGAGCCGGAAGCGCCGCCCGCTGAGGTTCCGCCGCCGGAACCGGCCCCCGACCCAACGCCCGTATCGCCGGCCGAATCCGATGCGCCGCCGGGTCCGGCCCGCAGACGCCGGAGACTCCGGATCGTCGTATCAGCCGCAGTGGCGACGGTGGTGGCTGCCATCGCGCTGGCGCTGGCGCTGGTCGGTCTTTCCGGTGAGCCGGACCATTCCGTGGCCCCAACCGCAGAACCGCCGGTCGATGTTCCCAGTGAGCCCGACCATCCCGTAGCCGAAACCGGAGAGGCGCTGATCGTGATCGCGCCGTTCGCCAACTATACCGCCGGCCAGCTGGAGTTCAACATCCGTGGGCGCCTCAGAGACAGCATAAACCGTGAGGTCGCCGCCGCCGGACTTGATGGCATCAGAATTGACGATTGGGTGGAAACCGTCTCGGGGCACCGGGCGGCGTTGTCTGCCGCTGAGCGGTCGGGCGCGGCGATCGTGATCTGGGGTGAGTACGACAGCGGCAGGGTATTGGCCAACCTGACCTCGACCCCTACGGAGAGCGAATCTCTGGGCCCGCAGGTTGTGGAAATCGCCACATCGCCATCCGGGTTGCCCACCGCCATCAACATCGACCTGACCGCCGAGGTGCGTTCGGTGGCGCTGCTGACGCTGAGCCAGGTGTACCTGCAACGGAGCGAGTACGAACCGGCCAAGACGGTGTTGTACCAGGCTCTTGAGCATCCGCCCGCGGATCCCGCTGCCTTGGCCAATCTGCGCTATCGGTTGGGCCAAGCCTACCTGGGCGGCGAGTACGCCGACCTGGACGAGGCCATCTGGAGGTTCACCGAGGTGCTGTCGGTGCAGCCCCGATCCGCCGATACCTATAGCAGTCGCGGCCTGGCGTACCTGGAACGTGGCCGACCGGGCGACGAGGATCTGGCTATCGCCGACCTGACCAGGGCGTCGGAACTGGCTCCACACCTGGCAACCCCGTACTTCAACCGGGCTACGGCCTACATAACCAGAGGGCAGCCCGGCGACCAGTACCGGGCGTTGGACGATCTGGACCGAGCAATCGACGCCGGCGTGGATGGCCCGGGTGTGTACGTGAACCGGGCGTCCGTGTATCTGGCGCGGGGCCACGATGGCGACCTTGACCTGGCCTTTGCGGACCTGGAACGGGCGATTGAAATAGACCCCAACCTGGCGACGACCTGGGTGAACCGGGGCAACGCCCTGTTGCAGAGAGGTGAAGACGGCGACGTTGAACAGGCCATTGCCGACTTCACGAAAGCCATCGACATCGCGCCCGACAACCCGCTCGGCTATCACCACCGGGCGCTGGCACACTCGGAGGCGGAGAGATGGGAGCCTGCAAACTCCGACCTGCGGGCGACCCAGGAACGGGACCCACGCAATCCGGAGATCAACAATGCGCTCTGCCGGCAGCTGGGGGTACAGCGCCGAACGGAGGACGCGCTGCCCTTCTGTAACCTGGCGCTGGAGCGCGAGCCGGACGGGCCGGCCCGGGACAGCCGGGGGTTGGTGTACGGCGTCATGGGTTCGACTGACGAGGCAATCGCGGACTTCAGGGTTTTTCTGGCCTGGGTGGATGCTTCGGAGAAACCGACCTGCCGTCCCCACTACCGGCCCAGCCGGGAGTCGTGGATCAGCGCGCTGGAGTCAGGCGACAATCCGTTCGACGACGCAACGCTCCGCGAACTGCGGTTACGCCCGGCATCACCGGGGAGCGCTCCCTGCTGAGGGGCGCACCGAGTCGCCTTGCCGCCAGGTATTTGTCCGCAAACGGGTAATGTTGTACCATCCCTGCGCTGATAAATCGGTAAACCGACCACCGGGAGTGAATCTATGGCCAGCACCGCACAACGTGAACGCGATATCGCAATCGTGGGAGTCGCCGAGTCCGACGTTATGGGTACCGTACCCGACAAGTCCTCGCTGCAACACCACGCCGAGGCCGCGCACAACGCGCTGGAAGACGCCGGACTGTCCATGTCCGACGTTAATGGCCTGATGACCGCGGGCTTCAGCACGTTGGTGACCGCGGAGTATTTCGGGTTGCAGCCTTCTTTCACCGACAACACGTCGGTGGGCGGTTCGTCATTCGTGATCCACGTGGCCCACGCTGCCGCCGCCATTCGCGCCGGCTACTGCGACACGGTCCTCATCACCCACGGGCAGGCTGGGCGATCTACCCGCGTTCCGGTTCCGCCGGACCGCAACCTCCCCGTGGCGCAGTATGAGACGCCCTACGGGATGATTGGCCAGCCCATCAACTACGCGATGGCCTGCACCCGGTACATGCACGAGTACGGCGAGGAGCGCACCAGGCAGGCGTTGGCGGAAATCGCCGTGTCCACCCGAGCGTGGGCCAACCTGAACCCGGTGGCCTACATGCACGAAACGCCGATGTCATTCGACGACTACCACAACTCCCGCTGGGTGGCGTGGCCTTTCCACCTGTTCGACTGCTGCCTGGTCACCGACTCCGGCGCCGCCATCATCGTGACCACGGCGGAGAACGCGCGCAACTGCCGCAAGGAACCGGTGTGGGTGCTGGGCGCGGCGGAAGGCCACGACCACAACCTGATCAGTTTCATGCCCGACCACACGTCCACCTGGTCCCGGGAAACCGGCCCCCGGTCGCTGGAGCGCGCCGGCCTCACCCACGCCGACATTGACCACACGATGATCTACGACTCCTTCACCTACACGACGCTGGTGACCATTGAGGGGTTGGGCTTCTGCGGCCGCGGCGAGGGGCCGGACTTTGTGGCGGACCAGCGTACCGCGCCCGGCGGCGAGTTCGCGTTGAACACCAACGGCGGCGGGCTGTCCTATTCGCACCCCGGCATGTACGGCAGCTTCCTGCTGGTGGAAGCGGTGCGCCAGCTGCGCGGCGAGTGCGGCGAGCGCCAAGTGTACCGCAAGGGTTCGTCCGACCAGCCGGCGGCGACCAGCATCGTGAACGGCACCGGCGGCTCCCTGTCCTCAACCGGAACGGTGGTGTTGGCAACCGGCTAGGAAAGCGTTGGGCTGGCGGCTGTTGTACAATGGAGCCGCTGAAAAGCATCGGGGAACGCTACTGGATAGCGTATTACCTGGTGTACGTCATCACTGTAGGCGTCGGACTCTGGCGATACCGGCCATGGCAACAGTCTGGCAATGATGAGTTGTACGCGCTGGTAGCTATCTTTGCCCTGGCCGCCGGCGTTGCCTTGCTGGCGGCAATCCTGATGGAGGTGATTGGTCGCATGGTGCTGCTGATACCGTCTGAGATTAAGAGACTTAAAGAAATGGGCCGCAAAGAGGGCCGCGTCGAAGGCCGTAAGGAAGGTCGCCAAGAAGAGCGCCAGCGTATCCTCAATGAGGTAGCACAGTTGGGCGACCAGGTGCCTACCGAAGTGCTCGAAATCTTGAAAGGCGATTCCAACGCCTCTAATGGATGAAAGCGATTGAAAATCGACCGGATTGGGATGGAGATCCGGCATATCGCCTTGGGTGAGATTCTCTGAATTTTATGGACACAGTTATCATTGGCCTGCCCCAATCGGGCAAAACCACCCTGTTCAACGCGCTCACCCTGGGCAAGTCGGACGCCAGCGGCGCGTCCGGTTCAGCCACCGAAATGCACATGGGCGTGGTCAAGGTTCCCGACCCGCGACTCGAATCCCTGGCGGAGGTGTACAACCCCAGGAAAGTCGTACCTGCCGAGATTCGCTACATCGATCTGCCCGGACCCGAGTCCATGGCCAAGTCCCAGGGCATTAGCGGGAAGTACCGCAACATTCTGCAATCCGCCACCGCCTTTCTCCTGGTGGTGCGGGCCTTCACCAACGACGCGGTGGCCCACCCCACCGGCGAGATCAACCCGGCCAAAGATCTGGAAACCATGCTCAACGAGTTGTCTTTCGCCGACCTGGAGGTTCTGGAGCGCGCTTCGACTCGCCTGGCCGACCAGATGAACAAGACCAAACCTGCGGACCGCCCCATGGCTATCCGGCACAAAGATGCGGTGGACAAAGCGCGGGCAGGGTTGGAGGCCGGCATTCCCGTGCGGCTGCAAAACTTTACGGATTCCGAGCGAGTGCTGTTGGTCAATTACCAACTGATGACCGACAAGGAAGTGATCGCCGTGTTCAACACCGATGAGGGCGCTGAGGACGTGTGCATCGCGGATCTGGGGCTTGATCCTGAACTGGTGCGCGGCGTGGGATCGGTGAGCATCAGCGCCCGCATCGAGGCGGAACTGGGCATGATGGACGCGGAGGAGGCCGCCGAGTTTCGCGCCGATCTCGATTTGGGCGAGCCCGCCACGAGCCAGGTCATCAACGCCAGCTACGATACTCTGGGTCTGGTGTCGTTCCTGACCGTTGGCGACGACGAAGTGCGGGCCTGGAGCGTGCCCGGTGGATTGCCGGCTGTCGAAGCCGCCGGCGTCATCCACACCGATTTCACCCGCGGTTTCATCCGAGCCGAGGTGATCGCCTACGACGATTTCAGCGCGTGCGGCAGCATGGCCCAGGGCCGCCGGGAAGGACTGCTGCGCTCGGAGGGCAAAACCTATCCGGTCCATGACGGCGACATCATCAACTTCCTGGTCAATACCTGATGATCGACATCCGCCAATTCCGCGCCCGAGATTACGAAGCCGTCCGCGATCTGTTCGCCCACGCCCAGGACGATTTCGTTCAAAGCTACCTGCATTCCGATGAGGACCGGCAGGACTACAACGACTACGTTGAGGGCGCCCTGAACCGCGACCTGCTGGATGTTCGGCGCAGCTACCTGGAGCACCCCGGCAGCGATTTCTGGGTGGCCGCACTGAACGGCGAAACGGTAGGCTGCATCGGCGCGTACCAGCGCGGCCACGAGGAGGCGGAGATCCGTCGGCTGGCCGTGAGCCGAAACGCCAGACGCCTCGGTATCGCCTCCCAACTACTCGACCATGCCGAGGCATTCTGCCGGGACTATGGCTACGTCCGAACCACAGCGTGGACTTACAACCACATGCCCGGCGCCATCGCGTTCCTGCGCCGCCGCGGCTACCGGGAGATTGAGGAACACGCTTTCCCTCACACCAGCTTGACGCTGTACCTGTATGCCCTGGAGCTGTAGGTATGTCATTGCGAGCGCAGCGTGGCAATCCCGTGGCGTGGCGACGGTCCTTGCTGCAACGGGATTGCCATCCGCCTCAGGCGGACTATGCTCCTCGCAATGACAAACCGGGTGCGTATGACAATCGTAACCAATTTGACAGAATCGGACATTGACGATAGTATAAGTAACGATTAACAACCGGATACGCTGCTGGAACCCTTATCCAGACAGGCGGAGGGAACGGCCCTGTGAAGCCTGGCAACCAATCCCGCTCACCCAGCGGGATCAGGTGCTAATTCCGGCGTCCCGCACGTTGTGTCGCACTCCGACACTGACGTGGCGGTATGACGAAAGATGAGGGGAGAACTGTACTTATGGGCTCTCCCGGCGTGGGTGGGCCTTTTATTTTTGTCTCTGCTACCTTCAACCGCGCACTTCCATTGCTGCCGGACTCCGGCGTACGCAGCGTATTCCGCAACACACCGGGTAACTGGCGCCCATGACTGAAATTAGACCTATCAACTGGACCGGAAGCAGTATCCAGTTGCTTGACCAGACGCTGCTGCCCCATGAGCACGTAACGGTCAACATCACCGATTATCGCGCCGCCGCTGCCGCCATCACCGAGATGCGAGTGCGTGGCGCTCCCGCCATCGGCGTAACCGCCGCCTATGCGATGGCGCTCGCCGCGGCGGAATTGCAATCGCGAGAGCGCGATCACTTCATCGCCGCGTTGCGTGAGGCCGGCGCCCACGTCGCCGCTGCGCGGCCCACCGCCGTCAACCTGGGCTGGGCCGTTCGCCGTATGCTAAGGGTGGCCGACGCCGAACCGGACCCAGGCAGCATACGGCCGCGCCTGGAAGCCGAGGCCCGTCGCATCCAGGAAGAGGACGAAAGCATCAACCGCCGGATCGGTGAGAACGGCCGGCCGTTGATGCCGCTCGACGGCCAGGGCGTGCTGACCCATTGCAACACCGGCGCGTTGGCCACGTCTGCCTTCGGCACGGCCCTCGGTGTCATCCGCGCCGGCTGGGAAGCCGGCGGACGCTTCCGAGTGTTCAACACGGAGACCCGTCCCTGGTTGCAGGGCGCGCGGCTCACGTCCTGGGAGTTCCAGCAGTTGGGCATTCCTGCGACGCTGGTGGCCGATTCCGCCGCCGGCATCCTGATGCAGCGGGGCGAAGTCTCCTGCGTCATCACCGGCGCCGACCGCGTCGCCGCCAACGGAGATACCGCCAACAAGATTGGAACATATTCGCTGGCCGTGCTAGCCAATGAAAACAACATCCCCTTCTACATCGCCGCGCCCACCAGCACCGTGGACCTGGCCGTCGCCCACGGCGACCACATCGCCATCGAGGAACGCGCTGAGCACGAGGTTACGGTGTACGGCAATACGCCAATCGCCCCCGAAGGCACTCCCGCCTACAACCCTGCTTTCGACGTAACGCCGCACCGCTACATCGCCGGCATCATCACCGAAACCATGGTGTGCCGTCCGCCCTACACTGAGTCGCTGAAAAGCGCAGTGGACGCTGCGTGACCTCTCCCGGCACACTGGATTCCCGCGAAAGCGGGAATGACGGGTAGAGCGCGGGAATGACGGAAAGTGAGCAGTGGAACGACGACAGAGCAGTGGAATTACGATAGTAGAGACTAACAAAAGAAACTATGACCATTGACCAACAAACCCGCCGTCGCATCGCCCGCACCGGGCTGACGGCCCACGACCCCTTGCAGGCCAGCCCTGGCTACACCCTGTACGCTCCGCTGTCCGGGAATGGCCAAGTCTATCTGCTGGACGCCAACGGAGAGGTGGCGCACCAGTGGCAGATGCCCTACCCGCCGGGACTCTACGGCTACCTTCTGCCCAACGGCAACCTGTTCTACGGTGGCAAGGTCCGCGACGATGGCGGTTGGGATATTTTCGAGGCGATGAAGCGGTTCAAGGGCGGCATAATGCTGGAAGCCGATTGGGACGGCAACATCCTCTGGGAACACCGGGACCCCTATCACCATCACGACGCGCGCCGTACTGAGTCCGGTGGCTGCCTGTACATGACCGTGGAGCGGATGGACGATACCCAGGCTGCCAAAATCAACGGCGGCCAGCCCGGCACCGACGCCGGCGGAATGTACGCCGACGTGCTGGTGGAGGTGGATGCCGACGGCAATCGCATCTGGGAATGGCACGCCGCCGAACACCTGGATCCCGACCGCCACGTCATCACGTTCAACGACCTGCGCGACGAGTGGAGCCACGGCAACACCGTCGTACCGCTGCCCGATAACCGGGTGATGTTCAGCTTCCGCAACATATCCACCGTGGGCATCATCGACAAGGCCAGCGGCAACATCGAATGGCAAATCGGCGACGACGTGTTGGCGCAGCAGCACGACCCATCCCTGCTGGACAATGGGAACGTGTTGATCTACGACAACGGCTCACACAGCCGCCACAACCCGCTGCCCGCCTCTCGGGTTATCGAGGTGGATACGTCAACCAACGTGATCGTCTGGGAGTACCTGGACAACCCGCCGTTCAACTTCTTCAGCGCCTACATCTCCGGCGCGCGCCGCCTGCCCAACGGCAACACGCTGATTACCGAGGGGCAACCCGGCCGCATCTTCCAGGTAACGCCGGAAGGCGAGGTGGTCTGGGAGTACATCAACCCACACTTCGCGCCCAACGAGCAGGGCTACGTGGTGAACAGCGTCTTTCGCTCGACCCACTACCTGCCCGAGCAGATTCCGCAGCTGGCGAATTGATACGGTGCGCACCCATGTACGTTGACCAGTTCGGCATATCCGCGCAAGGCGGGAACCCTCCCTACGGCTGCCGCATTTCGCAAGGCCGGATTATCGCGCTGTCCATCATCAGCATGGGCATCTACTGGCTGTATTGGATGTATCGCACCTGGGCGCAATACCGCGACCATATGGCTGGATCGCCCGATCAAGCCGGTCAGATCCACTACCCGATCTGGCATGGGCTGACCCAGCTGGTTCCGGTGTACGGGTTCTTCCGCTTCCATGCGCACGTGCGCTCGTACAAAGAGCTGATGCAGGAACGCGGCGTAATGGACACGCTCAACGTGGGCGTCCTGGTCACCGTGGTTGTCATCAACGCGGTGGTGAGCCTGGCGGCCGGCGCAATCAGAAGCGATTCCGACGGCTCTGCGGCGACCACCATCGCCGGAATCGGATACCTGATTACTTTGATCACGGTACTGGTAAGCCTCGCAGTAATCTGCAAAGTGCAGTCCAACCTCAACAACTACTGGGACGATATTGGCGGAGCGCCGGGGCTGGATGCCCGCTTCGGCAAAGGCGAGGTTATTTGTCTCGTCATTGGGATATTGCTCTGGCTGGGCGTCATCGCCGACTTCATCTGGTAAGCCGGACCCCAACCGTTTGTGAACATAGACCATAAGGATACCAACGTAATGCCCAACCAACCCCAGGCTGAAATCGCCATCATCGGCGGCAGCGGACTCTACGAAATTCAGGGTTTCGAGGAGACCGCCGTGGTGGACATCGACACTCCCTACGGCAAGCCCAGCGACGCCATCACCGTTGGCGAACTGTTGGGCGTTCCCGTGGCCTTCCTGCCCCGTCATGGCCGGGGCCACCGCGTCAGCCCCACGGAGTTGCCGTTCCGCGCCAACATCTACGCGCTGAAGACGTTGGGGGTCAAACGCATCGTGTCCGTAAGCGCCGTGGGCAGCCTGCAAGCCCGGCTGGAACCGCAACACCTGGTGATTCCCGACCAGTTGATTGACCGGACGCGCTCGCTGCGTCCCAGCACCTTCTTTGAGCACGGCGTGGTCGCCCACATCTCGTTTGCCGAGCCGTTTTGCCCCGACATGAGCGGAGTATTGGCAAAAGGCGGCAAGGAACAGGGCATCCCGACCCACCAGGGTGCCACCATGGTGGTAATGGAGGGGCCGGCTTTCTCCACCAAGGCGGAATCCGAAATGTACCGCGCCTGGGGCGGCGACCTGATCGGCATGACCGCATTGCCCGAGGCCAAGCTGGCCCGCGAAGCCGAAATCTGCTACGCAACCATGGCCTGGGTCACCGACTACGACTGCTGGCATCCCGACCGCGACGCCGTGACCGTCGATATGGTGATTGAAAACCTGATCGCCAACGTCGCCAACAGCCGCATCATCCTGCGCCACATCATGCCGGCGCTGGCGCAACTCGGTCCGTGCGAATGCCAGACCGCTCTATCCAACGCCATCATCACCGACCGCAACATGATACCCAGCGAAGTCCGGCGGCGGCTATATCCCATCGCCGGCAAGCATCTTGACCCACCGTCTAGCCCCTAGATTCCTGCTTTCGCAGGAATGACGGTTGGGGTGCGAGAATGACCTATTGAAAGCCGGAATCCATAGCAAACCTTCACAGGAGGTAACAAATGCCACGACAGAATCCGGGGGAACCCTACTACCGGGTTGATTCTCCCGAAGCCCTGCAAATACTCAACGCCGACCCGGAAAACACCGTTGTCGTTGACGTTCGTCGTGATGACGAATGGGTCACCGGCCACGCATCCGGCGCGATCCACATCAACGTTGACGAATTCATGGATCGAGTGGACGAGTTGCCCGACGGCAAGAGACTGCTGTTCATCTGCGCCGCCGGCGTCCGCAGCGGAGTCGCCTGCGAGTATGCGTCCGCGCTGGGCATCGACTCGGAGCTGCTCTACAACATCGACGACGGCACCCCTTCATGGATTGCCGCCGGCAACCCCACGTCCTACGGGGACGACCCGTAACTAACCGCATACGCATACCCGCAACACCTGAACTCCGCCATCTTCACGGATAGGGACAACCGGGGCTCCTACGTCGAGCGACTATTGGAGATTCTGGCCTTCTCCCGGGTGGCGCACTGAGAAAATCACAAATCGGAGGTAAAACGATTTGACTGTTCAAAACACCAAAGGCGACGTTAAAGACCTTTCCCTGGCCGGCGCTGGCGTTGATCGCATCCGCTGGGCCGGTCGCGAAATGCCCGTCGTCAACATGATTACCGAGCGGTTCCGCAAGGAGCAGCCGTTGGCCGGCGTCAAGATGGCCGCGTGTCTGCACGTGACCACCGAAACCGCCAACCTGGCCATCGCCCTCAAGGCCGGCGGAGCCGACCTGGTGATCTGCGCCAGCAACCCGCTGAGCACGCAGGACGAAACCGCCGCCGCGCTGGTGCAGGAGTACGGCATCCCCACCTACGCCATCAAGGGCGAGGACAACGAGACCTACTACCAGCACATCAACGCCGTGCTGGACCACGCGCCCAACGTCACCATGGACGACGGCGCCGACCTGGTGGGCATCCTGCACAAGGAACGTAGCGACCTGCTGTCCAACGTCATCGCCGGCACCGAGGAGACGACCACCGGCGTGGTGCGCCTCACCGCAATGGCCGCCGACGGCCAGCTGAAGTACCCCATCATCGCCGTCAACGAGGCCGAGACCAAGCACTTCTTTGACAACCGCTACGGCACCGGCCAGAGCACGCTGGACGGCATCACCCGCGCCACCAACATCCTGTGGGCCGGCCGTCGCGTAGTGGTCGGAGGCTATGGCTGGTGTGGTCGCGGCGTGGCGTCCCGTGCTCGCGGCATGGGTGCCCACGTCATCGTGACCGAGGTCAACCCCGTCCGCGCGCTGGAAGCCGTGATGGACGGTTTCCAGGTCATGCCGGGCATCGAGGCCGCCAGCGTGGGCGAGGTGTTCATCACCGTGTCCGGCGGCTGGCATGTCATCGGCAAGCAGCACCTTGACGTTATGCCCGACGGCGCGATCATCTCCAACAGCGGCCACTTCAACGTCGAGATCGACATTCCGGCACTGGAAGCCATGTCGGTGAGCCATCGGGAAGTGCGTCCGTTCGTGGAGGAATACCAGACCACCGACGGACGCCGCCTGTACCTGCTCGGCGAGGGCCGTCTCATCAACCTGGCCGCCGCCGAGGGCCATCCCTCAGCCGTGATGGACATGAGCTTCGCCAACCAGGCCCTGAGCGCCGAGTACCTGGTCAAGAGCCACAAGGACCTGTCCAACGGCGTCCACGTGGTTCCGCGTGAAATCGACGCCGAGGTGGGCCGTCTCAAGCTCGAAACCATGGGCATCAGCATTGATACCCTCACCGCCGAACAGACGGCGTACAACGAAAGCTGGGAGGAGGGCACGTAGCCTTTCTCTCCGTTCGCAAAAACATGCTGGATTCCCGCTTTCGCGGGAATGACGATGAAAGTCATTGGGAATGACGACGGAAAATCATCAGGAGGAAACCAACCTATGCCAATCCGATTTATGACCTCGCCCAAGTACCTGCTCACCTCCGAGTCGGTCACTGAAGGGCACCCCGACAAGGTCTGCGACCAGATATCCGACGCCGTGCTGGACGCTGCCTTCAGCGTTGACCCCATGAGCCGCGTCGCCTGCGAAACCGTCGCCGGTAAGAACCTGGTCATGGTCACCGGAGAAATCACCACCGGCGCCGACTTGGACCTTACCGCCATCGCCCGCCAAACCCTGCTGGAAATCGGCTACACTGACGTCAAGTATGGCATTGACGGCCATTCGTGCGGCGTCCTGCCCAACGCCAGCCAGCAGTCCCCCGACATCAACGCCGGCGTCAGCACCGCGCTGGAAGCCCGCAGCAACGGCGCAACCGCCGCCGACGCCCGCCGCGCCACCGGAGCCGGCGACCAGGGCATGATGGTCGGCTTCGCCTGCAACGAAACCGACGGCCTGATGCCCATCACCGTTGACCTGTCCCACCGCCTGGTGGAGCAGCTGGCCAAGGTCCGCAAGGACGGCACGCTGCCCTACCTCGGCCCGGACGGAAAATCGCAGGTCACCGTAGAATACCGCTACGGCAAGCCTCACCGCGTCGATGCCGTGGTCATCAGCACCCAGCACGACGACGCCGACGACCGCGAAGCTTTCAACGCGAAACTGCGCGCCGACATCATCGAGCACGTCATCAACCCCATCGTGCCGGCCAACCTGCTGGACGCCGAGACCAATTACTACGTCAACCCCAGCGGTTGGTTCGTCGTGGGCGGCCCCCAGGGTGACACTGGCCTCACCGGGCGCAAGATCCTGGTCGATACCTACGGCGGCATCGCCCGCCACGGCGGCGGCGCGTTCTCCGGCAAGGACCCGACCAAGGTTGACCGATCCGGCGCTTACGCTGCCCGCTACGTGGCGAAGAACATCGTGGCCGCCGGCCTGGCCGACCGCTGCGAGGTCATCGTTTCCTACGCCATCGGCGTCGCCGATCCGATTTCCGTGGCCGTGGAGACCTTCGATACCAACAAGGTGGACAACGACACCATCGAAGCGTTGGTGAACGAGCACTTCGACCTGCGCCCCGGCGCAATCATCGAGGACCTGGAACTCCGCCGGCCCATCTACCGCAAGACGGCCGCTTACGGACACTTCGGGCGCACCGACATCGACCTCCCCTGGGAGCGCACCGACAAGGCCGAGGCGCTGAAGCAGGCTGCCGGCGCGATGGCCGGAACTGCGTAAGTGTTCAGAGTTGCGGGAACGCTCAGCCGCCTGTCATTGCGAGCGTAGCGTAGCAATCGCGTTGGCGCCGGGGGGGCCTTCGGGCAGGCGCTCTTGCGGTGGCGCCGAGATTGCCACGGCGCAAGCGCCTCGCAATGACAACCTAAGCGAGTCTGAACAGTTACGGGTCCGCAGACGACTAAACCCGTCCAACACCCGCTCTCCCTCGTGTGCGCTCTTCACCCCAGTGGTGAGGGGCGCATTTGCGTTGCATCGTTGCAGTCCTGGACGCGCCGCCGCGAAAGATTCGCCAAACATGACTATCCTGCATGCCCGGCTCATCCGGTTCATCCCGGTAAAATTGCGTCCACTGCCGGAACGCCGATAAACCACAAGCCGGCGTATGGAAATGAACCATGGACCGAATCATCCCTCTGCGCCGTTTCGCCTCTTGGGTAATCGACCGGTTGGCGTTCTTCGGCGCCGGCGCAATCGTCCTGTTCATCGTTCGGGAGATTGACAGTCGGCTGGGAATCAGCGGCCCCGAGTCGGTGAACTTCGACGTGTACGATTTTTTCGCGATCCAAATGCCCCTGGCCGTGGTGATAACCTATGCTATCTGGCTTTTGGTAATCGTCAAAATTGGGCCGCCGGGCCGCGTTTTAACGCGCACCGAGGTGCGACGGCATCGCGGAGGTTCCGCCGGCCCATCCAGAAAACTGGTCCGCGCCCTGATAAAAATCGGGCTGCATCTTACCCTGATCGGCTTGATCGTTGACGCTGTGTTCATCCTGCGCGACCAGCGGGAACGACGCTCCGTCTCCGACATACTGGCCGGAACCATGGTGACGCCCCGCCGCCGGTGATTGGATTCGCGCGCGGGTGAGTCACCGACGCTATGCTAGAATTATTTTATGGTCACCCCCATAAAATTCGGCACCGACGGCTGGCGCGGCATCATCGCCGACGACTTTACCTTTGCCAACGTGGCGCGCTGTTCCCAGGGCTTGGCCGACTACCTACGCGCCACCGGCTCCGCGCGTCAGGGATTGGTCATCGGTTACGACACGCGGTTCGCGTCGCGGGAGTTCGCTGAAACCGTGGCGTCGGTGGTATCGGGCAACGAGATTCCGGTGTACCTGTGCAATGAGCCGGTTCCCACGCCCGTTGTCAGCCATCACGTCGTGCATCGTGGCGCGGCCGGTGGCGTGGTCATCACTTCCAGCCACAACCCGGCTGCCTGGAGCGGCTTCAAGTTCAAGTCCGCCGAGGGCGGCAGCGCCAGCCAGTCCACGACCGATGTTCTGGAGCTGTGCATCGACTCCTCCGGCGACCCCAAACGAATGCCACTTGACGAAGGCCGGAACCTGGGTCTGGTGCAGGATACCGACCCAACACCGGCGTACCGGGAATCCATTGCCGGACTAATCAACTTGGATGCCATTCGCGCCGCCGGCCTGGACGTGCTGGTGGACGCCATGCATGGCGCGGGCGCCGGCTATTTCGCCGGCCTGTTGCACGGCGGTGCGACTACGGTGGTGGAGCTACGCTCTGAACCCAACCCTGCGTTTCCCGGAATGGCGCAACCGGAGCCAATCGCGCACAACCTCGCCGAGCTTTGCCGGCGGGTTCCCGCTGATGGCGCAGCGGTCGGTTTGGCGCTGGACGGCGACGCCGACCGCATCGGCCTAGTGGACGAAAACGGCCGCTTCGTCAGCACCCTGGAGGTGTTCTCCCTGCTGGCGCTCTACCTGCTGGAACGGGGCGCCCGCGGCCCGTTGGTCAAGGGCGTCACGGCGTCCCTGATGCTGAACAGGCTGGCCGAGAAGTACGGCGTCGGCATCTCCGAGATGCCCGTGGGATTCAAGAATATCGGCCCCCGCTTCGTTGCCGATGACGCCATCCTGGGCGGCGAGGAGAGTGGCGGCTACGCCTTCCGAGGCCACATACCGGAACGCGACGGCATCCTCAGCGGCCTGTATCTGTTAGAGTACATGGCGACCGCCGGCCTCTCCGCGTCGGGCATGGTCAGTCGTCTTTTCGAGACGGTAGGCGAACACCACTACCAGCGGCGCGACGTGAGCTTTGACCCTGCCGCGCGCCCTGCCATCATGGACAGATTGACAAAATCCCCGCTGACCGAACTGGCCGGAATGCCGGTGCGGGGCATGGATGAAATCGACGGCCGGCGGTGGCTGCTGGATGCCGGCTGGGTCGCCGCGCGTTTCTCGGGCACCGAACCGTTGCTCCGAATCTATTGCGAGGCCGATACCGTCGCCAACGTGCAAAAGCTGCTTGACGCTATGGAGGTTCACCTGGGAGTCTGAGACAAAACCGCGAGCGCCGACCCAACGTATCTTGTATGGAGGCCACACCATGGAAACCGCCAGTCCGCTTCGCCGGTTGTTCGGCAGCATCCTTGATGGAGTACTGTTCTTCCTGACCCTCATCATCGGCTACATCATCTGGTGGCTAATCGTCCTGGGGCGCGGCCAAACTCCCGGCAAGCAGCTACTGGGAATCTACGCGATCAAAGGCGACGGAGGCCGGGCCGGCTGGGGAACCATGTTCGTCCGCGAAGTAGTCAAACTGGTCGCCCACAGCTTCGTTATCGGTTTCTTCGCCGACGCCATCCTGTTGCTCATGGACGATCAGGATCATCGCTCACTGTCCGACCGGGTGGCCGGCACGATCATAGTGAGGTGAAAAATATGGCGATCCCTGCAAATTCCGCCGAAACCGCCCCGTCCTTGCTGGATCGCGTCAGTGCGCGCCGCGGCATCCTGATTGCGGTGGGTATTGCCGTCATAGCGTATGCAATTGCTCTGGTCGGCGCCCTGTTTGCCAGAAACGCTACCGGCATCGACGGCGTCAACCGGTTCGTCGAGTTACTATCCGGTTCCTCCGGCGCCGGCATCAGCAACGTGGGCATCAAGTTGGGATTCGCCTACGCCGTTGGCGCGGCGTCAGCCGTCAACCCCTGCGGGTTCGCCATGCTGCCGGCCTACTTGGGCCTGTACGTCAGCGGGGGCAACCAGGACCAGGACCGGCGACAACCGGTCCGCCTCGTCAGCCGAGCGGTCATGGTTGGGCTGTCCGTTTCCATCGGATTCGTCGCGCTTTTCGGAGCCGTTGGCCTGGTATTGGCGTTCGGATCCCAGGCGGTGGTAGTTGCCGCGCTGCCCTGGGTTGGGCTGGCCGTAGGCGTGCTGCTGATCGGAGCCGGCGCATACATGGCCGGCGGCGGCAAGATCTACACCAGCCTGGCGCAGCGCGCGGCCGCCCGCATCGGCGACCCGGGCCAGCTCAACGTACCGGGTTACGCGCTGTTTGGCGTGAGCTACGGCTTGGCTTCCCTGAGTTGCACGCTACCGTTGTTCCTGGCGGTCCTGGGAGTGGGCGCTGGGCTTTCATCGGGATTCCTGGACACGCTCGGCCAGTTCCTGCTGTACGCGGCAGGCATGGGCAGCGTCATCATGGCGCTGACTTTGGGAATGGCCGTGGCCCGCTCGGTATTGATCCGGTGGATGCGGGCGGCGTTGCCCTACGTGGGTGTGATCGGTGCCTGGTTGATGGTCGTGGCCGGAACCTACATCGTGTTCTACTGGCTCACGCTGGGCGACTTGCTGTAATGTGTAGGGGCAACCCTTGCGGTTGCCCCCAATCCTGTCAATCCAATAATCAGGCGAATCCTGATTCGGACGATTTCCCTTAGCGCTTGGTGTATTGCGGAGCCCGGCGGGCGCGCTTGAGGCCGTATTTCTTGCTTTCCTTGACCCGCGCGTCCCGGGTTATGAATCCGGCGCGGCGCAGCCCGGCTTTGAGGTTGGGGTCGGAGACCACCAGCGCGCGCGCTATGCCGTGGCGGATGGCCTCCGCCTGGGCGTTCACGCCGCCGCCCTTGACCTGGGCCTGCACTCGGAACCGGCCGGTGGTGCCGGAAATCGCAAAGGCTTCCCGGATGGTGGACTGCCAGGGGAGCCAGTTGAAGTACTCCTCCATCGGCTTGTCGTTGACGATGATGGCCGTCCCGTCATCGGGGTACAGTCGCACTTTGGCGATAGCCGACTTGCGGCGTCCCGTTCCGTAGAAATACTGCTGTTGCGGTTCAGCTTGCAACGTCATTAAAAACCTGCCTGTAGGTTAGATGGCTATGGTTGATTTTGGATTCCCGCTTTCGCGGGAATGACGATTCCAGGTGTTTATTCGACGGCGCCCACCTGGGCTTCGTGCGGATGCTGGTCTCCGGCATAGACTCGGAGCCGGCGCAGCATCTGCCGGCCTTGCTTGTTGGACGGCAACATGCCTTTCACGGCCAGATAGACGACCCGCTCGGGCCGCTGTTCCATCATGTCTCGCATCAGGAACGACTTGAGATTTCCGACGTACCCGCTGTGCCGGTAGTACATCTTCTGCATCAGCTTGCGACCCGTGATACGAACCTTGTCGGCGTTGATGACCACCACGTGGCAGCCGGTAATCACGTGGGGCGTATAGGTCGGCTGATCCTTGCCCTGCAGCGCAACGGCTACCTGCCGGGCTAAGCGGCCCAGGCTGATCCCGGTGGCGTCGATGACTCGCCAATTATCCGGAACGTCTCCGGCCTTGGCGAAATATGTGCTAGTGCGTTTCATGTTTGTCTTCAACCTTTGGATCAAAGAGATGATCGTAACCAGGGTAATGAACTGATTTCAGGCACAATCCTTTGGCGGGCAGGGTGCGAATCCGGTGTTGGCTTGGTGTGCGTCCTGCCAGTGTTTCCGCCATGGCGTGAATTGGGAGTTTCCCTTTTCCGATCTCGACGAGCGCTGCGTTGGCGCGCCTGATTTGATGGCGCAGGAATCCGCTGGCGACGCAGTCGATTGTAATGACGTCCGGAATGCTGGGGTGGCGGTTTGCCTCCCACCTGAGAACTTTGCGTACCGTGCTGCGGTCGGCCGGGTAAGGGGCCGATATTCGGCGAAAATCCCTGATCCCCAGCAGGCTGGTCGTGGCTCTCTGGATGTTTCCCAGTTCCAGCGGAGCGGTTTCCAGGTGGTGGGTCCGGCGCAGCAGCGGCGAGGCGACTTCCCGGTTGAGGATGCTGTACCGGTATTCCCGATGAACGGCGTCGTACCTCGAATGAAAGTCCAACGGCGTATCACAGGCAGATAGGACGCGAATCGTCTCGGGAAGGTAGTAATTCAGCGCCCGCACGAAAACGGATGAATCCAACTCGCTTTCGGTGGTGAAGTCCACCACCTGACCGCAGGCGTGGGCGCCCGCGTCGGTGCGACTCGCCCCGCGAACCCTGCTGGGAGTCCCGGTCAACCTGGCGATGGCCTTTTCCAGTTCGTTTTGGATGGTGGGTACACCAACCTGTGACTGGAAGCCTGCGTAATCCGTTCCGTCGTAGGCTACAACCAAGGCTACGCGCCGGGCCGTTCCGTTTGCGGCGTTCTCAGATGTCATGTCAGCGTTCAGCGATGGCAATCCCTCACGGACGGTGGGTAACTGTTCACGGTTTTCCAAATGCGAGTTACACCAACTCGATTACGGCCATTGAAGCCCCATCGCCCTGGCGGGGGCCCAACTTGATGATGCGCGTGTATCCCCCGGGGCGCTCGGCGTAGCGTGGCCCCAGTTCGTCGAACACCTTGGCCACGGCCTTTTTGTTGGGCACCTGGCTCAGCGCGGTGCGCCGATTGTGCAGGGTGCCTTTCTTGCCGTGGGTGATCAATTTTTCCGCCATTACGCGGGTTTCCTTGGCCTTGGCCAGCGTGGTGGTAATCCGTTCGTGCTGGATCAGGTCCACGGTAAGGCCGCGCAAAAGGGCTTTCCTCTGATCCTTGTACCGGCTGAGTTTGCGGCCGGCGACGCGATGGGAAGCCATCGTCATTCTCCGTCATCATCGTAGTCGAGGTCGTCATCGTCAGGGTCGAAGACCAGTCCGCCGCCGGCCATGCTGCCGAGATCATCGGCAAAATCTTGCTCAGCGTCCGGATCGCCGGCCGGCCGGCCGCCGCTCACTCCGAGCTCAGCCAGTTTTCCCTGTAGTTCTTCCAGCGATTTCTGCCCGAAGTTGCGGATATTGAGCAGATCGTCGGCGCTCAAATCCAACACCTGCCCCACCCGGTCCAGCTTGGCTCGTTTGAGACAGTTGAGGGTTCGGGAAGAGAGGTCGAGCCGTTCAATGGGCATCAGGTACACTTCGGACGCCACCGGCAGATTCGTCGCGTCCAGAGGGACATCGCCGGGCCGGCTGAGCTGGTTGAACATGAAGAAATGCTGCACCAGGTTTTCCGACGCTTCCTGAATCGCCGACAATGGGGTGATGGCCCCGTCGGTCCATACCTGCAATACCAGGCGCTCCCAGTCGGTCTGCGCGCCGACCATCATGGGCTGCACCGAGTATTCCACCTTGCGAACCGGGTTATAGATAGCGTCCACCGGCAGCACGCCCACCGGCAGGCCGCCCAGGTTGTCGTTTTGCTCGGCGCGCTGGTAACCCTTCCCGGATTCGACGTTGAACTCGATGGACAGTGAGACGTTCGGGTTGTCCAGGGTGGCCAGGTGCAGTTCCGGGTTCACGATCTGAAAATCGCTGGCGGTTGATATATCGCCGGCGCAGACGCGGCCCTCTCCGGTGACGTCAAGACGCATCTTACCCGGGCGCTTGGCCAGGGCATGGATTCTGATGCGCTTAATGCTGAGCAGGAGGTCCATCACCTCCTCTTTTACGCCGGGGATCACCGTGTATTCGTGGGGAACGTCTTCGATTTTCACCCATGTGACTGCGGTGCCCTGGATGGAGCTGAGCAGCAGCCGCCGTAGGGGGTTTCCCACCGTGGTGGCGAATCCGCGTTCCAGCGGCTCCAGCGCGACGCACGCGTAGGTATCGGTGCTTTCGATTACCCTGATGGCAGGGTCGGGAGTTTCGGGTTCCGGTTCCCGCATTGGCGGGAGAATTTGAGTATTCAGCATTCAGTCGCTACCTCGAGTAGTACTCGACAATGAGACGGGAGTTGATCGTGTCCGGTAGCTCGTTGTCCGGCGGCAGAGATACGACTTCACCTTCCATCTTCGAGAGATCCAGCGTCAACCAACTTGGCAGTGTTCGCCTGGGTAGGCCTTCGGTCCGTTCGGCAAAAAAGTCTCTACTCTTTGAACTTTCAGTCCAGGATATGTTCTGTCCGGGTTTAACCAGGAACGACGGTATGTCGGTTTTGCGTCCGTTGACGGCAAAGTGGCCGTGCTGCACCATCTGGCGCGCCTGTTTGCGCGAATCGGCGAATCCAAAATGGTAAATCACGTTATCCAGCCGGCGCTCCAGGGTGCGCAGCAGGTTGTTGCCGGAGATTCCGGGCGCGTTGAAAGCGTCGTTCATGTACTTGCGGAACTGGCCTTCCATGACGCCGTACATCTGGCGCGCCTTCTGCTTTTCCCGCAGGTGGACGCCGTAGTCCGATACCCGGCGTCGCCGGTTGCCGCCCCCACCCGGAGGCGTGTGGCGGCGTTCGATGGCGCAGCGCGGCGAGAAGCAGCGGTCGCCCTTGAGGAATAGCTTTTCGCCGGCGCGGCGGCAAAGGCGGCAAGATGGTCCGGTATATCTGCCCATGTCTGTCTTTCCGTAGTTGGTGTGATGGTTGGTAGAGCGTGTTCGCTACACCCGGCGGCGTTTCGGCGGGCGCACGCCGTTATGCGGGATCGGGGTGACGTCCCTGATGCTCGTTACGTACAAGCCCGCAGCCTGGAGGGCGCGGATGGCCGGTTCCCGGCCGGAGCCGGGGCCCTTGATGTACACGTCAATGTTCCGCATACCCATATCGACACCCCGCCTGGCGGCTTGCTCGGCGGCGCGCTGGGCGGCGAAAGCCGTTCCCTTGCGGGAGCCGCGGAACCCCACCGTGCCGGAGCTGGTCGATGCGACGACGTTGCCGTCGGGGTCGGTCAGGCTGACCAGGGTATTGTTGAACGTCGAGTAGATGTACGCGCGTCCCTGGGGGATTGAGCGGCGTTCTCGCCGGCGGGCACGTGGTCGGGGCATCTGGCGTTACCTCTTCTTTATCTGTCAGTCCGGCTCTTTGGTACGTGAGTCTTGCCCTTTGATCCGTCATTCCTGCGAAAGCAGGAATCCAGCCAATAGCAAGCTTACTTCTTCCCACCGGTGCGGCGACCGCGGCCGGCAACCGTGCGCCGCGCGCCCTTCCGCGAGCGGGCGTTGGTGCGAGTCCGCTGGCCATGAACCGGAAGGTTCCGGCGATGGCGCAAGCCGCGGTAGCTGCCGATGTCGATCAGGCGGCGGATGTTTTCGTTATTTTCCCGGCGCAGGTCACCCTCGGTGATGTAGTCCTGGTCCACAATCACCCTGATGCGGTCGAGCTGTTCCTCGGAGAGCTCGCTCATGCGCGGGGGAATGTCCATGTCCAGGTTGGCCTTGCCGACAATCTCGATTGCCTTGGTCGGGCCGATTCCGTAGATGCTGCGCAGCGCGATGTGCGCTCGCTTCCGGTCGGGTACGTCAACTCCAGCGATACGAACCATAATGATGCTCCTGACTATTGTCGTCATTCCGGCAGAAGCCGGAATCCAAACGCCTGGACAAACTTGTAAAGCCTACCCCTGTCGTTGCGCGTGCTTGCTGTTGACGCAGATGATGCGCACTCTGCCCTTGCGCCGGATGATCCGGCAACGGTCGCAGCGGGGCTTTACGGACGCGGATACTTTCATAATCGCTCTCCCCTCACCGTTACTTGAAACGGTAGGTGATCCGACCGCGACTCAGGTCATACGGCGAGAGTTCCACCAGAACCCGGTCGCCGGGGAGCACGCGGATGAAGTGCATTCGGATCTTCCCGGAAATATGAGCCAGCACCTGGTGGTCGTTAGGCAACTCCACTCGGAACATCCCGTTGGGGAGCGCTTCGGTAACCTGGGCTTCAACTTCTATTGCTTCTTTTTTAGCCATAAAACGCCTGCTTTTGCCGCAGTGGCCCGGTGAATGGACCCTGCGGCGCGTGTGGTATCTATCAGTCGTGGAGCGTCAGGATTTTCGGCCCGTCTTTGGTAATGGCCAGCGTATGCTCGAAATGCGCGGACATCGCGCCGTCGGCGGTCACCACCGTCCAGTCGTCTTCCAGAATCCTGGTGTCTTCCGTCCCCATGTTCAACATGGGTTCAATGCAAATGCACATGCCGGGCCGCAGGAGGATGCCCTTGCCGGGCTCGCCGTAGTTGGGCACCTGCGGGTCTTCGTGGAGAAAACGACCGATGCCGTGTCCCACGAACTGCCGCACCACGCCGTACCCGCGCTCCAGAGCGTAGCCCTCCACCGCTGCGCCGATGTCCCCGATGCGATTGCCGGGTTGCGCGGCGGCGATGCCGGCGTACAGGCTGGCCCGGGTATCGTCGAGCAACTGCTGCGTGGCGTCATCGATCTCGCCCACCGGGATTGAAACGGCGGCGTCGCCGATGAATCCGTCGATAGTGGCGCCCACGTCAACCTTCACCACGTCGCCGCTCTTCAAAACGCGCTTGCCCGGAATGCCGTGAACGATTTCCTCGTTCACCGAGGCGCAGATGGTGGCGGGGAAGCCCTGGTACCCGAGAAAGGCGGGAACCGCGCCCATGCTGCGGATATTATTCTCGGCGAGCTTATTGAGATCGCCGGTGGTCATGCCCGGTTCGACCGAGCGCTTGAGCAGCGCGAGCGTGGATCCAACAATTGCGCCGGCCCGTTCCATCGCTTCCAATTCCCGCCGGGACTTGATCGTTATCCCGCCAGTGTAGGACGAAGGCGAATTGGAAGCTGTTTTCCTTTTTTTCTGATTTGCCACCATTATGATTATACCTCAAGCGTCAAGCCCAGCGCGTCCAGCGCCAGGTGATTGACGGATTCCACTGTACTGTCCCCCCGTATGTCAGCCAGTATTCCACTCTCACGATAGAAATCAAGTACCGGCGCGGTCTCCGCGTGGTACACGGCCAGCCGGTTGGCGACGGCATCCGGCGTGTCGTCGTCGCGCTGGTAGATGTCGCCTCCGTCCGCGCAGTCGTCGCATTGCCTCGGAGCATCTCCCGAAACCGGGTCGCGGGTGAACGGCTTTTGGCAGTTGCGACAGATGTAACGGTTGCTGAGCCGGCGAATCAGCTCAGTGTCGGCCACTTTGATGTGCAGCACCCGGTCGATGCGTTGGCCGCGTTGCGCCAGCGCTTCGTCCAGGGCCTTGGCCTGGTTGGTGTTGCGCGGAAAGCCGTCCAGCATGAAGCCCCGGCCGTCCGGCATGGTCGTGATGCGGTCCAGCACCATGCCGATGGTCACTTCGTCGGGCACCAGGTCGCCCCGGTTCATGTATCCCCGCGCCAGTTCGCCCAACTTGGTGCCGTTGGAAAGATGGTGGCGGAACAGGTCGCCGGAGCTGATGTGGTCAATCCCCAGCCGATCCTTGAGCAGTTGCGCCTGGGTGCCTTTGCCGGCTCCCGGCGGGCCGAACAGGATCAACCTTAGACTTCCCGCGTTTTGGACGCCCGTCATCTCAGGAATCCCTCGTAGTTCCGCATCATCAGTTGCGCTTCCAGTTGCCGCAGCGTATCCAATCCCACGCCCACCATGATGAGCAGGCTGGTGCTGCTGAGGGCGATGGCTTCAACGTTCGTAATCAGTGATGCGATGTAGGGCACGATGGCGATAAAGCCCAGGAACAGCGCGCCGCCCAGGGTCAGCCGGATGATGACCCGGTTCAGGTAGTCCTGCGTGGGCCGGCCCGGCCGGATGCCCAGCACGAACCCCCCGTTGCGTTGCAGGTTCTCGGCGATGTTCTGCTGCTGGAACACGACCAGGGTGTAGAAGAAGGTGAACGCCACCACCAGGAAGAACGCCAGCACCCAGTAGATGGGGCCGGACGGGCTGAGCGCCGTCTGCATATTCGCGGCAGCGTTGCCCAGGAACCCGCCGGCGGAGCTCAGGTACTGGGCCACCGTGCCGGGCAGAATCACGATTGAAAAGGCAAAGATCAGCGGGATCATGCCGGCGGAGTTGATCCGCAGCGGTATGTACGTGGAGCCGGATTGCCGGTACATCTGCCCGCCCCGGAATATGCTGCGGCCATACTGCACCGGTATGCGCCGGTGAGCCTCGTTGAAAACCACGATGAGCGCGATGATCAGCAGCCCGATGATGGCGAAGAAGAAAATCCCGATGATGTTGTCGCGAGCCAGGAAACCGGTGGTCAGCAGGCCGGGGAAGCCGACAACGATTCCGGCGAAGATGATCAGGGAAATTCCGTTCCCGATGCCCCGCTCGGTGATCAACTCGCCTAGCCACACCAGGAACATGGTGCCGGCGGTCATGGACAGCACGGCGGCCACCGTGGGCAGGAACGCGTCGCCGGTGAAGCCGACGTTGGTGAGCACGTTGGCCTGTTGCAGCAGGATCAACTGGGCAAAGGCTTGCGCGATGGCGATGGGCACCGTGCTCCAGTGGGTGATCCGGTTCATCTTGATGCGGCCGGCCTCGCCCTCCCGAGACATGTTCTGAAGCTGGGGAATCACTGGCGTCAGCAACTGCATGATGATGGAGGCGGTGATGTACGGGAACACGCCCAGCGCCACGATGCTCATGCGCGCCAAAGCTCCGCCCGAGAACAGGTCGAGGAACTGGAGCAACTGGTTGTTGCTAAACAGGTTGCTCAACGCCGCCGCGTCGAGTCCCGGAATCGGGATGTGGGCGACCAGGCGATAGAGGGCCAGCATACCCAGCGTGAACAGGATCTTCGCCCGCAGGTCGGGCACGCTGAAAGCGTCAATCGCTGCCTGAACCAGTCGCGGCCACCTGCCGCCGCCCTGCACCTCGGATTGGATCATGCTCGCCGTAACTCGCGTGTGGGTAAGATCCGGTAGTAGGACCGGAGTTTAGATTTCTTCGGCGGAGCCGCCGGCCGCTTCAATTTTGGCGCGGGCCGACGCCGTGAACTTGTGGGCCGCCACCGTCAGGGCATGCTCCAGATCACCGTCGCCCACTATCTTCACGGGCAGGCTCGTGCGCCGCACGATGCCGAGGCCGTGCAGCAACTCGGGAGTCACCCTCGTGCCGGCTTCAAACCGTTCCTGTAGCGTGCTCAGGTTCACCAACGCATAGTAGGTCTTGTAGCGATTGTTGAACCCCCGCTTCATGGGCAGACCCTTGATCAGGGGCAGCTGACCGCCTTCAAAACCGGGCCGCAGGCCCTTGCCCGACCGCGACTTCTGACCCTTCATGCCGCGTCCGGCGTAGCTGCCGCCTCCGGCTGCGTCGCCGCGTCCCACCCGCTTGCGGTTGCGACGTGCGCCCTTGGGTGACGATACTTCGTGCTCCATCATAGTTACGGTATGCTCCAAACCTGCCCGGCCATCATGGCGGCCCGGCTCAACCTAATCCGCAGGTTCCACCACCACCAGGTGCTGTACCTTCCTCACCATGCCCATGATGGTGGGGCTGTCATGATGCACCACCGAATGGTTGAGGCGCTTCAGCCCCAACGATTCAACGATGCGACGCTGGTAAGACGGCCTGCCGATGCAACTCTTTTTCCAGGTAATTTTGATCTGCGCCATTTCTATGCTCATTCGCCACTCTGGGCTGTTTCGTCGGCATTGGCATCAGCGGGTGATTCCGTTGCCGGCGCTGCTTCGTCGGAGGCCGGTGCAGCTTCGGTAGAGTCGGTTGCGGCCGGTTCGGCGGCGGCTTCCGTCTCTGCCGCAGGCGCGGGCGCTGCGGCCGGCGCTGCTGCTGCTGCGACGGGCTGGGCATCCGCTCCACCGGCTTCAGTCGATTCGGCGGCGCCGTTGGCGGACGGCTGGTTCAGTCCCAGCCGGTTGGCCCGCTCCGTCTCCGGATCCCTCAGCAGGCTCAATGCTTCCATGGTGGCCTGCACAATGTTGATCGGGTTGCGCGACCCCAGGGACTTGCCGACCACGTCCTGCACGCCGCCCAGTTCCAGCATGGCGCGCATCGCGCCCGCCGCAATGATCCCGGTGCCCAGGGGAGCCGGCTTGATGATGACGATGGACGCGCCCTTACGCACGGAAATCTCGTGAGGGATGGTGCTGCCCTTGATCGGGATAGTAACGGTGCTTCGGCGGGCTACTGCGGTTCCCTTGCGCACGGCGTCCGGGATGGCCAGCGCCTTCCCCATGCCAACGCCCACTTGTCCCTGGCCGTTGCCAACCACCACCAGCGCGTTGAACCGGAGCCGGCGTCCACCTTTCACGACCTTGGCGATGCGGCGGGTGTGGACTACCCGCTCGTTGAATCCGCCGCTGTCGTCTTCGCGTTGTCGCTGTTCCCGGTCTCGGCCACGACCGCCGCGTCCACCGCGACGCTCGCCGCCACCCCGATCACTGCGCTCACCACCTCTGCGGGATGCTGGAGATACCATCAGAACTTAAGCCCTCCTTCCCGGGCCGCATCGGCCAACGCCTTCACCCGTCCGTGGAACTGATAGCCGCCGCGGTCGAACACGACGGAGGTTACTCCGGCGGCAATGGCCCGCTCTGCCACCATCTTGCCCACCGCCACCGATGCAGCGGTCTTGGGCGTGGCGTCGTCGCCGGCCAGCTCGCGGCTGGAAGCCTGCGCGAGGGTATGCCCTTGCGCGTCGTCGATCACCTGGGCGTAGATTCCCTTAAGGCTGCGAAAAACGCACAGCCTGGGCCGCTCCGGCGTCCCAATCACTTTGTTTCTGACCCGGCGGTGTCGTACGACACGCAGTTTCCGGGCGTCCTTGTCTTTAGGCATTTTCAGATCGCTCTCAAATCCATACTGCTGCTGCGCGAGTTTAGACGGCGCGCCGGGCTGCGGCCTTGCCGGGCTTCAAGCGCAACACTTCGCCCTGGTAGCGGATTCCCTTTTCCTTGTAGGCGTTCGGCGGGCGCACCCGGCGCACTTTGGCCGCCAGTTGGCCCACTTTCTGCTTATCGACTCCGCTGATATGCACCCGGTTGTTGCCTTCCACCTGCATGGTCAGCCCTTCCTCGGGAAACACGTCCACCGTGTGGCTGTATCCGACGCTGAGGGTGATGCCGTCTCCGTTTTGCTGCACGCGATAGCCGACGCCCATCAACTCCAGGGTCCGGTTGTAACCCTCGGTAACGCCCACGACAGCGTTGGAGATGAGGGAGCGGGTCAGGCCGTGCAGCGAGTGGTGAAACTTGCGGTCAGTGAGCCGCTCAACGATCACCTCGTTGTTTTCAACGGAGACCTTGACCTCCGGGTGATACTTCTGGGTCACGGCGCCGCGAGGCCCGCTGACCACCACGCCGCCGTAAATCACCTCAACAGTGACGCCGTCCGGGAGTGGTATGGGCTGCCGCCCCACGCGGGACAGCGGGCGTTCCTCCGGGGGAATCCGCTCCATGACACCGGAACTGATCATTTCTTGATTACCAGACATAGCAGACCAATTCTCCTCCGATACCCTTGCGCCAGGCTTCGTAGCCGGTCATCATGCCCTGCGACGTGGAGATGATGGCGATGCCGAGGCCGCCGTACACCCGGGGAATCTCGCCGCGCCCAACGTGTACCCGTAGTCCGGGCTTGCTCACCCGTCGCAGCCCGCGAATGGCGTTCTGTTCTTCATCCTTGTACAGCAGGTGAATCCGCATCGTGGGGAATTTCTGGTTCCTGGCCAGGTCCCAGTCGCGAATGTACCCCTGCGATTTCAGAATGTCGGCAATCGCCGTTTTGATCTTGGACTGGGGCACCAGCACCGTTTGGTGCCGGGAGTGGATGGCGTTGCGTATGCGCGTCAGCATGTCCGCAACGGGGTCGTTAATGGGCATCGCCGTATCGCTCCATCAGATTTGTTCTTTCATTCCCACTGCGATGCCCGCCACAACCGGCATCTGCGGTTTTCGATGCAACTGTAGTTACAGGCTGGCCTTGCGGACGCCGGGCAGCAATCCGTCCAACGCCATCTCCCGGAACGAAATACGAGAGAGTCCGAAGTGCCGGATGTACCCGCGCGGCCTTCCGGTGGCCCCGTCCCGGTTGCGGATCCGGTTGGGGTTGGCGTCATGGGGCAGCAGCGCCAGTTTCTGCCGGGCTTCAAACCGCTCCCGCAAGGGCCGCGACAGGTCTCGGGCCTGGGCGAGCAGTTCCTCGCGCTGTTGCGCGTATTTGGCGACTGTGCGCCTCCGTCGTTCGTTTTTCGCTATGGAGGATTTCTTGGCCAAAATGCGCTCTCCTATTGCCGGATGAACGGCATACCGAAGTGCTCCAGCAAACGGGTCGCTTCGGCATCGTTGTTGGCGGTGGTGGTGATGGTCACCTGCAAACCGCGCAGCCGGTCCACGCTGTTGTAGTCGATCTCCGGGAACACGATCTGTTCCCGCAGCCCCAGCGAAAAGTTGCCTCGCCCGTCGAATCCCCGCCGGGAAATGCCGCGAAAGTCGCGTATGCGCGGCAGGGCCGTGATGATCAACCGCTCCAGGAAGTAATACATACGGTCGCCGCGCAGGGTTACGGCGGTGCCTATCGGGTTCCCCTGCCTCACCTTGAAGCCGGCGATCGAGCGCCGGGCGCGGGTGATGATCGGCTTTTGCCCCGAGATCGTGGTGAGGTCGCGAACCGCGCTCTCCATGGCCCGGCCGTTGGTCAACGCCTCGCCCAGGCCAATGTTCAGGTTGATCTTTTGGATGCGTGGCACCTGCATCGGGCTGGAAAAGCCGAACTCGGACACCATGGCCGGGATGATCTCGTCCCGGTAGCGGATTTTGAAGGTTGGCGGGGGAAGCTCAGTAGGCCCGGAGCCGTTGCTTTCGGCTTCTTCCCGTTGCCGACGCTGCCGGCGTCCCTGGCCCTGTTCCTGGGTTGCTTCCGTTTGCTGTTCAGTGGTCATGGCAATCACTCGTCCCGGTTGCGGAATTGGTCGCCGGGTTCGGTATAGTTGCTTTGGATCAGCTTGATGTTGGAAATGTGAATGGACGCTTCCTGTTGCACTCGTCCGCCCTGCCGGATGCCCGGACGCGGCTTGTAGTGCTTGGTGACCATGTTCACGCCTTCAACAATGACCCGGTCCTTGTCGGAGACCATTTGCAGGACCCGGCCGGTTTTGCCCTTGTCCTTACCGGCGATAACCAGCACATCATCGCCCCGGCGTATCTTTCCCCTGGCCATCACACCACCTCCGGCGCCAGCGATACGATGCGCATGAAGCCCTTGTCCCGCAGTTCCCGTGCCACCGGGCCGAAGATGCGCGTGCCTCGGGGCAACTGGTTGTCGTTGATCAGCACCGCAGCGTTATCGTCGAACTTGATGTAGGTGCCGTCGGGCCGAAGCAGGGGCGCGGCCTGGCGCACCACCACGGCTTTCACCACCGACCCTTTGCGCACCGGGGAATTGGGCACCGCTTCCCGGACCGTGCATACAATGATGTCGCCCACCGAGGCGTACTTGCGGCGGCTGGAACCCGGGATGTTAATCAGCCGAATGCGTCGGGCGCCGCTGTTGTCGGCCACGTGGAGCCTGGTGTAACTCTGGATCATTTAAGCGTCCTCGTTTTCTTCTTCGACCCAATCGCTGATGTAGTCCGACTCGCCGGCGATGGGTTCAATCACAATATCGGTTTCCAGTTCAATCGGACGCACGTCCGCCACTTCCCGGCGGGACAGTATTTCCAGCAGCCGCCAGTGCTTGGTCCGCGAAATCGGCCGCGTTTCCTGTATCCTCACCGTGTCGCCAATCTGGCACTGGCTATCGGGATCGTGAACGTAGAAACGGGTCACGCGGCGCATCTGCTTGCGATAAATCCGGTGCCGCTGCTTCCACACCATTTCCACCACCGCGGTTTTATCCATCCGGGTGCTGACCACGGAGCCCACCCGAATTTTTCGCATCGCCTTCGCCATTGTGATATTTCCCTTCTCTGCTCAGTGGGTCTGTCCGCCAGGGCGGAGCAGTCGGTCTCTTTAGAGTTCGCGCTCGCGCAGACACGTCAGCATCCGGGCGATGTCCTTCCGGGTCTTGCGCGGCTGGTTCGTGTCGGTGAGCTGGTTGGTGGCGTCCCGAAACCGCAGGTTCATGAGTTCCTGGTAAGACTTTTCCAGTTCATCGCGAATCTGGTCGTCGGTCAGCGCCCGTATCTCGTACATCTCCATCGTGGGCTAGCCTCCCGAGCCGGACAGCAGGGAGTTCACGCGGTCCCGGTACACCACTTTGGTCGGAATCGGCAGCTTATGCGCCGCGCGCTGCAACGCCTCCTCCGCCTGCTGGATCGGCACTCCGCCTACCTCGAACATGATGCGGCCCGGCTTGACCACGGCCACCCAGTGATCGTTGGCGGCTTTCCCGCCGCCCATGCGAACTTCGGCCGGCTTCTTGGAAACGGGCTTGTCCGGGAAGATGCGGATCCAGGTTTTTCCGCCGCGCTGCAAGTGCCGGGTAATGGCGACACGCGCGGACTCAATCTGACGAGCGGTAATCCATTCCGGGCTCATCGCCTTCAGCCCAATCTGGCCGAACTCGACGGTGTTGCCGGTGGTGGCAGCGCCCCGGCGCTTTCCCCGGCCCATCTTACGGTATTTGGTCCTCTTGGGTTGCAACATGATTTCAGACTCCCAGTTCCGCCGCCATCTCGGCGTCGGCGTCAGCGTCCTGGCTGGATACCCGGAATTCGATGCTGTCCAGCTCTCCATCTTCTTCCGGCACTGGGGGCATGATCTGGCCCTTGTAGATCCAGACCTTGATTCCAATCCGGCCCATTGCCGTGTGCGCTTCCGCCAGCGCGTAGTCAATGTCGGCGCGCAGTGTGTGCAGGGGAACCTGGCCCATCATAAGCTTTTCCGTGCGGGCAATTTCGGCGCCGGAGATGCGTCCCTTGGTGATGATCTTGATGCCTTCGGCCCCGGCCTGCATGGTGCGCAGCGCGGCCTGTCGCATGGCCCGCCGGTAGGCGACCCGCCGGCTCAACTGATCGGCGATGTTTCGGCCCACCAGGTACGGGTCCATTTCCGGCTGTTCAATCTCAACGATGTTCAGGCGCAACTGGCCGCTGTTCATCGATTCCAGCCGGGAGCGCAGGCCCTTCACCCGGTCACCGTCCCGTCCGATGAGGATTCCGGGGCGCGCCGAGTGGATGTTGATGATCGTTTCCTGCGCCGTGCGGTCAATCTCAATCCGCGCGATGCCGGCGTCGGAAAAGGCTGCGTATTCGTCGTGAATCGTCCGCCGCAGGCCCAGGTCCTGCTGCACGCCGTCGCGGTACTGGGCGCCGCTGTTGGCGTACCAGTGGGTTTTCCAGTCCTTGATGATTCCCAGTCGGAACCCCAGGGGATGCGTTTTGTGGCCCATCGGCTACGCCTCCTCGATCTCGTCAACTTCGATGATGATGTGGCTGGAGCGCCGGGTCACGCGACCGATCCGGCCCCTGGCCCGCGCGCGAAATCGCTTCAACGGTCGAGCCTGGTCCGCCGAGATGCGCGTGATGCGCAGTTCGTTGCGGTTCATGAACATATTGTTCTCGGCGTTCGACGCGGCCGATTGCACCACCTTGGCCACCGAACGCGCCCACGGCGAGGTCATCAGGCTCAGGTGGTCCAGGGCGTCGTTGACGGTCATGCCTCGCACCGCGTCCATGATCGGCTTCAGCCGTTTGGGGGAGGCTCCCACCTGTTTGGCCATTGCTCGTACCACTGGCATCGCGTCACCTCACCCTGCTGGATCGCTCGGATCGAGCGACGTGTCCCCGGTAGGTGCGCGTGGGCGCGAACTCGCCCAGCCGATGGCCGACCATATTCTCCGTCACAAAGACGGGAACGTGTCGCCGCCCGTCGTGAACTCCGAAGTTCAGCCCAACCATTTCGGGCATAATCATGGAGTCCCGCGACCAGGTGCGGATCACCGTGGCCTCGCCGGATTCTCGTACCCGGTTGACCTTTTTCAACAATTTCGGGTGGACGTAAGGTCCCTTTTTAACTGAACGTGACATAGTGCAACTTCGCTGCCGGCGCCGCAGGACGACGCAGTGCGCTCTCACTCCTAGCGACGCCACCGTCGTCCGCGGACGATGAATCGGCTGGACGTCTTCTTCTTGTTCCGTGTCTTGTGGCCCAGGGTCGGTTTGCCCCAGGGCGACTTGGGCCCCGGCATCCCGATGGGCGAGCGTCCTTCGCCGCCGCCGTGGGGGTGGTCCACGGGATTCTTGGCGACTCCGCGCACGTGAGGCCGTCGGCCCAGGTGCCGCTTTGCGCCCGCTTTGCCCAGGCTCTCGTTCTTGTGGTCCGGGTTGGACAACTGGCCCACGCTGGCACGGCAGTTCAACAATATCCGGCGCATCTCGCCCGAAGGCAGCCGGATCAGCACGTAGTCGCCCTCGCGCGAAAGCACTTGCGCTCCGGTTCCGGCGCCCCGCACCAGCTGTCCGCCGCGCCCCGGCGTCAGTTCCAGGTTATGCACCACGGTTCCGGTGGGGATGTTGCGCAGCGGGAGGGTATTGCCCGGGTTGATCTCGGCGCTGGGGCCGGACTCAACCCTGTCGCCTACCTTTAGGTTCACCGGCGCCAGGATGTAGGACTTCTCACCATCGGCGTAGTGCAACAGCGCGATGCGCGTGGTCCGGTTAGGGTCGTACTCAATGCTCTTGACGGTGGCTGGCACGCCGTCCTTGCGGCGCTTGAAGTCGATCCGGCGGTACATTCGCTTGGACCCGCCGCCGCGATGGTACGCGGTAATGCGGCCCCGGTTGTTGCGTCCGGCCCGCTTCCGCAACGGTTCCAGCAGAGACTTTTCCGGCTTCGTGGTGGTGATTTCCTCAAAGGAAGGCCGCACCGCGTTTCGAGTGCCGGGGGTGATTGGTCGTAAGTTTTTCAGTGGCATACGTTGCTCCTCGCTTTTACGCCAATCCCTGTTACAGACCCTCAATCAGGTCGATGCGGTCGCCGGCCCGCAGGGTCACCACGGCCTTCTTAACGTCGGGCCGCTTCTTGAATCGGGGGCCGTATCGCTTGCGCTTGCCGCGATTGACGGTGATGTTCACGGCGACCACCGTCACGCCAAAATTCTTTTCGATGGCCTGTTTGACCAGCGTTTTGTTGGCCTTGGGCGCGACCTCAAAGGTGTACTGGCCCTCCTCTTGCAGGAGAGTGCTCTTTTCCGTGATGGTCGGGCGGAGCAATACCTCGCTGATGTTCATGCCTGCTCCTCCTCGCCGCCCACGAAACCGGCTATCTTCCTGGCGCGGAACCTCGGGGCAGTGCACAGCTCGGCGATGCGACGAATGCCGTCCACCGTGACCAGTATGGTGTCCCGTTTCAGCGCTTCGTTGGCGTTCACCAGATCCGACGGCATCGTCCAGACCTGTTTCAAGTTGCTGCCGGCCCGCACCACGTCCTGGTCGGCGTCGCGGGTAATTATCAGGATCGAGCCGGCGATGCCCAAGTTCTCCAAGAGCCGCTTCATGGACTTGGTGCGACCGTCCAACTGGTCCAGCGAATCGATACAGATGAGCCGGCCGTTGCGGATTTTCTCCGACAACACGCACTGTAGGGCCTTCCGCCGCATCGCCCGTGGCAGCGCCTTGCGATATTCTCGCGGCTTGGGGCCGAAAGCGATGCCGCCGTGCCGCCACTGGGGCGACCGGATGCTGCCCTGGCGGGCGCGGCCGGTGTGCTTCTGGATCCACGGCTTGCGTCCGCCGCCCGACACCTCGGCGCGGGTCAGGGTTGAGTGGGTCCCCTGCCGCTGGTTCATCTGGTAGATCACCATGGCCTGGTGCACCAGGGTTTGATTCATGGGCACGTCGAACACGCCGTCATCAATGCTGATGGTGTCGATGGCGTCGCCGTTGCCGTTAATTACGGGCAGTTCCATTATGCTTGCGCCTTGCTCTTTCCAGTCTTCCTGATGGTTACCGGGCTGTTGGGCCCGCCGGGTATGCCGCCCTTCACCATCAAGAGGTTTCGTTCGGCGTCCACCCGTATCACTTCCAGTCCCTTGCTCGTCACCCGACGGTTCCCCATGTGCCCGGCCATCTTCAGCCCTTTGAACACCTTGCCGGGCGTGGTGCCGCCGCCGATGGAGCCGGGGGCGCGCGCTCGGTCCGATTGTCCGTGAGTGCGCGGCCCGCCGCCGAAGCCGTGTCGCTTCATGGTGCCGGCAAACCCGCGGCCTTTGGACCGGCCGCTCACGTCCACTATCTCGCCGGGTTCGAAAATGTCCACCGAAACCAGCTGCCCCACCTCGTACTCTGCGACGTCGTCGGCGCTCACTTCCTGGAGCCGCCGTCCGATCTGGCCGCCTTTCAGGTGGCCGGACTCGGGCTTGTTGGGACGGCGCACCCGGCCAAAGCCCAACTGCACCGACTCATAGCCGTCCCTTTCGTTGGTACGAATCTGCGTAACGGCGCAGGGGCCGGCTTCGATTACTGTCACTGGCACAACCTGCCCGGCGTCGTTGAACACCTGGGTCATACCGATTTTTTTACCGAGAAACGCCTTCAGCATTTTCTTCGCCTGTAATTTGGTAGCTTCTGCCCGCCGACTCCGCGCCGCATCCTGGGCAGTAGATGAAACGGCGGCAGAGGCAAACGCCTGCCGCCAACGGAACTACGATTTTACGACGGGTCTTATATTTATTCAAGTATTTAGCCAGCCCGGTCAGGGCAATCGCGCTATCGCCGTCATTCCGGCGAAAGCCGGAATCCGGTACGGCGCCTGCGCTAAAGTTTGATGGAAATATCCACCCCCGCCGGCATATTGAGCCTGGTCAATGCGTCGATGGTCTTGCTGGTGGGCTCCATAATGTCGAGCAGCCGCTTGTGCGTGCGGATCTCAAAGTGTTCCCGGGAGTCCTTGTCCACGTGGGGCCCGCGTATCACGCAAAAGCGCCGTATCTGGGTCGGCAGCGGAACCGGCCCGGCCACCCTCGCCCCGGTCAACTCGGCGGTATCCACGATCTGCGCGCTGGAACTGTCCAGCACCTTGTGGTCAAACGCCTTCAAAATTATCCGCATTTGCTGCCTGGCAACCATGATTACTTCTCTTCAACTCTCCAAGTTTGTGCGCTGTTCGCTTTTCCCGTCCGCCGCGTCAGATGTTTGCCACCGACCGCAGCAGATTCTCCGGCACCGGTTCGTAGTGCCTGAACTCCATTGTGTAAGAGGCCCGGCCCCGGGTCAGCGACCGCAGCGCCGTGGTGTACGCGAAGGTCTCTCCCAAGGGGATCATCGCGCTCACCGTCTGCAAGTCGTCCTGGCCTTCGATGCTGCGGATCTGGGCCCGCCGGCCGCCCAGGTCGCTGAGCACTTCGCTCAAAAACTCGCCCGGCGTCACTATCTCGATCTCGAAAATCGGCTCCTGCAACACGGGCGTCGCCCTGCGGGAACCATCCCGCATCGCCATCATCGCCGCCGAACGGAAGGCCATGTCCGACGAGTCCACGGTGTGATAACTGCCGTCCACCAGGGTCACCTTCATGTCCACCAGCGGGTAGCCGGCCAGCGGGCCGTTGTCCCAGCTCAGTTTGACCCCGGCTTCCACCGCCGGGATGAACTGGCGCGGAATCACTCCGCCGCTGATGCCGTCCACGAAGACGTTGCCTTCGCCACGCTCTTGCGGTTCGATTTCCAGCCACACGTGCCCGAACTGGCCGTGGCCGCCGGTCTGCCGCACAAACCGTCCTTCCACGCGCACCGGCTTGGTGATGGTTTCCCGGTAGGCTACCCGTGGCTGGCCTACCCGCGCCTCCACGTCAAACTCCCGGCGCATCCGGTCAACCAGAACCTCCAGGTGCAGCTCGCCCATGCCGGAGATGATCGTCTGCCCGGTTTCGTCGTTGAAGCGCACCACGAAAGTGGGGTCTTCCTCGGACAGCTTCCGCATCGCCTCGCCCAGCTTGTCCTGGTCGGCGCGGGTGGCGGGTTCGATTGCCACCGACACCACCGGTTCGGGGAAGTGCGGCGGCTCCAGGATCAGGGGCTTGTGGTCGCTGCAAATCGTGTCGCCCGTGAAGGTGTCTTTCAAACCCACGGCGGCGCAGATGTTGCCGGCGGTGATCTGTTGCAGCTCTTCCCGGTGGTTGGCGTGCATCCGCAGCAGTCGTCCCATACGCTCCCGGTTGCCCCGGCTCACGTTGCGCACGGCGGCGCCGGCCTCCACCGAACCCGAGTAGATGCGGAGGAATACCAGCCGGCCCACGTAGGGGTCCACCACCACCTTGAACGCTAGCGCCGACAGGGGTTCGCTGTCGATGGGCTCCCGCAACTCTACGTCTTCGGTTCCGGGCACGATGCCTTCCACAGCCGGCACGTCCAGCGGAGACGGCAGGTAGTTGATGATGGCGTCCAGCAACGGGTCAATACCCTTGCCGCGCATCGCGCTGCCGCACAAAACCGGCACCAACTGCCGGTTGATGGTGGCGTTTCTCAAGGCCGAACGCAGGTCGTCGGCGCAGATGTCTTCACCCTCCAGGTACTTGATCAACAGGGCTTCGTCCGTCTCGACGATCTTTTCGATCATTTCCTGGCGGTAGTCATTGTAGTCTTGCTCAATCTCCGCCGGCACCGGCATTAGTTCGGGCGGCTCCGCCACGTCGTCCCTGCCGTCTGAATACATGATGGCCTGGCCGTCGATCAGGTCAACCACGCCCCGGAACTCGTCCTCGGCCCCCAACGGGATTTGCACCGCCACCGGGTTGCCCTTCAAGCGCCGCCGCACCGAGTCAATGGTACGCTCGTAGGATGCGCCCACCCGGTCCATCTTGTTAACGAAACAGATGCGGGGGACGTTGTAGGTGTCGGCTTGCCGCCACACCGTTTCCGACTGCGGTTGCACGCCGGCCACCGCGTCCAGCACCACTATTCCGCCGTCCAGCACCCGCAGACTCCGTTCCACCTCGGCGGTGAAGTCAACGTGCCCCGGCGTATCAATGATGTTGACCTGATAGTCGTGCCAATAGGCCGTGGTCGCGGCGGCGGTGATGGTAATGCCCCGCTCTTTCTCCTGGGGCATCCAGTCCATGGCCGTCGTGCCCTCATCGACTCCGCCAACCTTGCGGATACGGCCGGTAAGGTACAGTACCCTCTCGGTAACTGTCGTTTTGCCGGCGTCGATGTGGGCTATGAACCCGATATTCCGGATCTTACGTGCGTCTGTTTGTTCGGCAATCATTCCTGAATCGTTCCTGCCCCTACCCGTCATTCCCGCGAAAGCGGGAATCCGGCAACGGACGTCGTTATCAGCGCCGGTAGTGTACGAAAGCGCGGTTCGCTTCCGCCATTCGGTGCAGCTCATCCTTGCGGCGTACTGCGGAACCTTCCCCTCGCGCCGCGTCCATAAATTCGTTGGCCAGTCCCCGGGCCATGCGCATTCCGTTCCGCCCCCGGGCCCCGCGGATGATCCAGCGCATCGCCAATGCCTCGCTGCGGCTGGTGCGCAACTCCACCGGAACCTGGTACGTTGCTCCGCCCACTCGCCGGGGCCGCACTTCCACTAGCGGCGTGGCATTCCGCATCGCGCTGGAGAAAACGACTATGGGGTCCTGGCTGGTGTCTTGTCGCACCAGTTCCAGAGCGTCATAGACCACTCGCTGGGCCGTTGATTTCTTACCCTTGATCATCACCCGGTTGATGAACTTGGCCAACTCCAGGTTGCTGTACCGGGGGTCCGGCTTGATTACGCGGGGTTCTGCGCGGCGTCTTCGTGACATAGCGATTTCTACCTTGGTTTGTAGATTAAGCCACCCCCCAACTTCGGGGGGTGAAGGACGGGGTTTTTTGTTTGGCGCCTTTTATCCCTTGCGGGTTCCGTACTTGCTGCGTCCCTGGCGGCGTCCGGAAACGCCTTCGGTGTCCAGATTGCTGCGCACCACGTGGTAGCGTACGCCGGGCAGGTCTTTCACCCTGCCGCCTCGTATCAGCACCACCGAGTGCTCTTGCAGGTTGTGGCCTTCTCCGCCGATGTAGGCGGTAACTTCCACGCCGTTGGTCAGCCGCACGCGACAAATCTTGCGCAGCGCCGAGTTGGGCTTCTTGGGCGTCATCGTTCGCACCTGGATGCATACGCCCCGCCGTTGCGGGCATCCGGGACCCCACCGGGTCCGGTTCCGCAGCGAGTTCTGCACCCAGTGCAGCGCCGGCGCCTTGGTGCCTTTACGCACCGGCTTGCGACCTTTTCGTACCAGTTGATTTACAGTAGGCATAACATTCCCTGCTGAATGCGCGGTTCAAAGCCCGGCACAACGTCGAAAGATGTTATCCCTACCCGCCCGGTATGTCAACTCAAACCCCGCAGAGGAAAGAGGAAATTTCGCTACTCCGATTCCACGGCTGGCGCGTCGGACATTGACCGGCTGTCCAACGGATTTCGTAATCGTTCCAAACGCCTGAAATTCCGGGTATTTCCGGTTTCTTGAGGTTCACCGGCGTCCGAGAACTTGCCCGGGACGGGCGTTGCGGAGCCGGGCGAAAATCGCCGTATCAGGCTCTGTAACGGGATTTTCGCTTTTCGCGTAAACATCCCGACGAATCCCGGAGAGGGCGTCTCCGTGCGTCTGGAGACGCCCCAAGGCCAGGCCATGCCGATATGGCAAATTCTGCCTGTGCAGTCAGGGCCCCGGATGCACACCGGCCAATACCCGGGCCCGTCGTCGGCGTGGTCCACCCTGCTCAAAACGAGCAGTTTTCCTATACGACCCCGACCGCGATCACGACCAGGATGCCGCCGTAGGCGAGCCACATGTACCAGCGGGTCCAACGATTTTGGGGTGAGTTAAGTCGTTCATTCTCGTTCATCATCGGTGCGCCTCCTGCGGCACGCCGTCGGCGCACCCTGTCATCATTATGATGGTAGTGGTGGTGTTGGTGTTGGCGCTAATGATGACGGGCATCGCCGAGGCGTCAATGACCCGTAGACCGTCTGGGTCGTGACCGTCGCAGTATGGGTGCATTTCGCCCCGTTTTGCAGGTCACTCAACTTCGAAGCCTGAGGGCAACTCGACTCGCAAAGGCCTGATTTTGGGTAGGTCAGTGGTTTACGGAATCTGTCGCATCCTTGCTCAGATTCCGCCGCAACTACGTTGTAATCCGAGTAGCGAAATTTCCTCCTCTCCTGACAACTTCCCTTGACAACCCCCTTGATAACCTCAATAATCCCGCTCGCTTGCACGTGAAACAGCGACCAGAGCCTGAAGGCCAACTTCAAAGACAGCCGGGAATTGCACCTACAGGACCAGGAGCGACGATATCCACCATTCGGGCTCACAGCTTTCAGTCCACGGATGGTGGGAGACAGTTAGTTCCACAGGCTGCCCAAGCAGAGCCGATGTCAACGTCCAACTCCAGGGGCTGATGTGCCAGTCCTACTGGGACATTGAAATCTGCTGGTGGGAAACCATTCAACCAGACGATGAATACGACGCGAACCTCCGGCCAGGTGGAGGGCGTGGCAATAGAGTAACCGGACGGAGCGACTGCGCTTCGAACATAGGAGCTGGATTCCTCAGTATCGTTGACGTGGACCTCGTCGGTATATGGGACCCGTCGCAAAAGCTAAAGTCAGCTGGAGAAGAACTCCAATGCCGGCCCCCGGAACCATGCTCGTAGCCCTCAACCCCTGAATTTCGGTCGGATGCAACGGTTATGCATCCGACCTTGTTACCCCCGACGCTCCAGATACGTCAGAGGAGGACCGCTACTATGCATCCGACTTTGGTTCTCCAAGCCTTTGGGGAACTTTCACCAGACACTGCCAGCGCGGGCGTGGACTCCGTGGAGGAGGATCTCTACAGCGTTTTCAACGCCCGTGCTGAAATGATGGGCTGGTCCATGACCAACAGTATGACGACTACGATCGACGGGCGTGGACGGACGACGCGGTCAACAGTAACGCCCCGACCACCATACCGTCTCCTGTGGGGTATGAACGAGGCGGAACTGACTCCGGAGGCCAAAGGAGCGCAGATCGGATGGGTACAGGTCGGACTGAAAGATGGTATTGCCAATCCCGCGGTGGTGTTACCTCCACTGGTCCAGTGCTTCGATGACGCGCTCCGGCGTTTCGGGGCCTTGGATCTGTCCAGTCTACAGGTGGTAGCATTCGACCTGGAACCAGGACATGGGACGCTGGAAGACGGCGTTGCCGACAGGGGGACCCCTGGCGAGAATTTCTTCAATCTTGGCTCCAAATCGCAAGTGGAGGCGGTGGTCGCTTTTGACCAGGAGATGTTCGGCGGTCATACGGTGGCCGACATGCAGTATGTGGGATACGACTGGCAGCCAGCCCCAGTACCTGATGGAGATCAAATCCAATGGCCGGCAGATATGCGAGGTACCCTGACGCCCTCGGATCTCGGCCTATCGGTCTCGCTGTCAGAGTGGACAGCTGGCAGCGTGGGGCGGGAGCTCGCACTGGTCATACGTGCGACGCACGTTTTGGCGCAGGATGCCAGGAACTTCGCAGTTCGAATAACCCGTAACGGGTAGTTGGCGGAGGCGGAGCATGGTTCCCCGTGCCAGCGCAGGGCATGGATGGTACTTGATAATTGATACTTATCAAGCGCAATGGTAGGAGAACCGCCGCCCCTATCGCCAGAGGTGGCTACCGCCTCAAGGGCAGCCGGCAGGACACCACCTCGGCTTCCCCAGACGAACCGGACGACGCTTAGATCAACGGCAGCTGCGGCCTCACTCAGACCCCCATCGCCTCACCGCGAGTCATAGCCATGACGTCAGGCATCATCCGGGTGGTACAACATTCCGCCGCTCCGCTGGCATGTTTTGCCAACGCCTTTGACACCACGACCTGTTCCGACGCAGCCGGCCGCCACCGACGACGGGGCGGCTAGTCTTGTTACCAGCGCCAGATGCCAAAATCGTCATAGGCAGAGCGGACTCGCGGTAACTACTGGCGTACTCCAAGTAAAGGACTTCGCTCAAGTCCTGAGGGCCGCCAGGGCTATCGCACATGAAAATTGAGGTGCCGGTTATGATGTTGTCCAAACCGTGGCGGAGGGGAGGACATCATGGACGATTTAGCCGACGTATTTGCTGAACTGGACGATCCGAGGGCCGTCAATGCCCGACGCCACGCGCTACACGAAATCCTGGTCATCGTCCTCTGCACCGTGGTCAGCGGCGGCCAGACCTGCACCGACATGGAACTCTACGGCCAGTCCAAACGGGACTTGCTGCAATCCTTTTTGAAGCTGGAAAACGGCATTCCCAGCCATGACACCTTTTCCCGAGTGCTGAAGATGTTGGACCCCGAAGCTTTCCAGCGGTGGTTTCTGGGGTTCATGGAGCAGTTTGCGGAAGGCATTGCGGGTGTGGTGGCGTTGGATGGCAAGACCTTGCGCCGTTCTTACGACCGGGCCGCAGGACGTTCGCCGCTGCATCTGGTCAGCGCCTGGGCCGACGAGCAGCGCTTGGTGTTGGGCCAGGTGGCCGTTGACGATAAGTCCAACGAGATTATGGCGGTGCCCAAGCTGTTGGAGATGCTGACCCTGCGGGGCAAGGTGGTTACTGCCGACGCTATGCATTGCCAGCGGCAGGTGGCCCAGCAGGTAGTGGAGCAAGGCGGCGACTACGCGCTGGCCCTGAAAGGCAATCAAGGTACGCTCCACGATGCCGTGAAACTGTTTCTGGACGACCCGGACACGCCGGCCGGCCAAGCCACTCAGGTCGGCAAGGGACACGGACGCATTGAGAAGCGCATCGCCAGCGTCAGCGCCGACATCGCCTGGCTGCAAGAACGCCATGACTGGCCCGGTTTGCAGGCGGTGGGCAAGGTAACGGCAACCCGTCAAAGGGACGGCGAGACCAGCCAGGAAACCCGCTATTACCTGCTGAGCCAGGATTGGCCGCCGGAGCGTTGCAACGACATTGTGCGGGGACATTGGGGAATTGAGAACCGATTGCATTGGGTGTTGGATGTAACCTGCAACGAAGACCAGGCGCGAAACCGGAAGGGACATTGCGCAGAGAACCTGGCCCTGCTGCGCAAACTGGCGCTGAACCTGGCGCGACTGGAACCGAGCAAGGGGTCAATGCGAGGCAAACTGAAACGGGCCGGCTGGGACGACAGCTTCCTCATCAACATCCTCTCCCAATTCGCCAACATCCATATGCGATAGCCCTGTGAGGGCCGCCTGCTCACGTTGACCCGTCCCTCATAACTATGGCATAATTCGCCTATCGCATAATTGTTATGCTCAATTGCCATAATTCGCGGCGTCAAATCCTGACGCGCCATGTACAAAGGAAGGTCACCATATGTGGACCGGAGATGATCTGCTGAGGCTGGTGAGGAGGGAACTGAACGACTACCGACTCATCGTAGTTTCCAACCGACAGCCCTACGTTTTCAGCACCGATGAGTCTGGAAATTTGCACAGCGAAATGCCCCCCGGCGGTCTCACTGCCGCCATTGATCCGATGATGCGAGCCTGTGGAGGCACCTGGATCGCCCAGAGCAGCAGCTACACCGACCGCGAGGTGATGGACGAGCAGGGGCGCATCCCCGTTCCCTTCGACTCCCCCGCCTACAACATGCGCCTCCTCAACCTCACCGAGGAGGAAAACAACGGCTACTACTACGGCTTCTCCAACGAGGGACTCTGGCCGCTCTGCCACATCGCGCATACTGAGCCCCTTTTCGACTCGAAACATTACGGTATCTACCAGTCCGTCAACCGTCGGTTCGCCGACTTGGTACTGGACGAAATCGGCAACGACCCGGCCATCGTCCTGATCCAGGACTATCACCTGGCGTTGCTGCCCCAATACATCCGCAAGATCAACCAGAACGCCATCATCGGCCAGTTCTGGCACATCCCCTGGCCCAACCCGGACATCTTCCGTATCTGCCCGTGGCAGGAAGAAATCCTCAAGGGTATGCTCGGCAATGACCTGTTGGGGTTTCACCTTCAGGGAGACTGCCGGAACTTCATCGATTGCGTCGAAAGCTGTGTTGATGCCGATCTCCTCGAAGCCGAAGTCGATTCCAACTATTGGATGGTGCATCGCCGCGACGAAACCACCGTCGTCCGTCCCTTCCCCATCAGCATCGACTTCGACAATCTCGACGCCGAGGCCCACACTCCCGAAGTCGAAGCCGAAATGGCCCGCCTCTCCCGGGAACTCGGCCTGGACCGCGGCCGCATCCTGGGCTTGGGCATTGACCGTCAGGACTACACCAAGGGTATTCCCCATCGTCTCCGGGCCGTTGAGCGCCTCCTGGAAGAATGGCCTGAATACCGTGGCCGTTTGGTCTTCCTGCAAGCCGGCGCCGCCAGCCGCACCAACATCGACTCGTACATGCAACTCACCATCGACATCGAATCCATTGTTGACCGCATCAATGAACGGTTCGGATGCGACGGCTGGCAACCCATCATCTATTGGCCCACTTCACTGCCCTCGGCCACTTTCTCGGCTCTGCGCCGCCTGGCGAGTTTCTGTGCCGAAAGCAGCCTCCACGACGGCATGAACCTCGTCGCCAAGGAGTACGTCGCATCCCGCGTCGATGAAGACGGGGTGCTCATCCTCAGCGCATTCGCCGGCGCCGCGCAGGAGCTCAAAGATGCCCTGATTATCAATCCCTACGCCACCGAGCAATTCGCCAAGGCCATTCACCAGGCCCTCAATATGACCGACCAGGAACGACGCGCGCGAATGCGCCGGATGCGCAATACCGTTCAGGAAAACAACATCTACAAGTGGGCCGGCCACATAATGATGCAACTCATGCAGGCCAGCACCCCCGACCACTCCCGCCTGGCCGCCACTACGGCCTCCACAGATTGAACCCTTGTCCCGGCCCGACCTGCTTGCCCGCATTGCGCGTCAGCCTGCCGTCCTGTTGCTGCTGGATTTTGACGGGACGCTGTCGGAAATAGTGCCCCGGCACGAGGATGCCACGCTCCGCCCGGGCAACGCCGGCCTACTGAAGGCCCTGCTGCGCAAACCCGGATACACGGTCGGCGTCATCAGCGGACGCGAACTCAGCGACGTATCCTCGCGAGTGGGCGTGCCCGGGCTGGTGTACGCCGGCAACCACGGGCTGGAGATCTGCGGGCCGCATTTGGAATACCGGCATCCCGACGTAGCCGCCATCGTTCCCGCCCTGTCCGAGACCGCTGCCCGCCTTGCCTACGGCCTGACCGACGTGCCCGGCGCGCTGGTGGAAAACAAAACCCTTTCGTTGACCGTCCATTTCCGCCGGACGCCCGCCGACCGCCACGAACTGGTAGCAGCGATTTTCGAGGACGTGGTCAAACCTCTCATTGACGACGGCTTATGCCGCGTCACTTCCGGCAAGGCGGTGCTGGAACTGCGTCCGACCGTTGACTGGCACAAAGGTCGCGCCCTGGAGTTTATTCGTTCCCGACTCTCGCCCGGCGCTTTCCCGATATACATCGGAGACGATGCCACGGACGAAGACGCTTTTGCCGCCGCCCAGGACGCCGGAGGCTTTGGCATCTTTGTCGGTCCGTCCGGTTCCACCACCGGCGCGCGCTACCGTCTGGATTCCCCGGCGGCAGTCAACGACGCGCTGGCGGAACTGGCTTCCGAATAAGTTGTGCTATTATTGCCGGCGTCCGCCCGGGGCCATTGTGCCACTCTCTAATCGCGGCGCGCTTTTGACTCCATGATCAACGCGATATTTTTTGATTTCTACAACACGCTGGTGCGATTCTGGCCACCCCTGCCCCAGATTCAACACGCCGCTTGCCAGAACCTTGGCATACGAGTTCCGCCGGATCGCCTGGCTCGAGGCTATGCCATCGCGGACCTCTATTTCAACGAAGAGAACCACCGGATGCCGTTAGGAGAACGCGATGCGGCCAGCCGCGACGCCTTCTTCGCCCGATATGAGCAGATCATATTGGAGGAATCCGGAGTCGCCGTTTCCCTCCGCATGGCCAAGCAGATCTGGGACATGGCCATCTCCGTTCCCAAGGAACTGGTCGAGTTTGAAGAGACCCGCCCGGTGCTGGCGGAACTCAAGGCGCGCGGCTACCGCATGGCGGTCCTCACCAATCTGCGGCGGGACATGGAAGAACTCACCCGCCAAATCGGTATCCACGAATACCTGGAGTTTTGCATCACCGGCCGCGAGGTGGGCGAGAAACCGGCCACCGCCATTTTTGAAGCCGGCCTGAAGCGTATGGCGGTGCCGCCGCACCATGCCATGCACGTCGGCGACCAGCCTCGTTCCGACGTCCAAGGCGCCCGCGACGCCGGACTCCACCCGGTCCTGATTGACCGCGGGGGGTTCCACTCCGACGTGGCCGATTGCGACCACATCGACAGCCTGGAAGGTCTGTATCCCTTGCTGGACCGCCTGCAAACCTGCTGACCAAACCACTTGACCGTCACTCCCCCATCCAACCGCATTCCCCATCCGACTAACCGTCGTTCCAGCTACCTTTACCGTCATTCCCGCGAAAGCGGGAATCCAGCCCTGCCGAGGTGCCGCTATGACCACCGCTCAACCCGCCGGAGGCGGGCCCGCTCACAACCATCCTGAAGACGCCAACCCGGTACACGTCATTGTCTGGTACGATTACGTTTGACCCTGGTGCTACGTCGGCCTGGAACGCGTCGACAAACTTTCTGAAGAGTACGACATCACCGTGGAGGGGCGGGCCTACCTGCTGCGTCCCGATACTCCGGTGGAGGGCCGTGTGCGGGAATCCCGCCCCGGCGAATCCGACGACGAGCTTTCCGACCCGCTCCGTACCCAGGCGCGGGAAGCCAACATCGTCATGCGCCCGCCGCGCTACACCCCGAACAGCCTGAATTCCCTCCAGGCCACCGAATACGCCCAGGAGAAAGGCAAGTTCCTCGAATACCACCATGCCGCCTACGAAGCGTATTGGGATCGCCGGGAAAACCTGGGTGACACTTCTGTGCTGGCCGACATTGGAAGCAGCGTGGGACTCGACGGCGCGGAATTGAAGGAACGAGTCGAATCCGGCCATTATGCGCAGCGCGTGGTGGATCAGTACCACGAGGCCCTGGGCTACGGCATCCGGGGCATCCCCACGTTCGTGTTCGACAATCTCCTGTTCACCGGCGCCCAACCCTACGAGGTTTTCCAGCGAGTGATGGACAAGGCCCTGGAAAACCGGGAGTCCGCCCAAACGTGAGATCGCCATGACTACGCCAACCGTCGCCGCGCCCGTTCGCCCCGCAGCAACGCCGGACGCAATTGCGTCGTCGCGTCCGGCAGTCCCAGCTCGCCGCCGTTTCACCGTAGCGGAATACTACGCCATGGCCGAGGCCGGCATCCTTTCCCCCGATGAGCGCGTGGAACTGCTGGACGGAGACGTGATCGCAATGCCCCCCATTGGAGACTGGCACGCTTCCAGAGTCAAGAGACTTAACAACTTCATGCTCCCTCCATTGCAGGGACGGGCAATTGTGAGCGTCCAGGATCCGACCCGTCTGGACGACGCCAGCGAGCCGCAGCCGGACGTGATGCTGCTGCGTTGGCGTGATGACTTCTACGAAGGCGGGCATCCGGGGCCGGCCGACGTACTGCTGCTCATTGAGGTGTCCGACACCACCGTTGACTATGACCGCAGCGCTAAACTCGCCGCTTATGCCTCAGCCGGCATTCCCGAAGTCTGGATAGTCAACCGCCCCGACCACCGCATCGAATCCTATGCAGACCCGTCCGGCGACGAATACGCCACGGTGCGGCACTACGGCGCCGGCGAGAGCATCGCGCCGCAGGCGTTTCCCGACGTCATGCTGGAAGTTGATCGGATTATCCCGGCTGAGTGAGGCACGCGCCATGACCACGCCAACCGTCGCCGCCCCCGTTCGTCCCACAGCAACGCCGGACTCAGCGACGCAATCGCGTCCGGCAGTCCCAACTCGCCGCCGCTTCACCGTAGCGGAATACTACGCAATGGCCGAGGCCGGGATCTTCTCCCCGGAGGAGCGCGTGGAACTGCTGGACGGAGACGTGATAGTTATGGCCGCCGTACTGGACTGGCACGCTTTTGTGGTGGACTGGCTCAACGAAAATCTGATGCTTCCCTTACAGGGGCGAGCCCAGGTAAGGATCCAGAACCCGACCCGGCTGAACGACTACAGCGAGCCTGAACCCGACGTAATGCTACTTCGTCGCCGCGACGACTTTTATCGGTCGGGCCATCCGGCGCCCGCTGATGTGCTGTTGCTCATTGAGGTGTCCGACTCATCGTTGCCATTCGACTGCAACCAAAAGCTGCCCCGGTACGCTGCCGCCGGCATCCCCGAAGTCTGGATAGTCAACCGACCCGACCGCCGCATCGAATCCTATGCAGACCCGGCCGGCGACGAATACGCCACCGTGCGGCACTACGACCCCGGCGAGAGCATCGCGCCACGGGCGTTCCCGGACATAGTTCTGCAAGTTGATCAAATTATCCCGCCCGAAACGGACTGACGGCCCTTGATTGTCATTGTCGGTCGTGCGGGGCGTGTGCTAGACTGACGGCGGCCAATCCCCTTTTGTAATAGATTTCACAATCAGACGGAACTGACCAATGGACGCCGCTACCCAGTCCCTGATCAGCGATGCAGTCAACAATCAGTCGCAATCCACCGTAACCGTCCTGTCCTCGTTGCTGGCGGTTGAGGATGCCATCGGCTACATCCCCAAAGAGGCCGTTGAGGTCGTCGCGGCGCGCATGGACGCCACGGTCAACGATGTGTGGGCCGTTGCTACGTTCTATCCCAACTTCCGGTTCGACCCGCCCATGGAACACCGCATCGAGGTGTGCTGGGGCCCGTCGTGCCACGTAATGGGCGCAGACCGGATTATCGCCGCGGCCCAGGACGCCTTGAGCCTCCCCGATGAGGGCGATACCCCCGATGGCAAGGCCACCTTACGTTACAACACCTGCCTCGGCGCCTGTGCCCACGCGCCGGTCATGGCTATCGACCACCACTTGGCCGGGCGAGTGAGCCCCGAATCCGCTCGGGAAAAAATAGCCGCCGCCCTGCAATCCGCTCCGTCCCACTGAATCCGGTTTCGTCGTGACCACTCCTACCACCGCCGATTTCGATTCTATCCTCGCCGAGGCTGAACGGCGATGGCAAGCTTTGACCAACGGGGACCGCCCATGGGTTCGCGTCGGCACCGGTCTGGCCGGCGAGGCGGCTGGCGGCTTTGAAGTCGTCAGCGCCGTGAAGTCGGCCCTGCAAGCAAACGGCGTGGAGGCCAACGTCTCGGAGGTTGGTACTCTGGGCCTGTGCTTCGCCGAGCCGTTGCTGGACGTTCAGACTCCCGGCGGGCCGCGCGTTTTCTACCGGAACGTAACCCCCGAAATCGCAGAGCGTATCGTCAGCGAACACGTAGCCGGCGGCGTCCCGGTGACTGACCACGCCATTGGCTACCTGGGGCACCGGGGTACCGCCCCCGATGGCATACCCCGCTTGGACGATCATCCCATGCTGGCGTCGCAGCAGCGCATCGCCCTCCGCAACGCCGGCCATATTGACCCTTCGGACCTCCACCAGTACATCGCCAACGGCGGATACGCGGCCTTGAACAAGGCCCTCACCGCGATGACTCCCGACGAAGCGCGCCAGGAAGTGCTCACTTCCGGCCTGCGTGGGCGCGGCGGCGCGGCGTTCCCCGCCGGCGTCAAGTGGGGGTTCCTGGCCGGTAATCCGGATCCCAACAAGTACATCCTCTGCAACTGTGAAGAGGGCGACCCCGGCGCGTTCAACGACCGGGGAATCTTGGAAAGCGACCCGGCCACCGTGGTGGAAGGCATCACCATTGCCGGCTATGCCTGCAACGCCAACCGTGGGTACATCTTCATCCGGCACGGCCACAACCAGCCTATCGACCGCACCCGCGCCGTCATTGAACAGGCTTACGAACTCGGCCTGTTGGGTCAAAACATACTGGGCAGCGATTTCTCCTTTGACGTCGAGGTGGCGCTTACCGGCGACTCCTACGTTTCCGGTGAGGAAACCGCGCTCATGGAGGCAATCGAGGGCAAGCGTTCCATGCCCCGCTACCGCCCGCCATTCCCGGCCCAGGTGGGTGTCTTTGGCAAGCCTTCCAACATCAATAACGTCAAGACTTTGGCCTACGTGCCGGAGATCGTCGCTCGGGGCGGCGAATGGTTCGCCGGCATTGGAACACCGGCGGATCCCGACCGACGTATCAACGGCAGCAGCGGCACGGCCATCCTGTGCCTGTCCGGGGATATCGAATATACCGGCTTGATCGAAGTGCCCCTGGGAATGACCCTGCGCCAGGTATTGTTCGATATGGCCGGCGGAGTGCCCAACGGCAAACGGATGAAGCTACTCCAAACGGGAGGCCCCTTGGGGGGCGTCCTTTCGGCCAGCGACGCCAATCTTGACCTGGTTCTGGATTTTGACGTGTTCCGCGCGGCCGGCGCAATCCTGGGTTCCGGCGGCATCATCGTTTGCGATGAGGATACCTGCGCCGTTGACCTCACCCGCAATTTGATCGCTTTCTGCCAGTACGAATCCTGCGGCAAGTGCTTCCCCTGCCGCATGGGGATGAGCCACCTGCTGGAAATCCTGGAGCGCATCAGCAACCTCGAGGGAACCGAGGAAGACCTGGCCCTGATGCGGAACATCGGCGAGAACATGCAGGCTGGCTCGTTGTGCGGCCACGGCCAACTGGGATTCAACCCGGTGTCCTCAGCCCTGCGCTACTTCGGCGACGAGTTCGAGGCCCACATCCGCGATAAGCGACACACTGGCGACTGCCCGGAACAGGTTTTTTCTCCCAGACTCACTCGTAGATAAACACGCTTTGGCCGGACCTTGCTTCCCCGTCCAATCGCAGATTAGGAGTGCCCATGCCTGACGACATCACCATATCAATTGACGGGGTGGAGATCAGGACCCAGCCGGGCAAGATGGTGCTGGAAGCGGCCATTGATGCCGGCGTTTACGTTCCCTATCTGTGCTATCACTCGGGCATGAAGCCCTACGCCGCCTGCCGGATGTGCGTGGTAGTCGCGGAAAACGAACGCGGCAGGGTTCCGGGCTTCCCGGCCGCCTGCACCCTGGCAGCCACCGACGGGATGGTGGTGTGGAGCGAGACCCCCGACGTCAACGAACTGCGCCGATCCGTGATGCAGATGCTAATTGCCGAGCATCCCAACGGCTGCCTCACCTGCCACCGGGTGGATATCTGCGGCCCCTCCGACGTGTGCCTGCGCCACGTTTCCGTCAACGACCGCTGCGTTACCTGTCCCAAGAACGAGCGTTGTGAGTTCAAGGACACGGTCCGGTACCTGGGGATGGAGCTGGAATCCCCGATGACCTACATGTACCGGGACATTCCCCTAGAAGTCAGCGATCCCTTCTACGACCGGGATTACAACCTGTGCATCACGTGCGGGCGATGCGTGCGAGTGTGCGAGGAAGTGCGCGGCGACAGCGCCATCTGCTTTACCGAACGCTCCGGCAAGGCCCTGGTTGGCACATCCTTCGGCACCTCTCTCCTGGAATCCGGTTGCGAATTTTGTGGTGCCTGCTTGGACGTTTGCCCGGTGGGAGCCCTCACCGAGCGGGAGAACAAGTGGGAGAAGGCCGCCAGCGTACAGCGGACGATCTGCACCCACTGCCCGGTGGGATGCCAGATGAACCTGGAAATCAATGAGCAAGGTCGGGTGATCCGTGCCATCCCTGAGTACAACTCTCCGGCCAATCGCGGGCAGGCCTGTTACAAGGGCAAGTTCGGGCTGGGCCATCTCACCAGCGGCCAACGGTTGCGCCGTCCGCTCATCCGGCGCAATGGAATTCTGGAATCTGCCACCTGGGACGAGGCTCTGGACCTGATCGCCGAACGGTTGCGACCCCACCAGTCGGGTGAAGGGTTCGGCCTGGTGACCGCTGCCGACAGCACCAATGAAGAGTTTTACCTGGCTCAGAAATTCGCCCACATCGGGATGAACACCCACAATCTGGACCACTCCGGCAACGTCCAGCCCGATTTGACCAGGGGGCTGGAGGACGTGTTCGGTTACCCCGGGGCGACCAACTCCATCTGGGACCTCAAAAACTCGGACTGCATCCTGGTTTTCAACACCAATCTCACCGAAAGCCACAACGTGGTCGGGGTTCCAATCAAGCAGGCTGCCCGGGACGGCGCTTCCCTCATCGTGATTGACACCCGCGAGGTGGAACTGACGCGGTATGCCAACCTTTGGCTGCGGCCCTTGCCCGGCGCTGAGTTGCTCCTCATCGGCGCAATACTGAAAACTGTGCTGGATGAAGGTCTGGTTGATGGCGAGTGGATGGCCGAAAACGTAGAAGACCACGACACCCTGCTCTATGAACTCGAACAGATCGACGAAGCCGCCATGGCCGCCACCGGAGTGCCGCACGACGACATCGTCCAGGCCGCCCGGCTTTATGCCAACGCTGCGAACGCGGCCATCGTGTACGGGTTGGACAACGTACCCTCGGCCATCACCCGCGACTGCGTGGTGGCGCTGTGCGACCTGGCCCTGTTCACCCACAACGTCGGCAAGCCGGCCGGAGGACTCTTCCCCATGCGGCAGGGCGCCAATACCCAAGGGGCGACCGACATCGGCTGCATACCCTATCGCTTGCCGGGTGGCGGCCCGCTTTTTGATGATGAAAACCGCGCCCGCGTCGAAGAAGTTTGGGGCGCGACCCTCCCATCGCCGCAGCACAGCATGGGCGTGGCCGAAATGCTGACAGCGGCGTCCAACGGCGATATTCAGTCGATGTTCGTGGTTGGAGACAGCCCGAACTTCACCAACGGGCTGCTGAGTGATAGTTTCGCCGCCTTCGAGCGGCTGGATTTCCTGGTGGTCATGGATACGTTCCTCACCCCTGCCGCCCAGGTAGCGGATGTCGTGCTGCCCCGCGTTACCTTTGCCGAAAAGGACGGGACGTTCACCAACCTGGAACGCCGTATCCAGCGCGTCCGTCCGGCAGTAACCGTCAAAAACAGTGACGCCAAACCCGAAGGTTGGGTGTTCGAGCAGTTGGCCGAACGGTTGGGCATCACCGGAATCAGCTACAACGACCCGTCGGCGCTGATGGATGAGATCGCCTCGGTGACCCAGAACTACGGTGGCGTCAGCTACGACCGGCTGGCCCGGGAGTCGGCCCTGGTGATGCAAACCGGCGTCGAATCGCCCCGGCCCACTCAGATACTCTATACATCCAGGGAAGAGCGCGGCGTCCAGTGGCCGTGTCCGGCTGCCGGCAGCCCTTCCTCGCCGGTGCTGTACGCGGACGGGTTCCCCAACGGAAAGGCGGAGCCGGGCGCGCCCCGCTTCCGGGTGGTTGATTGGCCCACCTGCCCCGACTTCCCCGCGCTGCTGGCTCCCGGTCGGGTCCTGCTGCAACGGGAGCGAGACACCGTTATCGAGTCGGGCGACCTCAACCGCATCGTGCGGGATGAGGAGGTGAGGCTTAATCCGGACGATGCTGTCGCCTGGAACATCCCCGACGGCGTTCCGGTTGCCGTTGCCACTGTTGCCAATCGGATCACCGGCGTCGCCAGAATCGACGCACAGACGCCGCGGGGCGTCGTCGCCATCACCACGCTGTTTGGTGAACTTGCCGTGGAGTTGCAGGTGTCCGAAGACGTGAACCCCATGGCGCGCGTGCCGGGCTTGCTGGTTGAACCTTGCCGGGTGGAACTGCTGAACCGGTAACGAAACCCGCAACACCGGCGTAACATTTAAGGGGTACGATGCCCAGTCATACCCCAAGCTGCTGACGGAGCAACAATCGACGGAGTAACAATGACGAGCGTCCAACCGGCAACTAATACCCGGGACCGCACGGCAAACCTGCCGCGGGCCCGCTTGGTCGAGCGCATCGACTACACCGATGACCTCATGGTCATCAAGCTGGAACCGCAAGGCTTCGATTTCAAATTCAAGCCCGGCCAATACTGCACACTGGGACTAGACGGCATCGAGCGGGCATATTCCATCGTGTCGGCTCCCCACGAACCTTTTTTGGAAATCTTCGTGGAATTGGTGCCGGACGGCGAACTCACCCCCCGGATGTGGCGCATGGATATTGGCGATACCATGTCCATCCGGCCGCGGGCCAAGGGTATCTTCCTGATGGACCCGTCGGCCACGCAGCACCTGATGCTGGGCACGGTCACCGGTGTGGCTCCGTTCGTCAGCATCGTGCGGGACCACCTGCACTACGGGCGGGCCGGCCATCACTTCTACGTTTTGGAAGGAGCCTCCTACCTGGACGAGTTCGTCTATGACATTGAGCTGTCAGGGCTGGCCGCCAAGTACCCGGAGATCGTTACGTTCGTGCCGGCGGTCAGTCGGCCCACCGAAGCCCGCAACGCCGCCTGGCAGGGGGAAACGGGCCGCTTGAACAACATCGTCGCGGATTATTTGGAGAAATTCGACCTCAACCGGGACGATACGCTCATCTACGCCTGCGGCCACCCCGGGATGATCGAATCCAGCCGGGAAATCGTCACCGCCGCCGGCTGGCGCTGGACCGAAGAACGGTTCTGGAAAGAGTAGAATCCGGGGCAACGATTGTCAGTATGTAGGGGCGAATCAGCATTCGCCCCTACCGCATTTAAACAGTTTCACCAATATAGACCCTGCTAAAATGATGCCAACTGCGCGGTTCCGGTAGCATCGAAATGGACGCGAAAATCAATATCCCAAAGGCACAAATCGCCAAATTCTGCCGCAGCAACCACATCACCCGCCTGGCCCTGCTGGGCGATACTGTGCCGGATTACTACCCCGGCGAAACCCGCGTCAAGGTGCTGGTTGAGTATGCTCCAGGTCACACTCCCGGCGGCTTTTCCTTTGTTGGAATGCAGCGCGAACTTGGAAAAATCCTGGGCCACAGCGTTGACCTGCATGCCCTTAACGACCGGATGCGCTCGGGATTCTGGCCGCAGGCCATTGCGGAGGCGCAAAATATTTATGCCTCATGACCCGCTGTCGTCCATCAACCATATGCTGGACCACGCTCGTGAGGCTCGATCTCTGGTCGCAGGCCGGTCCTGCGCTGACCTGGACGCCGACTGGTCGCTTGCCATGTTGCTGACCCACCTTATGGAAATTTTCGGTGAAGCGTCGGCGTGTATCCCCAATGCTTTCCGGGAAACACATCCCGAATTTGACCGGCAGGGAGCGGCGGACTTCCGTAACGTGCTAATCCACCAATTCGATACAATCAGTTATGACATAGTCTGGGAGGCTGTGCAGGACGAGCTGCCATCGCTGATCGCACAACTGGAAGCGATTCTGGCGCAAGAAACATAATCCACGGCAACGACCATGGAACCGTCTCGAAAACTTGCGGCGATTACCTGTCCCATAGAGTAAAATCGCCCCATGTCCACGTTAGCGGCCGGCGCGCGCCTTACCCCGGTTCGGCGGCAATACCTCACCATCAAGCACTCCTACCCGGACGCCATCCTGCTGTTTCGGATGGGCGATTTTTACGAGTGCTTTGACGACGACGCCAAAACGCTTTCCGAGGCCCTGGAAATCGCATTGACCGGGAGGTCAATGGGCAAAGACACTCGCATCCCCATGGCTGGCGTGCCGGCGGTTTCCCTGGAGACCAATCTGGCCCGCCTGATTCGCCAGGGGTACAAGGTGGCGATTTGCGAGCAGCTCAGCGATCCGGCAGCGTCAAGGGGGATCGTCGAGCGCGGAGTCGTGCGGGTGGTGACTCCGGGCACCGTCCTGGAATCCGCGCTGCTGGATCAGGGCGCCAACAACTACCTCGCCGCCGTCTGTTCCGCCGGTGATAGGGCCGGCCTGGCCTACGTTGACGTGACCACCGGCGAGTTTGCGGTTGCGGAGATCCCAGTGGAAGAACTGCCACTGGAGCTGGCGCGGTTGGAGGCTTCCGAGATACTCGTTCCGCCCGGCTACGAATTGCCCGTGATTCCCTCCTGCAACGGTGGAGAAGGGGTGATCACCACGCTGGATGCCTCCGCTTTCAACCCGGACGTTGCCCGAAGGACCCTGCTGGACTATTACGGGGTGCTTTCACTGGAGGCCTACGGCCTGGAATCTCCCGGCGTAGATTCGTCCGGCGTAGGGTCGGGGACGCTGGCGGTGCGCGCCGCCGGGGCCATCGTTGATTACCTGCGGTACACCTGGCAGGGCGAACGGCCTCCGCTGGCCTCGCCAAGGGTGTGGGACAACGGCTCCCACATGGTACTGGACCCGCAAACTCGCCGGAACCTGGAACTTTTCCAGGCGGGCCGGCAGGACTCGCAGGACTACTCGTTGCTGGTGGCGCTGGACAGCACGCGAACGGCAATGGGCGCTCGCCTGCTGAGAAGGTGGTTGGGGATGCCGCTGCTGGACCTGGAGCGGCTGGGGCGCCGGCTGGACGCCGTACAGTTTTTCTTCGATGACGCATTCCGACGGGACGACGCGGCGGCCGCGCTGTCCGACGTGGCCGATCTGGAACGAATCCTCACGCGCATCCGGACGCAAAACTCGCCGCCCCGGGATTTGCTGGCCTTGCGGGAGAGCCTGGCGGCTACCGGTCGACTGGAGCCCGTCGTGTCCGGCGACCATGCCGCTGCGATGGCCTGGCTGTCGGATGACCTGCGCCCGTTGCCGGATGTGAGCAACCTGATTGACGCCGCAATTGCGGATGAACCATCGGCGCAACCCGGCGACGGCGGCGTCATCAGGGCCGGCTTCTCTCCTGAACTGGACCGGATCCGCGCCATGGCCAGCGACGCCCGGGGCTTCATCGCGAGCCTTGAGGCCAAGGAGCGCGAACGCACCGGCATCCGCAACCTCAAGGTCGGGTTCAACCAGGTATTCGGCTATTACATTGAGGTGAGCCGCTCCAATCTGGACTCGGTGCCGGACGATTATCAGCGTCGCCAGACCCTCACAGGTGGGGAACGCTACATCACCCCGGAGTTGAAGGAATACGAAAGCCAGGCGCTCGACGCCCGCGACAGGCTGGAGCAGTTGGAGCGCACTTTGTACCGACAGGTGTGTCAGCAGATTGGCGACCACGCCGAAAGCATCTCCCGCCTGGCAGCGGCGATTGCCCGGGTTGACGTGTTTGTGGGATTGGCCGACGTTGCGGCGCGTCACGGCTACGTGCGTCCCATCCTGGACGACGGCAACGCGATTAGCATCACCGGCGGCAGGCACCCGGTGGTGGAACGGGTCCTGGATCCCTTGACCAGTGGCGGCGGCGCGTTCGTGCCCAACGATGCGGCGCTGGACGCGGATGACGCGCAGATAATGCTGATCACCGGCCCCAACATGGCGGGCAAGTCCACGTACATCCGCCAGGTTGCCATCATCGTGCTGATGGCCCAGATCGGCAGTTTCGTTCCCGCCACGTCGGCTTCAATCGGCCTGGTGGACCGGATCTTCACCCGCGTCGGTTTGCAGGACGACCTGGCCACCGGACAGTCCACGTTTATGGTCGAGATGGTGGAAACCGCCGCCATACTCAACCAGGCTACCTGGCGCTCGCTGGTCATCCTGGACGAGATTGGCCGGGGAACCAGCACCTACGACGGACTATCCATAGCTCGGGCAGTGGTGGAGCATCTGCACAACAACCCCCGGGTCAGTTGCAAGACTATGTTCGCCACGCACTACCACGAACTCACCGAGCTGGCCGCCACGCTCCCCGGCGTGCGCAACTACCGGGTCGCCGTCTCCGAGGAGGATGGGAACATAGCGTTCCTGCATCGCATTGTGCCCGGCGGGGCCGACCGGTCATACGGGGTACACGTGGCGATGCTGGCCGGGATGCCGCCCTCCGTGGTGAGCCGTGCCCAGGAACTGCTGACGGAATTGGAGCGGGAGCAACCGGGCGGGCGGTTCAAGCACCGGGGCAAATCTCCCTCGCCCCAGTTGGCGTTGCCCCTATTCGACTCGGACGATAACAAGCTTGCCGAGTCCATCCTGAGTTTGGACATTGGCAACCTCACCCCGCTGGAAGCCATTAACAAGCTCTACGAGTTGCAGGAACAGGCGCGCCAGGACTGACCTGCCCATCCTCAACTTGTGCGCGAAATCAGCGAAATTTCCGTTTATGCTACCCTTACGGGTAGAATACGGAAATTACTAATCTCGGGGAGACGATAAGATGAGCGATACGGCAACGATGTATTGGTGGCCGCGTTGAAGCAGCTGCCGCAAGGTGCGAGAGTTGCTCGTGCAAAACGGTCTTTCAGTAATTGAACGGGACTATTTCAAGGAGCCGTTCACGGAACAGGAGCTCAGTGATCTGGTCGCTGAGGTGGGGGAGCCGGGAGTGAGCGCGATGTTCGCCAGCCGTAGCCCGTCGCTGAAAAAGATGGGGCTTACCGCAGCGGAGCTATCCGACGAGCGCAAGCTGGCCCTGATGCTCGAGGAGCCGCGGCTGGTGCGCCGGCCCATCGTCCGGCTGGGAGACCGGCTACTGATTGGCGCCAGCGTCAAAGCGATTACCGAGGCCCTCACCGACTGACCGACGGACGACCCGACACGAACTGCGAGAGCGACGACCTGCCATGAAGATATTCTTTGACGTTGACTACACCATCCTGGGGCTGGACGACACACTGCGTCCGGGCACGATTGATACCTTCCAGAAGTTGCTGGATGACGGTCATGAAATTTACATCTGGTCCGGGATGGGGGAACGGTGGGAGGTCATTGAAAAGCACGAACTGGGAAGATTCGTGAGCGGGGTTTATGAAAAACCAACCCACCACTTTCACGAGCGCCTTGAGGAACTGAAAATACCTTTCGAGCCGGAATTCGTGATTGACGATTACCCGGAGATAGTGGCCGCTTTCGGAGGCGTCTGGGTGCCGCCCTATTTCTTTTCTCGCAGCGTTGACCACGAGATGGACCGGATTTACCGAATCATCTGCGACTTTGCAGAAACCGGGGACTCGGAGGATCGCCAGTACCGGGCCAAGGGGACCAAGATACCGCTGTTCTGACGGAACCAACCCGGTAGGCACAGAGCGATATACCAGAGACACAAGACACAGGAGGTGTCGGCATGGATTTGCTGGCGTTCAAAGTCGTGATTGAGCCGGATGAGGACGCTTGGGCATCTTACTACCCTGCGTGGATTAACCTGGGGGCTGCAACCTTTGGTGAAACCCAAGAGGAAGCTGCGGCCAACATAAAAGAGGTCCTCGAGATGATCGTCGAGGAAGTGGAGGAAGGACATATTGAATGGCCCATAGAGCCCCATGTCCCGAATCCGGAGATTAGCAAGCCGAGCATTCAGGACGCGCCGGAGTTGGTGCAGTTCAGGTGCGCTCCCGAACATCCCGACGCGGTAGCGTCGCACGGCGGTTTGCCAATAGCGGATTTGGAACCCGACATCGCCCACAGCAATGCGTACCGGCTGATCTACGTTGCAGTGGAGGATGTCCTGGCGGCGATACACCAACGGGAAACTTGGCGGCAGACCCGCACCGGGGGCCGGGTCTCCAAATTCTTTGCGCCGCCCACACTCCAGGATCCCATCCTGAAAGAGTCAAATGACAAAGCCTTTACCGACGCTTGCGCATTAGAGAGTATCCACAATCACGAGCAAGACCTTACCAGAGCCGCGCCTGGTAGGTAGAACTATGCCCATCAATTACCAGCAAATCAGGAGCATCACAGCGCGAGAACTGGCGAATGCGCTGCTTCGCGATGGATTTTCACTGGTCAAATCCAAAGGTAGCCACCGGAAATATCTCCACGGGCCTACCAATCGAAGGGTTACGATTGCTTGGCATAGATCTGGACAAACCTTCCAGCCCAGGATTTTACGCATAATAATCGAGGAACAGGCTCAATGGACTGAAGCCGATCTGATCCGTCTGGGCCTGATTCGCGACTGACCGGGATATGCCGATTCGACAATTGCCATCCAACGTTGCGGCGCAGATTGCCGCCGGTGAGGTGGTGGAGCGTCCCGCCTCGGTGGTCAAGGAGCTGGTTGAGAACTCGCTGGACGCCGGGGCGACTCGCGTTTCGGTAGCGGTCAGCGGCGGCGGCATTTCCGAAATCCGCGTTACGGACGACGGCTGCGGGATTGCAGCAGACGAGCTTGCACTGGCGTTTCGCCATCACGCTACCAGCAAACTCAGCACGGCGGCCGACCTGGAGACTGTGGATACCCTGGGGTTCCGGGGCGAGGCGCTGCCCAGCATTGCGGCGGTGAGCCGGGTCACCTGCACTACAAAAACCCCAGAGGCGGATACCGGGTGTCGGATCGAATTCCGGTATGGTGAACTGGTCGGTGAGGGGCCGGCTGGCTGCCCGACGGGAACGACGGTGCAGGTGGTGGAACTTTTCAGCAACGTGCCGGCGCGCCGCAGATTTTTGAGGTCGGCCCCGGCGGAGTCCGCGCGCATCCAGGAGGTGGTGACCCGGTATGCCCTGGCCTATCCCGATATCCGGTTCGTCTTGACCACGGACGGGCGGGAACAGGTCAACACGACCGGCGGCGGCAATCTACAGGACGTCATACTGTCATTGTACGGCAGGGAGGTGGCCTCCCGGATGATGCCGGTATCGGGGACCGATGCCGGGCTGTCGATACATGGGTACACCAGCGCTCCCGATCTCCACCGGCACAACCGCTCGTACATCACGCTTTTGGTGAACCGGCGCTGGGTGTATCACCGCTCGATAATGTATGCCATTGAGCAGGCATACCAGGGCACACTGCCGGACCGTCGCTATCCGCTGGCGGTGATCAACGTTGTTCTGCCCCCGGAAGAGGTTGACGTCAACTCGCACCCCACCAAGCGCGAGGTGCGGTTCCGCAACGAGAACCGGGTCTTTTCGGCGGTGCAGCGAGCCGTGAGCGACGCGCTGGTAGCCCACGCTCCGGTTCGGCAGGCGACCCGTTCTTTCAGTTTGCCGGAGGAACGGCCGGCGGGCGCGGGCGGCGTTTCGTCCAACCGCTCCGGGCCGGCGCCGATGACCGGAACGGGAGAGCCCAGCGCGGGCGGTTTGGCGCTACCAACCACCGGGCTGGCGCCGGCCGGCGGGTCGCTGCGGGACGTGCTGACCGGGTTGCGAGTGGTGGGGCAGATTCGGCAGACGTACATCGTAGCGGAGGGCAATGAGGGGATGTACCTGGTTGACCAGCACGCGGCTCACGAGCGGGTGGTGTACGACCGGATCAGGCAGGACGGAGACCGACGGGCGGGCATGGCGCAACCGTTGCTGGCGCCGACGCCGGTGGAATTGAATTTAGCGCAGGCCGGCACCCTACAAGAGTACGGTGATATGCTCGCCGAGTACGGCTTTCAGTTGGAACCGTTCGGAGGGGACGCCTGGCTGGTGAGGGCGATCCCGGCGACGCTGACCATGCGGAACAATCCCGACCCGGCGACGGCCCTGGTCAACCTGCTGGACGCGGTATCCGTGGAGCAGGTGGTGATGGAACGGGAGGACGCGCTGGCCGCAACCATCGCCTGTCACGGTTCGGTGCGGGCCGGGGACACGCTGAGCGTGGATGAGATGGACGCGCTGTTACGGCAACTGGAGACGACGGAGAACCCACACCACTGCCCACATGGGCGGCCCACGGTGATCCACTTTACGGAGTACCAGCTCGAAAGGGAATTCGGGCGGCGGTAGTGATATGCCAACGAATAGGGCGGGTACAAGACCCGCCCCTACATACAGTGTATTGGCAGCGCTAACGCCGAGGGTCGGTGCGAGGGTCCTGCGCTGGGTGGAACATGGAGCCGGGACCGGGGAATTCGTTGGCGGCTTCGGCGGTCTGGTTGCGCCGGCCGAAGGGCATCAGTCCGGCGACTACGGCGGCGCCCGCAATGCCGATGCCGAGCACGCCCAGGAAGCGGCGTCGGGAGGTTCCTTTGTGGGCGTTATTGGTCTGTTCGGGCACGTTGACGTATCTCCAGTGGCGGTTGGCGTGTGGGAAAGCGTACCAACAGGCCCGTGGGATGTCAATGAAACGTGGCCGGCGGCATTGCGGAGGGCCGAGCCGCGGGACCGAGATTGCCACGGCCCTACGGGCCTCGCAATGACAGTGGGGGTTGGGCCTTGCGATGACAGCCGGGTTCAGGCTTTGCAATGACAGGCCGGGTGGTTGGCGATGTGGGGGGTGGGGACGAGGCATGCCTCGCCCCTACGGTTTGGGGTTTGGTGGGTGCGGTGGTTCGTTGGGCTTGCTCCTTGAGGTTGGTAGTTGGTTGGCGAGAGGCAGGATTCTTCCGCCAGAGGCGGACCTTGCGGCGCATCGTTGTCAGCGCACGGCCGGGTTGGGTACACAACTATTTCAACGGTCGTTCCGTGGTCGCAGGACGATTTGGTTGCGTCCCTCCACGCGGGTCCGAAGGGTCCCGGTGATTCCAGTGGGGCATCGATGGTGAGGCGTTAGGTCGTTAAGCAACGGTTGCCACCTGGATCGGTTGCGATTTTAGAACTGACGGGGTTGGCCGTCGATGCGGGGAATCCTGCCTCTCTTTTTCGGGTTGCAAACAGCTGTTATATCTAGATGAATCCATGATAGGCGGGATTACAGCGTATGGGCAACGGCGTGGTGTCACTGTTTTTCTTTACCGGGAAGGATTTTCTGGATTCCGGATCAAGTCCGGAATGACGGGGTTGGGGGTCGGAATAACGGGGTTGATTTGATGTGTCGGGGGTGGGCCTATGGCAGAATATGCAAGACGGATTTTTGGTTGAGGATGGATGCGATGCCTGACGCAAGGAATATCACTACGATCACGTTTGACATGGATGACACGCTTTGGGATTTTCAGCGGGCCATGGAGCGGGCCTTGGAACTGACGTTGGAACAGCTGAGGGTCATGGCGCCAGGGGATGCGGCGCGGAAACTTACAGTCCAACAGATGATGGAAATTCGGGATGAAGTTGCGTCGGAGTTGGGAGAGGGTGCAACGACGCAGGAAGAAATCCGGTACACGGCCATGGTCAGGACCGTGGAGCACGTCGGATTTCGCGCCCGGGGAGCGGCGGAGGAGTTGTACCGGCTTTACTGGGAGGCGCGGGTGGCCGGCGCGCGGCCATACGATGACGTGGCCGGCGTCCTGGAGGCGCTACGTGGCCGTTTCCGATTGGGAATCATATCGAATGGGAACAATACGCCGCAGATGGTGGGTTTGGATGACGTTTTCGATTTCACGGTGTTCGCGCACGATTGCGGATTTCCCAAACCGGACCCGCGCATCTTTGAGTTTGCGCTGGCCGGGTTGGGCGATAAACCGGAGAACATGGCGCACGTTGGGGACTCGCTGCAAAGCGACGTGCTGGGCGCGAACAACTACAGGATGCTCAGCGTTTGGCTGAATCGGGACGGCGTGGGCAATGAGACGGGGATTGTGCCGCACCTAGAGATAAGGGACCTGACCGAGTTGCTGGAGATTGTTTGAGGGAGGTTGGGCATCATGCGTACCCACTTTGTCATTGCGAGGAGCGTAGTCCGCCTCTGGCGGATGGCAATCTCGTTCCAGTAACGATGACCGCTGCCCCAACGAGATTGCCGCGCTTCGCTCGCAATGACAGTTTGGGCGAAAGTGGGTACGCGCGAGACGGTTGGGCGTGTTGCCGTTGGTGACTGCCCGTGCTAATCTGCGTGGCGGCATTGCGCCAATTGATTCGTGTCAGCCCTGCGAGCGCAGGGGCGGAGAGAGTGCGAAATGAGAATCACCGGCGGAACCACGAGAGTCCTGCAAACCCCTGCCGACAACCCGCTGGTGGTGGGCATCGACCAACCCGGCACCCGGGAGTTCGTGACGCTGGAGTTGCACACCGACGAGGGCATTTCCGGCGTTGGCATCACCTTCTTTGGCGGGCCGCTGGTTCACGCCTTGCGTCGAGCCGTGGACGACCTGGTGGAGCTGGCGACGGGCGAAGATCCGATGAATCCCGAGGCGGTTTGGGGCAGGCTGATGGACGCCTGCGCTTCCGCCGGGCCGGAGGGGGTGCTTTCGCTGGGGCTGGCGGCGGTGGACATGGCGGTGTGGGACATCAAGGGCAAAGCGCTGGACCAGACGGTGTGCAGCCTGCTGGGCGGCTACCGCGACCGCGCGCCGACCTACGCCAGCGGCGCGCTGATGCGGCCGATGGGGGTGGAGTACCTGGCCGAAGCGGGTCCCAGGCTGGTGGAGCAGGGTTTCCGGCAGATGAAAACCCAGATGGGCGCGGAGCCGACGGCGGCCCGCGAGGTCGCGCGGATACGCACACTGCGCGAGGGCATCGGGCCGGACATTGACCTGATGTGCGACATCAACCAGCTTTGGAACGTGAACCAGGCAATCCAGATCGGCAGCATGGTTGAGGAATACAACCTGTTCTGGCTGGAGGACGTGGTGGCGCGGGATGATTACCAGGGGTTGGCGCGGGTCGCCGACGCGCTGGTGACGCCGATCTGCGCCGGCGAGTACGTGTATGGCATCCGACCCTTCCGCCACATGGTGGAGCAGCGGAGCGTCGATATCGTGATGGTTGACTTGCTACGGGCCGGTGGAATCACGCCCTTCCGCAAGATCGCGGGGATGGCCGAGGCGTTCAACCTTCCGGTGGTGTCGCACCTGATTCCGGAGGTGCAGACGCATACCATCGCGGCGATTCCTAACGGGCTGACGGTGGAATACATGCCGTGGACGCTGCGCCTGTTCGACGAGACGCCCGACATTGTGGACGGCGAGATCGTGGTGCCGGACCGTCCGGGGCTGGGGCTTTCGTTCAGCCAGGACGCCATCGCTCAGTACGAGGTCGCTTAACTCGCGCCCGTCCGCTCCGGTGAAAGCCGAAGTCCAGTAGCATTTTCTGGATTCCGGCTTTCGCCGGAATGACGATCTGGGGCAAATGAAATTGCATACCCTAAGAGGAGGCTTAACAATGGCTACCTACCAACTGCGTATCTATACCATCAACCGGGGCATGATGGACTCGTGGCTGGGTCTGTTCAACGAGCACATCCGGCCGCTGCATGACCGGCTGGGTATCCCGGTGGTTTCCAGCTACGTGAACGCGGACCGCACGGAGTTCATCTGGGTGCGGCGTTTCGACAGCGCGGACCAGATTGCCGAGAAGGAGGCCGCCTACTTCGCGTCGCCGGAACGGTCGGCGCTGGGCGACCGTCCCACCAGCCACATCGCCAAGATGGAGGTGCGGGTGATGGACGGGGTGGAGGAAACGGCGGGGGTGGCGTAATACATCCGCCCGCCCCTACAAATTTTTGACCATTTCGCGGTGGGGGATGCCCTCTTCCAGGAACATTTCGCCCACCTCGTCGTAGCCGTGCTGGGCGTAGAAGGACTTGACGTATTCCTGGGCGTGCAGGGTGATTTGGTGGAAGCCCAGGGATCGGCCCTGTTCTTCCAGGAACGATAGGACCATGCCGCCGACTCCGTTGCGTCGCCAGTCGCGTTCGACGGCCATGCGTCCGACGTGGGGGCCCTTGTCGTCAACGTCGGGCAGCAGGCGGCCGGTGGCGATGACGGCGCCCTGGTGGAGGGCTACGGCGTGAACGGTGTCGGGCGCGGAGTCGGCGTCATCGACTTCCACGTCGGCGGGGATGCCCTGCTCGCCGACGAAGACGCGCATACGGACGGTCACCGCGCCCTCAAGCTCGGCGGAGGTTTCGACGACCTTGACGGTGATTTCGGATGTTGGGTCTGCGGTAGTCATTTGAGGTTGTGGTGAATCCCCCTCACCCCAGCCCTCTCCCACCAGGGGAGAGGGAGTTTTGTGCGGAATGCCATTCCGCGTTGATTTCATTCCAGTACGCTTCGTACTGTCGGCGCATATCCTCCTCAGTCGCGCCGCCCCAATAGCCGGGGGATACCAGGGGTAGGGCCTCCTCGACCCGGATCAGGGCAACGGCCCTTACGCTGTCGGCCAGGCCCTGCAAGGTCGCCGTGCCGTTGCGCATACGGTCAACGACGGTATCGAATACGGCATCGCCCCGGTGAATTTTGGCGGTTCCCTTGAAGCGGTAGCCCTTGCGGGCGAACATGTCCAGCGTATTGATTTCGATGGCGGGGTTGTGTTCGAGGTTGCGCATGGTGCCGGGCGAGGCCAGGTCGGTGAACAGGACGTGGTCGTCGTCCCACACCATCACGGTGCCCTTGGGGGAAAGGTTGGGAGTTCCGTCGGGGCAGACGGTGGCGACGAAGATCAGCCGCTGTTCGGTCAGAGCTTTTTTCATCGGGTCGGTCAGGATAGCCATTTCGCCTCCCTGGGTAATTATGGCGGGGATTTTCACCCTCACCCCAACCCTCTCCCGTCAAGGGAGAGGGGGTAATTGCAACGCTATCCGGCAAATGCTCGCAATTGACATTGTACCCGGCCATAGATAGCATTGCATCAAGGCATAAAGTTACGTAACCGCTCTTTTTCCGCCACCACCAGGAGGCCCCCGTCATGTTCGTGCGGCGAGATTTGACCGACACCGTTCCCACCCGCGAAGGCAACATGCACTTCGTGAAGCAAGGCTCCGGCTACCCGCTGGTAATGCTGCACCCGCTGGGCACGTCCACCTGGGCGTGGAGCACCGTGATTGACGCTTTCAGCCAGCATTACACCTGCTACGCTTTCGACATGCTGGGGCATGGGCATTCCGACAAGCCGACGCGGCACTTCAACATACCGGACTATGCCCAGGCGCTGGACGACGCGTGCCAGGTTTTGAACATCCACCGGGGGCACTACGTGGGCAACTCGGTGGGCGCGGTGCTGGCCACGGAGATGGCGGCATCGTACCCCGACCGGCTGGACAAGCTGGTGCTGGTGGGATCGCCGGTGTGGGACGCGCGGACCGCGCCGGAGCGGATCGCCGAGGCTGCGGCGGGCTACGACTCCGACGGCATGCCCGTGCCGCGAACCATGGAGCAGGCGAAAGAGTCCACGACCTTTGCAGAGCCGCGTCAGGAATGGGTTGACGCTCAGAACGACACGCGGGCGCAGGCGGGGGCGTGGGTCAAGAAGCTGCACGAATCGCTGGCCTGGTACGACATCATGACGCGGCTGCCCCAGGTGAGCGCGCGGGAGACGTTGGTGCTGTACGGCGAGGTGGACCGGCTGCGTGACGGCGAGGAACTGCTGCACAACAACATCGTGCGGGCCCGCAAGCACATCATGCCCGGCGTGGGACACATCCCGCAGATTGAGGATCCTGAGGGGTTCGTTGACGCGGTGCTGGCTTTCCTGAAGCCGGGATCGTGAACGTAGAGGAGAATCTCTACACCCTCACCCCAACCCTCTCCCATCAAGGGAGAGGGGGCTTAAATACCCGCTAAAGGCATAGTCGTATTATTCATCATGCCGAGTATATTCGTCAGGCCCCGCGGCAGGGGCCGCCGACTGCTTCGTACCGCCCGTCGCAAGACGGAGGGGAACTCGCCGGCCCTGGTGGTGCTGGGGGTTGGGACTGCGGGCGCGAAACGAGCATTGTTGTTTCTCCAGCGGCTGTCGGAGCTGTCGGAGATTGGACGGGTTCAAAGCGCGATTTTCTACGATTGCAACGAGATTACGATCAGTTACATCCAGAGTTTCCTGAGGAAGTTCCTGGGGAGGTCCAAGCAGGGCACGGGCGTACAGGTACTGTTTCCGAACTACATTCCCATAGCCAACGGCTTTATGCGCGACCCCAAGCTGTTCGAGGAGTACGAAGGGCCGTTGGAACGGGATATGGACAGCATCGTAAGCCAGGTCATAGCGCAGTCTGAGCGGTCGGGCCGGTCGCCTGAGACGATAATTGAATTCATGAGTTTTTCGGGTCATGCGACCCTGGGCGGGCGGCTGCATCGGAAATTGCGCGGAGCTTTTCCGGGCGCAGTGATTCTTCCGGTACTGAAATTGCCGCAAGATCACGTATCGGAAGAATGGACCAGGCGATACATCTGGGAACGTTTTGAGGATTTGCTGGAAGGGTCCGAATGTCTGCTGACCGGTCAGAACAACGGCAGTTTTGCCGAGGATGACATAAGGCTGGCTACCGGTTTGGCAAGCGTTGAAATTGCGGATTTCGATGAGGAAGGGGCTACCGGCAGCCCGTTGGCGGCGGCGTGTCAGCGACTGAGCGCGGCGTCGGGCGGCTGGTTGGGGATGGCGACGGTGAAGCGGAAGATGCCGGTGATGAAGAAGTTCGAGTGGCTGCGGCTGCCTCCGTGGTGGCGGGAGTACGCGGCGGTGGGGCCGGAGGACGAGTTGCCGATGGCGGTGGGACACGCAATCTGGTCAACGCTGGATCCGCCCTCGCACATAGCCGAAGGCATGAATGACCTGAACCATGTTCCGCAGGAGGTGGTGGTGTCGTTGCCGGTGCATCCGGACGCGCTGGAACCGGTGGCGGCAAACGCGGCGGAAGTGCTGTCGAGCAGCAACCTGTTCGGTCAATTCCCCAACATGGATATTGCGTTCAATACGGCCCGGTTCGTGGAGGGATTGTCGGAGGAGCCCTACATCCACATAACGCGAGTGTATCCGGTGCAGGGGGAGTTGGCTCCGGTGATGGACATACTGCATCCCGGTTACTCGACGGAGAACCGGACAGTAACGGCGGCGCACGAGACCGGGTTCGGAACGTATTATCACATGGATGCGATTGGGGACGGCGATGAAATCGACCGTTCTGAAGGACCATACGGGTCGGACGAATCCGGAGAAGAATGGAGGCAATATGTACGCTATATTTAGTAGTTTTTCCATATTTTTGCCAAATAGTAGTACAGGAACGCTATTTGACGCCTACAGTACGCATCTACTATAATAGGCAGAGCCGGCGACCGCCGGATTCGCTGAGATCAATCCATTCACATATAATATCTTACGCCATTTATAACTTGATCGGATGTAGTTCAACTTTGCCACGCGAACTACTGAGACTGAATCGGGGACTGCCCAAATTGGCAAGGGGGTTCAACAGCCATGCCGCCCAAATTGCAAAATCGAACATTCCACATCCGTCGGAACAACCCCTATCGTTTGGGCTCGCAGCAAGACCACGACCGCGAAGGAGTTCCGCCACCCATCGTATCGGTGGCCGTAGGGACTGCCGGATACAAGCGCAGTTGGAAATGGGCCCAACGCATGGGAGAAGCAGGGGTGCTGGACCGAGTGCAGAGCCTTTTGATGTATGACTGCAACCAGGGCAGCATCGACGCGATTGACGCCGAAACCCGGGCAATGCGCCGGCGAGATAGGTTCGCCAGCCTGCCGGTAATCGTGCCCGGCTACCTCCCCAAGGTGGACGGGTTTCTGAGGGACCCCAACGCGTATAAGGACTACTTCGGGCTGATCCATCGCGACATGGAGCGTATGGTTGACACGGTAGCCCGCAGGTCGGAAGAAGTGGGTTCACCGCCGCAGATAATCCTGGAGTGGCTGGGCTTCGGAGGCCACGCCAAGCTGGGCGGAGTTCTGCACCAGATGTTGCAGGACAGGTTCCCGGACGCGCTGTTCCTCCCGATTATGCTGATGCCCAGGGAGCACGTTCTGGAAGAGAACATGCGAAGGGAAACTTGGGGAGCCTACGAAGAGACGATGGGCCTGTCACGGCCCCGGACAATCAACAGTTCGTCTGGAGAGGGCCATGAGATGCGGGGCTACCCTGCCCTGATCACCGACAACAGGATTTCCCGGGATTACCAGCGGCTGGACAACAGGCTGGCGATCGGCCTGGCTTCCATGGAAGCCGGTATGCGGGACCGGGTTGACAGCGGATCATTGTCGGAAACGGTGGCGAGCTTTGGCGGTTACTCGAATGGCTGGTTCGGGATGCGGGTGATGAGCCGGCGCCTGGACGTGAACAACGTGCCACAGTTGAGCCCGCGCTGGCTGCCCAGCCGCCTGCGCCGCTCGGAGCTGGTAGTGGTCAACGACGACGCCAAGCAGCTTTCATGGGCCACCAAGAAGGCGATGTGGGACATCCTGGACCCGAACCGCCACGACATGAACCTGGCCAACCACGAATTCATTCACGGCGAGTCGGTGATGCGGATGGTGATTACTCTGCCCGTTGAACCGGAAGGCATAGCCGAGATTGAGAATGACGTCCGCGACCAGTTGGATCGGGAAGACTTCGAGTTGGCGTACCCCAACCTGACCTGGTCCTTCGCCTCCGCCAACTTCCAGGAGACTCTTGGGGACCGGCACATGCACGTGTCGTTGGTGTACCCGTTGCAGACGGAGAACATATACAGCATCACGGACATCATGTATGACACCTACACACCGGCGCACATGGCGGACGGCCTGCAGCAAACGGGATTCGGCACGGGCCACTTCATGGCCCCCAACGGGTACAATGCGGAGACCCAGTTCGGGTACGTGTCCCGCGGCCAGCAGATCAAAAATGAACGAGAGAGGCAAAACCGTGCTGCGGCTATTACCCAGGAAAGGCCTTATGGCAACGGCAACGGTCACGAGAATGGCATGGGTGGGTTCCGCCCATAGCATTCTCCCATTACGAGCGGACGCAGGGGCGGGTTTCAAACCCGCCCCTGCACGTTTTACGACTGGATTCCGGCTTTCGCCGGAATGACGCCTTGTACGTCAGTTGTCAGCGGCCAGCGATTCTTTGCGGGCCTTCTCCTGAAAGTGGGGGATGATGTACTTTCCGAACAGCCGCAGGGATTCCATTACCTCTTCGTGGCTGACCGGCCCGACCTGGAACAGGGGCATGATCTCATCGACGCCCATGCGCTCGTAGTCTTCGATGTACTTGATGCAGTCGTCGGGGTTGCCGATGCAGAAGCGTCCGCCATCCTCAACGAGGGAGCGGGAGGTGACCTCATCGGCGCGGGCGGTGTCGGCGTTGACGGCGCGCTGGTAGTGCCACTGGAAATCCGGCGGCACGCGAGCGGGGTCATAGCCCTGCCAGACGTAGGAATCGCGGATGCGCTGTTGCTCGCGGTACCAGTCGATGATGGTTTCGGCGCGGTCAAAAGCTTGCTGCCGGTTTTCCATGCAGAGGCCCACGGTGTTGCCGGCGACGCGGGGATAGACGAGCTTGGTTGCGGGTTCGGGATTCTGGATTGCATCCCGGTAGATTTGGATGAGACCTTCGGCCCGTTCGAGGCCGATGCTGGTTTGAGCCAGGCAGCCCAGGCCCTGGCGTCCGACTTTCTCGGCGGTGAATTCCTGGCTGACCGCCTGCCAGATTGGCGGATGGGGTTTTTGCACCGGCTTGGGGATTATTTCCCGGGGCGGTATGTCGTAGTGTTTGCCCTGAAACGAGAAGGTTTCCTCCGTCCAGGCTCCGGGGATGATCTGGAGGTATTCCTCGACCATTTCGGAGACGTCGGGCAGGTCTGAGCCATAAGGCAGCATCTGATACGGATATCCGGACCGGCCGATGCCGAGATTGACGCGACCGCCGGACAGGATGTCCAACGTGGCCATACGGGAAGCGACGTGCAACGGGTGGTGCAACGGCGCCAAGGTCACCGCAATGCCCAGGCGCATGTTAGTGGTCCGCTGGCTGAGGGCAGCCAGGGTGATGTCGGGGGCGCTGGAGTGTGACCACTCGGAGCGGAAATGGTGTTCCACGAACCAGACCGAGGTCATGCCGATTTCTTCAGCGAAGCAGACCTGTTCCATCATTTCCTGGAACTTGCGGGATTCACTGTGTTCGTCCCAGGGTTTGGGCACCTGGATCTGGTAAAAAAGGCCGAGGTCCATACTGTTACGCTCCTGTGGTGGCGGATGGACGCATTGTAACAGAGGGAGATTGTCGGAATCAGGTTGTACATGATTATTCAAACTATTTCTGAAAAGTATCTGATAAGATGGACACATACATTCAATTGACACTATCGGAAAGGCAGCCGTAGAATTGTGCGGCGATTGAGCCGGGGCGCTGCGCCGTATTGCGCTTCGTTTCAGGCCGACTGATTGACGAATACAAGGAGACGGCGAGCTATGGCAACGAAAGCCTTTTTGCTGGTTGAGACCGCTGTGGGCCGCACTCGGGACGTGGCGAACACGCTGAGAGGGTTGGACGGCATTGAATCGGTGGACGTGGTCACCGGGCCCTACGACATCATCGCGATCATAACCGGGGACGATATGTCGGTGGTTGGCGGGCTGGTGACGGAAAAGATTCACACGGTGGTGGGCGTGGTGCGCACGGTAACCTGCGTTGCGGTGGATGCTTGACGAAAACGGGGCGTTTGAACGGGGTCCACATAGCGACCCCGGTCCCCTCACCCCAGCCCTCTCCCGCCAGAGGCGGACGTTCCGTCCACCAGGGGAGAGGGAGTTTTAGACATTCTCCAGGGAGACAAGGAGGCATCGGTGGAGTATCGCTTTACCCCGGACGACGAGCATTTTCGGGGCGAATTACGCCAGTTCATCGAGTCGGAATTGCCCGACGATTGGGAAGGCGGCGGGCGCTGGCCGGAGGAATACGACTGGGACTTCACGATGCACCTGCGGGGTAGGTTGGCCGACAGGGGTTGGCTGACCATGCACTGGCCGGAGGAGTACGGAGGGCAGGACGCCTCGCCGGTGAGGTCGGCGATTTACAACGAGGAGTTGGCCTACCTGCGGGCGCCCGGCCGGGACATTTTCGGGGTGAGGATGCTGGGGCCGACGCTGATGATTCACGGCAGCGAGGAGCAGAAGCAGGCGCATCTGCCACCCATCGCGAGGGGCGAGATTCAGTGGTGCCAGGGGTACAGCGAACCGGAGTCGGGTTCGGACCTGGCCTCGTTGAGCACCAGGGCGGTGCGGGACGGCGACGAGTACGTGATCAACGGGGCAAAGATCTGGACGACGCTGGCGCACCGGTCGGACTGGATCATGTGCCTGGCGCGGACGGATCCGGAAGCGCCGAGGCATCGCGGCATCAGTTTCATCCTGGTGGACATGAAATCGCCGGGTGTGGAAGTGCGGCCGGTGATCAACATGGCCGGCGGGCATGAGTTCAACCAGGTGATATTCGACAACGTGCGGGTGCCGGCCAGTAACGTGGTGGGGGAGGAAAACCGGGGTTGGTACGTGGCGGTGACGCTGCTGGACTTTGAGCGCTCGGGGATTGATTACTCGGCCATTGCCCGGAGGCTGCTGGACGACACTCGCGAGTACGCGGGCAACCTATCGCGGAATGGGACGAAGGTTACGGAGATGCCCTGGGTGCGTAATCTGCTGTCGGATCGCTATGTAGAGTGCGAAGTGGCGCGGCTGATGGCTTACAACGTGGCCTGGATGCAGGGTGAGGGACTGGTGCCGAACAAAGAGGCGTCGATGAGCAAAGCCTTCGGCAGCGAGACGCTGCATCGGTCGGCGAACGCGGCGCTGGAGGTGGCCGGTATGCCGGGGGCGCTGGCGCGGGATGAGGCGCGGGCGCCGTTGAAGGGTCGGCTACCCGAGAACTGGATGATCAGCTTCTCGCACAAGATAGCCGGCGGGACTTCGGAGGTGCAGCGCGGCATAGTGGCGGGGCGAGGTTTGGGTTTGCCGCGAGGGTAGAGGCGTGATCGATCAGGGTGGCCGGGTTGCCCTATTCGTCTTCGCCGGCCAACTTCTTGATAAGTTCCGGGGTGAGGGTTACGCCGGCTTCCGCCAGCACTTTGTTGATGCGCTCGCGCTCGGCTTGGCGTCCCTCTTGCCGACCTTTTTCTTTGGCCCTTTTTTCGACCGCTTCCTTTGCCGCAAAAAACACTGTGAAACCTCCGTAAAGCGCCACCGTAGTGGGAAACAGCAGCAGCGTAGCTACTATTATAGTCCCGTCTTCCCGTTCAGTCAGGTTTTTCAGTAAGGACAGTACCGGCAGCCGGCTGCATAGCGTACAGCCGTCAACCAGAACTGCCAGCAGCATACTGACGCTGATTGAAACCGAGCCGTCAAAAAATCGCCAAGTTGAGCGATGGTCGTTATTTTCCATTGCAGTGTAATATTCTCCCGGCGCATTGTCGGCAAGGGTAGGGGCGAAGCATGTCTCGCCCCTACGGATGGGTGTCGTACATTTTTAGAGCGTTAGAGAGGCGAAGGCGGCGGCCTCTTCCGGGGTGAGTTCCCGCATGGCGCGGCGGCAGCGATTGAGGATGCGAAAGATGGTGCGCGGGGTTACTGAGAACCGTTGAGCCGCCTCTTTTACCGACAGACCTTCGGAATGGATGGCAGTAGCGATGTGGAAGTCATGAGCCAGGCGCCGATACGTGTTGAACCAGGCCATGTCGTCGAACTTGCAGCGGGACAGGGGGCATTCGAGGCAGGTTTGCGCGACCTCGCATCCGGTGTCGGCGTAGTGCTCAATACCGGGTTCCTTATTATTGCGGCGTTTGTCGGGGGCAACGGCGTTCACTCCGTACATAAGCGCTCCGAAACGTGCGTTCTTCATTCAGGCGATTATAGAACCGACGTTCCGTAGCCGTCAACCGTTTTTAGAACCTATTATCGTTGCATGACGAGATCGCCTTTCGCCAGAGGCGGACGCTCTCAATGACGAGGCGGAAAGTCGGAGGCCCCTGTCCCTGCGTTAGTCCCGGCGAGCCGCTGCCAGAACCCTGGGATGTGCTAACATCAACCGGTAAGGCGGTGTTGCGATGTTGAGATTTCTCTGGCCCCTGCTGTTGATGTTCGGCCCACAGTTGGCGCCGCGCGTGATCAAGTTCGTCCGCGCGGTGTGGCTCTTGCACAAAGACAGCCGGGTGAACATTCTGCTCAAATTGCTGGTTCCCCTGTCGCTGGTGTACGCGGTTTGGCCATGGGACTTTATTCGGGACCACATTCCGTTCGGTTTGGGGCGCTACGATGACATCATTATTTTCGGGTTGGCGCTTTTCATATTCTGGAAGCTGTGTCCGCCGGCGGTGGTGCGGGAGCACATGGGAGATCCGCCGCCGCCTCGGCCGGAGGACCGGGATCCGGATAGCGTGGTGGATGGCGAAGCCCGACCCACGGACGACAGGGAAGATCAAAGGGGCAGTTAAATGCGCGCCGGACGGGGCGAGGGTATATCGCTTTACGCGCACGTGCCTTTTTGCCTGAGCAAATGCCCTTACTGCGATTTCAACACGTACCAGGGCATCGAGTCCCAGTTCGGCGATTTCCTGACGGCGGTTACGGGCGAGATAGAGGCGTGGGCGCGGGCGCTGGGGCGGCCGGCGGTGAATACCATATTCCTGGGAGGCGGGACGCCATCCTACCTGCCCGAGGGAGACGTGGGCCGTATTCTGGAGACCATCGCCGGATCGTACCGGGTGCGGAGCGACGCGGAGATAACGGCGGAGTGCAATCCCAATGACCTGACGGCAGCGAAGTGTGCGGAGCTGCGGGCTGCGGGGATCAATCGAATCAGCATGGGCGTGCAGAGCATGGACAACGATCTGCTGGCCATGCTGGGGAGGCGGCACGATGCGGCGGAGGCGGTAGCCGCGCTGGAAGCCTGCCGGCAGGCCGGGTTCGACAACGTGAACCTGGATCTGATGTATGGGCTGCCGCGTCAGTCCCTTGGGCAGTGGCAGGACACGGTGGAGCGGACGCTCGCGCAATCGCCGGAGCATATTTCCATGTATTCGCTGACCCTGGAGGAAGGGACGCCACTGAAGCGCTGGGTTGAGCAAGGACGCCTGCCGGAGCCGGACCCCGACTTGGCGGCCGATATGTATGACCTGGCCCGGTCGGCGCTGAGGGACGCGGGTTATGAGCACTACGAGATCAGCAACTGGAGCCGGGCCGGGTTGCAGTCTCAGCACAACCTGGCCTATTGGCGCAATTTGGAGTGGCTCGGCGTGGGCCCGGGCGCGCATTCGGCGCTGCGCACGGTGGAGTCGGCAGGCGGCAGCCGATTCTGGACGGTGCGGTCGCCACGGGATTACGCGCGGCGAGCGGTGGAGTGGGCCTCGAAAGCCAGCCGGTGGGAGTCGGTAACGGCTGCCGGGATCGAGGGTGTGCCCACAGTGGACGGGCTGGAGGTTATCGACGAAGATACCGCAGCGTCGGAGACGATGTTCCTGGGGTTGCGCTTGCTGGACGGGATGGACGTGGCGGCGGCGTCGGAGATGGTCGGAATTGACCTTGCGTCGCGGTACGAGAAGGAGCTGGACGAGTTGACCGAGGACGGGCTGTTGGTGCGAGAGGCGGACGGACGGCTGCGGCTGGCGGAGGAGGCGTACCTGGTGGCGAACCAGGTATTTACGCGGTTTTGACACTCAACGCGCCATACCTATAATTGCGAAGCAAACGCACACCGTTCCAGGCAGCGCCTGTAGGAGATAGCAAGATGCCCTCTTGGAAAGTCGCATATTTCACCGGAGTAGGAGCGCGGGCCGACGTGATGCTGGACAACGCTCCCGATAACGTGGAGGTCACAGTCGTGGACCGCACGCTGCCGGCTGCGGAGCAAATCGCGCTGTGCCGTGACGCCGACGCCATCATCTCCAGCGAAGTCACCACCGAAGTGCTCCGGGAATGCCCCAACGTCAAGTTGATCCAGACCCTCAGCGCGGGCTACGACCGGATGGATCTGGAGACCATCCTGGAAATGGGGATTCCGGTGGCGAACAACGGCGGGGCCAACGCCATATCGGTGTCCGAGCAGACCCTTGGCCTGATGATCGGCATCGGCCGGAACCTGATGGCCCAGTGGGACACCACGACCAAGCAGCGCCAGTGGCGGGGCAATCTGTACCAGACCGACCTGACTGAGATCACCGACAAGACCGTCGGAATCATCGGCCTCGGACGCATCGGACGGCAGGTCGCCAAGCGCCTCACCGGGTTCGACACCCGCACCATCTACTACGACATCGAGGACATTCCCGAGGACGTCCGGAGCGCAGTCAAGGCGGAGCCGGCGCCCTTGGACGAACTGCTGGAAACCTCCGATTTCGTCAGCATCCACGTGCCCCTGACCCGGCGCACCCGTGGGATGATGTCCGACCGCGAGTTTGACTTGATGAAGCCGACGGCGTTCTTCATCAACCTGTGCCGCGGCCCGGTGGTGGACGAGGCCGCGCTGTACCGCGCCCTCACCGAGGGTAAAATCGCCGGTGCCGGCCTGGACGTCCTGGAAGTGGAACCGACGCCGGCGGACAACCCGCTGTTCGACCTGGACAACGTCATCATAACCCCGCACATGGCCGGCCAGAGTCAGGAAACCGCGCTGCGGGCCGCCCACTTCGCTTACGGCAACATCCTGCGCGTGCTGAACGGCGGCGAGGCGGAGTCGCTGGTGACGCCGGAGTAACGGGGTGCCTAATGTCATTGCGAGGAGCGTAGCGACGGGGCAATCCCGCTAAATGTGGGATGATCCGTATGGCGACGAGATTGCCACGCTGCGCTCGCAATGACACATCGAGCATACGCATTACGATCAGCTCGGCTTGCCCGGGCAAGAAGGGGTTACGCTAATGATCTGGTGCCGCTTTGAGTTGGATAGTAAGACCAGTTTCGGAATCGTTGAGGACGGCCGGGTTACCGAGGTTTGGGGCAACCCGCTGGAGGACTACGCCGTCACCAGCCATTCGCATTCGCTGGACGACGTGAAGCTCCTCGCGCCCATCAAGCCGCCCATGCTGTACGCCGCCGGCCCCAACTACCGGGGACACGTGGAGGGCATGGCGGCCCGGCGAGGCGCGCCGCCGGTGTATCCCGACCGACCGTCGCCCAACTACCGTTCCGTCCATGCCATCATCGGGACGGAGGAGAACATCGTCGTGCCTGCCGACTGCTCAGGCGCGGTGCAGCCGGAAGGCCAGTTGGCGGTGGTGATCGGCAAAACGGCCCGCAAGGTGCCGGTCAGCGAGGCGCTGGACTACGTTTTCGGCTACACCATCGGCAACGACATCAGCCAGCGGCCCTGGCAAAACGCCGACCGGACCATGTTCCGGGGCAAGAACTGCGACACCTGGAAGCCCATGGGCCCGTGGATCGTTACTGACCAGGACCCCAAGGGGTTCCGCATCATAGTGCGCCACAACGGCGAGGTGTGGGAGGATTTCTCATCAGCCGACCAGATCTGGGACACCGCCACATGGATCCACGAGCTGAGCAACTACGCGACGCTGTATCCAGGCGACGTGCTGTGGATGGGGACCGAGGGCGCCGACGGCGACATGTTCCCCGGGGATACGATTGAGGTGGAGATCAGCGGGATTGGCACGCTACGCAACTACGTGGTGGGGGAGGGGTAGGGTTGGTGGTCGGCTATGTTCTCGCAGAGTGGATGAGCGTGGGTATAATATATCGGTGATGCACTGGTTGTGCGCCTCGCGTAAGGAGTATCACGAAATGGGTAGAATCCGGGCAGTCAAGCACAGCGGGCGGCAGTGCCGTCTGTGCCGTCGCAATGGCAGCTTTGCGACTGTGTACTGTGTTCATGGGAAGGGTTCGGCTTTCATGGACGGTATTGGACGCCTTTTTGACCCAGCGAGGGTGACTACTGTGAATAAGAACATGGCTCCGCATTTCGAATCGCCCGTAAACGCTTCACCGGTCAGGGCTGCGCATCGGTCCCAAATGAAGCGCGCCTTGGGAAATTTGCTGGCGACTAACGTCGCCCAAAACGATCGGAGTAGCGATAGTGGCTGACGAGAGTGGCGCAATTACGCCTGACCATTCTTCAGATTCACTGGGGTCGGCTCTGGAAATATTGGTGCCTGATGATGCAGAGGCTCGTCAGGCATTGGCTTTATTGGCTGGCGGTAACTCAGAGGTCCTGAGGGCGTTGACGATTCTGGCCGGGCAGGAGTTCGCTGAGGATACGGGCTTCCAGGCGGAATCCTGGTCTCGTACATGGATGGGTCCTCTGCCTAGCCCTGAAGATCTGGCTGCGTTCAAGCAGGTTCAACCCGACTTGGTTGAGCGCATTATCCGAATGTACGAGGCTGCCGCCAATCACGAGATGGAGATGGATCAGGGTACACTGCAACTCAACCAGAGCGTGGTTAACGCCGAGAACCGCATGGGTTATTTTGGGTTGTCAGCGGCTTTCCTTCTGGGTGCCGGATCCATTGTCGCTGCCGTTTGGCTGGCGTTAGCGGGCCATACATTGGTTGCGCTGCCTGTGGGCTTGGGCATCCCTGCGATGTTGCTCGCGACTGCCTTTGTCCGCCTGTGGCGAAGGCAATAGCGGAAAAGTTGACGTTTTCTAGATGGGCACCGAGGTTGGCGACGGCGACATGTTCCCCGGGGATACGATTGAGGTGGAGATCAGCGGGATTGAGACGCTGCGGAACTACGTGGTGGCGGAGGGGTAGGGGGTGGCGATCACAACCGCATGATGGCGCACCATACGGTATTGCATGGAGTTCATAGCCTTCGTTCCGTAGAACAGTCGTCACGGCCAACTCGATGGGGTGTTCATTCTTCAGAATGCCGGACGACCTCGCCTTGTGGATCGCAGTATCGGAACGGAGTTTGCGCACCCCTCGGCATGAGTTGTTGAGGCACGCGGGTATGGACGTATCGCTCCCAAACTTCCGGTTCGGCCGGCTTCCCTTCGAAGCCGATACGGCTTTTGAGAACCGGATCGTCGTCCCATTCGAATATGCCCGGTTCCCATCGGAGCCATCGGTCAACGTGGTACGCGCCCAAGACCAAGCCACCATGTCTGGCCAGTACGAAGTTGTATTGGCTGGCGCGGTCAAAGCTCATTCGCCAAGCGCTCCGAACTGCGTCATACACTCCGCGCTCTTGGTAGGTTTTGCCTACAGAGATTAATATCAGGGGTCGGTCAATCACCAATTCCCGAGTATTGTGTTCAATTAAAATTTCTCGGACGTGGCGTACTCCTCGGTCGTTGGACCCTTCGCCAGTCATTTGATTTTCTAGGCCCGGATAGGCATCTATCAACGCAGCCTCTACCTCTTTGGCTGTGCTATCGTCCATGCCGTGCCGGTGGATAATGTGTTGCACCTCCATGCCCAAAGCGTGGATCTCGTGGATGCGCTGCAACTTCGGGTGTGCTCCATCCGGGTCAAACTCGTTGTAGGCGAGGACTCCCTTCACATGGTGAAAAACCCGGTCGTTACGGCCTCGTCCGACATAGAAAGTTTCGCCGTTACGTGGGTCAACCAGTCTGTATACATAGCATTGGAGCGCGGCGGCTGCGTCTTGTGGGAAGGTATCTGGCATCATCGGTGTACCCCTTTGGGGTTGTCCCGCGTTTATTTTGTTCCGGTATCTTTCTGGCCAACCTACGGCTCCCGCTGTCGGAACTGCGCCCTGAGGCGAGCGAGTTCGGCTTCGGCGACGATGGCGCGGGTTTCGGCGGCATCGGCGCGGGCTTCGGCGGCGGTGCGCTTGTCTATCGTCAGGCCCGTTGCCGGGTCCAGCACGTCAAACTCCTCGGCATTGCAGTAGAACACCACGCCCAGCAATTCGCTGTGTGCCCGTACTGAATTGTCGTCGCCATACTGCAACTCGTACTCTTCATACCTGCCTGCCACCAATCGCTCCCCTGCAATCGGCTTGCCGTATAGCTGGCCGCCCGTGGGGTCAAAGCGCCAGTACTCCTGTATCCCCAGCTGCTGGTACAGCTCCCGCTTCCAGCCCAGATCGTTCGCCGCCGTGCTCGGCGACGCCACTTCCATCACGAAGTCCGGCGCCTTGCCGATTTCCCAAATCCAGAAGTTGGGCAGGTTGTACCGTATCCCCGCATTATCCACGTCAAAGGCGATGAACAGGTCGGGCCTGACCCGCCGGTTGCCGTCGGTTACGTCGTAGGAGACAAACACCCCGCCCGAGATGAATACGTCCGGCCGGTCTTCATAGCGTTGGCGGAGGAGATGACCGATCCGGTCAATGGGCGGTTCTTGCTGCATACCGTCCTCGACGGGTTCCGGCTCTTCATAGAAGATGTCCGGCAAGGTTCGTACCTTCCAGGCATTAGTGATGATTTTGGTGGCGGCCATGGGAGAGCCTCCGCGCCGGGCAGCAGGTTTGGACTACCCGTTTATATTCTGATTCCTCATCGGGTTACATACCCGTTCTTCACGTCCCACTCCGCCGCATCCTTGTCCCGCTCCGCTGCGTCGCCGTACCCGCCGCCGCCTGAGGAGAGGCAAACGATGTGGTCGCCGGGGTTGACGACGACGCCGACCTCTTTAGAGCCGAGGACTCGCTCCGTTCCGTTGTTGACGATCTTGTAGTGGTGGGGCAGTCCGTCGTCGGCGCCGAACAGGCCGAAGGGCGGCACCACGATGCCATCGCCCGCCGTGTTGAGCAGCGCGGGACCCTCGCCCTCGTACACCAAGTCGCACACTGCGCCCAGGCCGCCGCGCCACGCGCCGACGCCGCCGGAGTCGGGCCGCAACTCGTGCCGCTCTATGAAGAAGGGGAACCGTTCCTCGGTCACCTCAATGCTGGGCGAGCGGATGCCCCCGGCCACGTTGATCTCGCCCACGTTGGACCAGCCGTCGTAGCCCTCCGATGCGCCCCCGCCGCCCCGGGCGAGGAAGAAGTGCCAGATGAACTGGCGTCCCGTGCGCGGATCGTGGCCGGTGATGGCGTAGCGCAGCCGGCGGGAGAACCCTGCTGAAACGGCGGCGGGAATGGCCGGGGCCAGCGCTTTGAACACCGCCTCCACCACCTCCTCGGCGCAGTGGTTGGTGCTCATGCACACCGGCGCCGGCGGGTTGGCGTTCACCACCAGGCCGCGCGGCGCGATGATCTGCACCGGTCGCATGGATCCCTCGTTGCGGGCCACGTCCATGGGCGCCAGGTACATGATGGCGGCGTGGGCCAGCGAGCGCGTGTTAGCGTACGCGCTGTTGATGAACCCCTCCACCTGCGGGCTGGAATCGCTGAGGTCGATGGTCATGGAGTCGCCGGCGATGGTCACCTTGGCGCGGATGGGCACCAGCTTGCTGTCGAAACCGTCGTCATCGACGAATGACTCGCCGTGGTACACGCCGTCGGGCCAGCCGGAGATGAACCGGCGCACCTGCCGCTCGGTGGCGGCCAAAATCTCGGACACCACCGCCATCAGCCGGTCGGGGCCGTACTCGGCCAGCAGATCCCCGATGCGGCGGGCGGCCAGCATCACCGAGCCGATCTGGGCGTTGAGGTCGCCGAGGAAGTTCTCGGATTGTCGGACGTTGGCCGACATCATTTGCAGCAGGTCGTAGCGGGGCACGCCCTGGTCATAGAGCTTGAGCGGCGGGATGCGCAGGCCCTCCTGGAAAATCTCGTTGGCGCCGGGGTTGTAGCCGCCGTGGGTGCCGCCGCCCACGTCGCTGTGGTGGGCGCGGTTGACGCCGTAGAACAGCAGCCGCCCCTGGTGGAACACGGGCCGGATGATGGTGATGTCGGGCAGGTGGCTGCCGCCGAAGTAAGGGTCGTTGAGGATGAATAGGTCGCCGTCGTGGATGTCGTCGCCGAAGTAATCGCGGACGGCGGCGCCGGCCACGGGCAGCGCGCTGATATGCACCGGTATGCCCTCGCCCTGCGCCACCAACTGGCAGTCGCCGTCCAGGATGGCGGTGGAAAAGTCGCGGCTGGAGTTGAGAATCTGGGACATGGCAGTGCGCAGCATCGCCTCGGTCATCTCCTGCGCGATGGACTCCAGCCGGTGCTCGACTACGGCAAGGGTGATGGGATCAGCGTCCGCGCCGGCGGTGTCCGTCCCCGTATCCTGCGGAACGTGGGCGGTATCGAGGTTCACGCGCAGCTCGACGCCGCCCATGGCATCGACGGTGGCGCGGTCGCCCGGCCACACCAAAATGGTGGTGAACTCTGACTCCAGGATGGCGGGGCCGTCAATCTCCGCGCCGGCCGGCAGCGTGTCGGCGGCGTAGGTTGGGGCGTCCTGCCATTCGCCCAGGTAGATGCGGCGGGAGGCGACGGGGTCGGCAGCGCCACCGGCGGGCGTCTGGTCAAGCTGGGCGATTCGGGGCAGTTTGCCGACGGCGGCAACACGGAGGGTCACCAGCCGCACCTCCTGATCCTGCTGGTTGTAGGAGTAGAGTTCCTGGTACCGGCTGTGGAAGTTGGCGGTGAGGCGGGCGATGAACTCGGAGTCGGGCAGCGTCGGGTCCGGCATCGGCACCGTGACCTCGTAGATCTGGTCCAGGTAGCGCATGTCGGCGGAGTACTGGATCTCCAACGCATCGGAGGGCATCCCCTGGTCGTGGAGCTTGTCCCGTCCCTGGGTCGCCAGTTCCTCAAGGATGGATCGCAACTCGTCCAAATCCAGCCGGTCCAGGCTTACCGGATACGAACGGAAGAAGTCGTACTTGATGTCGGTGTTCAGCATCCCGTAGGCCGACAGCACGGGCGCGGACGCCGGGATGTACACCTTTGGCACCTCAAGCTGGCGGGCGACCTCCGAGGCGTGGAGGCCCGACGCGCCACCGAATCCCATGATGGTGAAATCGCGGGGATCGACGCCGCGCTGCACCGACATGAGCCGGATGCCCTCAGCGATGGAAGTGCAGACTACCTTGAACACGCCGAACGCGGATTCAACCGTTGACAGGTTGAGGGGCGCGCCTACGTGGTCGGTCAGGGCCTGCTCTGCGGCGGCGGTGTCGAGGCTGGCGCGGCCGCCGAGGAAGTTGGCGGCGTCCAGGTAGCCCAACGCGAGGCTGGCGTCGGTCACGGTAGGATTTTCGCCGCCCCTGCCGTAGCAAGCGGGCCCGGGTTCCGCGCCGGCGCTCTCCGGGCCGACGTGCAGGATGCCGCCTTCGTCCACGCGGGCGATGCTGCCGCCGCCGGCCCCCAGCGTGTGTATGTCAATCATGGGGGCGGCGATCTTCCAGCCGGCCTCGAATTTTTCGTTGGCGATGTAGGGGACGCCGTTCTCGATGAGCGAAATGTCGGTGCTGGTGCCGCCCATGTCGAAGGCGATGATTTTCGATTCGCCGAGCATCTGGCCGAGGTACGCGGCGGCGCTGACGCCTCCCGCCGGGCCGGACAGGATGGCCCGCACCGCCATGCGGCTGGAGTCTGCGATGGGAGCCACGCCGCCGTTGGACTGCATGATGAGCACGTCGCGCAGCCTGGGGTATGCCTCGAATCGCTGGGCCAGGTTGGCCAGGTAGCGGCTGAACACCGGGCCGACGTAAGAGTTGATGACGGTGGTGCTGAGGCGGTCGAACTCCTTGATCTGGGGAATGACCTCGTGGGACAGGGAGGCGTACAGGTCGGGATAACGCTGCCGAATGATCTCCGATGCTCGCTGCTCGTGGGACGGATTCAGGTACGAGAACAGGAAACAGACCGCCAGCGCCTCGGCTCCCTCCCGCACCAGGTAGTCCAGGTTCTCAATCAGCGCGGCCTCGTCCAGGGGTCGCTCCACCTTGCCGCTGGCGCGGATGCGTTCGGGGATGCCCACGCGCAGGTAGCGGGCGGCCAGTGGCTCAACCATGGTCATGCGCAGGTTGTAGCGGTCCTCTTTGAGGCCCTCCCGCATCTCCAGCAGGTCGCGGAAGCCGTCGGTGGTGATGAGGCCCACCGTCGCGCCCTTGCGTTCCACCAGAGTATTGGTAGCGACGGTGGACCCGTGGATCACCAGGTCGGTGTCGCCGAGGAACCGGTCGAGGGACTGGCCGTAAGCGTCGGCGGCGTCCCGCAATCCGGCAATGACGCCGATGGACGGGTCGTCAGGGGTGGTCGCGGTCTTGAAGAAACGCGGTTGGCCGGTTTCTCCGGCCACTACGAAGTCGGTAAAGGTGCCTCCGACGTCTATCCCGATTTTGTACACCTGTGGCCTCCTGATGCGTTTGGCGGCAATTGTGTCCTATCGTCAGCATCATACGCCATGACGGTGGCGTTCCGTATTGGATGGTCCATCCGTTTGCTATACTCTCGCGAACGGAGAAGGAGGCGATCATGGCGGATTACACTGCATATTTCAACGGCGAGTGGATACCCTTCAGCGAGGTCAAGATCGACCCCATGGACCGGGGCTTCCTGGTGGGAGACGTAATCTTCGACGTGGCCCGGACTTTCAACGGCAAGAGCTTTCGCATGGAGCAGCACATCGACCGGCTCTACCGTTCGCTGAAGTACGTTCGCATCGATCCCGGACTCTCTCCGCGCGAGATGTACGACATCAGCGAGGAGGCCATCGCCCGCAACGAGTACCTGCGGGAAGAGGCGGGGGACTTCACCATAACCCAGTTCATTACCCGCGGCCCGGGTAGCTGGTCCCGCGACGCCGGGCCTCCCACGGTATGCGTGAAGATCTCGGCGGCGGCGTTCGGACGCTACGCAAAACTGTACAACGACGGCGCCCACGGCGTGATCACTCGCACCCGGAGCTATCCGGTCGATGCCCTCGACCCCAAGGTCAAGCACTACAGCCGCATGAACTTCAATCTGGCCGACCTGGAGGCGGCGGATGTGGACCCGGAGGGCTGGCCCATCCTGACGGACGCCGAAGGCAACCTGACCGAAGGGACGGGCTATAACGTATTCCTGGTCACCGACGGAGTGATCCGCACACCGGGGGATCGAAACATCCTCCAGGGCATCTCCAGGGGGATGGTGTTCGACCTGGCAGAGCAGCTTGAGATTCCGCTGGTGGAGGAAGACCTGCAACCCTATGACATGTACACCGCCGACGAGGCGTTCTTTTCCAGCACCACCCCTTGCGTGCTGCCGGTAACCGTCGTGGATAAGCGGGAGATTGGAGACGGACGGCCCGGGCCGATAGTCCAGCAACTCTTGTCCGCATGGAGCGAGACCGTAGGACTGGACATCGTTGACCAGATGGCCCGGTTCGACCGGGGCTAGGAGGGCTTTTTGGCGGCACGGGTTATGGTTGCTGCCGCCGGAACTGTTCTCTGAGGCGGGCGAGTTCGGCTTCAGCGTCGTCGGCCCGGGCTCGCTGGGCATCGGCCAGGGCTTCGGCAGCGTCGGCGCGGGCTTCGGCGGCGACGCGCTTGTCGATGGTCAGGCCCGTGGCTGGATCCAGCACGTCAAACTCCTGCCGGCCATCCCAGTAGAACGCCACGCCCAGCAACTCGCTGCGTCCGCGTACCGAACCGTCGAAGCCAAACTCCAGCTCATACTCCTGGTACCGGTCGCCAACCAGCCGCTCCCCGGTAATCGCCTGTCCGTAGAGCTCGCCGCCGGTAGGGTCAAACCGCCAGTACTCGGCGATTTGCAACTGCTGGTACAACTCCCGTTTCCGGCCCAGGTCGTTCTCCGCTGTGCTTGGCGACGCCACTTCCATCACGAAGTCCGGCGCCTTTCCGGTTTCCCATACCCAGAAGTTCGGCAGGTTCTCCCGTATCCCTTCACTATCCACATCGAAGGCGATGAAGAGATCTGGACCCACTCTGCGGTTGCCGTTGGTTATGTCGTATGAGACGAACACTCCGCCCGAAATGAACACGTCCGGGCGGTCTTCGTAGCGCTCGGACAGAAGGTGAGCGATACGGCGTATGGGCAGGTCTTGCTGCATACCGTCCTCTTCCCGTTCCTTCTCTTCGTAGAAGATGTCCGGGAGCGTCCGGTTAATCCAGGCGTTGGTGATGGTTCTGGTGGCTGCCATTGCAGAGCCTCCGGCATTGGGTTGCATGGCGGGATAACTCGATTATAGGCGGTCTGTACGACGCTCTCAACGGTGGACGGTGCTCACACGTACCCAGTTGTCATCGCGAGGAGCGCAGCGACGTGGCGATCCCGTTGACTGAACGGCGGCTGCTTTCCCGACGGGATTGCCACGCTCCGCTCGCAATGACAGGTTGGGCGAAAGTGGGTACGCGTGAGTGGACTGTGGAACCGCACCCTCTGATGGGGCCGGTTTCAAGCGGGAATCTTGCGAGGTGATAAACTGCGACCGAAGAACGGTTCCGGCACGATTTGAAGGGGCGTTGCGACAACGCCGGAGGAGGGCTTTCATGTCAACCCGAACGCAGGAAATCAAGAATATGCGGCTGATTTCCCACGTCGATCTGAACGGGTACAACAACATCGGCGAGGGAGTGGACCTGCACCAGACGGCCAACGGGCGGCGCATCTTCTACATGGCTCACGAGAGCGCGCCCAAGGATTTTACGAGCGTGGACGTTACCGACCTGGCCAACCCCAAAGTGGTGGCGCAAACCGACCTGGACTACAACCACCTGCGCTCCAACTCGCTGTCCATCGTGGGCGACACGATGCTGGTGGCGTACCAGTCGCAGCAGCACGGTCAGCCGGGCACGGGTATGGGCGTGTTTGACATCAGCAACCCGGAAGCGCCCAGGCGGATCGCCACTTACGACGCGCAAGGCCCCGGTTCGCGCGGCTGTCATTGTCTGTGGTGGGTGGACGGCGACTACGCGCACCTGGCGACGGGAACGCCTGACTCCAAGCCCAACGATCCGAAGGATGACCAGTTCTACGTCATCATGGATATGAGCAACCCTGCGAATCCGAGGGAGGCCGGCCGCTGGTGGCTGCCCGGCACGCAGGAGAGCGACGACGCCCCGCCGCCGGCGCGGCATCCCTATCTGGACGTGGGCCACAGCGTCCACAACACCAACGTGTACCCCAACCGTCCCGACCGGGCGTACTGCGGCTGGAAGGACTCCGGCGTCATCACGCTGGACATCTCCGACGTGTCCCGTCCGCAGATGGTCGCCCAGTTGAACTACGCGCCGCCGTTCCCGGGGTTCACCCACACGGTGCTGCCGCTGTTCAGCCGCGACCTGCTGGTGGTTACGCAGGAGGCCACCGCGTTGGGCGGCGCCGACTATCCCAAGCTGGTGTGGCTGATGGACAACCGGCTGGAGACCAACCCGGTAATTATCAGCACGCTGCCCATGCAGGACACCGACGACTTCTTCAACCGACCGGGGCGCTATGGGGCGCACAACATCCACGAGAACCGGCCGGGCGAGCTATCCCTGCAAACCGATACGCTGGTGTACGCCACCTTTTTCAACGCGGGCATCCGGGTGTTCGACACGACCAACCCCTTCCAGCCTGAGGAGGTCGCTTACTTCGTGCCGGAGATTCCGGAGGGCGCAGACGCCAACGGCATCAACGACGTACACGTGGACGAGAACGGCATCATGTACGTGGTGGATAGGTTGCACGGCGGGTTGTACATATTGGAGCTGAATATTTAGCGCCGAATTTGACACAGGGAGACTTTACCGATGAACATTCAAACTTTGGAACAAAGTCCGCGGAACCACCGGGGCGGGCAAGTGTCGCACCTGCTGCTGGGGGCTGGTCAGTTTGGGTCGGAGAACCTGGCCGTCACCTGGGTTGAGGGCGAACCGGGCAGCGAGCAGGCCGTCCATTCACACCAGGGGCGGGAGCAGATGTACGTGATTGTGCAGGGACGGGGAGCCATGCGGGTCGGCGACGAGGTGGAAGAGGTCGGCGCCGGCACACTTATTTTCGTGCCGCCGGACACCGACCACTCCATCCGCAACATCGGGGATGACAAGCTAATCTACGTCTCGTCCACCTCGCCGCCGTTCGCCATGCAGGAGGGGCGCACCAACTGGACAACGCCGAGCGGAGGGTAGGACGGGGTTTCGTTTGTGGTGTAGGGGCAGGTTTCAAACCTGCCCCTACGAGTACCCTTCCGAGATGATTGGCGCTGCGCCGAGATTGCCACGCTGCGCTCGCAATGACAACCGGGGTCCGCTCCAGCCGGAACGGTAGGGGCAGACGCCCAATCCTACAGGGGCAGATATATAGCCTGGCCGGTCATGGCGCTGCGGCCGACGGCTTCGGTCCATTCCATGTAATGTACTCCGGTCTCGAAGGCCACCATGTCCACAATCTCCGTGCCGCGTATGGCGTTGGTGAACTGTTCCTCGACGCGGTAGCGGGCCTGGGCTTCCGGCGGGTTGGGAACCTCGGTAAGCTCGGCGTCGCCGCGCTTGCCGGCCCAGACGCGGCGCTGGGAATCGACGTGGATGGTGCCGTCCGTACCGAACATCCAGATCTGGCTGCCTCGATTCAGGCCGGACGTGGCGCTCATCTGCATGTGGACCTGGGCGCCGTTGGCCAACTCGTAGAGGATGTCGATGTGGTCAGGGATAGATACGGACGTGAGGTGTCCGGCGTCGTCTCTCCGGTACGGCACGTGGATCTTGCCCATCGCCATCACCCTGGCGCCGCGCCCTAGCCAGCGCATCATGGACTCGTAGGACGCGCCGATGTTGAGGGTGTTGTAGCCACTGAGGGCACGGTCGTGTCGCCAGTGCAGGGGGCCGTCGAAATCGGCAAAGTTGTTCTGTAGCGACGTGAAATCGACCGACAGCAGTTCGCCCAGGTATCCCTCGTCGATCAGCCGCTTGATGACGTTGTCGATGGTGTAGCTCGTGGATGTGGGCGTGAGTTGGCAAACCAGGTGCGGGTGCGCCCGTGACGCGCGCAGCATATCGCGGGCCTCCTCAGCGTCGTTGGCCATGCGCGCCTCGGTGAGCACGTGCTTGCCGGCCTCCAGGGCGGCCAGGGTCATGGCGCGGTGCATGTAGGGCCAGGTGCCGATGCAGACGGCGTTGATCTCGTCGTCCTCCAGCACCTCGCGCCAGTGTCCGTACACCTTGGGGATGTTGAACTGGTCGGCGATGACGCGGCCGGACTGGACGGTGCGGTTGGCTACGGCGACGATCTCACAGTCGTCCACCCCCTGGAATCCGGGAATGTGACGGTTGCGGACGTTGCCGCCGGCGCCGATCAAGCCGACCCTGATGGGTTCTTGAGACATGGTTTTCCTCCTGGGTAGTTGGTGATGTTCAAGAGGGGATTTGCCGGGATGTATAATGCGGGCGAACGGGTCTATCGGCAAGTGGACTCACCGGAACGGCAGGGAGGTTTGAATATGGTCATCAGCAAGCAGGCCACGACCTACGAGGTTGACATTGAGGACGTGGAGTATTTGCGGCATGGGGATACGCCGCTGCTGGCGCGTCTGTTCAGGCCCCAGGGCGACGGGCCTTTCCCCATCATGGTGGAGCTGCACGGCGGCGCGTGGGTGCGGGGAGACCGTCTGATTGGCAATGCGGCGAACGAGACGCTGGCGCGGAACGGCGTCATCGTTGCGGCCCTGGATTTTCGCGTACCGCCGGTGGCGGGGTATCCAGCGTCGTTTGCCGACATTCACTACGCGATTCGCTGGTGCAAGGCGCAGGCCGAAAGCTGGAACGGCGTACCCGGCAAGGTCGGCGCGATGGGCACGTCCAGCGGGGCGCACCAAGCTATGCTGCTGGGGATGCGGCCCAATGATCCGCGCTATGCCGCGCTGCCGTCATCGAACGGCGCGACGGGAGTGGATGGGACGTTGGCCGGCGTGGTGATGGTGTCGCCGGTGATTGATCCGCTGGGGCGGTACCGGTACGCCAAGGGCCTGCGGGACGACGTTACGCCGCCGGCCGGCATGGCGGAGCGGGTTGCGCCGATGCACGATCTGTACTGGGGGACGGAGGAGGCCATGGCGGAGGCCGCGCCGGCGCGGGCGCTGGCCGCCGGCGAACGCATGGAGCTGCCGCCGACGTTGTGCCTGGCCCGCACCTACGAGGATGCGCACCCGCGTCCTGACCTGGAAGAGTTCATAGCTCAGTACCGCAAGGCCGGTGGACAACTCGACTTCAAAGTCTTTGAGGGAGAGGGAGAAAGGATCCTGGAGGATGTGTCCACGCCGATGGCTCAAGAGGCGCTGGAACTGATGACGTCGTTCATCCGTCAGCACATCGGGTGAGCGGGAGATTGGGTTGCGGTGTAGGGGCGAGGCATGCCTCGCCCCTACGTGGGCCTTCCACGAGGCCGACAGTAGTTTTCCGCCGCGTTTGGGGGTGCAACTCGGTTTTAGTCAGAGTAAGGGCCGATGTGGTGCTATACTCGCGCGCAGAGCATTGCATTGTTGTAAATCGGTAGATGTGGCCGAACCAGCAGCGAAAGGGGGCGAAATCATGTCAAGAGTTACGATGATTCAGCACATCAACATCCAGATCAGCGACAAAGACCGCAGCCGCGACTGGTACGAAAAGGTGTTCGGGGCGGAGTTCCTGGACCGGGGGCCTGAGCTCAACCAGCGGCAACTGCAACTGCGCATCGGCAACGGCGAGATTCACAGCACCTTCACGCCGACTCCCAACCCGTCGGGACACTTTGCCCTGGAGATTGCCGACTGGGATGAGATGATCGCCAACCTGGACGCGCTGGGCGTGGAGTACACGCCGCCGTCCGTCCGGGCGTATGCCGACGTCCATTCCACCTACATCAAGGACCCGGACGGCAACATGATCGAACTGGTGCAGCACCCGATGGGTCTGCGGGACTCCAGGGGCAACACCGTGGAGATCGCCCACGACCCCGACGGGATGGTGTGGGCCAGGAATCCCGGGTTTGGGCCGTCCACAAGATGAAGCCGCAGTTCTCGTAACCACGTAGGGGCGGGTTTCAAACCCGCCCCTACACCCAAACACCCGGAAGGGTGCGGGAGGAAACCATGCCTTACTACATGTACGTTGCCGTACAGGGCGACAACAAGATTTCGGTGTTCACCATCGACCCTGAAAGCGGCGGATTGACGCTGCAACATGACGTGTCCGTTGACGGCGGGCCGTTCACCATGGCGATCAGTCCGGACCGGCGGTTTTTGTACGTGGGTTGTCGGGAGGTTACGCAACTGGTCAGTTTCGAGATTGACCAGGCCAGCGGCGGGTTGACGCAGAACGGGTCCATCGCGCTGGACGCCTGGCCGGTGTACGTCGCCACTGACCGACGAGGCAAGTTCGTGCTGTCGTCCTACTACCAGGGCGCGCGCGTGGCGGTGCATCCGATTGGCGATGACGGCTCGGTGGGCGGCGATCCTGTGGTACAACTGGAGACGGCCACCGGCGCCCACGCCATGCAGACCGACCCCACCAACTCCTATGCCTTCGTGCCGCACATCGCCGGCAACGGTCCCAACTCCATCTGGCAGTTCCGGTTCGACGAGAACACCGGGCAGATCACGCCCAACTCACCGGCGACGGTGGACCCGGAGGAATTCCTGGGGCCGCGGCATTTCTGCTTCCATCCTTCGCTGGACGTGCTGTATTTCTCCAACGAGCAGGGTTGCAGCGTGAGCGCGTACAACCTGGATACGGACAACGGTACGCTCTCGCTGTTCCAGACTGTAACCACCCTGCCGCCGGAGGGGTTCGAGGAACGCAACACCTGCTCGCAGATCCAGATCACGGCGTCGGGCCGGTTCCTGTACGCGCCCAACCGGGGGCACGACAGCATCGCGTGCTACACGGTGGACGCGAGTACGGGGGCGCTGACGTCCAACGGTATCGTGCAGTCGGAACCGAGGCCCAACGCGCTGTGCCTGGATTTGCAGGACAAGTTCATCTACTCCGCCGGGCAGGATTCGGGCCAAATGGCGATCTTCGGAGTGGACGGGGATTCCGGCGCATTGACCCGTATAGGGTCGCATCCGTTGGGCGAAGGGCCGGGCTGGATTTCGATTACGGAGTTGGCGGGATAGCGCTGCCCTCAACGGGCAATCTTAGCATGTACCAGGTTTGTCATTGCGAGCGCAGCGTGGCAATCTCATTGACGACGGAACCTCCTTCAGACAACGGGATTGCCACGTCGCTTCGCTCCTCGCAATGACAAAGAACCGAAACGCTTGGTACGGAAGTTTATCTAAAATGAGAGGGGGTTTGCCATGAGCAAGGATTACAACATCTGCATAGGCGCGACAGGGTTCGGCGGCGGCGTTTGGCACAGCCCGGACGGCGGCGAGAACTGGACTCGGATCAGGGACCCGTTCCCGCTGGGCAGCCAGGTGCGGGCGATGGCAGTGTATCCCGACAACCCCAGCCGCATCCTGGCCGGAGCCGACAACGGAATCTACCGCAGCGAGGACAAGGGGGCGACGTGGGAAAAGCTGTGGTCGCCCATGGACGGGGTGCCCATCTGGTCCATAGCCATTGACCCGGAAGACACCGATACCGTCTTCGTGGGCATCAAGCCGGCCGCGCTGTTCCGCTCACAGGACGGCGGCGCAAGCTGGTCCAAACTGTCCGTTCAGATGGCTCAGGAGTGCCACATCGGGCCGCCCATGGTCACCATGCTGGTGGTTGACCCCAAGGACCACCGCACGGTGTGGGCCGGCGTTGAAGTGGACGGCGTGTACCGCAGCCTGGACGGCGGGGATAACTGGACGCACGTCGAGGGTGGCGTGCATCCCGACATACACGGCATGGCCATCAGCCCGGGCGAGCCGAATCGAGTGATCGCCAGTACACCCAGGGAGATCTACTCCACCACTGACATGGGCGAGAGCTGGCAATCGGTGGTGACCACCGATCAGTTTGTACTGCCTTACAGCCGAGGCATTGCCGTCAAGCCCGACGACCCCAACGTGATTTTCGCCGGCGTGGGCGATACGGCCATCGGCGGGGCCGGAGCCGTGCAAAGATCGCAGGACGCCGGACAGACGTGGGAGACGCGGCCGCTGCCGGTGGAGCCGAATTCCAACATCTGGGGCTTTGCCACCCACGCCGCCGACCCGGATTTCGTGCTGGCTTCCAGCCTGATGGGCGAGTTGTACTCCAGCAGCGACGCGGGCGACTCGTGGGAGAAGGTGAACCGGGAGTTCACCGAAATTGGCGCGATGGTGTGGGTGCCGAACTGATCGACAGGGTTGCAGTTTGCACGGCGTCAAACCGTAGGGGCGAATGATTATTCGCCCCTACCGCCTCCGAGCCTCTCCCCAATGAAGTATTACGTTACAATGCGCCAAATGATCGCCGCATAAACTGGCGCAGCAGGAATTTCGGTATGACCACACCCCAGGAACCACAACGCAGCTTTCTCGCGCAGAGGGCGCATCGGTTCCTGGCGGCGCTGGTGTTTCGGGATTTTCGGTTCATGGCGTTCGCCACGCTGTGCAGCAGCAGCGGAGCGTGGGCGCTGATCGTCGCGCGGGGCGCGTGGGTGTACGGCATTCCCGAGTTGCAGGGCACGCAAGGGTTGTGGGTCGGCCTGATCACGTTCGCGGCCATGTCGCCGCGCTTTTTTGCGACCCCGTTCATCGGCTACCTGGCCGACAAGATGACCCGCAAAACGCTGCTGCAACGGGTTTATATCCTCCAGATTGTGCAGGCCGCCATCATGGCCATCCTGGTGATGACGGGAGTCAGCAACCCCTGGTACGTGGTGGTCCTGGCGGTAATCAACGGGACGTTGCGCTCGACGCAGATGACCGCCGCGCAGTCGTTGACGCCGAACCTGGTTGACCGGGAGCGGCTGCCGAATGCCGTCGCCCTGAACCAGGCCATGCAGCAGGGCTCCCGCGCCATCGGTCCCGCCATCCTGCTGGCAGTGTCGGTCACGGTTGGGAGCAGCGCTATTTTCGGGTCCGGCGGGGTTTCGTTCAACCTGCAAAACCTGGTGGTCACCATGGGCACCTCGGCCATCGTGTTTTGGGCGTGCGCGGCCTTCTACCTGGTGGCCCTGATTTCTGCGCTGAACATCAGGACGGTATCGACGGGAGTAATCAACCGCAGCCGGGGCTTCTGGGCCAACGCCGCTGCCGGATTCGTGTACGCCTACACCACGCCGCTGATATTCGGCATTCTGCTGATGGCGGTGGCCCACTGCGTGCTGGTGATGTCCTTCGAGTCCATGCTGCCGCCGCTGGCGTTGGAGAAACTGTCACCGGACGGCGTGACGTTCAACGCGAACGACGTTTACGCGCTGATGGCGGCGCTGGGAGTTGGCGCCCTGTTTTCGTCGATTTTCGTCGGGGGCATCATCAACCACATGACCCGGGGGAAGGTGTTCCTGTTGCTGGGGTTCACCAGCAGCCTGACGCCCATCGGAATGGGGCTGTCATCTGAAACGGGGATTTCGGTAATCGCCGCCGTTCTGATGGGGCTGGGCACGTCGGGGTTTATGACGATCACCCATACCATAATCCAGACGGTGGTGCCGGACGAGATCCGGGGCCGGGTTTCCTCGGCGTATTCCATGCACATCGGCGGGAGCATGGCCTTTGCCAACCTGCTCTACGGACGGCTGGCGGACTTCTGGTCGGCGGGCAACGTGATGGCGATAGCGGGCGCGGCGTTCACGCTGGTGGTGGTAGGCACGGTGATCGGGAGCGGGTTCTGGCGCGACATCTACTTCCGGGGCACGGCGCGTCCGGTGGCGGCAGCGGCCGGCGCCGGGGGTGGGGACGGGTAGGCGGCCTTACCCGTATCCGATTTCGTCATTGCGAGAACGCCGTAAGTCGTTCGTGGCAATCTCGTTGTGGTACAAGATGACCTCGCCCAAACGCGCTTGCTGCGCCGTCGAGATTGCCACGCTGCGCTCGCAATGACAGTGGGCGGGACAGTTTACCCTTCCGGTATCAGGCCGGCGGCTTGCAGAGCGTCGCGGAGGGCGTCGCCGGATATGGCGTGCCGGGCGGTCCAGCCGGAATCAGGGTTGTCTGCGGTGCCGCGGGTCCATACGACCAGGACGCCGGTGTCCTCGTTCATTTCGGCGGACACGGTAGCGTGTTCGATTTGGGTTTTGGACACCATGCCCCATTCCTCGGTGGAGAACATGTGCCGGTTGTTGCTGGTGGGCGCGGGTTCGGGCATTGAGAGAGGCTCCTGTTGGAAGTGTGCGTTGGGGGGTTTCACCCTCACCCTGGCCCTCTCCCATCAAGGGAGAAGGGATTTGTCCTAGTCCTGTGGCGGTAGGTGCTGGGTAAGCTGGCGGATGGTTTCGATGAAGGTGCGATTGCGGTCGCGGGATTCGGGGGTTTCCTCTCCCAGCGGGGTGTCGCCGATAAAGCGGTACATTTCCGCGACGCCCTCGAAGAGGTGGGGCGTCATGCCCAGGTGGGCGAAGGTGTCGCGGATTTCCTCCATCTCGCTGACCCAGCGGCGGGCGCGCGGCGGCACCGTGGGGATGGTGCGTTCCATCCGCTGGATTACGGACTGCTGGCCTGACTGGAATTCGGAAAGCAAAGGTTCGGTGAGGCCCATCAGCTCGGCGGCCATGAGCAACTCGGTGTATAGGGCCCATGAGCCTTTGGTCATGGCGGCGTAGCACATCTTGATGCCGGATGCCTGGCCCACGTCGCCGTCCAGTTTCAGCACGGTGATGCCAAAGTCGTTGAGCCGCTCGAATTGGGCGGCGTGCTCGCCGGATGCGTAGAAGTGCGGACTGTAGCCGGGACGGGGCGGGCCGCCGATGATGGACGCATCGACATATCGCCCGCCGGCGTCGGTGATGACAGGCTCAAGTTCGCGGGCCAGTTGGGGGGCGATGGCGTTGCACTCGGCGAACAGCGTGTCCGAGCCGGTGGCCCGGATCGCGTCGGCCACCTGGCGGCAGACGCCGGGCACGGCTGCGGATACGGTCATGGACATCACCAGGTCGGATTGCTCGACCAGTTCCGCCATGGTGGGAACGTCGCGGATGCCGGCCTGGTCGGCCAGGGCGCGGGTGCGGTCGCTGCGGCCGGACAGGCAGGTAATCACGTCCAACTCGTGCTCGCGGAGGCGTTGCCCGACGGCGTGGCCCATGTCGCCGGGACTCAAAATTGCTACGGTGCTGAAGGTCATGTATGGTCTCTCTCGGTTTGGTATTGGGGTCTTGAAACTATAACATGGGGCTTGTCGTTGCCAATCTCGGTAGAGGGCTCACACGTACCCACTTTCGTCCTAACTGTCATTGCGAGCGAAGCGTGGCAATCTCGTTCCGGTAGTGATGGCCGCTGCCCCAACGAGATTGCCGCGTCGCTGCGCTCCTCGCAATGACAAAGTGGGTACGCATGAGCGTTAGAGGGGAAATTGCGATGCCTGAAGTCCGTGTGGTTCCAAACCGATACACCGGGGAGACGTTTGAGCCGTCGCGGTATCCGGGACTGCGGGCGCCGTCGGTTCCGGGGGTGGTGATTGAGGTTTGCACCGATGGGGTCGCCCTGGACCTTGCGGGCATCGTGCTGGACGGGGAGAGCGCCGACGGCGTGGGCATCTGGGTGCATGACTGCCAGGATGTGACGATTGCCAACGGCGTGGTGATGGGGTTTCACTACGGCATACGCGCCGAGAACGTCAGCAACCTGACCATCCGGGGCTGCGTGGTATCGGACAACGCGAACCCGCTGGATGCCGGCTGGCTGCCCGATATTGATGCTCCGGTTGAAGAAGGGTTCGGCGGCGGGATACACCTGCGCCATGTACAGGACAGCGTGATAGAGGGCAACCTGGTCAGCAACAATTTCAACGGCATCAGCCTGGTGCGGTCGGAGCGGAACGTCATCCGGGGGAACACTGCCTCCTACTGCGGCAACGTGGGGATCTACCTGCTGACATCCAGCGACAACGAGGTGGCGGACAACGCGGCGGAGCACTGCATCCGCTACACGGATCGCTTCTGGTGCGACACGGCGGACTCGGCGGGGATTCTGCTGGAGCATGGATCCAACCGGAACCGGATCACGGGCAACAGCCTGCGCTACAGCGGCGACGGGTTTTTCATCCGGGCGCACAACCTCCCGCCGTCCAACGACAACTTCATTGCGGGCAACGACGGCAGCTATTCGCCCAACAACGCTTTTGAGGCGGTGTTCTCCTTGGGGAACGTGTTCGAGGGCAACATCGCCAACTTCTCCAACTATGGGTTCTGGCTGGGCTATTCGACGGACACCACGGTTCGGGGGAACGAAGTGCGCGCCAACCGGTTCGACGGCATCGCCATCGAGCACGGGCGGGACAATCGTATCGAGGATAACCGCATTGAGCGCAACCGCAACGGAATCCGTCTTTGGAGCGACGCCGACCCGAACCGACCGTCGAGCGACGACGCGCCACCACGCAAGTACACCGTTTCGGGGAATCAGATTGAGGATTCACGAGACTGCGGAATCTCGGTCACCGAAGACCACGCGATTGACCTACGGGACAACGTTTTTAGACGCAATCGCAGGGACTACGTGCAGTCGCCTGTGCAGGGTTGAGCCGAGTCAGACGGTTTGCGGTGATGAGAAGGGGCACGATTCGCGCGGAGTCGGGACAGACGAGTATGAGAAGAGACACGTTCCCGACTTTCTGTCCCTGGATCTACAAGCCAAGTTTTCCGACAACGGCCAGCCCTACCGTTTTATGATGCTCTCGGCGAAGGCTTTTGCTGGTGCGGCGACGGCAACTGGCTATCTCCGTCGGCGATTGGCGATGTGCTCAAATTTCCGATAGTCGCTCATGTTGCGGCAAAGGTAAAAGGCAAGTACTACGCCACACAGGTTGGTCGCCGCCCACCCGCCGAATAAGACGTTGAAATTGGGCCGCTCCAAATTCTCCGACCCCAACAAAAACAAAAAGGTCCAGAGCGCGGCCAAACCCAGACTCACGAGCACTGCCTTGAAACCCTGCCCCACACCGTGGTCGGGGTTGATATTCGGCATGAATACGCCGCAGACTGCCCCGGTGATGGGTGGTAGAAAAATGGGAGCCAACAGATTGCCGACGATGACGCCGAGAAACAGAATAGAGATGTGGTTTCCGAAATCAAAACCTTGCATGGTCGCCGCTCTATCCCTTAAGGCATCAGGTCGTCATCGTCCAACCAGCCATACTTCTCTGCCAAGTGTTGGCTATGGGTCAGGTCATAGACTAAAGTACAGCAAATGCGCGTGCAAGAAACCTATAGAGGATTCACGGGCCTGTAGAATCTCGTTCACCGATAACCACGACGTGAAACATAGAGAGGACGGCTTTTGGGAAACCGGGAGGGCTACGTGTGGCGGGCAGTTAGGGATTAGCGGAGCCGGTTGCGGATGGGGCGCGGCGCGGCGATACTAGGGCGCAAACCAATAACCAACTAACCAACATTCACGACGGGGCCGGAACGGCTGGAGTTGATTATGGCATTCGCGCATCCTGAGTATCTGGTTGCGACCGATTGGCTGGCGGCGCACCTGGGGGACGACGACGTCCGCGTCTTCGAGACGACGGTGTTCCTGCACCGTGGTGAGGGCAGTGTCCGCGCCGAGTCGGGGCGGTCTCAGTACGACACCGGGCATATCCCCGGCGCCGGCTTTCTCGAGCTACAGGCCGAGTTCTCCGACAACGACCAACCCTACCGTTTTATGATGCCCTCGGCGGAGGCGTTCGCTGACGCGGCCGGCCGGCACGGCATTTCCGAGTCGTCCAGGCTGGTGCTGTACGACCGTCTGGGATCGCAGTGGGCGGCGCGGTTCTGGTGGATGTTCCGGTCCATGGGCTGCACCGGCGCGGTGGTGCTGGATGGCGGCTGGACTCGGTGGACGGCTGAAGGCCGCCCCGTCTCCACAGATGCGGCGACATACGCGCCCGCTACCTTCAACCCAACCCACGATCCCGCGCGCTTTGCGGACCTTGCCGAGGTCAAGGCGTTCATGGAGTCGGGCGGCGGCAGTTGTCTCATCAACGCGCTGGGACGCGACCAGCATTCGGGCGCGGATGGCGGACGTGCCTACGGGCGGGCCGGCCACATCCCCGGCGCAACCAACGTACCGTCGGGCGAGTTGATTGATTCCGACACCGGCCTTTACCGGCCGGCGGAGGAGCTGGCCGCGCTGTTCGCAGATGCCGGCGCGGATCCCGCGCAGCGCGTCGTTACCTACTGCGGCGGCGGCATCGCGGCATCCAACGACGCTTTCGTGCTCGCCATGCTGGGATACGAAAACGTGGCGGTGTACGACGCTTCAATGTCGGAGTACGCTGCCGACCCGTCGCTGCCGCTGGTGGCGGATTAGGGAGGTGAGCTATGACGCAGGCTGCCGCGCTTAACGATACGCTGGAGTTCGGGCTGTTCGACTGGATCGAGTGGGACAAGTCGGCGCCCAGCGAGATTTTCGAGAACCGGCTCAGGATGCTGGAGTACGCCGACCGGAGCGGGTTCTACAGCTACCACCTGGCCGAGCATCACATCACGCCGCTGAGCGTGTCGCCCTCGCCGGCGGTGTTCCTGGCGGCGGCGGCGCAGCGCACAACCAACTTGCGGCTGGGGCCGCTGGTGTTCCTGCTGCCCTTCTACAACCCCATCCGGCTGTACCACGAGATCTGTATGCTGGACAACCTGAGCAACGGACGGCTGGATTTGGGCGTGGGCCGAGGTGTCTCGCCCGTAGAGGCGGCGGAGTTCGGCGTGGACTTGGAAATCAGCTGGGAGATGTTCAACGAGCAGATGGAGATGTTCACGCGGGGCTTCACCACGGGGATGCTCAATCACCAGGGCAAGCACTACAACTACCAGGACATCGAACTGTGGATTGCGCCGCACCAGAAGCCCTATCCGCCGTTGTGGTACGCCAGCAACAACATCGAGACGGTGCCGTGGATGGCGCAGCACGGCTTCAACACCTGCACCGTCTTCGCCGACAACGCCGGCGTCAAGGCGCACTACGACCTGTACAAGCAGGTCTGGCACGCCGACCGATTGTCCGACGGGATGAACAGCCACGTGGCCGCGCCCAAGCTGGGGCTGGTGCGCCACCTGTACGTCGCCGACACCGACGAGCAGGCCCGGGCGGAGGCGAAAGCGGCCTACCGCACGTGGTTCCACAACATCGATTACCTGTGGGCCAAGAACGGCCTCGACCGCCTGGGCGCAATGCGGGATTTCGACTCGCTGGAAGCGCGGGACGTGATAATCGTGGGCACGCCGGACACCGTGCGGGAGCGGGTGCAGCGCGCCATCAACGAGACGGGCATCAACTACTTCTGCCCAATCTTCGCATGGGGCGACCTGACACCGGAGCAGGTAATGCGGTGCATGGGGTTGTTCGTGGATGAGGTGATGCCCAACCTGCGGCCGGGCGGGTAGATCGTCGCTGCAAGCGAGATTGCCCCGTCCGCCAGAGGCGGACTCGCAATGACAAACTGCTTCCTTGTAGAATATCCGTACATCCACAACGATCACACAGGTGACGGCCATGAACGAATGGAACACGTGCGCGGCAATTGAGAGCAAGCCCGGCAAGGTCAGCGGAGCGTGGATATTCAAAGGCACCAGGGTTCCGGTCTCCGCACTCTTCAACAACCTGAAAGACGGAGCCACCGTCGATGAGTTTCTGGAATGGTTCCCCGGCGTCACGCGCCCGCAGGTGGATGCTGTCCTCTCCCACCAGATTCAATCATTGGAGAATCAACAACCAACTCCTGGCCTACGCTGCGCCAGCACTTGGACGAAATCAATCGGGCTATCGACGCTATGGGTTGTGATCAGATAACCGAGTTGGATATACGGTAGGCTATTACCCGATCAAGATTGCCGCGTCCGCCGGAGGCGGACTCGCAATGACAGACGGGTGAGCGCAAATCACTGACATATCAGGAGACGGAAGTATGTCCACGGACGCAACCTACACGCCGGCATCCGCCGAATCGATCAGCCGCACCATTGAGGCGCTGGCGGCGCGCAACGTGGAGGCCGTGCTGGTGGAGAGCCGGGAGGCGGCGCTGGCCAGGTTGAAGGAACTGGTTCCCGAGGGCTGCGAGGTGTTCGTCAGCACGTCGGAGACGCTGGACACCATCGGCTACACCGAGTACATGCACGGCAACGACCGCTACATCAACTTGCACGACCAGATGCTGGCGCAGCCCGACGCGGCAGCGCAGCGGGAGTTTCGCCGGACGACCACCACCGCCGACTACTTCGTGGGCAGCGTGCAGGCCATCGCGGAGACGGGCGAGATCGTCGTCGCCAGCGGTTCCGGCAGCCAGATCGGCGCTTTCGCCTACGGCGCGCGCCGGGTGATCCTGGTAGCGGGCACGCAGAAAATCTGCCCCACGCTGGCGGAAGCGGAGGCACGCACGCGCGGCCACACCCTGGAGCGGCACGACCGCTGGCTGGAGGGCCGTGGCTCCGGGCCGGCGCCCATCGGCAAGTTCCTGGTGATGGAGCACGAGCCGGTGGTGGGGCGGATTACGATGATTTTGATACCGGAGAGTTTGGGGTGGTAGTCAGTCGAAGTAGATCGGCTCTCCGTTGAGGGTTGACTTATCCTCGAAGGGCGTGGGATTGGCGACCGCCGCCCGCACCCAGCAGCCGTTGCGGGCGTTGCGCAGCACTGCCGCCACACGCTCCGGGTCGTCGGGAGACTCGATCTCGTAGTTGGTTTCCACCTTGGGCGCGCTGGCTTGGATAGTGCCCGCCAGCACCGAACCCTCCAGCCCGAAATGCACGGCGATGTGCGCGCGGACGCCGGTGATTGCCACATTCATCATTCGAGAGTACCTCTCGATCTGGGTCATCTCTCAAAAGGCGATGGAAGCGGCGAAATAGCTCAGCGGCGCGGGGGCCGTGTGGTTGCCGCCGACGTTGGGCCCCTCGTCGCAGTAGATGGTGAACTTCACGTCCCGCCCGACGAAGGCGCGCCGCAGCATGTTGCCCATGTCCTCCACGTCCACCTCGGTGACGGTGGCGCGGCGGTTCTGGCCGGGCGGAAATGGATCGTAATTCGGTTCAGGTCGTTCGCGGTCTGCTGGCATGGCGTCTCCAAGCGTCTGTGGTTTGCGCAACGGTAACACGTCGTATGCCTCAGATCCCATCCAGTGCCAAATAATAGACCCCCGATTTGGAGCGGGAGTCATCGAGGAGAGGACGGCACTGGTGTCGTATATTGTGCGCCACAGCGTCATGATTCGATGATCTCCAGCACCTGCTCCTCGTTGAGTCCGTTAGCCTGGAATGCAGCCAGAGCCTCCTCGAACGGTACGTCCTTAGTGGGCGCAAGCACAACTTGTTCGGGAGTGCGACTTATCACCATGAAGCCGTCGCCAACCAGGCGTTGTTCCATGGATGCCGGAACGGAGAAGTGCCGAGCGCTGTGCGGTTCGAAGCCCTCGACGTTCGAGCAGATTAGAGAGCGCACGAACTCGTCGGGCCGGATGCCCAAGTCCCGACTCTTGGCGGCGATGTCCTCGGCCGCCCAATCGGGCAGATGTATGTCGATGTGAGGCGGTTTCATGGGGCAAACCTGTAAGCCTCTCGCGGCGTTGTAGGTTATAGTGTAGAGGCATTGGCGGGAAATGAATTGGAAACGGCGTCGTGGCGGTAGGTATGATGGACCGCCATTGCACCCATCGGGAACATCTGGCGGTGGAGCACGAGCCGATGGCAAGGCGGATCACTATGATGCTGATTCCGAGGCGTCTGGGGTGGTCAAAGTCCGTCGATTAATTGATTCGATACGTCATTTGTGTTTCCTGAACCGTCCACGCATCAATGCTCATACACACGCTAGGATGCACAAGATCGCGATCGTTACTGCGTGATACCATTAGAAATGCGCGATATGGCTCTAGTTCCCAGTTTCGGGTGGTTGACCGAATAGGCCTTCACCGAGTAGCATCGCGCAATTGCGACTATGTATGAGGAAGTCAATGCCTGAACCTTTCGACGTTTACTCAGATTCCACAGCGCTGTCCATCAGCGATTGGGGAACGAGTCTGCAATTCTATGTGCGAGGTCCCGCGCACCCTGATGGGGAAATCCCCGAGCACCTACATCTGGGCACCGTCCGTATGAGCAACGAGCATATCAAAGTTTTGCTGTTCCTCCTCCGGCGCCAGGTCCATCAGCATGAGGAGCAAGCGGATTTCCGATTTGACGTGCCAAAACGAACGTTGGAGGCTTTCAATATCGCAGAGGAAGATTGGCAAGCATTTTGGCAGAAAGCAGGTGGCTCACATGGTGGCTAGAAGAAATGCATGGGCGACCGCCGAAGAATTAACGTTGCCTGAACAGTTGGGCAACACCCGACTCCGAGAAATCCCAGTCACCACACCTCAGCTGGGGTATTGGAGTCTGTCGCCGAACTCGAGTGGTACGAACGCAGACTTCGGATTCCCGACAAATCGAGCCGTCTACGTGTTCGAAGGCAAGGGAATCAGCGTAGGTCGCCGGATTGAACCGCAACTAAATGCAACCGCTATTGCGCATACTTTTGTGTGGCACGGTCGTTCGTTGGATTTGACTGCGGACCATTTTCCGGGAGTGGCTGGGCGCAGTTCTGAAAACTTGCCTCTTGAACGCGTTTCCGCTTACCAAAACCGAATTGAATACCTGCGCGCTGACGGTAAAAAAGATGAAGTCGACATAAATCCCTCGTCCGAAGATGATTTTTGGAATTTCGTCAATTTGGTTCCCGATTGGCAACAGGGTAGTCTGGTGCTTGGTGATGATGGCAGTCTCAGGGTGGTGTGGCGTGGGGAGAACGGCGACCGTGTTAACGTGGAGTTTCTCGGTAATGACCAAGTGGAACTAGCTATTTTTGAAGGTGGTCACATCCCTGACGAATACCCGCGACTCACGGTCATAGATGCCCTAAAGGATGTCCAGCAACGAGGGATGGCGCCAGTCTAACGTTCATGAGTAGGAAAGAGTTACCGGACGATAGCCACCTCCTGCGGTTTGTTCGAGATAGGCACGTGCATAATTGGGAGCAAGCAGAGGTCGACGGTATGGCGTTTCGGTTGCGCCCCAAGACTAAAACGCGAGAAGCCGAAACTGAGTTATCCGTCAATTGGCCCGAATGTGCTGCTTTATCAAAATTATCGGATAGTGAGCAGATTGAGGAGGCCAAGCTCCTGTGCCGCATGAGAAATCGACCTGAGGGATCCGGTTTCGCGGAGTTCGTTGCAGAATCTGCCAAATCGCGCGTGATTTCCCTACGTTTCGTTGAGGATCCGCAACCCGCTGATGAGAGCGGACCAGCAGATCCTTCCCATTGTGCAGGTATCGGACTTCCGATGTACAACGAACCAGCATCCGCTCCGATCGGGGATAAATTAGCCCAGTGTGTAATCAAAATGCACGCCCCTTAGGAGTCCATATCCCCACCCAAGTCCTGCGAAACTGATGCATTGGTAGTGTCGGAACCATAGCTCTAGCGGGTCGCATAATCGGCTGAAACGAAAGCCTGCCCGCCCTGAACTTTCCCCCACCCCCACCATGTACAATGCCCCCACCCATCCAACTCACGTAGGGAGCCATCCCCATGAAGTATGACCACATCGTTGTCGGCGGCGGCACCGCCGGGTGCATCGTCGCCGCCCGACTCTCCGAGGACCCTGACCGCTCCGTCCTGCTGCTTGAGGCCGGGCCGGACTATCCAGACTTTGACCATCTGCCTGAGATGCTCAAGCTGGGCTGGGGCACGGTGAACCTGGAGGCCCGCGCCGCCGGTTCGCCCTTCAACTGGTCCTTCACCGGCATTGGCACGCCGGAGCAGCCCGAGCCGATGCCCGTGCCGCGCGGCCGCGTGCTGGGCGGCTCCAGCGCTATCAACGGCCAGACCTTCATCCGCGGCGCGCCCGAGGACTACGACACCTGGGAGTCGTGGGGCAACGACGGCTGGGGTTACGTCGAGTGCCTGCCCTACTTCCGCCGTCTGGAGAACGACGCCGATTTTCACGACGACTTCCACGGCACCGACGGGCCGGTTCCGGTGCGCCATCACCAGCGCGAGACCTGGCCGCCGTCGCAAGAGGCGTTCTTCCAGGCCGCCACCGGCATGGGCTACCCGTTCCATCCCGACGTGAACAATCCCGAGGCCACCGGCGTCAGTCTCCGCGCGGAGAACAACATCGACGGCGTGCGCATGAGCATGGCCCTGTGCTACGTCGATATGGCGCGCCACCGGCTGAACCTGACCATCCGCCCCAACGCGCAGGCCCGGCGCATCGTCCTGGAGCATGACGCGGCCGGCTCTACGCGAGCGGTTGGGATGGAGGTCGAAAGCGGCGGCGAGACCTTCGTCGTCGAGGGCGACGAGATCATCCTCTGTACCGGCGCGGTGGGTTCGCCGCAACTGCTGATGTTGTCGGGCATTGGGCCGGCCGACCAGCTGCGCGCCCACGGCATCCCCGTGGTGGTGGAGTCGCCCGGCGTCGGTCAGAACATGCGCGACCACCCCAACGTGTCGGTACGCTACATGGTCAAGGAGGGCGTTCCCCAGGACCCCAACGGGATGAGGGCGCTGCGGCTGCGCTACACCGCCACCGGGTCGGATACGCCCAACGACATGATCCTTTCGCCGGCATCGCTGAACACGGTGGTGCGGGACGACAATCCGGCCCACACCGTCAACTGCGGCCTGTACCTGGCGGCCGGCAAGGGCGAGCTGCGGCTGGAGTCCAGCGACCCGCACGTGCAGCCCAGCATGGACTATCACTACCTGGAGGAGGACTGGGACCGGATACGACTGCGAGAGGCGGTGCGACTCTGCGTATCGCTGTTGCAGAACAGCGCCTACGACGACATTATCGACGAGATCACCGCGCCCACGGTGGCCGATTTGGAATCCAACGAGACGCTGGACGCCTGGCTGCGCCGCAACATCAGCACGTCGTATCACATCTCCGGCACCTGCAAGATGGGGCCGGACGACGACGCGATGGCGGTAGTGGACACCCGGCTGCGCGTGCGCGGCGTGGACGGCCTGCGCGTTGCCGATGCGTCAATCATGCCGGACGTGGTGCGGGCCAACACCAACGTGACCACGATGATGATTGCCGAGCGGGTCGCCGAATTTATCAAGGCGGGGGATTAGCGGCGACAACCAAGTCCTCGTTGGAGCCGATGATGCGCTCGCCGAGGCACGGTTTGAAGAGGCGTTGCTACTCGCTGATCTGGAGGTCTATGTCGCAGCCATCCTGCGCCTGGACCTCCACCTCGAGGATATGGCCGATGCCTTCCACTGTGTCCAGGTTGAAGACGACGTTATCTTTGCGCCACAGTTCTCGCTGCTTGCGGACGACGGCCCTGACGCCGATGGCCGCGGCCAGCACGTCGCCCATCATGGGATCATCGGTTGACGCCGTTTGAAACCGGCTGATGCGGGCGCCGGCCTCTTGTCCCTCGCGATAGTAGATCAGTTCACCCTTGCCGTGCTCAATGCGGAGCTTCAGCCGGCGCGTGCCATCGGTTGAGTCCGCGGGCGGCAGGCGATAGTAGTAATCCACCTGCTCCTTGACCTCGACGAACGTTGCGCCGTGGCTGCTGAGCAGTTGTCGAGCGGTGGCGAAATCGTTGCAGTACGCCTTGATTTCCCGGTTGAGGCGGAAATCCAGAGGTGATTCCTCCTGATGGCGAGATTGCCGCGTCCGCCATAGGCGGACTCGCAATGACAGTGAATGAGGATGGCGGTCATTAGCGTTCCGGCGCGTCGGCTTTCAGCGCGGCGATGCCTTCTGCCATGCCCGGATGGGGCAGGCCCAGTTGACGCATCGTTTCCCGGCAATCCAGGCCCAGCCGGTCGGGGTGGATTGACGCTCCGGCGCGCGCCTGGGCATCCGCATCCATCGGTTGCACCAGGTTGGCGTCCAGCTGGAACGCATCGGCGATGGCGACGGCGAATTCGTACATGCTGACCCAATCGCGGCCGGCGATGTGCAGGATGCCCGGATGCCCTCCTTCAACGGCCCGCACGATGCCATCGACGAGATGCTCGACGTACACGGGCGTTCGGAGGACGTCGGTAGGCGCGTGGTAAGGCCGGCCGTTCCGCAGGTTCTCGATGAGCCACGGGGCGAAGTTGCGCTTGCCGGGATGCGGCCAGCCGTACACGATGCTGGTGCGCACCACGCTCCAGAAAGCGGCCTCCCAGGCTACCTCCTGCTCGGCCTCCCACTTGGTGCGGCCGTAGTGGGTCGTGGGCCGCGGCGTTTCGTCCTCGCGGTAGAATCCGCGTTGGCCGTCGAACACGCACTCGGTGGACAAGAAGACCAATCGAGCGCCGCGCTGTTCGCAGAGCCGGGCAATCGTTGAAGTTGCGGATACGTTGACCGCGGTGGCACGCTCTGGGTCGCGCTCCGACGCACCGATGTCGGCGATGGCCGCAAGGTGAATCACCGCCTCGGGCCGGGTCTCATCGAACAGTCGCTCAAGCGCCGCAGTGTCCGTCAGTTCGACCTGATGCCAGGCGTTGCCATCATCGGCGGGCGGTTGAGACCCGTAGGTTCCGGCCACGTCGTGGTCCGGCGACGCGCCAAGCCGGCGCATCACGTACCGCCCGATGAAACCGCTGGCTCCGATTACCAATATGCGCAAACTGCACCTGCCCAACGTCGGTTCGCGGCGCTTATTCGTCCCGCAGCCGACGGATTTGTTCCTCCAATTCTCGAACTCTGGCTTCGGCCTGGATGCGAGCCTCCTTTTCCCGATTCAGGGCTTCGCTTTCCTCGGCGAAGGATTGCCGTAACGACTCGAAGGTGGCGACGGGCTCGCCGGTGGCGGGGTCGTACCAGACCAGATTCCCGTCCACCCAGCGCACGTCAACATTCAGGATGGCGCTGTGCCCCTGTAGGCTGCCGTCAGGCAGTTCATCAATCGGGATAGGCTCGTACTGTCCACCCACCAGTAGGTCCCCGGCCAGCGGGGCGCCGTGAAACTGGCCGGTCTCGTCAAAGCGCCAGTATTCAGGGATGCCCAGGGCGGCGTAGGTGATGCGCTTGTCCACGGTGTCCCGGCGGCCAGTCGATTCCGAGGCGACTTCCAGCACGAAATCGGGCGGCTTGCCCTGCTCTGCTATCACATAGCCGTTGCGGGCGCGGAAGACTTCGGGGTAGGCGTTGAAGGACACCAGCATGTCGGGATAGGGCACGCCGGTCATGTCGGCGAGCTCGGCGGGCAGAACCGTCGTGAGGTAGCGGTCGCCACCCATCACGGTGGTGTCGAGGTTGCCGAGATATTGGACCAGGAAATGAGCGCTGCCGGTGATGGTGAGATGGTCAAATACGGTCATCTTCTCGTCGGGAATAAAGGGAGTGTCCGGCAGTCGGTAGGTGGGGAGAGATTTGGGCGTTTTGGCGGTGGTCATGCTGAGCCTCGCCGGGTCCGGTGAGTGCGCGGTTGGCCCGCGATGTGGCAGGCGCTGGATTGGATTATACCCCGCTCAGCACACCCTCGCAGGTGCGCCTCTCGGGTTTACGCATACAGCCGATTCAAGTTGGCGTAGCGGTCGGGGTCGAGGTCCCGGCTGGCCAGCGCGGGATGGTCGTAGCCGTAGCGGTGGGCGCGGAACACGGAGTTGGCGAGGCCGGAGATGGAACCGCCGACGCCGAAACCGCTCTGCCCCAGGAACGGATTTATGTACTCCCACACGATTTCCCCGGCCGGCGTTACCTCAAAGATGCGGCCCGGCGCGCCTTCACAGATCAGCGTGTTGCCGTTGGGCAGGCGTTCGGCTCCGCTGATGTGGTAGCTGTAGAAAGATATGGGCGGGTCGCCCCGGTACTCCCAGACGATTTGATCGGTTTCGGGATTGATTTCAATGACGCGGGAGTGGGTGACGCCCTGTTTGTGCGGGCCGTTGTCGAAGAGGAGCACGTTTCCGTTGGACAGCATGGTGGGATGATGCTGGCGGGAGATATTCCCACGGCCCCACTTCCAACGGAACTCGCCGGTGGCTTTGTCAACAATGCCCACGGTGTCGGTCTGCCGGAAACTGACCAGCAGGTCGCCGTCGGGCGTCACGTTCAGGGCGTTCTGGTGCGTCCACTCCTCGCGCCCTTCCGGGAAGCCGATCCGGTCCTCATCGAAGTCCAGATGATCCCACGATGTCCATTCGTACACCACGTCGCCGGCCGCAGTGATCTCGCGCACCACGTCGCCCAACATGCCCCGGCTCTCGCCGTCGTCGTGCCCGCCCTTGACCCGCTGCGATATTTCCTCGGGAATCAGTTCCCACGTCAGCACGAGGGTGTTGCCGTTGGGCAGCCGCTCGAAGTCGTGGTGCAGCAGCGGATACCGGTATTCCCAAACGACGTTGCCGTCCCAGTCAAGCTCCAGGATGGCTCCGGACACCGTGCGCCCGCCACGCGGGAGCAGTTGCATCTCCGGACGCTCCAGGAACGAAGTCTCCGCCGCCGGTCCGGTGCGCAGCAGCAGGTTGCCGTTGGGCAGCAGGTACGAATAGCTGATGCCCTGGTCGGAACGCCAGACGTGGCAGATGCGGCCCTCCATGTCGATAAGACGGGACTCGTGGCTGTTGAGGTTGGTCACCAGCGTGTAGCCCCGGTAAGCCTGCTGGGGGTTGTAGTGAATCAGACCGTTCGGATGGTTGTTGGACCAACCCATGCTTTTGCTCCTTTTCCACATTCGACGAGATTGCCGCGCTTCGCTCGCAATGACAAAAGCGGGTACACGTGAGACGCAGGCGGGAATTGTATAATACGCCCGAATTACGGATTGGAGCAGCGGAAAATGACAGATTTGACCAATACACGCCGCATCGGGGCCTTGGTGCCCGCCACCAACCCGGTGGTTGAACCCGACTTTTACCGGGTGGTGCCGCCGGAGATTACGGTGCATTTTGAGCGGATGTGGAACGGCGCGTGGGGCAGCCAGCCGGATAGTTCCACCGACTCCGGCCACCGGCTCAGCATGAGCAGCGCCGAGGCCAACGAGGTGGAAACGGCGTTGTTCGGATTCGACATCACGAAGATGAACGACGACGTGGTGCGAGGCGCCAGCGCCCTGTCCAACATCGGCCCCGACGTGCTGGTGTACGCCTGCACCTCCGGCACGTGGCACAAGGGGTACATGGCCTACGACCGGTCGATGGCGAAGCTCATGGCCGACGCCAGCGGGGTCGAATCCATCACCGCCGTCAGTTCGTGCATCGCCGCCATGCGGCACATGGGCAGCCGCAAGCTGAGCATCGCCGGCCCCTACCGCAACTACCACCTGCGGAATCGCCTGAAGCCGCTGATGGAAGAAGCCGGGTTCGAGGTGTTGAGCGCGGACGGCGCGCCGTGGATGGAGGACTCCATGAACCCGCGCGAGATCGACATGGACCCGCCGCAGGCCATCGTCGATTTCGCCGCCGAAGTCGCCCAGGACGCCGCCGACACCATCTTCCTGCCCGGCACGGCGTGGCGCGCGCTGGACGCGGCGGAGGCGCTGGAGCAGCGGCTGGGCAAGACGGTCATCACCGTGAACCAGGCCACCATCTGGATGGCCTTGCGTCATTTGGGATGGACGAAGCCCATCGACGGCTTCGGCAGCCTGCTGCGCAGCCTGGAGTAGCCGGCGGAACGGCAAGGACGGGCGCTATGACACCGGCAGTACCGGCTCTGTCCGGTCGGCGGGGAGTTCAACCTCGAAGGCGTTGAGGAAGAACGCGGTCTGGGCATAGTTGCCCATCAGCGCGGTGATCTCCACCAGATGCTGCGCGCCGAACTGCTCCAGGGCGATCTGGAAGGTTGACCCCGAGATGCGGTGGTTGGCGTAGAACTCGTTGCAGAAGTTGACGATGGCCTGCTCACCGGCGGACATCGCTGGCAGGGGCTTGCGGTCGCGGATGGCGTCCACCAGGGCGTCGGCCACACCCTCGCGGCGGGCGGCCGGAGCGTGGGCGTTCCAGATGTAGGGGCAGTCGAAGTTGCGGGCCGTTACAAGAATCGCCAATTCCTGGATGGCCTTGGAAAATGTGCTCTCGAAACGCAGGTAGTTGGTGAGGCTGCTGCGACGGCGCGCCATTTCGGGGCTGTTGATGGCGATGGAGTAGGGGCCGCCGGTGATGGTTCCGCCGGTGTCGCGGGTCAATTCGTCGAAGGCGTCCTGGAATTCTGCGGGCACCATGTCTCGCGTAACGATGGGTAGTCGGGCCATGATTGTCCTCCACGGCTGGGGGTTGTGTTGGGTCGGTTGGTGGTGCGCCTGGAGCGCGTGGCTGATTCTAACATTGAGTGCGAGCGTGGGGTTGGGGCGACGCTCCATCCGGCGGCGAGATTGCCGCGCTTCGCTCGCAATGACAGTGGCCCAACGTGACATATCGCGCGGACACGACTACAATCCGCACAGGTACCAGTGAAGCGACGGAAGACAGCGGCGAGACCCCGCGAGAGGAGGCAACCCGATGGCGCTACCGGATACGATACGCACCGAAGACGAGCGACAGTATTACGAAACAACCGACCAGATCCAGCTCAAGCCCGGATGGTTGCAAGGCGAAGGCCAGCCTTTGCCCGTCATGGAGCCGTACCTGTGGCGCTGGGCCGAAGTGGAGCCGCTGGTGCTGAAGAGCGGCGAGCTAGTGACGCCGGACCGGGACGTGGAGCGGCGCACGCTGCGGCTGGCGACGCCGGGGCTGGATCGCGGCACGACGCATACCATCACCGCCGCGCTGCAACTGCTGCTGCCCGGCGAGTGCGCGCCGGCGCATCGCCACACGCCCACGGCCATACGCTGGATCCTGAAAGGCGAAGGCGCGTACACCACCGTAGAGGGCGACAAGTGCTGGATGGAGCCGGGCGATTTGATCCTGACGCCATCCTGGACGTGGCACGACCACGCCAACGAGGGCAGCGAGCCGATGATCTGGCTGGACGGGCTGGACGTGCCGCTGGTGCGCTACCTGCGGGCCAACTTCTACGAGGCATACCCCGAGGACCAGCAGCCCATCGTCGGCGTGGCCGAGTCGGAGCGCAAGTTTGCCTCCGGCGCGCTGCGACCGGCGTGGGAGGATCCGAAGGTGGACTACTCCCCGCTGTGGCATTACAAGTGGGACAAGACCTACGAGGCGCTGCAACGGCTGGCCGAAGTTGACGCCAGCCCCTTCGACGACGTAGCGATGGAGTTCAGCGATCCGGTCACGGGCGGCCCGGTGCTCCGTTCCATGACCTGCTGGGCGCAGATGATCCGCCCCGGCATCCGCACGCGGGCGCATCGGCAGACCAGTTGCGCCGTGTATCAGGTGTACCAGGGCGAGGGCTACAGCGTAATCGACGGGCAGCGGTTCGACTGGAGCGAGGGCGACTTCTTCGTGGTTCCGCCGTGGGTGTGGCACGAGCACGCCAACGAGGGCTCCGACGGCGCGGTGCTGTTTTCCATCCAAGACATCCCGGTGCTGAAGGACCTGTCCCTATACCGCGAGGAACCCTACGAAGAGAACGCCGGCCACCAGCCGATTACCGGCATTTTCAGAGGGTAGCCGAGTTGTGAACTGTGTAGGGGCAACCCTTGTGGTTGCCCCTACCTTATAATGCGGCCACCAATGACGCGGAAAGAACGCAGTGGAAACGATTGCCGCATCCCAACTTTACCTGCTCTTGGCGGCCCTGGGCGTCGGGCTGACGCTGATTGCGCTGGTGGGTCGCGGGCTGTACGTCTGGGGTCGCATGAGCCGCCAGGTGGACGATCTCAACACCAAGGTGGACGGCCTCATCGCCGAAGTGCAGCAACTGAACCGCATGATGGCAGCCCTGGCCAACCACCGCCGCGACCTTGACGGCAACGTGGTGTTCAACCTGCCGGCGGACTGACCACCGGCGTCGGTTATGTACCGACTTGTAGATTTCGCTGCACGAGCGGTCAACGCTGCTTGGTTCGAATACTTCATCATTGCCGTCACCGTAGTGAACGGCATCATCCTGGGGCTGGAAACTTCTGAGACTATCGATCGGCTGTACGGTGGTTGGCTCAGGATGGGCAACCAAGCGGCGGTTTCCGGTCCTTCTGGCGCTGGTCATGGTTGTGATGTTCCGGTGGCGGTTTCAAAGGGATTGAGTATGGTCAGCTGCTGGATCTGCTGCCCATGCTGCAAGTCCTCGCTGTACAGGCGCGTGCATCCGGCCTCAATAGCGGCGGCCACGATGAGAGAGTCGTAGAAGGAGAACCCGTAGCGTCCCTGGAGGGAGATGGCGTCGTGGTACAGGGCTTCCGTGGGATGGACCTGCCACAGGGGGATGAGGACTCGTTCGAGCATCTGCCGCAAATCTTCGGTCCGGAACCCCAATTTGTGAACAAGTACGTTTATCGTCTCCTGGACGACCTGAAAGCTGATGCAACCGTTACCCTGTTCCAAGTTTTCGTTCACCAGCGCCTCGGCCCGCTTTCGCTTATCCACGTCAGTTTCGTCGAGCATATAGATAATAACGTTGGTATCCAGGAAATTTTCAGCGCTCATTCATTTCTTCCCTGGTGAATTTGCGGCCGCCGGTTCCATAGAGCGCCTGCATCTGTCGTATAGTTGCCATGGCCTTCTCGGCCTGCCGCTGCCGGTCCACATAGTCCGCCAGCCACTTGCGGAACATGGCGTTGAGGGTGGTGTTCTCTGCGGCAGCCCTGCGGCGCGCGGCCTCAATCAGGGACTCGTCGGCGCTGAGCGTAATGTTTTTCATCGTGACCTCGGCGGGATTCGTGCAGTGTTCGCGTACACTATGTTAGTGTACTTGCAGGGCAGCGTGTGAATCAATCAACTGGCGCAGACCGTTTTCGGTTTCGTACACGTCGGTGAATTCGGCGAAGGCCCAGCGTCCGAACTCGCCGGCGGCGTTCACGCCGGGCAGTCAGTAGGCTTCCCTGGTGTTCTTCTTCTCCACGGCGTCCTCGCCGCGATAGCCCTTGATCTCCACGATGAGGTTCAGGGGATCATCGTGGCCGTCGTCCACCCGCAGGATGGGACTCCACCACCCGGCAGAACTCGGCCTCCCAATCGCTGTCCAGCACGGCCAGGTTGACGTGGCACTTGCGGGAGTCGGTGGTCCACAGTCCCGGCCGCGACGTGGTGAAATTCACGAACTGCGTGGATCCAACGGTTACGTCCCGTCAAGTAGTGTGATTGGCGTCGGTAGCGTTGCAATTTAGGTGGTTTACTTTCCTGTCATTTCCGCCCCAACCATCCGTCATTCCAGCGAAAGAATCCGCCTATGGCGGACCTCGTGCTCGACACAATGACACTTCCCCTCTTGCCGCTACCTGCCGCCTATCCTTACCATTTAACTAGCCAACCACCCAACTCACGCTCATGGTGCGGAACGTCCGCCTCTGGCGGGGGCCTGCCGTAGGTCCGCCTCTGGCGGGTCGAACCACTAGCCCGTCCCATGCTCATCCCTATCGCCGCTCCCCCAAACCCTCCCACTGGCCCGCCAAAACCGTCATTTTCATCCTCGAAACCACCCGATCAGCCCCCATTTACCCCCGCGTCGCACCCTGCCGCTCTACTCAAATGACCAGAAATGAGCGTAAATGAGCGGAAATGAGCGGGATTCCGCCAAAATCGCCACATTCAGACCATCAACCCCGAGGTATTCCCATGACCATCTCCGAACTCCGCCGCCGCATCAACGCCCTCAAGCGCAAGTTCGCCCCCGAACTCGCGATCCTCAAGCTCCGCCGCATCGCCGAAGCCGTCTCCGACGACTGGGACCCTTCTGAACCACCCGAGCCCCATGACGTCATCCAGCGCATCGCCGATGCCGGCTTCCGACTGCCTAGATTTATGTGGCTCCGCCGCTACCTTGATGACATCCGACGCCAGGAGGATGTTCCCGAGCCTGAATCAATCGTCCTCCAACTGCTCCCCTGGGCCGACCACAAACGCTACCGCGCCTTCCTCCTCCGGGACCTGCCCGCCACCACACCCTAGCCATGCCATCCAACTTCACCCTGAGCGTCGCGCCTCTGTATTGTTTCCGGGCAATGAAACCGTTATAGTGTGGACACTTACTATCATCTTCAACCTAACTGAAATGAGGTGATTCCTATGGCAACAGGCGGGGCTTTGCGCAGCGGAAACGTCAGCGTACCGGAAACCGGCGTCTCGGTTTACGAAGCGATCCACGGCCGCCGGATGAACAATGATTTCTCCGACCGGGTTCCGACTCAGGATGCCCTGCGGCGGATGTTGGACGCCGCAGTGTGGGCGCCCAATCACCGGCTCACCAACCCCTGGCGATTCTACGTTCTGGAAAAGGGTGGAGAATCGCGGGCGCAGGTGGCCCAGTTGGCCTATGACAACCAGTTCGCCCGCAGCGGCAATCAGGAGAACGCCGAAGGCAGCCGCCAGCGCGTGCTGGATGCTCCGGCGCTGGTGTACGTGTACAGCGTTCCCGGCAAAAACGAAGAAATGACCCAGGAAAACTATGCCGCCGCCTGCTGCGCCGTGCAGAACCTGCTGCTGGCCGCGGTCGCGGAGGGCCTGGCCGGCGACTGGAGCACCGGCAACGTCGTCCGCCATCCACAACTGGCAGAGACCCTGGGCGCCGAACCGGACTGGACAATGGTGGGCGCGCTGTTCATCGGCCAGCCCGCTCGTCCCTCCGCTTCCGTGCGCGCTCCTGCGGACGAGGTTACATCTTGGCTGGCGTAGCTCCCGTTCCGCAGCGCCCGGCCCTCTGCCTGTCCGGCTTGTACAAGTCGTTTGGTGACGCGAAAGGTAATGCTATCAACGGAGACAATGCCCTACCGGACCTTAGCCGCCGTCGCCATCGGTGTCGGCGAACCCGACGGTGACGCCCAGCAGGCTGACCACCTCAGTGTTCAAGGCGCGCTGCAACTCCTGAATCCGCTGGTGCGCCAGACGCGCCGGTTCCGGATCCGACACCACCGTCGATTGCAGTGGTTCCTGCAACCCGTCGATTGCCGTCAGCGTGGCGGTGAAATGACCGCGCATCCGCGCATCAGCCTCTTCCGAGACGCCGCGCACCAGGGCGCTGATACCGTGCGCGCCGTCGGTGCCCGCGCCCAGGTACACGTCCTGCATCCCCAGCGCCTGGTTGCGCAGGTCGGCGACGGCGTTTTGACCTCCCGACCCGGGAATCGCCGACGGGTCAGCTTGGCTGCCATCCGCGCCCAACGCCTTGCCCAGCCTCATGTCCGCGATGCTGCGGGTGAGGAACACGGAGGTACGCACCGCCTCATCGACGGCCTGCTGCTCAACGAGGGCGACGCCGGCAGTGCCTTTGAAGTATCCGGCGTAGCCGCCGCCATCCGATCCGTCGCCCGTCCAGTCGGCCAACACAGCGGCCGTCTCGTCGGCCACCACGCGGCCCAGGGCGGTCAGGTACTGGCAGCGGATTCCGCCGGCGTCTTTGACGGAATCCAGCGCCGCCCCGTCCTCGCCAAAGATGATGTACTCGATGGCGCCCAGGCCGCGTTGCGTCGATCCGAAAAACTCCCGAACGTCGTCGTGCGAAACGGATTCCCGCTTGGCCAGCGTGGCTTCAATCCGTTCGGGGTCAACGGGCGACCAGTCCACCAGGATGCGGGAGCGCCGTTGCATCACCGGGCCGAACCACGTTGCCTGGGAACGCATCCAGGGAGCGCGGGCCTCTCGCCACGCCGTCCGCGCGGAGGCCAGGGTGTCCGGCGTCGGGTTGGCGCAAAGGGTATCCAGCGCGTCCCGCAACTCGCCCATCTCGGTCGCAACCGATTGGTACCTGGGCACGATCAGATCGTCGGCAAGGCTGGCCAGAACCTCCTGCCGCGTCGGTGGCGGCGTTTGGGTGCAGGCGAGCAGGCCCACCAGAACCAGCAGGAGGCAGCAGACCGGGAGAACGTAGCGCGCGGTTCGCATCAGAGCGACTCCAGGAAACGCAACAGCGCCTCTCTTTCTTCACGGGACATCTTGCGAAACTCCTCGCGGGCCGCCAACCCCTCGCCGTCGTGCCAGAGGATAGCCTCGGCGATGTTGCGGGCGCGACCGTCATGCAGCAGCCGCGTGTGGTTGTTGACGTTTTCGATCAACCCGATGCCCCACAGCGGCGGCGTGCGCCACTCGCGTCCGTCGGCCAGGAAATCGGGGCGGCCATCGGCCAATCCGTCGCCCATGTCGTGCAGCAGCAGGTCGGTGTAGGGGAATATAACCTGCCCGGACACGGCGGGTACGGGGTGTTGGCCGGTGGTATGGCTGGGCGTGTGGCAGGCCGCGCAGCCGGCTTCCAGGAAGAGACGGGCGCCATCGCGGACCTGCGGATCGTCCACATCGCGCATCGCCGGAACCGCGAGAGTCTGGTTGTAGAAGGTGATTTTGTCTAGCCGGTCCTGGGGGAGTTCCGGGACGCCGCCGTTGAGCGCGGTCTGGCAATCCGTCTGGCCGGCCGGGCAGTTTTCATCCGAGAACAACGGCGAGGTGATGCCGATGTCGCCGTGGAACGCTCCGGCAATCTGCTGCTCCAGCGTGGGGACGTTGGCCTTCCAGCCGAACCGTCCCAACCGAGCGTCGCCGGCACGGACACTCCACACCATGTTGGCGCGCCCGGATATGCCGTCGCCGTCGGCGTCGTCCGGGTCAGCGAGGGCGAGGATGTCGGAATCCGGTATGGCTTCGAGCAATCCCCCGCCGAACACGGCCGGCGCGATCCGGGGCGACACCAGAAGATCGGGATGCGTGGGGCCGAAGGCCAAATCTGCGAAGGAATACTCGGGCTGTAACAGAGTGTACGGAGTGCCGTCCTCGTATTCGCCGGGCACTTCGTGGTAGTTAATCAGGAACCGGCCCTCCGGGGGCACAGTCAATATCCCCCGATCCTGCAGTTGGCCGCCGTAAGAGGGATCCGCAACGGGACCACCCGTAACCGGGTCAACGCCAGGTATGCTGAGCCGGAACAGCAGGCCACGTTCCGGGTCGTCGTTGTCCGCCGGCGGTTGGGATCGCCCGTCCAGCGTATGGCAGGAGGAGCAGGATTGGGCGTTGAAGGTCGGCCCCAGACCATCGCGCGCTTCCGTTGAAGCCGGGGCGGTCACCCAGTTCTGGGTGAAGAAGCTGTCGCCAACCTCGAAGATGCGCCGCTCCTGGTTGTCCAGGTTGGCGGCCGCCAACGCAAAAGAATTGCGGTTAGTGGTGACGATGGTGGTGTCGCCGCCGAGTTGAGTCTGGAGGAGGGCCGCAACTTCGGCCTCGCTGGGCCCAGACCGCGCGTCGCTCACCAGGAACCAGGCCAGCACGCCCAGCCCGACCGCGCCGGCCAGGATGGCAAGGCCGTAGCGCAGCCAGGCAGCCTTGCGGTAGCGTGCGATACGGCCTTCGTTCATGGCGTGGGCGCGTTCCTATACGGAAGTATTGATGGTGAAGCCGAAGGCGGCCGCGCCTTCCACGATGGTGTCAGCCTGCTTTTCCAGGGCTTCAATGGTGCTCAGCACCTGGGACCGACCGAACGCGCTGTCGGAGGCGGTGTCGGTCAGGTGCTGGTCGAAGGGGTCGGGGATGTTGTGAGCCATGCTCACGGCGACCCGGGTTTCGTCGGTCAGCCGGTCGGCCAGAGCCTCGTTGTCGGCGGCGAACAGGTCGATGATGCCGGGGCCGGACACCACGCCGTAGTCGCCGGTCAGCACCATACGCACCCCGATGGCATTGCCCACAATGTCCGCGACGGTGTTGTCGGAGAAGCAGGAATGCTCGTCCTCCTGGGAACGCTCGGAGTAGGCGACAAACATCCGCTCGCCGGCCAGCTCGCCCTTGCTTAGGGCGCCGGCGCCGGTGATGATGTCAACCAGGGCGTCGTCGGCCGGCTTGGCCAGGAACTCGGCCCGGTAGTTGCCGCCGCCGGGCGCCCAGGCGTCAACCATATCTTGCAGGTGGACGAGCAACGTGTCGGAGGCCACCGCCAGGTACTGGGCGCGCCGGTCGGCGTTGTCGTTGGTGGTGTAGTCCTCCACCGGGCGTGTGCCGGGGCCGTTTTCGTTCAGGTCCTGTCCCCAGAGCAGGAACTCGATAGCGTGCCAGCCGGTGGAGACGTTCTGCTCACCCCCTTCCTCGTTGAGGGAGATGATGAGGTCGGCGTCGATGGTGGGGTATTCGTCGGGCATGTTGATGATGCCGGCCGTGGGGTTGCCCTCCACGTAGTCGATGTAGGACTCGTCCAGGGGCCAGGCGTTGATCAGACCCTCCGGCCCATCCTCTTCGTTGTCGATGGGGCCGCCGTAGAATCGGAAGACCTCGGTGGGGCCGTAGTCGTCGCGGGCGCGGAGCCAGGCGCGCTTGGCGGCGTCAAGGCTGGCGGGATTGGGATCAGCAATGAAGGCGTCGATGGCAGAGTCCATGACCCGGGCCGACGACAGGCTCTGGGAGTAGAGAGCGTGAACGCCGTTGGCGTAGTGAGCGACCACCTCACCCTTCAGCGCTTCGACGTCCACCTCGGGCTCCATCATCGCAGCCGGCGGGGGAGGCGCAGCCGGCGCCGGAGGCGGTTCACTGGCGCAGGCCATGGCAAACAGGAACACGCACAAGGCCAGCGCTGCCGCCGCTATCGTCATTCGAGTCGGTTTTCGGTCCATTAGGAACCTCCTGAGAGTTTGGCGGGATCGCTCGGAAAGGCTGATTCGTGTCAACGCAGATACCGGTTCATCCCATAATTCCGCGATATTTTGTCTAGAAACACAGATTTAGTCAAGTATCACTTTTCGCTCGTCGGATGCTTACGTAGAGAGTACATCATTCCAGATGCATTATCTGATTCAGTCATCAAACGTACTGGAAAACCGGTAGGCTGTAGATAGCGGAATCGGCAGGAAATCAAGGCGATTCAGAATGTCAAAAATTACTTTACGTAGGATATTGACAAATAGTTTCGTATACACTAAATTAACGCCGCCATGCAGACACGTCGTGAATGTATCGCAAGAAAAATTGAAAATCATCGGAGGGTCGCTATAGCGGCGGTGATCCTCCGGTAACTCGCCTCTCCCAGGCAACCGGCCTTGTCGGCACCCTCCTCCCGGCAAGGCCGTACTGATTACTCGGGACCAGCGCCAGGACCCCGGCAAGCATCCACGGACACAGCGAGTCAATCCAAATCATGCGGAAACTCAACGATACCGAACCAGTCCCGGCCGGCGCGGTGAGGCCGGACAGCCCACGATTTTCCAGCATCCTGCCCGGCTGCCGGGCTTTTCCATTCCGCCTGGCGCTGGGAATCCTGCTGACCGCAATTGTCGCCTTCTTGGTGTGGCGGCTGGCCGACTGGAGCCAACTGGTCGAAGCCCTGCGGGTTTTGGGACAGCGACCGGTCCTCCTGGCCGCTTTGTTCGTCTCCTACACCGGCGCGTTCGCCCTCAGGGCCTTCGCCTGGCGGCAACTCATATCCGCCGGCGGCAACGTATTCGCGCTGTTTACCTTCCTGCAGGCTGCTCTGCTGGCTAATCATCTGCTGCCCTTCAAATTGGGCGAGGCGGCGCGTCCGCTGCTGGCAGCCCGGAACGGCGTCCCGTTGGCTCAGGCCGCGGCCTCGACGGGAGTGGCCCGCCTGCTGGACTTCGTATCCCTGATCCTGATTGCCGCCGTCTTCGGGCTGCTTTTGTCATTGCCCGGAGGTCAGATTATGTGGCTACAGAGCCTGGCGTTTCCCGCCGCGCTGGTTTGCGCGGCAGCGGCCGGGTTAGTGGTGATTCGGGTTCGCGCTTTCGACGGCATCCTGCCGGCTCCCCTTCGCGCTCCGTTGAATACCCTGCGGGATCAGCTGGCCCAAATGTCCCAGGCGCGCGTGGCCCGGGCCGTCCTGCTGACCACCCCCAGTTGGGTCCTGGAAGCGGGCGTCCTGCTGGTGGCGGCGCAGGCGTTAGGCCTTGAAATGTCCATCACCGCCGCCATCGCCGTAACCGCTTTCACCATCCTGTTCCAGGTGTTCCACGTAACGCCGGGCGGCGTCGGCGTGTACGAGGCGAGCATGACCGGCGCGCTCTACGCCCTGGGCATCCCGTGGGAGCAGGGCCTGGCCCTGGCGGTGTTGACCCACGGCCTGAAGTTCGCCTACTCATACACCGTGGCGGCGTCGTTCACGGTGTTCGCGGTGCGCGACGTTTTGCCGATAAAAGGGCTGGGCGCGCTCCGAGGCTCCGCAGAGGGCGACAAGCACGCCTCACGGTTTGAGATTTTCGCCGCCCGCGCCTGGAACGTGCTCAACGAGGGCAAGCCGTTCACCCCGGTTTTCACGCTGGGCATCCTGGCGCTGTTGAGCATTCCTCACCTGACCGACGGCGGTTACTGGCTACGGGCCGGGCTTGCGTTCCTGGCGCTGATCCCGATGTTCATCATCTTTTACCGCTTCGACTTTCCGCTGAAGCTGCGGATTGCCCTCTGGGTCTATCTGGGGATATTCATCGCCGCGTTCCGGTTCTTTGACGCCATCGCAGTCGGCCTGATCCTCGGGGTGTACCTGACCTTCACCATCGTGCTGTGGGGCACCATCTACTACCACCTGCGCATCGGCACGTCCTGGTTCAATTTCACCCGGTTCTGGCGGCTGGTGCTGGAAAACCCCGACCCCACCAGCGGCAACTTCCTGGAGCAGATCCCCAAGTTGACGATCCTCGTCCTGGCTTTCCAGATGCTGGTGGACGGCCCATCGGTCTGGTCATTCGTGGCCGTGGAAGGGTTCACGCTGGGGGTGGCGATAACCGCCCTGCTGGTGCATCAGTGGTTCTTCACCTGGCCGCCGGCACCGTCGCTGGTGCCGACCCGCTTGCGCGCGGCGACGGGAGCAAGAATATCCCGGCGGTTCATCACCATCGTCATCGACGGCTGCCGGGCCGACCGGCTGCTGGAGGCCGACACGCCGTTCATCGACAAGATCCGACGGGAGGGCGTTGATTACATCGACACGTCCACCGTCTATCCGGTGCGTACCGTCACCGGGTTCAGCTCCATGTTCACTGGCGCGCCGCCCCGGGTGCACGGCATGTCCAGCAACTTCGTGCCCAGCCTGGGCGTCAAGTGCGAGTCCATATTCGACGCCCTGCGGGTCGGCGGGTTGACCGGCAAGCTGGTTGGCATAGCCCACCTGGTGGACGCCTTCGGCGAGACAGACGTTGAAACCGTCACCGCCGTCACCAACAACGACGAAATCGACGACGCGCTCAAGGCCAGGGCCAAGGCGGTCATTCAACGGGATGATCCCGACCTGATCATCCTGCAACTCCTCAGCGTTGACCAGACCGGCCACGCCCGGGGCAGCTACAACTCCGAGTACCTGGCCAAGATTGAGGAGAGCGACCGCCACATCGAAGATTTCCTGGGCTGGTGCGACTCCATCGGCTACCTGGACGGCGCGACGGTGCTGATCACCGCCGACCACGGGCAGGGAATCGGCATCGGCGGGCACGGCCACATGGGGCCGACGGAACGTTACGTACCCCTGATCATGTGGGGCGAGGGCGTCGAGTTGCAAGGCGAGGTGGAGCAACCGAAATCCGTAATGGACGTTACCGCCACCATCGCTTACTACCTGGGCGTGGAACCGCCCGGCCAGTCGGTGGGGCAAGTCCTCGGCCGGCCCGACCGGGACGAAGCCTCCCGGCCCGTTGCCGTCATCGTGCCGGCGTACAACGAAGCGGAAAACCTGCCGGGCACGCTGGGGCGGATACCCCGGCAAGAACGGCCCGACCTGAAGGTAATCGTGGTGGACGACGGCTCGTCCGACGACACCGCCGAGATCGCCCACCGGCACGGCGCGGACGTGGTGGTATCCCACCAGCAGAACCGGGGCCTGGGCGCGGCCCTGCGCACGGGGCTGGCCACCGCCAACGAGCTGGACGCCCGGGCCGCGGTGTACGTGGACGCCGACGGCGAGTACCCGCCGGAGCAGATTCCCGACCTGCTGGCGCCCATCGAATCCGGCGAGGCCGATTACGTGCTCGGTTCCCGCTATTTGGAACACAAGCCAAGCGAGCGGCTGTTCCGTCGCATGGGCAACCTTGCGTTCACGGCTGCGCTCAACGTGGCCGCCGGACGGCGCATCAGCGACGGGCAGACCGGCTTCCGGGCGTTCTCCCGCCGGGCGTTGGAGTGCGCCGAAATCATCCACGACTACAACTACGCCCAGTGCTTACCCTGGACCTGCTGAAAAAGGGGATGCGGATGCGGGAAGTTCCCGTCTCATACCAGCAGCGCACCAGGGGCGAATCATTTATTGGCCCCAAATATCTCTGGCGCGTCCCCACCGGGATGCTCCGGGAGATGTTGAGCAAGTGAAGCGGATCGAAAATCCATCAAGAAGGAGGATTAGCAAAGTGCTTCATCACATCGGGACGCGGGTATCGCTACCCCGTACACAGTATTGGATCGCAGCCTTGGCAATGGCCCTGCTGCTTGCGTTGGCCCTGGCCTGCACGCAGCAACCGCCGCCGGCCGCGACGCAAGACGACGCGGCGCGGTCGCAGGCCGCGGAAGCGCAAGCAGCGGCAGACGCGGCCCAGGCTACGGCAGCCCAAGCAGCGGCGGCGGTCGGCGCATCGAATGCGGAAGCATTGCAAGCCCAGGCCATGGCAGCGCAAGCAGCAGCGGAAGCTGCGCAGGCTACGGCAGCCCAAGCGGTAGCAGCGGCTGAGGCCGCAATCCAGGCCGCCACCGAAGCGGCGCGTGCGGGTGAAGACCGGCCCTCCATCACCGTAATCGGAGCGGGTCCGCATCCTTTTCCGCATCGGGCACAGGCACCGGAACGGGTTCGGTTTCCGGCACCGGCACTCACACTCACACCGGCACCGGCTCTGCCTCCGGTACGGGCACGGGTACCGGATCGGCGTCCGGAACCGCCACCGCGGCCATGATGAGCCAGCAGGAAGGCGGCCTGTACATTCCCACCAATCTCAGCTACGAAACCGAAGGCCCCACCGCGTCCGACGGCTACTACACGGCGACGACCAACCGGGAGATCTACCAGAAGATTTCCACGGACTACCAGGAAATCGCCAAGCTGACCAACGTGATCCGGGAGGGCAAACCCTTCCCCGCCGCGGATATCTGGCTGCTCTACGAAGCGGGTTCGCACACTCGCCTTGGCCCACAGAGTCGCACGCTGCGCAGCTTCGCCGCCGGCTCCACCCCGTCCAGGTACTACCCTGACTCGGCCGAGTTCTACGGGTCGGACACTTTCCTGGACGACACCATCGAGAACGTGATCCGGGGCCGAAGGGAAGCGGCGGATTACACCGATGCCCAGCGGCGGCAGGCCATCAACAAGGGCATGCTCAGGATCCTCTACCACTGGTCCAAGTTCTACATGATCATCGGCCAGGAGCGGATGAGTTCCCGCCTGATTGACGAGGCCTGGGCCGTGTACGTGGGGGAGGAAGTCAACGGCGCGTATCCCAACTCGCTGGCGGCGCTGGCGCAGGCGCGCGAGGGCAACTTCGGGCGCGAAGGCACTATCGACATCCCCCTCCGGGAAGCCATGGACCGGGCCCGGCAGGCCGCCGACGACGGCGATGCCGCTGCCCTGGAAACGGCCACCAACGAGGTTTACTCCCGCTTCAACGCCATGTTCTACCTGGCCACCGTCAGGTACATTGGCCGGGTTGCGGATGACGCGGCGGCCGGCGACCGCGACGCCTTGGGGACGCACCAGGTCGAAGCCCTGGCGTTCTACCAGTCCATTCAGCCCGAAGTCGCCAAGGCCGACCCGTCGGCGGACGAGACCATCATGGCATATCTGACGGCCGACGGCAGCGAGATTACGAACGCCTCGCGCGATGCGGTACTGGATGCCCTCAACGCGGCCGCCGACGCGCTGATGTTGACCGACGCCGACCTCATCACCGAGTACACCGACGATACCGGCGACGGCTCCAGCGGCACGCCGTCTCCTTATACCGGCGAGTTGGACCACTCGTCCGGGCTGTTCATTCCTGTGAACCTCCCCCACGAGACCGACCGCAGCGTCCCCAGCCCGTCCGACGGTTATTACCATGCCACTACCAACCGGGAGCATTACCAGAAGATCCCCTCCGAGCGACCGTGAGGTACATCGGTATCTCGCAACAGGATGTGGCGGACGGCAAGGATCCGGGCACCCACCAGGTGGAAGCCCTGGCGTTCTACCAGTCAATCCAGCCCGAGGTCGCCCAGGCTGACCCGTCGGTTGACGAAACCATCATGGCTTACGTCACTGCTGACCCGAGCGACCTCACCGTTGCCACGCGCGATGCAGCGCTGGCTGCCCTCAACAGCGTCGCGTCGGCGCTCCTGCTGACCGACGACGACCTGGTCACCGGCTACTGATGATAGACTCGTCAGCCCAGCATAGGAGAACCAAAGCATGAAGAGTCTATCTCAACGATGGATCAGGGCTTTCTGGTTGCCGGCCGGGTTGCTGCTGATGGCGCTGGCGGTGGCCTGCGGCGGGGGCGCGGCTCCGCCCCCCGCCGCCCCGTCAGCCCCGGCCGCGGCCAACCCGACGGTGGCCCCAACCTCCCCGCCGGCGCAAGCGCCGGCTGCGGCCAGCCCGGCGGCGGTACCAACCGTTCCGCCGGCGGCGGCCATCCCTATAGCGACGTGGGTTCCGCCCACGATCCCGGAGGCGGAGGACCGCACCCTCACCGTCTATTCCGGCCGTTCGCAAACGCTGGTTCACCCCTTGCTGGTGGCCTTCGGCGAGCAGACCGGGGTTGACATCCGGGTCAAGTACGCCGGCAGTGCGTCCACCGCGGCGACGCTGTTGGAAGAGGGCGACAACACGCCGGCCGACGTGGTGTTCCTGCAAGACCCCGGTTCCCTGGGCATCCTCGCCGACTCGGGGGCGCTGGCCCAGATTCCGCAGGAATCGCTGGACAAGGTGGACCCCCGGTTCCGCTCGCCGGCCGGCCTGTGGATCGGCACGTCGGGCCGGGCGCGCACCATCATCTACAACACCGAGGCCATCAACCCGGCAACAGACCTGCCGCCGTCCATCCTGGACTTTACCGCTCCGGAGTGGCGCGGACGGGTGGGTTGGGCGCCCCGCAACGGTTCCTTCCAGGCTTTCGCAACGGCCCTGCGCCTCACCATTGGCGAGGACGCGGCCCGCGCCTGGCTGGAAGGGATGCGCGATAACGACGCCGTGGACTATCCCAATAACACGACCATAGTAACGGCCACCGCTGCCGGCGAGGTGGACGTGGGCTTCGTGAACCACTACTACCTGGAACGGTTCCTGGAGGAACACGGCCAAGGGTTCGGCGCGCGCAACCACTACATTGGCAACGGCGATCCCGGCGCTCTGGTGCTCGTGGCCGGCGTGGGTATCCTGGCGCCTTCGGAGAACCAGGACATCGCGGCGGAGTTCGTGGAGTTCCTGCTCAGCGCTCCGGCCCAGGCTTATTTCGCCCAGGAGATCAAGGAGTACCCGGTGTCGGCCGGCGTGGAGCCGGAAGGCGACCTGCCGCCTCTGGAATCGCTGAACCCGCCCAACGTTGACCTGGGCAGCCTCAGCGATCTGGAAGGCACGCTCAAATTGCTGAGGGAGACCGAAGTACTGCCGTGATGTCCGGCGACGTTTCGCGCAGCATACGTCGATTCATCCGGGGAAGGGAGTTGCCGCTTTTGGCGGTGGCTCTCTTCCTCTTGCTGTCGGCAGCCTATGCCTTTTCGGTGGACATTCGCGCCACCCGGGGCGCGTCCATCAGCGGCGACGAGCCCTTCTACCTGCTGACGACCCAGAGCCTGCTCGACGACGGCGATCTGGACCTCCGCAACCAGTACGCCACCAGGTCCTACAAGGCGTTCTTCGATCATCCCAACGACCTTTGGTACCAGTCGGCACCAACGCCCGACGGCCGGTTGCTCAGCCCGCACAATCCGGGCTTGTCGGTGCTGGTTATCCCCGGGTTCGCGCTGGCCGGGCTGCTCGGAGTCCAGGTTCAACTGATGCTGATGGCGGCGGCCACCATGTCGTTAGCTTTCGTGCTCGCCGACCGGCTCACCGGACGCCGGCCAATCTGCTGGGTTGCAACGCTTGGTGTTGGCTTGACCGCGACGGCGTTCATCTACTCCACGGAAATCTACCCGGAGTTTCCCGCCGCCCTGGCCCTGGTCGTTGCCTTGCTGGTCGCCACCCGTCGGAACAGGCCCGGAATCTACGATGCGCTGTACCTGGCCGCTGCCCTCACCGCGATGTGCTGGTTGGGGTCCAAGTACGCGGCGCTGGCGCTGGCGGTGGCCGGTTACTTCCTGCTCCGGGCCGACTGGCCGGCGCGAATCACTTTGACGGCGGTGGGCGGCATATCAGCCGTATTGTTCGCCTGGTTCCATCTGCACGTCTTCGGCGGCCTGACACCCTACGGCGTCAACGTGGTGTACTCCCAGTGGAGCACCGCCCAAATCCTCGGCGGACACGTCGAGTTCACCGAGCGTTACTACCGTCTCTGGGGCCTGTTCGTTGACCAACGCTTCGGTATCGGACGCTGGGCGCCACTGCTCTTGGCGGTCGTGCCGGCGCTGGCGCTGTTGGTTGTGAAAGGTTGGGAGTATCGGTTGGTTCTCGTCCTCATCGTAATCCAACTGCTAATCGCAACTTTCGTCGCTATCACCATGATGGGCTGGTGGTTCCCCGGCCGCACCATGCTGACCGTGCTGCCGCTGTTCGTCGTGCCGCTGGCGCTGCTGGCCGGCCGCGCCGGGCTGTTCGGCAAGGTTTTCCTGGTCATGCTGGCAGCCGGCGCTCTGGCGTTCACCGCCGGCCTGGCGCAAGCGGGACACGCGGGAGAAATCACCATCGCGGTGGACCCCTTCGACATGGCGTTCGTGCCTTTCCAGGCCATCGCCGGGCTGTTCCCCCTGTACACCTGGTGGACGGCTGAAGCCTGGCAGTTGACCTACCTGTGGTGGGCGTTGTTCGCTGTTGCCACCGGAGCCGTGGTGTGGCCGGAAACGGTCGGCGCCGGCCGGCGGCTATGGCAAAAGGGTCTGGATGCCCTCGGCAAACGCAACCCGAGGCTCCCAGCCGATGGCTGATTTGGCCCGTGAGCAATCAGCCGCCTTGCGCGCCTCTTCGAACTCCCGCCTGGGGTTCGGGACGATGTGCTGCACCGGGCCGCCGATGGCCGCGGCTATCTCGTTCACCGAGGTTTCCTGGCCTGTACCGATGTTTAGCGCGATATGCTCTCTGGCCGGCAGTTCTGCGGTGGCAGCCAGTATATTCGCTTCCACCACGTCGGACACGTGGGTGTAGGAGCGGGTCTGTTCCCCGTCGCCGTACACGGTCAGGGGGTTGCCTTCCCGCCGCATTCGTAGAAAGCGCGGTATCACCAGCGAGTACGCGCCTTGCGACGGCTGGCCGGGGCCATACACGTTGAAGTACCGCAGGGAGACAACTGTCATGCCGAACAGGCTCGCAAACAGCTCCGCGTACTGCTCGCCCATCAGCTTTTGCAGCGCGTAGGGTGATTTCGGGTTTGACGTCATGTCTTCCCGCATCAGGTGCGTGGACTGATCGCCGTACACGCTGGAGGACGACGAGTTGATCACCCGGCGCACGCCGTTGATCTGGGCGGCGCGCAGCACGTTCAGCGTGCCGGTTACGTTCACGGTGTGAGTCCCAACGGGATCGGCTACCGACCGTTCGATGCGCGCCCAGGCCGCCGTGTGGAACACCACGTCAGCCCCTTCCGTCGCGGATACGAGCACGTCCACGTCCGTCACTGAGCCGGACAACGGCTCTGCCGACGGATTGAGTCGCTGCGGGCTGCCGATGGACAGATCGTCCAGCACGATTACCTCATGGCCGTCGCGTACCAATCGGTCAACCAGGTGCGTCCCGATGAATCCACACCCGCCGGTTACAAGACATCTCATGGTATCCACAGGACGCCGTTGGCTCCTACGAGCTAGTGAGACCCGCTGCGGTCCGGTCGTCCCACGCCGGCGTATTGAAACCCCAATCGCTTCATTACGTCCGGGTTCAGGGCGTTCCTCCCGTCGAACAGGAGTCTGGGGAGGCGCATGCTGAGGGCGATAGTTTCCCAGTCGGCTTGCACGATCTCACGCCACTCCGTCATCAACACCGCCACCTGCGCTCCATCGGCCGCTGTTACGGCGTCATCGGCTAACTCCACCGAGGGCGGCAGTTGAGCGTGCGCGTTCGTGTTCGCCTCGGGATCATAAGCGATCACCGACGCTCCGTCATCGGCCAGCGCTCGGATCAAGTCGAGGGCGGGAGCCTCCCGCACGTCGTCGGTTTCGGGTTTGAATGACAGGCCCAACACAGCGACGCGGAGACTGGAAATGTCGGCGCCGAACCTGTCCCTGATAGCATGAAGCGGGCGCATCCGCTGGCGGCTGTTCACGGTGATCACTGCTCTCAGGATCTCGGTGTCCACGCCGGTGGTCATGGCCAAGTGGTCCAGCGCTCGAACATCCTTGGGAAAACACGATCCTCCGTAGCCGACGCCGGCGTAGATCCTGTTGCCGGTGCGAGGGTCCATGGCCGCACCTTCGCCCACGTCGTCTATCGATGCTCCAACCCGTTCACACAACGCAGCTATCTCATTCATAAACGAGATGCGCGTCGCCAACAGGGCATTGCTGGCGTATTTGACCATTTCCGCGGTGGTGATGTCGGTGATCATCCACGGAGCGTCGATTGAGCCGTACATGTCTTGCATCGCGTTCAGGGACGTCTTTGCGCCGGAGGCCAACCCCACCACGATCCGGTCTGGGCGCTCCCAATCACTTACCGCTCGTCCTTCTCTCAGGAACTCGGGGTTGCAGACGTAACCGGTCTTCAGCTCCCGCAGGTCTCCGGCCAGCAGTTTCTGTCCAGTGCCGGGGGGTACGGTGCTCTTCATAACCACCGTCGTATCTCCGCTATGTCTGTCCTTGATCCAAGCCAATGCGGACTTTACCTGGCTGAGGTCTGCGGAGCCGTTCACGCCCGTCGGCGTGCCTGTCGCCACCATCGCAACCTCTCCCAGAGGTTCGTTGAAGTCCCAGGGAAGCGTGAATTTCAGGCGTTCCGAAACCTTGGCGCCTTCAAAGATCTCGCGTAACCCCGGCTCACAGAACGGGACTTTGCCAGACCTGAGGTCTTCTGTTCTCTGGAAATCCCGGTCCACGCCCGTGACGTCGTGCCCAGCGTCGGCGAGGCAGGCTGCCGCCACCGTGCCCACGTGTCCCAAACCAACTATCGTTATCTTCAACCGGATTACTCCCTGTCTCTTGGTGGGTCTGAGTGGGCCGCGTTGTCAGGGCGGGCTTTGTCCATACTTTTCGACGAAATGCCGCTCGACTCTGCCAGTGGCCAGCATGGCGCCGATTACGATTAACCAAAGGAAAAACACGCTCCCCACAACCGGGTGGATTATCGTCCCCGCGTCCCACCAGATGAACTGCATGGCAGCGCCCAAAGCCACCGATGCCGGTGAAACCTTGCGCAGAGTACCGCCCACGCGCCATTGGTACAGCGCGGCTACGATCAACGCCAGGCCGGCGGCGGTGAAACCCACCTTGCCAACTAACCAATTCAGTTGGATTACAACGCCGGCGCTCGGTGATTCGGCTTGGAGAGCTACCACGATCGCTGCTACACCCGATACGGCGGTACACGCTCCCGACAGGATGAACAGGTACGGCGCCCACGGCGTAGCCCAACGATCCCTTATGATCCAGGTGCGCAGCAACAGCCAGCCGGCTGCCAGCAGGGTCAAGCCCGACACTAGCCGCGCCGCCCCGAAGAGGCCGTACATTCCCTGGTTGGCCGCTATGGCGCTCAACGACTGCTGGAGAGTCGCCTGGTCCGTGTCCGACGCCACCCGGGCGTACACCATGATCGCGGTTACGACTGCGGTGAGCAACAACAGCCCGCCGCCCCAACGGGCCATCCGGTCGGGAGACGATCCCAGGATTGATTTTTCCGCAGTGGTTATTTCAGGTATTTCGTACATACGACTTTATGATATTAGGATCTATTGACTATTCCGTCAAGGCTGCATATCCATCACGTTTACCCAGTAGTTTGCTAAGGTAGCAACGGGCGGAGGCGCGCCTGCAAAACCAACGTGAGTTCGCGGCTCTAGTCCGGTTCTGCCTGACGCGGTTACGATTCCCAACGAATGGTGCGGCCTGTTTTCACCAAAAATGCTCCGACCGAGCAGGGCTTTTATCATGCCGTAAGCCGTGCTTTTGAACCCATGCCAATGCAGATGACCAAATATTATTCGTGAGCCAATATATGTAAATTTCGCTTGACGTATAAAACGAATGCTAGTAGATTGAGGCGAAACGCATATCAAGGCGCACGTCGCTGGTCGGGGGAGCCGGTGTTTCTCTGTGTGTGCAAAGCGATAAAGGTTTCGGAAGCGGTGGAAGCCGCCCAGTCCGGGGTGGTCAGTCCCGAATCGATACGCCGGCATTTCGGTTTCGACGACGATGAATGCTGCGGCCGTTGCGCAGACCACATCGACTCGATCAGCACTCTGGTCAGGGTTAAATTGCAGACCTCGGCGTATTCTCCTGCGACTGCCGCCCGGGCCATCGCTTGATCTCGAGGCCGCTCGTTTTTGGTGGGATCGGACCACGGCTATCGTCCAAACGGTAGCGTTCCGCTTCAGGTGGTTTGAGGGCATGGCTACCGCGCTGGGGCGGGAAGGTGGCGATTTTAGGGAAATCCCGCTCATTTCCGCTCGTTTCCGTTTATTTGAGTATGGCTATGAGCGGGTGATGGTGGTGTAATGGGGGCGATAGGTATGGTTTTGGCAGGTTGGCGGGCGGATTTAGGGGGAGCGGCGTTTGAAGTTGGGCATTGGACGGGCTAGTGGTTCGACCCGCCAGAGGCGGACGTTCCGCATCATGAGCGGGAGTTGGGTGATTGGGTAGTTAATTTGGATAGTTAAATGGTAAGGACAGGTAGAGGGTGCGGGCAAGGGGGAAGTGTCACTGTGTTGAGCGCGCTGGTGGATGCGATCAGCCATTGTGAGCAGGTGCAGGACTACACCACACGTGGCATCCTACAGGAGATGATCCGCTCCGAGGAGGAGCACGTGGACTGGCTCGAAACCCAGCTGGAGACAATCAAGATCATAGGCATGGACCTTTGGCTCAACCAACAGATCCACGAAGAGTGATCCCGTGGTCAATCTCCCGTTTGGCGCCGGCGTTTCTCGCGTCGGCGCTTTTCGTTCCCGAATTGCCGGGTTGTTTCTTCAGAGCGGTCGGGCGCCGCGGCGCGTCCTGTGAACGGCGCACCAATCACCGGCTACAGCAGTGGCACTGTTGGGAGGTAAAGCGTATCCTGATGTCCATGATACGTCCGGCCCATTTCGCCTCCAAACTGGTCAACGCCATATGGTTCGAATACTTCATCATCGGCGTAATCATCGTCAACGGCATCATCTTGGGACTGGAGACCTCGTCCACCATCAGAGGGCTCTACGGCGACTGGTTGTATCTAGGCAACGACATCGCCCTAGCAGTGTTCATCGCAGAGGCCGCCCTCAAGATGCTGGCCCTGTGGCCACGACCTCAGCGTTACTTCCGCGACGGCTGGAACATTTTCGACTTCCTGATAGTCGTTTTCGCGCTGGTGCCGGCCACCGGTCAGTTTGCCATGATCGCCCGACTGGCCCGCCTGCTGCGGGTGGTGCGCCTGATCTCGGCCATCCGCGACCTGCGCCTGATCGTGGCGGCGCTTGTGCGCTCAATCCCGAGCGTGGGCCACGTCATCGTGCTCATGAGTATAGTGGCGTATATCTACGCCATCATGGGCCACGCGCTGTTCCACGAACACGACCCGGCTCACTGGGGAACCTTGGGAAGGGCATTGTTGACGTTGTTCAACCTCACCACCCTGGACAATTGGGTCCAGATCATGAACACCGCCATGGAGCATCACCCGTGGGCGTGGGTCTATTTCGTCAGTTTCGTTGTAATCGGGACGTTTGTTGTAATTAATCTGTTCATTGCAATCATTATCAACAGCCTGGACGAGGCCAAAGCGGAACGGCCGCCGGAGATTGAGGGGCCGGTGTCCCGCGAACAGTTGATGCAGGAGATCCGGGCGGCGCGCGCCACGCTGGAAAGACTGGAGCGGCGGCTGGAGGCGGATGACGGTGAGGGTAAGGGGAATGAGTAGAGCTTAAGGGCTCGTCCTTCGACAGGCTCAGGACGAGCGGACAGGACCTTGACGAGATTGCCATCCGCCTCTGGCGGACTCGCAATGACAGCAACGGTGGGCGGCAGGCGGCCGGGGTATGGGCTATAATGCGGCGGAACGATATGATGAGCCGGAAATGAGCGACATTTACCTGGACTACAACGCTACGACGCCTATTGACCCGCTGGTGGCCGAGGCGATGCTGCCCTTTGTGCATGGGTTGTTCGGCAACCCGTCCAGCGGGCATTCGTTTGGCGTGGCGGCGCGGGAGGGCGTCGATATGGCGCGGCGGCAGGTTGCGGATCTGCTGGGCTGCGCGGTTGATGACCTGATTTTCACCAGCGGCGGCACGGAGGCCAACAACCACGCCATCCGGGGCGTGGTCAGCGCGTACCGGGAAAAGGGTGATCATATCGTCACCACAGCGGTGGAGCATCCGGCGGTTACGGAGGTGTGCCGCTATCTGGAAGGGCAGGGGATTAGGACGACGTATCTGCCCGTCGATGAGTACGGGATGGTGGACCCGCAGCAGGTTGAGGAAGCCATTAGGCCCGAAACGGTGCTGGTGACCATCATGCACGCCAACAACGAGGTGGGCACGATCCTGCCCATCGCCGAGATTGCAGAGATCGCGCACCGGCACGGCGTACTGGTGCATAGCGACTGCGCGCAGTCCATCGGCAAGATACCCGTCAAGGTGGATGACCTGGGCGTTGATTTGCTGTCGGTGGCCGGCCACAAGCTGTATGCGCCCAAGGGCATCGGCGCGCTGTACATCCGGCCGGGGGTCGAGTTGGCGAAATTGATGCACGGCGCGAACCATGAGCAGGACCGGCGGGCCGGCACGGAGAACGTTATCGAGATGGCGGGCCTGGGCAAGGCGTGCGAGTTGATTGAGCAGAACCTTGCCGCGTATGCCGGCCACATGAAGATTATGCGCGATCGGCTGGAGGTGGGCCTGCTGGAATCGGGGCACGACGCGCGGGTCAACGGCCACCCCGAACGGCGGCTGCCCAACACGTGCAGCATCGCATTTCGCGGCGTGGAGGCCGACCGGGTGCTGGCAAGCCTGCCCACGGTGGCGGCGTCGGCCGGCGCGGCCTGCCACAGCGACCAGGTGGAGGTGTCCCACGTTTTGCAGGCGATGAACGCGCCGACGGAGTACGCCATGGGCACGCTGCGGCTCACCGTGGGCCGTTTCACCACGGCGGATGAGGTTGACCGGGCGGTGGCGGAGATAACGGAGGTGGTGGGGAGTATGGCGGCGGCGGGGGTGGTTGCTTAGCTCGACGAGATTGCCGCGCTTCGCTCGCAATGACAGGCAGGAGTAGCGGTAAACCGATTCGGATTGGGAGAGAGAACTCCCCCTCACCCCAACCCTTTCCCACCAGGGGAGAGGGAGTAGGTTAGATAATCAGGCAAGGAGAAATCAGTATGACCACGCAGACCAATCCCGGCGCGCTGGATGGCGCTACCCTGTCCGGATTCCAGGAGGCTTACGAGGCGCAGCCGGCTCACCAGTTGATGCAGAACGTGGTGACGCAACACGACGTGAACGACGTGGCGCTGAATCGCAACATCGTAGCGCAGGCGACCAACTCGTTCTCCACGGTGCTGGACGACTGGAAGGTCACCAACCAGGCCCGCTCCGGGCGGTGCTGGATGTTCGCCGGCCTCAACCTGTTCCGCTCGGAGACCCGGAACCTGCTGAACGTCAAGGAGTTTGAGTTCAGCCAGAGCTACGTGATGTTCTGGGACAAGATGGAACGGGCCAACTACATCCTGGAGGCCGTGATCGAGACTGCCGACCGGCCCATCGACGACCGGGTGGTGGCGTGGCTGCTGAACCAGCCGCTGGGCGACGGCGGCCAGTGGGACATGTTCGTGAGCCTGGTGCGCAAGCACGGTGTGGTGCCCAAGACGGTGATGCCGGAGACGGAAAGCTCGGGCAACTCCATGCGCATGAACGCCGGCCTCAACTACCAGGTGCGGCAGGGCGCGCGCAACATCCGGCGTCTGTACTCCGACGAAGCGGGGCTGGACGCCATGCGCGACGCCAAGCAGGAGGCGCTACAGGCCATCTACCAGATTTTGTGCATCCACCTGGGCAACCCGCCGGCCGAATTCGATTGGCAGTGGAAGGACAAGGATGGCGAGTTTCACCGGGACGGCGCAATGACGCCGCTGGAGTTTGCGGAGAAGTACATCTCCACTCCCATGGAGGAGTTCGTTTGCCTGGTGCACGACCCCCGAGAATCCAGCCCGCCGGGGCGCACCTATACGGTGCAGTACCTGGGCAACGTGGTGGACGGCACGCGCATCACGTACCTGAACGTGGACATCGAGATGATGAAGGACATCGCCATGCGGATGCTGCAGGACGGCAAGCCCGTGTGGATGGGCTGCGACACCGGCAAGCAGATGCACCGCGACAAGGGCCTGTGGGACGCCGAGCTGTTCGACTACGCCAGCGTGTACAACGCCGACTTCGAAATGAACAAGGCGGAGCGGCTGGAGTACCACCAGACCGCCATGACCCACGCCATGCTGTTCACCGGCGTGGACGTGGTGGACGGCAAGCCGCGCCGGTGGCGGGTGGAGAACAGCTGGGACGACAAGGTGGGCGACAAGGGGTTCTTCCTGATGAACGACTCCTGGTTCGCCGAGTACATGTTTGAGATTGCCGCGCCGAAGAGTTACCTGCCCGAGGAGTTGCAGCGGGCGCTGGACACGGAGCCAATCGTGCTGCCGCCGTGGGACCCGATGGGGTCGCTGGCGACGGGGTGATGAGATGCGTGTAGGGGCGAGTAATTATTCGTCCCTACAATGGTTGGGAGCCGGCGACATCGGGCGGGCACAAGGCCCGCCCCTACGTATGGTGCGTGAGCGAATATTGGGGGCGAATGATTATTCGCCCCTACGTTTGTTAGCCGTGTTGTAGAGCGTTACGATTCGGGGTCGAACCAGGGCTTTTCTGCTGCCTCATCCGGCCAGAGGAAATCGAACCCGACGCGCAGGGCCATCTGGCGGTCCAGGTCCTCGCGGTCGCCGATGTGGTAGTAGGCGTCAGCTTCGAAATCGGACTTGACGCCGGCCAGCAGGTGCTTGGCGACGGCAAAGTCCACGTGGATGTTGTATTCCTCCCAAAGGGAGCGCTGGCTAGTGGGGGGGCGGTCGGAGCAACTACCGATGAGGAATCCCTTTTCCTGGACGATGCGAACCATGTCCATGGTCAGGGGGCCGGGTGGGTCGCCCACCTCCAGCGTGCCGTCGATGTCGAAGCTGATTAGAATTGCCATGCTTTTGCCTCGGTTGCGGTTTTCGGGCCGTAAATTCGGGCGTCCGCGGGGACGCCCGGAGTGTCGCTAGTGTTGCAAGAGGTGGGCGTCTCTTCGAGATTGCCACGCTGCGCTCGCAATGACAGATGTGTTAGTTGGGGGTGGCGCTCCAGACGGTGAAGTTGCCGCCCAGGGGCATGGGGCCGCCGGATACGGCGACTTCGGGCTTGACGCCGGTTACGGCGCGGGCGCCGGCCCGGCCCTGAATCTGCTGCATGCAGTCGGTGTGCATCCAGAAGCGGCTGCGGCCGCTGCCGATGTTGCCGCCGCTGGGCAGGACGGGATTCGGTCCCTCGATGCTGATGTCGGTCTGGTAGAAGTCCAGCGCGTCGCCTCGCTGCATCCCACGGTAGCGCAGTCCCTCAATGTGGAACTGGTGGAACTGGGCGAAGCCGTCGTACATGTTCTCGAAGGAAAGGTCGTCGGCGGTGATGCCGGCGCTCTCGTAGATCTTGCGGCCGGTGGAGTCGGTTTCGGCTTCGACCTCTTCCAGCGTGGGCGTGATGCTGCGCGGAGCGCCCCGGCTGGAGGCGTGGCCGAGGATATAGACCGGCTTCTGGGCCATGTCCTGGGCTTTCTCGGCGGTGGTGAAGAGGTAGGCAGCGGAGGCCATGATCGGGATGTCGTTATCGAACAGGTTGGCCGGCTTGGCAATCCAGCGGGAGGAGAGATAGTCCTCGGGCGGCAGCTGCTCGGGACGATGCTGGGCCCAGTAGCCTTCGGGGAAGAGCAGCCCGTTGCGGCGGGAGTTCTCCATGAAGGGGGCCATCATGTCGTGGTGCTTGCCGTACTTGGTGCAGTACTGGGCGAACTGGAGGGCGGTGCCGTAGCAGCCGGGCGCGCCCCAGAGAGTGCGTCCGGGGCTCAGGGCGAAGGAGCCGGGAACCTCGCTGGCAGCGCTGATGCCGCCGTGATTGTAGCGTCCCTCCAGGTTGTGCCAGCCCTTGAGCACGAGGCAGGTGCTGGCGAGGCCATCGCCGACAGCCTGGGCGGCGATGACGATGGCGGCGGACATGCAGCCGGGGGCGTACATGGTGAACTTGACGTTGGTGAGCTCCGGCATGTTCTTGATGAGCCACTCGGCGCTGAGCTGGCCGATGCCGTCCAACGGGTCGTCGGTGGGGTTGAAGGCGTTGACCACGTCCTGGGGGACGGGCGTATCGGCGTCCCAGTGGGCGCCGGTGGTGGTTACGGGAACGAGGACGATGCCGTCAACCTGGCTGGGGTCAACGCCGGCGTCGGCAATGGCCTGGCGGCAGGCCATGATGCTCTGGGCGCCGACGGAGGTTTCGGCACGGCCGTCCCAGCGGCGGGCGGTAGGCGAATGGCCGATGCCAACGGCGGCGACCTTGCCGCGGTGGGGCCAGACACCCAGGCCCTCCACGGAGCGGTACATTGATTCGGGCGCCATTTGAGTGGTCATATCTCACTCCTCAATTTTGCATACTCTAACAGTGGATGTCCGGTAGGCCGCTTCTGCATTGCAGGTTGAGTGTGGAGTGGCGAGGGGTTCCCCCTCACCCCAACCCTCTCCCACCAGGGGAGAGGGGGGTTAAGATGCGCGGGCACCTATTCGACCAGCACCCACTCGGGAACCTTCTGGCCGTTGGCGGTCTCCTCGAAGATGACGCGGACAGCGCCGCCAACCGGCACTTCGTCGGGGGGGACACCGGGAAGGTGCGAATACATGAGGATGCCGGGGTCTTCGTCCAGCATGATGACGGCCAGGTTGAAGGGGAGGTCTTCTTTCAGGGACGCCACCGGGCAGTCGTACACCACACAGTAGTTGTAGATGGTGCCCCGGCCACTCATTTCCTTCCAGACGACGCTCTCGCCCTCGCCGCAGATTTCACTGGCGGGGCGGGGCGGGAAATACAGGCGGTCGGAGTTAGTGCAAGACTGCACCACCAGACGGCCTTCGTTAGCGGCGTCAAAGAAAGGCTTGTTAAAATCGTCGGGCACGACACCCTGTTTGACCATAGTTTCCCCCATTTGATGTTGACGATCCGGGCCGATAAATCCCGGCGTTCTCCGCCGGGAAAAGTGCCGGAATCGGATGATTTTCTGGCGCAAAGATTATGCGGGAATGGCCGGCGTGTCAAGTTGGCAAGGGAGGCACAAGGCGCGCGCCCGGTGTCCAGGGTGGAGAGCGGTTGTTTCGGTGGGTTTTCTCCTTTTGAGTGCTGGTTTGCGGTTTCTGTTTTCGGTGTCAGGTTTTCGGTTCGGGTTGCTTGTCGGAGCACGGCCAACACTGTTTTTGCTTGCGCAGATAGATATTGTCCTAGATTTCCACGTGCTGGCCGTCCTGGTGGCGGAGGCTGCTGCCCCTCACCCAACCCTCTCCCACTAGGGGAGAGGGCTATTGACGACCCTCGTGGGGCGGTGGTGACACCCGTCGGGTCCGGGAGCATAATCGCTGAGACAGTACGCCAGAGGCGTATCTACGACTCTAGGCTCCTTGGGAACCGTATTCTGCATTTTGGAGTAACCGACAGGCCGTTGAGCGACCCGAACCTTTTTGACACCTCGCCAAGTGGTTAGTTTGGTGGACGCCGCTGCATGCGATGCGGCTGACCCCGCCCGGTTCTCGAGCGCCGAGCGGGGAACCTGACGTAGATAGGATAGAACGGGCGTGTTGAGTTGCGCAAGGGGTGGGTGTCACTGTCGTGGGAAATCAATTTGCATGGATTTATCCGCCAGAGGCGGACCTAACGTTTGCGTCAAGATTTTTCACCTCGTGCTCAAGCACGATTCGGATCTGAGCCTTCGTGACTCCGGGGAACCAGTCCAGGAAATCCTGAACAGTGGCGCCCTCGGCGAGATTTCCGAACAGGGCGGATACTGGAACTCTAGTGCCGGTGAAAACCCATGCTCCGCTGAGCCGGTCAGGAACGCTTTCGACGGCTGGGCACGTACTCCAGTCGGTCATGTTGCCACCTCGCTTGGGAGCGGCCGGTTTCGTGTGTCGCTAACGGATGCCCGTCTTTGCGTAGTATAGATTGCGAAACCGAGGGCGGGCACAAGGCCCGCCCCTACGTTGGTCGAGTGGCACCTACACTACGAATCCGGGCCATACTGTACTATCACCCAATCCGAGCCTTGTTTTTCCATCTTGAACCTGTGGCGTACTCCATCGACTGTTATGCTCTGTGAGATAGGCTTTTGGAAAAACCTAAACCAATCGTCACGCCATAGTTGGGCCCATCCATCATATGGTCCGCTGCTGGTAACGGCGAAGATGCTGACGTCGTCGTCGGGAGTAAGTTGAAACCAACAGTTTTGTCCCGGCGTCAGTCGTTGGCCCACGTAACACTCAGCGGAGGCCGTTGGGCGGCCAGGAATCGTCGCGTCCTCTGACGTAGGCTTAGTATGATCGACAGGCTGGATCGGCGATGACCAATCCGAAAATGGTGACCATCCACCTCCGAAGCGACCTTCCGCAACACCTTCAACGTCCGTCGCCCTGATGATTGCGTAGTGGTCGTCACCACCATCCAGTCCTTTCACCGCATAGCTGGTTTCGCTGCCCAGCACGGTGGTGTAATAGAACTGGGACAGCCAATCTTCTCCCGCATCGGATATCGGCTTGGCATCGGTCCAGTTGACCCAGCCGACGGTGTAGTATTGGGCACCCGGGACCGGGTCCCAGGAAATGGTCATCTCACCACCGTTGGCGGTCGCCTCTGCGGTTGGCGCGTCAGGCTTGGCCAACTGCGCCGGCGTCGCCGCGATGCTTGCGATAATGATTATCGCAAAAAGCAATAGAGGGGTGAGTTTGACTAATCTACGCATGTTTTCTCCTGAATGTGTATTGCTGTTGATCAATCTTTGACGTCTGTTTGCAATCATCAGTCGGCGGAGGCGGCTACCGGGGCGTCCTGGAAGTGGGGCATTACCTCGGTGGCGAAAAGCTCGATGGAGCGCATCACCTTGCTGTGGGGGAGGCCGGCGAAGCCGAAGTTGCCGAAGACGTGGTTGATGCCCGCCTCCTGCACCTGCTTGAGTCGCTCGGCGACGACTTCCGGCGTGCCACGGAGCGGCGGCAGGCCGGCGTGGCCGACGTCGTCGCGGCGCTCGCGGTCCTGCTGGCGGTTGGCCCAGTGCTCGTAGCCCCGGGCAATCTTGCCGTTCTTGTCCATGGGCATCCCGATGGGCGCGCCGTTGGAGCCGGCGGAGCGCAGGACGCGGGACGAGAAGTCTTCCAGGCCGATGGGGTCGCGCTCGGCTTCCTCCATGGTGGGGGCGACGTAGATTGACTTGGACATGGGTGGGTCAAGGTGCGCGTGGGGATGGCCGTACTCGTCCATCTTGTCGCGCCACCGCTGGATGACCTGGGGCGCCTGGCCGAGGATGTCGGTGGGGCCACCGGTGATGACCTGGATCTGGCGGCTGGCGGCGAAGTCGATGCTGGCCGGGCTGGTGCTGACGGCCTGGAACAGCGGCGGATGGGGCTTCTGCACGGGCTTGGGCAGCACCCAGAGGTCATCGACGTTGGTGTACTTGCCGTGGTAGGTGAGCCGTTCCTCGGTCCAAGCCTTGACGATGACGTCCACGGCTTCCTGGAACCGTTCGCGGCTGGTGTCGATGTCGATGCCGACGCCGTCGAATTCCTGCTGCTGGTAGCCGGAGCCGATGCCGAAGTTGATGCGGCCGCCGCTGATCACGTCCAGCATGGCGACTTCCTCGGCAACCAGGATGGGGTTGTGCAGCGGCAGGACAACGACGGCGGTGCCGATGCGGATGTTTTTCGTGCGTCCCGCCACCGCGCCCAGGAATGACCAGACGCCGGAGAGCAGGCCGTGGCGGGAGAAGCGGTGCTCGCCCAACCAGGCTTCATCGAGGCCGGCCTCGTCGGCGAAGGCGATCTGTTCCAGCGCGTCGTTGAGGGCCTGGGGAGGCGTGAAGTCCTCGTGATAGGGGACGATGGTGAAGATTCCGAACTGCATGGGGGCCTCCTGTGCGGGAATTGCGTAACGAATGGCGCAACTGTATCACATTGGGGTGATACCCCTCACCCCAGCCCTCTCCCACAAGGGGAGAGGGAGCATCCTTGGGTTGATACCCACAGGGAGAGAAGGGGCGTTCTTCGACGGGCTCAGGATGAGCGGGGCGTTGGCGCGGTGCGGGGGTCGAGCAGGTCACGTAGCCCGTCGCCCAGCAGGTTGAACCCCAGCACCGCGACGAAAATGGCCATCCCGGGCAGCAGCAAGAGGCGGGGTTCGGTTTGCAAGTGGGGGCGGGCGTCGTTGAGCATGGCGCCCCATTCCGGCGTGGGCGGCTGCGCGCCCAGCCCCAGGAAGTTGAGACCCGCGATGCCCAGGATGATCCAGCCCACGTCCAGGGAAGCGATGACGACGATCGGGCCGAGGATGTTGGGCGCGATGTGCCTGAGGATGATGCGCCGACTGCCAGCGCCGGCGGCGCGCGCCGCCGTAACGTACTCCATCTGTCGCGCCCCCATGGTGACGCCGCGGATGATGCGGGCATGTCCCACCCACCAGACCGCGCCGGCGGCCAGCAGCACGTTGAACAGGCCGGGCCCCAGCGCTCCGGCCACGGCCAGCGCCAGGATCAGCGAGGGAAACGCGAGGAGCAGGTCAACGACACCCATCAGCGCGGTGTCCGGCCAGCCGCCGTGGTATCCGGACAGTATGCCGACCGTCAGCGCGATGGTCATGCTGAGGGCCAGGGTGGTGATGGCGGCCAGCAGCGTCATGCGCCCCCCGTGAATGATCCGGCTGAAGGTATCCCGACCCAGGTGGTCGGTGCCCAGCAGGTGGGTCGTGGACGGCGGGAGCAATCGTTCGGGCAGGTTGATCTCCGTGGGATCATCCAGGGGCAGCCAGGGGGACAGCAACCCCGCCAGCAGCAGCGACGCTACCAGGAACAACCCCAACACGGTTCCGGGCTCCCGCAACAGCGCAAGCCATCTCCGGCGCCGGCGCGCGCTCCTGCCGACGGCCAGAACGGGAACACGTTCTCCAGGATGTTCAGCGTCGCCCGTCATCTGCGGCTACATCTCGTTGCGTCCGAAGCGCAGGCGCGGGTCGGCGACACGCAGGGCAACGTCGGCGGCCAGGTTGACCAGCAGCACCACCACGGCAATATAGGTAACGAACCCCTGCACAACGGGATAGTCCCGGGTCAAAGCCGCCCCCACCATCAGCTGACCCAGACCGGGCCAGGTGAAGATGGTCTCCACGATAACCGCGCCACTGAGCAGGTAGCCGAGGTTCACGCCGGTAGCGCCGATGGCCGGCAGCAGCGCGTTGCGGAGAGCGTGTCGAAAGGCGACGGCTTGTTCAGACAGCCCCTTGGCACGCGCGGTTCGGATGTAGTCCTGTCCCAGGGTTTCCAGCATACTGGCGCGTATGAGCCGCATCAGCTGAGCCATTGGGGCCAGGGAGAGCGCGATGGCCGGCAGTACCACCTGCGCCGCCGAGCCGTAGCCCAGGGCCGGCAGCCACGAGAGTTTCACCGCGAACAGGATGATCAGCCCGTAGGCCAGGGCGTAGGATGGAGCCGCCGCCCCCACCAGCGCGGCCAGACGCGCGACGGTATCCACGGCGCTGCCTCGCCGGCGGGCCGACAGGATGCCCATGGGCACGGCGACCAGCAACGCCATCGCAAATGCCGCCGCGGTGAGCAGCGCCGTCGGGACGGTGCGGCGCGCCAGTTGGGCGGCCACGGGCCGTTCGGTGACGTAGGACTGGCCCATGTCGCCCACCAGCGCGCGCGACACCCAGCGAGCGTATTGCGCCGGCAGGGAAGCGTCCAGGCCAAGTTCGACGCGCATGGCCGCCACCTCTGCCGGGCTGGGCAGTTGGCCGGGATTGCGCTGGCGCAGCACAATCTCGGCCGGGTCTCCCGGGGCCAGGTTCAGCAGGGCGAAGCTGACCGCCGAGATGCCCAGGAGCAGCAGCGGCAACGTGGCCAACCGTCGGGCAAGGTATGCTCCCATGCCGGTTGAGATCTATTCCCACTCGGGAAAGCGGGAATCGATCACTCGGACAGTCCGACGCGGTGGTTGAAGAAGTAGTAGCTGCTCGGGTGGGCCTCGAAATCGGTGACCCGGTCACTGACACCGTACACATGATACACATGCGCCACTGGCAAGAATGCGGCTTCTTCAGTGATCACTGACAAGGCCTCGCAGGCAATCTCCTTTCGGCCATCCAGGTCGGATACCGAGACGGAAGGGGCGACTATGTCCACCAAATGGGAAGCGTCGTAGTGGCCATAGTTGTTGCTCCCGCTGCCGCTGGCGTCGCCCTTCAACCCTGCGAACTGGCTGATGTTGAACACCGGGTCTCCCCCGGCTTGCACGACGCCGTTGTACCAGCCGAAGAGGTCCCATGCGGGTTCCTTGACCACCGACCATTCCGTTATGAGCACCTCGACCTTGATGCCCACGTCGGCGAGCATGGCCTGGGCGGCCTCGGCCATGATGGGCAGCTGGAACCGCTGGGGGTAACCGCCGATAATGATCTCCAGCGGCTGACCATCCTTGTCCAGGAATCCGTCGCCGTCACTGTCGGTGTAACCGGCCGCCGCCAGCAAATCGCGCGCTGCGTCAGGATCGTAACCCAGAGCGCTCACGCCGGGACAGGACACCAGGACATCCGGCAGCAGCAGTTCAGCGAAGGACCCGGAACCGGCAGGGGTGACCAGTCCGGCAATGCCCTCCCGGTCAATGCCGTGGGCCACCGCCCGGCGTACCAACGGGTCGGCCAACGGGCCGCGCTCAAAATTCACCCACCACAGGACCAGGGAGGTGCCGATGCCGGATGTCTCGGTATGTGTCCCCTGGTGGGCGTTGATTATCTCGGCCCCATCCGGTGACACGTTGACGGCAACGTCGATGTCTCCGGCTTGCAGGGCCAGCTCCCGGCTGTTGGTATCGGGAATGGCGAGGTGATCGATACCGGCCAGCGGAGGAGCTCCACCCCAGTAATCGTCGTTGGCCACGCTATTGAGGTATTCCTTCTGGACGTAGGCGGTGGGAATGTACGGTCCCGTCAGGGCGCGAGCATCAATGAAATTGCCCTCGCCGGCTGCGTCCGCCGCCGCCGCGTCGGTAATGGCGAGGGCCGGTGTGATCAACAGGCCCGGCAGCGTGGGTTGCGGCGCTGTCGTTGTAATGGTGATGGTTTGCTCGTCCTCGACCGCTATGGTGTCAATGGACAATATATCGGCAGAGGCCGGCGACAATCTTATCGCCCTCTCCAGGGAAGCCTTGACCGCTTGTGCGTCCATCACGTTCCCGTTGTGGAACTTGACGCCCTCCCGGACCCCAATCTTCCAGGTCAAGGGATCCACTTGAGTAGCGTCCGTCGCCAGCCATGGTTCGGGGCTGAGGGTGGTTCCCGACAGTCGGAACAGGTTCTCCGACATTCCAGATTGGTTGGCGACCCAGCCGCTCTTCACCGGGTCCAGCGGGCTGTCGAGCCAGATGACGCCCGCTTTCAGGATGGGGCGATCCGGGGCGGTTGCAACCGGCGGCTCGGCCGTTGGTTGCGCGGGAGACGATGACGCCGACTCGGAAGCCGGGGCGACGGTGGCGACCGCTTGCTGGGGAGCGGCGGCCGCTGGTGCGGTTGCCTGAGGTGCGGTGCCAGCCGCCGGCGGGGCCGTCTCGCTGGTCGCGGCGGGAGCGCCGCAGGCTACCGCCAGCAAGAAGATCAGGCCCAGGCCTAATGGTAATGCGATTTTGAAACTGTTCGACAGTACGTTAGACATCTATGTCCTCCAGGACGTGTGTGGTTTTCCGATGAACACCAACGCTCAAGCGAGTTCCAACTTCGCGGGATCAGCGGCGCGGGGGCGCTGTCCGCGTTGGGACAGCAAAAGGCCCCGTCCGCACTGGGTGAACGGGGCTTGTTTTTGGGCGTCCTGTTGGACTGTTGCAGAATCGCAACATGCCAACAGATCTGCTTCACTCGTTCCGCGAAGTGCAGCTAGAGTACCCCTGATGGCAGGCTTCCTGGCTGATGGCTTATAGCGACGCATCTCCACCTTCCCATCCGCTGGGGCGGACAGTGGTTTTCGTAGGCATCCTTTGTGGGGGGATGCCGCAGGGGAAGCGTCTCGCCAATTACAGTGGCGCGACCGCACCGGATTTTCACCGGATTTCCTTTTGTCCCGCGCGTTCCTATCGAGCGCCGACCGGCGTCGGCAGAAGGTTGGAGCGACGGGCCACCAACAGGCGTTGGTTGGAGTGTTCAATTGTTAACGGCGTTAAATTAGCACGACGGTCTTGGGCGGTCAACCTTGGGGATGCCTCACGCAGGGCAGCGGAGAGTCAGCCGGCACTGTGGAGAAACCCGGCACGCGCTAGGTTAATCTCTTAGCCCCGCCAACTGGCGTAACCAGGTGCGGCGGAATTCTGTGCGCGCGCGGCTAATTCGGTCCTTGGATCGTCCGACTCGCCAAACGGTCACGCCGCCCCGCGCGTCGAGGGCGGAAAGCGCGCGCCCGTCAGGCCGCCAGTACAATTCGGCCACTGCGTCCGCGACAACCGAGGCGCCTATCGGGCCGCCGGTTCCGTCTCTCTGAAGCGACCACACAACCACGACGCCATCGCGGCCTCCCGATGCCAGGAGCATCGCGCCGGGAGCGAAGGAAAGCGTGGTAATGGGTTGAGCATGAAACTCCAGAACGCCGGGCGTCGTGCCTTCGGGACCCCTTCCGTGGAAGCTCCAAACCGTCACCGCCTCCCCTCCGCCGGTGGCCAAAAGGGTGCCGGTGTCATCGAAAGCCAGGGTCGAAGGCTTGGCAGGATATCCTGACATCATGGAGTCCTGCTCCGTGGAGCGACGCCAGAAGTGCACCGTATTGTCCTGGCTGCCGCAGGCGACGATATCCCCGTTCGAGCTCAGTACCATGGACACCATGGATCCCTGCCACTCCAGCTTCTGGCGAAGCTCGCCGGTGGACGCGTCGAAGAACGACACTCGACCGTAACAGGCCGTCGCCAGTTCCCCTACGCCGGACCAAGCGATCGCGCTTACGGTGCTGGGATGGTCATCTGATCGCCAAACCTCCGCGCCGTCCGCGCAATACACGCGAACCTGCCGGGAGCAGGAGAGCGCCAACCATTGGCCGTCCGGCGACCACGCCACGTTTTCTACCCAACCGCTTCCGACGTCGATAGCCTGGCTTACCTGACCTTCGGCGGCGTTCCAGATTAAGGCTCGGCCGTCCTGGCCGGCGGTTGCGAACGCGGTCCCGCTTGGGTGGATCGCAGCCGCGAGGACGCCGCCTTCATGAACCTCGCGCCGCGCCCAGGTGGTGGCGCCGGACTTGCCGTCGAATGCGTAGATGCTGCCTTCAGCGTCACCGACGATTAGCGTCTCACCGCCCAGGCTCCAACCGCCGGCAATAGCGTAGTCGCCGACCTCCGCTGAGTAACCACGGCGCAGGACACCTCTTGGGCCGTTGATTTTTAAATCAGACATGCTTTGAACTCCCGCCGCATGCTCGGCTCATCAAGGTTGCGGCCGATGAAGACGAGCTGATTGCGTCGGGGCGTGTCCCCCCATTCGCGATCCGGCTGGCCGTCAACAAGCATGTGAACTCCCTGGAAGACGAAGCGACGAGACTCACCGACGAGGCTGATGAAGCCCTTCATTCGGAAGATGTCCACCCCACGCTCGCTGAGCAGTTTGCTAAGCCAGGCGTTGAGCCGTTCGGGATCAACGTCGCCGTCTTCCTCGATGGCGATTGATCCCACCTCGTCGTCGTGCTCGTGCTGCGCGACCCAGGTTCGCTCGGCCACGGCGGGAACCTCCGCTCCCTTGATACGCCGGGTGTTGGTCTCTTCGCAGTCAGGCTCAGGGCAAAAGCTGCTCGCCAGTGAGAAAGCCTCGCCATCCGCGTTCTTCAGTCGGATATCGAATTCCTCAGCGAGGTGCTGGGTGTAGAAGCCAAGCTGCGCCTGAGCATCGACCTGCAGGAAGAAGGACTTGCGTCCCGGGGAATCGAGCAGAAGGTTCACATGCTTCCCGACCGGAATGTCCGCCCCGGGGCGAATAGGCTCCGCAGGTTCCGCATACTGCCGCACGCACCACTCGGCGCCCTCACGGAGGGCGGCGTCATCGGTGTCCTGGTCGGACACGACGACGAGCGACATCGACGGATCAGGCCCTTCGGTGAGGCTGAATTCGTAGCGGCCGGCAGCAAGGGAATAGACACCGGTCCATTCGAACGGGTACTCCGGCTCGAGGAAGGTGGGACGACGTTCAAGCGCCTGGTCCAGGTTGAAGGCGCCGAGGTTGAGTACAGTGTCCACGGAGACGTTCGCCATCTCGCTGCGCACGACGCGCGCCATTCGGTTCATGTCTCGGAGCCGGGCTTCGAGCCGGTCGATCACGTCGCCGTTGACGAGGTCGGTCTTGTTGAGCACGAGGACGTCTGCGAAGGCGATTTGCTCCGTGCTTTCGTCGCTTCGGCCGAGTTGCTGCTCGATGTGGGCGGCATCGACGAGCGTGACGATCCCGTCAAGCGAGAACTCCTCGCGAAGATCGTCGTCCATGAAGAACGTCTGAGCGACCGGGCCGGGATCGGCGAGCCCGGTGGTTTCCACCAGTACATAGTCGAACTTGTCGCGGCGTTTCATAAGATTGCCGAGCACCCGAATCAGGTCTCCGCGCACCGTGCAGCAGATGCAGCCGTTCGACATCTCGAAGACTTCCTCATCCGCGTTGATGACGAGGGCCTGATCGATGCCGACCTCCCCAAACTCGTTCTCGATCACGGCAATGCGCCTTCCGTGCTCCTCGGTCAAAATCCGGTTGAGCAGGGTCGTCTTGCCTGAGCCGAGAAAACCGGTGAGGATGGTGACGGGTACTTTGCCAGGCGTGTTCATACAGAAGCCTCCTTTGGGCTGTATTGATATGAAGTATCAAATAGAGAATGGACGATATTACACGCCGGCACTGTCGCTGTCAACCGGGTGAATTGACTCCAGGGGTTGACGGTTGCCGGGTTGGGGGTGTTGTGGCAACATTGCGGCGGAAAGATGAAGGATAAGGAGCTGAGTGATGAGCCTGGATATATTTGACGTTTCGGGTCAGAAGGTGTTGTTGACGGGGGCCGGACGGGGCATTGGCAAGGGGATTGCGCTGGCGTTCGCGCAGGCGGGGGCGGACGTGGCGGTTACGGGGCTGACGCCCACGGGAGTGAACAAGGTCGCGGAGGAAGTGCGGGCGTTGGGTCGGGAGTGTCTGCCGCTGACGGGCGACGCGACCACGGCAGCGGACACCGACGCCATCGTGGCGCAGACCATCGCGGAGTTCGGCCACATCGACACGCTGGTGAACTGCGTGGGCGACGCCATCCGCAAGCCGGTGGCGCAGTTGCCGGGCAGCGACGTGCCGGGGATGACCGAATCCGAGTGGCACCACATTGTTGACATCAACCTGACCGAAGCGTTTCAGGGTTGCCGCGCCATCGGGCCGCACTTGTTGGAACGGGGGCAGGGCAACGTCATCAACATCAGCGGGTGGGCGTCGTTCCGCGGCCGTCCGATGTCGGCGGCGTACGACGCGGCCAAGGCAGGGTTGATGCGGTTCACCGAGGTGGTGGCACAGGAATGGGCGCCCCACGGGATACGCTGCAACGCCATCGCGCCGGGGAGTTTCCCGGATCCGGAGCAGATGTCGGAGGAATCGTTCGCGGCGCGGGACGCGGGAGCCGGCGATACCGTGCCGCTGGGTCGCGTGGGACGGCTGATTGAGGTGGGCTACCTGGCGGTGTACCTGGCATCGCCGGCGGCGGCGTACGTTACGGGACAGACCTGGGCGATTGACGGCGGGGTGAGCATCAAGCACCCGTAAAATAACCTTGTGCAGGACCACGACGGCAGATTAATGTCATTGCGAGTCGCACGGCGACGTGGCAATCCCGTTCCAGTAGCGACGACCTTTGCCCCAATGGGATTGCCACGCTGCGCTCGCAATGACAGTTTTGTACGTCCCTACGTAAAGGAGGTTCGCCATGACGATGCGATATGAGTTGCTGGCCCAACGTATTCTGGAAGGGGCGGCGGTACGATTTCCCAAGAAAGAGATAGTCACCCGGGTGGGTGAGGGGACGCATCGCTATACCTACGCCGATTTGTTGACCCGCACGGCGCGGCTGGGCAACGCGCTGCGAGAGTTGGGCATTGGCGTGGGCGACCGGGTGGGCACCTTTGCGTGGAACAACTACCGGCATCTGGAAGCCTACTTCGCGCCGCCGACCATCGGCGCGGTGGTGCACACCATCAACATCCGGCTGGCCGCCGACGACATGGCGTACATCATCAACCACGCCGGCGACAAGGCGCTGCTGATTGACCCGGATCTTGCGCCATTGATTGAGGCCATCGCCGACCGGCTGACCACGGTGCGGCACTTCATCATCCTAGGCGAGCCTGAGGATGTGGCGACGACGCTGCCGGGCGCGGTGTCCTACGAGACGCTGCTGGCCGCCGCGTCGCCGGAGTACCGTCCGACGGACGTGGACGAGTATTCCACCATGGGGCTGTGCTACACGTCGGCCACCACAGGGCTACCCAAAGCGGTGGCGTATTCGCACCGGGCGGTGTATCTGCATTCCATGGCGTCGTCGATGACGGATATGTTCGCGCTGTCGGAGCGGGACCGAGTGATGGCGGTGGTGCCGATGTTCCACGCCAACTGCTGGGGTATGCCGTACTCGACCACGCTGACGGGAGCCAGCCAGGTGTTTCCCGGCGTGCGACCGGATCCGCGGGTGATCTGCGAGATGATCGAACGGGAGGGCGTTACGCTGAGCGCCGGGGTGCCCACCATCTGGATCGGCGTGCTGGATTACCTGGAGCGTTCCGGCGTGGAATACGACCTTTCCTCGCTGCGTCGAGTGGTGAGCGGTGGTTCGGCGCTACCGCTGGCGGTATTGCAGGCTTACCGGGACCGGCTGGGAGTGGAGATGATCCACGCCTACGGCATGACCGAGGCCGCGCCGCTGATCTCGGTGAACCGTCGGCGGAGTTGGCTGGACGGACTTTCGGAACAGGAACAGCTGGAACTGCGCGCCAAGCAGGGTGTAGTCGCCCCGGGCATCGAGACGAAGCTGGTGGACGACAACGGAGACGAAATCGAGTGGGACGGTGAGCAGCGGGGCGAGCTATGGTTCCGCGGGCCGTGGATCGCCGACGAATACGTGGACGACGAACGCAGCGGTGAAACGTTTGTGGACGGTTGGTACCACAGCGGCGACATCGCGTCCATCGACCGGGACGGGTACATCCAGATCGTGGACCGGGTGAAGGACATGGTGAAAAGCGGCGGGGAGTGGATCTCATCGGTGGACCTGGAATCGGAGATAATGGCGCATCCCGACGTGCTGGAGGCAGCGGTCATCGCGGTTCCGCATCCGCAGTGGCAGGAACGGCCGCTGGCCTGTGTGGTGTCGCGGGCGGAAACGTCGGGGCCGCTGACCAAAGACGCCATCCTGGAGTTCATCCAGCCGAAATTCGCCCGCTGGTGGCTGCCCGACGACGTGGTGTTCATCGACGAGATACCCAAGACCAGCGTGGGCAAGTTCGACAAGAAGGTGCTGCGGGAGCGCTTTGAGAGCCACGTCTGAGTTGCCGGATGCCGGCAGCGCTGCGATTGCCGCCGCCGGCATCCGCAAGGATTACGGTGACCGGACAGCGCTGCGCGGCGTCGATTTGACGGTGGGTTGGGGTGAGATTGCCGTGCTGTTCGGAGCGAACGGCGCGGGCAAGACCACGCTGCTACGCATCCTGGCGGGGCTGACCCGGGCCGACGCAGGTACGGCGCACATCGCCGGTCGGCCGATGCACGGACGGGGCAACCGAGCGCGCCGGCTGGTGGGTTTTGCCGGCCACCAGACGATGCTGTACAACGACCTGACCTGCCGGGAGAACCTGGAGTTTTACGCAAGGCTGTACGGTATCAGGGATCCGCGCAGCAGAATCGCGCAGGTATTGGAGCAGGCGAGCCTCTCGGACCGGGCGAACCGGAGAGTCCGCACGCTGTCGCATGGGATGCAGAAGCGGCTCGCCATGGCGCGAGCGATACTGCACGAGCCGGCCGTGCTACTGCTGGACGAACCGGAGTCGGGACTGGATGCTGAGTCGGTGGCTGTGCTGGGACAGTTCCTGCGGGATTGGGCGTCCGCGGGCCGGACAGCGCTGCTGACGACGCACAGCGCAGAAGTCGGATTGGCGTGGGCGGACCGGGCGTTGATGCTGTCCGACGGGCGCATCGAGTCGGACGTGGCCGTACCGGATGCAGGTTGCGTTGATGGGGGGATGTTACAATGAGCCTATCAGACCTGCCCAACGAATTGGGCGAACGGGGGATCTGGTGGCAGGTTGTCGGCTTCGCTATCACGGGTTGCATCAGCGTAGCCATATTGCAGATTTGGGATGGATCGGGTTTCTGGGCGTACCGCAGTTTTGAAATCGCGGTCAAAGACCTGTACTGGCTGTTCGTTTTGCCGCTGGCCGGGGTTATCGAAGGAGCGCGTAAAATGTTTGAGAAAGCATCTGAAATAAGAGCGGCGCAGCGGGCGAAGATTGTCGAACGGGCGCTCAACAGGGGGCGCAGGGAAACGCTTGCTGAGATACGCACCCGCCTGCAAAGTCCTACCATTGCGAAAGACCCTGAAAGCGGGGCCATTATTCTCACGCCGGAGGATGTTGACTCATTGCTGGGTGATGGAAGCGGCGCCGACGAGTAGCGCGCTGTCGAACTGGCCTCAACGCCGGCTTTGCCATGGAACTGCTGCGGGGCGCGCTGACGGTCGCGTGGAAGGACGTGCGCCTGGAGTTGCGTTCGCGGGACGTGATCGCGTCGGCGTTGGTGTTCGGGCTGATCGTGGTGGTGGTGTTCAATTTCGGTTTGAATCGCGCGCCGGGCAGCCTGGCTCCGGTCGCGCCGGGCTTGCTCTGGGTGGCTTACGCCTTCATTGGCGTGCTGGCGATGAACCGGGCGTTCACGCGAGAGCTGGAACACGGAGGGTTGGACGGGTTATTGCTGGCTCCCATCAGCCGGGACGCGGTGTTCCTGGGCAAGATGCTGGGCAGCCTGGCGTTTATGCTGGTGATCGAGGCGATTCTGCTGCCGGTATTCGCGGTGATGCTGGACCTGCCCACGCTGACGCCGACGCTGGGTTTGGTGATACTGCTGGCGACGGTGGGGTTTGCCACGGTGGGAACGTTTTTCGCGGGCATCGCGGTGCAGACGCGCTCGCGGGAGATCCTGCTGCCGGTGCTGTTTTTCCCGGTGGTGGTGCCGGTGATCATCGCGGCGGTGGAGGCGTCGGCGCTGGCGCTACAGGGTGGGCCGATGACGGCGGTGTGGACGCGCTGGGCACCGCTGCTGTTGGTCTTCGACGCGCTGTATTTGGTAATATGTCCGTGGATATTCGGGTTCGTGTTTGAGGGATAACGCAACTTGGCAGCGATAGCAGGCCGGTCGCAGGGCAAGGGTTCGTGGCAGCGCGGCATTGGGGACGTGCGGCTCTGGCTGCTGCTCGTTACCGCCGTCCTGATGCTGGTGGACGGCTACCTGATCTTCATGGTGGCGCCTACCGACGCGGTGCTGGGGCACGTGCAGCGCATCTTCTACGTCCACGTGCCCATCTCGATCCTGTCGTTCCTGGGGTTCCTGGTATGCGCGGTGTCCGGCATTGGATACCTGATACGGCGGACGGAACGGTGGGACCGGGTGGCGCACGCCTCGGCGGAGGTGGGCGTGGTGTTCGTTACGCTCGCTCTGGTCACCGGAATCATCTGGGCGCGGCCGGTGTGGAACGCTTGGTGGCAGTGGGAACCCCGGCTGACCACCACGCTGATCCTGTGGTTCATCTACGTGGCCTACCTGATGATTCGGCAGTACGCGCCGACGCCGCAGCAGGGAAGAACCTGGTCGGCGGTAGTAGGTATCATCGGGTTCGTTGACGTGCCTATCGTCTATTATTCGGTGCAGTGGTGGCAGTCGATCCATCCGAAGCAGGTGATCGGGCCGGAGGCGGCGGAAGGGGCCTTAGAGCCGATCATGGCGCAGATCCTGGTCTTCTCGCTGGTGGCGACGCTGGCGCTGTTCGCGTACCTGCTGCTGGAACGGGTGGCGCTGCGAGGAATCGAAGACCGGCTGGCGCAGCTACGCCGGGAAGGAAACACAGACTAGCATGACTGAATTACCCCCAAGCAATCTGCCGTATCTGTTCGCCGCCTTCGCCGTAGTTTGGGTGGTGTTTTTCATCTATGCGGCGTACATGTCGTGGCGGCGGCAATCGGCGCAGCGGGAGCTGGACGAGATGCGGGAATCGACCGGTTCGGAGTCTGATTCCGGCGGCGAGGATAACATTGGTTGAGGCGCCGCTCATGCAGCGAGATTGCCACGCTACGCTCGCAATGACAAACTGGGTATGAGTAAGCCGGTATAATTAGAGGCCGGAACAGTCTGGACCGAGGAAGCACAGAGCAACGATGCAATCTGAGAACTACAGCAACCAGCCGGCGGAGGTAGCGGCCTACCTGGAAGCAGAGGCTACGGAGGAACGCTCGGGGTGGCTGCGCCACCGGATGCGTTTGATAATCCTGGTGGGGGTCATCGCGCTGGCGGTGGCGTACATGGTGTACGCGGCGTTTCCCGGCAACACGCAGTACTTCGTGTCGGTGAGCGAGTTCCTGGACGACCCCAGGCTGCACGATGGGCAAACTCTGCGGGTGGCGGGCGCGCTGGATACGGACAGCTTCCGCAGGGAGGACGGATCGGCGTCGTCACGGTTCGCGCTGGGCGACAAGGAGCCGGACGTGCCGGGTTTGATCCCCGGCAGCCGCGTGATGGAAGCGAGCTACGTGGGCGTGCTGCCCGACCTGTTTTTCAACCCGCACTCTGAGATCATATTGGAAGGCAGTTACGACGCGGAGAGCGGGGTGTTCACCACGGACAACATCCTGGTGAAGTGTCCGTCCAAGTACCAGTCGTTGCAGGCGGAGAACCCGGACTTGGTTCCCGGGGCGGCGGGGGCGACGCAGGGCGGGTACTGAACTCAGGCGAACTGCGCCATCAGATCGGCGACATTTTTCGGGTCTAATCTTTCGAGCCAAGGAATCCGATCAAGGTTCTGGTCTGCTGATACGATACGGTTAGTGACAGCGCGTTGCATGACGGCTGCGTGCAGCCAATCCCTGGCGCTAACGCCGGATTGCTGACCCACCATTTCGGCGGCGCGGAGCGCATCCTCCGAGTGAACGGATTGAATCCGTCCGCTAACCACCGCGGCGAAGTGGTGGAGCACCTGGTATCCAAGTTCCCAGCGATTTCGGGCACTGTAGTAGTGAATCAGTTTCTGCAATACCTCGGCGCTGGTCAGGAAGCTTTCCGGGTGTTGCGCCGCCAATCTCAGTATCCGTATCGCAGGATCTTTGAGCGGATGGGGGCTTCCTGCGGCGTAGATGGGAATGTTGGCATCAATGAAGTACGGCCGGGTCATGCGTGCCCTCAAGGATTTCACGGAGTGCCATTGGGTCCTCGGGCACTTCCAGCGACATGGCTGCCAACTGCTCTACGGCCTGCATTCTCTGTGCGCTCACAGTATCGCTATGAGCGTTTTCAATCAGGTTCCGGATTACTGCGGACGCTGACATTCCCCTGGCCGTGGCCAGTTGGCTCAGTTGCTCCCGGAGTTTCTCGTCCAGTCTGACCTCGAACCTGGCAGCCATCTCTTCACCTCTGGAAGGATGTACGTACAAAATAATACGGGCACTATGATACGGCATTTCGGGTAAATAGGAAAACCCCCGGCGTGCCACGTCGTCGGGGGCTCTTGGTTGGCGGTTGGGTTGAGTTTCCGGCTAGAATGTGTAGGCGTCCATCATTTGCTCGATGGTGCGCTCGCGGGCTTTGGAGCGGATGATGTTCATGTTGGCGTCGAGGGACTGCCGGGTTTCGTCCTTGTAGATGATGCCTACGGGCAGCCCACCCTGCCGGACCAGATCCTCGGCCGCCCGCTTGTCGCTGGGGTCGTGGTCGTCCGGGATGTCCCACAGCGCGGGGGCGATGCCCTCGCGGGCGTTGCCCTTGATCAGCTGATAGGTGTCGTTGTAGGTGACGCACGGCGACTGGACGTGAATCATCGACATCCCTTCATGGTTCATACCCTCGTTGATGAGGCGGGCCAGCACGCGGGGTTGCCCCGAGAAGCCCGACGCGATGAAGGAAACGCCCAGAGTGAGATAGAGTTCCAGCGGGTCCAGGTCCTCTTCGATCTTGCCGAAGGGGGTGCTGCTGGTGATGGCGCCCATCTCGGTGGTGGGCGAACTCTGGCCCTTGGTGAGGCCGTACACGCCGTTGTCCATGATGACCGCGGTGAGGTTGACGTTCCGCGCGGCCTGGGGGGCGATATGCTCGCCGCCGATGCTGAGGAAGTCGCCATCGCCGGCGACCACGATAACGTTCAGCTCGGGGCGCGCGCTCTTGATGCCCATGGCCACGGGCAAGGTGCGCCCGTGGATACCGTGGATGCCGTAGGGCTGCTCTCCCTCCAGGAGGTGAACCAGGTTGCCGCTGCAACCGATGCCGGCGACCACCACATTGTTTTCAATGGGCAGTCCGCTCTCTTCCATGCGGTTGATCATGGCGAATTCCAAGGCGCGACGTACGCCGAAGTCGCCACAGCCCGGGCACCATTTAAAGTCGTATTCGGGGTTCTTCTTGCTCATACCCGCGCTGCCTCCGTTTGCTCAGACACGATCTCTTTGACACGGGACACCAGGTCGCTGACCTTGAAGGGCAGCCCGGTGTATTGGGTAATGGCCTGCGCCTTGACGCCCTCGGAGCGCAAGATGCCGGCCCATTGGCCCTGATAGTTCAACTCCGGCACAATCACCAGGTCCTTGCTGCGAAGCTCCTCCAGCAAGCGCGGCGGCAACGGGTTGAGGAACATGGAGAAGTACCAGCTGACATCAACACCCTGCTCCCGGAGTTCGTCGTAGGCCTCCTGCGCCGGCCCCTTGGAGCCGCCCCAGGTCATGATGGCGATCTTGGCGTCGGTGTTGTCCGCTTCGTAATTGTCCTCTTCCAGCAACTTGAGCTTGCTGAAGCGCCGCTCGGTCATCTGGATGTGACGGCTGGGCAAGTGGGTGGTGTCGCCCATCTCGTCGTGCTCGCTGCCGTTGGCCACGTATGCGCCGGGGCCGCCGGGCAGGGGCATGGGCGAAAGCTCATGGCCGGAATACCGATGGTAGCCGTTGGCTCCTTCGTAGGTAAGCCGTTCTTCCACCGGTACCTTGGCGATGTCGGGCTTCGGGATGTTCTGCACGCGCTCGGCCATGGACATTTCGCTCATCAGGATGACGGGACCCTGGTAGCGTTCCGCCCAGTTGATGGCATGGGCGGCGGCGAAGAAACATTCTTCGACGGAGCCGGGGGCGATGATGGGCATCCGCACGTCGCCGTGGGCCGGATACATGCAGCCCATGAGGTCGGATTGCTCGGTTTTGGTGGGCAGGCCGGTAGCGGGGCCGCCACGCTGCACGTCCACCACGACCAGCGGAATTTCAGCCATCCAGGCCAGGCCGAGGCCCTCGCTCATCAGGGAGATGCCGGGGCCGGCAGTGGCGGTCATGGACTTTTTGCCGGCGAAACCGGCGCCGAGGATGGCGGTGATGGCCTCGATCTCCGAGGACACCTGGTAAGCGAACTTGTCGTCTCCCACCAGGTTTCGTTCCATCCAGAGCAGGATGGTGGTGGCCGGGGAGATTGGATAGCCGGCGTAGAATTTAAGGCCGGCATGGGTGGCGCCCAGGGCGATGGCTTCATTGCCCTTGAGCATCATCTGCGTGTAATCTGGCGGGTTGGGCGGCGCCAAGTCGCCCAGCACGAAACCGCTTTCGGCGGCATTCTGCCGGCCGAGCCGCATCGCCTCGATATTGGAGGAGATGATCTCGTCGTCGTTGTCGCGGCCACGGCGGAACCTGGCTTCAACAAAGTCTTCCAGGTATTCCTGGGGCATGTGGACCAGTTGGGCCAGCGCGCCGATGACGACCATGTTGGCGGCGCGGTTGTTGCCCGTGGAACGGGCCAGCGTATCGATGGCCAATCCGAACGATCGAGGGTCGGTCATCGTGAAGTCGTCGGCGTTGTAGATGATGACTCCGCCCTCGCGCACTTCCTCGGCGTGGGTCTCGTAGGCCTCTTCGTTGAACGCGACCAGCACGTCAACTTCATCGCCGGAACTCAGGACGGGTTCGGTGCGAATACGGGCCTGGGTCCAGGTGGGACCGCCGAGGATCTGGGAGGGGAAGGTGGCGTAGGTCAGGGCGTGGTAGCCGACTTGAGTAGAAGCCTGGGCCAAGCCTTCGGCTGAGGTAACGACGCCCTGTCCGCCCTCACCGGCGAACCGGACGACGAAGTCGTTCATTTGCATCTGGAGGTTCCTCCGAACCGGCTATGGTCTGCTTGACACCAGCAATCGCCTGGCCCGAAACGCGGGAAACCGGTCTCCACGGATACAAAATAACACCGTCCCGATGGGTGGTGGGAGGTGTTGTTGCCGTAAGGCTTTCTGGTGTATTGCGGGGAAAGCACCCTGTCGGGCGGCATTCGAGCCCCGGTCGCGTCATTGCGAAAACGTAGCGAGCACGATTGCGCCGATGTGTTTAGCGCACGGAATATAGCATTGCAGGGCGGAATTTGTCAATTTGGATGCTCGGTGGCCGACTCGCCGTTGGTAGCGTTCCTTCTACCGCATTGGGGCGGGCAGGCTAGTGCGCCGGGGCGGGCAGGTCCCGGAGGAGGAAGGCGCGGTAATGTTTGTGGTCGGCCCAGGGGAGCAGTTTGAGGACGATTGATTCAGGCTCTGGGACGTCCTCCTGGCGTTGGATGTCATCGAGGTAGCGACGAAGCCACATAAATCTAGGGAGGCGGAAGCCGGCGTCGGCGATGCGTCCGATGACGTCAGCGGGTCGCGGGGGTTCAGAAGGGTCCCATTCGTCGGAGACGGCATCGGCGATGCGGCGGAGCTTGAGGATGGCGAGTTCGGGGGCGAACTTGTGCTTGAGGGCGTCGATGCGGCGGCGGATTTGGGAGATGGTCATGGGGTTGCCTCGGGGTTGATTGTCAGAATCAGGATTTTCGGGATTAGAGGATTATCAGGATTGGGGATGGTAGCGGTTTTGGCGGAATCCCGCTCATTTCCGTTTGTTTGAGTAGGGCATGGAGGTGTGGCTTGGGGGGTAATGGGGGCGGGTTTGGGGGTGATAGTGGTGGTTTTGGCGGGCCGGTGGGAGGATTTGGGGGAGCGGTGTTTGGAATTGGGCGATTGGGTAGCGGGTTGGAGTCGGGCGACGGATTGGATCTGAGTGGTTGGATACTTAGATGGTAAGGATGGGTAGAGAGCGGGGGCAAGGGGGCAGTGTCAGAATCGGGACTTACGGGAATAATTGAAAGGCCCTGCTCGTTGCAAACTGTTTAGGCATGACTCTGAACAGTTACTCCTGAGACAGTCGGCCGGTCAGGACTTCGCTGCGGCTGGACCACGCAAGGTCGATGATGTGGGCCATGGCGTCGTCCGTGACGTCGTGATGCTGCGTTACCCACGCCAACTCGTCGGCCAGGGTGGTGCCGAATATTCCAGGATCATCGGTGGCGATTACGAATGGGGCATCGCTGGCGATGAACTGCTTCAGTGGGTGATGTTCCGGGCTGGTGATTCCGCCGATGCGCCGATTTGATGTCGGGCACACTTCGATGACGGCGCCCAAGGCGTGGACGCAATCAATCGCGTATTTCTGGCGCAGTCTGATCTCGTCGAGTTTCGCGTCTTCGTACTCAATGGTCAGCAGGCAGTCCGTGGGACACGCCTTGAGGCGTTGCAGTTCCTGCTTGATGGCGGCAATGTCCACCTGAATGCCGAATTTGGCGAGCCCGTCCCGGTGGTTCAGATCATAATTCAGTTGGTCGATGCGCTCAGCCACGCTCTCATTCCGGGTATGGTTTCCGTATAGGGCCGGGTCAACGCCCAGCGAGATGGCATGGCCCAGACGGTGAGCGCCGAAGTCCGCCGCCTCATGGACCCAGCGCACGGAGCTCTCCAGAGACTTGTCGTTGAAGCTCTCGCCGACATGGTACAGGATGGCCAGCGCACGGTCGGGATGGCGGTGGTTGAAATCCTGCACAGCATCGAATAGCTCGCGTTGTTCCCGAGGTGGGTATCCCTCTTCCGCGTTGCAGAAGTCTATGCCGGTCAAAAATGAGCCAAGTGGTCCCAACGCCGCGTCCTTGACCACCTCCCAAGTCGGCCACGGGTTTTCCCTGGGCAAACTCACGGCGAGTCGTGGTTGTATTTCCGAATCCGCCCATTTGCTGTACGATGCCAACATCGAGCGGATCAGTTCCTGCGCCTGCGCGCGCGAATATCTCAGACCCACATTCATCCGTTGTTCGATGTAGCCCACGTTCCGGCGGCGTTGCGCCGCGATGGTCTGGTGGATGAACCGGCAAATGCTGTTGATGAGGATCGACATCGACACCTCCCCCTGGAGAACCGCGCCGAATCGCCGCCATGCATCAGCATGTCATATTTGGCCTGGAATCGGTCGAAATTGCCGCAATCGTTGTCGCCGAATACGAAGAGGCGATGAAATGCACTGCGAGAACCGGCCACTCCCCGGCGGCAGCGTTCGAGAATCTCCGCAATGGGAGGACGAACACCGTACACTCGCTGATAGTTGTGCTGGTACGCCGTCCAGTCCACTTCCCGATGCACCAGGAAATCCAGAAAGTCCGAAGAATCGATACACCCGTACAGATGGGTGTGGAGGTCGGCCAGTTTTCTGTGATCGTTGTTCATAGAGATAGTCTATCAGCGCGCCCGACGCGGCGGGGTTGCTATAATCTCTCGCCATGTCAATTAGCCTGGACGTTGTCATACCCTGTTTGAACGAGGAGCGGGCGCTGCCGTTGTGCATCCGGCAGCTGCATGCGTTCATGTCGGAGTTCATGGACCGGTACGACTGGGGCATTGTGGTGGCGGACAACGGCTCCACCGACGGGACGCTGGAGGCGGCGGAGGCGTTGTCGCAGGAATTCTCTGAGGTTCGCTACATCCGGCTGGAGCAGCGCGGTCGGGGTAGGGCGCTGCGGCAGGCGTGGACCGAGAGCCACGCCGACGTCGTGGCCTACATGGACGTTGACCTGTCCACCGACCTGGGGAGCCTGCCGCCGATGATCGCAGCCATCGCGGATGACGGCTACGACGTGGCGACGGGTTCCCGGCTGCTGCCCGAATCGCAGGTGGTGGGTCGCACGTTGAAACGGGAGATAACGTCAAGGGGGTACAGCCTGCTGTTCCGCACGATGTTCTTCACGTCGTTTCGCGACGCGCAGTGCGGGTTCAAGGCCGCCAGCCGGCGGGCGGCGGACGACCTGGCGCCGCTGGTGGAGGACAACGGGTGGTTCTTCGACTCGGAGTTGCTGATCCTGGCGCAGAAGTGCGGCTACCGCATCAGGGAGTTGCCGGTGCATTGGGAGGACGATCCCGACACGCGGGTACGCATCCTGCGGACGGCGTGGGAGGACGTGAAGGGGTTGCTGCGGCTGAAGTTCGGCGGGGTGGGCAGGGCGCGGCGGGCGTTGGGGGCAAAATAACTTGTCGGTTCAATGTTGGATGTGTACGATATGTGTATGGTACGCACCAATGTGGACATTGACGATCTGGCTTGCGCCGAGGTCATGCGGCGCTACCAACTCCCCACCAAGCGGGAGGCCATCAACTTTGCCCTGCGAACGCTGGCCGCCGAACCCGCTTCCGTCGATGAGGCCCGCTCCCTGCGCGGCATCGGATGGGAGGGAGACCTAGATTCGATGCGCTCGCCTCGCTCACCATGATACTGATTGATACTTCGGCCTGGGTGGAATTTCTGCGGGATACCGGGAGCGTCGTCTGCGTCCTTGTGGAGGAGTTGCTGGCTGCGGATATTGCCGTCTGCGAGCCCGTGCGGATGGAAGTATTGGCCGGGGCCAGGGACGAATCACATCTTTTGGACCTGCAGCGGTTGCTGGCCCGGGCTGTAATGATACCAACCCAGACGACGGACTATGAGGATGCTGCGGCCCTCTACCGACGCTGCCGCCGAGAAGGGGAGACGGTGCGTAAGCTAATGGACTGTCTCATCGCGGCCATAGCGATCCGGGCCGGCGTTCCCATCCTGCATAACGACGCCGATTTCGACGCGCTGGCTCGCCACACCGAGCTGCGAATTTACCGGCCTTAGACTTGGCAAGTGTGCCATTGGACACGAAATGGCTGGGGATACAGGATTCGAACCTGTGATACCTGATCCAGAGTCAGGCGTCTTACCACTAGACTAATCCCCAGCGTCGCTCTTTGATTCTAGCAGAGGGGGCGGCGGGTTTTCAACGCGGCAGACCCACCGATACAGGGCTATCGCATATGGATGTTGGCGAATTGGGAGAGGATGTTGATGAGGAAGCTGTCGTCCCAGCCGGCCCGTTTCAGTTTGCCTCGCATTGACCCTTTGCTCGGTTCCAGTCGCGCCAGGTTCAGCGCCAGTTTGCGCAGCAGGGCCAGGTTCTCTGCGCAATGTCCCTTCCGGTTTCGCGCCTGGTCTTCGTTGCAGGTTACATCCAACACCCAATGCAATCGGTTCTCAATTCCCCAATGTCCCCGCACAATGTCGTTGCAACGCTCCGGCGGCCAATCCTGGCTCAGCAGGTAATAGCGGGTTTCCTGGCTGGTCTCGCCGTCCCTTTGACGGGTTGCCGTTACCTTGCCCACCGCCTGCAAACCGGGCCAGTCATGGCGTTCTTGCAGCCAGGCGATGTCGGCGCTGACGCTGGCGATGCGCTTCTCAATGCGTCCGTGTCCCTTGCCGACCTGAGTGGCTTGGCCGGCCGGCGTGTCCGGGTCGTCCAGAAACAGTTTCACGGCATCGTGGAGCGTACCTTGATTGCCTTTCAGGGCCAGCGCGTAGTCGCCGCCTTGCTCCACTACCTGCTGGGCCACCTGCCGCTGGCAATGCATAGCGTCGGCAGTAACCACCTTGCCCCGCAGGGTCAGCATCTCCAACAGCTTGGGCACCGCCGTAATCTCGTTGGACTTATCGTCAACGGCCACCTGGCCCAACACCAAGCGCTGCTCGTCGGCCCAGGCGCTGACCAGATGCAGCGGCGAACGTCCTGCGGCCCGGTCGTAAGAACGGCGCAAGGTCTTGCCATCCAACGCCACCACACCCGCAATGCCTTCCGCAAACTGCTCCATGAACCCCAGAAACCACCGCTGGAAAGCTTCGGGGTCCAACATCTTCAGCACTCGGGAAAAGGTGTCATGGCTGGGAATGCCGTTTTCCAGCTTCAAAAAGGATTGCAGCAAGTCCCGTTTGGACTGGCCGTAGAGTTCCATGTCAGTGCAGGTCTGGCCGCCGCTGACCACGGTGCAGAGGGCGATGACCAGGATTTCGTGTAGCGCGTGGCGTCGGGCATTGACGGCCCTCGGATCGTCCAGTTCAGCAAATACGTCGGCTAAATCGTCCATGATGTCCTCCCCTCCGCCACGGTTTGGACAACATCATAACCGGCACCTCAATTTTCATGTGCGATAGCCCTGCCCACCGATATGCTGTTGCGGACGAGGTATCCCCCTCACCCTGCCCTCTCCCACCAGAGGAGAGGGGTCAATTGCTCGATAGGCCGGTTCACTGCTGGGCCTGCCACGCTTTGAGGTTCTGCTGCATGTATTCGAGGTGCTCGCGGACGTGGGCTTCGTAGGTATCCAGCCAGTCGTCTAGGGTGGTGTCGCCGTTCTCGGGGTGGTAGGCGGTGTTGGACCAGGTGGATTCGGGCAGGGACTTGATGAGGGTATAGGTCTTGGCGCGGAGCCACCGGAACAGGTTCAGGGCGTCGTCGATGTCCTGGTGGTGGTAGTCCAGCGCCGTTGCCCACTGGTTTTCGTCGTAGTCCATGAGAGTGCGGCCCGGCTCGGCGATGAGGCGGCGGGCGCGGATGTAGCTGTTGGCCTCGCTGTCGGTGATGTGGATGACGTGCTCGTGGATGCTCCAGCAGCCGTGCTCGTCGCGGAACTGCCACATCTCCCTGGGGAATTTGTCCAACGCCTCGATCAACTGGGCGTGGGCGTTGGCGTAGGACTGGATTTTCTGCTGGCGGGTTTCGGGGGTCATTTGGGCGTCGCTCCGGAAGAGGGTGGTTCACATGCAATCCGCAGGTTTCCATTATAGGGGCAAAGGGTGGTAGGTCATCGGTTGTGGCCAAGTGTTGACCAACTAAACACGCGACCTGTGGTACAGCATCCGATACTCTACGAGGAAATTGCCACCGTTTTGACGCTAGCAAGCCGCCGGGCTAGAATGAGCTACCAGAACGGTTGGGCGAGGCAATTTTGACCGGCATCATTTCAGACGTTCGCATCGCCGCGATGATTACCGAGCCCAAAATATTGCCGGGGGATTGGCGCCAAGAGTTGGCTAATCTCAAAAACCGCGTTGGCCGACACGAAAGCCAGATCGAATTTACCGGAGTAAACGGGACGCCATTTCGCATTATCGCGTCGCGAAGACATCGTGACGCCGACGATTTTACCCTGATACTCATGCTCAATTCGGCTGAAAACCCAGAGTTTCGACTGGTGCGTTATGACGGCAGTGGACATGTTCACAAGAACACGATAGAAGGAAACAGAATCGTTCGTAAGCCGCACATTCACCGAGCCACAGAACGGTATCAAGTCAAAACCGGCCAGCGCCGTCCTGATGGATATGCTGAAGAAACCGAGCGCTATCAGAATCTTCCCGGCGCATGGGAATGTTTTCGCATTGACCTGAACCTGATATTTCCCGACGATTGTTCTTACCAATCGCTACCGGCGCCATTCACAAGGTGATTGAGATGGCATTATCTGAAATTGTCCGCGACTTGCAGGCCCAAATTTGCGAGTCAGTGTATGTTGAGGAGGACGACAGCGGACGGCACTACATTACGACGCCATTCGTTTTTGGAGATGGCGACCAACCAGTTATTGCCCTTATCCCCAACGGCAATGCGTGGATGTTATCGGACCTAGGGAGTACGATATTTCGACTGGGGTTTCAACTTGACGACAGCGCAATGGCAAGTCCGGCCAGCGAGCGACGGCTAAACAGTGCTTTGTCTATGGCGGGCATCAATCTCCATAATGACGAACTGACTAAGCCCTTACAAAATGGCAATTATGCCGATGCGTTGTTTGACTTCATACATGCCCTATTGAAGATCGATGAGTTAGGCGACTTCGGCTCGACAACATCTGCCCCGCGGGCTCCTACTAGTGTCCGCAGGACTCAGATCAGAACTGAGGTCTCTGCGTTGGTCAGAACTGTGTTGCCACCTTCGCGCATTAGTCGTAACTGGCATGACCCAGAATGGGACGTCAATGGCGAATATCCGGTTGATTTCAAGATCAATGGAATGCGTAACCCTATGTTCATCCATGCACTGGGGAATGACATGCATGCTAGAGATGCTACTATCACTGTATATCGATTTAATGATCAGAACGTTGATGGTCGGCACGTTGCGATCTTTCGTGATGACAGGAGGCTTAGTCGAAGAGTGAGAGCCAAACTAGAAGCGGTGTGCGATGCGAGTTTTGGCAATTTGGAACGGCAGACTACAGCTATTCAAAATTTTTTGCGCAAAGAGACGGTGGACTAGTCTCAAGGAGCACTTTCGAAATGCAACTAGGAGCCATTTTCCCGCAGACCGAGATCGGGGCCGACCCGATTGCCGTGAAGGATTTCGCGCAGGCCGCCGAGGCGTTGGGCTATGAGCACCTGCTGGTGTTCGATCACGTTTTGGGGGCGGACCACACGCAGCGCGCCGAGTGGAATCGTCCCTACAACAAGGACGATATGTTCCACGAGCCCTTCGTGATGTTCGGCTACCTGGCCGCGCTGACCGAAAAGATCGAGTTCTGCACGGGCATCATCATCCTGCCGCAGCGTCAGACCGCGCTGGTGGCCAAGCAGACCGCCGAGGTGGACGTGCTGACCAACGGCCGGTTGCGCCTGGGTATCGGCGTGGGCTGGAACGATGTTGAGTACGAGGCGCTGGGCGAGAACTGGGAGAACCGCGGCCGCCGCTCCGCCGAACAGGTCGAGGTGATGCGGATGCTGTGGACGCAGGAGGTCGTGAACTACGAGGGGCGCTACCACAAGATCACCCACGCCGGCATCAACCCGCTGCCGGTGCAGCGTCCGATTCCCGTGTGGTTCGGCGGCGGCGCGCCCCAGGTGGTGCGGCGTCTGGCGCGGATGGGCGACGGCTGGTTCCCGCAGTTCAAGCCCGACGGCGAGGGACGGGAGAAGTTGGAGGAGATGCGCGAGTTGGCGCGGGGCTACGGCCGTGATCCTGCCGACATCGGCGTGGAGGGTCGGGTCGCCCTGATGGACAGCAACAACCCGGACGACTGGAACAAGCTGGCATCGGACTGGAACGACGCGGGCGCGTCGCACCTTTCGGTGAACACGATGCGCGCGGGGCTGAGCGGCCCCGACCAGCACATCGAGGCGATCCGGCGGTTCAAGGAAGCGGTGGGCTGAACCGGGGGCCGTTCTCGCGCTCCCGTCCCATACCATTCCGAGGAGGTATCGGCCATGACCACCACCTTCCGGCAGTCGGCCGGTGTCCATTTGCTACCCGGCGAGGACCCGAACGTCGTCTATCCCGAAGAGGAAAAAGTGCCCGAATCCGAACTTCAGGGCAACGCCCGCCGTTACGTGCAAAGCGCACTGTCAATACGCTACCAGGACCGGCCTGAAGTTTACGTTGCGGGCGACTTGTTCTTATTCTACCGGATGAACGACGCCGAAGCGCGGCTGGCGCCGGATATTATGGTGGTGTTCGGCGCGGCGGAAAGTCCGCCCCGGGCATCCTGGCGAGTGTGGCGGGAAGAGGGATTGACACCGGACTTCGTGCTGGAAATCGCCTCGCCGGGAACGGTTGCGGATGATGCCGGCTGGAAGCGGGATCGCTACGCTGCCATGTCGGTGGGAGAGTACTGGCGGTTTGACCCGCAGGGCGGCGAGCTGATACCGGAGTTGCTCATTGGGGAAGTTCTGGACGCATCGGAGGAATACCGTCCGTTGCCGGTGGCGAGGGACGGCGCTGGCATCCTACGCGGCCACAGTGAGTTGCTGGGGCTGGATTTGTGCGTGGAGGGCAGCGAACTGCGGCTGTATGACCCGGTTTTGGGAGAATGGCTGCGCAGTCATGCCGAATCCGAGGCCGCCCTATCCGCCGCCGAGACCGCCTTGTCCGCCGCCGAGACCCGCGCGGCACGGTTGGAGGCCCGCTTGCGCGCCGCCGGTATTGACCCGGATTGACGATACCGGTGCGGTTTTCCGTTTTACCCGTCATGGTGAAATTGTCGAAACCGTAGTTCCGCGCTTAGCGCGAAAGTTACGTCCGCGCTCCAGTCTCCTGTACTAAGTTGTGAAAGCCTCTGCAACTGGCATACGGGGCTGTAACAGAGGGAGTAGCTGCTCCCTCATTTTGCGTGCGTGGCTAGGCGGCATAGCGGGGTCTGCTAAATAAATTGAGGCGTGCCCAATGTTATCCGGCAATGCCGTGTCGATTACCACGAAAACCTGATGACCGTCGGCCTGAATGCTGCGGACAACTCTGGCCCTAAACCGGGCCACACCTTCAGAGTAACGCGGCGCACCGCCAGGTTGCCTCGCAAGCAAACGGTTTATGCCATCTTCAATAAATTCTTGGGCGACGTGCGACAGTCGGTTGACTGAAAACCCGCGCACCTGAAGATCACGGAGCGGTATGGCTGCAACTTGAAGGATGTCTTCTTTGATGTGGTCCGGGTTGAACAGAGACCGCAGAAGTTGCTCATCATCCAGGACTAGGCCGGGTGACAGGTCAGGGGCAGCGCTGACGGTTTCATCCAAGTGAGGGGACTGGAGAACCATAACGCTTTACGCACGCAGCAGCGATTCCAGAGTTGGTGGCAAAGCGGAACCTGCCGGGACGTCGTCCCCGAAGTACTCCTGACCATCGGCGTTGCGGGCGTAGTAAGAGAACGTGCCGGTGCCGTAAAAGCCTAAATCTATATGCAGTCCGCTTTCGTCCCAGGCGAAATTCACTTCGCCGTCGTCAGCCAGCGATATATGAGGCAGCGCCGCCAGGGGAAAGGGCAGCTGGTCGAGAAAAGCTCTGGCATCGCGGAATGCCGCATCGTCAGGCGGTTCACTGGAAGGCCAACGCTCGTTCTCGGGCACGGAGCGCAGTTGATCCAAACGCCCGACCAGGTGCTGGAATTGCAGCGAGGGCGTCAGGGTGGTAGGCGAGCGCTCTCTCATAGTGTTCCTCCCCTGCGCTGTGTAGGGTGTAAGCATAACCTCTCACGTTGAATTTTACACCCGCCCCACCAGCTCCCGCAGCGCCGCATACGTTCGTGCTGCTGACTCCCCGTTGTCGCCGGCGTCGAAGATGTTGGCTATGAAGTCGGTGGCGCCGGCTTCGGCGAATTGTTCCAGCTGGGTTTGGAGGGATGATTCGTTGCCCACCACGGCTACCTCCGACGGGCCTTCGACGTCCTCGACGTCCAGGATGCGGCGGTAGTTGACCAGGCGGCCGTAGCGTTCGTAGGATTCGGCGGCAGCGCGGCGTCCGACGGCCTCATCGTCGCACACGGTGGCCGGCAGGCCTACGCAGATGCGAGGCTCCGGGCGTCCGGCGGATTCGGCGGCGGCGCTGATGCGAGGGCGGACGTGTTCGCGGATGGCGCGGGGGCCGGCCATCCAGGTTATTGTCCCGTCGGCGTGCTGGCCGGCGAGGCGGAGCATCCGGGGCGCAAGGGCGGAGATCACGACGGGACAGTTCGGGCGATCCAGCACGTCCAGCTCGGCGTTGACGTTGTAGAACTCGCCGGAGAACTGGACCCGTCCTTCGTCGATCAGAGGACGCAGCACCGACAGGTATTCGCGGGTGTGCAGCGCGGGCCGGTCGTAGGACAGGCCGAAACTCTCCTCGATGCCGGGGCGATGGGACGGGCCGATGCCCAGGATGAACCGGCTGTCGGTGGCGGCAGCAGTGGTCAACGCCTGTTGCGCCAGCGCCATCGGATGCCTCGGATAAGTGGGCACCACGCCGACGCCTAACTCGATACGACTGGTCTGCGTTCCGGCCAGGGCCAGGACGGTGAGGGCGTCGTAGCCTCGCGCCGAGATGTGGGGCACCCAGAAACTGTCGAACCCGTCGGCTTCGGCCTGCTTGATGCGACCAATGAGCTCATCCAGGCTCATCAGGTCGGCGGTGGATGCTCCGACAAATACTCCGATACGCATCAGGTTGCCTCCGTTGGTTCAGGTTCCATTGGTTCGGTTGTAACGTTCAGGATTTGGCGAGCCACTGTGCGGGCGCCGTCCAGGTCTGCTACGAAACGATCTTCGGGGACTTTCGCCAGGATGTTGAGGGCTTGCAGGTTGCTTTCCACCGCAGAGCCGGAAAGTCCCATGACGATGGACTCGGTGTCCTCCTCGGTGGCGATGTCAATCATCTGCTCGACCACCATGGCCGCGCTGTCGTCCATGTACAGGGTCTCGGAGAAGTCGAAGATCACCACGTCGTGGTCGCGGATGTCGCCGCCGATGGTGTTGACCAGGTTGCTGGAGGATGCTACGGAGAAACGGCCGCGCATCCTCACCACACCGCAACGGGCGGCAAACTCGTCGCCGTCGTTGGCGGCGGCCGCTGCCTCGGGCGTATCGTAGAGGAAGGTTTGATCCAGCAACGGCGTGGACACTACGCTGTCAAGCTCCTGGCGTTCCACCTGCCGCGCCGCGACCATGCCGGCCGCGATGAGTCCGATGGCGATGGCCGTGACCAGGTCCAGGAAAACCGTCAGCCCCAACGTGATGACCATGACGATCAGGTGGTCGCGCTGGATGCGGTGGGCGCGCTTGATGAGCCGCCAGTCGATGATGTCCCAGCCGACTTTCATCAGGATGCCGGCGAGGACGGCGTGGGGAATCTCGGTCACATATCGCCCCAGTCCCAACACCAACGCTAACAGGACGCCCGCGCGCACCACGCCGGAGAACGGGGTGCGTCCGCCGGAGCGGATGTTGATAACCGTGCCCAGGGTGGCGCCGGCGCCGGGCAGCCCACCAATCAGGCCGGCGATGGTGTTGCCGATGCCCTGGCCGATCAGCTCCCGGTTGGCGTTGTGCCGGGTACGGGTCAGGGAGTCGGCGATCAGCGATGTGAGCAGGCTGTCGATGGAGCCGAGCAAGGCAAGGATCAGCGCCGGTGTTAGCGAACTGATCAGGAATCCGATGTCGAAAACCGGAATCCGCAGGTCGGGCAGGCCCGTGGGTACGTCTCCGATGACTCTGAGGTCGGTCAGCCAGAAGATGCCGATGGCCGAGCCGACAATCATCGCGGCCAGAGGCGCGGGCAGGTAACGGCTCAGCGGCGGTCGCCAAAGCGCACCGACCAAAAGGGTGATGGCGGCAACGATTAGAGCGTGTACCTGGGCGTTGGATACGGCATCGGGGATCGCGCTGATTTTCGCCAGCACTCCGCCCGGCTGAGCCTCGGCGCCCACGAATGGGGCGACTTGCACCAGCATGACGATGATCCCGATGCCGGTCATGAAGCCGGATATGACGGAATAAGGGGTGTAGGCGACGAACCGCCCGATTCGGATCGCGCCCAGCACGATCTGGATTACGCCGGCCAGCATCACGACGGTGAACGCCTTGGCGAAGTCGCCTTCGGAATGAACGGTCACGATGACCGCCATGGCGACGCTCATGGGGCCGGTGGGTCCGGAGATCTGCGAACGGGTGCCGCCGAACACGGCGGCGAAGAAACCCACGGCGATGGCGCCGTACATGCCGGCTATGGGGCCCAAACCCGAGGCGACGCCGAAGGCCAACGCGACCGGCAACCCCACGACGGACGCAGTGATCCCGCCGAACAGGTCGCCGCGCAGCATGGCGAGGGAGTAGTTGGGTCTCATGGAGCCTGCTTGGCGTTGGGATGACTGGGTAGGCTCGAATCACAGGCTTGCCAATTGTACGACAAGCAATGCGAACTCGCCGAATTATACAATATTGAGCAACGCACATCGTCCGCAATCGCGGTAATTTACCGCGGCATCATCAACTTTTGAGGATATCCTCAATCAATGCCTCCGCCTCAGCGAAGCTGGGAACAATGCGTTCTTGGGGAACGTTTTCCAGCGCATTGCGCACACGCAGGTTTCGCTCCACCTGGGTGGGAAGGCCCATGATAACCAACTCTTTACCCTTGCTCATCGCCGAGTCAATTATTTGCTCCATGGCGATGGCCGCGCTGTCGTCCAGAAAAATGGTATCAGCAAAGTCAAAAAGTATTACATCGTAGTCTTTGATACAGTCTCTGACATGGCCAACCAGCGAGCGGTGTGACGCCACGGAAAAGTAGCCACGCAGCGTTATACGGACAGCGCGGGCAGCGAGATTTTCTCCACTACCGGCCGCCGCCGGTTCAGAAAAGCCCAGGTCAGTCAACGAGGTGGATACTACTCCGTCCAGTTCAATACCCGCCCGCCGCCGCGCGTCTGCCATTGCGGATATGACCAGCCCAGCCGCTATTGCAGTAGCAAGGTCAGCTAACACTACCAGCACCACGGTAACCCCCATCACCAGCAGACGTTCCTCCAGTATGCTATGCACTGGCAGTGCCACCCGCCAGTCAATGATATCCCAGCCGGCTTTAACCATAACGCCGGCCAGCACGGCAACAGGAATATTCTTGGCGAACTGTCCTAGACCCAGCGCCAGCGCCAACAATATCAGCGCGCAGAATACCCCGGCGATTCGTCCGCCTCTTGATTGTATGTTAACCACCGTAGTGGCGGTATTTGCGGAACCGGGCAGTCCGCCCACGAACCCGGTGACTATATTACCAACACCCTGGGCAGCCAATTCCCGGTTGGGACTATGTTGTGTTCTGGTTCGCCTGTCGGCCATCCGCGCGTTCATCAGGCTGTCAAGGGAACCGAACAGCGCCAGTGTCATGGCCGGTACGAGATAACCTGCCAAAGCCGGGGAGACTACCGGCAGCCGCAACTCCGGCAGGTCAAACGACAAGTCGCCGATCACCGGCTGCTGGTTCAGCCAAAGTAACGCCGAAATAGAACCGACTATCATCGCGGCCAACGGCGCCGGCAGGTATTTTCGTAACGGCTCTGGCCAGAAAATGCCGACCAGAAGCGTAATTACGGCTACAATTATTGCCTGAGGGTTGGCATCTTTCATCGCCGCCGGCAGTGAGCCAATTACCTGATTTATTTCGCCCACTTTGATGGGCGCACCTACGAACGGCGCAACCTGCACCAGGATGATGATGACTCCGATGCCAGTCATAAATCCGGATACAATCGAACTGGGCACATAGTTTACGAATTGCCCGATTCGGATTGCTCCCATTAGAATCTGTATCAATCCGGCGAGCACAACTATCGTGAAAACACTTCCGACAGTGGCAATATCCGCATTCAATATGGACACCAGGGCCAATGTCATTGGCGCGGTTGGGCCGGAGATTTGTGAACGGGTGCCGCCAAACAGCGCCGCGAAGAACCCTACCGCAATTGCGCAATATATCCCCGCAACAGGTCCGAGGCCCTCCACCATTGTTCCATAAGCAAGAGCAAGCGGCAGCAGCACCATAGCGGAGGCAAAGCCTCCGAACAAATCATCCCGCAACTGGCTGAGGCTGTAATCGAGGCTGTATCGGTTTATCACAAGCTTCATCGTCCAACCCAGGACGATTGAAAAGCCCGCATTGTCGGCGGCCGTTGCATTGGAGTGTCCTGGATTCTCCAAGCAAACCAGGGGCGGAACGAACGCCAACGGCGCGCTTCCGCAGCAACGGCAGAATGCCAGGGCGCAACGGAACACAACGGCTCCGGCACGCAAGGCCGGATTTCTCCGGGATACGAAGGGACCGGACGGCCAATCTCAAGGCCAACGGGTCACGGTCGGGCGACTCTCTCGGTCGCAAGCGGGCGGTAATTGCGCTGGTAATCGCGCAGCCCCGCAGCACTTCAATCCACCATCAAACTACGCGATAGCCTATATCATGTTTACCCATGTGGTCAAATCGCTGTTACCTTTGCGGTGCAGCGATTGAGGCGTTTTGTCGTAGTTTGTGGAGCGAATCTGTGCGCTATCTCTGATATGTCACGCTTTTTGTCTGACTGCCAGATATTCGCAACGAAAAAGCCGCAATTGTTGCAGGGCAACCAACCGCGGCGCTACGCCCGCAGCAGCGCCGCCACTCGGTCCAGGATGCGGTGTCCCACTTCGTACTTGGTGAGCAGGGGGAGTCGCTCCACCTGCATTTCGCGGTCGATGAGGACCACGCGGTTGGTGTCCACGCCGAAGCCACTGCCCTCTTCGGTAATATCGTTGGCTACGATCAAGTCCAGCGACTTGCGGCGAACCTTATCGGCGGCGTTGGCTTCCAGGTTTTCGCTCTCCGCTGAGAAGCCCACACGCACGAAATTGCCCACAGCTGTTGCCAGTATGTCGGTGGTTTTTTCCAGGTCGATGGACATTTCGTCCGCGGCGGTCTTCTTGATTTTCTGCTCGGCGGCGACTGCGGGACGGTAATCGGCCACCGCTGCCGCCATGATCAATGCGTCTGCGGTGGACGTTTCGTGGAGCACCGCGTCGCACATGTCCTGGGCGGATTTGACCGACTCCACGCGGACCAGCGGCGGGTCGGGTAGAGCTGTCGGAGCCGTGACCAGCACTACCTCTGCGCCCCGGTCGCGGGCGGCTTCGGCGACGGCGTAGCCCATGCGCCCCGACGAGTGGTTGGTGATGACGCGCACCGGGTCGATGGCCTCCTGGGTGCCGCCGGCGCTGACGATTACCTTGCGGCCGGCAAGATCGCCGGCCTTGCCCAGGGCGGCGGCGACGTGGCCCAGCAGGTCGGCCGGCTCCACCAGCCGGCCCATGCCCATCAGTCCCGAGGCGAGGCGTCCGGGGGACGGCCCGGCGATGAAGACGCCTCGGGCGCGCAGGCGGGAGACGTTTTCCTGGGTGGCCGGATGGTCATACATGTTGGCGTCCATGGCCGGGGCAACCAGCAGGGGCACTTCGGTGGCGATGACCGTGGTGGTCAGCGGGTCGTCGGCCAGCCCGGCGGCCAGTTTGGCGATGCAATGGACGGTGGCCGGAGCGATGACCACGATGTCGGCCCAGCGGGCCAGGGCCACGTGTTCGACGCTCTGCTCGGAGTTGGGGTCGAAGGTGTCGGTAACGACGGCGCGGTGGGTAAGGCTGCGGAAGGCTAGGGGGGTTACGAACTGAGTTGCGCCGTAACTGAGGATGGTCTCGACGTTGGCGCCGGCCTGAACCAGTTTGCTTGCCAGATCCAGCGCCTTGTAGCAGGCGATGCTGCCGGTGACGCCCAGGACGATGTTCTTTCCAGCGAGAGCGGACTGCATAGTAGTCACCATTCACCCGGCACCATTCATGCGGTAGATGAGGTCCAAGCCCACGAGGGTGAGCTCCTGGTTGATATGGTCAAAGACCGGAGCGTGGTCGGCGATGACGGTCACCAATCCGCCGGTGCCCACCACCCTGGCATCGGCACCGATTTCGGCCTTAAAACGCTCGACCATGGTGCTGACCAGGCCGGCATAGCCGAGGACGATGCCGGACTGGAGGGCGGCGGTGGTGTTGCGACCCACGGCGGTGGGCGGCGCGACCAGTTCCACGCGGCGGAGCAGGGACGTGTTGCGATACAGGGCGTCCACGGATACGTTGATGCCCGGGGTGATTGCGCCGCCCAGGTACTCGCCATCGCGGGAAACGGCGTCCAGTACGGTTGCGGTTCCCAGGTCAACCACGATGACCGGGGAACCGTAGAGCTTTACGGCGGCCACGGCATCCACGATTCGGTCGGCGCCTACGTCTCTCGGGGTGTCGTACAGTATCGGCATCCCCAGGTCGATTTGGGAAGTAACCAGCAGAGGTTCGACGCCGAAGAACCTCCGGCAGACGTCCTCGAACATTCCGGTAAGGGGCGGCACCACGGAGCAGATACAGGCGGCAGCGACATTGGTCGTGGCTATGCCTCGGAACTCCAGCAGGTTCTTGAGCATGATGCCGTACTCGTCAGCCAGCCTTCGGGAATCGGTGGCGAAGCGGAGGGTGGTGACCAGACGCTCGACCGGACTGGCGTCGTTGGTGTCGGTCTCGTCAACCGGCCCATCGTGAAACACGCCAATGGTGACAGCGGTATTGCCGATGTCGATGGTCAGCAGCATCTTCAAGAACCCGGCTAATAGTATAATTTTCGCGGAACGCAGTCAAAAGAGTACGTGGACGCGCATAGTACAGAATGAGCGAACCGCGCAAGGGGCGCATGATGCTGACCAAAGCGCAAACTCAGCCGATACGAGATATGCTGCAAGCCGCCCAGTGGCACTTTGAGGACGACGAAAAGCGGCTGGGGTCGCAGAAAATATGGGACGCTGCCGTCGCCGCGCTGACGCTGATTGCCGCAGAACGGGGTTGGGCCTGCGAGAGTGAAGATGATCGCTGGGACATTATTGACCGGCTGCACGCCGAATTTCCCGAATTGTGGCTGGACGCCGGCTACGGTACGGCTTTAATTCACAAAGACCATGCGTCCGGTGGATACCGGGAAGAAATCGAGTTCATCCTCTCTGTTCCTGGAGGCATAGAGTTTGTGGGAGATATGCTGGAGATTGCGGAGCATTCCGACTGATGCTACCGCACGCGCATCTCGAAACCGCTCACCAATTCCTGAACGCCGCAGAAAATTATTCCATCGCGGACGCTCCGCTCATCAAGTCGAAAATGCTGTGGTGCGCCGCCGCTCACTGCGCCAAGGCAGCGGCCAACCAATATGGCTGGGATAACTCCAGCCACAACGACCTGTTTCGCGTTGTTCGTCGTTTGGCGCGGAGGCTCGGTGAACGCACGCTGCGAAACGCTTTTAACATTGCGAGCGACCTACATAAGAATATGTACGAAGGGCGGATGAGCGCCCGCCAGTTGACCCGTGCCGAAACAACCATCCGCAGGTTCGTGAACCGCATGATCGCGATTCTGTCGGCCTACCCATGGTTGCCGGGGCGCTGGACGCGGGGAGCCTAACGGCGGTCGAAGCCAACCTGCACTACGCGCGGCTGGTCCACGCCGGCGACGCCAACGTACTGGAACAGTGCGCCGTCGGCCTCACGGGGTTGGGCTCCCTGAACTACGACGGTTTCGCCGCCCAGCAGCAGGTTCGCGAAGGGCGCAGCCTGGCTATCGGAGTTGGGATCCGTCGGGAACGCAAAGACGACCCCGGGTACGTTGGTGAAGTCGATCAACCCATTCTCATCGCTGACCCAGAACTCGTCGATCACGGTAGAGCCGGCGATTTGCCCCAAGGCAACATTGATTTCCTGCTTGGTCATGCCGGCCCTGATGGCGGCGTCGATGTAGTATGCCGTCAAGGTGGCTTGGGCCACCATGTGGTCGGTCTCCGGCGTCTCGACCACCACGGCAGCCTCCTTTCCGCCGCCGCAAGCCACGGAGAGGATGAAGACGATTGAGAGAACTGTCAAAAGCATGATTTTCGGCATGGGAGCATCTCCTTTGCTCGGGTACGGCGTCCATTTTACACGACGCCTGTGGCGGGGGTAATTTATGCTAAAATCGTCGCCAAGATCCCTTTTGGAGACTTTCTGATGGCCAATATTGAACTGGTCCAAATCGTTAAGCGGGGACGCGACGCGGTCGCTTCATGGCGTGAGGAGAACCCCAACACGCTCATGGACCTGAACGAGTGCTACATGAGCCACGCCCGCATTCCCATGGTGAACCTGCGGGGCGCGGACATGCGTAACGGCGACTTCATGGGTGCGATGGTGCGGCGCGCCGACCTGTCCAACAGCTACATGAACAACGTCCACTTTTACCGAGCGGACTTGCGAGAAACCGATATGAGCCGCGCCATCGCGTCAGGCGCAAACCTGCGGGGTGCGGACATGCGCAACGCCAACCTGTCCGGCATCAACCTGGACGGGGCCACCCTCTCGGAGGCGAATCTTTCCGGCGCAGACCTGACCAACGCCAACCTGGATCGCAGCAACCTTGACCGGGTCAACTTCACTGGGGCTAACCTCACGGGCGCCAGCTTCAACGGAGCGAACCTGTCCAGGACGAACCTGTCGGAAGCCACGCTAAACGCGGCCGACTTCTACGAGGCGGTGCTGAATGACGTGATCACCGGGGACGCCGATTTCAACAACTGCATCATTGGTTACACGGTTTTCCAGAACTGCGCCATGGACGCTGCGCAGGGACTGGACAGCGTTCGCCATGACGCGCCCAGCACCATTGGGTTGGACACGTTGCTGCGCTCCCGGGGCGCTTTGCCGCAGTCTTTCATTCTGGGTTCGGGAATACCCGTGGCCGTGGCGGGCATCCAGGACTCGGTAGTGGACGCCCCGGTGACCACATTGGAAGTGCATATCTCCTGCGCCAACGAGGACATCGACTTTGCCCGCCAACTCGAAGCCAATCTCCGGGATCAAGGAGTTCGCACCTGGGTGTTCGCCGAGGGATTCCGCGGCAATCCGTTGGTTGACCGGCGCGCCTCCTCCGGAGAAGAAGAGATCGAACGATGGGTGCGGCACTATGATCGCATTATTGTGGTTTGCACGGCCGCCGGCCTGGACAGCGAAACAGTCCGTAACGACATCACCGCCGCCCAGGAAGCGGAGAATACGAACGACCGGTGGACGATGTTCCTGGTGGACGGCGACGGCATCATGGGCGCTGGCCGCAACCGAGCGGCGCGGCTCCTGAAGGAAGACCACCGCGTGTTCGACCTCGCCGGTCAGCAGTCCGGTTCAGAGGAATACCAGGCTGCCCTGGCCGATTTGATTGAGAATCTGAGAGAAGAGCAGCCGTCCAGCGCGGCCAAGCCGCCGCGCCAGGCCGTTGACCCGAGAACGCTGCAACTGTAATTCTCCAACATGATGCTCTGGGTAGGGGCGGATGATTATTCGCCCCTACCTTAATTTCTGCCGTCGAACGACAGGAGATAGGGATGACAACCAGAAGAATAATCGTGGCATTGAGCGTGGTTGCGGTTCTGGGCGTGGTGGCGGCAATGTCCGCGCTGTCGTTCACCGCCGCGCCAACCGCGGCTCAGGAGTCCACGCCGCCACCTCCACCGCTCACGCCACCGATACCCACGCCTACGCCTGAGCCGGCCACGGAGGAAGATGAAGAGACGCTATCCCAGACGTTGTTGAATCAGTACTGCAGTGATGGGCAAGTCGAGGAGATCTATGTCGCCGTTGAGTCCAGGGACGACGGACAAGGGAAAACCGTGTTGCTGGAATGGTGGGCGGATCTGGACTACTGGGACTTGCCGGAGGGGATGTTGGCGTACTACCGGATACAAAGGAGAGACGCTGACGGCGGGGAATGGCAGACGCTGGACCTAGTTACCAACGCCAACACCTGGGAAGGACCAGTGGAAACTGGCCATTGGCAATACCGGGTTGGCCTCATCGGGCTGACCTACGGCGATCAGGTCCATGAGTGCGAGGAGACGAAATGGAGAGAAGCCGAGGTAAATGTTCTTACTCTGCAGGAAGAGTTGGAACAAGTTTGCCAGATTATTATCATTTATTACGTGGTAGCCACCGTTGAGCCGTCGCCTGACGGTCAGAGCGAGACCGTGACGCTGGAATGGGAGTCAGAGCTCGACTACTATCTCGACTACGCCTACCATTACTACGATTCCTCTCAGCTGCCGGAGGAGACGGTGGGCAACTACCGCGTGGAACGGATCCCCGACGGCTCGGACGAGGACGAAGGCAACTGGAAGGTAGTGGCGGAAGTAAGCGACACGAACACCTGGAGCGGCTTCTCCGAACCGGGCGACTGGATTTACCGGGTCGCGCTGGTCTCGCTGCAAGCCGGAGATGTGGTGGGCCGATGCGAAAAATCGCACTGGGCTCAAGTTGAGGTGTTTGTCCCCACCGCAGAGGAACGGGCGCAGGAAGAAGCCGACCGACTTGTCCTGATCGAACAAGCATCAGCCTGCGCCCTGGACGCCTTGTCCGACAGCTTCACGCCCGCCGCGCGTTCCGTGATCGGAAGGCACATTGACAAGCGGGTCGGCGAAATTGCCGAGGACTCGGAATTTGAATGGTTGGTGACCACGACTGTGATGTTTTGCACAGACCGGGAAAGGCAGGAAAGTTATTTTTCTTACCAGCCCAGCAGAGTGGAATACATTCTGAACGTGCTGTTCGAGGGCGGGTATTACTGATAAAGCCCAGGCAGGCGGGGCAGTGGGCGTCGCCGGAATGACGATCACGTTGGGGCGAACCCACCGGCGGCAGATTTGCCCCTTTTTGTGCCTGCCGCCAACGAAAGGAAAGAAAGGATGACAGTGAAAGGAATAATTGTGACTTTGAGCGTGGTGGCGGTTATTGGCGCTGTGGCGGCGATGGTCGCGCTGTCGCTGACTGCCGCGCCAACCGCCGCGCTAGGGCAGCCTCAAACGGAGGCGACTCCAGCACCACCGCCGCCACCGACTCCTACGCCCGAGCCTGCTACGGAGGAAGATGCAGAGACGCTGGCCGAAATGCAGGAGTATTGCCATGATGGGGAAGTCCGCGATCTCTACGCAGACGTTGCGGGTACGGAAGTGGTGAACGGAGTGGAGTTCAAAAGCGTGTCGTTGCAGTGGTGGGGCAAGCGGTCCTATTGGGACTTGCCGGAAGGAATGCTGGCGTACTACCGGATACAAAGGCAAAGTCATGACAAGGACGATCCAACAGGGGACGAATGGCAGACTGTGGACACTGTCACCAACACGGACGTTTGGGAAGGGGTTGTGGAAACGGGACACTGGCATTACCGAGTCGGCCTGATCGGGCTGGTCTCCGGCGACTTGATTCACGAGTGCCAGACGACGGAATGGGCGGAAGCCGAGGTCAATGTTCTTACCCTGCAGGAAGAACTGGAGCAGACCTGCGAGGTAGCGTACGTTTATGATCACATCGATGCAACCGTTAAGCCGGCGCCAGACGGTCAAGGTGAGACCATAACACTGGAGTGGTGGCTAGATTACTATTTCCCCGGGGTTCAGGAAGGAACAGCGCTAACCTATCGCATAGAACGGGTCCGACACGATCCGGGCGGAAGCGCAGGCAGTTGGGAGACAGTGGCGGAAGTGGTCGATACAGACACTTGGAACGGCCCTGCGGAACCTGGCAAATGGATTTACCGGGTTGCGCTGGTCTCGGTGCAAGCCGGAGATTTAGCGGCCCAATGCGAAAAACCGCAATGGGCGGAAGTTGAGGTTGGGGTTCCCACCGCTGAGGAACGGGCTCGCGAGGCGTCCGACCGGCGTATCCTGATTGAACAAGCCACGATATGCGCCAAGGATGCGTTGACCGCGAATTTAGCCCCTGCGGCGCGAGAGGTGGTTGGCAGGCACATCGAGGAGAGAGTTGCCGAAGTTGTCGCCGACTCTGAGCGCACGGAAGACTTGGTTCAGCTGGTAGTTCTGTTCTGCTCAGACCGGGAAGGCAATCTGCTCTTTGGCCTTTTGGACAGCACAACGTTCATTCTTTTCACGCTGTTCGATGATTCGGGCTACTACTGGTAGGCACGCCGGAAGACGGTTAAACGTCAGAGGGGGCGGGTTTCAAAACCCGCCCCCTCTTGTTGTCCGTTCCGGAAAACCGACTGATTTGGATGGCTACACCGTTTAGATGTAGTCTTCCTCTTCGTACATCATATCGACGTTGTCGGTGCTCTGGCCGAGGCCACGGGTGACGTCAGCGCGGAAGGCTTCGATCATCTCGTCGGTGATCTCGTTGCCGTTGGCGCGGGCGGCGTCCTTCAACTGGTCGAAGGCCCACTCGCCGGTGTCGCCGTGAGGCATGTCGAAGAAGCCGGGCTCGAAGACCGGGAGTTCGCCGGGGCCGAAGTAGCCCTTGCCCTCGATGTTGTAACCTTCGAGGTCGTGGGTGCCCTTGCCGAGGACCTGACCGGTAGCAGCGTAGTGCTCCATGGTGGCCTGCATCCCGTACTTCTGGATCGGGCAAACCTTCATGCAGACGCCGCAGCCGAGATAGCGAGCCATGACGGGGCGGCAGCGCTTGAAGTAGAGCTTGTTCTTCTCGATACCGCGCCACCAGATCTTGTCGCGCATGAGGGCGCGGCCGGGGCAGCGGTTCACGCAGACCTGGCACACCTGGCAGAAGGCATGGATGCCGTAGTCGACGGGCGCGTCATAGGTGACGTTGGCGTCGGTGGTGATCATCATGATGCGGCAGCGGGAGCCGACGTGGGGGGTCAGCAGGTAGCCGCAGGCGCCGAGCTGGCCGAGGCCGGCAGCGACGAACATCGGGATGTAGGGGCCGGTGTTGTCGTTGGGGCTGTGGACCTGGGCGCGATAGCCGAGGCCGCGGATGAAGTTGCCGAGTTCCAGACCGGCGGCGCCTTCCGTGCGGTAGGTGCTGGAGTGGACGATCTCAGCGTCGATGCTGGGGATGGTCTGGGTGGGCTCGAAGTCCTGCTCGTAGGCCAAGCAGATGACGTGAGGGAAGCGGACCCAGTCCTTCTTGCTCTGATACACGTAGCGGATGTCAAAGGCGGTGATGCCGACTTCGACGAAACCGAGCTCGCGAGCCTTCTGCTTGACGGCCTCGGTGATGTCCTCACCGGTGGCGTCGGAGGTGGGCTCGAGGTCGCCGGTGAGACGGGCGGCCATGACGAGGTTCCGATTCAGCTTGTCGTGTTCCTTGCGGATTTCGCGCATCTCGGCGTGCTGGTCGCGGAGGGTGTTGGCCCAGTCGCGGGAAGCGCGCTCGGTGATGTTCATGGTCTCAACAGGATACTCGCGGGAGTACCAGTCAACTTCGCGCTGGTTCATGGGGATGCCGGGAGTCGTCTCGAGCTCCTCGGGCACCGGGATGGTTACAGGCGTGTCGCCCAGATACTTGCCGGGACGTCGTACCTCATGACCGATGGTTAGCATATCCTCCTCCTGTGGTTGGACTGCGTATTATTGGCCCAATTTCATCAAAAGATACTTGCGGCATTCGTTAATGTCAATACTTCACCCTCTGAATAATCATATTCCGTTGCATGATGATGATTATTGTGAGCGTCAAAACCATGGTTCGTCCCTACGCAACACCGCCTTTTACGGCGGCGGCGAGGCGGCGCAGACCCTCGGCCAGTTCGTCGGTTTCGTAGAGGGAGATGCTGATGCGCAGGGCGTCGGTGAATGCGCCCGACGCGGAGAAAGCGGCGCCGGGACGGTAAGAAACCCCGGACTCGCGGGCCGCCGGCAGCAGCGCGTCCGTGTTGACGCCGTCGGTAAAGGTGAGCCAGTAGAAGTATCCGCCGCCGGGTGGAGTGAAGTCCACCTGGTCTGCAAACTCCTCCCGCAGCAGGTCGGCCACGTCGTCGTGACGCTGCCCATAGACCCGGCGGAGCGTTTTGATATTCTCCTGCAGCAGTCCCATTTTCAGGGTCGCGTGAGCCAACGTAGCAGCGAAGTGGCTCAATCCGCCTCCGCTGGCCGCAACCCCGGAATCAACGAACCGCCGGATGATCCCCGGCGCGGCGTGGATCCAACCCAGGCGCAGCCCAGGGGACAGAATTTTTGAGAAAGAACCCAACGATATTGCGCAGCCATCAGGCGAATCGTCCAGCATAGCCATGGGCGACGGTGGCGGCGGGCCGTAGTGCAGAAGTTGATAAACCTCATCCGCGATGATGGTGAAGTCGTGGTGTTGGGCGAGCTCAATCAGACGGTGACGACGTTCCAGCGGCAGCACGGAGCCGTTGGGGTTCTGGTAGGCGGGAATGGTGTAGAGCAATTTCGGCCGGGGCGAGTCGCCGGACGCCAAGAGGTCGGCCAGCGCATCGGTGTCCAGCCCTTTAGCATCCGTGGGTACGCCGACGACATTGAGGCCGTGGTCCACGAAGATCTGCTGGATGAGATAGTAGGTTGGTTCCTCCACGATGACGGTATCGCCGGCGGTGGTGTATAGGGTGGTGGCCAGGTCGATAGCGGCGGACGCGCCGGCGGTGAGGAACAAGGATTCAGGGGTAACCGGACCGCCGTAGGATTCCTGCGCCGACAGGTAGCTGGCCAGGGATTCCAGCAGGGGGCCGAATCCCTGCACCGCGCCGTACTGGAGCGGCACGGCCGATTGTGTCCCGAGGACGGATTGGGCGGCGACGTTGAGGGCTTCGGTGGGGTGCAGCCGGGGTGAGGGATGGCCCCAGCCAAGATCGATTACGCCGTCCGGGATGGAAATGAGGAGGGAGGGTAGGGGAGAGGTCATAGAGGATCCGGCCGGATCAGTAGGCGAAAATGTCGGCGACCAGACATGAGAAACCTGGGAGCACCGGATCACCAACCAGCGTATCATTGACGCTGAACTGCTGCACCGTACCGTCATCGCGGTTGGCGACAATCGTTTGGTCGGCGATGTACGCGGTCAGAACCAGGCGCACGCCGGCGTCAAGCCACATCAGCGCGCGGGCGTTGGCGGCAGTTGCCGAGTAGTCGGGGGAAATCACTTCCACAACCAAGTCGGGAATCAGCCCTGCAACATAGCCTCTCCGCGGCAACGGTTCGCGGATGCGTTCGTGAGATATGAGGGCGAAATCGGCCGCGCGGACAGTATCAGGGTCCTGCTCAATATAGATGCCCACTTCAGACGTGAAGACGAAAGGAAGGTTGTTCTCTCTGACGAAGTTACTCAACAGCAAGCCGAAGGCGAAGACAACGATCCCGTGCATCACTCCAGGCGGCGGCATTTCAATCAGCTCTCCTCTGACCAGTTCGTGCCTTTTGTCCTTGTCGGGTAACGCCAGCAGTTCTTCGGCAGTCATCAGTTTTCTAGCGGTAGTCATGGCCAGACCTCCAATAAGGAGCCGATGCAGTGGTATCGAATCGCGAGCATAGTATAACGCAGACGTGAAAAGGGCCGGCGGGAATATTCCCGCCGGCCCAATTTGCCGGTGTGGCGAGATGTGGACGGGCTACTAGATGTAGTCCTGGTCCTCGGCCATCATCTGCAGGACGTCGCCGGACTGCAACTGAATGGCGCGCTGCACCTGGAGCTTCAGCTCTTCGACCATCTCGTCGGAGATCTCGCCGTCGTTCTCGCGAGCGGCTTCCTTCATCGAGTCGAAGGCCCACTCGTCGGAGTTGCCGTGAGGCATGTCGAAGAAGTCGCGCTCGAAGACCGGGAGTTCGCCGGGGCCGAAGTAGCCCTTGCCTTCCAGGTTGTAGCCTTCGAGGTCGTGGGTGCCCTTGCCGAGGACCTGACCGGTGGCGGCATAGTGCTCCATGACGTTCTTGAGACCGTACTTCTGGATGGGGCAGACCTTCATGCAGACGCCGCAGCCGAGGTAGCGGGCCATGACGGGACGGCAGCGCTTGAAGTAGAGCTTGTTCTTCTCGATGCCACGCCACCAGATCTTGTCGCGCATGAGGGCGCGGCCGGGGCAGCGGTTCACGCAGACCTGGCAAACCTGGCAGAAGGCGTGGATGCCGTAGTCGACGGGCGCGTCATTGGTGACGTTGGCGTCGGTGGTGATCATCATCAGCCGCATCCGGTTGCCGGTGTGCGGGGACAGCAGGTAGCCGCAGGCGCCCAGGGAGCCGAGGCCAGCCGCCACGAACATGGGGATCACGGGGCCGGTGGCGTCGCTGGAGTGGACGACGTGGGCCTTGTAACCCAGGGAGCGGATGAAGTTGCCCAGTTCCAAGCCGGCCGCGGCCTGCGTCCGGTAGGTGCTGGAGTGGACGATCTCAGCGTCAACGCTGGGGATGGTCTGGGTGGGCTCGAAGTCCTGTTCGTAGGCCAAGCAGATGGCCTTGGGCAGAACGGTGAAGCCGCGCTTGCTCTTGTAGTCGTACCGGGGGTCGTAGTTGGTGATTCCAACTTCCAGGTAACCCAACTGGCGAGCCTTGTCCTTGATGAGCTGGGAAATGTCCTCGCCAGACGCCTCAGCAGTGGGCTCCATCTCAGCGGTCGCACGGGCGGCCATGATCAGGTTGCTGTTGAGCTTGTCGTGCTCCTTGCGGATCTCACGCATTTCGGCGTGGAGGTCGCGCAGAGTGTTGGACCAGTCCCGGGACGCGCGCTCGGTGATGTTCATGGTTTCCAGCGGATACTCGCGGGCGTACCAGTCAACTTCGCGGTCGGTCTTCGGAATACCGGGAACGGTTTCCAGTTCTTCAGGAACCGGAATCGTGATTTCGGCGTCCCCCCAGTGCCTTCCGGGACGGACTACCTCGTGCCCAATGGTAAGCATATTAGCCTCCTCACAGTTGGCTTTAGCCGCACAAAGGCGGTTGCATTTCGGGCAATTTATACCCTTGCGATACCTTTGTCAACTCTCAAATGCAACTTGTCGGAAAAAATCCCGGAAGATAGCGTTTTTCGTCATCAGAGAGCCAATTGTGTGCGTTTCCCCACGATATGAGAACGCCGTTCGTAAACGGCGGGGCTACCGGCAATAGTTTCGCCGGCAGCCCCGGAACCCCCGGAAGTATGCCCAGGCCCGTCAGCCGCCCGTTCGCCGGGCGATCATGGCGTCGGCCAGGGGGCTGGCGCCGGATTTGACGGTGATGTTGACCAGCGAGGGCCGCCCGGAGTTGATGGCGCGCTCCACCGCCGGGGCCACGTCGTCGGGTTGCTCCACCAACTCGGCGTAGCCTCCGATGCCCTCCACCACCTGGTCGTAGCGGACGCCGGGGCGCAGGGCGGTGCCCACGTCGCGGCCAAAGTAGGCCAGCTGGAAGGTGCGGTCGATGCCCCAGTTGCCATCGTTGCCCATGATGCCGGTGATGGGCAGGTTGTGGCGGATGCAGGTGTCGTATTCCATGGAATAGAACCCGAAGGATCCGTCGCCCATGAAGGCCAGCACCTTGCTGTCCGGGTAGGCCAGCTTGGCGGCCATGGCGTAGGGAATCGCGCCGCCCAGATGACTGAGCGGCCCCAGGCGCATGAAGTGGCCCGGGGAGCGCGCCGGTAGGTAGCAGCGGCCCCACTGCACGTAGTCGCCCCCGTCCAGCACGATGAACGTGTTCTCGTCCACCAGGTGCTCGATGCGGGTGTACACGTCCAGCGGGTGCATGGGGGCCTCGTTGGTGGCGTTGCTGCGCAGGCTGTCGAGCCAGGCATCATGCTCGGCTTTGAGCGCGTCGATCCACGGGCCAACGTTGCGGTTGAGCCGGGCGGCCCCGGCCAGTTGGTCCACGATGGCGCCCAGGTCGCCCAGTAGCCCGACGGCGACGCCACGGTTGCGTCCGATTTCGGCCGGCGACGGGTCGGCCTGGATCAGCTTGGCGTCGGCGTCGAAGATGCCGCCGTAGCGGTAGCGGTGGTCCAGCCGCTTGCCCAGCAGGAGGACGACGTCGGCCTCACGGAACTTCCGGGCCGTGCGGTTCAGCGCGCCGTCCGCGTAACCGAAGCACAGGGGATGGAGGTCGTCGATGAGGCCCCGGGCCTGCTCGACGGTGAAGATGGGCGCGCCGTAAGCCTCGGCCAGGGCCTCCAGCTGGGCCGGCTCCACGGAGTAGCGGGCCGGGTTGCCAACGATGATGACGGGACGCTGGGCGTTGGCCAGCAGGTTGGCGGCCTGCTCGATCAGCGCCGGGTCTCCCTGGGGTCGCCCCATGTTGCGGTATTCCTGGGGTAGGTAAGGCGGCAGGTCCTCCTCGCTGATGGGAGCCTCCTGCAGGTCGATGGGCAGGGTCAGATGCACCGGGCCGGGGCGTCCGCTCATGGCGGTGCGGAATGCGGTGGCGACGAACTCCGGGATGCGGTTCTTTTCGTGGATCAGCCACGACCCCTTGGAGACGGGGGCGGCCATGGCAACCTGGTCGATCTCCTGGAAGGTAGCCTGGCCCTTTTCGGGCAGTTCGGCGCAGCCGGCGACGAAGATGACGGGGCTTTCGGAGGTGTAGATGGCGGGCAGGCCGGAGATGGCGTTGGCGAAGCCGGGGCCACCGGTGAACATGGCGACGGCAGGCTGGCCGGTGATGCGGGCGTAGCCGTCGGCCATGTGCATGGCCGCGCCCTCGTGGCGGGCGTCGATGAACTCGATGCCCTCATCGGCGGCAGCGTCCACCAGGGGCAGGATGGTGTCGCCCACGATGGTGAAAACCTTCTGCACACCCTCCTGTTTCAGGCAGCGGATAAAGAGGTGGCCCCCGTTCAACTCCGGCATGGATGCAACTCCTTTTATAGGGCAAATATCTGCAAATGAACGGCCCGAAGAACGGGCCAAACAATCTTATCACAGCGGGTTTTGGTCGGTGGATTGAGCAAGGCTTTGCAGTAGCCGTGCTACAATCCGACCATGCCGCCACGCGGCGAGGTTCGCCATGACCACCAAACCGACCAAGACAACCCGGCCGGACGGCAACCCCTACGGGCTGACCGTGCTGCCCGACCCGCCCAAGCCGCCCGACGTCATGTACCAACGTCCCCATATCGCGAAGATGGACCAGGTCCTGCGCGCCCACTTCGGCCGACGCTCCAACATGCTGGTGTCCGGCGAGGGCTACCTGTGCGACGTACCCGGCAACGCTCGCAGTTCGCCGAATCCCGACCTGATAGTATCCTTCGACCTCGAGGTACCGCCAGGCGAGATTGAGAGTGTGGCCAACGGGTACACCATCAGCGAAGTCGGCAAGCCGCCGGAGTTCGTGCTGGAAGTGGCGTCGGAGACCACCGCTCGGCGGGATGAAACCGTCAAGCGGGACACCTACGCCAGCTTCGGCGTGGCGGAATACTGGCGGTTCGACCGCACCGGCGGCCGCTACTACGTGGCGGCATTGGCGGGCGATACGCTGGTCAATGGCGCGTACCAGCCCGTACCCGTGCCAACCGATGACGACGGCATCAGGCGGGGCTACAGCCCGGCGTTGGGGCTGGAACTGCATGCGGCGGACTGGCCGACGGTCAATCGGTTGGGCTGGCCGATTTCGGACTGGGAGCAGCGCCTGCGGGATTGGCAACTGAGGTTCTGGAACCCGGCCACCGAGGAGTACCTGCCGGACCTGCTGAATGCGCTGGAATCGTTGGCCGCAGAGCGGGCCCAACTGGCCGCAGGGCGGGCCGATCTGATCGCAGGGCGGGCCGAGCTCACCGCAGAACGGGCGGCGCGGCTGGCTGCGGAGGAAGAAGTGCGTCGTTTGCGGGCAGAGCTGGGACGGTAGAGTAGAGTGCCGACCGGGTTTCAGGCTCCCCCAACCAAGTAAACTTGATAGTGCGGAAACACCGTGTCTTTGTGAAGGCAGCAAAGCTTGTATTTCACACCAGACCCGCAAGCACATACATCATTACGCCCAAGCGCCTGGAATGCCGGATGATGCAGTCTACGCTCCTCTTTGTGAATCCTCCATGGCTGCCATGGCGAACCTAAAGATTGGGCCAATCGCTGGATAGGGTAAAACCGCTCGCGTTTATCCTCATCGGGGAATATCATCGTGCTTCTCTGGACTGGATTTGTAACCAATGCGACACCTATCACCGCCGCTATTTTACCTACGACTCTGGTACACATCTCACCGTCGTATATCTCCCCCGGTTCGTGGCCGCAATCATTGCGTAACGTAATCTTTTCGTCGCAAATAGAGCACCTTGTTTCTTCGATCACAAGTTCCGGGCTGGTTCCCAAACCTAGAGGGAATAACTGTTGGAATTGGTCAGTGTGTAGGCTGATATATCCGATACCAAATTCGGCCTCACTATCCGCGAAATGATCGCCCAGAAACGTGGCCTCTGCTTCGCATTTTGCCAGTTGACGCCATGCGGCTGGGAATTCCGCTGAACACATTCGTTGGAACGCCGTGATGTAGTGCTCTTGAACTTTAGCAATCGTTTCGAGGCACCAGATTGCCTTGGCAACGCGCTGATCGTTCCGTTGCACCGCCTCTTGTTTCAATTCCGACAGAGCCCGGAGGCATTGCGGATACAGATCAGTATCAGTGCGGAGTCGATAGTTGCGCAAGAACGATGCAGATCGGCGCAAGCTGTCGTCACTGAAATATTCGCGCACTTCATTCGACGGTTGTGTCATCGTCATTCTCGTCTGATGGACTGGGTACTTCTTGGGTGCGAAGCGATTCAAGGATAATGGTTTCGAATGTCGACGCTGGGCCCTCGTATGTGATCCGTTTCAATTTTCCGTTTTCTTGGAAGTGGATTTCAGACTTGACGGTCTTGTCCGTACTCTGTTTACCAGAGGTCCGCAGCCTCCTGGAAATCCAGTCCGATAAAACGTTGACAGCAATCGGTAACAGAATGCTGTTGGCCACGAATAAAACTGGAAGGATGATGTCTACGGAAAGGAACTCGAATTCCCGGTAGTCTTCGTCTCTCACCGCGGCTTCCACCGTAGCTTGATCCCCCACACACTCACGGAGGTAGCGGAAAAATTCCCTCGTGCCACCCGGGAAGGCAATGCCCTCATATCTGCCGGACAGGTCCGAAGGAACGATGAGGATTAGGTTATCTTGGCTTTTGAGTTCAGGCCCGGCGACATCATCGAGAACCGAAAATATCGCTTCCAGATCCAAGGTTGAGTCGCTCTTTTCGACTGAAACACCGACGTCAAAGGTCATTGGCTCCACCTGCTCCACAATCCGAATGTACCATTGTACCGCTTAAGCGCGACGCCAAATTCAGTGGCTCAAACCGTCGCCCCACCTCGCTGCTATACTCCCCGCGTGGGTACGCTCTACGTTATCGGCACTCCCATCGGGAACCTGGAGGACATCACCCTCCGGGCGGCGCGGATTCTGGCGTCGGCGCCGCTGGTGGCGGCTGAGGATACGCGGGTCACTCGACGGTTGCTGAACCATCTGGACGCACGGCCCCGGCTGGTCAGTTGCAATGAGCACAACTGGAGCCGGAGGCTCCCCGCGCTGCTGGAGTCGCTGGAGTTGGGGGATGTTGCGCTGGTGACTGACGCGGGGTCGCCTGGGATCAGCGATCCCGGTGCCGGCGTGGTGGCGGCGGTTGCGGATGCAGGATACGAGGTGGCCAGCGTCCCCGGAGTCTCAGCGGTGCCGGCGGCGCTGTCGGTATCGGGGTTTTCAGCGGACCGATTCACGTTCTTGGGGTTCCTGCCCCGTCGTCGGGCAGAACGGATGCGGACGTTGACGGACGCAGCGAGTTTGGGTCAGACGCTGGTGATATTCGAGGCGCCGCACCGCCTGCGGGCGACTCTGACCGATATTGCCGACGCGCTCAACGATCCGCCTCTGGCGGTGTGCCGGGAGTTGACCAAGCTGCACGAGGAGGTCTGGCGCGGCCCGGCGTCCGATGCGCTGAACCACTTCGCCGAACCGCGCGGGGAGTTCACCATCGTAGTGGGACCAACGGCGCAGGGCGATGGTGCGAAGGATGGCGAGCCAACCATCACGGTTGAGGCGGCGCGGGATGCGCTGATGCAGCGTCGAGCCGCCGGGATGCGCGTGCGTGAGGCCGTGGCCGAGGTCGTGGCGGCCACCGGGCTCTCGCGCCGGACGGTGTATGCGCTGTGGGTGGAGACGGGCGGTTAGGCCGATTCGCCGCGCAGCCGGCGCAGTTCTGTTTCCAGGTGGGCGGCTCGGGCCTCTGCCGCCTGCTGTGCCGCTTCTGCGGTCTCGATAGCGGCCCGGGTCTCCGCCCGGCTGCGCAGCCATTCGCCAGTGGCAGGGTCGTAAAACCGCAATTGGCCGTCATCCCAATACAACCACAAGGCGAGCGCCGGGCTGTAGCCGTGGGGCCGGCCTTCGGCGTCGGGAACAACGTCAAATCGACGGTACTCGCCACCCTCCAGGTACTCCCCTACCAGCGGCTCGCCGTAAAAGTCGCCGCCGCTGCCGTCGAACCGCCAGTATTCGCCGAAGCCAATCCGGGCGTACAGGACGCGCTTCTCCGTAACGTCCCGGCGGGCGGTGCTTTCGGAGGCGATTTCCAACACGAAATCGGCCGGCTTGCCAATCTCCCATACGAGATAGGTGTTGCGGTAGTCCATGGACGCGAACCCCTCGGCGGTGACGCCTAGGGTCACGTGCAGGTCGGGCGATATGAACCGCCGGGGGTTGCCCTCCTCGTAGTAGATGAACGTGTTGCCGCTCACCTCCACGTCCGGGCGATCCCGGAAGTGCTCGCGCACCGTGCCCACGATTTCAACGAAGTATGGTACCTGGTAACGTCCGTCAGGCAATGGTTCATCATCCGAGTCCGGATAATGGATATCGTCGGGAAAGCGCCCATGTTGGACGCCGGCCGGGAGTTTGGCAGTCATGGCAAGCCTCGCAAGGTCGAGCGCGGCTTTGAATTGACCGAAGATGCTACAGCTAGGCGCAGACGACTACGGCCTCGCCCAGGCCCTCGATGGAGATGCGGCCCTCGGAGGCGAAGCTGAGCGGCGTGGGCGGCACCAGGCTGCCGGTGATGACCGTGTCGCCGGCCTTGAGGGGATGGTTGCGCCGCGACAGTTCGTTGGCCAGCCAGACCAGCGGCTCGAAGGGATGGCCCATCACGTCACGGCCGTAGCCCTCGCCGACCTGCTCGTGGTTGATCTGCATGGTGCCGTGGCAGTTCACCAGATCCAGGTTCTGCCAGTCGGTGACGGGGTCGCCGAGCACGATGCCGGAGTTGAGGATGTTGACGGCCACGCTCATCAGCGTGCGCTCTTCGGTGGTCAGGCCATCGGGCGTGCGGATGTCCACGATCTCGAACGCGGTGGCGATTTCGGACACCGCATCGGCCACGGTTTCGCGGGTGTAGGGCGCGCCGGACGCCGGCAAGTCCTTGCCCAGCGTCACGCCGATCTCCAGCTCGATGCCCAGGTTCACGTACTCGGTGAAGTTGAGGATGACCGGCGAGCGCAGGATGGTTTTCTCGAACACGCCGCCCATCACCGGATGATCCAGTCCGGCCCGTTCCTGCATGATGGGCGTGGTGTAGGCCAGCTTGTAGCCGGCCAGCGGCCCCCACAGGCTGGACAGCATGCAGTGGAGTTCCTTCTGGATTGAGTAGGCGTCCTCCAGGGTCTTGGGGAACAGTCCGTCGGGCAGGCGGTCAAAGGGCTGCACTGCCTTGTACTTTTCAAAAATCAACTCGGCGGCCTCGCGGGCCGGCGTGGTGGTGACCATGGGCGTCTCCTGTGTTGGCGTTTCGGAATGGAACCGAATGAAGCGGAGGGCAAATCAAGCGCAATTGGTCATGGTTCGGTGTTTTCGGAGAATTGTGGCGATGGGCTCTGGCTGCGCCGTTTATGCCGGCGATTATAGCGGATTGCGATCAGCCAAAAAACGGCGACGATAACCGCCGATAATGCCAGCAGCAGCAGTCCCGTCCGCGACAGAAAGCCGAACGGGCCGATGATTCGCCACCATGCCACGGCGGCGATCTGTGTGACAATGATCGCCACGGCCAGCGGAATGCCGCCGGAGGTGTATTTACGATACAGCCAGAACTCGGCGATGCCCACGATGATGATGGCAATGACTATCAGCAGCAAGGGGGTTGGCCTTCACGACTCAAAACCGGAATAGTCGAACGCCGCCGGTCGCCGGGACAGCGTTCCGGCAATCGGCGGCGCGGGTTTCGGACTACGCGTCTGCGGTGGCTTTAGCGGGCTTCGCTAGCTCCCTCAAAACCGCAATCGCGGTGGGTGCCGTCGCAGAACGGCTTGTTGTCGGATTGCCCACAGCGGCAGAAGGATACCCACTGCCCCTCGGGAATGGTGTAGTTGTTGCCGCTCTGGTCAACAATCTCGATCTCGCCGATGACCCGCAGGGGGCCGTTGCCACGAACTTCTACCTTGACGTCCGCCATCTTGATTCCTCCTCGATTTTGACTGTCGTTGCGCCCATTGCCGTAGTTAGCGGCTGCGGCGTCGGGCGGGCTGATTATTCACCATATTGCGGTGTCGGTCAATTACAGGTTCACCACCAGGTTGTCCGGCGCGCGGCACAGGATGCCTTCCTGCTCCTCGTCGTAGGGGTTCTCCTCGATGTGCGGGGTGTTGGCCGGGACGAAGATGAAGTCGCCGGGGCCGGCTTCGATCCATTCCTCGAAGTTCTCGCCGAAATAGACGCGGACGTGTCCCTTCAGCACGTAGGCAGCGGTTTCGGCCTCCAGGTGGGTGTGCGGCGGGCCCTTTTCGCGGGGTGCGGCGGTCACCTTGCCCATCCAGATCTTGGTGGTGTCGCCCTTGCCGGGCACGATGGCCGGCTGGCGCACCATGCCGGGGGTCTGGATGGTTTCGGAGGCGTCCCCCACGGTATGCACCACGTAGGGCTTGAGGCCGGTTTGCTGTTCGGTAGTTGTCATTGCGTTCACTCCTGTGATGCTTCAGTTGGATTGCCGTCGGTGCGGCGGGTTAGCCGAATAATCTTCGCGACGGCTGGTGTCGCCGGATTGAATGATAAAGTCGCGGCGGTTGCGATACAAGCGCGCAACCTTCCCGCACAGGGGCGCTAGAGGCGGTATGTCTGAACGGCAGTGCCCTGGTACATGGCGGCCTTCTCGGACGCGGAATAACCGCCGGTAATGCGCTTGAAGGCGTTCCAGCAGGTGGTGTAAGCATACGAGTTTTTGTCCACCGGGAAATTGCTCTCGAACATGCACCGTTCGGGTCCGAAGCGCTCGATACAGTGTTCGAGCCACGGGCGTATGGTATCCGCCACGTCTTCGGATGTGGGCGGTACGTCGCGGCGGTGCCAGTCGTAGCCGCTGATGACGTTGCCGAACCCGCCCAGCTTGCACACGACATTTTCGCGCTCGGCGACCGCCGCGATACCCTGCTGCCAGTCGGCGAATACCTCATCGCGCCGGCCAGCGTAGGGGCCGACACCCAAAGGGCGGCCGATATGGTTCAGAATGATGATCGCATTGGGAAATGCGCCGGCCAACTCGGCCAGTTCGCCAAGCTGGGTATGATACACCAGCGCGTCGAAACTCAGGCCCATGCTCTGCAAGCGGTCGAAACCGGCGCGGAACCGGGGGTCGGACAGCATCCCCTGGGTGTTGGTACTGCCGGGCGACACGTCCGGGCTAGCGTCCCAGGCGCACGAGAAACGGATGCCGCGAAAGCGGTTGCCGCTGGCCGCCTGGTGGGCCTCCAGGACTGCCTGCACACCATCGCCCAGCATCAGGTCTGCGTTGGAGACGATGCCGGCGGCTACCTCGGTGGGGCCGTAATTGCCGCTGGCGCTCTGGGCGGCAAGGCCCTGCACGAACTCGGTCTCGCCGATGCAGCGCAGCTCTTCCGGCCCGCCCGCCCGATACATGGAGTGGCACTCGATGAACACAGTCTGGGTGACGTTGTGTCCGCCGCCGAGATCGCCGGTGAGTTGGTCGAGCAGGTAGCGGTCACCCTCCCGGTCCCAGAAGTGATGGTGGGGGTCGCAGATGGGCAGGTCGGGTTCGATGGCGTCCTCAACCACCTGAGCGAGCCATGTTTCGCGGGGAGTGGACATTGCGGTGCTCCCTTGTGGTAGGTGTGCGGCTAGATTGGCAGCGGAGCTTCGGTGATGTTGTCGGGCAGCTCGACACCGAAGGCGTTGACGTTGAAGGCCAGCATGGCGTAGCAGCCCATCAGCGTAGTCAACTCGGTGGCACCGTTCCTCCCGAACTGCTCCAGCACGGCGTCGAAAGCGTCCTGGCTGACCCGGCGGGTGCGGAAGAACTCGCGGCCGTAGTTGATAACCGCGCTTTCATCCGCTGCGGGGTTGGGGATTTCCTGCCGGTCGCGCAAAGCGTCCACGATGTCATCGCGGAGGCCGGCGCGGCGGGCCGGCGGCGCGTGGGCGTTCCAGATGAACTGGCAGTCGTTCTCGCGGGCGGCCAGCAGCATCGCCAACTCGCGGATGCGCGGGTCCAGCGAGGTGTCGGTGCGCAGATAGAGGGCGAGGCCGAGGGCGCGCTGCGCAACTTCGGGCGCGTTGAGCATTGCGGAGCCGGGGCCGGTGGTGGGTACTTCGCCCCGGTCGGCAACGAAAGCGTCAAAGGCGGCCCGTTCGTTTTCGGGTACGGATTCGCGAGTAACGGTTGGAGTCCTGGCCATGATGTCCTCCAGATGTTGGTGATGGTTGGGAGTCTAACATCAATCGCCGTAGAACGTTGGGGTTGCCTGGCGCGCTACCATCCCGCCGGCTTGGTGATACGTCCGTGAGCGTCGGCCAGTACGGGTGGGAATTGGCTGCGCCGCAAATGGCTTCTACGCAGACGCTTGATGTAAGTGGTCGCGTCCACCAAGTCCCGGTGCGTGTGATTGCTATTATCAGGATTGACGACGGTCATCTTCAAGCCCAATTCATCGCGCACGTAGCGCATGGGGCTGGCGAGGTCGGAATCGTTGTACACTACGACCGCCTGTTCATACGCGCCGGAGAACCCGTCCACTAGGAGGCGGGTGGCGAGGTTGACGTCGGTGCCCTTTTCCTCAGAATCGAGAATACGAACGTACTCGGGCAGTCCCGGTATCGGTTCGGCTAAGCGGCGGGTTTTGGTGCGTGGCCGAAATGTACCGTAATGGATCTCCAGCCCGGGCAGGGTTTCCAGCGCTCGCAGATACGTCAATTGGCGAGCGGGTTGGTCGGGATTATCAGGACGCTGGTTCAGTAGCGCGGTGAAATAACCCACGTGGTCTATTTCATCGTCGGGGAACAGGATTGAGGCCAACCGTCGCAAATCCAGCCACCGGAACGGCGTGTCTTTGAGGGCGCGATAATACAGGTTGAAACCATCTATGTAGAAGTTGGTGATCATTGGGGGGCACAAATAGACAGAGGCCGCTGTTCGAAGCGGCCTCGACCCTACCGTCGAACCGATAGGGGGGGTAGCAAAATGATGCCATAAACCTTCTCTGGCGTCAATCCTCATGGCGCGAAGCTGGAGCGGGCCTGGGCGCCCCAATGGCCGTCGGACTCCGTCATAATCCACAGGGAGCGGTAGGTTGCTATCGGCGTACCCTGGGCGTTGCAGCGGGTGAACTGGATGAGGACGTGGACCTTGCGCTGCGAGCTATGCAGCACGTCCGTGGAGTCCAGGATGGTGTGATGCCAGTCGGGGCCGGCGCGCTGGTAGAAGTCGCGTAGGTAGGTAGCCTCCAGCTCGGCGCGGTCGTGCCAGATGGCCACGCCGGCGCCGGAGATGCGGACGTGGGGCAGGTGCAGCAGGTCAAGCAGCGCGTCGTCGTCATGGGCGTTCAGCGCCGCCATGAAACTCTCGATAGCGGCCACCGCATTCGCCGCGCTTTCCGGCCATTGATTTTCATTCATTGAAGATCACTCACAATGAAGATCGCTCACAATCCGATTCAGTTCCGGTCGAAAATCCAACGAGCCACATCGAATACAAACCCCGGCAGCACATCCTCCCCTGAAAGAGTGGCAGGATTGTCCAGACGCTCCGGCTCGACTTGTCCCGCTCGATACACGAACACTCGCCGGTTGGTCGGGTCGATCAGCCAGCCCAGCAGGGCGCCGTTTTCCAGGTACAACTGCATCTTGGCCTGGAGGGGAGCCAAGTTATCGGAGGTTGAGCGGATTTCGACCACGAAATCGGGACAGAATGGGTGCGCATCGCCGGCGACGTGGGGGTGAGCGTCCCATTTTTCCTGGGAAGTCCACGAGGCATCAGGCACGAGTACACCGCCAAGGGGCATACGGAACCCCGCGTTGGAGTTTCTGGCTTGCCCGCCGTGGTCGTCGGTGTGCAGCGTTAACCTGGTGGCAGTCTGGGTTTCATAGTCGTCGCTGGGGTGATGCACCGGTGGCATGGCGATTATTTCTCCGCCCGGGCTGAGTTCGAACTGCCAGGTGTTTTGACTGTTTTTGTTGCAAAATTCGACAAACAGATTCTCCAGTTCCCGACCGGAGGCGGAGATTCCCAGATGGCTGGGATCTATCACCAGGGCGTTGTCCTGCCAGATGCGTGTTTCGGTGGCCGTTGTCATGGTTGCCCCTACCTATGTTGACCGTGGTTGCCGGTGCCATTATACCGCCTGTTGAACCAATTCCGATCCTGCGTTGTGACGCCGCATCCGTGCTAGAATCGGCGCGAACATCGGATATGAAACATGCACGCCAGAGGTGTCCAAGTGAGCAGCGCGAAAATCAACGGGATCGACCTGCACTACCAATGCTACGGCGAGGGCGACGCCATCGTGTTCGCTCACGGCGCCGGCGGCAACCTGCTCAGCTGGTGGCAGCAGATACCATTCTTCTCCCAACGATACCAGTGCGTCACCTTCGACCATCGCGGTTTCGGCCACTCGCTGGAAGTGCCGGAGGGTCCGGGGGCCGCGTCGTTTGTGGACGACCTGCGAGGGCTGCTGGACCACTTGGGAATCGAATCGGCGCACCTGGTGGCGCAGTCCATGGGCGGGCGCACGATGCTGGGGTTCGCAGTGAAGTATCCGGGCCGGGTCAAGAGCCTGGTGATGGCGGACACCGTGGGCGGGATGAACGTGCCGGAAGTGGTTGCGGAACAGCACAATTGGGCGGCGACGCATACAGCGTCGGGCGAGATCGGCTTCCGGGCCGTGTCGCCGCTGTTCGTGCAGCGCAACCCGAACCTGGCGAACCTGTACCTGCAAATCTCACGCACCAATCCGCCGCGACACATGCCGCCCGGCGGGCTGCCGGCCGGACCCGGGCCCGATGAACTGGCTGCGATGAAGGTACCAACGCTGTTCTTCGTGGGCGAGGATGACCAGATTTCACCGCCGCAGGTGATCGCGGCCGGCGCGAAGGCAATTCCAGGCTCCAAGCTCCTGCGGGTGCCGGAGGCAGGCCACTCGGTCTATTTCGAGAAGCCGGACATCTTCAACTTTGAAGTGCTGCGGTTCATCGAAAGCGCGGAGGCGTCCGCATGACCGCCGGCGTTAACTTGAAACGGCAGGACGCAATCGCAACGCTGGAGATTGACGGACGCACGCACCTGAACCTGCTGGGGCCCAACGTATTTCGCGCACTGGCGGAGCGGGTTCAAGAGTGCGGGCAAGACGAGTCGCTGCGGGCGATCATCCTGCGCGGCGCGGGAGACCGGGCGTTTTCGGCCGGCGTTGACCTGCACGAGATGAAGGACCTGGAGCCTCTGTCGGCGGAGCGGTTCATCCGCTCCCTCCACGCCGCCGCGCGCGGGTTGCTCAACGCGCCGCTGCCGGTGGTGGCGGCGATTCACGGGGCATGCCTAGGCGGGGCTTTTGAGTTGGCGTTGGCCTGCGACATCAGGGTGGCGGCTGACGACGCCGTGTTCGGCCTGCCGGAGGTGCGGGTCGGGTTGCCGTCGGTGATCGAGGCGTCGCTGCTGCCGCCAACGGTGGGTCTGGGACGGGCGCGGCGCATGCTGCTGACCGGCGAGACGGTGGACGCTCAGGAAGCCCTGGGCATGGGACTGGTGGACAAGGTGGTCCCCAAAGCGGAACTGGACGGGGCGGCGCTGGAAACAGCGGATAGTTTTCTGGGTATGGGGCGCTACATCCTGGCTGCGCAGAAACAGATCGTGTCGGCATGGCTGGAAATGGGGCAGGAAGCCGCCGCCGAGTACAGCATCAAGACGTTTGCCCTGTGCTTCAACACGCCGTACCCCAACGAGGCGATGACCGCGTTCCTGGAAAAACGGCCGCCACGATTTGGCAACCTTAACTAATAGTATTTTCACCCTCACCCTAGCCCTCTCCCATCAAGGGAGAGGGGATTTTGGAGGAGATCATGCCCGAGAATACCGAGCTGTTTCACATCATGCGCACGACCCGGGCCATGCGGCGGTTGAAGCCGGACCCGGTGCCCGACGAACTGATCCACCAGATATTGCAGGCCGGCCAGTGGGCGGCCAACGGCGGCGCCAACCAGCGCTGGCGTTTCCTGGTCATCAAGGACCGCAGCATCAAGGAGCAGGTGCAGAAGTGGTATCAGAAAGCCTTTGACGAGGTGGTCGGGCCGCGCTACCGGGGCAGCGAGCCGCCGCCGGGTTCCAGCCCGGGCCGGTACCGGCGGCAGCACGACGCGGTGGAGTACCTGACCGAGCACTATCACGAAGCGCCGGTGTGGATCGTGGCCTGCCAGGACGACGGCGAGGAAACGCCGACACGCTCAGCGGGCGCGTCCATCTACCCGGCGGTGCAGAACATGCTGCTGGCCGCCCGCGCGCTGGGCCTGGGCGCGACGCTGACCAGCCGGCACCTCCGCCATGAGAAGGAAGTCGAGGAAATCCTGGGACTGCCGCCCGGCGTCCACTCCTACGCCATCCTGCCCATCGGCTACCCGATGGGCAACTTCGGGCCGGTGCGCCGGGGGCCGCTGGCCGACGTGGTGTACCAGGATCGGTGGGGCGAGCCGTACATCATGGACTGATCGTCGGCCGACGAGATTGCCGCGCTACGCTCGCAATGACAGACCGGGAAGACGCCGGAGCAAGGGAGGTTTTGACATGAACGTATTTGAATGTATCAGGCGGCGGCGCACCATCCGGGACTTCAAGCCAGACCCGGTGCCGGACGACGTGGTCCACCGAATCTTGCAGGCGGCGCGTTGGGCGCCCAGTTCCAGCAACACGCAGCCGTGGCACTTCATCGTGGTGCGGAATCCCGACACCATCGCGGAGTTGGGAAGCATCTGCACGCAGGGGACGTTCATCGGCAACGCGCCGCTGGCCATTGCCGTGGTGATGGGCGAAACGCGCCGGCCGCAGCTGGACGCCGGACGGGCGTTGCAGCAGATGGAGTTGGTGGCGTGGTCGGAGGGTCTGGGCACCTGCTTCGTGGGCATACGCGGCGAGCAGCAGGACCAGGTCAAGACGCTGCTGGGCATCCCCGAGGATATGGAGCTGATCACGGTGCTGCCCTTCGGCTACCGCATCATGCGGCCGGCAGGCACGGGCACGCCGCGCAAGCCGATGTCGGAGATTACGCACGGCGAGCGGTTCGGGGAGGAGTTGACGTTTGGATAGTCATCGAGGAGGGACGACCATGCCAGGAATCTACCGGGCAGACCACGTGGGCAGCCTGCTTCGGCCGGCTGAGGTCAAGGAAGCACGGGGCGCGTTTCAAGCGGGAAATCTGGACGCGGAGGGACTCCGGGAGGTCGAAGATCGGGCCATCCTTGATGCTCTGGAGCGGCAGCGGGCGGCCGGTGTCAGCGTCTTTACCGACGGCGAATTCCGTCGGACGGGGTTCCAGAACGACCTGATTGAGGCCGTTGAGGGCTTCGTTACACCCGACGCGCCGGCGGTAGTTCGCGTCTGGCAGGGGCCGGGCGGCGAACCCACCGAGCAAGGCACACGGCAGGTAGTCGGCGCGAAGCTGCGGCAGGTGCGCGGATTGACCGAGAATCAACGTGAGTTCCTGCAAGCCCACTCCCCTGGTCCGGTCAAGGTGACCATACCGAGCCCCAGCCAGTTTCCCGCCATCTGCTACCAACCGGGCGTGTCCGACCGGTTCTACTCGACCCGCTCTGATCTGCTGTGGGAGATCGCGGGGTTCATCAAGTCCGAAATCGTTACCCTGCTGGAATCGGGAGTTGAATACATCCAGATCGACGCGCCGCGTTACAGCTACTACGTTGATCCGCAGTGGAGACAGCATCTGCGGGAGTTGGGCGAGGACCCAGACGCTATGTTTGAGGAGGCCGTCGCCGCCGACAATTTCTGCCTGGAAGGGGCGCAGCGTCCGGGCGCGACCGTGGCGTTGCACGTTTGTCGCGGCAACAACCAGAGCAAGTGGTACGCGCAGGGCGGCTACGAGGCCATCGCCGAGCGGCTGTTCGGCACCCTGGCGGTGGACCGGTTCCTGCTGGAATACGACACGGAGCGGGCTGGGACTTTCGAGCCGCTGCGGTTCATGCCGGCGGACAAGATGGTTGTGCTCGGCTTGGTCAGCAGCAAAGACCCCGCTTTGGAGTCAGCCGACTACCTGATTGAGCGGATTGAAGAGGCCAGTGCATACGTGCCGCTGGAGCGGCTGGCGCTCAGCCCGCAGTGCGGGTTCGCGTCAACGGCGGCGGGGAATCTGCTCAGTGAGGAAGACCAGTGGAGCAAGCTGGAACTGGTTGCCGAAACGTGCCGGCGGGTTTGGGGAGAGTGAGGACTACACAACGTACGACCAGCGGTTTTCGTACAAGCGAAGCGCTAGCGTTGATTTACCTGTCCGGACGGTTGACTGGCTCGGTTTATATCTGGGCCATTACTTTGCCAGTCCCCCTCGACCGCACGACGAGGTCCAAACTGATCACAGAGTTCCTATAGAACGCGGTCAGATCGATTCCACCGGGCGAGTCTATCATGGCCCCTACTCGATCGATCCAAGGGGGAATCACCTCCACCTCGGCATAAACGCCTGGGCCGTCGGGGCCTTGAGGATCGAAATGCGCGCTACCTTGGGCCGTGAAACCAGCCCACAAATTGAAGTCAAGAGGAGCCTCCTTGGGTCCCCTGGTCCCTGCTCCGGGTGGGTTCACCATCAAACGTGTTCGTTCGTTGTTCAACTGGGTTGCCAACCACTGCAACACTGGCTCGCTGAGTGGTTCTTCGTCCAGTTCCGCAATAGAATCCCCGAGCCCGGCTACTTTTATGAAAAACCGCCGACGGTACTTGTTTACGGTGCTAACCTGAGGTTCGGTCTGATCTACGCTTGATGATTCAAGGTCTGCTGAAGATAGTAGCCCTCCAGGTGGTTTACCCTCGGGCCAATTCACGAGCGCTTCCGGCCGTGGTTTGAGATCGCGCTCGCCTTCCATCAGTAGGACCGACACTCTTCCCACGAGCTCTTCGTTTGAGTTCTCCGTTGCCATAACACCCCCTATGCTAAATCGCTTCCACCTGATAGGGACCGTACGTCATAAAAAGTGTAACATTTCCAAACCTCGGCGCGCCCACCGACTTCGGCCCTATACGACGGATTGTATATGGCAGTAAGGGCGACGACCGATTCGATAGCCCCGTCAACGATAAATTGATAAGTTTCTTGGTGGCACTCTCCGGGTTCGATCGCTATGTCACCGTCAGTCCACTTCCGTTTGATCTCTTTGAGAATTGGCCAGCCGAATTGTTCATAATCGCTATCGCTTTCCTGCGAGGAGTCCAAAAAGATTTCCAACACCCGGGAATCATCCAGAGGAGAGAGCTGAGCGAGCCTGCAATAACCTCGTAGTGGTTTGACCAATACCTTGGAATTGTTCGTCAACACGGCAGTTGCTACTATTAGCAAGTACGAATCGCCGATTGGTCGGGCCAATATGGTCTGCTCGATGGTGAGGTGAGGTTCAAACTCTCGGAAAATATCCAGTTTGTACCAAGCTATCGTTATGCCTGTCGATATGGCCAAAGCGGTCGCTATGTTCCTCAGGTCGTTGCCATCGGCCGTTTTGACGATAGTTCCCAGGTAGTCCAAAAAGCCCTGTGGTTCGCCACCCGTAATATGTCCCGCCGCATTGAAGCAAATCCTGACAGCCAAATACCCTGCCGTGATCACGGATGCTGCTATCGCCGCAACCGCGAATGTTTTGGCTGCCCTTCTTAACGTCATAGCCTACCGCCCCTTGAACTCCGGCGCCCGCTTCTCCAGAAACGCTCGCCTTGCCTCCTGGGCGTCCTCGGAGCCGTTTAGGATGCCGCCGGCGTTGGACGTTAGGGTCATGGTGGTTTCCAGGGTGCTGTCGAGGGCGGCGCGCATGATGCGCTTGCTGATCCACTGCACCATGGGCGGTGTGCGGATGATGCGGTCGCAGAGGTCGCGAGTGGTTTGTTCCAGGTCTTCGGAGTCCACCAGGTAGTTGAGCATGCCCCACTCGTAGGCGCGCTGGGCGTCCAGGTGGCCGGTGTAGGCGAACTCCAGGGCGCGGCCGAGGCCGACCATCTTGGGCAGGTAGTAGCTGCCGCCGTTCTCGATGATCTGGCCCAACTGCTGGTAGCCGATGAAGCGGGTGTTTTCGCAGCCCAGCCGGATGTCGCAGTGCAACGCCATGTCCATTCCGGAGCCGACGGCGGGGCCGTTGATCATGGCGATGGTGGGCTTGCGCACCTGGGAGATGTCGCGGTGGAGCTTGGTGAAGCCGTGGTAGAAGTGCTCGCGGGCCGCGTCAGGTCCGGGCTGGGTGCCGCGGTTGCCGATGAAGTTCTCGCCGGTCACGGCTGGGTCGTGGTCGCGCCGCATGTCGGCGCCGGAACAGAAGCCGCGACCGACGCCGGTGAGGACGATGACGCGGACGTTGGGATCATCGTCGCCGGCGCGCATGTACTCGCCCACCTTGGCGACGGTGCCGTTCTCCTCGGACGAGCCGATGAGGGCGTTCATGCGCTCAGGACGGTTGAACTTGATCCAGAGGATGCCCGATTCCTCGGGTTCGTAGAGCAGGTAAGGCACCAGATTGGGGGCCATGGTTGACTCCTGGGTTGAGTGTTATGCGGTGGTTAGCCTCTCGGCGAGATTGCCACGCTTCGCTCGCAATGACAGGGTGGGAGCGGCAATGACGAGGCGGGAGCGGCTATGCAGCTAATCGCGCTATTGCGCCGTTCGGCCGCCGTCGATGACGACCTCGGAGCCGGTGACGAATGAGGACTCGTCGCTGGCGAGATACAACACGCCGTAGGCGATTTCCTCGGGGCGACCGACGCGGCCCAGCGGCACGCGGCCAACCTGGGCGGCGACACGTACCTCGTCATCCGGCGTGGCGCCCAGCATGGGGGTTTGCACCGGGCCGGGATGGACGGAGTTGCAGCGGATGCCCTCGCGGGCGTACTGGATGGCGGTGGACTTGGTGAACAGGCGGACGGCTCCCTTGCTGGCGGCATAGGCGGCGGAGGTGCCGGGGGCGGGCGCGATGCCGGCGCCGGACGAGATGTTGATGATGGAGCCGCCGCCGGAGTCGCGCATGGCCGGAATGGTCGCGCGGGTGCCCAGGAACACGCCCTTGACGTTGATGTCCATGGTGCGTTCCCACTGAGCCTCGGTCAGGTCCTCGATGCCCTCCCGCACGGAGATGCCGGCGTTGTTGACCAGGATGTCGAGCCGGCCGAACCGGGAGACGGTGGTGGCCACGGCGTTCTGCCAGTCGGATTCGCTGGTGACGTCCAGTTCCACGAAGACGCACTGACCACCAGTCTCGTTGATCTGCGCCTCGGTGGCGCGGCCTTCCTCGGTGAGCACGTCTCCGATGACGACTATCGCGCCCTCGCGGGCGAACAACCTGGCTTCTTCGGCGCCCATGCCGCGAGCGCCGCCGCTAATCAGGGCTACCTTGTTCTCCAGCCGCATTTGGCTCCTCCTGTTCAATGTCTGCAAACAAAGCAAAAATCCGCTCCCGCACCGCAAAGCGAAAGCCGGGAAGCACGTCATCGTCGCCGTCGATGTACTCCGGGTCGTGCAGCGTTTCCGGTTCCTGGCCGGGGCGGAACTTGATTACGGTGCGGGTTTCTGCGTCGATGAACCAGGCCAGCCTAGTTCCGTGTTCCAGGAACAGGTCAATTTTGTTGATAAGCTCGGCGTCGCTGTTGGACGGCGATTTTATCTCGGCGATGAAATCCGGCACGATGTGCGCGAAGGGCTTATTCTCCGGCAGTGTCAACTCACCCAGGCGTTCCGCGCGCAGCCAGGCAGCGTCAGGGCCGAAGCGGGAACCATCGGGCAAAATGAATCTGCTGGTGGGTCCGAATGATATGCCACCGTATTCGGCGGTCCAGTTGCCCAAAGCGATAGCCAATTGGTTCTCATACAGGTCGCCGGGGTTACCGGTAGGTTCCCGAATTAGCAGGTGGCCGGTGCCGGAAATTTCGTACTCATACATATCGGAGTTCCGTTCCGCGAAAGCCTCAAACCATTGATCAAGGTCGGGGTCGTCCAACGACTTGCCGAACTCGGCCAAGGGGATTGCGATTGTGCCTGGCCAACAGGGCGCCGGCCGGCCGCGTATCTTCACGGGTTGCAGTACGGTAGTAGTCATGGCAAGTCCCCGCTTGTTACTCGGCGTCCCGGGAGTAGTCCCACGAACGGATTTTGTGGGGCGACACCTTGATGTAGGCGGCGCCGGGGCGCGGCTCGGTGGGGAGTTGGTCGTCGGGGACGCTGCGGAGTTTGGCGGCTTCGCGGGCGTAGTGCAGGAACTCGTCGGGGTCGGAGATTACGGTGGCGTTGCCCTGGATCATGACGCCCTTGATGTCCTGTCTGGTGCTGCCGCTCTCGATCATCAGGCTGACCCTGGGGTTGTAGCGGATGTTTTTGATCTTGAGGGTGTTGTTGCGCACGCCGAGCAGGATGTCGTCGCCCAGCCGGAAGTATCCGGTGGGCACGGTGTGCGGGAACCCATCGGGGCCGACGGTGGTGAGGGCGATCCAGCCGGGCTTGCTGTCCAGGAAGTCGTGGGCTTCCTGCCGTGTCATGGGGCGTGGCATAGCATGTGCTCCTGGAGAGGAAGAAAAGCCTCCTCACCCTAGCCCTCTCCCGCGAGGGGAGAGGGGATGATAGGACGGGTTTACTAGAAGGCGCGGGGCGGCAGGATGCGGCGGTACACGCCGGGCGAACCGTGGGCGTGCCCGTAGGAACCGCCGATGTACTCGTGCATCCGGTCCTGCTTGCGCTGGTTCTCCCACGCGAGGGTTTCCGGCACTTTCTCGTGCTCGAACTCGTACATGGTGAGGTACTTGGGACTGCCCTCGACGACATGGTAGCGACGCACGTGCAGACAGCCGGGGATTTGCAGGTTGGCCGGCGTGCGCTCGTTGTCGTAGTACCAGTTGTACTTCTCTTCGATGTCCGCCGGCACGTCCATGCGACCGATTTGCAAGGCGGGGGCCATGCCGCGACCGAGAGTGTCCGGGTCGCTTTCGGCCGGGTAAATTTGGGTGCAGACCAGGCGCTGGGTGCCGCGTCCCACGACGTTGGGGGACATGCGCTTGGTCCAGTCGGTGGGGTTCTCGCTCATGTGCTGGTATTCTGGGGTCTGCAAAGCATCCACCGATTCCAGCTCATACACGGCCAGATAGCGCGGGCCGCCGCGCAGGGCCTCGTAGCGAGCGGCGTTCAGGAATCCTGGGGCGCTCAACCGCTCGGGGACGTGTTCCTCGTTGTACCAAGCGTTGAATTCGGCGTCGTGCTCAACGTCAACATCGGCATAGACCACCAACAGGGCGGTACCTTTTCTCTTGACCATATTGCCACCTCCGCGTGCGGCGTCATTAAAGCACAAATTGCTGTACTATGTGGGCGCTGAGCATAGGAGGCATAATCTACCATGGGCGTCTTTGAAACGACGGTTTCAATAGGCAATATCGAGGGCGGCGACCGAGCGGAGATGGTGGCGATGGTTGACACCGGAGCGTCGGATTCCATGTTCCCCGCGTCCCTGCTGGAGTATCTCCACGTGCATCCGCGTGCCCAGGTCGATTACGTCCTTGCCGACGGGAGCGAGGTGACCTACGGGCGCGGGCAGGCGCACGTCACCATCGACGACCGGGACGGAATCTGCCCGGTCATTTTTGGCCCGGAGGGCGACGACAACTGCCTGATCGGCGCAACTACGCTGCAAATTTTGATGTTCACGGTGGACTCGGTCAACGAGACGCTGATACCGACCAGCAAAGGCAGACTGGGCTACGGTGGCAATCTGTAATGCGCCGTAGCTGAAGAGAGGAGCAGGTTAAAATGCCAAGAGCGACGATTAACATAGCGAAACCGGAGGGGCAGGCGCTGGTGGGGTCAACGTGGCGGTATGCCACCGGATACATTCCGGGGGCGGAGAATGGCGGGCTGGTATTCGAGCAGACGGGCGGCAGCCCGGCGCGGCTGCCCGACTACGACGATTCGGGCTGGGAGATTTGCGACGACCTGCCGGGTCGCGTATCCGGCGGGTTCGGGTTCGCATGGTACCGGACGACGATCACCATCCCCGAGACGGTGGACGGACATCCCACCGGCGGGATGCGGGTGCAGTTCGAGACCTGCGTGGACGACCACGGCGAAATCTGGGTCGATGGCGAGTGCAACCGGGAGCGCGGAACGGTGCAGGGATTCAACGTGTCTCAGCGGGTGCCCGTTACGGCGGACGCTCAGCCGGGGAACCAACACACCATCGCCATTCTGGCGATCAACGGGCCGATAGGAGACCCGTTCGGCACGGTGTTCGTGCGCTACGCGCAATTGGGATTCGAGTTTTAGGGGTTCTGATGGCTGCTGTTGACTATTCCATGCTGGACAATCCCCGGGCGTCGGGGATGTCGTTCTACCCGCAACGGCATTGGACGGAGACGCCGGAGGGGGCGATTGATTGCGGGATCACCGTGGACGACGACGTGCGGCTGTCGGCTCGCTTCTTCCCGGTGGGTCTCGATAGTCCGACGGTGCTGTTCTTTTACGGCAACGGCGAGACGGCGGCCGGCTACGACGGCATCGCGCCGTTTTACAACCGGATCGGCGTGAACTTCTTCGTGGCGGACTACCGGGGATACGGCGTTTCCGATGGGTCGCCGGCGTTTACGCTGATGCTGTCGGACGCGCGCAAAGTGCTGGACTGGCTGCGGGAAACGATGCAGAAATCGGGGTTCACCGGCCCGTTGTACGTGATGGGCCGCTCCATGGGCCGCCACGCGGCCTTTGAGCTGGCGGTCGAAGCGGCGGACCGCATCCACGGGGTCATCATCGAGAGTGGCCGGCCGAACCTGGCGCGGTTCACGATGGGGCTGGACGCGGCAGAAGCGCAGGCGCTGGAGGACGCATACCACGCCAAGGCGCACTCCATCAGCATCCCCACGCTGGTGATTCACGGGGAGATGGACGAGCTGGCGCCGGTGCAGGACGCGGTGGCGATGCACGAGAACATCCGAGCCGAGGACAAGCGCCTGCTGGTGATTCCCGGCGCGGGTCACAACGACCTGATGTTTGTGGGAATGCGACAGTATTTCGAGGCGATCCGGCGGTTTGTGGCGCGGAACGACGGAGCGGAAGACCAGGGCGGTTCGGCTTCCGAAATCTAGCCGGCAGCCACCGGGCGGCGCTCTCGCACGTACCCTGGTTGGGCCAAGCGGGTCGAGAGTGGGAATCGTGGATTGAATGGTCGGTTTGCCTCCTTTTGGTTGTCGGGTGCGGTGTCTGCCAGAGGTGATGGTGTGTCCTTCGACGGGCTCAGGATGAGCGGGTCGGTGTCGGTGGTCGTTGTCAGCCCCACGGCCGAGGGGATTACGCATGGGTTTTTGCTCACTCAAGGTTTGGCGGACGGCGCACGGGGGAGGGTATTACCCCTCACTCCGACCCTCTTCCTCCAGAGGCGGACGTTTCGCCCGCAAGGGGAGAGGGAGTAGTGTCGGACGCCCAGCGTGTGAGCTGGCGCTGGCCCCGTTGCGACCACACCGGGTAGATGTTGACCGGACGCTGGTCCTGGCGGGGGCGGGTATGCGATTTTGGGTTCTGACGGGTTGGCCGTGTACGACCTTGGGGTATCACCTCTGGCAAGACGGTGGACTTGGTTGGTATTCGGTGTGCACGATATTATTATGGAACATGGGTACGGCATGGGTCAACGGGGCGGTGTCATCATTCGACCCCGTTAGCAGGCAGGCAATCCTTCCTTATGACGAGATTGCCACGCTGCGCTCGCAATGACAAACTGGGTACGCGTGAGGATTTGAACAAGGCGGTGTCATGGACGTGTTGGGCAGGTGTGAGGGGGCTGCCTTGACCGGCGGTTGGCGTGTGCTGTACTGTCCGCTTATCAGTTATTTATAGTGCGTTGGAGGCTTGCCGGGAGACTGATTCCGACGCAAATGAGGTGAATTGATGGACTTCGGGATCAACGCAGACTTTACCATTGGCAGCCATCCCAACCACGGGGCGGCGCTGCAAGCCGCGATGGAAGAGGTGGACCTGGCGGAAGAGCTAGGGTTGGACACGGTTTGGTTGGGCGAGATGCACTTCAACCCCAACCGCTCGGTGCTGTCCGCTCCTATCGTGATCGCCAGCTCAATCGCCACGCGGACGAAGAACCTGCGGGTCGGGATGGCGGTGCAGGTGCTGCCGCTGATCCATCCGCTGCGCATCGCGGAGGAAGCGGCTACGGTGGACCAGCTGAGCCAGGGACGGTTCGAGTTCGGCATCGGGCGCAGTGGGAACGTGCGGGCCTACGACATCATGGGCATCGACTATGGCGAGAGCCGGGAGCGGTTCCAGGAGGCGCTGGACATTATCCTGATGGCGTGGTCGGGCGAGACATTCTCCTACGAGGGCAAGTACAACACCATCACCAACGCCACGCTGTCGCCGCTGCCCTACCAGCAGCCCCATCCCAAGGTCCGCATCGCCGCCAGCAGCGACGACAGTTTCGGACGCATCGGCCGGTTAGGGCATCCCATATTCCTGGGGCTGCGGGCGATGGACGTTGAGGACCTGAAGAACAACCTGGAGGACTACAAGTCCGAATGGCAAGCAGCCGGGCACGAAGGCGATAGCGGCGACATCAACGTGCGGTTTCCCATGTATATTGCCCCCAGCGAATCCGAGGCCATCGAGGAACCCAAGGAGAGCATCGAGGCGTTCTTCAACCGGCAGCGGGAACTGTTCGAGTATTCGCTGGGGCGGGCCGGCGTCGCGGCTCCGGAACGGCGCCGGGAACGCTACGAGAAGCTGCGGAACTCCACCTACGAGGACCTGCTGCAAACGCGGGTCGTGTTCGGCAGTCCGGAGCAGGTCATCGACCGCATCCATGAGTTCAAGGAGATGCTGGGCGTATCCGGCATAACGGCCGAGTTGAATCCGGGAGGCTTTCTGCCCAAGGAGGCGGTGCATCGGAGCCTGAAGCTGTTGACTGAGGAAGTGATGCCGGCGTTTAAGTGACAACGTCTGTCATTGCGAGAGCGTAGCGACGTGGCAGTCCCTTTACGTCACAGCGGCTCAAGCCCAACGGGATTGCCTCGCTGCGCTCGCAATGACAAGGGAGAATGAGGCCGCCTTGCGCCTTTATGCCGGCCCGGTTTGACGAGAGGAGGTGAAGGACCATGCCAGCGCGCACCGGACAGGAATACATCGCCGGCCTGAGAGACCGACCCCGGGAGGTGTGGATTGAAGGCGAGCGGGTGGACGACGTGACCACGCACCCGGGCCTGCGCAATGGGGTCAAGGCGGTGGCCGCCCTGTATGACATGCAGCACGACGCGGCGTTGCGGGAGGAGATGACCTTTGCCTCGCCGGCGACGGGCGATCCGGTGGGCCTGTCCTTCCAGATTCCGCGCACGGTGGATGACCTGATCCGCAAACGGGAGATGATGTCCCGCTGGGCGTGGGCCAGTTGCGGGATGATGGGGCGCTCGCCGGACTTCATGAACTCGATCTTCACCGCGTGGGCCGGGTCGGCGGACTACTTCGCGCAGGACCGGCCGGAGTTCAAGCAGAACGTGCTGGACTACCACGAGTTTCTGCGGGAGAACGACGTCACGCTGACTCACGCGCTGGTGAATCTGCAACGCAGCCGCACGCCGGCTGCGGCGGACAACCTGACCGAGAACATCGCGCTCACCGCTATCAAGCAGACCGATGCCGGCCTGGTGGTGCGAGGGAGCCGGGTGCTGGCGACGCTGGGCCCCATCTCTGATGAGATCGCCATCTATCCGGTGGCTAGCCACCGGATAGCCGATGACGACTGGAAGCACTCGTTCTCGTTTTCCATCCCGTGCGACACTCCCGGCGTGAAGTTCCTGTGCCGGGAGAGCTTTGACGTGGGACGGTCCCATTACGACCACCCGCTGGGCTCCCGGTTCGAGGAGATGGACACGGTGGTGTTCTTCGATGACGTGCTGGTGCCGTGGGAGCGGGTTTTCCTGCTGGGCAACGTGGAGTTGTGCAACGGCTACGGTACAGGGACGATGTCCAACGCGCACACCGGCTACCAGGTGTTGAACCGCTGCCTGGTCAAGGCCGAGTTCGTGCTGGGGCTGGCGGACCTGATGGTGGAAACGCTGGGGTCGGGGTCGATTCCGCACGTGCAGGAGCAGGTGGCGGAGCTGATCACGTACCGGGACATGCTGCGGGCCTGCCTGCGCGCTGCGGAGGCCGACGCGAGGCCCAACCAGTGGGGCATGATGTGTCCGGCGATGGGGCCGATCCAGGCGGGGCGCACGCTGTTCGGCAGGACGGTGTATCCGCGCATGATCGAGATCGTGCAGATGCTGGGCACCAGCAGCCTGATGGCGCTGCCGGCGGAGGCGGACTTTGACACGGGCATCGCGCCGGAGATCAACCGGTACCTGTCCACCGAGACCACCGACGCCTGGGAGCGGGCCAAGCTGTTTCATTTGGCGTGGGACGTGTCGTGCAGTTCGTTCAGCGGGCGGCAGGTGCTCTACGAGCGGATGTTTGGCGGCAATCCGGTGCGGAACGCGATGATGCTGTTCAGCAACTATGACAAGGAACCGTTCCGCGCGAAGGTGCGGGAGTTCCTTGACTTGGAAGACGACTAGTAGGAACACTCTTCGTACCCAATTGTCATCGCGAGGAGCGGAGCGACGCGGCGATCTCGGCGCTGACCCTTACCTCGACGAGATTGCCGCGCTTCGCTCGCAATGACAGTTCGAGCGCATATAGGTACTCGTGAAGGCCGTTACAAGACTCAAAGGAGGCAAGAAGATGTCGTACACGCCGAAGCATCTTGGACACCTGGTAATGCGGGTGCGGGATATGGAACGCTCGCTGGACTTCTACACGCAGGTGATGGGATTGACCATCATGGAGCGGTCGCCCAGCGGGACGGTGTTCATGTCGGCGAACACCGAGAAGTCGCACGAGCTTGCGATTCGGGCCATCGGGATGGATGCGGCCGGTCCCGACCACAGCATCATCGGGCAGGCACACATGGCCTGGCAGATGGAGACCTTTGAGGACCTACAGGAACTATATGACCGGTTGGTTGAGAACGACGTGCGCATCCAGCGGATCAGCGACCACGGCGTTTCGCTGGGCGTGTACCTGCTGGATCCCGACGACAACGAGATCGAGGTCTATTACGAGATGCCCAGAGAGAAGTGGGAGCGGCATCCGGAGCGGGGGCTGTTCGGCGGCACCTTCCCGCTGAAGCTCCGGGAAACAGTGGGGGCAGCGGACGACTGACCGGACTCTTTCAATACAGGTCCGGCCTAATCGTCCGCTACGATAGCCGCCGCGGGAATATCGGCCTTAATCGTCCGCCACCACCGCTTCCGCAGGAATGTCGGCGGGGCCGTTGACCTGGGCCACGTAGGGCTTGCCGGTGGCGGGATCGACCTCGAAGGGGCCGGGCAGCTCCAGTTCGTCGGCGATTTCGCGGACGGCGGGCAGCACTTCCTGTCCCATGAGGCGCAGGCTGCGCATGGCGTCGTCGTGGGTCATCGCGCCGTCGCCGTCCCAGAAGAAGATGCTGCCGGGGCGGATGGTCTCCAGCACGTGGCGGATCTTGGGGATGACGGTCTTGGGGGTGCCGGAGATGATGGTATAGTCGGCGACCTGCTGCTCGTAGGGGCGAGACAGGACACCGCCAGGGCCGGCGCTGCCGCCACGGGCCGCAGTCGCCACGTCCCGGGTGGGCAGGACGCGCCGGCGGGAGGTCAGGCCGGGCAATTGCAACAGCGCCTGGTTGGTGGTGCCTTCGTTGCCGGCCAGGAAGGGGTTGCTGGGCCCCTGCACGTACTTGCGGCCGGTCTGTTCGGCAAGTTCCTCGGTCTCGTCCACGTGGACCTTCCACAGGTAGCCGATGTTCTGGGGGCCGGACTCGTAGCCCAGCTCGGCGGCGCGGTCGTGGTAGAGCTGGAAAGCCGCCTTGGTAGGCTCCATCTCGGTGGCGAGCATGATGTAGGGGATGCGCTCTTCGGCGGCCCACATCAGGGAGTCGCGGCTGACGACGCCGGGGAGCCAGATGGGCGGATGGGGCTTCTGGTAGGGGCGGACCCAGGGGTTGACGTGGCGGAAGTGGTAGTGCTTGCCCTCCCAGCGGAAGGGGCCGGGAGTGGTCCACGCCTTGACGATGAGCTCGTGGGCTTCCTTGAAGCGCTCCCAATTGTAGTGGGGTTCCACGTTGTGGGACACGCTCTCGCGCCCGGTGCCGCGCACCCAGCCGGATACCAGGCGGCCGCGGGAGATCATGTCGATCATGGCGAGTTGCTCGACCAGCCAGAGGGGGTCGTCCCAGATGGGGATGATGTTGCCCAGCAGGACAATCTTGGCGCGCTGGGTGATGCGGGCCAGGATGGAGGCCTCGACGTTCATCGCGCCGCCCATGCAGAATGGGGTGCTGTGGTGCTCGTTGAGCATGAGGCCGTCGAATCCCATCTCCTCGGCGTAGATTTTCTCGTCGAGGTAGCGGTTGTAGAGGTTGGAGCCGAGCTGAGCGTCATAGATTTCGTTGCTGACGTTCAGGTCCATGATGGACTTGCCGGTTGCCCCGAAGTATCCGGACTTGGGGTCCTGGTACGGCCTTTCGGTGAAGTATCCGATGAACATGTTGGGTCTCCTTGTGGCTCCGGGTACGGGCGGATTTTAGCACAGGGACGGTCGCTATTGTTCGGGTCTGACTCGCTCTACCAGGTCCCGCAATGTTGCAACCGCCTGGGGTACGTCGCGGGCGATGACCGCTTTGTCGAGGGGCAGGTGCTCGTGGCTGTAGAGGGCTGCGCCGCCGAACTCGGTGAGGTAGCGGTGTTCTTCGCCCGGCATCGGGACATCGTCCGGTATTATCCGGTGCTGCCGGATGCGTTCGGTGATGATGCGGAGGTTGTGGCCGCTGCCCCCGCTGGTCGGGTATTCGTACCCGTAGGCGCCCAGCACGGCCTTGTAGGCGTTTTCGAGAGCGTTCTGCGCTATGCGTCCGAGTTGCTTGTCCGAAAAGGTGGTGATGATTCCGGACTGAGCCAGAGCGGTCAGATCGTTGGCCGCGTTTATGGCGTCGTTGAGTTTGCCGTTGACGTCGTCCCAGTCTATTGACTCTTCGGGGGGTTCGGCTTGATCCGGGGGTTGGGGCATGATGGGTGATCCCTGCTTGGCGATGGAGTTGGCGAGGTTATTGCGCAGGTGGCGACGGGTGTCGAACTCCTGGGCCGTCATGCAGATGACGTCGATGCCGGAGGCTTCGGGCAGCTGGGCTTTTTGCAGCGTCCTGGCCTGGTCGCGCAGGTCTTCCAGCCAGTCCTCGGTGGGCTGTGGGTCTTTGATTATGAGGACGTCCACGTCCGAGTCGGGTCGGTGGTCGCCGCGGGCACGGGAGCCGAACAGGATGGTTTGCTCAGATTCGGCCATCCGGTGTACTGCGCGGGCGACTTCGAGGGCGCGCCGGTCCGCTTTGATGGTGTGGGAGGTCATGGCTCTTCACGTTGGTGGTTCGACAAGCTCACCATGAGCGGGTCTTGGTGGTCGCATGAGCGGCTCGGGCGATTTTGAGCTGCCGGCTCAGGATGCGAGGAAGGGCTTGACGGTGGCGAGGAATTGGTCGGTTTTTTCGATGTGGGGGTTGTGGCCGCAGTTGTCGAAGATGGTTAGCCCGGAGCCGGGGATGGAGTCGTTGAAGACCTGGGCGGCGCTGACGGGGACGATTTCGTCTTCCCGGCCCCAGATGATCTGCGTGGGCAGGCGCTTGAGGCGGTGCAGGAGATTGGGCAGGCCGGGGTAGTGCATGTAGGGACGCCAGCTTAGTCGGCAGGCTTCCTCGCGGGAGATTTCCCACGCTTCGGCCAGCTCGGGGGAAACCTCGTCGGGGCAGACGTTCAGGAATTCCGGCGTGGCGGCGGTGTCGTAGAAGCCGGCGGTGAGGAACTCCTTGGCGACGGCGAGGAACATATCGTAAATTTCGCCCTCCGGCGGCCGGATGCCGGCGGGACTGACCAATACCAGCTTGTTGAACGTGTCGGGGGACATGGCAGCCATTTCAGCGGCGAGCCAACCGCCGATTGAGAAGCCCATGAGGTTGGCGCCAGCGAGGCCGAGGTCGTCGATGGCTTCCAGGTACCAGCCGGCCAGGTCGCGCATGTTCATAATCCACTCCTGGCGTTCGGTTGAGCCGAAGCCGGGATGGGACGGTATGTGGAGGGTGTAGTCCTGGGCCAGGGCGTCGTGGCAGCGGAGCCAACCCTGGTGTCCCAGCTCGCCGTGCAGGATGAGCAGGGGAGCGCCGGCGCCGCCCTTGACCATCTGGAGGCTGACGCCGGCCGCCTCTACGAATTCTTCCGTCCATGCTTGCGCGCCCGTCGCCATGTGCCGTGACCTCCTCGTCTGCGGTTGGATGGTTCTCCTGGGACTTACGGGGGCATGATAACACGGGGCCGGGTGGGAAACTCCCGACGGAGGAATGCGCAGGCGGCCTGCTCGCAGCGTCCGGGTTCTCTTCCCGTCAGGGTCGAGGCCCGTACCAGCGGTTGATGACCTCGTCCACTTTCGCCGCAATTTCGTCCGACACGCCTTCCTTGAAGGCTGCTTCCACGTGGCAGATGGTCAGGTCGGTGCCCACGCAGGCATCGCTATAGTCCTCCGCTTGTGACTTCAACCACAGGCTGCGGAAGCCCGGTCGGAAAACCTCTTCGCCGAGGGTGTCGTACAGGTCAACGAACAGCCGCTCGCCAAGCGAGTAGTTACAGCGGAACCAATTTTGCGCCACCGTCTCCCGCCAGGTTTCCCGGTGAACGGCCAAACCTTCCAGCTCGGCGATGGTTTCGGCAGAGGCGCAGGGGTTGCTCCTTACCTGTACAGGCTCGTCGATGCGAGCGTTTTCGGCGATGGACTCAAGGAAATTAGCGGGCCCTTCATCCAGCCAATCCCGGCTGTTGCCTCGCCAGTAGTAATGGGCTACCTCGTGGGCAATCGTAGAGGGCGCATAGCGCCACAGCCGGCCATGTTCCAGGTCGTAGTCCAACGACATCGCGATATGCGTGCCGAAATTGGTGCCGGCGCCCCCGCCTGAATGGACGTTGGCGTCGTCAAAATACAAAGCGACGTAGCCGGTGGGCAACGGTTCGCCCATAAACTCTTCGATGGTGCGCACACTGTGCTCCAGGTAGTCCATGTTGGGCGTAATCTGATCCCGGATGCGTATGATGGCCAGCAACGTCTCTCCGGATAGCGGCAGGTCGATGACGCGCTCTTCCAGGTGCACGGCGCTTCCCCGCAGCAGTACGTCAACCGATTCGGGCCGATACGTATAGGTGCCTCCGAGCAGCGACACGATTTTGGCCTCATCGTCGGTGATGCCGTCCTTGATTCTGGAATGATTCATGACCTCCAGGAAGGCGGCGGTATCGGCGCGCTCCAGCCTCGCCAATGAGTTGACAGCCAGAGCGTCCGCACTCTCCACACTCTCCAAAAACGGCATGTCCAATATCTCCGACGCCTTTGCGATAATATCCGGTCGAATATTCTCTCCTTCCGTCCATACCACTGAGTACAAGCGCCTGATTGTCATCGCTTCGTCCCTGCTGACTTCATCTGCCATCCAGGGTTTTTGCAGAATTGTGCTGGCCAAGTCTGTACTCCACCAGGACAGCCATCTCAAATACTCAACGGCGATGGCCTCGTGGTCGGTAATGCCGTCCTGCAACCAGGGCTTTTCCACCAGCGTGCTGAATGTATCAGGGTACCACCGCGCCGCCGCAATCAGCTTTTCCGCGGTTTCTCGCTCGTCCTCGTCGACTCCGTCCGCAACCCACGGCAATCCAGTTAGCGCGTCGTGCTGTGCCCGTCGGCTCTGTTTCAGCCACGCGCCATGCTCCAGGCCGGCGATGGGGCTGGGTGGTGTCGGCGTGCTGGTCGGACGCGGGGTAAAAGTTGGTCGGGGCGTGCGGGTTGGCGCGGGCGTATTCGTCGGTGTTGCCTCAGGCGCCGGCGTGAAGGTGGGCATCGGCGTGTCGGTCGGTTCTGGGACGCTGGTGGGAGGAACCGGCGTGTAAGTAGGTGTCGATGGCGCGACTGTTGCCGTGGGCAATGCCGTCGGCGCAAGCGTAGCCGCAGGCAGTTGTTTCGGTGTGGGGAGCGGGGTGTAGGTAGGCTGGGGCGTGGGCGTATTCGTCGGAACCGCAACGCTAACAGTTTCACTCCGGCAGGCGACTAGCAGGAAGGTAAAGATGATGACAGATGCGGCAAGCCTGCCTTTCATTGGGAACCCCCTTGCGGACTCGGAAACAGGCTAGCAGGCCCGGGCTAATGGGGTCAATTAATTGTCACGAGGCGCGCGGTTGCCAAGCGGGGGGACGACGGCGGGTGTTGTCATCCCCGTCGGTACCGTGGTGGAATCGTCAGAAGCAGCGGTTATAGCGGAGTGCTACAATTGACCAGTCCTAACTGCAACGTGCGCGCAACGAAAGAGGCCATGATGAAGACGACCGTAAGAGCAACGTACTCCAATGGAACGCTTACGCCCGAGCACGCCCTGGACCTTGCTGAAGGCGAGCAGGTAACCGTGACGGTAGAGTCTCAACCCAGCTTTTCTTTCGCGCCGTCGGGGCACTCCGCCGTTGATATTCTGGACGAAGCCCCCGGTCAACTCCTCTTCAAAACTGCTGCCGACGTGGCGGCATACCTGGAAGAAGAGCGGGCGTCATGGGATCGCTGATCCTTCCCGATGACGGGCCGATATATCTCGATGCTAACGGGTTTATCTACAGCGTAGAGCGGGTTGAGCCTTACCGCGCGTTGCTGGACCCTATGTGGCGACAGGCCCAGGCCGGTGTGTTCCACATCATAAGCAGCGAACTGGCGATGCTGGAAACCCTGGTCAAGCCGCTGCGTGAGGGCAACACGGTTCTTGAGTCGCTATTCCGGAGGCTCTTCGACGCCGATGAGGTCAGCCTGATACCAGCTACACGTGCGCTATGGGAAGAGGCGGCCCGATTGCGCGCCGAAACCGGGCTCAGGACGCCGGACGCGCTTCACGCGGCAACGGCGTTGCGCGCCCGGTGCACGCTCTTCGTCACCAACGACGGCGCCTTTCGCCGTGTGGAGGGTCTCCCCGTAGTCGTTCTGGACGACCTCATCACCTGACACTGAGGGTCGGACCGAAGCGCGGCGCTCGCAATGACAAGGGGGTATGCGTGAGGTCAATGGCGCGGTTGCCAAGTGGGGGGATTCGTGCCAGAATCGGCTAAATTCAGCAGGGGATGAAAGGATTATGCAGTTGCGAATTATGTCGCCCGCCGCGGCGCGGGTGGATTTCAAGGTGCCGCCGGCGCCGCGTTTGGACACGCTGGAGGGCAAGACCATCGGCCTGTACGACAACATGACCGGCGGCGCCGGCGTGGCCGTTGACCGGGTGGCCGAGCACATCGGCCGGCGCTTCTCCGGCGTGAAGTTTGAGAGCTACGGCGGCCCCCGGCGCGATGGACGGCCGGCGCTCAGCCGGGGCGTCCACATCGACGAGGCGGAGGCGGCAATCATCGCCAACGAGGTTGACGCGATGGTGGGGGCGGCGGCGCATTGAGGGGGCTGCACGTCGTGGCTTGCCCACGACATGGTAGCGATGGAGAAGGCCGGGATTCCCGCCGTCGGCATCGCTGCGCGCAGCTTCGCACGGGCGTGGCAGTCCTGCGTGGACGGCTGGGGACAGCCGGCGACGGCGTTCGTCACGATTCCCCACGCCTGCACCGGACAGCAGGCCGATTACATCCACTCGATGGTGGATGAGCAGATTGATAACATCATCCTGGGCCTGACCCGGATGTCCACGACCGCCGACCTGTCCAGCATGACCAACGGGCACAGCGAGACCGACGTGTTCACGGTGACGCTGGACGAATCGCCGTGGGGCATCGACGCGGTGAACCGCTTCATGGAGGAGCGGGACTGGAGCGACGGGATGCCCGTGGTGCCGCCCACGCCGGAGTTGGTGGAGGCGATGCTGAAGGGCACGCGGCGCGCTCCTCAGGACGTGGTGATGGTGATGGAGCCTGGGTTCGGCTTGGCGACGGTGGAGAAGATCGCCATCAACGCCGTCATGGCGGGATGCCGGCCGGAGCAGTTCCCCATCCTGCTGGCGGCCATCGAGTGCATCGCGCAGCCGGAGAGCAACCACCGGGACATGCAGGTGTCGGGGCATACCGAAGCGCCGCTGATCCTGGTGAACGGGCCGATTGCGGACCGGGCGGGCATCAACTACGGCACGTCGGCCATGGGGCCGGGCGTGGTCAACAAGGCCAACACCGCCATCGGGCGGGCGCTGCGGCTGTGCCTGATCAACATCGGCTACTGCAAGGCGGGCGCGGGCGACCCCAACTTCATCGGGCTGCCCACCAAGTTCGGCATGTGCATCGCCGAGAACGAGGCAGTCAGCCCGTGGCAGCCGTATCACGTGGACAAGGGGTTCCGGCCCGACGAGAGCGCGGTAACGGTAGTGACGGTAACCGGGCCGACGGACGTGCTGGACAACGCCTCGAAGAATCACCTGGATACGCTGAACAACATCGCGTCGATGATGTTCTACCGTCATGCCGGCGGCGGAGCGTGGATCAAGGGCCACCAAACGGCGCAGGTGGGACACACCAACCAGCGGGTGCCTTTCCAGGGGCCGTACCATCCCATCATGCTCAGCCCGTCGCGCGCGGTGATCCTGCACAACGCCGGGTTCAGCAAGCGGGATGCCCAGGAGTGGCTGCACGAGCGCTGCCGCGCGTCGGTGCAGGACGCCATCCGCAACGGCGTGCCGACGGACGAGAACGGCAAGTGGCTGGCGCATCCCGAGTTGCAGCACCTGGCCGACGATCCGGAGGCGACGATTCCCGCGCTGGAGGATCCGGAGCAGTACCTGCTGTGGGTCACCGGTGGGTCAACCCACTACGCCAACTTCTTCTACGGGACGTACGGCATCGCGACGGTGCCGGTGGAGGACGTGGGGTAGCACGCCGAGGGCGCTTGCGCGGTAAAATGGAGGGGGAAGCCTTCACCGGCTGCCCCCTTCGTCATCAACGTCCAGTGCCGGAAACCGGAGCGACCATTATGAGTTCGAGCTCGTCCACCGCGTATGAGAGACTGATGCCGATTCATCCCGGTGAAATTCTCAACGAGGAGTTTCTGGAACCCTTGAACATCAGCCAATACCGATTGGCAAAGTCCATGGACGTTGACCCACGACGTATTCATGCCATCGTACATGGCGAACGGGCGATCACCGCCGAAACTGCGCTGCTGCTGTCCCGATTCTTCGGGAACAGCGCGGCCTTCTGGATGGGGTTGCAGAACCAGTATGATCTGGAAACCGCCGAGGACCGCATGACGGAAAGGCTGGCGGCTGTGGAGCCGCATCGGTAAGGGAGTATAATCCGATTGAGATAGGAGATTAGCCCAAGTCTATCGACGTATGGGGGAAACATGCCTGCGGTTTGGGACGAGTCTAGTTGGGCGGTATTCGGCGCTCTTCTGAGAGGCGACGGTTTTTCTCAGGAAGAGGCTGTGCAGTATGTGAACTGTTCGGACAGGGCAGTGAAGCAAGCAAATCGCGTTCGCCTTAAGGGGGCTCGTGCCGTCTGGATAGCGGTTGTGACGAAGGAGGTCACTGTCGCGGATGCCGACGCTCTGGTTAAGCGGTTCGAGGGAGACCATTGGGAACAGACGTTAGCATTGAAACGGCTACGGGATGGTGAGATCACGGAGTTGAGGCATCATCAAGTTGTCAGTACCGATGGCGCGACCGCTTTTCAGGATATGATGCGCAGGTTTCGGGAAACGCCGGCGCCCGATTGGTCGTTGACCGAAGAGCAGATAGCGGAGGGGGTAGAACTTGCCGAGGTGGGTTTGGCTGAGGATGCCGAAACATGGCCCGGTTACTGAGGGGCGAGATAAGATGGGTGAACATCGAACCTGCCAATCAGGTAGTGGGGCATGAACAGGGCAATCGGCGTCCCGCCCTCATACTGAGCAACGACCGTTTCAATGCCGCATCGCAGTTGGTTATTGTAGCGTTGATCGGCTCGTCGGAAGCTAATCGGGTTCGCGCGACTGCCGTTCAAATCCAGTCGGTTGAGATGCCGAACACTCCGTCATGGGTTTTGACAGAGCAGATCCGAACGTTATCTACACGGCGGTTAGGAGACCTGATCGGGAGGGTGTCCGAAGAGGAATTTACGAAAGTTCTGGAAATGGTTTTTCGGCTCATGTACCAGTAATCCCGCATCGGCAAACTCCTTGCCCTACTATGCGGCGTATGGTAATTTGTCCGCATCAATTTCACGCCGCTAACATAGTGCGGGCGTGCGGTCACATGCACGCCAACCAGAGGAAGGAGCGTTGCCGTGGACCCGCTGCTTGAAGTCAAGAATCTACAAACGTACTTCTTTACCTACGAAGGCGTCGTCAAAGCGGTTGACGACGTCACCTACGAAGTGATGCCGGGCGAAACGCTGGGGCTGGTGGGCGAAAGCGGATGCGGCAAGAGCGTGAGCGCGCTGTCGCTGATGCGCCTGATTCCGGATCCTCCCGGCAAGACCATTGGCGGTGAGGTGCTGTTCGACGGAGAGGACATTCTCCAGGTCGATATGGACGATATGCGCCGCATCCGTGGCGCAAAGATGGCCATGGTGTTCCAGGAACCCATGACGTCGCTGAACCCGGTGCTGACGCTAGACCGGCAACTGACCGAGACCATCCAGCTGCACATGGGGAAGTCGCGCGATGATGCCCGTCAGGACGCGGTGAACCTGCTGGCGCAGGTGGGCATCCCCGACCCTGAACGGCGCATCCGCCAGTATCCGCACCAGTTCAGCGGCGGGATGCGTCAGCGCGTGATGATCGCCATGGCGCTGAGCTGCAACCCCAAGCTGATCATCGCCGACGAGCCGACCACGGCACTGGACGTTACCATTCAGGCGCAGATCCTGGAGCTGATGAAGTCGCTGACGGATACCCTGGGCGTGGCGCTCATAATCATCACGCACAACCTGGGCGTGGTGGCGCGGTACGCCGACCGGGTGAACGTGATGTACGCCGGCAAGATCATTGAACGCGGCTCGGCGCTGGAGATTTACACCAACCCCAGGCATCCTTACACCGTGGGCCTGCTGGACTCGGTGCCGCGACTGGACCAGCGGCTTACCGACGACGAGGGCAACGCGGCCAAGCTGGTGCCCATCGAAGGGCAGCCGCCCGACCTGGTGAACCTGCCGCAAGGCTGTTCGTTCCGCGCCCGTTGCCGCTGGGCCGTGGACAAGTGCGCCACGGAGGCGCCGCCACTGATGCAGGTGGAGAGCAGCAGCGGCGAGGAACCGCACGTGTCGGCCTGCTGGCGCTCGGAAGTGCTGGGCGTGCAGGCGCTGAGCTACGCCATGGGAACAGCGTAGGTTTGCCAATGGAATGTCCGGAGTGAGCGATACCCCTCACCCAACCCTCTCCCACAAAGGGAGAGGGCCATTTGCATAGCAATGACGATTAGGGGAGATGGAGTTTCACGATGACGACTGCCGAAATGCCGCAGACCGCCGAGACGCAGCCGGGCCATGGGGACGTGCTGCTGGAAGTCCGTGGCCTGAAAATGCACTTTCCCGTGACGTCTGGAATCCTGTTCCAGCGGGCGGTGGCCCACATCAAAGCCATTGACGGCGTGGATTTCACGGTGCTGCGGGGCGAGACGCTGGGACTGGTGGGAGAGTCGGGCTGTGGAAAGACTACCACGGGCCGGTGCATCCTGCGCCTGTACAAGCCCACGGACGGTGAAATCTGGTTCGACGGCACAGAGATCGCCAACGCGCGCACCAACCAGATGCGGGCGATGCGGCGGCAGATGCAGATCATATTCCAGGACCCGTACAGCTCACTGAACCCCCGCATGACTGCCGGCAACATCATCGGCGAGCCGTTGGCGGTGCATGGGCTGGTCAACAACAAGCGGGAGTACCGGGAGCGGGTGGCCGAGCTTTTGAACAACGTGGGCCTGAACCCGTACATGGCCGACCGGTTCCCCCACGAGTTCAGCGGCGGACAGCGCCAGCGCATCGGCGTGGCGCGGGCATTGTCGGTTGACCCGTCGTTCATCGTGTGCGACGAGCCGGTGTCGGCGCTGGACGTGTCCATCCAGGCGCAGATCATCAACCTGCTGGAAGACCTGCAGGAACGCTACGACCTGACCTATTTGTTCATCGCGCACGACCTGTCAGTGGTGCGACACATCAGCGACCGGGTGGCGGTGATGTACCTGGGCAAGATTGTCGAGATTGCCGACCGAAACGCCATTTACGAGAATCCGCAGCATCCCTACACCCGGGCGCTGCTGTCGGCGGTTCCGATTCCCGACCCGGTGCTGGACGCGCAGCGCGAACGCATCATCCTGTCGGGCGAGGTGCCCAGCCCTTTGAATCCGCCCAGCGGCTGCGTGTTCCATCCCCGCTGTCCGCTGGCGACGGACGACTGCATGCGGGTTATCCCGGAGGCGCGGGAGGTGATGCCGGACCACATTGCGGCGTGCATCAACGTGCCGGGGTACGGGCCGTACTGATACTACAGACAAGGTCAAGAAGTGTGGGGGTGATGGTATGTCGCCCCCACAAGTTTTTGACAGTGCCAGCCTCCGGCCTTATCCTGTCATTCACGGAGGCCACGACGCCATGACCATGTGGGACCGCATATTTCTACTGTCGATTGTCGTGTATTTTGTTGGTATGCTGGCAGTTATGGCCGGCGAATTTGTAATGCCAGGCTGGAAACCCGTTACATCAGTTGTGGGCGGTTCTATCGCTGGCATCGGTGGCCTGGCCTGCGCCGTGTCTGCCATTGTCCTGATATTTAGAATCAAAATACGGACATGAGCCGTGAAATTTTACGGCCGGGCTGGGGAATTAATACTGATTGGGCTACTGGCTCTAAACGCTATCATCATCACGGCAAGCGCGGCTGCAATAGCGTATTCCGTAATTGACCCCACGAAGATAGACCGATTTCTAGCCATCATTGGCGCCTTGGGTGGTCTCCCCATGATTATCGGCCTGTACGTATGGCTGCGAACGCTTCGCGAAAATGATAGCGACTCTGAGGATTGACCTATGCGTCTTGAAAACAAAACCGCTCTGATTACCGGCGCCAGTCGCAACATTGGCGCCGAGATTGCCCGCACCTTTGCCCGCGAGGGGGCGGACCTAATCCTGAACACGCGGCAGTCGGTGGAGGACCTGGAGTCCGTGGCCGCCGAGTGCCGGGAGTTGGGGGTACGCACCCACACCGTCATCGGCGACGTGTCCGACCCGGACCGGGTGACCGCGATGGTGTCTGAGGGGATTGACGCACTGGGCACTGTGGACGTGCTGGTTAGCAACGTTGCGGTGCGTCCGCACAAGCCATTGCTGGAGGTGTCGGTGGAGGAATGGCAGGACGTCATCGCCACCAACCTGCACGCATCGTTCTACCTGATGCGGGCCGTGCTGCCGGGGATGCTGGAGCAGGGTTCTGGGAGCATCATCGCGCTGGGCGGGCAGGCCGCCATCACCGGGCGGCCGGAAACCGCCGTGGTGACCACCGCCAAGACGGGACTGCTGGGGCTGATCCGCGCCGTTGCCGCCGAATACGCTGGTCAAGGCGTGCGAGCCAACCTGGTGAATCCCGGTTCCACGGACACGTTCCGCGCACATCCGGAATGGTATCCGGAGTTTCAGGAAGTTGAACGGAACTCCACGCAGCATCTGAGCTCCATTCCGATGGGGAGGCAGGGCACGGTGCAGGACATCGCCAACGCCTGCCTGTTTTACGCCAGCGACGAATCGTCCTACATCACCGGCGACCGGATGAACGTGGTGGGCGGGCGATACATCGTATAATGCCCGCCCGGCAGTGTCGCACGTCTCACGGAGCAGGGCCGCTATGACCAGCAGACCGTCAAAATCCCAAACCAGACCCATGCCCGACCCGCCTCGGATTAAGCATCCCACCGAGGCCGAGGCGCCCCATCTCTACGAGAACGGGGTGTATTATCCTTCCGCCGTCAACGGGCCGCTACTAGATCCGCCATCAGAGGCCGATGCTCCCCACTTGTATGAGAACGGCGTCTGCTACCCCTCATCGGACGGTGTACCTTTGCCCGACGGAGAAACCCAAGGCTTGCAATTCCAGGCGCTAGTGCCTGCTCTGCGCGGCCACTACGTTGACCAACCCCGCACCCACGTCAACGGCAACACTTTCATCTACTACGATGAGGGCAACCCCCGGCGCGCCGTTTCTCCCGACTGCTACGTCGCTTTAGACGTGGACGTTGACATCATCGACCACAACAACAACTACCGCATCTGGGACATGGGCAAACCGCCCGACTTCGTGTTGGAAATAGCGTCCCAAAGCACCGCCGACAACGACCTGCACCCGAAGCGGGAACTCTACGCCATCATCGGCATTGGGGAGTATTGGCGTTACGACCCCACGCCGGACAGCGAATTCTACGGCGAGCCGCTGGTGGGCGAGTGCCTGGTTGACGGCGAGTATCAGCGGATGCCGGTGGAGCCGGACGACGAGGGCAGACCCCGTGGCCACAGCCCGACGCTGGGGCTAGACCTGGTGTGGGAGGGCGACGGCCGGCTCCGTTTCTACGACCCTGCAACCGGCGAGTGGCTACGCAACTTTGAAGAAACGCGCGCCGAGTTGGTGGCGGAAAGAACCGCCCGGGAAGTGGCAGAGGCCATGCAGGAAACCACGCAGGCGCAACTGGAGGCGGCAGAGGCGCGTGCCGCCGACTTGGAGGCGGAGCTGCGCCGTCTGCGCGGGGACGAGGGCTAGACTGCCAAATCCGCGGCCGGTTCCCCTTGCGTTTTCGCCCAGACGAGGCTGGCCGCGCCGACCATGCCCTGGCTGTCGCCCAGGGTGGCCGGGGCCAGGCGAAACTGCCGGTGGCCGGAACTCATGGCGCGGCGACGCATACCGTCCTCGATGCGGCCCAGCAGGTCCAGTTGCAACAGGCCCTGGGTCACGCCGCCACCGAGCACAACCACGTCGGGGTTGAACAAGTTGAGGACATTGCCCATGCCCACGATGATGGCGGCGACGGCATCGTTGATCACTTCCAAGGCCACAGAATCGCCTCGCGCCGCCGCGTTGAACACATCCTCGCCGGTGATGGCGGCGTTGGCTTCGTAGGCGAGTTGCAGCGGTGCACCCGGGGTTGCGTCGCCGAGCCGAGATTGAGCAGCGCGTCCGATAGCGGTGCCGGAGGCCAGGGCCTCGAGGCATCCGCTGTTGCCGCAGGCGCAGGCCGGGGCGTCGGCGCGGCAATCGATGGTCATGTGGCCGACTTCCGCGGCGGCCCCGGCGGCCCCGATGAACATCTCGCCGCCATCGACGACGCCGGCGCCGACGCCGGTGCTGAAGGTGACGAACACCAGAGTGCGGGCCGGCCGATCTCGTGGAGTAGCGGGACGCCCCGCGCCGTAGTAGCACTCGCCGAGGGCGGCCAAGTTGGCGTCGTTGCCCACCCACACGGGCAGATTGAGCACGGGCTGCCACAGGTCGGGCAGAGTCACCCCGTTCAGCGCCGGCAGGTTGGGAGAGGACAACAGCATGTTGGTGTCGGCGTCAATTGAACCAGCCAGAGCGATGCCGGCGCCAGCGATGGGACGGCCAAAGGCGTTATATTTGGCCTGGCGGAGCAGGGCGCCGGCCGTTGCGGCCAACTCGTCCTGGAGAGCGTCGGGCCGGTTGGCGATGCGGTCCTGCCAGAGTATCCGCCCCGCGCGATCGATGACGGCGGCCCGCGCCCAGGTTCCACCCCAGTCCATCGCCAGGGCCACCGGCGAGTTTGCAATATTAGTGTCAGAGCGGTTGGCAGTCATGGTTGAACGGATTGTATCATCACCAATCGCGCATTAACCGCCGTTTGATTCGGCCTCGGCCAGGAGGGTGTCTAACGTTGCCCGGAGGACGTCCTCGGGCATGGGGCCGACGTACTTGTGGCGGATGATGCCGTTGGCGTCAACGAAGAATTTTTCGGGGATGCCGCGGACGCCGTAGTTGAGGGCAATGTCGCCGTCGGTATCCACGCCGGCGGGGTATTCGACGCCAAATTCCACCAGGAACAGCTCCGCCGAGTTCTCGGTGTCCCAGACGTTGACGCCGACGAACTCCACGGGCCGGTCCGCGTAGGCGGCGTAAGCGCGGTTCAACGCCGCCGATTCCTGCCGACAGGGGGCGCACCAGGAGGCCCAGAAGTCAACCATTACAACCTTGCCTTGCAGGTCGGACAATCTCACGGTATCACCGTTCAACAGCGCCAACGAGAAGTCCGCGGCTGGGGAGCGTTCGATCCGGATCTCGCCGAACTGCTGGTTGATGCCGGTTCCGGGAGATTGGCCTCGCTGTTGCATCGCGGCCCAGGCCAGCAGAGCGAACAGGGGGACCAGCGCGGCGGCCGTCCCCAGGATGATCCAGTTGCGGCGGGACATCAGGCGGCGGTTTCCGTCGGGCGTCGCCAGACTCCCAGTATCAGTAGGCCAGCCAGCGACGCGGCCACTACGACGGGTATGGCAGCGTACCAGAATCGCGCTTCGGACAACGGATTGCCCAACTTAGTAATCCACGAGGGCTCCGGCAGGCTGGACAACTGGAGGTCAACGCCGGCGCCGGGGGCCAGGTTTTCGGTTCCCCAGACGTGGTAGGTTATCTCGCCGAGGGTCAGGCTATCCTGAGGGGCAAGCCCGCCCACGCCGATGTTGCCGAACTCGTCGGGGATCAGCAGGCGCAGAGATTCCGCGCCCTGGAGCGTGTTGTCGCGCCAGGCCAGGGTGTCGCCGGCGTAGGGCACGGTGAAGGTGAAGCTCACCTGGTGGCGTCCGGGCGGCACGGGGGCGGTGATGGCGAAACCGGTGCCTACGGGTATCACCTCGCCGCCCACCAGATCGGTGGATACGTCGAGATTGGTCGCCTCGGCGGGCAGAGAGAAGCGCAGAAAGCTGAACTGGCCGATCATGGGCGGAGCGGACAGGTCAGGAACCAGCGTGGTGTCGCTGCGGTTTTCCAGGGTGAAGAGCTGCACGGCGGCCATGCGTCGTGTGGCGGTATCGATGCCGGCCACGATGATGGACTGCTCGGTGGTGGCGACTACGCCGACATCCCGGGTCAGCTCGTACACGGTGAGCGACACCGGGTCGGACGTTTCCGATGGCGAAAGCACCTGGCTGTACCTGGTGCCGCCATAGATGGCTACCACAGCCGCGCTGCCGTTTTCCGGCGTGGGCGGCACATCGTCAAAGCGGAACGCACCGTCGGCGTCGGTGGTGGTTTCGTAGGTGTCCACCGAGCCGGAATCGACGCCGAACTGGTGCAGCAGGACGGTGGCGTTGGCCGGGACCGGGCCGCTTTGGGTTCCGTTGATCAGGACGCCGGACGCCGGAGACGTAGCGGGCGACTGGGAATAGAGCGCGGCCGGCGTGATAGCCAGCAGGATTATGGCCACCAACGCGGCCAGTATGGGCAATCGGATAAGCAAGGCGGGGTTACTGACCGCTCTGGACGTTGCCGTTGCGCTGCTGGCGCAGGTGGGCGATTTCGGCGGTGAGTTCGGTCAGCGCGGCCATGAACGCCTGGTGTTCCTGCCGGCGCTCTTCTGCGGCCTGCCGACGTGTTTCTTCCAACTGCTGAAGTTCTGCTTCCATTCGGCGCTGCCGCTCTTCCGCAGCCTGCCGGCGCTCTTCGGCCAGTTTGTCCATCAATCCCTGGCGCTCTTCCATCAGCCCCTGGCGCTCTTCCTGCCACTGCTTTTGGAGTTCAGCCAATTGGTTTTGCGCCGCGATGCGCGCGGCTCGTTCCTTTTTGATCATGTCGTACCGCCAAAAACCTCCGATCCCGCCGACCAGCCCTCCGTAGGTCAGCATTCTCCCGAAAACGTCAACGTTAATGTACCTGGCAATGGAGCCCGGGTTGCAGCCCGTCAACGCGGCGACTTCGAGCGTGCAAACTGTATGGGTATAGTACCAGATGAGCCACGTTGACGCCGCAGTGATCAGGGCAAGCAGCGCCGGCAGCCACACTACCTCGATAATGTCGGTGACGGTGCGCCGCTCCGCGTCGGTTGGGAGTTCGGTAGGATCAATCATCCCGCTCGCCTCCGGTCTCCTGTTCCATCTCCCTCAGCAGCGTTGCCGCCTGGCGGCGATATTCATCCAGTTGCTCCTGGAAATCGTCGTCGTTGATGCGGCCCAGGCTGTGGTCGGTTTGCAGGGTGCGGATGGCGTCGTACACGGCGTTGAGCGCGGCGGCGTGGTCGGCGCCTGAGGTTTCCGACGGATCCGTTGGAGGCGGCGGGTTACGTCGGCGGGCCAGCAGGGGCCAGGCCACAACTGCAATAATCAGGAGCGCAACGGCAATCGCCAGGCCGAGTTGCATGACGGGTACGCTAATCGGCGGAGCCGGCAGCCGTTGCCGTCGCAGCCACCGGACGGCGCACCGGCGCCCGGGCCGGCCACAGCGCGATCACCGTGCCCAGAATGAGCACCGGGCCGGCGACCCACATCCACCACACCAGCGGGTTGACCAAGATGCGGAAGCCGACCGCGCCGTCCTCCCGGTTCTCGCTGGGCACTACGTAGAAATCCTCCACCGGCGTGGAGCGTATGGCGGCGAGGGTGGACGCCATGTTGAAGTCCGGGTGGAAAGTGCGCCGGGGGTGCATTACGGTGAGGAACTCGCCGTTGCGGTACACCTCGACGGTGGTGCGATACTCGGTGCGGTCGGCGAAGGCCAGCGTGGTGGTGTCCACGTAGGTCATGCGGTAGTCGCCGACGGTGACCTCGTCGCCGGGGAACATCACCACGTCTTTTTGTATCCCGTAGAAAGACTGGCCGACCACGCCCAACGCGACCATCACCACGGCCAAGTGAACCACGTAGCCGCCGTAGCGGGGACGGTTGGCTATGATGAGGCGGATGAATCCGACGGCGGGGTTATCGCCGACGCTGCGCCGGCGGGCCATGGTTCCGCGTGTCCACTCGGTCAGGATGCTTGTGGTTACCAGGGCGCACAGGGCAAACCCGACGACGGCGTAGGGTTGGCGAATGCCAAATATCAGCAGCGCCACCGCCGTTATCAATGCGGCGGATCCCGGCAGCAGCAGGGCGCGTCGCAAGGATTGCAGGTTGGCGCGACGCCAGGGCAGCAGCGGACCGACGCCCATGAGCAGCACCAGGACGAGCATCAGGGGGCCGTTGACCTGGTCGTAGAAGGGTCGGGCGACGGTGATTTCCTGCTCGGCGAACAGGCGGGACAGCAGAGGGTACACGGTACCCCACAGGGTGGCGAAGGCGATGCCCAGCAGCAGCAGGTTGTTGATGAGGAACGCGGCCTCGCGGGACAGCATGGAGTCCAGCCGCTGGGCGCTGCGCACCAAGTCGTAGCGCCAGAAGAATATCGCCATGGGGACGATGACGCCAAAGGCGAGGAACAGCAGGAATACCCAGCCCAGCGTGGATGCGCCGAAGGAATGCACCGACGGCACCGGCCCGCCCCGGTTCATGAACATTCCGTAGAGAGCGAAGCCAAAGGCGACGTTGATGAGGACGATGTTCCACATTCGGAACATGCCCCGGCGTTTCTGCACCATGATGGAATGGATGAAGGCGGTCAGCGCGATCCAGGGCATGAAGGCGGCGTTTTCCACCGGGTCCCAGAACCAGAACCCGCCCCAGCCGAGGATGGTGTAGGCCCACCACGATCCCAGCAGCAGGCCGGACGCCAGCAGCGCCCAGATGCCGACGCCCCAGGCCCGGCCGGCGTCAATCCACTCATCGGCGCCCTTGCCTCCGATCAGGCTACTCAGGGAAAAGGCCATCGGGATGCTGATGCCCACCAACCCGGCCATCAGCGCCGGCGGGTGGAAGAACATCCCGAAGTGGGTGAGCAGTGGGTTGATGCCCTGGCCGTCGGGCACCGGGAAGGGCAGCTTCTGGAAGGGGTTGGCCATGAATCCCATGACGGCCAGGAAGAAGACCTCGATGAGCATGAGGATGGCGACCGTCCACGGCAGGGTGGGTCGGGTGGACGCCGGGGCCAACCAGATCGCCAGCGCGGCCATGACGGAGAGGGCGAAGGCGATATAGAGCAGTGACCCCTCGTTGCCGGCGTAGAAGGCGACCCAGGTGTAGATGTTGGGCATGGCGACGTTGCTGTGGGCGGCGACATAGGCCAGCGAGAAATCGCGGGTGATGAAGGACTGCACCAGCGATAGGGTTGACACCAGCAGCACGACGACAAGCACGTAGGACGCCTTGCGGCTGCTGTCCAGCAGGCCCGGTGATCCGCGCAGTTGCCCGGCTACCGACGCGGCAAAGGAGTAAGTTGCCAGGGCCAGCGCCATCCAGAGGCAGGCGGCTCCGAGATCAGCCATCCTTTGGTTCCCCCTCGCCCTGGCCCTCTCCCACCTGGGGAGAGGGAGTTGATGTGTCGGCCAAAGACAGTTCCCGGTCCACTGCTGCGAGGTAGGGTTGCAGGTCGTCGGCTTCGCCGGCGGTTTCGGATGGGTTGTCGTCGGTGCGGCGGCGCATGGCGCGCAGGGTCAGCACGCCGCCGGCCAGCCCGGCCACGACGATCACGCCGGGCACGATCCATGCGATCAGATAGAATCCCGAGCGGGGCGGTTCGGCTAGCACGCTTGGGCCGTAGCGTTCGGGGGCGGAGAACCAGTCCAGGACTTCCTTCCGGGTAGCGCCGTCGGCGAGCAATTCGCGCACCTGGGCTCGCATCTGCTTGGCCAGGGGAACCTCGGTCTGGTCGATGGTCTGGGCGGGACAGACGGGGCACATGAGCATGCGGTCGATGGCCTGGGCTTCCGCCTCGTCATACGCTCCCGGCGGCGTAGCGGTTTCACCCTTGCCTGATTGCGCCATTGCGTTGCCAAAGAAGAAAGCGCAGGCCAACAGGGCGATGGCAGAGGCAATGCAAACTCTGGTGAAGGGGTTTCTCACCTGGCGGCTACCGTGCGCTTTGAGCAGCTTGGATTTCATCTGGCCACTTACTCTTGATATAAGCCAACACTGCCCAAATATCGTCGTCGTTCAGTGTATCGGAAAACCCTGGCATGGCGCTTTTGTAATCGCTGCCGATAACGGCTCTCGGTCCCCATTTGGTAAGCTCAAATAGAAGTTCGTCGCCGTGATGCCAGGTATGGCCGGTGACGTCGTGAGGTGGCGCTGGCAGGGTTCCGTCCGCATTCCGCAAGGTCCAGTTCGCCTGCCCTTCGAGGTTAACACCGTGACAAGAGGCGCAGGCTTCTTGATAAACCACTTCGCCGCGAGCGACCATATCGGGATTAGAAGCGTCAGCCCGGTTTGAAGTCAGGTTTTGTCCGTCGGTACAGCCAACCAGGACCATGACTACCGCGACAGCCATCATAATCCGGCAGAGATTGGACGGTAGATTCATCATAGACTTTTCTAACATCCGCTATTCGCCCAATACGCTGGCCGGATCTGATACCCGCTTAACACACGCCGCATGTTCTATGGTCATTCGTCCAGTATGGATTGCAGGATCTCCCACGTCAGTCCGCGTTCCTGAGCTTTACGGCTCATTTCCGACATAGTCTCCCGCAGTGACTTTCTAGTTTCCGGCACTTTGTCCAACCCCAACTTGGCGATTAGCTCCATCTTTAGGCGCTCTTGCTCAGCCTCCCAACAGGGGCCGCGTGCCGCTTCCGCCTCCTGTTGCCTTTTGGCGAGCGCCATCTTATCGCGCAAGTATGAGTTCACCAGAAACTCGACCTGGCGGTGGCCCATGTCTGACGTCGAGCGATAGTATTCGGCTACATCGGAATCAACCGTCACTGCTATGGTGTCTTTCATCGCTGTGTCCCCCATAGAAATGAGTGCTACCGTAATGGTAACACTCTGAGCGACGCCTTGCCGGGGAGTTGCGCGGATACGGCGCTACTGGCAGGCCGCCTGGTTGCCGTCCTGGATGCAGTCTTCCACGTAGTCCAGCACCAGCTCAATCTGGTCTTCGGTGAGCAGCTTGGAGAAGGAGGGCATGATGTTGACGCCGCCAGTAAGGACGCCCCGTAGCGCGTCGCGGTCGAGGCCCCTAGCGGCTTCAGAGGTCAGGTTGGGGTTCAGGAGTGGGGCGTCGGTGGCCTGGTAGCCGTAATCGACGATCATGCGGCCGAGCACCTGGCCATCACCCTGGCCCGTGACGCCGTGACACATGACGCAGTTGGTTTCAAAGATGTGCTTGCCCGATCCGGCGAAGGACGTGGGCTGCGGCGGCGTGGAGCCGTACCAGGGTACCGCGGAGGCCGGCGGGCTGAGGCGCGGCGGCTCGTGGACCTTGTAGGACGGCTGGTAGTGCATCTCGTAGAAGATGTCCAGCGGATACGAACCTTGCGAACACCCGACGGCCAGCAAACCGGCCACGATGGCCAACCCGACCAACGGCAGCAGTCGCCCGCGCATCAGTTTAGTTCGTGTCATCAAAGTTCTCATTCCGATCTTGGTGATGATGGTGAAAATAATCGCTAGATGTTTGAGGTCAGCGAGTGGTAACGTCCACTGCGCCAGCTTCGTTGAGTATCTCGGTCACGCGGGGACTCTGATCTGCGCCGGCGTTGACGAGCAGGCCGATGAGTCCCTGACTGATGCGGTCGTCGGACATGGGGTTGCGCAGGTTGGGGCGGATAGCCATGACCAGCCCGACCACGGTGAACAGGATCGCGCCCAGCAGCGCGCCGGTGTAGCAGATGACGGCCAGCGGCGGCATGGCCAGGATGGGCTTCGGCGCTATGGTCATGGGGACGGCCATTGGAGTTACCCCGGCCACCACCAGGGCGACGATCAGCCCGATGAGTCCGCCGAGCAGGGGCCACACGTAGAGCCGGTGGCGTTCCATACCCTCGCCCAGTGCGCCTTCGGGATAAGGCACGTCGGTGAGGAAGTTGTAATCGGATTCGGGGATGCCGGCCGACTTGAGCGCGTCGCCGGCGTCAGCGGCCGCCGAAGCGTCGTCAAACAGTCCCAGAATTGCTTGTGTTGCCATGGGATAAATCCGCTTGTTGCGTTACTGATCCGTTTTGACTTCCACCGCGCCGGCGGAGTTCATTATCTCGATCACTTCGTAGCGTTGCTCAGGCTCAGCGTTGACGCGCAGGCCGAGGAACCCCTGGGTGATGCGGTTGTCGTAAAGGCCCAATTGGAACTTGGGCAGGCGGGACTCGAAGACGATGCCGATGACGGTGAAGAGGATCGCGCCGAGCATGGTGCCTTCGTAGCACACGATGGCCATGGGCGGCAGGGACAGCACGGGCTTGCCTCCCGTCACCAGCGGGTACGCGACCTGGGTCATTGCGGTGATCATGATGCCGGAGGACAGGCCCAGGAGCGCGCCGATGAAGGGGTACAGGTACAGGCGGTGCTTTTCCTCGCGCTCGCCCAGGGAGCCTTCCGGGTAGGGCGAATCGGTGAGGAAGTCGTAATCGGTGTCGGGAACGCCGGCTTCCTTGAGCGCGTCGCCGGCAGTGGCGGCGGACTCGGCGTCCTGGAACAGGCCCAGTATGGCCTGCTTCCGATTGGGCGGAGACAGCGCGTCCCGCATCCGCTGCATGAATCCTGGCATTGCCATGGCGGTAACTCTCTAGTCCTCTCTGAAGGTGGCGGTCAAGGTACGGCGGCCGACCTGCATTTCGGTCCGCAGGATGTCGCCTTCCTTGATGTCGTACAGCGGCACCAGGGGGAACACGCGGCTGAACAGCAGCATGAGCATGGATACGAAGGCGAAAGTCGCGCCCACGATGAGGGCTTCCGGCCACTGGGGCAGGTAGTCGTTCCAGGTGAAGGTCTGGAACTGCTTGTTGGCCTGGCCGGGCACGAACAGCAGGTAGCGCTCCAGCCACATGCCCACGTTCACGGAGATACACGCGGTGGACATGATCCAGAGGTTGCGCCGCCACGCCTTGGGCAGCCACAGGATGACCGGCAGGAAGTAGGTGATGCCGACGAAGACAATCATCCAGACGTTGTAGGCAACGCCGTAATCGCCGGGTAGGAATTGCAGGGCGCGGACGGCCAGCTCGTCGCCCTCCAGGCCGTAGATGCCGAAGATGATCTCCATGACCAGGAAGTAGAACCAGCCAGTGGCGACGACGATGAGCAGGCGGCCCAGCGCGTCGATGTGCTCGTGGCGGATGTAGTCCTGCCAGCCGTAGGCCCAGCGCAGCAGGATCATGGCGAAGATGACGGCGGAGACGCCGGAGTGGACCGCGCCGACCACGAAGTAGGGGGCGAAGACCGTGCTGTGCCATGACTTGATGGCGACGGCCATGCCGAAGTCCCAGGACACGATGGAGTGTACGGAGACGAACACGGGCAGGATAAGCGCGGAGAGCAGGACGCCGGCGATGATCTGGAGCTTCCACTGGCGGGGGTTGCCCTCCCAGCCCATGGCCAGCAGGGTGTACACGAGCTTGGGCCAGCCGGTGGTGCGGTCGCGCAGCACGGCGAAGTCGGGCACCAGCGCTATAATCACGAACAGCGTGGATGAGGTGAGGTAGGTCAGAATCGCGGAGGGGTCCCACACCAGCGGCGTGCGGATGTTGGGCCAGATGCCGCGGGCGAAGTCATAGGGGAAGGCCCAGTAGAGGATGCGCCAGGGGCGTCCCGTGTGGATGATCGGCATGATCATCGCGGTCATCAGGGAGAAGATGGTGAGGACCTCGGCGGCGCGAGTGGCGGGACGCCGCCATTCGGCCTTGGCCAAGCGCAGGATGGCGGAAAGCATCACGCCGGCGTGGCTGATACCGATCCAGAACACGAAGTTGGTGATGAAGAAGCCCCATACCACCTTGTAGTTCAACCCGGTAATGCCCAGGCCGGTGTTGATCATGATGCCGATGGTGATGGTCGCCGCCAGCACGATTGCGCCCAGCAGCGACACGACCGGCCAGAACCAGCGGGGCGTTTCCAGTATGGACCGCAGCAGGTCCCGGTTGATCTGCGCTGCGGGTAGGACTTTGCCTTCCTGCATTTTGACTTTACTCCGGCTTGGTCAGCACCAGGTATCGGCCGCGGATGAGAGTGTCAACCCGCTGGTACATGGAGCCTTCTTTCATTTCCCAGAGGGACAGGGGAGGCAGGATCATCATGCCGATGCGGAACACCAGCAGCACGATGCCCACGCCGCCCAGGATCATGAAGATGTCCCACAGATCGGGGAAGGTTGCGCCGGGAACCGGCAACAACAACGCCGGGAAGGAGAAGGCGTCGGACGGCAGGTAGTACAGTCCGCCCTCCACCGCCGGCGCGGCGGCAAAGGCAGCCGCGAAGATGCGGATGTGCCAGAGCATCAGGCCAATGACGATGAAGATGGCGGCCAGGGGCGCGCCCCAACCCTCGCGCCGGGCGTGGTTGGACACCAGGATGGGGAAGGGTATGAAGAAGGTGAAGAAGAGCTGCGCCCAGAAGATGCCGATGTAGGAATCGAACATCAGGTAGTTCAGGATCGCCTGCTCGACTTCAAGACGGCCATACCAGTAGGTGATGAAGAACGCGAAGAGGTGGTAGGTGTGCAGCAGGGTGAGGCCCAGCAGCACTTTACTGGCGGCCCAGAAGGGCGCCTGGCCGATGAGATCGCGGTAGCCGCCCCAGCGTCGCATGGCGTAGGCCACCAACAGAATGGAGGCGAGACCGCCCTGGAAGCTGATAACGGTGTAGAAGGGGGGCAGGATGGAGTCTTTCCAGCCGGGGATCATGGCCATGGCGAAATCGCTGACCACGAGGAACTGGACGAAGACGACCATCATGAAGTAGAGCGCGCCCAAGATGGCGAGGCCGCCCTTCTGAATCTGCCACTGGCGCTTGGTGCCGTACCAGCCGCCGGCGAGCCGACCGTAGAGGGAGGCGCGGAAACCGGACACCAGGTGCCGGCTCTGGGCCATGTCGGGCAATGCGGCGAGCCAGAGGATCGCAACGGAGCAGAAGGACAGGCCGATCATGCCGGCGAGGAGCCAGCCGGACGGGTTGACGAGTTCCTGGAACCAGATGGACCGGCGCACCATCAACTCGCCGCTTTCGGTTGCGACGCCGATGTCGGGCAGGGCGATGAGGGCCGGGATGAACAGCAGGATGTTGACGATGCTGACCAGGGAGAAAATCTCTGCGATACGCGACAGAGGCCGACGCCAGTGGCTCTTGGTGAACCGGAAGGCGCAGGCAGCCAGCGGCGCGGAGGCGGTCAGCGTGAACACGAAGGCGAAGGCCGCGACATAGAAGCCCCAAGCGCGGTGGTCGGAGAATCCGGCGGTGAACGCCTTGAGCAGGAAGCCGACGATACCCAGAATGGTGAGCACGGCGCCGGCGTAGAACACCAAACGCCAGATTCCCGGCGTGGTGCGCTGCTTCTCGTTGACCTCGGCGACCAGCCCCGGGGCATCGGGGATGACCCACATTTCCGGCCCGAAGTGGCCGTGTTCGTGGGCGTCGTGGCCGTGGTCCGCCGCGGGCGGATGCGCCTGGGTTTCGCTAGCCATCAGTGTCCACCCTTACCCGCGAGGGGGTACTGGTCAACTTTCTTGAGGTAGATGACGCTGGGCCGGGTGTTCATTTCTTCCAGCAGGCGGTAGCCCCGGGTTTCGCGGTCGTGCTCGCCGTGGCCCGGGTGCGCGTTCACGTCGTCGAAGTAGGGCTTGATGGCGGCGTTGTCGTCCATCAGGTCGCCGAACATCAGGGCGTTGGTGGGGCAAGCCTGGACGCAGGCGGGATCGTAGTTGCCGCCGGCGATGGTCTCATCGTTGAGGCGGTTGCCGCCCTGGGCCTCGACCTGCAACTCGCCCCGGCGGATGCGCTGCACGCAGAAGGTGCACTTTTCGGTGATACCGCGAGTGCGCACGGTAACGTCGGGGTTCAGTTGGTTCTCCATGCGGGCCGGCCAGTTGGGATGCCAGTAGTTGAACATCCGCACCTGGTAGGGACAGTTGTTGATGCAGTAGCGGGTGCCGACGCATCGGTTATAGACCTGGACGTTGAGTCCTTCCTCGTTGTGGTAGGTGGCGTACACCGGGCAGACCGGCTCGCAGGGCGCGTTTTCGCAGTGCTGGCAGAGCACGGGCATGAAGCGCGCCTTGACGTTGGGGTACTCGCCCTCCCAGTAGCGCTCGATGCGGATCCACTCGTAGGCCCGGCGCTGGAGGAAGTAGTCCTTGGTGTTGATGGGGATGTTGTTCTCGGCCTGGCAAGCGATTACGCAGGCTTGGCAGCCCGTGCATTTGTCCAGGTCGGCGACCATTCCCCATTTGTGTTGGTATTGAGCGTTCGGCATCTTCTAATTATCCAAAGGTCACTGTTCGTTTTCTCACCGTATCCGCCTTTGGCGGGCTGGATTCCCGCGAAAGCGGGAATGACGGGGTATTTTACACGGTGACTTACCGTTTAGTGGCCTCCCTCTGCGCTGACGGTCTTGAATACCTGCTCGGCGGGATGCTCACCGATTTCGCGTGAGGTGTAGCCACCCTCCAGCTTGGAAACGGCCATGCTGTCGCCGGTGCGCGTGATGCTGCAACGGTTGCCGCTCCAGGTGACTCCGCCGGCGTCGTTGCCGGCGACCGCCAGGATGGACACGACGTTACTGCTTTCGCGCGAGTCCCGGCCCGTTGCGAATTCGGAACCGGCGGTACGTCCGCCGCCCATGGGCACGGCGGCGATGCCGGGGGGCATACCGGGATTGAGATAGGCCAGCGCCTGAATGGTCCCGGAGGACGTGGTGATGTTGACCACGTCGCCTTCCCGGAGACCCATTTCTTCGCGGGCTTGCTTTTCGTTGATCTCCACCCAGGTCTGCCAGGCGACGGTGGTAATGGGATCCGGCGCGTTCTGGGCCCAGGGCAGGTGGGCGTTGCGACCGTCCAGCACGGTGTTGTGCGCGAAGGGCAGCAACTGGAAGTTGCCGGAGCCGTGCATCTGGGCCGGCGCGGCCATGCTCACAATATCGTTGAGCAGATTGCTGGACGGGGATGCGCCATGTGCGGCAGCGCCTTCGTCCCACCAGCCGCCGTTTTTCAGCGTCTCGGTGAGGTCTGCGCCCAGCGTCTCTTCTACGTTGACCCGGATCGTGGCCTCGTAACTCTCGGCCGGCATGGCGTCGGTGCGGCCCAGAGCGGCGGCGGCGTTGATCAAAACGTCTGGGAAGCTGCGCGGGTCCAGGTCGGGCAGCGGGTTCACCACCGGCTGCTGCACCGCATACACCTGATAACCGGGCATCGGGGAAGGAGTGTCGTCGCCCCAGTCCTCCAACGCTACTCGGTCGGGGATCAACAGATCGGCCATCACGCTGGTGTCGTCGATGAATGGGCTGGCGCTGATGATGGCGACGTTCTCGTTGCGCAGGGCGTCGGCCATGCCTACGCCGGCCGGCAGGCCGTGTACCGGATCGGCGTTGTGAATGATCACCAGGCCCGTTGCGCCGTTGGCGATGTCGGCGGCGATCAACCGCCATTCGTCCAGGGAAACCAACGGAACCGGGGCGGGACTTGAGATCGGGCCGTCGGAATTGGGCAGCAGTCCGCCCTCGTGTCCCACGTTACCCATCAAGAAGTTCACCAGCAGCGCGGCGGAAGCGTTGAACTTGCCGTTGCTGTAGGCTGCGGCCTCGCCGCCGCCGCCGATGGCAAGCCCGCCGTGGGCCGCGTAGTCATGGGCCATGCTGTAGAAGAAGTCGTTGAGGGATTTTCCGTCCAGCACTTCGGCAGGGATCCCCAGGATGCCGGCATTGGCGTCTGGGGCGAATTGACTGAGCGCGCCGGGCCCGGCCTCGCCGGTGATGGCCTGCACGTAGGACGATTCGGGGTGCGACTGGGCGATTGCCCAAGCCGTTGCCATGGCCGCGTAGCCTTCGGCGCCGGGCGCGATGGGGACCCACTTGTCGGCGTTGGCCGCCGTCATCGAATAGCGCGTGCCGAAGTGGATGTGTGTTCCGCGTTGATGGGTGTATTCGCCGGAGCGGAACTTTCCGTAACCCACCGAGTAGGCGGTGGGGCTGCCCCAGGTGGACAGGAAATCCGAGCCGAAGCTAACGAGAGTATGTGCGTGGGCAATGTCGTGGTAGGGAAGGTTGCCACTGCCCATCACGTCCTGGACCGCTGTGCGATAGGCTGCGTCGTCTGCCGCGCCACCGAAAGCCACGTGCCGGCCGCCGAAAGCCTCGGCGAAAGCGCCGCAGATTCGCGCAAAACTGGCGCAACGGTCGTCGGTCATCAGCAGCATCCGGCTGCCGTTGGCATCGACAGCGGCGTTGAGGCGGTTCAGAGCTTCTTCCCAAGTAACGGGGCGGAACAGGCCGGAACCGCGAGGGCCGGTCCGCAGCATGGGGCCGGCGATGCGGTCGGGATGGTACAGGGATTGCAGCATCGCGTCCGCCGCGGCGGATTGCTTGCCCTGGTTGGTGGGGAACCGTGGGTTGCCCCGCACCTTCTTGGCGCGGCCTTCCATCACCCGCACCAGGACGCCTTGACCACCTGGCACGGAGCCATCGTAGGTGGCATACCAGTTGTCCCGGCCACTGACCAGGTCTTCGGGAATGAGGGCAGGGCTCTGCACCTTCAACTCATCGTCGAAGAGGTTGCAGGCAATCGCGCCGGTGGCGGCGATACCGGCCCAGGCCAGGAAGTTGCGGCGGCTAAGTTTCATTAGAATGGTCAGGCAGTTTCGAGGTTGCGGAGTTTCCGTAGTCGGAGTGAGACCTACTTGTGGCAGACGGTGCAGTCGGTGCTTACGCTGTTTTGGCGGTGACAGTCCAGGCAGGTGCCCATCTTGAGGGACTGGCCGTCCTGGGGTTGTACCTCCGCCATTTGGGATACGTCGCCGTGGCAGACGGTACAGGCTTCTTGCACCGGCACTGGCAGATTCATGGGCGTTTCGTCACCCACGGGCAGGGTTACGGTGCGTGGGTCGCCCTGGGTAAGGAACCGGATGTGCGCTTCGTGAACGAACCGGACATGGTCGGGAACGCGATGAACCCGTTCCCAGTCGATGGGGCGGCCGTCGGCGTGCTTGTCCAACACGCGCTGGATGTTGCCGAGCGACTCGTCGGTGATCTTCCCAATTTCCGGTTCATTCGCAATGTGGTCTGCCTTTACGTTCCCTCCGTTGACCTGCTTGTGACAGATGACGCAGACCTCAACGGCGGGCACGGTTGCGGCGGCGCCGGTGGCGACGTTGCGGTGGCAGAATTCGCATTGGATAGCGTGTCCGCCATCCTCAACGGCCCCCGCGTGTACGGTGTGCGGGAAGGGAATGGGCTGGTCGGGCGCGTTGCCCCAGCCGAAAGGCGGGTTAGAAAACCAGGAAATGAACAGCACCACCACTATGAACGCTACGATTGCTGTTGCCAGCAGCCCTGCCAGGGCCATAGGGATGAGTTGTCGGGTTGGCGGCAGAGGCGGCATGGGTGAAAGGTTGTGATGGTTAGGGTGGTGGTTGAATCGCTGCGTTGAGAGCCGACGCCGGACTCAGACAGTTGGATGGATTGCTATACGAACAGTCGGTGCCACACGCCTTGGAAGGTGACGGGAGACTGCATTACGGTGAGAACCATCATCGCTACCGCGCCGCCCAGGGCAGCAAGGCCGATAACGGTGATGGGTAAGCGCAAACGACTGAGGACGGCCGGATAGGTGCCTGTCTGCACGCCCGAAGGAATCAGCCCGTGGGCGATGAGCATACTGAACGCGAAGACGATGATCAGCGGGAAATAGATCCACAGGTAGGTCAACCACAGGTGAACGTTGTGCCAGAGCACGGCGTTCATTGCATTAGGATCAGTAGGCGGCATTTGGTTGGTGAACCTGTGCTGAAAGTTCTGATCGCGGTTCGCGCGCCCTGGCGGTTTCCGGTTTTTACCCCTCGTAAAAATCGGCCCCCGTTTTGGGCTGGTGAAAATTATCACATTCACTATGACGTGTCAACAAGCCGGGCGGCCCGTGCCGGGGCTTTCGCATATGAAATTACAACGGCGTCACTCCGGCGAAAGCCGGAGTCCAAATCCTGCGAATGGCTTGATATTCGCAAGGAAACAGCTGATTTTGGTCACTGGATACCGGCTTTCGCCGGTATGACGGTGCTAAAACAGTCCATTGCGATAGCCCTGGGCGCCACGACAGCGAACGTTGACCGATCTGATACGCCCTGCTACCATCGCTCCCGCAACGGTCGCTGGCAACGAAGGTTCCAGCATCCATCTCAAATACAGGTTCGTATTCATGGGGCAGCGCGTTCATACCGTGCCTTCCTTGCGCGCCTGTATTTGGGAACCTGGCGACCGTTGCAAGAAGCCTGTCCTACGGACGCAAGGGAGGTTCCTGGATGCTTAAATGGCGCCGGGCCCGTATTTCTTTTCCCCTCATCAGCATCGCAATGGCGATCTGCCTCGTGGTCGCCGGCGGAGTGGACAACATCGCCCGAGCACAGTCCTCGTTGCCCCCTCCCACCGGCATAAGCGTAGTCAACGGAAGCGCACTTGGCGAGGTTGACCTGACCTGGGACGCGGTGGAGGGCGCCACGTATTACCGCATTGGGTGGGTGGCCGAAGAGGACTACCACCGAGCGCTCAGTGAGCCGAACGGGGAATGGCGGAAAGAGATACGCTTTTCCAATGTTGTTAACCGGGGTCAATCCACCTGGACGGTGACCCGTCTCACGCCGGGCATCAAGTACGCGTTTAGGGTGGCCAGCCACAACGCTTTTTACGGGGAGCCGGAATGGTCAGCCTGGAAGGCGCTGACACTTACCGCCGCCTCGCCAAAGGAAGGGGGATGGGAAGTCTGGGCGGGGGACCAATCGGACAGCGCCGACATCAGCGCAGACAATCCGACCGGGAGCTACGGCAGCCGGATTCTCATCTACGAAAGCAGCGATTTTCTCGCCGCCCCTCCCGGTTGGTATGCCGAAGACGACCCCGAATACAGGCCGACTGTGGTCCACGCCACTGACGTTTTTCCGTCGGCCTTTGAAGAATTGGGAGTGAACGTAAGACGGCTGCACGGCATGATGCCCCAACCTTTGACGCATCGCTACGTGGCGGCGAGTTTCTTCGGTCCGGGAGCAGGAATGGTGGGCATCATTGACGCGGAAGGACAGTGCGCGCAGTCAGTGAACGGTATCAGGGACTGCCAGCGGATTCAAGGCGACCCGGAGGCGGCCGCAAAGCTGGGCAAAGCCCTCTTTCGCACTACCGGCCCGGAAGGCTCCGCTCCTTCTAACCACATGTCCTTCTTCAGCGCTGACGGCACCAAGCTCATTGTAGCCAATCTCGCCGCCAAGCTGCTGGAACGAATAGACTACGACGCGGAGGCCGACACCTTCACATTCAACAAGGCTGCCACACTGGACCTGGTGGGAGGACGGGACCTCACCGCCATGGAGGCGCAGGCCGATTCGACCCTACCCGATGGCAGGGTGGTCGGCGAGTACTCCAACTTCCAGCCAACAACCACGCCAAGCGGAGCGCTGAAGGAAGGACCAGGGCGCCCCAATAACGTCGTAGTGTGTCCGGCGCTCAGCAGCGACAACCAGCACGCCTACGTCACCTTCGGCGGTGGCGGGCTATTCGTGGTGGACATTACGACTGAGCCGATGTCCATTGTGGCGGAATATACCAATGACGTCATCAGTGCTGCCGGATGTGGCGGCAGGGAAGGGGGCGGCTTTATGCACCTGAACGCGGGCGTGTCAGCCAGCGGCGCTGGGGCAGATGACTCGACGTTCATCATGTACCGTCTCCCGTTGGACTATCCCGATGGCGCGAACCCGCACACCGCGCCTAATACGCCGCCGGCAGTGAAGTTCTACGAAGAGAAGACGCTGAACATCACCGAAGAGGCGAAACTCGTGGAACGCAGGGATGCCCACGGATTGGCTGTCTCAGCCAACTCGCGGTATCTGTATCAGTTTGACCGGATCCAGAACAAAGCGGAAGTGTTCGATATTGGCAAGATCATCAACGATCCTGCCGCAACCCTGGAAGAGCAAGCGATAGCGCACGTGGGCACCATTGACCTCACCGGCTCAGGACACTGCGTCGGCGAGGGGGCGCCCTTCGTCGATTTGAATGGTGAAGGGTATGAATTCAACGACGATCCCGCTCCTGACCATGCCGAGGTTACACCCGATGGGCGAATGATCCTCGTCGCTTTCCGTGGATCGATACCGGTCAGCGTGCCACACGCCGGTCTGGGCAGTTGCCCCGGGTTCGGACTGGTGACGCTCTCGGGTGACGGTGGGTCAACCGGCAAGCTGACCCACGTGTTCCGAACCTTCCTGCCCGACGCGACGGGCACCAGGAACCTCAGCGACATTCACGGGGCGGTTGTCCGAGTCAAGTAAAAAACGGGGCCTTTTTAGATTTACCAAGCTTGGGGGATGCCGCGGCGTAGGGGTCAGCCGCCGCGCAGCCGGCGGTTCTCCTCTTCCAGTTCGCGGATGCGGGCTTGGGCGCGGTCGGCGCGGGTGCGTTCGCCGTCCCGCTGGGCTTCGGCGGTGAGACGGGCCTGGCGTTCGGTGTCGAAGGTGGCTATGTGCCGCCCGGTGGCAGGATCAATCCAGAGCAAGCGGCCGCGCTGCCACCGCAGATAGAGGTTCAGGGTCGCGCTGTACCCCTGCGACACGTCCTCCGCCAATTCATCAACCGCGATGGCCTGGTAGGCCCCGTCCACCAGCCGGTCTCCGGCCAGCCGGGTCCCGTGATGCTCCCCGGTCTCGTCGAACCGCCAGTACTCCGGGATACCCAGGGCGGCGTAGCCCTCCCGCTTCGGCCCGGTGTCCGTGGTTGCAGTGCTCTCCGAGGCTACTTCCAGCACGAAGTCGGGGGGCTTGCCCTGTTCCTGGACGATATAGCCGTTGCTGGCGTAGTAGGCGGACTGATCGACCTCAAAGGCGATGAGGAGGTCGGGGGCCCGGCGGTAGCTTCCGCTGGGGAGTCGGCGCTGGGGCGATGTGGTGATGAAACGTTCTGCGGCGACGATTGTGGACTGCGGGTTTCCGAAGTGCTGCGCCAGGTGGTGGGTGTTGCCCGGTTCATGGAGGTGTTTGGCGCTGGTCATCTTCTCGTCGAGTTCGCGTTCGGGAGGGTCGGGCAGGCGGAAAAGGCCCGGCGCCGGGGCTTCAGGTGTACTGGAGGTGGTAGGTTTGGCGGTGGTCATGGGAGACCTCGGGGGTTGCCTTGGGTGGCCGACTACTCACGGCGGGCTACGCTATGGGGGGCCATTATATTGCATATTAGTTGCCGCTGGCGGTTGGGCGCGATAATATGACCGCACTTCGGGCGCACGCCCGTCAAAGCAGGTGAGGAATGGCAATCTATCGGCTATATGCGGGAGACGACGGGCAATCGCACATTGAGGAGACGAGCCTGGCAGATCACCCTGAACTTGGGGAAGCGCAGGCGACGCAGTCGATCATGTTCCGCGAGTGGCCGCCGGGCCATTTCATCGACTGGCATCCGGCTCCCCGGCGGCAGTACATCATTTCGCTGCGGGGCGAGATAGAAATCGGGCTGGGTGACGGGACGACGTTCCGCTACGGCCCCGGCGACGCCCGGCTGGTTGAGGACACCACGGGCCAGGGACATACCACGCGGGTGGTCGGCGACGCGCCGAGCCTGACGGCGGTGATTCCGCTGGCGGGTTGAGTTGAAGGGAGCGAGGAGCGGCAGAACGGTTCAGGATTTCACCCTCACCCCAGCCCTCTCCCATCGAGGGAGAGGGGACAGAACAGAAACGAACAGGAGGCAACACGATGGGACAGATAGTACGGGTTTATACGGGGAGCGACGGCGAAAGTCATTTTGAGAATTTGACGCCGGACCAGTTCGCCGACATTGCCAACAACGTCGGCCCCGGCGACATAACGGTTGGCCGCCGGGAATCGCCGAGCTTTTCGGACTACCACAACGCGCCGCGGCGGCAGTACGTGGTGAACATGAACGGCATCGCCGAGTTTGAGGTTGCCGACGGTACCAAGGTGCGGATGTTCCCCGGCGACGTGCTGGTGGCCGAGGACCTGACGGGACACGGGCACATCGCGCGGAGCATCGGCGACGAGTTCCGGGTTTCGCTGGCGGTGCCGTTGGCTGACGGCTAGGCATTCGGTTGACTCGTAGGGGCGAATAACTATTCGCCCCTACCTGTTGCGACACTTGGATTCCGGCACGCCGAGGCGCATCTGGACTTTCGCCGGAATGACGGAAGCGAGATCAAGGACGGTACAAATGATTGTACGGATTCATACCGGAGATGATGGCGAGTCCCATTTCCATGAATTGACGGCGGACGAATTTGCCGAGATTGCCAATGACGTTGGCCCCGGAGACATCACGGTGGGCCAGCGGCCGGCCGGCTGGTGGCAGGACTACCACACCGCGCCGCGTCACCAGTACGTGGTGTTCATGTCGGGCGGCGCGGAGATCGAGGTAGCCAGCGGCGACAAGCGGCAGTTTGGCCCCGGCGACGTGCTGGTGGCCGAGGACCTGACCGGGCACGGTCACATCATCCGCAACACGGGCGAGGAGCCGCGGGTATCGCTGGCGGTACCGCTGAAATAGGGGTCAAGGCATCGTTCAAAGGCCCTGTTGGGTCAGCCGTTCAGGTTTGAGGCCACGTAGTCGTGGAGCTCCTGGAGGACGGCGGCGTTTTCTTCCAGGGTGAATTCGTCAACCAGGTAGTCGTGGGCGCCGGTTACGCCGGTGACTGCTCCGGCATCGACGAGGTATCGGATGCAGGCGGCGTCGGTTTCGACGTTGGGCAGCAGGTTGCGGCCGACTGCCACCGAGAGGGCCGCCACCAGCCCGTAGCCGCCCCAGTTGGACGTGCTGGACGCGATGAGATGGTTGCAGGTGGTGATGGCCGGGTAGTCGGGCAGCGGGTCGGCGGACTCCACCACGTCCAGCAGGTTGCCCATGCCGATCTCGTTGCCGCCGTCGCCGATGCCGATGGAAGGGATGCCCATCTCGAACAGGCGGTCGATGCGGGCGGTTTTATCCGAGATGTCCACTCCGCGCATGTTGCGATAGACGCCCTGGGCATCGGGGGCGCAGCGTTCGATGGATACGACCAGGGACGGCTCTTGTTGGGCAACAGCGTCGCGGGCGGCCTGGTAGTTTTTGGCGGCGTCGTCAGTGATCGGGAAATCTATCACCGGAGACGGGTCGCCCTGTTGCGAGAGCCAACTGGCCATCATGCCGGCCACCGGGTCGTCGGCGGCGTAGGCCACCGGATGGCCGAGGGCGCGAATGGCGTCGCCGATGGCGAATGCGCCGGGCGGCCCATCGGTTTCCGGGGCGTCGCTCATTATGATGTAGAAGCCGGTGGCGATGATGACCGGGCCAGGGTGTTCCAACAGGTACTGCGCGGCCTGGGTGCAGAAGTCTTCGGGCAGATGCGGGCGAAGGGCGTTGATGCCCCGGCGGTCGTGGTTGAGGATGATGTCTTCGATGGTTGGCATTATTGAAAGCTCCGGGCTATATGACGGCGTAGTCTGAATCGCGGCGGTCGGTGATGAACATTTTGCCGGGGGCGTGGGTAATCATCAGCGGGGGCTTGCAGTTGAGGGCGACGGCCTGGGGGGTTACGCCACAGGCCCAGAACACCGGGGTTTCGCCGGGTCGGATTTCCACGGAGTCGCCGAACTCAGGCGCGTCGATGTTGCGGATGCCGATGGCTGACGGGTCGCCGATGTGGACGGGCGCGCCGTGGGTGTCGGGGAAGCGCGAGGTGACCTGGACGGCGCGGACGATCTGTTCGCGGGGGATGGGGCGCATGCTGACCACCATGGGGCCGGAGAACATGCCGGCCGGCCGCGTGGGTATGTTGGTGATGTACATGGGCACGTTGCTGTTGGCTTCCTGGTGGCGCAGTGGGATGCCGGAGTCGGACATGGCGGCCTCGAAGGAGAAACTGCAACCCAGCAGGAACGAAACCAGGTCGTCGCGCCAGAAATCGGCGACGGACTGGTACTCGCCGGTCATTTCGCCGCGCTCGTAGATGCGGTAGGCCGGCACGTCGGTGCTGATGTCGGCGCCGGGGGCTACAAATGACGGCTCCACGGAGCCGGCTTCGATGACCTCCAGGATTGGACAGGGCTGGGGGTTGCGCTGGCAGAACAGCAGGAAGTCGAAGGCGAGGTCGCGGGGCAGGACGGCGAGGTTGGCCTGGACATGTCCGTTGGCGAGGCCGGAGGTGACGCCGTCATATTCGCCGGCGCGGATCAGGCGGCGGATTTCCGACGGCTGGGTGGGCAATGCTTGAGTGGGCAACGTTGTGGCGGTAGTCATGGATAGCTCCGTCCTGCGATAGTGGCTTTGCATGGATGTACAGGATGAACGGGATGTCATTGATTTGGACTTTCTGGATTCCCGCATCCGCCTGAGGCGGACATCTGCGACTTTCGCGGGAATGACAGGTAAGGGTGGCAGGAATGGCGAGTAAGGACGATGGAGACGATGAGCGGGTTGGCGCGATGGGATGCCGGCGGGGGTATGCTAGAATTGCGCCGGCAATAAGTCATAATAGACAGGGGATGCGCCAGCGTCAATTTTGATAGGGTGACGTAACTGTTCAGATTTGAGGTGCCATCATTGCCCCAAACCTTCATACTGGCCTTCGCCGGTATCCAGGAAAGCATTGCCCTTACTCAAGATTGCGTACACCCGGACTCTCTGGATTCCTACGAAAGCAGGAATGACGGTTATTCGGCCAAGGATCTCTCCAACTCTGAACAGTTACCCACAATGGTATGATCGGGGCTAACGCGACAGCGCCGCCTGACCGCGCCAGCCCCGTCCGACGAGGTTCAGCATGACCACCACACGACCCGCCGACCTGACGGCTGTACCGGCCACACCCTTCTGCCTCCCCGACATCCCGCAGAAGCATCCCGACGACATGACCTCCGTAAAATACCTGCACGAACCCGGCCAGACGCACCATCTGTCTCAATACCTGGGCAGATCCGACACCACCCTGGTCACCGGCGAACGCTACATTGTGCCGGGCCCGGCCTTCGTGGCCAGTGAAAGCCGCTACCCCGACCTGATGGTAGCCTTCGACGTGAATCCGGCCGCCTACGAAGCCCGCAACGGCTACGTGGTGTCGGAGCAGGGCAAGGCGCCGGACTTCATCCTGGAGGTTGCGTCGAGACACACGGCCAGCGATGACCTGGAGGGGAAGAAGGACTACTACGAGAGGCTGGGAGTGGTTGAATACTGGCTGTTCGACAGCCAGGGGGAGTTCTATGGGTTCATGCTAAGGGGCTACCGGATGGAGAGTGGTCGCTACCAACCCATAGAGGTGAGTGAAATCCGCCCCGGCGTGTTCCAGGGGTACAGCGGGGCGCTGAACGTGAACCTGAGGGCTGAGGATGGCAACCTGGGCTGGCATGATCCCGCCACCGGGGAACACGTCCCAACCTTTGAATCACAAACGGAGCGAGCCGAAGCGGCCGAAGCGCGGGCCGAAATTGCCGAAGCCCAGGTACAGGAACTGGAGGCCGAGATTCGCCGGCTGCGCGAGGGCCGGTAGGGTCAAACTTCGTGGGATGACAGCGTGTACAACGTGTTTCTTTTGACACGTCCCGGGGAAGGGATGATGTCGCTGGTGAAGCAGATTGATGCCTCTGGCCTGTCGTGCCGAGCCGGGAGCGACATTGCGGAGCTGGACGACGTGGCGCACAGCACGAACCTGGACGTGGTGTTGCTGGACATGGCGGCCGTGGGAATCGGCGCGCAATCCGTGATCGAACAGATCAGCCAGTTGAGCCTGCCGACGATGCTGGTAGTAGATCCGAGCTTTCTGAACCAATATGATCCGGCGATCAATCCCGACGACTTCATCATCGCGCCGATGAACGCTTCGGAGTTGATGGCGCGGGTGGGGCAGATAGTCTTTCGGCGCAACGGGCGGAACACGGACCAGGTGGTGCGCGTGGGGGAACTGACCATCGACCTGCAAAGTTACGAGGTTACGATGGCGGGCCGGCGCATCTCGCTGACGTACAAAGAGTTCCAACTGCTGACTCTGCTGGCGTCGAATCCCGGTCGGGTCTATACGCGGGAGGCCCTGCTGAACCAGGTTTGGGGATACGACTACCTGGGGGGCACGCGGACGGTTGACGTGCATATCCGGCGGCTGCGGTCGAAGGTGGAGGACCCGGACCACCTGTTTGTGGAGACGATTTGGAACGTGGGGTACCGGTTCCGGGACGTGGCGGCGGAGGGGTAGGGGAATGTCACCCTCTCCTATCGAGGGAGAGGGGAAATTTTCGCCCTCACCCTAACCCTCTCCCATGAAGGGAGAGGGGACAAACGGGGTTAGTCGCTGGTGTGGGCCTGGACGCGGTTGAGGAAGCGGTCGCGTTCGGCGGCGACGCCGGCGTGGCGGGGGTGTTCGAGTTCAGGGTCGGCTTCGATGATTCTGGACGCTTCCTGGCGGGCCAGGGAGAGCAGGTCCTGATCGAAGATGTTGGCGATGCGGAGGACGGTCTGGTCGCCGCTCTGGGTGGTGCCGAAAATGTCGCCCTCGTGACGCATCTGCAAGTCGATTTCGGCGAGCTTGAAACCATCACGGGTAGATTCCAGGGCGGCAAGACGCTCGGCGGCGCGTTCGGATTCGGACTCTGACATGAGCAGGCAGTAGCTCTTGTGCTCGCCCCGGCCCACTCTGCCCCGGAACTGGTGGAGCTGGGATAATCCGAACCGATCCGCGCCGTCGATGAGCATGACGGTGGCGTTGGGCACGTCGATGCCGACCTCCACGACGGCGGTGGCGACGAGGATGTCCAACTCGGCGTCGCGGAACTGGCGCATCACCCGGTCCTTCTCCCGGGAGGCCAACCGCCCGTGCATCAGGCCGACGCGTAGATCCGAGAATACCTCTTCGGAGAGGCGTTTGTGCTCGTCGATGGCGGCGCGAACGTCCAGCTTGTCCGATTCCTCCACCAGCGGGCAGATGACGAACGCCTGGCGGCCGGCGGCGACCTGCTGGCGGACGAATCCGTAGGCGGCGCGTCGCTTGTCCTCCGGTACGATGCGGGTCAGGGTCTCTTGGCGTCCCGGCGGGAGTTCGTCGATGGTGGAGATGTCCAGGTCGCCGTAGAGGGTGAGCTGTAGCGTGCGCGGTATCGGCGTGGCGGACATCATCAGCGAGTGGGGTTGTTCGTCGCCGGCGCCGCGCAGGGCGGAACGCTGCTCCACGCCGAAGCGGTGCTGCTCGTCGGCGATGGCCAGGGACAGGTTGGGCAACTCGACGCTATCCTGGATGAGGGCGTGGGTGCCGATGAGCAGGTCCAGGTGGCCCTCGGAGGCCATGCGGAGCAACTCGCGCCGGGGCGCGGCGCGGGTGCTGCCGGTGAGCAGCCCGAAAGCGAAGGGTCGCGGCAGGTTGGGCAGGTAGGCGGACAGCACGTTGGGTTGCTGCAACGGCTGGTCGAACCCCTCCAGCAACTGGCCGACGGTGCGGAAGTGCTGCTCGGCCAGCACCTCGGTGGGAGCCATGAGCGCGGATTGGCGGTGGGCCGAGGCCGCAGCTAGGACGGCGGCCAACGCGACCAGAGTCTTGCCGCTGCCGACCTCACCCTGCAACAAACGGCTCATGGGCGGCGAGCCACGGCCCATGTCCTCCAGAATCTCGGCGACACAACGCAACTGGGCGGCGGTGGGCGTGAAGGGCAAGCCGCTGAGGAAACCATCTACCATTGGGGCGTGGTACTTGATGGGCAGGCCAACGGCGTTGCGCTCGCGGTGGCGCCGGCGGCCCAGGATGGCGAGCTGGAACGCGAGGATTTCGTCGAAGGCCAGGCGGCGACGGGCACGGTCGGCGGCGGCGGAATCGGAGGGATAATGCACGTCCCGGATGGCGTCGGGCAGGCCCACCAGTCCAGTGCGTTGGAGTATGTCAGCGGGCAGGAAATCGGTGATTGCGCCGGCGGAGCGGGTGGCGGCCAGCCAGGTGAGGCTGCGCAGGTTGCGGGCGGTCATGCCCTGGGTGAGACGATAGACGGGCGTGATACGTCCGGCGTTGAGGGGAGGCTGGCGTGGCGTGATGACGTCGTACTCGGGGGACGATATGGATAGGCGGCCCCGGTGGATTTCCACCTTGCCGTTGACGACCATGTGGTTGCCGGGTTTCAGGGAACGGGCGAGATAGCCCTGACCGAACCACTGCAATTCGATCTGTCCGGTGTCGTCCCTGAGGACGGCCTCGGCGAGCTGGAGGCGACGCTGGCCCACGTTGGCGGAACGGATGTCGGCCAGTTGGCCCTCCAAGGTGAACGTGCCGCCGGGGTAGAGGTCGGCGATGCTGGCGATGTCGGCGCGGTCGTCGTAGCGTCGAGGGAGCGTGTAGAGCAGATCGCGGACGGTACGGACGTCCAGCTGTTCCAGGCGTTGTACGGTTTTGGCGTCCATGCGGCGCAGGGTCGAAACCGGCTGGTCGGGATCGATGGGGCTGGCGGCCGGGGTTGGGGGAGCGGGCGGACGGCGGCGCATCCGCACGGACGGCAGGATTTCTTGGGGAGCGAACAGGCCCGGGGCAACGGGTTGTCCTTCGACGGGCCCGGGTCCTTCGACAGGCTCAGGACGAGCGGGTGGAATGGGTTCAGTGTGAGCAGGTGGTGACTGGATTCCCGCTTGCGTGGGAATGACGGGGGTAGCGGGAATGTCGGGTTGGGTTGTGGGAGCGGCGGGTGGAGCGGCTGCGCCGTTCAGGGCGGCTTGCCAGCCGGCTACCCAGGCGCGGCGTTGGTCCGGGTCGAGGTCGCGGTAGGATTGCTCGATGAGGTGGCACGCTTGGGCGTCGTCGGCCAGGTATTCGCGGAGGTCGGGTTCCCAACGCTCGATGAAACGGCGGATGCCGCCGCTGACGGCGTTGTCGGCGTAGCCCTTGTGCGCTTCCAGAGCCAGGATTTTGCGGAGGGCGTCGCGCCAGATGGGTTCGTTTTCGCGGAGGTCAGCGTCCATAGAGTCCCCCTCATCCCAGCGCTCTCCCACCTGGGGAGAGGGGGCTTTGGAGGTGTCAGGTCGCGTCAGGCCAGGGTGGATACCGCCACGGCGCCGGGGCCGACGTGGGTGCCGATGGCGGAACCGACCTGCGTGGTGTAGGTGTTTTCGGGGGATACGAGATCGGACAGGCGGTTGCGGATTTCCTCAGCCGGCGCGGCGTCGGTGGTGTAGGCTACGGCGAGTTTGGAAGCCGGCCCTTCCTGGCGTACCAGGTCTTCAAGGCGTTGCAGGGCGCGCCGGAGGTTGCGGGGTCGGTCAACAGGGAGCACCTCGCCGTTGGCAACCCTGAGGATGGGCTTGACCTTGAGCAGAGAACCCATGAATGCCTGGGCCTTGCCGATACGTCCACCTTTCTGAAGGTATTCCAGGGTGTCCACCATGGCAAAGCTGTAGGCAGAGGCGGCGCGTTGGGTGGCGGCGGCGGCGACGGACTCGGCCGTGGCGTCGGGAGCGGCGGCGTCCTCGGCGGCGGCGATGACCTGGAGCAGGTGGCCGACCGAGGCGGTGCCGGCGTCGATGACGGTTACGGCGCCATCATCGAACTGCGAGGCGGCCTGCACCGCCGAGTTGTAGGTGCCGCTGAGTTGCCGGGGAAGAGTGATACAAACGACCTGATCACCGGCGGCCACCAATGGTTCCAGACGTTCCGTAAAGTCTCTGGGAGTGGGCTGCGACGTGCCGGGGAGTTGGGATGAGGATTGGAGGCGGGCGTAGAACTGGGTAGGGTTGATGTCGATGCCCTGGCGGAAAGACTCCTCGCCGAACAGGACGTAGGCCGGCACCAGGGTAACGTCCAGTTGTTCGGCGATGTCGTGGGCGATGTCGCAAGTGCTATCGGAAACTATTTTGACTGCCATGTTGGTAACTCCTTCGCAGTATTCCATTCGCCATAGTTATTCAATAACGATTTTCACCCTCACCCTAGCCCTCTCCCATCGAGGGAGAGGGGATTTTCGGTTGTTCAATAACGACTTTCGCCCTCACCCTAACCCATTGGGGGAGAGGGGATTTGTTGAGAGTCGCGCGACTGTCTCGATTATTCCACGGATACCAGGTAGGGGTAGTGGGGCTGGCCGCCGGCGTACACGTCAACTTCGGCGCCCCGATAGGAGGTTTCCAGGGCTTCCGACAAACGGGCGGCCCGTTCCTCGTCGGCGCCTTCGCCCCAATAGAGGGTGATGATGCTGTCTTCGTCGATGGATGAATGGGCGATGCCGTCGATGACCGCGCTTTCGGGGTCCGGCGTGAGCGCGACGAGGCTGCCGTCGAGGATGGCCATGAACTGGCCCTCGTTGACCGACTGACCATCAACGGTTGAATCGCGGACCGCCTGGGTTATTTCCAGGGTTTCGATGGATGCGCTGGCCAAGTCCATGCTGTTGAGATTGTCGGTGACCGACACCTCCGGGTTGAAACCGAGCATGGCGGCGGTGCCCTGGGGCATTGAGCGGGTATTGACCACGTGCAGGTTGACGCCATCGGTGTCGGCGTCGGCGGCCTGGCCGGCGGTGAGGATCACGTTGGAGTTGTTGGGCAGGACGATGACGTCGGTGGTGCCGGTGGACAGAACGGCGTCGATGATTTCGCTGGCGCTGGGGTTGAGGGTCTGGCCGCCGGGCACGATGGCGGCGCAGCCGGCGTCCTGGAACAGTGCGGCAATGCCCGGGCCGGAGGCGACGGCGACTACCGACACGCCGGGCCGGATTTCGGTGGGCCGGGCGCGTTCGCGGTGTCCGGTGGTCCAGTCCCGGTTCTGGAGGCTCATGTTGTCGATCTTGACTTCGTCAATGTCGCCGTGGGCGACGCCGAAGGTCAGGGCCGCGCCGGGGTCCTCGGTATGGACGTGGACGCGGACGGCGGAACCGCCGCCGATGATGACGGTGGAATCGGCGATGGCGTCCAGGCCGGCGCGGAGGACGTCAACCTTGAGGTCCTGCCCGTGGATTACGAACTGGGTGCAGTAGCCGAATTCCTCTTCTTCGTGGGCTTCCAGAAAATCGGTGTCGATGGAGACGGAGGCGGTTTGCGTGGGGTCGATGAGACCACCGACGCTGCGCAAGCCGAGGTCGGTGGGCGGCCCGGTTTCGCCCAGCAGATGTTGCAGCGCGCCGCCGATGATGGCGACGACGCCCAGGCCGCCGGAATCGACGACGCCGGCCTCCTTGAGCACGGGCAACTGTTCAGGCGTCAGGGCCAGCGCCTCGATTGCGCCGTCGTAGGCAATCTGCCACAGGGCGATAACGTCGCGTTCGCCGGCGTCGTTGGCGCGAACCGAGGCGTCGGACGCGCCGCGGATGACGGACAGCATGGTGCCCTCGCGGGGCTGGCTGACCGCGCCGTAGGCGGAATCGGTGGCGGAGCGGAAAGCGGCCACGGCGTCTGAGGTCTCGATGATCTCGGAGCCGGCCACGCCGTCGGCAAAGCCGCGCAGCAGCTGGGACAGGATGACGCCGCTGTTGCCCCGCGCGCCCCAGAACGCGCCGGTGGCGATGGACTCGGCGACTTCCCAGGCGGCGGACTTGTCGGCATCCTTGTTCATCTGCTCGATGCCGGCGCGGAGGGTGAGGAGCATGTTGGTGCCGGTGTCGCCGTCGGGCACGGGGAATACGTTGAGGGCGTTGGCGGCGTCGCGGTAGAGTTCCATATACGCGGCTGCGCCGAGCATGGCCTGCCGCAGGTCGGAACCGTAGAGAACGGTGGTGCTGGTGGTAGTCATTATGAGCCTGGTGATGTCAGGATGGGCAGAGTATAGCACGGGGGTTTTCTTGCATGGATGGACAGGATGAACAGGATTTTCCGATTGGCGGGTGATGTTGGGTAAGGGGAGCCGATTTCGGGTATCATATCGCCAGGATGACGAATAGAGAACGAATAAAGTTCAAAATGTCAACAGAACCTAGACAAAACGGAGAGGACGCGGCACGCGAGCCGGGTGATGAGGTTGAGCGCCCGGTGTCGCCGGACGCGCGGGGGGAGGAGAGGGAGCAGGAAACGCGGTTGCGGCCGGCGCGGTTGGGCGATTTTGTGGGCCAACCGCAGGTGAAGGAAAACCTGAGCATCGCCATGCAGGCGGCGCGGATGCGCGAGGAACCGCTGGATCACGTGGTGATCTACGGGCCGCCGGGGTTGGGCAAGACGACGCTGGCCAACATCATCGCCAACGAGATGGGGACGACGATCAAGGTTACGGCGGGGCCGGCCATCGAGCGGGCCAGCGACGTAGCGTCCATCCTGACGGGGTTGCAGCCCAACGACGTGCTGTTCATCGACGAGATTCACCGGCTGAACCGGGCGGTGGAAGAGGTGATGTACTCGGCGATGGAGGACTTTTTCCTGTCGTGGGTGGTGGGCAAGGGACTGTCGGCGCGGAGCATCAACCTGCGCATCAACCCGTTCACGCTGGTGGGGGCGACGACGCGGTACTCGCTGGTGAGCGCACCGCTGCGGGACCGGTTCGGCTCGGTGTTCCGGCTGGACTACTACTCCGACGAGGATATGGCGACGGTGGTGCAGCGGTCGGCGCGGATCCTGGGGATCGAGGCGGACGACGAGGGGATTGGCGAGGTGGCGATGCGATCGAGGGGCACGCCGCGGATCGCCAACCGGCTGTTGCGGCGGGCGCGGGACTACGCGCTGGTGAAGGCGGACAACCGGATCTCCGGGCCGGTGGCGCGGGAATCGCTGGACCGGCTGGGAGTGGATGCGCGGGGGCTGGACGAAACGGACCACCGGCTGCTGACCAGCATCATCCACAAGTTCAACGGCGGGCCGGTGGGTCTGGACACGCTGGCCGCGTCCATGAGCGAGGACGCCAGCACGGTGATGGAGGTGCTGGAGCCGTTCCTACTTCAACAGGGGTTCCTGGAGCGCACGCCGAGGGGTCGGATGGCGACGCGGCTGGCCTACGAGTACATGGGCTGGCCGTGGGGTGGCGGGGATGACGGCGGGCGGCAGGCGCAGTTGTTTGGGGGCGGTTAGAGCAGTTTGCGTGGATGGGCAGTTACGGGTCACGCGGGGCGGCCAGGAACTCGGCGTCGTTGATGTAGGCTGCGGTTTCCCGGATGCGTCGCTCGGTTTCCTGGTTGCACCGCCCGTCGTAGAAGCAGGCGCCGTGCAACTGACTGTGGCGGCTGTAGTACCGGCCCTGGAGTGATCGGGTGGCGGGCCGCTGGCTGGCCAGATTGTCCAGGCCGTCCGACGTTGCGGCGGCGGTTTCCGGTTCCGCTTCGGTCAGCGTGAGGATGAGGGCGTCGGTGGCTCTTTTGGTGGCGCACCACGCTTTCTCGGCGGCGTCGCGGATGTCGCCGGCTTCTAGGCGTTCAATGGCTTGGGCTTGCATTTGTCGCGCGTCCGCAAAAAGCAGGGCGACGCGGTCGCGGATGGGAGCGGTTGTAGTCAAGGAAATCTCCGGGAGGGCTTGGAGGATATGTTACCAGTATCTCGCAATCTGTAAACGGGGATGCTGTCCTTGCCATTTTCGAGGAAACCTGCATTAACGGCACGATAGTTGACATAACAAATCAGTCTGCGACAGATCAGCGATGCTGCAACTGAATGTTATTTGACATAACGAACAATAAATGAATGGACGTTCGGCTGGGTGCCTTGAATGTTATGGGGCGCCTGCTTACAATGGCTTGAGTTTTTGATTTCCCGCCAGGAACCGCCAACGTGACCTCCGTACTTTCCACTTCTGCCGTCAGCCGACGATTGCCGTCGCTTGAGCGCCCGCTGAGCGGCGCCGAGCTATCCGGCCATGATGCGATGCGACTGGTGGATGTTGATGGCGACGGGATGGACGAGCTTTGCGGCGTGGCTTCGGAGTTGAGGGATCGAGGACGGGGCAGGGTCATTACGTTTTCGCCCAAGGTGTTCATACCGCTGACTCGCCTGTGCCGGGACTTCTGCGGGTACTGCACCTTCCGGCAGTCGCCCGACGAGGCGGATGAGCTGTTCCTTTCGGGCGACGCTGTGATGTCGGTAGCACAGGCCGGCGAGCGGCTGGGTTGCACGGAGGCGCTGTTCACGCTGGGCGAGCGGCCAGAGCAGCGGTATGCCGAGGCCGGCCAGTGGCTGGACGCCAACGGATACCGCACGACGCTGGCGTACCTGTCCGAAATGTGCCGGCGGGTGTTCGAGGAAACGGATCTGCTGCCCCACGGGAATCCGGGAACCATGAGCCGCCGGGAGCTGGAGGCGTTGCAGCCCACCAATCCGTCGGTGGGAATCATGCTGGAAAGCTCCAGCCCGCGACTTTACGAATCCGGCGGGCCACACGAGTTCGCGCCGAGCAAGCGGCCGCGGGTGCGGCTGCGTACCATGGAACTGGCCGGCGAGTTGGGGATACCGTTCACCACGGGAATCCTGATCGGCATCGGGGAGACGCGGACGGAGCGGGTGGAGTCGCTGCTGGCGATACGGGATTTGCACCGCCGGTTCGGGCACATCCAGGAAGTGATCGTACAGAATTTTCGGGCCAAGTCGGACACGCCGATGGCGGATGCGCCGGACGCATCCGGCGACGAACTGATGTGGACGACGGCGGTAGCGCGGCTGATCCTGGGCGAGCGGGTGAACATACAGGTGCCGCCCAACCTGAGCGAAGACTACGAACGGTACATCCACGCCGGCATCAACGACTGGGGCGGCGTGTCGCCGTTGACGATTGACTACGTGAACCCGGAGGCGCCGTGGCCGCAGTTGGCGGAATTACAGCGGCGCACCGAAGCCGCCGGATACGAACTGCGGCCACGGCTGCCGGTTTATCCCGAGTATTTTGCCAACGGGTCGGACTGGCCGCTGCCGCCGACGCTGAAAGAGAAACTGCTCCGCCTGACTGACCAGGACGGATACGTGAAAGGGGGAATGCAACGCTATGCCCGGAATGACTGATAAGGATATGCCTGGCCGGGACGCGCCGGCGACCCTGGCCGCGCTGATGGCCGGAGTGCGGTCGGATGTTGCCGACGTATTGAACCGGGCGTTGGCCGGCGACGACATCACGGTGGATGACGGCAACCTGCTGTTTGAAACGGCGGGGACCGAATTCATGGCGATGACCATGGTGGCCGACGAGTTGCGCCGGCGGGCGGTTGGCGACCTGGTGACCTACGTGGTGAACCGGAACGTCAACTTCACCAACGTGTGCATCAAGCGGTGCGGCTTTTGCGCGTTCAGCCGGGACTTCCGGGAAGAGGAAGGCTACTTCCTGCCGGTTAGCGAGATCATCCGGCGGGCGAAGGAAGCCCAGGACTACGGCGCAACCGAAGTCTGCATCCAGGCCGGGTTGCCGCCGCAGATGGAGGGCGATCTGTACATCCGGCTGTGCGAGGCGATCAAGGAAGAGTTGCCCGACATGCACATTCACGGCTTTTCGCCGGAGGAGGTGTTGTACGGCTCGATACGTTCCCGGTGCAGCATCCGCGAATACCTGCAAGGATTGAAGGACGCCGGCGTGGGCAGCTTGCCGGGAACGTCGGCGGAGGTGCTGGACCAGGAACTGCGCGACATCATTTCGCCGGGCCGCATCACCGTTGACCAATGGATTGAAGTTATCACCAACGCGCACGACCTGGGCATCCCGACGACATCCACCGTGATGTTCGGGCACCGGGAAACCAACGCGCAGATCGTGCGGCACATCGCGCTGCTACGGGACATTCAGCAGAGCACGGGCGGGTTCACCGAGTTCGTGCCGCTGAGTTTCGTGGCGTCGGAAGCGCCGATGTACTTCAAGCAGACGGTGGAGGGCGTGCGCTCGGGGCCGACGGGGATGGACGTAATCAAGGTACACGCCATCGCCCGGATTATGCTGAACAACTGGATTCCCAACATCCAGGCGTCGTGGGTGAAAGAAGGCAGCCGAATGTCGCAGCTGCTGCTGACGGCCGGCGTCAACGACCTGGGCGGCACGCTGATCAACGAAAGCATCTCCACGTCGGCCGGGGCGATGCACGGGCAGCTGATGCGTCCGGGCGAGTTCCGGGGAATGATCCGCGAGGCGGGCCGGACGCCGGCCGAGCGTTACACTACCTACGGGCTGCGCCGGATCTACGGCGATACGGACGAAGTGTTGGATCCCCTGGACATGGTGGGTGACAACGTGGAGGAGATTTTCGGGTCGTACAACCAGTTGGTGCAGATGGAGGGCTACCGCTTTGAGCATCCCCGGCACGAGCGGGAACGGGCTGCGGCCAATCCCTCGAGCTAGCCCATGAGCGCATCGGGGGGCAACAAGGTGCTGGCGCTGGCCGGCGGCGTTGGCGGAGCCAAGCTGGCGCTGGGTCTGGCCAGGGTATTGCCGCCGGAGCGGTTGACCATCGTGGTCAATACCGGGGACGACGAGGAGTTCCACGGCCTGCACGTATCGCCCGACCTGGACACCATGACCTATACGCTGTCAGGATGGTACAACCAGGAAACCGGATGGGGCGTTGCCGGCGACTCCTTTGAGACGCTGGCCGTGCTGAAACGCCTGGGAGCCGATGCCTGGTTCAACCTGGGCGACCGGGATTTTGCCATGCACATCCGGCGCACGGAGTTGCTGCGGCAGGGCATGACGTTATCGCAGGTCACGGCGGAATTGACGGGACGGCTGGGCATTGAGCATCCTATCGTGCCAATGAGCGACCAACCGGTGCGGACGGTGCTGGAAACGGACGCCGGCACGCTGTCGATGCAGGAGTATTTCGTGAAGAACCGGGCGGCTCCCACAGTGCGGTCGATCCGGTACGCCGGAGCGGAGGATGCCGAGATGTCGCCCGGATTTACCGAGGCGCTGGAGTCGGCGGATACGATAGTGTTCTGCCCGTCCAACCCGCACCTGAGCGTCGCGCCAATACTGGCGGTGCCGGGCGTGCGGGATGCGATTGCGGGTCACACGGGCTGCCGGGTCGCGGTGAGTCCCATCGTGGGCGGCGACGCGGTGCGCGGTCCGGCGGGCAAGATCATGGGCGAGTTGGGCGCGGAAGTATCGTCGGTTGGCGTGGCCAGGGAATACCGGGGCCTATGCGACGTGCTGGTGGTGGACACGCAGGACGCGGGGCTTTCGGACGCTATCGCGGCGGTGGGGATTTCCCCGGCGGTGACTGGTACGATAATGCAGACGGATGAGGATAAGATTGCGCTGGCGCGAACGGTGTTGCAATTGGTCGAAACGTCGGAGTAAGCAGGATGTTGACGGAAATGGGAAACAACGCCAACCCATCGGTGCTGCCGGTGGTGCCGATGAAACCGCTGTCCCAGTGCAAGACGCGGCTGGAGCGGATCATGGGGCCGCAGGATCGAGCCGACTTGACCATCGGGATGCTGCGGCGGGTGCTGCTGGCAATCCGGGGCGCCGGCGTTGACCCGTTCTGGGTGATTGGCGGCGACGACCGGATCAGGAACATGTCCCGGACTCTGGGCGCGGTTTGGATGGAGGACCTGGGCCGGAACCTGAACGACACCATCACCAAGGCGTTTGAGAGCGCGCGGCTGCGGGAGGTGTCGGCCCTGTACCTGCCGGGCGACCTGCCGTTCATCAGGCCGGCCGACATTCACCAACTGATTCGCAGCGCGCAGCATCAGCACAACGTCACGCTGTCGCCGGCGCGGCGGGACGGCGGCACCAACGCCATACTGGTGCCTTACGACCTGATACCGTACTTCAGGCCGGAACTGGGCAGCAACAGCTTCCGCAAGCACGTGGGAACGGCGGCGCGTATGGGCGTGTCGGTGGCGTTCTACTACAGCGGCGGCATGGGGTTCGACCTGGACGACGGGTCGGACCTGGATGAATACGAGCACATGGAGCCGGGCCTGTTGGAGCGGCTCATGGGGCGGAAACCGGGCGATATTAACCGAACGCCGCTGCAATTATGAGGAAGAAACTCGATGTCCGACAATGTACAAATTGGTTGCCTGTTGCCCACGCGGGGGCTGCTGCTGGAGGATGACAAGCCGACGGACGCCGAATCGGTACTGCGGCTGGCTACGTGGGCGGAAGAGGCCAGACTGGATTCGGTTTGGGTAGGCGACAGCCTGACCGCCAAGCCGCGGTTGGAGGCGATGACGACGCTGGCGGCCATCGCGGCGAGGACGTCACGGGTGCGGCTGGGCACGGCGGTGATGTTGATGGCGCTGCGGCATCCGGTGCTGCTGGCGCAGATGGTGGGTACGGTTGACCTTATTTCGGGCGGACGGTTACAGTTGGGCGTCGGCGTCGGCGGCGCGTTCAACGCGATGCAGCAGGCGGAATGGCGCAACGCCCAGGTGAACCAGCGGACGCGGGCGCCCCGGCTGGAAGAGATGTTGCAGGTAATCAAGGGCCTGGGCAAAGATGAGCCGTTCAGTTTCGAGGGCCGGCATTTTGAGTTGGACGACGTGGTGATGCAGCCAACGCCGGTGCAGTCCGGCGGCGTACCCGTCTATCTGGGCGTCCACTGGCACGGGCGCGGCGACGGCCAGGGAGCGCAGCGGGAACGGCAGGCGCGGAGGGCGGCGCGGCTGTCCGATGGGATAATCTCGATATCAGCGACGCCGGACGAGTTCATCGAGTTGAACGAAACGGTGGACGGCTACTGCGCGGAGTACGGCCGGGACCCGGATGCAATGTCGTCGGTGATGTACATGACGGTGAACCTGGACGAGGACGTGGCGCGCGCCGAAGCGGAGGCGGAGGACTGGCTGCTGGGGTACTACGGCGCGAACATCTGGGGCGACCGTTGGGGTCCGTTTGGCGACGCCGAGCGGGTGCGGGAGCGTCTGCATGCCTACGCGGAGGCGGGGGCGGACCAGATTGTGGTGCGGTTCGCGTCCTACCGGCAGGAAGAGCAGATGCAGACGTTTTTGGAGCAGGTTGCGCCCGATTTCCGGCGGTGACGGCTTTTCATGGATGGACAGGCAGGGCTGTGCAAAACTGTCATTGCGAGGAACGATAGCGACGTGGCAATCTCGTTGGAGCCAGAAGCATCGCCACGGGAACGAGATTGCCACGCTGCGCTCGCAATGACAATCAAACCACCGACAGGAATTTTGCACAGTGCTGGACAGGATACACAGGATGATTGAGGTAGATACGTGTACCCGATAGATTTGACCGGCCGCAATGCGGTGATTTTTGGGGTGGCGAACGACCGCAGCATCGCGTGGGCGATTGCCCGGACGCTGGCCGAGAGCGGCGCGCGAATCGCGCTGACCTACCAGAATGACCGGCTGAAGGACCGGGTGGCGCGGCTGGCGGATACGCTGGACGACGCGGTGATACTGCCCTGCGACGCATCGGAAGACGGGCAGATTCAGGAGGTCTTTGAGAATCTACAGGCGCAGATGGGCAGCCTGTCGGTGCTGGTGCATAGCATCGCGTTTGCCAACCGGGAGGACCTGTCGGGTCGGCTGGCCGACACGGGTCGCGACGGGTTCCGGCTGGCGCTGGAGATCAGCGCGTTCACCCTGCTGCCGATGGTGAAACACGCTGCGCCGTTGATGACGGACGGCGGAAGCGTGATCGCAATGACGTTCCACGCATCGAGCCGCGTGTATCCAGGCTATAACGTGATGGGCACGGCCAAGGCCGCGCTGGAGCATGAGGTAAGGCAACTGGCCCACGAGTACGGCGGCGACGGCATCCGGGTGAACGCGATTTCGGCGGGGCCGGTTGATACGCTGGCGGCGCGGGGGATCAGCGGGTTCCTGGATATGAAGCGCACCCACGCGGAGCGCGCGCCGTTGCAGCGGAACATTACCGCTGACGAGGTGGCGAAGGCGGCGCTGTTCTTGTCCAGCGATCTGGCGACGGGGGTTACGGGCACAGTGTTGCCGGTGGACGCCGGCTACCACATTATGGCGGTGTGAAGGGAACGCTTCACCCTCACCCCAGCCCTCTCCCATCAAGGGAGAGGGGACTACTTCCCGTTAGATGGCTTCGAGCTGGGCCTGGTCGGCGGCGGCTTTGTCGCTTAGCCCAAGTTCGCTGTAGGCTTTGGCGCGGTTGGCCCATGCGTCGCGGTAGCGGGGGTCGAGGGCAATGGCCTTGGTGAACTGATCGACGGCTTCGCGGACGCGGCCCTGGTTGAACAAGGTCAGCCCGGCCTCGGTCATTGCAGATGCGGTCAAGGGTCGGGTGATCTTGTTGGGCACCGCTGTAAAAGCGGGCGCAGGATCAGGTTCGGGCGACGGAGTTTGCGCAGCGGCCATAGCCGCTTCCGCGGTCTGCTGCTCCGCGGCCAACACTGGGTCAACGGTGACCGTCGGAGCGGACGCTTCGGTGGCGTCTTCGGATGTTGACGCCATGACGGGTTCGGCTGCGGGAGGAGTCTCGGTTGCTGCCTCATCGGTGGCGTAGGGCCGGCTCAGTTCCCACCCGCAGTTGGTGCAGAAATTCGGGCCGGGTTCGTGGGCGTGCTGGCACCGGGGGCAGTACACGTTGATATCTAGCTCGGCCTCGTCGCCGACGGGTTGTCGGGTCGGCATGAACACCAGAGCGACCATGGGCGCCATGCACAGAATGGTGACGGCGTCGGGCAGCGCGTCGATCAGGTACACTGCAATGGCGGGCAGCGCGGCGGCTCCGGCCCAAAGAAAGATGTTGCGGCGCTTTCTGGAGGCCAGCCGAGCAGTCCACAGGACGACGAACAAAACCGACAGAATTTGCAGAATCAGGTTCAGTGGTGATTCCATGTTTAACCGGCATCCGTTGTTGCAAGTTCCATTATAACCGGATTGCGTCAACGACGGCAAACTGGCTATCCAGGAGATGCGCCAGAGCGTCTGCGCAAATTGACAGTGGCAAACTGGCGATGCTATCGTACAGTTTACCAAACTACAGTACAACAGTGTAAAACCGCGCCGTTTCAGAAAGCAAATCGACCGGTGCGACGAGAGGGAGAAATCAGATGGATTTGACGATTTCCGTGCTGAAAGCCGACGTGGGTTCGATTGGCGGGCACACTAAGCCGTCGGACCGCATGATGGACGCCGTGCGAGCGGCCGCCGATAAGGCTATCAGGGACGGGTTGCTGATCGACGCCTACGTGGGACATACCGGCGATGACATCTGCATCACCACGACCCACACCCGGGGCGACAACGACGATGCGGTGCATCAATTCGCTTGGAACTCGTTCCTGGAAGCGACGGAGATCGCGCGGCAGTTTGGCCTCTACGGAGCCGGCCAGGATCTGCTGGTGGACGCGCCTTCCGGCAACATCCGGGGCGCGGGTCCGGCGGTGGCGGAGATCACCTTCGACCACGATCCAATCAAAACCAACCCGCTGCGGCCCGCTGAATCCTTCTTCGTGCTGGCTGCGGACAAGTGCGGGCCTGGCGCCTACAACCTGCCGACGTTCCTGGGATTCGCAGACCCGATGTACTGCGCGGGCCTGATGCTGCCGCGCCTGGGTGACGGTTTCACCTTCAACATCATTGATATGGACAACACGGACGGCGACAGTATCATCTCACTGAACGCGCCGGAGGACTACTACAAGATCACGGTGCTGCTGCGTGACAACGAGCGGTTCGCCATCGAGAGCATCGTGTCGCGTTACAGCGGCCAGACGGCGGCAGCGATTTCGGCCACGCGGCTGCACAACATCGCCGGCAGCTACACCGGCAAGGACGACCCGGTGGCGGTGGTGCGGAACCAGGGTATCTTCCCGGCGCCGGAGGAACTGATCTCTCCCTACACCAAGGCCCACTATATCGGCGGCGACGCGCGGGGTTCCCACGTGATGCCGCTGATGCCGGTGCCGATCAACACGGCGGTTACGGGGATGTACTGCTTGCCGCTGGTGTCCTGTGTGGGGTTCAGCATTAACGGGGAGGGCAAGTTCTCGGAGTCGTCCACCGACTTCTTTGACAACCCGGCGTGGGACTACACCCGGCAGTTGGCCCAGGAGAAAGGCATCGCCATGCGCTCGCAGGGATGGTCCGGCGCGGCCATGCTGCCCTATGGGGAGCTGGAATACTCCGGCTTCCGGCAGAGCATCGGCGACCTGGTGGCGCGGTTCGCCATCCGCGCCAACGGCCACCAGCCGGCGGAAGCAGAGGCGATGGTTACGGGAGACGACGATTAGCAAGCCGTAACATCGATCAAATAAGCGGGGGCGGGTACAAGACCCGCCCCTACGCATTGGTGGGCGATGAGGTGTCTCGGCTAGCCGTTGAAGATGCCGTGGCGCTCGAAGATGTTGGCGAGTTCGGCGATGCCTTCGGAGACGGTTTCGGCGGTGGGGTGGCCGAAGCAGAGGCGGGCCATGTTGGTGCCGTTGCCCTCAGGGGAGAACATGGCGCCGTTGTAGTAGCCGACGCCCTCCTGGAATGACTGCTCCTGCAAGCCGGCCAGATCGGTGCCCTCGGGCATGGTGAGCCAGAGGTACAAGCCGCCTTCGGGCCGGCTCCAGGATGCGCGGTTGCCGAAGTGTTCGCCAAGGGCGGCCAGCATGGCGTCCCGCTTGACGCGGAGGGCCTGGTTCTCCTCGTCGATGTGGTCGTACATGTGATTGCGCAGGTATTCCTCGATGGCGAGGGCGGCGAACTGGTTGACGCCGCCGGACTTGAAGCTGAGCGCGCGCTGGCGTACTTCCTCGGGCGCGACCAGATAGCCCATGCGGACGCCGGGGGCGATGATCTTGGACATGGATCCGACGTAGAGAACCTGGCCAGTGTCATCCATGCTGCCCATGGAGGTGACGTCCTCGCCCTCAAAGCGGAGGTCAACGTAACAGTCGTCCTCCAGGATCGGGACACCGTGGCTTTGGCAGATTTCCAGGGTGCGCTGCCGGCGTTCCAGGGTCATGGTCCAGCCCAGCGGGTTCTGGAAGGTGGGGATGGAGTAGAGGAACTTGACGCGCTTGCCGGCGGCAGTCTGGGCGCGGATGGTCTCATCGAGGGACTCGGGGATGATGCCCTGGTCATCGCATTTCACGCCGACGACCTGGGCGCTCCACAGACGCATCTGCCGCATGGTGCCGAGGTACACGTACTCCTCGGTGAGCAGCACGTCGCCGGGGTCGGTGAGGGCCTGGATGAGCATGTTGATAGCCTCGCCGGAGCCGGAGGTGAGGATGATGTCCTCGGCGGACACGTCCATCTGGCGGTCGCGGCGGAGCTTGTCGGCGACCAACTCGCGGAGCGGAGGATAGCCGGCGGCCACCGGGTAGTAGGCGAGGTCCCGGCCCTCGCGTTCCAGTGCGACACGGAGCGAGTCAACGAGACCTTCCAGCGGCAGGGTGTCCGGGTCGGGATAGGCGACGGCGAAGTCGTACTTGGCGTTGCGGTTCACGCCCCGCGTGGTGATGGGCGCGTTCGCAGCGAACAATGAATCGTAGTTGAACTGGGTCATCTGGGTATTCCTCCGGTGTGGGCAGCGTTCAGGGCAACGAGCGTTCGGCGATGGCGATGATTCTGTTGACGAAAGTTAATCCGGCGTTTCTCCTCCGCCGGAGGTCCCGCACGGTCAGGTTGCCGTGGTAAAAATGGGTATGCAGCGTTCTTTGGTTGTTGTCCAAACACCTTAAATAATTTCAGCTACGGCTTGGCCTTGCCGTGGCATCGTTTGGAGTGTTGCTACCGCAGTCAGAAGGTCGCGCACCGATTGGAGGTGCTCGCTACGGGTCATGGTCAGCTTCGGTTTTCAGTTCCGACTTCAGCAGGTCAATGAACTTTTCGACCAGAGGCAAGCTCTTGGTGTAGTCCTCCGGTTCCCAAAAATAAACCGGCAAGCTTACGCCGTCTCGGAAGACGGTGGCGCTGTGGAGTTTGAAGCAGAGTACGGTGGTGGAGAACAGAATGGAAAAGACGGGAAGCGGGTCATCAACACGCTCGAACGCCACCTTGATGGCCTCCGCCGCATCGTCCGGTAGCGACTCAACACCATCGAGACGGTTGATAATATCGTCCACATCTTGCTCAGTTTCGCAGGACCAGCCGCGGCTGTCGGCCGCAGTGCGCAGCGCGGTGAACGCGGCCTGATAGGCGCTTGCGGAGCCTTCCCGGTACTGGCCTGCAGCGATTTGACGCTCGCCTTCGGCCAGCAGCGCGTAGGCGGCGTCAAGGGCTTCCGAGTGGGTGGGCGTTGTGGTCATGCCGTTCTCCCGGCGTGTGATCCGTTTGGATTGTAGCACGACGCCGCGCCGGGTAAGGGAACGGTTATTCCACCACCCTGATACCCAAGTCTCGCAGCTGTGGCAAATCGACCGGGGCGGGCGCGCCGAAGAGCAGGTCGGAGCCGCTCTGGGTCTTGGGGAAGGCAATCACCTCGCGCAGGGAGTCGGCGCCGGCGAGTATGGCGACGAGGCGGTCAATGCCGGGAGCGATGCCGCCGTGGGGTGGCGCGCCGTAGTCGAAGGCTTCCAGGATGTGACCGAAGCGTTCCTGCACCTGGTCGGGGGTGTAGCCGAGGATGCCGAAGACTTTTTCCTGCATCTCGCGTTGATGGATGCGGATGCTGCCGCTGGCCAACTCGGAGCCGTTGCACACCAGGTCGTAGGCCCGGGACGGGATTGCGGAAAGTTCGTCGCCGTCCAACATGGCCTCGCAGCCGGGCGCGGGGGCGGTGAACGGATGGTGGGTTGAGTCCCAGCGCTGTGCGTCCTCGTCCCAGTCGAACATGGGGAAGTCGGTTACGAAGGCGAAGGCGAGCGTGTTGGGGTCGGCGAGCTCCAGTTGCTCCGCTAGGTGCGACCGCATGGATGCGAGCCACTGGTTGGCCAGCTTGGGAGGACCGGCCATGAGCAGGATCAAGTCGCCGCGATTCGCTCCCGCGCGCTGGGCCAGCCGTATGACCCATTCGGGGGGCATACGCAAGCCTGGGGAGAGGAGGGCGTCGCCATCGGCCAGAGACTCCAACGGGCCGTCGCCGGTGAGCCGGACATGGCTCATGCCGGCGGCTCCGAATTCCTTAGCGGTCTCTTCCATGCGCCGCATGTCGGACCCGGACAGTCCGCCCTGACCGGGCACCGCCATGGCCTTGATGATGCCGCCCCGGTCCAGGATGCCGTGAAAGACGCGGAACTCGGTTTCGGCGGCCAGGTCGCTGACGTCGGCCATTTCGAGGCCGTAACGGAGGTCGGGCTTATCGCTGCCGTAGCGGGCCATGGCGTCGTCGTAGGTGAGATAGGCGAAGGGGGTGTTGACCCTGAAATGAGGGGTCAATTCGCTCACCAGGCCGGCGTAGAGGCCCTCGATGAGGGTGAGCACGTCGGACTCGTTGACGAAGCTCATTTCGAGGTCGAGTTGGGTGAATTCGGGTTGGCGGTCGGCGCGCAGGTCTTCGTCGCGGAAGCAGCGGGCGATCTGGAAATAGCGTTCGACTCCACTCACCATCAGCAGTTGCTTGAGTTGTTGCGGCGACTGGGGCAAGGCGTAGAAGTTACCCGGTTGCATCCGGCTAGGCACCAGGAAGTCGCGCGCTCCCTCCGGAGTGCTCTTGATAAGGATGGGCGTTTCGATTTCGAGAAAGCCGTGGTCGTCCAGGTAATCGCGGATGTACTTCACGGCGCGGTGGCGCAGCCGGAGGTTTTCCTGCATGGCGGGACGGCGCAGATCCAGGTAGCGGTAACGCAGGCGCAGGCTCTCGTCGGCATCCACGTCGTCCGTGATGTAGAACGGCGGAGTCTGCGACTGGTTGAGCACGGTGATGCCGTTGGCCATCACTTCGATCTCGCCGGTGGGCAAGGTTAGGTTCTCGGAACCCTCCGGCCGTTTTTGAACCGTCCCGGAGACCTGGACGCACCACTCGGAGCGGAGACGTTCGGCGGTGGCGTAGTCGTCGGGTGGCAGGTTCTCAGGGTTGAGTACGATCTGGACGAAACCGGAGCGGTCGCGCAGGTCAATAAAAATGATTCCGCCGTGGTCCCGGCGTCGGCTTACCCAGCCGGCCAGGGTGGTTGCGGAACCGTCGTGGGCGGCGCGCAGTTCGCCGCAATCTTGGGTCTTCAGAGGATCAACTCCCAAATTGCAGGCTGAAGGCCGGTATTTGCCTCTCAGCCCAAAAGGTCAAGCACATTCTGGAAAGGGCTTTCCATGACCACGCCGCCGGCTACGGCATCGGCCAGCGCGGACGGATCGGATACCGGCGGATAGCATACCGTATCGAGGCAAACGTGGGCTTGGGCCGGCGCTGCGCCGTTTTCGACGGTTGCCAGCTTGATGAGGAGGTTTGGAGACTCCAACGCCATTGCGGCGGCCAGCATGGCTTCGGCGTCCGGCGCCCCGGGCCAGCCTTCGACGGTTACTTCAACCACCGGGTTAATGTAGCGGTCCACGGCGACGGCGTAGTCAGCGGCCAGTTCGCCGTAGTCGCGGTTGGCCTCGGCGTAGGCGCTGAGGGTGTGGTGGGCCGTGTGGAGGTAACGCTCCTCAAAGGTGACGTGGCTCAGCCGCATCATGCCGAGGGCAGCGGCCACGTTTTCCGCCAGCGGCTTTTCCCTGACCTGTAGATAGCCGGGTCGGTCGGGCGTATCCTCGATGTCGAAGAATCCGCCGCGTTGGCCGTCCTGGAACCGTTCGTACAGGACGCCGGCAGCGTGTTCGGCAGCCTGACGATAACGGTCGCTGCCCGATGGCACAGCGTCGTGGCCGTCCAAAGCGGCGAGCAGGAAAGATGCCCAATCGACCAGCAGGTCGCCATCCGCAGGGGATGAGTCGCCAATCGGGGGATAGACGTGGGACAGTCGGCCGGATGCTGCGGAGTCCACCAGCGCGTCCAGCGTTTTGACGGCGGCGTCCGTCAGCTCGGGACGCCCCAGCTTCCAGGCCGCCGAAAAGAGCATGGACACCGCCTGCGCGGTCAGTGAAGCGTAGCCGTGAGGGTCAACAGGCGGCGACGGGATGGCAGCCCGCACCGGCGCTGATTCAGCGAAGTAATCCGAGTGTGCGCCCTGGCTGCCGCGGATTGTTGACGCTTGGGCATCGAGCAAAGTTGTCAGGATGTAGTCGATGGTTTCGCCGGCGCAACGCGAGTAGTCAGGGCGTTGCAGCAGGACGCCTGCGTCCATGAAAACGTTGACCAGGGCGATGTTGTCCTCGGCCATCTTTTCGTGTTGGGGTTGCGTCCAATCCGACGACATAACGAAACGGAAAAAGCCCCCGTCGATTTGGTCGTGCAAAGCTCCGTTGACCAGCGCGTCTAGGCTTTTCTCCAGCATGACGCGGAAGAAAGGTTCGCGGGTGGTGCGGTAGCGATGCAGCAGCAGGCGCAGCATCGGGGCCGCCGGGAATTTAGGCGCGGTGCCGAATCCACCGTTGCCGGGATCGTAGGTTCCGGCGACGCGGCGGGTGATGGCGTCCACCAGCGCCGCATCAGGTTCCTGGCCGGCGGCGGCGCGGGCGGCGTGTTCACGGCGCTGGCGCCGGATGTCGTTGCCCTGCTCGTACAACTCCGGCTTGCGCTCAGCATAAGCGCGGCTGACCTCGTCCAGCATGGCGAGAAACTGGTCGGCGGGCAGGTAGGTGGCGCCGGCGATGTAGCCGCCGTGAGGGGTCAGGAAGGATGTGGTGGGCCAGCCGCCCACGTTGTAACGTGCGTTGACGTCGGGGCGATGGTCAGTGTCCACCCGGACGGGGATGAAGCGCTCGTTGAGTAAACGAGCCACGTCCGGGTCGGAATAGGTCGTGTCGTCCATCTCGTGGCACCAGTAACACCACACGGCGTTGATGGACAGCAGGATGGGACGATCATGTTGCTGGGCAGCGGCAAAGGCGTGTGCGCCCCAGGCTCGCCAGGCTACCACGTCAGTCGTTGCTGATAATGACACTGCCAGTCCGTCCCTCGTATGCCATGTTGAAATGCCTTAGGAAAGTGCGGCCGATGAGCGCGTAATAGGGTTGCCCGCTGGTGGCCAGATTAACACTGTCAAACGGCCCATCAATTGTGAAATCCAGTTCCGGGATGTAGATCTGCGCTCGATACATTATTGTCTCGAAAAAACCGCTGGCCCCGGCGATTTGGCGACGATCCAAGATTGGCAAGTTCAACGAATTAGCGATTTCCGCGTCTATTGCACTCTCCGTCGCTCCGGTATCCACCAGTGCCCGCCACCGTTCCGGAGGCAATTGGGCACGATGGCCCGGACTCGGCTGATAGTCGGGATCATAGCCAATCTGTACGTCAATGGTTGGGCCGTACTGGATCAAGTCATAGGGGTTGTTATACCCGGAATCAGTCCTTGCCATGACGCTCGCGACGCTCTATTGCAGCAGCCAGTCCTTGCCTTTTCTTTTCAAGATTGAACTCGCCCACCAGCCTGATTAGGTAGGGGTTGGGATGAAATCGCGTCCACGCTTCCCGCCGGGCCTCCAGGCCATCATCGTAAATGCCCACCAGTTCGCCATCGTAGAATACCGCCCAATGGAGGAAGTGCTTATCTTCTAGGTAGTCCTGCATATTTTCATAAGCGGCTACATTTTCTTCCCAAGTGGCGGGCATATCGTACCTCCTGACCTCGATGTCCCCGGCGCGGAGCAATAGGCCAAGTACGATTATAGGGTACACCCCAAAGCCCGGCAAGAAACCGCCGGCTCCCCGACAAATGATCCCGTCGCGCCTACCGCGTTCGCGGGTTGAAGGCGTCGTTGACCGCGTCGCCCAGGATGTTGAAGCAGAAGAACAGGAGCGTCACCGCGCCGATGGGGAATAAAATCAAGTGGGGATGGTTCAGCAACACTTGGGGGCTCCCGTTTTCAAACAGCATCCGGCCCAGGCTGGGCGTCGGCGGGAAAACCCCGATGCCGATCCAGCTCAGCACTAACTCGGCTCCGGCCACGCCCGCCAAGCCCGCCGAAACCGACACTATCAGCGGGCTGAGGATGTTGCGCAGCATGTGTACCCGCAGGATATGGGAGGTGGACGCGCCGGTGACCAGGGCAGCCTCGATGTACTGGCTCTCCCTGGCTTGCAGTACCTGGCCACGCACCAACCGGGCCATGCCGAACCAGCCGAAGATGGCCAGGCCCATGGAGATGATCATGAAGTCCAGCACGCCGAGGCGGATAATCCAGTCCAGGCCCGTCGCATCTTCGAAAGCCTGTACCGCAGTCAGGAGGCGAGGCCGAAAGGCGGAGACAAAGATGAGCAGCAGCAGGATTTCGGGGAAGGACGATGTCACCTCTCCCATGCGCATGATGACGGCGTCAACCCAGCGTCCCATGTACCCGCTCATCAACCCGAGGACGATACCCAGAACCAGCGTGCCGCCCAGCAGCGATGTTATGGTGATGATCACCGTGGTGCGCACGCCGAAAATGACCCGGGTGAGCATGTCGCGGCCCTGGCGGTCGGTGCCGAAGGGGTGGGCCAGCGAAGGGCCCTGCCGGGTGTTCTGAAGGTCCACCGCCCGGAAGTCGTAGGGCGTTATCAGCGGCGAAAACAATGAGCCAACGTACATGAAGGCTATGATGGATACGCAAACCATCGCCAGTTTCTTGCGGGCCAGGCGCCGGAAGGCCAGGCTCCAGTAGCTGTGGCCGCGGATGGGCTGAGCGTCAAGCTCCAGTATCTGGTCGCCCGAAAGCTCGCTTTCAGCCCAGTCCAGTCGCTCGGCCTGCGAGTCGCGCGTGGACATACCGGAACGGTCAGGCAACATGGCCGGCTCCCAGCCTGATGCGCGGGTCCAACCATGGGTACATCAGGTCAACTATCAGGTTCGCCAGCACGAAGAAGGTGGTGGCGATGATGGCGAATCCCATGAGCACCGGGTAGTCCCTTGCGTTCAGCGCTTCAAGGGACAGTCGCCCGACGCCGGGAATCCCGAAGTAGATTTCCACGATGAAAGTGCCGCCGGCCAGTCCGGCCAAAATGAACCCGAAACTGGTGGTTACGGGGATCAGAGCATTGCGCAGAATGTGCCGGTACCGCACCGTGAGTTCGGGCAGGCCCTTGGCCCGGGCGGTGCGGACGTATTCCTGCCCCAGCACGTCAAGGACGCTGGCGCGCACCAGCCTCACCACGATGGCGATGCCCGGCACACCCATGACGATGGCGGGCATGATGATTTTGGGAGAGAAGAACCCGTCCCATCCGCTGGTGGGGAGAACGTCCAGGTGCAGGGCGAACACCAGCAGCATGACCGGCGCGGTGATGAAAACCGGCAAAGACTGAAAGGCCAGGGCGATAGCCACGATCAAATTGTCCCAACCGGTGCCCTGGCGCAGGGCGGCCAGCAGTCCCACCGGGATGCCGATTCCCAGAGTAATGATGACGGCAGCCAGGTTGAGCTGCATGGAGACCAGGATGCGCGTCCCAATAACCTCCCGGACCGACTTGCCCCGGAACTTGAAGCTCTCGCCGAAGTCCAACCGGGTTATCACGCCTTCCATGTAACGCGCGTACTGAATGAACAGGGGATCGTCCAGGCCCAACTTGGCGCGAATGCGTTCACGCACCTCGTCGTTCTGGTGCTGTCCTAACCAGATCTGCACCGGATCGCCGGGGCCGAGCCGCAGCATGGCGAAGGTGATGAAGGTGACGATGATCACCAGGAACGGCAGCCAGAGCAGCCTTCGGATTGCGTAAACGCCCATTTTTTGCTCGCCGGTTCGGCGTAGGGGCGACATCCGCTTTTGGCGGGTCGCCCCTACATGGGTTCCACTCGCTCTATTGGTTGAAGTAGATGTAGCGATACTTGGGTATGCTCATCTGGAGCAGGAAGTAGTCGGATACCTCCGGCTTGATCAGGGCGTAGCCCTCTCCGCGAAACCAGGTCCAGACCCAGGGGGCATCGTCGAGGACCATTTGCTCTACCTGGTTGTAGATCTCGAAGCGGCGCGCTCGGTCGCGTTCGGTTCTCGCCTCCTCGAGGAGACGGTTGACCTCGGGATTGTTGTAGTTGGTGTGGTTGTTGTTGCTTTCGCTGTGGAACAGCAGGTCCAGGAAGTTCTCCGGGTCGGGGTAGTCGGCAATCCAGCCGAGGGAGAACATTTGATACTTGCGGTCGTTGACATCCTGGAGGAAGGTGGCCCATTCGGTCTGCTGGATGTCGATCTCGATGCCCAGGGATCTCCACTGTTCCAGCATGACTTCCAGATAAGTGGGTACGGTGGCACCGAAGCTGCCGGAGATGGTGAGGGTGATACGGGGGAAATCGCCGTTGGCCAGTGCGTCGGCGTAGGTGGAACTTTCCAGCAGTTCCCGGGCCAGGTCGGGGTTGTACGTATAGCCGCGCACGTTTTGATTGTAGGACGGGAAACCCGGGGGAATGACGCCGGTGGCCTGAGAGACGCGATTATCCAGCACGTTTTCGGCGATACCCCGGAGGTCGATGGCGTAGTTCATGGCCTGGCGGACCTTGGGATCGTCGAAGGGAGGTTCATTGACGTTCAGACCGATGTAGAAGACCGAGAAGTCCTGGGCCGAACGATGCAGTTCCGGGTTGAGGGGGTCGTTAGGGTCCAGCAGACGCGGCAAGTCGTCGGTGCCGACGCCGGTGAGATGGATCTCGTCATTCTCGTACATGATCATCGCGGTGCCGCCGCTCAGAATCATGTGGACGCTGTCGATGTGAGGCGGCCCCAGGTGGTAGTGCTCGTTGCGCTCCAGGATGAGCAGTTCGCCGATGTCATATTGGGCCAGCCGGAAGGGTCCGGTGCCGTTGGGCTGGTCGAGCCATGAGCCGTCTTCGGTGACCTGGTCCTGGTCCAGCACGTAGGCGGTGGGGTAGGAGAGCTTGGCGAGGAAGTAAGACTTGGGAGCGTCAATGGTGAATTCGACAGTGCGGTCGTCGATGACCCGCACACCGCGGACTTCGTCGGCCATCGTACACTTGCCATCGGCTTGGTCTTCCACAGTGCAAAGTTTGTCCTTAACTCCAACGATGTCTCCCAGGTAGGTATCGGCGGTGGTGGAAAGTGTGTCGGGGTCGGCGGCGCGTTCTATGGACCACTTGACGTCCTGGGCGGTTACCGGACTGCCATCCTGGAAACTGGCGTTTTCCCGCAGCACGAAGGTGTAAGTGAGACCGTCGTCGCTGACCGAACAACTCTCGGCGAGGTCAAGAACGGGCTGGTAGTCCAGGCTGAGGGTGACCAGGCCGCCGAAAACCTCGTTGGTGATGACGCTGGAGGTGGCGTCGCTCACCAGGTGTGGGTCAATGCTCGGCGGGTCGGCGTAGAGCCTTACCAGGGTGCCGCCCTGGGGCGGCCGGTTATCGAAAGTCAAGTCAGCGGACGGGGCGCAACTGTCGCCCGGCGCAGATTGCGCAATTGCCGCTACTGTAGGAGGAGGCTCGGTGGCGCGGGACGGCAGCGTTGGCGTAGGTTCAGTGGCTGCGGGGGCCGCCACAGTCTCGGGAGACTCGCCCCCTCCGCAGGCAATTGCCAGGACCAATGCGGCGAGTATTGCCGGCAGAACCAAAAAACGTAATGAAGTGGAAATCATAATCTCCTCCCGGGCAAAAGTATTGTTATGCGACGATACGGAAGAGCGCCCGGAATCGGATTGATTTTATACAGCGAAGGGTTTTGTTTCAAATCCCGTGTTCACCGGGAGCGGGGAGTTGCGCCGGCCAGCAGACGTTGCAGGTGGATGAGACCCTGTTGGCGGCGGGCGTTGTTGGCGATGCGTCCCCATGCGGGTTCCTGCAAGGCGGCGGCGAGTTCGCGGGTGATTTCGTTGTCGGACAGCGGGCCATAGCGCCGGTATAACTCCAGCATTTGCTCCGCGCCGGCGTGGTCGCCGGCTATTGACCCATAGCCATGCAGGAACGGAAGGGCAACGTTGACGGCGATGTCTCGCGCCCGCGCCGAACCAATGGGGGCGGGTTTGCCGTCGCCGGCTGCCACGGTCAGCGCTTTCGTCAGGGCTTTCGGATCGCCGTCAGCGGCTGCTCCTTGCAATCCGGCGATCAAACCCGATTCGCAAAAGCGCGCAACCAGAGCAACCGCGCCCAAGATGCGCCGGCGCGGATGGTTGGATGGCCTTACCCGGAACAGTCGCCACTCTTTTGAGTCCAGCGGCGGGCCGAGTCCGGCAGGTACGGGGCCGTTTTCAAACCCGGCCAGGCGGAGCAGGCATTGGGCCAACGCAGGCTCGCGCTGATTATAGGGCAGCCGTTGGACGATGGCGGCGATGACGGAGTAGGGCGCGGCGGTGGCCAGCATCAGGAACGGATGCCGGTTGTGGCGGTAGCCCAGGGCATCACAGATTGATTCCCACAGGGTTTGCTCGGGCGACTGCGCGGCCATCAACATCCGTAGCCTTGAGCCGTGGGAAAGAAAACGCTCGTCGCCGGCGCGATTGAGGAGCGTCGCCATCTGCTCCGGTCGTTCCGGCCGGCGATAGCCGTGCTGAGCGAGAATTT